>NZ_CP150174.1:0-10000 GCF_037964765.1 Paenibacillus sp. FSL K6-2441
GTGGACAGCCATACTTCGGAAATATGGCAACATATTTTATCTATTATTAATACGAAATTAAGCAAACCGAGCTTTGACACCTGGTTTAAGGCGACGAAGGTAGTCTCCTTAACCGATCAGTCGATTGTGATCTCCGCTCCGACCACGTTCGCTGTAGAATGGCTCGAAAGCCGCTACACCAAACTGGTGGCGACGACGGTTTTTGAGGTGATCGGCAAGCAGGTGGACGTCTCGTTCGTGATCGAAGAGTCGGCTCCCCCCGAGCAAGCTCAGGTTTACAAGGAACCCCCCGCTCCCGTCCCAAGCGAGGAAAGCGTTTCCCATATGCTTAACCCGAAGTATACGTTCGACACCTTCGTTATTGGCTCCGGCAACCGGTTTGCTCATGCCGCGTCGCTGGCGGTCGCCGAGGCACCGGCGCGGGCGTACAATCCGCTGTTCCTTTACGGCGGCGTGGGACTTGGCAAGACGCATCTGATGCATGCGATTGGCCATTACATTTTGGAGCACAGCCCCAGCAGTAAAGTCGTGTACATTTCCTCCGAGAAATTCACGAACGAATTCATCAATTCCATCCGGGACAACCGCGCGGAAAGCTTCCGTAACAAATACCGCAATATCGACATTTTGCTGATCGACGACATTCAATTTCTGGCCGGCAAGGAATCAACCCAGGAGGAGTTCTTCCATACGTTTAACGCGCTGCATGAAGAACGCAAGCAAATCATTATTTCCAGCGACCGTCCGCCAAAGGAGATTCCGACGCTGGAAGAACGGCTCCGCTCCCGGTTTGAATGGGGACTGATCACCGATATCCAGCCGCCGGACCTGGAGACCCGGATCGCAATTTTGCGGAAGAAAGCTAAAGCGGAAAACCTCGATATCCCAAACGAAGCGATGATGTACATCGCCAATCAGATCGATACGAACATCCGCGAGCTGGAAGGTGCACTGATCCGCGTCGTCGCCTACTCTTCCTTGATCAATCAGGACATTACGACTCATTTGGCCGCCGAAGCGCTCAAGGACATTATCCCATCCAGTCGTCCGAAGATGATCACGATTCAGGACATTCAACAGAAGGTTGGCGAGTATTACAATTTGAAGCTGGACGACTTCAAGGCGCGCAAAAGAACCAAAGCGATCGCGTTTCCGCGGCAAATCGCCATGTATTTGGCCCGGGAGCTCACCGATTTCTCGCTGCCGAAGATCGGCGATGCGTTTGGCGGAAGGGACCATACGACAGTCATCCATGCGCATGAGAAAATCACCCAGCAGCTCAAAACGGATCAGGAGCTATATAAAATCATCAACAACATAACCGAAAAAATAAAAAGTGCTACCTGAATAAGGGATAAGCCTATGCACATGATATGCACATGTGGATAGGCTTCATTTCATATTTTTCCGGTTGTTATCCACATATTCAGTGCCCCTACTACTTCTTCTAATCTATAAAGATATAAACATCTTCATAAGTAGCGGCAAGCCGCTCGCTTCAGCCAGTCGCTGCAACGCTGCGCTTGTCCAGTTCAACGAAGAAGATCATAAGGATGGCTGCATGAACCGCCTCAAAACCGTACATACCTCAAGGTTATGCTTCGGAGGCGAAGAATATGACTGTTCCCTTTCGAGGCAGTGTTCAATGTGAAGTATGCCCTTAGAAGCTTTATGCTTCATAACACTTTTAGGAGTTGAATTTATGAAAATCCGTATTTTGAAGCATGATCTCAATGAATCGATCCAACACGTATCCAAGGCGATTTCGAGCCGGACAACGATTCCGATTTTGACCGGGATCAAGCTAGATGTGAACTTTCAAGGGATGACCCTGACGGCCAGCGATACGGACATTTCGATTCAGGCCTTTATTCCGGCGGAGGATCAAGAGAAGCAAATCGTACAAGTAGAGCGTCCGGGGAGCGTTGTGCTGCCTGCGAAGTTCTTTGTCGAGATCATCAAGAAGCTGCCTTCCTCCGAAATCGAAATGGAAGTGCAGGACGGATTCCAAACCTTCATCCGTTCCGGATCCACCGATATCCAAATGGTAGGTCTGGATCCGGAGGAATTCCCTGTACTGCCTAGCATCGAAGAAAATCAGGTCATTTCGATTCCCGGCGATTTGTTGAAGAACATGATTCGGCAAACGGTATTTTCCATTTCGACGAACGAAACTTCGCCGATCTTGACCGGAGTGCTCTGGAACCTGGCAGATAACCAGTTCAAATTCGTAGCGACGGACCGCCACCGCCTGGCCAGCCGCATTGCCGGTCTGGATGACGCGGAGGGCGTACGGTTCAGCAACATCGTCATTGCCGGCAAAACGCTCAATGAGCTGAGCAAAATTATCCCGGATCAAAATACGCGCGTTGAAATCGTCGTTGCCGACAACCAGGTGTTATTCAAAATCGATCGCGTGTTGTTCTATACTCGCATTCTCGACGGAACTTATCCGGATACTTCCAAGATTATTCCGACTACGTATAAAACAGAACTCATCTTGGATACGAAGAAGTTAAGCGATTCGATCGACCGCGCTTATTTGCTGTCTCGCGAGGAGAAAACGAATATCGTCCGCCTGCAAACGATGGAAGACGGAACCATTGAAATTTCCTCTAGCTCCTCGGAGTTGGGTAAGGTTACGGAGCAGTTGGATGTGGCTCATTTTTCGGGGGATCCGCTGCGCATTTCCTTTAACTCGAAATATATGCTGGACGTTCTGAAGGTCGTGGAAAGCGAGCAGCTGCACATCGGGTTTACAGGCGCGATGAGCCCTATCATCATTAAGCCGGTGGACGACAGCCAGAGCCTTTATCTGATTCTGCCATACCGGACAACGAACTAGATCATTGGCGTCCAAAGCATGTTTCTAGCGGAAGCATTTTGGCGATACCAACAGAAAGGAAACCGATTCCTCATGAAAATAATTCCCATCTCGAGCGAATATATTAAATTAGATTCTTTCCTGAAGCTGGCGGATTGCGTGCCAACCGGAGGAATGGCCAAGGCGATCCTCCAGGAAGGTGCCGTGAAGGTGAATGGCGAACCGGAAGAGCGGCGGGGCCGGAAGCTGTATCCGGGCGATAGCGTTGAGGTGGAAGGTTGCGGCTCTTTTCAGGTGGCGGGAGAACAGGCTCCCTGAAGTGGCCTGCCTGTGGCCAAACGGCCGGGGACTGGCGGAGAATGAGGGGGCTTAGAACGTGTTTGTAAATCGTTTATCGCTGCAAAACTACCGGAATTACGGTACCCTTACGCTGGACGCCTTCGGCGCCGTGAACCTGATCATCGGACGGAATGCCCAAGGGAAAACGAACCTGCTAGAGGCGTTGTTCGTCCTTGCGCTGACAAAGTCGCACCGGACCGGCAAAGACAAGGAGCTGATCGCGTTTGGCAGCGACCATGCGCTGGTGTCCGCGGAGGTGGAGAAGAAGTACGGCCCAGTCCAACTTGAGCTTCGTTTATCGCCGCAAGGCAAGAAGGCGAAGCTCAATGGCCTGGAACAGAGGAAGCTGAGTGATTTTATCGGGGCGATGAATGTCGTGATGTTTGCTCCCGAGGATTTGGAAATTGTCAAGGGAACTCCTGGGGTACGGCGCCGGTTTCTTGACATGGAGATCGGGCAGGTACAGCCGAGCTATCTGTATCATTTGCAGCAATATCAGAAGGTGCTGATTCAGCGCAATAATCTGCTTAAACAGGCTTGGGGCGCCGGTCCCGAAATCAAGACCATGCTGGAGATTTGGAACGAACAGCTGGTCCAACACGGTGTTAAAATTATTAAAAAAAGGAAACAATTTATAAGTAAACTGCAAAAGTGGGCAGAGCAGATTCACGAGGGAATTACCGGAGGCGGTGAAACCTTGAAATTGGCTTATCTCCCCTCTTTTGGCACAGCCGAAGAAGAAGATGAAGCTGTCCTATTGCAGCAATTTATGATAAAGTTATCACAAATGAAGGATCAGGAGATTCGCCGCGGCATGACGCTGTGTGGACCACATCGCGATGATCTGTCGTTTATCATCAACGGCAATGAAGCGCAAGTCTACGGGTCCCAAGGCCAGCAGCGGACGACGGCATTATCGTTAAAACTGGCGGAAATTGAACTCATTCATGAGGAAATCGGCGAATACCCGATTCTCTTGCTGGATGACGTGTTGTCGGAGTTGGATCCGTACCGCCAAACCCAATTGATCGAAACGTTTCAGAGTAAAGTGCAGACGTTCATCACGGCTACAGGGATTGAGAGCATCAATGCAAGCCGATTACAGGACGCCAGCATTTTTCATGTTCAGGAAGGACAAGTCCAAGGTTAAGGACGGAGGGAAACGGATGTATATACATTTGGGCGGAGAAAAGGTGATCCTCTCTTCGGAATTGATTGCAATTTTCGATATCACGATCGAGAAGTCTTCAAAAATATCCAAGCAATTCCTCAGCCATGCGCTGGAGACCAAGAACGTGGTGCGCATCGGCGAGGAGGAAGCGAAGTCTATCGTCGTGACCCAAAACGAGATCTATTACTCGCCGATCTCCTCCGCTACGCTGAAGAAGAAAGCGAACGTGATTTTGACGGTTTAGCCTTGAATTTGATTCTAGAGAAGTAGGTGAAGGCATTGTCAATGAACGAACAAACATATGACGAGAGTAATATTCAGGTGCTTGAAGGCTTGGAAGCGGTGCGCAAACGCCCGGGGATGTACATTGGGTCGACCAGCGTACGCGGCCTGCATCACCTGGTATGGGAAGTCGTAGACAATAGTATCGACGAAGCGCTGGCCGGCTATGCGAATAAAATTGATGTCACGGTTCATCCTGATAACAGCGTAACGGTTGAGGATAACGGCCGGGGGATTCCGGTTGGGATGAATGAGAAGCTGCAGAAGTCGACGCTGGAAGTCGTCATGACTGTGCTTCATGCCGGGGGGAAATTCGGCGGCGGCGGATATAAAGTATCCGGGGGCTTGCATGGTGTAGGTGTCTCCGTCGTTAATGCCCTGTCGACGAAGGTGATCGTCGAGGTCAAGCGCGACGGTCATATCTATCAGCAGGAGTATCACCGCGGCACACCTCAATACGACGTACGGGTGATCGGTGACACGACTGAAACGGGGACCAAAACGACTTTTTATCCGGATCCTGAAATTTTTACAGAGACCACGGTCTTTGATTATAATACGCTGTTGACGCGGATTCGCGAACTCGCTTTCTTGAACAAAGGGATTAACATTTCGCTGACGGACGAACGGACAGGTCAAAGCGAGTCGTTCCACTACGAAGGCGGCATTATGGAGTATGTCCGCTTTCTGAATCAGAACCGCGAAGTGCTTCATGAGGAGCCGATTTACGTTGAAGGTCAGCGGGATATGATCCAGGTGGAAATCTCGCTGCAGTATAACGATGGCTATACGGAAAATATTTATTCTTTCGCAAACAACATTCATACTCACGAGGGCGGGACGCATGAGTCTGGCTTCAAGAGTGCATTGACGCGGATCATTAACGATTATGCCCGCAAGACCGGCATGATTAAGGAGAACGATTCGAACCTGACCGGGGATGATGTGCGCGAAGGGTTAACAGCGATTATTTCCGTCAAAATTCCGGAGCCTCAGTTTGAGGGTCAAACGAAAACCAAACTGGGCAACAGTGAAGTCCGCGGTATCGTGGAATCGCTCTTTGCTGAGAAGCTGCAGGAGTTCATGGACGAGAATCCGTCCGTGTCCCGGCGCATTCTGGAGAAATCGCTTCAAGCTTCGCGGGCGCGGGAAGCTGCTCGGAAAGCGCGCGAACTTACGCGGCGCAAGAGCGCACTGGAAGTCAGCGCCCTGCCAGGCAAGCTGGCTGACTGCTCTTCGAAGGACGCCTCGATCAGCGAACTGTATATCGTCGAAGGGGACTCGGCGGGCGGGTCGGCAAAGCAAGGACGGGATCGTCACTTCCAGGCGATCTTGCCGCTGCGTGGGAAGATCCTGAACGTCGAGAAAGCACGGCTTGACCGCATCCTCGGCAATGCGGAGATTCGGGCGATCATCACGGCACTTGGCACCGGAATTGGTGAAGATTTTGATATTTCGAAGGCGCGGTACCATAAAATTATTATCATGACGGATGCTGACGTCGACGGGGCGCATATCCGTACATTGCTCTTAACCTTCTTCTTCCGCTACATGCGCAAAATCATTGAAGCAGGCTATGTTTACATCGCGCAGCCGCCGCTGTTCAAAATCGAACGCAACAAAGTCGTTCGTTACGCCAACTCCGAGAAAGAACGCGATCAAATCATCGCTGAATTTGGCGAGGGCGCTAAAGTGAACGTGCAGCGGTACAAAGGTCTAGGCGAGATGAACGCCGAACAGCTCTGGGAAACCACAATGGATCCGGAGAGCCGTGTGATGCAGCAAGTCTCGATCTCTGACGCCATCCAGGCGGATGCGATCTTTGATACACTGATGGGTGATAACGTCGAACCGCGGCGCGAATTCATTCACGAGCATGCGAAATACGTTAAGAATCTCGATATCTAAGCGATATCGGGAGCCAATAGATAAGGCTGTTCTATACGATCCGGACTTGCATCCGGAAGGATGGGAACAGCCTTTTTCCTATTTCGCTTTGGCGGATTTGGCCTTCAATCGGCCGTAAGCGATAGCGTAGCGCCGGATCTTTTGGTAAACCTCTTTGGGATGAAGTATTTTGAAGGGGAAGAGAGCGGGCTTCGTATTGATTTCCAAAATCCAGATTTGGTACTGTTCGTCGATGGCGATGTCCAACCCGATTTCCTTGAGCTGCGGAAATTTCCGAGCCAGTTGGATGGCTGCCTGGACGCCGATGGATTTCATTTCCTTGTACTTCTCGGCAAACTCTTTGGGGGTCATATAGGAGCTAAGCAGGTCCTCAATGAGCATGACGCTGCCGCCGCCGTGATAGTTGGTGATGACCTTCTGCTGTGCAGCAATCCGTCCGATAAATCCAGTCGTCTCCCAGGACTTACGCGGGGTTTGCTGGACGAGGGCGCGGATATCGAACCTGCGGCGGCGGTAGGTGAGCAGACGGATGCCTTTTTGGATCAGATAAGGTTTAGACCCCATCTTGGCGACAAGTGCGTCGTGAAGCTCCTCTATCGTCGGGTACAGCTCGTATTCAATTCCGTACCTGAGCTTATACTGAAGCGGGCTGCCTGGGCTAAGGTCATCCGTCCATTTCTCAATGCTCATCACGCCGATGCCATAGGTGCCGTGATCCGGTTTGACGAAGACATAGCCGTATTCCTCCAGCATATCCCGAAGATGCTCAAAGGAATATTTTCGCGTATCCGGAATGTAGGGACGAAGGGATTCCTTCTGGTAGATCACTTTCGTTTTCTCCCACTTGCTTGCAATACGTTGGATCGTCAAATCGTTTATCCTTCCTTTCTTTCGGACCGGAACCGGCCCGTTGTCATCTATGCGATATGCGAAAAACATAGGACAGAAGAGAAAAACAATGGTATAATTATAAGATATGGGGATTTTATAAGCTTTTTCAGCGATTCAAAGAAAATGCCTATATCCGTAGTGTATGAACGTTCGATTCGATGGGAGTGGACACATCCCTAATTTTTTGCTGTCTATATGGATCGTGTTACAAGGCCGGTCACGTTTAATTGAGCTTGATTTGTGAAAGTAATATAATGAAAGTGGCGGTTTTTCGGGCTTTTTCCCATACGAAGGCACGTGGATAGATTATGAAGGAGGTCCAGCATGGCGGAAGAAAAATTCTCTCAAATCATAGATCGGGACATTAATGTGGAAATGCGCGAGTCCTTTATGGACTATGCCATGAGCATTATTGTCAGCCGTGCGTTGCCGGATGTGCGGGATGGTTTGAAGCCGGTGCATCGTCGCATTCTCTATGCGATGTCGGATTTAGGAATGCATCCGGACAAACCATTTAAGAAGTCAGCGAGAATCGTCGGTGAAGTCATCGGTAAATATCATCCTCACGGTGATTCCGCCGTTTACGAGACGATGGTGCGGATGGCGCAGGATTTCTCGATGAGATATATGCTTGTCGAAGGCCATGGCAACTTTGGTTCCGTCGACGGGGATATGGCCGCGGCGATGCGGTATACGGAAGCGCGTTTATCCAAAATCGCCATGGAAATGCTGCGTGACATCAACAAAGAAACAATTGATTTCATGCCGAACTACGACGGCGAGGAGCAGGAACCGGTCGTGCTGCCTTCCCGCTTTCCGAACCTGCTGGTCAATGGGGTGTCGGGGATCGCAGTTGGGATGGCGACGAATATCCCTCCGCATAACTTAGGGGAAGTCATTGACGGGGTTCAGGCGTTAATCAAGAATCCGGAGATCAGTTCGCTGGAATTGATGGATTATATCAAAGGCCCGGATTTTCCTACGGCTGCTTATATCTTGGGCCGTTCGGGGATCCGCCAGGCGTATACGACGGGACGCGGCTCGATTACGATGCGGGCGAAGACCACGATTGAGGAGCACAACAACAAAGCACGGATCGTCGTGGAGGAGCTTCCTTATCAGGTCAACAAGGCCCGTCTGGTTGAAAAAATCGCCGAACTGGTACGTGAGAAGAAAATTGACGGGATTACCGACTTGCGCGACGAGTCGGATCGCACCGGCATGCGCGTGGTTATCGAGCTTCGGCGGGACGTCAATCCGAACGTCGTGCTGAATAACCTGTATAAGCATACGGCGCTGCAAAGCACTTTTGGCATTAATATGCTGGCGATCGTAAACAATGAACCGAAGATTCTGACGCTGAAAGATGTCTTGAGTCATTATCTACAGCATCAGGTTGAAGTTGTTCGCCGGCGCACCGAATTTGATTTGAAGAAAGCCGAAGCCCGGGCGCATATCCTGGAAGGTTTGCGGATCGCCTTGGATCACATTGATGAAGTTATCGCTTTGATCCGGGGATCAAATTCGGATGAAGAAGCCCGTGAAGGCTTGATGACCCGTTTTGGTCTGAGCCCTGAACAAGCACAAGCGATTCTCGATATGAGACTCCGCCGGTTGACCGGATTGGAGCGCGAGAAGATCGAAGACGAATATAACGAATTGCTCCAGAAGATCGCTGAATATCGTGAGATTCTGGCCAATGAACAGCTCGTGCTGAAAATTATCGGTGAAGAGCTGCAGGAAATCCGTGAGAGATACGCGGATGAACGCCGTACGGAAATTACGATCGGTGAAGAAAGCATCCTTGACGAGGATTTGATTCCTCAAGAGGAAGTGGTCATCACGATTACGCATACCGGCTACATCAAGCGGTTGCCGGTGACAACGTACCGCAGCCAGAAGCGCGGCGGGCGCGGCGTTGTCGGGATGGACACCAAGGATAATGATTTCGTGGAGCATCTGTTCGTGACGAACTCCCATCATTATCTGATGTTCTTTACCGATCGCGGCAAGGCGTATCGCCTCAAAGCGTACGAGATTCCAGAGCTGGGACGTACGGCTCGGGGGACGCCAATTATTAACCTGATTCAGATTGAGCAGGGCGAGACGGTCAATGCGGTTATCGAGGTCGAGCGTTTTGACGATAACAAGTATTTGTTCTTTGCTACGAAGCAAGGGATCGTCAAGAAGACGCCAATCGAAGACTATATCAACATTCGCAAGGGCGGATTGATTGCCGTCAACCTGCGCGAAGACGATACGTTAATCGACGTGAAGCTGACCGATGGCAATGAAGAAGTGATCATGGGTACAGCACAAGGCATGTCGATCCGGTTCCCAGAAAGCGATGTACGCTCTATGGGCCGGGCAGCTACCGGTGTTAAAGGGATCACGCTGGATGAAGGCGACTCTGTCATCGGCATGGACGTTGTGGTTCCGGGGCAGGATGTCTTGATCGTAACCGCGAATGGTTACGGCAAGCGGACGCCGATCTCCGAATATCGCACGCAAAGCCGCGGCGGTAAGGGGATCAAAACGATCAATGTCACGGAGAAGAACGGTACGGTTGTCGGACTCAAGGTCGT
>NZ_CP150174.1:15000-105000 GCF_037964765.1 Paenibacillus sp. FSL K6-2441
GGTCGAGTGACTCTGCGCCGAAAATGTAACGGGGCTAAACACACCACCGAAGCTATGGCTAGATGCTTTGCATCTGGGGTAGGGGAGCGTTGTATGCGGGTTGAAGGTTGACCGGAAGGACAGCTGGACTTCATACAAGTGAGAATGCCGGTATGAGTAACGAAAAGATCAGTGAGAATCTGATCCGCCGAAAGCCTAAGGGTTCCTGAGGAAGGTTCGTCCGCTCAGGGTAAGTCGGGACCTAAGGCGAGGCCGAAAGGCGTAGTCGAAGGACAACAGGTAGAAATTCCTGTACCACCGTAATCCGTTATGAGCGATGGGGTGACGCAGTAGGGTAGTGACGCGAGCTGATGGATGCTCGTCCAAGCAGTGAGGCTGGTGTGTAGGCAAATCCGCACACCGATAAGGCTAGGCTGTGATGGGGAGGGAAAATTTACAGTACCGAAGGTCATGATCTCACACTGCCAAGAAAAGCCTCTAGCCAGGAGAAGGTGCCCGTACCGCAAACCGACACAGGTAGGCGAGAAGAGAATTCTAAGGCGCGCGGAAGAACTCTCGTTAAGGAACTCGGCAAAATGACCCCGTAACTTCGGGAGAAGGGGTGCCTCGGTAGGGTGAATAGCCCGAGGGGGCCGCAGTGAAAAGGCCCAAGCGACTGTTTAGCAAAAACACAGGTCTGTGCGAAGCCGCAAGGCGAAGTATACGGGCTGACGCCTGCCCGGTGCTGGAAGGTTAAGGGGAGCGGTTAGGGTTTAGCCCGAAGCTGTGAACCGAAGCCCCAGTAAACGGCGGCCGTAACTATAACGGTCCTAAGGTAGCGAAATTCCTTGTCAGGTAAATTCTGACCCGCACGAATGGCGTAACGACTTGGGCGCTGTCTCAACGAGAGATCCGGTGAAATTTTAATACCTGTGAAGATGCAGGTTACCCGCGACAAGACGGAAAGACCCCATGGAGCTTTACTGCAGCTTGATATTGGACTTGGATACGATTTGTACAGGATAGGTGGGAGCCTAGGAAGCCGGAGCGCCAGCTTCGGTGGAGGCGCCGTTGGGATACCACCCTGATCGTATCTAGGTTCTAACCTGGTACCGTAATCCGGTACGGGGACAGTGTCAGGCGGGCAGTTTGACTGGGGCGGTCGCCTCCTAAAGAGTAACGGAGGCGCCCCAAGGTTCCCTCAGAATGGTTGGAAATCATTCGAAGAGTGCAAAGGCAGAAGGGAGCTTGACTGCGAGACTGACAAGTCGAGCAGGGACGAAAGTCGGGCTTAGTGATCCGGTGGTACCGCATGGAAGGGCCATCGCTCAACGGATAAAAGCTACCCTGGGGATAACAGGCTTATCTCCCCCAAGAGTCCACATCGACGGGGAGGTTTGGCACCTCGATGTCGGCTCATCGCATCCTGGGGCTGAAGTAGGTCCCAAGGGTTGGGCTGTTCGCCCATTAAAGCGGTACGCGAGCTGGGTTCAGAACGTCGTGAGACAGTTCGGTCCCTATCTGTCGTGGGCGTAGGAAATTTGAGAGGAGCTGTCCTTAGTACGAGAGGACCGGGATGGACGCACCGCTGGTGCACCAGTTGTTCCGCCAGGAGCACAGCTGGGTAGCTAAGTGCGGACGGGATAAGCGCTGAAAGCATCTAAGCGTGAAGCCCCCCTCAAGATGAGATTTCCCCGTATGTAAGACCCCTTGAAGACGACAAGGTTGATAGGCCTGAGGTGGAAGTGCCGTAAGGCATGGAGCTGACAGGTACTAATCGGTCGAGGGCTTATCCAAAATTCACCCCAAAAAGTGAAGCGGAGGCTTCGGAGAGTACACCGAGTACTTTTCGGGGACCCCGGGAACTGAATAGGGGCTAAAATGCAAATCTAGTTTCGTATCCAGTTTTCAAGGATTCAACCTTGAACCGATTTTTAGCTGCACGCCTTTTATAAGGTTTGATCTTTTGCTGAAGCGGAAAGTGCGGAAGTAAAAGCAGCGCAAAAATCATGTTTGGTGGCAATGGCGGAGGGGTTCCACTCGTTCCCATCCCGAACACGACCGTTAAGCCCTCCAGCGCCGATGGTACTTGGACCGAAGGGTCCTGGGAGAGTAGGACGCTGCCAAGCAAAGAAGAAAGAGCACTACCGGTGATCGGTGGTGCTCTTTTTGTGTTTGACTTGTGCTTACCCCGAGCTGGAAACCTGCAAAAGTACAGTTTTTTTCGGGGAAATCCCGATTTTTGAGCCGAAGCCTGCAAAAGTGCAGTTATTTTTCTCGATTTAGGTCAATTCGAGCAAATCGGCGCAAAAAGCCTGCACTTTTGCAGGCATTCCAGGCAAAACGGCCACTCCCCCGCAAAATAACTGCATTTTTGCAGGAATCGCGTGGAGAGGAAGGGCGTGCGTGTTGAAGCCGAGGAGAACACTAACGCTAAAACAAATGAACACTACCGGTATAACGGTAGTGCTCTCCTCAGTACTCTCATATAACAGAATTATGGCGTAAGTACAGGGGCGTGACGGTGATGAGTGCCTTGTTCGTAGCTATAGGCTAGTTTGATTAGTGTGCCTTCATCGAAGGCGCGACCGAGGAACTCGATGCCAACGGGGAGGCCGTCTTTTGTAAATCCGGCAGGGACCGTAATGGCAGGGAATCCCGAGAACGGGCTTAAGCGATTGTTGTTTCCGGATGATTGGCCCTCACCAATCAATGCCGGCGGCTGGGTGCTGGTCGGGTACACGATCGCGTCGAGCTTGTTGTCGGCCATCACCTTCAGTAGGGAATCTCGGGTGAGGCTGGTGCGTTTCAGCACGATGTCTTTGTATTCCTGAGTATCCAGCGATTCACGGGCCTCGCGGGCTTTCATCGATTGCTCTTGAGTTTTATCGTACTCTTCAGAGGCGATGATTTCAGCCAGGCTGTGGTAAGGGGCGTTATCCCCGAGTTCCTCTAGGTAATCGTTTAATTGGAATTTGAACTCGTAGCCGCTTAAGCTCGGATATTTCATAATCTCCTCTAGATTCGGAATCTTGATATTCACGACTGTTGCGCCAAGGGCTTCTAATTCTTTAACGGCATTGGACACTACTTCGAAGACGGCTTTTTCTTGATCGTTGCTCTCCAGGAAGAGTTCCGTCGCTACGCCAATCCGTGTGCCTTTCAAACCGTTAGCATCAAGGAAGTCGGTGTAGCTCGTAGGAACGCGACCGACGCTATAGGAGGTGGCGACATCATCCGGGTCATAACCAACCGTGGCGTCGAGTAGGATCGCTGCATCCTCGACTGTCCGGGCGATCGGTCCTCCTACGTCTTGCGTCAAAGCGAGTGGGATAATTCCATCACGGCTGGATAAACCAATCGTTGGGCGGATCCCAACCAAGCTGTTGAAGCTGGAAGGAATACGGATGGAACCCCCTGTGTCCGTACCCAGGCCGGCGACAGCCAAGTTGGCTGCAATTGCCGCACCGGTACCGCCGCTGGAGCCGCCGGGATAATGATCGGGTGCGTATGGATTTTTCGTTTGCCCCCCTAACGAACTTGATGTTGTAATGCCAAAAGCAAATTCATGAAGATTCGTTTTGCCTAGGATGATCGCGCCGGCTTCTTTTAGCTTGGCGATTTGATCCGCATCTTGCGGAGGGATAGAATCCTTCAAGCAAAGGCAGCCTGCGGTCGTCGGCATGTCGGCGGTATCGAAGTTGTCTTTGACAAGGATCGGAATGCCGTGCAGAGGTCCTCTTGGTCCCTTTTCGGCTCGTTCTTGGTCCAACGCTTCGGCGATGTTGAGCGCGTCAGGATTGATCGAAAGGACAGCTTGCAGGGAGATCCCCTGATCGTCATATTTAACGATTCGATCGAGATACATCTGTACGAGTTGTTTTGAAGTCACCTTGCCTTGCTCCATAGCCAGCTGAAGCTCAGAAATCGTGGCTTCCGGAAGGACAAAGGGCTTTAAGTAGCTGACAACACGGTCGTGAAGCCGTTCTAGATCGTCCGCAGTGAGAGGGGCGCCAGGCAGGAACGAGGTATCCGAATAGCCTTTCATGAGTCCGGCCTTTTTGACGGCCCCAACAGATCCCGCGTAAGCTGCTTGGTCTGGAACGTCGCTGAAGGATTCAGGGGCATTCTCTAGCCCCAGCCATTGCTGAAGCAGTACAGCCGCTTGGCTGCGGAGCACACGGTTGCTGGAGACCTCCGGCATCGTAAAGGAGCCTCCTGCTTCGCCGGCAGCCTGCTTCATCGACTGACGAAATTGTTCGCCGGTGATAAAGGTTTGGCTTGCCGTAACCTTTGCTGTACCTGAAGCGGCCTGAGCTTGTGGAAGGTGTCCGATTCCAAGTTCTGTGACCAATACAGAAGTCAACAGAACTACACTTCCTAGTTTAAGGCCTCGTCGATAACGATTCATAAAGGTTTCCCCCTCCTAGTGAAAAGTTGAAGTTTATGTGAACTATCATAAATTCATGTAAGATATAATGACAAAGAGGAGGACCATCTGTTAAAACGCATACATTAAGGAATATCGCAGTGAATTACAGTTTCTCTTAGGTTTTCTCCCGTTAAAAAATATTCATAATTAGAGAATAAAATGTTATATAATCTTACGTAAATATAACGCAATGATGTTTTTTCAGAAAATTCACTGTGCTATTTTCAGTTTCTACCAAAGGGAATGTAACCTTTTTGTTACCGACAGGGGTACGCCACCCGTTATAATTAGATTGGTAAATGAGCATCTAGGGCATTTAGCCTATCCGGAATCTATATCAGAATGACAACAGGAGTATTTTTCAGTATATAGGCAGGGTAAGGAGGAATGGATCATGCAGCGAAGAGGAGTCAAAATATCCTTATGCTTCATGTGGGGAGTCTTGATGATGATGGTAGTCATCGCAGGCTGTGCGTCTTCCGAGCCTTCGTGGACGGATTTTGTGGGAGCAACGGTTGAGAAGAATTTCCCTGTTCCTAAAGAGGCCAATCAAACGGAAACGGCTCTTAATAATTCGAAGATGGACTATGTTAATTATAGACTAACCGGACTTAAGGAAAGCAGCGAAATCCCCGAGGCCTATCAGAAGGTGATAGCGGAGTGGGGATGGAAGGAGAAGAAAGAAGAAAGCACCGGTTCAACTCGGGTGTACGAGAAGGGGAAGCAAATTGTTCAATTGACGCTTCACGATAACTCTTTTACCGTATTGGTCCCGAAAAAGGAAGCGAAAACAGTCATTCAAGGGTTGGAAAGCAGCAGCCCTTAGCATCAGAATTCGGATATGAAAGGCAACCGCCCCTCTACCGGACAAGCCCGGTACTGGAATGTGCTAAAGAAGACAAAAGGCCTGATCTCTGCATTTGCGCAGGGAGCAGGCTTTTTTAAGATATCAGAAAGTATAAATTTCGGGGGATCGGCATCCTGATATCGCAAGAAAAACTTCCGCTAAACGCGGTCTGGCTACATTGAATGTACGTCGATAGACGTTTTTCTTAACAGCATCTAATCTATGAGATTCTTCATTGCCTGTAGTAAGCAATTTCGAGACCTGTGATTTTGATCATTCCGTCTTTACGCTGTCCACGTAGGGTAGCAAGCACAATGAATCGCGGGATCATCAGCCAAAGGTGCCAGAAAAATAAAGAGAGCACAAAGGAGACCGGCGACCAAGGGATGAGAATCGCGATAATACAGCAACCGATCCAGGCGGAATGAAGGTGGACTCGGCGATATACGGGATAAGAAACGTATTGATCAGGTGAGTAACCAATCCATGGCATTTGACGGGAAAACCGCCAGCGCTTGCGATAGGAGTGGCTGACAATCATCAGCACGGAGCGGGAAATGACATATTGGATCCATAAGATGACCGGTATGGCTAATAGGAAGAAAAAGATACTGGTCCAGGATATGAATACCGTCTCGGCTGCAAGCCAAATGACGGGGAGTATGCCTAAGCTATATATGAGCGACTTCGGTAAAGCCTTCTTTTTGAGCAAGGTGTAGTGATAAAATGTCGCTTGGCTTTCGGTTTCAGCGGGCTTCAAGCGTTTGATCCTCCTCCCAATTTTCATCAGCTCCGCACATCGCGGACTAGCTCTTCTTAATATATCGGAAGAATACAAGAATAATTAAGGCGGCGCGTACAAACACGTTGTTCTGGCTGTCGGCATAAGATAAAGTAGGAAGCGGACTATGAAAAGGTTTAAAATAGTAGAATCTGTGTCATACTGATAGTAAAAAAAGACAAGGTGGGATCGGACATGGATGAGTCGAGCGTTAGCACCTGCATTATATGTGGAGAACCGAAAACAGAGGGTATTCATATCGTATCTGAATTTATCTGCGACGCTTGCGAGGCTGAGATGGTGCGCACCGACGTGCAGGAGGAGAAATACCACTTCTTTGTTCATCAAATGAAGCAGATCTGGGTGCAAAAAAATGCATAACACTGCCGGATAAAAGGACCTGTTCATTTTGGGGAGCGGGTCCTTTTATATTGCTCTACTGAGCGAACTAACGGTAAAATGAGATGAAGCAATGAATACAATCACGTTAATATACGGTTAACCCAGAGTCGGAAGGAATCGAAATGGCAGAGGAACATAACGGAAGGGCCCCTTTGGTTGAAGCTTTGCTGCAGTATCAGGCGAAAAAGGTTGCTTCCTTTCATGTCCCGGGGCATAAAAATGGACAGGCTTTGCGCAGCAATGCGAATGTGATGGAGGAGTTGGCGCGCGTGATGGAAATCGACGTGACGGAAATCACCGGGACGGATGATCTCCATCATCCCGAGGGCGTCATCCGCGAGGCGCAGCGGCTGGCCGCCGCCCAGTTTGGGGCGGAGGAGACGTTTTTTCTGGTTGGCGGCAGTACAGCCGGCAACCTGGCCTTAATCCTGAGCGTGTGTACCACGCCAGGGGATGTGCTGCTCGTGCAGCGGAACGTGCATAAATCCGTCATTCACGGATTGATGTTGGCGGGCGCGCACGCGGTGTTTTTGGCGCCGCAGCTGGACGCGGGCAGCGGGCTGGCCACCATCCCGAGCGAAGCTGCGGTGCGGGAAGCCCTGCGCCGGTATCCCGGCGCGAAGGGGCTGCTGCTCACGCACCCGAGCTACTACGGGATGGGAGCGCCGTTGCAGCCGCTGGCCGAGCTGTGCCACGCGCACGGGGTGCCGCTGCTCGTCGACGAGGCGCATGGCGCCCACTTCGGCCAGCACCCGGCGCTGCCGGAGAGCGCGCTGGCCGCGGGGGCCGATGGCGTCGTGCAGTCGACGCACAAGATGCTGACCGCGCTCACGATGGGCGCGATGCTGCACGTGCAAGGCGGGCTGCTCGACCGCACGCTGCTGCGCCAACGGCTGGCGATGCTGCAGAGCTCCAGCCCGTCCTACCCCATCATGGCTTCGCTCGATCTGAGCCGAAGCCTGCTGGGGCAGCAGGGCCCCGCCTTCTTCGAGGGCGGGCTCGCCGCGGCCGCGCATCTGCGGCGCGGCCTGGCCAAGCAATCGCGCTTCGGCGTCGTGGCACCGCCGGGCGCCAGCGGAGAGGCTGCTGCATATACTATCCAAGATCCTTTGAAGCTTGTGATATTCGATGCATCCGCAGCCCTCTCCGGGTATGAACTGCAAGAGCGGCTCGAAGCCGAAGGCTGCGTGCCGGAGATGAGCGATGACCGCTTTGTGGTCCTGGCGCTGGGCCCCGGAACAACGATGGAAGATGCCGATCGGCTGCTGCAAGCGCTGGATCGCATCGCCCAAGCCGATTCACCGGGGAATGCGGTGAGGAGTGGTCTCGTTTCCCCAACAGGTTCGGCCGAGGAACTTTCCACGTGGAACAATTCAGTTCATGAAGTGCATCTGTCGGAGGTGTCTGAGCCTGTACCGTTTAGCCTTAAGCCACTGCTTCCAGGGGAGAGCGAAGCGATCCCCGTTGAAGAAAGCCTTGGCCGGCAAGCGGCGGAAATGATCATTCCGTATCCTCCAGGTATTCCGTTGCTCTACCCCGGAGAGACGATCACCGAGGCGGTAAGGCAGCGGCTGCGGATGCTGCGGGATTCGGGAGCCAAGTGCCAGGGGCCGGCCGACCCGCGGCTGCAGACGATTCAAGTCAAGAAAGGGTAAAGCCAAGCATATACTTGTACATGATTTTTGGAGAAGAAAGCAGGGAACGAACTAGATGAACCATCAAGCCAAGGGATTATTTATTACGCTTGAAGGGGGGGATGGCTCCGGCAAAACGACGGTTATGCGGGAAATGGAACGGCTGCTCAAGGAACAAGGCGTGAACTTTATCTCTACGAGGGAACCTGGCGGCATTGAAATTGCGGAGAAGATCCGTGAGGTGATCTTGAATCCGCAGCACACGGCGATGGATGCGCGGACCGAGGCGCTGTTATACGCCGCATCCCGGCGGCAGCATCTAGCGGAGAAGGTGGAGCCCTCCCTGGAGCGTGGGATTACGGTTCTCTGCGATCGCTTTTTAGATAGCAGCCTGGCCTATCAGGGGTATGCCCGCGGGCTGGGGATCGATGAAGTGCTGAAGATTAATCTTTTTGCCACCAAGGGACGGTTTCCGGATCTCACTTTCTACCTCGATATTGAGCCGGAAGTCGGGTTAGCCCGGATTGCTGCCGGTGCCGGACGTGAAGTGAACCGCTTGGATATGGAGAGCCTGCACTTTCATCAAAAGGTTCGGGAAGGATATCAAATCCTCGCCGGGATGTATCCGGAACGGATCAAAACGATTGATGCCTCTCGTAGTAAGGAAGAGGTTGCGGCGGAGATTCGCGGGCATCTTTATGTGGCAATAAAGGAGATCATGGCCTAGGTGTCAAATAGGTTAGTATGGTACATTTTATAAAACAAGGAGGTACTGCATATGAAACTGATTGTTGCGATTATCCAAGATAAAGACAGCAACCGGCTATCCAGCGCGCTCGTGAAAGAAAATTATCGGGCAACGAAGCTGGCGAGTACCGGAGGGTTTCTTCGGGCGGGGAACACCACATTTATGATCGGTGTAGACGACCATCAAGTGGATGACGTATTGAAAGTGATCCGTAACAGTTGTAAAGTGCGGGAACAATTAGTGACCCCGGTTACCCCGATGAGCGGTACAACCGATTCGTATTTGCCGTTGCCCGTGGAAGTGCAAGTGGGCGGGGCGACGGTGTTTGTTCTCCCAGTAGACCGTTTCGAACACTTCTAATATAGTGGTTATTAAAAAGTAGGCTTTTGATCACGATGTAGCACAGGGATGAGGGTTCGACGTCGAATCTTGAACTCAACTTGCTTCTCCGCACTCGCGGAGTCGAGGCTTCGATTTCATAGTTCATTCAATCTATTTAATCAACTATAGGCGGTGGACGCTTTGAAAATTGATCCGGGATACCGGCCGCTCAAAAGCGGCTTGGGGGTGAGTGACAGCCCTGCCAAGCCGGTACAGTCGAAAAGCTTCGCCGACGTCATGCAGCGGCATGGGCAGCAGGCGACCCAAGAAGAATTGAACCGGAGATTTAAGGAGATTCAAATGCAAGGGGACCGGCTTGCCCGGTCCATGACCGTTCGGGAGCTGAAGGCGTACCGGATGATGGTCAAGCGGTTTCTCGAGGATACGGTTCGGCGGGGTGTGGGCATCAAAGAATCCAGAGGCTGGGACCGCCGCGGCCGTGGGAAGCGTTATAAGCTTCTTGATGAAGTGGATGCTGCGCTGCTGGCGATGGCAGACGAATTGCTGGAGACGGAGCAAGGCAAGATCGAGCTATTGCAAAAGATCGGCGAGATCCGCGGCATGCTGATTAATCTGGTTTTCTAGCTTTGAAAGGACGAGGCAGAAGAGATGTCATTTCAAGAGATCATTGGGCAGGAGACGGCCAAACAATTGCTGCAAAGCAGTCTGCGGCGCCAGGAAATCTCCCATGCCTATATATTTAGTGGACCGCCTGGAAGCGGGCAGATGGAAATGGCCATGGCCTTCGTCCAGGCGTTGTTCTGTACACGGGGCGGAGACGATGCTTGCGGGGAGTGTCTGGAGTGCCGGAAGGTACTGCATGGCAATCATCCCGATTTGTTTACAATCAAGCCCGACGGGGCAACGATTAAAATCGAACAAATCCGCGATCTGCAGCGGATTTTCTCTTACCGTTCGGAGAGCGGGAATCCTAAGGCTTATATTATTGACGAAGCCGAAAAAATGACAGTGCAAGCGGCCAACAGCTTGCTCAAATTTCTGGAGGAACCGCCATCTCCGGCCGTAGCAATTCTGCTGTCGGATAATGGACGAGCGTTGCTCCCTACAATTCAATCGCGCGCCCAATGGGTTCCATTCTCTCCGGTGAATCCGGAGACGATGCTCCAGATATTGGCGAACGAGGGATTTTCGACAACCTTGGCTCGCAGTGCCGTTCATCTCGCGGCAGGACTGGGTCCATGCCGTGATTTAATCCAGCAGAATTGGTTTGCAGAAGTTCGAAACGTAGTGTTACAATTAGGAAAGGAGATCGCAGGCCGTGGCGGCTCTCCATTAATTACGGCGCAGCAGGTATTGTTCAAATCCGGGTTGACCGATCATTTGGACATGCTGTTCAGCCTTTTCCATTTGTGGTTCAAAGATATGATCCATGCGCTCTATCATAAACATGATCAAATCGTTTTCATAGATGAGCTTCAGTTTATCAATCAACATTGTACTAGCCGCAGTGCAGAACAGTGGATTGAGGCCATGGCGCTGGCTGCAGAGAGCAAGAAGAAGCTGCGGCAGCATATGAATGCCAATCTCTGCGTAGAGCAGTTTTTGATTGCCGTGGATGGACAACGGTAAGACCTGCACCAAGAATAGACAGATAGGCTTTGATTTCGCATGAAACTTTCTCCCCTGAAAGAGCAGGGAATGTAATAGTTTCTTTGGATCGCGCTGCTTTCGTGAGTTGCGGTTCGCCAGTCTTGTAGAGCTATACGAGGGGGTTAGTTTTTGTATACTGTAGTGGGCGTCCGCTTTAAGAAGGCGGGCAAAATCTATTATTTCGATCCGTTGGACCTCCCGGTAGAGAAAGATCAACACGTTATTGTTGAGACTGCTCGGGGGATCGAATATGGGAAAGTGGTGGTCGGCAAGAAGAAGGTTGGAGAATCCGATGTCGTCCTTCCGCTGAAGAAGGTAATTCGGATCGCCGATGAAGCCGACGCCCGAGTTGTCGAGGAGAACAAGCTTGCGGCAAAGAATGCCTTTGTCACATGTTTAAATAAAATTAAAGATCATGATTTGAAAATGAAGCTGGTCGACGTGGAATTTACGTTTGACCGCAATAAAATCATTTTTTACTTTACGGCGGAAGGCCGTGTGGATTTTCGTGAGTTGGTGAAGGATCTGGCCAGCATCTTCCGGACCCGGATTGAGCTCAGACAGATCGGCGTGCGGGACGAAGCCAAGATGCTTGGCGGTATCGGCCCCTGCGGACGCGTGCTCTGCTGTTCCTCTTGGTTGGGGGATTTTGAGCCGGTATCGATCAAGATGGCGAAGGACCAGAGCCTGTCGCTGAACCCTACGAAAATCTCAGGATTATGCGGCCGTCTGATGTGCTGTCTGAAGTTCGAGCATGACAACTACGAAAGCACGAAAGAAGAGCTTCCATCCGTAGGCAAAATCGTCGTTACCTCGCTGGGAGACGGCAAGGTCGTTGGACTCAACGCCGGCAGCCGCACCGTCCATGTACAGTTGTTCGAAATCGGGAAAGTGAAGGAGCTTCCGCTGGACGATGTCGTCCTGAAATAAAGAAGATCTTTTTCAAGATAGATTCTAGAGATGACTCTGGGGTGGGAACTTGGAGAACAAGGACATTTTCACAAATATGCAGGCGCTGGAAACGCAAATGGGAAAAGTACACGGCGATTTGAGCAGCCTCATGTTGGAGGTCAAGAAGCTGGTGGAAGAGAACCAGCGGCTTCGCCTCGAGAATGAACAGCTGCGCAAAATATTAAAGCGGGAGAGCACCGAGGGACCGCTGCCCATGCCGGCGTCGGTCAGAACCGATAGTCCGGTTCCGGCTGGCAAAGAAGCGATCGATGTCGTCGGTGAAGGCTACGATAACTTAGCGCGTCTTTATCATGAGGGCTTTCATATTTGCAACGTTTATTACGGGCATCTGCGCACCGAAGGTGACTGCCTGTTCTGCTTGTCGTTTTTGAATAAATGATGAACCGTGGGGGTGTCCCTGCGGTTTTTTTTAAATTTAGGCTGAAAAAGGATGGGTATCCGAGTCGATGAACCATGTACCAATTTATGAGCAGGAGCGGATAGACGACCTGCTGACCCATGATTTACATATCATCCAGAGCGACGAAGTGTTTAGCTTCTCGATGGATGCCGTGTTGCTGGCCCGGTTTGCACCAGTGCCCAAGTACGGCAAAATACTCGATTTATGCACCGGCAATGGGGTGATCCCCTTGCTGCTCTCCACCCGGACGGAGGCGAAGATCGAAGGGATCGAGATCCAGCCGCGGCTTGCAGATATGGCTCGCCGCAGTGTGGAGATGAACGGGCTGACGCACCGGATCGAAATTCGTGAAGGAGATTTACGCGAGCTGGTGAAGGTGACGGGCCATGGGGTGTATGATGCCATTACGGTGAACCCGCCGTATATGCCGGTGACGAGCGGCGAGGCGAAGCTGAATACGTATCAGGCGATCGCCCGGCATGAAATTCACTGCAGTTTGGAGGAAGTGGCGGCTGCGTCGATGCGGCTGGTGCGGCCGGGAGGCAAGGTGTCAATGGTCCACAGACCGCAGCGTTTAGGGGAAATTATGACGTTGCTGCGTCAATATCGATTAGAGCCGAAGGTCATCCGATTCGTGCATCCAAGGGCGGGAGCGGAAGCGAACATGGTGCTGATCGAGGCGCTGCGGGACGGCAAGCCGGATGTGCGGGTACTGCCGCCATTGATCGTATATAATGAAAACGGGGAATACTGCGAAGAAATCATGAATATCTATTACGGGCCAAAAGAGGGTAGAGCATGAACGTTCAAGTACAGAAGAGCTTTGAAAATGCTGCGAGGGACACCACCCCAGCAGGAAACGGCAAGTTGTTCCTGGTTGGCACGCCTATCGGGAATTTGGAGGATATGACCTACCGGGCCGTGCGCACCTTGCAAGAGGTGGACATTATCGCGGCGGAGGATACGCGGCAGACGCGCAAGCTGTTAACGCATTTCGACATCTCTCCAGGTAAATTGCTGAGTTATCACGAACATAATAAGGCCGCCAGTGGCCCAGAATTGATCCGCTTTATAATAGAAGGAAAAAATTTAGCGCTAGTCAGCGATGCCGGTCTGCCGGCGATTTCCGACCCCGGAAGTGATCTCGTGAAGCTGGCGCTAGAGGCGGGTATCGCAGTCGTTCCGGTGCCCGGAGCGAATGCTGCATTATCGGCGCTCATCGTTTCCGGTTTGCCAACGGATCGATTTACGTTCCTTGGATTTTTGCCAAGAGATCATAAAGAGCGGGAACGGTTGTTGAAGTCGTTGGAGGATCAAGAGGGAACGATGTTGCTGTACGAATCGCCGCATCGATTGATCAAAACGCTGGAGTCCCTTCTCGAGGTTTGGGGAGATCGGCGAATCGTATTGGCGAGAGAATTAACCAAGCGTTATGAGGAAATGGCTCGGGGGACGATTCACGATTGCCTGGCTTGGCTGCAGGAGCATCCGCCGCTGGGTGAATATTGCCTCGTTGTGGAAGGGGCACATCCCGACCAAGTGAAGGAGAAGCGGGATGCCTGGTGGCAAGCGCTAACTGTGGAGGAGCATGTCCGGCATTACGAAACGGAAGAAGGGCTGTCGCGGAAGGAAGCCATGAAAAAAACTGCGGCCGACCGGGGGGTTGCAAAGCGGGATATCTACAATCAATTATTGTAGCCCCACTTCTCTCCGAAATCATGAAATATTATCCAATTCGGCCAAAAAAGGGGCCTTCGCTAAGCCGGGTTCAAGCCTAGGAAGGCGCCAAGGAGATATGAAAAAGGTTAGAATTAACAGTTTCAGTAAATCTATTATATACTATATTTCTTAATTTGTCACAGGGGTCGGAAGCTCCGTAATGCATTCATGGCAAACAATTTTGCCTTTAAAGTAAGTTACGTTCTCCGCATTACCGCAGAAGATGCAAGCAGGCTCATATTTCTTGAGCATAATCCGTTCACCGTCTACATAAATTTCGAGCGCATCTTTTTCTCCGATCCCCAGAGTGCGGCGCAATTCAATTGGAATGACAACACGGCCTAATTCGTCTACTTTTCTTACAATACCTGTGGATTTCATCATAGGATGATTGCCCCTCTCGCTATAATTTGGAATTGTCATTATTCGACATCATTCTATCTTTTCTGATTTTTATAATACCAACCATTGCCAGATTAGTCAACCTATTTATGGTATAGTTCAACATTATTTCTAAAAAATTCGGATACACAACTCCGAGAACCTTTACGGAATCTAGCAAGTTCACAATGATCTATAATTCGACATTTTGGAAATCGTCATCCGGTCATTTTACGACACAATTCGACATATCTTGTCGTCTCCACACGGTGACCCGCCAAATTTTATGAAAAAGGAGTGTTGGTTCATGCATCGTCGGCTTAGCGAAGAAAAAGTGTTCAAAGACCCCGTACATAATTATATTCATGTACAGGACGAAGTGATCTGGTCGCTCATTAATACGCCGGAATTCCAGCGGCTTCGCCGGATTCGTCAGCTTGGAACATCGTATTTGACCTTTCATGGCGCCGAGCATAGCCGTTTTTCCCATTCGCTTGGCGTTTACGAGATTACGCGGCGGATTATTTCGCAGTTTGAACGAAGCGGCTACACCGATTGGCCCCGCAGTGAGAAATTGGTAGCTTTGTGTGCGGCGCTACTGCATGACCTGGGGCATGGTCCGTTTTCCCATTCTATAGAAGAAGCTTTTCAAATGCATCATGAGGATTGGACCTGCAAAATCCTCTTGGGGGAAACCGAGGTGGGGAACGTCCTGCGCGAGATTTCTCCGGATTTTCCGGACAAGGTGGCTGCGGTGATCCGGAAGGATTACGAAAATCCGATTGTGGTGAACTTGGTCTCTAGCCCGCTGGATGCGGATCGGATGGATTATTTGCTGCGAGATGCTTATTTTACCGGCGTAAACTACGGGACGATTGACATGGACCGAATTCTGCGGATGCTTCGACCTTTTCAAGGGCGGGTTGTTGTCAAAGAATCGGGGATGCATGCGGTGGAAGACTATTTGATGTCGCGGTATCAGATGTATTGGCAGGTCTATTTCCACCCGGTGACGCGGAGCTCGGAGATCATTCTCCGGCAAATTTTGCGACGGGCGAAGGAATTATACCGGAGCGGGCATTCCTTTAACTTCTTGCCGCATCCGCTGCCATTTTTATTTCAAGGGGATATCGGCGTTGCCGATTATTTGCAGCTGGACGAAGCGTTGATGCAAACGGCTTTCATGCAGTGGACGCGGGAAAAGGATGAGCGATTAAGCGATTTATGTTCCCGGTTTTTAAATCGCAAATTGTATAAATATGTAGAATTGGACACGCCGGAACTGGAAATGCTGGAGGAGATTCGGAACGCTTTTAGACAAGTGGGCCTACAACCTGAATACGACATGGAAATTGATTTTCCGACCGATCTGCCGTATGATGTGTTCCGTCCGGACGATGGGGTTCGACAGAAGCAAATTTTGCTGTTGGACCGGCAGGAACGGCTCCGGGAAATTTCAGAAGTATCGGATATCGTGCGGTCGATCAGCGGCTTGCACCGAGGGAAGACGCATTTGTACTATCCGGATAATAAATTGTGTGCTGTGATAGATCGGCTGCCCCGCCCGGTAGCCCGCATTTTCGAGCAACGGAATTAGGAGGATGACAAGGTTTATGTTATTTGATACGCATACGCATTTGGATGCTCCCCAATTTGACGAGGACCGCGAGGAAGTGATCGCGCGCGCCGTGGAACAAGGGGTTACGCGGATGATTAACATCGGATTTAACCGCGAGACGATCCCTTCGACCATGAAGTTGGCAGAGACCTATGACTTCATTTATGCCGCTGTCGGCTGGCATCCGCAAGACGCGATTACAATGCAAGAGGGCGATTTGGACTGGATTGCAGAATTGTGCAAGCATGAGAAGGTCGTCGCCATCGGAGAAATTGGGCTGGATTATTATTGGGATACGTCACCTAAGGACGTTCAACATAAGGTTTTTCGTGAGCAAATTGGACTGGCTCGCAGCTTGGGCATGCCGATTTCCATTCATAATCGGGACGCTCACGAAGACGTGGTACGCATCCTTCGGGAAGAGAAAGCCAATGAAGTTGGAGGCGTGATGCACTCTTTCTCCGGCAGTTGGGAAATTGCCAAAATGTGTCTAGATTTGGGATTTCATTTGTCGTTTGGCGGGCCGATTACGTTTAAAAATGCAAAACAGCCAAAAGAAGTGTTGGCCAAGACGCCGATGGATCGATTGCTGATCGAAACGGATTCCCCTTATTTAACGCCGCATCCATATCGTGGTAAACGGAATGAGTCCGCTCATGTCCGCTTGGTTGCAGAAATGGCAGCCGAGCTCAAAGGGGTCACTTTTGAGGAAATCGCGGAAATTACCACCCGAAACGCATTGGAACGATTTGGAATCCCGAGTATTTGAGAGCAAAACGGATGAAATAAAGAGGATTTCGGAAAGATTAATGCTTTTTAACCCTCAAAAACAAGGTCATTACATTTTTTTAACCATTTTTTTAAAAAAACGTGGTTGATTCGTCCTTTACAACCTGCATCGAAACAGGATAGAATCTTTTCAGTATCGATTCGGTTCGTTTTGAACCGTACGATGCTTGGTTCCATGAACCAGTCTCGCTGAATCTCCTATGACGGAGAACGGGGGAACCAATACGGATTGCAGTTGGCGATAGCCTGTATGCGTTCGTATTCGATTTCTTTCCAGGGTCTATGGGGTGAATTCAAGGTCATTGCGCCATGAGCGAATGTACTGAGAAAGGGCGGCTCTCTTTCGCCCGAACCCGACAGCTAACCTCGTAAGCGAATAAGAGAGGTCACTCGTGCAGCTATTACACCCAAGACATTCAAGAAGCCACGAAGGAGTTCCTCTAACTCTTTCTCCCGGCTTCTTTTGTTTTGAATAAAAGTAATAGGGTCGTCATACTGTTGGAAAACAGGAGGTGACGACAAGCAGGAGAGACTGGTCAAGGATGCAAAACGCTTAGGATTAAATTTAAGATCAGTGTTCAAAAAGTCAGGTTTTTCAGCACCGAGAAGGTTGGATGAAGCTTGGGACTGAGTAGCGCAGCGTACATGGGGGTACGTGAGCAACGGAAGGCCCGGCTGAATTCAAGATTCGATGCCGAATTCACTTCTTGACCTGCTTCGTGATCAAAAGATGACTTTTTGACTACCTTAGGCGTTTTGTAAAAAGTAACTGTAGTCGCGTCAATCGTTATCATGCATCGACCTAGACGGCGGGACTATGAAGGAGGACGGAAGAAATGGGCATTTTCCGCAAAGAGGAGACCCATGAATCACGCTCATCCAGCATGTCTTACGCAATGCGATGGAAGCATGAGAATTTACGTCAGATAGCGTTCGTCGGCGTTCTGGCCATCGCGGGAATCATCATCATCCTAATCTGGCTGTATAGCCAGGCACAGAAGGAAGTATCCCTGATTGTGGACGGGAATGTCCAGTCTGTGGAGACAACCCAATCCAGTGTAGCTCATCTGCTGGAGGAACAATCGATTAAGCTCAGTGCGAAGGATTCAGTATCCCTCCCGCTGGAAAGCTCGCTGAAGAACGGTGACCGCATTGTCATAGTACGCGCGAAGCCGGTCAATGTGACCGCGGACGGCAATACGAAAGTCCACTTCACGACGCAAAGCAAAGTAGAGGGCGTATTGTCCGAGCTCGGCATCACTTTGGATGAAGACGACAAGGTGACCCCGGCATTGGACAGTAAAGTTACCGAGAACCTGAATGTCAAGGTCGTTCGGGTCAGCAAGCAAACGGTGCAGAGCAAGGAGACTGTGCCCTTTAGCGTGGTCAAAACGTCGGACGACAAGCTGCTAAAAGGTACCACGAAGGTCATTCAAGAAGGTACCGAAGGTCTGGTCATTCACAACATTGAGAAAACCTACGAAGACGGAAAATTCGTGGCGAAGCGTTGGCTCGGCAAAGAGGTCTCCAAGGACCCTCAGCCGAAGGTGATCGCAGTCGGCACGAAGAAACCTACCGAGGTCCTGTCGGCCAGCATAAGCCGTAAGGGAAATACGGTGAACATCAGCGGGACGACGACCAAAGGTGGCGTCTCATTCAAATATAAAAAGATCCTGAAAAATGTTACGTTAACCGCGTATTCGGCGGAAGAAGACGGGATAGGCACCCGTACGGCTTCGGGTACCCGCGTGACGGAAGGCAGAACGATTGCCGTTGATAAAGACGTCGTTCCGCTTGGTTGGTGGGTATACATCGAAGGAGTCGGCTTCCGTAAGGCAGAGGATACGGGTGGAGCCATCGATGGAAATAAGATGGACGTCTATTTTGATAGTCTGAAGGATGCTAAGAAATTCGGCCGCAAGAAGGGCCGCACCGTATACGTAATCGGTCCGACGAAGCCGGAATTGAACTAAGATCTCGTTCTCTTTCGTTTTACAATGCGGAGGGAATGAGATAGTATTAGGATGATGAATAAGACAGTGGATTAGAAGGACAGTGGATTAGAAGAGGATGATATGATCCTCTTCTTTTTGTTATTCTGGTGGAGACAAGCAAGAACAGGAAGGAAGACAGATCCATGATCAAAGAGGTCATCGTGGTGGAGGGCCGAGATGACACCGTGGCCATTAAACGAGCCGTAGAGGCGGATACGATTGAGACGGGGGGTTCGGCGATAGGCGAAGCCGTGCTAAAGAAAATCGCTTTGGCGCAGGAACGCCGGGGCGTGATTATTTTTACGGACCCCGACCATGCCGGGGAGCGGATTCGTAAAATCGTGGCAGCGCGGGTGCCGGGCTGCAAGCACGCTTTCCTGCCTGAGGTCGAAGCTACGAAGAAAGGCGACATCGGGGTGGAGAATGCCTCGCCGGAGGCGATCCGCACCGCGTTGTCCCGGGTGCGCAGCGAAGCGCCGGGAGTAGAGGCCGCAATCACCTGGGAAGACTTGATTAACGCAGGGTTAATCGTACACCCGCAAGCTGCGGCGCGGCGAAAAGCGCTGGGCGAGCTGTTGGGTATCGGATATTGTAACGGAAAGCAGCTCTACAAACGGTTAACCGTGTTCCGCATCAGCCGCGAGGAGTTTGCAGCTGCGTTAGCCGAGTTGGAAAGCAAAGGAGTTTAAGAACCATGAGCATAAGGGAAGACGTATCCACACCGCGCCGGACGAAGGAGATCATTCAGCGGCACGGTTTTTCGTTCAAAAAAAGTCTGGGGCAAAACTTTCTGATCGACCAGAACATCCTCGGTAAAATTGTTGCCGCCGCCGAATTGGACAAGACCCAGGGCGCACTGGAAATCGGGCCGGGCATCGGCGCCTTAACGGAGAAGCTGGCGCAGGAGGCAGGCAAGGTGGCAGCGGTGGAGATTGACCAGCGGCTGCTTCCGATTCTGCAGGAGGTGCTGGAGCCCTACCCGCACGTCCATGTGATCCATGGCGATGTGTTGAAGCTGGACCTAAAGGCTTTATTTGCTGCGGAATTCAGCGGGGTGAGCGGCGTCAGTGTCGTCGCCAATCTGCCGTATTACGTGACGACTCCCATCATGATGAAGCTTCTGGAAGAGAAACTGCCGCTGAAACATATCGTCGTCATGATCCAGAAGGAAGTGGCCGAGCGCATGGCTGCCACTCCCGGCGGCAAGGACTACGGCAGCCTTAGCATCGCCGTGCAGTACTACAGCACCCCGGAGATGATCTGCACGGTGCCGCACAGCGTGTTTATTCCACAGCCGAATGTAGAGTCCGCAGTGATTCGCTTAACCGTGCGGGAGACGCCAGCTGTGGCGGTTCAGGATGAGGCGTTTTTCTTCGAGGTGGTGCAGGCTTCTTTTGCCCAGAGACGAAAGACGATTTCCAACAATCTGAAAAGCCGCTTCTTCCCGAAGGAAGGGCGGGAGAGACTGGAGCAACTGCTGGAGGAAGCCGGGATCCAGCCCTCCCGGCGGGCGGAGACATTAAGCCTGGACGAGTTCGCCAAGCTGAGTGATACGCTGCTGAATGCCGGGGTGAAGGAACTCCGCGAGTAACCATTCCCTCTTGTCGCCCATACGATGGGATAGAGGTGATGGATTTGGCGAATTTGGGAGACTTGGTCGTCCGCAAATCATACGGTGGAGATGTTACGTTCCGAATCGAACAGATTGTGCGGAGTGAAGCGATTATTAAAGGAACGGAATTCCGGCTGCTGGCGGATGCGCCCTTAACTGATTTGGTTAGGGTAGACCCGGCTTCCCCAGGAGAGACGACGCAGCGGGCCCGCATTAAGGCGACGGAATCGCTGAAGCGGTTAACGCAAGACCGCAAGGAATTGGCAGAACGCAATCGAATGGTAATTGGACGGGAACTGTATGGGCAAGGCGAGCCGGCCTATTTTGAGGTCCCGGGTAAGGTCCTGCATCTCGATGGCGACGAACGCTATTTGCAAAAGAGCTTAAGCCTGTATCAGAAGCTGCGCGTCCCGGTTCAAGGCTATTATGTCACGGAATCGCAAATGGCAAATGCGCTGTACCGTCTGCTGCCTGTGGTCAAGCCGGATATCGTCGTGATCACGGGTCATGACGGCGTGTTAAAATCGCGCCCCACCAGCGACCTTTATAATTTGACCAGCTATAAAAATTCCAAGTATTTTGTGGAGGCCATTCAAATGGCTCGGCAATACGAACGGAATTTCGATACGTTAACGATTGTGGCCGGCGCTTGCCAGTCGCATTTTGAGGCGCTGCTGCAGGCGGGGGCTAATTTTGCGAGTTCGCCCGGCCGGGTGCTGATCCATGCGCTGGATCCGGTGTATATCGCCGCTAAAGCGTCGCTCACCTCGATTCGGGATACGATCCAGATTACTGACGTGCTGAATCATACGATCAGCGGCGCCCAGGGGGTTGGCGGGATCGAGACTCGTGGCAGTTACCGAATCGGGTTGCCCAAACTGAAGGACTTGTCGACGCTGAAAGTGGTGCCGTCCATGTGAAAGGGTTGCCGGAAGGAACTGAGGCTAGTGCCCCAGGACCTTCCGGTTATTTTTTAGTACCTGGCTCTTTAGCCATCAGGTAAAAAGAAAATGTCGAAAAATAATCGTTGACACATCTTTTTTGCTGCTGATATAATTATTTATTTCGATTTGACAAGTTTGTGACTTTCCTGTATAATGGACAAAGAAAGAAGGTGGTCACAGGCAATGGCTAAAAATGCGCTGTCGGAAATAAAGCATAGTCTCGACGCCCACGTTGGACAGAAAATTATGCTCCGGGCAAACGGTGGTCGCCGGAAGACCGTCGAACGCACTGGAGTATTGGAGGAGACCTATCCTTCGGTCTTCATTGTGAAGCTGGATCAAGAGCAGCAAACCTTTAAGCGTGTGTCTTACAGTTATGCCGATATACTGACCGAATCCGTTGAAGTTATGGTTTATGACGACAACGACGGGATGCGGATTTCGTATATTAAACCGTGAACATCATGAATCAAACCGCAAACGGTTCTCGCCCTTCGGGTGAGGCCGTTTTTTTTGATACGTTCGAAGATGCAGGTTAGGGTGATCTCGCTGTCGCTGGGTTCACCAACCAAGGTTGTCGGGTGTTCACCTTAGATGGACAAAGTTTCGGTGTATGCTCGAAACGGTGCCTGCGTATACTAACCATCGTTCCTATATCCATGGCCAAAGGAGGAGACTGACCATGTCGCGAAGAAGACGCAGCGTGATGTCGGAGAACTTGAAGGTCGAGTTAGCGAAGGATCTGGGATTTTACGATACCGTCCAGCAGGAGGGCTGGGGCGGCATCAAGGCGAAAGATGCGGGCAATATGGTGAAGCGGGCGATCGAGCTCGCCGAGAAGGCGGCATCGAAACAGCAATAACCTCTGCCACAGCGAAGCGTCCCTTTCAGGGAGCTTCGTTTTTTTCGTTGGATGCAGTAAGATAGAGGGAGGAAAAATTGTCTTTCATACATAGACGTGGAGGCAACGTTTTTTTAGAATTAAAGAATGTGCCAAAAAGACCGGATGGATGCGGATATTCCACGGAATTGCTGAGGTGGGGAAGCGGCATGAAAATTTACGAAAAAGCACCGGCCAAAATTAATTTAATGCTCGACGTGTTACATAAGCGTCCTGACGGATACCATGAGGTCGAGATGATCATGACCATGGTGGATCTGGCAGATCGTTTGGAAATGAGCGCCCTTCCGCGGGATACGATCATTATTTCGAGCCAGGCCGGATATATTCCGCTGGATGAGAAGAATTTGGCGTTTCAGGCGGCGAAGTTGATTAAGGAACGCTACAACGTGCGGAGCGGGGTTTATATACACCTCGATAAGAAAATACCAGTGGCTGCCGGCCTTGCCGGCGGCAGCAGTGACGCGGCGGCTACGCTGCGGGGCTTAAACCGGCTATGGGAGCTTGGCATTCCCGAAGAGGAGCTGAAGGAGCTGGGGGCGGAGCTGGGCTCGGACGTGCCGTTTTGCGTGACGGGCGGGACGGCGCTGGCGACAGGGCGAGGCGAAGTGCTGACGCCGCTGGTGAATCCGCCGCAATGCTGGGTGGTGTTGGCGAAGCCTCCGATCAACGTGTCGACTGCAGAGGTGTATGGACGTCTACAGGCGGAGCGAATTACCGATCATCCGTCGGCAGCCCGGATGCGGGAGGCGCTGGAGAGACGATCATTCACGGGTGTATGCCAAGAGCTCGGCAACGTGTTGGAGCAGGTGACGCTAGAGCTTCACCCGGAGGTGGCGCAACTGAAAGAAGCGATGCTGCGTCTTGGCGCGGACGGCGTGTTGATGTCCGGCAGCGGACCCACGGTGTTTGGGCTCGTGTCGAAGGAATCGAAGGTGCCCCGCATTTATAACGGATTACGCGGGTTCTGCAAAGAGGTTTACGCCGTGCGGCTGTTGACCTAAAGCTCAGCTGCGGGACTGGAGCCGGGTACTCCTTCGCCTCATTCCAAGGCTTGGACAAATCCGTACAAAAGTGTTATAGTTTCATTAAAATATTCGGATTCAGCGAGGGGTACTTCGTGAAGAAATTAAAGAGAAGCGCTCGTTTGGTGGAGATGACCCATTATCTGTTGTCTAGACCACATCATTTAATCCCGCTGACTACCTTTGCGCAACGGTATGGGGCGGCTAAGTCGTCCATCAGCGAGGATTTGGGGATTATTAAAGAAGTGTTTGAAGGTGAAGGCATGGGGGAATTGCTGACGCTTGCCGGGGCGGCTGGCGGCGTGAAATACATTCCCCGGGTCGGACGGGAGCAAGCGAACGCTTTTATCCAGCAGCTCTGTGAGAAGCTGGCGCAGCCAGACCGAATTTTACCGGGCGGATATTTGTATATGTCGGATCTCTTAGGACAACCGGCGCTGATGAATGAGGCGGGCAAGTTGTTTGCCACCGTCTTCGGTGATTTGGAGATCGACTGCATTATGACCGTGGAAACGAAGGGGATCCCTCTCGCTTATGCAACGGGAGCGGAGCTGAATCTGCCGGTCGTCCTGGTTCGCCGCGACCATCAGGTAACGGAAGGATCCGCCGTTAGCATCAATTACGTATCGGGCTCCCATAAGAGCCTGCATACGATGACGTTGTCGCGCCGGGCATTGAAGGAACGCTCCCGCGTATTGATCGTCGATGACTTTATGAAGGCGGGGGGCACGATCCAAGGGATGGTTGACCTGCTGGCCGAGTTTAACGCAGAGGTTGCGGGGGTTGGCGTTCTGGTTGAATCCGGGGAAGTTGCCAGCGAGCAGCGTCTGCTGCATGATTACGTTTCCCTGGCCACGCTTCGGGCAGTGGATCCCAAGGAAAAGGAGATTTCAGTAGAACCTGGGAATTATTTTTCGAAGTTTGAACAATAAGAACTATGTCGAGATCTCCTCAAATTGTAAGAATTCTCGACGAAACATGTCGAACACCCCGTTTTATCAAAAAAAATCGTGATTTTAGGCCATTTTGTTGATCAAAAAAAAAGGATTTCCGTTTGCTATGTGGAATAATACACCAAGTCTCTGATGGAAAAAGGTGGTGAACACATATGCAAATTACGGATGTAAGACTCCGCCGAGTCAGCTCTGAGGGCAGAATGAAGGCCATCGCATCCATTACCATCGATAACGAATTTGTTGTTCATGACATTCGCGTCATCGATGGGAACAATGGGATGTTCGTAGCAATGCCTAGCAAGCGCACGCCGGACGGGGAGTTCCGGGATATCGCGCATCCGATTTCCTCCGGTACCCGCGAAAAGATTCAAGCCGCAGTTCTGGCTGAGTACGAGCGTGCCGCCGAACAAGAGGAAGCGATTGAAGAAGGGGCGTAAGTCGCATTTATTTGATTTGTTGATTAATTGGGGTTCGAGGAAAAGGGAGCCATGTCCGCATGGCTCCCTTTTCTTTTTGCCCTAAATGAGATATATTCAGTAATGAGTTTTAATGAGAGAGAGAACTACTTCTTTTTTTAAAAGTGTGAAGGAGGCCGGGGACTTGAAGAGGTTAGCGATCGTTCTTGCTGCAGGTCAAGGAAAACGGATGAAGTCCAAGCTCTATAAGGTGCTTCACCCCGTTTGCGGCAAACCGATGGTTGGGCATGTACTAAACGCGGTTCAAGAAGCAGGTTGCGAACGCAGCATCGTCGTTGTTGGCCATGGGGCCGAAGCTGTGAAATCCTATTTGGGTGCATCGGCGGAATACGTGTTGCAGGAGCAACAGCTGGGAACCGGACATGCCGTCAAGCAAGCCGGGCCATTATTGGCGGGAGAAGAAGGAGTCACACTGGTTATTTGTGGCGATACCCCTTTGGTTACGGCAGAAACACTGGAAGCTCTTTTCGAACTTCATCAACGTAAGGGAGCGGCAGCGACCGTACTTACGGCGGTGATGGAGCAACCGTATGGTTATGGCCGAGTGATCCGCGGCGCGAACGGAACGGTTGAACGGATCGTTGAACAGAAGGACTGCTCGCCGGAGGAAGCCGCCGTGCAGGAGATTAACACAGGCACTTATTGTTTTGATAATGCAAAATTATTTGCTGCACTGGAGAAAGTGACGAACAACAACGCCCAGCAGGAGTATTATCTTACCGACGTGATCGGCATTTTGGTGCAGGCGAACGAAATCGTAGAAGGCTATGCAGTAGCCGACGTTCGCGAATCGATTGGCGTCAATGACCGGGTGGCCTTGGCAGAAGCGGAAGCCGTCATGCGGGAACGCATCGTGCGCAACCATATGCTGAACGGCGTAACGGTGATTGATCCGGCTTCCACGTACATCGGGGCCGATGTCACCATTGGAGCGGATACCGTAATTTATCCGGGGACCGTTCTATCCGGTAAAACGTCCATCGGTGAAGATTGCGTGATTGGGCCGGCCGCAGAAATCGAAGATAGCGTGATCCAAAACGGCGCGAAGGTGAAACAGTCGGTGCTCAGCCAGGCAGAAGTCGGCCGGGAGACGACGGTTGGTCCTTTCGCTTATTTGCGTCCAGGGGCGAAGCTCGGAGCGCATGTGAAGGTCGGCGATTTTGTAGAAATTAAAAATGCGACCCTCGATGAAGGCTCCAAAGTCTCGCACCTCAGCTATATCGGCGATGCGAAGGTTGGTAAGAACGTGAATATTGGCTGCGGCGCGATAACAGTGAACTATGATGGTTATAATAAGTCCATTACGGAGATCGAGGACGATGCCTTTGTAGGCAGCAACGTCAACTTGATCGCTCCGGTTAAGGTGGGAAAAGGCGCTTATGTCGTTGCCGGATCTACGATCACACAATCGGTTCCGGACAATGACCTCGCCATCGCCAGAACCCGGCAGGAGAACAAACCCGGCTATGCCGAGAAGATTCGTGCCCGGGCGAAAGCCAAGAAGCAAAGACAGCAGGAATCCAAACTTCGAATGCAGTGATCTGCAGTGACCATTTGAATAGACGGGGTAGCTGTGAAGGTGGGTTGTTTAAGAGACTCCCTGACGCTATCTACACAGCACGGAGGGTTTTAATTTTATGACTTATTGTGATTCTAAATTAAAGATATTCACCTGTAACTCCAATCCGAAATTGGCTCATCAGATCGCCGATTACATCGGCATTCCGATGGGCGAATCGGAGACGACAAGCTTTAGTGACGGTGAAATTCAGGTCAAGCTGTCCGAAAGCGTTCGGGGCTGCCACGTCTATGTGGTGCAATCGACCTGCGCACCCGTCAACGATAACTTGATGGAGCTCCTCGTGATGGTGGATGCTTTGAAAAGAGCTTCGGCCAAGAGCATTAATGTCGTTATCCCGTATTACGGTTACGCCCGCCAAGACCGGAAAGCCCGTTCGCGCGATCCGATCACGGCGAAGCTGGTTGCCAATCTGATCGAGAAAGCCGGCGCTCACCGGGTCATTACGATGGACCTTCATGCGATGCAGATCCAAGGCTTCTTCGATATCCCGGTTGATCATATGCTAGGCGTGCCGATCTTGGCCCAGTATTTCCGTTCCAAGCATATCGCGAATCCGGTTGTCGTCTCGCCTGACCATGGCGGGGTGGTTCGTGCCCGTAAGCTGGCTGATTTCCTGAACGCGCCGCTGGCGATCATCGACAAGCGCCGTCCGGAACCGAATGTCAGCGAAGTCATGAACATTATCGGGAACATCGAAGGGAAAACCGCGATTCTCGTCGACGACATCATCGATACCGCCGGTACGATTGTCCTTGGCGCTAACGCGCTGAAGGAAGGCGGGGTAGAAGAAGTGTACGCTTGCTGTACGCACCCTGTATTGTCCGGTCCGGCAATGGAACGTCTGGAAAACTCTCCGCTGAAGGAAGTGATCGTGACCGACACGATCCCGATCACGCATCCAAATCCGACAAGCAAGCTCAAAGTGCTGTCCGTCGCTCCGCTGATGGGCGAAGCGATTATTCGCGTGCACGAGGAGCTGTCGATCAGCAAGCTGTTCGAGATCGAATAAAATGGTCACTGCCACACCAGGGGTTGCGTCCTCCCAATCGGGGACGTAACCCCTATCGGTGTATTGGCAGTGTTGGGTGTTAGGCGGAGGCAGGCATCCGTGTGAAATGTTCTTACGATCGCTGTTGCTCGCGGATTTCTTGAATTGGACTAAAATCAGAAGTGGTAGAAATCCGCTCACAAAGGCGAACGCCTCGCTTCTTCAGAACATTTCCCCCTCTTGCCTGAATCCGCCCAACGGACAATGCTGCCCCACCGATCGAGTGGTGATGGCCATACGCTGAGGGCAACGTCCTCGTTAGGGTGTTGGCCGCAATGCCCTGGAGTGGCAGTGGGGTGGGGAGTAGTAGGGACGACGGGATTGTTGGCACTCCCCGTCGGTGAATACAAACTAACTGGAATTTCTACCGTTAATTTTGGCGGGAACGTAGGTTTTGGGCGATTTAACGGTAAATTGTATAGTTAATTTGGGTACTTTTTCGCTAAAGTGGCAATTTCGCTGAAATTAACAGTAGGTTTTACCGTTAGTTGCGCGGACAGCCGATCCACGCCGAAATTAACGGTACATTTTCCAGTTAATTCGAGGCAAGTAGTAGTTAGTTTAACGAACAATCAAGCACCAGAGGCGGTTTGAAGATACATTAGCGTTTGGAGGGACATGACCCATGAAGTGGATCGTAGGGCTCGGCAATCCGGGAGCCCAATATGAGAAAACCCGGCATAATATCGGCTTTATGGCCGTGGATGAGCTGGCGCGCCGGCATGGCATCGAGATCAAGCAAAGCAAGTGCAAGGCTTTGATTGGAGAGGGGATGCTGCCGGGCGGGAAAGTCGTGCTGATCAAGCCGATGACCTACATGAATTTATCTGGCGAAGCGGTGCGCGCTTATATGGACTACTATAAGGCGTCGATTGAAGACATGATCGTGGTGTACGACGACCTCGACACCGAGTTGGGGCGTAATCGGCTGAGATATCAAGGCAGTGCCGGTGGGCACAACGGCATTAAGTCGATCATTCAACATATCGGCACGCAGACGTTTAACCGAATTCGGATGGGCATTTCCCGGCCGGAGCCAGGGTATGCGGTCGTAGATTATGTTCTGTCGCCGTTTCCGAAGAAAGATAAGCCGCTGCTTGATCAGTCCATTCAAGCGGCATGCGATGCATTGGAATATAGCCTGGACCATACCTTCGAACAAACGATGGCAAAGTTTAACGGCTAAATAATTGATCTAGCAGGGTCGATAGGCTAAAAGCCGTCCGCTTGGGGCATACTGGAGACATAATGAATCTTCAGGAGGCATATAGATGGCTGTAAACTATGTTTGTCGGCACTGCCGAACGGTGATTGGTAGAATCGAATCGCCTCAAGTCACAGAAGCCCAATTAGGCTTCCATTCCTTGACCCCCGATGAGCGGAGAGATATAATAGCGTATGATTCAAACGGCGAAATGACGGTCCGGGTGACCTGCGACTATTGCAAGGAAGCACTTGATCATAACCCGGAACTGCTGCTGCTCGCCAATCCTTTGCAGTAGACTGCAAGCTACGAGGAACAATGGACAAATTTACCGGAATATACGGTTATAGAGCCTTGGCACGTTGCTGAGGCTCCTTTTTGGTTCGGGTAAGCTGGACTTACCCTTTTCGTCTAGCCATAGATTTCTATCCATCAGCAGTAAGAGAGGTGCCTCATTTGCTACAAGCACTTATTGAAGCTTTTTCACGCGATACCGATTTTGCTTCGACGGTTGCGGGCATTAATTCGGGCATGAAGGAGCAGTTGATTTCCGGCTTGTCGGGTTCATCCAGGCAAGTGATGCTAGCCGCGCTGCATCAGGAAACGAAACGGCCGCTGCTCGTCGTGACCCACAATATGTTCTCCGCACAGAAAATGTATGAAGATTTACAGGAAGCGTTATCACCGGATCAGGTGCTGATGTACCCGGCGAATGAGCTGGTTGCTGCCGAATCGGCCGTATCCAGCCCGGAAACGCTGGCCCAGCGGATCGAGGTGCTGCTGCAATGCTCCCGGGGATTCCGGGGCATCGTGGTGGTGCCTTATTCCGGTATTCGCCGCTATATCCCAACGCCGGAGGCCATGGCCGAAGCGGGACTGACCGTCCGGCTCGGGGGCACGCTGGAGCTGGAGCGTTTCATGGCTCAAATGGTCGAGCTGGGCTACGAGCGGGTCGAACGAGTGGAATCCCGCGGCGAAATGAGCCTGCGCGGGGGCATCATTGACTTTTATCCACTGACAGCGTCCATGGCATACCGGGTGGAGCTGTTTGATGATGAGGTCGATTCGATCCGGACCTTTGATCCGGCGGATCAGCGATCGGTGGACCAGATCAAGGAAGTGTTCATTCCACCTTGCAAGGAACTGATCGCAACGAAGGAACGGATGGGCCAGGCAGCGCAGGCGTTATCCGAGAAGCTGGAGATCCAGCTGGACAAGATGACCGACCGCCAGGCCAAAAATCGTCTCCGCGAAGAGATGTACAAAGAAATCGAAATGCTGCGCGAGCATGTTTATTTTTCGGAAATCTATAAATATATTTCTTTGATCTATCCAGAGCGAAAAACGTTATACGACTACATGCCAGAGGATACGCTGCTTCTGCTGGACGAACCGTCGCGCCTGCTGGAAACGGCCAAGCAGCTGGAACGCGATGAGGCGGAGTGGAATCTGCACCTGTACCAGAACGGGAAGAGTCTCCCCGACCTGCCGCTTGCGGTGGACGTGGATCATCTGATCTACCATCGTCCGTTCCAGACGTTGTTTCTGTCATTGTTCCTGCGTCAAGTCCCGCATTCCCAGCCGCAAAATATCGTGAATTTCGTTACGCGGGCAATGCAGGATTTTCATGGGCAAATGAATGTCTTAAAGGCAGAGATGGAGCGTTGGAAAAAAAGCGGCGCCCACGTCATCATGTTGGCCAGCACCGAAGAGCGCATGGATCGGATGCGGCGGGTGCTGCAGGATTACGGCATTGATGAGCCTCAATTACTGCAAGGCAACCTGCAGTCCGGCTTCGAACTGCCTTCTGTACACCTCGTCGTGATTACCGAAGGCGAGATGTTCTCCCAGAAGCAGCGCAAAGCGCGCCGCGTCGCCAAGAGCATGGACAATGCCGAACGGATCAAGAGTTATACCGAGCTGAAGGTCGGCGATTACGTCGTTCACCAGAACCACGGGATCGGGAAATACATGGGCATCGGTACGCTGGAGGTCGGCGGGATCCACAAGGATTACATGCATATCCTCTATGCCGGCGGCGACAAGCTGTCGGTACCGATCGAACAGATCGACATGATTCAGAAATACGTGGGTTCCGAGGACAAGGAACCGAAGATTTATAAGCTGGGCGGCAACGAGTGGAACCGCGTGAAGAACAAGGTTCGTTCCTCCGTCCAGAACATCGCCGACGATTTGATCAAGCTGTACGCTGAGCGGCAAGCTGCCCCGGGGTATGCCTTCGAGAAGGACACTCCGGAGCAGCAGGAATTCGAAGCGATGTTCCCGTATGAGGAAACTCCGGACCAGCTGCGGGCCATTGAGGAAATCAAGAGAGATATGGAACAAAGCCGTCCAATGGACCGCCTGCTGTGCGGTGACGTTGGTTATGGCAAGACCGAAGTCGCTATCCGCGCGGCCTTTAAGGCAGCGATTGAAGGCAAGCAGGTTGCCGTGCTTGTGCCAACGACGATTTTGGCGCAGCAGCACTATGAGACGTTCCGGGAGCGGTTTGCCGGTTATCCGATCAACATTCAGACGCTTAGCCGTTTCCGCAGCCGCAAGGAGCAGAACGAAACCATCAAGGGGATTCGTCAGGGCACGGTGGATATCGTGATCGGAACCCACCGCATTTTGTCGCAGGATCTGGTCTTTAAAGACTTGGGACTGCTGATCGTTGACGAAGAGCAGCGGTTTGGCGTCACCCATAAAGAGAAGTTAAAGAAACTGAAAACCAACGTAGACGTGCTGACGCTGACGGCGACCCCAATTCCGCGGACGCTGCATATGTCCATGCTGGGCGTACGGGATCTGTCGGTCATTGAAACGCCGCCGGAAAACCGGTTCCCGGTGCAGACGTATGTCGTCGAGTACAGTCAGTCGCTCGTGCGCGAAGCAATCGAACGGGAAATGGCGAGGGGCGGACAGATTTATTACCTGTATAACCGCGTGCAAGGGATTCATGAAATGGCCGCACAAATCTCTATGCTCGTGCCGGAAGCGCGAGTTGTCGTTGGTCATGGGCAGATGTCGGAGCAGGAGCTGGAGAAGACGATTCTCGATTTTCTTGACGGGGAATACGACGTCCTGGTCAGCACCAGTATCATTGAAACCGGAGTGGACATTCCGAACGTCAATACGCTGATCGTGCATGATGCGGACAAGATGGGCTTGTCCCAGCTGTATCAGCTGCGCGGCCGTGTTGGACGATCCAACCGGATTGCCTATGCTTATTTCACATATCAAAAGGATAAGTCCTTAACCGAAGTTGCGGAGAAACGGCTGCAGTCGATTAAGGAATTTACGGAGCTCGGTTCCGGCTTCAAAATCGCCATGCGCGACTTAGCCATCCGCGGCGCCGGGAATTTGCTTGGTGCGGAGCAGCATGGCTTCATCGCTTCCGTCGGCTTTGATCTGTATTCGCAGATGCTGGCGGAAGAAATTCAGAAGCGTAAAATTACGATGCTTGGGGAGACCCCGCCGGCTGAGGCGACTTGGAACACCACGATCGATTTGGGCATCGACGCGTATTTGCCGTCGGATTACATCTACGACAGCATTCAGAAGATCGAGATCTACAAGAAGACAGCCTCTGTGCAGACTTTTGAGGACGTGGCCGAGTTGGAGGACGAGTTGCTCGACCGGTTCGGGGAGCTGCCGGATGCCGTGCAGAATCTCCTGGCGGTTGCCCGCGTCAAGTTGTACGGCAAGCAGTATGGCATCGAGTCGATGACGCTGCGGGGCGAGGAAGTGACGATCAAGTTCTACGAAGGACAGGAACAGGCCATCGTTCCGAGCAAGCTTGCGGAAGTTGGCAATCTATTCGGAAGATGTGTACAATTTAGTCAAGGGTCCGTGATGCTTATCCGGATAAATACCAAGGGAATGGACGACAAAGAAATGATGGGCTTGCTGGAGCAGTTTCTCGGCGCCCTGAAGGATGCGTTCAAAGTGAAAGGGGAACTACAGAATGTTTCAAAGTAAAAGGCGCTCATGGAGAATGCTGCTGATTGCGCTTGTAACGGTACTGGCTTTTTCCGTTATGGCTGGATGCGGCAAGAATGCAAGCTCGGGAGGGAAAGATACGAGTAAGGTTATTGCGACGTACGAAGGCGGCGAAATTACGGAGAACGAATTCGACCGCGAGCAGCGGATCGTGCTTGCCCTTCAGCCGCAAATGGAACAATTCATGCAAATGGAAGACTTCCGTCAATATTTGGTGAAGCAGGAGATCGCGTATGAATACCTTGAAGCCAAAGCCGACGAGAAGACGAAAGAAGCCGGCAAGAAGAAAGCCGAGGAGCAGTTTGATTTGATGAAATCGTCCTACGGCGAAGAGAACTTCAAAAATATGCTGGACGCCCAGAAGGTATCCGAAGCCGAATTCAAGGACTATATGGTTCGGATTTATACCGTGATGGAAGGCGAACGGCAGAAGATCTCTGAGGATGATGTGAAGAAGGAATTCGAAGCGACAAAACAGGACTATACGACGGCTTCGGTCCGCCATATCCTGATTAACTTCACCGATCCAGACGGCAAAGAGCGGACTGAAGAGGAAACGCTCAAGCTGGCGAAGGAAGTGAAAGCGAAACTGGACAAGGGCGAGGATTTCGCCGCGTTGGCGAAGCAGTACTCCGAGGATCCGGGCTCCAAGGATAACGGCGGTTTGTACGAGAACGTGGAAGTGAGCAACTGGGTAGAAGCTTTTAAACAAGCTGCTTTGACCCAACCGCTGAACCAAATTGGTGATCCAGTGAAGACGGAATACGGCTACCACATCATTCGCGTGGAATCTCGGACCGAGAAGAAATTTGAGGATCTGACGCAGGAACAGAAGGACATGATCCAAACAACGCTGGCCTCGAACAAATTGGACGAGTTCATGGCGGGGGATCTAGAGAAGAAGATCATCAAGAAAATCGACTTGCCTAAAGTGGAAACGAGCACCGGCGAAAATGGCACGGGAACGGACACCAATGCGGGCAATGGCTCCAATGCAGGAACTGACACGGGTACGAATGCCGGTACAGAAGGGTCCGGCAATGCCGGAAACACCGGAACGGGCAGCAACACGGGCAACGGTGCTGCCAACAATGCCGGCTCCAACAGCGGCAATACGAGCAAATAAAGCAGAGCTTAGGAAGCAGCGCGGAGAAGGTTTGCGTTGCTTTTTTTGCGGACGGACCTATTGTTCCTTATACGCATCCAGCTGTTAAAAATCATGGTTCATTATGATGAATAAGGTGTTCGCCCGGGATGAATACTATGGTCAGAATCACAGAACAAGCCATCCCTGTCCCCACCTTCGGCCGCTCGTTTTGGCGAAGCTTATGGCGCATACATCTGCGTAAGCCGCAGATTACGTATAAAGTCCGATTAGGTGAAGCTTTAGGAAATCAAGCCGTAGTTCAAAACTTCTAAGAAAGCGGGGCATCAAGTGAAATGAAAGCTACTGGTATTGTACGCCGTATCGATGATTTAGGCCGTGTTGTTATCCCTAAGGAAATCCGCCGAACGTTGCGGATTCGGGAAGGAGATCCGCTCGAAATCTTTGTGGACCGGGATGGAGAAGTGATTTTGAAGAAATATTCGCCGATCGGGGAATTGGGCGATTTTGCCAAGGAATATGCGGAGTCGCTGTATGAGAGCACCAGCCATATTACCTTAATCTCCGACCGGGATACGATTATTGCTGTCGCAGGCGCTTCCAAGAAGGAATATCTGGATAAGCAAATTAGTTCCTTGCTGGAGAGCAGCATGGATAGCCGTAAAATCATCATGGAAACAGCGTCTGGATCGTACGAAATTACGAAGGATCATCCAGAAAACATCTCTTCGTTTGTCATTGCGCCAATTATTGCTGGCGGTGACCCGATCGGGACTGTGGTGCTTGTGAACAAGGACGATTCTGTGAAGATGTCCGACTTGGAATCGAAAATGGCGGAGACAGCTGCCGGTTTTCTCGCAAAACAGATGGAGCAATAAAAAGAACTCAAGATATCCGCAAGACGCATGGAGGAACTTACACACACCGCTGTTTGGGGCGGACGCCGTCCGTCCGAAACTTAGAGGGATGTGTAAGTTTTTTTGTGTTGGGGCTTAGGAAATGGCGATGGCCTCCGTTTCGTCTTATAATGGAACCTGTTAGCTTAAAAACATGCTGATGACTGTTAAAGCAAAGTAGGTTGCCATGATGGAAACGAAGGAAAGCCTGTCCTCCAAGCTGCTAAAGGGAGCGGCCGTTCTGAGCGCGGCGGCGCTAATCACCAAGCTGCTGGGAATGCTGCAGAAGATCCCGCTGCAAAATATCGGGGGAGACGGCGTATTCGGTATTTATAATACGGTATACCCTTTGTACACCCTGCTGGTTACGCTCACGACCTCGGGGTTTCAGGCGGCGGTGGCCAAATTTATTGCGGAACGCCAGGCCCCTGGGCTGGAACGGGAGCGGAGCGAGGTGCTGCGACTGGCATCGGCGACGATGCTGGTGTTGGGGGTTGCCTTTGCGGTGCTGCTTTACTTTGGCGCCCCGGTATTATCGCAGCTCATCGGAAGCAGCTTGTTGATTCCGGCTTTTCGCGGGGCGGCGCCTGCGCTGCTGCTCATCCCGGTGGCGGCGGCGCTGCGGGGATATTTTCAGGGACACCAAAATATGACGCCGACCGCGGTCTCCCAGGTGGTGGAGCAGGCCATTCGTGTCACGGTGATGATCGTCCTGCTGCTGGCGTTAAGCCGGCTGGGAGCCGCTGATGCGGATCTTGCCGGAGGGGCACTGGTCGGCTCCTCCGCGGGAGCAGCTGCGGGTCTTGCCGTGATGCTGCTGTATTGGCGGGGCTATACCCGTTCTTCGCTGCAGCGGCGGGAAGCCGGACCATCGGCGGAGGCGGATCAGCCGCTGACTGACGAGAAACGATTGTTACCTCGGGAAACAAGGGGGCAGCGATGGTCCGCGCTCTTCAAGGTTGCGCTGCCGATCAGCTTGGCCTCGCTTGGGGTGCCGCTGATCAGCCTGGTGGATACGTTCACGCTGCCGCGGCTGCTTTCCGCCCATGGGGAGGAGCTGCAGATCATGGCCCAGGTGGGGATTTACAACCGGGGTATCCCGTTGGTTCAGCTCGTCACGATGCTGGCGACGTCGCTGTCGGTGTTGTTTGTGCCCGCGATGGCCGAGCTGCAGATGAAGGGAGATACCGGGGCGATCCGGCGTCAGGTGCAGCTGGCCTTGCGCTGGTTCTGGCTGATCGGCCTGGCGGCTTCGCTGGGCCTGGCCTTGCTGGCTGCGCCCATCAACGTCATGCTGTACGAGGATGCGGCGGGATCGGCCACCTTGGCTTGGGTGGCCTGGACGGCGGCGCCCGGCGCGCTGGTCGCAGCGACGAGTGCCCTGTTACAGGGCCTCGGCCACGTGCGCGCCCCGGCGCTGCACCTGCTCGCTGCGGCATTGCTCAAGACCGCGTTAAACGCGGTGCTCGTGCCGCAGCTTGGCATCACCGGCGCCGCCATCGCCGGCGTCGCCGCGTACGGCGCAGCAGCGGCGCTGAACGCCGCGCTGCTGCTGCGCCGGGTCCAGCTGCGTCCGCGCCTGCGGGACGCGCTGCTGCGCCCGGCGGCGGCCGCCCTGGCGATGGCCGCCGCGGTGCTGGCGCTGCGCCTCGCCGCCGCCGAGCTGCCCGCAGGCCGCGGGGGGGCCGCGGCCGTGAGCTTGCTCGGCGTGCTGCTTGGCGCAGCCGTGTTCGTCGCAGCCGTGCTGCGCACACGGCTGCTCAGCGCGGCAGAGCTGGGCGCCCTGCCGCGGATCGGCCCGAAGCTGCTGACGCTGCTTCGGAAGCTGCGGCTGCTGCCGTAGCGCTCTGCGCAGCTTGCTGCTTGCCGTTGCAGCGGAACTTACTGCGGTTACCGCCGGATGGCGCAGAAAATTTCAGTTTCGCCGCCAGCAATGGTATAGTAATAACATGCTGAACGGACAGGGAGTGAAAGGCATAACATGAGCGCAACCATTACAGTGGTCGGCCTCGGCTCGGGAGATCCCGACCGGCTGACCTTAGGCAGCCTGAAGCGGCTGCAGGAGGCGGAAGAACGTTACGTCCGGACGAAGGACCATCCGGTGGTGGACTGGCTGGAGCAGACGGGCGTCCAATTTACTTCGTTCGACGAGGTGTATGAAGCGAAGGACGATTTTCCTTCCGTTTATGAGGAGATTGCCTCCAGACTGTTAGCGCGGGCTGAAGCAGGGCGACAGGGAGAGAATATCGTATACGCTGTTCCTGGGCATCCGCTGGTTGCCGAAGCGACGGTGAAGCTGTTGCGGGAACGCTGTCCGGAGCATGGAATCTCGCTCGATATCATCGGCGGGGAGAGCTTCCTGGACGAGGCCTTCGTTCGTCTGGGCTTCGATCCGATCGAAGGGTTCCTCCTGTTAGACGCCTCGGAGGTCCGGGGGGAAGCGATCGATCCGAGACGGCATACATTAATAGGGCAAGTTTATGACCAGATCACTGCTTCGGAAGTCAAGCTGGGGTTAATGGAGCTGCTGCCTGACGATTATCCGGTCGTTGTGGGACATGCCCTTGGGGTGGCGGGACAGGAGCGGATCGAGCGGGTTCCGCTGTTTGAACTGGATCGTATGACCGGCTACGGGAACCTGTCTCTGGTCTATGTGCCGGCCAGCGAGGACGATACGCTTCGCAACCGCAGCTTCCAGCGGCTTCATGAGATCGTGTCGATTTTGCGCAGTCCGGGTGGATGTCCGTGGGATCGCGAGCAGACGCATGAATCGATTCGCAAAAATCTCATCGAAGAAACCTACGAGGTGCTGGAGACGATCGACGACGACGATCCCGACCACATGCGTGAGGAGCTTGGCGATCTGCTGCTGCAAATCATGCTCCATTCCCAGATGGAGGAGGAGACCGGCACTTTTACGGTGTATGATGTCATCCAGGAGCTGAATGAGAAGCTGATTTACCGCCATCCGCATGTCTTCGGCAATTTGAGTGCGGAGGATGCCGAGGCGGCGCTGAACAACTGGGAAGCGATGAAGGCCGAGGAGAAGAAACGCAAAGGCATCCAGCCGGAGCGCCAATCGGTCATCAGCGGGGTGCCGCGTGATTTGCCGGCATTGATGAAGGCATACAAGCTCCAGAAGAAGGCGGCCAAGGCCGGATTCGATTGGGAGGATATCGACGGGGTTTGGTCCAAGCTGGAGGAGGAGATCCGCGAGCTGAAGGAAGCCGTCGCGCAAAAGCAAGATCCTGAGTCGCAGGAGCTGGAGCTGGGCGACGTGCTGTTCTCGGTGGTGAATGCTGCCCGGTACATCGGAGTTGATCCGGAGCAAGCCCTCTCGCGGACGATCCGCAAATTTACGGAGCGGTTCCATTATGTCGAGGAACGGCTTCGCGAACAGGGCAAAACACCTGGCGACAGCACATTAGCCGAAATGGACGCCTTATGGGACGAAGCTAAGTCGAAAGAACGGGAATGATGGGAGAAAAGGACTAAATTTCAGTTTTTTTGAGAAAAAAACAAAAAAAAGTTCCTAAGAGTGCAGGATTTTTCAAATCAAGCAAGAATACTCATACAAAGATAACCATCTGGCGCTGGGTAGGCTTGAAGGCAGGCCTGAAGCCTATAGTGCCAAGGTATCACCTATTTCTTTAATTATTGGGAGGCATTATTAATGAACAAAACAGATCTGATCAACAACATTTCCAGCAAAAGCGGTTTGACGAAAAAAGACGTTGAATCCGTATTGAATGGTTTTCTCGGCGAAATTACCGATGCACTTGCTAGCGGCGACAAAGTTCAACTGATCGGCTTCGGTACATTCGAAACTCGCAAACGCTCCGGTCGTACGGGCCGCAACCCGCAAACCGGCAAAACAATCGAAATCCCAGCTTCCACAGTTCCGGCATTCAAAGCGGGCAACAAACTTAAAGAAGCTGTAAAATAATGCGTCTCGATAAATTCCTGAAGGTATCGCGGCTGATCAAGCGGCGCACCGTGGCGAAGGACGTCTCCGAACAAGGCAGAGTTCTGATCAACGGGCGCGAATCCAAACCGAGCAGTACGGTGAAGGTGGGCGACGAAATTACGGTTCAATTCGGCCAGAAGCTGGTGACCGTGCGCGTCGAACGTCTGGTCGAAACGACTCGTAAGGATGAAGCTGCTTCGATGTATACCTTAATCAAGGAAGAGCCCATCGCAAAAGAGACCGGTCTGGACTGGTCCTGACATAGTGACGCTCAGAGCATGTTCCGTTTCTTCGGGGCATGCTCTTTTTTAACCTCATGAGGTGTAAAAAATATCCTAGCCAAACTGTGAATTCATGATAATATAGTAAATACACTTACTAATGTTTTCGATAAGCACACATCTGCTTCTTAGAGAACACCTCTGAATCAACCTCATGTTTAAATCATCGACGCTGCACATGCGGCACACCTCTACGAAATGAAATCGCGCCTAACGATCAAGCAACTTTCATACTAACGATCGAACAACCAAACGAAGCAGGAAATGAAGAAACAGGCAACAACAAACCAACTAGAGCAGTAAATCCTATCGTCGCTCAGGCTGCAGCTCACTATTCAGAAACCGGGGTGATCCAATCAACGAAGATAATTTAAAACGCTTACAAAGTGAAAATATTCACAACTATTTCGTTCATCATTTTTCACGACAGCCATAGGGTATACCAAGGTCCATAATCCAGTCTATCCAAAGGATGATTGTCTGATGAAACAGCTCGTGCACAAGCTCTATGCGCGGGGAGAGCTCTCCAAGGAGGAGCTCGTCGATCTACTGGAGCATATGGATGTCGAAACGCGCAAGGAGCTCTTCCGATTGGCCCGTCTAAGGCGGGAGCAGGCTTACGGGGACAAGGTGTATATGCGCGGTTTGATTGAATTTTCAAGCTACTGCCGGCGGAACTGCTTGTATTGCGGACTGCAGGCCGGGAATCGCGAAGCGGAGCGTTATCGGCTCAGCCCGGAGGAGATTCTCGAATGCTGCCGGGAAGGATACGAGCTGGGCTTCCGCACGTTTGTGCTCCAAAGCGGGGAGGATCCCTGGTATACGGCCGATCTGCTGGCTGCCTTAATCCGGGAGATCAAAGCGGAGTTTCCGGATGCGGCCATCACCTTATCCATCGGCGAGCGGGAGGCGGAAACCTACCGATTGCTGTATGAAGCGGGGGCGGATCGCTTTTTGATGCGTCATGAAACCGCTTCCCGAAGGTTGTACCAGGCGCTGCATCCTTCGATGTCCTTTGATCACCGGCGCCAATGTTTGGAGACGCTGCAGTCGATCGGCTATCAAGTTGGTGCAGGCTTTATGGTCGGGTTGCCCGGCCAGACCGCGGAGGATTTAGCGGAGGACTTGAACTATCTCCAAACGCTAAACCCAGACATGATTGGCATTGGCCCGTTTATTCCCCATGATCAGACCCCGCTTGGCAATGCGAAGGCCGGATCGCTGGAGGATACACTGGTTATGGTCGCGCTGGCCCGCCTGTTCCTTCCCGAAGCCTTAATTCCCGCGACAACCGCGCTTGGTACGTTACACCCGGAAGGAAGGGAGTTGGCGCTGAAGGCCGGGGCCAATGTGGTCATGCCCAATCTGTCACCCGTTGCCGTCCGCAAGAAATACGCTTTGTACAACAACAAAATCTGCACGGGTGATGAATCCGCCCAGTGCAGGCATTGCCTTGAGCTCCGGATTGAAGCCGCGGGCTTTTCCGTAGATATGGGAAGGGGGGACAGCCTGAAGGCGCTGGCAAGCCGCCGTCATGCTTAGTCATCGTTGCACAGAAGTCGGTTGAGTCAAGAGATGAGGCATTTTTAATTCGTTATTATTCGTGAATTATTTCACAAAAAACGTAGAGGAGACATGGCGAATGAGCATATTGACCAAAACCAATGACCTTGGCTTTTTTGAAATTCGGCTGGAATCTATCGGCGGGCTCGGCGCCAACCTGGCCGGGAAGATGCTGGCGGAATCCGGGGTGCTTGGGCTCGGCCTAAATGGAGCAAGCTTCTCGTCTTATGGTTCGGAGAAGAAGGGCTCCCCGGTGAAGAGCTTTATCCGCTTTTGCGAGCCGGACGTGGAGATCCATGACCACAGTCCAATCGAGGAACCCCACGTCATCGGCGTGTTCCACGAAGCGTTGCACAAAACGGTAAATGTCCTAAGCGGCTTGAAGCCGGACGGAATCGTATTGGTGAACTCAACCCGCGATTTTGAGGAAATTCGGCGCGACCTGATGTTCCCTTACGGGACGCTCGCTGTGGTGGACGCGATGGGGATTGCCATTGACGAGCATACGAAGGTGAACACCTCGATGTTGGGGGCGTTGTTCCGGATATGCGATTTTTTGGATCCAGATTCGATGCGCGAAGTGATTCAGCATACATTCCAGAAAAAATACCCGCACTTGGTGGAGCCCAATCTGCGTACGTTCGACCGGGGGTATCATGAGGTGCGCTTCCAGACGATCCCGTCTCCCGAGGGGGTACAAGGGATACAATTCGAACGGCCGCAGCCGCTGCTCGGCTATAAGACGCAGGCGCCGGGCGGCATTATCCGGGCGCAGGGCAACAGCCTGCTGAAGGATTTGAGCGGCTCCCGGCAGGGTTTTGTGCCGGAGCTGGATACGGACAGCTGCATCCATTGTGCTAACTGCGACTCGGTTTGTCCCGATCTTTGCTTCGTGTGGGAAGCTGGGGAGGACAAGAAGGGGCGCCCGCAAATGTTCTTGAGCGGAATCGACTACCAATATTGCAAAGGTTGCCTGAAATGCGTGGAAATCTGCCCAACGGGGGCGCTTAGCATGCGTCGGGAGGAACCCGGATATGCCGACAGCCACCGCGTCGCTCACGTCTTTCAGTAGAGGTTTTTTTCCAAGGTCAAGGTATTTTGAACTCGCAGAAGAGCCTAAAGGAGGACTTTATCGATGTCTATAACCGAAGAGAAAATCACGAAAATGACGCTGGCGGAACAAACGACGGCCTTCGAGTCAGGCAATGAAGCGGCAGCCATGGCGGCGGCTCAGATCAATTACCATGTGATGGGGTATTTTCCGATCACGCCGTCCACGGAGATCGCGCAAATACTGGACCAGAAGAAGTCGCAAGGCCTGCATGATATCCAGCTGATTGCAGCGGATGGGGAGCATGGCTCGGCGGGGATCTGTTACGGGGCAGCACTCGCTGGGGCTCGGGTGATCAATGCGACCAGCGCCAACGGGTTCATGTACATGATCGAACAGCTGCCGGTGCAGTCCGGGACGCGGTTCCCGATGGTGCTGAACCTGGTCACGCGCGCGATCAGCGGTCCGCTGGATATTCGCGGCGACCACTCCGATTTGTATTTCGCGCTGAACACCGGCTGGTTGATCCTGACGGCGAGCACCCCGCAAGCGGCATACGACATGAACATCATGGCGCTGAAGTGGTCGGAGCATCCAGAGGTTCGTCTGCCAGTGATCGTTGCCTATGACGGGTTCTTCACGTCTCATCAGAAACGGAAGTTAAGTTATTTCAAGGACGCCAAGACGGTCCGGGCGTTCGTAGGTGAAACGCCGCCGGTCGGATTTGATAACGTAGTCGATCCGTCGCGGCCGATCTCGGTTGGCGCGCATATGAACGGCGATGACCTATTGAATGACCACTACCAGCTGCACCTGGCTCAGGAGCGGGCAGCCGAAGTGTATCAACAAATTGCTGCCGAATATAAGGCGATTTCGGGACGCGATTACCCGGTGCTCGAATTGTATCAAATGGAGGATGCGGAGGTCGCTTTATTTCTGCTGAACTCGGCGGCGGAAACGGCCAAGATCATCGTGGATAAGCTGCGGGGTCAGGGGATTAAAGCGGGGCTCATTCGGCCGAACGTCATCCGGCCTTTCCCGGCGGAGGAGATCCGCACCGCGCTGCGGGGCGTCAAAGCGCTGCTGGTGGGGGAACGCGCCGATTCCTACGGCGGCAAAGGCGGCAATATGACGCATGAAATCCGCTCCGCGCTGAAGCTGGACCCGGCGAACCAAACGATCGTCTTGTCCCGCGTGTTTGGCCTGGGCGGTAAAGACTTCTATCCGGATGAAGCGGAAGCGTTCTTTAACCTGGCCGTTGAGGCGATGAACCAAGGCGAAGCTGCGGTGCCGTTCGATTATTTTGGGCAGGTGCCCGGGGATCCGGTGCACGAGCTCAAACCGATCTTGACGCCGCAGCACGGCGATGCCTTTAACAGCGGGCTGATTCAAGTAACGCCGGATGAGGCAACCGGCAAGCTGAAGGTGAAGCTGCCGCCGCTGCGCAGCCTGACGGCGAAGCCGAAGCGGCTGGCGCCGGGCCATGGGGCATGTCCGGGCTGCAGCGCGATCTCTTCACTGGAGCTGTTTTACAAAGGGATTGAAGGTGACGTGGTCACGTTGTTCCAGACCGGTTGCTCGTACGTCGTTACGGCCGGGTACCCTTATACCTCGCATAAGCAAACATTCATCCACAACCTGTTCCAGAACGGGGCCGCAACCGTGGCCGGTGTCGTCGAAGCGTTCTGGGAGCGGAAGCGCCGCGGCGAGATCGACGTCTCGGATAACGTGACCTTTATCATGGTGACCGGTGATGGCGGGATGGACATTGGCATGGGGCCGGCGATCGGCTCGGCGCTGCGGAACCACAAGATGATTATTTTGGAATACGACAACGAAGGGTACATGAACACCGGCTCACAGCTCTCCTACTCCACGCCGCTGGGTCATCAGACCAGCACGTCCGGTGTAGGCAAGGCGCAGAAGGGGAAAGCGTTCCACCACAAGGATACTCCGCAGATCATGGCGGCGACGAATATCCCGTACGTGTTTACCGGGGCGGAAGCTTTCCCGCAGGACCTGATTATGAAGGCGGCCAAAGCGCAGTGGTACGCACAACATGAAGGCTTGGTTTACGGAAAAATGCTTAGTACCTGTCCGCTCAACTGGCGGTCTGAGGATCAGCTCGGTACGAAAATCCTGCAAACGGCAGTAGACTCCTGCTTCTTCCCATTGTACGAAGTCGAGCATGGCGTGACGAACATCACCTACAATCCGGAGGCGAAAAACAAGCGGATCTCGCCGCAGGAATGGTTGAAGCTGATGGGTAAAACGAAGCACATGCTGCATGACCAGGAACTGCTGGATGCCTTCGAGGAAGAGGTCAACCGGCGTTGGGAACGGCTCAAGCTGAAGCACGAAAGTCCGCTGCTTTAAGGTCAGCATTCGGACGATGAAGGGAGAGAAAGCGAAGATGGAAGAGACTTGCCGTTGTGCGAAGGATGAGGAGCGGCTGCACCGGGTGGGGGAAATCATCGATCAGTTTCGCCAGCTGCCGGGCGCGCTGATCCCGGTGCTCCACGAAATTCAGGATTTGTATGGCTATCTGCCGGAGGAAGCGCTGCAGATCGTTTCGCGGGAGCTGGGAATGTCGATGGCTGAGATTTACGGGGTGGCGACGTTCTACTCTTTTTTCTCGCTGGAGCCCAAGGGAGAGCATATCATCCGCGTCTGCATGGGGACGGCTTGTTACATTAAGGGCGCGCAAGGGGTGCTGGATCGCTTGAGCCAGGAGCTGAACGTTCCGGTCCAAGGGACGACGGCCGACGGGAAATTCACGCTGGATGCGACCCGGTGTCTGGGGGCTTGCGGTTTAGCGCCGGTCATGACCATTGGGGAGAAAGTGCATGGCCGGCTGACGCCAAACGAGATACCGAAAATACTGAAGCAGATGCGCACACCTGTACAGACGCATTAGAAGGGATGGTGGAACGATGAAAACGTTGTTGGATCTCGAGGGCATTCGAACGTCGCAGCTTAGCCGGCTGGTCCGCCGTAAGCTGGGCAAGGTCGAGGCTGTTGAAGGGGGCGTTGCCGAGCGTTCTGTCATGATTTGCGGCGGCACAGGCTGTACCTCCTCGGACTCGATGTTCATTGCGGAAGCCTTTGAGCAAGCGGTGGCCAGCCAAGGGATTCAGGACAAAATCGAGATTGTCCGGACGGGCTGCTTTGGGCTGTGCGAGCTGGGGCCGGTCGTGATCATTTACCCGGAGGAGGTATTCTACAACCGGGTGAAGGTGAAGGACGTAGCGGAGATCGTCGACAAGCACCTGCTTCAGGGCAAAATCGTCGATCGCCTCGTCTACCGACAGTCGCTGGAGAAGGACGGGCGGATCAAGCCGCTGCATGAGGTCGACTTCTTCCGCAAACAGCAACGGATCGCGCTGCGTAACTGCGGGACGATCGATCCGGAGGACATTGACGAATATATCGCCATGAATGGGTATAAAGCGTTGCATAAGGTCCTGACGACGATGGAGCCGGCGCAGGTTGTCGCCGAGGTGAAGGAAGCAGGCCTTCGCGGACGCGGGGGCGGCGGGTTCCCGACCGGAATCAAGTGGGAGACGGCGGCGAAGCAGCAGACGGGGCCAAAATACATGATTTGCAACGCCGACGAGGGCGACCCGGGCGCGTTTATGGACCGCTCGATCCTGGAGGGCGATCCGCACTCTGTACTGGAAGGCATGGCGATCGCCGGCTACGCCATCGGAGCGAATCACGGCTTCATCTACGTACGGGCGGAATATCCGATCGCCGTGCGCCGGGTGCAGGCGGCGATTAAGCAGGCCCGGGATTACGGGCTGCTGGGCGAGGATTTGTTTGGCACCGGCTTCTCCTTTGATATCAGCGTCCGTCTGGGAGCTGGGGCGTTTGTCTGCGGGGAAGAGACGGCGCTGATGAACTCCGTCGAAGGCAAGCGCGGCATGCCGAACCCGAAACCGCCGTTCCCGGCCGTCAGCGGGTTATGGGGGCAGCCGACGGTGATCAATAATGTGGAGACGCTGGCTAACGTGCCGATCATTATGCTCAAGGGCGCTTCGTGGTATGCGAGCATCGGGACGGAAAAGAGTAAAGGCACCAAGGTCTTCGCCTTGGGTGGCAAAGTCGTCAACACCGGGCTGGTGGAGGTGCCGATGGGGATTACACTGCGCGATGTGATCTACGAAATCGGCGGCGGGATTCCCGGCGGCAAAGCGTTTAAAGCGGTGCAGACCGGGGGGCCGTCCGGCGGCTGCTTAACGAGCGAGCATCTCGATCGGCCGATCGATTACGATACGCTGCTCAGCTTGGGGTCGATGATGGGCTCGGGCGGCATGCTCGTGATGGACGAAGAGACGTGTATGGTCGACGTGGCCCGGTATTACCTCGACTTTACGCGTGACGAATCGTGCGGGAAATGCGCGCCTTGCCGGATCGGGACCAAACGCCTGCTGGAGATTTTGGAGAAAATCACGGAAGGCAAAGGAACGATGGAGGACCTGAATGTGCTAGAGGACCTGTCTGAGCAAATTAAGGCGGCTTCGCTGTGCGGGCTCGGCCAGACGGCGCCGAATCCGGTGCTGTCCACGCTGAAGTATTTTCGCGAGGAATATATCGCCCATGTGGTCGACAAGAAATGTCCTGCCGGCGTTTGCCGCTCGCTGATTACGTACACGATCGATCCGGAGAAATGCCGCGGCTGTACCCTTTGTGCCCGGAAGTGCCCGGCGGAAGCGATCTCGGGCGAGATGAAAGAGCCGCATGTCATCGATCCGCAGCTGTGCATCAAATGCGGAATTTGCTTCGACAGCTGCAAATTTGAAGCGATCTATAAGAGCTGAAGGGGGGAGAGTTCGAGCATGGATACGGTGAAATTATGGATTGACGATATGGAAACGGAAGTGCCGAAGGGAACAACGGTGCTCCAGGCTGCCAGCGGACTAGGCATTCACATTCCTACCCTTTGCCATCTGCAGGGCATGAACCACCCGTCCAGCTGCCGCGTCTGCTTGGTGGAGTCGGGCCCCCGCCTGATCGCTTCGTGCACGCTGGTGGCCGAGGACGGCATGCGGATTCGGACGAATACGCCGCGGGTGCGGAAAGCCCGCAAAACGACGGTTGAGCTGATTCTGTCGGATCACCATCGGGAATGTCTCACCTGCCTGCGCAGCGGAACCTGCGAGCTGCAGGAGGTGGCGAATCAAATTGGGGTGCGCGATGTGCGATATGCGGGAGGCAAGGCGCGGTCGACGGTTGATATCTCGTCGCCGTCGATCGTGCGCGACACTTCAAAATGCCTGCTGTGCGGCCGGTGCGTCTCCGTGTGCAGCGAGGTGCAGACTGTGGGGGCCATCGGGTTCATGAACCGCGGATTCAACACGGTGATTGGGCCGGCTTTGGGGCGGCCGATCGGCGAATCGGTCTGCGTTAACTGCGGGCAGTGCATCATGGCTTGTCCGGTTGGCGCGCTGCAGGAGCGGGAGAATGTGGGCGACGTGTGGCAGGCAATCGCTGACCCGCATAAATTCGTCGTTGTGCAGACGGCTCCGGCGGTGCGCGTCGCCTTGGGCGAGGAGTTCGGGATGCCGATCGGGACGCGGGTGACGGGCAAGATGGTCGCCGCGTTGCGCCGGCTTGGCTTCAACAAGGTGTTTGATACCGATTTTGCCGCCGACTTAACGATTATGGAGGAGGGCACCGAGCTGGTGCATCGCTTGGCCACCGGGGAGAACTTGCCGCTGATGACCTCCTGTTGTCCGGGCTGGGTGAAGTTTGTGGAGCATTTCTTCCCGGATATGATGGAGAATCTGTCGAGCTGCAAATCGCCGCATGAGATGGAAGGGGCGATGATCAAGAGCTATTTCGCCCAAACCATGGGGATCGATCCGGGGAACATTGTGGTGGTGTCGATCATGCCGTGTACGGCGAAGAAGTTTGAGGCACAGCGCGAGGAGCTGGCTCACGAGTCATTACCGGACGTCGATTACGTGCTGACGACCCGGGAGCTTGCGCGGATGATCAAAGAGGCGGGGATCGATTTTGTGAACCTGAAGGGCGAGACGTTCGACAACCCGTTTGGCGAAGCTTCGGGGGCCGGCGTGATCTTCGGCGCGACCGGCGGGGTGGCCGAAGCGGCGCTTCGCACGGTGTTCGAGCTGGTCGCCGGCGAAGAGCTGGAGACGGTGGAATATACCGCAGTACGCGGAATGGACGGCATGAAGGAGACGACGGTGGAGCTGCCGGACGGCCGGATGATCCGCACGGCGGTGGTTCACGGGCTCGGCAACGCGCGTAAGCTGATGTCGATGATTCAGTCCGGTCAGCGCCAATACGAGTTTATTGAAGTGATGGCTTGTCCGGGCGGTTGTATCTGCGGCGGCGGGCAGCCGATCGTGGGTGCGAGCCTGCGGGATACCCTCGACGTGAAGGCGGCCCGAGCCAAGGCGATTTATGACGAGGACGAAGCGTCTACGGTTCGGAAATCGCACAAGAACCCGTATATCCAGCAAATTTATCGCGAGTTTTTGGAGAAGCCGAACAGCCATAAGAGCCATAAGTATTTGCATACACATTATTTGGTGCGCTCTCGTTATTAGCTTTTTGCCGTTGCGTGTGGGGTATCGGTGTTGCGCTTTGAGCGTTGAGTGTTGAGTATTGAGTATTGAGTATTGAGTATTGAGTATTGAGTATTGAGTGTTCATCGTTGAGCGTTAAGTGTTAAGTTGCTATTGTCCATACAGTCTCGAAGGGGTTCAGAAGTCATTTTGGCATCTCACAGGGAGGGATGGGGATGAGCAGGTCAGATCAAAGGCAGGCAGCGGACTTCATCCGGGATGAGACCATTGTGTCAGCGCTCGCTTACGGGTCGCGGCTAGCCCGCGACCGTAAAAAAGTGCTGGCGATTCTGGAGCGTGCCCGGACCGCCAAAGGCATCAGTGCGGAGGAAGCCGCCGTCCTATTGAACGTGGAGGACGATGTATTGCTGGAGGAGATTTACCATGCGGCACGCGAGGTGAAGGAACGCATTTACGGGAATCGGATCGTCTTGTTTGCTCCTTTATATGTCAGCAACTATTGCGTCAATAACTGCGAGTATTGCGGCTATAAGCTGTCGAATAGGGGCATGGTTCGGCGGCGGTTGAACCGGGAGGAGCTGATCCGAGAAGTCGAGGTGCTGCAGCAACTGGGGCATAAGCGGCTGGCACTGGAGGCCGGGGAGGATCCGGAGCATTGCCCGATCGATTACATTCTTGAATGCATTGAAACGATCTACTCCGTGAAGGTCGACAACGGAAGCATTCGCCGGATTAACGTCAATATCGCAGCGACGACGGTGGAGGATTACCGCAAGCTGGCGAGCGTCGGGATCGGCACGTATATCCTGTTCCAGGAGACGTACCACCGCCCGACCTACAGCCGCATGCACCCCAAAGGGCCAAAACGCGATTACGACTGGCATACGACGGCGATGGACCGCGCGATGCAAGCCGGCATCGACGACGTTGGCGTGGGGGTGTTGTACGGGCTGTATGATCACAAATACGAGACGATCGCCATGCTGATGCATGCCGAGCATCTGGAAGCGACGTATGGCTGCGGGCCACACACGGTTTCCGTCCCTCGCTTGCGGGCGGCGGACGGCGTGGATCTGAACAGCTTCCCGTATCTCGTGAACGATCATGAATTTAAGAAGATCGTGGCCGTGTTACGGCTCGCGGTGCCTTATGCCGGCATGATTCTGTCCACCCGTGAGGACTCGAAATTCCGCGACGAGGTCATCAAGCTGGGGATCTCCCAGATCAGCGCAGGCTCGTGCACCGGCGTTGGCGGTTATACCAACACGTACGGCAGCGAGGGCCAAGCGATCTCAAGCAGCGATACCGCCCAGTTCGAGGTAGGTGACCACCGTTCGCCGCTGGAGATGATCAAGTCGCTGTGCCGGGACGGGTATATACCGAGCTACTGCACCGCTTGTTACCGGGAGGGGCGGACGGGCGACCGTTTCATGCGGCTGGCCAAATCGGGCCAGATCCACAACATCTGTCATCCCAACGCTCTGCTCACTTTGCAGGAGTATTTGCTGGACTACGGGGATGACGAAGCCCGGGAGATGGGAGCCACGCTGATCAAAAACAATCTCCGCCGCATCCCCAAAACCTCCGCCCGCGATGCGACGATCAACCGCCTGCAGCGTCTCAAGGAAGGCGAGCGGGATTTGTATTTCTAGCCCGGGGCCCGCGGAAATCAAAAACCTTCAATGCCACCTTAGCGGTTGGCGTTGAAGGTTTTTTTGGCGCCAATATGCTGATTATTCGGCATCTCGCCCAGTTGCCAACTCCATTCCGCTTGCCACGGTACAGGGTACACTTACTGCGCTCAACTCCCGGCTAGTGCTTTATTTCGCCTGCGGACTCCGGCGTGCGGCGTGTGGCTAACCCATTATTTCGCCTACGGACTCCGGCTAACGCTTGCCAGAGTGCTTATTTGGGCCAAATGAGGGGGATTTCATTTCTAACGCTTGTCAGCGAGCTTATTTGCATCAAATGGCCTCGTTTTGGGTGCGAAACAGGAAAATAAGCTCTCTCATAAGCGTTACATTTTGAAAATCCCCATTTTGGGCCCAATAGCGTTGCTGGCAAGCGTTAGAGGTTCGTTTCGCCGTGGTTGCCTGGTGTCTCTGCCGTGGTTGCTCCTCTAGTGTCTCTGCTGTCTCTAGTGTTGTTGCTCTGCTAGTGTCTCTGCTGTCTCTAGTGTTGTTACTCAGCGAGTGTCCGTACTGTTAGTTACTGTTGTTATTCCACCAATGTCCGTGCTGTTTGCTACTGTTTTTGTTTTGCCAATCTTTGCTGACACTACTATTGTGCTCTTTCAGTGTCTATTGCTGACGCTAATGTTGTTGATCCGTGAGTGTCACTGTTGTCACTATTGACGCTGCCGACGCGAAAGTTACTACTGTGCTTAACTGCGCTTAAATGTGCTTAACTACTCAAACTACCTTAACTGCACCTAACTTCTGCTAACTCTAACTACTCTAACTACTCTAACTACTCCCAACTGCCCTAACACACCTGCGACGTTTAAAGCTCCTGCACACCTTGCTTTTGGAGTAACTATTTCTCTTGCTTTCGCCTGCGGACTCCGGCGTGCGGCTAACGCTTGTCAGAGCGCTTATTTGGGCCAAATGAGGGGGATTTCAATTCTAACACTTGTCAGCGAGCTTATTGGCATCAAATGGCCTCGTTTCGGGGGCGAAACAGGAAAATAAGCTCTCTCATAAGCGTTACATTTTGAAAATCCCCATTTTGGGCCCAATAGCGTTGCTGGCAAGCGTTAGAGGTTCGTTTCGCCTCAACAGCCATCACCGGAGCCGATCAGATCACAGGAGCCGAGTTTCTCTCACTGCGACTGAGACCCCCGAGCCGCCTCATCCCACGCCATCATGGCGGAGGGGAAGAGCTCGATCGCGCGAGGGAACACGCCGTGAAGGTAGGCGATTAGCACGCCGTAGTTGACGATCGGGACGCCGGCCGCTTTGGCTTCGCCGAGGCGGTGCAGCATGGCGCGGCGGTTGAGCATGCAGGCGCCGCAATGCACGATCAGCGCGTAGCGGGACAGGTTCGGCGGGTAGCTGTAGCCGGAGACGTGCTCGATCTGCAGCTGCTTGCCCGTGGTTTGGCGCAGCCAGCGGGGGATTTTGACGGTGCCGATGTCGTCGGACTGCTGATGGTGCGTGCAGGCTTCCGCGATCAGCACGCGGTCGCCGTCCTGCAGGTTCTCCACGGCCCGCGCGCCTCGGACGAGCTCATTTAGGTCGCCTTTATGGCGGGCGAACAGGATGGAGAACGAGGTCAGCGGCACGTCCCGCGGCGTATCGGCGGCGACCTTAAGGAAGACCTGCGAGTCGGTGATGACGAGCCGCGGCTTCGTCCCGAGCCGATCCAGCGTGGCCCGGAGCTCGTGCTCCTTCGTCACAACGGCGATGGCGTCGCTCTCGAGCAGGTCGCGGATCGTCTGCTGCTGCGGCAGGATCAGCCGGCCTTTGGGCGCGGCTTTGTCGATCGGCACGACCAGCACGACCAGGTCGCCCGGCGCCACGAGGTCGCCGACGAGCCGGAAGCGCTCCTCCTCGTGCGGAAGCGCCGCGACGATGGCCCGCTTCAGCTCCGGCACGCCGCTCCCGTCCAAAGCGCTGAATGCCACGCATTCCAGGCCAAGCTGGGCCTTCACCTCGGCAAGTACAGCCGCCCTCGCGTCCGTATCCAACAGCGCGTCGACTTTATTAACCACGCCTACGACAGGGATCTTCCGTTGCTTCAGTTCGGCCAACAGCTCCCGATAAAAATCATCGGGACCCGTCAACGCATCAATCACCAACAAGGCGAGGTCGGCGCGGTGGATCAGCTCCCGCGTTTTCTGCTTGCGCCGCTCGCCAAGCTCGCCTTCGTCGTCCAGCCCGGCGGTATCAATCAGCACCACTGGTCCCAGCGGCAGCAGTTCCATCGCTTTGTACACCGGGTCGGTGGTCGTCCCCCTCACCGGCGAGACGACGGCAATCTCCTGCCCCGTTAAAGCGTTCACCACGCTGGACTTCCCCACATTCGTCCGGCCGAAGACGGCGATATGCGTCCGCTCCCCGCGCGGCGTTGCGTTCAGACTCATCTAACCATTCCCCCTCTATTCGCCGGGGATGCCCGGCTTCGTGACCTGCAGCGGATTCAGGATGGCGGCAGCGCGTTCGGCGGTCAGCCAGCCGCCGCTCACAGCGACCTGCTCCACCGACAGCCCCTCGCGCCGGGCGATCCCGGCAATCTCGGCGGCCGCCTCGTAGCCGAGATGCGGGACCAGCGCGGCGGCCAGCACGGTGGAACGCCGCAGATGCTCGCGGCATACGCCCTCGTTGACGGCGATGCCGCGAATGCAGCGCTGCTCGAACAGCGGCATGGCCCGCCCCAGAATCTCCAGCGATTCCAGCAGGGAATCGGCGATCAGCGGGCCGTACGCGTTCAGTTCGAGCTGGCCGCCCGCGGCGGCCCAAGTGATCGCAGCATCGTTTGCGATCACGCGCATGGCCGCTTGGCCGGCCATTTCCGCCATGACGGGGTTCACCTTCCCCGGCATGATCGACGAGCCGGCCTGGACGGCGGGCAGCGTGTACTCGCCGATGCCCCCGGCGGGGCCGGACGCCAGCAACCGCAGGTCGCCGGCGATCTTGAACAGCGTCACGGCTGCCGCTTTCAGCAGCCCGGACACCTCGACGAAGACGTCCATATTCTGCGTCCCGTCCATCGGAAATTCGCTGCGCGCTAAGCCCAGCCCGGTCAACTCCTGCAGCGTGTCGGTGACCTGGAAGATGTAAGCCCGGGGCGCGTCCAACCCGGTGCCGATCGCCGTACCGCCGAGATGAATCTCGCGCAGCCGCTCCTCGGCTTTGTACAGCCGCCACCGGTCGCGGGCGACCGCCTTGGCGGAAGCGCCAAAGCCCTGGCCGGCCATCATCGGCAGGGCGTCCATCAGCTGCGTGCGTCCGAGCTTCAGCACATCCGCGAATTCCCGCTCCTTCTCCTGCAGCGCCTCCTGCAGGGAGGCATAAGCGTCGCTGAGCGGGCGCAGCAGCCGGATCGCCGCGATTCGAAGCGCGGTGGGGTACACGTCGTTGGTCGATTGACATCGGTTGACGTGGTCCAACGGATGGACAAGCTGGTAGTCGCCTTTTGTCCCTCCCAGCCGTTTAATCGCTAAATTGGCGATCACCTCGTTGACGTTCATATGCGTGGACGTGCCCGCGCCGCCCTGCAGGGCATCAACCACGAATTGATCGACCAAGGCGCCCTCGGCAATCTTGTCGCACGCCCATTCAATCGCTTCCGCGACCTCAGCCGGGATCAGGCCCAGCTTGCCATTGACCCGCGCCGCCGCTTTCTTGACCACGGCGATCGCTTCGATCAGCCGGGGATGGGCTGGACGCCCGCTGACCGGAAAATTCTCCATCGCCCGCGCCGTATGAATGCCGTAATAGACTTCTGCCGGGATCGCTTTGGGGCCTAGCGCGTCGGTCTCCATGCGATATTTTTGATCGGAATCGGGTTCATTCGGAAATTCTTGACGCATTCGGGTTCGCCTCCGACAAATGTCAATCTCTTCCTTTCCATCGTAGTTGAAAGCGATTTCTCGAGACAGTAAAGAAGATCACGTGAAAGGCCGGAAGGAACTTGTTCTAAAGACGATTTTTCGTCCATAAGCTAGGGATAAGAAGGAGGGGTACATGCCATGGTCGAACCAAATAAAGCCAAGCATCAGGAGCTGCATTTGCTAAATCGCAAGCTGTTGGACATTACGGGGGTCCTCAATGTGGAAAGCTTCGACAGCGAGGAGTTTTTGCTTCAAACCGAACTTGGTGCGATGACGATCCGAGGGCATAATTTACATATCAAAAACCTGAACCTGGAGCAGGGACTGGTCAGCATCGAAGGTACGGTGAACTCGCTTTCGTATTTGGATCCGGGGTCCAATTCGTCCAGTAAGGGCCTGCTCGGCAAGCTGTTCCGATGAATTTGGAGACACAATGGGCGACCCTGCTCTGGATGCTGGCATCCGGGGGGATCATGGGTATCGCCTTTGACAGCTATCGCGTCGTCTCGGGACAGCTCCGGTTTCCCCGCTGGAGTGTCCATGCCCTCGATTTGCTCTACTGGTTGGCTGCCGCCTTATTCGTCTTCCGCACGTTGTATCACAGCAACCAGGGGGAACTAAGGTTCTATGTTTTTTTAGGACTTTTTCTAGGTATTTGGATTTATTTTTTGTTCCTTAGTGTTCTCACCGAGCGTTTTGTGTTAATGTTAATGAGGATAGCTAACAAAATTTATCATTTTATCGTACGAACGATTGAGATTTTCATCATCGCTCCGTTACAATGGCTGGTCAAAATGATCCGTGTTCTGCTCGGATTCGTTTGGATTGTGCTGCTGTTCCTAGGCCGGATCACCTTGTTGCCGATCTGGAAGCTGCTCGTGTGGGTGCTTACACCTATATGGACAAGGCTTCGGATTCCGCAGGGGGTGGACAAGATTCGGCGTTGGGCGGCTGTGTGGCGAGAGCGTGTTTTGCGTCTATTACGCTGGTTCTACAAAGAATAAGGCTGGGAGGTGCCCTGGTGCGCGAAGTGTCGACAAATCCGAAACCATCGAACAAAACTTCATCCTCCGGAAACGGATCTGCTTTCGCTAAGCGCAGGCTGCGGATTTGGATGGGATTTATGGTCCTGTTTTTAAGCTGGGCCGGATATACGTTCATTTCTCAAGCCGGGGAGATCGGCAGCAAATCGCAAGAGCTGGCGGAACGGCAAGCCGCCAAGGCAGCCAGTGAGCAGAGCTTGAACCAGCTCAAATATGAGATTGACCGTTTGAATGACCCCGAATACATTGGACAAATTGCCATGAAGAAATATGGTCTGTACAAACCGGGTGAAATCCCTGTCCGGGTATCCGAGTCCGAAGCCGGAAATGACTGACCCCATGCGGGTTGACGGGACATCCGTCTGTTGACCTTGTTTCAGTCATTCGGTATAATCAAATCACCGCAGTCAAGATTTCGAGGCCTGGCTGTATATTTTTAAGGGAGGATCATTTTATTTTATGGCAATTGAAGTGGGCACCAAGTTAGAAGGAAAAGTGACAGGCATCACGCATTTCGGAGCATTTGTGGATCTGTCAGGAGGTGTCACGGGTCTCGTTCATATTTCGGAGATCGCCGACAATTACGTGAAAGACGTTAACGATCATCTGAAGATCGGCGATATGGTTACCGTAAAGGTAATCAATGTCGATAAGGACGGCAAGATCGGACTTTCCATCAAGCAGGCTGTTGACAAACCGGCCGAAGCCAGACCGCCTCGTGCACCGAGAACGGACCGGCCAATCGGCGGAGACCGTCCTGGCGGCGGATTTAACCGGGACCGGGGAGGACGCTCTTTCAAGCCCCCAGCCAGCAAATCCTCATTCGAAGACAAAGTTTCTCGTTTCCTGAAGGACAGCGAGGAGCGCATTTCTTCGTTGAAGAAGAATACGGAAGGCAAACGCGGAGGTCGCGGAGCCAAACGAATGTAATCCCTGAAAACTTAATTAATCAAACCCACCGTAGGCGAATCGCTCGCCTGCGGTTTTTTGTTTTGTTTCGCGCTCCAATCTTCACAAGTTGACTTTTGCCTATGCGATAAAGCATGTTTTGTCGCCTCTGGGCTTTTTGCCGACAGGTTCTTACGGTTTTTTACGAGGAGCGCGTTCAAATGGCCGTTGTTCGCAGAACAAGCCCGTGATTCCCCATGCGAACATAGAAACCCCTGATGCGGCTCATCGCTATGGGGGGCCTGTATTCGCGCGGTGTCGGCGTTCCCTCTCAATTTGTCGGAAATTTCTTTTGCACCGGCTCCGGTATCTGACAAACTTTCCGGTTCTAGCCTCCTATAATGGGACATACCTTACTAATTTGGAAAAGGCGGTGCCAGGATGTTGAATAAGTGGAATGTCACCCTGTTTCCAGGGATGAGAAAGGCGAAGGCATGGGACAAGGGAGCGTTGCGGAATATGCTGCTGGGCCAGCCAATCATCCAGCGGGCTGGGCGGCTGTTCGCGGTCAACAAGTGGACCGGACTGCTTCTTGCGATGAGCTTCCTGCTGGGCCGGGCGACGATCTTGGATGAGCTGGCTCCTTTTGCCGTCGCTTTCTTTGCGGTGATTCGATTTATGCGGCGGGATATCGCGTGGTTCGCAGGGGCGGCGATGGTCTGCGGAGCGCTGCTGACGCCGGGTGCGCATCTTCATGCCATGGAAATCGCCGTGGAGCTTTTGATCTTCGCTTTGCTGCAAAAGGGGCTGGAGTCTTTTGAACGGGCAGATCTCTCCTATGCGCCGATTATGGTGTTTACGAGTACGTTCTTCGTTGGGATGTTCGGGGCGGTGATTGGCCCTTCCCTGACTTGGTACGCACTCGCGATGACCGTGATGGATGCACTGCTCAGCTTCGTATTGACGCTTGTCTTCATTCAGGCGGTCCCGGTGTTTACCTACCGGAAGAAGCATTACCAGCTGCGCGGCGAGGAAATTTTATGCCTCGTGATCCTGCTGGCTTCAGTGATGACCGGAACGGTCGGGTGGGAGATTCAAGGGTTATCGGCCGAGCACGTGCTGTCGAGGTACCTGATCCTGCTGTTCGCCTTGGCAGGCGGTGCACCTTTGGGAGCTTCGGTTGGCGTGATCACCGGATTGATCCTCAGCCTTGCAGATACGTCGGCCTTGTATCAAATGAGCTTGCTGGCGTTCTCCGGGATGCTGGCCGGGATGCTTCGGGAAGGGCGCAAATGGGCGGTCGGATTCGGCATGTTGCTCGGTTCGTCCATTCTGTCCATCTATATCGCCGGCCCGGCGGATGTGATGTCCTCCACTTGGGAGAGCTGCACCGCAGTTCTGCTCTTCCTGCTGACCCCCAAAAAGATGGTCCAAATTATTGCCAAATACGTACCCGGTACGCAGGAGCATGCCAAAACCCAGCATGAGTACGCCAAACGGGTACGCGATATTACGGCTGGCCGGGTGGCGCAGTTCTCCCAAGTCTTCAAGCAGCTGGCGCGAAGCTTCGGACAAGTGTCCAGCACCGGGGAAATCGCTAAGCGCGGCGAGGAGATCGACCATTTTATGAATGCGGTGACCCAGGGCGCTTGCGCTACCTGCTTCCGCAAGAATACGTGCTGGGACGGACGATTCTATCAAACGTACAAGCTGATGACAGAAATGATGACCGCGATCGAGGAGAAGCCGGACATTACTGCGGACGAGTTGCCGGCAAGATGGTTGAAGATGTGCGCGAAGACCGACCAGGTGCTGGATATTATGAAACACGAGTACGATCTGTATCAGCATGATCTGCATTGGAAACGGCAAATCTACGACAGCCGCCAGTTGGTGGCCGAACAGCTCTCGGGGGTCTCGCAGGTGATGGAGGATTTGGCCCGAGAGATCCAACGCGAAGGACAAGCCATGTATAAGCAGGAGGAGCAAATCCGCGAAGCGCTGGAGAAAATGGGCTTGTCCATTCATAGCATCGACATTGTGAGTCTGGACCACGGAAACGTAGAGATCGAAATCGTACATGCGTACACCCGCGGTTTCGATGAATGCCGGAAGATTATTGCTCCGCTGCTGTCAGATATCCTCGGAGAGCATATCGCTGTAATGAATGAAGTCCATCATGGAGGAAAAGAAGGCCTGGCGACCGTCACCTTCGGCTCGGCGAAAGCGTTTGAGATTACGACCGGGGTCGCCGGCACCGCCAAAGGCGGAGACATGCTCTCGGGCGACAGCTTCAGTGCCAAGGAGCTGGGCAACGGCACGTTTGCTGTGGCGATCAGCGACGGGATGGGCAACGGGGAGCGGGCGCGGCTCGAGAGCAGTACGGCGCTGAACATCCTCGAACAGCTGTTGCAATCCGGCATGGAGGAGACGCTGGCGATTAAATCGGTGAACTCGATTCTGATGCTGCGTTCGCCCGATGAGGTGTACGCGACGGTGGATATGGCGCTGATTGATCAATATACGGCGCGGACGACGTTTATGAAGATCGGTTCCTCACCTAGCTTCATCAAGCGAGGTCAGGAGGTGATCCCGGTGACGGCCAGCAACCTGCCGATCGGCATCATCCAGGATATCGAGGTCGATCTGGTGTCCGTTCAGCTCTATCCGGGAGATACGCTGATCATGATGACGGACGGTATCTATGATGCGCCGGGCCCCGCGGTCAACAAGGAGCTGTGGATCAAGCGGCTGATCCAGGAGATCCAGGCCGAGGATCCGCAGGAGATCGCCGATTGTCTGCTGGAGTCCGTCATCCGGTATCAGAAGAACGTCATTCACGATGATATGACCGTGGTTGTGGCAAATATCGACCATCTCCAGCCGGAGTGGGCAACGTTGCATATCCCCGGCATCAGCCGACTGGAGCGGCCGCGCACCGTGAGTTAAACAGAGAGCTTGAGGTGAGAACCTCAGGTTCTTTTTTTGGCGGAAAAATCTTGTTTTTCCTGAACTGGGGGAAAGCGCGTTATAATAGGGGGTGAGAAAGGGGAGTGGAATATTGGATTACCGTGTGGAGGTTACCTTTGAACCCCGGTACGAGCTGCTTAGCAGCCTACATACGATGATATGCCGCAAATCACATAAGAAAATCGACCTGAGCCCGGCATGGGTGAAGGATACGTTAAAACAAATTACGCCGGATTTGAGCTCCCTTCTCAGCGAAATGGAAGTGGACAGCGACTGGAAAACCACGTATTTGCTTGCTTACTTGTGCCCGGACGGGGCGTCGCCTGAGGAGTTTCTGGTGTGGCTGGAGAAGAAGACGCCGGGAGATCTGTATGAGCTGATCGCCGAGTACAGTCAGCAATTTCCGAAGGATATGGGGCAATTCCGCTCCCGTACCTTGACCGTGTTGTCCAGCTGGCATGAGCAATATTTCCGTAAGCTGGAGCCGGAAGTGATCGGCGGGCTGCGTTCCGAAGCTCAGGCGCGTACGGCGGAGCTGGCCAACCAAACCGAGTTGTCGGCGTTTATCGAGGAGACGACGAACGGATTAACGTTTATGCCAAAGGAAGGGCTGGAGAAGCTGGTTCTTGTGCCGCACTATCATTTTCAGCCGATGAATATCATTTATCACTTTGGCCGGATCACGCAGTGTCATTATTCGGCGCGATTCTATCTGGACGACGAAACGGATTTTCCTCCCCATGAATACCGGATGCTCCGGGCGCTCGCCGAGCAGAGCCGACTGAAAATTTTGCGTTATTTGAGCGGCGGTCCCCGAACATTTACGGAGATCGTCCGTCACTTGCAGATTTCCAAGGGGATTACGCATGATCATGTGTCCAAGCTTCGCAGCGGCGGCTTTATCCGTGCCCATATCGATGGGGAAACGATATCCGAATACAGCTTGCGTCCGGAAATGCTGGATGTGATGCACCGGAAATTGGTCGATTATATCGTCAACTAAATCAGTGCCAGCCATGGCAGTCATAAGGATTCCGCACCGTGTGAACGGGGGCGGGGTCTTTTTTTGTGGCATAAATATTAAATTCTCTGAATAAAGAAAAATTATTAAGTTCTCTATTTACAGAACCGCATCCCGATCGTATAATAGGAGCGTTAAAACTCTACTTAACTTATCGGAATTAATGTCTATTGTAAGGTTCCACCTGAAAAAAGACAATTCGGAGGGAGAAAATCATGCAAATGAAGAAAAAACGAGTGACTGCGCTTCTGACCTTATTGTTGTCCGGGGCTTTGGTACTGACGGCCTGCGGCGGGGACGGGGGCAACAATACTGCGCAGGGAGCGGATTCGACATCGGCTCAGGCGGGTAATGGCCAAAGCGAGGCTGGTGCGAACAACGCAGGCGCAGAAGCAGGAGGCGCGCTGCAGTTCATTCCGGCCAGCGATATGTCCAAGCTTCCAGCGATAGCCAAAGAGCGCACCGATACGATTATCGTTGGCTTAACCGACCCGAGCGGCGCGTTTACGCCGTACTTCCAGCAGAGCGGATATGACGGCAATGTATCGTCGCTATTGTTTACGCCGCTGGTAACGGTGGATGACAATGGGCTGCCGACCCCGGGCCTCGCCGAAAGCTGGGAGGTTTCCGATGATCAGCTGACGTATACGTACCATCTGCGTAAGGACTTGAAGTTCAGCGACGGTTCGCCAATGACTGCAGACGATGTGGCCTTTACCTGGACGTTGCTGCATGACAAAGCTTACGACGGGGACTCCCAAATCCCAACGCTGCATATCGTTGGCGGTGAAGCTTATAAGGAAGGGAAGGCGGACAGCATTTCCGGCATTACCGTGAAAGATCCGCAGACCATCTCGGTGACGCTGGAGCAGCCAAATGCGACCGCCCTGGTGCTGCTTGGCGGCGATATCCTGTCCAAAGCTTATTACGGCAAGGACTACAAGTTCGGCCAGCTCGATTACATTAAGAAGCTGCACGAGAAGCCGGTCGGCAACGGCCCTTATATCCTGGAGAAGTTCATTCCGGGGCAAGAGGTGCGTTATGTCGCCAACCCTTACTACTATGCGGGTAAGCCAAAAACCGAGAAGTTTATCTATAAAACCTCTGAAGGTGACACATGGCAGTACCTGGAGACAGGTGAAGTGGACTACGCTTCCTTCAGCGCCACGACCGAGAACATCGATAAGCTGAAAAGCATGGGCTTCGTCAATATTTTGCCGTATACCCCAAGCACTTATGGTTATCTGCAATTAAATCTCGAACATGAAGCTTTGAAGGATAAGAAAGTTAGACAGGCGCTGACGTATGGATTGGATCGTCAAAGCATTTACGTGGAAGCGAACCAAGGCGCAGGGCAAGTTGCCAACATTCCAGCTTCGCCAATTTCCTGGGCTTACACGGAAGAAGGCATCAACCAATATGCCTATGATCCGGACAAAGCCAATCAACTGCTGGACGAAGCCGGTTGGGTGAAAGGGGCAGACGGCATCCGTGAGAAGGACGGTCAGAAGCTGACCATCCATTACCTTGGTTCCAAGAACGCCCAAACCGACGTCTTTATTGCTGTAGCGACGGAGAACTTCGCTGAAATCGGCGTAAACTTCCAGCCGGAGGTGTTCGCGGACTTTAACGCGCTGGTCTCCAAGGTCGAAGGCGGCGACTACGATATGGCTTCCTTCTCTACTCCAATGCTTGCTGACCCGTCCGACGGCGTACTGCAATTCGTGGATGGAGAGATCAAAGGTTATGACAACCCGAAGGTCAAAGAGTTGTATGACAAAGCACTGAGCACCAGCGACATCGAACAACGTAAAGCCACTTATAAGGAGCTGTTCCAGCTGCTGAACGACGAATTGCCGATTATCTTCACGAACTACAAGAAGACGGTATATGCCTATAACGGCCGCATTCAAAACCTGACGGTCAGTCCGTTTACCGGCCTGTCCTCCAGCTTGCCAAACTGGACGTTGGAATAGAATCTGAATCTTTGAAAAATCAGCCGCTCCCCTCGTGTGCCCTGCATGCGAGGGGATGGCTTGTCTAAGGAGTGCGACGCGATGAGCGCCTATATCACCAAACGATTGATTTATATGGCGGCGATTTTGCTGGCGGCCTCGCTGCTGATCTTTTGCCTGTACGCGCTGACGCCCGGCGACTTCATCAGCGGGAACATCAAGCTGACGCCGGAGCGCAAGGCCGAGCTGCGGGAGATCTACGGCTTGAACAAGCCGGTGCTGGAACGGTACTTCATATGGATGAAGAATGCTTTTCACGGCGACTTTGGCTATTCGTTAGCCCAGCAGAAGCCGGTGCTGGCGTTGTTTAACGACTATATCTGGAACTCGTTCCTGCTGGCGGCGGTATCGACGTTCTTTACCTGGTTTATTGCCGTGATCGTTGGCGTCATCTCGGCTTACAAGCAGTATTCCTGGTTCGATACACTTGTGCTGGTGCTGATCTTTGCTGCGATGTCGCTGCCGTCTTTTTTTATCGGACTATTCCTGATCAAGATTCTCGCGGTCGATTTGAAATGGCTGCCGCCGGGCGGGATGATCACAACGGGGAGCAGTGCCACTGGATTTGCTTACGTAAAAGAGGTTATTCACCATATGACCCTGCCGGTGATCGTAATGACCATTTTGGGCGTCGGTTCGCTGACCCGTTACTTCCGGACCAACATGATCGACGTGATTAAGCAGGATTATATCCGAACGGCTCGCGCCAAAGGGTTGAAGGAAAGCAAGGTGCTGTACCGCCATGCGCTGCGAAACGCGTTGCTTCCGGCGATTACGCTGGTGGGCTTTGAGCTGCCTGCGTTGTTTGGCGGTTCGTTGATCATTGAGAAAATCTTTAACTGGCCGGGGATTGGGCAGTTGTATATGTCCTCTTTTTCTGTTCGGGATTATCCGTTATTGATGGGATTTACGATGCTGATTGCGATCTTGACTGTGATCGGGACGTTGTTATCGGACTTGCTGTACCATATCGCCGACCCGCGTGTCCGGTTGTAATAGGGGGTTAAGCAACCATGAACTCAATTCCAGAACATCTATCGAAGCCGGGCCAAGAGGCTGCCCGTACCGCCGTGTCCAAGAAGCCGTCGCTGTGGCGCCAGTCGCTGCGCCGGCTGCTTCGCAATAAACTGGCCATGTCGGGGCTCGTTGTTGTTGTTTTTATGTTTCTTGCCTGCTTCTTGGGTCCGCTGTTCTCGCCGTATGCGGATAACAAAATTCAGATGTCGATGATGAACAAGCCGCCGAGCTGGCAGCATTGGCTGGGGACCGACAAGCTGGGCCGGGACGTATTAACCCGGGTTCTGCAGGCCGGACGCATTTCGCTGACCGTTGGCTTGGCATCCATGGTGTTGTCCGTCTTCTTGGGCACGCTGCTTGGCGCGATTGCCGGGTATTATCGCGGGATTGTGGACCAAATCATCATGCGGCTTGCCGACTTGCTGTTAACAATTCCTGGTCTACCGCTGCTGTTCATTGCCGGGGCGCTGCTATCGGAGTGGAAGGTGCCGACCGACTACCGCATGTACATCGTGATGATCATGCTCAGTCTGGTGAACTGGCCGGGGCTGGCGCGGATGATCCGCGGGCAGATGCTGAGCCTGCGGGAGCGCGAGTTCATGCAGGCGGCGGAGGTGCTGGGGCTTCGCGACCGGCGCAAGCTGGTCTATCACCTGCTGCCGAATCTCGTGCCGCTGATTATCGTGATTGCCACCCTGAACATCGGCGGGGCGATTCTTAGCGAGTCGGTGCTCAGCTTCTTTGGGCTGGGCGTGATGCCGCCGACGCCGACCTGGGGCAATATGATCGACGCCGCGAACAATTTGATCGACTTCCAGCAGCATCCTTGGCTGTGGATTCCGCCAGGGCTGTCTATTTTTGCCACCGTCATTGCTATCAATTTGTTTGGCGACGGGCTGCGGGACGTGCTGGATCCGAAAATGAACAGGTAGGTGAAGAAGCTTATGTCAACTTTGCTGGAGATAGACCAGCTAAGCACGCATTTTCATACCGAAGAAGGACGTATCAAGGCGGTTGATGAAGTCAGCCTGCGGATCAAGCCGGGGGAAACCGTGTGTATCGTCGGAGAGTCGGGCTGCGGCAAAAGCGTGACGGCGATGTCGATCATGGGGTTGCTGCAAAGCGGACCCGAGGTGGAGATCGGCGGGCGAATCCAATTTGGAGATACCGATCTGTTGTCTTTAGATAAACATCATCTTCGCGCCATTCGCGGGCATGAAATCGCGATGATTTTTCAGGAGCCGATGTCTTCGCTGAACCCGGTGCTGACGATCGGAGAGCAGTTGATCGAGCCGATGGTGCTTCACTTGAAGCTGAGCAAGAAGGAAGCTCGCAAGCGTGCCATAGAATTGATTGAGCAGGTCGGGATCTCCCGGCCGGAGCAGATTATGAAGAGTTACCCGCATGAACTGAGCGGCGGGATGCTGCAGCGGATCATGATCGCTATCGCCATCTCCTGCCGGCCGAAGCTGCTGATCGCGGACGAGCCGACGACGGCGCTCGACGTGACGATTCAAGCGCAAATCCTCGATATGCTGCGGCAAATTAAGGCGGAATCGGACATGTCGATTCTGCTGATCACCCATGATCTTGGCGTCGTCGCGGAAATGGCCGATTACGTGGTCGTGATGTATGCTGGCAAAGTGGTTGAGGAAGGGGAAGTGACCGCGCTGTTCGAATCGCCGAAGCACCCTTACACGCAAGGGTTGTTGAAGTCGAAGCCGGTGCTCGGACAGCGTCAGGATGAGCTGTTTTCCATTCCGGGCCAAGTGCCAAATTTGCTGGAATTGCAGCCTTCTTGTTATTTTCAGGACCGCTGCGCGCACTGCATGGACATTTGCCGCACGAAGGAGCCGGCATTGAAATCGCTTGGAGGCGGCCAGAAAGCCGCTTGCTGGTTGTATGAGGAGGAGAAACGTCATGGGTGAGCCGCTGCTGACAGTACGGCACTTGAAGAAGTATTTTCCAATTAAAACAGGGCTCCTGCAGCGGACAACCGGACAGGTGAGGGCGGTGGACGACATCAGCTTCACCATTCAGCCTGGGGAAACCTTCGGTCTGGTGGGGGAATCGGGCAGCGGGAAGAGTACGGTCGGTCGCAGCATCGTTCGTTTGACAGAGAAGACGGACGGCGACATTCTGTTTAAGGGCACGGACCTTTACTCACTGGGGGATGAAGAGCTTCGCCAGTTGAGACCCAAGCTGCAGATGATTTTCCAGGACCCGTATGGTTCCTTGAATCCCCGAATTCGGGTGGGCGATGCCATCGGTGAAGCTTTGCTCGACCACGGGTTGCTGCCGAAGGCGGAAATCCGCGACCGGGTGCTGGAGGTGCTGGCTTCCTGCGGGCTGTCCTCCTATCATATTGATCGTTATCCGCACGAATTCTCCGGCGGGCAACGCCAACGGATCGGAATCGCTCGCGCGCTGATTCTGAACCCCGAACTGATGATTGCCGATGAACCGGTGTCTGCGCTGGACGTATCGATCCAAGCGCAAATCATCAACCTGTTCCGTAAACTGCAGGAGACTCGCGGATTAACGTATTTGTTTATCTCGCATGACTTGAGCGTCGTGGAGCATCTGTGCACGCAGGTTGGGGTGATGTATTTGGGCGGAATGGTTGAAATGGCCTCGCGGGATGAGTTGTTCCGCCATCCGTTGCATCCCTATACTAAGGCGCTTCTGTCTGCCGTGCCGCTGCCAATCCCGCGCATGAAGCGGGAGCGGATTATTTTGAAGGGCGATATTCCGAGTCCGGCGAACCCGCCTTCCGGCTGCAAATTCCATACCAGATGCCCGTTTGCTACGGCAGAGTGCAAGCAGCGGGTGCCGGAATTCCGCGACGTGGGCGGAGGGCATTTTGTGGCGTGCCATTTGGTATAGTTTGAGATAGACTAGTATGAGTTAGTTATATGGGTAGGGAGGTCATGCTTTTGACAGCACCAAAAGCCAGCTTGCCGCAGCTCTATGCGCTGCGATTGGAGATGATTCGGGCGAAGGGCATCCAAGGCGCGGAGCTCGTGGAGCTGCTGGAGCGCAAGGATGCCGCTGAATTGCAGCAGCGAGTTAATCCGGAGCTGCAGTGGGACGGATTTGTGGAATACCTCCAGGAGCATTTGGATGAGGTGAAGATTGCCCTATCAGAAGGCTACCGATTTAAATTTATGACCGTAGGCGGCCTGCGAAGCTTGCTGGAGATCAAATTTGGGTTGCGGGCGGAGCAGGATTATGTTTTTGACAACAACCGCTTTGCCGGCGTAAGGCTACATCGGGAAGACTATCAACAACTCAGAGCCCTGGCTCCTGACTATTGGGAGATCCTGATGGATAAGGAGGACCCGGATACGGGGATTCTCGAAATGCGCATTGTGCATAAATATGCAGATAATTCTGGATTCTATCGAACTTAAGGCGACTGTCTTAGGTTCCTTTCTTTTTTATAAGGAAGTGATGGCCTCGGGCCGGGTCTTTCTTCGCGCAGCTGGTTTGAATTCTATCCTAGCTGGAAATGATAGATACGAGATTGTTGAACTCTATCTATTTGAAAGGCGGGATGATGAGATGAAACAGATTATGTTGATTACGGACGGGTGTTCCAATGTCGGGGAAAGTCCGGTGATGGCTGCGGCGCTGGCAAGGCAGGAAGGAATCACCGTAAATGTGGTGGGGATTGTCGATTACGGTACGATTGGCGAGCTGGGGAGTCTGGAGATCGCTGAAATCGCCAAGGCCGGCGGCGGGATGAGCCGGATTGTCGGAACCGAGAACCTGGCGCAGACGATGCAGATGATGACGCGAAAAACGGTCGTCCAGACGATTCAACAGGCGGTTCATAAAGAGATCCGGCAGATCCTAGGCGATCAGACGGTTAGTGACTTGCCGCCAGAGCAGCGCTCGCAGGTCGTCGAGGTGATCGACGAGCTGAGCGAGAACAGCTCGCTGCAGGTGGCGCTTCTCATTGATGCCAGCGCCAGCATGAAGCCGAAGCTCCGGGCCGTGGAGGAAGCGATTCGGGATATGATGTTGAGCTTGAGCTCGCGGAAAGGGGAGAGCCAGCTGGCCGTCTTCCATTTTCCCGGCTCGCACAGCGGAGAGGATGCCGTCCTGGATGTGGAATGGACCAGCGATCTGGGGTCTGCCCGTTCCATCTTCCAACGCCTCGTCATGAGAGGGGCAACGCCAACCGGACCTGCGCTTCTGAAGGTGATGGATTTTATGCGATATGGTACACTGAATGAACATGGTAAGTCTTGGCGTGAGAAGACGGAGGGACAAGATGGAATCCTCGGCGACTACGTCGTCTAAAATTCCCCTGCCGCAGGGAACGCGGATTATCGGACGCTGGAACGGCGGTCGGTATGTGATCCAGCGTTTGCTCGGGCAAGGGGCTAACGGCGTTGTATTCCTGGTGAAACGGGAGAAAAACGGAAAATTATACGCTCTGAAGCTGGGCTTCGATACGCTGGATATTCAATCGGAAATCAATGTGCTGAAAGCGCTGCAGCGTCAAGGCCGGCGGCGGGGTGCGGCGGAACGGGATCTCAATTACCTGGTAGAGGTGGACGACTTCACTTACCAGGGGAGGGAGATTCCTTTCTACGTTATGCGCTATGTGCAAGGGGAGCCGCTGCGCGCCTTTTTGGCCCGGCGGGGGCCGCGCTGGCTGGACGTGGCTGGCCTTCAGCTGCTGCAACAGCTCGGACGGCTGCACCATTCCGGCTGGGTGTTTGGTGACCTTAAGCCGGAGAACGTGCTCGTAGGGGCTTATGGCGAAGTCGAGCTGATCGATTACGGCGGAGTAACAAGTGAAGGGCACAGCGTAAAGCAGTTTACGGAGTGGTACGACCGCGGTTTCTGGGGGGCGGGAAGCCGTACAGCGGATCCCGCGTATGACTGGTTCTCCTTCGCGGTTGTCTGCATTCATTTGCTTGCTGAGAGTGCGTTAAAGAAAGCGGCGACTCAGCTGCCGCAAACGCGCAGCCGCAGCGATCTTATCGCCATCGTCGACGGGTATGAGACGTTGGCGCCGTACCGCGCCTGGTTGAAGCGGGCTCTCCATGGGGAGTTCCGGGATACGGCGGAAGCGTGCCGGTTGTGGAAGGAGATGGTCACCCGCCGTTTCACTCCGCGGCGCCGGACGCGGTCTACGACCCCGGGATGGATCGTCGGGGCGTTTGCGGTATCGCTGACGTTGCTTGCCTGTGCGCTTTATTTGACTTTTAGGTTTTAGGCGGTGGGCTTCCGAAGCTAACGGACACCAGAGACGCTATTCGCTTGCGATTGGACTTCCTCCGATTCTAACGGACTGAGGAGACCTTATTTCGGATAACAGCGGCAATCTGGTCCATTAAAAGGCCACTTAAGGTCACTGGGGTCCGTTAGGTTGGGAAATTGCCGGGAAATGGGCAAATAGAGTCCTTCCAGTCCGTTACGTTTACGAACTCATTTTTGAGGGAAGGGAGAGGGGGTATCCGATGAAAGAAACCACACTGTACCGATTAACGGAGCAGGTTCGCCGTTTTGGCAGGCAGGAACAGTTATGGTTGCCCGGAGATGTTATCGTTGTGGCGGTGTCCGGCGGGGTCGATTCTACGGTGCTGCTGCATATAATGAAGGAAATCGCCGGGGACAAGGCGCTGGGACTCCAACTGATCTGCGCGCACCTGCATCACGGCTTACGCGGCGACGAGGCGGATCGGGATGCGGAATTTGTCCGTGAGCTCGCCGAGCGGCTTGGTATCCCCTTTGAATTGGGGTACGCGGATGTGCGTGCTTATATGAAGGAAACGGGGCAAAGCCTGGAGCTGGCGGCTCGGGAGAAGCGGTACGAATATTTGCATCAGGTGGCCGAGCGTTATGGGGCATCGTCCATCGCGCTTGCCCATCATGCCGATGACCAGGCCGAGACGGTGCTGATGCGGCTGCTGCGGGGCAGCGGGCCCTCCGGATTAGCCGGAATGCGACCCAAACGCCGCGAAAAAAATGTGGAACTTATCCGCCCCTTGCTCCGTATATACAAGACGGATTTGCTCCAGGCGTGCCGCGAATCCGGGCTGGCTTACGTCGAAGACAGCAGCAACCTGGATAAAGAGATGACGCGAAATTCGATTCGGCTGGATGTGTTGCCATTTTTAGGGCAATATAATGGTCAGTTGCCGGAATCGCTGAACCGGTTGGCGGTGCTGACTGCAGCAGAAGACGATTACCTGCATCAGGAAGCGATGAGGTTGTACGCTGAGCTTGTGCGGACGGAGGACGGGATTCTCTCGTTTGAAGCCCCTCTTTTCTCCGGTTTACATGTTGCTTTACAACGGAGGTTGATTAAACTAATATTAAATTATCTGCCTTTAAGTACGGAGGATCGCGATTTTGTCAAGGTCGAGGCAATTCGTCAAGGGACGATTCAAGATCGGCCCACGACGTGGAGCTTAGATCTCGGCGGCGGCGTCAAGTGCGTACGCGAATATGACAGGATACGCTTTATCCCCCCGGCAGTAGAAAGTCGGATTCCTCATTATACATATTTGGTGGAACAATTTCCGGCAGAGGTGCCGATCGAGGGCCTGAGCCAGAGCTTGCGAATCACGCGGTATGGCGCCGGCAGGGAGCTTCACGTTAAGGCAGAAGGAAATAACGAAGCGAAATTTGATGCGGATGAGCTGGTCTATCCGCTTACCGTGCGTTCCCGATTACCGGGAGACGTGATGAAAGTTATGGGATTAAACGGCAGCAAAAAGGTAAAAGATATTTTCATCGATGCGAAAATACCGCCATCCCTCCGCTCCCGCATCCCGATGGTCACGGATGCCGCAGGCCGGATCCTGTGGATTCCCGGCGTTCGCCGTTCCGCAGTTGCTGCGGTGAACCCGCGCACGACCACTGTTGTGCATATGGTTCTAACGCCGCGTCCAGATCCGGGGCGCACACCTTGAGGATTAGCGAAAGATCGGCATTCATAGAATAACGTAGGAGGTTCACTCATTTTGCTAAACGATATCCAGGAAATTTTGATTACGCGGGAACAAATTCAAGAGAAGGTTGCTGAGTTGGGCAAACAGCTGAGTGCGGAATACGAAGGGCGTAACCCGCTCGTGATCTGTATCTTGAAAGGCGCTTTTATTTTTATGGCCGATCTGGTGAAGGAAATTACGGTACCGATCGAGCTCGACTTTATGGCTGTCTCCAGTTATGGAGCGGGAACCCGTTCTTCCGGGGAAGTGAAGATCATCAAGGATTTGGATACCTCCGTGGAAGGCCGCGATATCTTGATCGTGGAGGACATTATCGATAGCGGGCTGACGCTCAGCTATTTGATTGATGTGCTTGAACGGCGCAAGGTCAAATCGGTTAAAATCGTTACGCTGTTTGACAAACCGGCGCGGCGTACGGTGGATTTGCAAGCGGACCTGTCAGGGTTCGTTCTTCCGGACGCTTTCGTTGTCGGATACGGTCTGGATTATGCCGAGAAATACCGTAACCTCCCATTCATCGGAGTTCTGAAGCCGGAGATTTACACCAGTTGATTTCGTCGTCCGCTTGGACGAAGGACCACCCTTGCCGGAATTTTGAAATGGCGAGATTGGCTATGGTAAAATAACTTAAGGTCTTGAGAGGAGGTAGGGGATGAATCGGTTCATCCGGAATTCTGGTTTTTATTTAATACTTTTCTTAGTCGTGGTGGGCATCGTCCAATTCCTCAATGGCGGACAAGAAGCAACCGTCACCCCTAAGTATTCGGACTTACGTCAGGAACTGAAGGATAATAATGTTGCTGATCTAACCGTTAAATTTGACGGTTACGCTTATCTGGTAACCGGTAAGTATAAGGAAGCTGTCGGAAACGACAAGACGAAGAATTTCTCTTTGTATGTGCCTTTTGACGAGAATGTCGTTAAAGAGATCATCGCATACAGCGAACAGAACGGTTTTAGTTTAGAATGGAAGAAGATGCAGGGCGAAAGCATCTGGCTCACCTTCCTAACTTCGATCGTTCCGCTTGCGATCATGTTCATTCTGTTCTTCTTCTTGTTTAATCAAGCGCAGGGCGGCGGCGGCAAAGTGATGAACTTCGGCAAGAGCCGGGCGCGCCTCTATAATGAAGAGAAGAAGAAAGTTACGTTTGAGGATGTCGCAGGTGCCGATGAAGAGAAGCAGGAGCTTGTCGAAGTCGTTGAGTTTCTGAAAGATCCGCGGAAGTTCTCGGCCGTGGGGGCAAGAATTCCGAAAGGCGTTCTGCTTGTAGGCCCTCCGGGTACCGGTAAAACCTTGCTTGCCCGCGCTGTTGCCGGTGAAGCAGGGGTTCCGTTCTTCAGCATTTCCGGTTCTGACTTCGTGGAAATGTTCGTTGGGGTCGGCGCTTCCCGCGTGCGGGATTTGTTCGAGAACGCGAAGAAGAATGCGCCTTGTATCATCTTTATCGACGAAATTGACGCCGTAGGTCGTCAGCGGGGCGCTGGACTTGGCGGCGGTCATGATGAACGCGAACAAACGCTTAACCAATTGCTCGTAGAAATGGACGGCTTCAGCGGCAACGAGGGCATTATCATCATCGCTGCGACGAACCGTGCAGATATTCTGGACCCAGCCTTGCTGCGTCCGGGACGTTTTGACCGTCAAATCACGGTGGACCGTCCGGATGTGAAGGGCCGCGAAGCGGTCTTGAAAGTGCATGCGCGCAACAAGCCGCTGACTAAAGACGTCAAGTTGGACGTGATCGCGAAGCGTACGACGGGCTTTACCGGCGCTGACCTGGAGAACCTGCTGAACGAAGCGGCCCTCCTGGCAGCACGGCGGAACCGCAAAGATATTTCCATGACGGAAGTAGACGAAGCGATCGACCGCGTTATTGTCGGTACTGAGAAACGCAGCCGCGTTATCAGCGACCGCGAGAAGCGCATCGTGGCTTACCACGAAGCGGGCCATACGATTGTGGGTTACTTCTTGGAGCATGCCGACATGGTGCACAAGGTAACGATCATTCCACGCGGCCGCGCCGGCGGGTATGTCATTATGTTACCGAAGGAAGACCGTATGCTGGCCACGAAGAACGAGCTGCTGGATCGGGTAACCGGTCTGCTTGGCGGCCGCGTATCCGAGGAGCTGTTTATCGGCGAGATCGGAACCGGCGCATACAGCGACTTCCAGCAAGCGACCAACATCGTGCGCAGCATGATCATTGAATACGGGATGAGCGAGAAGCTCGGTCCGATGCAGTTCGGCACATCGCAAGGCCAAGTGTTCCTGGGCCGCGATATCGGGCACGAGCAGAACTACAGTGATCAAATCGCTTACGAGATCGATCAGGAAATGCAGCGGTTCATCAACGAATGTTATGAACGTTGTAAGCAGCTGCTGACCGAGCACGCCAAGGAAGTTCACCTCATTGCGGAAACGCTGCTTGAAGTGGAAACCTTGGAGCTCGAGCAAATCAAGTCGCTGATCGAAACCGGTACGCTGGACGGCTTGAAGAAAGACGGCCAAGATGGCGGCAGCGGTTCCTCCGAGCCGGGTGAGCCGTCGATCGACAGCGTGGGTGACGTTCGCGTTCGCATTCAAGGCAAAACCGAGGATTCGGCGCCTGCTGCTCCGGTCGGGGATATCCCAAATGACGTTCCGGGCGGCACCGCCAGCGATCGGACGAACGATCCGGTTGTTGACGCACCGCAAGGTACCGTCAGCGATACGCCTGGTCAAGCCGATTCGGCGGACGAAGGCAAGGATCCAAACAATGGTGGCAGCACGCCAACCGTGTAACCATACCAGCAAAGACCTAATCCGGGAAACCTCAAGTTTCCCGGATTTTTTTAGATATCAGAAAGTATAAACTTCGGGGGATCGGCATCCTGATATCGCAAGGAAAACTTCCGCTAAACGCGGTCTGGCTACATTGAATGTACGTCGATAGACGTTTTTCTTACGTTCAGATGTATGCGAAAAATCGAATACAGTTTGGCGGATCTGGTGATTTTAACGGAATCTATATGAAATTTCGTATATATTTGCACCATAAGCTGAGGTATACCTAAATTCTGTATGAAAAACCGAATAGAATCCGGGAATATTGGCGTAAGCCGTATTTTGTATACGAAAAATCGAATACATTGATGGGGACGAGAAATCAAAGGTCTTTTTCTTAAAATTTTAGTTATTCCTGAACGCGCGTATCCCCTCGTTAATCCTTATTTTTCCTGCATTATCAAAGGCTATTGGGGCTATACGCACCCGGACGGCGCATTGACAGTGCCTTTCACCTTGTGTAAATTAGTTGGTAAACACCGTGTGAAATTTAATACGTTCTTGCCGTTTCACGCAGGATTGTCATACAACGCAGCAAGAATCCCGGACGACGCGAAGAGATAGAGAGCCAGGATGGGGTTAATACAGCAACAGACGATACATGAGCTTATGGGGGAGGAATTCAAGTGGAGGCTCTAGCGCTTGAGCGTAAAGCCGAAATGAACCGCGAATTGCGGGAAAGACTGGTTCAGCTCAAGAAAGAACGCAATGCCATCATACTGGCGCATTATTATCAGCGGGATGAAATTCAAGAGGTAGCGGATTTCCGGGGCGATTCTTTTTTGCTCGCTCAGAAGGCCGCTTCGACGGATGCGGATACGATCGTGTTCTGCGGCGTGCATTTCATGGGCGAAAGCGCTAAGATTTTGGCGCCGAACAAGACGGTGCTTATTCCTGACGAACGTGCGGGCTGCCCAATGGCCGATATGGTGAACGTCGAAGGCTTGCGCAAGCTAAAGGCTCAACACCCGAACGCCAAAGTGGTGACCTATATTAACTCTTCCGCAGAAATTAAAGCGGAAACGGACATCTGCTGCACCTCCTCCAATGCGGTGAAGGTAATTAACTCCGTGGATGCGGACGAAATTATCTGGGTGCCGGATAAGAACCTTGGCCATTACGTGCAGCAACATACTGACAAGAAGCTGATTATTTGGGAAGGCTACTGCAACACGCATGATATGCTGACCGTGAAAGACGTCGTTGAGATGAAAGCGAAATATCCCAACGCCGAGTTTGTCGTGCATCCGGAATGCCGTCCGGAAGTGGTGGCGATGGGCGATTTCGTGGGCAGCACCACGGCGATCATCGATTACTGCAAAAATTCCTCCGCGAAGGAGTTTATCGTGGGCACGGAGGATGGAACGGGGTATCAGCTGCGTAAAGACAGCCCGGACAAAACGTTCCATTTTGCCACGAAATATCTGGTATGCCCGAACATGAAAGTCAATAACCTGAAGAAACTGGTGAAATGCCTGGAAACGATGCAACCGCAAATTTACGTACCACCCGTCGTTGCCGACAAAGCCAGATTATCCTTAGAGCGCATGTTACAAGTTAAGTAGCATGCGCTACTCTCTTGTTCAAGATAGGTGACGAACGTGATTCCACAATATTTGGTTGATTTTGAGGCAAGCCGATTGACGGTCGTGGATACGGATGTGATTGTGATCGGTTCGGGGATTGCTGGTCTTTTTACCGCTATCAAAGCAAGTGAAAAGAATCGCGTAATCCTAGTCACGAAGAAATCCATGCTGGAAAGCAATACCCGGTATGCGCAGGGCGGGATTGCCGCCGTGATCTCTGAGGACGATTCCCCGGCCTATCACCGTCAGGATACGCTGCTGGCCGGCGCGGGATTATGCTCCTCCAAAGCGGTTGACATTCTCGTAAATGAAGGGCCGGAAGGCGTCAGAGAACTGATGAAGCTGGGCACGGCCTTCGATCTGGAAAACGGGGAGCTGGCTCTGACGAAAGAGGGAGCGCATAGCCATCGCCGCATCTTGCATGCGCATGGGGACGCGACGGGGTATGAGATCGTGCGGGCCCTGTCCGAGCAGGCGGACGCCCATCCTAACATCCAGGTTTGGGACAATCATTATGTGATCGATTTGATTACGGAGGAGAACGAATGCCTGGGGGCGCTCGTGCAGCGGCCTGACGGGCAGCGTGTGTTCTTGCGCGGAAATGCTACGATTTTATGCTCCGGCGGAGCCGGGCAGCTGTACCGCTATACGACCAATCCCGAGGTAGCCACGGGGGACGGTGTTGCTATCGCTTACCGGGCAGGAGCGGTGCTGCGTGATATGGAGTTTATTCAATTTCATCCCACTTCGTTATGTTACCCGGGCGCCCCGCGGTTTCTCATTTCCGAGGCAGTTCGCGGCGAAGGGGCCGTGCTGCGGAATATTAAAGGCGAGCGGTTCATGAGCAAATACCATGAGCTGCTGGAGCTGGCGCCGCGGGATATCGTAGCGCGGGCGATCGTGAGCGAGATGGAAGCGGCGGGGGCAAGTATCGTTTATCTCGATATCACGCATGAAGATCCGGAGAAGATCAAGGCCCGTTTTCCAACGATTTACGAAACCTGCCTGCGTTATGGGCTCGATTTAACAAGTGACTGGATTCCGGTCGCTCCGGCAGCGCATTATATGATGGGAGGCGTTCGCGTCAACCATTATGGCGAGACGAGCGTGCAACGGTTGTTCGCCTGCGGTGAGGTTTCGTCGACCGGCGTACACGGCGCCAATCGGCTCGCCAGCAACTCGTTGTCGGAAGCGATTGTGTTCGGCCGCCGGATTATCCAGCGGATTCAGGAGCTGCCGCCGCGCACTCGAACGGGCGAGACGGTTGCTTACCATGGCGGCCGCATGGCGCCTGCTCCGTTCTCTCTGGTGGAACGCCGCCTCGACCTGCAGAAGACGATGGTGCGCCGCATTGGCCTGCGCCGCACGGCAGAGGGGCTTGCCAAGGGCATCGAGGAGCTGGAGAATCACAAGGCGATTTTTAGTCAGGCGCTGCATACCCGTGACCAATGGGAGTATGCCAATATGTTGACCTGCGCGCTACTGCTGGCCAAAGCGGCGCTGGCCCGCGAGGAGAGCCGGGGCGGACATTACCGCGAGGACTTCCCGGAACGCAATGACGCGAAGTGGCGCAAGCATTTGTTGTGGCAGCGGGATCAAGGAATGTTGGAGGAAATTAGCGATGATGTTTAATGGATATCATGAAGGGCTCGTGGAGTCCATCCGCGGCTGGCTGAAGGAGGACGTAGGCTCCGGGGACGTGACGACCGCCGTCACGATCCCTGCCGGCCATGAATCCAAAGGGATCATTCACGCCAAGCAGGGCGGCATCGTTGCCGGAATGCCGGTGGCTCAGCTCGTCTTTGAGATCGTGGACCCGAGCCTGACGTTTACGCCGCACGTGAAGGACGGCGAACGCATCGAGAAAGGTACGATTCTGGCTGAAGTCGAAGGAAGCACGCATAGCATATTAATCGGGGAGCGGTTAGCGCTGAATTTGCTGCAGCGTCTGTCCGGTATCGCTACGCGGACGAACATGTTCGTCGAGGCGCTTGGCGGCCTGCCAACCCGCTTGGTGGACACGCGCAAGACGACGCCGGGACATCGGATGCTAGAGAAGTATGCTGTCCGCACCGGCGGAGGTTCGAATCACCGCTTCGGGTTGTATGACGCGGTGATGATCAAGGATAATCATATCAAAGGGGCCGGGGGGATCACCCAAGCGGTCAGCCGCGCCCGCGCTCAGATTCCGCACACGATGACCATTGAGGTGGAGACGGAAAACCTGGAGCAGGTCGAGGAAGCGCTGCAAGCTGGAGCGGATATCATTATGCTTGACAACATGGCGCCCGATCTGATGAAGGAAGCGGTGCGCCGAATCAAGGCGAAAGCGCCGCATGTGACGGTGGAAGCGTCGGGCAACGTGTCGCTGGAAACGATCCGCGGCATTGCTGAGAGCGGCGTAGACGTCATTTCCGTGGGACGGTTAACGTATTCTTTTGAAAGCCTGGATATCAGTTTGGACCTGAACGGCAAAAAGGAGGCTTAACAGGCGCATGTTCCTTGTAGTCGATGTAGGCAATACGAATATCGTGCTGGGGATTTACCGGGGCAAGGAATTGCTCCATCATTTCCGCATCAGCACGAACCGTCAAGCCACGGTGGACGAGTACGGCGTATTGATCCATAATCTGTTTGATATGGTGGGCATCCGGGCAAGTGAGATGGAAGGCGTGATCATCTCTTCGGTTGTTCCGCCGTTAATGCACGTGCTGGAAGAGCTGTGCGATAAATATTTGCATCACAAGCCGCTGGTCGTGGGTCCGGGCATCAAAACCGGGCTAAACCTGCGCTACGAAAATCCACGCGAGGTTGGTGCCGACCGGATCGTCAACGCGGTGGCTGCCATCGAGAAATACGGCGGGCCGCTGGTGGTTGTTGACTTCGGCACAGCCACTACGTTTGACTGTATCGATGCTGCGGGCAATTACCTTGGCGGCGCGATTGTGCCGGGGATCGGCATCTCGACCGAAGCGTTGTATCAGCGCGCTTCCAAACTGCCGCGTATCGAGCTGGAGAAGCCGAAGAAGGTGATCGGCCGCAACACGGTGCATGCGATGCAGGCGGGGATTATTTTTGGCTATGCCGGCCAGGTTGATGGCATTGTTGAGCGGATTGCCCGGGAGATGGGCGCGAAACCAAAGGTTATTGCCACCGGAGGGTTAGCCGAGCTGATCGCCAGCGAAACGCGCACCATCGAGGAGGTTAACTCGCAATTGACTTTGGAGGGCCTTCGAATTATTTACGAGCGCAATCAATAATGCGGATAATAGATCATGGGAAGAATAAGGGTTTGATTGACCTTTAAGGGATGAAAGGAGGTCCTTCGCAACATGGACCAAAACAATAAGCAAGACCGGTTAATCCGCGGGATCGCCATGGGCGGGAAAGTGCGCGCCTTCGCGGTGCGGACGACCCAGCTGGTGGAGGAACTGCGCCGCCGGCATGATACCTATCCGACGGCAACCGCAGCTTTGGGGCGGACGGTGACCGCTGCTGCCATGATGGGTGCGATGCTCAAGGGCGAGGATAAGCTGACCGTTCAGGTGAAGGGCGACGGACCGATCGGACAAATCATTGCCGATGCGAACGCCAAGGGCGAAGTGCGCGGCTACGTCAAGAACCCGCATGTCCATTTGCCAAGCAACAGCCAAGGGAAACTGGACGTGCGCGGGGCAGTCGGCACCGAAGGGTTTATCCATGTCACGAAGGATTTGGGGCTCAAGGAGCCTTATCGCGGGAGCGTACCGCTGATTTCCGGTGAACTGGGCGAGGATTTCACCTATTATTTTGCCGTATCGGAGCAAACTCCATCCGCTGTTGGACTCGGTGTCTTGGTGGACGTGGATAACTCGGTGATCGTGGCCGGCGGCTTTATCATTCAACTGCTGCCAGGCTTAAGCGATTCGGAGATTGATTCGATCGAAAAGGCTATTGGACAGCTTCCGCCGGTTACGGCTTTGCTTGACCAAGGGCTGGAGCTGGACGAAATGCTTCGTTGGATTGTGAAGGATGTGCAGGTTCTGGAGGAGATGGACATCGTATTCTCCTGCAACTGTTCCCGGGAACGGGTTGAACGCACGTTGATCAGCTTGGGCAAGCAGGAGCTGGAGGAGCTGCGGGATGAAGGAAAAGAGACGGAGGTTGTGTGCGATTTCTGCAATGAGCCGTACTTGTTTACGCCGGAGGAAATCGACCAGTTGATCGCCAAAACCGAGAAATAAGATTGCCAAGAGAAAAATATATACTGGGAGCCTGTATCCCTTAACCCGCTGGGTAGGTCCAAGATACTTTGCGATCGGGGGGCAAAAGTCCCTTGAAAGCAAAGTATTTTTTGTGACTTTTCTTGACAACTCCGATCGGCGTTGTTAAGATTATAATTAGAAAACCAACTTATTTACTCGGAAATAAATGAAAGTCGATGAATCGTGCATCCTAAATTATGTCAGCTTTCATTTGTGGGCAGCCAGATCGACTTGGTTATTTTTATCCAAAGGGAGGATATTTGATATGGCAAAAGTCGTGAACAATGTTACGGAATTGATCGGAGATACGCCGCTGGTCCGTTTGAACCGGGTTGTACCGGAGGACAGCGCCGAAATCTACGTGAAGCTGGAATACCAAAACCCAGGCTCCAGCGTGAAGGACCGGATTGCGATCAGCATTGTAGAAGAAGCAGAAAAAGCCGGCAAGCTGAAACCAGGCGGCACGATTATCGAAGCAACCAGCGGTAACACAGGGATTGGCCTCGCGATGGTGGCGGCAGCCAAAGGCTATAAAGCCGTAATCGTCATGCCGGAAACGATGAGCTTGGAACGCCGCAACTTGCTGCGCGCTTATGGGGCAGAGCTTGTCCTCACGCCGGGGGCTGAAGGTATGAACGGTGCGGTGAAGAAAGCAGAAGAACTGCTGGCCGCTAATCCGGATTACTTCCTAGCAGACCAATTTAGAACTCAGGCGAACGTGAAGATCCACCGCGAGACGACGGGGCCGGAAATCGTTGAAGCCATCGAATCGCTGGACGGACGCCTGGATGCATTTGTTGCAGGGATCGGTACAGGCGGTACGATTACCGGTGCAGGCGAAGTATTGAAGAAACGGTTCCCGAATCTGAAAATTTACGCAGTTGAACCGGCAGCATCGCCGATTTTGGCTGGCGGTAAACCAGGTCCTCACAAAATCCAAGGCCTTGGCGCGAACTTCATTCCGGAAATTTTGAACCGTGAAATTTATGATGAAATCATTCATGTCGAGAACGAAGAAGCGTTTGAGCAAGCGCGTATTGTAGCAAGACAAGAAGGGATTTTGTCCGGAATTTCTTCCGGCGCTGCCGTATTTGCTGCATTAAAAGTTGCGAAGCAACTGGGTAAAGGCAAACGTGTCGTTGCCGTCATTCCAAGTAACGGCGAACGCTATCTCAGCACGCCGCTGTACAATTTCGAAGCTTAATCGTTTCGCGGTAAGAGCGATGACAACCCCCGGCCGTTCCAACCGAACGGTCTGGGGTCTTTTATTTTTCGCGATAGGTGTTTTCCTTATAGGGCGTCTTCTAGTATACTAGCTTCCAATAAGACTAGAGCTTCTTCAGGCTGAAAATGTGGGGGATCAGCGCGCTTGATGAAAAAGATAATGACTTGGGAGCAATGGAAAGAATGGGCAGACACGGGTAACTGGACGATGCTGCCCTTCGCGGTCAAAATTCCGCTGGCGGCTGCCGGCTTGCCTGAGGACTGGTCCAGGGCTTGGGAGGAAGCCGGGCCGTATGCCTTTGTATTGGAAAGCGGCAAGGTTGGACGCTATACCTTCTTGGGGTTAAATCCGGTCTCCGTCCTTCGCGGCAAGGGCGATCAGGCCGTGGTGGAGGATCTCGCTTCAGGAGAAGTTTCGGTGGTGTCGGGCAAGCCGCTCGACCTGTTGCGGGACTGGATGGAACCGTTCCGTTCTCCAGGTTGGCCGGGTTTGCCCAAGTTCAGCGGCGGGGCCGTCGGTTATCTCGCCTATGACGTAGCGCGATCGCTGGAGCGGCTGCCGAACCTGGCGCAGGACGATCTTGGCCTGGATGATTACGTCTGGATGCGGTTGGAGGAGCTGTGGGTGATCGATCAAGCGGAAGGCGACGTGTATTGCATCGTCCATGTCCCGATCGCGTCGGCGTCACCGGATCAGCTGCGTGACAGCTATCACCTCGCTGAAGCGCGGGCTATGCGAATGGCTGACCGTTGGAAGAGCTTTTATGCGTCGGCGACAGGCCCGGTAGACGCAGCAGGTTCGGCAGAGCCTTCTTCGCTTACCGACGAGGAGCTGGAACGCCGCCGCATGTCCGTCTCAATGACGCGGGAGGCGTTTGAAGCGGCGGTGCGTCGGGTGCAGGAATATATCGCGGCCGGCGACGTATTCCAGGTGAATCTTTCGCTGCGCCAGGCTTTTCCGTTGGCCGCTTCGCCGGAGCGGGTGTACGAGCAGCTGCGCAGGTTGAATCCTTCGCCGTATATGGGCCTGCTCCGGTTCCCTGACTTCCAGCTCGTGTCCGCTTCGCCGGAGCTGCTGGTGAAGGTGGAGCAAGGACGGATCAGCACCCGACCGATTGCGGGGACGAGACGGCGGGGGCATACGCCGGAGGAGGATCAGCAGATGGAGGCGGAGCTGCTTGCCAGCGAGAAAGAGCAGGCCGAGCACATTATGCTGGTCGACCTCCTGCGCAACGATATCGGCCGGGTGGCGGAGTACGGGACGGTGCGGGTCAGCGAGCTGTTTGCCGTGGAGCGGTACTCGCATGTCATGCATTTGGTCTCCGAGGTTGAAGGGGTGCTGAGTTCGGATCATTCAGTTTATGATGCGATTGCGGCTGTTTTTCCCGGAGGAACGATCACCGGAGCGCCTAAAGTGCGGACGATGGAAATCATCGAGGAGCTGGAGCCTGTTACGAGAGGCCCCTACACCGGCGCGATGGGATGGATTGACTATGCCGGGAATATCGAATTAAATATTATTATACGTACGCTGGTCGCGAAGGACGGCGTCGGCTACTTGCAGACGGGTGCCGGCATCGTCATCGATTCGGACCCGTACCGTGAGTACAGGGAATGCTTCAACAAAGCCAGAGCCGTTGCTCTGGCCGTTCAACAGACTTAAGAACTTAAGAAGAGCCAGCTGGACAAAGTCTAGGACAGGAGATGAGATGAGATGATTTTAGTGATCGACAACTATGATTCTTTCACGTACAATCTGGTGCAGTATTTAGGTGAGTTAGGCGAGGAAGTAACTGTCCGCCGCAACGATGAGATCGATCTTGCGGGTATTGAGGCTTTGCAGCCGGATCATATTTTAATATCCCCCGGCCCGTGTACGCCCAATGAGGCCGGGATTACGCTGGATTTGATTGAGCATTTTAAAGGGGTTATCCCGATCTTTGGCGTTTGTCTGGGGCATCAGGCGATCGGTCAAGTCTTTGGCGGCAAGGTGATCCGTGCCGAGCGGCTGATGCATGGGAAGACGTCGCCCATTTACCATCAGGGAGAATCGGTGTTTGCCGGCCTGCCGTCGCCCTTCACGGCTACGCGGTACCATTCACTGATTGTGGAGCGCGAGAGTCTGCCGGATTGCCTGGAGATTACCGCAGAGACGGCGGAAGGGGAGATCATGGGGCTGCGCCACAAAGAGTATGCCGTCGAGGGCGTGCAGTTCCACCCGGAATCGATCATTACCCAGCATGGGCACCAAATTCTCCGTAACTTCCTGAACCGAAAGGCGGAAGCCAAAGCATGAATTACATCGGGGTGGATGGCGTTCCGACCCCGGTCGATCAAGCCGTGATCTCCGTGATGGATCACGGCTTTATGTACGGGATCGGGTTATTCGAGACATTCCGCACGTACGGAGGGCGGCCGTTCCTGCTGGATCGGCATCTACAGCGGCTGGAGGCGGGCTGCAGGGCGCTCGGGATGGCGTACCAGGCTGATCTTGGCCGGGTTGAAGCGGAAATTGCCGAGCTGCTCGAGCGGAACGGATTGGAAGAAGGCTACATTCGGTATACGGTAACGGCTGGCGAGGGGCCGTTGGGCTTGCCTGCCGGCGACTACGAGAAGCCGAGGGTCGTGATCTACGTGAAGCCGCTGCCGGAGCCGAGTGCGGCGTTGTACACGGACGGGAAGCCGTTGTGGCGGCTGGCAACGCCTCGGAATACGCCGGAGGGCGAGGTTCGTTTCAAGTCGCTGCATTATATGAACAACGTGCTGGCGAAGCGCGAACTCGCCCGGTTGGAACGCGAGGCACAGCACACGGCGGATGCTCCTGCGGCGCATGCGCATGGGAGTAGACCTGCCGCTGCACCCGCTGAGGGACTGTTGCTGACGGCGGATGGCTGGCTGGCGGAGGGAATCGTCAGCAATGTATTTTTTGTGCGAAATGGTAGATTATATACGCCGGATGTGAAAACCGGCATTCTCCCCGGCGTTACTCGTGCTAGGGTGCTGGAGCTGGCGGCCGAGCAGGGGATTGCGGCGGAGGAAGGCCGCTACACTTGGGACGAGCTGCTGGCGGCCGACGAGGTCTTTCTGACGAATTCGATTCAGGAGCTCGTGCCGGTGACGAAACTGGTAGAGCCCGGCCAGCCCGGCGGCCAAGGGACGTTGCGGCGCACGGTGGGGACTGGGCAAATCGGACCAATGACGCGCCTGTTGTTGGGGAAATATAGGGAGAAAGCGAGGAGTGGCGATGCAGCCGATCATTTATAAGCGAAGCTACCAACTGGGCGAGGCCTCTTTGACATTAGGGGATCGCACGCTGGTGATGGGGATTTTGAATGTGACGCCGGACTCTTTTTCCGATGGGGGTCGTTACAATAATGTGGAGCTTGCCGTTCAGCATGCCCGTGAGATGGTTGCGGAGGGCGCGGATATCATTGATATCGGCGGGGAGTCGACGCGGCCGGGCCATGTGCCCGTAAGTGAACAGGAAGAGCTGGAACGGGTCATCCCTGTCGTCGAGGCACTCCATCGCGAGCTTCCTCACGTTCCGTTGTCGGTGGATACGTACAAGGCGCAGGTGGCGTACGAAGCGTTGAAGGCCGGGGCGCATATCATTAATGATATCTGGGGCTTTAAGGCGGAGGCACGGATGGCGGAAGTGGCGGCGGAGTTTGGTTGTCCGGTGATTTTGATGCATAACCGCCATGATCGCAATTACCGCGATTTGCTTGCCGATGTGGCTGCGGATTTGCGGGAGAGTGTGGAGATCGCTCGAAAGGCTGGCGTTAAGGATGAAAATATCATTTTGGACCCCGGCATCGGTTTTGCCAAGGACGATCTCGAGAATCTGCGCGTGATGAAGGCGCTGGACGAATTAGCGGCATTGGGGTTCCCGCTGCTACTTGGCACGTCCCGTAAACGATTTATTCGTACCGCCTTAGACCTTCCGGTCGATGAGGTGGTGTTCGGAACGGCGGCCACCGTGGCGCTGGGGATTGCGCAGGGCTGTCAGATTGTCCGCGTTCATGACGTGAAGGAGATCAAGCAAACCGTGCAGATGTGTGATGCGATCGTGTACGCTTGACCCATTTGCCGGTAAAGGGAGCTGAAATGAATGGATAAAATGGTGCTGCGGCGCATGGAATATTACGGGTACCATGGTGTTTTTGAGGAAGAGCGTAAGCTCGGCCAGCGCTTTTACGTGGATTTGGAGCTCGCGCTGGATCTGCAGCAGGCCGGGGTTAACGACGACTTAACTCAAACGGTAAATTATTCCGAAGTGCATGAACTGGTCAAGGGTATCGTTGAGAAGAAAAGCTTCAAACTCATCGAAGCCCTGGCGGAGCATATTGCATCTGCGGTATTGGACACTTATACTAGGGTAGATGCGTTAACGGTTCGAGTTACGAAGCCGCATCCGCCGTTTGATGTGCATTTTGACGGTGTGACGGTCGAGTTGTATCGTTCCAGAAAGTGAGCTAATATTTATGACTACGACATCTCCCTCTGAGCTTTCAGAGGCTTATATTGCTTTAGGGGCTAATCTGGGCGACCGCGAGGCCACCCTGATGCAAGCGATCTCGGAATTGCAGAAGCATCCTGAGATCGAGGTATTGCGCTGCTCCAATCTATATGAGACGGATCCGGTAGGTTATTTGGATCAGCCTTGTTTTGTGAATATGGCCGTTGCTGTCCGGACGTCGCTGGATCCTGAGGCGCTGCTGACCTTCATGCTGGATATCGAGCTGCGGCTGGGACGGGAGCGTACGATCCGCTTCGGGCCGCGGACGGTGGACCTGGATTTGTTATGGGCCGGCGGCAGGGTGTTGGACACACCGCTTCTGACCTTACCGCACCCGCGGATGATGGAGCGAGCTTTTGTGCTCATTCCCTTGGCCGACATCGTGCCGGAAGGAGAGCCTTCCGGGCTGTTTGAACGGATTCACAATGCCCTAGACAACTTAGATGGAAAGGAAGGCGTCCGGTTTTGGAAAACATGCAACTGGCACAGCGCATCCGCGCTTTCCGAAAGCTAAAAGGCTTCACCCAGCAAGAGCTGGCTGAGAAGTCCGGCGTATCCCTGGCCTTATTGGGCGCGGTAGAACGGGGGAACCGCCGGGCAGATGATCAAATGTTAACTAAAATTGCACAATGTTTAGGAATATCCTTAGCGGAGCTAAAGTCTGATCTGAAGTGAACCGCTGATTTAACTATTTTATTGCATGGGAGGGAACCATCTTGCTGAAGATTGGCGATGTGGAATTGAAGAACCAAGTCGTACTTGCCCCGATGGCAGGCGTATGTAATCCGGCCTTCCGTCTGATAGCCAAGGAATTTGGGACAGGGCTTGTCTGCGCTGAGATGGTTAGCGATAAAGCAATCCTTCACGGCAATAAGCGGACTCGAGAAATGCTCTTTGTGGACGAGCGGGAAAAGCCGCTTAGCCTGCAAATTTTCGGCGGGGATCGCGCGTCGCTCGTAGAAGCGGCGAAAGTCGTCGATCAGGAAACCAATGCCGATATCATCGATATTAATATGGGCTGCCCCGTACCGAAGGTGACGAAATGCGACGCTGGCGCACGCTGGCTGCTTGACCCGAATAAAATATACGAAATGGTTGCGGCGGTTGTGGATGCGGTAAGCAAGCCAGTCACGGTGAAAATGCGCATTGGTTGGGATGCGGAGCACATCTACGTCGTGGACAACGCCAAAGCGGTTGAGCGAGCCGGCGGCAAAGCCGTGAGCGTTCACGGCCGGACTCGGGAGCAATTGTACACCGGTAAAGCGGACTGGAGTTACATCCGCCAGGTGAAGGAAGCGGTGTCGATTCCCGTCATCGGTAACGGCGATGTGGCGACACCCGAGGATGCGAAACGGATGTTGGATGAGACCGGCTGCGACGGTGTGATGATCGGTCGCGGGGCGCTTGGCAACCCTTGGATGCTGTACCGGACCGTCGAGTACTTGAAAACAGGCGTATTGCTTCCTGAGCCGGATGCGGAGGAGAAGATTCGCATTGCCATCCTGCACATGGACCGTTTAGCGGCGCTGAAAGGCGAGCTTGTTGCTGTTCGCGAGATGCGCAAGCATTTGGCTTGGTATTTGAAAGGGTTGAAAGGTGCGGCGCGCATCAAAGACCTCATAATGGAAGAAAACCGCCGGGATGAGATGGTGCGGATTCTTGAGAATTTTGTCGCCGACTTGGCGGCGGGAACGGTGCGCGATGAGGTGTCCGCCTAAGGTTTGAAGTGGAGAGGGGTGTCCTCTCATGGGGGGACCTCTTATACATGAAACGTTTACATTTGTAAAATCGGGCGTCATTGACATTTCGGAATCGTTCACCTATAATTTCACAATATAAATTCGCCTCAAGTGCCAGTCTCTCCCATATGAGGGTCTGACCCTTATCACATATTGCATATAATTAACACAACAAGCAAGAATCGAAGTGATCACTGTGGCCGGAAGCGAGCGCTTCCATGCACCTGGGCGGCGGTGGTATGGCAAAGGAACCATTCCTTTTGGGAATCGTTCGTTTTCCAGGGGAGTTTTCAGGTGCCGCACGTACCGTGCGAAAATTTTTTCCATGACAGGAGAATCGGTTGAGATGAGCGATAAAGAAGTTATCCTTACCCAAGACGGTCTGAAAAGACTGGAAGAAGAATTGGAGAACTTGAAATCCGTGAAACGCCGTGAAGTCGCGGAACGGATCAAGGTTGCCATCGGATACGGGGATATCAGCGAGAACTCGGAATATGAGGACGCCAAGAACGAGCAAGCATTTATTGAAGGACGGATCATCACTCTGGAGAAAATGCTGCGCAACGCGCGGATCATCAACAACGATGAAATCGACACGGATACGGTAAGCATTGGTTCGATCGTGACGGTGGAAGATCTGGAATTCGGCGATACGATGGAATATGCGATCGTCGGGACCGCGGAATCCGATCCGATGCAGAACAAAATTTCGAATGAAAGTCCTGTCGGCAAAGCCATTCTTGGGAAGAAAAAAGGCGCCATCGTGGACGTCAACGTTCCGGCAGGCGTGATTCAATATAAAATCGTGGACATTAAGAAGTAAGGCGGAATGAGCGAGAGAAGAAGCTTCCCCAGCGGAGGCTTCTTTCACTGTTTCTTTTGTCGGCGAGCAAATTCAGCTGGATTAAGGAGTGGAGTAGGGTAATGAGCGAAGAGATTAATAACCAGGAAGCGATGGAGGTCAGCGAGCTGCTGCAAATTCGCCGTGATAAATTGGACGAGCTGCGCGGGCTTGGGATCGACCCTTTTGGCAAAAAATATGAACGCACCCATATGGCGGGTGACATTCTCCGGCAATATGACGGGCTGTCCAAGGAAGAATTGGAGGAGAAGCACGTCGAGGTGACCATCGCTGGAAGAATCATGGCTAAACGGGTCATGGGTAAAGCCAGCTTTGCGCATCTGCAAGACTTGTCGGGCAAAATTCAGATTTATGTCCGTCAAGACAGCGTGCCTGAAGTGAAGTATCAGGCGTTCAGCATTCTGGACCTTGGGGACATCGTAGGGGTAACCGGTGAGGTGTTCAAGACCAAAACCGGCGAAACGACGATCAAGGTGAAGGACCTAGAGGTGCTGTCGAAGTCGCTGTATCCGTTACCGGATAAATATCACGGCTTGAAAGATGTCGAGCTGCGTTATCGCCAGCGGTATGTCGACTTGATCGTGAATCCTGAAGTGCAGCAGACGTTTATCAAACGTTCGCAGATCATCCGATCGATGCGCCGTTACCTGGATTCCCTCGGCTATTTGGAAGTGGAAACGCCGACGCTGCATAACATTGCCGGCGGTGCAGCCGCCCGTCCGTTTATTACGCATCACAATGCGTTGGACATGCAGTTGTATATGCGGATCGCGATCGAGCTTCACTTGAAGCGCCTGATCGTTGGCGGCTTGGAGAAAGTCTATGAAATCGGCCGGGTCTATCGGAACGAGGGGATCTCGACGCGTCATAACCCGGAATTTACGATGATCGAGCTGTATGAAGCGTATGCCGACTATAAAGATATTATGGCGCTCACGGAAAATCTGATCTCCCATATCGCGCAGGAAGTGCTGGGGACTCAAGTGGTGCACTACCAAGGGCATGAGGTTAACTTGAAGCCGCAATGGCGTCGCGTGTCTATGGTTGATGCGGTTAAAGAAGTAACCGGCGTCGATTTCAGCGTGCAAATGAGCAATGAAGAAGCGCATCGTTTGGCTAAGGAGCATAATGTTCCGGTGGAGCCGCATATGACGTACGGTCATATTTTGAACGCGTTCTTTGAGCAATTTGTGGAGGAGACGTTAATCCAACCGACGTTCGTTTACGGACATCCGGTGGAGATCTCGCCGCTGGCGAAGAAGAACGAGCAGGATCCGCGGTTTACGGATCGTTTTGAGTTGTTTATCGTAGCTCGTGAGCATGCTAACGCTTTTACGGAGCTGAACGACCCGATCGACCAACGTCAGCGTTTCGAAGCACAGCTGCTTGAGCGTGAGCAAGGCAATGATGAAGCGCATGAAATGGACGAGGACTTCATCCGTGCTCTCGAGTACGGGATGCCGCCGACCGGTGGTTTGGGCATCGGGGTGGACCGCCTGGTGATGCTGCTGACCGACTCGGCTTCTATCCGTGACGTACTGCTGTTCCCGCATATGCGTTCTGCGGAATAAGAGTTTGGAATAGAACAAGCCCGGCTATAGGCTGGGCTTGTTTTTTATAATATCAGCGTACTATGTCAAGTAGAATTTTTAGGTTTCTGGGTAACCCAAACACACCTAACCACCCAGATTTTCAAAAAAGTTAGCAACTGACAGAGAAGCGATGCTTGAAACCGGCCTTTCTCGGACTTGAAAGGAAATAGCCTCGTTTTTTCAATCCTGCGATGCAATCTGGCTGAGTGCAGAGTATACGCTAACGTACAATTCGCATTCACAGGGCGAGGTGGATAAAGCTGACATACGAGATCCAAGGTCTCCAAGAAAGTGATCCGATCTTCCCTCAGTCCCAGAAAGACCGGTTCCAAGATCTTGCTTAGTTAGGCCACCGCTAGTGTCGGCATAACGCAATTGAAGTTCAACTTCTTATTGACCTCATCAAGGATGTGATAATCAGAGCACTGCGATTGAAACGGTAAACGGTCTCGCAGCATGGCGAAAGCGACTTTGAGCATCTTATTACCCATTGCAACAAAGATGGCTCGTTCATGTTTTCCTTTTTCCTTCAGACGATCATAGAAAGGCTTAAGGTCCTTATTATGCATGCAGAGACTCTTACCTGCTAGATATACCGCATAACGAAGGTGATCGTTTCCCTGTTTGGAAATCTTGCGGTAGGAGCCTTTGCCGCCACCTGTTTGCTTAACAATGGGGTTTGTGCCAGCTTTCTTAATTAACTGGTTTGCGTTCGAGTACTGAGATACATCGCCGATTTCAGCATAAAGCTCAGCCGCGGTAGTCACTCCTAAGCCCGGGACGGTAAGAAGCAGTCGTCCGTCTGTCTGAAGGAGAAGGTTCTCGATCTCTTGTTCCAAAACATTAATTTTGGCATCAAATGTTCGTAAGTCACGTAGCTTCATTTTCAGTAACATAAGCTCAGGCCGAAGTTCCTGTAAGTTTCTCGATAACGCTTGTTCAGCGACGTGCAAGAGCTTCTGGATGGTGGTGTTTCGCAATTTGAGATTATGCTGAATCGAGAGCTTCCGTAGCCCGGTCTCCCCTAGTTTCAGGACAGCAGCGGGGTGTGGATAATGCTCCATGAAGAAGAGCGAGGCTTTCCCCCAGAAGTCACTGAATACTTTGATTTTTCGAGCTCTACCGGCTGAATAATCTGCATATCCTTGGTACTCGCGCCAGATGAGGTCCATAAGTGCTCGAATCTCTGTACGCAAGGAAGCACGCTTCCGTGTCTCAGAGCGCCGTGCTCGAGTCAAGACATGGAGCTGACGCTGCACGCCATTCAAAAGCTGGTTTTCAGTGGCTTTGTTGCTTTTGATGGCATGGGCGATGGCCACAAGATCAAGATCATCTGTTTTGCACCAATTCAGTGCGCCGGCGCGTTCCTCGAAGGTGGTATACGGATTCAAGATCTGAACGTGGTACCCTCGTTTCGCCATCTCGCGGACGATGTCTTCATAGTAATGGCCTGTTGCCTCAATACCCAGGAACAAGCGAACAGCCTCTGTGGCTGTAACCGCTTGATTAATCTTCTTGCAAAGCAGCTCCATACCAGAATTATTCGCTGAGAAAAAGAAGGGTTTTTCAATGATGTCGCCGAAATAATTGCATATTAAGGCTTTTTGGTGGAGCTTGGCCGCATCGATTGCAACGATGAGGACTTGCTCCAGGTTAACGCCCCTTAGCTGTTGACTGAACTTAGTTCCCTTACGGCCTTGAATGTGCGAGGATTTCCCCATGCGACTTTAACCTCCTGTGGTTGGTAGGTAAGATTGAAGCTTCCCTGTCAGGTGCTTCTTTCTTCGATAGTCGCTGGGGATTTCCTCTTTATATTTTGATTATATTACACGCCAGAAAGTATAAACTTCGGGGCATTGGCATCCTGATATCGCAAGAAAAACTTCCACTAAACGCGGTCTGTCTACGTTGAATGTAGGTCGATAGACGTTTTTCTTAAGATATCAGAAAGTATAAACTACGGGGGCTTAGCATCCTGATATCGCAAGAAAAACTTCCGCTAAATGCGATCTGTCTACGTTGAATGTACGTCGATAGACGTTTTTCTTATGATTTGGGGAAGGCTGAGCCTTA
>NZ_CP150174.1:110000-165000 GCF_037964765.1 Paenibacillus sp. FSL K6-2441
GTCCCAAGGGTTGGGCTGTTCGCCCATTAAAGCGGTACGCGAGCTGGGTTCAGAACGTCGTGAGACAGTTCGGTCCCTATCTGTCGTGGGCGTAGGAAATTTGAGAGGAGCTGTCCTTAGTACGAGAGGACCGGGATGGACGCACCGCTGGTGCACCAGTTGTTCCGCCAGGAGCACAGCTGGGTAGCTAAGTGCGGACGGGATAAGCGCTGAAAGCATCTAAGCGTGAAGCCCCCCTCAAGATGAGATTTCCCCGTATGTAAGACCCCTTGAAGACGACAAGGTTGATAGGCCTGAGGTGGAAGTGCCGTAAGGCATGGAGCTGACAGGTACTAATCGGTCGAGGGCTTATCCAAAAAATAAAATGCAAATCTAGTTTCGTATCCAGTTTTCAAGGATTCAACCTTGAACCGATTTTTAGCTGCAAGCCTTTTATAAGGTTTGATCTTTTGCTGAAGCGGAAAGTGCGGAAGTAAAAGCAGCGCAAAAATCATGTTTGGTGGCAATGGCGGAGGGGTTCCACTCGTTCCCATCCCGAACACGACCGTTAAGCCCTCCAGCGCCGATGGTACTTGGACCGAAGGGTCCTGGGAGAGTAGGACGCTGCCAAGCAAAGAAGAAAGAGCACTACCGGTGATCGGTGGTGCTCTTTTTGTGTTTGACTTGTGCTTACCCCGAGCTGGAAACCTGCAAAAGTACAGTTTTTTTCGGGGAAATCCCGATTTTTGAGCCGAAGCCTGCAAAAGTGCAGTTATTTTTTCGTGATTTGGGGCAATGGAGCAAATCGGCCCCAAAAGCCTGCACTTTTGCAGGGATTTTGGGCAAAATGGCAATTTCTCCTCACAAAAACTGTATTTTTGCAGGAATCGCGTGGAGGGGCAGACGGTACAATACTGCAGCTGAGATACCGCTCTTGAGATACCGCTCTTGAGATACCGCTCTTGAGATACTGCTCATGAGTTATACTATGCCATACTTAAACTTTACCCCAATCGAGCCAATCCAGGATCCACTGTGGGGAGCTGCAAATGCGGCTAAAGCTGCTAGTGTGTAGTGTGAACGAAAGGTGTTATGATATAAAAAATTTATAAAAAATTTGATGATCCCGCGTATCGTTCCTTCCGAAAAATACGTTTATACCGGTGAGTAAGTCTTCAGCTTACTCCTGGTTGGTCGAAGACTGGTGTGAGGGCATGACACAAGATGGATCATTGGAGATCGCGAGATCTTACACTACAGATGGAGGTGTGTTCCGGTGCCTATAGCAGCTAAGGAGCGTGATCTGCAGAGATCCGTGTCTGCACGGTCCCGTTCAGAAAGGGGCAACTTTCAAACATGGGTCCAATTGTACGGTACCGCACTGCGCAATTACTGCCGATCTATCACCGGATCCGTTTGGGAAGGCGACGATTTGGCGCAGGATACATGGCTTAAGATATGGTCGGCGACGCAAGGGAAAGGTGATGACGTTCAACTCACACGAGCCTATCTTTACAGTGCCGCCCAGCATGCTTGGATCGACCGTAATCGCAAACGGAAGCTTCCGGTTGAATCGCTCCCCCTGGACGAACATCTGCAAGCGCCGGAACCGACCGATCCTGCTGCAGTGTGGGCCGCAATGGAGACGCTGGTTGACGAGCTTTCGCCTCTACAACGCACCGCGCTGCTGCTGATTGATACTTTAAAATATACAGCTGGCGAAGCAGCGCAGTTGATTGGGTCGACGGAAGGGGCGGTGAAAGCCGCCTTGCACAGAGCTCGGGTCAGACTGCGGAATACAGTGAAGGGTTCCAGACGAGGAGTTGCAGCGCCACCGGAGGGTGAGGTTCAATCCATGAAGGAGGACACCTTACCCGAGGCTTTCACCGACGATGTACTCGTTCTTGCCTACATGGATGCGATTCGCCGAGAAGACGCGGCTGCGCTGGCGATGCTGTATAACGACGCCCGGCCTCAGGATGTGGTTCCGGTGGTAACTCTCCAGTCGTACCGTCGCAGCTCTTTACGAAGCAAGGTAGACACTCTTGTTGCCGATCCGGTGCAGAACCATCTGATGTTGATGTCCTACGGTCTTGCCGCCTGATTTGAAGGAGGGTAAGCCATGAGTTCAGTCATTCCTTACGTCATTGAGCAAACCGGCCGGGGAGAGCGGTCGTATGACATTTATTCACGTTTGCTGAAGGATCGGATCGTGTTTCTCGGTTCCGCGATTGATGATCAGGTTGCGAATAGCATTATGGCGCAAATGCTATTTTTGGCGGCGGAGGATCCGGAGAAGGATATTTACTTTTATATCAACAGTCCGGGCGGCTCGACGTCAGCTGGCTTTGCGATCTACGATACGATGCAGTATGTGAAACCCGACGTGCAGACGATCTGCTCTGGAATGGCGGCGTCTTTTGCCGCGATCCTGTTAATGGCCGGGGCAAAGGGCAAACGATTTGCTCTTCCCAACAGCGAGATCATGATTCACCAACCGCATGGAGGTGCCCAAGGGCAGGCCAGCGACATTGCGATCAGTGCTAACCGGATATTGCGAACCCGAGCCGTGTTGAACACCATTGCCGCGGAATGCACCGGTCAACCCCTAGAGCGGATTGAAAAAGACATGGACCGAGATTATTTCATGAGCGCAGACGAAGCGCGCGAGTATGGGATCATCGACCAGGTGATTACGCCCAATAAGCGTTAGCTGAGCGAAGTGTATACAAGGAAAATACAAGGACGGAAGAAGGCGCCCAAGGCTTCTCCGTCCTATTTCTTTTTGCAGAATCAAACGAAGGGGAATGGGGCAGGATTAGCATCAGAATACCTGCAAATTTTAGGTCAATGTACGCGACAAATAGACACTCGTATTCGCTGGGAGGCCGCCTGTTACTTTGCTTGCGCTTGTCCTTGACAGCCCAGAGGGGCTTTGCTAAGATGGGAACAATATATTTTCGTAAGCGGCTATACGGTCTTGATATATAAGGGTTGTGTCTTCATAGGGATTACACGGTAGTCGTTTTTTTTATACCCGAATTTCAGGAATAAAGCCCAGCAAATCATCAAAATTCGAAGGAGGATTCATCACGGTGTGGGAAAGTAAATTTGACAAGGAAGGCTTAACGTTTGACGATGTGCTTCTGATTCCCCGTAAATCGGAGGTATTGCCTAAAGAGGTGGACGTGTCCACTCGGCTTAGCGACAAGGTGAAGCTGAATATTCCGTTGATCAGTGCAGGCATGGACACGGTCACCGAAGCGGCGCTGGCAATCGCCATCGCACGGGAAGGCGGCATTGGGATCATCCATAAAAATATGCCGGTCGAACAACAAGCTGAAGAGGTCGATCGGGTGAAGCGCTCCGAGAGCGGCGTTATCACCAATCCTTTCTCGCTGACTCCAGATCATCTCGTATCCGATGCAGAGCAGGTTATGGCCAAGTTCCGCATTTCCGGCGTGCCGATTGTGAATGAAGAGCAGAAACTGGTGGGGATTTTGACCAACCGTGACCTGCGCTTTGTTCATGATTATAATATCAAAATCAGCGACGTCATGACGAGAGACAACCTGATTACCGCTCCGGTGGGAACATCGTTGCACGAAGCAGAAATTATTTTGCAAAAGCATAAAATCGAGAAGCTTCCGCTCGTTGACGAGCAGAATATTCTGAAAGGCCTTATCACAATCAAAGATATTGAAAAAGCGATCCAATTCCCGAATGCGGCTAAGGATGCCCAAGGGCGCTTGCTTGTTGGCGCAGCGGTTGGCATCTCCAAGGATACCTTTGAACGGACTGAGGCGTTGGTAAAAGCCGGCGTTGACGTCATTACAGTCGATTCGGCGCATGGCCATCACATTAACATTATTGATGCTGTGGCCGAGCTTCGCAGACGGTATCCGGACTTGACGATCATCGCAGGGAACGTAGCGACAGGCGAGGGAACGAGAGCTTTGATCGAAGCCGGAGCTTCCGTTGTGAAGGTGGGGATCGGACCGGGTTCGATCTGTACCACCCGCGTCGTCGCTGGGATCGGCGTGCCGCAAATCACGGCAGTATACGATTGCGCGACAGTTGCCCGTGAATACGGAATTCCGATTATCGCGGACGGCGGCATCAAATACTCCGGCGAAATTACCAAAGCGATCGCGGCCGGTGCGCATGCGGTCATGCTGGGCAGCTTGTTTGCCGGGACCGAGGAAAGCCCTGGCGACTCGGAAATCTATCAAGGGCGTCGGTATAAGGTATACAGAGGCATGGGCTCGCTGGGTGCCATGAAGCAAGGCAGTAAGGACCGCTACTTCCAGGACGATGACAAGAAGCTCGTTCCGGAAGGGATTGAAGGACGCGTAGCGTATAAGGGACCGCTCTCGGATACGATCCACCAACTCATTGGCGGTCTGCGTTCCGGGATGGGGTATTGCGGCACGAAGACGCTCGAAGAGCTGCGGAACGATACGCAGTTTGTGCGCATCACGGGTGCCGGCCTGCGCGAAAGCCATCCGCATGACGTACAAATCACCAAAGAAGCGCCTAACTACTCGATTCAATAAACTCGTAAATTTTGATAGAAATGAGCTGACCATAATATTCCAACACTGGCAGGGCGTTTTCCGCCCTGCTTGTCTTTTTTTACAGGTACCCCTGTGATAGAATAGATAAAGCAAAATGAAAGAATATGAGGGGAGCTTTAAGGGCATTGAAACTCAAACAACCACAACGCAAATCGACAACTAAACGGCGTTTCCTGCGCAAAGGCGTTGCTTCTGTGCTGCTGCTGAATGCGCTAGTATTCTCTCTCGCGCCGGCGATGGCGCTGGCCGAAGGGGAACAGACAGAATCTACTACTGCCGAAACAACGACAACCGAAACGACGACAGTGCAAACGGCTACCTCAATTCCTTCCGTGGAGTCTTTAGGTTTGGAAGTCAGCGCTGCGATCTTGCTCGAGCCTGTCTCTGGACAAATCTTATTGAATGTTAATGGGGAACAACCGCTGCCTCCGGCCAGCATGACCAAGATGATGACCGAATATATCGTGGCGGAACTTGTGAAACAAGGAAAGTTCAGCTGGGATGACGTAGTGACCGTAGGGAGAAATGCTGCCCAAACGATCGGTTCACGGATTTTTCTGGCCGAAGGGGATCAACATACTGTAGAAGAACTATATACGGCGATGGCGATTGCCTCCGCCAATGATGCGACGGTTGCTCTGGCAGAATATGTGGCCGGTTCCGAGCAGGCTTTTGTGAAAATGATGAACGATGAAGCCAAGCGGATGGGAATGAAGACCGCCCACTTTGCGAACTCGACCGGTTTGGATATCGCAGATATGCCGGCGGAATTCCGTCCGACCGATGGGAAAGAAACCGTAATGTCCGCGCTGGATGCTGCTATTTTGGCCAAATATATCGTAACGGACCATCCGGACTTTACCCGCTTTACAACGATTCAAAGCAAGAAGTTCCGCGACCGCGATACCGCGCCGATGGTGAACTTGAACTGGATGCTGGAAGCCAATAAGAACGTCACGAACTTTAAACAATTTGCTTACGAGGGTTTGGACGGTCTGAAGACGGGACACACCTCCAATGCCGGTAACTGCTTTACAGGTACAGCAGTGCGTAACGGAATGCGGCTAATTAGCGTGGTCATGGGTACCGCTTCGGACAAAGCCCGCTTTGTGGAAACGCGGAAAGTCCTGGACTACGGGTTCAATAACTTTGAAACGAAACAAATCGTGCCGCCGAAGACGACGGTGGCTGGAATTGAAACCGTTACGGTGAAGAAAGCCAAAAATACGGAAGTTCCGGTGGTAACCGATCAAGCGGTTAGCTTCGTTGTGCCGAAAGGCGCAGACACGAGTGCGGTTGAAGCCAAAGTAACGCTGGCCGACGAAAGCAACCTGACAGCTCCTTTGAAGCAAGGAACCAAGGTTGGGACGGTGACTTACACGTTTAAAGCGCCGGGCATGGACCAAACGCTTGAGAAGACGGTTGATCTGATCACGGCCGAGGATGCGGAGAAAGCCGGCTGGTTCACCCTGGTGATGCGGGCGATTGGTGATTTCTTCAGCGATCTGTTTAACGGGATCAAAAATCTTTTCTAACGGTCCATTCAAATCCGAGTAAACGGGTTGTGTATTTAAGGCGTATCTTGTAAAATATTTAGTTAGATTATTATCGGGAGGATTGGACATGGAAACAGGAACATCGCGTGTTAAAAGAGGTATGGCTGAGATGCAAAAAGGTGGCGTCATTATGGACGTCATGAATGCGGAACAAGCCAAAATTGCCGAAGCGGCCGGGGCTACCGCCGTTATGGCGCTGGAGCGTGTGCCTTCCGATATCCGGGCGGCTGGCGGCGTTGCCCGCATGGCGGATCCAACGATTATTGAGGAAGTCATGAAGGTTGTCTCCATCCCGGTTATGGCCAAAGCACGTATTGGTCATTACGTGGAAGCGAAAGTTCTGGAATCGCTTGGGGTAGACTATTTGGACGAGAGTGAAGTACTGACCCCGGCGGATGAAGTGTTCCATATCGATAAACGGGATTTCACGGTGCCGTTCGTGTGCGGCGCTAAGGACTTGGGTGAAGCGCTGCGCCGGATCAGCGAAGGCGCATCGATGATCCGGACGAAAGGCGAACCAGGAACGGGCAACATCGTTGAAGCGGTACGCCATATGCGTCTGATCAACAGCCAAATTCGCAAAGTACAAAACATGTCGAAGGACGAACTGTATGCGGAAGCGAAAAACCTCGGCGTTTCTTACGATCTGCTGCTCGAAGTTCACGAGAAAGGCAAGCTGCCAGTCGTTAACTTCGCTGCAGGCGGGGTAGCTACTCCGGCGGATGCGGCCTTGATGATGCACTTGGGTGCAGACGGGGTGTTCGTGGGATCCGGTATTTTCAAATCGGATAATCCAGAGAAATTTGCCCGGGCGATCGTTGAAGCGACGACGCATTACACGGATTACAAACTGATCGCTGAAGTATCCAAGAACTTGGGTACGCCGATGAAAGGCATTGAAATTTCCAAATTGGCCGCAGCAGAGCGGATGTCGGATCGCGGCTGGTAATCCTGAGAGCGGAAGTAACCGCTGGAATCAAAGGCAAGTCTTTCACCCCGGCTGTCCCTAGGGATGGTCGGGGTACATCTTAGTAAACTGCCGTTTTAATGAATGTTCAAAGAGGAATGGTAACGACGATTTGAACTACCTCTAGAGAAAGAAGGTTTATCATGAGAGTAGGGGTGTTGGCGCTGCAAGGCGCAGTTGCGGAGCATATCCGCAGCTTGGAGAAGACCGGAGTTGAAGGCGTAACCGTGAAGCAAGTCGAGCAGCTTGCTGACTTGGATGGATTGATTATTCCTGGCGGCGAAAGCACGACGATCGGCAAGCTGATGCGGAAATACGGCTTTATTGAAGCCATTCGGGATTTTTCTGGACAAGGGAAACCGATCTTTGGGACTTGTGCAGGATTGATCGTCATGGCGAAGGAGATCGAGGGCGGCGAGGAACCTCATCTCGGTCTGATGGATATTAAAGTATCGCGCAATGCGTTTGGACGTCAGCGTGAAAGCTTCGAGACCGACCTTGACGTGAAGGGACTTGAGGCGCCGCTGCGGGCCGTATTTATTCGTGCTCCGCTGATCACGGCGGTTGGAGACGGAGTCGAGGTGTTGTCGACCTATAAGGACGAGATCGTGACCGCACGACAAGGGCATTTGCTCGTATCGTCGTTTCACCCGGAACTGACCGACGACTTCTCGCTACATACGTATTTTGTGGAGATGATCAAGCAAGCCAAGCAGCCGTAAGCAGGCCTTGACTCCTTTGCGGGTTGAGGTTTTGTCTGTTTTACCGGCGTTTTGAACTTCCGTTAAGCAGCCTTTCCGTCCGCGGGTCTCCCCAGATGAAGGTCGGCAGGTCTGTGCGGGATCATTCTAGGAGGGACTACTCATGTTAGATGTGAAAATCTTACGAAATGAATATGCGCGCGTTGAGGAAGCGCTGAAAAATCGGGGGAAATCGTTGGAGCTGATCTCCGGTTTTGCCCCGCTGGATGAGAAACGCCGGGAGCTGCTTCAAGAGAGCGAAGCGCTCAAAAACCGTCGCAACACGGTATCTGCAGAAGTGGCCAAGCGTAAGAAAAACAAAGAGGACGCCGACGAGCTGATCGTGGAGATGCGCGAAGTCGGGGATCGCATCAAGGAGCTGGACGAAGAGGTACGAACGCTGGAGGCCCAAATTGATCAGCTGATGCTCTCGATTCCGAACATTCCTCATGAGAGTGTACCGGTGGGGGCTTCTGAAGAAGATAACGTTGAGGTGCGCCGTTGGAGCGAACCGCGGAAATTCGATTTTACTCCGAAGGCGCATTGGGATATTGCCGCTGACCTCGGCATCCTTGACTTTGAGGCTGCAGCTAAGGTAACCGGCTCGCGGTTTACGTTCTACAAAGGGCTGGGGGCCCGTCTTGAGCGTGCACTCATCAACTTTATGATGGATCTGCACAGCAACGAGCACGGGTATGAGGAAATGCTTCCGCCGTACATCGTGAATCAAGACAGCTTGTACGGGACAGGCCAGCTTCCGAAGTTCGAAGAGGACTTGTTCAAGCTCACCGGCAGCAACGACTACTATCTGATCCCAACGGCTGAGGTGCCGGTAACCAACTATCATCGTGACGAAATCTTGAATGCGGAAGACTTGCCGCGTTATTATGTGGCTTACAGCTCCTGTTTCCGTTCCGAGGCTGGCGCGGCGGGCCGCGATACGCGGGGTTTGATTCGTCAGCACCAGTTCAATAAGGTGGAAATGATCAAGATTGTCCATCCAGACACCTCCTATGACGAACTGGAGAAAATGACGGAGAACGCGGAACGCGTGCTGCAGCTATTGGGCCTGCCTTACCGTGTGCTTGCCTTGTGTACGGGCGATATGGGCTTTACGGCAGCTAAAACGTATGACCTAGAGGTATGGCTCCCGGAAAGCGGCGTCTACCGCGAAATCTCCTCTTGCTCTAACGTGGAGGACTTCCAAGCTCGCCGGGCGAACATCCGGTTCCGTCCGGAGCCGAAAGCGAAGCCGGAGTTTGTGCATACGCTGAATGGTTCAGGGCTGGCTGTCGGTCGTACCGTAGCGGCCATTCTTGAGAATTACCAACAAGAGGACGGCAGTGTTGTTATTCCTGAAGTTCTGCGTCCTTATATGGGGAATTTGCAGAAGATTACCAAGCGTAATTAACTTGCGCGCTTGCGGACGATATGGTAGAATCTGATTTGTTACGCGAATCGGATTTTTCCTTGGAGAGGTACCGAAGCGGTCATAACGGGGCGGTCTTGAAAACCGTTAGGGTGCAAGCCCACGTGGGTTCGAATCCCACCCTCTCCGCCATACATATCGTATACTCAGAGAGCAGAGATGCTCTTTTTTTCGTGTATAAGGGCTGCCGTTTCTTCGCAAATTAACCTTGTGGATTAAACCAAGGGAGGCTTTATTTGTTATGACGAAACCGCAGACCTATCAAACCTCAGGCTCCGACAACGTGCAAGACCAGGATCATCGGCGAGACAAGGGGAAAAGAGGCCCAGAACCGTTATCCGGGTCCAAAAAGGTAAAAATGCGTAAACAAGATGGCCATTACAATCCGGAAGGGTAAGCCTTCTTCATTGGAAACGATTCGCTGTCCCTCGGCCCCAGCTCTGCTGGGGCTTTTGTATTGAAACTGCCAGGGGACTTATGAATTAGAACAAGACAACAAGCCAAGAAAATGTCATAATAAAGATAGGGTGTGTCTTTACACGGGAGCATGAATACTTCAGAAAGAATGGTGAGAGGAAGAATTATGCAAATCAACTTGAAAGGATCGTGATGCCATTTGAACGCAGTTAATCCAACCCATCTGATTCCACCTAATGCAACCCAAGTACGCCAACATAAACAGCGGACGCTGAAAAGCACCTTGTTCAGATCGATGTTTATTGTCATTGGAGCGGTGATCGTCTCCGTTGCACTGGAACTGTTTTTGGTGCCTAACAAAATTACGGACGGCGGTATAACCGGTATTTCCGTAATGTCCTCTTATTTGTCGGGTCTCCCGCTTGGGGTATTCCTCTTCCTTTTCAACCTCCCTTTTCTTATTGTCGGTTATAAGCAAATTGGCAAAACTTTTGCGATATCCACCCTGTTGGGTATTTCCGTCATGTCGGCCGGCACAACACTGTTGCACCATGTTGAACCGTTTGTGACGGATACTTTGCTGGCCTTTGTGTTTGGCGGGATATTGCTGGGTATAGGTACCGGTTTAGTCATCCGCTTTGGTGGCTCCTTAGACGGTACCGAAATCGTTGCTATTCTGATTTCGCGCAGAACCCCATTTTCGGTTGGCGAAGTCATTATGTTTTTTAACTTTTTTATTTTGCTTAGCGCAGGCTTCGTGTTTGGCTGGGAGCGCGCATTATTTTCGCTGTTAGCTTATTATATTGCCTACAAATCGATTGATATCGTGGTAGATGGCTTAAACGAGTCGAAATCGGTATGGATCATCAGCGATCAAATCGATGAGATCGGAGATGCTATTCTAAGCCGTTTGGGCCGCGGCGTTACGTACTTAACTGGAGAAGGCGGTTTTTCCGGGGATCCGAAGAAAGTCATCTTCTGTGTAATTACCCGCTTGGAAGAAGCTAAGCTGAAGGAAATCGTTAATCATTACGATGAAAATGCATTTTTGGCAGTCGGAAACATTCATGACGTCAAAGGCGGACGTTTCAAGAAAAAGGCGATCCATTAATTTGGAGAAATGAATTCCGTCCTATTGGCGTATGGTTTATGATATGTGAGAAGTGTTCAGAAAAAGGAATGCTTTAGAATGAGGTTAGGGCAGGAGAGAGGAGACTGTAATGTCTAGGAAATGGTTCACGTCGATGATGCTGGTGATGCTGTCTGTCGTGCTGGTATTGTCCGGCTGCAGCAGTAAGAAAGAACCGAAGGAAGCTTTGAGCAGCGCAGCGGTGAAGGCGCTGGAGATGGATTCCTACGTGGTGGAGAATCAAATTAAGATCTTGGATTTCTCCGTAGAAGGGACAGAGGACACCGAGTCGGCGCAAGTGGGCGCGGTGTTATCCATGCTCAAGAACGCTGAGATCAACATCAAGCAAATATATCAGAAGGAACCGATGCAAACCGAAGCAACGCTGGAAGTCAAACTGACAGGGGATATGACGACGACAATTACAATCCCGTTGGTGATGACGTCCGAGAAGCTGTACGTCAAAATCCCAAGCATCCCATTCTTGCCAATGCCGGAGTCGGTGACTGGGAAATTCCTGGTACTGGACTTGAAAGAGTTGGCAGAGCAAGCTGGCGAGGAGTTCAATCCGGATCTATTCAACCCGGAGAAAACTCAGAAGCTGAGTACGGAATTGATGGGGGCTTTATTCGCCGAATATGAGTCGGGGGCTTACTTCAGCAACATCGATCCTAAGGAGGCTTCGCTGCCGGAAGGCTTCAAGGCCAAGCAAGTCGTGCAGTTTGCCATTACGAATGACAATGTAAAAGAAGCGGTGACCATTCTGGTAAACCAGGCATTGCCGAAGATGCTGGATATCCTGGCGAAAGAAGAATACCGTTCGATGCTGCAGCTGACGCCGGAGGAAATCGAGCAGGCGAAGCAGGAGCTGCAGGAAGGCAACCAGGATGAATTGGGCGAGGCGCTGGATGAGATGAAGAATCATCTGCAAATCAACAAGTTCACTGTGGATACCGCAATCGACGAGAACAATTACCCAGCGTACTACAATGTTCAGGTGGACGTCGCCGTGAACGATCCGGATACGCAGACGAACGTTAAGGCAGCGGTGCAAATGACCAGCCACTTTACCCAAATCAACGAGAAGCCAGCCTTTGAAATTGGCATCCCGACAGACACGTTGACTTTGGAACAGCTGCAAGAGGAAATGAGCCAGTTTGGCTATTAGGCGTTAGGACTTATCCAACAGTTTATACTTACACTCGAAAAAAACCTCCAGTCCCATGTTTCTTAAGGGGCTGGAGGTTTTAATGTTTTATGAGAAGTTATTTCTTGCGAAGCCGGCGGAAGAACTCGGTTAACAGCGAGGCGCATTCCTCTTGAAGTATGCCAGAGGTAATATCGGTGCGGTGGTTAAACCGCGGTTCCTGCAGCAGGTTCATCAGGGTGCCGGCACACCCCGCCTTTGGATCCGGCGCCCCGTAGATCACATGGGGGACACGGCACTGCACGATCGCCCCGGCGCACATTGGGCAAGGCTCCAGAGTGACATAGAGACGACAGTGAAGGAGCCGCCAGGCGCCAAGCCGCTCGCTGGCTTCGCGGATGGCAATCATCTCGGCATGGGCGGTTCCATCGAGCGAGCTTTCCCGCAGGTTGTGGCCGCGTCCAACGATTTCGTCGCCTCGGACGATCACCGCACCGATGGGGACTTCGCCGATGGCTTCTGCTTTTCGAGCTTCCCGAATTGCCTCGGCCATCCAATATTCATGGGGATAAGTTGAGGCAGGAGGTTCGGGGATCAAAGGGGATGAAGAAGGCATAGATCAAATCAACTCCTTAATGAACGTAACCATTCGTTTTGTCCAACGAACAGGCATTCGTTGTTAACATGTTGTGAATAACATTGTGTATAACTGCAAGAATATCCCCATTTTTATACACATATTATCCAGAATATTGTGAGTATGTTGATAATTTGTGGATAACTCAACAGAACATCACGTCTCATAGATAAGACTCAAGAACTGGCTTTGTAGGCATTTCTACATATTGTAAGGATACGATCTGGGAAATTCAACGTCTTTGCAAAACATGTCGTAAAAGGTATGATGTATGTAGAAATTGTGAATCCCATAAATATCCATAAATTAGTTCCAGAGGTGGGATAAACACTTGACTATAAAAACCAAGCTCGCTTTGATTATATCTTGTTTTGCGCTGATTATCCTCTCTCTGAATATCGTTTTAAGTTATTTTACGGTACGGGACAATCTGCGCAGGGACAGCGAAGCGAACATGATGCTGACTGCGAATCAAATTGCTATTGCTGTCGAACAAAGTCGTTCGTTGTACACTTATGTCAAGCTTACGTTGGGCGGAAGAATGAGCAGCGACATGACCGATGCGATCCTGATCATGACCAGCCCGGATCGTATTTCGCAAAAATCGATGAGTACGAATCGCAGCTTGCTGGAGATTACAGGGATTGACCCGAATCATTTTGATGCCAACCATCGGCTGTTCGGGACCTATAACTATAAAAATGATGAAGGGCTGAGACGCTCCGTTGCGGAGGCCATTTCGCAAAATCGCAGCCTGCTGGTGGATACTCGGATTAACGGCGAACGCGTTCTGGAGTGCTATGTTCCCGTTACGAATAGCGGGGAGAAGCCTTACGTCATTCGTGTCGTGTCTAGTTATTCCCCGATTGCCGATGCGATCAACAAGCAGATGATCAGTCAGCTCATCGTTTCCCTCAGTCTGTTGGCATTGATGGTGGCGGGGAGCTATTGGATGGCTGGCGGGCTCATCCGACCAATTCGCCATATTTTAGACCAGGTGAATGTGCTGGCTTCAGGCCGGCTTGATACTCGCTTAAAAGTCAGCAGCTTTGACGAGCTTGGACTCCTCGCCCACAAAATCAACATCATGGCAGACAACTTGGGCCGTTATACGACCGAGCTGAGGCAAAAGAGCGAAGAGAACCGGTCCATGAAGGAGTATCTTGAATCGATTATAAGCCAGACGGCTGATGCGATTCATATCACGGATGTCAAAGGGCGGGTGCTGCAAGTCAATGCCGCCTTCGAAAGGCTGTACGGCTGGAGCAGCGAAGAAATTGTCGGGAAGTATCTCGATTTTCTCCCGGAGTCCGAGTTAGATGGGAGGACCATTTGGCGTCCGGAGAATGAAGTGATTGAAACCGCCGAATCGGTATTGGCGGAGACCGTCCGATTACGCAAGGACGGCAGCCAAGTCGAGGTGAGCATCAGCGTATCGCCTATCTTTGACCAAGCTGGCAAAATTACCGCATTGATCAGCATTTCCCGCGATATGACGGAGCACAATAAAATGGAAGACTTGCTGCGTCGGTCAGAGAAGCTGACCACCGTGGGTCAGCTCGCCGCCGGGGTTGCGCATGAAATTCGCAATCCGTTGACGACGCTCCGCGGGTTTCTGCAAATGCAGCAGCGCACCCGGGTGGTGAACGTGATGCATACCGATGTCATGCTGGCGGAGCTGGACCGGATTAATCTCATCGTCAGCGAATTTCTGATTTTAGCCAAGCCTCAGGCAGTGCAGTTTCAGATCAAGGACGTCCGCTTCACGATGGGGGACGTCGTCTCTTTGTTGGATAGCGAAGCCCATTTACATAATATTGAATTTGAAGTGCATTTCTCGCCGAGCCCGGTTCTGGTACACTGTGAAGAGAACCAACTGAAGCAGGTATTCATCAACTTATTGAAAAATGCAATGGAGGCCATGCCCAAAGGAGGGAAGATCCTGCTTCAAGTGGAGGAGGACGACAGTGGCTTTGCCGTGCTCCGCGTCATCGATGAAGGCGAGGGGATTTCCAAGGACCGGCTTCAGAAGCTGGGAGAGCCTTTTTACACGAACAAGGAGAAAGGGACCGGTCTCGGTCTGATGATCAGCCAGCGGATCATTGAAGGACACCGCGGGACGCTGAAGATCGAAAGCGAGCTTGGAAAAGGAACGGCTGTAACCATTACCCTCCCGCTTGTACAGGAGGAGGAAGAACATCACGAAGGGCAAGCGGATCTCGCGAATTAAAGCGAACTGCTAGGCCATGCGGAGGGACCAAAGACAGCATCATGAGGATTAATAAATTCATCAGTGAAACGGGATTCTGCTCCCGGCGGGAGGCGGACAAGCTGGTCGAGTCAGGCCAAGTGACCATTAACGGCGTCAAGGCGGTTCTAGGCAGCCAGGCGGAGCCTGGAGACGATGTCCGGGTCAATGGGAGACCGATTGCGGCGAAGCGCTCTAAGCATGTGTATATCGCTTTAAATAAGCCGGTGGGGATCACCTGTACAACGGAAACGCATGTGAAAGGCAATATTGTGGATTTCGTTGGGCATCCGGAGCGGATTTTTCCGATTGGACGACTGGATAAGGACTCGGAGGGATTAATCCTGCTCACCAGCGATGGTGATATCGTCAACAAAATTCTGCGGGCGGAAGGCAAGCATGAGAAGGAATATATCGTGACCGTGGATCGGCCGATTACACCTAGCTTTGTGAAGGCGATGAGCGAAGGCGTTAAAATTCTCGGGGAAATGACGTTGCCGTGCAAGGTGACGCGGGTTTCGGATCGGGTGTTCCGAATTATTCTGACCGAGGGGAAGAATCGGCAAATTCGCCGAATGTGCAGCGCTCTCGGGTATGAGGTGCGCAGGCTGCAGCGCATTCGGATTATGAACATCCATCTCGGCCAACAGAAAGTGGGCACCTGGCGCGACTTAACCGAACAAGAGAAGCGGGAGTTGGGCTTGGCCCTGAATTACGAGCTTTCCTAACGTGACACGGTCTACGAAAAATAAAGGACAGGCTTGCCTCGAAAGGCGCCTGTCCTTATTTCTTTATTCGTGGGCAGCCGTTACGCCAAGCTGCTCGGTGCTATCCACGTACTTGCGGATGATCGAGACTTCGACCCTGCGGTTCTGTGCGCGGCCCGCAGCCGTATCGTTGCTGGCAACAGGGTGATATTCCCCATATCCGATGGCACTAAACTTCTTCGGATCCAAGTTCGTGTTAAGCAGGAGTATCTTCATAAAATTCAACGCCCGCACCGAGCTTAAATCCCAGTTGGACGGGAATTCATAGGTTGAGATCGGTACGTTGTCGGTATGGCCGGATACGATAACCTCATAATCCGGAAATTGCTGAAGCATGTTGGAGATCGCCTTAGCTAACTGACGAGCTTCCGGTTTCACCACGGCTTCTCCTGAAGCGAAAAGCGCCTTGTCGCTAATCGTGATCATCAGCTGGGATTGATTGAGTTTCGTTTCCAGGTCATCCGTTAATCCATTTTCCTTGATATAGGTGTCTAGCTGCTTCTTCAAAGCTTCCAGGTTCTGCTGTTCTTGACGCTTCAGCTCGTTCTTCTTCGTCATTAAGCCATCCTGGGTGGATTTTGGCGTCTCGATTTCGCTGAGCGAAGTCTTGTTGTTGCTGATCATGGCGTTTTGATCGAGGACACTGGTGCCTCCGGTCAGCACGCTCTTAAATGCTTCGCTCATCTCTTGGAATTTCAGAGCATCAACCGTGCTCATCCCATAAAGGACGATAAACAACGCCAACATCAGCGTCATCAGGTCAGAATAAGGGAGCAGCCAGCTCTCGTCGGCATGTTCCTCGTGATCTTGGTGTTTTTTATTCTTTTTGCTCACCATCACCGGCCCCCTTTTCAAAGATTTCCGCACGTTCCGCAGGGGTTAAGAACACGGCAAGCTTCTGTTGAATAGCAATCGTAGACACACCCGATTGGATGGACAGCAGGCCTTCCACCATCATCAACCGGATCTCCATCTCTTTCTTCGAGAGACGCTTCAGTTTATTGGCGATTGGGTGCCAAAGAACATAACCGGTGAAAATACCGAATACCGTCGCGATAAATGCACCCGAAATCGCATGAGCCAGAATCTCCATATCGCTCATGTCGGACAATGCGGCGATCAAACCAACCACCGCACCGAGTACCCCGAGCGTTGGGGCGTACATCCCCGCCTGGGAGAACATCAAGGCGCCGGCTTTGTGCCGTTCTTCCGTAGCGGCGATATCCTCGGTCAGGACATCCTGAACGAATTCCTGATCGTTACCGTCGATGATCATCCGCATGCCGCCGCGCAGAAAATCGTCGTTGATCTCTTCGACCTTCGCTTCTAGCGCCAGCAAGCCTTCGCGGCGGGTAATGGTCGCCCATTCCGTAAACAGGGTGATCAACTCCGCTTTGCTGATCATTTTCGGTTTGACGATCGTCATTTTGATCAAGGTCGGAAACTTCTTCAACTCCGATAACGGGAAGCCCATAAACAGCGTTGCCGCCGTTCCGACAAAGATGATGACGAAGGCCGCAGGGTTCTGAACCAAGCTTTCTACGGGTGCGCCTTTCAGGAACATCCCTAAAATCAGGGCGATTAATCCGAGAATCAAACCAATAATTGTTGAAAATTCCATTGTACACCTCGTCCTTGAGAGAAATTGATACCAACTTGCCCTTCCGCGTCCTTGCGGAAGAGACTGACACACCAGTCTGAAACGATTAACTATTTTATCGACAGATTTCCCTTTTTTTTTAAGTGGTTTTTTCCGGTATAATAAGATTACGGTCAGAATGGAGAAGGCCGAAAGGGAGGATATCGCAGTGGGCGTAAAACACGGCAGGGATTATGAATTTATTTTGGCTGATTTGACGAACGCGGTTGGCCGGATTCAAGATAGCTATCTTTTCTTCGAAATGGAGCCCTCGGAATGGGAAGGGTTATCGGATACGGATCGAGGCGAGGTGCTTGAAGCTCTGGCGGAGGATTTATTCTTTGGGTTGGGCTCGGAGCCGATGATTGAGGTAGGCAGTGCGATCGTGATCTATGATCCCGAAGGACATCGCATCAATATCCTGATTGGGGATTCCGAATTGACCTCCGTATCCTTGATATGACCGGATACTGTTGCTGCCGCTGTACCGTCCAATGGCGATAAGCATGAAGGCAGGGGTTTGAGAATACAATAGTTGGAGACGAAGCTAGGACAAATCAAACTTCAGATCCTGGTGCGTGACGAGGAAACTTACATATACAGGAGTTCTTGAAGAGAACGGGAGGAAGAATAATGCCGTTTACACCGCAAGAAGTAGAAGCGCATTTGGAAAAACTGGAAGGATGGGAACTAGAGGAAGGACGATGGATTTTTCGTAAATATACGTTTTCCAACTTTATGAAGGGAATCGCATTTGTTGATGAGGTAGCAGCGATCTCGGAAGCATTTAACCACCATCCCTTTATCACGATCGACTATAAAACGGTAACGCTCCGTTTGACCTCTTGGGAGGAAGGCGGCATTACGGCCGTCGACATCAAGGAGGCGCAGCAATATAACGAGGCCTACGAAAAGATGCGGTCAGGGGATTAACCAAATCAGAGCATGATCGAAACTATAGGGGTAACAAAACGACCGCCGGGAACGTAAATTCCCGGCGGTCGTGCTTTTTCGTGCTTTTATTTTTTCTCCGCAAGCCACATGGCGACGTTCGCAATTTCCTCTTCCTTTAAGCGATCCTTAAAAGAAGGCATCATGCCGCCCTTCCCTTTAGTGATGATGGAATACAGTTGTTCTGCCGTCAATTCCGAGCCGATCTTCTGCAGATTTGGGCCCGCTCCGCCTTGCAATGTATCACCGTGGCAGGAGATGCAATTTGCTTTGACGATGGCTTCGGCTTGTTCTGCGTTCATGGTGATTTCAGGCATTTGCGGCTTGGCTTCTTGCTCAGCCTCTTCCCGGCTTGGCAAGGTGAACATCAATACTAGGGCTAAAGCGCCTGCGATGACGAACAAACCGCTCATGATCCACTTTTGCATTTCAATCGCCCCTCCTATGTATGCTACCTATCCATTATAACGGAACACGCGGGTTGATCATAGTCTTTGTGTCCAAATTAGGAACAAAAATGATCCGTTTTCATTAAATTGTGTGCCATAAGTCATAGTCTTAATCAAAACAGGACATAAAAAGGGGCGTGCCTTTATTCAGGCAGCCCCTTATGAACCATGCAATAAAACGGTTTGGACACCCCGCCAGGCGTCATCTTCTCGTACAGATCCGTGATGACAAACCCAGCCTTCTGGTAGGCCCGGATCGCCCGGGTGTTCCAGGTCAGCACTTCAAGGTCAATCTGGTTTTCCGGCTTACGGCGCCGGGCTTCCTCCACGATGGTCCTCACAAACTGCTTGCCCAGCCCATGGCCGCATAGCTCGGGCTTCATGCCGATGCCAAGCCGGGTGACTCCTTCCATCGGGAAGTACTGTGCGAAGCCGGCAAGCTCGCCCTTTGCATTCAACACGGAGACATACTGTTCGGCGCGGATCGCCGGGTTCCCAAACTCCACGTCGAGCGCTTTCATTTGCTCCCAAGGCAGCCAGCTGTAGATGTCGTAAGGAGAATCGTAACGCCAGGTGCAAATTTCCGCGCCATGGGCTTCTTCCATCGGCACGATACGAAACGGAGACATCGATTGGTCCATATTGCCCCTCCTTTGTTAAAGGAAAGTCCGTCGTAATTGTTCCATTATCCTCACAATAGCCGGAATTACGCAGCTTGTAAAGGTTTTTGCCCCCCCTTCGGGAAATTGTGAGATTTGCGCGGGATTTTTAGCTTTGTGGCAACCTTTTTCCGGGCTGTTTCGTTATATAGATAAGGGTGCAGATAAAAAAAGACCGCAAGGCGGTTCTAACAGGAACCCGGCCTGCGGCGAGTAAGTGATGATGAACAGGATGAAACCGATAGATCAATGGATTACGATTCCGCAGCGTAGACGGAATAACCGTATTTACTGAGAACTCGCTTCGCGCCAACGTAGCGGTTCTGGTAATAACTATTGCTTAACTTGTCGATCCGGATGCCCTTGGATGAGGACGCGTGAGCGAATTCACCGTTGCCGATGTAAACACCGACATGGGATACTTTGCCCGTCCCCGTCGTCTTGAAGAAGACGAGATCCCCAGCTTGAAGCTCGCTCTTGGGTACCGGTGTGCCTTGCTTATACTGGGCGGCGGACACACGCGCCAGCTTGATGCCCATCTTGCTGAAGACGTACCGGGTAAATCCGGAGCAATCAAATCCCGCTGTCGTGGTGCCTCCGAATTTATAAGGCGTCCCGTACACGGAATCGACGATACTGGATAGCGTCGTTGTCTCGGCTTTTGCGGAGTCGGCAAAGGCGCTACCTGCCCCCAAGGTAAATAGGAGGGCTAAACTCGTTACCGCTGCTGTCAAAGTCTTTCTCAAGATGTCTTACTCCTTCCAAGGCCTACGAGGTTAGCTTATGGATTCGGTTGAAGGTTCCCTATGATTTGCTATAGAGGTAAGTAACCTTGATTGAAATGGTAGTTATTAGTTTGGGAGCTGTTACCTTTATAGCGAAAATCAATTCACCCTATGGTGGGTCCCCCGCTTCCCGGGTGCGTGGGAATTCGGCAGTTTCATTGTAGATTGCACCCAAGATCTTGCACAGAAACAGTTACAACAATAATTACAAAGTTGTTACCATTTACGTTGTTCATTTTACCAAAGGCGTCCAGAGTTGACAAGTTTGTCGAAAAAAAACGCTTCTATTGGCCTGTTTTCGCGAGGCGATTCGTGGGTAATGGTTCCTAAGGGACTGGGGCTAGGGAGAAGGGAAGACAAGGAAAAAACCCGCAGAGACGTTGTTATCAACATCCCCACGGGCTTCGTAGCGAGTTCTTATTGAACATCATCGTGTTCAGCAATTTCACCGGTCACATCTTCATACTTGTCGTTGCTCATGATCCGTTTCGCTCCAACGTAACGCTCGACGTAATACTTCTCGCTTAATTTGCTGATGACTACACCTTTGGAGGAGGAGGCATGAGCAAATTTGCCGTCGCCGACGTAGATGCCGACATGAGAAACGCCTTTACCGGAAGTATTAAAGAAGACCAAATCGCCCTCGATCAATTCGCTCTTGTCAACCGCAGTTCCCATTTTGTATTGGGATGCGGATTGGTGAGGCAGCTTGATGCCGATCTTCGAGAAGACGTACATCGTAAATCCAGAACAGTCGAACCCGTCGGTTGTGGTTCCGCCCGCAACATAGCTGCTTCCGAGCGCGCCGCCGATGACGCTGTCCAGTTTGGAATCGGCGAAAACGCTGCCAGTTCCAATGGTGAAAAGCATGGCAAAACTTACTGCTGCTACCGTCAAACGCTTCTTCAAGAAGTTATGCTCCTTCCAATGCCTACGAGGTTAGCTTAAGGATTCGGTTGAAGGTTCCCTATGATCCCTCTAAAGCGAGATCAATTCACCCAAAGTGGTTCCCCCGTTTCCCTGGTGAAGGGAATTCGGCTTTGTTTTTCACACCTGACATTTCTTATTTGACATCCGGCACCAATCTCCTGCCAAAGATGACAAAAATAATTACAAAACTGTTACTGAAATTGCGTTGCTGTTATTGTAACAAAGTCAGGTATCTTTTGGCAATGCCTAATTCACAAGATTAAGAGGGGAAATAGGACTGAAGGCCTTCGCCAAACGGCGAAGGCCTTGTTGTTACGGGGTTTTTGAGGAGTTAAAAAATTTTAACTTTTTTGTGCCTTTGACTGCCAAAGATGAAATTGAGAGGCGATCTTCCAGACCTTAAACGTGCAGCGGAAGAGGGGATAAGCCTGCTGCAGGATCAGGGCCAGCATCCCCGTCCAAACCCAAGATGCGGTTCCGAACAGAAGGAAGAGGATCAGGCCAAAAGCCCCGAGAATCAACGAGATGGAGATGCCCTGCAAGAGGGTTCGGAAGCAAACCAGCAGGGAATTCCAAACCCCGGCCTTAAACAGGTAGCCGAACTGGACAAATAACAGGCACTGCCGGATGAACCAGCCGTAGATGAACCAGCCAAGAATCAGACCAAGCCCGGTGAGCCAGGTTGCCATCGGGATTTCCATCCCGGTGAGTCCCGGCCAGAGCGACAGCAGCCTCGGTACAATCCAGAAGGCGGGCAGCAAGGTAAGCACGAGCTCCATCGCGTAAAACAGAATCACCGGTTTGCCAAATTCCTTCATCCCTCGGAACAGGGGGAACCCCGGGCTGCGGTGATCGGCCGGTGTGAAGCCGTAGAAGATTCCGGCTTGGATCAACGGAGTCAAGATCATGCGCAGGACGACCATCCCTGCCAGCAGCCAGCAATACAGCCGAACCTCGGGATTGCTCCATAAATTCATTTGTCCCTCAAGCAAGAACAGTAGTTTCGACAGCGCAGTGGGCGGCGGGTCAGGATATCGTTGCAGCAGCGCCATTACCGCGGTATCGACCAACCGGTACAAGAACAATCCCCACAGCAGCTGGTACAGAAACAAGATGATGACCGAGGGAAATTGGCTTTTCAGGGCAGTCCACCCCAAACGAACGAAACTCATTTCTTTCCCTCCTTATAGAAGTATGGACCTAGGTTTACCACAGAAGTCCCCCAAGGATCGCTTCAAGCAGCTTGGTGACGCTCATATTGGAGCGGGACAGCGTGGTTTCAGGGACTTCCGCTTTCAGATAGTTGTTGATGTGAAGGTTCTCCACCGTTAAGGTGTAATCCGGATCGATCTGAACCCATGCCAGCGGTGCTTTATATTGCATCTTGATCTCGAGGCGAGTATCTTCCCCGTTCCATTGCTTGCGTACGGTGTGACCATCGGTGAAGGTAAACAGCAGCGGAACCTTCGGGTGGGTTGCCCCTTTGCGGGTAAAGACTACGTTCGACTCGTAAATCCGGCCGCCTTCTTGGCTGATCGGAGTGATCTGAATTTTTTCCACTGCAAAATCCGCCATTTTCCCGTCATAGACGTATTGCTGAAAATACTCTTTCCAGCTGCGGCTGGTCACTTGCTCAACCACCCGTTGGAAGTCGGCGGTCGTTGGGTGCTTAAACCGGTACTTCTGGCTGTACGTGCTCAGAATCCGCTTCATCGTCTTGCTGCCGACCTGCCGCTCGATGTCAAGCAGGATTAACTTGCCTCGGTAGTACGCATTCTTGGCATAACCGTCCCCGGAGCCGTATTTCCAGGCGTTCTGGGTCAAGGAAGCCGGCGAGGTAATCATGGCGGACTGGATCGGCAAATTCGGGGTGATTCCGAACTCCTGCTCCATGAGCTTATCCTCTGCATAAGAGGCAAAAGCTTCATCCAGCCAAGCTTCCTCGAATTCATTGTTGGCGATCATCCCGTAGAAGAACTGATGGGCGATTTCATGGATGACCGTGCGCTCCAGATCGTCGTATCCGGGGGAATCGCTGACGGCTCCAAACGCGGTGACCAAGGTTGGATATTCCATACCTCCCGCACCGTTTGCGTTCGCCGGTGGAACCACAACGGACAGCGTGGAATACGGGTATCGTCCATACCACTTACTGTAGTTCGCCAGAGCTACCTTGGCGGCATAGAAGTAACGTTCCTTCAGATCCTTATGTGCAGGATCGAGATACAGCTTGATCCGCACGCCGGGAACTTCGGCAGAGGAGAACGGCTCTTCTACATAGATGAAGTTCGGCGAAGCCGCCCAAGCGAAATCGTGGACGTCGTCGGCGTAGAATTGCAAGGTTTTCCGTCCGTCCTTCAAGACCGCCTTTTTGGTCTGAAAACCGGTGGCTGCCATGGTGTACGTTTCGGGCACGTTGATCCTTACGCTATAAATCCCAAAGTCGGAGTAAAATTCCGAGTTTCCGTGATACTGATGGAGGTTCCAGCCTTCGGACGTCCGCCCCCGGGTACCCACCGGCTCGTACACGCTAATCTTAGGAAACCATTGCCCTGCCATGACGAAATCGTCGGCCACGCCCATGCGGGCAAAAATCTTAGGCAGCTTGACGGTAAATTTCATCCGCAGCGTCAGGCTTTCGCCGCCCTGGACCGGCACGGGCAGCCGCACCTTGGCTAAAGTTTTATCCTTCGTATTGCCGTCGTCAGGCTGAACGTACTGAATCCGATGCAGCAAGGAGATGCCGTCGGTCGTTTTCAGCTCGGTGATCTCCATGGATCCCCAGCCGTCTTTGGGCATGACGTCGTTCCGCAGTTTTCCGCCCGATTCCTTCATAAAAGTCGTATCCTCGGAAGCAAACGCGTTAGGATATAAGTGCAAGTACACCTCGTTGATCGTTTTCTTGCCGGGATGGGTCCAGGTCAGCGTCTCCGAGCCGGTTAACGTACCTTCCTGCTCGTTCAGCGTGACGTCGATGTGGTATTCGGCGACCCGATTGCTGAGCACTTCGGCGGTCGGTTGCTGAATGGTTTCAGTTTGCGGCGGTGCAGGGGTTTGTCCGGTTTTTTGGACCGCTTTAGGCCCCGCCTTGGCCGGTACGAACGAAGCCAGCGAATCCCCCCCTCCCCGCAGGGTCACCCAGGCGGCTCCGAGGGTGAGGCACAAGGCAAGGATGGAAATGCCGTAGACAATAGTACGTCGGGTCATACAATGGATACCTCCCGTTGACAAGCATCTACAGCATGTATATGTTTGCATTTGGAAGATTATTAGTTAAAATTGAGAGGTAGTTAAAAAGCCATTTTTTGAACTTGGATTGAAATGTAAGGATAACTATATAAGCCGCTTTTGTTTAATGGGAACGGAGGCGGCAGGCACGCAGGAATATGGAGGGAATTATGGATCAGACACCGAAATCGGGTAAAAAGATTTTTGCCCTCAACATTATCAGTAATGATGAGAAGAGCAAACATAAAGGCTTTGGCGCGGGTTCCATCGATTTGAACAGCATGTCCCCGGTCATCATCGACGGCGATGAGGTGTACATTGACATCGGAGCCATGCACGCCAAAAGCAAGGTGGAGAAAGGCATCAAATTTTCGACCAACCGTGAGGACGTTCCGAATGGCCGCCAGGTCTGGATCGTTTGGGTTGCGGTAGACCGCGGGCCGGAAGGCCAGTTCTACGGTGGAATGACGGCTTGCGAGATGTTGATTGATACTGAAGCGCGCCGAGGCTGGAAAATTCTTGCTGACCATGTCAACAAAATGGATTATGCGTTAAAACGCAGAGTGATTTTGGACGGGTTGAGCAAAGAGCAGAAGGCCGGGTTGAAGCAGCTGCTGATCGAGACCAACGCGGAATGGTGGGACCGCTCGCCGGAAGAGCTGAAGGCGGCATTGGACGCGTAAACTGAATAGACGAGGCAAAAGAGAAGCGCCCCTATCCGGTTGGATCCCGGAGGGGCGCTTTGATTTGCAAATGGATGCTAGCGATAGGGGATGACCTGAACCTTCGGCGAATCCGCTGTTTGCGGGTCCTTGCCCAGTAAAATCGTCAGTCCAAACAGCGTCACGAGGATGGTCGCCCCCATATCGGACATGACGGCCACCCACAGCGTGAGCCAGCCGGGGATCGTCAGCAGCAGGGCCATCAGCTTAAGCGCAAGGGAGAGGCCGATATTCCAGGCGACGATCCGGCCGGCCCGCCGGGCGATGCGGATGGCGCGGGGGAGATGGCCAAGATGATCCTGCATCAGCACGATGTCGGCGGTCTCTACGGCGCTGTCCGTGCCTTGGCCCATGGCGATCCCGAGGTCGGCTGCGGCCAAGGCCGGAGCGTCGTTGATCCCGTCGCCGACCATCGCCACCGTCCCGCGGCCGGCCAGCGCCTGGATGTGCGCGACCTTCTGCTCCGGCAGCAGGCCGGCATGCCATTCGCTGACACCGCTGCGGTCAGCGATCGCTTGGGCTGCCGCGGCGTGGTCGCCCGTCAGCATGACGGTGCGGGCGACTCCGGCGCGGTGCAAGGCGCGGACGACGTCCGGGGCTTCCGGACGGAGTTCATCAGCGAGGCCGAACAGGCCCAACACGCGCGTGGATTCCGCGGCGAGCACCACGGTGAGGCCCTCCGCCTTCAGGCGCGCGAGGTCTTCGGTAACGCGCGCCCGCTCCTCGCCGCCGAGGGAGAGCTGCGCGAGCAGCGCTTCGCTGCCGACGAAGCAGCGAACGCCATCGACCTCGGCGCTCACGCCAACGCCGGGCAAGGTCACGAGCCCGGCGGGCTGCGCCCAGCCGTTGCGGCGCTGGGAGCCATCGGCGCGAGCTCCGTGAGCGTTGCTGCATTGCCCGCTGCTCGATGTTTCGCAGCGGCAGGCCACGTCGCCGCGATCGTCACTGTTGCCGCCGGCGCGGGCGGCAACGTAGCGCACCACCGCAGCGGCCAGCGGGTGCAGGGAGCCGCGCTCCAGAGCGGCGGCTACCGAGTAAAACCGCTGCGGCACATACGCGATCTCGCGCTGCACCTCCGGTTGCCCCTTCGTCAGGGTGCCGGTCTTATCGAACGCGATCGCGTCCAACTTCCCGAGCTGCTCCAGATGCACGCCGCCCTTGACGAGCACGCCGAGCCGCGCACATCGGGTCATCCCGCTGACCAACGGGATCGGCGAGGATAGCACAAGGGCGCAAGGGCAGCCAACGATCAGGATGGCTAAGCCTTCATAGATCCATTTCATCCACGGCTGCCCGAACAGCAGCGGCGGAGCCAGCACCACAAGCGCCGCCAGAATCATGATGGCCGGCGTATACCACTTGGCGAACCGATCAATAAACAGTTCGGTTGGCGTCTTCTTATCCTGCGCCTCCTGCACAAGATGCATGATTTTGGCCAGGGATGAGTCTTCGTATGGTTTATCGATCCGGACTTGAAGCAGACCTTCGGAATTGATGCTGCCGCCGAATACCGGCATTCCGGGCTGTTTCGTGACCGGAATCGATTCGCCGGTAATGGCTGCTTCGTTGACGGCGCTCGTCCCTTCCAGGACCGTGCCGTCCGAAGGGATCTTTTCCCCGGCTCGGACGAGAACGATATCGTTTGCTTTCAGCCGCGCGATCGGGACGATCGATTCCCGTCCATCCTGAACAACGATCGCTTCCTTTGGAGCGGCATCCAGCAGCGCTGACAGCGAGCGGCGGGCGCGGCTCATGCCATAGCCCTCCAGCAGCTCGTTCAGACCAAACAATATCGCGACCAGCGTCGCCTCCTTCCATTCCCCGATGATCACCGCACCGGTTAAGGCTACGGTCATGAGCGTATCCATGTTGAATTTCAATCGGAGCAGGTTACGCAAACCGCGCAGGAACGTGGTGTACCCGCTGAGAACAATGGCAGCCAGGTAACATGCAATCTGTACGGCATTTGGCATGTCGAGCACAAACGTCCCCCCGTAGATCACGGCGGAAATCACCAGCAGCCATAGTCCCAGGCGGCTTTCATGTTCTTGCGGTTCACTGTTGTTTCCAGGTTCTGTGGCCTTCTGGGAGACTGCTTCCGAGGCAGCCGCAGCCGCCGTTCCGTCAGCGGAGCTGGGACCCGGTAAGACTAAGGTTGCTCCGTCCCTTTTCAAAATCCGCTCCACCTGCTTCAAATCCACAGCGGGATCGATGAGCAGGCGCCCGCTATTATATAGAAGAGAGGCATCCTTCCCGTGATCCAGGCGCTGGATTTCCTCCTGCATCTCCCTGGCACAATTCGCGCAGGACAACCCTTGAACACGATACTCTATGCGACGGTTCTCACCGGGCGTTTGATTTTTTTCCACAGTCGGATTCATTCGTTCATCCGCTCCTTCTGATGCTCCAGCGTCATGGCCACCAGCGTCTGAATATGATGGTCGCTTAACGAATAGTAGACGTTCTTGCCTTCTTTGCGCGATTTGGCGATATGGAGTGCCTTCAGCTGGCGCAGGTGATGGGAAGCCGTCGCCACGGAGACGTCGAGTAAATCGGCGATATCGCAGACGCATAGCTCCTGGTGCTGCAAATAATAAGCGATCTTCACCCGGTTCGGATCGGATAATGCCTTAAAAATCTGGACCATTCCGTTCACGTCCCGCTCCTCCAGACTATCCCGGAGCCCGTTCATGCGGGTGGTTTCGGTGCAGGTCTGCTCGCACACATCTGCGGTCTCTACCGAATCGGCCATGGATCGTCGACCTCCTTTATTCAAATCAACGTTTGAATGATATAGTTTAAGTATAAGCGATCTTATAGAATATTCAAAGATTCTTTTGAATGTTACGGCAACGAATTCAGGGGCTTTTCTGCCCCTATATGGTTCTTTTCGCGCCTCTTTACGGGATTATCCCTTTTGTTCAGAAGGGGATCGGGGAAGGAGAGCTTAGAAGGTAACCTTCTGAGGAGACCTTCTAAAGAGACCTTGTAATTGAGCGGAGTGATCGGACTTTAAAATAGGAACGAGTGCGGACCTATATCAATCGATCCCAAAGTGAGGAGGGCTGCATCGTGAGTGAGGCGGACTATATTAAGGCGATCGCTGACTTCATCGAAGCGAACATCCGGGCATCGCAAACAAGCAGCCAAACAGCTTCGTCTCTTCCTGATGCAACGGGATAATGGTCAAAAAGGATCGGACGGACGACCTAGGTGTCGGTAGCGATAGCGTCTCCTGACCAAACCTCGGCCTGCTTGTCGATGACCGACACATAGGGGTTGCCGTGAAAATAAAACCGCCACGGCTTCGCCGCATACTCCTCCGCATACGCGATGCCGATGCGTGGCGCCTGGACGATCGCCTCACCGGCTCCCGATCCCTCCGACATCGACCCGCCTTCGAGCCAAAGCGGTCCGCCGGGCTGATCGAGCGGCAAGCCGTTCAGCGCTTTGCTGATGTCCAGTGCGCGGCACAGCTTGCCGGGACCGCCCGATAGGTCCGCCGGCTTGCGGGCGGCCGTACCGCGATAGCGGCGCATCGCCGCTTCATCTGCCGGGGACAAGGGCTCGACGGCACGGATCAGCACGGCTTGCGGGTCACCCTCCGTGCCAGTTACGACGTTCAGGCAGTTATACATGCCGTAAATCAGATAGACGTAGGCCGTTCCGCCGGGGCCAAACATGATGTCCGTCCGCGCTGTACGTCGTCCTCCGTAGGCATGACTGCCTTTGTCATGAATGCCGCCGTAGCTTTCCGTCTCCACAATGCGGCAGCGAATGTCGCCTTCTTCCGTACGGCGGACAAGCGTCTGTCCGAGCAGACGGGGGGCGGCCTCAAGGGCCGTCAATCGATAAAAAGCCGGGGGCAACGGCGCCCCCGGTTTGATTAGTTTCAAGATAGGGTCCATCGATAAGGAAGTCTCCTTGAACATTTTTTAACTATGGATTGCTTCCTTATATCGTAAAAACTTTTTCATGCGTTGTCCAACTCCTGCCGCGCTAATCCATCCACCAGCGCTTCAGATCTTCCCACCAGGAGTGACTTTCTTTCTTCTGCTCCTCGGCTGGAGGCGGCACCGGCTCGGCTTCGCCTTCCCCGTGTGCAGTGCAGTACTCCGTTGGCTCCGTTCCCTCAATGAACACTTCCAGCTTCTTGTCCGGGCAATCCTTCGTGGCGAGCAGACCCGTTTCCGGATCGATGTATACGCTGACCACCCCGTCAGGGATTGGGAAGATCTTCGGAGGTACTTTTTCCAACGCTTTCTCCGTGTATTTGGCGAAGATCGGCGCGGCTTTGCGCGACTCCGTGGTGCCAAGCGTCTTGCCCTTGTCATAGCCGACCCAAACGGCCGTCGACAGCTCCGGCGTAAAGCCGACGAGCCAGGCGTCCGTGCTGGTCGTCCCGGTTTTGCCGGCGACCGGCCGTTTGATTTCGTTGGAGACGCGGTTGCCCGTACCTCCGGTTTCAAACACGCTCTCCATCAAATGCGTCAGCACGTAGGCGGCGGAAGCCTCCACGACCTGCTCGCTTTTGGCCGGTTTGGCCTCGTATAACACGCGCCCGCTGGCATCGGTAATCTTCAGCACCGCCACCGGTTTGACGCTGCGGCCCTGGTTGCTGATCACCGCAAACGCCGTGGCCATTTCGAACGGGCTGACCGGCGACGTGCCCAGTGCAAGAGAAGGAACGGCTTGCAGCGGGCTGGTGATGCCCATTTTCCGCCCCATTTCGATGACCTGCTCGGCCCCCACCGTCAAAATCGTATTGACCGCATAGATATTGTCTGAAGCTGCAATCGCTTGCCGCATATCGATTTCGCCCAGATATTTGTCGCCGAAATTTTTCGGACTGTACGTTTTGCGGTTGTCGTCATAATGGAACAGTGTCGGTTGACTGCTAAATTTACTGGCACTGGTCATTTTTCTCGAAGAGAGTGCTGTGAGATACATAATGGGCTTAAAGCTGGAGCCGGGCTGCCGCGTTGTGGCGAAGACATGGTTGTATTGACTTTTCTTGTAATTGACGCCGCCAACCATCGCTTTGATGTAGCCGTTGCGTGGATCGATGGAGATGAGAGCGGCCTCCAGATCCGGCGAGTTTGCCAGCTCCGAAGCCACCGCCGCTTCCGCTGCCTGCTGGGCATCCGGATCCAGCGTCGTGTAGATGTTCAGCCCGCCATGCTCAAGCAGCGTCTCGTCGAAGCCAAGCTCGCCGACCACCACATTGCGAATATAATCGCGGAAATAAGGAGCTTTATCGGTGGGACTTGGCTGCTTCGGCGATTGGAAGTTCAGGATGGCTTCATAAGCCTCATCGGCTTCCTGCTGTGTGATCCCACCCGTGGCGACCATCGCCGACAGCACGGTACGCTGGCGATCCTTGGCGTTCTTCATATGATTAAACGGCGAATAATAGGTGGGGCCTTTCGGGACCCCGGCTAACATCGCGCTTTCGGCCAGGCTCAGATCCTTAGCTGGTTTTCCGAAATACATCTGGGCCGCGGCTTCAATTCCATACGCGCCGTGTCCGTAATAAATTTCGTTGAGGTACATGCGCAAAATGTCGTCTTTGGAGTATTTCATCTCCAACTGAGCGGTGTACATCGCTTCCTTGATTTTCCGTGACCAGGTCCGTTCATGCGATAGATACAAATTCCGCGCCAGTTGCTGGGTTAAGGTGCTCGCTCCTTGGACAGTGCCCATTTCCTTGAGATTCACCAGGGCTGCCCGGGCCATCCCTTTCAAATCAAAGCCAAAATGGTTGTAAAACTGCCGGTCTTCGGTCGCTAGCGTCGCTTTGATCAGCCAAGGTGAGATGTCTTGCAGATCCACGCTTTCCCGGTTCTTCCCGCCATCGGAAAACACCGCGATCGTCTCTCCCCGGCTGTTGATTAGCTGCGAGTTCCGGTCCGATCCGGCGAGGGGCAGCTCGGCTTGGGACAAGTAGAGGAGCAGGATGCCGACAGCGCATAGGCCAAGTAAACCCGTGCCGACCATCAGCTTGAACAGCAGAAGCCACGGACAGCGAGGTTTACGTTTATGATGATGTCGATCACTGCGAACGAGTTTCTGCACGAGGGGACTCTCCTTTCCGATCCTATAGCAAATCCGTGCTGCGAACGTCTAAAGTTTAGTATGGGAAAGTTTGGGAGAGATCATTCACGCCAGAAGCCGTGCCTGCGCTGTTATTTCGGGAGATGTGTTATTATTTTTTCGTTTGGTACAATATAGGAAATGATGTTTGAGCTGACATGCGCGAATCATGATCATAGGAAAGAAGGTTGATAGCATGGAATTATGGTTTACGGAGAAGCAAACCCCGGTTTTTGGGATCACGGCAAAAATACGCGAAACGCTGGTTACGGAAAAAACGGAGTATCAGGACTTGGCGATGTTAGATACGGAGGAATTTGGCCGGATGCTCGTCTTGGACGGCATGGTTATGACAACCATCAAGGATGAATTCGTATATCACGAAATGATGGCGCATCCGGCGTTGTTCACCCATCCGAATCCGAAGCGGGTGCTCGTCGTTGGCGGCGGGGACGGCGGGGTCATTCGCGAGGTGATCAAGCATCCTGAAGTGGAGCAGGCCGTGTTGGTCGAGATTGACGGCAAGGTCATTGAATATTCCAAGAAATATTTGCCGGAAATTGCCGGGGGGCTGGACAATCCGCGGGTGGACGTACAGGTCGCTGACGGCTACATGCATATTATTGAAAGCAAAAATCAATACGACGTCATCATGGTCGATTCTACCGAACCGGTGGGGCCGGCGGCGCCTTTGTTCGAGCGTGGATTTTATCAAGGCATCTATGAAGCGTTAAAAGACGATGGCATCTTCGTAGCCCAGACCGATAACCCTTGGTTCAAAGCGGATTTGATCCAAAAGGTGAACAAAGACGTCAAAGAGATATTCCCGATCGTTCGCGTATACGGCGCCAACATTCCGACATACCCAAGCGGGCTGTGGACGTTCACGATGGGCAGCAAGGTTTATGATCCATTGCAGGTGGACGAGACGAAGATCCCCGAGCTGGACACCAAATATTATACGCCGCGCCTCCACAAGGCCGCATTTGTGCTTCCTAAATTCATTGAAGACCTTGTAAAGTAAAATACGTCGTTCGGACTATAAATGGCCTGTTTAAAGTGTGATAGTATGATTTATATCACTACTTTCACATGGGACAAGGCGGGATTCTTATCAGAAGGAATAACCCGGCCCGAAGCATGCTTGCGGGCCTGACGATGATTATTGTGGTTATGGTGGCGGGCTGGCTCTTTTACGGTCGCCCTGATGCACCTTCCGGCGGTTCAACGGAAACGCCGGTGCAAGCTCCGACGGCGGTTACAGGAGAAGCTTCAGACGTTGCGAACAACGACATTGCCGCTGATTCGCCGTATTTGTTGGACCATCTTCCCTTTAAGGAAGAGGAGGTCCTCGCGATTACTGCCGGGGGAAACGGCAAGAACGCCCGTATTCCTGCGGAACGGCAATTCGTCTTGTTGGAATCGCTGCGTTATACAGATATGAAGAGTGCGCTTGCGGGTCCGATGCCGGCGGCTTCCCGGAAGCCGATTGTTCTGCAGTTTAAGCTGGCGGACACGCACTATGAGCTGACCTATGATTTAACCAGCAATGCTTTTGAGTATCAAGGGAAATATTACTACGCTGACGACCGGGTGCTGCTGTTGATGCAAGGGCTGTTCCGCGAGCGGGAGGAGTTGGCTTCGTTGGACGCACTGCTGGAGCAAGCAAGGGTTGAGCAAGAGAAGGAAACCTCGGTTGATCCGGATGCGGCTCCTGCCGCTCCGCTGGACGGGGAGGCCGCGCAGGTCGATGGGCTCGACTTCGACGGCTGGGAGCAGCGATTGGCCGAGTCTCCGCCTGAGGAGATCGTTTGGGCCAAGCCTTTCTATGACGACGGCACTGGCCAGGTGAAAGAAGCCCGTTTATTTAAGGACGGGGTGTTGGAGTTGAATCGGATGATCGTTTTTACCCGGCCGGATCACCAGTGCGCGGCCGGCGTGAAGACGGGGATCAGCACGGATGACGTTACGAAGAAGCTAGGGACGAAGGCGCTGAAGCTGGAGAGCCGCTGGAGCTATAAAGTCGGGGATTATTTCCGGTTTCATGTATATTTTATGGATGGCAAAGTTAAATACCTCGCATTAAGTCAACCTTTGTAGGCCACATCAGGCCTTGACGGGAGAGAAGGAGCCGCTGCAGCAACGGCTCCTTTTTTTGCCTAAAGGGGGCGTTGTACCGCATATGTATTGAATTGCCGGGGCGAACTGGCTATAGTAGTACAGTAAGGATCGATGTCGGAAGGAGTTTTGACCTATGCCGGAGACCAAGCCGGTAAGCCTTGTGCTGACGAGCCGACAGGGAACGGAAGAAACGGTGCAGCACCTGCGGGGAGATATTATCCGCCGGAGCGACACCTTATACATCCGCTATGAAGAACCAGATCCGGGGCCGGATGGTGCCAAGACGCGCACGATGATTAAACTATCTGGCAACGAGCTGAAAATCATACGCCACGGAGGCGTAGAGGCCGAGCAAACCTTCCGCAGCGGCAGCCGGATACCAGGGTTTTACCGCTCGCCCTTTACCCGGTTTAACCTGTCTACCGACACCGTAAAGCTGGAATCCCGATGGGACGGGGCGGTTGGTCAGGTGATCTGGGAATACGATTTATACGTGTTTGAGGAACTATCAGGACGTTTTGAACTCAGTCTATATATACAGGAGGACGTTTAAATGCCACACAATCCGTTGGAACAAATGAACCAGGCACTGAAGGAAGCGATCCTGGATGCGATCGTATCCGCTGGTCTGGCGCAGCGGGAGGAAATTCCGGCGATCGTCTTAGAAGTGCCGAAGGATAAGGCGCACGGTGATTTCGCGACCAATGCGGCGATGCAGCTGTCGCGGATCGCGAAGAAGAATCCGCGCCAAATCGCGGAAGAGATTCTCGGGCAGCTGGACTATGGGAAGGCTGGGATTGAGAAGGCGGAGGTTGCTGGTCCCGGGTTTATCAATTTTACGTTAAGCAAGAGTTATTTGTATCCGATTCTGCTGCAGGTATACCGCGAGGGTGAGAACTACGGCCGCACGACATTAGGGAATGGAAAAAAAGTGCAGGTCGAATTCGTCAGCGCCAACCCGACTGGCAGTTTGCACCTCGGACATGCCCGCGGCGCGGCGGTAGGCGATGCGTTGTGCAACGTGCTGGATTTCGCCGGTTATGACGTAACGCGCGAATACTATATCAATGACGCTGGGAACCAGATCGTCAATCTGATCAAATCCATTGAGGCCCGCTACCGCCAGGAGCTTGGACAAGACGTAGAGATGCCGGAAGACGGATACCATGGCGAAGACATCAAAGGGTTCGCCAAAGAGCTCGTCGCCGAACAGGGGGACAAGCTGCTGGGGATGCCGGAAGAAGAACGGACGGCGTTCCTGCGCAAATTCGGACTGGAGAAGGAGCTGTCCAAAATTCAGCGCGACCTGGAACGCTTCCGGGTTCGCTTCGACGTTTGGTTTAGCGAAACGTCCCTGTATCAGGATGGCCAAGTAGAAGCATCGCTGTCCGAGCTGCGCGAAAAGGGGCAGACGTATGAGCAAGACGGAGCAACCTGGTTGAAGACGACGGCTTACGGAGATGACAAGGACCGCGTATTGGTGAAAAATGACGGGACCTATACTTATTTGACGCCGGACATCGCTTACCACCGCAATAAATATGACCGCGGCTTTGACCGGATCATCAATATCTGGGGAGCTGACCACCACGGCTATATTCCTCGGGTGAAGGCAGCAATGCAGGCGATCGGTAAAGATCCGGAGAAGCTGACCGTATTGATTGCACAAATGGTCAGCCTGTTCCAAGACGGCGAGAAGGTGAAAATGTCCAAACGGACCGGTAAAGCGGTCACTATGGTGGATTTGATGGATGAGGTTGGGGTAGACCCGATTCGTTACTTCTTCACGATGCGCAGCATGGATTCGCATCTGGATTTCGATATGGACCTGGCGATTTCCACCTCGAACGAAAACCCGGTTTACTACGTGCAATATGCACATGCCCGGATTTGCAGCATCTTCCGCCAGGCGGAGGAGCAAGGCATCCAGATTCCGGCGGCAGAGAATGTAAATCTCAGCAAGCTGACGGCTGAGCATGAATACGATCTGCTGCGGAAGCTCGGCGAGCTGCCGGAAGAAATTAACGTGGCCGCTGAGAACTATGCGCCGCACCGACTGGTCCGCTATGTCTATGAACTGGCGGCGCTGTTCCACAGCTATTACCGGGCGGAGCGCGTAATTACAGAAGACGCAGAACAAGCGGCGGCACGGCTGGTGCTGCTCGGCGGGGTGCGCACGGTACTTGCCAACGTGCTTCGTTTGATCGGCGTGTCCGCGCCAGAAAAGATGTAATTAACGGAAGCTGTTGCGCGAGTTATATCTAGTTGGGAGGCTCTTTGCATGATTATCCCGCTTAATCAGACGCTAATGCTCTTTGAATCCTCCATGATTCCGATGGATCAGATGAAGGCTTGATGCGGATATCAACCGTAGACGACTGACCAAAAGGGATAATCGTGCAAAAGGTGCTCCAAAGAGACCTATACCGCTTATAAAAAGATTCAGTGTGCCTGCTTCGTGTTGAACTGCTGTATCCCAGCACAGCACGGAGCAGGCACATTGCGATTAGATAAGTCCGCAAAGGCAGCAGGCGGCGGGCGTTAGCTTCTGCTGCGCCCCGATTTGGTGCGCAGCAGGCGTACCGCGCTCAGTTCGCCGGCGCCGCCGCCTTTGGCCCTGGCCGCTGTGCTGGACAGCCGTTTGGCGGTACGGCGTAGGCGGCGCTTGACCTCGCTCGGCTTCATGTCCGGCTTCATAGCCAGCAGCAAGGCCACGGCGCCGCTGACGTGGGAAGTCGCCATGGAGGTGCCGCTCATTTCGCGGTAACCGCCGCCCAGCCAGGCTGAGCTGATTTTTTCGCCGGGGGCGTAAATATCGATATTGGGACCGTAGTTGCTGAAGGAGGCGATTTTGCCATCCTTGCCGGTCGCGCCTACAGAGATCGTTTGCGGGTAGCGGGCCGGGTAATCGCAGCCGCGGCCCTTTTTGTCGTTCCCCGAGGACGCGACAACGACGATGCCTGCGTTATAGGCTTTGCGGATAATATTTTGCAGTGAGGCACTGTTGCTCTTCATGCCAAAGCTCATATTTACGATGTGCATCCGGTTGCGTACGCACCAGTCGATGCCCAAAATGATGTCAGAAACGAAGGCGGAGCCATTATGATCAAACGCCTTCACCGGAAAAATCAAAGAACGCGGGGCCACGCCCATCATCCCTTGAGATCCGCCGGAGGCCGCGATGGTTCCGGCGATATGCGTGCCGTGTCCGTTATCGTCGTATGGTAAGCTGATCCGATTCAAGAGATTAATCCCCCGGGCCAAAGAATGGCGAAGATCCGGATGGTTGAAATCGGCTCCCGTATCAATCACGCCGATACGGACCCTGTAGCCTGTGGACACGGACCAGGTTTCCGGGGCGCCGATTCGCCGTACCCCCCAAGGGATTGAAGGAGTTTGCCCCTTGTTGGCCGGGGCTGGGCTATGGACGCTGACGAGGCTGTCTTCTTCGACCCACAGGCCGAAGCGGGAGCGGGCCACTTCCCCGCGTAAACCGAGGGGACAGATCAGCGCCTGCAGCAGCGAGGATGTGCGGATGTGCCGCAACGCGGGATGCTGGCGCTTGTGCTTAAGCAATTGGCGGACGCATTCGGCGAATTCGGCCGGGTGCGCAAAGCGGATAATGATGCGACCGCTTTTTCCGGAGGCGTCGACATGATCGTTCAAAAACCTGAGGAATCCGGAGTAGTCCATGTATGAGTAGCCCCTCCTACGCATCGTGTTGCAGTATAGTATGACGTTCCTTTTTTCATTGAATGGGGAAGCGGCCCTGTTTTGATGGAAATGGGCCCGGATTGCTGCTTTTCGCGCGAATCCGGCGTGTCAAAGTGCAAATCTGGACATAGGATGAAGGGAAGGCCTTGCGGCTTTCGCCAACCCAAGAGAGGGCAAGGCCTTCTTTTGGGGAAGGATACAGTCAAGGAGCGGGGGACTAGGGGTTCTCCGCTCCTTCCCTTTTTCCGGCGGGGCTTTGGTGTGTTTTTAAAACTTGCAATTTGGTGCCAAATAGGTTTTACTATTGTGTGATATGGATATGTTAGTGAAAGAAACCGGCTCTAACGATAAGGTTTCATCATTGCTTTATAGTGAACTTTTGCGTGAGAGGAAGTGTCCGTAACGTGAGTACCCCGCTGAATTTGAAAATCGACCCGGAGAAAATCCAGGAAATTCCTATGGTCGACTTGGCCTTTATGATCTTGAAGGCGGCAAATACGCCGTATTACTACCGTGACTTGATGAATGAGGTCGCCAAGCTTCGCGGCATGACCGAGGAGCAAATTAACGAGGCGATTGCGCAGCTTTATACGGAGATCAACATTGATGGTCGGTTTGCCTGCGTTGGCACCAACCTGTGGGGCCTGAAACGCTGGTATCCGATCGAGCGGTCGGAGGATCCGGTTGGCAACTCCAAGCGTCCGCGCATCATTAACGATGATGACGACGATCTGGAAGACGACGATTTTGTGGAAGAGGACGATACATACGTATCCGAAGACGAAGAGGATTACGATGTGCTCGACGGGGATTCCGAAGACGAGTTGTTCCCGGATGATGACGATGACGACGTGGAAGATGTTGATGACGATGAGTTGCTTCCTGACGAAGAACTTGAAGACGAGGACGACCTTGTCGAAGAGGACGAAGATCTGGACACCGATGCGGATTTCGACGACAGCGACGAGGATTAATCGGCCTCGGGGCAGGGGCCTCGCGATTTCCTTATAAAGGACGGCAAAGGCCGTCCTTTTTCATGCCTTATTTTGTTCATAGATGCGCTCCGCCTTGACTTGACACGGACTAGGGTAACGGGTAAACTATTGCATGGGCTTATGATTCAAACCTATATAAAATGTGAATTTATTAAAAAGTGCCCCGACCAATTCGGGTGTCACTTTTTATTTTTTTATGCCTTTTTGGCTATGTTTTACCGGATAATAGGTTACGCTAATGATCTAAGTTACCTGAATTTCTGGGATCCGATTGGTTTGTGAACACGTACTACTTTAGGAGGTTTTTGGCTGTGGCAAAATACATTTTCGTGACAGGCGGGGTCGTATCCTCACTGGGGAAGGGCATTACGGCGGCTTCGCTGGGAAGGCTGTTGAAGAACAGGGGATTAAAGGTAACGATCCAGAAATTCGATCCTTATATTAACGTCGATCCGGGCACGATGAGCCCGTATCAGCACGGGGAAGTGTTCGTCACGGACGATGGCGCCGAGACCGACTTGGATCTGGGCCATTATGAACGTTTTATCGATATCAATCTTTCTAAGAACAGCAATGTGACGACAGGGAAAATCTATTCCTCCGTTATCGGCAAAGAACGCCGGGGCGAGTATCTGGGCGGTACGGTTCAGGTCATCCCGCACATTACGAACGAAATTAAAGAGCGTGTCTTCCGCGCCGGGCGGGAAGCGGGATCTGACGTTGTAATCACCGAGATCGGGGGAACCGTCGGTGACATCGAGAGCTTGCCGTTCCTGGAAGCGATTCGTCAAATCAAAAGCGACATCGGACGCGAGAACGTGATGTATATTCACGTGACGCTCATTCCATATATCAAAGCGGCTGGCGAAGTTAAAACCAAGCCAACGCAACACAGCGTCAAGGAGCTGCGCAGCATCGGGATTCAGCCGAACGTGATCGTCTGCCGTACGGAGCATGAGCTGTCGGACGATATCAAAGCGAAAATCGCACAGTTCTGCGATGTAGATCCAAGCGCGGTAGTGGAGTGCCGGGATGCCAACACGCTGTACGAAGTACCGCTGAACCTGCGCGATGAAGGGCTGGACGAAATCGTCGTTAACCATCTGAAGTTGACGACGCCGGCTCCGGATATGCGCGAGTGGGAAGGCCTCGTTGACCGGATCAACAAGCTGGAGAAGACGGTGGAAATCGCCATCGTCGGGAAATATGTAGCGCTGCATGACGCCTATCTCAGTGTGGTGGAGTCGTTGTCTCACGCTGGTTTTGATGCGAATGCGGATGTGAAGATTCGCTGGGTAAATGCAGAAGAAGTAACGGACGAGAACGTGGATGAGCTGCTGCAAGGCGTCGGCGGGATTCTTGTCCCGGGCGGTTTCGGCGATCGCGGCATCGAAGGCAAAATTACGACGATCAAATATGCCCGTGAGAAACGGATTCCGTTCTTCGGTATCTGCTTGGGGATGCAGGTCGCAGTGATCGAATACGCTCGTTCGCTTGCCGGACTTCAAGGCGCGAACAGCTCGGAGATCAACCCTGCCACCGAGTATCCGGTGATCGACCTGCTGCCGGAGCAGAAGGATATCGAGGATCTGGGCGGTACGATGAGACTTGGGTTGTACCCTTGTAAGCTGGCACCAGGATCGCTTGCGATGCAATGTTATAACGACGAATTGATCTACGAGCGCCATCGCCACCGGTATGAGTTCAACAATGCGTACCGTGAGACGTTGGAGCGCGTTGGCCTGCGCATTTCCGGGACATCACCGGACGGACGCCTGGTGGAAATCGTCGAGCTTCCGGATCATCCTTGGTTCCTGGCGGTGCAGTTCCATCCGGAATTTACCTCCCGTCCGAACCGTCCGCAGCCGTTGTTCCGCGAGTTCGTGAAAGCTTCGATCGCACACTTGTCCTAAGCAAATTGACCGCAAGTCCCAATTTCAAGCCACCTGTAATTTTGGGTTAACTGATTTTTTAAGGCTCTTTTTTCCAGTGGAGAAGGGTTTTGCAAATCGGGAGCGAAGTATTTACTTATGACCAGGATTACATGGTGGACTTGTGGGAGGGCTTTTCGGTGGAAGAGAAGAAAGTGTTAATCGTCGACGATCAGAACGGTATCCGCATTTTATTGATGGAAGTGTTTAGCAGCGAAGGGTATAAAACGTTTCAGGCAGCCAACGGTAAGATGGCATTGGAAATCGTCCGCAGCGACTCGCCGGATTTAGTGCTTCTCGACATGAAAATCCCGGGCATGGACGGTTTGGAAATCCTTAAGCATATCAAGGAGGTCAATCCAGAGATCAAGGTCATCATGATGACCGCTTACGGCGAGCTCGACATGATCAAGGAAGCGACGGACCTTGGGGCTCTGATGCATTTTACGAAACCCTTTGACATTGATGAAATGCGCGCAGCAGTTAACTTGCAGCTTAAAAGCGGAAATGTACTTTAAATCAAAAGATATTCTGAATAATAAACCTCCTGAGGATTACGGTGTGCTTTCCACGCGGATCTTGGGGGGTTCTTTTTTATTTTCAGGTACGGAAAGCACACAACTGTCATGGATGTAAAGCTAACGGGAGGGACTAAAGTGAACAAATATATTAAATTGGGGTCAACCATATTACTCGGGTTATTATTCTTAGGTGCAGCCGCTTTGTTCAGTAATAAAGATGGATCGGTGAGCGCCCAGAGCCAAGTAATTGAGGCGGCTGATAAATCAATTTCTGGAAAAGTCGAATATATTAAAGTTTCAACTTCAGCAGAAGATTATACGGTTCATGTTCGTGATAAAATTAAATTGGTGGAAGTAAGTGAAACATATCTTAATGGACAGCTTCAAAATAAAAATATTGTTTCTGAAGGTGGAAAAAGAGTTACTTCTATTGGGAGAGATCATGAAACAGGTAAACTCGTGGGAACCACATGGTTACTGCCCAAAAATATTGCTGCGGAAAATGAACGGATTCTAAAAATTTCATTGTTAGAAAAACAAAAGGAAGAACTGAAGTTGAAAAAATGGAATATGACACAAACTTTGAAGGAAGATGGGAGATCTTTGCAACAGGTAACATCGGAACAGACCGATCAAAAAGAGATTGTTTATATCGATGAGCTAACAGGATTGCCTGTAAAAAGAGAAATTTATCTTAAGGACGCTCAGGGGGAATGGAAGAAAGATACCGAGAAAATAGAGGAATATAAGTATTTTGAGTCATTACCGTTTCAGTTTTTAAGCATAGAGAATGTTGAGATAAAAGAACGCCCTGCCCCAATTAAAGAAGATAAAATATTTGCAGGGTAACTCTATAACGGAAAAATTTGGGCCTTAATTCACGGTTCTCTACGAATTAAGGTCTTTTTGTGTATGGGGAAATTGAACAAAACATCCTTTATTAAAGATATTTTTTAAATCGATAACGGAAATACTTTTTATATCCATTCTTCCCATTAGAATTAGTATCAAATTTACAGTTGCGGGTTTTGCGGTGAAGGTATTTTCGTAAGTACAACACAAGGCGTTCACAAATGAAAGGAAAGCATGAATAGTATTTTTGCAAGGTTGTGGTATAATAAAAAAGTGTGTGAATGTCGGCTAAAAAGATAATATCCCACATCCTTAGGAGGATTGAAACCCATGCCATTAGTATCGATGACTGACATGTTGAACAAGGCCCTTGCCGGCAAATATGCCGTAGGCCAGTACAACATCAATAACCTGGAATGGACACAAGCCATTCTGGCTGCAGCAGAAGAAGAGAAATCCCCGGTCATTCTGGGTGTTTCCGAAGGCGCTGCCCGTCACATGGGCGGTTTCTACACCGTTGTTAAAATGGTGGAAGGCTTGCTGCATGACATGAAAATCACTGTACCTGTTGCGATTCACCTCGACCATGGTTCGAGCTTTGATAAATGTAAAGAAGCGATTGACGCTGGCTTTACTTCCGTTATGATCGACGGCTCCCATCATCCAATTGATGAGAACATTGCCATGACGAAGAAAGTTGTTGAATACGCACATGCCAAAGGCGTTTCCGTTGAAGCTGAAGTAGGTACTGTCGGCGGTCAAGAAGATGACGTTGTTGGCGGTATTCAATACGCTAAACTGGACGAGTGCGTCCGTATCGTTAACGAAACTGGCATCGATACGCTGGCTCCTGCGTTGGGTTCCGTTCATGGTCCTTACAAAGGTGAACCAAACCTTGGCTTTAAAGAAATGGAAGAAATCCGCGATGCTGTTAAAATTCCGCTCGTTCTTCACGGTGGGACAGGCATTCCGACGCATGATATTGCTAAAGCGATCTCGCTCGGTACTTCCAAAATTAACGTAAATACGGAGAACCAAATTGCGTTCACGAAGGCCGTTCGCGAAGTATTGGCTGCGAAACCTGATGTATACGATCCTCGTAAATACATCGTTCCTGGCCGTGACGCGATCAAAGCCACGGTTGTTGGAAAAATCCGTGAATTCGGCTCCAACAACAAAGCTTAAGGATCAACATCAAGCGTTTGCGCCGTACTCCCGTCTTAGGTGGGTTGCGGCGCAAGCTTTAGGACGGACAAGGGATTGGACCGTTCAGCTGAATAAGGTGACTTGGAGAGCACACCGCCTAGACGGTGTCTTTCCATTTCTGTCGCTAAAAATCATGGGCTTGTGTACCGACGCAAATACGTAGGGGGATCCTGGACTTATGGAGAAATTAATGATTCGTGGCGGACGTCCGCTGCGCGGAAGCGTTTCGATCAGCGGCGCCAAAAACAGCGCGATAGCGTTGATTCCAGCTGCGATCTTGGCAGAATCCGAGGTGGTTCTGGATAACTTGCCGATTTTAAGTGACGTGGCGGTATACTCGGAGATTTTGGAGGAGCTGGGTGCCCGCGTCTTGTGGGAAGGCAATCAAATGCGTATCGATCCCACCCATATTCGTTCCATTCCGATGCCCAACGGGCCGGTAAAGAAGCTGCGGGCTTCCTATTATATGATGGGGGCCTTGTTAGGACGTTTCAAAGAAGCGACCATCGGCTTGCCGGGGGGATGTAACTTTGAACCTCGTCCAATTGATCAGCATATCAAAGGGTTTGAAGCTTTAGGGGCGACCGTGACGAATGAACACGGCGCGATTCACTTGCATGCGAAGGAGCTGCGCGGGGCGAAGGTATACCTGGATGTCAGCAGCGTTGGAGCAACAATTAACATTATGCTGGCGGCCACGAGAGCCAAAGGCGCTACAATTATCGAAAATGCGGCGAAAGAGCCTGAAATTATAGATGTGGCCACTTTGTTAAACTCCATGGGAGCAGTAATTAAAGGGGCCGGTACGGAGACGATCCGAATTGAAGGCGTTACGGAACTGAAAGGCTGCCGCCATTCTATCATTCCCGATCGGATTCAAGCTGGAACTTACATGATTGCTGCTGCGGCAACCCGGGGCGATGTCTTGATCGACGGCGTGATTCCTAAACATTTAGAGGCGTTGACCGCCAAGCTGCTGGAAATGGGCGCTCATGTGGAAGAGATGGACGAAAGCATTCGGGTGATCGGACAACCAGAATACCATCATGTTGATGTCAAGGCATTAGTCTACCCTGGGTTTCCGACAGATATTCAGTCGCCGATGACCAGTCTGCTGACGCAGGCGAAAGGAGTCAGCGTGCTGAGCGATTTTGTCTACAGCAATCGGTTTAAGCACGTGCCGGAGCTGGTTCGGATGGGCGCGAAAATCCGCGTCGAAGGCCGTTCTGCCATTATCGAAGGCGGACCGCTGAATGCGGCGAAGGTGAAGGCGGCTGATTTGCGTGCCGGGGCTGCGCTGGTCGTAGCTGGACTCACGGTGCCGGAGGGCACGACAGAAGTCTTTGGCGTGGAGTTGATTGACCGGGGGTATGACCATCTGGTGCCGAACTTACGTGCATTGGGTGCAGATGTTTGGCGGGAGATGGAAGAATAACTTTCCGTTTTCGCGCATAAGTTGCCAAGGATAGGGCATAATAGGCGAATAAGTCTATCATTACGCGATACTTCATAGTTTTCAATAAAATTGAATAGGTGGTTATTTTAATATGGATCTTCAAATCGCCGATCTGGAAGGGATGAAGCTTACCGAGCTGTACAAGCTGGCGAAGCAATATCAGATCCCTTATTACGGCCAATTAAAGAAGAAAGAATTGATTTTTGCTATTTTAAGGGCACAGGCTGAACAAAGCGGTCTGATGTTTATGGAAGGCGTGCTCGAGATTTTGCCGGAAGGGTACGGTTTCCTCAGACCGATCAATTATCTGCCCAGCACGGAGGATATTTACATTTCCGCATCGCAAATCCGCAAATTTGATCTGCGCACCGGGGATCTGGTCTCCGGGAAGTGCCGTACACCGAAGGAAAATGAGAGGTATTTCGGCCTCCTGCAAGTCAACGCCGTCAACGGCGAGAACCCGGCCATTGCGGCGGAACGTCTGCATTTTCCAGCGCTGACTCCACTCTATCCGCAGACCAAATTGGTGCTCGAAACTTCCCCAAATCATTTATCCACCCGCATTATGGATTTGCTTGCCCCGGTCGGACTCGGCCAACGTGGTTTGATCGTGGCGCCGCCTAAAGCAGGGAAGACTTTGCTGCTGAAGGAAATCGCCAACAGCATCTCCACCAACAATCCCGACATTGAGTTATTCGTATTGTTGATCGACGAACGTCCGGAAGAGGTTACCGATATGCAGCGTTCGGTCAAAGGCGAAGTGATCGCTTCTACGTTTGACGAGCTGCCGGAGAACCATATCAAGGTGGCGGAGCTTGTGCTGCAGCGCGCTTTACGGCTAGTGGAGCACAAGAAGGACGTTGTGATTTTGCTTGATAGCATTACGCGTCTTGCCCGTGCCTATAACTTGGTGGTTCCGCCGTCGGGACGTACGCTCAGCGGGGGGATCGATCCGGCTGCGTTCCATCGTCCGAAGCGGTTCTTCGGCTCGGCCCGGAATGTGGAAGAGGGCGGCAGCTTGACGATTTTGGCAACGGCATTGGTGGATACCGGTTCGCGGATGGACGATATTATTTATGAGGAATTTAAGGGTACGGGGAACATGGAGCTGCACCTGGATCGGAAATTGGCGGAACGCCGGATCTTCCCGGCTATCGACATTCGCCGCTCCGGCACGCGGCGTGAGGAAGTGCTCCTGAGCAAAGAAGAGCTGGATACGATCTGGTCGATCCGGAAGAATATGACCGACTCTTACGACTTTGTGGAAGGCTTCCTCAAAAAGCTGCGCGAGTGCAAGACCAACGCCGAATTCCTGGCTTCTTTTGATGTTTCCGGGAACAACCCTTCGGGTGGCGGCAACGGCGGGGCGCGTCGTCCGGTACGGTCGGGCTCTACCTCCTCACGGTCGAGTTCGGCTTCTACGGGCGCTGGCACCGCGCAAAATACTACGGTTTAAAGAGATCTCTCGGGGGGCTTGCTTGGCTTCCAACGATGAATACAAAGAGGAGAACAACATGTACTTAGTGTATGCAGATGAACAAGGACAGGTCTATGATCATCCGTCGCTGTACGGCTTAGCCCGCAGTGCGGACATGATCGTGGAGATTATGGAGGATGAGCTGATTCCGCTTCCTGAAGGGGCGACATTGGTGGGCTTGCCGTCCACCCGGCCGATCGGGATGGACCCGGAAACCGGCGAAATGAAGCCGCTCCCCGGGAATGTCCAGGCGGTCGGCGCTCTGCTTCCGCAAGGCTATACCCGTCTTTGTTTGCCGGGGTATGTGAAGACGGACAAGAATTATAAACTGCCTTTGTTCGGGTATTCTGCGGTGGTTTGGAAGGACGGTCAGTTTTACGTGACAGCGCGCCTGTCGGACGATCCCGAGAAGTGGAATCCGCTGAATTGTGATCCTCTTGAGCTCAAAAATCAAGTGAAAGCCTACACCTCCCGTTATCCGGAGAATCGGCTGTACGAACATTTATCGAATTGCGCGTTAGGTTATGAATGCCTAACCGCCTCCAATACGTTTTTGAACCGCTGGGAAGGGGCCGTCCCCGTCTCCTATTCCTGTAATGCGGGATGCTTCGGCTGTATTTCCGAGCAACCGGATGACAGCGGATTTGTTTCGCCGCAGACGCGGATGAACTTTCGCCCGCGTGTCGAAGAACTGGTGGAAGTGATGCTAGAGCATCTGAAGACTCCGGAGTCGATTATCAGCTTCGGCCAGGGCTGTGAAGGGGAACCGTCCACGCAGGCTAAGCTGATCATTGAGGCGATTCGCGAGGTGCGGCGCCAGACGGACATGGGGTATATCAATATCAATACCAACGCGGGGCTTACCGATCATATCCGCGGGATCGTGGATGCCGGCTTGGATCTAATGCGGGTCAGCACGATCAGCGCGTTGGACGATCACTACAACGCCTACTACAAACCGCGCGGCTATACGCTCGCGAATGTGGAGAAATCGTTGAAGTATGCAGCGGATCAAGGGGTCTATACCTCGATCAACTATTTGATTTTCCCTGGAGTTACGGACCGGGAGGAAGAAATCGAAGCGATGATTGATTTCGCCCGCCGCACCAATCTGAAACTGATTCAGCTGCGCAACCTGAACATCGACCCCGAAAGCTACCTGGAATTGATTCCGACGGCCAAAGGGGAGATTCTTGGGATGAAGCAGGCGATTGAGATTTTTCAGGAGGAGCTGCCGGACGTGGTCATCGGATCGTATACGCATGTGCCGCCGGCGGAATTGGCCCGTGTCAAAGTGGGCGGATAAAACAGGCAATTGCGTGAACGAGGGGCCCGTGCTATAATGCGATTATGTGTCATTATAACTCTGGGCACGACTGAGGCTCAGGGCGGAAAGAGGTGAAAGAAGATGAAAGAAGCAATTCAACCGAAATATTACGTGACTACTGTAACTTGCGCTTGCGGTAACACGTTTGAGACGGGTTCCGTGAAACAAGACCTGCGCGTTGAAATTTGCTCCAACTGCCATCCATTCTTCACCGGGAAGCAGAAATTCCTGGATGCTGGTGGACGTGTGGATAGATTCAAAAAGAAATACGGTATCTAAGATACCCTTGCACAAGCGAAATGACGAAGAACGTCTCTGCCAATCTGATGATTGGCGGGGGCGTTTTTTTCTTTTTCGGCGGTAATGAATGGGCCCATTAAGGGGAGGTGTACAGAACATATGGACTTCGATCAGGCGCATCGGTTGTGGTTGGACACGCATCGTAAACGCCGTTCGGGTGAACGGAAAGACCGATTGGAACGGGGACATGGGCATGGAGAGCAGCTGTTTTTGCGCAATGTATGGTGGCCTTTGCGGGGGAATTTGGACAACCTGCATCCGGAATACGAAATCGTCGATTGGCGGGGGCGGCCGTATTTTGCAGATTTTGCTTGGCTAACGGGGGCCGTGAAGCTCATTATTGAGGTGAAAGGCTTTGGACCGCATGTTCGCGATATGGATCGTACGATGTATAGCCGGGAGTTGAACCGGGAGGTTTTTCTGCAAGCGTTGGGGTATCGGGTTGTTTCCCTGTCCTATGACGATGTGGAACGGCAGCCGGAAGTTTGCATCATGCTACTTCGCATGCTATTAAGCAGATTTGAGTCGTCCCGGCAGACGGACAAGCTTCCCAGGCTGGCTTTGAAATCAGCGTTGCTGCAAGCAGTTCAGTTAGGCAGACCCATTCGCCCGAAGGATGTAGAGAGGCAGCTTGGCGTAAATCATCGGACCGCGGTGCGGTATTTACAGCAGTTGTGCCAGATGGGCTGGCTACAGGCGCGTTCCAGCGGTGAGTCGGGCCGGGTTCGGATGTATGAGGTGATACGACGGGATTGGGATGCGTTTGATTGGTGAGTGGATAATATGGGCTTGGTCGCCTAACGGCTAACACAAAATTAAGCTTATGCTGCCACCCCTCGATACCCCGTCGCTAAGTGTAAAAGTGCAGTTGATTTGAGCGAACATGGAGTGATTTGCTTGGTGGAATGTAAAAGCGCAGTTCGAAAGGGCGGAAAAGGCGGAATTCAGCCACAATAGGCGGAAATGGACTACACTTTTGCAGTTAAAACGGCAAAATGATACTAAATTGGCGAAATGAACTGCACTTTTGCATTTCAGAGGGTCGCTGTTGCGATCAGGGGTCGGGGGACGGGAGGCGGTGTACAAATCAGCCGGTTGGCTGTCGCGATCGGGGACGGGAGGCAGTGTACAAACTAAAAAACAGGTCGAAGACGATAGCCGACCGCGGTCCGCCCTCAAATCTCCAACCTGCCTGGGATGATATCTACTTCTTAAACTCCACAGTTTCCTTCAGACTATTCCATTCTTCACTCTTGATGAGGCCCAGCCGCCATAAAGCGATGCCCTTCAAATCATAGCGCTTGGCCAGCCCGGTTAGCGTTTTGACGCTGGTTTGATCCTCGCTGTCCATATTTAGCCCCAGGAGGAGCTTGCTGGCACTTGTCTCGTTAAGAGCAAGGCGGATCGCTTCGTCTACTTTGTCTGCGGGCTGCGGCCGGCCGCTATTGTTTCCTGGGAAGTAATCGTAAGCCATGATGACAATCTCGTCTGCCAGAGCCCCCAGTGTCTTATAATCATAGCCTTTATAGGACGAGTTCAACGGGTGCAGAGCCAGGGACAGCTTCAACCCAGCTGTTCGGGTTTGCTTAGACAATTCCTTCACGAAGCTGTTGAAAGCCTGGCGTGTCGCCGTCTTTTCTGTTGTTAAGCCCAGTCCTTCGAAATCAAGCATAATTCCTTGAAACGCCTTCGCTGTCGCAGCGTTCACCATATCGGTAATCGCCTGCTGCTGCAGGGCTGGATCCTCCAAGATCCGGGTCAGTTCGCCTTTCCCATCGCTGGCGAAGACCATCAGATACGGCAAGGTTCGTGCGGAGGCAGCGTCACTCACAAGGCTGTCCGCAGTCACGTTCCCTGCGGGTTGCGGGAGCCTAAACACGTCGCCCGTTTGCGTAAACTCCCCTTTCTCGTTGATCCGGCTCCAGCCGAAAGCGACAGCGTCCAGACTCGGAATCACCCCGACTTCCGAGAAGGAGGAGATGGCGTAGAACCCCAGCGTGTACATCCGTTCCTGCGGGGAGGCGATGGATACGGTCCGCGAAGCTTGGTCCCACCCGACCTGGGCTCCGAACTGCTGACTGAAGAAGCTGAGCGGAATCAGCGTATTGCCTCCAACGGACCGGGGCGCAACCGCCAATGGAACGGAGGTGTTGTTCACTTTCGCCGTTTTGCTGTTCAGCGTTAACTGCACATGAATGGCTTCAGCACCTGTGCCTTTGATCGCGGTGATCGTTTTGGAAGCTTGGTTCCAAGTGACGTTGATGCCGAGCGCTTCGGATATGGAGCGGAACGGAACCAGTGTCGTGCCGTTTACAATCATGGGTTCACCTGCAAAATTCAGCGGGTATCCGTCCAGCAGGATCCGTACCGGTGACGCCGCTTCAACCCGGGGCGACTGCATCCCGGCCAGGCCTCCGGCTAACAGGGTGATGCCCAGCAAGAGCTTCCCAATTAATTTCATTTGTTTCCCCTCTCTCATGCACTTCTAGTTTCCCATTTCCTTATTCTATTAATATAGCAAAATATAACTAGAGTTGCATGAGAGAGCGCGCACAACTCAGTGATAGTCGAGGCATAAGCCAAGTCGTAAAGCCAACTTCTTCCCTCCGGTTGCATTTTATACAGGCATGAGCTATACTTAGTTTCACCGTGCTAGATGGGGAGGTAGCGGTGCCCTGTAACTCGCAATCCGCTATAGCGAGGTTGAAGTCCTGTTAGAGGTCTTGCCGATGTGAGGCCGGTCTTTACGGCAGACGTTGACGGACGGGTCCTCCGCAAGGAGTACCTGTGAACCTGGTCAGGTCCGGAAGGAAGCAGCCATAAGCAGTCCTACGCCTGTGCCGGAGGGCAGCCTGTCTCGAGTCTTGCCGTAAAGGTGCCGCTCGGATCGCAATGATCGATAACAGGTGCACGGTGTATACTTGATCAGAATACATCTTTGTCTGCGGACAGGGGTGTTTTTTTTGTACATAGACCAAAAGGCTATAGTATAATAAGGGAACGACAACCGTCGTTTAAGGAAAGAAAGAGGTGCCGCATAATGGAGCATATTGCGCTGTACCGGGCTTGGCGGCCGCAGTCGTTTCAAGACATGGTGGGGCAGCAGCATATCATTCGCACGTTGCAGAATGCGATCCGTGAACAGCGGCTGTCGCACGCTTACCTGTTCAGCGGTCCGCGCGGAACCGGGAAGACCAGTGCGGCCAAAATTTTGGCCAAAGCGGTCAACTGCGAAAAAGGACCCGCGGCAGAACCCTGCAACGAGTGTGATGCGTGCCGGAGAATCACGGCGGGTGCTGTCATGGATGTACTTGAGATTGACGCCGCTTCCAACCGGGGGGTTGAAGAAATCCGCGATTTGCGCGAGAAGGTGAAATATGCCCCTACGGAAGTGCGGCAGAAGGTTTATATTATCGATGAAGTCCATATGTTAACGACGGAAGCGTTTAATGCGCTGCTGAAGACCCTGGAGGAGCCACCTCCACACGTGATGTTTATTCTGGCAACCACTGAACCGCATCGTCTGCCGGCTACGGTGATATCGCGTTGTCAGCGTTTTGACTTCCGCCGGGTATCGCTGGAAGAGCAAAGCGAACGGCTGCGGATGATCTGCGAGCAAGAGGGCATCGAAGCGGAGAAGGAAGCGATCGAGTATATCGCCAGATTGTCCGACGGCGGGATGCGCGATGCGTTAAGCATTTTGGATCAAATCGCCTCCTTCTCGGGGCGCAAGGTCTCTTATCAGCAGGTGCTGGACATGACCGGCGGCATCGCCTCCCGGCAGTTTGCGGAGCTGGCCAAGACGCTGCTTGACGGCGATATTGGCGGGATGCTGCAGATGATCGACGGCTTTATGCAGGAAGGCAAAAGCGCAGACAAGTGCATGGAGAACCTGCTTTACTATTTCCGTGACTTGCTGATGGTCAAAATGGTGCCGCAAGCGGACAAGTTGACGGAACGTGTGCTGGATCCGCAGGATTTTGCGGAGATTGCCGAGGGCTTCACCCAATCGCAGCTGTTCCGAATCATCGATACGCTTAACCACTACCAGACTGAAATGAAATATGCCGTTCAACCCCAAACCTTGTTTGAGGTCGCTTTGCTGAAGATCTGTACGTTTGGAAAAGATGGCGCGGAAGAGCGTCCGACAGGGGGCCATATTGCCGGAACGGGGGCCGGAGCATCCGCCGATGCTTCTGAGGTCCAACAGCTGCGCCGCCAGCTTGCAGACTTGGAGGCGAAGCTAGAGCGGGCGCTGCAGGGCGGGCTTGCCGCTGGCGGTTCTGCCTCGGGCGCGGGGGGCGGAGGTCATCGTCCATCGCGAAGCCCTGCGCCACGCGTCGCCTCGAAAGCCAAAATCCCCGCAGGGATGGATCAGTATCTGGCCAACCGCAATAGTCCGGAGTTTATGGAAATCCAGCAAAAATGGAATCAAGTGCTCCAGGCCGTCAAGGATGCCAAAATTACGGTCCATGCGTGGTTCGTGAACGGAGAGCCCGTTTCAATCCTGGAGGATAACGTGCTGGTCGCGTTTAAGAACGATATTCACCGCGAGACCACCGAGAAGCCGGCCAATAAGCAAGTCATTGAAACGGTTCTGGAGCGTCAACTGGGCAGACCGTACCATTTGGTCACCATGATGCTGAAGGATTGGAACGATGCGCTGCAAGGGGCGGGCGAACGGTCCGGCGGTGAACCGTTTGAGCTGGAGCATCCGCCGGAGGAAGGTGCGCCTGGATCCGGGAAGGAACCCTGGGTGGATGAAGCGTTAAATATGTTTGGGGATGATCTGGTCGTCATCAAGGAATAACCCAACGAATGGCTTGGACTAGGCGCCAGATCGTGGTTATATTTTTCCACTTATCGCATGATGTGCATGTAGACCAATTTAAGGAGATGTGAAGCAGATGAACAATATGAACCAAATGATGAAGCAAGTGAAAAAAATGCAGGAGCAAATGCTCAAAGCACAGGAAGAGCTTGCGAACAAAACCGTGGAAGGCAGTGCAGGCGGCGGGGTCGTTACCGTACAAGTCAACGGTCACAAAAAAGTGCTGAACCTGACGATCAAACCGGAAGCGGTAGATCCGGACGATGTGGAAATGCTGCAAGACTTGGTGCTGACTGCAGTGAACGATGCTTTGACGAAGGCCGAAGAATTGGCAAACCAAGACATGGGCAAATTTACAGGCGGAATCAAAATTCCTGGCCTGTTCTAATTCTACGAACTGAAGGAGAAGGCCCCATTGTATTATCCCGAACCGATCGCGAAGCTGATCGATGCTTTTACTCATTTGCCCGGTATTGGGCCGAAGACAGCAGCCAGATTGGCTTTTCACGTGCTGAACATGAAGGAAGACGACGTCATTGATTTCGCCAAAGCGCTGGTAAGCGTGAAGCGTAACCTTCATTACTGCTCCATCTGCTGTAACATCACGGATACGGATCCTTGCCGGATTTGTCAGGATAAGACCCGGGACGCTTCCGTTATTTGCGTTGTGCAGGAATCCAAGGACCTGGTCGCAATGGAGCGGACGAAGGAGTTTGATGGCTACTATCATGTGCTGCAAGGGGCAATCTCGCCGATGGAAGGCCTCGGTCCGGATGATATCCGGCTGAAGGAGCTGCTGAATCGCTTAAGTGATGAACGAGTGAAGGAGCTTATCTTGGCAACCAACCCAAACATTGAGGGGGAGGCGACGGCGATGTATATCTCCCGTCTCGTGAAGCCCTTTGATATCCGCGTCACCCGGATTGCCCACGGGTTGCCGGTCGGCGGCGACTTGGAGTATGCGGATGAAGTGACATTATCCAAGGCGTTGGAAGGACGCCGAGAAATTAATTAGTTGCTCCTGAAAAAGTCGATTTTCAAAAATAGTTTCGGGTTGCTGGCTGGGTTGTGAGGGGGAACTTTCCCTAATGATCGGTTTCCATGTTAGTTTTGGAGCATTTTTGCCGCTCTTTGCAGGTTGTGGGTCAGAATCCCGAAGCCGACCCAGCATTTTGAGCCGACAAAGCCCCGATACCTGCTGCGGTTCAAACCGTACTTCCGCTTGAGAAGACTAATCTTCGCTTCTCCAGCTGCACGGTAACGCTGCAAGTCTTTGAACCATAATTCGTTTTCGTACTCGGATCGGGCAATGCCTTTTTTGCCCTTTCGCGGCAAGCTAGCTCGCTTCACACCAAGTTCGGTAATGGCCGTTTCGTTCTTCTTGCTTGAGAAACCGCGGTCGGTCGCTACAGCTTGCGGCGCTTTGCCGAATTGCTTGATATGCGCCTGTACAGCGGGAACGAGCAGTTCATCATCCGAGGGGTTCCCCTCGTAGACAGCATAGCCGGTCACAAAGCCGCTTTCCGTCTCGTCGATTCGCACCTTGTAGCCGAACTCAGTTCCTTTGGCCAGCTTACCTTTCTTAATCGGTCTTGCTTCCGGGTCAAAGAAACTGACGATCCGATCTGCGATGATTCGATTGCCGGAAACGACCTGTTTGGCTTGTTCCAACAACTTGCCGGTTAGCGTGACCGCCTCGGTCAGTTTGGTTTTACTTTGTCGAAGAGCAGCTTTGCCCTTGTCTTGCAGTTTCTCGATAACGGCTTGCGCCTTGTTCACAACGTTCTCGGCTACTTCGATTACGCTCCCAGTGATCCGGTCAACTTCTTCCCAAGATTCACGGGTGCGGCGACGTAGAACTTTCGCGATGGACAGAATCTTTTCCTTGATTTCTGCCGTACGATCTTCAAAGCCTTGAACAGTGTGGGAGGCGATTTTCCGGATTTTCTGAATCGTTCGAGTGATGACTTTTACGCCATCTTGCAACAGCGTAGCGTCTGTCGGGTGATGGATGTCGGATTCCACAACCGTCGTATCCGTGCGCAATTTGCGGGTTTTCAGAACGGCTTTTTCCTCACACTGCTTTACGAGTGCGGCATTGATGTCTTCGACGATCTTGTCGCCGTAGCGTTTGCGGGCATAGATGAGCGTAGACGGGTCGGGCATCGGTTCGTCGATGGCAAACCGGCAGAACATTCGCCATGTGATGCTGTCACCGACTTCCTTCACGAGTGACTCGTAGCCCAAATTGTATTTATGCTTCAGGACCATAAGACGGATGTACTTTTCAATTGCAAGCGTAGGACGGCCGCTTTTCTTGCCTTTCGGGTGCAACTCAGTAAACGGTTGAAGAAAACGGTCGTCGTCCAGTAATTGATCTATGATTGCAAGCTCGACCGGCAACTTTCTAACAGATTCCGGGAGAATGGCATCCCAGATGGTCAATTGCTCGTCTCGAAGTTTCAACATTTTCTTCACCTCTTGGAAGGATTCCCGAGGGCTTCTGTTGAACTCCTATAGCAAAGGAATTCTTCCCTCGGGGTGTGGAACTTTGTTATCTCGTCAATAACAATTTCCATTTTGAGGTGCTGAATTCCTTTTAATTATGCTCAAAACACCCTAACTTTTTCAGGGGAAACTAATTAGTCTTTTTTCTATCGCTTGAAACTAAAGAACTTTAGGCCCTGTCTTTCGTTGGGGCTTAAGGTTCTTTTTGTTTTTCCGACGATGCTGAGGTTCTAAGTTTGTCCTTTCTCCGATACACATGAAATAAAAAAACGGATGGGGAGGCGATCCAACTTGAAGATCTTGAAGCGCTGGGGGGTAGGGCGCTCGAACCTGGCTCACAGGAAAGATGCGATGGAATATAAGCGCGAACTTTATGAGGAAGTCATCAACGCGTTAAAGGAGTGGGAACGGGCCAGCATCGCTTTTCAGGAGGCGGTGGGGCATGATGAAGTGGACGTAGCGATTTACACCCTGGAGGCAGCCGAGCGTAGATATCAAATTCAACTGAAAGCGGCGAAGAAGGCGCAGGTTGATTGGGACGCCTTTCGAAATGGTTCTTATTTTGGCTAAGTTCAAGACCGTTTGATATGGAGGCGGGAAAAAATGAAGCTGGTATTGATCGGTATTTTGGTTGTGTCATTGGCGCTGTTACTGTACATTTTATTTTCGCGTAAAATCGGTTTGGTGTGGCTTTCACGCTTAGGGTTACATG
>NZ_CP150174.1:170000-850000 GCF_037964765.1 Paenibacillus sp. FSL K6-2441
CGTAATCCGGTACGGGGACAGTGTCAGGTGGGCAGTTTGACTGGGGCGGTCGCCTCCTAAAGAGTAACGGAGGCGCCCCAAGGTTCCCTCAGAATGGTTGGAAATCATTCGAAGAGTGCAAAGGCAGAAGGGAGCTTGACTGCGAGACTGACAAGTCGAGCAGGGACGAAAGTCGGGCTTAGTGATCCGGTGGTACCGCATGGAAGGGCCATCGCTCAACGGATAAAAGCTACCCTGGGGATAACAGGCTTATCTCCCCCAAGAGTCCACATCGACGGGGAGGTTTGGCACCTCGATGTCGGCTCATCGCATCCTGGGGCTGAAGTAGGTCCCAAGGGTTGGGCTGTTCGCCCATTAAAGCGGTACGCGAGCTGGGTTCAGAACGTCGTGAGACAGTTCGGTCCCTATCTGTCGTGGGCGTAGGAAATTTGAGAGGAGCTGTCCTTAGTACGAGAGGACCGGGATGGACGCACCGCTGGTGCACCAGTTGTTCCGCCAGGAGCACAGCTGGGTAGCTAAGTGCGGACGGGATAAGCGCTGAAAGCATCTAAGCGTGAAGCCCCCCTCAAGATGAGATTTCCCAGTATGTAAGACCCCTTGAAGACGACAAGGTTGATAGGCCTGAGGTGGAAGTGCCGTAAGGCATGGAGCTGACAGGTACTAATCGGTCGAGGGCTTATCCAAAATTCACCCCAAAAAGTGAAGCGGAGGCTTCGGAGAGTACACCGAGTACTTTTCGGGGACCCCGGGAACTGAATAGGGGCTAAAATGCAAATCTAGTTTCGTATCCAGTTTTCAAGGATTAAACCTTGATTTTTTATGGTTTGGAGAGATACCCAAGTGGCTATAAGGGGACCCTCTGCTAAGGGGTTAGACTGCGTAAGCGGTGCGAGGGTTCGAATCCCTCTCTCTCCGCCATTTGTACAAGCTTATCTGTGGCGGCGTAGCTCAGCTGGCTAGAGCGTACGGTTCATACCCGTGAGGTCGGGGGTTCGATCCCCTCCGCCGCTACCATAACATTTCGGAGGCTTAGCTCAGCTGGGAGAGCATCTGCCTTACAAGCAGAGGGTCGGGGGTTCGATCCCCTCAGCCTCCACCATGATCTTTACTTGAAATATCATAGTTTACACCGTGCCGGTGTAGCTCAATTGGTAGAGCAACTGACTTGTAATCAGTAGGTTGGGGGTTCAAGTCCTCTCGCCGGCACCATTTTTTTGCGGAGCCGTGGTGTAGAGGCCTAACATGCCTGCCTGTCACGCAGGAGACCGCGGGTTCGAATCCCGTCGGCTCCGCCATTTATTTGAATATTTCCACCGTAAAGTGGGAAAGTGTTCAACTTCACCGCTTTATTTTTTTGGGATTTTACCGTGTAATTTATGGCTCGGTAGCTCAGTTGGTAGAGCAGAGGACTGAAAATCCTCGTGTCGGCGGTTCGATTCCGTCCCGAGCCACTTTTATGCTTCCAGCATCATATTGGACTGAACTGGACAGCATAATTCATATGGAGGCTTAGCGAAGTGGCCAAACGCAGCAGACTGTAAATCTGTTCTCTGACGAGTTCGGTGGTTCGAATCCATCAGCCTCCACCAGTTTTTATGAGCCATTAGCTCAGTTGGTAGAGCACCTGACTTTTAATCAGGGTGTCGAAGGTTCGAGTCCTTCATGGCTCATGATCAAAGCCGTTAACCTTAGGGTTGACGGCTTTTTTGCGCTTAAGGCAGGACGAGGAGTTCGGTTTGCTTCGGCGGTTATGATAAAATGAGTCTAATGAACTCGAAAACGCATGGAAAGAAAGGCTACGCTATGGAGATCAAATTGCTAAAGCAACAAGTGGAGAGCGTCATCGGTACGTCGCTGTCGGAGAGCGTTTGGGAGGCAAAGGACTGGAACGATGTTGTTAGAGCAGCGAATTCCTCGGAGCTCGGGCCATATCGCGTGGACGAACGATGGGTATGGTTCGTGGAACATCAACAAGGAAGCGTACGCGTACTTGAATCGGAGGCTGCCACAGTAACGGAGTCTGAGGCCCGATTGATTCAAATGCTCCTGACTGCTGCCCGAGAAACGGCAACCCCCTCACCTAACTTGAAGCGGGAGGATGAGATGCGCAGCATCCAGCTGGGCGAATGGCTGGAGGAGCGTTTGGAGCAAGGGGAGCTGACCCAGCCGCTGCCTGATCACTTGACCTTGAAGGTGAAGCTCAAGGGAAGGATGTTGCCCTTTTTGCTGAATTGGGAAAGTTCGGGGCAAGGACAGGCCATTTCATTTTCGAAGTTGAACAAGCTGTTGAAGAGTTACTTCGGAGGCGAAGTGATCCTGGCTCCGCTAAAAGAAGCTTGGCTGATTCTGCTGGGCGAAGAGCTGTTTATGAGCCTGCGGGAGGAGAGCGAAGAGGCGGCGGAAACGGAACGTGACTTGATGGCAGCTTTATGCCAAGGCTTATACGAGCTTGTGACGAACGAATGGGTTGGAGGATTTCACCTTACGGTCGGAAGTGCCTTAATTGCTGAGACCGAATTGGTCTCCGCCACGTTGTTCTTGCGTCAGACGTTGGCCCTCGGCCGGATGTTTAATGTAACGGCCCCCATCCATTTTCCCTGGGAGCTGAGGCTGGAGCGGCTGGTGTACAGCATACCGGAGGAGCAACGTCGGCAATTTGCTTTGGAGCTTGGGGATCGCGCAGATTTGCTGCAGGATGAGGAGATACGGACCACGTTGGAGACGTTTTTTGCGTTGGACTGCAATGTGAGTGAAACCGCGAAACGGCTATATATTCACCGAAACACATTATTATACCGGATAGATAAATTCAAACAGGAAACTGGGCTGGATGTAAGAACGTTTAACGACGCGGTTTTGGTCAAGTTGGAGCTGCTATTGTATAAAGTGACGAAAAGGCCTTAAGATTTTTGTGCAGTTTGTGGATGGATGGGCAGCCCCCTATCGTCTAATATATAAATATAAAATGTATCCGATTTCATAAAAGTCATAGAACCAATACCCTAATACCACCAAATTTAAGTAATGGGAGGACGAAGACATGGCAGGCGTACGTTTAGAACACATTTACAAAAAATACCCGGGTGCTGCTAAAGCAACCGTAGAAGACATCAACCTCGATATCAAGGATAAGGAATTCCTCGTACTGGTAGGACCTTCCGGTTGCGGTAAATCCACAACGCTTCGGATGATCGCTGGTTTGGAGGAAATTACCGAAGGTAAATTGTACATCGGCGACCGCGTCGTAAACGACGTTGCTCCGAAAGACCGCGACATCGCGATGGTATTCCAATCCTACGCGCTGTATCCGCACATGAACGTATATCAAAACATGGCGTTCGGTTTGAAACTTCGTAAAGTGAAGAAAGACGAAATCGACCGTCGCGTTCGCGAAGCGGCAAAAATCCTCGACATCGAGCATTTGCTGGATCGCAAACCGAAAGCTCTTTCCGGTGGTCAACGTCAACGGGTTGCCTTGGGCCGCGCCATTGTCCGCGATCCTCAAGTGTTCCTGATGGACGAACCGCTTTCCAACTTGGATGCTAAGCTGCGCGGTCAAATGCGCGCGGAAATCACGAAACTGGTTAAACGTCTGGAAACGACTTGCATCTACGTAACACACGACCAAATCGAAGCTATGACGATGGGTGACCGGATCGTCGTTATGCATGACGGTATCATCCAACAAGCTGCTTCTCCAGAAGAGCTGTACAACCAACCAGGCAACATTTTCGTAGCTGGCTTTATCGGTTCGCCTACGATGAACTTCGTCAACGGTACTTTGGTGGAAGAAGCGGGCACCGTTCGTTTCAAAGCTACCAACATGGACGTTGTTGTGCCTCAAGGCAAAGCAACGATCCTGAGAGACAAAGGCTACATCGGCAAAGACGTTATCATGGGTATTCGTCCTGAGGACATCCATGAAGAGCCAGTGTTCCTGGAAGCTTCGCCGCAAACGACATTTACTGCTAACGTGTATCTGACGGAAAACCTGGGTCACGAAATGCAATTGTACCTGAACGGTGCAGGCAGCGACGGTTTGATCGCTCGTGTGGACGGCCGTTCCAATACACGTGAAGGCGACAACGTTAAACTGGCGATCGATATGAACAAAATTCATATCTTCGACAAAGAAACAGAACGCAACGTGTTCTTCAGCTAATCCGTTAAGCGATGAAGAAACCGCCCTTCGGGGCGGTTTTTTTGTTAGGCAGGGGCAAAAAAGCTGCAGTGGGGCGATTCCTAGGCGGCTCACGGCCCAATGATTGATTTACGTGACAATTTCCTATACGATGAATACATTGAGTGATCTCGAACCAAGATGAATTCATGCCTTAATTCAGGCAGCTGATATCGGAGCCGGAGCTCGTTAGTTGACGGGCACCCTCATGTTGAATGCCGGCAGGGGAAAGGAAGAGCACCATGGCTAAAAAAGTGAAAGTATCCGAATTAGTGAACCAATTCGGGCTCGAGGTGGTTTCCGGAGAGCAAGGGTTAAAACGTGCGATCACGGTCGACGATTTGTATCGTCCGGGCCTGGAGATGGCCGGGTATTTTGAATACCATCCGCCGGAGCGCGTTCAGATTCTGGGGAAAACCGAGCTGGCCTTCTTCGAGATGCTTCCGGAGAAGGAACGGAAAGATCGGATGGAACGGCTATGCAGCAGCGAGGAGACGCCCTGCATCATCGTCACCCGCTCTTGGAAGGTTCCAGAGGAACTGATTGAGATCAGTTCAGAGAAGCAGATTCCGGTCCTTCGTAGCAGTATGGCGACGACGATCCTGTCGAGCCGGATCACCAGTTTCCTAGAACGGAAGCTGGCGCCAACTGCGACGATTCACGGGGTTCTCGTTGACGTCTATGGCGTGGGGATGCTAATTACCGGCAGCAGCGGGATCGGGAAGAGTGAAACGGCCCTCGAACTGGTGAAGCGCGGACACCGTCTGATTGCGGACGATGCGGTAGAAATCCGGCAAACGTCGGATAACCAATTACACGGTACAGCACCTGAACTCATTCGCCACCTGCTTGAGATCCGCGGCGTGGGGATCATCAACGTCATGACGTTGTTTGGTGCCGGGGCCATCCGCAACAACAAGCGAATTTCGCTGGTTGTCAGACTGGAAGCTTGGCAACAAGAGAAGCAGTATGACCGATTAGGTCTGGATGAAGAGACTACGCGGATTATCGATACCGATGTCCCGCTGGTGACGATCCCGGTGCGTCCTGGACGGAACTTGGCCGTCATTATCGAGGTAGCCGCGATGAACTTCCGTTTGAAGCGAATGGGGTACAACGCTGCGCTGCAGTTTACGACAAAACTGACCGAAACGATTTCAGAAGATATCGACGATTTGGAGTAGGAGCGTGAACGATGGGCACTTTGTTATTAGACCCGATCGCTTTTTCCATCGGGGGCTTGAAAGTACACTGGTATGGCCTGATTCTGGGCTGCGCGGCTTTGGTCGGCCTTCTGTTAGCCGTTTGGGAAGGGAAGCGGTTTCGCATCCCTCAGGAATTTTTTATGGACTTGCTGTTATTGGGTGTACCGTCGGCGATTGTCGCCGCGCGGATTTATTACGTCGCGTTTATGTGGGACGATTACAAGGATAACTTCTGGGATGTATTTAAAATCTGGAACGGCGGTATCGCCATTTACGGGGCGCTGATCGGCGCGATCATCTGCGCGGTGATCTTTGTTCGGCGCCGCGGTTATAACTTCTGGCGTATCGCTGATATCTGCGCGCCTTCACTGATTGTGGGACAGATGATTGGACGCTGGGGGAACTTCGTTAACCAGGAAGCCTACGGCGGACCAACAACGGAAAGCTTCCTTCGCGACAACCTGCATTTGCCTTCGTTTATCGTTAATCAAATGAACGTGCAGGGGACATTCCATCACCCGACGTTTCTGTATGAATCGTTGTGGAACTTGGTGGGCTTGATCTTGCTGATGATTTTGCGCAGACAGAAATTTTTGCGCGCGGGGGAATTGTTCGCCTCGTATTTCATCTGGTATTCGATCGGACGATTCTTCATTGAAGCGTTGCGGACGGACAGCTTGGCGTTCCAGGGAGCTTCCTGGCTGGCGTCGTTCGTAAACGGATTATGGACGCCAATGACCTGGCTCGGCTTCAAACAGGGATATTTGGCGCCGTCTTACGGCAACGTCCGCATTTCCCAGCTGCTTGCCTTGGGCATTGTGATTGCGGCGATCATCTTCATTATCGTACGTCGCAGTACCGTTCGTGACCTGCCGTATTATAGTGACCCTATTACGTCTACGAAAGTCGCCGCAGCAGATGCTTTGCCGGTAACGGCCGGAGCGGCTGAATCCGAGAAGGCGGAGTTGTCTAATACGGAGGAATCGCCCTTGGAGGAGTTGGCGGAAGCGCCGGAAGACAAGAAGGAGTAACAGCCACATGATAAACACCGTGTTATTTGATCTCGATGGAACGATCATCGATACCAATGAACTGATCATTACGACCTTTTTGCACGTCATTGATAAGCATGGCTTCCAGCCGCGCACGAGAGAAGAAATCATCCCGCATATGGGGCAAACGTTAGAGCACCAGTTGCAAGTGTTCTCAGGCCGTGAGGATGTAGCGGATCTGGTAGCAGATTACCGAAAATACAACCGGGAACGCCATGATGAACTGATCCGTGAATTTCCCCAGGTCAAAGAAGTGATCTCCGATTTGCACGAACGGGGGATCACGATGGGAATTGTCACGACGAAAATTAAGGAGACCACGATGCTCGCCTTAAACATGTTCGGGTTAAAGCCGTACATGAAATCGATCGTGACGGTGGAGGACGTGAAACATCCCAAGCCGCATCCTGAGCCAATTCTGACGGCGTTGCGCGAGCTGGGGGCTGACCCGGCACACACGTTGATGGTGGGGGATAGTGCCGCCGATCTGCAATGTGCGAAGGCAGCGGGTGTGAAGGCAGCCGGTGTAGCTTGGTCGTTGAAAGGTGAGGCGGTGCTGCGCCAGTATCATCCGGATTACATCCTGCAAGAGATGCGAGATCTCTATGGAATCCTAGGTTTGGAGCCGGTGAGATCGTGAGACGAGTGAGGCGTTATCCGGTTGAAGGACCCAACGCACTCTGGCAGCTGTACCGGACGGTAAGCCCTTGGAAGGGCGTCCGGAACTTTATTTTTATCCAAATCGCCCGGTATTGCCCGATATTATCGCTGAAGAACGCCATTTACCGTCGGGTTCTCGGCATGAAGGTGGGCGAGCATACCGCGTTTGGGTTGATGGTGATGGTGGATGTGTTTTTCCCGGAGCTGATTACGGTGGGACGCAATTCGGTGATCGGGTACAACACGACGATTCTCGCCCACGAGTATTTGATCAAGGAATACCGCCTGGGTGAGGTGCGGATCGGCGATGAGGTGATGATCGGTGCGAACAGCACGATCCTCCCGGGCGTGACCATCGGAGACGGGGCGGTCGTCGCCGCCGGATCGGTGGTACATAAGGACGTGGCTCCGGGCGCGTTTGTCGGCGGCAACCCGCTGCGGGTGCTGGAGCGGAAGAATCCCTAGTTGATGCAGGCATGCCTCATGTCATCAGGAGCCCGATGTGGCCCAACCCACATCTGCTGATGCGCTAACGCTGATCAGGAGCGCTATTGTGACGATTTTGGTGCGATGAAACTTCTAACGACGCTGAGCAGCGCTATTTCGAAGAAAACACTTGATTTCGGCAGCAGAATGGAACAATAAGCATGGTGGTCAGCGTTAGAATCGTAAAACGTTGATTTTGGCTGATATAAGCTTTGTGGTAAGCGTTAGATGCTAAGCTGCCGTTCCTCTGTCTGGGGCAATCGAAGTCCGAAGGCATGAGGTGCGGCGACGATGTCGCGGAGTAAATCTGAAAGTCTACGCGGCAGCTACGGACACCAGCGTAAAAAAGCGGTCCTGAGCCCGGCAATTTGCCGGATGGGACCGCTTTTGTGTGTTACTTTAGAGGGATTTTGAATTCTTGGGGTTTATAGGAACTGTCGAAGTCTTCCATTATGGTAATGTGCAAGGGCTGGACATAATCGCGTTTCTCTATTTTGAAGCGAATCGTTTCGTTGTCCCCATCCAGTGAATACATGGGAGAGTGCTCATCTTGAAGGATACGATAAACGGATTTGGCTTGATTGTCGTTGAAGTACTCGTCCACGGTATAAGGCTTACTTAAATGATTATCCGGAGTTGGGTTCATATGGAGAACCAATTCGATGACATTTTCGTGTTCAAGTACCTCCACTTGTTTGACGGACGGATCAGGAATGAAAAGCTGCTCCTTATCTGCATCTACCCACAGGCTAAAGGATCTCTGTTTCAAAGGATAGACGCCAAAATTATCAATTTCGAGTGTCACTTCTTTCCAATCCTTGTCATAGATACTCTCAAATTCAAGTCCGGTAAGAAACGCATCGGGAGATCCCTTCTGATAATCATAGATCAGGCTTCGTAGCGGGGCATACCGTCGGAATTCTGCTTCGCCTTCTCCACCTAAATATAGTTTGGCTTTAACAGGTTGGGACATCCATTGATTCACGCTCTTCTGAGGCTTGAACAGGATCGTCGTACTCAACGGGCGGATAACTATTTGATCAATCGTTAATGATTGGCCGTAGATAGTCGCGATTTGGTTAACTGGAACGGTCTTCTTCATTCTGGTATAAGGTCGACTGTTCCATTCAATTGGTATTTGGCTGATAGGCTTCTCGTTGGATTCCTCCGTACCTACGGATAACACCAGACGATTCGGTGCATCGGGATCTTCGATATTTAATGTGTACTTTAAATGGGTGACAGAGCCGACGGGATACGTACCAACGGGAAGAAACACAGGTAAATGATCAAATGTATTTCCATGAGCATCTAATAGCCACAAATGAATGTCGTTATCGAGTTTTTTTCGAAGGGTATAAAACACCACGACTGTCCTTCCATCCGCCAAAACACCATCAACAGTGACCTTCGTTCCCTCCACTTCCGTTGACTTCCCGATAGGTTGGTACAATCCGTGTTCGGCGGCTCGTTCCATCTCGGAGGTCATCAAGGCATCTACATAACTTGGGATCGCATCGGTAGAACTCGCGGTAGTGGTTATTGAACCGACAAGAGGTATTCCGCCATGCCAGATGAATAACATCAGCATACAAACCGCGATCACCCCGGCAGTTCCAGAGATCCATGCCCACCCTCGGTGCACACGCCATCTGCTACGGAGGCTTCGCCCCTGTTCTAGACCACGCTGGATCGCAGCGTCCAGTTTCTCGTCTAGGATTTGCTTCTCGGCCAGACGGATCCCATCAAAATAACGGGCAAGCTGGTCTTCCTCCCGATCAACCATAATACAATTCACCTCCCACATGCATATGGCGGCGAAGCTGCTTGAGGCCCTGATGCAGCCAGGTCTTAACCGTCCCCTCCGGACAGTCCAACACCCGGGCAATCTCCGTTAAGGTCATGTCTTGATAATACTTCAAGGTGAGGACATGGCGATATTTTGGCTTAAGCTGGTCCAGCGCGGAGTCCAGATCCATTTTGAACACGCTCACCATTTCTCCGTTTGTTTGCATTCGCTCTGCCACGTACGGAAGAACCCGTTTCCGCCGTTTCAATTCGTCGATGCAGCAATGAACCAAAATTCGGATCAGCCATGGAATAAAAGCCTCAGGGTCCTTTAAGCGCCGACATTTGATCCAGGCCTTGCACACCGTTTCCTGGATGGCCTTCAGAGCGTCCGATTCATTGCGTAAATAGCTGTAAGCAATGCCGTAGAGCTTACGCCGGTGCAGGGATATTAACTGATAAAAGGCTTGTTCGTCTCCGCTGCAGGCAGCGGCAGCCCATTCTCTCTCTTCCAATTCGGGCTCCTTCCTTCCCATGTAAAATGCAGCGAAACAGGGTTACCGGCCGGTAATTTGATTCCCTATGTAAAGACGGGCAAGAAGGCCAAACGGTTTTATGATCGTCCAACTTTTGGTATAGTGAAGAGAGTGCTAGAGAAACTTTTCTCAAGCCCAGACGTCTAGTAGTACATAAATCAGGCTTCTTCTTAATTATGAACAGGGGTTGGTTGAGTGAGCAAGGTGGTCAAGGAACGTTTGCCGCAGCTGGACATCTTTCGCGCGTTAGCGATCTTCAGCGTCATCCAGGTGCACGCTTCATCGTTCGCGGCGGCAGAACAAGCGCTGAATTCACCGGTCTACTACTTTTATAATTGGATGAACATTTTCTTTAAAATCGGCACCCCGTCGTTTATCCTTCTCAGCAGTTTCGTCCTTTTTTACAATTATTACGATCAGCCGATTAGTCGCAAGCTGGTAAGCAAATTCTACAAGAAGCGTCTGACCTATATCATCTTGCCCTATCTACTGGTCTCCTGTTGTTATTTCATGTTAATAGCTATTTACCGCAACGATTTTGTCAATAACTCCAAGATGTATGAATTGAAGTCGCTGGGGACGGCACTGCTGACCGGCACGGCCTACACCCACCTCTACTTCGTATTTATCAGCATTCAGTTCTACCTGTTGTTCCCGCTCTTCTTGTGGTTATTCCAGTCCTTCCGGAATCGCCGCTTCTTGCTTGCGCTTATTTTACCTTTTGGTCTTGCGCTGCAGTGGGGCTTCGTATTCTGGAACAAATATCAGCTGCATCTGCCGAATAAAGGGAGCTACGCACTGAGCTATATGGGGTATTACATGTTAGGTGCGGTGCTGGCGATTTTCTTCAGCAAACTTAAGGGTTGGCTGAATACGGACTGGAAGGAAATGACCAAATCCCAAAAGGGATGGACCGCCGCGTTGTGGATCGGATGGCTGGCCGTTGCCTTCGTTCATGTCCAGATCTGGTATTTATACCGCCAAGGTTATGCTTCTCCCAACACCTTATGGTTTGAATTGTTATGGAACGTTCACACGATGTTCTCGGCGTTAGTGCTGCTCAAGGCGGCATTTTACATTCAGAGAAAAGGCTCGGCCTTCTGGGTTCGGACACTGACCCGGGTGGGTGAGCTCTCCTTCGGGATCTATTTGTTTCATCCCGTCGTGTTGTTCGCGTACCGGCTCTTCTGGAATGAACAACGGCTGCCCGGTGCTTCCTATGGCTACCTGATTTATGTCATCGTCGGTTCCCTGGTAGCTCTATTTCTTTCGTGGGGGTTCGTGCAGTTGTGCTTCCGGCGGCTGCCGTTTGCCGCGTGGTTTTTGGGGAGTGTACCGGCTTCCTTACGCAAAAATAAACCGTCCGGACCGCAGGAAAGCGGACAAAGTCCATCCGTTGGCGCAAATATGTAACTTCGATCAGTTGAACCGGTCCGGGCGTACCCGGCCGGTTTTTTTGCATGGAGTGGGAAGTCGCAAGGGTTTTGGCTCATGCTTGGGGAATACTGTAGGGCAGGTTAATTTGAGAAGTAGGAACCGGAGAGAAGCAATTGACGGTCGAAAAGAAATTATGATAAAATTGGGCTACTCTTTAATTTGGTAGTATGGTAGTACTTTAATATAATAAAGAAATTTCATATAAGAGAGAAAAACGGTGAGGTGAAACACTTGTCGAAACCAAAAGGCTTTGAAAAACCGGCGGGTGTCCGCGATTATCTGCCTTTTGCCGTGGATAAGCTGCGGGCGATCGAACGGCGTGTGCTGGATTGCATGGCCGGCTGGGGATACCGGCAAATTATGACGCCAACAATGGAATATTACGATACCGTGGGCGTAGCCAGCTCGACGTCGGATCAGAAGCTGTTTAAATTGTTAAATAACCGGGGGACCACGATGGTGCTCCGTTCCGATATGACGGCGCCCATCGCGCGGGTCGTCGCTTCGTTGTTGAAGGAAGAGCCGTTGCCGCTTCGCTTGTCGTATCACGCCAACGTGTTCCGGGCGATTGAGGAAGAGGCGGGACGGGAAGCGGAATTTTATCAGACCGGGGTGGAATTGGTCGGAGATGATTCCCCGGATGCGGACGCTGAGGTGATTGCGTTAGCCGTAGCCTCGCTGCAAGCAGCGGGCGTGAAGTCATTTAAGATCGCGGTTGGTCACGTTGGCTTCCTAAATGGTCTGCTGGAGGATGTGGTCCCGGGCCGGGAGGATGTTCAGGAGGCGTTAAAAGCCGGGCTGTTGCATCGCGATTTTGTAGGCTATCGGGAGACACTCTCCCAGTTGTCTCTCTCGCAGGAGCAGCGTGATGAACTGGAAGGGATTCTCCGTCTGCGCGGCGGTAAAGAAATTTGCGGCCAAGCGCTGGAGCTGAGCCGCAATCCCTTGGCCCAATCCTCGGTTCAACATCTGAGCCAGGTGTGGGATGCCTTGGAGGATTTTGGCGTGGCCGAACATGTGATGATCGACCTGACGATGATTGGAGATTTCTCCTACTATACGGGGATGACGTTTGAGGGTTATGCCGCAGAGCTGGGTTTCCCGGTGTGCAGCGGCGGGCGGTATGACAATCTGCTGCAGCAGTTCGGACGACCTGCGCCGGCTACGGGATTCTCACTGAAGACGAACCGGATTCTCGACGGAGTCGGCGGGCTGGAGACGGAACCGGAGCTGCCGGTGGTGCTGCAATATGATGTGCCGAACCGGAAACGGGCGTTTGCTGAAGCGGAGCGGCTGCGCAGTGAAGGCTGCAGCGTGCTAATGCGCCGTGCGGAGGGGCCGGAGGATCTGCTCAGTGCGCCGGAGTCGGTGCGGAAGGCGGGGCCGCTGGGACCGGCATACGGCGATATCCTGACGTTTGTCAGCTTTTAGTGAAGGCAGCTGCCTGAGAAGGAGGGCACAATCCATTGAATCAAATTATTAAAGTCGCAATGCCCAAGGGGCGTATTTATAAAAAAGCATCCGCCTTGTTCCGTGAGGCGGGTATCGAGATTCCAGATGATGTAGATGAAACGCGCAAGCTGGTCATTCCGCTGCCGGACATCGGCATGGAGTTCATTCTTGCGAAGCCGGTCGATGTGCCGACGTACGTGGAATATGGCGTGGCCGATATCGGGATCGTTGGTAAAGACGTGCTGATGGAGGAAAATCGGGATGTCTACGAGCTGCTTGATCTTGGCATCGCGCGTTGCCGCATGTCGGTGATTGCGCTGCCCGATTGGAAGCCGGGGATTCAGCAAAGGGTGGCTACGAAGTATCCGAACGTGGCGTCGCAGTTCTTCCGCGAGCACGGACAGCAGGTTGAGGTCATTAAACTGAACGGCTCGATCGAGCTGGCACCGCTCATCGGTTTGGCGGACCGCATCGTGGATATGGTGGAGACCGGGCAGACGTTGAAGGAGAACGGATTAGTTGAGCTGGAGAAGATCTTTGACATCACCAGCCGTTTGGTGGCGAACCGAGTCAGCTATCGGATGAAAAACGCCGAGATTCAGGCCGTATGCGATGCGCTGAGTAAAGTGATTCAGCGGGATGAAGTCTCGCAGGCTTGAGCTTGAGACGGGCCAAGGGCAGATACAAGAACCTATAAGGATGAAGAAAGCAGGGGGATGCCGGATGATGAAACTGGTATCGGCACAGGATTTTGATTTGCGGCGGGAAGTGGAATATGGCTCGCCGGAGCAAAACGAAGCGGTCAAAGCGATCGTTCAAGCGGTGAAAGCGGAAGGGGACGCGGCCTTGCTCCGGTACACGGAGCAGTTTGACGGCATGAAGTTGGAGGCGTCCGGGCTGCGCGTGACGAAGGAGGAGCTGGAAGCGGCGTATGCGGCCGTGGAGCCGACGTTCGTGACGGCGATCCGGGGGGCGGCCGAGAACATCCGGGCGTTCCACGCCCGGCAGAAGCGCAACTCCTGGATGGATTTGCAGCCGGATGGGAGCTTGTTGGGACAAATCATCCGCCCGTTAAAGCGGGTCGGCGTGTACGTTCCTGGCGGGAAGGCGGCTTATCCGTCTTCCGTGCTCATGAACGTGATTCCGGCACAGGTGGCCGGCGTGCCGGAGATCGTGATGGTGACGCCGCCGGCGACGGGCGGCAAAGCCGGGATCGACCCGTACATTCTCGTGGCGGCGGCCGAAGCCGGCGTGCACGAGATCTATCGGGTCGGCGGGGCCCAAGCGATTGCGGCGCTCGCTTATGGCACGGACACGATCCGACCCGTGGATAAGATTTGCGGGCCGGGGAACATTTACGTCGCGCTTGCCAAACGCGAAGTGTACGGTGTCGTCGATATCGACAGTATCGCCGGTCCTAGTGAAATCGCCGTGCTGGCCGATGACAGCGCCGATCCCGCCTATGTGGCGGCGGATCTGTTGTCCCAGGCCGAACACGACGAGATGGCGTCGGCGATCCTCGTGACGCCGTCGGAGGCGTTTGCGAAGGCGTGCCAGGCCGAGGTGGAGCGGCAGCTGGCCGCGCTGCCGCGCAAGGCGATCGCCGGAGCTTCGATCGAGCGCTACGGCGCGATCATTCTCGTCGATACGGTGGAAGCCGGGATCGACGTGATTAATCAGCTGGCGCCGGAGCATTTTGAGCTGATCGTGGACAATCCGATGAGCTATCTGGGGCAGGTGGAAAATGCCGGGGCGATTTTCCTCGGACCGTACAGCTCGGAGCCGGTGGGGGATTATTTTGCCGGTCCGAACCATATCATTCCGACCAACGGCACGGCGAGATTCTCGTCACCGGTGGATGTGGACGATTTTATTAAGAAATCAAGTCTGATTTACTATAGCAAGGAAGCGCTGCTGGAGAACGGAGCAACCATTATGGAGCTGGCGCGGCGGGAAGGGCTGGAAGGCCATGCCCGGGCGATCGAAATCCGGCTGCAGCAAGAAGGAAAGGCGGGGAACGAAGATGGCAGGCAACAATAACGGGGGAGCGGTGCCACGCCAAGCGAGCATCAGCCGCACAACGAACGAAACGGACATTCAACTGACCTTTGCGGTGGATGGGAGCGGGAACGCGCAGTTGGAGACGGACGTGCCTTTTTTGAACCACATGCTGGATTTGTTCACGAAGCACGGACATTTTGATCTCTCGGTTCAGGCGCGCGGCGATATCGAAATCGACGACCATCACACGGTGGAGGATATCGGTATCTGTCTGGGTCAGGTGATCCGGGAGGCGCTAGGCGATAAAAAAGGGATCAAACGTTATTCCAGCGTGTTTATTCCGATGGACGAGGCGTTGGCGCAAGTGGTGATTGACGTCAGCAACCGTCCGCATTTCGAATACCGGGCGGAGTATCCTTCGGACCGGGTGGGCAGCTTTGACGTTCAGCTTGTCCATGAGTTTCTGTGGAAGCTGGCGCTGGAGGCGCGGATTACGCTACACGTGATCGTGCACTATGGCCAGAACACGCATCACATGATCGAGGCGGTGTTCAAAGCGCTCGGACGGGCGCTTGACGAGGCGACGAGCATTGACCCGCGCGTCAGCGGGGTGCCGTCGACGAAGGGAGTGCTGTAGCCGATGAAGATTGCCATCGTCGATTACGGGATGGGCAACCTGCACAGCGTGAGCAAGGCGGTGGAGCGCCTCGGCTACGAAGGTACAATTACCGGGGACGAGGCGCAGATTCTGGCGGCGGACGGCGTACTGCTGCCGGGCGTCGGGGCTTTTGGCGACGCGATGAAGCATCTGCGCGCGTCAGGCCTGGACGCCGTGGTACGGCAGGCGGCCGCTGGAGGCACACCGCTGCTCGGCATCTGCCTCGGGATGCAGCTGCTCTTCGGCGAGAGCGAAGAGCATGGGCGGAACGAGGGGCTGGGCTTGCTGCCGGGCCGAGCGGTGCGGTTTGCGGGCACCGACGGGTACAAGGTGCCGCATATGGGCTGGAACCGGCTGTCGTTCCTGCAGCCGGAGAACCCGCTGCTCGCCGGGCTGGAAGAGGGACATGTGTACTTCGTCCACTCTTATCACGTGTTGGCGGAGCAGCCGGGGGATGTGCTGGCCGTGACCGACTACGGCCATCCGGTGACCGCCATCGTCGGCCGCGGCAACGTCTTCGGGATGCAATTCCATCCCGAAAAGAGCGGCGAGCTCGGGATGGCGTTGCTGCGCAATTTCCTGGCGCTGGTGGAGCGGCAGGGATAAAGCTGCGAGATCGACGCGCATGATGCAGGTAAGCGCCAGCTAGATGCGATGAAGCGTCCGGTGTGCTTGGAGCGTTTGATGGTTGGGGGCGAATGGCGTACTGGTTGCACACGAAGCGCCCCCCGACGCAACTGCCAGCGGCGAACGCGGCTTCGCATGGAGCCATTCGAGGGTAGCGGTAATTTATGGCCTTATTTTTGCAGGTAGACAGGCTTAGCGGAGGATTAGCGGTAAAAAGTGGCGTTATTATGGAGCAAATCGCTCGAGTGCTGGGGTTTTGGCTGAAATAGCGCCTTGAAATACCGTTATTTTCACTGAGTGGCATGATTGCGTTGAAATAACGCCATAAATTACCGCTATTTTGAAACGGGATATGTAGCTTTGACACGGAGCATTACGCACCATTACGGAATATAACGGGGCAGTGCGGAGCATTCAAACATTCATTTAACGTAGTCTTTAACCATGAACGGCGGGAGGTAGGAACATCATGTCATCTTTTATTATTTATCCGGCTATCGACATTCGCGGCGGAAAGTGTGTGCGGCTGGTCCAAGGCGATTATGATCGTGAAACGGTGTATAACGCGAACCCGGTTGAGGTGGCCCGTTCTTGGGAAGCCCAAGGCGGGTCGTTTATCCATTTGGTCGATTTAGACGGCGCGAAGGCGGGGCATCCGGTCAATGATGAGCTGATCGGAGAGATCGCTCGCACCGTACAGGTGCCGGTCCAGGTTGGCGGCGGCCTGCGCACGCTGGATGACGTTAAGCGGCTGTTGTCGCTTGGCGTGAGCCGGGTCATTCTAGGTACGGCGGCGATTGAGGACCGGGCGTTCACTGAGGCGGTGCTGGGCACCTACGGCGATAAAGTCGCGATCGGCATCGATGCCCGAAACGGCTTCGTCGCGACGCGCGGTTGGCTGGAAACCTCCGAGGTTCAGGCGGAAGTGTTAGCGAAGGAACTCGCGGCCAAAGGGGCGGAGACGTTTATCTTCACCGATATCTCCCGTGACGGGATGATGCAAGGGCCTAACGTTGAGGCGATTTTGTCTCTGGCCCAGGCGTCCGGCAAGACGGTAATTGCCTCCGGCGGCGTCACGGTGCAGGACGATTTGCTGCGCCTCGCTGCCCACAGAGATCAAGGCATCGGCGGAGCTATCGTTGGCAAGGCGCTGTACACGGGGAATATTGATTTGGCTCAGGCGATCGAGGCGATTGGAGCTTTGAATCGTTGATCTCGAAATCAACGAATAGACGAATTACGGAAAGGAAGTCGAACCAGCATGCTCGCAAAGCGAATTATTCCCTGTCTGGACGTGAAGGACGGGCGGGTCGTCAAAGGCGTGAATTTTGTGAAACTGCGCGATGCCGGTGATCCGGTGGAGCTGGCCGCGTTGTATGATCGCGAGGGGGCGGATGAGCTCGTCTTTCTGGACATTTCCGCATCGCATGAAGGCCGGGCAACCATGATCGAGGTGGTGAAGCAAACGGCCGGCGAAATCGCCATCCCGTTTACGGTGGGCGGCGGGATCTCCCAGGTGGAGGATATGAAGCGCCTTCTCCGGGCCGGGGCCGATAAGATCGGCATCAATACGGCGGCGGTCGTTAATCCAGAGCTGATCTCGGACGGGGCACGCCGTTTTGGCTCCCAATGCATCGTTGTGGCTGTAGATGCCAAATATAACGCCGAGTGGGGCGAATGGGAAGTGTACACCCACGGAGGACGCAAACCGACGGGCATCCGTGCGCTGGAGTGGGTACGGGAAGCCGAGAAACGGGGCGCCGGGGAAATTCTGCTGACGAGCATGGACGCCGACGGCACCAAGGACGGGTTTGATCTGCCGCTGACCAGCGCGGTCAGCCGGGCGGTAGGCATTCCGGTCATCGCCTCGGGCGGGGCGGGGAAGACGGAAGATTTTTACGAGGTATTTACCGAAGGATATGCGGATGCGGCGTTGGCGGCGACGATTTTTCACTATAAAGAAATTGCCATACCGGATTTGAAACAGGAGTTAAAAGCCAAAGGGGTGGAGATACGATGACCGCAGAAAATCAACAGACCCTGCAACTCTCGCTTCCGATCGAAGCGTTGGAGCAGACGGTGAAGTGGGATGCAGCCGGTCTTGTGCCGGCCATTGTCCAGGATGCGCGCAGCAAGGAAGTGCTAATGCTGGCCTACATGAACCGCGAGTCGCTGCGCAAATCGGTGGAAACCGGCCAGACGTGGTTCTGGAGCCGGTCGCGCGCGGAGCTGTGGAATAAAGGGGCGACCTCCGGCAACACGCAGCAGATCACGGCCTTGAAGTATGATTGTGACGGCGATACGCTGCTCGTTGAGGTCATTGCGAACGGGCCGGCTTGCCACACGGGAGAGCCTACGTGCTTCTATCGCACGGCTGCTGCTGCCTCTACGGGATCGGGGAGCGGTGCCGATGAACGGTTCAAGGTGCTGGCTGAGCTGGAGCAGTTGATTGCGGAGCGTTATACCGAGCGTCCCGAAGGGGCGTACACCACGTATTTGTTTGAAAAAGGTCTCGATAAAATCCTCAAAAAGGTCGGCGAAGAAACCGCCGAGTCAATTATCGCAGCCAAAAACGGCGATAACGATGAGCTGCGTTACGAAGTCAGCGACCTGATCTACCATCTGCTGGTGTTGCTGCGTGAGCGCAATTTGCCGCTGGATGAAATTATGCAGGAGCTGGAGCGGCGTCATGAGCGGCCGCGGCGTGACTAAAGCGGAGGGGTGAAAAGATGCTGATCGACTACCATACCCATCATGAACGCTGTGGTCATGCCGTTGGCGCACTGGAGGATTACATCCGCCGAGGGATCGAGATCGGGTTGTCCCAGCTGGGCGTCTCTGACCATATGCCGCTGCTGCATGTGGATCCGGCTGCCTATTATCCGGAAATGGCAATGCCGATGGAGGAGCTGCCGCGGTACGTGGAGGAGGCTTTTCGCCTGAAGGAAAAATACCGCGGGCAGATCGATGTACGCGTCGGCCTGGAAGGCGATTATATCGAAGGCTGGGAGGAGCAAATCGAACGCATCATCACAGCATATCCGTGGGATTATGTGATCGGTTCGGTGCATTTTCTCGGGGAATGGGATGTATCGGATTTCCGCCAGGTCCACAACTGGGAAGGCAAGGATGTGTTCGCGGTATATGCGCAATACTATGATGCCGTGACCAAAGCGGCGCAAACCGGGTTTTACGATTTCCTTGGCCACCTCGACGTCATTAAGCGGTTTGGGTACAAGCCCGGGCCGGAGCTGGAGCAAGAGACGATTGAGCTGGAGCGGCGGGCCTTGGCTGCCGTGAAAGAAGCCGGGATCGCGATCGAGCTTAATGCCTCGGGACTGTCGAAGCCTTGTGCGGAGATGTTCCCTAGCGAGCGGATCTTGCAGGCGGCCATCGAGATGGGGATCCCGCTGACGGTGGGGTCGGATGCCCATGATCCCCAGAAGCTGAGCGAACATTTGGATCAAGCGCGAACGCTGCTGTATAAACTGGGAGTGCGGGAGTTGGCGACGTTCAAGGGACGTCGGCGGACGATGATTCCTTTGGAAGCAGATAAGTAAGAGCCCCAAAGCCATGGCTGGAAATTGCTGGACGCCCCGATCGAATCCATGTACGATAATAGTGTAGGGATGTCCAAGTCTTAAATGTCATAAATAAGGATTCGGGAGGATGTTATGGAAGCCAAAATGCGCATGTTTTCCGGTTCGTCCAATCCGAAGCTGGTATCGGATATCTGCAGTCGACTCGGGATCGAACCCGGGAAGGTGAAATTGTCGCGCTTCAAAAGCGGAGAAATTTATGTGCATTATGAGGAAAGTATCCGTAATTATGACGTATTTCTCGTACAGTCGCTATCCCATCCGATTAATGAGATGTTCGTCGAGCTCCTGGTGATGATCGATGCGGCCAAGCGGGCTTCCGCCCGCACGGTGAACGTCATCATGCCTTATTACGGCTACGCCCGGCAGGAGCGTAAATCCGCGCCGCGGGAACCGATTTCGGCTAAGCTGCTCGCTGATGTGCTGACGACGGCTGGGGCGAGTCGGGTCGTGACGATCGATTTGCACGCGCCGGCGATTCAGGGCTTCTTCAACATTCCGGTCGATCATCTGACCGCGTTAGACTTGATGACCGATTACCTGCGGGCCCAGCAGATTCCGAATCCCGTGATCGTCTCGCCGGATGCGGGACGGGCCTCGATGGCGGAGAAGCTGGCCAACGGACTGGACTCGCCGTTTGCCATCATGATTAAGAAGCGTCCCGCGCACAACCAGTCGGTGATCACGCATGTGATCGGCGACGTGGCCGGGCATACGCCGATTATCATCGAGGATTTGATCGACACTGGCTCCACCATTGTAAACGTTGTCGAAGGGTTAAAGGAACGGGGCGCGGAGGACGCCTATGTGTGCGCAACGCACGGGCTCTTCTCGGACAATGCCCTGGAGAAGCTGAAGCATCCCAATATCCGGCAAGTGGTCGTCACCGATTCGATCGCGCAGCCGGAGCTGCATTCGCCCCATGTGCAGGTGCTCTCTGTAGCGCCGATGTTGGCTCGGGCGACGCAGTTTATTCTAGAGGGCGGTTCGATTGCCGCTTTGTTCAAAGATCGAGGCATTTAGAAGTCCAACATCATTCAAGTAAAAAGCCAAGCCGCTGAAGAAGCGGCTTTTTTGTTCACGAGTTATTGGTTCCTACGCTTCTTAGCAGCTTTGGCTTCGGCGGCCAGGCGGTTTTCCGCCGCGCGGAAGAGAACGATGCGGCGAATCAGATCCAACGGCAGCGGCTGGTCCAAGGGAAACTGTACTGACCCTTTCCCGCCTTTGTAATGGGACAGTTCCTCCGCAAATTCCTTAGTACCGTTGGGGGTTGGGTAAAAACCGATATGTTTCTTAAACGCTGCGAAATGCACCAGGATTCTGCCATCGGTTTCAAAGGTCGGCATTTGATAGCTGATCCGCTCGATTGCGTTAGGCGCAACCTCCTGAACCAGCTTACGGATTTGCTGCAATCTGTCCTGAATCTCTGGCGGGAATTGGGCGATATATTCGTCGATCGTCGTAAATAGGGGTTGATTCGTGTCCATCGTTCGGAAGACTCCTTTTTTTACCGCTTGTGTGCATGCGTTCTTTTCAACTTTAGTGCCGTTTTTTTCTGAAAAAAATGGACCAGAGGATGTAAATCACCAGTGCGAATATCAATAAGGCAACAACCGTGTTTTCCCAAACAAACTCCATAATGGAAATAGCTCCTTTCTCTGCAAATATCTCAATTATTCGCCTGCGGAGAGTGGATTTCCTTCCAGTAGCGGCGCATCCGTTATTTTCCGCTCGGATTCCCCGTGGGAGGACAGCTTCTCCTATGTTATACTGTGGAATGGAGAGTTTACCTGAAACGTACGGAAAGTAGACTTGGAAGAATGAAATCAAAGGAGGTGCCTTGCTTGAAGGAAAGAAAGCGACCGGCTAAAACCCAGCGGGGGAAAGTGCTGCCGATCTCGATGGATGCGGGATTTTTCTTCGAGAGAGCCGTTTCTTCGTTGGACCGTTATCGCTACGACAAGGCATTAAAATATTTCCGCAAAGCCGTAGAATACGAGCCGAACAACCCGGTGAACCACTGCAATATGGCCGGTATTCTATCGGAGATGGGGGACTATGCGGCATCCAATGAGGTGCTCCAGACCGTGCTGGAGGAGATCGACCCGTCCATGACGGAATGTTATTTCTATATGGCGAACAATTACGCCAATATGGATATGTTTGAAGCGGCCGAAGAAGCGCTCATCCGCTATTTGGAGGAGGATGAACAGGGGCAGTTCCTGAGCGAGGCCGAGGAGATGATCGACCTGCTGCAATACGAGCTGGACCGCCCAACGAAATTAAAGAGCATCAAATCGCGGCATGGCGTCTATGAGCACGATCAGGCGCGTGCGTTGCTAGAAGAAGGTAAGTTCGCTCAAGCCGTCAAAATGCTGGAGGAGCTGGTGCAGAGCCTTCCCGATTTCCTGGCGGCCCGTAACAATCTCGCATTAGGGTATTACTACCTGGGATTGTTCCACAAGGCGGTGGAAACCGTGGAAGAGGTGCTGGTGAAGGATCCCGGAAATTTGCACGCCTTATGTAATCTGGCGATTTTTTATCAGCATGCTGGAAACCGCGAGGCGCTGGAAGAGTTGGCCGGCCGATTGGAAAATATCGTTCCTTTCCACCAAGAGCACGTGTTCAAGCTGGCGACAACCATGGGCATCTTGGGGCGGCACGAAGCGGCCTTTGGCCATTTTATGCGGCTGATGCGCGGGAATGAGACGAACTTGGATGCCAGCCTGTATCACTATGCTGCGGTGGCTGCCTACCATACGGGACGGAAGGCTGAAGCCGAGCAGCTATGGAATACGGCGAAAAGGCTGGATCCGAAATCGAGCGTGCCGGGCTATTATTTGAATATTCTGTCCCAGGAGCGTGAGCATCCCGAGGCGGAACCGGTTCCTGTCAATTATCAGTACCTGCTTCCGTTCGAGGAGCAAATGAAGCGGTGGGAGGCTTCAGAAGAAGGAATCCCGGCCGAGATGAAAGAGAACCCGCTGATTCGTTCCTCATTCTTCTGGGCGCTGCGCCACGGGGACAACAAAACCAAGCTTCAAGTCATTCAGGCGATGGGCCTGATTGCTGACCGGGAGGTTGAGGAGGCGCTGCAAGCCTTCTTGCTGGAGCCGGAGGAAGATGCGTATTTGAAGGAAATGGCTTTGTTCGTGCTCCGCAATCTCGGCGTGAACCAGCCGCTGCCGGTTCGTTCCGGTGCGACGACAACGCTGGTCGATCCAAGCCGGGTGACCACGCAGCTGCCGGTATGGCGGAGCGAGTGGCAAGCGGTTGTGGATTTGGCTCTGGAGCGGATGAAGCGGAGCTTTGATCTTCAGCAGCAGCATGATATGGAGACGTTGTGGGCGGATTTTCTCACCCGGTTATATCCGGATACGCCAACGGTCTCCCATTTGGAGGGCTGGGCCGCGGCACTTGAATACTTGACGGCCAAAATGCACGGACAATCCGTCACTTACGAGCAGGTGGCGCAGAAATACAATATTTCCGCCTCTACGGCACGCCGTTATGTTCAACGGGTGGATGAAGTATGCGGCGTGAAGGAGAAGCTCGCGGAGATTTTTCCTTCGGTCCAATAGTTTGATGGGTAAAGCAGGTCCAACTTGGGGAAAATTTGATGGAGTATTCCATTTACATAGGAATCGACGGGTCGAGCTATTTCCTAGGAACCAAGGAGGTACGAGCGTATGCACAAAGTATTGGTGATTGGAACGGGGCCGGCCGGATTAACGGCGGCGATTTATTTGGCGCGGGCGAATCTGAGCCCGGTGGTGATCGAGGGATTGGAGCCGGGCGGCCAGTTGACCACGACGACGGAAGTGGAAAATTTTCCTGGCTTTCCGGAAGGAATTATGGGCCCTGAGCTGATGGATAACATGCGCAAGCAAGCGGAACGGTTTGGTGCAGAATTTCGGAGCGGCTGGGCGGAGAAGGTGGATTTCTCCAAGCGGCCGTTTCAAGTGACGCTGGAAGGCGGTCAGGTGCTAGAGTCCGAATCGGTGATTATATCGACCGGGGCATCGGCGAAATATCTGGGTATCCCAGGCGAGCAAGAGAACGTGGGCCGAGGGGTTAGTACCTGCGCGACCTGCGACGGGTTCTTTTTCCGCGGCAAAAAACTCCTCGTCGTCGGAGGCGGTGACTCCGCTATGGAGGAGGCGAACTTCCTGACGCGATTCGCGACCGAGGTAACGATCGTGCATCGGCGGGAGGAGCTGCGCGCCTCCAAAATCATGCAGGATCGCGCCAAAGCCAACGAGAAAATCCGCTGGGCACTGAACCGTACACCGTTGGAAGTGGTGACGGATGAGGGCGGCGTCAAAGTGAAGGGCCTGAAGGTGCGGAACAATGCCGATGGTCAGGAGGAACTGCTGGAGGCCGACGGGGTGTTCGTGGCGATTGGTCATACGCCAAACACGAAGTTTCTCGGCGGCGCAGTGGAGACCGACGAACACGACTATATCGTTGTGAAGCCGGGAACCACGGAGACGAACGTGCCAGGGATATTTGCTTGCGGCGACGTACAGGATACGCGTTACCGCCAAGCGATCACCGCGGCGGGGTCCGGCTGCATGGCGGCCATGGACTGCGAGAAGTTCCTGGAGGGCAGCATGGTGCATGATTGGAGCGGCCCGACCGGGAGTTAAAGTTGGGGAAGGAATCACGGGGGAAGTCAGGGGATGTCACTTTGCCGTCCTAAATGTATGCGAAAAATCAAGTATATTTTGGGGATTTCGGCAATTTCAAAGGATTGTATATGAAATTTCATACAGATTTTGCCGATCCCACCCCAAACTCCAAGAATCTATATGAAAAATCGAATACAATTCGGATTTTTGATCGTCAAACGCGTGGATGTATGCGAAAAATCGAATAGATTGCATCCCGAAAATAACTCAAAAGGACGCCGACCTCGGCGTCCTTTTGCACGTCTTACGTGTGTGCTTAAATCCAACCGTTCTCTTCGGCGAGGCGGACCGCTTCGATGCGGCTTTTGACCTCCAGCTTGTTCAAAATTTCGGAAATATAATTGCGGACGGTGCCGTAGGACAAGTGCAGGGAAGCCGCAATCTCGCTAGCGATGCAGCCTTTGGCGGCCAGCCTCAGAATCTCCTGCTCGCGGGCGGTCAAGGGATTGTCCCGGCGGAGACTGCCGAAGACCAGCTCCGGCGAAGCCTCGCGGTGGCCGGCCATCACCCGCCGGATCGCTTCCGCCAGCCGATCGCTGGATTCATCCTTGAGCAGGTAGCCTTGGACACCGGTTTTCACCGCCCGCTCGAAGTAGCCCGGCCGCGCGAACGTCGTCAGGATGATAACGCGGCACGGCGATCCCTGGGCCTGCAGCCGCTCGGCCACCTCCAGTCCGCTCATCAGCGGCATCTCGATGTCCATTAGGCAGACATCGGGGCGCAGCTTCTCGATGAGCGCCAGCGCCTCCGCGCCATCCCCTGCCTGACCGACAACCTCGAGGTCGTCCTCCAGATCGAGCAGGGAGGCCAGCGCTCCCCGCAGCATACGTTGATCCTCGGCAATGACGATGCGAATCATGCGGTTTCACCTTCTTTGGCAGCTTCTTTCACGATCAGCGGGATGGTGATCTGCAGCCGAGTGCCCCGGCCGGAGCCGGCCTCGGAACCGTCCGAGCCTTCCAGGCTCCCCGCTCCGACGGTTAATGTGCCGTCGATCAGCGACAACCGCTCGGCCATGCCCTTCAGGCCGTTGCCCGCGGCGCTGTTGCCCGGCAGCGAGGACACCCCGTCGCTGCCCACTTTCCGCGAGGACAACCCGATCCCGTTGTCCTCGATCTGCAGCCGCACCTCCGCCGGTGCGGTCTCGATCGTGACGGCGCAGCGCGTGGCCCGGCTATGCTTGACGATGTTCGTCACCGCCTCTTTAATGCAGAGGCTGACGATGTTCTGCGTCAAGTCCGAAACGCCGGTCAGCCGCGGATCGCCTTCTACGTCAAAGGCGATGTCGGCCGCACGCAGGATCTCGCCGGCTTCCGCCAGCGCCTCAGCGACGGTGATCGCCCGCATGTCGGAGACGAGCTCCCGCACTTGCCGCAGCGCGGCCCGGGAGGTGCGCTGGATCTCCCGCGCCTCGGCTTGGGCCCGTTCGGCGTCTTTGGCGGCGAGCTTCTCGACGAGCTGGCTTTTGAGCGTGATCAGGGATAAGGTATGCCCAAGCGTATCGTGCAAATCGCGGGCGATTCGCATGCGTTCCTCCCGCTTGATCAGCTCCTTAATCTGCTCGTTCGCCCGGTCGAGCTCCTGCTCCAATTGCTGCCGTCTCGCCATCGAACGGATGCCGTAAGGCATCACCAGCATGATCACGAGGAAGGGCATCATGAACGGCAGGTCGCCGGCCACCAGATCCCGGGCGCCGAACAGGAGCGACAGCACCTCCACCGCAGCAAAGCAGGAAATGGCGACATGGAACTTCTTGTGATCGGTGTACCAACCGATAAAGTTCGAGGTGAAGAAGCCCAAATAGAAGTTATACGGGCTATAGAACATGCAGAGCGCGAGGATGAGTGCCATTTGCAGCGCAAGCCAGAGGTTAAATACTTTGCCGGTAACCCAATATAACTGGCGGTAGGTCACGGCAAACAAGACGATCATCGCGCAGCCGATCCACAGCTTGATTCCATGCTCTCCCCGAATGTTGAAGAAAGGAAGAACCAAGTAGATCGGCCAGATGTAGGGGAACCAGCCGTATTTTTTCGGAAACCATTCGAACTCGAACTTGCCGAACCGCATTTGAAATTACACCGCTTCCTGTTTTTTTCGGATATATGTGGATAGTACCATAAACAGAAAGAGGTAGCCCAGCAAAATCAGCACGCTTTGCCAACTCGGCGCATCCCCCTGAACGATGGACCAGGCACCGCTTCCGAACTGGTAGGAGGGCAGCCATTTGCCGATGGCCTGCATCACCTTGGGCAGCACTTCGAATGGCATCCACATGCCGCCCGAGACGGCTAGAAGCAGATACAAAACGTTGCTGACGCCGCTCGCCGTATCCACGCGTTTCATCAGCCCCACCAGCGTACCCAGCGCGAGAAAAGGAAGTGAAGCCGCGACGATCCACAATCCGCTGTAAATCCACAAATGCCAAGGCAGCGATACCCCGTTAATCAAATACCCGGCAATAAAAATAAACACAACGGAAAACAGATGCATCATGGTTTGGCCGAACATTTTGCCGAAGAAATAGATCGAACCGGGCAGCGGCGTGATTCGCATGAAGGTGGCCCAACCTTGGGTGCGCTCCTGCACCAGCCGGATGCCCAGAGTCATGATCGCCGACCCCATCACGCTGAAGGTCGTCATCGACATCAGGTAATGCGCCCGCCATTCGCCCGGATTGTCGGCCCCGGTATTTACGACCCGCGTGAAAATAAAGTAGAACAAGACCGGCATCAGCAGCGACCAGAATACATAATAGGGATTGCGGATCACCCGCAGCATCTCCGCTTTGCATTGCATCGTAATGGTACGCATCGTTAGACCGCCTCCTCTTCATGGTTTCCTGTAAGCTGCTCAAAAGCTTCATCCAGCCGTCCCTGCTCGATCTGTACGTCATGCACGGGCAGACCGGCGGTAAACAAGGCAGCTAACGCTGCATCTGTATCATCCGTTGTCACATGGATACGTCCGTCTTTGTTGTAGCATTCCGCGACAGGGGAGAGCGCCAGCAGCCGGCTCCGCAGTTCTGGGCCGTCGCCGTCGGCAAGGAAGGAAATCGAACGTTTGACAATACGCGATTTGATCGCTTCGGGCGTGCCGTCGGCGACCAAGGATCCCCGGTTAAACAGCAGGATCCGATCAGCGATATCGTCGGCTTCCTGCAGGTAATGCGTCGTGAAGACGATCGTCTTCCCTTGCGCGGCCAACTTGCGGATGCTGTCCCAGAAGCGGCGGCGCGCCGTGATGTCCAGCCCCACTGTGGGCTCATCAAAGAAGACCAGTTCAGGGTTCCCCGCCAAAGCAAGGGCAAAGCTAAGGCTGCGCTTCTGCCCGCCGGACAGCTTCTCGGCATATCGGTTCAGATCGCCATCTCCAAGCCCGGTCAAACGGACCAATTCGTCCATCGTCATCGGGTTCGGGTAGTAGCTGCGAATGAGCTCAAGTATCTCGCGCACCTTCAGCCGATCCATCACGCTGACCTCTTGCAGCATCGCACCGGTCCGCTCACGGACTGAGCGGTCTTTGGGCGGCTTCCCGAACAGCTTGACCGTTCCGGTTGTTGGCTCCAGCAAGCCGAGCAGCATGGAGACTGCCGTTGTCTTCCCGGCTCCGTTAGGCCCAAGAATGGCGGTGATGGTGCCTTTGAAAATGGAGAAAGATAGATGATCTGCCGCTTTTTTATCTTTAAAGCTCTTGCTGACGTCCTTCATTTCAATAATAGGTTCCACGAAAGCTTCGCCTCCTCTAAAGGGTTTCGCCTTGGTTATTTCTCCCTCGGTTAACTTAAGCTTAAAGGAACTGCGGCCCCTCCGTTAGTAAGGACTGTCATGACATCGAGATGACAATTGTCACCTGAAGTGAGTCTGAAAAAGCCCCTCCATCTCAAGACCCAAAAATAGTTGAACTTTTCCCAATAAGCGCTTACTTATGGAGAACAAAAAGATGTATTAAAATGTGAATGCGGTTACAAAATACCGAGAAGAGTAAACAAAAGGGGAGGCAAAGCATGAAACGCATGAAACGTATGAAACACCTGTTGATCGGGATCTCCGCCTTGCTGGTGATGACGACAGCCCTCACGGCTTGCGGAGGCAATTCCAAGAATGAGTCGTCCTCGAACACGACTCCTACGGAAACGAATTCTTCCGCAGGTACGGGTTCTACTGGTGAAAAAGTAACCATCAACCTGTGGAGCTTCACGGATGAAATTCCAAACATGACTACAAAATATTTGGAAACGCATCCAGACGCAAACGTAGAGTTCAAAACGACGGTTATCGCTACAACCGATGGCGCTTACCAGCCTGCGCTTGACCAAGCTCTTGCCGGCGGCGGCAAAGACGCACCAGACATTTATGCTGCTGAAGCAGCGTTCGTTCTGAAATATACGCAAGGCGACGCTTCCGGGTATGCAGCGAACTATGCTGACCTGGGCTTGACCGATCAAATGGTTAAAGATGCTGGCATCGCTCAATACTCTGTAGATATCGGTAGTAAAGACGGCGAGCTGAAAGGCCTTGGCTACCAAGCAACTGGCGGCGCTTTCATCTATCGTCGTTCGATCGCGAAAGACGTATTCGGAACTGACGACCCGGCTGCAATCAAAAACGAAGTAGGTCCTGGCTGGAATAAGTTTTTCGAAGCAGCTGAGAAGCTGAAAGCGAAAGGCTATGGTATCGTATCCGGCGACGGTGATATCTGGCACGCAATCGAAAACAGCTCGGACAAAGGCTGGATTGTTGACGGCAAACTGCACATCGATCCGAAGCGTGAAGAGTTCTTGGATCTCTCCAAGAAGTTGAAAGACAACGGTTACCACAACGATACGCAAGACTGGACGGAAGCTTGGTATGCTGACATGTCTGGCTCCGGCGCTCAACCGATCTTCGGGTTCTTTGGTCCGGCTTGGTTGATCAACTATGTCATGAACGGTCAAGTTAAAGATACAAACGGTGATTGGGCTGTAACTGAATCTCCAACAGGGTTCTTCTGGGGCGGTACTTGGCTCTTGGCTAACAAAGACGTAACGAAAGACGAAGCGAAGAAGAAAGCGGTTGCTGATTTCATTCACTGGGTAACGCTGGATACCTCCGAAACCGGCCTCCAATACTATTGGGCAAACGGTACGATGAAAGAGGGCGAAGCAGGTACGAAGGATAGCGTAGCTTCCTCCGTGGTGATGGCGAAATCGAACGGTGAAGTTGCAATGCTGGGCGGTCAAAACATGTTTGACATCTTCGTTCCAGCGAACGAAAATGCTTCCGGTAAGAACTTGACGCAATACGACGAAACGATCAACAAACTGTGGCGCGATCAAGTTCGTGAATACACGGCAGGTAACAAATCCCGTGACGATGCGATCAAAACCTTCAAACAACAAGTGAAAGACCAACTTGGCATCGACAGCGAATAAGAATACGCAGTAGATGCGAAGGGGCGGGGAGTATAACCCGCCCCTTCATATCCATGAAAGAGGTGAAAGCATGCGCCGCAAAGGTGTCAATTATTCGAGATACGGTTACTATTTTACGTTGCCATTTGTGTTGGCTTTTTTGGTTTTTTCACTGTATCCGATTCTATATACCGCCGTTATCGGCTTCACTAATTTACAGGGGATCATCCCCAAACCATTGGAAATTCTCGATAATCCGTTTCAGAACTTTAAAGATCTGATTCTAGAAAATGCTTCTTTCAAGAAATCTCTCGCGAATACGTTTATCCTCTGGATCGTTAACTTTATTCCGCAGATAGGTCTTGCGCTGTTGCTGACGGCCTGGTTTACGAATAAACGTCTGAACATTAAAGGCCAGGGCGCGTTTAAGATCCTGCTCTATATGCCGAATATTATCACTGCAAGTACGATTGCAGTGCTTTTTAGCTCTCTGTTTGCATATCCGATGGGGCCGGTGAACAGCTTGTTCCAGCTGCTTGGTTGGTCCGATGCTCCGATCTTCTTCCTGCAGGATAAGACGACCGCACGTGGGATCGTTTCCTTCATTCAATTCTGGATGTGGTACGGGAACACCATGATTATTTTGATTGCAGGTGTAATGGGGATCAATCCGTCGATCTTCGAGTCCGCTGCGATTGACGGAGCCAACGGCTGGCAGACCTTCTTCAAGATTACACTGCCAAGTCTGCGCACCATCATGTTATATACATTAATTACGTCGATGATCGGCGGTCTGACGATGTTCGATATTCCGCAGCTGTTCCTTCAAGGCGGACCGGACGACGCAACGCTGACCACCTCGATGTTTATCTACGGGCAAGCGTTTAAAGGAAGTTATATGTATAACCGTGCGGCAGCCGCAAGTATGATTCTGTTCGTTATTGCTGCCGTGTTGTCCGCCATCCTGTTCTATCTGATGCGTGACCGGGATGCGGCGAAATTAAATAAAGCGATCAAAGAACAAAGAAAAGCAGAGCGTGCAGCAATGAAAGGGGAGGTGTAAGCCATGGAAAAAATTAAAGAAGGCAGTGCGGTCGCCCTCCGAATTAATCGGACGATTGTATATGTCGTATGTATTTTGCTGGCACTCCTCAGTATCCTTCCATTCTGGATCATGTTCGTGAACGCTACGCGTTCGACGGCGGAAATTCAAGCGGGCCTCTCGTTGCTTCCATCCACTCATATGATGAGCAACCTGAAGGTGCTGCTGGACAAGAGCTTTGATCCGGTTCGAGGGTTCATAAACTCGTTTATTATCTCGGGATCGGCTACCTTGTTGACGGTTTATTTCTCGTCCCTGACGGCCTATGGTCTGGTCGCTTATAACTGGAAGTTGCGGCAGCCGTTCTTTACCTTTATTATGGCGGTGATGCTGATTCCGGCTCAAGCCAGCTCGATTGGTTTCTATCAATTTATGTACAAAATTCATTGGACCAACAACCTGTTGCCTTTGATTTTGCCAGCCATCGCGGCTCCAGCGGTTGTGTTCTTCATGCGCCAGTACCTGCTGGGTACTCTCTCGCTTGAGATTGTTGAAGCGGCGCGTGTCGACGGCTCCGGCGAATTTAAGACGTTTAACCGGATCATTCTGCCGCTGATGATGCCGGCGATTGCGACGCAAGCGATTTTTGCCTTTGTCGCGAACTGGAATAACCTGTTTATGCCGCTCATTTTGTTGACAGATAAGAGTAAATATACGATGCCGATTATGGTCAGCTTGCTGCGCGGCGATATTTACAAGACGGAATTCGGTTCAATTTACATGGGTCTGGCTTTGACGGCGTTGCCTCTGTTTATCGTCTACTTCTTGCTGTCCCGGTATATTATTGCCGGCGTAGCGTTGGGCGGCGTCAAAGAATAATCGGGCATTTCACTTGCCTTGCTTGAAAGCCAAATGAATGATGAATAACCTCCCCATAAAATAAGAAGGCCTGTAGAGGGTTAGGATGGGCAACATGCTCATCCAGCTCATCTACAGGCCTTTCGTCATTTACAGGGGCAGAACGGCTGCGGGGCGATTGTATTAGACCGCTTTGCGGCGGAAGTACAGCATGCCGGCGATCAGGAACAACAGGAAGATGCCGAGGACCGTGATGAACAGGCTCTCGTACGGCAGATTAAAGGCACCGTAGTTCGCTTGTCCGCGCGGCATCATGGCCAGCAGCGGCTGTGCCCAAGGATAGAAAGGGCCGATCTTGGCCGAATTGATGATCAGCAGGTTCGGAATCGTCAGCGATACGTTCACCGCAAGCGGAGCTGCAAAACTGGACCACACCAGGGAGACGCCCAGCTGTAAGGCAACCAGCGGCATACAGGCAATCCAGCCTCCGATGAGGCTCGTTGCGATCATCCCCCATGGCAAGGGGCCAGCGATCCCTTGGACTTGGTCTACAATCAGCAGCGCGGCTAGAAAGAGCAGCTGGGATGCCGCCAACAAGACGGCAACGACAGTGAACTTGGCCAGATAAACGGCGCTCCGTGAGACGGGAAGCACCAACAGCTGCTTCCAACCGCCGCCGGTGTGCTCGTAACGGCAGAGGAACGACGGAAATAAGCCGGACATGATCGGCAGAAACAATAGCGCGTGCAGCATCGACATGGCGCTGATCAGGAGCGGCCAGACTTCCGCATTGGCTCCTTTCGGCAGATTGACCAAGGCGCCGATCAAGGCAGACAGGGCCGGGCTGACCAGCAGGATGAGCCAGAGGCGCGAGCGCGCCATTTTTAGCCGTTCTGCGGCCAAGACGTTCAGGAACGTCTTCATATTAATCCACGTCCTTTCGGTTGAAATGAACAAGTCCGGTCAGCAGGATTCCTGCGCCGCAGGCAAGCCCGGCTGCGACAAACCATTCGCGGTGCGGGCCTTCGAACCCGAACACCGGCCAGTTCAGCGGAAACCACTCGGACAGGTTCAATGTAAACGGCGAAAGGATCGAAATCGTGACGCCAAGGGATACCGGCAACGACTGGTTCCGATAGGTGAGCGAAAGCCAGAGCTGGAGGGCCAGCAGCGGCAACGCGGCAAAAAACGGATAAAATCCAAGGCGCGCCAAATCCACGTAAGGGATGGACCCGGCCTCAAAACCGAGAGCTATACCAAGAATTACGGTCGCGACCGAAAGCAATACGCAGGAAACGGACAGCAGCAGGAAGCACAACAGAAATTTAGCACAATACACGGCGGTCCGTGAGATCGGCAGCGCCAGCAGTTGCTTCCAGGAACTAAGCTGATGCTCGACGTTCGCCACTAGTGAGCTTACTAGGGTGCATCCCAGATATATGGCCATCGGCACGAAGAAGGAAATGTTCTGCAGCAGGCCTCCCCACGGGTCATCGGCATATTGCTTGATCATCCAGTCGAAGCGCAGCCCGTAATTGAGCGCCTGCATGGCGACCAACCCGAGCGGAGCAAGAAAGATCAGGAACCAGATGCCTTTGCGCCGGATCTTCAGGAAGTCGGCCGAGAGGGAGCGTAACATCATACCGCGGCCCCCTCCCCGATTACCTGCATAAAGATGTCCTCCAGCGATTTCTTCTTCTGCTCGACGCGATAAATGGCATGTCCGTTTTCCACCAGCTGTTTGACCAGGCGGGCGACCTGGGCGTCAGCCATCCCTGGGAACGAGAGAACTCCGCTTTGCAGCTTGCCGATGGCGCCCAGATCACGGGCAATCCAAAGCGCTTCATCCGGCTCCGAAACAACGAGCTCCATATCGTGAGCTGCGCGGAGCCGCAGATTGTCGATCGTATCCTGGAACACCATCCGGCCTTCGCGGATAATGCCCACTTTGCTGGCCATCAACTCCATCTCCCCGAGCAGGTGGCTGGATACGAGCACGGTGATGCCGTAACGCTTCGGCATGCTCTTAATTAATTCGCGGATCTCGTGGATCCCGGACGGGTCCAGCCCGTTGGTTGGTTCGTCCAGGATGAGCAGTTCGGGGTTGCCGAGCAACGACGCGGCGATGCCCAGACGCTGCTTCATCCCGAGGGAGAAGCCCTTCACCGGCCGGCGTGCGTCGCTGGTCAGCGAGACGATGTCCAGCACCTCGTCGATGCGCGATTTCGGCACCTGCAAGATGCGGCGGATGGCCTCTAAGTTGTCGATGGCGCTCAAATGTCCGTAATAAGACGGGGATTCGACCAGCGAGCCGATACGGCGCAGGATTGCCAGCTTATCGCGGTGCAGCTCGCGGCCGAAGATGCGAATCGTACCCGAAGTCGGCTGGATTAAGCCCAGCAGCATGCGGATCGTCGTCGTCTTCCCTGCACCATTAGGTCCGAGGAACCCGTAGATGTCCCCCTTCGCGATCTCCAGGTTTAAGTGGTCCACTGCGTAGCGGCCGCGGTATGTTTTCGTTAAACCTTCCGTTTGAATGATCATTTCATTCACGAATTATCACCTCGTCATGATCATATCGCCCGGAGGTTAAAGGCAAAGACAGGAGAAGTTTAAGATTCGTTTAATTTTGGGGCATGAAAAAAGGGACTGTAAACAGTCCCTCGCCTCATCTCAATTACAATAGCGCCATTGGATAAATATAAACTTTCGTTCCAGCTTCGCTCGATACGGTGGCCCGTGCGAGACCCATTTCCCGCAGCAGCAGGTCGACGATTTGCAGGCCAAGCCCCGCGCCTCCGCTAGCGGAAACCGACTCCATTCCAGGGCCGTGGTCGCTGATCGTGAGAGCCGTGGTGCCTTCGTATTGCTCTACCGCAATCCCGGCATAACGGCCCGATCCAGCATGGCGGACCAGGTTCTGGAACAAGTTATCGAGTACGCGGCGGAACCCTTGGGCGTCAACGTTCCAGTAGATCGGCTGCTCCGGCAGCTCAATATCGGCCGTAATCCCGTTCTTCTCCCAGACGGGGTACCAGGCGGCCGCGCTTTCCCGCACGATCCGCAGGATATCCAGCCGCTCCAAAGACATGGCATACCGTCCGCTGGAGAGCAGGTTATACGATAATAGATGATCCATCAGTCCGGATAAATCGCTGATTTTCGTCTCCATCAAAGCCAGGGACTGTCGTCCCTGTTCGGATAGGGGTTCCTGACGGAGCGAATACAGATGGCTGCCCAGCACGGTTAACGGCGTCCGCAGGTCATGGGATAGGTGGCTGATCAGGCTCTTGCGCAGCTCCTCTTCCTCGCGCTCCCGCTGGCGGCTGTCCTTCAGTGCGAACACCATATGGTTAAAAGCAAGCTCCAATCGGCCAATTTCGTCCGGGCGTCCTTCTTCGATGGGAGACGGCAGCCCGTCGGGACCCGGGCGGGTCATGCCGGCTTCCAGGCGCAGCAGCCGCTTGCGGATATCGCTAAAGAACAGATAGGAGAGCAGGACGAACGCCCCCAGCAGAATCGCTAGAAACACCCCGTAAAAACGAATGTCACTAAGCTGTTCCCCTTTTTGAATCACCATAAATTTACGCGGAAGCTCCAACACCATGAAGCCTTGCTTGGCTTGTTCGTCCCCGCCAATAAAAGCGACAACCGTAAAAGGGTCGGCGTCCACACGTTGCTTCATGAAGGCGATAGTATCCTCCAAGGACCACTGCTGGGGCACCGACTCTTGCTCCGGCAGCTGCAGGCGGGTTTGGCCAGCCGTGTCGACCCAATACAGCGCGGCATCAGGATACAGCAGCTTCATCTCTCTGAGCTTCGCATCGATGGCATCGGCTTGAGCTCCCTTCAACTCAGCAGCAGCTTGATGCCAAGCGGTCTCAATCTCCTGTCCGGTACCGTAAGGACGGCTCTCGTGCACATAATGGCCAGGGTTTAGGAGGACATTCACCCCCCAGGCTGCAATAAAGCTGACTGGAATCAGGACAGGGATAAACACGAAGGCGATCCCCAAGATCAAGACGTATCTCGTCAACAGGGATTTACGGAACTTGCGCACCGGATGAAGTCTCATGCTCTCACCCGATAACCAATCCCGCGGATGGTCTCGATCACTTCAGGATTTGCGGGATCCCGTTCCAGCTTCTCACGCAGGTGGCGGATATGGACCATCAAGGTTTTGTCCCCGTCGAGGTAGGGCTCGTTCCATACGGCTTCGTAGATCTGCTCCTTAGTCAGGATTTGACTAAGATGGCGCAGCAGATAGGAGAAAATATGAAACTGCTTGCCGGTCAGCACGATTTCCTCGTTGGTATCCTGATTGATGATCCGGTTTTCTTTCTCATACACAAGTAAATGTTTAATACGCAGCGGCGCTGGGTCGGCGATTCCCCCGCTGCGGCGGAGCAGCACCTCAATCCGGGCGGCCAGTTCGTCCGGATGGAACGGCTTCGTTAAATAGTCGTCGGCGAACTTCAGTCCCTGCAGCTTGTCGTCAATCGAAGTTCGGGCCGACAGCATCAATACCGGCAGCTCCGGATACTTCTGCTTTAACCGCCCCCCAATCGTGAAGCCGTCCAGCCCTGGAAGCATCACGTCAAGGATCACGAGATGGCAATCGGCGGCTTTCTCCACGGCCTGATCCCCGTGCTTCAGCCAAGTGACCGCGTACCCGCGCGCTTCCAGGTTGGAGCTGACCCATTCACCGATTTCGGGATCGTCTTCAATATATAGCAAATGCGTAATAGGCATAATGGCATTCCTCCTGATTCTATTTTGGCAAAAGACGGAGCAAAAAGAAACGGAAGGATCGATGAATTATTTGTGATTGAAATCACAAGTCAGACATTTTCCTTGTGCTACCTTGTTATTGAGAATGGTTATCAATGAAGTCATCGGGACATATCGAAACAGAAATTCGGCTGAAATTCAATAAGGAGGGGTTGGGCGATGAGCGAACTGATCAATAATCGGGAGTATGGCGCACCGGAACAAAGCCGCCGCCAGCAGCTGTTAAAGGAGATTATCAAGGAGCTGCATCAGGGGAAGAGCGTGGATGAAGTAAAGGCACGGTTCGAAGAGGCTGTCGGTGACGTGACGGTCGCGGAAATTTCCGCGATGGAGCATGCGTTGATGGAAGAGGAGGGCATTCCGGTCGAGGAGGTTCAGCGGCTGTGCTCGGTGCATACGGCGATTTTCAAGGGCTCGATCGAGGACATTCACCGTTCGTCCAAGCCGGAGGAGCAGCCGGGTCACCCGGTTCATACCTTCAAGCTGGAAAATCGCGAGATCGAACGGCTGGTGAACTTCAAGCTGCAGCTTCACCTGGACAAGTACCGGAAGGATCCCGGCAGCGAGATCGTATTCAAGCTGCTGGAGGATTTAAACCTGCTGATGGACCTCGACAAGCACTACAGCCGCAAGGAAAACCTGCTGTTCCCGTATCTGGAGAAGTACGGCATCTACGGCCCAACCAAGGTGATGTGGGGCGTGGACGACGGCATCCGCATGATGATCAAGGAAACGAAGGGCAAGCTGGCGGACGGCAGCGCGGATCCGGAGACGATGGTGATGGATCTGGAACGGATTATTAAGGAAGTCAACGAGATGATTTTTAAGGAAGAAAATATTTTGCTCCCGATGGCCCTTGAAAAGTTAACGGAAGACGAATGGGTGAGCATTGCCCGGGAAAGCGACCAGATCGGCTTCTGCTTGACCGCACCGGAGCGTGAATGGATTCCGGAGCGCGTGCCGCTGCAGCCCTCGGGCGAAGAAGTGAAAGGGACCGCACAGGCAGGCACGGAAGCGGGGGTTCCGCAAGGCTACATCAAATTCGAGACCGGCGTTCTCTCGATGGAGCAGCTGGAGGCGGTGATGAACCATCTTCCGGTGGACCTGACGTTTATCGACGAGAACGATGTCGTCCGATATTTCTCCCACGGCAAGGAACGGATCTTTGCCCGGACGAAGGCCGTCATCGGCCGGACCGTACAAAATTGCCACCCGCCGCAAAGCGTTCATGTCGTCAACCAGCTGTTGGAGGATTTTAAGGCGGGGCGGAAGGATGTCGAGGACTTCTGGATTCCGGTGAAGGACAAATTTGTGTACATCCGCTATTTCGCTGTACGCAGCGAGGATGGACGTTATCTGGGGACGCTGGAGTTCACGCAGAACATCGCCCCTATCCGCGAACTGCAAGGACAAAAACGTATTTTGTCCTAGCAGGGATGGCTTTATCATGTTTATCTTGCCTCATTGGGCTTACATCCGGCGTTTGCACTAGCGAATGCCGGTTTTTTTAGTTGCAGTAGCGGGGAGAGAAGGAAAGGGGAACAAGGGAAATTAAGTTCGTATACGCTTGTCTGTGATCTGTGTCATTTACGCAAAATCCCTTATCGGTATTGGGATTGCCGTTTCTTCCCTTCTCTTGACCGAACCGATGGGTTCGCTTATAGTTGGTACGTAGGAGAAAACTACTTGCGAAGGCGTTTTCAGTCATGGCGCGGACTAAAGCGGCGATGGATCGAGAATGGCCTTTTTGCACGTATAGGCACGTAAATGATCTATATATTATTTAAGAAAAAGGTGGCTTGTGAACATGTCTGAAAAAATCTACATTGGCGTTGACTTGGGCGGTACGGCAGTCAAAGTCGGCATTTGCAATGAAGAAGGGCAGCTTCTTCATACGTATGAAGGGCCGACCGAAGTCGATAAGGGCGCGGATACGGTCGTCGCGAATATCGAGAAGTACGTCCGGCGTGTCGTGGAAGAATCGCCGTTTGCCTGGGAACAGGTGGCCGGGGTAGGCGCCGGGGTCGCCGGGTTTACGAATGTCCGCGAAGGGATCATCATTTTGGCGCCGAATGTAGGTTTGAAGGATTTGCCGATTCGCGACATTTTGGAGGAGCGATTGGGCAAGCCAATCAAAATAGACAACGATGCCAATGTGGCTGCACTCGGCGAAGCTTGGGGCGGCGCAGGAAAAGGCATCGACAACTGCGTATGCTACACGCTGGGAACCGGCGTTGGCGGCGGGATCATTATTAACGGGAAGATTTATCAAGGCTTCTCCGGAATGGCCGGCGAGCTTGGACATATGTCTGTGGTTCCGGATCTGGAAGCCATCGGCTGCGGCTGCGGCCAAATGGGCTGCCTGGAAACCGTCTCTTCGGCAACAGGGATTATTCGCATGGCGAAAGACGCCGTAGCGCGCGGTGACCGGACCTCGCTGGCTCATGTGGAGAACATTATGGCTAAGGACGTCTTTGATGCGGCTAAAGCTGGTGATGAGGCGGCGATTCGCATCGTGAACCGGGCAGCTTTCTATCTGGGCAAATCGATGGCGGCTGTCGCTGTTGTTCTGAATCCGGAGATGTTTATCATCGGCGGCGGCGTGTCCAAAGCCGGTGACATTCTGTTTAACGAAGTTCGCAGCGTATTCGCCAAATTGACGCCGGAGCCGGTGCAACGAGGCATGCAAATCGTTCCGGCTACCTTGGGGAATGATGCGGGGATGGTCGGCGCCGCTGGTCTCTTCCTCCGTTCCTAACGAAAAGGTGCTAAGCGGAACTGCTTGCAGCTAGCTGGGGGCCGTTGGTACCGCTGGTGTCGCTGGTGTCGCATCTAACGGACTCTAGAAGCGTTATTTGGCAGTCTTGGACAGATTACAGTTTCTAACGGACCTAGGAGATCTTATTTCGGTCAATTGCAGCTCAAGGGTCGTCATCAGAGCCAGATAAGGTCTCTGGGGTCCGTTACAGTGGGAAATGGTCGGGAAATAAGCAAATAAGGTCATTACAGTCCGTTACATCATCCTTTTAGAATGGACAAGGAGAATTACGCGAGGAGGGAATAATCATGCCGGAGAAGGAAACAAGTTCGGTCGCCAATCTGATCATTATCACGGGCATGTCGGGGGCAGGGAAGTCGCTGGCCGTGCGCAGTTTGGAGGATCTCGGATTTTTTTGCGTAGATAATTTGCCTCCGGTGCTGATTCCCAAATTCGCAGAATTGATTGAGCAATCCAAAGGGAAAATTGCCAAGGTTGCGCTGGTCATCGACCTGCGCGGCCGGGAGTTCTTCACGGCGCTTTCGGAGTCGCTTAGCTTTATTAAGGAGCATTTCACCATCAAGTGTGAAATCCTGTTCCTCGATGCCACCGATTCGGTCCTTGTGCAGCGGTATAAGGAAAGCCGCCGCCGCCATCCGATGGCCCCGGACGGGATGCCGCTGGACGGCATCCGGCTGGAACGCAAAATGCTGGATGATTTGCGGATGTCGGCAACTCAAGTCATCGATACCAGCAATATGAAGCCGGCACAGCTCAAGGAGAAGATCATTTCCCGATTCTCGCATTTGGAGAGCAGCAACTTATCGGTGAACATTACATCGTTTGGATTCAAATACGGGATTCCGATCGATGCCGACCTGGTGTTCGACGTGCGCTTCCTGCCGAATCCGCATTACATCGAGCAGCTGCGGCCGCTCACGGGACAAAACAGCGAGGTATATGAATATGTTATGAAGTGGCCGGAGACGCAGACATTCCTGGCCAAATTGCTGGATATGCTGCATTTCTTGCTGCCGCAATACCATAAAGAGGGGAAGAGCCAGGTCATCATCGGCATCGGCTGCACCGGCGGCAAACACCGTTCGGTCGCGATTGCCGAATACCTGGGTAAGATGCTTGGCGTCAGCGAAACGGAAACGGTCCGCGTAAGTCATCGCGACGAAGGCCGGGACCGCTAACCAAGCCCCCTGCAAGTATAGAGGACATTCAAAAGGATAACCTGTTCCCTTTTTGAACCCTCATTAAGAGGTGAACCAAGTGATACATCGGGCTAAGGATATAAGAGTTCCGCGGATCGTCGTGATGGGCGGCGGTACCGGCTTGTCTGTCATGCTCCGCGGGTTGAAAGAGAGACCGCTCGATATCACGGCTATCGTAACTGTAGCCGACGATGGGGGCAGCTCCGGGATCTTGCGCAATGAATTACAAATGCCGCCACCCGGGGATATACGCAACGTACTTACCGCGCTGGCCGACGTCGAACCGCTGCTGTCGGATATGCTGAACTACCGGTTTGCATCGGGTTCGGGATTGGCTGGGCATAGCTTGGGCAATCTGATCTTGGCGGCGATTACCGATATTTCCGGCGATTTCGTGACCGCGGTGCGCGAGCTGAGCCGCGTCTTTGCCGTACGCGGGCGCGTGTTGCCGGCTGCGGGTCAGGCCGTCGTGCTGCATGCGGAGATGGAAGACGGTACGATCGTGACCGGGGAATCGAAGATTCCGGAGGTTCGAGGTAAGATCAAGCGCATTTTCCTTGAACCGGAGGAGGTGGAGCCTTTGCCGGAAGCCGTAGAGGCGATTCGCGAGGCGGACGCCATTCTGATCGGACCGGGCAGCTTGTACACCAGCATTATTCCGAATTTGCTTGTACCGAAGCTGGCAGAGGCTGTATTGGAAAATACCTCCGCGATCAAAATATTCATATGCAATGTCATGACCCAGCCGGGCGAGACGGACAATTATACGGTCAGTGACCACTTACAGGCCGTGTATAATCACGTCGGCAAGCATCTGTTTGACTACGTCATCGTGAACGACGGCGAAATTCCGCCGCAGGTTCAGGATTTTTACGCCGAGAAAGGCGCCAAGCCGGTCCAAGTGGACTGGGATAACGTGACGGGTCAAGGCTATAAGGTCATTGCCGATACGCTGGTGTTGTTCCGCAGGTATTTGCGGCATGACGCCGATAAATTAAGCCATCATATTTACCAGCTGGTTGAAAACTGGATTTTACGAAAGAGGTGAGTCTCTTGTCCTTTGCGGCGCAAACCAAAAAAGAGCTGACGATGGTCGAAGCCTCGGACTGCTGCGAGCAGGCCGAACTATCCGCTTTGATCCGGATGAACGGATCGGTACAGGTTTCGAACAAAAAGATCGTTTTGGATATCTCCACCGAAAACGCCGCGATCGCAAGGCGGATCTACTCCCTGTTGAAGAAGCATTTTCACATTCACACGGAGCTGCTGGTCCGCAAAAAGATGCGCCTCAAGAAAAACAACGTCTACATCGTTCGCATTCCGGCCCGGGTTGAGGAGATTCTGAAGGAGCTGAAAATCGTCTCCGAGGGATTTATTTTTAATCCCGGGATTAATCCGGAGCTCACTCGGAAAAACTGTTGTAAGCGGGCTTATCTGCGCGGGGCGTTTATGGCCGGCGGGTCGGTCAACAATCCGGAGGGTTCGTCTTACCATTTGGAGATCGCCTCGATGTACGAAGAGCATTGCAAGGCGCTGGTCGATCTGGCGAACGAGTTTCATCTGAACGCACGTTGCATCGAGCGGAAGAAAGGTTTTATTTTGTACATCAAAGAAGGCGAAAAAATCATCGAGCTCCTCAGCATCATCGGCGCGCATCAGGCGTTGTTCAAATTCGAGGACGTGCGGATTATGCGCGACATGCGTAATTCCGTGAATCGCATCGTGAACTGCGAGACGGCGAACTTGAACAAAACGATTGGTGCCGCTGTCCGGCAGATCGACAACATCAAGCTGCTCCAGAAGGAAGTCGGTCTGGAGAACTTGCCGGAGAAGCTGCGGGAGGTCGCTGAGGTTCGCTTGGCTCACCCGGATATGAATCTGAAGGAAGTGGGCGAACTGCTGAAAGGAACGGTCAGCAAATCGGGGGTAAATCACCGGTTGCGCAAGATCGATGAGCTTGCCGAAAAAATTCGCGGGGGCTAAACTGGTTTTGCTGCTAGTGTGTTTTGTACTCCGTATGCTATAATGATAGAAATTATAATGTCAACGAATGTGACGAAATGGATTGAATTCGTATAGGGGGTAAGTTTTCATGGTCAAACACCCGGTTACCGTTCGTTTGAAAACGGGGCTGCATGCTCGGCCGGCTGCGCTTTTCGTTCAGGAAGCGAATAAATATTCTTCAGAGATTTTCGTTGAAAAAGACGATAAAAAAGTGAATGCCAAGAGCATCATGGGGATTATGAGCCTTGCAATCAGTACCGGTACCGAGATTTACATTAGTGCGGAAGGTGCGGACGCTGAGCAGGCTGCAAACGCTTTAATCAATTTAGTCAGCAAAGAGGAGCTGGAGAACCAGTAAACGCTGGTTTCGCCTTACGAAACAAGGGGATGTTTCCGTGAAAGGATCACGGGATCATCCTTTTTTGCTTTTTACTGCAACATTTGTCCACGGTTTACGTTTAGAAGGTAAAATTACCAATACTTATCCCAAAAAATGAACGGAGGTCATGAACATGAAAACATGGTTGAAGCCTGCAGCTTCCTTGCTGGTTGCGGGAACATTGATTACCGGAGGTATGTTTGTAAGCGGTGCCCTTAACGCGCCGGTGCCGGTTTATGCGGATGGCGAGATGCAGAAGAATGTGGTGACGGTGGTGGGCAGCGGCGAATTGTCCGTGAAGCCGGACGTGGCGTACCTGTCGATTGGGGTGGTGACGGAAGCTAAGACGGCGAAGGAAGCCCAAAGCGCCAATGCAACTAAAGTGGCCGCGCTCATCAAGCTGTTGAAGGAGACGTGGGGGATTGCCGACAAGGATATCCAAACCGGCCAATTCTACGTACAGCCAAACTATACGTATAGCGACAAAGAAGGCCAGCAGATCAAGGGGTACAGCGCCCAGCATTCGCTGGAGGTCACTTACCGCGACTTGTCGAAGATAGGGCAGCTGCTGGATGCGGCATCCGCTGCGGGAGCCAACCGGATCGATAATATCCGCTTCAGCACCGAAAATCCGGATCAGTACCAAGACCAAGTGATCCAAAAAGCGATGAATGACGCGAACAAGAAAGCCGCATCGATCGCGAAAGCCGCGAACCGCCAGCTGGGCATTGTGCTTAGCATCAGCCAAGGCAGCACCAGCACGCCGATCTTCACGCAGAACGTGAAAATGATGGAAATGGCGGCAGCGGATTCTGCGGTGAGTACACCGGTGGAACCAGGCGAAATCGACCTGCAAACCACGTTAACAGTGATGTATGAGCTGAAATAGGGCATATAGGGAATCTATATCAGTTACTTAATGAGCTACCGCATAGGTTTGTGTGATAGCTCATTTTTGTATTTTACTAACTTTAAAGCCTTTGGAGATAAAATGACTGTTGAGAAAGTGGGATATAACACATTTAATTTGATAGTTAGCCCAGATCAATTGAAGATTCTTGAAACCCTGTCTACAGTCGACGCTATTTATATTCAACCTAAGAGTGGCGGTGGAGTTTATATCGAAAATTGTCCTTTGCTGTATTAGTAGGTATCGGCATTGAATGACAACGGGGCAGGAGCCATATAGAAGTGTGCCATAAATTAAGATAGAAAAAGGAATTTATATAGTAAATATTGACAAATTTAACATGGGAAAATAAGATAGAAACAGGTATAAAATACCAAAATTAAGGAGTAAAGAAAAATGAAAAGATTAAGTTTATTTTTATTGGTTTTATCTTTTATTCTCAGTAGTTTTTCAGGAGTTGCAAGTGCAGATATAGGGCGCAGTGAAGAAGATTTCGGCAAAATAGTACAGCAAGTTGACCGAATGAAAACTAACGGTGCTACAAAACAAGATGTCATACAATTTCTGGAATCAAAGGGTATTGAAGTACTAGCAAGTGATACTGTTATTTTTGATGCTAAAGGAAATGAATCTAATAGCATGACTCCAATGGCACTCAGTCCCCAATTAAGAGTACTTACAAACTATATTACGAAGGATAGTGACAGGTACTACGCTTGGGTACAGGTTGAGAAAAAAGCATCACTTCCTGCAGATGCTACCTATGAATTGTATCCAGCTTCATACGACGTTGTTTCTATTAACTGGGATTCTAAAAAGTTTAATTACGTGTCGAGTGGGACAAGTAATTCTGCGAATATGTGGTTAGCCGATGCCGATAATAGAAACTCAGGAACAATACTTTTCAACATCTATGATAACCTTGAGGGCGGTGGAGATGCATGGACAGTAAGTGCATATGCAAAATTATCTGCAAAAACAACAGGACAAACTACAACAGCTGCCAAGTATACTCATACTTATGATACAACTCAAAAATCAGAACAATATTCAGGTACAGCAAGCTGGACATGGGGTAGTCCTCTTGAGATAGGTGTGAACTACACAGTAACAACAACAGATGTCGAAAAAAATTGGACAAAGGCCGCAACTGCCTCTGTTACACTTTCAAAATAGTACATTTTATGTATAATAAAGTAAATGGGCAGTGATTTTGTTCCCGTTTACTTTATTTTTTTTGGATTATAATTCCTAATAAAGGGAAGTGTTCCCAATAGTGAAAAAAGGTGTTAATTTCAAGTGGATTTTAATCACAGCTATAGTTGTATTGTTATCGAATTTAATCCAATACATCATATTCGATCAAACCAAGGTAGAAAAGAAATCTGAAACTCAAAATATTTATGATATATTTACTACTTATTCTGATCGCGTTCTAAGTACCTATAGATTTTTAATTGAATTAGAAGATGATGATCGAACACCAAAGGAAGCGTACTTATTCTCAGAGGGTTTTTTAATGGGAATTAGCTCTGATTATTATACAAAACTGGATGTATTATTGGAAAAAATGGATGGGAAAGAATACAATTATGAACTTACTAACATTGTTGAAACGAATAAGAACTTGCAAAGGATGGTCTATGTTCTAAATAAATATTTATTTAGTCAACAAAATAATTCAGAATTTCCTGAAAGTTGGGCGGAAGTAAAAGGCTCACTGATGAAAATAAGACCTTTATTAGCATCTTCATCCACGGAGGATTTAACCTTGTATAATATTACAAGCTATCCCAGGGAATTCATTACGCAACCCCAATATAGAGACACCATGATTACTGTTAATAGGGGGATTTCTGAAGTTATAGATCAAATGATGAAGCTAGGGGATAGTGAGTAGCATTACTCAGAGTTCCTTGAAAACCCAAGGGAATTATAGCAAAACTATTGTAACCCGCGCCAAAACAAGGTATAGTGAATATGCGAAAAAATGAATCGAAGTACCCGATAAAGCCATACCAATGGATATGGCTTTTTTTTCTTAGGAAGACAAGCCTACATTGAAGGAGTTGATGCAAAGATGATAGAACTGGCCGCGGTGGAGAAGCACTTTGCGGGACAGGTCGCCTTGCATCCGCTATCGCTCACGATTAAGGAAGGGGAATTCCTCACCTTGCTGGGCCCAAGCGGCTGCGGCAAGACGACGATTTTGCGCATGATCGCCGGGTTCGAGCAACCGACCTCCGGGAAAATCCTGCTGGACGGAAAGGACCTGACGAATTTGCCGCCGAATCGCCGGGATTTGAACCTTGTCTTTCAACATTATGCATTATTTCCTCATATGACGGTGGAAGAGAATGTCGCCTTTGGACTGAAGATGAAAAAGATGCCGATCAAGCAGCAGCAGGAACGTGTGCGGGAGGCGGTTGAGATGACGCAGCTGACCGCGCTCACGAAGCGGTATCCGCACCAGCTGTCCGGCGGGCAGCAGCAACGGGTGGCCATCGCGCGGGCGATCGCCAACAAGCCGCGGGTGCTGCTGCTCGATGAGCCGCTGGGCGCGCTGGACCTGCAGCTGCGCAAAAGCCTGCAGGCCGAGCTCAAGCAGCTGCAGCGCAGTCTGGGCATCACGTTCGTCTACGTGACGCATGACCAGGAAGAAGCGATGATGATGTCTGACCGCATCGTCGTGATGAACAGCGGCCGAGTGGAGCAGATCGGCACACCGCGGGAAATTTACGCACAGCCGGCTACGTTGTTTTCGGCCACCTTCGTTGGCGAGAACAATATTTTCTCCCGGGACGGGCAGCTGTTCGCCGTGCGTCCGGAGAAGCTCAAGGCCGTGCGGAGCGGCGAAGGCGTCGAAACGAAGCGCAGCGGCGAGCTGATGGACGTGCTGTACCTCGGCGGCGTGCATAAGCTGATCGTGCAGCTGGATAACGAACCGATGACCGTATCCATCGTGCTGGATGTCAACGATGAGCGTACGTGGCAAATCGGGGAGACGGTTGGGGTGGATTGGAAGCCGGAGGATGAGGTGGTCATCGGATCATGAAAAAATCTGGCTTAAGCATGCTGCCGGTGTTCCTGTGGTTATGCCTGTTCCTGGTTGTGCCGATGCTGATCGTCATAGGCATCTCTTTTATGGGTCGTGACGAGCTTGGCAATGTGGTGCTGGACTTTAATTTGGATGCCTATGCGTTATTTTTTGACCCGTTATATTTGGGCATTTATTGGGATACGATTGTGTTATCCGTGATGACGACCGCATTATGTCTATTGCTCAGTTACCCGTTGGCCTATTATATTGCGAACGCCGGTCCGAGAATGCAAACCTGGGGCCTGGTGCTTATTACCGTGCCGTTTTGGATCAACTTTCTGATCCGCACTTATGCCTGGGTGCTGCTGCTGCGGACGCAAGGGATCGTCAATGAGTTCTTGCTCAGCATCGGACTGATCTCCGAACCGCTGCAGATGCTGTATACGAAGGGCGCTGTGTTGCTCGGCATGGTGTATACGTTTATTCCGTTTATGGTGTTGCCGATATTTGTGGCGTTGGAGCAGATGGACAAGCGACTGCTGGAGGCGGCCAGCGATTTGGGTGCGTCGAGCTGGAAAGCGTTCTGGCACATTACGCTGCCGCAAACGAAGTCGGGGATCATGACCGGCTCCGTGCTGGTGTACGTTTCGACAACCGGCATGTTTGTCGTGACGGACATTCTCGGCGGGGCGAAATCGGCAATGATCAGCAACATCATTCAGAGTCAGTTCCTTGGGGCCCGCAACTGGCCGTTTGGCTCGGCGTTGTCCGTGATCTTCGTGATCACCTCGCTGATTCTGATTGCGCTGTTTAATCGGGCGATGACGTCCCGGTATCAAAGGGTGCGGGAGGTGCGTTCATGAAAACCAAAAGCCATCCGCTGCTCGGCGTTCATTCGCTGATCATGATGATTTTCATCTATGTGCCGATCCTGTTTATCGTTGCGTATTCGTTTAACAGTTCCAGGCTAGCGGCCGATTGGAGCGGCTTTACGTTCGACTGGTACATCTCGCTGTTTGATAACCGCCATGTCATGGAGGCCTTGGCCAACAGCTTAACCGTGGCGATCGTCTCAACGGTAATCTCGACGGTGCTTGGCACGCTGGCGGCGCTGTCGATGCGGAAGATCGGACGCCGCTTGAAGCCGGGCATGGGCGGCTTGTTGTATTTGCCGATCATCATTCCCGATATCATCATGGGCTTGTCGTTGCTGGTACTGTTTAATCAGCTCCATATGCCGCTGGGTAAAATAACGATTATTATTGCCCATATCACCTTTAGTTTGTCCTACGTCTACGTTGTCGTGACTACGCGTCTTTCCGGCATGGGGGGACAACTGGAGGAGGCAGCGCAGGATTTGGGGGCGAGCTCGTGGCAAACCTTCCGATACGTGACGTTGCCGCAGATTGCTCCGGGCATTATCTCCGGGGCCTTGATCGCGTTTACGCTGTCGCTGGACGATTTCATGGTCAGCTTCTTTGTTAGCGGGCCAAATTCGACCACATTGCCGATTTATATCTATGGGCAGGTCAAACGGGGTATTTCCCCGGAAATTAACGCGCTGTGTACGATTTTGATCCTGGTGACGGTCGCTTTGATCTTCCTGGCGCAATTTGTGCTGAATCGCGGCAAGGGCCAGAAGAAACAATCATTGCTGCCGTTTTAGGCGAATTTTGATATTCCATAAGACGAAACCGAAGGGAGATTGGGAATTGAACAAAAAGAGATGGGCCGGTCTCGTACTGGCAGGGATGTTGGTTGCCGGACTATTGTCGGGTTGCGGATCGTCGAAAGAGACGCTCAACATTTACAGCTGGGCGGATAACTTTGACGAGGAAGTGCTGGAGCAGTTCGAGAAAGAGTTTGACGTAAAAATCAATTATGACGTGTTTGCCAACAATGAGGATCTGCTGGCTAAAATTAAGGCGGGCGGCGGCGGTTACGATTTGATTCAACCGTCCGATTACATGGTGGCTACGATGATCAAGCAGGATCTGCTGGCACCGCTGGATATGAACAACATTCCGAACTTTGCGAACGTGTCTGACGCGTATAAAAACCCTTCCTACGATCCGGGGAACAAATACTCGATCGTATACACTTCGGGGGTTACGGGGATTGCGTATAACAAGAAATACGTGAAAGACGAGATCGACAGCTGGGAGGACCTGTGGAATCCGGAATACAAGGGCAAGGTCATTTTGCTGGACGATAACCGCGAAGTAATTGGTATGGCCTTGAAAAAGAACGGCTATTCCAACAGCTCCACCGACGAAGGTGAAATCACGACGGCTGTGGAGGATTTGAAGAAGCTGCTGCCAAGTGTGCTGGCTTTCGATACCGACAACATCAAGCAAAAAATGATTCAAGAAGAAGGCTGGATCGCCACCGTATGGTCGGGTGACGCTTCCTACATTGCCCAAGACAATCCGGATGTCGCTTATGTAGTACCTAAGGAAGGCGGCACGATCTGGTCGGATAACTATGCGATTCCGAAGGATTCGAAGCATAAAGAGCTGGCCGAGAAGTTTATCAACTTCATGCTCGATCCGGAAATTAGCGCGAAGAACTACGAAGCGATCGGATACAGCGATCCGAATGTGAAAGCAGCGGAGTTCCACAGCGAAGAATACCGGAACGACAAGATGATTAACCTGTCAGAGGATGAGTTGTCCCGTACCGAATGGCTGAGTGACGTAGGCGATAAGCTGCAGCTGTACGACCGGTACTGGACTGAATTGAAGAGCGGCCGTGAGTAATATCGGCTTACATTTTACAATAGCGTCAGGCGCTTTCCTTGAGGGAAGGCGTGCTGGCGTTTTTGCGTACATGAATTTTTGCCACCCGGGTCATAATTTAGGTATTAACCGATAGAGGGTGGCGATAACAAGTGAAGCGTAACACGGTAGAAATGATCACTTTGCTGATGACCGCAGGCTTGATGATATCCGGCTTAGCCGTTGTTCCGGCCGAAGCTGCGCCGCAGTCTCCAGTCGAGATCAGCGGGAAGGCGAATGAGGCAGGCTCGGCGCTTGTGCAGGAGCGGCAAGGCGTCAAAATCACGAACCATACGATCGAGAAGAAGATTCCGGAAGCGTCGATTAAAGTCGACTATCCACAGCTGAGCGGATTAAAGCACAAGTCGGTGCAGAAGAAGATCAATAAGCTGTTCAAGAACAAGGCGGAAAAATTTGTGGCTAATGCGCTGAAGGAAGCGAAGGCGGGACAACCGTCGACACAAAGTGGGAACCCCTATGAGTATGTCGGTACTTACAAAGTGACGTACAACCGCGACGGGGGGCTCAGCCTCTATCAGGACTGGTACTCCTACACCGGCGGTGCGCATGGGATTACCGTACGCGACGGCTTAACATTCCGGCTGGATAACGGAAAGCTGCTGACGCTGGACGAGCTGCTCCGGGCAAACCCGAATTACCGCAGCATCGTCGATCCGGAAATCGCCAAGAAGCTGCAGGAAACGGAAGGTTACTTCGGTAACTTCAAAACGATCGGCTCGAATCCGTCATATTATGTGAAGGATGAGGGCGTGACGATCTTTTTCCAACTGTACGAATACTTGCCTTATGTGTTTGGTTTCCCGGAATTTTATTTCCCGTTTAGCCAGCTGCTGCCGCCGGGAACGAATCCGTTTGATTTCAAAACACGCTGAAGCTTTATCGAATCAATGTTAAACGCCCTCTCGGCTGCATTCGTGGCTGAGGGGGCTTTTTTAATCGGTCAAGGGCCCATATTCTCTCTTGCGTTTTCCGATAAAACGTTTACAATATTAAGCAGCATACTAATGTTAACGTTAACAATTAGTTGAACTAAATGAAGGGAGAATGGGAAATGGCGAAGAAATTTTTAGGGGAAAACTTTCTGCTGAACAGCGAGACGGCGGAGAAGTTGTATCATCAATACGCGAAGGAACTGCCGATCATCGATTATCACTGCCATTTAAGCCCGCAGGAGATCTACGAAAATAAGACGTTCCGCAACTTAACCGAGGCTTGGCTGGGCGGCGACCATTACAAATGGCGGGTGATGCGGGCCTGCGGCATCGACGAGGAACTGATCACCGGTGGGGCGGACGATTACGACAAGTTTCTCGCCTGGGCGAAGGTAGTGCCGCAGCTGCTGGGGAATCCGCTGTACCATTGGACGCACTTGGAGCTGCAGCGGTTTTTTGGGATTGATGAGCTGCTGAATGAGGAGACTGCGCCGGTCATCTGGGAACAAGCGAATGCCCAGCTGCAAAGTGAAGGCTTTGGCGCGCGGGACTTGATTACGAAATCGAAGGTGACAGTGGTCTGCACAACCGATGACCCGGCGGATTCGCTGGAGTACCATTTGAAGATCAAGAAACTGGAAGGCTTCGATACGGTGGTGCTGCCCAGCTTCCGCCCAGACAAGTTCCTGGAGATCAATCGTGCCACGTTTAAGCCTTGGCTGGCAAAGCTGGAGGCGGCGGCTGGGAAGCCGATTCAGAATTATGGGGCGCTATTGGATGCGTTAAGAGAACGGATCGACTTCTTCCATGAGATCGGCGGCCGCGTATCTGACCACGCGCTGGATACACTGGAATACGAGAAAGCGACGCTGGAGGAAGTGGAGGCGATCTTCGCGAAGGCGCTGAGCCAAGGTTCGGTAACGCCGGAGGAGGAACGGAAATACAAATCGTATACGATGGTGTTCCTGGGCAAGGAATACGCTGCCCGCGGCTGGGCGATGCAGCTGCATATTCATGCGTTACGGAACACGAATACGGCCATGTTTCAACGGCTGGGTCCGGATACGGGCTATGATGCGATTAACGACGGGCCTCTGGCCGAAGCGCTGGCCCGGTTGCTGGACGCGATCGAGCAGGACGGCGGGCTGCCAAAGACGATCCTGTATTCGCTGAACCCTAACGATTATTGGGCGCTCGCCAGCATGATGGGCAGCTTCCAGGGCGGCGGCGTACCTGGTAAAATTCAATTTGGCACCGCTTGGTGGTTTAATGACAACAAAGACGGCATGATCCAGCAAATGCACACGCTAGCCAATTTTGGCGTGTTGTCGCAGTTCATCGGGATGCTGACGGACTCCCGCAGCTTCCTGTCGTATACGCGGCACGAATATTTCCGCCGCCTCTTATGCGACGTGCTTGGCGATTGGGTGGAGCGCGGCGAGGCGCCGGAGGACTATGATCTGCTGGGCCGGATCGTGACGGATATTTGCTATGGCAATGCCAAGCGGTATTTTGCTTTTCCCGAGGCATAGAAAGGATTGACGCTGCTGTATGTCCGCTACGATCAAAGACATCGCCAAGCTGGCGAATGTCTCGCATATGACGGTTTCCCGGGCGCTGAACAACAGCCCGCTGATTAAGGAGGAGACCAAACGCAAGATTATGGAGATCGCTGAGCAGCTGAACTACGTGCCGAATTATAACGCCAAAAGTTTGGTGCTGCAGCGTTCGCATACGATTGGGTTGTTTTTTACGAGTATGGTTCAAGGGACGTCCTCCAGTTTCCTGGCAGAGGCCATCCGCGGTGTGAGTCAGGAGGTTGGTGTCCAGTACAACTTGTTTCTGCTGGGGATCGACGATTTTGAGGACTTTAGCTCGATCCATCGGCGACGGTTCGACGGCATTCTGCTCATGAGCCAAAGTGAGCGTGACGACACGTTTATTCGCCATGTGCGAGAGCAGGGGATTCCTTTGGTCGTGCTGAACCGGAATGCGGGTGACTCGACCATCGTTAATTTCGTGTCCAATGACCGGGCAGGAGCTTACGAGTTGACGCAATACTTGGCGGGCCGTGGGCATACACGCATTGGCCTGGTGGAGGGGATCGCCGGCTACAAGTCGACGCAGGAGCGCAAGGAAGGGTATTTGCGAGCCATGAAGGATGCTGGCCTGGCGGTAAGGGAGGAATGGCTCGTCGAGGGCCGCTACGACGTGGAGAGCGGTTATCTGGCGATGCACCGGTTGCTGGCGCTGCCGGAGCGGCCAACTGCGGTGTTCTGCTGCAACGACGACATGGCCATCGGTGCGATGAAGGCCGCGGCGGAGGCGGGATTGCGGATTCCGGCGGACGTCTCGGTCGTTGGCTTTGACGACATCGGCTTCTCGCACTATACGAATCCGCCGCTGACAACGGTGAAGCGGCCCATTGAGCAACTCAGCCGGATGGGCGCGCGCAAAATCCTCGAGCTGATCGAGGGGCCGCCGGCCGGCGGGGAGCTAGTTCTGCTGGATACGAAGCTGGTTCGGCGTGAGTCGGTGGAAGAGCTGCACCCTCATTTGTAGGTGCGAGCGACTCCGGTATGGAGTAAAACAAAACCCGCCAGAAAGGGTTCACTTTCTCGGCGGGTTATTTACATGCATGCGGCTTAACCGACTTCCACGGGCACGAGCTTGAACTCGTTCACGTCCGCTAGACCGCGGTTGGTGATACGCAGCTCCGGAATGACCGGCAAGGCAATCAGAGAAAACGTCATGAACGGCGCGTTCAGTTGGCAGCCGAGCTGCTTCCAGGCGGCTTCGAGCTCTTTCACCTGGGCGACCACCGTCTCCAGCGGCTGATCGGACATCAGGCCGGCGATGGCCATCGGCACGGCGGCGAGCACTTGGCCGTTCAGTACGGCGATCATGCCGCCGCCCAGCTTCGCCAGCTCATTCGCAGCAAACGCCATGTCCTCGGGATTCGTACCCATGACGATGAGATTGTGACTGTCATGCGCAACGGTAGAGGCTACAGCCCCCTGCTTGAGTCCAAAGCCGCGCGCGAAGGCGAGGGACAGCTCGCCGGAACCGCGGTGGCGGTCGATGCAGGCCAGTGTGGCGATGTCCTGCTCGACGGCCGGACGCACGACTCCCTTCCCGTCAACCGGAACGGTTGCCGTTCCCTTCGCCGTGCGGGCGCTGTTCTCGATCACGTCGACGACGTGGATCGTCGTTTCCGTCTTGCCGCTGGCGCTGCGGTAGAGGAAATCGTCGGCGGTCAGCGGACGCGCCAATTTCACCGAAGCGCGCGCCTGCGCCGGGTACGGGTACGCCGGGAACGGGACGCGGAGCTGCCCGGCGTCGTAGGCGACCTTGCCGTCGGCGATCACGGTCGACGGCTCCATCCGCCGCAGGTCGCCGATCAGCAGCAGGTCCGCGCATTTGCCCGGCGCAATGCCGCCCACGTCGCCGTCGACCTTGAAGTACCGCGCCGTATTGATGGTTCCCATCTGGATCGCGGTAACCGGATCGACGCCCTCTTCAATCGCCCGGCGCACGACATGGTTCATGTGGCCTTGCTCAATCAAGGTTTGCGGATACACATCGTCGGTGACGAGCATAATGTTCGAGGTATTCACCTTATCTTCGGTGACCACCTTGATCACTTCCTTGACGTCATGCCATGCTGAGCCCTCGCGGATCATCAGGTGCATCCCGAGGCGCAGCTTGGCGAGCCCTTGCTCCCGGGTTACGGTCTCATGACAGGAAGTCACACCCGAGGCCAGGTAGGCCTGAAGCATGCGCTCGTCGTCACTCGGAAAATGTCCGGTGACGGTTTTGCCTGCTTCCATTGTGGCTTGGATTTCGCCGAGCATTTTCGGGTCTCCGTATACGACGCCGGGGAAGTTCATGACCTCGCCCAGCCCCTCGACGCCGTCCCAGGTCATCCCGTCGGCGATATCGCGGGTGTCCAGCGACGATCCGGCATCCTCCAAATGATCGGTGGCCGGTACACAGGAAGGGAATGTAGTATACACCTTAAGCGGCAAGCCTTGGCCCTCCTCATGCATCCAGCGCACGCCCTCCGCTCCAAACACGTTGGCGATTTCATGCGGGTCCATAAAAATACCGGTCGTTCCTTTGGGAAGCGCAGCCTTGGCGAACTCAGCCACCGACAGCATGGTGCTCTCCACGTGCATATGCCCGTCCAGGAGCCCGGGAACGATGTGGCGGCCTGCCGCATCGATCACAACGGTGTTCTCGCCGATCGTGTGCGCGGCGTCCCCTACGAAGGCGATCCGCCCTTCGGCAACCGCGACGTCCGTATTCGGCAGCAGCTCTCCGGTATAGACGTTGACTAAGGTGCCGCCCTTAACCACCAAATCGGCTTTGGCTTTGCCCATGGCGACATCCGCCAACGTACGGCTTACTTCATACAATTTTTTTCTTTGTTCCATCTCCCGGTTCGCTCCTTTAAAAAAGTCGTTCAAAAAGTCATCCTTCTAACGCTTACCACCGACCTTATACCCGCCAAAATCACGATGTTGAAAGTATAACGCTTGCCAGAATGCTTATTTACCAAATATCCGCCTGAAAATAAGCACTTGCGTCGAAATAGTGCTTCTCAGCGTCGTTAGAGCCGCGGGCACGCCAATTTTGCCAACATAGCGCTTCTCATCAGCGTTAGAGCAGAAGGGCTATCTCGAGGTGTGTGCCTGTAGCTTGCTATTCTGACCTTTTGAACTCTCTCGTTAAGTTATTTAAAGATAAATATAACAAGAAAGGCCGCTCCTCGAACAGCACTTTCTGTTCGAAGAGCAGCCTTTTCTGTATAGCCTTAAGCTTTGGCCGGATTCACTTTCTCGATGACTTGGTCGATCAAGCCGTATTCCTTCGCTTCTGCCGCGCTCATGAAGTAGTCGCGGTCGGTGTCCTTCTCGATCCGTTCCAGCGGTTGGCCGGTGCGTTCCGAGAGGATTCGGTTCAGTTTATCGCGCATCTTGAGGATACGGCGGGCGCGGATCTCGATGTCCGTCGCTTGACCTTCCGCTCCGCCGAGCGGTTGATGGATCATGATTTCGCTGTTTGGCAGCGCATAACGTTTCCCCGGCGCACCTGCGTTCAACAGGAAGGCGCCCATCGAAGCGGCCAGCCCAACGCAAATCGTGGAGACGTCCGCCTTGATAAATTGCATCGTATCATAAATCGCCATGCCGGCCGTAATGGAACCGCCAGGGCTGTTAATGTATAGGTGGATGTCCTTGGTTGGATCTTCCGCGTCCAGAAACAGCATCTGGGCAATGATGGAGTTGGCAACAACATCGTTTACCTGGGAGCCCAGGAAAATAATCCGGTCTTTGAGCAGACGGGAATAAATGTCATAAGCGCGTTCGCCGCGGTTGCTTTGTTCTACGACCATAGGAATATAACTCACCGATAAAACCTCCTTAAATTTAGGCTGTTCAACTGGAACGCCCCGTCGAATGGAATGGTTTGGGATTCATCGTTTCCATCAATCTAAGAATTGACGGAAATGATGGGGATTAATCTCATCATAAACAATTTATTTGAGAAAGTCAAAGAAAGTCAAACTCAAGGTAATAAAAAAGTCCAGAAGACTTGTGTCACAGGACTTTGAATGTGCAATATATGGCGCGCCCGCGAGGAATCGAACCTCGATCTCAGGCTCCGGAGGCCTACGTCATATCCATTGGACCACGGGCGCAAATTTAGCGAACAAAATAGATTATATGACATTTTGTCTCAAAACGCAAGGTGTAGATCCAAATAAAATAGGGATTGTCATGAAAGCGTTTCTATGATAACTTGAGGAATATATAAAAACGTTTTTATAGACAAGGGTGTAATCAGGGATGGGGAAAGTCACCATTAAGGATGTAGCCAAAGCAGCAGGGGTTTCCATCTCTACGGTATCCAACGCGCTCAACGATGTGGATGTGTTGAATCCGGAGACCAAATCCCATGTGCTGAAGGTCGCCAAGCAGCTCAATTACGTACCGAACTTAAACGGGAAGCAGCTCAAGTCGAAGAAGACGAATATGCTTGGTTTTTTTACGACGAGTGTATCCGGACCTTATTTTTACATTTTGGTGGAGTCGATGGCGCGCGAGAGCGAGCGGCTGGGATACGGTTTGCATGTCATGGTTACCGCCGATAAGCAAACGATTATCAGCAATATCATGGGCCGCCGGGTGGATGGCGTGATCATCTACGAAGAATTGCGGGTCGATGACCAAGATATCGCCATGATGGAGAAGGACAAGATCAAGGCGGTATTTCTGGATCGGGTGATTCAGAAGGAAACGATGGGGACCGTGATTTTTAATTCGTATGCGTCCGCTTATGAAGCGACCAAATACCTGATCAGCCTGGGCCATAAGAAAATCGCCTACATTTCCGGCGTTGATACGATGTACGACAGCGTACAGCGGAAAGAGGGATATCTCGCGGCCTTGCGGGAGCATCAGCTGCCGATTGATGAGGATTTTATTGTGCAGGGGTATTTTGAGGAAGAGAGTACCTACAATGCGATTCGGGCGTTTATTCATAAGCATCCGGGCAAAGTGCCGGACGCGATTCTGGCCGGCAACGATTTGAGCGCCATTGGTTGTATTAAAGCGTTACGTTCGTACGGCCTCGAGGTTCCAAGGGACATCAGCGTCGTAGGGTTTGACGATATTGATATTGCCCAGTATTTTACGCCGCCCCTGACCACGGTTCGCAATCCGATCGCCAGACAAGGGATCTTGGCGGTCAATCATCTGGTGAACATGATTAAGAAGCAGGAGCAGGGGAAGGTGCAGAAGCTGGACGGGGAACTGATCGTGCGAGGCTCAAGTCATGTTCGTTTAAGCTAAGAGAAGCGGAGACGAAGCTGATCTTGAGCTCAGCGGAAAATGTAAGCGGTTAACTACAGGGGTTCTGTTGACGAAAATAAAAACGTTTTTATCCATACGGGATAAAGAGAGGAGCGCAAAATGGCGAAGTCAGCTGCGTCAGCCAAAAAGCCGATGGGATTAAGAATGAAGCAGTTCTTTATCGATTTCGGCAGGCAGTGGGAAATCCAGTCGATGATCTGGCCGGGCATCATTTTTATGATTATTTTTTGCTACATTCCCATCTACGGACTTACGATCGCTTTCAAAAATTATACGGTCATCGATACGTTAAGCTCCGCTCCATGGGTAGGTTTGGACAACTTCAAAATTATCGCCACCGACAAATACTTCTGGGAATCCGTGGTGAATACGCTGGGGATCAGCTTCCTGAAGCTGGCCATCGGCTTTGTGATCCCGATTATTCTCGCGATTATGATCTATGAGGTCGGGTTGGGCCGGTTTAAAAAAATCGTGCAGACGATCTCGTACCTGCCGCACTTTTTGTCCTGGATCGTGCTCGGCGGGATGCTCATCACCTGGTTCTCGACCACCGGGATGTTCAACCAGATGCTGCTGGACTTGGGCTTGATCTCGAAGCCTCAGAACATTCTGCTTGATCCGGGCAAGTATTGGTGGATCGCGGTGCTGTCGGATGTTTGGAAAGAGGCGGGCTGGGGAACGATCCTGTACCTCGCCATCATGGCCAAGATCGACCCGACTTATTATGAAGCCGCGAAGATCGACGGGGCGAGCCGGCTCCGGCAAATTTGGAACATCACGCTGCCCAACATGCGGATGATTATTAGCTTGAACCTGATTCTGACCATCAGCGGCCTGCTGGGTTCCAACCTGGACCAGACCTTGGTGCTGATGAATTCCCAGAACCGCGAAAAGGCCGAGGTCATCAACTCCTACGTATACCGGATGGGGATGACGCAGGGGGACTTCTCCTACGCGACTGCCGTCGGACTTGGGGTTTCGGTTGTATCGGTCATTTTGTTGGTGCTGGCGAATAAGGTGACCAGCAAACTCAACGATAATCAATCTGTCCTGTAAGGAAGGAGCAGCAGCCATGAATCGAAAGGTGCTCAAACAGGATCTCGACAGCAGAATCTTTGATACGGTGAATGCTGTGATCCTGATCTTATTTACGATCATTATTGTGATTCCACTCTGGAATGTCATCGTTTCTTCCTTCAGTTCGGGACGAGCTCTTGCCGAAGGAGGGTTTGTCTTCTGGCCTAAAGAGTTTTCTCTGGAGAACTACCAGGCGGTGTTTCGGGACGATACGATTTGGCAGTCGTTCCTGATCTCCGTCCTCAAGACAGTCATCGGCGTTGTGACCCACGTCTTCTTCTGCGCGATGATTGGCTACGGTCTCAGCAAGAACAATGTACGCGGCCGCAAGCTGTACGTGACGATGGGCGTCATTACGATGTTCTTCTCGGGCGGTATGATCCCGACGTACTTACTGATTAAATCCCTGGGGCTGCTGAACAGCTTCTGGGTGTATATCATTCCGGCTTTGTTCAGTTATTACGATGTCGTGATCTTGATGAATTTCTTCCGCAATGTGCCGGATTCCCTGGAGGAATCGGCCAAGATTGACGGTGCCGGCGACTGGAGAATCTTCTTGAAGATCTTTATCCCGTTATCGATGCCGGCCTTGGCTACCATCGCTTTGTTCAACGGGGTAAGTCAGTGGAATGACTTTATGACAACCAAGTTGTACATCACAGATGAATACCTGTACCCGCTGCAAATGAAGCTGTACGAAATCATCGTACAGTCCCAGACCCAATCGATGCAGAACATCGCGGGTTCCGTCGTCATTGAAACGACAACCAAAGGAGTTCAACTCGCAACAATTGTGATTACGACTTTGCCGATTGTTGTGATTTATCCATTGTTACAAAGATACTTCATCTCGGGCATGATGCTGGGGGCGGTGAAGGAGTAACGCATCCGCATGAAACGCTAGGCTTGATGTGCGAGTTGGACTAGCTGTGCTTCTTACAAAAAAAGGAGGGTACAACGAATGCTTAAGTTGAACAAAAGTCTTGCAAGAAAAGGGATGACCGCATGCGCTGCACTGCTCACCGCTGCGCTGATCGTTACCGGCTGCGGCGGCTCCGGCGGCGGTTCGAAGGCCGCAACAGAGGTATCCTTGGAAGATCGGTATACCTTGGACCCGAACACGCCGGCATGGAAGCTGGACAAGAAAGAAGAGCCAACCCAGCTGACCTGGTACGTGAACGCCGATTGGTGGAATACCGATTTCGGCAACGATGTGGTCACGAAGAAGATCAAGGAAGATTTGAATATTGATATCAAATTTATTACCGGCGACGATACCAAGCTGAATACGTTTTTTGCCGGAAGCGACATGCCGGACTTGATTACCGTGTTCGATTCCAATTCGGCCGTTGTGCAGAAGGCTTCTTCCTGGGCCTTGCCGCTGAACGAGCTGGCGGAGAAATACGACCCTTATTTCAACAAAGTCGCCGCGCAAGATACGCTCAACTGGTTTAAGCAAGCGGACGGCAACACGTACGGTTACCCGAACTACTCCAATACGCAGGCCGATTATGACAGCGGTAACATTCCAGCGAAGACGGCTTTTGTAATCCGCAAAGACGTGTACGAAGCGCTGGGTCAGCCTAAGATCGGTACGCCTGAGGAATTCAAAAATGTGATGCAGCAGATTAAAACCCAATTCCCGGATCTGATTCCGTTTGGATTTAACTCAATTGGCGAGGGGACGGGCTCCTTGGGGGATGTGTTCCAAGACTTCCTCGGAGTTCCGCTGGAAACGGAGAACGGCGAGTTCTACAACCGTAATTTGGACGAGGATTATCTGACTTGGCTCAAGACGTTAAATGAAGTGCATAGAGTTGGCAATATCAGTGACGACAGCTTTGCCGATGACGGCCCTGCTTTTGAAGAGAAAGTGAAAGCCGGCAAATACGCCACGATATTGCTGGACGGAACGCCGCAGCAAGGCGGCAACTTGCAAATCTTCGCCACCGCTCATCCGAATCAAGCCTACCTGGCGATCGACGGACCGCAAAGCACGGTGGGCAACACGCCAAAGCTGAACCAATCCGGGATTACCGGCTGGATGATCAGCTTTATCACGAAGCAATGCAAGGACCCGGCGAAGGCGATCCAAATTTTCACGTACCTGTTGGATGAAGAAGGCCAAATGCTGATGAACTACGGCATCGAAGGCGAGACCTACACGAAGAATGCGGACGGAACGGTGCAATTCACACCAGAAGTGAAAGAGCTGCAGCAAAAGGATGCCGATAAATTCAAGAAGGAATACCGCATGGGCGAATTCATGTTCTTTGGCCATGACCGTCACAAAGCGCTCAGCGCCGATGCTTTCCCGGATTCCATCAAGCAAATGCAAGAGTGGGGCAAAGGAAAGCTGTACCCTCACTTCGTCCTTGAAAATATCAACCCGGATGCCGGATCTCCGGAAGCTCGCTCTTTGACGGCGATTAACACCACTTGGAACACGACGATGGTCAGCTTGATCCGCGCCAAGAGCGACGAAGAATTCGAGAGCACGCTCAACAATTACAAGAAGTTCCTTGAGGACAACGGTTGGGATAAAATCGTGCAAATCCGTACGGAGAAAATGAAAGCCAATAAAGAAAAACTCGGCCTCCAGTAAACCGTGGCCATTAATCGAAGTGGAGGGAAACAGCATGCGTGAGCTTGACATTTATTATTCCACTGGAGAAAAATCACTCTTCGTCCGTACAACGGAGGAACAGCTGAGGCCGGCGGATTCCGATGCCGGGGATGTCGAGGTCCGATTAGACGAAAGCGTCAACTATCAGACGATGGATGGGTTTGGAGCGTCTTTTACCGATTCGGCCGCCTATCTGATTCATCAGGTGCTTCCTGAAGAGCAGCGTTCTTCCTTGATGAAGATGCTGTTTGACCCGGAGGAGGGAATTGGCTTATCCGTGCTGCGCAACCCGATGGGGGCCTCGGATTATGCCCGGTTCTTCTATAGCTACAACGATTTGCCCGAAGGTGAGTCCGATCCGGAAATGCAGCGGTTCTCGATTCGTCACGACGAAGTCGATGTCATTCCGCTCTTAAAAGAAGCGCTGGCCTTAAATCCGTCCATCAAGCTGTTTGGCTCCCCCTGGAGCGCACCGGGATGGATGAAAACCAGCGGTTCAATGATCGGCGGGGAACTGAAGAAGGAGTATTACGAAGCGTACGCGAACTACTTTGTCCGTTATATCGAGTCTTACGCCAAGCACGGTTTATCCATATATGCGGTGACGCCGCAGAACGAACCGCTTTATGTGCCGGGACATTATCCGGGGATGCTGATGACGGCTGAGATGCAGACCGATTTCGTGAAAAATTATCTGAAGCCGGCTTTTGTGAAGCATGGCTTGTCCACGAAGATTTTGGCGTATGACCATAACTGGGATCGGCCGGATTATCCGCTGACTGTGCTGAAGGAAGCGGCCGAAGCGGTCGACGGGGTGGCGTGGCACTGGTATGGAGGGGAAGCCTCGGCGCAAAGCCAAGTGAAGGAGGCCTTCCCGGGCAAAGAGGTTCATTTTACCGAAGGCTCTGGCGGGGAATGGATTCCGGCGTTTGAACCGGCGTTCTCCAATGTCATGCGGACGGGGATCGAGATATTGCGAAATCACAGCCAATCATTGGTGCTCTGGAATATGGCTTTGGATGAGCAAAATGGTCCGACTGTACCAGGCTTTGGCCGCAGCACCTGCCGCGGGATCGTGACAGTGAACCAGCAGACCCGCGAGCTCGAGTATACGCTGGACTACTATGCACTGGCCCATTTCAGCAAAGTGATCCGTCCGAAGGCCGTAAGAATCGCCGCCGAGTCGGGACAGCCTTCGATACGTTCCGTCGCGTTCCGCAATACGGACGATTCGATTGGGGTCGTATTGTTTAATGACGGCGAGCAGGCCTCTGATGTTCGCTTGTGTCTCCGGGGAACCGAGCTGCCGAGTTTCCGGATGGAATCAAAAAGCGCTTTGTCGATCCGACTGACCAATTGAGAAATTGAGAAACGAGGAATAAGTAGACGAGGCTCTCCCTATGCGGGAGGGTCTTTTTTTCTATGAAAACAACCGATCTGCTTTGCCGCCATCCGCAATTTTGCTGAGACACAGCAGGCCTATTTTCGACAACTCTCTGATCCAAATGTCAGGATCTTACGGGATTCTTTGTGCCTAGGGGTATAACTGCTCGGAAGAAAGTAAATGATACGGACGTCAGGCTTGCAACTAAGGAGATTATTGAGTAAAATAACAGTGGGACTTAAAAAGTTATCCCGGGACATTTTAAGGCCAGGAGATGGAGAGAGAAGACGAAGCTTGCAGGAGTGGAAAGCATGCGAAACATATTAGAGATTCAAAAGCAGCTTCTTCCTGATCTCATGGACATTCTCAAGAAAAGGTACACCATACTTCACCAGATCATGTTGTCTGATGTCATTGGCCGTAGAACCTTGGCGAATTCGCTGGACATGACGGAGCGTGTGTTGCGTGCCGAAACAGATCTCCTGAAGGCCCAGGGCCTGATAGAAATCGAGAATATAGGCATGAGAATCAGCGACGCGGGACGGCGATTGCTTGAGGATTTGGAGCCGGTCGTCAAAGAATTGTTTGGCCTCTCCAACTTGGAGGAGACGATCCGTCAGCATTATGGGCTGCGCAAAGTAGTAATTGTACCTGGAGATTGCGAGGCCTCCCCGCTGGTGAAGCGGGAACTGGGGCGAGCAGGTGCCAAAGCGCTGCTTAGTGTAATGCGCGGGGATGAGGTGGTCGCGGTAACCGGCGGCACTACGCTGGCGGAGGTCGCGGATCAGCTGAATCCGCCGCCTAACGTCACGATGAAGCAGAGCTGGTTCGTACCGGCACGCGGGGGTCTTGGCGAGAGCCTGGAAATCCAAGCGAACACGATTGCTTCCGGTATGGCGAAGCGCGTGGGTGCGGGTTATCGTTTGCTGCATGTCCCCGATCTGTTGGGGAAGGAAGCTTACGAGTCGTTGGTACACGATCCGAATATCCAGGATATCGTGGACATGATCCGTCAGGCGCGTATCGTAGTGCACGGGGTCGGAGACGCTATGGAGATGGCGCGCCGGCGCAAGCTGGAGCCAAGCATGGTCGAAGAAATCCGAAGAGAAGGCGCGCTCGCGGAATCATTTGGATATTACTTTAATGAAGACGGCGTCGTCGTGCACAAAATGCTGACCCTAGGCCTGCGTCTCGAGGATATCATGCGAACCGAGACGGTGATCGGCATTGCGGGCGGTAAGAGCAAAGCGAGAGCGATCCATGCCGTATTGCGGTTTGGCCAAGAGGATATCCTAGTGACCGACGAAGCGGCGGCACAAGAGATCGTAAATGAGTTGATCAACGGCTCCGGGAATAAATAGGTTTACTCATGACGGGTTTTATCGGGCCTGTCTTGAATAATAAAAAATCAAACACTGGGAGGAACTATCAATGAGTGTAAAAGTAGGGATTAACGGTTTTGGACGTATTGGACGCCTGGCTTTCCGCCGCATTCAAAACGTTGAAGGTATCGAAGTCGTAGCAATCAATGACCTGACAGATGCAAAAATGTTGGCTCATTTGTTGAAATATGATACAACTCAAGGCCGCTTCGAAGGCGACATCGAAGTACATGATGGATTCTTCAAAGTAAACGGCAAAGAAGTTAAAGTTCTGGCTAACCGTAACCCTGAAGAATTGCCTTGGGGCGAGCTTGGCGTTGACATCGTTCTGGAGTGCACAGGCTTCTTCACAACGAAAGAAAAAGCTGAGCTTCACCTGAAAGGCGGCGCGAAGAAAGTTGTAATCTCCGCTCCAGCTACTGGCGACATGAAAACCATCGTTTACAACGTAAACCATGAAATCCTCGACGGTACGGAAACGGTAATCTCCGGTGCATCTTGTACGACGAACTGCTTGGCTCCAATGGCTAAAGCGCTGAATGACAAATTCGGTATCGTTCAAGGCTTGATGACAACAATCCACGCTTACACTGGCGACCAAAACACGCTGGATGCTCCGCATGCGAAAGGTGACTTCCGTCGTGCTCGCGCAGCTGCTGAAAACATCATTCCTAACACCACTGGTGCTGCAAAAGCAATCGGCCTGGTTATCCCTGAACTGCAAGGCAAATTGGACGGCGCTGCACAACGCGTACCTGTTCCAACTGGTTCCTTGACTGAGCTGGTATCCGTTCTGAAAACGAAAGTAACTGCTGACGAAGTTAACGCTGCAATGAAAGCTGCTGCTGACCCAGAAACTTTCGGTTACACGGAAGACGAAATCGTATCTTCGGATATCAAAGGGATGACTTTCGGTTCCCTGTTCGACGCTACGCAAACGAAAGTATTGACTGTCGGCGACCAACAACTGGTGAAAACTGTAGCTTGGTATGACAACGAAATGTCCTACACTGCTCAATTGGTTCGTACGCTGGAATACTTCGCGAAAAAAGTAAAATAATCCAGTTACCCATATTAGAGATTCATCCCAAAGAGGAGCAACCTGTTCAGGACTCCTCTTTGGTTCTTGCATGTAATACGGCATTCACACACACCCCAAATAAATAGATAGAGATTCGTTTCATTGCGTTTTATTTAGGAGAGGAACCAAGACAAAGCCGTAGACGCGCATTTTTTGGTCTGAGAGACCCGCGCATACCGTTTAGGAGGAACGTGGAGATGAACAAGAAAAGTGTACGTGATGTGGAAGTCACCGGCAAACGCGTGTTTGTTCGCGTAGATTTCAATGTACCAATGCAAGATGGTCAAATTACCGACGACACCCGGATTCGCGAAACGCTGCCAACGATCAAATACTTGGTTGAACGAGGCGCGAAGGTGATTCTTGCGAGCCACTTGGGCCGTCCGAAAGGCCAAGTGAATGAAGATATGCGGCTTACGCTGCCGGCAAAACGCTTGAGCGAGCTGCTTGGCAAAGAAGTAGCAAAAGTCGATGAAGCTGTTGGGGAAGCAGTTAAAGCGAAAGTCAATGCGATGAACAATGGCGACGTCCTGGTACTTGAAAACGTACGTTTCTACCCAGGCGAAGAAAAGAACGATCCAGAACTCGCAAAACAATTCGCTGAGCTGGCTGACCTGTTCGTCAACGACGCATTTGGCGCTGCACACCGCGCGCACGCTTCGACCGAAGGGATCGCTCATTATCTGCCAGCCGTATCCGGCTTGCTGATGGAGAAAGAATTGTCCGTTCTCGGTAAGGCCTTGACGAACCCGGACCGTCCTTTCACCGCAATTATCGGCGGTTCGAAGGTAAAAGACAAAATCGACGTTATCGACAACCTGTTGAACATCGCGGACAACGTGTTGATTGGCGGCGGTTTGGCTTATACCTTCTTCAAAGCCCAAGGTTACGAAATCGGCAAATCGCTTCTGGATGAAACCAAACTCGATGTTGCCCTTGGCTTCATCGAGAAAGCGAAGAAGCTGGGTAAAAACTTCCTTCTCCCTGTCGACTGCATCGTAGCGGATGACTTCAGCCCAACCGCAAACCACAAAGCTGTGGATATCGACAGCATTCCTGCAGATTGGGAAGGCGTGGACATCGGGCCGAAGACTCGCGCGAAGTATGCTGAAATTATCAAGAACTCCAAGCTGGTTGTATGGAACGGACCGATGGGCGTGTTCGAAATTGATATTTTCTCCAACGGGACAAGAGAAGTGGCGGAAGCCTGCGCAACGACGGAAGGCTACACCATTATCGGCGGCGGGGATTCCGCAGCAGCAGCCGAGAAGTTCAATCTGGCTTCCAAAATGGACCACATCTCCACAGGCGGCGGCGCTTCCCTGGAATTCATGGAAGGCAAGGCGCTTCCTGGCGTCGTAGCATTGAACGACAAGTAAGAAAAAGTAGCTAGATCAAGGCTCAAAAAACGGGCTTCCAGCACCTCAGAAGGTTGGATGAAGTAATGAAGTTCGTTTTTTGAGCTACCTCTATGAAATAAAAGGAGTGGGCTCTGTGAGAACACCTATTATCGCCGGAAACTGGAAAATGTTCAAAACCGTTTCCGAAGCCAAAGCCTTCTTCGAAGCCGTGAAAGGGAAAGCGGAGGTTGCCGGCGTAGAGAGCGTCATTTGCGCGCCGTTCACCAACCTGCCGGCTTTGGTAGAAGCTGCGAAAGGCACGTCGATCAAAATCGGCGCACAAAACATGCATTTTGAAGACGAAGGAGCTTTCACTGGCGAAATCAGCGGTCGCATGCTGAAAGAGCTTGGCGTGGACTATGTGATCATCGGCCATTCCGAGCGCCGGGCGTATTTCGGCGAAACCGACGAAATCGTCAACAAGAAGATCCTGGCTGCCTTCAAACATGGCTTGACCCCGATCCCTTGCGTTGGCGAGAAGCTCGAAGAGCGTGAAGCTGGCCAAACGAAAGAAGTCGTGAAGGTTCAAACCGAAGCGGCTTTGAAAGGTCTGACTGCAGAGCAAGCAGCGCAAGTGGTGATTGCGTACGAACCAATTTGGGCAATTGGTACGGGCAAATCCTCGACCGCACAAGATGCGAACGAAGTAATTTCCTACATCCGCAGCCTGGTTCAGGGGCTTTACGGTGACGACGTAGCGGCGAAAATCCGCATTCAATATGGCGGCAGCGTAAAACCAGAAAACGTGAAGGAGTATATGGGCCAAAGCGACATCGACGGTGCGCTTGTCGGCGGTGCCAGCCTGCAGCCAGAATCGTACATCAAGCTCGTTGAGGGGGCGAAATAAATGACGGCTCCAAGACCAGTAGCTCTGATTATCATGGACGGGTTCGGGCTTCGCGACAAAGTGGAAGGCAACGCGGTTGCCCAAGCGAAGAAGCCGAACTATGACCGTTATTTGAAACAATACCCGAACACTACGCTGACGGCCAGCGGGGAAGCCGTTGGTTTGCCAGAAGGGCAAATGGGGAACTCCGAAGTCGGCCACTTGAACATCGGCGCCGGCCGGATCGTTTACCAAGACTTGACTCGGATCTCCAAATCGATTCGCGAAGGGGAATTCTTCACGAACGAGACGCTGGTGGATGCGGTACGTAGCGCGAAATCGAAGGGTAAAAAGCTGCATCTGTACGGCCTTCTGTCCGACGGCGGTGTTCACAGCCACATCGATCATATGTTTGCGATGCTCGAACTGGCGAAGAAGGAAGATATGCATGAAATTTATGTGCATGCATTCCTGGACGGACGCGATGTAGCTCCGGACAGCGCGAAAGGCTTCCTTGAGCAATTAATCGCTAAGATGAACGAGCTTGGCGTGGGCAAGATTGCCACCGTCCAAGGCCGTTACTATGCGATGGACCGCGACAAACGTTGGGACCGCGTCGAGAAATCGTACCGGGCCATGGTTTATGCGGAAGGTCCCAAATATACCGACCCGATTAAAGCAGTCACGGAATCGTACGAGAAATCGGTCTATGACGAATTCGTGATGCCAACCGTAATCGTGGACGACAAAGGCGAGCCAATCGCACAAGTTGAGAGCGGCGATTCCGTCGTGTTCTTGAACTTCCGTCCAGACCGTGCGATTCAGCTGTCCAACGTATTCACGAATAAAGACTTCCAAGGCTTCGATCGCGGCCCTAAATTCCCGAAAGATCTGCATTTCGTCTGCTTGACGTTGTTTGCAGAAACGGTGAACGGGTACGTTGCGTACAAGCCGAAGGATCTCGACAATACGTTTGGTGAAGTGTTAGCTCAACACGGGAAGAAACAACTGCGGATCGCCGAAACGGAAAAATACCCGCACGTGACATTCTTCTTCAGCGGCGGACGCGATGTTGAGCTTCCAGGCGAAAAGCGCGTGCTCATTAACTCCCCGAAAGTCGCAACTTACGACTTGAAACCGGAAATGAGCGCTTACGAAGTCGCTGAAGCTTGCGTGAAGGAAATCGAATCCGATGAACACGACGCGATCATTCTGAACTTCGCAAACCCGGACATGGTCGGCCACTCCGGTAAAATGGAGCCAACGATCAAAGCGGTTGAAGTGACGGACGAGTGCGTAGGCAAAGTCGTAGACGCCGTTCAAGCCAAAGGCGGAGTGGTTGTCATTATTGCCGACCACGGGAACGCGGATATGGAAATCGACGATGAAGGTCGTCCGTATACAGCGCATACCACGAACCCGGTACCGTTTATCGTAACCGACGAGAACGTGGTGCTTCGCGATAAAGGCATTCTCGCCGACGTAGCTCCGACGCTGCTCGACCTGATGGGCTTGCCGAAGCCGCCGGAAATGACCGGTCAATCGATGATTGTCAGCCGCAAGGCGTAAGAACATAGATTACCATTTGAATGGAATAACTACTTAAAAAGGAGACTGTAACCATGACGATTATTTCTGACGTATACGCTCGCGAAGTCCTGGACTCCCGCGGGAACCCAACGGTTGAAGTTGAAGTTTATCTTGAATCCGGTGCTATGGGCCGCGCCATCGTTCCTTCCGGCGCATCCACGGGTGCGCATGAAGCTGTAGAGCTTCGCGATGACGACAAAACTCGTTACCTAGGCAAAGGCGTACTGAACGCCGTGAAGAACGTTAACGAAATCATCGCTCCTGAAGTGATTGGCATGGACGCGCTGGACCAAGTCGGCATCGACAAATTGATGATCGAGCTGGACGGCACGCCAAACAAAGGCAAACTGGGCGCTAACGCGATCCTGGCCGTTTCGATGGCAGTTGCTCGCGCAGCAGCGGATGCATTGGATCTGCCGTTGTACGCTTACCTGGGCGGATTTAACGCGAAGCAGCTTCCGGTTCCGATGATGAACATCGTTAACGGCGGCGCGCATGCTGACAACAACGTAGACGTACAAGAATTCATGATCCTGCCGGTAGGCGCTCCTTCCTTCAGAGAAGCGCTCCGCACAGGTGCTGAAATCTTCCACAACCTGAAATCCGTTCTGAAAGCGAAAGGCCTGAACACGGCAGTAGGCGACGAAGGTGGCTTTGCACCAAACTTCTCTTCCAACGAAGACGCATTGTCCTCGATCATGGAAGCTATTACGAAAGCTGGCTATACACCGGGTAAAGACGTATTCCTGGGTATGGACGTTGCTTCCACCGAGTTCTACAAAGACGGGAAATACCATCTGGAAGGCGAAGGCAAATCCTTTACCTCCGCTGAGTTTGTTGACTTGCTCGCTTCTTGGGTTGAAAAATATCCGATCATCACGATCGAAGACGGCTGCGCTGAGGACGATTGGGAAGGTTGGAAACTGCTCACTGAGAAACTGGGCAGCAAAATCCAACTCGTGGGTGACGACCTGTTCGTAACCAACACCGAACGTTTGTATAAAGGCATCAAAGAAGGCATCGGTAACTCGATCCTGATCAAAGTAAACCAAATCGGTACGTTGACCGAAACGTTCGACGCAATCGAAATGGCAAAACGTGCTGGCTACACTGCGGTAGTATCCCACCGTTCCGGCGAATCCGAAGACAGCACGATCGCCGATATCGCTGTGGCAACGAACGCTGGCCAAATCAAAACCGGTGCTCCGTCCCGTACGGACCGTATCGCGAAATACAACCAATTGCTTCGCATCGAAGATCAATTGGCCGATCTCGCTCAATACAACGGCTTGAAATCCTTCTACAACCTGAAAGCTCATCGTTAAGAAGGGCGGCCGTTCAGATCACGGCCTAACTAACGCAAGTCCCCTGCTCGTAAGAAACAGGGGACTTTGTGTATGGTTGGACGGGGTTGTACGCACGAAACGGTTGTTATTTCGGGAACGCTGTGGTACAATAATAATGCTGTTTTTGTATCGTAAACATCAAAGTTATGGAATAGATGAAAGATGTTTCTCACTTAGGAGGTGGATTGAATGGATATTTTGCTTAAGGTATTGCTCGTTATTTTCTCGATCGGCTTGATCGCAGTTGTGTTGCTGCAGAAAGGGAAGAGCGCGGGTCTTTCCGGAGCCATCTCCGGGGGTGCTGAACATCTTTTCGGAAAAACGAAAGCTCGCGGCATGGAGCTCGTTCTCGAACGAGTCACGGTTGGATTGGCGGTTGGCTTCTTCATCTTGTCGATCATCGTGGCCATCGTACCAGACTAAGCAAATCAAATTTGTCAGGCAAGCCCTCGTCTCCTATGGGGAGACGGGGGCTTTTTAGCTTTTACCCGCATTTCGGTACGGCCTCTCCTCGGCAACATAGTGTCTCCTTCCGGCAACATAGTATCTCCGCCCGCCTCTTTTGAGGATTATCCCGTTGCATCAGGTTGTTGTGAAAGTGCAACAGAATCAGAAACAGAAAAGTGAACAGAAATAGGGCAACAGAAACAGAAAGTGAAACAGAAGTAGAAGCAGAAATAGCAACAGAAACAGAAAGTGAAACGGAAGTAGAAACAGAAATAGCAACAGGAACCGAAACCCAAGCACAGTGGGGAAGTAAAATTGTCTGCGAAAAAGGCTAATCGATACGGGCCTATAAGAAAAGTTGCAAAAAATTGATTGGTAAGGATATCACGATCAAGCCGAAGGGTATGGATAAAAGCCGTCTTGGAACGAGTTCAGAGATAACGAATTGTTTGAGAAAAGAAGGGAGCCTTGTTTAGGCTGATTGAGTACAAATGGCACCCATTGTGAAACAAACCACCCACCTACCTGATTACATACACTCCAATAACCCCAAGCTATAGCACCTCATCCTGCCATTTCCCGACCGTTCTAGCACTTCGATTAAGCAGCAGCCGCAATCGCAATGGACTGATTCTGGTGATGGTTGATCAACTCGCGGTAAGGGATAGCTGGAATGGATATGCACATCTGCAGCATGTTCTGGTGCATTTCTTCCTCGGAACCGGACAAACGCAGATGGCGGCGGACGGTGCACTCATTCAAATATGCCTGAAGATGCTTTATTCCTAAGGCGACATATGTACGCTTTAGAGAATTCCATGCCGCTCTTACTTCTTTCCGCAAAGGCAGATACAGCCGATAAGCCAAATGGAACGACTGAACGGTGGAGGTATGGACATCGATATGATCATGGATGAACGCGGCGAGATCATGCCGGTCGGCCCGTTGTCCTCTTTTATGCGAAATCAGCTGGATCTTCACCCGCTCCGGCTCGCCATACTCCGTGACCGTGCAGCCGGCTACAACCGCGGTGGCATAAGGCTGAGCAGCCGGATGATAACGCGACGAATCATACGCATACTGATCGCAGTTTACTTTCACGTCTCCAGAGAGCAGTTCCCGGGCATCGCATTCGCCGAGGGTATGACGGATTTTGTGCAGCATGAGCCAAGCGGTCTTGTAGGTAACTTCAATGACCTGACTCAACCGCAGCGCCGAGATGCCGTCGGGAAGCAGGAACAACTCGATGGCTCGAAACCACTTCACAAGGGGCAGATGGGTTCTTTCAAAAATCGTGCCGACCAAAGGCGATGCCTGATAGCCGCATCGTCCGCACTCAAACAAAGGAAGGCGTCGGGAGGACAGGCGGGTGCACTCCGTATAAGCACAACGCGGGCAAACAAATCCGTTTGGCCACTTCATAGTGATGATCGCCTCGATGCAGTCCGCCTCACTTTGAAAACGGCTGATTATAGGGTGAAGATCCGTATTCATATTTAATTCCATGCCCGATCCCTCCGCTTCAAACGAAACTAAAATCAAATATACGCACATATATTCTTGTTTTCCTTATTATACCAAACATACGTTCCTATTACAAGAATTAAATTCCATTTTTAACCTAATTATTTTGCTTTGGATGATCAGCAAAAAAATGAGGATGGAAACCTCTTAAAATCCCCATCTGAACGAAAGGGATAATCAGGTAAAGAGGGGAGGAAGGTATAAAGGTGGGAAGGGTGGAACGACGGTAAGATGGAGCGGAAGTAAGATGGAGCAAAGGTAAGATAGAGCGGTGGAAAGTGTAGAAGGATAACGGTGGAACGATGGAACGGCGAAAAGCGGAGGTACAGAGGGGTATCTATAACGTTCAAGAGAAAGGACCTCAACGACGAAGTTTAAGTGCCCGAAAGATGCCGTTCTGTAAATGGGCGGCGATGCGGTGAGACGATCTTGGGTCTGAGTTCTGAAAGAGAATTGTAACAATATTGAAAGGAATTTTTTAGTAATAAATGTTAGATTATGTAGGATTTTCGTGGTTTGTGAGGGGTAAAAATATTACAATTTTGGTACATGCAATGAGAGGAGGAAGGAATTTGTACAAGCCGGTGGAAACGCTGGAGGAAGGAACCTTGTTCCACTCGATTTGGATGGAGGCCTGGATGGAAAAAGGCTTTGAGCCGGAATTTGCTGAGAACGTCTTAGGTCGTTGCCTCGTATATGACGAGGCGGGGGTGCCGGTGGGAACGGTGGAGTTTAAACCCTATGTCCCGCACTCGGACGAGCCCTTGAACCGATTGGCGCCGTTTGACGATCATCCGGCCATCATGTGCTCTGGGCCAGGGGAGATCGCCGAGGTGGATAAAGTCGCTCTGCTGAAGAGATACCGCGGCCGCAACCTGAACCGGTTGCTCGCAACGATCGTCCTGTTTGCAGAGCAGAACGGGATTCGCCATTACGTCACCTTGCTTGAGCCCACCTTGTTCCGGGCGCTTCGTATCTCTTTTCATGTTCCGATGACCCAAGTTGGGGAACGCCAATTCTATAAAGGAGACGACGTTATACCGGCCATTATTCATGCGGCAGAGTTCTATGAGCATCCGGAGCGTTATGATTGGTATTTGGAAACGATCAAGTCCTTAAGTCTGGACACGGTTTTATCCACATAATGCAATAAAGGGAAAGGCTTGCCTCAGGCAAGCCTTTTTTTGTGTGATTCTTTGCTAGCCGACTGAGACAGGCTCTTTGGTAGGTTCCGCCGGAACGGAAGTCTCTTGATCTTGAATCGTCTTCGCTTCCGGGTTGGTCGAACTCGAAGAAGGTTCGTGTGATTCTGAAGTGGACCCGGACGACACCGTTGCTGGTTGAGGAGTGATGTCCTGCGTCGTATCCCCTGCAGCCGTCGCCGATAGGGTGAGAATCAAGTTGTCGAGATCTTGATAGTGTCTCACGATCTCGTGAATTTTGTTGTCCTGCGCTTCGATGCCCGCCAGAATTTGCTGCGCGGCGCTCATGTTGTGCTCGGTGCTCTCAGCTAGCTCCATAATTTCTGTCATAATGCTGGTGTACTGGTCCTGCATCTGCCGTACCGAGCGATCGACTTCGCCAGAGTGCTCATTCACCGTGCGGGCATTGTCAGACACTTTGCCCATGTAGCTTTGGACTTCTTGGGCTTCTTCCTGCCCGGAATGAACCGCAGTGGAGCCAAGTGTGATCTGTTCAGCAACGTTGTTGATTTGCCCAATGACGTCCGCCAGAATATCGTTAATCCGCTGGGTGGCCTGCTGTGAGTTCTCGGCAAGCTTGCGGATTTCCGAGGAGACCACGGCGAAGCCTTTGCCATGCTCTCCGGCATGAGCGGCTTCAATTGCGGCATTCATCGCCAGCAGGTTTGTTTGCGCAGAGATACCATGGATCGTATCGACAATTTGGCTGACTTGCTCATTTTGGTCCCGAAGCTTCTGCATTTGGGTGACGGTGTCGGTAATGATTTGCTGCAAATGTTGAATATGTACGGATAAGGCGTTCATCTTCGCTCCGGCGGCTTCTGTATTATGCAGCATGTCTGATGACAGCTCTTGAAGCCGGGCTGAGATCTCGGCTGTCACCTCTACGGCTCCGCCGACCTCCTGCACCGATTGGGTTGTAGATTGCAGCCCCAGCGTCTGCCGTTCCAAGGTCGAGGAGACGCTGCCAAAGGTCGTCGTAATTTCTTTGGAGATGGACCCCGTGACGGTTACGTTCTCCCGCAACTGAGTGCTTAGACGTCCCAGCACGTCCAGTGAAGCTTGCAGTTTCGAAAGCAGCTCGTCACTGCGGCGTTTTGCCTCCATCGTATCCTGCTGCTGAGATAATACATCCTTCTGCAGACGTTCGCTGAACCGGGCAGCAAAAGCTAAACCAACTGTCAGAAATGCCAGGAACAGCAGCAGATAGCTCAACGACTCGCGGGGGAATAATTTATCGTGGTAGAAGGGAACGTTGAAGAAATAAATCGTAATCCCCATCCCCAATAAGCCAGATAGAATGATCGGCTTGTAGTTCGAATACAACGTCATGATGCCGATAGATACGTAGACGAGCAAATACGTGCTGACGATCGGATCGGGATCATGATAGATCAGCAGAAAAGTCAACAATGAGGTGATCACGGGAATGACAAACATGACGTAGCGGGTTCCTTTGTTGGCGTAAGTCATGTAGGTTGCGATGGAGCAACAAATTCCGCCGACGATGATCAAGGTATATAGAACTTTGCTGTCCACCTGGATCATGATGTCGGTCAGGACGCCAAGGGCGACCATTCCCCATATAATTTTGACGAATAATTTATTACGTCGTTGCAGAATTCGATAATTCTCCATACCCTCTCCCTCTCCTAATTCATGGAATCCCTACTTTATAATGTCGGTTATTTTTTCATAAAATGAAGGCTTTTTCATGAAAATCAAGCGATTTCACCCAATCCCGGGCGAAAACGGATGCCAAACCCGAATTTCGTGTATACTAGGGGATATACACCGTGAGGAAGATCATGGAATCATCATGCAAAATAACACCCCGGCCCCTGCGGGACGAGCCGGGTTTGAGGTGAAATCATTTGAAAGTAATTACGGAAGAGGAACTGCTCGCTTTTATGCGGGAAACGGCATATAAACCGATGACGTACCAGGAGTTGGAGGAGCATTTTGGGATCACCGATGCCGCCGATTTTAAAGAATTTCTGAAAATGCTCAACCGGTTAGAGCAAAATGGACAAATTATTCTTACCCGCACTCATCGCTACGGGGTTCCGGAACGAATGGATTTGGTGCGCGGGCGCTTGCAGGCTCATCCCAAAGGCTTTGCATTTCTGATCCCAGAGGATCGCGATCATCCGGACGTCTACATTCATGCTAATGATTTGAAGAGCGCGATGAACGGCGATACGGTGCTGGTGCGCGTCAGCTCGAAGAGCGCGGGCGGCGGCAAGCTGGAAGGTGAGGTCGTACGCATCGTGCACCGGGCCATCACGCAGGTGGTAGGCGTCTTCCAGAACAACGAATCGTTTGGCTTTGTGATCCCGGACGATAAACGGATCAACAAGGATCTGTTTATCCCGCGGGAAGGCTTTGGCGCTGCAGTTGACGGCGAGAAGGTCGTGGCCGAAATCGTGGAGTATCCCGAGGGACGGTCTGCGGCGGTTGGTCGGGTCATCGAGATTTTAGGTCACAAGGATGACCCGGGCGTCGACATTTTGTCGATCATCCGCAAGCATCAGTTGCCGGAGGCTTTTCCGGATGACGTGATGGCAGAGGCGCAGGAAGTTCCCGACGTGATCGACGAGGCGGAGATCGTCCGCCAAGGACGGCGGGACTTACGCGACAAGGTGATCGTGACGATCGACGGTGAGGATGCGAAGGACCTGGATGATGCCGTAAACGTAGAGCGCCTGCCCAACGGGAATATTAAGCTGGGCGTGCATATCGCCGACGTTGGGTATTACGTGCGGGAGAATTCGAAGCTCGATCAGGAAGCCTATAACCGCGGCTGCAGTGTGTACTTGGTAGACCGCGTTATTCCGATGCTGCCGCACCGGTTGTCCAATGGGATTTGCTCGTTGAATCCGAAGGTGGACCGGTTCACGTTGTCCTGTGAGATGGAATTCAACGAGCAGATGAAGGTCGTGAAGCACGATATTTTCACCAGCGTGATCCGTACGAAGGAGCGAATGACTTACACGAATGTGCGCAAGATCCTGGAGGAGGAAGATCTTGAAGTTACGGCACGGTATGCGGATCTCGTTGAGACGTTCCAGCTGATGAAGGAGCTGGCGCTGAAGCTGCGGGCGAACCGTATGCGGCGCGGGGCGGTCGACTTCGACTTCGTGGAATCGAAGGTGATCGTTGATGAGAACGGGAAACCGGTGGATATCGTCAAGCGCGAGCGTTCGATCGCGGAACAGATCATCGAGGAATTCATGCTGGCCGCGAACGAAACGGTGGCGGAGCATTTTTATTGGCTGAAGGTGCCGTTTATTTATCGGATCCATGAGGATCCGGATCAGGAGAAGTTAATGAACTTCCTGGCGTTTGTCGCCAACTTCGGCTATACGGTCAAAGGCAGCAAAGGCAACAAGGTGCATCCGCGCGCGTTGCAAACGCTGCTCGAGGATATTCAGGGCACGAAGGAGCAGACGGTCATCAGCACGATGATGCTGCGTTCGATGAAGCAGGCGAAGTATGATGCGGAAAGCACCGGGCATTTTGGGCTGGCGGCAGAGTTCTATACGCACTTCACGTCGCCGATCCGGCGCTATCCGGACTTGGTGATCCACCGGGTTATCCGCGAGGTCATCGAAAGCGGCGGGACGCTGAGCGAAGCGCGCATGGAGTATTTGGCCAGCCGCATGCAGGATATCGCGCAGCAATCGTCCGAGCGGGAGCGCATCGCCGTGGAGGCGGAGCGCGATACGGAACAGCTGAAGAAAGCGGAGTTCATGCTGGACAAGGTCGGGGAAGAATTCACCGGCATTATCAGCAGCGTAACCAGCTTTGGCATGTTCGTCGAGCTGGAGAACACGGTGGAAGGGCTGATCCGGCTTAGTGCGATGACGGATGACTATTACCATTTCCACGAGCAGCATATGGCGCTGATCGGGGAACGGACGTCGAAGATCTATCGGATAGGAGACGAAGTGAAAATCCGCGTGGCCCGCGTGAATATGGACGACCATACGATTGATTTTGAGATGGTCGACATGAAGCCGCGGCAGCGCGGGGATTTCGCGGGCGGGCGCGGCGGCTGGGGCGGCGGCCGGGGCAACAAGGCCGCCAAGGGCAAGGACGCCGGCCGTGGCAAAGCCGGCGGCGGCAAAGGCAAGGGCGGCCGCGGAGCCGGCAAGCCCGGCCGAGCATCGGCGGCGGACTTCGTCGCCGCCGATGAGGACGCCGGGGTGGGCACCCCCGGCGGGAAGCGCGGCAAGCGCGGCGGCGCTGCCAAAGGCAGCGGCGGCATCGCGCTTGGCCGCGCTGAGGCCCGCGCCGACAGCAGCGCGGGCGAGGACACCGGCGCCGCGGCGAGCGCGCCGGCGCCGATGTTTGGCTTCGGCTCCGGCAAGGGAGGCTATGCCTCCGGGACGGTCGCCGTCGCCCGCGATGCCGGCCCTGGTTACCGCACCGGCGAGGGCAAGAGCTCGCGGCGGAAGAAGACGTCCGCGAGCGGGATCTTCATCGGCGCCCGCGACGAGGGCGCCGGGGATGCCGCCCCAAGCCGCAAGCGGGGCGGAGGCAAGGGCAAGAGCGGCGGCGGGAACGCCACCGCCGCGTTTGTGCGCAAGAAGAAAAAGTAAACACGTTTCCAGATTATCGATTTGGAGCTAAAGACACCGATGGCGGTGTCTTTTTTTTGCTTGCTTATTGTCCTTCTATAAGGGAGCGAGGAAAATCACAATGTTGTACAATTCGCATGCTAGAAATTGGGATGAAAACGCGTACATTTTCCGGATGCGGGATGATAAGATGATTTTGGGCGAAAGAGGCTGATTCCACCACCAGCTACTTGGAGAAAGGAGGAGAATATGGAGCTTGATGCGAGAAGCAGTCAACTGTTGCGTGAGCTGTTGACCAATCCCGGAATCAAGAACAAGGATCTGGAGCATAAGTACGGCTTAAGCCGAAGGCAGGTGGAGTACAGCCTGAGCAAAATCAATGATTGGCTCAAAGCCAATTATTTGCCGGAAATCAAGAGAAGCAGGACCGGGCAATTTCTGATCGGCAAGGCGCTGTTTACCGCGCTGTCGATGGACCGGGAGCGGAACACGAAGGGCAACTACAATTTGTCCGCGGAAGAACGCGCCAATCTGATTATTTTGATGATGCTGAGCAAAAACGAAGAATTGTCGCTGTTTCATTTTACGCATGCTCTCGGTGTGAGCAAAAATACGATTCTCCGCGACTTGAAAAATGCGCAGGATGCCATAAGCCCGCTGCATTTAGAGATCAAATACTCCAGAATGCACGGCTACTACATCGAGGGAAATGAGTTTAACCAGCGGCAGGCCCTGATCGACATCGTCCACAAAACGCTGGAAACGTATGGCGGAGAGAACTGGCTCATAGAGCTTGCCGGAGCCGCTCCTTCCCAAGTCGCCGCCCTTCGCCGCAAAATCGAAGCGGTGGAAAGCAAGCTGAACCTGAAATTCACCGACGAAAAGCTGGAGTCCATGCCCTATATTTTGCTGTTGCTGCTCAGAAGAGTGAAGCAGGGGCGAGTTGTCGAGGGGTTCCATATTCACTATGATGAACTGTCCGATACCAAGGAGTACAGGGCCGTGGAAGAACTGCTCAGCGAGCTTGAGCCCATTCCGATGGAAGAGAGAATGTTCATTACGCTGCATCTGCTTACGACCAACATCTCTTCCACCGATTATTTGTCCGACGATACGTTGCCGGAGCTAAACCGGGCGTTGTCCGAGATGCTGTCCCAGTTCGAGCGTAACGCCTGTGTCACGCTGCAGGACAAGGAGCAGTTGCACAACAAAATTTTGCTGCACCTGAAGCCGGCCTATTACCGGATCAAATACCGTCTCTCCATTACGAATCCGCTGCAGGAATCGGTCAGCAAGGAGTTCAAGGAACTGCATCATCTGGTCAAAAAATCTTGCGGCCCTCTCGTGGAACTGATTGGCGCCGAAATACCGGAGAGCGAAACGACTTATTTGACGATGCTGATCGGCGGCTGGTGCACAAGGCAGGGGGACAGCATTCGGCAGAAGATCAGGGCGCTTGTCGTTTGCCCCAAGGGCGTGTGTGTCTCCAGGCTATTGGAGAGCACTTTGCGCGAACTGTTCCCGGAATTCGTCTTTTTCGATGCGCTGTCCGTCCGCGAGTTCCACAATTACGCGCTGGAGTACCGACAAGAAGCTGTTTCTCATTAAGACATTTCTCGGGAAGGAGGACAGATACAGACTGCGCAAGCAGGTGATGGAGGAGCTCCACGGTTATGTTCCTTCCGAGTTCAACATGGACAGAATCATGGAGATCATCGGAAAATATGCCGTTATCCAAAACAGCCAGTCGCTGCTCCTGGAGCTTAAGCAGTATCTCATGCCTGAACGCGAGCTAAGGAACAACCCCTTTATGGCCCCGGAGATGCCGGACTTAAGCGATCTAATTGTTCCAGATACGATCACGCTGGCCAGATGCGCAAAATCTTGGGAGGAAGCCGTCCGTATGGCCGCGGAGCCGCTGCTTCGCCGCGGCAGCATCACTGCGGGCTATGTGCAGGCTATGTTGGAAGCCAGTGAGAGCAGGGATCCTTACATTATCATCGGCCATCAAGTGGCCATCCCGCACGCCGATCCCGAATGCGGAGTCCATGAAGTGTCCATGAGCCTGCTGCGTCTGGAGGAACCGGTATGTTACGCGGAAGGGTACATGATCCATGTCATTGTGGTCATTGCCGCCAAGGATAAGTACCGGCATCTGCGCTCCTTGAACCAACTGATGAAGCTTGCCGGCAACCAAGAGGAGGTGATGGCCTTGATTGAAGCGGATACGCCCGAGAAAATCCACGAAATCGCCGCCGCATTTTCCATAGATGAAGAGAGAGGGATCGTACATGAGTACCGAATGGCTTGAGGAATCTTTCATTTTGCTTGGCTTGGAGGGAGACAGCAAGGAAGAAGTGTTAAGCGAAATGGCCGGCAATCTGCTGGCCCACGGTGTTGTGAAGGAGAGCTACATCCGGGCGATCATCGAACGCGAGCAGACCTTTCCCACCGGGCTTCCGACCGTGTCCTGCTCCGTCGCCATTCCCCATACCGATATCGAGCATGTGAACCGCAAGGCGATCAGCATCGGCATTTTAAAGCGGCCGGTGGAGTTCGGCATTATGGGCGAAGAGAGCGCGACGACCCCGGTGGAGATCGTATTTATGCTGGCCATGGACCAGAAGAAATCCCAGCTTAGGCTGCTGACGCGACTGATGCAAATTATCCAGGACGGACGGATGCTTGATGCGCTTCGCCATGGGGAGAGCGCCGCCGCCGTCAAAGCATTGATGAACGACAAATTGCAGCCTGAAGAAATCAAGGAGGTCGAATCATATGACTAAAAAGACCATTCTGGTCGCCTGCGGGGCGGGCATCGCCACCTCAACCATCGTCACTGAAGCGCTCAAGGAATTGTGCAAGGCCAACCATATCGAGGCCAATTTAGTGCAGTGCAAAATTACCGAAGTGCCCTCGCTGGCTGAAGGTGCGGACCTGCTCGTCAGCACGACCATCGCCAACAAAGAATATCCATTTCCGGTCATCAACGCAAGAGCGTTTCTGACCGGGATCGGCATCGATGAAGTCAAAGCCAAAATTTTGCAGGAACTGTTGAAATAATACATTTTTACATTTTGGGGGGATTGGAATGCAAGATATGGTTGGCGCTTTACGCTCATTTTTGGATTTAGGTCCGACCGTCATTTTGCCGGTGGCGATCTTTATTCTGGGGATAATCTTCGGGCAGAAGCCGGGCAAGGCTTTCCGTTCCGGTCTGACGATCGGCGTAGGGTTTATCGGCATCTCTCTGGTCGTGGATTTGCTGGTTAATAATCTTGGACCGGCGGCGAACGGGATGGTCGAGCGGTTTGGCATCCAGCTCAACGTGATCGATGTCGGCTGGCCCGGTTCGGCTTCCATCTCGTGGGCTTCGCCGATCGCGCCGTTCATTATCCCGGCAGGGCTATTGGTCAACGTGATCATGCTGGTGACGAAAACGACCAAGACGATGAACGTCGATATTTGGAACTTCTGGCATTTCACTTTTACAGGCGCTTGTGTGTATGCGCTTACCCAAAGCGTCGTTTTAGGCTTGCTGGCTGCGATCATTTTCCAGATTATCGTGCTCAAAATTGCCGACTGGACCGCGCCGATGCTGGAGAGCTATTTCGATTTGCCCGGCATTTCCGTGCCGACGGGCAGCACCGTATCTTATGCGCCGCTCGGCATTCCGCTGGTGAAGCTGATTCAGAAAATTCCGGGAGTGAGCAAGCTGCATGCCGATCCGGAAAGCATTCAAAAGCGCTTTGGCGTCTTTGGAGAACCGATTTTCATGGGGCTGGTGCTGGGGATCGCGCTTGGCATTTTGGCCGGGTACAACGCGGGCGAGGTGATCAAGGTCGGTATGGCGATGGGCGGCGTGATGTTCCTGATGCCGCGGATGGTCAAAATCTTGATGGAAGGTCTGATGCCGATCTCCGAATCGGCCCGCGATTTCCTCAAACGCAAGTTCGGCGCCGACAACGTGTACATCGGGCTTGACGCCGCAGTGGCCATCGGCCATCCGTCGGTCATTGCCACCGCGCTGATTCTGGTTCCGATTACTGTTGCGCTGGCGGTGTTCCTGCCCGGCAACAAGGTGCTGCCTTTCGTTGATCTGGCCACGATTCCGTTCATTGTAGCCTTCATCGTCGGCGCGGCCAAAGGCAACATCATCCACTCGGTGATTGCCGGGACCGTGCTCATCGCCTTGTCGCTATATATGGCGACCGACCTGGGGCCGCTGAATACGCAAATGGCGATAGATGCCCATTTCAACATGCCTGAGGGAACAACGCAAATCTCCAGTATCGACCAGAGCGGGAATCTGATCAACTACGTCATATATAAAGTGTTTGCCTTGTTTAACTAAGGGCGGCAAACAACTGCATTCCAGAGCTAATATAAGCTGGCACTTATATTAGCCCGTGTGAAACAACAGTCTTTGCATCCGGATGGCTTGGACAACAAACGGCCTGTTTTTCAAATAAGCTCACCCCGAACAGACGGGAAACGGGCCGTTTATGACTTTTTTTGGGGGCTGCAAAGCTGCCGAATAAACGCGGAAAACCGATCCTTACATCCGCGCTTATTCTTCCTCATTATACCTTATGCAGGCAGCGGCGCACCACCAAATAAATAGATACAAATTGGAGGGGCGAAGATGAAAGCATTGGTTAAAAAGGAGCTTGGATTTGGAAACCTGGAGGTCATGGAGGTCGAGGAACCGCAGATCGGGCCGGATCAGGTCAAAATCGAGGTGAAGTATGCCGGCGTGTGCGGAACGGATCTGCATACCTATGAAGGCAAGTATAAAGTCAAGGCGCCCGTTACCCTGGGCCATGAGTTTTCCGGCCAGGTGGTAGAGGTGGGAGCGAACGTAGAGGGAATCCAGGTCGGGGATCGCGTCACTTCGGAAACGACCTTTTTCATTTGCGGGGAGTGCAGGTATTGTAAATCACGGCAATACAATCTGTGCGCAAGCCGCAGAGGGCTGGGAACCCAGCAAAACGGAGGTTTCGCCAAATATGTCGTCGCCCGCAAAGAAAGCGTGCATAAGCTGCCGGACAACGTGGATTATTTGTCGGCTGCCCTGACCGAGCCTCTTGCTTGCGCGCATCATGCCGTTTCCAAGGCCGGCATTAAGGAAGGCGAGGTCGTTGTGGTGCTAGGCCCGGGACCGATCGGGCTCTTGACGGCGCAGATCGCCAAAAGCCTGGGCGCAACTGTGATCATTACCGGGCTCAGCAAAGATAAGGTCCGTCTCGAAAAGGCGCTTGAACTGGGGATCGACTATGCTGTGAACATCCAAAACGAGGACTTAAAGGAGCTGGCTAACGGGCTGACGAACGGATACGGCGCGGATGTTGTGCTGGAATGCACCGGCGCGGTGCCGGCTGTTGCGATGGGACTGGACGTTCTGGCCAAACAAGGGCGTTATGTGCAGGTGGGCATATTCGCATCGCCGGAAATTCCGGTTGATTTTGAGAAAATTATCCAGAAGGAAATCAGCGTCATCGGCTGCCGCAGCCAGAATCCGTTCGATTGGGAGCCTTCCCTGCGGCTTATGAACGAACAGCGCGTCAACGCGAAAGCGCTGGTGACGCACAAATTCCCTATAACGGAATGGGCTGAAGCGTTTAAGCTGATGAGAAACGGCGAGGCGATCAAGGTTGTTCTAACCCCCGTTTCTTAAAGCAGGGTCTTCAATTTAGCGGAAGCGGGTGATTGTATGGTGGAAAGCTTCCTGGACTATATTTTGGGACCGCACGGCAGGTATGTTAGCGGACTTTTGCTTAAATATCAATTCCCGGCAAGCTGCGCCGTTTTTATCTATGCCATCTTCAAAATCGTTCGTCGGACGGCGCTAAAAAAGCAGGGGACGAAAGGAGAAAACCGATGAATAAGCCGAAGCTGGCGCCATCGATTCTTGCGGCGGATTTCTCCAAACTTGGCAGCGAGATTGAGGCGGCCGACAAGGCAGGAGCCGATATGATTCATATCGATGTGATGGACGGAGCGTTTGTGCCGAATATTACGCTGGGGCCGGACATCATCGCATCCGTCCGCCCCTATACCAATCTGGCTTTCGACGTGCACTTGATGATCGAGGAGCCGCAGCGGTACATCGCCCGTTTTGCCGCTGCAGGCGCCGATATCATTACGGTTCAAGCGGAGGCGTGCCGCCATTTGCACCGGACCATTCAGGAAATTAAGGCTTCCGGCGTCAAAAGCGGCGTCGCTCTCAGTCCGGCGACACCGCCGGACGTGCTGGATTACGTGATTGGAGAGATCGACATGGTGCTGCTGATGAGCGTAAATCCAGGGTTTGGCGGGCAAAGCTTCATCCCTGCTGTTCTGGAGAAGATCAGGGCGGTGCGGAAAACGATCGATGCGCTGGGCGTGAGTGTGGATATAGAGGTGGACGGAGGCATCAAGCTGTCCAATGTCGGTAAGGTTGTCCAAGCGGGCGCCGATGTGATCGTCGCCGGTTCCGCTCTGTACAACAGCGAAGGCATCGGGCACAATGCCGCCCGTTTCAGAGCCGCCATGGACAACGCGGCTTTGCCGAAAGGGATGTGACCGCTACACGCTGGTCGCGAATTTTGGATGGGCTGCACCCGGTACGGCGCGCGGCCGGGCGAGGATGCCTTGTGCAGCCGAAAGCGGCGCATCCCAATGATGCACATGGCGCGGGCGATAAATTGGGATGAAAACGCGTACATTCGTAATTTTCACAATGATATGATGAAAATGAGGAAAGGAGGGTGAGACTGTTGCGATGAAGGTTGTCATAGCCAATGACCACGGCGGATTGATGCTGAAAAGGGAGCTTGCGTCCCTGCTGCGGGAAATGAACGCGGAAGTCGTCGACCTCGGTTGCGATACCCAAGATGCGGTGGATTACCCCGACTATGCGATTCGGGCGGCGGCGATGGTCGCCAACGGAGAAGCGGAGCGGGGAATTCTGATTTGCGGAACGGGAATCGGCATGTCGATCGCGGCCAACAAGGTGCCCGGCATTCGCTGCGCGCTCGCGCATGACGTGTTCAGCGCGAAGGCGACGCGGCTCCATAACGACAGCAACATGCTGGCTTTGGGTGAGCGGGTTATCGGGCCCGGATTGGCAAGAGAAATCGTGAAGACCTGGATAGAGACGGAGTTTGAAGGCGGACGCCATCAACGGCGGATTGACAAGGTGTCAAATTACGAGCGTTCCGCCCGATCCGAATAAAGAAAGAGGGAGAAAACCTTATGAATACTGATTCTGCTGCAAACAGTATCGAAATGCTGGCGGTGAATACGATCCGCACTTTGTCCATCGATATGGTCGAGCGGGCGAAATCCGGCCATCCGGGCATGCCGATGGGCGCTGCGCCCATGGCCTACGCGCTGTGGGCCGGTGAGCTGAGCCATAATCCTGACAATCGGGGATGGTTCAACCGCGATCGGTTCGTATTATCCGCCGGACACGGATCGCCGCTGCTGTACAGTCTGCTGCATCTGTTCGGCTACGGGCTGACCTTGGAAGATTTGCGAAGCTTCCGGCAGTGGGGCAGCCGAACGCCGGGGCATCCCGAGTTCGGCCATACGCCCGGAGTGGACGCGACGACCGGCCCGCTGGGTCAGGGCATCGCGATGGCGGCGGGAATGGCCATGGCCGAACGGTATTTGGCTTCCATCTATAATAAGGAAGGTTACCCGCTTGTAGACCATTACACCTACAGCATTTGCGGCGACGGCGACCTGATGGAAGGCGTGTCCGCGGAAGCGGCGTCACTCGCCGGACATTTGGGACTAGGGCGGCTGATTGTGCTGTACGATTCCAACGATATTTCGCTCGACGGCGATCTTGACCTGTCTTTTTCGGAAAATGTCCTGGAGCGGTTCCAGGCTTACGGATGGCAGACGCTGCGCGTGGAAGACGGGAACGATCTTGCGGCGATCCGCCGGGCGATTGCCGCAGCCAAAGCCGATACCGAACGGCCGACCTTGATCGAAGTGAAGACGGTCATCGGCTTCGGCGCGCCGAACAAGGGCGGGACGTCGGCCTGCCACGGCGCTCCGCTGGGAACGGAGGAGGCGTCGGCCGCCAAGGCCGCCTATGGTTGGCATTACCAAGAGCCGTTTTATGTGCCGGAGGAAGTGAAGGCGCACTTTGCACAGTTGGCGCAGCGCGGACGGGAGCGGGAAGCCGCCTGGAATGAACTGTGGAACAGCTACAGGCACAAGTTCCCGGAAGAGGCTGCGCGGTTTGCCGCCGCCGTATCCGGGCAGCTTCCGGAAGGCTGGGATGTGGGCTTGCCTTCGTTCGCGACCGGCCAGATGTTGGCGACGCGCGATGCTTCCGGCAAGACGCTGAACGCGGCGGCGCAGGCCATCCCGCAATTGATCGGCGGCTCGGCCGATCTGGCAAGCTCCAACAAAACGCTGCTTGCCGGCGAAGGCAATTTCAGCCGCCGCGATTACGCCGCGCGGAACATCTGCTTCGGCGTACGCGAGTTCGCCATGGGAGCGATGATGAACGGCATGGCGCTGCATGGAGGCGTCAAGGTGTACGGAGCGACGTTCTTTGTATTCTCGGACTATCTGCGTCCGGCGATTCGCCTGGCGGCGTTGATGAAGCTTCCGGTCATCTACGTATTTACGCATGACAGCGTGGCGGTCGGGGAAGACGGGCCGACCCACGAGCCGATCGAGCAGTTGGCTTCGCTGCGAGCGATGCCAGGATTGTCCTTGATCCGTCCGGCGGATGCGATGGAGACCGCCGCGGCTTGGCGGCTTGCGCTGGAGAGCCAAGATACGCCGACGGCGCTCGTGCTGTCCCGCCAGAGCCTGCCGACGCTGCCCATTTCCCGGGAAGCGGCTTACGAAGGCGTGGCGAGGGGCGCATATGTCCTTTCGCCTGCGCAGGGCGAGGCGGAAGGTTTATTGCTGGCGACCGGCTCGGAGGTTGCCCTGGCGCTGGCCGTACAGGCGAAGCTGGCGGAAGAGGGGATCAAGGTATCGGTGGTCAGCATGCCGAGCTGGGACCGTTTCGAGCGCCAGAGCGCCGAGTACAAGGAAAGCGTGCTGCCGTCTTTGCTGAAGGCGCGGCTAGCGATTGAACTCGGTTCGCCGCTTGGCTGGAGAGAGTATATAGGGGAGCAAGGGGATGTGCTTGCGCTGGATCATTTCGGGGCGTCCGCGCCGGCGGAGGTTTTGCTCGAAGAGTACGGTTTTACGGTCCGGCATGCGGCCGACCGATTTAAGACGCTGGCGGCAGCGGTGAAAAGGCAGGGTGGCGGATCATGGTGAACGAGACGTTTGTAGTGACGGAGGAGTCCGGCATCCATGCCCGCCCGGCATCGGTTCTGGTGCAGCACGCGAGCAAATTCAAATCGGACATCCGGCTGGAATACGACGGGAAGACCGTCAATCTGAAGTCCATCGTCGGCGTCATGTCGCTGGGTATTGAATATGGGCATCGCTTCACGATCACGAGCTCCGGGGAAGATGAAGAGGAAGCGATCGCCGCTTTGCGCGGAGTTATCATCCGGGAGGGGCTTGGCCAATGAGCGTGAAGATGGTGCGAGGCATTCCCGCTTCGCCGGGCATTGCGATAGCGAAGGCCTATGTGATGGAAAGCCATGAGCCGGTGATCGAGAAGGAAAGCGCGCTTGGCGCGGAAGCGGAATTGGAACGTCTGGAAGCCGCCGTAGCCCAAAGCAGCCGGGAGCTTGAGGAAATCCGTGAGCATACCGCCGCTGAACTTGGAGAGGAAGAAGCTAAAATATTTGAAGCGCATTTGCTTGTCCTTCAGGACCCGGAGCTGCTCGGCCCGGTCAGGGACAAGATCCGCAATGAAGCGGTGACGGCTGAATTCGCCCTGCGGGAAACGGCGCGGGAAATCGCCGCGGCGTTCGAAGCGCTGGGCACGGAATATCTGCGGGAACGTGCCGCGGACATCCGCGACGTAACGCGGCGGGTGCTGGCTGCCTTATCCGGCGAACCGTTCCAGGATCTCGGCGGGATCACGGAGGAGGTCATCATTGTCGCGCATGACCTGACGCCTTCCGATACGGCCCGGTTGAACCGGACTTTTGTGAAGGGATTCACGATCAGCGCCGGCAGCCGCACCTCTCATTCAGCGATTATGGCCCGATCCATGGGGATTCCGGCGATCGTCGGAAGCACGGACGTGATGGAGTCTGTCCGGCACAACGATCTGTTGATCCTCGACGGCCATGAAGGCGTCCTGCTGGTGAATCCTTCGCGCGAGCTTGTCGCGGAGTATGAAGACAGACGTAGGGAAGAAGCGCAAAAGAAACGGGAATGGGCTTTGCTCGTCGGGCAGCCTACCGTCACCGGCGACGGGCAGCGGGTGCTGCTGGCCGGAAATATCGGCAGTCCAGCCGACGCCGCCGAGGTCATTGAATGCGGCGGTGAAGGCATCGGTCTGTTCCGTACGGAATTTCTGTATATGGGGCGCGCCGACGCTCCGTCCGAAGAAGAGCAATTTTCGGCTTACCGCCAGGTGCTGGAGACGATGGCCGGAAAGCCGGTCGTCGTGCGCACGATCGATATCGGCGGCGATAAGGAGGCGCCTTGTCTGAATCTGCCGCGGGAGGACAATCCGTTTCTCGGCTTCCGGGCGATCCGCCTGTGCCTAGATAGCGCGGGGGAGGAGCTGTTCCGTACCCAACTGCGGGCTCTGCTGCGGGCGAGCGTGTATGGCCGGCTGCACATCATGTTTCCGATGATCGCCGCTCTGGAGGAGCTGCGGCGGGCCAAGCAAATGCTGGCGGAAGAGAAAAGGAAGCTTCTTGCTGAAGGGGCAGAGGTTTCGGATAACGTCAGTGTCGGGATGATGGTCGAGATTCCGTCGGTTGCGGTGATGGCCGATCTTTTTGCGCCGGAAGTCGATTTTTTCAGCATTGGAACCAACGACCTGATCCAGTATACGATGGCGGCCGACCGGATGAACGGCCGGGTCTCGCATCTATACCAGCCGTTCAATCCGGCGGTGCTTAGGCTGATCGCGGGAGTGATTGACGCCGCGCACGCCCACGGCAAATGGGTGGGCATGTGCGGGGAAATGGCCGGAGACCGCCTGGCCGTTCCGCTGCTGCTCGGTTTGGGGCTGGCCGAGTTCAGCATGAGCGCCGCGTCCATCCTTCCTGCCCGCAGTCTGATCCGCAGCCTGTCCAGGGCGGAGATGGCCGTTATGGCGCAGCAGGCCCTGCGGCTGGCCGATGCCCGGGAGGTCGCCGACTTCGTCCGGCGCTCCGTTAACGCCGCGGTCGTATCTCCTTGATATTGGCATCAGGAGGACATTTTGAGACGTTTTGTTTAGGCGCATCCGGTTTCTGAGTTTCTGATCCGTTTTGAGAAGCCCGTGTTCTTTCACGTTTTGGGAGAACCGGGTTCTTTTTTACGTCCTGAGTTTGCGTGCTTGTGGCTTGGAACACAGTGGCCTTATTTTGTCTTTTGCCGTTTACCACTTGATTCCTGTTTTTTCGGCAAATAAAAGGCGCTTTTCTTGCTCCTTGTTATTGTTGTAGGAATTACGGAGGAATTATTCATAGTCCGGGGGTTCATTTTCGGCAGCGCATCCTTGCTTTTGACCGCCGGAGTTGATACAATTAATGTCTGGTAAACTGCCCCGTGGGGCTTCAGGAGGAGGATGAACATGGGTAAGAAAAGTGAAGGCAAGGTACTCGCGCAGAACAAAAAAGCTTCCCATGATTATTTCATCGAAGACACCTACGAAGCGGGCATGGTCTTGACGGGAACTGAAATCAAATCGATCCGCAATGGCCGAGTGAACATCGGGGATGCGTTTGCGACGATCCGCAACGGCGAGATTTTTATCCACAACATGCATATCAGCCCGTTCGAGCAAGGCAACCGGTTCAATCCGGCCGACCCGACGCGAACGCGCAAGCTGCTGATGCACAAAGCGCAAATCAACAAGCTGCTCGGCTTGTCCAAACAGGAAGGCTATACGATCGTGCCGCTGAAGATTTACATCCGCAACGGATACGCGAAGTTGCTCCTGGGCCTGGGCAAAGGGAAAAAGCAATACGACAAACGCGACGCCGCCGCCAAACGCGACGCACAGCGCGATATCCAGCGCGCGCTTCGCGAAAAGCAGAAGGTGGCAAGGTAAGTTCAGTTGCTCAGTTCCCTCTGTTTCCATCAAGTCCATAAACATGAGGCAGTTTAAACGTGTTATACTATGTATTGTAACAATGCGGTCGCTAATCCTTGGTCGGACAAGGAAAGTGACTGCAAAGCAGCACACCTTTGCCGGCTGCACCGATGTTCCAAAACCTTTTTCATTCGGGGGCGTTTTTGGATTCGACGGGGGTAGATCGAGCATGGGTAGCGGGTAGTGGGGAGCGTCCGCTTTATCAACGCTAACGCCAAATTTAAACGGCAAAGCTAAACAACCAACTCTGGCTCTGGCCGCCTAATAACGGCCTCCAGGCTCCTACCTTCCATCGCCCATGTGGCAGGATAGGGGCTCAACTCTAGTGGGCTACGCTGTCCAGTCTCCGCCTGGGGCTGGCTGAAGAAGACAATCAGGCTGACCCGGAAGGAAGCCGGTTACGGGGCGGCCTTCCGGGTGACATCAAAACCGTGACTACACCCGTAGAAGCCTGTGTGGCGTTGCCTTCGGACAGGGGTTCGACTCCCCTCGCCTCCACCATAACCATCAGAAAAGACACCGCGTTAGGTGTCTTTTCTGCGTTTTCGGTAATTGTGGCGGTTTAAAAACCTCCTGGTTATTGGGTTTTCGCCTTTTCAGACTCTGAATAAGAAATATCTCTGATGGTGTACGGGGTGGTGCCACACTGTATACCAGTTTTTAATGTCATCCAATAGACGGGCTCGCTCCTTCAACCGATCCAGTAGAACGCGGCTTGCTCAACTGATTATTATTCTTAAAGGTTCGGTATTCATGTTTTGACGGGCGGAAGATTGTTCGACTATACTAACCTATATCCCTCTCAGTTCAGTCGATTTTTGTAAAAACGGTTGTTGAACTAATTGATGATAAGGATCCCCGTATCTATCGATGGGTAAACTAAAAACAAAGGAGAGGCAATATAAACCTCTCCTTCTCTACACTAACATAATTTTGCCGCCTGAATTCTTAACAACCCCTGATTCAACGAGATAATCGCAAGCTTGTTGCATTGCATTGCTAATATTGCTGCCCGTTCTGCTGAATCCGAATACCCGAGCTGTAACTGAATAAAGGTCGTTTGTAGTGATTCCAAAACTTTTACTAACTATTTGTAGCATTGCCTCAGCGATCTCTTCTTTGGAAATATGATTGATTGATCTTACTCCAACGTCATTTGAAAGCGGAACCCTGGCTTTTATGTTTTCAGCTCCCTTAATCCAAAGGAAATCACCCTTTCTCATCAACTGATCGGTAAGGTATTTACTGATTACATAGTTAACTGAATCTCTCACTTTTACTGTTACCTTTTGATTGCCAAACAGCCCGGCTACTCTTTTGCACAGCAATTCAAAATGGATTGGGTATTCCTTTTCGACAACATACTTAATCACGTTCTTAAGATAAGTCGTATCATCGGAATAACGTTTAACCTCATAGACATTAGCTTCTTCATAGTAGTCAAAGGAATAAGGGTTATCGTAAGTATGTTCGCCAAGATCCGTGGGGTTCTCTATAATTTCGATACCAATCGTTTGCTGTAAGAGCTCGCTTTGAAACTTATGCATTGATCCAGAATTAACATTGCTTTCCTTGTACTCGCTTATGGCCTTGTTGACAGCATCCAGTAATTTACGACCTTCTGTAATAGGATCTTTAATCCAGTCAGTTGACCATATACGATAGATTTTCCAACCAATGTCCTCCAAGATGGTCTGACGCAACCTGTCACGTTCTCTAGCCGTTCTAGCAGAGTGGTATGTAGCTCCATCACATTCTATTCCAAGGACGAACCTGCCACTTAACGTAGGATGTTTAACGGCAAGATCGATTCGATATCCGGAGCAACCAACTTGAGTAGCAACCATAAATCCATTCTTTACTAAGAAGTCATACACAGACTCTTCAAATGGAGAGTCAACGTTAACCGAATCGGAATATGTCAGCTCATTAAGAATTGCATCGGGCCCATTCATTGCAAATTCTATATAAGATCGTAACATCTTTACACCTTCAGCATTCGTGCTCTCCAATTTAATATCTGTTGGCCGGATCGATCCAACAAGTTTAACATTATATTTAGCTCGAGTTATTGCAACATTCAACCGACGATAGCCGCCGGATCTGCTTAAAGGCCCGAAGTTCATATACATAATGCCATTTGAATCCTTTGCATAACCAATGCTGAAGATAATGGTATCGCGTTCATCCCCCTGCACGTTCTCAAGGTTTTTTATGAAAAACGCTTCTTCTTTATCTTCATTGAAGAATTTTTCAAATTCCTGATTTTGAAGACGCAATTGACGGATTGCTGTTTCAACGGCCTGTTGTTGGGCTTCACTAAAAGTGACAACTCCTAGGGATCTTTCAGGGTAGTTGCGGAAATGCTCATAAACCAATTCAGCCACACGTGTTGCCTCTTTTACGTTACATTTCTTACCGCCACGATCATAAACTCCATTCTCAACATAAATATACTCAACTCCGTGGTCAGGAACTTTATCAATGTGAGAAGGAAATGTGATTAAATTATGATTGTAAATTTTGGCGTTTGAGAAAGCAATCAGGTGTTCATGGCGACTCCTATAATGCCATCTTAGTGTTCGCTCCGGCAGAACAGTAAGGGATTCATCAAGAATAGACTCAAATGCGTCGGTATCGTCAAATTCTTCATCGTCTGCTCCATCGCCATCAAAGTCTCCATCTGAAGTATTCGTGGCAAAGAAGTTGGTTGGTGGCAGCTGTTTATTGTCTCCGGCAATAATGACTTGCTTCCCTCTCATAATTGCTCCTATTGCATCTTCAGTACAAACCTGTGATGCCTCATCGAAGATTACCACATCAAAGTTATAGTTCTCTGCATCGAGAAATAAGCTTACGGAAAGGGGCGACATCATCAAACATGGTTTTAGAGTAAGTAATAAATTGGGTATCGCCTTGAATAGTTTCCGTAATGGAAGTATTTTGCGTTGTTTTCCTAGTTCACGCTTTAATATTCCAATCTCATCCATAGCCATTGTCGCCATGTTCAAATCTGGCAATCTTGAGACAAGACGTTCTTTTATCCTTGTTCTTGCCAAGGAAAGTTGAGTTATATCGAGGCGATTAAATTCCCGTATGATCTCATCGTGGCTACGGCTACGGAAAGAATTAACTGCAGGAAACTGTGAGATTACAGAGTCTACCCACAGTCGATAGAAACGCTTAAGGAATGTACCGACTATCAGATCTTTGTCGATCTTGAGTTCTTCTACTTTCTGGACATACTCCGACAATCCTTCTTTCTTACACTCATCCCTGATGTTACGGAAATCAATCCATTCTTCCAAAGATGATATGTTGTTTAGACATTTGCTGATCTTTAATAAGATGGAGGTTAAGTCTGTTCGTTGTAACTCCTCTACATTGTCAAAGAGGTTTGCAAACCATCGCCATTCTTTCTGTATATGATTCAAGCTATCCTTAAGAATCTTTTTGTAAGAAGAGACCTCTGCAACATATGAGGAATCAGAACAAATGCGATCAATAAAGTTCGGTGGCAATAAATACTTCTCATGTAACTTCTTAAAATCTCCGGCCCAAGATAATGATCCTAAGATGGAGCCCCAATCAGTTTGGATACTACCGTTGAAGAAACTCTGGAAGTTTTCTTTTAGGTTATCGCTCTCCTTATTGATTGTGCGATCAATAATCTGAATAATTTCCAACTTGGAGAGATCATCTATAATTTCGTCATATGAAAGTTCTTTATGACTATGCTTAGTCACTTCTGTAAACAATCCATCCAGTACTTGAAGTGAATTCATTACACCGGTAACCATTTCAAGAAGTACAGATACATCCAAATTCTTATAATCGGAAGTAGTTGGCAGTATCCTTTGAAGAGTAAGAATCAGATCAGGGTCTTTTATGATACCAAGCTTCTCATGTCGTGTTTTAATGTCCTGATATTTCGCTTCTCCATCAACGAGAAAGTTTTTAACGCTAACAGGAATAGGCTCACCTGAGAAACAGTTGAGAATGCTTGAGAATTGTTTGAACGATTGATCCAAGAGCCCCCAATCTGTCATTTTCCCAAGATAATGGCTCCCCAATAATTGAGTAAGTATCTTTTCATTTTCATTTAGCCAAGAATGAATATCAGAGATTTCTTTTAATTCGTTTAAGACAGAGATAATGGTTTGATCATCGAACTTCTGAGAATTATCTTTCATCAAAACACGAATTTGTTTTTTATCTGTTCTGTAGCTCCTTTTAAAAACCTTGAACCAAGAAGTGTATTCAATCTTGAATCGTTTCAGCATAGATGAATAATCAATGTCAAAGATCTCTTTATCGAAGCGGCTGCTTATGGATGTTGTGAGATTGTTAATCTGATCGTACTTATTCTTTGCTTCTTCTGACAACTTCTTAATAGCATTATATTTACCAGGGTCAAACCATGCCTCAGTAGGTCCTGGATTTAGAAGAATTAAGCTCAATAATGTATGAAGTGCTTCTAAACCCATGATTGATCTTTTATAAGGAATTTTTAATGTTTCAAAAATACTTTCTGCCGCGGCTGAAGCAGCTTCTATTTTTCCGCAAATGGAAGCCAGTTCATTAATGATCGATTTTGCGAACCTCAAAATATCATTGTCACTTGGGAAACTATCCTCATTTAATATAGGCTTAACTGTTGCAACTCTTGATAAGAGTAGTGATTTTATATTTTCAGCTTGCAGATTGAAGTAATCGTTATCATAAATTTTATCTAACTCGGACTGGTAATCTTCATATTCCTTTTTCATTGCAAGATATTTCTCCGCTTGCTGAATAAGCGGAGTAATATCTTCAGTAGTTATCCAATGAATCGGAATTCCTGGTGATTTCTCCGAGATATCGAAAATCTCAAGGATATCCTCTGTTGCAGCCAGGGTCAAATCCCTGTTCAGTTCGAAGTTATTATTAACTTTATTAAAATTCTCTACAAGTACGTGGAAAGCGGGGGCCAACTTCCTTAAGTTTGTTTCAATGTCATGCCGAAGTTCGTGCGAAACATTGGGGACTATGCAGTTTCTCCATGGGTTGAGTGCGTAGTCCTCCGTCATTTTTCCGATAGTTTTGGAGAGTTCATTCAAAAGGTAAATATATCTATTCAACTTCTCCGGTGTCGTTTCGCCTACATTGTCTATGGAGAAAATGACATCTGGAGTTTCGTATAACTTAGCTAATTTCCCATTAACACTGTATAGTGTTTGATTGAGAGGCTGGATGGGAGTGTGAAGTTCAGTAATATAACGGTTCAATTTTTCCCTTTGCTTTTCAAGTAATTCTAGTTGGGAGACTGCCTCATCATGAACTTTAAATCTACTAAGAGCCAATGTATTTCCAAGATCGTTTAGGACTTCCTTCTTATTAGCTCTATGGCTATGTAGGGTGAGACAAAAATCAGATAAGCCTGCTTGCGTCAATCGTTTGTGTACAACCTCAAGTGCTGCCATCTTCTCCGAAACGAATAGCACTCGTTTTCCCTCAGCAAGACTCTCAGCGATTATGTTTGTAATGGTCTGGCTTTTTCCAGTACCAGGGGGCCCTTGCAGCACAAAACTGACACCTTTCTTGGAGTAAAGAATGGCGTCTTGCTGGCTAGAATCTGCATCAACGACTTGAAATGTATCAATAGCTCGAGTCTTCCTGTCGTGATCATACTGATTGAATTCTGCAGGCAGTGTTTTGATTTGGCCTCTGTCTCCAGCCAATCCGAGAAGTACCGGGTGTGCCTTTATCTTATCCTGGTTCTTATCCAGGTCTTCGTACATATTTATTTTCAAAAAAGAAAGCAGGCTTAATCCAGTCTCAAAAGAAACTTCCCATTTGTTTTTATTAACAGATTTATTGAGGTTGTTGAGATACTCGGTAATGCTATCTTCGTGTGCATCAAATTCAGGTAATGTAATTCCGAATTCATGTTCCATTTTATATTTTAATGTTGGGTTAACCACGACCTCGTCTTCATGTAGACGTAGGACGAAGGGCGAGGTAATGGACTCTAGTGTAAGTGATACCGGAACAAGTACGATGGGGGAGGTGATGATCTGATCAGAGTCTTGGTTCTCCTTCCACCTCAAGAAACCAAATGAAAGATATAGGATGTTGACACCTTGCTCTTCAAGTGCTGTCTTTGCTTTGTTTCTAAGATTTCTTAATGTTTTCTGTTGCTCTTTGATGGTTTGATTGGTTTGTAAATCGCCATTTGAAGTATATGGTTCACTAACTTCGTCTTCATCGTCATCAAAATCTTCAAATGGGATTGGGAATTTTAAAGCTGTTTCATTAACGACGAGCAGTCTAAACAATTCAGTGAGATCAGGGGCTACTATCTTGATGTTTGAACGTTTGGTTTCTCGATAGTTGATAAGTCTGTTTTTCTTGCCCAAATCAAGAAGACGCTTCTTCCATTTATCTATGCGGAAATCAATTGCAGCCATAATAACACCTCAGCCATTAGGACTAAATCATATGAATGTAAAAAGCTAACTAATTATTATTAAGTTCAACAATTGACAAAGATCTCCTTCTTTCGACCAGTCGCAAATTGCCAAATCTCAACAAACTCTATGAAAAAGCTAAACAACAACAAGATAAGGGACAGTAACGATTCTGTTTGATAAGCGTCCTCCAAGTCCTTTTCATACGCTGCAGCAGGATATGCTGGTAACGGGTTTCGCTCAAGATGACTTGTGTTACACCATGTTTTCGAATGATTTTAAGCAAAAAAGAGTGAAATGTGCGGACTTGAATGGTTGCTGCAATATTTTCATCCATCCCAGGTAAATGTGCGATTCGGTCACGCATTTCCTCTGCCGCTTTTTTCTCGTAGGCGTCTCCAGGATTTCTAGGCGGCCACACTTCGGGAAAGTAACACGGCAATATCTCATATGTTCTATAGAATAGCCGCCATTCATCGACAGTTGCCTTGACCGCTAACCGTAAAGTCAAATCAGAATATTTCTCATTTCGTGCAGTGTCAGTCTATGTTCATCATGCCAAGAAAGATCATTTCCAATATTTATCCGGATTTTCCCGATGATGAGACGCTGAAGATTTATATCTATTTATCTATGCATTGTGCTTCTACAGGCAAGGACGGACAGACACCGGGAGACATATTTATAGGCAAACAGCATATCGAACAAAAATTGAACATGAGTGCTTACACTGTCAATAAGTCGATGGATTGGCTGGAGAGAAACCACTTCATTATGAATGCCAAAAAGAAGATAGGCAGGACGGTTCTACGCAGGGTTTTGGCAGCCCCCGACTACTTGCCGGGTGGAACCCCTCCATTCTATAGTTGCTCAGGCGTTGAAAGGACGCTGGAAGGATTGAAAGCTCATAACCATGGGTTCATCATGTTACCACCCAACTTGTTTACAGTAAAAATGCTGTCTGCCTCGAAATCTAAGTCAAAGCGGTTTATGGGCAAAGCCCCTATTTGGGAACAGCCGCATTGGGATGAACGGAAATTAAAGATATTGATGCTGATGTATTCTCATTTTTGGATGCGTTATTTCGGCGGCGTTGATCCGAACATTGTACGTCTTCATCGGGACAAGTCCTCGAAAAACTGGTATTTAAGCGTTCACGATTCTTTCAGTTATGATGTGAAAGAGGATAAGAGATACGTCGAGAGCACAATTGTTTCATTTATAGAAAAATCTCTCTTCAAACCGGTACAGGTCATTATCAGAGAACTGGGATTTGGAGAAAGTATTTACGCCGGAGACGTTACGGAAAAATATCTGCCCGAAGCAGGCGATAAGCAAATGTATGTGTTGCGGCCAAGATTCATATTCAAGCAACAAGTTGATGAATACAAGTTGGGAGGCTTAATGATTCCATGACGGCAAATCTGATATCGAAGAAAATCAATACCTACTTGACCGGGAGTATAACGGTCGAGACCGATCAGCATTCTCAGATCATCATCCACGAGCCGCCAGAGGGATTAGTGCATGCGGCGGGAGACGATGTAACACGCCATCAAATCACCAGCGTGATGGCCTTTCAAGAGAAATTATCTATGCTCTTCAGAGCCTACTTGAAATCTGCGGGCATCAAGCTTCCTCTGCCGGACGGGAAGTACAAAGTTAAAGTGAAGTTACGGTCAGCACGGAAAATAAGCGAGTTACCCGCTCCAACTATTAAATATGTTTCTCCAGCCTCCCCGTTGCTAAATGTCCTCAAGTCGGTTATGGATGCTCTCAATGGACATATCGTGAGCAACGACAGCCAAATAAACAGTTCGGAGATAGTATACGAGCCAGCATCCGGCTGTGGCCGCTCCAAATTAGATCATCTTGAGGTCGGGCTGTATGATGCATCTCAACAACCGGCGGCCCCAATCGCACGTATTGCTGCTGATGTGTATGTGATTCCAAAGGAGCCGCCCATGTACTACGATGGCAACAACAAGCCTGTTGTTTTGCAGGAAACGCATCATAAGGATTTCGCGACCCAATTACGTCCGATTATAAGCGTACCTCAATATGAGCGGTATCACATCGATGTACAATTTATCGGAGATGTGAAACGGCTCGATATCGATAACATGGCGAAGATATATCTGCCGCTCTTCAATGAACTGGGCATAGCGGATGACCTTATACATCGTGTAACCCTGAACAAGCGGAGCGGCAAGAAACTTAATAGCACGGTCTCTATGCAGATACATCCTCATCCGTTACAGCATGTTAAACAGAGTACAAGCCCTTGATACATAAGGCTTTATACGATGCATAGATACCGTGAAGTAAAGACTATCTAAAGAGTATTCAGAATTAAATACCTGTTCTTTTGGCCTGATCTCACGCAGATCGGGCTTTTTCTATTTTCAGCAGTTACTGCAGATACGAAAGGAAGCCTTGAAGGGAGTGATGCGATATGTAGAACAATCTCAACCGCAGTTGGTTATGTTGTCGTCTCAGTCCTCGATACATCAATGAATGTCGAAAGGAGCAGAAACGCAATGAATGTCGTTACCTATCTTCGAGTCTCATCAGAACAGCAAGCGGAACGTGAACTGTCCATTCCCGCTCAAAGGGAAGCACTGCAACGATATGCGGATGAACGCGGATGGAATATCATCGATGAATTTGTGGATGAGGCGAAGTCGGCAAAAAACGCAGACAGGCCGAATTTCCAACGGATGATCGCCGCCGCTCAACAGCCGGACAAGAATTTTGAAGTGATTCTCGTTCACAAGTTTGACCGCTTTAGCCGCAACCGAGCGGATCACGTTGTCTACAAAGCCCTGCTAAAGAAGCAGGGTATTGTTGTTGTATCGGCAACAGAACCTACAGAGCCAGACACGCCCCACGGCGTTCTGCTCGAAGGTATGTTGGAAGTCATTAGTGAATTCTATAACGTCAATCTTAAGCATGAGACACTAAAGGGAATGCGTGAGAACGCGGCACAGGGATTCCATTGCGGCGGAAGAGTGCCGTTTGGCTATCGCCGTGTCCAGCGGGGAAGTAAGGTCACGTACGTGTTTGGTCCGGATGAAGAAGTAAGATTAGTCCGGCAAATGTTCCGGATGGCGGCAGAAGGAATGGGAGGCAAACGTATTGCCCGTGAATTGAATTTGCAAGGAGTGCCGGAAGGACACCGCTGGAGACCATCGACGATACTCGCCATACTTGGTAATCAAGTTTATTTGGGTCATCGCGTATGGAACAAAAAATCGGTTGCTAACGGAACAATAAATCCAGCGGATGAGTGGATCGTTATGAAAAATGCACATCCAGCAATTATTGATGAAAAACTATGGAATGCCGCCCAAGCATCCTTGATGATGCGGAAGCAAAAATAAACTGTAAGCAGATTCGCAGGTATGCTGGTTTCACATCGGTGTACCTGCTTTTTTTATGCCCCAAAATCACTATACAAAGGAGATATTCACTCATGAAAGTTGCTATTTACGCCCGTGTATCGTCGGAACGTCAAGCTGACAAGGAATTGTCAATCCCGGCACAGATTAAGGCCATTCAGCAGTATTGCCAGCTCAAGGGTTGGGTCATCGTTAACGAATTTATCGAGAAAGGCAAATCAGCCAAGACTGATGATCGCCCTGAATTTCAAAAGATGATCGCTCTGGCAAAGCGTCCGAATCGCCCCTTTGATGCGGTTGTCGTGCATAAATTTGACCGGTTTTCGCGGAAACGTGACGATCATGTGATCTACAAAGCGTTGTTGAACCAATTCGGAGTAAAGGTAATCTCTGTTACCGAGCAGACAGAGGCGGAAACACCGCAGGATTTATTGCTTGAAGGCATGCTTGAAGTTATCTCCGAATTTTTCAATGCAAACCTGGCTACTGAAGTACGGAAGGGTATGGAACAGAATGCCAAGCAAGGTTACAACAATGGCGGCACACCGCCTTATGGATACCGGACTGAACATATTGCTCTCGGGAATCAGAAAACCAAAGCTGTATGGGTTCCGGGGCCGCGTGAAGAAGTGGATGTTGTGAGGTGGATATTCAATCAGTACGCCTACGAGAATAAGGGATATCATAAAATTGCGTCCGAACTGAATGAGCGAAAGATTCCATCGCAAAAAGGCGGTACGTGGTCGGCAAGCACGATCCGTACAATCATCTACAATGAATCTTATATTGGCCGCAAGGTGTGGAACAAACAGGATTATCAGACCAAGGGCAAGAAATGGAGAGACCGTTCAGAATGGATTATCACTGAGAATGCTCATCCAGCCTTGATCTCCAAGGAATTGTTTGACCTGTGCCAAGAGATCGCCAAGAAGCGGCACAATGGCGGCGGAGAAACTCATAAGCCGTTTGGTTCAAAGCCGGCGTCTCCGTTCTGGCTTCGAGGAGTAATGGTCTGTGACAAGTGCGGCACTAAAATGGTTGGCAATTCAGCTTCAACACGAACAAAGAGCGGAGGACAACGCTACTACACTTGCGGCGGCTATTTAAGGAAGGGAAAAGATTTTTGTCCTTATGTTGGTTGGCGGAAAGAACGGGTTGAAGAATTGGTTGCAAATAAATTGCGTACCACGTTGTTGAGGTTGTCGATGGACAATTATTTGGCAGATGAAATCCGTTTGTACCATAACGACAAAAATAAGCATCTAATTGTCCAACAATCGAATCTGGAGGCTGAGATCAGCTTTCTGAAGAAAAAGGTTAAAGCCATCGAAGCGGACATACAATTGGGAAAAGGAAAGCCATACCATCAAGAGACGCTGGACGAGATGAATCAGGAGTTACATTTGAAGATGACGGAGTACGAAGCTCTTGCTCAAGGTATTACGACGGTTGATTTGCCCGACGAATATATTGCATCTCTTAAATATGACATTCAGACTTTTATTAGTCTATTGGATGATGAGGTAGCCAATCCGCAGATGTTACATCAACTCGCCGGGAAGTTCATTTCGAAGCTGTTCATTCAGCGGGAGACGAAAAAAATGTTCTTGACGATCCGCTTCAGTTTTGAGGGTGTTGAAGTCTATGAGAAAACGATAGTCGCTGAATGGTAAAGCCTTGATGAAAAAAGCAGGAATTTGTCAGATCATGTGGAAATACTTGCATATAGTACAGCGGGATGGGTTAAAAACCCTTCTCGCCCCCTGTTTTTAATTTATCGATCTGTTACAGTAATCGAGTCCAGATAATCTAAATATATCAATTTGAAAACGATTAAGTAGAATGAGGGAATCTACAGTGAGTGATAAGAAAAAATTAAGTGTGGCATCGGATAATAACATGACAAATAGTGCGTTTAATATCTATTATATTAATTTTTCAAAAGTATACGAAATATCCATGATGATCAATAATGTTATGATTTCATCTATACAACGAGAGAATAGTACGCAGTTGGAAAAGGGTAAGAAAATACATTCAAATATTGAATCAGAGGCAGGGAGTAAGGAGTATTTAGCTAAAATCAAATCAGTATTAGGTAGCGAGATAAGTGAAAAAAACACGCAATCATCAAAAATGATCGAATCCCTTGATGTAAAGACAACAAAGTCCATATTGCTTAGACGAATTTATGAAAAATGTTCATTTACCAATGATATTTTAAAATGTGTTGAAGGAGATTTGGTGAAACTTGATAAGGTGAAACTTAGAATTCTAAACGAAGAGAATCTAAGGCAGTTCAAGATATTGAGAAGCGATGCTTTAAAGGGTTTTAGGGTTGAGGGAATGGAAATAAACAATTTAATATCATCTATGTTACAAGACTACTCATATATTCTATGTGGACGATTAGAGAACTCGGATGAGGAAATTGTAATAAAAATACCTATGGAATTTAATAATGAATTTGAAAGTAAATACAATGTTGATGATTTGCTGATTGGTAGTGTTTCTGTTATTGGGGTTTATAAGGGAGAAGTTACGGAAAAATTTATTAATACTAATACGTTCAACTATTTATATAATTTGGGAATACAACAGCCAAAAGAAGAGAAAAAAGTAATTCAAAGTTCTTATCCTGTTGAGACTGGGTCACAACCACTGGCATTTTCAGATAAGTCTTATAAATTTATTGATATTATTGCTATTATTCAGGACGTTCATTTTAAACAAGCACCTCTAACTAGTTTCCCCTGAAAAAGTCAGGGTGTTTTGAGCATAATTAAAAGGAATTCAGCACCTCAAAATGGAAATTGTTATTGACGAGATAACAAAGTTCCACACCCCGAGGGAAGAATTCCTTTGCTATAGGAGTTCAACAGAAGCCCTCGGGAATCCTTCCAAGAGGTGAAGAAAATGTTGAAACTTCGAGACGAGCAATTGACCATCTGGGATGCCATTCTCCCGGAATCTGTTAGAAAGTTGCCGGTCGAGCTTGCAATCATAGATCAATTACTGGACGACGACCGTTTTCTTCAACCGTTTACTGAGTTGCACCCGAAAGGCAAGAAAAGCGGCCGTCCTACGCTTGCAATTGAAAAGTACATCCGTCTTATGGTCCTGAAGCATAAATACAATTTGGGCTACGAGTCACTCGTGAAGGAAGTCGGTGACAGCATCACATGGCGAATGTTCTGCCGGTTTGCCATCGACGAACCGATGCCCGACCCGTCTACGCTCATCTATGCCCGCAAACGCTACGGCGACAAGATCGTCGAAGACATCAATGCCGCACTCGTAAAGCAGTGTGAGGAAAAAGCCGTTCTGAAAACCCGCAAATTGCGCACGGATACGACGGTTGTGGAATCCGACATCCATCACCCGACAGACGCTACGCTGTTGCAAGATGGCGTAAAAGTCATCACTCGAACGATTCAGAAAATCCGGAAAGTCGCCTCCCACACTGTTCAAGGCTTTGAAGATCGTACGGCAGAAATCAAGGAAAAGATTCTGTCCATCGCGAAAGTTCTACGTCGCCGCACCCGTGAATCTTGGGAAGAAGTTGACCGGATCACTGGGAGCGTAATCGAAGTAGCCGAGAACGTTGTGAACAAGGCGCAAGCCGTTATCGAGAAACTGCAAGACAAGGGCAAAGCTGCTCTTCGACAAAGTAAAACCAAACTGACCGAGGCGGTCACGCTAACCGGCAAGTTGTTGGAACAAGCCAAACAGGTCGTTTCCGGCAATCGAATCATCGCAGATCGGATCGTCAGTTTCTTTGACCCGGAAGCAAGACCGATTAAGAAAGGTAAGCTGGCCAAAGGAACTGAGTTCGGCTACAAGGTGCGAATCGACGAGACGGAAAGCGGCTTTGTGACCGGCTACGCTGTCTACGAGGGGAACCCCTCGGATGATGAACTGCTCGTTCCCGCTGTACAGGCGCATATCAAGCAATTCGGCAAAGCGCCGCAAGCTGTAGCGACCGACCGCGGTTTCTCAAGCAAGAAGAACGAAACGGCCATTACCGAACTTGGTGTGAAGCGAGCTAGCTTGCCGCGAAAGGGCAAAAAAGGCATTGCCCGATCCGAGTACGAAAACGAATTATGGTTCAAAGACTTGCAGCGTTACCGTGCAGCTGGAGAAGCGAAGATTAGTCTTCTCAAGCGGAAGTACGGTTTGAACCGCAGCAGGTATCGGGGCTTTGTCGGCTCAAAATGCTGGGTCGGCTTCGGGATTCTGACCCACAACCTGCAAAGAGCGGCAAAAATGCTCCAAAACTAACATGGAAACCGATCATTAGGGAAAGTTCCCCCTCACAACCCAGCCAGCAACCCGAAACTATTTTTGAAAATCGACTTTTTCAGGAGCAACTAACTAAGGTGAAAGTTCCTTGGTACAAGTCAATATTTCGTTTTCGCAGAAAATAGGTGAGAAACTTGACAAGATATCAGTTGTATACCTACAAAGATTTAAGCGAGTTTAATAAAATTTATAAACAATTGGAGGAACAAGACGAAGAAGTTATTGCATTTAGGTTTCAAGAGACGCACGAGTTGTTAAGAGTAAATAAAAATATGACTATAGACATATCTAATCTTGTTTTATATCTAATGAAAAATCCTTCAGATATTTATAGTGCGTCCATTAATTTTGAATATCTAGATGAATCAGATAAAGTAATTATAAGGAAAGATTTGGTTGAATTTGCATTAAGATCATTTAACACTATATTCTGTACAGAAGTTCCATATTTTGATTCTGCAGATGAAGCCTTAGAAGAAAAAATTGTTACTATTAAAGCTATCAACCAAAGAAAAATCTTATATAGTTATCGTATAGAGCAATTTGATGAAATAATAAAATATCTAGATAAAAATAGCATCCCGTTAGTAAGTTTTAGCAGGTTAAACTCTAGTAGTGAGCTTAAGGACTTTAATTCCAAAGGAAGCATTCTATATATTGATATTACTTCATTAATACAGGCGATTACAAGTAACCCTCAATTGATCTATTTTTCTGAACAATATTTTGACACATTAGAGAATGGCGTATTTATTATAAGAGACGATCAAGTGGAGGCGGCATTAAAAGCATTTCAATTAACATTTAAACATTCACGAGAAATTAGAGAAGTTATAGAGGATTTTAAAGATGATGATACAATAATTGAAACAGCTGATGATCGGTTAATAAGAGTTATTGATTTAGATGAGGAGAGATTAAATCGTATACAGGATCGTGTATGCAACGAATTATTTGGTCATGAGAAGTTTAAATCTCATTTTAAGACAGTTTTAAGAAATTTTCTCATATTAAATAAGATAAACAAAAAAAAGATACTATCCATTTTTCTTTTAGGTCCTTCTGGGTTGGGCAAAACTGAATTTGCAACCATCTTAAAGAATGAATTAAAGGAAGATACTCCATTCACTAAAATAAATTTTGGTAACTATAGTAGTAAAGAAGCATTGAATAGTTTAATAGGTAGCCCTAAAGGATATATAGGTTCAGAAGACGGTGAATTAAGTGTTAAAGTGAATAAAAGCAAGGCAGGTGTTATACTCTGTGATGAATTTGAAAAGGCTAATTCTCCAATATTTAACTTCTTCCTTGAACTACTTGAAGACGGGAAATTTACCGATTCTGTCTCACGTGAATTTGACTTAAATGGATATATTATCATATTTACATCCAATCTCGACGAAAATAAATTTTATCAAATTATACCACCAGAGTTGCAATCACGTCTGGATTTGGTTTGTGAGTTCCAGCCATTGAACAATGAGGAAAAAAAACAATATGTAAGCTACTATGTGAATAAATTTGTTAAGGAATTAGAATCTAAAGGTAATATAAAATCATTACCTCAAAAAGAAATACAAGAACTTATGGAGATCAATGTAGAGAACATTGAGAACCTTAGGGAGATCAATCGTATTATAACTAATAAAATAATGGAATTGATCTAGTAATCTTACCTTCTCTGGCTCTGGCCGCCTAATAACGGCCTCCAGGCTCTTACCCTCCATCGCCCATGTGGCGGGCTAAGGGCTCAACTTTAGTGGGATACGCTGTCTAGTCTCCGCCTGGGGCTAGCTGAAGAAGACAATCAGGCTGACCCGGGAGGAAGCCGGTTACGGGGCGGCCTCCCGGGTGACATCAAATCTGTCACTACACCCGTAGAAACCTATGTGGCGTTATCTTCGGACAGGGGTTCGACTCCCCTCGCCTCCATTTTGGAAAACCACAACCTCATGGTTGTGGTTTTTTGCTATATGGGCATCAATTGTGAGACGCTCTTCCCCGTCTCCACATATAGAATGTCAGTCCAGCGTAGAACAGAATAACGAAGAGGCTCATGTCCCCGCTGATATATTTTGCGGCTTCTTGATGCTCGACCGTCACTCCGGCAAAAATGAGCCATACTAAATTATGCGTAGTGTGGATCATCGAGGAGGTCCATACACTGCCGGTCCGCATGCGAATTTCGCCGATCACGGGGCCAAGAAAGATCGTGCTGAGCACGGTCATGGGCAGCAGGAGCCAGAGATTCTCACCGGAGTGGTACGCTTCCGTGTTGAGAATTAACGGGAAGTGCCATACCCCGTGGACGGCTCCGTGAAGTAACATCGCCTTTTTTCGGCTCATGCATCCAAGCATGGTCGGCAGCAGATACCCGCGCCAGCCGAGTTCTTCGCCCATGGATTGGGTTAACACCGACTTGATGTATAAGAAGACAATGAGCAGCGGAAATACAGGCCAACTGAAGCCTTCAAAGTCACTTCCAGGCTCGAAGGAGGATAGGTTCGCCGCATAGGCGACGGCAAATCCCACAGCCAACGGGATGATTGGAATGACCAGCGCAAATCCCCAACTTTTGAAACCGAGCTTATGCAAACCAAGCTTTTTCCAGCCTGATTTACGGTAACCGTCACGCGTCACGATCAACATCATGATGAGCACTGCAATCGTTGGCGTCATCATATAAGCAAAGGTATTCATATGAGGGATGAAGCTGAAACCAACCGCCAGAAGCAAGACGAGCAGAATAAATACAATGGATTTAGTTGAATCTTTCAGGGAGGAAAATATGTTAATCACACCTTCTCTTAAGAATACAACCGCATGAGTGGCTGCATTCCAAGAGTATCAAAGTCATGTCATATCTACATAGTGACCGTTGTCATAATAAAAGTCATATCTGTCATGCCGTGGACTTGCCAAGGCTTGGAGAAGATGCAATAATTCTAATCACATGCGAAGTTAAAGTTTTCTTTAAACTTCAACTATCGGCGATAATTCGGAGATAAAATAAGAGGAAAAGTGTCGAATCATCGTGCGAAGCGGGACCATGCATCCAGAATAAACTTTACAGTTCCATGATAAAGGGAGTGATGGATGAATGTTATCGAACGACTCGTATAGCTTGATCGATTCGACGAGCGGAACGGCAGCCATGAATGTTGAATCCTCCAATAGAATGAGTGAAAGTTCGTCTTTATTGTCCAGGCTCATCTCACCAAGCATGCATTATGTGCAATATTTCAAGACAGCGGCAACCGGAATTGTTAACTTCTTGAAATCTACATACAGAGTGCAAGAAGCGGCAAAAAAATTGATGCTGCGGAATAATCCATTATTCGAAGCAAGAACGGTGGAAACCTCGAACAGCAGCCTGGTTATTGCAATGGCATCGGCTGGAGCTGCAAGGCAAACCTATGAAGTGAAGTTGAAAGCGATTGCAACCCCTCAAAAGAACAGCGGAACCTCATTGTCAGGAGCAAGTGCATCCGTCGTAAGCCAAGGGGTGAATGAATTCACCATTGCTCTTGGCGGCAAGACGACCAAGCTATCGGTGGTGATCGTTGAGCACGATACGAATGATCAAGCGCTGAGCAAGTTACAAGAGGCGATCAATGCAGCAAAGACAGGGATCACTGCAACGATGGTCCCAGATGCGGATACGGGCCACCTGAAGCTAGAATTATGCAGTGACCAAACCGGAACGGATCAGGCTTTCGAGGTTGAAGACGTTATCGGCAATGCGATGTCAGCAACAGGCGTACGGAATGCAACCCAAATTGCGTCTAATGCCTCATACAGTGTGAACGGCGGTGCAATTCAAACGTCTCAGTCGAACACAATTGAGCTGGAGAAGGACAAAGTGACGGTAACACTTCTGGCTCCATCGATGGAAACGGTGAGGATTCAGGTTAATCCGAATGTCGATAAAATCATCTCACAAGTGAGTGAGTTGATATCGAGTTACAATGCCATGGTGGGTCGTCTGACAGAAGCTGGCGGGATCTTGAACCCCTCTATCCGAAAAAGCTTGGATTTCTTAGTCGATTCCCCGACCTATGAGCAACTCGGCCTCTATCGTGACGGCGACGGCTTACTCCAGCTGGATGAAGAACAGTTCAAAAAGAATTTGAGCTTAAATTTCGATCAAACCACGCGAGCAATTAGCAGCCATGTCGGCCTGGCTTACCGTCTAGCCTTAGCTATGGAAAGATTCAATACCGTGCCGGCCAGCAGCCTGATGAACCAGACGGCTCGTCAGTTACAACAATTCGCGATCTACCAGTCCTCGATTCAAATCACGATGCCAACCTACGGAAGCGGTTTGTTTGTGAATATGCTGTTTTAGCTTTAGATTAATCATCGGGTCAACCAGAATTGGTTGGCCTTTTTTGGCATCAGGTATAATGATTCTAGGCGGATTGGGGAGGGAGCATTCTGTGTTTGCGGATATCCAAGGTTATGAAACGTTCAAAAAAATCGATCTGATCACCAAAGGCTGGTCGAGCGACCAAAAATACTACATCGAAACCGTCACCAACGAGAGATGGCTGCTGCGCATCTCAGATATTTCCCAGTACGACCACAAGAAACATGAATTTGAAATGATGAAAAGATTAGCCGAAAGCGGGGTGCCCATGTCGCGGCCTGTGGATTCTGGAGTATGCAACAACGGCCAGAGTGTTTATTCCCTCTTGACTTGGTGTGACGGCGAAGATGCGCAAGCGGTATTGCCGAAGCTGACGGACACGAGGCAATACCATCTTGGCGTGACAGCCGGGCAAATCTTAAGGCAAATTCACAGTATCCCTGCTCCGGTGGATCAAGAACCGTGGGAATCCTTTTTTAATCGAAAAGTAGACCGGAAAATCAAGCAATATCAAGACTGCGGTGTAAAAATGGAGGGCGACGAGCAGATCATTACTTATATTGAAGCGAATCGGCACTACCTTAGCGAGAGGCCGCAGTGCTTTCAGCACGGGGATTATCATGTGGGGAATATGATCATCTCGCCCGAAGGGGAGCTGTGGATCATCGATTTTAATCGCTGGGATTACGGGGATCCGTGGGAGGAGTTTAATCGCATCGTGTGGAGCGCTAAGGTCAGTCCGCATTTTGCGACGGGGCAGATTCACGGGTATTTTCATGGGAATCCTCCAGACGAATTCTTTAAGCTATTGGCTCTCTATATCGGCAACAATGCGTTGTCTTCGATTCCTTGGGCGATCCCTTTGGGTGAAGCGGAAGTCGCCGTGATGCAGCAACAGGCCCAGGATGTCTTAACGTGGTTTGACGGGATGAGGAACCCGGTGCCGGCGTGGTACTTGTCCGATTTTATATCCAGTATATAGATGGGATTCCGTACAAGTTGAAGTGTGGGTGGAGGATTTGCGGCGATTGATTTTTATGATGGTTGTGTCCTGTAAGACTTTGCTGCTCCTCGCGCATCATGTCTCCAGAGGAAATTACGCTGGGTGCGGTTATCGATGAGGTCTCTTAAAGAGCTGTGAGTGAGGATCGGAGCAAGCGTCAGCAATCCCTTGTGGAGTTGAAACGGGAGTGGGATGCGGCTCTCTTGAAGTGAACTGAAGCACGCTAAAATCAACAACCCTGCGAGGTTGTTGATTTTTTGTTTGATGGAATGATTCGTGGGAGAACGGCAAACAAAGGGGATACTCGGCGAATTTAGGCTGATGTATAATAATTCCATCAAAAATCTGAATAGTAGAGGTGATAGAGATGAGCGAGGAGATTTCCATCTTGCCGATTCAATCCTTCTACTCGCTCGATGATCGTACCGTTGCGGCGACGGTACTGCACCAAGAGCCTTTGATCATGAAATTCGAACGGCTGCTGACGGACGACGAATGCCGTCAATTGATTAAGGCAGCCGCTCCCCGACTGCGAGACTCCAAACTCGTGAACAACGTGACCAGCCAAATCCGCACGAGCCGCGGGATGTTTTTCGAAGAAGAAGAGAACCCCTTTATCCATCGCATCGAAAAACGAATCCCCGCCTTGATGAATGTACCCATCGAACACGCGGAAGGCTTGCAAATCCTCCACTACAGCCCAGGCCAAGAATACCAAGCCCACTATGACTTTTTCGGCCCGAACAGCCCCTCCGCAGAGAACAATCGGATCAGCACCCTGATCATCTACTTGAACGATGTGGAGGCAGGAGGAGAGACCGTCTTTCCCTTGTTGGATCTAGAGGTCAAACCCGAGCGCGGGTCTGCCCTGTACTTCGAATACTTCTACCGTCAACAAGAACTCAACAACTTGACCTTGCACAGCAGCGTCCCGGTGGTTCGCGGTGAGAAGTGGGTAGCGACCCAGTGGATGCGGAGGCAGCGTGTGAGGGGTGGGGTTGTTTTGGGCGATTGGGGATGCTTATATCCGTGTTTCTATCAAAAGAAAGCTAGATGAGATCAGACTATTCAGTATCTTTTTACATCACTCTACATTTAAGATTATATAGAGTGATTTCAGGGCAACTCTACTAGTTTGCTATTAATAATTCATAATTTCCTCAGAAATTATTATGGAAAGGGGCTATATCTTAGAGAATATGACATCGAGGTGAATTTTAGAGAGATGGCATCACAAGTCCATTGCTATGAACGTTTTTGTCAAGCCCTCGGTTTTAAATCTGCCTGAGCACGTGGCGCGAGAGCAAAAATGCGAGCGACGGTCGGCACGCTGCTATCCGTGGGTTGGTTACCACATGTTATGCCTTCGTCAGGGAGAGCCCTTGCAAGCTAGAAACGCACGTTCAGTTTCTTTCAAAACCTAGTGCAAACGGACTACGCAAATTCTCTCCTGAACCTTCGTTTGCTCCCGGGCCTCGTGCTCCGGCGTGAGCTTGTCAAGCGTCTTCCTTGACAAGCGGTGGGGTACAATTCAACACTTTTCCAAATCCTCATCGAAGATGAGGAACGCCACACGGCGAGTGTGGGGGTGCAGGGGGCAACGTCCCCTGCGTCCTTCATCGTCCAAAGGCGTTAGGAGGCTGCTGGCTGCTCCACGGTTCGAGCAACCGCCCATATGAACCCAATCAATTCCCGGGCCACCGCACCGACGGCCACATTCTTGTGCTTGTTCTTTCCAAACACAAGATGACGGTATTTGTAATGCAATCTTTCTTGCGCCTTCCAGGACAACAGCTGTACGTCGGCGGGCATACCATCTAATCGCTTAGCGAGATCCCCTTTTACGGCAGGACGGTGACGGTAACTCCAAGCGGACTCCACCAAAGTCCGTCGTAAGCGGCCATTTCCGGCTTTGGTCATGCTGCCGCGGCGAGTACTTAGGCCCGTGGAATACTCACGAGGGACCAGTCCCAAGTACGCCATCAGTTGCGCAGGGGAGCGAAAACGCGCAAAGGTTCCGATTTCAGCCGCAAGGGTAATGGCTGTAAGCAATCCAATCCCCCGTAGGGACTGAAGAGCTTGGATCAGAGAAGCCTTAGAACCGGTCGCAGCTTGCTGGACCAGTGCTTTTTCTAGGCGCCCCATGCGTTGCTCGATCTCATCCAAAGTATGAAGCATTTCGCTGAATGCCACGTGCATGGACTCATACGGGAACGTAAGCTGCCCTAACCAGACGCGATACTTCTTGGTCCAGCGACGCTTTATGGTGGCGGGTGGTTCAATCTGGTGACGAAGCAGGAATTTCAAGATCCGCTGACGAGCCCGGTGGGCATCTTCCTTGGCAGCTTCACGGGCGCGAACCAATTCTCGCAGAGCCTCATCTTCCCGTTCGGGGACGTAAACGGGAGTGAGCTCTCCTGCACGATACAAACGCGCGAGTTGCTCGGCATCCCGTCGATCTGTTTTCACTTGGTCGCCGGGGCGTTTGGGAATGAGCGATGGAGCAATGACGACACAGTGGGCCCCCATGGAGGTGATCCAGCGATAGGTTTCGTAACCTGTGGGTCCTGCCTCGTAGCAAAACGATAGCGTTTCGGCCTCTCCCAGCTCTTTGATAAGCTTGCGTAACGCTGCCGGTGTGTGGGGAATGGTTCCGTAATAGCGTGGAGCTTCCCCGCTCACATCTGCAATCGCAACCGAAATTTTTTCTTTGGATACATCTAAACCGACGAATTTTGTGGTAGACTGCATAGTATCAGCTCTCCTTTGCTATGTAGCTCTGAAATGGTTTGGTTTATACTACACTATCCATTTTAACCTACGAGATGTAGCAATTTGGAGGGCTGTCTTTGTTTTACGTTCATCTTAGCTAATAAGTCGTTTTCTGCATATAGATAAAAGCAAAGAGGAGAGTGATCAGCTCTCCTCTCTACCTGTAATTTGGGAACTTTTATTTTCTCCTTAGAAAGTATAATAAAATGATTCCCGTCAAGGAAGTGCCAATAATTCCAAATAACGTAGGATCAAGAGTTGCAATGACTCCCTGAAGCCAAGGGAAAACTTTCATACCGAAGGCTCCTACTAGAAATACTAACACTTCAATTACATAATTCGCTGTTCCATACCAATTACTCATTCTAATTACCCTCCATAATGTGGTGCCTCGAATAATTTAAGGTTAATTCGAGGGGGGCAACGGACTCTCACCGTTGCCCCACACTATTTGGAGGCGAATTAGTGTGAAGTGGTTATGGTTTCAGCGAGATTTTGTAGGGACATATAAAAATTCAAAATTAAAGAGGATAACGAATGAGAATTGGCGATTTACCCAGCGAAAGTAAATCTCAAAATAATTTCACAATAAAATAGTTAGTTTGTTAACTCTGACATTACTAACATTTTGAATAGAAATGGTTTTATTTTCATCGGCATAACCTCCTTAAATTGAATTAAGTTAAAAAATACATCCCTACAATAATATTATATCTTATTACTATTATATTTTCACATATACTAATTAACCAGGAGCGAAGTCGGAGCTTAAATGCGACACTTTTACGATGAACTGTGACCAATACCACGGTTTATCCATTATTAAAATCCACAACCAAATTAGTTGAGGATTTTATGTTTCTATAAGTAATCACAAGTGATTTATTCCAGATGCTTTTAAATGATCTATTAATCAACGGCCACATTAAAGAGTTTTCCTCTATTATGTTTCCTTTATTTTTTTGGAAGAGACTAGGAGGTGTGATGTGATATATTAGATTTAAAATCGCTACATTGGAGGGTGTTATGAAGTTAGCTAAAGTTAAAATCCGTAATTTTAGATCTTTTGGTGATAAAGAAACTACAATTACCGTTAGTGATATGACAGCGCTTATCGGCAGTAATAGTAGCGGTAAGACAACATTTTTCCAAGCTCTTCTCCGTTTGTTTGGTGATACAACAAAAGATAGAGAAATTACACGAGTTGATTTCCATATTCCTTTCGATGTCAATCCGGATTCCGTGAACGAGACTGATCTGAGTATTGAAGCTGTGTTTGAGTTTCCGGAGGTGATAGTAGAAAACGGAGTTGAGAGATACACTATCCCTAGCTTTTTCACTAACTTTGTAGCTGAGCAAGGATCGAACCAACCTCCATATATACGTATTCGATTAGAATCAAAATGGATAAGAAGTAACCAGCCTGAAGGATTAATTGAGACTAGCACATTCTTTGTAGTCGCTCCTGAGGGAACTCCAATTTCTAACGAAAATAAAAAGGGCGTGACGCAAGCTCAATTATCATTGATCAAAATGATATACGTCCCGGCATTACGTGATCCCTCTACTCAACTTCGTATGGTCACTGGTACTTTACTATGGAGACTTATTCAGCGAATTAACTTCGATAATTCTTTCAAACAGGAAATCTCTGCTCAGATGCAGCATGTTAAGGATTCTTTCTCCAGGCATTCTGGTGTCTCGCGCGTTAAGGAAATCTTGAAAGAACAGTGGCAAACCTTTCATAAGGACAAACGTTACTCTGAGATCGATCTACACTTCAACACCCAGGATATTGATAGCATTCTAAAGAAAATTGATCCGTTTTTCTCCCCTTCAGAAATTGGGACTGGATACACTGTGGATAAACTCGGGGATGGATTGCGTTCCTTATTTTACTTCTCACTGGTTGCCTCACTTTTGCAAACAGAGCAAGATACGCTTGAAGAGATGATAAATGATCCGAATAAGTCCATTGACGAGCGCACTTTTAGCATTATTCCGCCCTGTTTAACGATTGTGGCCGTCGAGGAACCAGAGAATCATGTAGCGCCTCATTTGTTAGGAAAAATCATTCAAAATCTTCGTATTATAGCAGACAGTAACAATGCTCAAGTAATCCTGTCTTCACATAACCCTGCCATAATAAAACGTATTGATCCTACTGAAATACGCCATTTCCGAATGTGCTCTGAACTGAAATCGACCATTTCGCGGACAATTTTACTTCCAGAGGACGACGATGAAGCATTTAAATACGTTAAGGAGGCTGTAAAAGCATATCCGGAGATTTACTTCTCCAGTCTGGTGATACTAGGTGAGGGAGATAGTGAAGAAGTCATTCTTCCGCGTATTATGGACCTTATTAGTCTGGATATCAATACTCATGAAATTGCCATTGTTCCATTGGGTGGTAGGCATGTTAACCATTTTTGGCGTCTTCTTGCTCAGCTTGATATTCCATATATAACTTTGCTTGACTTTGACTTGGAGCGTGGAGGCGGGGATTGGGGCAGAATAAAGTATGTAATCCAGCAACTATTACTTAACGGTGTCGATGAGGATAAATTGCTTACTACGGCGACTGGGCGGTTAACACTAGAGGATCTGGAAAAAATGCATACTTGGGAAAAATCACTAGATATAATGCTAGGCTGGATCAAATACCTAGAAAATTTTCATGTCTTTTTCAGCTATCCATTGGATATCGATTTTATGATGCTAGAGTCTTATAAGGAGGCTTATATTGCGGTACTAGAAAAGGGGGAAGGCCCTCAAATAAGGCTAGGACAGAAACAGTATGCTATTCAGGAATTGACCACAGATTTGAAACAAAGTGCAGAATTTGATGAAAGGGTTCTTCATGATGTGGCAAGCACGCTTAAGGATGCGAAAAAGAAGGGTGTCAATTATAGTGATGCTCAAAAGGAATTAATGATCTGGTACAAATATTTTTTCCTCTATCGAGGAAAGCCTGTGATCCATATGAAAATGCTTTCGCAAATGAAAGATGAAATGCTCCGGGCAAGTCTTCCGGAAGTATTCATTCATATGTCGAGAGCTATACTATCCAGGCTCAATGATAGGGGTGAAACTAGTGAATAAATACATTTCTTCGGAGCAATGGATGCCAGCAGCAAATCTCTCATTTGAGCCGGAAAGCCTTAGGATTATCAAGTCTAATCGTAATGTTCTTGTATCTGCAGGTCCAGGTGCAGGCAAAACGGAACTACTTGCTCAGCGGGCATCTTTCTTGCTGCAGACCAATACTTGCGTATTCCCTAGGAAAATATTGGCTCTAAGCTATAAAGTGGATGCTGCTGGGAATTTGACTGATAGAGTGGTAGAACGATGCGGTAATTTGCTGGCCGTTCGTTTTGACTCTCGGACGTATGATGCTTTTGCTAAATCAATTCTCGACCAATTCCGCAACCTGCTTCCTGATGAGTACCAACCATCACAATATTATGATATTGCAAATCAGACAGATATTAAAAATGCCTTGAATAAAGCAGGATATTGGCAAGAAGCTAACAACAAATTTTACTTTTCAGGCCGTTATTTTACTGAATACAAACTTCCAGCAGTGGACACTCCGTATGGTGACATTGCAAGGCGTGTATGGCCGATATTGTTAAAAGGCAGCGACATGCTCGAACCGAAGTTAACATTTTCTATGATTTCCCGCTTGGCCGAAATGATTGTTCGCTTAAATCCAATGATCCGAAAATCGATTCAAATGAGCTATCAATATGTGTTTTTGGATGAATTTCAAGACACACCAGCACATCACTTCGACCTTATTAAAACGTGCTTCGGGGGATCAGGCTGTATCATAACGGCAGTTGGAGACAAGAAGCAAAGGGTTATGGGATGGGCAGGTGCTCTTGAAAATGTGTTTGAAAAATTCTCGATCGAATTTAACGCGCTGACAGAGACCTTGCTCGTCAATCATCGTTCGGCACCTAGGCTAGTCGAACTCCAGAAACCTATAGTTAAATACTTAACAGAAGAAGAGATACCAATTAATTGCAGTACTAGATGGGAAGTTGATGAAGGGGTTGCTGAAGTCTGGCGATTTAAGAATGAGGACGATGAAGCATTGATGACTGCAAAGAAAATATTGAGTCTGATGGCTATTGACGGTGTTCAGGCCCGTGATATTTGTATTTTGGCAAGGGTAAGACCAAGTGAATATTCCTCCGCTCTTATCAGGGAATTAAAACGCCATGGTTTGGAAGCGAGATTGGAAGAACCTTACCAGGATTTGTTGAAAGAGGATCTCATAACTTTGCTTAAGTCGGTTCTTTTGCTGGCTGCAGGAGACTCATTTCCTGACGAATGGATTTTTTCGGTTAATTTGCTAAAAAGCATAAAAGGTTATAACTTGCGATCTGCAAATCAATTACAATTACATCAGAATGTAGAAGAGAGCTTTAACAGTTTTCTTTCATCGTTCCGAAATAAGATGAAAACCGTTCAGAACAAAGAAGAGTTTATGAAACGATTAGAAACTATTCTTGATTATTTTGATCGTGATTTATTACACGGACAATACCGACAATACAATAATGCGTATATTTCATACCTTACCCAGAAGTTTGGTGATTTAATATGGAAGGAATACGAACTTTGCAATGACTGGGTTTTATCAATCGAACGTTTTAATGGCGAAGGTTCCATCCCAATAATGTCTATTCACAAAAGCAAAGGATTAGAATTCAATACGGTATTTGTTTTGGGCGTAGAGGACCAGGCGTTCTTTGGATATGAAAATAACCCTAGTGAAGAATTATGTACGTTCTTTGTTTCTGTTTCGAGAGCGATAGAGAGATTGTATCTAACCTGCTGCAAAATAAGGGATAACCATATAGTATCAATAAATACTATAGAATTATTTTATAAACTCCTTAAAAACTCTGGAACTTGTGATTTCTTTGCTTTCGATGAAAATTTTGAGGAGAAGTTCGAATGGTATTTCAAATGATCAATTTGCGTATATGAGATAATGTATTGATGTTCGTCTCTAATTAGTTTCCCCTGAAAAAGTCAGGGTGTTTTGAGCATAATTAAAAGGAATTCAGCACCTCAAAATGGAAATTGTTATTGACGAGATAACAAAGTTCCACACCCCGAGGGAAGAATTCCTTTGCTATAGGAGTTCAACAGAAGCCCTCGGGAATCCTTCCAAGAGGTGAAGAAAATGTTGAAACTTCGAGACGAGCAATTGACCATCTGGGATGCCATTCTCCCGGAATCTGTTAGAAAGTTGCCGGTCGAGCTTGCAATCATAGATCAATTACTGGACGACGACCGTTTTCTTCAACCGTTTACTGAGTTGCACCCGAAAGGCAAGAAAAGCGGCCGTCCTACGCTTGCAATTGAAAAGTACATCCGTCTTATGGTCCTGAAGCATAAATACAATTTGGGCTACGAGTCACTCGTGAAGGAAGTCGGTGACAGCATCACATGGCGAATGTTCTGCCGGTTTGCCATCGACGAACCGATGCCCGACCCGTCTACGCTCATCTATGCCCGCAAACGCTACGGCGACAAGATCGTCGAAGACATCAATGCCGCACTCGTAAAGCAGTGTGAGGAAAAAGCCGTTCTGAAAACCCGCAAATTGCGCACGGATACGACGGTTGTGGAATCCGACATCCATCACCCGACAGACGCTACGCTGTTGCAAGATGGCGTAAAAGTCATCACTCGAACGATTCAGAAAATCCGGAAAGTCGCCTCCCACACTGTTCAAGGCTTTGAAGATCGTACGGCAGAAATCAAGGAAAAGATTCTGTCCATCGCGAAAGTTCTACGTCGCCGCACCCGTGAATCTTGGGAAGAAGTTGACCGGATCACTGGGAGCGTAATCGAAGTAGCCGAGAACGTTGTGAACAAGGCGCAAGCCGTTATCGAGAAACTGCAAGACAAGGGCAAAGCTGCTCTTCGACAAAGTAAAACCAAACTGACCGAGGCGGTCACGCTAACCGGCAAGTTGTTGGAACAAGCCAAACAGGTCGTTTCCGGCAATCGAATCATCGCAGATCGGATCGTCAGTTTCTTTGACCCGGAAGCAAGACCGATTAAGAAAGGTAAGCTGGCCAAAGGAACTGAGTTCGGCTACAAGGTGCGAATCGACGAGACGGAAAGCGGCTTTGTGACCGGCTACGCTGTCTACGAGGGGAACCCCTCGGATGATGAACTGCTCGTTCCCGCTGTACAGGCGCATATCAAGCAATTCGGCAAAGCGCCGCAAGCTGTAGCGACCGACCGCGGTTTCTCAAGCAAGAAGAACGAAACGGCCATTACCGAACTTGGTGTGAAGCGAGCTAGCTTGCCGCGAAAGGGCAAAAAAGGCATTGCCCGATCCGAGTACGAAAACGAATTATGGTTCAAAGACTTGCAGCGTTACCGTGCAGCTGGAGAAGCGAAGATTAGTCTTCTCAAGCGGAAGTACGGTTTGAACCGCAGCAGGTATCGGGGCTTTGTCGGCTCAAAATGCTGGGTCGGCTTCGGGATTCTGACCCACAACCTGCAAAGAGCGGCAAAAATGCTCCAAAACTAACATGGAAACCGATCATTAGGGAAAGTTCCCCCTCACAACCCAGCCAGCAACCCGAAACTATTTTTGAAAATCGACTTTTTCAGGAGCAACTAATTAGGGCTTGCTGAACGATTGTTTACCTGAAATTCAGTGCCGGGCGACGGCGGAGCAGTATGGCAAAAATGAAGCAAAAGAGAACGCGCAGCCTGCGTTCCAGATTCATCACCAGCAATTGCAGCGTGATGACGGACTCGCTCGTCTGTGCAAGGCGCGCTCGAATACGGCCAAGCCCGTACTTGCGCTTGCCTTCTCCGAATTTGCCTTCGATTGCGTTTCGCTGTCCGGCATCTTGTTTAGCAAGATGCCGCTGCTCACTTGTCTGACCCTCTTTCGGCGGTCGCCCCAAAGCCGGTCCGCTAAGCCGAATGCCGTGCTGTTTGCAGAAGTTCCGGTTCTCGCGTGTGCGATAGATTTGATCTGCTTGTACGACCGCCGGGTAGTACCCCATGCGGCTGCGGTACTTCTCGATCGCCTCGATGAGCGTCGTGCTCTCGTTGAAATTGTCCCAAGACATACGATCAAGGAACGCATAGCCTTTCGTCATGCTGACAGCGATCTTGGCTCCAAACTCGACTCGCGCTTTGGCTTTCCCGCGCACGATCGGCCTGACATGCGGCTGGTGAATGCTGACGATCCGATCTTCGATCTGATGGGTACGACCGTTGTACATCTGAAGCTGCTGGCGATACAGTTCATGAATGACCAACAAGTCGCGATAGGCTTTGCGGCTAAGCAGTGTAAGCGGCTGCGCTTTCGCCTGCTCGGCGATGATGGTCAAATTTCGCCCGACGTATCCAAGCTGCCGCCTGATCGCTTTGCGAATCACTTTCGGCCCCGGACGGCGTTGCTTGGAGACCGCCAGATACTGCTTGCGTGCTTTTTCCCTGTAGGTTCGCGGTTTTGGTACTTGACCCATAACCGGTTCGTGCAGCGTATCGATAATGGCTTCGAGCTTCTCCCGCGCTTCATTCAACAGATTCAGGTCGGTCGGATAAGCGACATCCGCAGGTGCGCATGTGGCATCCACCATCATCGTGCCTTCATTGGGAGCGAGCGGCGATTCCGCTTCAGTGACGGACTCTTGTCCTTCTTCGGAAACGGGCTCGTTCGCGGGCATCTGCTCATTCGCTGATTCTATGGCTTGTTCCAGGAAGGTATGCTCTGAAGAAGCCGGGTCCGATGCCTTGGCATGGGCTTGCACTTCGTCAAACATCGTTTGCTGCTCGGCCGTCTCGGAAGCGGCAATCTTCTTGCTTGCTCGTTTTCCTTTGCCGCCCATTCTGCCGTTCGTGTCGTCTTCGTCATCGTCCTGAATTTCCTTAGCGCCTTCGGTAGCCACGATCTCATTGATTTCAGCGAGCACATCCTTCAGGCGCTTACGGAAATGCGTCATCATGGAGTGATGGAAGGGCGGCTTCATTTCGAATCCGGAAAGGCCGATGAAGTATTGCATGTACGGATTTTCGCTGATCGAAGCAAGCGTCTCCCGATCTGTCAGTTGCATCCGCTCTTGAATGATGAGAGCGCCAAGCCCCATGCGCAAGCTGAGCGTGTGCTGCCCGCGAAACGTGTCTTTGAAGAACTTGCCGTAGTTTTTCTCAGCGTGCGCCCACGGGATCAATCCTGCCAACTGAACCCAACGATTCTCTTTGTCCAGCTTCCCGCCGAAGGGCAGAAAGAAGTCGTCGGGCAATATCATTTGGTTTTCCAGGTGCGCCGTCGGCTTGTACACGTTCGTCACTCCATCTGCAAGGTTTTGGCTCTCATTATCTGCATTTCCTTTGCATATTAATTCGACAGGATGAGCCCATATCCCTTGTTGTGATGCGGTTTTTAGCAATTTTTCAAGCTTTCAGCAAGCCCTAATTATGGCCAATGGGGTCAATAATGAAGAGGCCAAACATGAATGGAAAGAAGGGCCCCCTCACTATATAACATGAAGGAAGGCTTATCTTTTTCGCATTTTCTTTCAAATTTACAAGAATTAATCTTCAGGAGCGTAAATAATCAATACTAATGAAGATTTACCGGGAGCTTTAAGATGATTATATTACCCTCTACAAGGCGGAAAAGAAGCTCCTTTAGTTCAAAAAATCTATCTGAAATAGGTTTAGTAATACTGACTAGTTTATATCTAGGTGGAAGAGTAACTATACTTAGTATCTCTGCAATAAGCAATTATTGCTATATATCACTATCCCGGAGGGCAAAGCATGTCACTTCCAGTTGAATTATCCAATATATTTCGTTCTAAGCAAAAGTCCTACAAAATGGTGCTTGTGAATTCGATGATTGATACTTGGCGGGAAACGCATGATCAGATGCTTAAGTTTGATGATGTAGCCCGGCGGTTCCTGACCTACTATCAATATAGAGAGAGCAGTGGTGATGTTGTAGATTCACCGCCGTCATATTTATCAACCCGGTGGGAGTCCATGAACCTATTTCAGGTGAGATCCCTGCTCGATACCCCAATAGAAGCGCTTCGTTCGGTTGTTGTTAAACAGGCGGACGGGGCTTTTTTGACGTTTGCGAATTCGGTGTGGTCGCAAGGGGAGGCAGTGCTGTTCGAACTTCAAGATTATGCTAACCGTGAATTGGACCTGTATCATAGGCACCTGGAGCAGGGGCCAAGCTTTTCCCTTAAGGAGAGTTTGGTCCATATCTTGCAAACCTATTCTCAAGCAAAAACTGAGACTTTTGCGAATCATGATTTAGGTGTTTTGTTCAGAAAAACGTTACCAGAACAGCTCCAATCGCTTCCTTTTATTTCAGAGCATATTCGGATTCAGGGTTCTGTGGGACAAGGCAATTGGGCAACGGTTCCTTGGCTGGCCCTTATGGACACTCGAATTACGAAGTCTACCCAGTACGGGGAGTATATCGTCTACTTATTTGCAGAGGACATGAGCGCGGTCTACCTGACCTTTAACCAAGGGGTCACGAAACCTATTCAGGAGCGAGGGAGAAAAGAAGGATACAAGTTCCTACAGCAAAAGGTGGCGGAATTAAGGGAGAGTCTCGATTTTCAAGGCTTCTCCAAAGATGAAAATATCCATCTCACTGAGGCAGGCTTGGGGCGCGACTATCAAGTTTCGACGGTCGCTTATAAGCGATACGATGCGTCTCATATTCCGAGCGATGAGCAATTAATTGCTGATCTAGAACAGCTAATGACGACATACCAAGCATACGTCGAACGGAAGCTTCAAACAGATCAGATCGAAGATCCAGAATTTCCTTTGGAAACGGTGGAAGAGAACATGGATGATGAGGCAGTTCGTGGGCATTTGGATAGAATCCAATCGTACATTCAAAATAAGGGGTTTGCCTATCCTACAGGATTGATCGAAAACTTCTACCTCTCCCTCAAAACCAAACCTTTCGTCATCCTTGCAGGCGTATCGGGAACCGGGAAAACCAAGCTGATTAAGCTCTTTGCGGAGGCGTTGGGAGCGACTTCGGAGAATGGACAGTTTACGCTAATTCCGGTCCGGCCGGATTGGAGTGATCCGTCGGATTTGATTGGCTACAGTGACTTGTCCGGCAAGTTTCGTCCAGGGCGTGTTACTGAGGTGTTGTTAGAGGCCTCCCGTAACCCGAGCAAACCTTATTTCATCTGCCTGGATGAGATGAACTTAGCTCGAGTAGAGCACTATTTCAGTGATATGCTCAGCATTTTGGAGACTCAGGAATGGCGCGACGGACGTATTGCTACCGCTCCAATCATTCACAGCAGCTCGTTCGTGCAGGATGAGGATCAAGAAGTGTATGGCAATCTGTCGATTCCGGAGAATGTGTACTTGATCGGAACGGTCAATATGGACGAGACGACGCATCCTTTCAGTAAAAAGGTGCTCGACCGGGCAAATACCATCGAGTTTAATGATATCTTTTTAGATCAGTTTCCTGACGAGGAGTTAGGGGCGGGGCCACGTCCAGAGGCAACACCTAATCGGTTCCTAAGAAGTGATTATCTGCAGCTAGTAGATGCCTATAATGCGGATTCCAAAGATCTGATTAGTAGTACGACCGAAAAGCTAATGAAGATCAACAGCATTTTGGAGGAGATCCATGCGCATGTTGGTTTTCGCATTCGGGATGCGGTGTGCTTCTATATGCTCTATAATCAACGGTTTGGATTGCTGGCCGAGGATGAGGCGTTTGATCACCAGTTGCTCCAGAAAATACTTCCTCGCATTCAAGGCAGCAGCGCTTCGATCCGGAGAGTTCTTCTGAATTTGATGCGGGAGTGTGTGGATTCTTCTTTTACCGTCAATGAGTATTTGGAGGACACGACCTCATTGTTCGAGGGCGATAAGCTCAAACCCCTACTCGATCGGGCCAAGTATCTGCGTAGTGCAAGGAAAATCGCTTCGATGTTACGGAGGCTAGAAGAAGATGGATTCACCTCTTACTGGTTATCGTAATGCGCCAATAGAGTTACTACGCATAGAGACGAATCTGTTTGATTTGTATATCAAAGGGAAGCCATTTCATCCGACCGTCGAAACGATGCAGCTTCATCGGCAAGAAGGGGATGTGTGGGTGGATGCCCATTTCCAAATCGATGTCCCATCTCCGAAAGTGGAGATGACTTCGATTGAGGTCTTTTCTCATCAGACGATGGATCTTCAGACTTGGAATCCGGGCGATCCGGCAGAGCCTCTGTTTTTTGAAACACAACCTTATGAATTCGTGGTGGAGAAGAAGCAGGAGGATCTACCAATCGTATTTTTCCATGAAAATCTTCACTTACGTCAAGCTGTGAAACCAATAGGGAGTCGTGGCCGGATCTTGTCCGGGGTACTTAACTTTCAAAATGAGGTTGGCTTGTCGGAGTTGGAGCTTCGCTTGCATGGCGAAGTGATCTTTAAGCTGCAGCTTGAAGTGTTTCCGTCCAAAATGGACTACAAACGCGATTACGAAGTGATTTTGCGAGAGGTGAATGAGCAGATTTATAATCTGTCTTTTGACTTTCTGCGTAAGACGTTTCATCTTACCGGGTTAAGGGAGACACGACATCAGAGTGTGACGGAGTTTTTTACGATATTACAGCAGGTTTTTGGGCAGTTGACCCAAGGTGTCGACCGCATCAAAAACGCTCCCCACTACAAAATGCGCCGTGAACCTCATCTTGTGGAAGCATCGAAGGCGAAGCGGGTAGGGAAGGAGAATATCGCTTTTTTGCGCAAACGGCCAGAGCTGTGTGTTCCTGGGCAGGAGCTACCTACGCATGTGCTTGAGACCCGGCGGTATAGGGACTTCGATACGGCGGAAAATCGATTCATCCGCTGGGCCTTACTTCGCATCACTTCGAAATTGAAGGAGTTACGATCCCATGCAGCAAGGAAAGAAAGCGTGGACCCCGTATTGCTGAAGAAAGTCGACATGATGAGCTCGCAGTTACTGCGACTGTTGAGACAGGATTTTTTGCAAGTTGGGGATATGAAGCAGGTTTCGCTATCCCTGGTCCTACAGATGGCTCCGGGGTATCGGGAGGTCTATCGGATTTATCTCTTGCTGATGAAGGGGCTCTCGATCCAAGGCGATTTGTTCCGGTTGTCGATGAAGGATCTGGCGCAATTGTATGAGTACTGGTGTTTCCTGAAAATTCATGATTTGATGCGGCGAAAATATGAGCTGGTAAGCCAGGATCTGATTAAGGTAAATCGAAACGGTCTATTTGTGACGTTGAACCAGGGACGGAAGGCGAAGATGGTGTATCGGAATCCGCGAAATGGAGAGGTGTTTACCCTCTACTATAATTCTCTGCCACCGGGAGACAGCCACACTACGTTGGCACAGAAACCGGATAATGTGCTGACATTAAAAAAGAATGACGCGGCGATTGAGTATAAGTATATTTTTGATGCCAAATATCGCTTGAATTCAGCCTATGAGGGGACGCCTTACTGGAAGAAGTACAAGCAGCCAGGTCCTGAAGAGGAAGACATCAACATAATGCACCGCTATCGGGATGCGATTGTGTACCAGGATCAACGGAACGGTGATTACGAGCGGAGTATGTTTGGAGCGTATGTGCTTTTTCCGTATCCGGATGAGGTGAAGTTTAAGGAGCATCCTTTTTACAAAAGCATTCAGCTCGTCAACATCGGGGCGATCCCGTTTCTGCCGAACACAACCGGTCTGATGGAACAACTGCTGGATGAGATCATTCAAGACAGCCCGGAGAAAGCCTATGAACGTTCCACTCGCCCCAGCGGGACGAAGGAATATTACTACAATAAGTTTGCGGGCAAAAATGTCCTGGTGGGTTCTCTCAGGGAGCCTTCCCAGCTGGAAATGGCGCTGAAGCTCCGTTTTTACCATATGCCGTTGAAAAATATCGTCGACCACAAGCTGCTGACTCAAATCGAATACATCGCGATGTGCCAATCTCGCAAGAAGTTCCAAGGTCCCGGGAATACGGGGATTCATTGGTTTGGTCGCGTTCTGGATTGGAAGGTGGTCCGGAGACGGGAAATTAAGGAACGGCCGGCTCGGCCCGGGACGGAAGAGGAGCTGTATGTTAAGTTTACGATCGAACGGTGGGAGCGGCGGGACAAGCCCATTGCGCTAGGTGGACAAGGGATATATACCTGCCTGTACACAAGCAAGTACATGTTTGATCGAGCCAGTGAAATTGCGGAATTGAAGCTGGAGAATGAGGAAGACCTACGGAAATGGCGTGAAGCACGTCGACTTGGCAAGGTGAAAGTGCAACTGGATCACACCGATGTGGATTTAGCAGAGAAAGTGGTGGGGATTCGGATTGAGGAATCCTAGGAGCACTTCTGAAAAAAGTTAGTTTGATGCAATGAAACCCGCTCAACGAGCGGGTTTTTGCTTTCAAGGTTATATGATTGAATTTACATGAATTAATCGTTTGTAGAATCGATAAACTTTACATTCTTAAGGGCATATTCCAATGCCATGTTAATGATTTCGTTCCGAGAACGATTGCTCTTTCGGGCAAGTTCATCTAATTGTTCTTGAAGGATTTTTTCAATGCGAATGGACATCGTTACAGTCTTGTCTTCCCTTGGAGTTATGATGAACTCATCATTGCTCACACGAATCACCTCACATATCAGTATAGATAGAAAGTGAGGGATTATAACATAACACAAAAAGTGTTAATTTATGAATACAAATTGCAATGTAATAACATTACATATATAATTACAAATATAATGAACTGACTGAAAATGTGAAAAAGACTACCTTGTTGCACTCATACTCTATAGAAGCACACGGTTTTTTTGATCCCGGGGCGGTATATCATGTAGGAGGGCATCATTTATGGAAATTATATTAGAATCAATTCCAGGTGGAGCCTTATTCTTTGATGAATACATAAACGATTGGTTTAAAGTGAAATTTTATCTGGAAGACCAAAAAATCGTTAGTCCCATTTATGCTTATGGTCCAAATTCAGAAGGTAAGGAATTCAAAACTGAACTATATTTCAGCAGTTTGCTACCCTATGTAGATGATGTTAGGATTAAAAGAATTCTATTAGAGAATTTGATATCGGATGCAAGATTCGAATTGAATTTCTATGAACAGGAACTAAACACAGCTACTCCCGAAGAACTCGCGAAAATATGGGAACCACGCGATAAGAGTAAATGGTGGACATTGTTATATCTAACAAAAAGGGAAGTTCTACATTACAGTAAGTACGATGCACAAAGAAAACTTCATAAGTACGAGAAAATGCTAAATGAATTGTCAAATGACTTTTAGTTTTTACGCGTATTGAATGGCTCCTTGGTACTTTTTAACACATCATAAAACCCATTGACATATAGGACAGGGGGACGACTCCCCTCGCCTCCACCATGTAAATCCACTACCGCATAAGTTGGAGGATTTTTCTATTTCCGACGGCGGCAAATGGCCGATTTGCCCTGTATGTCTACAATCCCCTCGAACCTCCTTAGGCGAACGCACATATATGCATTACGGATTGAGCATGATTTAAAAAAAATCAAATCCACAACCTTAAGCGGTTGTGGATTTTCATTATACTCAGTTCATGACATTGAACAATATAGGAAGCAAGACCAATTGATTGATGACATGCGTGGCGATATGTCCGAGCATGGCGTAGGCTAATCCGTGTTTCCAATATAAATAGCCAAATCCGATGCCCGGCAAGAAGTTAAGCAATAACGTCCGGATTACGGTAACGGTGCTTAACCCCAACATTTGTGCAGTCGCAGGAAGATGCCCTGCGGCAAAGATCAATGCGGCCATGACCATCCCCGCGATATAAATGCCATTGCGATCTGTAGTTTTCGTAAGCTTGCTGGCCAGCCATATGATGATCGACATGAGTCCGAATCTGAGCAGAAGCTCCTCAATGATTCCTCCGTACAATACGCTTCCCAGAAAATAAAGCCAGGAAAATTCAAATCTCTCCGCCAGTCCCAAACTTTCGGCAAAAACCAGCTTTTCTGCAATGGCAATAAAACTGGCTGACAATAGTCCGATGCTCACCGCTGCGGCAATGCTTGTTCTGCTCCAAGCAAACGGTTTGTTCAAATGTACTTTTGGAGAAGCCCATACTCCTGCGATTGTAGCAAGACTCGCCAACGCTGCAGTTTGAAGCATAGCGATCAGGATAATCACTTGCTTCGACCCGAGCTGAGCCGCTACTTGACTTTCCAGTTCAGGCGTTAAGGTCATCGCTTGCTGCGCTCCTAACAAAGCGCCTGAGATCAAGCCTAGCACCATAACGGCCATCACTTTTTTCGCAGATACCATCTTCTTTATCTTGGTCATCGCTCGTTTTCCTTCCCAATTGTGGATTTCACTGCATCGCTGATGGCAGCATCGTCACGAAGGCCGACATCGCGCAAGTAGATCGAGCCGTTGGCGGATTGATCAAACACGAAACGGATTCGGCTGATCCGCTCCGGCTGGAACGACGGATTGACGTGGCGAAAGTCGGATAGCCGGAAAGCGAAGTTTTGAAAGACCGGCTCCTTGGTCGGCATCAGCGATGTAAACGGCCATTTTACGATACCGCCTTCGAACATCGGCAGCAGACCGCCCGCTGCACTCAGTGGCATGGAAGCCGTGTTGCCGCTTGTATCCTCGACCTCGATGGTCAGATCAACAAGCTCTTCCTGCGTACCCGACCGATCAGCCATGGAGAAGACGAGGGTGCCATTCGGCGGGACGGCAAGCCCGGTGTCGGGCAGGACGATCGTATAGGAAGGGATCCCGTCGACCTTGCCGCGGTCCCAACCGAGGCGAACGGCGCTGAACGGACCGGGGGCGAATTTCATCTCGACCTGTTCTTCTTTCCATTCCGTCAGCCGCTCTCCAATCAGTTGACCGCCGGGCAACGTGGTTGTGGAAAGATCGATATCCTCGTCGAAGGTGCTGATAAGCGTCGTCCGGGCGTCCAAATAATCGTTGATATACATCGTATCCGGCAGCCATTCTCTTGCGTGGCCGAGGTCTTGGAAAATGGCACGGTATTCGGTCCTCCCGTACAAGGTTGCATCGAGGAAGGACGAGATGAGCACCTTCGCCGCTTGCAGCTGCTCCTCCTGCGGGATCAGCTGGGCCCGGTTATACAGCAGGTTGCCGAGTCCCGGTGCATCGCTCCGCCCCCACACCGTATTGAATTGCCCGTGATTGGCCCCGTAGATATAGACCGACGCTTTGAAATCATCGCTGCCCGGTGTAAAATCGACCCGGTTGTACTGGCTTGCTCCGGCGAAGGAACTGACGTCCATGTCGTGAGCGCCTTGAAGGGCGAGGTAGTTGAGATCAGTCAGCTCCGTCGGCCGACTTGCCGGCTCGTACTGGCCGTCTGTACCCGCAAGCGAGATGACGGAACGGATGCCAAAGCCGTAATTGAACTTGATGTTGCCGTCCTCCGGCGGTGACTGCAACTGGTTGTACGCGGCCGCCACCGTTACCGCCTCGCCGCCGCGGGAATGGCCGATCAGCGCGATCCGGTGCATATCCACTTTCCCATAGAACGGGTTGCCCACCGTGCCGTTCCATTTCTTCCATACGCTCAAGTGCTCCAGCATGAGCCAGCCGCGTGCCGGGTTTTCCTTCTCCAGCACGTTCAACATGAACAGGTCGTCGAAGGGCGAGGTGTTGAGAAAATTTTCATCGATCGACACGACGATATAGCCGCGGCTCGCCAGCAGTTCCCCCAAATAGGCATAGCCCGGGTCTGAATAATCGGTGGCGAGATGGTTGCCGTGCACGATCATCACGAGTGGAAATGGCCCTTCTCCATCAGGATACCAGACCAGCCCGTTTAACGGTATCGCTTCCGGTCCGAAACCAAATGTCTTTGTACGGAGGGAGGACCAGTTCGCCACAAAGGCCGAGCCGTCCACCGGCTCCGTGATCAGCGAATCTTCTGCGTTAAAAACCTTTCGGTAGCCGTTTGCGCTGCCGTAGGTTAGTTTTTTGATCGGATACGTCCCCGGCTCCGCAGGATTCGCTAATGTTCCCGGGTAATGCTCTGGTGCTTTCATGACCGACAGCCGGTAAGGCTTCGCCAGTTCCGCGCGCCCGCCATCCACCAGCCAAGCTCCCGTGCAGAGGGTAAACACAACGGTCACTGCCGTCGCAATTCCGGCTATCACCTTCGTGCGTGTTTTTGCTTCGCGATATGAACCCCGGATCCAGCGGGATATCATCGCTCCCGATAAGGAACAGCCGGCCAGCACGGACAAGGTGACGATAAACATGACCGTCATCGGACCAATAAAGCTGATGAACAGCAGGATGAAGGAGGCAAGCGCCAGACCTATGTACCGCGAAGGCATACGTTTGGCAAGATGCAGCACTCCAGCAATAACCATGGCGATTAAAGCAATGGCAAGCAGGAACAGTCCGGTCCCGGTCACATAATCCCACAGTCCCCGCGACCCGATCAGATGATAGCTTTGGATGAGAAAAATGACGCCAGCTATGCCAAAGAGCGCGATCGATGCTCCTTTCCAGCCCGGAGTCAGCGGGGGTTGACGCTTGATCCCCCCGACAATCCGTTCCCGCCACGTTCGGATCGAACCCCTTCTGGACAACTCTGTTTCTGCCATATCATGACCTCTTTCTCAGATGATTGTTACAACAACATCCAATATAGAGACCTCGTCTTTCCGCCACCTGTCGCTTTTCTTACAATAACCTTACATAGCAGGAAATCGGCTTTACGGTGCGAACAATACGAAGGAGTGAGGTGGTGGAATAATGCCCAAAACGATACTGTTAGTCGACGACGAGCAGGACATCGTGGACATGCTGAAGCTTTTTCTGGAGCCAGATTATCACGTTCTTGAAGCCAATGACGGACAATTCGCGATGGAGATGTTCGCTCGCGCGTCAATCGACCTGGCGGTGATCGATATCATGATGCCTTATGTGGACGGCTTCAAGCTCCTTCAATGGATACGGAAACATTCCAGGATTCCGGTGATTGTTCTGTCGGCCAAAAATCAGGAGGCGGACAAAATTGCCGGGCTTGGCCTCGGTGCGGATGATTTTATCGCCAAGCCGTTCAGTCCTTTGGAGGTGGTGGCCCGAATTCAGGCGCATTTGCGGAGAACGTACGAATTTAACGATGCCGGTGCGGCGGCGGGAGCAGGCGTGGACACGGCCATTGCTGAGACCCGGCTGGGTGAGCTAATCCTGGATCATGAAGCGTGCCTGTTATACAAGCGCGGAGAACCAATCGAGCTGAGCGCGATCGAATACAAGCTGCTGAAGTTGTTTATGAGCAAGCCGGGGCGCATCTATACGAAAAAGCAAATCTTCGAGCAGGTGTGGTCCGAACCCTATATCGCTGACGACAATACGATTATGGTGCAGATCAGTCGGCTGCGGGACAAAATCGAGGATTCGCCGCGGGAACCCTTTTACATTAGGACGGTTCGCGGCCTCGGATACCGGTTCGCCAAAAAGGATGAGCTGGATGCAACGTAAACCAAAAAAGCTGTTTGGGATGTTGCTTCGGAACTACGTGATTTTTTCACTGACGCTGGGAATGAGCTTCATCGTGCTGCTGCTTTTTTTCGTGGAAAGAACCAACGTGCGAATGCCTAAGGATATGTCGTTGCTGCAAGCGCATGCGATCGTTCGTCCGGATCCGGCTGACATCCAGAGCGATGTGATTGAAGAGGTGGATGGCTGGGTGGAAATTCTCGATGAGCAGCTGCGGATCATGGAGGTCCGAGGAGAGAAGCGGGACGGCAACGTGACGGGCTATACGGAGGGGGAACTAAACGCTTTATTTTACGATTCGGACGACAATCCGTACTATACGTCTATGGCTCCATTCCATACGAATGACGGAGAGCGTCGTTACGTCCTGGTCAGGCTGCCGAAACAGCAGATCCGGGCGGATTTCATGCTCAATGAGAAGACAGAGAACTATCAGAGGATCTTTTGGATCGCTTTGGCCGAGACGGGGGCGTTATTCGTCCTGCTATTTGGCATCAACGTCTATGTGTACAGCCGCTTGGCCGCAGTCAGGTTGACCAACCCGCTTGGCGCGATTGCCGCGGGTATCCGCAGCGTATCGGATGGGCGCTATCATGAGCGGCTGCACATCGAAGCGAATTACGAGCTTGCGCAAATTCAGGAGAGCTTCAACAAGATGGCGGAAAAGCTGGAGCGAGCTGAAGCGAACAATCGGCAGCTGGCTGAGAGCAAGCAGCGGATGCTCGTCCATATTTCGCACGATCTGAGAACGCCAATCACGACGATTCAGGGTTACGTGGAGGCGCTGCAGCATGGGGTCATCAAGGAGGAAGCCGCACGTCAGCGGACCCTCGGTCTTATCCACAGCAAAACGAAGCTGGTCGCTGAACTGATCGACGATGTCTTCGAGTTGGCGAAGCTGGAGGTTCCCGACTATCCTGTCGTCAAGAAAGTTTGCGATCTTGCAGAGTTCACACGCGAAATGGCCGTAGACTATTACGATATGTTCGAAGAAAAGGGGATGATGTTCGAATTCGACATTCCTTCGGACGAGCTGCCCGTGCCGATCCATACGAAGTTGCTGTACCGGGCGGTCTCCAATCTGCTTGCAAACGCGCTGAAATACAATCCGCCGGTAACTCATGTGCGGCTGTCACTCATAGACGGGCAGGACGCAGTGCGGATTGAGGTCGCCGATAATGGCGTTGGCATCCCCGCTGAATTGCGTGCCCGCGTCTTCGAGGCGTTCGTCCGCGGAGACGCCGCGCGCAAGAGCGATGGCGGCTCAGGGCTTGGCCTGACGATCGCCAAGCATATCGCAGAGAAGCATGGGGGCAGTCTCGCGCTCGACAGTGACGCAGGCTGGACGCGCTTTGTGCTGACCTTGCCGAAGACAGGGGAGATGGGCCCGGTCATGGAAGAGCCGCACGCGGTGAGCGAAGTCGGAGCTTAAATGCGTCACACGACAGCGAATTGTCGATTTGCCATACCGCAGTTCACCCCCATTCTGAAAGCCCAGTCCGTATCAAGACTGGGCTTTTTTCCTGTCTCCCCCTCCTCAACCAGACCTGTTTAACCTTGTGCGACCGCTGTATAGTTATCCCTTCTCTGGATCGTAGACTTTGATATTCTCTAATTTTAGATGCAAAAAAATTTGAATTTCTGTATTGATATTAATTTTTCATGATGCTACAATAACACTCAGTGATAATGATAATTATTATCAATGAATGATAACTTGCGATGTAAGGAAGTAAATTCATGCAGGATGGAACAAGGTACATACGGATTTAGTTAGTTTCCCCTGAAAAAGTTAGGGTGTTTTGAGCATAATTAAAAGGAATTCAGCACCTCAAAATGGAAATTGTTATTGACGAGATAACAAAGTTCCACACCCCGAGGGAAGAATTCCTTTGCTATAGGAGTTCAACAGAAGCCCTCGGGAATCCTTCCAAGAGGTGAAGAAAATGTTGAAACTTCGAGACGAGCAATTGACCATCTGGGATGCCATTCTCCCGGAATCTGTTAGAAAGTTGCCGGTCGAGCTTGCAATCATAGATCAATTACTGGACGACGACCGTTTTCTTCAACCGTTTACTGAGTTGCACCCGAAAGGCAAGAAAAGCGGCCGTCCTACGCTTGCAATTGAAAAGTACATCCGTCTTATGGTCCTGAAGCATAAATACAATTTGGGCTACGAGTCACTCGTGAAGGAAGTCGGTGACAGCATCACATGGCGAATGTTCTGCCGGTTTGCCATCGACGAACCGATGCCCGACCCGTCTACGCTCATCTATGCCCGCAAACGCTACGGCGACAAGATCGTCGAAGACATCAATGCCGCACTCGTAAAGCAGTGTGAGGAAAAAGCCGTTCTGAAAACCCGCAAATTGCGCACGGATACGACGGTTGTGGAATCCGACATCCATCACCCGACAGACGCTACGCTGTTGCAAGATGGCGTAAAAGTCATCACTCGAACGATTCAGAAAATCCGGAAAATCGCCTCCCACACTGTTCAAGGCTTTGAAGATCGTACGGCAGAAATCAAGGAAAAGATTCTGTCCATCGCGAAAGTTCTACGTCGCCGCACCCGTGAATCTTGGGAAGAAGTTGACCGGATCACTGGGAGCGTAATCGAAGTAGCCGAGAACGTTGTGAACAAGGCGCAAGCCGTTATCGAGAAACTGCAAGACAAGGGCAAAGCTGCTCTTCGACAAAGTAAAACCAAACTGACCGAGGCGGTCACGCTAACCGGCAAGTTGTTGGAACAAGCCAAACAGGTCGTTTCCGGCAATCGAATCATCGCAGATCGGATCGTCAGTTTCTTTGACCCGGAAGCAAGACCGATTAAGAAAGGTAAGCTGGCCAAAGGAACTGAGTTCGGCTACAAGGTGCGAATCGACGAGACGGAAAGCGGCTTTGTGACCGGCTATGCTGTCTACGAGGGGAACCCCTCGGATGATGAACTGCTCGTTCCCGCTGTACAGGCGCATATCAAGCAATTCGGCAAAGCGCCGCAAGCTGTAGCGACCGACCGCGGTTTCTCAAGCAAGAAGAACGAAACGGCCATTACCGAACTTGGTGTGAAGCGAGCTAGCTTGCCGCGAAAGGGCAAAAAAGGCATTGCCCGATCCGAGTACGAAAACGAATTATGGTTCAAAGACTTGCAGCGTTACCGTGCAGCTGGAGAAGCGAAGATTAGTCTTCTCAAGCGGAAGTACGGTTTGAACCGCAGCAGGTATCGGGGCTTTGTCGGCTCAAAATGCTGGGTCGGCTTCGGGATTCTGACCCACAACCTGCAAAGAGCGGCAAAAATGCTCCAAAACTAACATGGAAACCGATCATTAGGGAAAGTTCCCCCTCACAACCCAGCCAGCAACCCGAAACTATTTTTGAAAATCGACTTTTTCAGGAGCAACTAGTTAATCATTCTATTTATATAATTTTTATTTAAAGGAGAGGTCATACAAATGAAAAGATTCATAACGAGCATCTTGATGGTCATCTTGGTATTGGCGTTAGCCGCATGTTCCTCTAATACAAACACTGCGGGGGAAAGCAATACGAAAGCAAATAACAGCAACGCTTCCACTGCAACCGAAACGTCCGCTGAATCGACGGAAGCAGCAAAACCAACGACCGTTGAGTTTACAGATAGCCATGGTACGGTAACGGTTCCGGTTAATCCGAAGAGCGTCGTTGCTTTGGATAACAGAACGTTTGAAACCCTTGCGGATTGGGGGGTTAAGCTCGCGGCTGCACCTAAAGGGGTAATGCCTAAAGATTCCCCTTATGTTGCCGACGAATCGGTACAAGATATCGGTAACCACAGAGAGCCTAACCTGGAAGTCATCGCTGCGGTTAACCCAGATCTGGTGATTGTAGGTCAACGTTTCTCCGGCTACTACGAAGATATTAAGAAGCTTGTTCCGAATGCAGCCGTCATTGATGTAAACGTTGATGTATCCGGTGAAAATGGCACGCCAGGTGACAATCTAGTCAACGGCTTCAAAGAGATTACAACGAAGTTTGGTGAAATCTTCGATAAGAATGAAGAAGCAGCTCAACTGGTAGCCGAATTCGATCAAGCGCTGGCTGACGCGAAAGCAGCTTACAATGGAACAGACAAAGTCATGAGCGTCATTGTTTCTGGTGGTAACATTGGTTTCGCTGCTCCATCTACTGGCCGCGTATGGGGTCCGCTGTACGATATCTTCGGCTGGGTTCCAGCACTGGAGGTAGAGAACGCAACTACTGACCACCAAGGGGATGAAGTTTCTGTAGAAGCTATTGCGCAAAGCAATCCGGATTGGATGTTCGTACTTGATCGCGACGCTGCAACTTCCAGCGGAGAAGAGAGTGTTCCTGCTCAAGACGTAATTAACAACGCTCCGGCACTTCAAAATACAACAGCCGTATCTAAAGGACAAGTTTTGTATGCTCCTACGGACACCTACACAAATGAATCGATTCAAACGTTCATTGAAATCTTCCAAGAAATTGCGCAAACTCTAAAGAAGTAAAATAAAGGAGTACATGATTGTGCCCGAGAATGTTATCGCTGAGGTTGAGACTACTTCTCAACCTCAGCTTTCTAAGCGTAAAAAGATATGGACGTTTCCCTTCATACTTGCCATCCTCGGCGTTATTATTCTAGGTATCATCTCTCTGTTTACGGGGGTGTATGATATCTTTGGACAAGAAGACGGCTGGGATATGTTCTTCATCACTCGGATTCCAAGAACGGTGGCCTTAATGCTTACCGGGGCGGCGATGGCCATGACAGGGCTGATCATGCAGCTGATGACACAGAACAAAATGGTCGAGCCGACCACCATCGGAACAACGGAGTGGGCGGGTTTAGGTCTGCTTACGGTCTACTTGCTAATCCCCAGCCCTTCATTAGTAGTACGGATGACGGGTGCAATTATATTTTCATTCGTTGGAACGATGGTTTTCTTCTTCTTCCTAAGGAGTGTAAGACTTCGCTCTTCTCTGATCGTTCCGATCATTGGATTAATGCTTGGTGCCGTCATCTCGGCATTGTCCACTTTCTTGTCGCTCTTCTTTAACATGTCTCAAGTGATCGAAGGCTGGTTCATCGGTTCTTTCGCTCCAGTTCAAGCTGGAAGATATGAATATTTGTGGATTATTATCATTGTCACGTTCTTCATTTTTCTGTATGCCAATCGTCTAACGCTAGCTGGATTGGGAGAAGACGTAGCCACTGCTTTAGGTGTCAATTACAAACGACTTATTCTATTGGCGAATTTACTCATTGCAGTTGCCGTAGGGATTGTCGCCTCGGTCATCGGCAATCTTCCTTTCTTAGGATTAATTGTCCCTAACATCATATCCATGGTTCGCGGAGACGATCTTCGCAGCAATCTCCCTTGGGTATGTGTCATGGGGATGGGGACGATCATGCTGTGTGATATCGTATCCAGGGTTATCATTATGCCGTTCGAAGTGCCCGTCTCCTTAATTCTAGGTACCGTAGGAGCGGTCGTTTTCATCCTAATTTTGCTAAGACAACGAAAAAGCAGGAGGCTGTGATGAAGACATTAACAGTGGATTCTCAACTCAGCACAAACAGCGAATTAAACGCCAGCCCTCGTGCTAGATCTGCCAGCGCTTTTCGAACCAAGAAAGAAGCGAAACGCTACTGGATTTTATTAGTGTTGTTCATTGGTGTGGGTTTGCTTGCTGCACTTGGGTTGTTGCTTTATAACAATCCAGTACCGGTGGACTCTCCCTCTTTCGTTCCTGTTGTAAAGAGACGGCTCGTGGCCATTGTCGCTATGTTCATTGCTGCATTATGTCACAGCTTCTCAACCGTCGCGTTTCAGTCTGTAACGAATAACCGGATGATTACCCCTTCTCTGCTGGGTTACGAATCCCTTTATTCAGCGATCCAGACCGGTACGTTGTTCTTCTTCGGAGCGGGTGCGCTCGTCAGCTTCACGGGGCAGGGCGCCTTCTTCCTTCAGGTTTCGCTGATGGTTCTGTTGAGCTTAACCTTGTATGGATGGCTGCTGTCCGGGAAGTATGGCAATTTGCAGCTGATGCTTCTCATCGGCATCATTATTGGAGCAGGCCTGAATTCCGTTTCGGGCTTTATGAGACGAATGCTTGCCCCATCGGAGTTTGACCTGCTGCAGTCCAGGCTTATTGGCTCGGTCAATAATGCGGATTCTGAATATTTTCCTATCGTGATTCCGCTTGTTATCCTTACTGCCTTAGGTCTATTCTTCTTTTCTAGAAAGTTAAATGTCCTGGCGCTAGGAAAAGATGTGGCAACGACCTTCGGCTTGAATTATCAGGCGGGCATCATCTTTACGCTTGTCTTAGTCGCTGTCTTAATGGCTATTTCTACTTCATTGCTTGGTCCGCTGACCTTTTTTGGTTTTTTAGTGGCGATGCTGAGCTACCAAGCCGCACCAACGTATGATCACAGATACGTCTTTCCAATGGCTTTTGCCATCGGTTTTTGTATTTTAACGTCTGCTTATTTCTTGTTGTATCACGTCTTTCATGCACAAACCGTCGTAGGTGTCATTATTGAGTTATTTGGTGGACTTGCGTTTCTTATTGTAATCTTAAGGAAGAGGTCGCTATGATAAGTATTCAGAACGCTAGGAAATGGTACGGGGATGAAGTCAAAATCGGGCCCTTAAACATCGAAATTCCCAAAGCCGGGGTAACCTCCTTAATTGGCCCGAACGGTGCTGGAAAATCGACGACGCTTCTCATGATCGGCAGATTGCTGAACATGGATGAGGGTCAAGTTACCGTCGCCAATATGAACGTGACAACATCGAAATCCGATGATCTAGCAAAGATCCTCACGATCTTGCGCCAAGAGAATCATTTCGTTACTAGACTTACCGTCAGACAGCTCGTGGGGTTCGGTAGATTTCCCTATTCCAAGGGAAGATTAACCAAGGAAGATGAAGTCATCATTTCGAAGTATATTGATTTTCTTAAACTGACGGACCTCGAGCATCGGTTTTTGGATGAGCTTTCAGGCGGGCAGAGACAAAGAGCCTATGTAGCCATGGTGCTCTGCCAGGAAACCGAGTACGTGCTGTTAGATGAACCGCTCAACAACTTGGACATTGCCCGTTCGGTACAGATGATGGAGCATCTGAAGATCGCCGCGAATGAGTTTGGCCGAACCATTCTTACCGTCATGCATGACATCAACTTCGCCGCCAAGTATTCCGATCGCATCTGCGCGATGAAGAATGGACAAATTGCCGCATTCGGAACGGTTCAAGAGATTATGAAGCCTGAAATTTTGTCGGACATTTTCGAAACGAAAATTGAAATTATCGAAGGACCTTATGGTCCGATCGCAGTTTATTAGGTGAGCGGGAGATCAGTTAAGAGCATAAAGCTGTACGAGGCGAGTTTCAGGTTGTCCTGGGCTCGCCTTTTTGGTGTCTTTTGAACCAAGGAGAGCCCCTTGATTGAGCTAAATTGGCATTGATTGAATCATTGCAGAAGGCGATTGATTATATGGAAGCTCACGTTCTTGATCCTGACCGATATCACGGTTGGTGATTATATTCGGCGGCGTCGGTTAACGCTGGCGGCACAAGAATTAATCAGCACAGACAGCATGGTGTTACTCCGAGTGAAGCCCGAAAAGGGATCGGAAAACTACAATCCAGGGACCTGTCCCAACCGCATTTGTAAATACCTACAGACAAATTTATTCGGAATGGCTGCCTTCAAATGGGTATGTGCCTGCTGAACTCCCGACTATTGAGGCTTATATCAGTCAAGATCTCTATAGTCCGAATTCCAAGAATGAAATCTGGCCTGCCGTAAAGTGAAATTGTATTATCAGAAGGCTTGATTCAGATTCAACGGAGAATCAAGTACATTGGACGAGGCTGATCTGCAGCCTTGAGCCCTATAAAAGTGATCACATGACACTGTCATCCCAATCTCCTGACAACTGTGAATTCCGCCGCCCCGGTGTTCAAAGGTAGAATGAAGCTACCAAGAGAAACGAAAGGACGGGAAAGGGATGGAGAATCACGGCGGGAGAATACGCTTGCTCGATATTCTGAGAGGGTTCGCGGTGTTGGGGACGCTGGGGACGAATATCTGGATTTTCGCGCATTTGGGAGACGTTAATTATGTCTTTACTTTTTATCATGCGGCGTGGTGGTCGTCGCTTCAGGACTTCGTGCGAGTCTTCGTGTTGTTCTTGGTCAACGGCAAGCTGCTGGGCTTGTTGACGATCATGTTTGGCGTTGGGTTGGAGATGAAGTATCGCCAGGCCTTGAAGCGGGGGAACGCCTGGCCGGGAATGTACCTTTGGACGTCGTTTATCCTGATGGCGGAAGGGTTGCTGCATTTTACACTGGTGATGGAGTATGACATTCTGATGAGCTACGGGATCACGGCGATCATTGCCGCTTTTATCGTCAAAGGCGGGGATCGGGCGATTCGGCGGGCGATGTGGATCTTTGGCGGGGGGCATGGAGGAATCATGCTGCTGATCCTGGGCTTCGGGATCTATCTCGGACTCTCCGGGGCGCATATCTCCATGGGAGATATGCGTGCGACGACAGCGTTATATGGCGGCGGCAGCTGGGTTCAACAGGTACAGGATCGCCTGGCGAATTTCGTGGCGCTCCGTTTGGAAGCCGTGTTCGTAATTCCCATGAATTTGTTTCTGTTCTTGCTGGGCATTCGGATGATGCGGTCCGGGGTGTTTGCCCCCGATGAGCAGGGGCGGCGGCACCGAGGAAAGCTGTTGAAGCTGGGCTTGGCGATCGGGGTTCCGCTGAATTTGCTGATTTTTATCCCGGGCGGGTATCTGGATTTCCCTGTACGGTACTTATTTGCACCGATCCTCTCGCTGGGGTATCTTGCACTCATCGCGAAGCTGTTTGAACGATACGAAGGGCTGTGGCTGTGGAATCGGCTGGAGCAGGTGGGGCGGATGTCCCTGAGCTGCTATGTCTTGCAAAATATCACCGCTTCCCTTATTTTTTATGGATGGGGTCTTGGCCTGGGAGGCAAGGTGGACGCATTTACCACGGTTCTCATCTGGCTGGCCATCTCCAGTTTCCAAATCGTATTTGCCTCGCTGTGGTCCAAGCGGTTCCGATTCGGGCCGCTGGAAGCGACGAGAAGGTGGATGACGAACCTCGCGGGCAAGCTGGCCGCTTGAGGATCAAGCATAAGGTGAGGATGCCCATTGTTACGGAAGCTGTATCCTGCGGACCAAATCGAGAAGTTTTTACTGCTGGACGTTATTATCATTGTATTTCTAATCTACCGGGTGCTGGTGCTGGACGTTCCCTATCCGATCCTCGTCAAAATAGGGTTTCTTCTCCTGTTCCTAGCCTCATACTATATTTGCCTATGGCAACGTCGGTGGCTGATGCTCCTGGGCAGCTGCGTTGGCTTCCTGTTGATTCTCGCGCTGAGCATCTATGAAGGGATGGGGGCTTTGCTGTATGGCTTCGTGTTTGCGGATTTTTTGGGAAGGGCGGATCGCAAGCGGGTCATCGGCATTGGTATGGTCGGCATTGCCGCGATGTTCATTCTGGCCGGTTGGATCCATGAAGGGGAGCCGGCGGGAGTCTTTCGGACGGTTTATTTTCCGGTGATGATTATTCAACTGGCGGTCCCTCCCATCCTTCAGGTTCGAGAGGGAAATAAGGCGCTGAAGGAGAAGCTCAATCTCGCGAATGCTCAGCTGGAACGATATATTCAAGAGGAGGAGCGAAACCGGATCGCCCGGGATCTTCATGACACGTTGGGGCAAACCTTGACGATGATTAAGATGAAAAGCGAGCTGACCATCCGGTTAGTGGATCAACACCCTGATCAAGCCAAGGAGGAGCTGCGAGATATCGTGAACACCTCCAGACACGCTTTAAAGCAGGTGCGGGAGCTGGTGACCGGAATGAAGTATGTTCCGCTGGAGAAGGAGATCGAGCTGGCGGGGGATCTTTTGCAAAAGGTGGGGATTCGGTTGCTTGTTTCAAATGAGACGCCGTTAACCCCTCTATCCCCGGTGGCGGAAACGATGCTAGCGTTATCCGTCCGAGAGGCGGTCACGAACATCATCAAGCATAGCGGGGCTAGCGAATGCATGATCACCCGATACGAGCGGGATCAGCGACTTTATCTTGAAGTGAGCGATAACGGGAATGGTCAGCTGGAGCCGGGAAAAGGTAACGGCGTGCAGTCATTCCAGGAGCGCATGGCGATGCTGCAAGGTGAAGTTGAAATGAAGCAGCGCCCGGAGCAAGGGATATCCATTACGTTTATTGTACCGCTCATGGGAAATAGGGGGTGAAGACGGATGATCCGAATTGTCATTGCCGAGGATCAACAAATGCTGCGCGGGGCTTTTAAATCGCTGTTGTCTTTTGAAGAGGATATGGAGGTTGTCGCCGAAGCGGAGGACGGAGAAGCCGCATGGGAGGCGATTGTGCGCCTGGAGCCTGACGTGTGCTTGCTGGATATTGAAATTCCGGTGCTGACGGGGTTGGAGGTTGCCGAGCGGCTTAAACGGTCCGGAAATCCGGGGAAAGTGATAATCGTGACCACCTTTGCCCGTCCGGGGTATTTACAGAAAGCGATGGATCTCAAGTTAGAGGGGTATCTGTTAAAAGATGAACCGATCGAGTTTCTGATCGATGCCATCCGGAGAGTCATGGCCGGAGAACGCGTGATCAGCAAGGACCTGGCGGAGGTACTGTTTCTGAAAGAGGACAATCCGCTGACCGAGCGGGAGACCGAGGTGCTGCGGTTATCGCACGCGGGACGTTCAACCCGGGAGATTGCGGAAACGTTGTTTTTGACGGAGGGAACGGTCCGAAACTACTTGTCCCTGGCGATTCAGAAGCTCGGAGTGGAGACTCGGCAGCAGGCCACTGAGCGGGCGAAGGAGCGAGGCTGGATTTAGACGAAGGTTGGGTACTTTCGGCAAAGTCCCGGTTTAATATATAGCTGAACCATTGGGATAGGGTGTGACTCATATCTATTTCCCTCGATGACCCGAACTCGCTTTCCTAGAAAACGAAGCTTTGAAAGCAAATACTCCAACTCGTCACTAGGCAAGCTAACCTTGATTCGGTAGGTGTCGTGCAATTCATCGTACTCTACTTTTTTCTCAAAGCTAGAGAAAGCATAAAGGATGCGGGACAATTCTTCGTTGTAGTTAGGGATAATTTCAATGACGGCTTCAGTCCTGCGGTTATCCAGTGTTTCCTCGATCTTCTTCCGGATCATCTCCACTTCTGCCGGCTCGATAGGTTCTTGCGTAACAGCGTGGATCTTCTTCAGCCGGGTGCTCATCACAGATTGATGCCTGATGTTATACCAGATCAGATACCATTCTCTCTTGACCATGGAATATTCCAGTTTATAAGGGAACCCCGAATAGTCGGTGTACACGCGTTCACCCTTGACTTCGTAAGTGATCCGGAAGCCCGATTGATTCATGATGAGTCGGCGTAGCAGCCGCAGGAGGGGGTGGTAGACCTGTTTTTCCTTGGCGCGGGCTTTTTCAATCAAATGATCGTCAATATCCATCACGGGATCCGGCTCTAGAACGGATCGCAGCTTGGTTAATGTAGCCGCAGTGAAGGCATCCGTTGCCGCGGGGTGATTGAGCATCGTCTTCAGCCATGCCCGTTCATGAGAAGTCACCGTGAACGTTCCTGAGTCCTCCAGCCGGGAGATGATCTGGTGGTTAAAGTTTTTCTCAAACAGATTCATAGTAAGACAGGATCTCCTTCCATTCGGCAATCATTTCACGACGAAGCGAAGCAGGTTCTATGACCTCACAGCTGGACCCGAAGCTTCGCAGCCACGGTTTGATTTCGGTTGTTCCGTTTACCGTAATTTCGTAAATAAAGGAATTCTCATCTTCAAACACGATTTGTCCCCACTGGCCTTGCAGCAGGACCCGTTCTTTCACGAAATTCGGTACTGAACCCTCCGGGTTATAAAATCGGGCACGTACTCTTACAGTTTGGCCTGTATCTATGAGTGGACCCGTATCGGTCATGGTGAAGCCGATTGATAGGAGACAGCAGCAAATGGATCTCCTTGGCCAAGAACTCATGACGGAAGACAAGGTCACACTGCGTCTAAACTTCGTTTGCCAATATCGAATTGTGAACCCTTTACGTAGCTTGGAGATAAAGTCGTTTGACGAGCAAATCTACATCCAGCTCCAGCTCATGCTGAGAGAATATGTAGGGACGCTTAGATTAGATGATCTCTTGAAACGGAAAGAGGATGTGGCAACATTCGTCCTGTCTCGGCTGCGCGAGAAGGGGGAAGAGTTCGGCGTTCAGTTCCTGAGTGCGGGGGTAAAGGATGTGATTTTACCAGGAGAAATGAAAGAGATTCTAAACACCGTCCTGTTGGCGGAGAAAAAAGCGCAAGCGAATCTGATCACCCGCCGGGAAGAGACAGCCTCGACCCGAAGCTTGCTTAACACCGCGAAGCTGATGGATGAGAATCAAACGTCGTACCGTCTGAAAGAGCTGGAATTCCTCGAGAAGATTTGTGAGAAAATCGATTCTTCAAGGGGATGTTCGGTTGAGCCGCAACGACCCTCCATATACAGTTTCAAAAGCGACTCCGACTAAAAAGGTCGCTTTTTTTATTTTTGAGAAAACTTCTATCACGTAAAAACTACTGTACTATATGTCATGATAAATATATTATATATAATTAAAACAGAACTATAATTTGGGAGGGATCAGCTTGAAGAACACAACCGCCCGTGCTGATCGGGATTGGGCATCGTACGTCAATACGAATATCGGCACGTTGTCCTACAAAACGTGGTCCACGTCTCCAACCGTGCAGCTTCCTCATGGGATGATGGAGATCGATCCGGTCACCACGCCGGGCATCGGAGACAAGTATTTGGCGGACAAAATCTTCGGATTTTCCTTCGGACCGGCCTCGGTGACGGTTTCCGGCAGCCCTTTGTCCGATCGTCGGGAGGAGCATGCTTCCACCTTCGATCATGATTTGGAGGAGACCCGGCCCTATAAGTATCGCGTCTTCCTGGAGGATCATGAGATCGATGCCGAGATGACGGCCGCTCAGCGCAGCGCTTATTTTCGTTTCCACTCCGCTGGGCCGGTTCATGTCATCATCGACGGCGGCGAGACGACGCAAATTCACAAGCACGATGGCCGCATAATCGAAGGGGAGCGCGTGAATAAAGGATATGTTTGCTATTTTAGCTTAGAAATGAAAGAGGCAACGTCGTCGTTTGGTGTGATCGAAAACAGCCCGAGAATCTATTTAACCTACGAGCCGCAGCAGAAGGAAGAAACGATAGAGTTCAAGGTAGGGATCTCCTACATCAGCTTGGAGCAAGCCCGGAAGAACCGACAGCAGGAGCTGCCGGATTGGGACTTCGAGGCTTCCGTTTCCCGAGCCCGCGACGCTTGGAACCGTGCGCTTTCGGCGATCGAGGTGGAAGGCGGGACGGAGGAAGAGCGGACGATTTTCTACACGGCGATGTACCGTACGCTGCAACGGATGCGGAACATTACGGAAGATGGCCAATATTACAGCGGCTTCGACGGAAAGGTCCACAAGACGGAAGGGCGGGATTTCTACACGCACGACCAGCTTTGGGATACGTATCGCTGTGCCCGACCTCTACAAAGCATTATCGAACCCCGCGTATTTGAAGATATGGTGTACTCGTTGGTCCGAATGTACGAACAAGGCGGGTTGCTGCCGAAATTCCCCCATCCGGGAGGAGATCATGCAGTGATGATCGGCCATCATGCCGCTTCGCTGATTGCCGATGCCTGTGCGAAAGGGCTGGATGATATCCATGTCGAGAAGGCTTTTGAAGGAATGCTGAAGGATGCGACGGAAATGTCCTTGATTCCCTGGCGGACGGTGCCAGCAACGGAATTGGACCGGGTGTACTACGAACAAGGCTGGTTTCCGGCCCTCCCTGTAAGGGAAGACGCGAAGGTAGCAGATCCGGACGAGTGGAGAAAAAAGCTCTGGGACCTCGTCATGGAGAAGATGCCTAATCAAATCACCTGGGTTCCTGAGGTTGGCGTTGACGAATGGGTGCCCGAGGTGGATCCTTGGCATCGCCGGCAATCCGTGTCCGTTACGCTGGAGCGAGCTTATGACGATTGGTGCGTCGCCCAAGTGGCCCGTAAGCTGGGGAGGGACGAGGAAGCCGAGTTTTTCCTTCAACGCGCGGGCAACTACCGCCATCTGTTCCGCCCTGACCTCGGGCTGATGGCGCCCAAGACAGCGGAAGGGGAATGGGTTGAACCGTTTGATCCGAAGCTGTCCGGCGGGTTTGCCGGGGAGGGGTATTTTGCCGAAGTGAACAGTTGGATCTATACCTTCCATGTACAGCACGATGTGGAGGGGTTAATCCGGCTGATGGGCGGGAGAGAGGCTTTCGTGCAGAAGCTCGACGCATTGTTTACGGAGCAATACACGATGGAGAAGCCGTGGTTTCTCGGGCAATTCCCCGATATGTCGGGACTGATCGGCATGTATGCCCATGGCAATGAACCTAGCTTTCATATCCCGTACCTGTACAATTATGCGGGAGCTCCTTGGAAAACCCAGCGGCGCGTACGCGACATCCAACACCTGATGTATAACGACGGACCGGCAGGCCTGTGCGGAGACGATGACATTGGTTCGCTGTCGTCCTGGTATGTTTTCAGTGCGATGGGCTTCTATCCGGTGTGCCCGGGACGGCCTGTCTATGATATCGGCAGCCCGATCTTCGAGAAGACGACTCTGCATGTCGGGGAAGGCCGGACGTTTGTCATTGAAGCGCGTAATGTCTCAAAAGCGAACAAGTACATCCAATCCGCGGTTTTGAACGGGCAGCCGTATTCACGGCCTTGGCTCAGCCATCAGGATCTGATGAGCGGAGGGCGACTTGTGCTGGAGATGGGGCCGCGACCCAACAAGGCATGGGGAAGCTCGCCAGAGGATGCGCCGTCTTCGATGACTTCTTTAGGATCCCTGCCCTGTGAAACGGAGGAATGCGGCATGACCCTAGGCAAGCCCATTTACCATTTTACCCCGCCGGCCAATTGGATGAATGATCCGAACGGACTGATCTATCACGAGGGTGAATATCATTTGTTCTATCAATACAACCCGTATAGGGATCGGTGGGGAACCATTCACTGGGGGCACGCGGTGAGTACGGATCTGGTGCATTGGCAGCATCTGCCGATCGCGCTGGCGCCGTCCGCCGAGCTTGGCGAAGTGCACTGCTACTCCGGCTGTGCGGTGATTGATGACCAGGGCGTGCCAACCCTGTTCTACACCAGCATTGGTGAGGGCGAACGAAATGCCGAGACCGGCGCGGAGCAATGGATGGCCACCAGCCCGGATGGACTGCGGACGTGGGTGAAGTCCGACGCGAATCCGGTGCTGACCCAGGAGATGCATGGAGAGGATTTGGCGGTGCGGGATTGGCGGGACCCGTATGTGTGGAAAGAGGGGAACCGGTGGCTGATGGTACTGGGAGGGAGCCTGCAGGGCAAAGGCTGTGCGTTACTGTACGAATCGGCGAACTTACAGGATTGGACGTTTCGGCATCTCCTTCATACGGGGGAGGAAAGCCTTTGGGAATGCCCAAACGCCTTCCGCCTGCAAGACAAAGCGGTTCTGATTTACTCGCCTAGCGACAAGGTGAAATATCTTGTAGGTTCCATGGGAGACGATCTGCGATTTGTGAAGGAACAGGAGGGCTTCGTAGACCATGGCGGCTGGGAAGGGTATTATGCACCGCAATCGATGTTGGCGCCGGACGGCCGTCGCATCCTGTGGGGCTGGCTCCCCGACAACGCCCGCGGGGAGATGAAGGAAATCCAGGGATGGTCGGGGGTGCAGTCGATCCCAAGAACCGTGGAGCTCCATCCAGACACGAACACCCTGATTTTTAAGCCGGTCGTGGAGCTTCAGGTGTTGAGAGAAACCCCCTACGAACTGCCGAAGACGGTCTGGTCGCCGGGCCACCATGAGCTAGGGATCCAAGGAAAAGCTGCCGAGATTATCGCTGAGTTTGAGCTAATCGGTTCGGAGACGTCGTTTGGATTCGAGGTCTTCCGTTCCCCGGACGGGGAGGAACAAACCACCCTTAAGTTCGACGTTTCCGGGGGACAGATCGTATTGGATCGCTCTCGATCGAGCCAAGCGGCGGGCGTCCACTCCTGGGAGCTCGTGGCCCCTTACGAAATGCAGCAACATAAACAGCTCCGAGTTCACCTGTTCCTCGACCACTCCATTGTGGAAGTGTTCGTGAATGACGAGCTTTGCTTGACGGGCCGAGTGTACCCTCTTCGGGAGGACAGCGACTCGATCCGACTGTTTATCCAAGGGTCAAGCGTTACGATGAAGTCCCTTTTCGCGTGGAATTTACGTAGCATTTGGTGAAGTCGGTTCAGCAAAAGAATTGAGAGCGGTTTCAGCTGAATTCTGAGTTTGATTCTACTAAGAAGAAGAGAAAGGGGTTGAATAGGATGAACCTATTTACCTATTTAGATGAAAGTTGGCGAATCCAGCGCATCGAACAAGTGCATATGAAGGGGGAACGCCGCCGGTTGGCTGGCTGCAATGCACGGCTAGGGGTACACGGCAAAGAAGTAAGCTTTCCTTTAGTTCGCATCACCATCGGGGGCATATCCGGCTTCGGCTGGTCAAGGATTACCCGTGAACAGGCAGCCTCTCTTATTGGGACTCCGGTCAGAGAGATTTTCTCCGAGGAGCAGTGGATTCAAGACCGCTTTCTACATCTGCAATTCCCGCTCTTCGATTGGTTGGGCAAGGTCAGAAATCAACCCGTTTATGAACTATTAACAGGCAAAAAGGCTGCATCTCCGTTGGAGGTGCCCTGTTACGATACGTCCTTATATTTTGACGATTTGCATTTGAGCTCCGAGAGCGATGCGGTACGTCTGCTGCAAGAAGAAGCGATGCAAGGTTACAATGAAGGCTTCCGCGCTTTCAAAATTAAGGTAGGACGCGGAGCGATGCATATGGATTTAGTGGACGGAACCAAACGCGACATCGCGATTGTTAACGGGATCCGGGAGGCAGTCGGCCCCGAATGCAAGCTCATGATTGACGCCAATAATGGCTACAACTTGAACTTGACCAAGCATGTGCTAAAAGAGACGGCATCGTCCAATTTGTCGTGGATTGAAGAGGCGTTTCATGAGGACGATTGTCTGTATCGCAACCTGAAGGAATGGATGAGCGAACAGAAGCTGAATGTGCTCATTACGGATGGCGAAGGTCACGCTGCAAAGCCCATCGTGGAATGGGCCGAGCAAGGGTTGATTGACGCGATTCAGTATGACTTACTGGATTACGGCATTGTGAATTGGATGAAGCTCGGGGAGCGGCTGGCCCGAAGCGGGGTTCACGCTGCACCGCACCATTACGGCGTATTCTATGGCAATTTTGCTTCCGCTCAGGCTTACCCTGCGATTCCAGGGTTTATGTCTGTCGAGTGGGATGAGACCCATATCCCCGGCATCGATACGTCGGGTTACTCGATTCACGACGGCATCGTAGCCCTTCCCTCGACCCCAGGGTTTGGTTTACACCTTGACGATACCTATTATGAGGGGGAAGTTCGGGAAAGCGGCTGGACGGTATAAGCTCACCAGATGGCAAACCATCGGTCAGGAAATCCTGGCCGATGGTTCTTTTTTGCACTCCGCTTGGTACCGAATTGGCCGAAATGCATCGGGTATTTCACCAAGCGCAAGAGAAACGAGGGATTGAGCTGTTCAAGAGTTACGATACGGCGTCCTTGGAGATCGTTGCCGATTTTCTGGAGAAGCTGGCCAGCTTGGTGGCGGAGCCGCCGAAACCAGAGTAATCACTGGGCTCGTCCTAGCCTAAAGTCTAGTTTCAAACACCACCTAAGACGGTTATGTCACGCCAGTAGGGTAGTTATAATGAACTTATAAATTTTGTGCGTGACTGAAGCAGTCAAAGGAGTGTTTGAACGTGAAAGCAGTTGAAGCGACGAATGTGGCGAAAGCGGGGAAGGTGAATTGGGCGCTGTTTAATCCCAAAACCTATGCAACGATTCTTTATTTGCTGTTAGCCCTCCCGTTAGGGATCATCTATTTTACGGTGGCGATCACCGGGCTTACCCTCTCCATAGCGTTGACTCCGGTATTTGTCGGAATCCCGATGTTTTTTGGAATGGCCAAGCTGTTGAACGGAATTGTAAGCTTTGAGCAAGGTTTGATTCGGCATATTTTAGGGTTGCCAGTTCCGCCTGCAGCGGCTCTAAACCATCCATCGGCAGAAGTCGGGTCCAATTGGTTCATGCGCATGGTCAAAGGGTTTGACGGGGGACTGTTCATCCGCAACTTGATGCTGGTCTTGCTTCGCTTTGTCACCGGCATCGTATTCTTTGCGGTAATGATCGTCGCTCTTGCCCTGGGCATTGGCTTTATAGCGCTTCCTGTGGTGCATATCGTTCTGATGAATGAATATAAGCTGGATATTTTAGAAAATAACCTGTTTACCTAGTTTCCCCTGAAAAAGTTAGGGTGTTTTGAGCATAATTAAAAGGAATTCAGCACCTCAAAATGGAAATTGTTATTGACGAGATAACAAAGTTCCACACCCCGAGGGAAGAATTCCTTTGCTATAGGAGTTCAACAGAAGCCCTCGGGAATCCTTCCAAGAGGTGAAGAAAATGTTGAAACTTCGAGACGAGCAATTGACCATCTGGGATGCCATTCTCCCGGAATCTGTTAGAAAGTTGCCGGTCGAGCTTGCAATCATAGATCAATTACTGGACGACGACCGTTTTCTTCAACCGTTTACTGAGTTGCACCCGAAAGGCAAGAAAAGCGGCCGTCCTACGCTTGCAATTGAAAAGTACATCCGTCTTATGGTCCTGAAGCATAAATACAATTTGGGCTACGAGTCACTCGTGAAGGAAGTCGGTGACAGCATCACATGGCGAATGTTCTGCCGGTTTGCCATCGACGAACCGATGCCCGACCCGTCTACGCTCATCTATGCCCGCAAACGCTACGGCGACAAGATCGTCGAAGACATCAATGCCGCACTCGTAAAGCAGTGTGAGGAAAAAGCCGTTCTGAAAACCCGCAAATTGCGCACGGATACGACGGTTGTGGAATCCGACATCCATCACCCGACAGACGCTACGCTGTTGCAAGATGGCGTAAAAGTCATCACTCGAACGATTCAGAAAATCCGGAAAATCGCCTCCCACACTGTTCAAGGCTTTGAAGATCGTACGGCAGAAATCAAGGAAAAGATTCTGTCCATCGCGAAAGTTCTACGTCGCCGCACCCGTGAATCTTGGGAAGAAGTTGACCGGATCACTGGGAGCGTAATCGAAGTAGCCGAGAACGTTGTGAACAAGGCGCAAGCCGTTATCGAGAAACTGCAAGACAAGGGCAAAGCTGCTCTTCGACAAAGTAAAACCAAACTGACCGAGGCGGTCACGCTAACCGGCAAGTTGTTGGAACAAGCCAAACAGGTCGTTTCCGGCAATCGAATCATCGCAGATCGGATCGTCAGTTTCTTTGACCCGGAAGCAAGACCGATTAAGAAAGGTAAGCTGGCCAAAGGAACTGAGTTCGGCTACAAGGTGCGAATCGACGAGACGGAAAGCGGCTTTGTGACCGGCTATGCTGTCTACGAGGGGAACCCCTCGGATGATGAACTGCTCGTTCCCGCTGTACAGGCGCATATCAAGCAATTCGGCAAAGCGCCGCAAGCTGTAGCGACCGACCGCGGTTTCTCAAGCAAGAAGAACGAAACGGCCATTACCGAACTTGGTGTGAAGCGAGCTAGCTTGCCGCGAAAGGGCAAAAAAGGCATTGCCCGATCCGAGTACGAAAACGAATTATGGTTCAAAGACTTGCAGCGTTACCGTGCAGCTGGAGAAGCGAAGATTAGTCTTCTCAAGCGGAAGTACGGTTTGAACCGCAGCAGGTATCGGGGCTTTGTCGGCTCAAAATGCTGGGTCGGCTTCGGGATTCTGACCCACAACCTGCAAAGAGCGGCAAAAATGCTCCAAAACTAACATGGAAACCGATCATTAGGGAAAGTTCCCCCTCACAACCCAGCCAGCAACCCGAAACTATTTTTGAAAATCGACTTTTTCAGGAGCAACTACCTACTTCCATATCAACTGGACCTATAATCAACAATACCTGTTTTACGTGGGCGTGGGGCTCTTCCTGTTCTGGGTTGCGCTTCGCATCGTGAATGGGCTCATGCAGGTTCAGCGCAGAATCATGTATGTGGACGAAGCCTATTTGCAGCCGACATCAGAGCCTGCTCCAGCCGCAGCACCACACCAATTCCATGCGCCGGTTCTGCCGCAATTTGAGGATGATCTACACGAGCATCCTACGACTGAGAAAGTGTGGCTTGCTTAAGAGGTTGAGTAGGTACTGAATAAATTAAACATATTATTAATAGCGACAAAACGATGAAGAGAAAATGGATAGGGCTCCGGGTTTCGCCGGATGGAATGGATTCTAATTTGGAATAGACGTCTTCGTTTAGCAGATACTGCTGATAACGGAGGCGTCTTTTCTTGTGAAACGATGCCAGCCATTTATTGCGATGTTACTTAATATATGTTAGAATGAATTTATGTAACATTATGCGGAGGGATTCTCTGTGGAGTTTGTTAATCCGATTCGAGACCTTGAAACCATTCAGGCGATGAAGGAGGAGTTGCGTAAACATTCGGTTCGAGACTTATTACTTTTCGTGCTGGGGATTAATACCGGCATTAGTTTAATTGATTTACTAAGTCTTACTGTCGAGGATGTGTGGGACGGCGAGAAACCGAAGCAGTTCCTATACGTGAAGAATGAACGAACAGGGGAAGACCAGGCGCATTATCTCAACTGCAATATCGGGGAAATCTTGAAGGAGTATTTGAGCATGATCGATTGGCAACCAGGGGACTACTTGTTCAAGTCCAAGAAGGATTGCCGGCCGATTACCCGCCAGCAGGCCTATCGCATTATTAATCGTTCGGCCAGAGAGGTTGGTATTTCGGAGAAGATCGGAACGCATACGTTGCGCAAGACCTTCGGTTACCATGCCTACTATAAAGGGGTTGCCATCTCGATCATTAAATCGATCTTGCATCATCACTCTACCGCCGAAACCTTAAAGTATTTAGGGATTGATAAAAATGAAAGGTTGCCGATCAAGGTGGACGTCAATTTGTAAATTTCCTATTTAGCACATGACAAACAAAAAAACTCTCCACATGAAGCATGCGGAGAGTCTGTTCATCCCATCATTCGTTGATATTCACATTTCCTATGATTCTTCAGCGGCTACCCGATTCATCGCGGTTTGAATGTCCACATTTCTGAGTTCGGTGACGATTCCGTCCTTAACCAGGACCTGAAGCGTTTCAGCGTCCTTCATAAAGCGGAAAATGCCATTATCGAAATCCGTATTGGCTTCTTTGAAGAAGATCCCTTCATATTCGGCATCCTTGAGGTGGTTAAAGCTTAAGGTATAATGATCACCGTCCTTGATCAAGTAAGCACGAACTCCCTTTTCGTAAATCCCTTCCTCGTCAGGAATATAACGGGCAACTGAAATAAGATGCAGGTCCACAAAGGGGATCTCCCGGATCAAGGCATTGATAATGGACCCTTTCGTCATTTGCTCCCAACGGCTCTGGGCCGTCTGTCCAAGGATGATTTGAGTAATGTTCTTCTCCCTAGCGACTTCAGCAATGACCTTATAAACAGGGCGGCTTTCATTGTCCTTCATAATAAATTGTGCTGTCGGGTGGGAATTGGCATACTCTTTCCACTGTTCGATATGAAATACTTTATCTGCATCCAATTCGTCGAAAGGTTTGGGATCCACAGTCAGTATATACAGCGGGGCCTTCATCAAGTTAGCGATTTTGCAACCGCGTTTGATTAGTCGTTCCCCGTTCGGACCATAATAAACGCAAACCAGAACACTTTCATTGCATGGATTATCCATTTTACATTATTCACCTCAAAGGATAATAATAGATCGCTTAAATAAACTACGTAAGACTATAATTGATGTTTTATCCCCAGTCAAATCGTGTTATCGACAGAATGATTCTCAAGTAAGGAGGATTGCGCTTGGTTACATTCTATACCTTCATTTTTCTTCCGTTGTTAAGTGCTATACTCGTACCATTTCTGTATAAGTACTTGAATCGTCAAGTCCATACAGGATGGTTTGTGCTAATTATACCCCTATCCATCTTCGTCTATTTATTACAATATATACCCGATGTTGCGGGCGGGAAAACCTATGTCTATACGCTGCCGTGGATTCCGACGCTAGATATCCAGTTGACCTCTTATGTGGATGGACTGGGTCTCTTATTCGGGCTTCTGATTTCGGGTGTGGGGTCCCTGGTGATCCTTTATTCCGTCTTCTACATGTCCAAGGAGCGGGAGGCTCTCCATAACTTCTATATCTATTTGCTCATGTTCATGGGTGCGATGCTAGGCGTCGTATTTTCTGATCATCTCCTGGTCTTCTACGGCTTCTGGGAGTTAACCAGCGTGTCTTCGTTTTTATTGATCTCTTATTGGTTTGAGCGGCGAAGCTCCCGGCAAGGCGCCTTAAAGGCAATGCTGATTACTGTGTTTGGCGGATTTGCCATGTTAGCTGGATTTATTATGTTGATCATTATGGCGGATACCTATAGCATTCGAGAATTGATTACGAATGTGGGCATTATTCAAAATCACGTGTTGTTTATCCCGGCGATGCTATGCGTGTTATTGGGTGCATTTACGAAATCGGCACAGTTCCCCTTTAGCATTTGGCTGCCGGATGCGATGGAAGCACCAACCCCGGTCAGCAGCTACCTCCATTCCGCAACGATGGTGAAAGCTGGCATTTACTTGGTGGCGCGAATGACGCCGATCTTTGGCGGCAGTTCGGTTTGGTTCTGGCTGGTCGCCGGTGTGGGGCTGATTACATTGCTTTACGGTTCCTTGAGTGCGCTCAGACAGACAGATCTAAAAGCGCTCTTAGCTTATTCTACGATCAGCCAATTAGGATTGATCATGTGTTTGCTTGGCATCGGCTCGCTGGCGGTTTATTTTGGGCCCGGTGAGAGCGGCACAGTCTTTACGGTAGCGACCTTCGCCGCCCTGTTTCATCTATTTAACCACTCCACGTTTAAAGGCAGCTTGTTTATGGTCGTGGGAATTATTGACCATGAGACAGGTCGGCGGGATATTCGCTATTTGGGCGGTTTACTGCAGGTGATGCCGGTGACGTTTACGGTCGCCTTGGTCGGCGGTTTATCGATGGCCGGGTTGCCGCCGTTTAACGGCTTTTTGAGTAAAGAGATGTTTTTTGCTGCGGTCAATGAAGTTACCCAAGCGGGAATCTTCGGGCTCAGCAACATCGGCTTCATCTTCCCGCTCCTGGCTTGGGTAGCGAGCATATTCACCTTTGTGTATTGCATGCTCTTTATCTTCAAAACCTTCGGAGGCAGCTTCCGCCCGGAAAGATTGATGAAAGAAGTGCATGAAGCCCCTCTGGGGATGTTGATCTCCCCTATCGTTTTGGGTGTGCTCGTGATTCTCATTTTCTTCTTCCCGAATGTACTTGGGAAATATATTCTAACTCCCGCTTTGAACGCGGTTTTGCCGATGATGTCCGTGACTGCCTATGATCTCAAAATCAGCGCGTGGCATGGCCCGAACCTCGAATTGCTGATGACCGTGGGCGTCATCCTCTTTGGGTTATTGCTCTTTCGGACAGCGAAGCGATGGGTTCCGGCGATTCGGAGCTTTCCGCAGAGGCTGACGCTAAATCACTGGTTTAATCAAGGGCTGGATGGAACCGAGAAGCTCTCGCGATCGCTGACTAATCGATATATGACAGGTTCGCTGAGACATTACCTCATCTACACTTTTTCATTCTTTGTGATTGTGCTGATGGCTTCACTGTTAGGGTTCCATGGCCTGCAACTCGATTTCTCGAAGGACGCTCCTATCGGGATCTTCGAAGCTGGACTGGTGGTTGCGATGATCATCGCTGCCTTTGTCGTCTTGTTCGCCCCGAATCGTATCGTCGCCATTGTGGCTTTGGGGGCGATAGGTTATATGATTTCGATGTTCTTCGTCATCTTCAGGGCTCCTGATTTGGCATTAACGCAAATGGTGGTGGAGACGGTGACAACGGTCCTGTTCTTGCTGTGCTTCTACCATTTACCGAAGCTGAAGAAGAGCATCGAACGCCTATCGTTTAAGCTGACCAATCTCATCATTTCCATCGCGATGGGATTAACGGTAAGTCTCCTGGCTTTAGCTGCGAACGGACATAAGCTGTTCGCGCCAATTACCTCTTTTTTTGAAAATGCCTATGAACTGGCCGGGGCAAAAAACATCGTCAACGCCATCCTTGTGGATTTCCGCGGCTTTGACACCATGCTGGAAATATCCGTGCTGACGATTGCCGGGCTGGGCGTCTATCTCTTGGTTCATCAGCGTTCCAAAAGGAGGGAACCAAATGAAAACGAATGATGTGATCTTAAAAAGCGTCACCCGCGTGGCCGCCGTGATTATTTTGACCTTTTCGATATACCTGTTCATGAACGGCCACCATCATCCGGGGGGCGGATTTATCGGCGGGCTGAGCACGGCATCCGCAATTGTTCTATTGTACCTGTCCTACGGGATCGAGAAGGTGAGAGAGAACATTCGCATGGATTTTAAGAAGCTCGCGGCGATTGGGGTGCTGATCGCGGTGGTCACCGGAATGGCCGGGGTTGTGTTCGGAGAGCCATTTCTGACCCAAACCTTTGGCCACGTCGAGTTACCGGTATTCGGGGATACTGAGCTTGCCTCCGCTCTTATTTTTGATACGGGGGTTGCCCTGGCGGTCATAGGTACGGCGGTAAATATCATTCTAAGCATAAGTGAGGATCGATAAATATGGAGACACTCATCGTCATACTCGTCGGGATATTCGTATCGATCGGCACCTATTTGATCTTATCCAAGCAATTGCTTCGCATCGTGCTGGGAGCATCTATTGTGAGTCATGCCGTGAATTTATTGCTGATCACCTCCGGCGGGCTGAAGCGGGGGAGCGCCCCCCTGCTGGGCGAGAAGCAAGCCGGTTTTACGGATGCGATGCCTCAGGCTTTGATCCTGACGGCTATTGTAATCAACTTTGCCGTGACGGCACTAGTTTTAGTTTTATGTTATCGGGCCTATCAGCATTTTGGGACGGATGACATGGAGCAGTTAAGGGGACATGAGCATGAATAATTGGTTGATCGGTCCGGTGATTATTCCCCTGATGATGGGGATGGTTCTCATTGTTTTTCAGCAAAACCTCCGGCTTCAGCGGATCCTTAGCTTGCTTGCCCTGTTGGCAACGTGCTTGGTTTCCATTCTACTCATTCACCAGATCAATGCGGGTGGTATTCAGACGTTGCAGCTAGGCGGCTGGGAAGCCCCTTACGGCATTAGCTTCGTCGGTGATATGTTCAGCGCGTTGCTGTTGCTCGCAACCTCGGTGGTTTCGATTGGCTGTTTGCTGTATGCCTTCCCGTCGATCGGACGGAAACAGGAGAAGCTTTACTTTTATCCGTTGTTTTTGTTCTTGATTACAGGGGTGAACGGCTCGTTTCTGACAGGGGACTTATTTAACTTATATGTCTTCTTCGAAGTATTTCTCGTCGCTTCGTATGTGTTGATCACGATGGGCGGGGCACGGCAGCAGTTTCGCGAGGCGTTAAAATATATTTTCACGAACATTATCGCCTCTGCGTTCTTCCTGATGGGGGTCGCCTATTTATATTCGATCACAGGCACGTTGAACCTCGCTCACTTATCCATTCGGATCGCAGAGGTAGGCCAGGACGGGTTGATCACCACGGTAGCCTTGCTGTTCCTGATCGTGTTCGCATTAAAGGCCGGATTATTGCTCTTCTTCTGGTTGCCAGGCTCGTATAGCGTTCCACCTACTGCCATTGCGGCCATCTTTGCGGCGCTGCTCACCAAGGTGGGGATCTACGCGATCTTTCGGATGTTTACGCTCATCTTCTATCATGAACCGCAGATCACTCATTTAATTATTGGAATATTGGCGGCTGCAACGATGATTCTTGGAGGACTTGGAGCTGTGGGCTTCGGGGATTTGAAGAAAATCATCACCTACAATGTGATTATCAGCGTTGGGTTTATCCTGCTTGGCCTGGTCTCGATGACACAGGAAGGCATGATGGGCTCCATCTACTATTTACTGCACGATATTCTGATCAAGGCCTTGATCTTTCTCATCGGCGGTACGGTGATCTATCTTACGGGGACCAGCAGGTTACAAGACATCAGTGGTCTGATTCGGCTTCACCCGCATTTAGGTTGGATGTTTCTGATCGCCGCGTTATCTATGGTTGGAATTCCGCCGCTCAGCGGCTTTCTCGGCAAAGTATTTACGATTCAGGGAACCTTCGAGTCCGGTGATTATTGGCTTGGGGGAATCGGGCTTGCCGCCAGTTTGTTTATCTTGTATTCCATGATCAAATTGTTCATGAGCGTCTTTTGGGGCGAGACCATTCTGAGCGTAGATGATGAGAAGGGGACGACCCAGGGGCTCCTGCTTCCAATCGCACTGTTGACCATTGCCAGCCTGGCTTTAGGGCTGGGTGCTGAGGGGGCGGCTGGGTATGTGGCCCAAGCAGCACAGGAATTGCTTGATCCAAATCGATATATCCATGCTGTGATGGACTAAAGGGGGGACAGCCATGCCCATTCAGGTGCTGCTCAACATCTTTATAGCTTACCTGTGGATGTTTCTACAGGATGAAACCAGCATCATCAACTTTATTGGCGGTTATTTCGTCGGTATGTTTATTCTATTTTGCATACGTCGCTTCTTTAATAAGCCGTTCTATCTATTTACGTTGGCGGCGGTAGGGAAGCTGCTCATTATCTTCATTCATGAGTTGATTATCTCGTCGATGACGGTCATGAAGCACGTGCTTCGTCCCAAAGTCGATGTGAAGCCCGGGATTTTCAAGGTGGAGACGGATTTGGAAGGGGATCTGGAAGTGACCCTGTTGTCCTTGCTGATTTGCCTGACGCCGGGCTCCGTCGTAATGGAGATTACCCCGGATGCGAAGACATTATATATACATGGACTGAATATGCCGGAGTCGAAGGATTCCGTTCTGAAGTCAAAAGCCGTGTTCGAGAAAGCGATAAAGGATGTGACCCGAAAATGATTTTTAATACGATCTTGATCATCGCTTTATGTTTGTTGCTGGCGGCGATCTTAGCTAACTTGTACCGTGTCGTCAAAGGTCCGTCCAGTGCGGACCGGGTCATGGCGCTGGATTCCATCGGCATCAATTTAATTTCGAGTATCGCCGTGTTCTCGGTATTGCTGCATACTCATGCCTTCTTTGATCTTCTTTTGCTGATTGGGATCTTATCCTTCATTGGAACGGTGGCGTTTGCCCGGTTTATGGAAAGGGGTGCTGTCATTGAGCGGAAGCGGTGAAGTTGTTGGTGCGATTCTGATCCTCGCGGGTGCTGTCTTTAGCTTGATCAGTGCGATTGGCAATTTACGGTTGCCTGATGTGTACACAAGATCTCATGCCGCCTCGAAGAGTTCGACGCTAGGCGTGCTGTGCGCGATGGTTGGCACTTTGTTGTATTTCATCATTACCGATGGCTACTTCAGTATTCGCCTGATCTTGGGGATCTTCTTTGTCTTTCTGACGGCCCCGGTGTCTGCCCACGTGATCAGCCGTGCCGCCTATCGACATTGCGTGCCGTTAGCGGAGGGAACCGCCGAGGATGAGCTCAGGGAATACTACCAGCCGGATGAGAATTTCGAGGGAGAAGATCAGGTAGAGCCGGTTGAGCAGGAGACGATGCTTCAAGGTACACCCTAAGCGCCTTTCGACCATGTGAGGATTGTCATAGATGACAGTCGTTAAAATTTTAGATAATAATGAAGTGGCACACACCAAAGGAATCACATTGGTTAAAAAGGGGCAAGTAGCATGGCTGTTCATCGGGGACCCGTAGATCAAGACGTAGTCATTGAAAAGGTTCAGAGTTTATTTACATGCCGGGTGTTGTGGAGCGAAGGGCGACCCTGCCTGGAATACGACAGCCGGGAAGAGCTGGACCGAATCTCTGAATACGTTAAAGCGAACTTTGGTATGGAACTGCTCGATGTTTTCTTTACGGCAGTCGAGAGCTTGCCGGATGACGATTAAAGGAAATCGCTTGATGTATAGCACCCGCAGGGGTGCTTTTTTCTTTGGAACGAAGTTCCAAGGGGATGAGAGAATGCCTGGCTCTGTCGGAGAGACCTTATCGTTAAGGAGGAGCTGGTGATGATTACGGTACTAAATACGGATGGCCAGGAATTAACCCCTTGTACACTGGACCGAGCTTGGCGGGAGGTGAATCGGTCGCGTGCCGTCTGGATCGATGAGCAGACCATTCAGTTGTTATACAACCCTTTTTTGTTCCGGAAATATCGTAAACTCGCCCTGAAAAGAGACCTTTACACCTGCCTATGGTGCGGGCAGCCTGCAACAACGGTGGATCATCTGATTCCTTCAAGCAAGGGCGGTTCGGATCTGCCGCGGAACCTCATCGCCTCCTGCGGCGAGTGCAACTCAAGACGGAGTAATCGCCCGGCGCTGGACTATTTTAAAGAGAAGCTGCGTTCCATTCCCCGTCCAATCAAGCTTGGTTTTCATATTTTGATAGCTTTATGCTGTTCCAGGATCAAACCAAGATCTCATTAAATAAATCTATAGTCGGAAAGAAAGGATTTCGCGGCCCTGGGTGGAAATCAGTATTGTGTTATCAAAACGATTGGCGATGGGGGATCATGCACGTCTGTCGGCCTAAGGGTTATATTCGGCTATTCCGGGTATATTAATTATGAAGACTTGATGAACTGAATTGACAGTGAGAATCATTAGCATATAATAATTAATATAAATAACTAGTAGAAAACAAAAAGATAAAAGGAGAGTTCAAATCATGTCGTTGATTGGAAAAGAAGTATTGCCTTTTAAAGCTCAAGCCTATCACAACGGGAAATTCATCGAGGTTTCCGACGCAGATTTCAAAGGAAAATGGAGCGTTGTTTGCTTCTATCCAGCGGACTTCACTTTCGTATGCCCAACTGAGCTGGAAGACTTGCAAGATCACTACGCTGCTCTGAAGGAGCTTGGCGTTGAAGTATATTCCGTTTCCACGGACTCCCACTTCGTGCACAAAGCATGGCATGACAGCTCCGAAGCGATCGGCAAGGTTACTTACATCATGATCGGTGACCCAACTCACACGATTTCCCGTAACTTCGATGTATTGATCGAAGAAGAAGGCGTAGCTGACCGCGCTACCTTTATTATCGACCCGAACGGCGTGATTCAAGCGATTGAAATTACAGCTGGTGGCATCGGACGTGACGCAAGCACGCTGATCGACAAGATCAAAGCGGCTCAATACGTTCACAACCATCCAGGCGAAGTGTGCCCGGCAAAATGGAAAGAGGGCGCCGCTACTTTGAAACCAAGCCTTGACTTGGTTGGCAAAATCTAAGGAGAACCATTATGAAACTGGATGCAGACATTAAACAACAATTAGAGCAATATCTTCAGCTTCTGGAAGGGAATGTTCTGCTGAAAGTCAGTGCCGGAACCGATACGGTTTCGAACGAGATGATGGACCTCGTCAACGAGTTGTCCAGCATGTCGGATAAAATTACCGTCGAGCAAACGAGTTTACCCAGAACCCCAAGCTTCAGCGTAAATCGCGTTGGGGAAGACACCGGCATCACCTTTGCCGGTGTTCCTCTGGGCCATGAGTTTACTTCCCTGGTACTGGCTTTGTTGCAAGTCAGCGGAAGACCACCGAAGGTGGAACAACATATCATTGATCAAATCAAAGCGATTAAAGGCGAATACCGCTTTGAAACCTATGTGAGCTTGTCTTGCCACAACTGCCCGGACGTGGTTCAGGCGTTGAACCTGATGAGCGTACTAAATCCTGGCATTTCCCATACCATGATCGACGGCGCGGCTTATAAGGATGAAGTCGAGAGCAAAGAGATTATGGCAGTGCCTACGGTATTCTTGAACGGCGAGTTGTTTGGCAATGGCCGGATGTCCGTCGAGGATATTTTGGCGAAATTGGGTGCCTCGGACACGTCGGCGTTTGAAGGCAAAGAACCATTCGATGTGCTTGTGATCGGGGGCGGACCTGCCGGTGCCAGCGCAGCGATTTATGCTGCACGCAAAGGCATCCGTACAGGGATCGTGGCAGAACGCTTCGGCGGCCAAGTCAACGATACCCTGGGGATTGAGAACCTGATCGGCACGAAATATACCGAAGGGCCGAAGCTGGCAGTAAGCTTGGAAGAACATGCGAAGGAATATAACATCGACATCATGACGTCGCAACGGGCCAAGAGTCTTCGCAAGAATGACTTGATTGAAGTGGAATTGGAGAACGGTGCCGTGCTGAAGAGCAAGACCGTTATCGTATCCACGGGGGCACGTTGGCGCAACATGAATGTACCGGGCGAAGCGGAATTCAAGAACAAGGGCGTGGCTTATTGCCCGCACTGTGACGGTCCGCTGTTCGCAGGCAAACGTGTGGCCGTTGTAGGCGGAGGAAACTCCGGCGTAGAAGCAGCCATCGACCTGGCGGGCATCGCCTCGCATGTGACTGTGCTTGAATACATGTCTGAGCTGAAAGCGGACTCGGTTCTGCAGGAACGTCTGAACAGCTTGCCGAATGCGACTGTGATCAAGAACGCGCAAGTGAAAGAAGTCACGGGCGACAGCAAGGTGAACGGACTGACCTACATCGACCGGGAAAGCGGCGAAGAGAAGCATCTTGAGCTGGAAGGCGTATTCGTTCAAATCGGTCTCGTACCGAACACCGAATGGCTGGAAGGCACGCTGGAGCGCACCCGGATGGGCGAGATCATTGTGGACAACCGTGGGGCTACAACCGTCCCAGGCGTATTTGCCGCCGGCGACTGCACGAATTCGGCTTACAAGCAAATCATCATTTCCATGGGATCTGGCGCGACAGCAGCTTTAGGCGCTTTTGATTACCTGATTCGCAATCAATAATATATTGCGTTATGGATAAGGCCCGCTCTTTGAGCGGGCTTTCTTGCTGTGCAAATCTAACGTTTTTTGACTATAGTCTCAAGTTTGTTGTCTAGATGAAAGCGCTATCTTTCCAATAAAATGAGGGTATCCAGAACAAAACAAGCTGAAGTGGAAAGAGGTGACCGCGTATGGACTCGAAAATAAATGGAAAGCGCTTACGAACGCGTTGGCGCAAGCAAGACACGGAGCTGACTTTGTTGGCTTTGCCAACCACGATATGGTACATCTTGTTCAGCTTCCTGCCGATGTTCGGGATCATCATCGCCTTTAAGAACTTCAAAATCACCGGCGGTTTTCTGAGCAATGTGTTCAAGAGCCCATGGGCAGGCCTCAAGAACTTTGAGTTCTTATTCAAGTCCAACGATGCCTGGATCATTATCCGAAATACGATCGGCTACAACATTATTTTTATCGTTCTTGGGATTGTGATCCCCGTAGCCTTAGCGTTAATGATCGGAATGCTCCATAACCGCAGAGCAGGCAAGGGTTACCAAACAATGATGTTCCTGCCTTACTTTCTCTCCTGGGTTGTGGTCTCGGCCGTGGGCTGGGCGTTCTTGAGCTTCGATAAAGGGATTCTCAATCAAATGCTGGCAGGTTGGGGAGTAGAGCCGATCAACTGGTACATGGAACCGAAATATTGGCCTTACTTCTTGATCTTTATGAATGTTTGGAAGGGACTCGGGTACGGCATGGTTGTGTATTTAGCGACCATCGCTGGTATCGATAAAACCTACTACGAAGCGGCCGTAATCGACGGCGCCACCCTTTGGCAACAGACTCGGTTCATTACGCTGCCCTTGATGAAGCTGGTCATCGTGATGATGTTCATCCTGGCGGTGGGACGTATTTTCTATACCGATTTCGGGCTGTTCTTCCAGGTGCCGCGGGATTCCAATTCCCTGTTTAATGTGACCACGACCATTGATGTAATGGTTTACAAGCAGCTGAAAACCGCAACCGTTGGCATGGCCTCGGCAGCAGCCTTCGTGCAGTCGGTTCTGGGCTGTCTGATGATTCTGGCCGCGAACTGGACGGTTCGCAAAATCGATCCCGACAGCGCGATGATTTAAGGAGGTGCAGATATGGCAGCAAGAACGGTGTATGAAAGCGGCCTGGACCGATTTAATCGTCCAAGTAAAGTGGTGAACGTGCTCCTTCATCTCCTCTTCTTCTTCCTGGCTTTGATTTGCGTCGTGCCGATGCTGGTGGTGTTGTCCATCTCGCTGTCCAGTGAGCAATCGATCCGGGAGAACGGTTATCACCTGATCCCAACGGCGTTTTCGGGAGAGGCTTACGGTTATATCGCCAAGCAAGGAACGGTCATTTTGCAGGCGCTAGGGATTTCCGTCTTCGTTACGATCGTCGGAACCGTGCTGGGAATTCTGCTCACCACCTCGATGGGGTACGTTCTCTCCCGGCCGAACTATAAGCTGAAGGGGTTCCTGACTTGGGTCGTTTTTATTCCGATGGTCTTTAACGGCGGCTTGGTTTCCAGCTACTATATCAATGCGAATCTGCTGGGGCTGAAAGATACGGTATGGGCGTTGATCCTGCCCCTGGCGGTCTCCTCCTTTAACGTCATCATTTGTAAAACGTTCTTCAAAAGCACGATCCCGGACGGGTTAATCGAATCCGCCGAAATCGACGGGGCTGGTCAGCTCCGGATCTTCTTCTCGATCATCCTGCCGATCTCGTTGCCGGTGATCGCTACGATTGGTTTATTCCTGTGCTTTGGTTACTGGAATGACTGGTTCCAATCGATGTTGTACATCAACAATCAGGACCTGTATTCCTTGCAGGCGCTGTTAAACAACCTGATGAGCAATGTGGACGCGCTGGCTCGAAACGCTTCAAGTCTGGGGATCAGCTACGCCGAGCTGGTGGCAACGATGCCTAAAGAGTCAGCCCGTATGGCGGTGGCCATCGTCATCGTGCTTCCAGTGGCCTTTGCGTATCCTTTCTTCCAACGCTACTTCATTTCCGGTTTGACGGTAGGCGCGGTCAAAGGCTAATTCGAAATAAGCTGAGCTTGTCTCAGTTTATGAATATAGCATATTCAAAAGGGAGGAAATATCTATGAAAAGGTCTTTGAAGCTCATCTCTACTCTATGTGCTGTGATGCTTCTCTTGTCCGTTCTTGCGGCTTGCGGCGGCGGTTCGAACTCCAATTCTTCGTCGGCAAGCAATACTTCGGACACTTCTTCTAGCACCTCTACAGATAACTCTACGACAACAGATTCGGGGGAAATCCCGACTTTGGTGTGGTGGACGATTGGCGGACAAATTCCGGATAACTTTGAGAAAGCCATCGAAGCGATGAATGAGTACACCGCAGAGAAAATTGGCGTGAAGGTGGATATCAAGGTAGCTAGCTGGGGTGAATGGGACACCAAAATCAATACGATTGTAAATACGGGTGAACCTTTCGACATTCTGTTTACCAACGTCTCCAAATACAATCAGCAAGTGACGATGGGAGCGCTGGCGGATATCACTGAGCTGGTGCAAAGCGAGACGCCGGAGTTGTACAAGTTCATTCCGGAGAAGGTATGGGATGGGACGAAGGTCGACGGCAAGATCTACGCCGTGCCAACCTATAAGGACTCCTCGATGACCCAATACTGGGTGTTCGACCACAAATATGTTGAGAAATACGGCATCGACTTAAACAACATCAAGACGCTGAAGGATCTGGATAAACCGTTCCACGATATGAAGGCGGGAGAAGGCAAGAGCTTCTATCCATTGCCGTTGACGCAAGGCGATGGGTTTAACGGATTCTTCAACCGGTATGACGATCTTGCGCTGGGCTTCCCTCCGATTGGCGTGAAGGTGGATGACGCTTCCCGCAAGGTAGTTTCCGTGCTGGAACAGCAGGATATCATGGATGAATTGAAGATTTTGCACCAATGGTACAAAGACGGCATTATCAATCCGGATGCTCCGACCAAGCCTGAAGCCGACAAAGGCCGTCCATTCTTTAGTGCTCAAGGCTTCCCAGGGGCGGATATCACTTGGCAAATTAATGAAGGCGTTGAGAAGTACGATATGACGCAGGTTTACGGTCCGCTCTACACGACGGCTACGATTCAAGGTTCCCTCAACGGAATCTCGGCGAATTCGAAGTATAAGAAGGAAGCTCTGAAATACTTGGAGCTCGTTAATACCGATCCGAAGCTGCGTAACATGCTGGCCTTTGGTGAAGAAGGCGTAGACTACGTGAAAGTAGACGGAGAGAAAGTGGTTGAACGGATCTCGGATACTTGGCCGCTGGCAGCCTATACGCAAGGCACCTTCTTCAACATGGCGACAACCAAAGGGGCCCCAGAAGATCAATGGCAACAAGTTCAAAAGCTGAACGAACAAGCAACGGCTTCGACCTTGCTGGGCTTCTCGCTCGACACGACCAACCTGCAAACGGAAGTTGCGAACGTGAAAGCAACGTGGGATAAATACCGTTATGAGTTGCTGACTGGTGCATCCGATCCGGAGAAGATGGTACCGAAGATTGTTGACGAACTCAAGAAAGCCGGGATGGATACCATCATGAAGGCTGCACAAGAGCAAATCGATGCCTTCTTTCAATAAGAAATAAAGCCCGATTGAGTTAGCCCGGACGGAGGAGGTATTCTCCGTTCGGGCTTTCCCATATGATGATATAATGGGGATAGATGAGGGCAATGGAATCAGCGCCGCAACATTAACGGTGAAGGAGGCGCGAGAATGGGTTCCTTTTGGCAGATTAAAATCTATCGCAGCAAATTCATTGCCTATACGGTGTTTGTCGTAACGATCGGTCTGGTGCTTGGTCTCATGACCTGCGCGGTTCTCATCTATCAGTGGATTGAGAGTGCCCGAAACGAGGCGGTCAGCGCCTTTGGTCGGGTTGAGAGTGAGCTGCAGTATGATACGGATCGCATTGAGGCGTATATGCAGCGCATCTATTCCAATGACCGCTTGATGACGGATGTCCGTTATTTCCTGGGGAACACGGCGGAAGGGTACCTGACGAGCAGGCTGGAATATAGCTTGTATAACGAGCCGCTGGTCTCCTTCCCTGAAGATATGAGGGCCTTCTTATACAGCTCGATGAAGGGGGATCTGACGCAAGTCAGCTTGCATACCGAGAACGGTGCCAATATCGTGCGGTTTAGCGACAGCGGCAATGTTAGCTTCCGGTTTGGCGTTCCCAATACGGATGAGATTTTTCGTGAAAAGATAGAGAAGGGCTTTGTGTACCGGAAGAAGCTGTCTGATCCGAACCAGATCTCTCGCCAGATTGGGGAATTTCGCTTCTTGATCGGCAGTGAACCCTTATTCCGGAAGATTCTTGGTTATAAATTGGACATCGCTGCCGCCGTAAGTAGTTCGGGCGAAGTGTACATGATCTCCGGGATGGATCACGGAACGAAGGAGATGGTTCTGCGCGCCGCTGAAGAGACACGCAGCAGCGGATTTTCCTCCCTGGGCGGATTAAAAAATGTCTTCTTCATGAACTTCCAATCCACGAAGTTCGATTACCGTTTGGTGATGCTTGTAGATTTGTCCCACCTGATGCGTCAGAAAGCGGGCATTCTGATCACCATCGTAGGCAGTGTCTTGCTGGCCATGATTAGTGTTCTGCTGCTCATCGGCTACAACATGCGGGATGACGCCAGATTTTTGAGGCACATTATAAATTCGATCAAACGGGTGAAAACGGCGGATTTCACACCGAATTCCCCCGCCCGGTATCGCCGCAACGAGTACGGGATGATTGCCCGGGAATTGGACGATATGGTTCATGAGCTGGACAAACATATCCGCACCGAATATTTGCTGAAGCTAAAGCAGCAGGAAACCGAGATGAAAGCGCTTCAGCATCAGATCAACCCGCATTTTCTCTATAATACGCTGGAGTCGATTCGCTCTACTGCTTTGCTGCACCGGGACGTGGACACCGCGGATGCTATCGCGACCTTAGGCTCCTTGTACCGCGATATCGTCCATAAAGATAATATTATTACCATCGGCGAAGAGCTGGAGTTACTGCAGAAATTTCTGAGCATCATGGAGCTCAAGTATCCGGGAAGGTTCTATTACCAAATTGATGTGGAGGAGCCGCTGTTGGCCATATCCACGGTGAAATTTTGGATGCAGCCGCTGGCGGAGAACTTCTTCGTTCATGGCTTTAATCCGAGCAGTGAGTTTAATTTGCTCGTCGTGAATGGCTGGGAGGAGGACGGTCGCTTCGTTCTGGAGTTTGTGGATAATGGCAAAAGAATACCTGAAGCGCGCTTGGAGGAAATAAGAGGCAGTCTTTACAGCAGAGATGATGCGCCTGTTCGGAGCATTGGGCTGCGGAATGTGTATACTCGGCTGAGCTTTTTCTATGGGGACGCTTTTCGGATGGAAATCGAGAATAACGAGGAAGCAGGAGTCAAGATTACCGTGATCATCTCAAAGGGGTGACTGCAGGATGTACAAACTTCTGATCGTTGATGATGAACCGCAGATTCTGGAGGGGATGAAGCGAACCCTGAATTGGGAAGAGTACGGCTTCCACCTGATCGAGACGTGCGAAACGGGAGCAGAAGCGATCGCCAAATCCGTAGAGATCATGCCGGATATCGCGATCTTCGATGTACGCATCGGCCCGGATCTCGGTTATGAGATTATCCAAAAGCTCAATGAGCTGCGTCTTCCAACCAAATATATCATTATGAGCGGGTACAGCGAGTTCGAATATGCTCAAGCGGCGATCCGTTGCGGCGTGAAGGACTATCTGCTGAAACCCGTTGATCGTTCCAAGCTGCAGAAGGTGATTGAGAAGATCATTGTGGAGGACCTGAACGGGGCATTGGACGGGGTCCACAAGAAAGACCTGAACACGGATCCGATCCTGGGGATTCCTTACGAGGAGCTGTCCAAGCTGACCAACCGCATTTTGTTGATGGTGAAGGCGGAATACGCCCAGAACATTACACTGAAGTCGGTGGCCGAGCGTTTTCGCATGAACAGCACGTACCTGAGACAGCTGTTTCTAAAGGAAACGCACATGAAATTTTCAGAGTATTTGATGGCTTACCGGATGCTGCAAGCGAAGGAACGGATCCTGACCACCAACGAGAAAATCTCCAGCATTGCGCATCGTGTTGGGTATCCGAATTTGAATTATTTTTATACCCAGTTTCAAGGATATTTTGGCATGTCCCCTTCAGATCTGCGGAAAAAAAGCTAGGCTCCTCGTAGCGGAAAGGAGGATGTTATGCAGCAGCCCTCTTGGTTCAGTCGCCTGACCCTATGCGCGGTGGTCGCCGGCTTGTTGGCCTTGTTTGCCGTCGGCTGTTCCCTTTTCTCGGATAAAGGGGATACGGCGCCCCATAAGGACATGGTCAATCTGGTTTACTATACGATTGGAGAGCCGGATCCGGATCTGGAGAAGGTGAATGACAAAATCAATGAAGTGTTGGCGAAGAAAATCGGCATCACGATCACCTATATCAAGGTCGGATGGCAGGAATACGAAAACCGCCTGAACACGATGGTATCGGCAGGGACTCCCTTTGACATCGCCTATGCCCCTGAATTCACGACTTATGTCAAACGCGGGGCCTGGCTGCGGCTGGATGACTATCTGTCCAGTACGGGCAAGGATATGTATGATGTGATCGACCCGATCTTTTGGGAAGGGGTGCGCATGGACGACGGGGGGATTTACGGGGTGCCGACCAACAAGGAACTCGCGGTGCGCCAACAGTGGATGTATCCGGAAGAGCTGGTCCGCAAGTATAACATCGATATTACGAAGTACAACACGTTGGAATCTCTGGAGCCGTTGCTGCAGATGATTCAGCAGAAGGAACCCGAGTATTTGCCGATGGAGCTGGATAAGGACTCCCATAACTTCTTCGCTTTATATGGGTATGAGTACGTCATTGACAAGGAGCTCCCGTTGATGGTGCGGTCCTTAGACCCAAACCCTCAAGTCGTGAACATCTTTGAAACGGCGGAAGCCCGTCAGGTGATGGATACGCTGCGACGTTATTATCAGGCTGGCTACATCAACGAGGATGCGGCCTTGCGGGAGAGCCAGGAGCTGGAGCGCGGGAAGAAGGTGTTCTGGAAAGCGTCGAGCGGCGGCCCCTTGTCCGAGCATAGCTGGAGCAAGGATCGCGGGTACAAAGTGGTGGCGCATCCCGTAACGACGGAGGTCGTGACGACCGAAGACGTGCGGGGAGGCGTTATGGCGGTGAGCGCGGATACGAAATACCCGGTTGAATGTATTAAGTTCCTGAATTTGCTGAACACCGATTCTGAGGTGCGGAACCTGTTTAACTATGGGATCGAAGGCGTGCATTACACCCTAGACAAGAACGGTCAAATCGTGCTGATTCCCCGGAAGGATGCCGACGGCAACCCGATCCCGGGCGCTTTGCCGGGGTATACGGGCGTGACATATACGCAAGGCAACTGGTTCATTCTTAAGACGCGAGGCGGAGAAGATCCGGAGCCGTTAAACAAATGGGAGGAGTTCCGCGCTTCGAACGCCCGGGCCATGAAATCAAGCACGTTGGGGTTTACGCCGGATTTATCGATGATGCCGATCCAGATCCAGAACATCAAGATGGTGTGGCAAAAATACTATCCGAGCCTCATGACCGGCAGCGTGGACGTGGACACCGAGCTGCCGAAGTTTAACGAGGAGCTGAAGCAGGCGGGGCTGGACGAGGTCCGGGCCGAGGTGCAGAAGCAGCTGGACGCCTGGCGGGCTTCGAATCAGCGGTGAGTCTGAAAAACGGCGGTGCAAGGAGTTGGAATCCTGCACCGCCGTTTTTGGTGTTATTTTTTCCCCTTCGGGACTTTGACTGTGGTTTGGGCCGTCGTCTTGTTGCCAGCCTTGTCGGTTGCTTCGTAGGTGATGGTGTAGATTCTTCCGTTCCCTTTGCCCGAACGCTCGGCTCGAAGCAGGAACTCTTGATCCGCTGTCCCGTAGTCAGCGCCTTGGATGTCGTTTGCTGTATCGCCGTCGCCCAGCCCGTTATCGCTCTCGTTGCTGGTGATGGAGACCAGCTTGATCGTATTGATGCCGGATCCCTTGTCGGTGGCTTTCCAGGTGACCTTGATCGGAACTAGCTTGTGATTTGGCGTGGAAAGGACGGACGGGCTAACGGTCAACTTCAAGACCGGCGGCGTCGTATCGACAGGGCCTTTGCCCGTCAGCGTCAGCACGCCGAAGACGGAGGGGTCCTGATACCCGTTGCCGGTGGTGTCGTTCCAGGCGGCTACACTTTGGCGCGCGCCGTCTTTGGCATCGTTGATCTGCGCGTCGAAGCCGATTTTTACATCGTTCGCCGGGGTGATGGTTTTCAACGGGATCTTCATTTCCACCGTATAGTTCGTTCCGTTGACCCGGACCGCCGATACGAAGCCTTCAGCGATGGACGCCGGATTAAAGCTGGTCTCATTCGCGTAGTTCACGCGGTATTGTCCATCATCGGATTGGTAGAACGAGGTTTTGGCGTTATTTTCGTCCAGGAACACCTCGACGGAATCCTGCTCCCATGGGTTGGGACTGTTCTTATCCAGCTGCGCATCGCTGACTTGGATCAGGACATACAGGTTGTGGTCGTCCCAAAGCGCTTTGGCCGTGCCAGTCGCCCCTTGCCAAGCCGTTTGGTATCGCTCGATCGGCATCGCCGGCGCTTGGTTCCAAACCGCGTCCACGGCTCCGTCTACGGCAGGCGTACCATAGAGGGCGGTAGACTGGTTTGCCTCCGACACATCCGGCTGGTGCTCTTCGATGAATTTGGCGGGATCAATCACGCCGTAATAAGCCGGTTTGGCTTGCAGATTCTTGTCGAACAGCAACGGGTTGGTCGAGGAGCGCCAGCTTGTGCCGTCATCCAGACCCCAGAAGGTCACGCGCGCAATGTGATCCGTATGGGCCTTGAAAATCTGCATCAACTGCGCGTACAAATACCCCTGTGCATTAGCCAGCTTCTCGGACAGCTCGTAGTTGCTGCCGGCTTGGATGTCCAGCTCGGTGATGCTGATTTCCACACCCAAGGAGATAAAGCGTTCCAGGGAGAGCCGCACATTCTCCGGATTCGTGTTAACGTTATAGTGACCCTGCATGCCGATGCCATCGATGAGGAGTTTACCGGGATGCGTCAGCGCATATTTGTCGTTTAGTGCTTTGACCATGTGATAGATGGCCTGGGCTTTGTTTTGGTTGTCCTCGTTGTAATCATTGTAATACAGCTTGATATCCCATTCCGGATGGCGGTCGAGCACTTCTCTAGCCGCGAGGAACGCCTGCTCAACATAATCGGCGCCGATCGCGGTTTTCCATGGGGTTTCCCGCAAGGAGGCTTGCCAATTCGTCGGGTTCCCCGGGTTATCGTTCATTGCTTCATTCACGACGTCCCAGGAGATGACCCGGTCGCCGAAATGCTCCATGACGGTTTGAATATGGGTGCGCAGGTTGGCCAAGGCTTCTTCCCGGCTTAAGGGCACCGTGTTGCCTTGCGCATCCGTCGTGGTGTTCATCCAGGCGGGCGACTGCTGATGCCATACTAATACATGGCCATGCATTTGCATGCCTTCGGCAAGAACTTGATCCACCATGGCATCGGCCGCGGTAAAGGTGAAATTGCCTTTCGTCGGCTGCAAGCTATCGGGTTTCATCGCATTGCCGGCCGTGGCGACGTTGTGGTGCATGTTAAGCAGCTCCAGCCGCACGCCTTCCAAATCCTCCGCCGAGATGGCGCTGCCGATCAAGAAGTCGTCTTGGTAAGCCGTTTTGATCGGGACTAGATCCTTCTGGATCGCAATCGGACCGGATCCGGTGCGTTCGAAGGTGACGTCGTCAATGTAAAAAGAAGCGGTCGCATTATTTGAACTCTCGACATAGATCGTTAAATATTCGCCGCCCACGCTGTTATAACGGTAGGTTCCTTCAAACAGAACCCAATCGTCCCCGGTGCTGAGGGTCTTGGGGGAAAGAACCACGTAATTCGCACTGCTGCCATCACCGATTTGCGTGGACAGCTGGATTTGCGAGCTGGCGGGATCGATCAGCTTCACCCATGCCGAGATTTTGTATTCGGCGCCTTGGTCCACGTATTTCTCGACGCGCAGCGTTGGCCCGTGCCAGGTGTTGGTACGGCCCTCTACCTTCAGCGCATAGGCGCCGCCCGGCGTATGATTACCTTCGTTCGTCACGGTCAGCGTTTCGGTACCCGCCCGGCCCGTGAAGCCGCCGGTGGTTCGATCTTCAAAGGTGATCGTGGAGAAAGGCAAGGCCGGATCTCTTGGCGGTTGTTCGCCGCCGCCGGAGCCGTCTTTTTCCGTGATGCGAATATCTCCGATGTAATAAGGAACCGCAGCGCCAGCTTCGTTGGAGTTAATGCGCAACGCCTTGTCCACGCTCGTATCCACGGTGAATTCCTTCGTCAGCGTCACCGCTTGCCCCGCGACATAGTCGGTCTCGGCATAATTGCCATAGCTGTCCACGGTTTGAAGCGCGGCTTTCGCGCCGGCTGGCAAACTAACGTTAGCGTCTACAAAAATCGTAACGTGCGCCGTATAGGTCTTGCCGTTCGTGAGGCCAATGTCGCTAAACCGGAAATCGGCGGCGTCCCAGTTGTTGACCCGGTTGCTAACATAAAGGGCACCTCCGTCCTCGTTGCCGTTAAACACCTTGCCGGATACCTTTGTCAGGGTCGCGCCCCCCGATTGAACCGCTTTGCCAATTCCACTCGCGAAGTCCTCATGATACACCGTCACCGTGCCGTCCGAAGCCGAGGTTTCGGCCTTCGTGACCTTGGCCGGCCATCCTGCAGGCAGCAGTAAAACAGCGGCGATCAGCAGCATGAAGATACGTTTCATCGTTTGATTCATTGACTCACTCCCCTTTGTCTTGGAATAGTTTTGTTAAGCGCTTTCATTTTTTATTGGAAGGCTCCTCCTTTCCTGCCACAAATCATACCATCCCGCCGGCAGCCTCGGCTTTCTCGAAATTAAAGGGGATATCGTACTTTTTTTATATAAATTGGATTGACATGGCCGCAATAAGCCGAGCGAGCTCTAGGATGGGTGTCTTTTTCATTTCAGTGCTGGCCTATTTTCCCCTGACGTTTATGGCTTGTGGGTGTAGCAGAGGGGGAACTTCCAAGCGGCCGCACAGGAGGCATTCACGCGAGCGGACTAGAGAAATAAAGTGTTAAAGTCATCTTGACTTTCGAAATCCGAATCGCTACGATGTTCTGGTTGTTATGGCAGAAACATGGTGGAGAGAGGTTTAAAGTTAGGATGAAGATGAAGAAGTATATCGCGGATATCGCGGTTTTAATTGTTGGGGCTTTTTTATTTGCGTTGGCCGTCAATTTGTTTATTATTCCGAACGACTTCGGTGAGGGAGGCGTCACGGGGGTCACGATCATTTTGTACTACCTGTTCCAGTGGTCGCCGTCGCTGGTGAATATCGTGATCAACGGGGTGCTGCTGATTGTCGGGTACAAATTTCTGGATCGGCGGACGACGATCTATACGATCATTGCGGTTGCGTTTAACTCGTTGTTCCTGCATTTGACGGAGAACTGGCGCATCGATTCGCACGAGCCAACCATCAATGCAGTGTTCGCCGGCGTGATCGTGGGAGTTGGCATCGGTCTGATCGTACGGGTCGGCGGGACAACGGCGGGAACCGTCATTCTGGCTCGGATCGCCAATAAATATCTGGATTGGAATATCAGTTACGCGCTGTTGTTTTTTGACCTGATCGTGGCGTTCTCTTCTTATTTCATCATTGGCGCGGAAAAGCTGATGCTGACGATCGTGATCTTATATGTAGGCACGAAGGTGATGGACTTCATGATCGAAGGTCTCAATCCCAAGAAAGCCGTCACCATCATTTCCGAGAAGCAGAATGACATCGCCGAAATGGTCATCACCGAAATGGACCGCGGCGTAACCGTCCTGTCGGGTCATGGCTACTATACGAAGAACCCGAAGGAGGTCCTTTATATTGTTATCAGCAAGCAAGAGGTATCCACCTTGAAAAAAATCGTCCGCTCCATCGACCCCTCCGCATTCCTGACAATCCACGACGTGCGGGATGTGTTTGGGGAGGGATTTTTGGATATATCGAAGTGAGGTAACCATAGTTAGAAATTTGTAGAAGATGAAATATCCCCCTAAAATTAACCATCAGGGTAATCTCTCTGATGGTTTTTTTCTTAAAACACCATTTTGATGTATTGACAACCAATAGATTATCAATATACTTTTATTAAAAGCATTTAAAAAAGTATTATCTAAAATGAAGTTCAAAAGAAATAAGGATAGCAAACGTGGAGAAACCGCAAAAATGAAGAAGCAGGGAGGGAGAGTATGGGAGAACCCATTAAGCTTAGGGTATCTCAAATTGAAAAGTCATTTCCCGGGGTCAAAGCGCTGAATAAGATCGATTTTTCCGTCAAGAAGGGGACGGTGCATGTCCTTTGCGGCGAGAACGGAGCGGGGAAATCCACTTTAATGAAGATCATCAACGGTGTGTACCAGCCGGATGCGGGTGAGATTTATCTGGATGGGAAGCTTGTGAAAATTGGCAGTCCGCTGCAAGCGCGCCAACTAGGGATATCGATGATCTTCCAGGAGTTGAATTATGTGGCGGAGATGTCCGTGGAGGAAAATCTATTCCTGGGAAGGCTGCCGGTCAATCGATGGGGGAAGGTCAACTGGAAAGAAGTGACCCGGCAAACCCTGCAATTACTGCAAGCGGAGCAGCTGCCGTACGACCCGAAAACGCTGCTTAAGGACTTGACGGTCTCGGACATTCAGATGCTAGAAATTATGAAAGCGGTATCAAATCAAGCGGAGCTCATCATTATGGACGAACCGACGTCGGCCATCACGCAAAAGGAGGTCGACCGGCTGTTTGCTAAGATTCGTGAGCTCAAAGCCAGAGGCGTTAGCATCATTTACATCTCGCATAAGCTGGACGAGATTTTTCAGATTGCTGATGAAATCACCGTGTTCCGAGACGGGACTGTAGTGGATAGCAGACCCAAGGAGGAGCTGGATATTGAGACCGTGATCAGCTTGATGGTCGGACGTCAGCTGAAGGATACGTACCCGAAGGTGAAGGCGGAGATCGGGGAGGAAATTCTCCGAGTCGATGGACTATCTCGTAAGGGGGTATTTCGCGATGTAAGCTTCTCCGCACGGAGAGGCGAAATCATTGGTTTCGCGGGGCTGATGGGAGCGGGACGGACAGAGGTGATGCGATCCCTGTTTGGTCTTGATCCGTTAACCTCCGGCACGATCCGGATTAAGGATGAGGGTGTGATCAAGCCCACTGTGCAAGGCAGTTTAGAGAAAGGGATGGTCATGCTTTCGGAGGATCGGCGGAGGTACGGGATTATTCCTGTTCGTTCCGTACGGGAGAATACAACGCTGTCCGTATTGGGGCAGGTGTTTTACGGGTTACGGCACCGTCCGAAGAGAGAGCAGGAGCTGGTCAAGGGGATGTTCGACAAGATGAGAGTGAAAACCCCCTCTTTGGAAACGCCTATTGCGTCACTCAGCGGCGGGAATCAACAGAAGGTACTGCTTAGCAGGTGGATGCTGCTCCAACCGGATATCCTGATCCTGGACGAACCAACCCGGGGGATCGATGTCGGGGCGAAATACGAAATTTACAAGCTGATCGGTGAACTGGCCGAACAGGGCAAAGCGATTCTCATGGTCTCCTCCGAGTTGCCGGAGTTGATCGGGATGTGCGACCGAATTTATGTGATGGCACAAGGTCAGGTGACGGGGGAGCTCGGCCGCGAGGATTTTTCCCAGGAGACCATTATGAGATATGCAACTGGAATGATGACCAGCGAGGTGAAATAGATGGATGCCACTCTTCATATCTGGCAATTAATCAAGCGGAAATACAGTATCTACCTGGTGCTGCTCGTGCTGTTTCTGATCTGTACGTTCGCGAATCCAAACTTTCTCTCCGTTACGAACTTAACGAACGTATCAACTCAGTTGGCGGTGACGACAATTCTTGCATTTGGTGCCACGATCCTGATCATCTGCGGTATGTTGGACCTGTCCGCGGGTTCTGTACTGGCATTATCCGGAGTTTTCGCTGTATCTGCATATAAATCGACCGGTTCGATGCTCTTGGCCGTGTTTGTCGGCATATTGACCGGCGTCGTATGTAACGTAATCAACGCAGTGATGATCAGCACGTTCAAGGCGCCGCCGTTTATCGCAACTTTGGCGATGATGGCCATGGCTCGCGGTGTCGCCCTTCACTATACGAAAGGTCAAAATATTCTCCAGCTGGGAGACTTCGTCGTCCTTGGGCAAGGGAAGCTGCTGGGAATCCCGATTCCGGTGATATTTCTAGCCGCAATTGGCGTGCTGACCTGGTATTTGCTCAGCCATACTCGATTTGGTCGATCCGTATACGCTGTGGGAGGCAATGAGGAGGCGGCGGTTGCCTCCGGGATTAACGTACACAAGATCAAATACACCGCCTTTATCATCAATGGCATTTTTGTCGGAATAGCTGGGGTGCTGTTCATGGCAAGGGTGAACGCAGGATTGCCCAATGGCGCAGTGAACTATGAATTTACGGCTCTGACCGCCGCTATTATCGGGGGCACCAGCTTCTCGGGAGGCGTTGGTACAGCTGGGGGAACCCTGGTAGGGGCTTTTATTGTAGGTTTCCTGGACAACATCATGAACCTCAGCGGTGTAAATTCCTACATGCAGCAAATTATTCGTGGAGCGATCATTGCCTTAGCTGTTATTTATGATATCCAAACGAAGAAACGGAAAACAAGAAGTCTGCTTGGCCGCGTAGAGGACAATCGCCAGGCGATCCGGCAGAAGCAATCGAAGAACACTTCAGTTTAAGAAACCAAGGAATTCAAATTTAAGGATAAAGGATGGATGCAATGTGAGAAAAATTAGATTTTCCACGGGAATGATCTGTTTATTTGCTCTGATCTTAGCTGCCTGCAGCTCGAACAATGGGGCAGCTCCATCTCCATCCAACGCTTCCTCCAGCGGCGAGGCATCCGGTAAAACTTACAAGGTTGCCTATATTGCCCGGGCACAATCCGATTCGTTCGCAGCGTGGCTGGCGAATGCGGTCAAGGAGGAGGCTGAGAAATATGAAGATATCAAGCTGGATGTCTTCGACGGCGAGGCGAATGACGAGAAAGAGAATTCGTTAATCGAAAATGCGATTACGAACAAATACGACCTGGTGATCGTTCAGCCCAACAATGGTGAGGCCCAGCAGCCTTATGTCGAGAAGGTGGTGCAGGCCGGGATCTTTGCGATTACGACAAATGCCCGGATTTCGGGGATCGAAGGGGCTTCATCGGTAGATGCCCAGCCTTATGAGCAAGCGGCCGTTAATGCCCGGGTTGCCGTTGAACAGGTGCCGCAGAACGCCAAAGTCGTTGTCCTTCAAGGTCCATCTGGCAATTTCCATGCCGATGAGCGTCGCAAAAGCTGGCAGGCAGAGTTCTTCGATAAACGCCCCGATGTGCAGATTGTCGGTGAGCAGATCGCGAACTGGAACAAGGACGAGGCCATGCGGTACATGGAGGACTGGGTGCAGGCTAACGACAAGATCGATGCCGTCATCTCGATGAATGACAATATGGCTGCCGGAGCCATCGAAGTGGTGAAGGATAACCCGAAATACAAAGATATGTTGGTTTACGGTGTGGACGGGACGGCTGAGGCAGTGCTTTTGATCAAAGAGGGGAAAATGACTTCCACAACGCTGCAAAACGCATTTGAGCTTGCGGAGAAGCTGCTCGATACGAGCCATAAGTTACTAACCGGTGAAGAGAAGCAAATCGATACGGATATCGGCAATCCGCTGATTAACAAAGAGAATGTCGACGAGTACATTGAGCTGCTGAAGAAGGCCGGCGCAATTCAATGATGGAATACTCTATAACTTATTAGGAGGAGAAAACCATGCTGAACAGAGTAGCCTACATGACAGGACTTCGAGATATGGAGCTTCGAACGAGAGATATCCCTGTACCGCAAGATCATGAGGTGCTTGTTAAACTGGAATACGTGGGGATTTGCGGCTCCGATGTCCACTATTATGAAAGCGGACGGATCGGCAGCTTCGTGGTTGAGGGGGATTTCATCCTCGGCCATGAATGTGCGGGGACGATCACAGAGGTCGGATCGGCGGTCCGGCATTTGAAGGTAGGCGACCGGGTTGCCCTGGAGCCGGGGCTCACCTGCGGACAATGCGAGTTCTGCAAATCCGGCCGTTACAACCTGTGTCCGGATGTACGCTTCCTGGCCACCCCGCCGATTCACGGGTGCCTGACCGACTATATCGCTTATCCAGCTGATATGGCTTTCAAGCTTCCGGAGCAGGTCAGCACACGCGAAGGTGCGCTTGTAGAACCGTTAGCTGTAGGATTACACGCAGCCAGCCAAGGACATGTAAAGCTAGGGGACCGCGTCGTGATCTTGGGTGCCGGCGCTATCGGTCTCATGACGCTGCTGGCCTGTCGTGCCTACGGAGCCTTGGAGACGATTGTGGTTGATGTGATCGAGAATCGGCTGGAATTTGCCAAGAAGTTGGGCGCTACACGGGTCGTCCAGGCAAGACAGGAGGATGTCGCTACCGTCGTCGCGGCATGCACGGACGGACAGGGCGTGGATGTTGTGATCGAAACGGCGGGAAGCGAGATAACGATGAAGAAGACACCGTACCTCGTCAAACGGGGAGGATCAATTGTGCTTGTAGGGTTCCCGCCGAAGGATATTATCGAATATGACTTCATGCAGATCCTGTTGAAGGAAGCCCGGATTGAATCGGTGTTCCGTTACCGCAACTTGTTCCCTCCAGCCATTGGAGCGCTGGCGGACGGGCGGATTGATGTGAAGCCGATGATTACCCACGAATTTGCATTTGAAGACAGCAAGCAGGCGTTTGACTTCGTCATCGAGAACAAGAATGAGGTCGTGAAGGCATTGATAAAATTATAGCTTTTTATGGTAAAAGAGGCGGACGCTTCCCTAGTATTAGGAAAGAGTCCGCCTTTTCGTTGTGCTGCGGCCCACGAGGGGCCTATCAAATCTCCTCGATAAATTTCTTCACCAGCTGCAGGGCAGCGCCTACGGCCGTTGCCTCCAGTTTATATTTGCAGCATTGCAAATAGGTGCCATCCGGCTCAAACGTATTCCTGCGGGCCAGGAGCTCCTGAAGCTGGCCGAGGTGCTCGTCCATATAGGCCCCCACATAGCCCCCGACAATAACGTTGCAGTCATACAGCATTCTTAAATTATTTATCGTGATAGCCAAATAAGAGAGATATTCCTCCCAAAGGGCTTGTTGCACGGGGGCTTTCTCCCGGAGTAAACGGAAAAACTCTGCCATATTTCCGTTTGTGCTATCCGACAGAATCTTTGCGGAGCAATAGGCATCTACACAGCCGCGCTGCCCGCAGTAGCAGGTTCGACCGTCCGGCACGATCGTCATATGCCCGAATTCGCTGCTTCGTTGATTCTGCCCGGCATAGGTGCTTTGACCGATAATGACTGAACCGCCGACACTGTTATTAAGGGACAAATAGACAACGTCTTCGACGCCATCCTCGTTCCAGAATTCGGCCATCCCTGCGGCATTGGCGTCGTTGATCAAAACGCATGGATAAGGAATAAACTCTTCAAAGCTGCGGACGCTGCCTCCTTGAAAGTCGATCACAGAGGCGTATTGAACCGTCTCATTGCCATGAGATAAAATAGCTGGCAGCGCAATGCCAACGCCAAGCAGCTTCTCTCGGTCGGCTCCGGATTCGTCCAGGAATCGCTCCACGTGTTGGCCAATTCCTTCGAAATAGACCCGCTGGTTCACAAACGGATACGTGTGGCGCACGTGGTGAATCACGTTCCCGCCAAGGTCGATCAAAACGATGCCGATGTGATTGCGCGTCACGTCTAGTCCTAGAGCATACTTGGCCAGGGGATTATAGGAGATCGCCTTGGCCTTTCGGCCGCCCGTCGATTCGAAAAGCCCGGTTTCGATGACGAGGTCCCGCTCCTGAAGTTCCTTCAGGTTCTGCGTCACGGTTGGCAGCGAGAGCTTCAAGGTATGCGCAATTTCCTGGATAGATATCGGATCATGTCGGTATAAGAACTGGTAGATAATTTTGCGATTGATCTTCTTGACCTCAATGCTGTTAGCGCGGGGAGTCTTCATAACGAGCAGGTTCACCAACTTTAATAAATGTCTTTTATTAATTACTTTATATTATACGGAACCGCCCAATCTTGCAAACCAATAAAGTCATAGTAGTAACAAAACAACCAGCCCTATCAGTGAAGGACTGGTTGTTTCTTTTATGCTGGGGTTACCCATACACTCGAATCTCAATTACTTCAGAAAACTGCGACCCGTTCGTCTCCTCAACGACCAGCTGGAGGGCTTTGACCGGGACGGCGGTATCCACAGACGGTGTACTCGCTTGCGCCGGCGGTTTGTCAATCCAGCCATGCGGCATGCCTCCTGTGAGATCGCAGGTGATCTTTTCCCCAAATTATTGCATAGGAAAAAAATCCACAGAGGCGTTGCCCCCAATTGCGTGGATTTGTTGCAAAAGGGCGGTGTTGGGGAAGGGGCATGATAAACGACAGATTAACAGACAGGGTTTCATGCTATAATTCACTTATGAATAGGGCCACCCAAAAGTAATGTGAATCTACCTGATGGAAGCTGCCGTATGGGATGTTACAGAAGAGGGGCATTTCACTGGTAATGTGCAGTTCAAAATGAAATAGTAGGAGATTCGTGGTGAAAAAATTTTTTTATGCATTTCGTCATGAATGTGATTAACTTGGTGCGAATCTGAAGTGAACATGATTTTCCTAGGAGGTTCGCACCACAAATTTCTTTTTATTTTTCCATTTTTACCATTAAATTCAAATGAACCGGCCACTTTTCGTGCATTATTTTCATAAATTGTTAATTCATAGTTAAAAAATATGCGTGAAATCGCAGTCGCACTCTATATGAGTGCGTGGATTGAAATATACCAAATGATAGGCGCTGCACAGGCGCAATCGTCGCACTCTATATGAGTGCGTGGATTGAAATCGCAAATGGGCTGACGAAAACGCCGCAGCCTTTGGGTCGCACTCTATATGAGTGCGTGGATTGAAATCGTTAGAACACTGGAACACGCGCACTGTGCACGCGTCGCACTCTATATGAGTGCGTGGATTGAAATTCAACCGCGTCATGTACGCCAACAATCGCGCTTTCCAGTCGCACTCTATATGAGTGCGTGGATTGAAATGGATTTGCCGGACTCCTCCATACGCCGCTCTTCTTGTCGCACTCTATATGAGTGCGTGGATTGAAATGAGTTGGTCCGGCGTTGCGTACGCTGTACGTTGTCGTCGCACTCTATATGAGTGCGTGGATTGAAATCCCTCCGTCTGTCCATACGATCCTATAGCTTTGTTGTCGCACTCTATATGAGTGCGTGGATTGAAATGGGCGGGCGCGGATTTTTCGGCCATGCGAAGGGAAATGTCGCACTCTATATGAGTGCGTGGATTGAAATTAACGTTATCGTGTTTGGTGAACTGGACTGGTCTCCGTCGCACTCTATATGAGTGCGTGGATTGAAATCGGGGGATCGTCGACAAGAAGGAAGAAGACCTGAAGGTCGCACTCTATATGAGTGCGTGGATTGAAATATAATGATAATTGCGATTGCGACGATCGCCGCGCAGTCGCACTCTATATGAGTGCGTGGATTGAAATAGTTCGGCTCGGTGCTCTTTCCACGAACCAAGCCAGGTCGCACTCTATATGAGTGCGTGGATTGAAATCGTTGAATCTGCTTGTCTACATTGAAGGTAGCGATAGTCGCACTCTATATGAGTGCGTGGATTGAAATGCGCAGCTTAAAACGCATATCCAAAATAGCAAAAACGTCGCACTCTATATGAGTGCGTGGATTGAAATTTTCTGAGAGATTGGTCAGGATCCACCCTTGATGAAGTCGCACTCTATATGAGTGCGTGGATTGAAATAACTTCGCGGCCGAGAACTGCTCTCTCCGATTTGTGTCGCACTCTATATGAGTGCGTGGATTGAAATAGAAGCGTAATGACCTGTGGGTTAACTCCCGTGGTCGCACTCTATATGAGTGCGTGGATTGAAATGACGGGAGGTCCGGGTCATGTGCTCGCGATTATCTCGTCGCACTCTATATGAGTGCGTGGATTGAAATGAATGATTTCTCAGCCGACGAATCTCCCTTTACCTCGTCGCACTCTATATGAGTGCGTGGATTGAAATATCAAGGAAAACCCTAAGCATACCGGTCCAATAATGTCGCACTCTATATGAGTGCGTGGATTGAAATCGGCGAAAATAGGCCCACTGAAAAAACAGATCGTGTCGCACTCTATATGAGTGCGTGGATTGAAATTCGTCATCAAACTGCCGAGATAACGTCAACAAGGTGGTCGCACTCTATATGAGTGCGTGGATTGAAATTGGAGATCATCCCGACGGGTACCGGTCCGGATCCGGTCGCACTCTATATGAGTGCGTGGATTGAAATGGGCTTGTAATGGGTATTATCTTTCCTGCGATACAGGTCGCACTCTATATGAGTGCGTGGATTGAAATCATGCTTCTTGTTGTGACACGATACACACAACGTCTGTCGCACTCTATATGAGTGCGTGGATTGAAATAACCGGCTTACCGTTATCCCGGCACCAACGCTGTAGTCGCACTCTATATGAGTGCGTGGATTGAAATGAACAAACCGTTTGATGAAGATGATTGACCAACAGAGTCGCACTCTATATGAGTGCGTGGATTGAAATTCCTGTAGGTGAGGGGAAAATCCCTCCACCTAAGCGTCGCACTCTATATGAGTGCGTGGATTGAAATGCGACACGCTTGGCCGAACCACTGGTAGAGTTCGCGTCGCACTCTATATGAGTGCGTGGATTGAAATGCGAAATCAACGCGGAGATAACGCGCGAAAAGCGGTCGCACTCTATATGAGTGCGTGGATTGAAATCGGAACGATGGTCGACGCGTCATCCTCCGGTAAACGTCGCACTCTATATGAGTGCGTGGATTGAAATCATTGAGGAGACAGCAGCCGCCATCGGTGAGCTTTCGTCGCACTCTATATGAGTGCGTGGATTGAAATCATTGAGGAGACAGCAGCCGCCATCGGTGAGCTTGTCGCACTCTATATGAGTGCGTGGATTGAAATTAACTATCGCAACCGGCATGGGGCTGCTGATCATGGTCGCACTCTATATGAGTGCGTGGATTGAAATCTCCGGTAGAGGAAGCTTTCCCGGATATCTCAGGTCGCACTCTATATGAGTGCGTGGATTGAAATCAAACGGCTCATGCCAAAGGCTGCGGCGTTTTCATCGTCGCACTCTATATGAGTGCGTGGATTGAAATCCACGCTTGCACCATATCAACCTGTTCAATTACGTCGCACTCTATATGAGTGCGTGGATTGAAATATTAAGTAAGTTCATCGCGTCGAGCGAGTCCCACACGTCGCACTCTATATGAGTGCGTGGATTGAAATCGGGACGCGCGGCAATGCTATTTCGGTCGTGGTACGTCGCACTCTATATGAGTGCGTGGATTGAAATTCAGATCAAGGAGAACGAAGCGGAACGGGCCCGGCGTCGCACTCTATATGAGTGCGTGGATTGAAATCATCGTTTCGGCTGATTTTCGTTGAAGATACGCATTGTCGCACTCTATATGAGTGCGTGGATTGAAATTAGGCCAAGCTGCACAAATCTATCAAAGTCCTGGTCGCACTCTATATGAGTGCGTGGATTGAAATCCGGATAACACGGAGATTGCCGATGGCGACAACTGGGTCGCACTCTATATGAGTGCGTGGATTGAAATGTTGACTTTAATTTCTTAGTGTGGGCCGAGAAAACAGTCGCACTCTATATGAGTGCGTGGATTGAAATTCTCCGGTGCGAATGGTAATAACGAGCTTGGAAGGTCGCACTCTATATGAGTGCGTGGATTGAAATTAACTATCGCAACCGGCATGGGGCTGCTGATCAGTTGGATTGTCAACAGTAAATCAGACAACTTTATTAAGGGCTTCTTGACGATACTGAACAGGTGTCAGGTATCCCAGTGTTCCGTGAATCCGATGCTTGTTGAACCAGTTGATGTAATCGTACAGTTCCACCTCTAGATGAAGAAGGCTGTGGAAGCTCATCTGGTTAATGAACTCCGTTTTCATAATTTTATAGGTAGCTTCAGCCACGGCATTGTCATAGGGACAGCCTTTCATGCTGAGAGATCGACCGATTTTAAAGGTCTCCAATAGCTCGTCCATCTTTTCGTTTTTAAACTCACTACCGCGGTCCGTATGAAACCACTGGATTTGACGCAGATCACCTTGTACGGTAGAGAAGGCACGGGAAATCAGAGCCGCATCCTTGTTTGGGCCCGCACTATGCCCGATGATTTCTCGATTGAACAAGTCGATCAGCACACAAATGTAATGCCACTTGTTTTGAACCTTTACATACGTTAGATCGCTAACGACGAAGCGCTTTGCTTCTGTCTGCTCAAACTCACGAGCCAGCACATTTGCCGTCTTTGCTTCATTGGAGGCCGCTTTGTGGGGCTTATACTGAGCGATCGTGTAGGTGGAGACCAACCCCTGCTCCTTCATAATGCGGCCAATGCGACGTCTAGATACAACTATTCCTTGTTCCTTTAGCTTGGCTTTAATCTTGCGCGTGCCGTAGGCTTTGCGGTTCTTGTGGAAGATCTCCACAATCGTTTCTGTTAGTTCATCTTCCTTCGCTCGTTCCTTTGCTTCATAGTAGAACGTACTCTTTGCAATTTGTAGGACGTCGCACATTGCTGATACCGAGTATTTATCACGGTTGTTCTGGATGATAGCTACTTTCGTCCCATGATCAGCGCGGCTTGCTTTAAAATATCGTTCTCCATCTTAAGTCGTTGAATCTCTTTACGTAAAGTGATGAGTTCATTTTCTTCGAAAGAGCGATTGTCCTTCTCCTTGAAGGAGCCTGTGGTCTGGGCTTGCTTGATCCAGCGGTCTAAAGCAGACGCAGTGAGGTCATATTCCTCCACAATCGCTGCGCGGGATTTCCCGTTTTCATAGAGCTGCACCATTTGCTTTTTGAACTCGGTTGTAAACGTGCGTCGTGGTTGTTTAGGCATTGTTGAGATCCACTCCTTAACATGATAGGTCTATTCTACAAGCCCTTATTTTTATTGTCCAACTAAGTGTAGCCGATCCAAGTCGCACTCTATATGAGTGCGTGGATTGAAATATAGACTGAACTCCAATTGTCCCGCAGCCGGCTTGGTCGCACTCTATATGAGTGCGTGGATTGAAATATTAAGAATAGTTTAGATGCATGGGGAAACGTTAGTCGCACTCTATATGAGTGCGTGGATTGAAATTGCAAGGTCGCTTCGGGAATAACGATCAAAAAGGGTCGCACTCTATATGAGTGCGTGGATTGAAATAAGGATGTTGGCATCCATGTCCAAGTCGTTGTATAGCGTCGCACTCTATATGAGTGCGTGGATTGAAATTCCCGGAGCATCTCGAAGTCCCGCCCGGTGGCTTGTCGCACTCTATATGAGTGCGTGGATTGAAATTGTCATCTCGTTTTTGTAAATGGCACCATTCCTGGGTCGCACTCTATATGAGTGCGTGGATTGAAATGTTAAATCCGAGGAGAGCACGCGTAATTGTTTCCGCGTCGCACTCTATAAGAGTGCGTGGATTGAAAGTGCATCAGGATCCTGAATCAATGCCCAGCACGCCGCCGTATTCCTTGTGAGTGCATAAATTGAAATTTGCTCAAGTATTACGGATCTGCCGACAACGGGCAGCGTCGCACTCTATATGAGTGCGTGGAATTGAAATGGGGTGAGCGTTAGATCGACGGTCTTGCACTCCTTGTCGGCACTCTATATGGTGTGGAGGTCACCTTTTTCGTCAAACAGACAGTAAGAAAAGAGGTATATTAAGCAAAATCGATTCCCGGTATCCACCGGAGAGCGGTCACCAAGCTTTCCCTAATCCCAGCTTGTCCTTCATGGAATACGAACATTCCTCCCCGAGACAAACAGCTTCTTTCTTATTCTCCACATTCTATCAATTCAACTTCTCCTTTATTTGTAATCATAGTACTTTTTGCCCGAATATTGGTGAAATATGACAATCAATGCGGTAAAATAGAACTAGATTGTATATGATCATGTGCGAGGAGATGTGCTTGTGTTTATTGCTCATGTACGAGAACTTGATAAAGAAATCCAACCGTTAAAAGCACACTTACTTGGAGTGCAACGACTGGCGGAACAATTCGGAGCAAAGTTGGGTCTGAAACATGTCGCAGGGTTAACCGGTTTGCTTCACGATCTGGGGAAATATAGCGATAAGTTCCAAGAATATATAGACGTCGTTGCCTTTCACCCTGGATGGCCTCAACCGAAGCGCGGTGAGGTTGATCACTCTACAGCTGGAGGCAGATTACTGTTTTCGCTGCTCCATCATAAAGAAAGTACCTTCCTAGAGAAGCTATTAGCTGAAATCGTCGGCAATGCTATCATATCTCATCACTCTAACCTCCAAGACTATCTCTCACCTGAAATCAAATCTGACTACTTAAGAAGAGTACATGATACGGACCTTCCTGAATACGATTTGGCTGTTGAACGTTTTTTTCAGGACACGATGTCCGAGGAAGAGCTTATTCGTTATATTCAAGCTGCCGTAAATGAACTGGAACAATTTTGGGATCGCACGCCTGCACAAAGTTTCTTTGTTACAAAGTATATTTTCAGCTGTTTAATTGATGCGGATCGGACCGACACACGTTGTTTTGAAGAACAGGTTGAGGTAGCGGAGTCCAACCAGCATCTTCAATTATTTGAAACCTACTATCGTCGTTTAATGAATCATCTGACTAAATTAAAAGATAAAAGTAATGCAAGCGAACCGATCAACGTGCTAAGAGCCCAAATGTCGGAACAGTGCGATGTATTCGCTGCTGAACGTCCGTCCGGCATTTATACGTTATCTATCCCCACGGGTGGAGGCAAGACACTGGCTAGTCTGCGATATGCTCTTCGACATGCCTGCAAGTACGAGAAACAGAGGATCATTTATGTCGTACCATTTACGACAATCATCGAACAAAACGCGGATGAGGTCAGAAAAATTCTGCAGGACAACGAACATATTTTAGAACACCACTCCAATGTTATCGAGGAAGAACAGAAAGATATGGAGGATGGTGATGAAGCAGATGACGGGCTCATTACAGACAAAGAGAAACTCCGGCTTGCTCGCGACAACTGGGATAGCCCGATCATTTTTACGACCCTTGTCCAATTTCTCAATGTCTTTTATGCCAAAGGCAACCGCAATACTCGTCGTTTGCATAATTTGAGTCATTCGGTGATTGTGTTTGATGAAGTACAGAAGGTTCCCATTCATTGCATATCCCTGTTTAATGAGGCGTTGAATTTCTTGAAACAAGATGCCCATTGCAGCATCCTCCTTTGCACGGCGACTCAACCTACTCTGGAGAATGTGAAGCATAGCCTCTTGAAGGAGCGGGATGGGGAGATTGTGTCGAATCTTACTGAAGTTGCGAAGGCGTTTAAGCGAGTTGAACTTATTGACCGAACGGAAGAACCTATGACGAATGAGACGTTAGCCGATTGGGTGAAGTCGGAAATCAACGGATGGGGCAGCACACTTATCATTCTGAATACCAAAAAGGTGGTCAAGGATCTATATGAAAAGCTAAAGGATGCCGCTATGCCTGTCTATCATCTCAGCACGTCCATGTGTGCGGCACACCGAAAAGATCAGCTCAAAGAAATCCGAGATATGCTGGATCAGCGAGTCCCTTTCATCTGTGTGACTACACAATTGATAGAAGCTGGGGTCGACGTCAGCTTTAAATGTGTGATTCGTTCTCTGGCCGGGCTGGACTCGATTGCCCAGGCAGCTGGACGATGCAACCGGCATGGAGAAGATGAATCGCAGAATGTATACATTATTAACCATGCGGAGGAAGCCGTCTCGAAGCTGAAGGAGATTAAAGTCGGAAAGGAGATGTCCAGCCACGTACTAGCGCGGTTTAAGAAGAAAGCGGATCAATATGAAGGAAACTTGCTTTTGCCAAAGGCGATGAGTGAGTATTTCCGCTATTACTACAATCGAATGGAGGCCAATTTAAACTATTACGTTAAGAAATTAGATAAAGAGATGACCAAGCTCCTGATGTCGCTCTCCCAGGAAAATGATTATGTGACTCACTACCGAAAGAAACATGGGACAAGCTTTCCATTAATTTTAAATGGCAGCTACAAAACAGCAGCAGAGCATTTTCGGGTCATTGATCAAAAAACGACTTCCGTCCTCGTGCCTTATGGAGGAGGCAAAGAACTGATTGCTCAATTGAACAGCGGAGCTTGGCTTGAAGATGTAACCAAATTTTTGAAACAAGCGCAGCAGTTTACGGTGAACCTGTACTCGCAAGAGATGGAGCAATTAAAACGGGATAATGCCATTGTAATGCACTTGGACGGCATGATTTATGAATTGAAAGAGAATTGGTACAGCGATGAGTACGGTGTGGATTTGAAGGGGGAGGGGGGAATGGACTTTATAGGTTGGTAAGTCCATCCCTAAACAGGCTTCTGACATACTTCATTATTATTTCAATCCACGCATTCGTCTAGGATGCGACTCTAGTCTAATCAAATGTTGAACCTCAGTAGGATTAATTTCATAAGGACTTGATTAATGTATATAACTAAGGACCTTTTATAAGAACAATTTTATAAGCTTCATGTAATTTTGCACTTTCTTCTGGAATGATTCATATAGTGATTAAGGATTAAGACTTAATTTCAATAAAGAAGTATGTCAATCCGTGGTTGTTATAAAGATCCTAGGAGGTGAATGTAAATGTATTCTTACCAAACTAAGTCGATGAGTGAGAAAGTCGAGTTGGTCTATGCTGAGATTTTAAAGCAAATTGTTGAAGTAATTAAAAAAGAACTAGCTAGATAATGAAAGTTGCAGCCTGAGAGGAATAAAAATCTTTATCAGGCTGCTCCTGTAAAGGAGGTGATTTAAACCATGAGAAACGAAGTCCAGTTCGAAGTTTTCGGCGACTACGCTTTATTCACCGATCCGTTAACCAAAATAGGCGGTGAGAAGCTGTCCTATAGTGTCCCTACCTATCAAGCGATCAAGGGAATCCTCGAATCCGTTTACTGGAAGCCGACGATCATGTACATCATCGACGAGTTGCGTGTCATGAAGCCGATCCAAATGGAATCGAAGGGAGTGCGCCCGATTGACTATGGGGGCGGGAACACGCTGGCTAATTATACGTATCTGAAGGATGTTCATTACCAAGTAAAGGCCCACTTTGTCTTTAACGAACATCGGCCGGATCTCGCCTTTGACCGTAATGAAGGGAAGCATTACAGCATCCTTCAACGTTCGTTGAAAGCGGGTGGGCGCAGGGATATTTTCCTGGGTACTCGAGAGTGTCAGGGGTATGTGCAGCCTTGTGAATTTGGCAGTGGAGCAGGTTATTACGATACGGATGAAAGAACGCATTATTTAGGAACGATGGTTCACGGGTTCAATTATCCCGATGAAACGGGGAGGAATGAGCTTTCGGTAAGGCTATGGTCTGTTGAGATGAATAAAGGGTATATCCGTTTTCCAAAGCCAGAGGAGTGCTCCATTGTCCGTTCAGTCAGAGAAATGGAGCCTAAATCGTTCCATTCGGATAGCATAGAGTCTGCGGAACAACTGCTCCGTAATTTAGGAGGTGAATGAGATGAGTTGGCTGCTCCACCTGTATGAAACGTATGAGGCTAATCTGGATCAAGTCGGGAAAACGGTAAAAAAACGCGACCGAGAATACACCCTGCTGCCGGTTTCACATACAACCCAGAATGCTCACATTGAAGTTACGATCGATGAAGACGGGGACTTTCTTGAAGCCAGAGTGTTGGAGAAGGAGAGCACCTTAATTCCCTGTACAGAGGAATCAGCCAGTCGGTCAGGCTCTAAGGTCGCACCTTACCCGTTACACGATAAGCTTAGTTATGTCGCTGGCGACTTCGTGAAGTATGGCGGGCAGATCAAAAATCCGGATGAAGTACCTTTTGACAAGTACATCCGCAACTTGGAGGAATGGGCCAATTCGCCCTATGCCACAGAGAAATTGAAATGTATTTATACGTATTTGCGCAAGGGGCAGTTAATCGAGGACCTGGTCGCCGCCAAAATCATCAGGCTTGATGAGAACCAGCATCTGATCGAGAAATGGGATGAGAAATATACGGCTAAGTTCGGGGAAAAGCCGCCCATTTTCTCAAGCGGGGCTGCGGAGACATCCAGTGCTTTTATCAGATTTAATGTGCTCTCCCCTGATTCACCCGAAGAAGTATGGAAAGATCAGGCGATGTTTGATTCATTTATTGCCTTTTATAATCAGAAGCTGGGAGAAACGGACGTTTGTTTCGTTACAGGAGAAATGCGTCCGAGTACGGAACGGCATGCGAACAAAATTCGTCATGCAGCTGATAAAGCCAAGTTAATTTCTGCGAATGACAATTCGGGCTTCACCTTTAGAGGACGCTTCAAAACAAGCAAGGAAGCGGTATCCATCAGTTATGAGGTGTCGCAGAAAGCGCACAATGCCTTGAAGTGGTTGATTCACCGTCAGGGGAAAACGATGGATGAACGCGTCTTTCTAGTGTGGGGCAACGATAACGATCCCGTTCCGAATACCGATGAGGATATTGTGGACATGATGCGTCATTCGGGCCGGGAAATCGAAAGAGAACCGGATACGGACAAGCCTTATGCTGATCAGGTTAGACGGGCAATCGACGGGTTTCGGAATGATCTGACGTATCAAGCAGAGGTGAATATTCTCGTTCTGGACTCGGCAACGACCGGCCGGATGGCGGTGCTTTACTATCGTCATCTGAATAAGGAGCTGTATTTGAATCGTCTGGAAGAGTGGCATAACTCTTGTGCCTGGGAGCACCGCTACCGCAAGGAAGAAGAGCAGCTTATCACTTTTTATGGAGCGCCGGCAACGAAGGATATTGCATTTGCTGCTTATGGTCCCAGAGCAAGTGAGAAGATCATCAAAGGGACGATGGAACGGATGATTCCTTGTATTGTCGATAGACGTGCAGTCCCTCGAGATATTGTCAGAAGCGCCTTCCACCGGGCTTCCAATCCAGTATCAATGGAACGTTGGGATTGGGAGAAGACGTTAAGCATCGCATGCGCATTGATTCGAAAAATGCTGTTGGAAAAAGGGGAGGAATGGAACGTGCCGCTGAACACCGAATCCAGGGAACGGAGTTATCTGTTTGGCCGATTGTTGGCTGTGGCGGATGTGCTTGAACGAGGAGCACTCGGCAAAGACGAGACAAGGTCTACCAATGCGATTCGTTATATGAACTCGTATGCCCAGAATCCGGGTCGAACCTGGAAGACAATTCAGGCCAGCCTTCAGCCTTATCAAGCCAAGCTGGGAACGAAAGCGACCTATTTATCCAAGCTGATTGATGAAATCGCCGATCAATTTGAGGAAGGAGATTTCAATAATCTTCCATTAACAGAACAATATTTGCTTGGATTTTACAGTCAGCGCCGTGAACTCTATAAGAAAAAAGAGGAGGATACAAACGAATGAGCACGCTTGATCATAAAATCGATTTTGCTGTGATTTTGTCTGTGACAAAAGCCAATCCAAACGGGGACCCTCTGAATGGTAACCGACCACGCCAAAATTACGACGGCCATGGAGAAATCTCCGATGTGGCTATTAAGCGTAAAATCCGCAATCGCTTGCTGGATATGGGAGAAAAGATTTTTGTTCAGTCGGATGACAGAAAAGTGGATGATTTCAAAAGTTTGCGTGAACGTGCGGATGCCCATCCGGAGCTGGCAAAGATGCTGAAAAGTAAAAATGCATCGGCCGACGAGTTTGCCAAGCTGGCTTGCCAGGAGTGGATCGATGTACGCAGTTTTGGACAAGTTTTCGCTTTTAAAGGTTCCGAGCTGTCTGTAGGCGTTCGCGGTCCTGTTTCCATTCATACCGCTACAAGTATTGATCCGATTGACATTGTCAGCACCCAGATTACCAAAAGCGTTAACTCCGTAACAGGGGACAAACGCAGCTCCGATACGATGGGAATGAAGCATCGTGTAGATTTTGGCGTATATCTGTTCAAGGGCAGCATTAATACGCAACTTGCGGAGAAGACAGGTTTTACCGAAGAAGATGCAGAGAAGATTAAGCAGGCGCTGATCACGCTTTTTGAAAATGACAGTTCTTCTGCCCGGCCGGACGGCAGTATGGAAGTCCATAAGGTATATTGGTGGAATCATTCCTCCAAGCTGGGGCAATATTCTTCGGCCAAAGTGCACCGGTCTTTAAAAGTATACTCTACAACTCCTGAACCCAAACGATTTGAGGATTATACGATTGAACTTGAGGAACTCGATGGCTTGAATGTCGAGGTTATTAATGGTCGTTAATGATGAGGATCGCTATTTGATGTTGTCAGGGCTCCAGCATTTCCAATTTTGTAAACGTCAGTGGGCCCTGATTCATATCGAACAACAGTGGGATGAAAATGTCAGAACCATCGAAGGGCAGCATTTACATCAAAAGGCGGATCAGCCGTTTATCCGGGAAAAGCGTGGAGACAAGTTAATCGTTCGCGCGATGCCGATTCAGTCAACGGAACTGCAATTAAGCGGAATCTGTGATGTTGTCGAATTTGTTCAAGACCCTGAAGGAGTTGAAGTGGCGGGAGCGGAAGGCACTTATAAGGTCTACCCTGTCGAGTATAAGCGGGGGAAGCCGAAGACAGGTGATGAAGACATCATCCAGCTTGCAGCCCAAGCGATGTGCCTGGAAGAGATGATGTTATGCCGCGTGGACACGGGGTACATATTCTACAACGAAATCAAGCATCGTGTTGAAGTGCCAATTCATGACAGGCTGCGAGATCAAGTGAGACAGATGGCTGCAGAAATGCATCATTATTACGATAAACGCCATACGCCGAAGGTAAAGACGGGGCCCTTTTGCAAAAACTGCTCGTTGCAGCATATCTGCGTGCCTCATTTAATGCACAAACGCTCGGTCCAAAGCTACATCGAAGGGAGGCTGAGTGATTGAAGAAGCTGTTAAATACGTTATATGTTACTCAGCCGGATACGTACTTGGCGCTTGATGGTGATAATGTGTTATTACTTAAAGGCGATGAAAAGATTGGCCGTTTGCCGCTTCATAATCTGGAAGCGATCGTGAGCTTTGGCTACACGGGGGCGAGTCCTGCATTAATGGGGTATTGTGCGGATCGGAATATTTCGATCACCTTTTTGACACAAAACGGAAGATTTCTGGCAAGAGTCATTGGGGAAAGCCGGGGAAATGTCATTTTGAGAAAAACGCAGTACCGGATTTCGGATCATGAAGAGGGATCTGCAAAAATCGCACGAAACTTCATTACAGGGAAGATTTATAACCACAAGTGGATCCTCGAACGGATGACGAGAGATTATCCGCTTCGGATTGATGTTGAACAATATTCAAGTCCATATCAGGCCAGCTTTCGGATATTTTGCGTGAAGTCCGTGACAGTAATAACCTGGAAAGCTTGCGGGGTTGGGAAGGCCAAGCCGCGGTTCTCTATAACCAGGTGTTTGATCAGATGATTTTGCAGCAGAAGGAGAGCTTCTTTTTTCACGGGAGATCCAGAAGGCCCCCAAAGGACAACGTAAATGCCATGCTGTCGTTCGCTTACACTCTCTTGGCTAGAGATACGGCTGCGGCTTTGGAGACCGTGGGGCTCGACGCTTATGTCGGCTTTTTGCACCAGGACCGTCCTGGCCGAGCATCCCTGGCTTTGGATCTGATGGAAGAGCTGCGAGGAATTTATGCCGATCGGTTTGTGCTTTCGTTGATTAATCGGAAAGAAGTGACAGCAACTGATTTTGTGACAAAAGAAAACGGGGCTGTGCTGATGACGGACGAGGCTCGCAAAAAGTTTTTGAAAGCATGGCAAACCAAGAAGCAAGAGAGGATTACCCACCCTTTCCTGGATGAAAAAATCTCCTGGGGGCTGGTTCCTTACGCTCAGGCCTTATTATTGGCACGTTTCTTGCGCGGTGATTTAGATGAGTATCCGCCATTTTTATGGAAGTAGGTGACTCGGGATGCTTGTACTCATTACTTATGATGTTCAAACCTCAGGCGTGGGAGGAGCTGCGAGGCTCCGTAGAGTGGCTAAGGCATGTCAGAACTACGGACAACGGGTACAGAATTCCGTGTTTGAATGTAACGTCGATGCATCCCAGTTCACCGCTCTGAAACTGGAGTTATCCCAACTCATTGATCATGAAAAAGACAGCCTGCGATTTTATCGGCTGGGCAATAACTACAAAACCAAAGTCGAGCATATTGGTGCAAAGCCGTCGATCGATTTAGAGGACCCGCTCATCTTCTAACGGTGCGAACCCCAAGCGCACATAAAATCCCTATGAGGTTCGCACCCCGCGCTATTACTGGGGTTGTTGAGTTTTTTGTTGGAATAAACAATAACATTTCGCACTCACAAAACAGGTTCGCACTTCTGGGCATGTGAGGCCTTGTGGCTCAAGGCTTCACAAGGCCCGCAGTCGCACTCCTTGTGAGTGCGTGGATTGAAATTGAAACGGATATCAATTACGCATATAACAACGAAAAGTCGCACTCCTTGTGAGTGCGTGGATTGAAATCAGCGGTAAGGCCCGTCCGAAAACGTACGACTCGCGTGTCGCACTCCTTGTGAGTGCGTGGATTGAAATTTGGCTTGGATGTAGATTTTCTCGTCTTCAAGCGTCGCACTCCTTGTGAGTGCGTGGATTGAAATCCGTCACCTTGCTTCGGATCGTCAATGGTGAACGGTCGCACTCCTTGTGAGTGCGTGGATTGAAATTTACAATTCCCGTTGATTTCAAAGACATGTTATTGTCGCACTCCTTGTGAGTGCGTGGATTGAAATGCTCACAACGCGAAGTATGATGTCCAGGTATGCGTCGCACTCCTTGTGAGTGCGTGGATTGAAATGCTGCGAACGGGTTCCACATGGTTACCAGCTCCTTGTCGCACTCCTTGTGAGTGCGTGGATTGAAATCGTTATTCCGAAGATCATGGTCGGCGCGGAAGTTGGTCGCACTCCTTGTGAGTGCGTGGATTGAAATATCTAGCGTCATCTGATTTTCGTCATCATCGAAGTCGCACTCCTTGTGAGTGCGTGGATTGAAATCGAGAAACGACAGGCCGGCGATGATGGATAAAAAGGTCGCACTCCTTGTGAGTGCGTGGATTGAAATAAAAGAAGTGATGAGGGCAGCTACCCAACACTACGTCGCACTCCTTGTGAGTGCGTGGATTGAAATTGCTTGATCTGATACCGTTTGTTGTCAATTTGCCGTCGCACTCCTTGTGAGTGCGTGGATTGAAATTTCCGGTTGAAAAACATCTGAATCATTCCTGTCCCGTCGCACTCCTTGTGAGTGCGTGGATTGAAATGCCAGGTGTGCTGGGATATCATGGCTGCTGGAGAGTCGCACTCCTTGTGAGTGCGTGGATTGAAATTTCCTGATACGGAGGATAACCCGATTGGAACGCGTCGCACTCCTTGTGAGTGCGTGGATTGAAATCAGCGAATCTTGTCGTACTTCCCTGAGCTGATCGGCGTCGCACTCCTTGTGAGTGCGTGGATTGAAATCTGTATCGAGATGACTACTATTACCCGGATACCCCTGTCGCACTCCTTGTGAGTGCGTGGATTGAAATTTTGCTGTTGGTTTGATCGCTGGTATTGCATTTGCGTCGCACTCCTTGTGAGTGCGTGGATTGAAATATATCGTCGTCGATTACGGTGATGGGGAAGAGGAGTCGCACTCCTTGTGAGTGCGTGGATTGAAATTGCTGCGCGACCTGTCTGGCCCGTGGGAAGATCTGTCGCACTCCTTGTGAGTGCGTGGATTGAAATTGCGTATATAGCTAAACTCCGTGAAAGAGAGAAAGTGTCGCACTCCTTGTGAGTGCGTGGATTGAAATACTGACAGCTCTCTCGACCTTTTGCATGTACATCCGGTCGCACTCCTTGTGAGTGCGTGGATTGAAATACGATCAAAAACACTTGTATAATAGCCTGAAACAGTCGCACTCCTTGTGAGTGCGTGGATTGAAATCGCCTCAAATCCAGGCGGTGTTGGCGTTTTTGTGTCGCACTCCTTGTGAGTGCGTGGATTGAAATCCGTTACTCCAAGGCTTTAGGAACAAATAGCTGTTGTCGCACTCCTTGTGAGTGCGTGGATTGAAATCGCCTCAAATCCAGGCGGTGTTGGCGTTTTTGTAGTCGCACTCCTTGTGAGTGCGTGGATTGAAATCACATGACCAACTGTCCAGCAAAAATTTCTACTTGATGTCGCACTCCTTGTGAGTGCGTGGATTGAAATGATAGATGTTACTACTCCCTCAACAGTAACTTTCAGTCGCACTCCTTGTGAGTGCGTGGATTGAAATCTTGATGAAGTAGGTACAGGACGGGTAATAGAATTTGTCGCACTCCTTGTGAGTGCGTGGATTGAAATATAGCTTTTGGTAATGATTATTACTACTTACAGCGTCGCACTCCTTGTGAGTGCGTGGATTGAAATTGATCCGATCGTATTCGTCGCGCTGTGCGGCGTTTTGTCGCACTCCTTGTGAGTGCGTGGATTGAAATTCCTTTTTGTGAAAGATGTTCAGACTCCCGGTATCAAGCGTCGCACTCCTTGTGAGTGCGTGGATTGAAATCAAAGGACGTGTCCTTTGGCCGCCGGAGGCGATTGTCGCACTCCTTGTGAGTGCGTGGATTGAAATATCGGGTCCACCACTTCGCCAGCCATCTCGCCGATCGTCGCACTCCTTGTGAGTGCGTGGATTGAAATGGCCAGCGTTTTTTGAAGTATTCCAGCGGCTTACGTCGCACTCCTTGTGAGTGCGTGGATTGAAATACCGGGATCGCAAAGGCAACCTGTATATGGCGAAAAAGTCGCACTCCTTGTGAGTGCGTGGATTGAAATAAACGTTTTTTGAACAGGAATATGGATTTATCCCGTCGCACTCCTTGTGAGTGCGTGGATTGAAATGATTTCAGCGATCTTCAGGTGGCATGCTGTCCAAGCGTCGCACTCCTTGTGAGTGCGTGGATTGAAATATGAGATGTCGACGGACCAGATCATTGAGATCGCGTCGCACTCCTTGTGAGTGCGTGGATTGAAATGCCTGGATGATCGTGGATGCATACCGCTCATCGTCATGTCGCACTCCTTGTGAGTGCGTGGATTGAAATCGATCTGCCTTGTAATCCCGATATCTCACTGCCGTGTCGCACTCCTTGTGAGTGCGTGGATTGAAATGTTCAGCTCTTTATACTTCGCGACGAGCTTATCGGTCGCACTCCTTGTGAGTGCGTGGATTGAAATCGCGCTTACTTGCTGTTGCGCTTGCCTTTCATTGTCGCACTCCTTGTGAGTGCGTGGATTGAAATCAATGTAGATCGGCAGCGTCCCCACCCCAGAAGGCGGTCGCACTCCTTGTGAGTGCGTGGATTGAAATGACAAATGCCGACAATATCACATTTACCGTACCAGTCGCACTCCTTGTGAGTGCGTGGATTGAAATCTTGATATACCAATGGATCGGCATCTAGTTTTTTGTCGCACTCCTTGTGAGTGCGTGGATTGAAATAAAGCTGATTGCATCTTCCAATTCGGCGGAAGTACTAGTCGCACTCCTTGTGAGTGCGTGGATTGAAATGACCTCCACAAATATTCCGTTTTTTAACATGTAAAAGTCGCACTCCTTGTGAGTGCGTGGATTGAAATCAAACGGCTCATGCCAAAGGCTGCGGCGTTTTCGTCGCACTCCTTGTGAGTGCGTGGATTGAAATATTATGTGTGAGGTGAGATGAATGGCAAAGGAAAAGGTCGCACTCCTTGTGAGTGCGTGGATTGAAATTGTGTCCTCGATCAGATGATTAAAGAATCTATGCGTCGCACTCCTTGTGAGTGCGTGGATTGAAATATCAGTCAGGTCGCCAAATACAGCAAATTTACCATCGTCGCACTCCTTGTGAGTGCGTGGATTGAAATGATCATATCGACGCCCCCAAGCTCCGGAGGAACGGTCGCACTCCTTGTGAGTGCGTGGATTGAAATTCAGCGGCTTGGAGGGATTTTTTGACCTCCCTCAGTCGCACTCCTTGTGAGTGCGTGGATTGAAATGTTGACCGAAGCGGGAATCGTGCGACTCTCAAAGTCGCACTCCTTGTGAGTGCGTGGATTGAAATGCTTCTTCCGCGAGTTCTTCGGCGCTGACTTTTTGTCGCACTCCTTGTGAGTGCGTGGATTGAAATAGCTTGGCCGCATCGGAAGCCACATCAATAAACAAGGTCGCACTCCTTGTGAGTGCGTGGATTGAAATCAGATGTTTTGGAAGGCCACCCCCAGGAGATTATGTCGCACTCCTTGTGAGTGCGTGGATTGAAATCCTGATTTGCCGATCTACCATTTTGATAAATTGAGCGTCGCACTCCTTGTGAGTGCGTGGATTGAAATAAAATCAGGCGGTGTTGGCGTTTTTGTAAGCTCGTGTCGCACTCCTTGTGAGTGCGTGGATTGAAATAGCGTCACCTAAAAAACTTGTCCACCATTTAGCATGTCGCACTCCTTGTGAGTGCGTGGATTGAAATATCATCCCGACCGGCACCGGAGCGGATCCGGCGGAGTCGCACTCCTTGTGAGTGCGTGGATTGAAATGAATCTGCTCAAAATGACGCTCAACGGAGAGAATGCGTCGCACTCCTTGTGAGTGCGTGGATTGAAATCGTCATTGCAAACTCCGAAGAACAAGCGAAAACCGTCGCACTCCTTGTGAGTGCGTGGATTGAAATACCGCTAAGCGATTCGAGACGGTATGGAACGTCTGTCGCACTCCTTGTGAGTGCGTGGATTGAAATCCGTCAGGCCGGACGTACCGTAACGGCTCTCGCTCGGTCGCACTCCTTGTGAGTGCGTGGATTGAAATCCCTATGTCCTGGACTATGACCGGGAGATGCAAGAGTCGCACTCCTTGTGAGTGCGTGGATTGAAATCCCATAAAACCACGAAAATCCGCCCATATATGGAGTCGCACTCCTTGTAAGTGCGTGGATTGAAATGATAAACTTAGGCAGCTCCCGCTTGATCTCTTTCGTCGCACTCCTCGTGAGTGCGTAGATCGAAACAGGAGCCGTACTCCGGATGACCGGATTCACTTGTTACTGATTACTCGGGAGTCAAAGTACAGACTGGTCATGGCATTTGTTTGCTTGTGCTCCGGTTGGGAGCGGCTGTTGGTTGATAATTTACAGGATCATAGTCTCGAAGCAATGAATGGTCGCAAGTGTCTTTTTCCAAATAGGAAAAAAACTCCGCAAACGCATTGCGGGTATTGCGTGGATTTGTTGCAAAAGGGCGGCAGAATGGAGTGGGGGGGTGTAGATACTAGCCCCTGGAAAACATAGTTTCTTTCCGGAGGCTTTAAGCACCAAAATCTCTGACTTTTGATGCAAAAAGAACGAAATCTCCGAGGTGGTGATCAAGAATGGCCTGGACGATTTCGATTTGTATACTTCGATAATCGTGTACGGCTATGTTACTAAAACCAACCATGGCTTTCAGATTACGGTTAAGTTCTTTGTCAATCACTCCATTATCTAATAGAAGATCAAAAAGCCTCCCGACTGCTCTGAGGGATTCCCCATTTATTTTCTGAGACCAGATGCATGGCTAAATCGATACAAGCTTCACAGGCCCGCTGTAGGTTCAAGATAATGGAATCCTGTTTGGTGTAATTTTCGAGGTTCTCTCGCTTTCCTTCATACTCTTCATGGATCCGTTTCAGGCAACGGTTGATCGTTTCTGTTTTGTTCGCTAGTATATCGCGGTTCAATTGGCTCCCCCTCTCTGGTAATTCTCCATGATTTCTTTGCGCTCGTCGTTAAGCAGGGCATATTCCTTGAGGGCTTGCATAAATGCGGTCTGCCGGACATAAGGCTCGACATCTTGCAATACCTCACCTGTTCCAATGATCTGTGCTTTGAAGACGGGATTCGCCTGGGGAAAATAAATCAGGTCTACCTCAAGCCCTACCCGATTGGCTAGTTCAGAAGCAGCCATAAATAGTTCATACGCGGAGTGAGGTGGATCTTCAGAAATATAGGCAATATCTACATCGCTGTCTTGGCGCATCTCCCCCCTTGCTGCTGACCCGAATAATATCACGGTATGCGCATTGAAACGCTCGTTTAAATAATCGATTATGGCGGATATTTGTTGTGGTTCAAGTTTTGGATTAGGCATAAGACACCATCCATTCATTCTGTCAAATTGGAACCTTATCTTGAGCGTATCCAAATGTGCTTGAAAATACAAGTGTTTCGCAGATACGTACCACATGCGGCCACCGATTTTGCTATTTTCTTTTTTCGATGCCATCCTTTCTGGAATCTCTCTACTACGGTCATCTCATCCCCGAGCAGATGGCCCCCAAAGACCCGCAATACCGCCAACTCAGCAACGCATTATCCGAAGCCAACAATGGCTTGGAGAGAGAAACGATCTGGTGAGGATTTTACCAAATTGAGGCGCTAATCGACTTACAGCAGCAAATTCAAGAGATGGAGATGGCAGCCGCGTTCGCGCAGGGTTTTAGGTTGGGTGTGGGGTTGATGATTGAGGTGCTGTTATTCGTGGAATGAAAGGAGGGGGCAATTTGCCCCTCCTAAAACACCCACAACACCACCCACAACCCCAACAACGTCGCAAACAAAATCGGGATCGTCAGCACGATGCCAACTTTGAAATACGTGCCCCAGGAGATGCGGACGCCCTTCTTGGCGAGGACATGGAGCCAGACGAGAGTGGCGAGTGAGCCGATGGGTGTGATCTTCGGGCCGAGGTCGGTGCCGATGACGTTGGCGTAGATCAGTGACTCGCGGATCGTGCCGGAGGTGGCCGTGTCGGCGATGCCGAGTACGCCGGTCATGACGGCCGGCAGGTTGTTCATGATCGACGATAGGAACGCCGAGATGTAGCCCATGGCCATCGTGGATACGAATAGGCCTTGATCTGCCACCGTTTGGAGGAGCTTGGCCAAGACTTCGGTCAGCCCGGCATTGCCGAGGCCGTACACGACAACGTACATCCCGATCGAGAAGACGACGATGTTCCATGGCGCGCCTTTCATGACGGCCTTCGTATCGACCGCTTGGCTTCGGCGGGCGATGGCCCAGAAGATCAAAGCCACGGTGTCGGCGAGCAAGGATACCGGAAGATGAAGGAACTCGCTCACGAGGTAGCCGATCAACAGGACTCCCATCACCACCCAAGATATGCGGAACAGGCGCTGGTCTTTGATGGCCTCAGATGGTGCTTTCAGCTTGGACGGGTCATAGGTGCGAGGAATACCTTTGCGAAAATAAAGCAGCAGCACCGCCACCGTTGCCCCGAGCGAGAACAGGTTTGGAACAATCATCCGAGCGGCATATTGCGCGAAGCCAATTCCGAAATAATCCGCTACACGAGGTTCACCAGGTTGCTGACAACCAGCGGTAAAGAGGTAGTGTCCGCGATAAACCTGCTCGCCATAATGAACGGGAAGATCATTTTCTCCTCAAAACTCAAATGGCGAACCATCGCCAGCACAATCGGCGTGAGGATTAAGGCTGCCCCATCATTGGCAAAAAACGCCGAGACCACCGCCCCCAGCAAGCTGACGTAAATGAACATGCGGATGCCGCTGTTTTTTGCAGCCCGGGCCATTCGAACAAGCCGATCTCATCCAAGATCAGCGAAATGATGATGATTGCGATAAACGTTAGAGTGGCGTTCCACGTGATCTGCACGACTTCCCCCACATCGTCAAAGCCGACGACGCCGGCAAGCAGCGCCAACACCGCACCGCCGCACGCGGACCACCCGATATTCAGCCCCTTCGGCTGCCAAATCACAAAGGTTAAAGTCATTCCAAAAATAAGTGCTGCCGCAATGATGTCAAATCCCATCGGTTTCTCTTCTTCCCCCAAAAATCTCTCTCTGTAAACAAGCCGTTTATCATTGTCTCACTGCTTTCCTTTTTTGTACATAGGGTGGAGGGGACTAGCGTCCCAATTCGGAGGATTTCTGATGTCGAATCAAATGAAATTTGGGATCGGCTTGAAGAGCCGGCGGCTGTTTTCTTTTGCTATAGAAGCTCCATTCGATCGAAGACGGAGCATCATTCCCAGCCAAGCCAGGACTAGCCGATGGTTGCTGGCTCTGTTTTACTTGTTATACATCGCATTTCCAAGGTACCGTTTTTTTGTGGTTTCAGTTTGTCCCCGATCCATCAACGACAAGTAATAACATCGTATGACTTCCCCCCTCTCGGCTTGTCACAAGGTGGCGGGTATTTTAAGATGAAAGTAGTTTTCTGAAAGGAACGGGGGGGCGAGAATGGAGTCTCATTTGCCGGGGTTGCCGGTGCAATCGTTGCGGGGGATACCCGAGTTGAAGTATGTCAATGCTGACAACGTGGTTCGCTACCGGGCGATCATGCGTTTTTTCTATCAGGAGTATAAAAGACTGCGGTATTGGCTGAAGCCGGAAGACGTCTTTGAAGCGGTCAAGGCTTGGAACGTGTGGCCGGATTATACACTTGAACTGTGCCAAGGCGACCTGGATCAATTGGTGGAGTGGCAAAACCTGACTGCCCGTCACGACGGTGGACGCTCCTCCACGCTGGAAGAGTATCTCAAAAAGAAGATGCAGTATTTGCTCCGCCCGTATTCCATCGAAATCGAACGGCTGCTGGAGACGCTGGAGAAGGTAACGGGGTATGGCGGTTCGCTGGAAGCTTCCTTATTCGACACGATTGCGGATAAACTGTTTGACATTCGTAGCCAGGTCGGAGAACTGGAGCCGGACGCGGCGCTGGAGCTGTGGAACGTCTTGTACCGTTCGTTTGTTAACCTCCATGAAAATGCGGCGGACTATATCGCTAGCCTGCATACGGCTCGGGCGGAAGAGATGATGGTGACGGAAGCTTTCTTGATCTTTAAGGAAAAGTTGACCGATTACCTGCAAAATTTCGTACAGGCGCTACAGCGGAGCGCTTATAAAATCGAAGGTAATTTGCAGCGAATTAACGATTCGGTACGGGATCTGTTTTTAGAGCAGGTCGTGGAAGGTGAGCTCCGAAAGCCGCGGCTGGAGGACGAACCGGATCGGGAGGAACTGCTGGAAGAACTTCGTCAAGGCTGGACGAATATCCGGCGCTGGTTTGTGGGCGAGGGGGCTGCGCCCAGCGAGCTCACCTTGCTGGAGCGGGCGACGAAGGATGCGATTGCCCGTATTGTACGCAGCGCGATTCGTATTCAGGAACGGAAGCGTTCGGGACTAAGCCGCAAAAAGGAGCTAGAGCACTTGGCCCGCTGGTTTGCTTCGATCGAAACGGTCGAGGAGGCGCACAGGTTGTCCGCATACGCTTTCGGATTGTTCCCGACGAGGCACTTGCAGGGCGAGGATCTGCGCGACTCGGACCGGGCGGACATGTCGTCCTGGGAGGAGCGGCCGATGGTGCGCATGCTGCGTTCGCGCAGCCGCAAGCGCGGAGAGCGTCAGCCGGCGGACGCGGTGCGTGACAACGAGCGGCGGAAGCAGCGGGAGCGGGAAGCGTTCAAACTGCGGCAGGCAGAGGAATGGCGGATGATCGCGGCGTTACTAGAGCGGAGCTCCGTCAAAGTGTCGGAGCTCGGGCCGGTGACGGCCAAGGAGCGGCTACGGTTGCTGCAGTGGATCGGCCGGTGCATGACGACAGGAAATGGCCACTCGTTTGTTACGCCGGAAGGCGTGTTGATTCGGATGAGCAATCCGCGTACGGCGGAGCGGACAATCTTGCACGCGGAAGACGGCGAGTTGGAAATGGCAAACTACGAGCTGCATTTTAGGCTGACGGAAGCGGCGAATGGCTTGGCCGTGGGAACAGCCGCAAAGCAGGGGGCAAACGGGGCCGATATTGCCGCTGCGGAAGCGGCTGCGGCGGCCGATACGGCAGAAGTCGAGGGAGAAGCCGGATCAAGATTTGAATCGGAGGTCCGATCCGAAAACGAGGCGGAAAGGCAGGGGCGGTAGATGGCTGGAGGTGCGCTCAAAAGACTAAGCAAACGGGGAATAAACGCCGAGCAGGCGGCCGAACGAAAGCGCGCGTGCATGCACGCGCTCTTGAACCGTCCGTGGGTTGCAAAGGAGGAAGACCCGGACTTGTATTTTGCCATCCGGGACCATTACGAGGAGCTGCGCGACTGGTTTATGGATAAGGCAGGTTTTCCGCTGATTATGACCCGGACAATCGCCAAGCTGGACAAGACGCCTGTGAAGGCGCACCCGTGGATGGGTTTTCCTGAGTTTCGCGAAAAGCGGGACTACGTTTTTTTTACCTATGGACTGTGGTATTTGGAAGGAAAAACGGAGTTGGACCAGTTCCTGCTCACCGACATCGTGGAGGAAATCCGCGAGCAGATGCTGAGCGCGGGGCTGGAGGCCGACTGGCGGAATTACTATGACCGCTTGTCGATGGCCAGAGCGCTGAAGAAGCTGCGGGCGCTTGGCGTGCTGCACAGCGTCGACGGCGATGAGGGCCAGTGGGCGCAGGACGCGGAGCGCAATGCATTGTACGAGTGTTCGCCTTTGGCCCGATATGTGCTTCGGCGCTTTCCGCGCGATTTGACGGGCTGCTCGCGGCTGGAGGAGTTGGAAGACCCTATTCCGTACGCCGACACACAGGACGGGCAGTCGATGCGGCGGCGGCACCGGATATACCGCCGGCTGCTATTGGAGCCGGCGGTGGTGGACAGGCACTGGGATGAGGAAGATTTGAATTATGTGCTGTGGCAGCGGCGGGCGATCATCGATCAACTGGAAAATATGCTCGGCTGGACCGGGCGGCGTTACCGGGAAGGGCTGTGGTTTTTCCATCCCGAGCTGACCGGCGAGAGCGAGCTGTTTCCGACGATGTCGGCCGCTTCGGATTTGGCGCTGCTGCTTGCGAGCGAAATCCGCAAGGAACTGGCGGAGGGAGGCGTATTGTACGTGGAGGACAACGGCACGGTCCGATTGACCAAGGCGGATATCGAGACGCTTCTGTACAGGCTACAGCTTAAACATAAAGAGTTTTGGAGCAAGGATCTTCGGGAAGCTGCCTCCCAGGAACTGGCGGAACTGTGTATGAACCATTTAGCCGAATGGGGGCTGGGAGAGTGGGAGGGCGAGACTTCGTTCCTGATCTCGCCCGTACTGGCTAGATGGAGTTCGGAATATGCAAATAACGATTTTGATACTTAGGTGTGGTGGATCAACATCCAAACGGGAGGATTTAACTGGTGGAACAGCAAATGGTGGAGCAGGAAAGCGGTCTGAGAGCGGACGGGGCTTCCGGTCAAGGCGGCCGAGCGGCCGCAAGGTGGCAGATGCATCGCGTCGGGATTTTGAATTTCTGGTATTACGATGAAGAGGAATTTCAACTCGAGGAAGGCCGGCTGATCTTGCGCGGCGCCAACGGGTCGGGCAAGTCGGTTACAATGCAAAGCTTCCTGCCGCTCGTGCTGGACGGCGACAAGCGGGCGCACCGGCTTGACCCGTTCGGTTCGCGGGACCGCCGCATCGAGTATTATTTGCTTGGCGAGGAGGACGGCGGTAAGACGGATACGACGGGCTACTTATGGATGGAATTCAAGCATGGTGCGACCGGAGCGTACAGAACGGTAGGCATCGGGCTGCGGGCGAGAAGAAACGCGGCCCAGGTGCAGTTCTGGGGGTTTTTGCTGGAGGATGGGCGGCGCATCGGGCGTGACTTCTGGCTTTACGACCGTAATGGATGGCTGGAGGACGGCGTACGCATTCCTCTCGACCGCAAGGAACTGGAAGCGAAGGTGGGAACGGGCGGCCAGGTCGTTTTGGATCAGAAATCGTATCAGGATATGGTGAACAAGCATATTTTCGGGTTCGCGGATACGGATGCTTATCAGGACTTGCTCCAACTCATGATTCAGTTGCGGAGTCCAAAGCTGTCCAAGGACTTCAAGCCGTCGGCGATCTATGAGATTCTCCATCAGGCGCTGCCGCCGTTGATGGAGGAGGAGCTGCGGCCGTTGTCAGAGGTGCTGGAGGACATGGACCAAATGACCGACCGGCTGGACGAACTGAAGCGGCATCGCGCCGAGATGGTGAAGCTGCAGGAGCGGTACGATTTTTACAACAAGCATGTGTTGTATACGAAATCTGAGGACATGTTGGAGGCCAAAGCTGCTTATGATGAAGTCGCTGCCAGAGTAAGAAGGTCCGAAGAGACGCTGGCGCAAGCGGAGGCGGAAAAGGCGGGGGCTGTGACAGAGCGCAGCGGCATCCAGAACCGGTTGCAGGAGATTGCCGTCGAGCGCGAATTGTTGGAGAAGCATGAAGCTATCGGCAAGCAACGGGAGTATGAGGCGGCCGCGGCGGCTTTGGCGGACACGGAAAAGCAGTTGGAACGCGCAAAGGAAAAAGCGGGCAAGGCCCGCATAAAGCAAGAGCAACTTGAGCGCGGGCTGCAGGAGGCCGAAGCCAAGCGGGACACCGCCGAACGGGAGCAACGGGAACTCCTGAACGAGTTGGAGGCGATTGCGGGCGACATGGAGTTTGCCGGGCATGTCGTATATCACCGGTATTGGACAGCGAACGTGCCGGTGGATGATCTGTGGAAAGAGGCGTGGCGAAAAGATCTGCGCACGCATCGCGATGCTGTGGAACGGGGCCTGGCCAAGGCGGCGGAGGAAAAAATGGCGGCTGCGCTGGTCAAGGAAAGCGAAATCGAGTTGGGTGAAGCGAGCCGAGCGCGGGATGAGGCGGAGCGCGAGCGCGGCGAGCGGGATAAGCGGTTTGCTGACAGCAAGGAGGCGTTTAAGGACGAGATTGTCGCCTGGCAAAGCGGGCTACGGCAACTGCCTTTTAATGAGGAGGCGCTGCGCGAGACGTTTGGGGCGCTACGCGAGTACGGACTGGAGCAGGCCTCGCTGGAGCCGGTGCGGGGGCCGCTGCTGGACCGGTACGAAGCGGCCCGGGATCGTTTGGTGGCCCGCCGGCTCGATATGGAGAAGCAGCGGAGGGATTTGTTGGCGGAGCGCTCGAGCTTGCAGGAAGAGAAGCGCGGCTGGGAGCAAAGTCGGGAGCCGGAACCCGGGCGCAGCACGGCACGTGCGAAATTCCGCGAAGCTAATGCAGAGCGAGGCGGGGCGCCGCTCTTCGCTGCGTGCGATTTCCGGCCGCACGTAGGCGATGACACCAAGGCGCGGATCGAGGAAGCGCTGGAGCGTTCGGGGTTGCTTGATGCCTGGCTGTCCCCGGACGGCCGGGTGCAGGAGTGTGGCAATGACGATGAAGAAGCCTGGATCGTACCTCGTCCGCAGGAATTCGGCTATACGCTGGCGGACATGTTGGTTGCCGATCCACCAGAGGGAAGCGGGCTCACGGCCGCGGCGATCGATGCGGTACTGCGCAGCTTTTTGTGGGACGAGGAAGGTGGCCTACTGGATGACGGCGACTGGAGCGGCATGATCGCAGCCGACGGCTCTTACCGGCTTGGCCCGCTCGCCGGGAAGGCGGCGGTGAAGGAGCGGGCGGAGTATATCGGCAAGGAGACGCGCCGCCGTACCCGCATGATGGAAATTGCCCGGCTGGGCGAGGCGATCGCCAGATTGGACGCCGTGCTGCGAGAGCTGGACGAACGGCTTGCCGGTCAGGAGGCAGCGGAAAGGCAGTTGGCGGTAGAGCGTGAGCTTTTTCCCGGCGGGGCGGACCTGGCTGGAGCCCTGCGCGAACTACAGGCAGCGGATTATCGGCTGCAGGCTGCGGCCCGGCAGGAAGCGCAGGCCAATGAGCGGTTCAAGGCGAAGTCGGCGCAGTGGCGCGAACTGCAGCGAGAGTTGGTAGAGCTGACCGCGAACTGGACCCGGTTGAAACGCGAGCCGGATCTTGCGGCGGCGGTTAACGCCTTGCGCGATTATGAAGCGTCGCTTTCGGACCTGCATTCCGCCTGGCGGCAGTACAGGGACGCTCACGCGTCTTGGGAGCGGTTCAAGGATGAGTTGGACGCTTTGATCCTGGAACTGGAGGATGAAGAAGCACTGGCGGAAGAGCTCGGCGAGCGGCAGCGGGATCAGCGCGCTCAGGTGGATACGTTGCGGAGGCTGATCGAGGAGTTAGGGTTGGCCGATGTTGCGCGGAGGCTGGAGGAACTGAAGCGCGAGCAATCTGCGTTACTTGTCCGCGTCAAAGAACAGGAGCGGCTGCTCGATGCGGCCAAAGACAAGGCATCCCGGGCGGAAGCACAGCTGGTGCTGCTGCGGGAGCAGGCAGAAGTGCTGCACGTCGAGTTGGAACGAACGCTGGAGCAACTGCTAGCAGAGCTGCGCCAAGGTCTGGTTGACGAGTGGCGGAGCGTAGCGACTGAGGCGGATACAGCGAACGCGGCGAACTCGGGCGCAGCCACAACTCGGGCAGTTTTCCTGCAGGCCTCTGCCAAAGAAATTCTGCGGCAATACGAACCCTTGTTTACCGGGCGTAATGCCGAAAACATCGTTAACCGTTTGTTGGAGCAGTTTAATGCCGCGCGCATGCTGCTGACGGAGTATGTGCTGGAGACGGTTGCGGATGAAACAACCGGACGTTTGTTGCTGCTTTCCATGCGTAACCCCCGCCAGCCGCTGCCGCCGCAGGCGTTGCTGGAAGAACTCGAACAGCAGGAAGCGGAGCAAAGCGCTTTGTTAAGTGAGAAAGACCGCGAACTGTATGAGGAAATCATTCTCCGCAGTGTTGGCAAAGCGATCCGGCAGCGAATTCACCGTGCGGAGCAATGGGTGCGGGAAATGAACAAGCTAATGGAGGAGCGAGACACATCAAGCGGTCTTCGCTTGAAGCTTGAGTGGCAACCTAAAGTCGCGGCGGGGGAACAGCAACTCGATGTCTCCGACCTGGTCGAACTGTTGAAGCGGGATTCTCATAGGCTGCGCGAGGACGAAATCGACGCGATGATCGAGCATTTTCGTGGGCAAATCGTCAGCGCAAAACAGGCAGCCCAGGAGGAGCAGGAATCGCTGCGTCAACATCTCTACCAAGTGCTAGATTATCGCAACTGGTTCCAGTTTGAACTGAAATACAAAAAAGGTGAGCAGATTGGTTACCGTCCGCTCACCGATGCGCGCTTCAACGTGCTGAGCGGGGGCGAAAAGGCAATGGCCATGTATATTCCGCTGTTCGCCGCCACATGGTCGCGGTATTCCGACGCGAGAACCGACGCGCCGCGGCTTATTTCTCTTGACGAAGCGTTCGCGGGCGTGGATGAGGAGAACATGCGGGATATGTTCAAGCTGCTGACGGATATGGGCTTTGACTATATGATGACCTCCCAGGTGCTGTGGGGTTGCTACGATACGGTTCCAAAGCTGGCGATTTATGAGATTTACCGGCCGAAGGACGTCGATTTCGTTACCTTGTTCCGCTACCGTTGGAATGGCAAAATCAAGGAATATATAGAAAGCGGTGCAGAAGAATGAGCGGCGGGCGGATGAACGATCGTTCAGATCAGGCGGCCAAAGCCCGGGACTATTTTTCTCGTCCCGGGTTCAAGAGAATGCTCGAAGCCGTCTGGAAGCGATACGCCAGTCTGGAGAAGGCGGGCGGGCACGCCGTCATCAGTAGATCTACTGCAGCGGAATGCGAGGCGATCAATACCTTTTTTGGCTGGTACAAAAAACCGGGGGACGATATCCGAGTACCACTTGCGGATTTTGAACAGGAATTGCTGGAATCGGCATTTACCTTCACGATTACCGAACTTCATGAAGTCCTGACCGGCGAGCCGCTGCGAACCAAATCGGATCGGGAATTGCTGGCGATGCAGGAGTGGGGGAGGTTGTTTGAGACCCTGGAAGCCCAGTTTGCGGAGCAAGGAACGCCACTCCAGCCGGCTGTGGCGGAATGGTTAAGTGGTTTGCGCCACGGCCGTGCAGCCGGTTACCGCACCTTGCGTGAGCTGTGGCGCGCTGCTCCCGAGACGGCGCAAAGAGAGCTGGCGAGTGCCACATGCGCGTGGAACCTGCTGCTTGCGGGGGATGCAACAGCAGGTTTGGGCGAGAACGGTAGCCCACCATCAGCTGTCCGCCTACCGGTGCTGGCCGCGCAAACTACCGGCGATCCGCATGCGCTGGACCGGAACGTCCCGGCAGGGCGGCTGCTGTTCCAGGCCTTACGCTCCAAGGAGCTTGGGAAGCAGTTTGCCGAAACGGATCAAACTGACCCATCAGATCCCGAGGCGATACCCGGCTTGTCATCCGGAGTGGATACCTTGGAGGCGCGGGAGATTTACCGCAGCGCGGGAATTTTTGATGACGACATATCTTCTCTCGTTCATATTTATTGCCCTTGGGACGGCGGTAACGGGCCATATGTTTTATCGTTAAGGCAAGTTGAGATAACCAGCGTGCTTTCTCCGATCACCGATTTTTATGTGGTAGAGAATCCAGCGGTATTTTCCACTTTGGTTGATTTGAATGAAGCCAATGAATCCGCCTATACTGCGGGACCGATGCTAGTTTGCACCAGTGGACCGGCAAGCGCAGCGGCATTGCGCCTGATCGATCGTTATTTGGAGGAAAACCTGGTTTCCGGCCACCTATATTACTCTGGTGATTTTGATGTTAAAGGGATTTCGATCGGAAATGTTCTGGCTTCCCGTTATGGGGACCGATTTACCGCCTGGCGTTTTAACCGGGAAAGTTACATGGAGGGGTGTGCCTTGGCGCTTCCCAATGGCGTAACCTTATCAACAGAAGAGCGGCTTCGTTTGGCTAAGATGCAGGCCATTTGGGATAACTCGCTGTGCAACACGATGCGCGATGTAGGACGTAAGCTATTTCAAGAGCAAATAATCGTAAATTTGATCAATGATTGGCGAAAAGCGGTCATAGGAGGGGAGATCGGCGGCCGTTTGCATTCCAAATGAAGTGCGCAATATCATGCAACGGATGTACAGAATTAAGCTGGACATTTATGAGCGATATGACGTTAAAGTGAAAGCTGTAAATGTATTCTTCTTAAGACCGGTGCTGTGGTTCTGTCTAGGAGCTGCCTCGTGCTGGTCTTATTTTTGTTTTCTGTTCTTTATTCCCATTTCTCGCGCCAACCCTGCATTCCTGTCCATATCGAGCACAAAGGACGTTCTCATTTCGGCACCGATCCCGTATGCTTAAAGTAACTTTGGTGTGGACAAGGACGGAAAGGAAGGTGATCTGCTTGGGGAAGAACAAGATCAATCTGCTGACCAAGCTGTTGATTTCCTATTGGCTTGTGCTGCTGTTTCCGGTGCTGATCATTTTGTTCTATTATTATCCGCAGTCGGCGACGGCGGTGAGAGCGAAGGAAATGGATTGGAACGCTCATATCACGGAGCAGTTCATGACGTCGATGGACACGTTCACGCGACCGTTCATTCAAAAATACTTCGAAAAAGGCGTGATGATCGGTTCGATCAAGGGGTGAGCGGCGGGTTGCCGTGAGATTACGATTTGCAAGCCCGGGGGCGGAGGCCTTCCGGGCTTTTTTTGCATGAGCGTGCCGTAAGTAATAAAGGTAAAAAAGGGCCTTATTCGCTCCAAAGATAGAGTTTGGCTTGAAATAGCGGACATTTTTACCCTTATCTTTGAAAAATGGGCGGTGAAGAGGTGAGTTTGACGGGAGTTCAGGAAAATAAGGCCACAAAATTCCCTTATTCAACGCAAAAAGGGACCAAAAGGTGAAATAAGGCCATAAAAGTCCCTTATTTCCGCCTGGGGTGACAATGTGCATGATTATGATGATTTTAATAAACTTCGCCATCTCCATTAATCCAGCGTAAACAGTCAAAACCTATACTCTTCTTGGGTCGAAATCAACAGAAATACATAGCGAACCCACAATAATCCACAGGGAGTGCATAGAAACCATGAAATTCGGATTAAAGAGGCAGTTAGCGCTGGGTCTGGTTTTATCCTTGTTTGTATTGATGCTGGCCGCTTGTGGTGCAGGGGGCAACGGAGGCAACGGGAGTAACGCAACTGCAACGGATACAAGCGGGGCGGCGCAGGCGGAAGAGCTCTCGCTGGCCGATCTGGAAGCGAGGGCCAAAGAAGAAGGTTCCGTCGTGAGCGTTGGCATGCCGGACACATGGGCGAACTGGAAAGATACGTGGTCGGATCTGAAAACGAAGTATTCGTTGGATCACACGGATACGGATATGTCGAGCGCCGAAGAGATCGCCAAATTCGAAGCGGAGAAGGATAAGCCGACCGCGGACATCGGTGACGTCGGTATCGCATTTGGTCCGGTTGCGGTGGATAAGGGCGTAACTCAACCGTACAAAACCTCGTACTGGGACGAGATCCCGGATTGGGCCAAGGACAAGGACGGCCACTGGGTCGTAGGTTATCAAGGTTCCATCGCATTCTTCACGAACACGGACCTGGTCAAAAATCCGCCGCAAAGCTGGGAAGACCTGAAGAACGACGACTACAAAATCATTGTTGGCGATGTGACCAAAGCTGCGCAAGCGCAAATGGCCGTGCTGGCGGCCGCCATCGCCTACGGCGGGGACGAGACAAACATCGAGCCGGGGATTGCTTACTTCGAAGACTTGGCGAAAAAAGGCCGCTTGTCCAGTGCGGAAGCTTCGCTGGCCAACATCGAAAAGGGCGAAGTGCAAGTGACCCTGTTCTGGGACTTCAATGCCCTGAACTACCGCGATCAACTGGGCGGCGCGGAGAAGTTTAACGTGGCGATTCCGAAGGAAGGCAGCGTGGTCAGCGGCTACGCCACGATCATCAACAAATACGCGCCGCATCCGAATGCCGCCAAGCTGACGCGGGAATACATCTTGAGCGATGCCGGCCAAATCAACCTGGCGAAGGGCTATGCCCGTCCGATCCGCGATAGCGTGCAGCTTCCGGAAGACGTTGCTGCCAAGCTGCTGCCGACTGAGGCCTATGCCAATGTGAAACCGGTCAGCGACTACAAGGCCTGGGAAGAGACGGCGAAGAAGCTGCCGCAGCTGTGGCAGGAGCGCGTGCTCGTTCATATGAACTAATCGGGCAAATCACGGGCCCGTGTTCAACCATTTGAAGGGGTGCGTCAAACGTCTTGGACGGGAGGCGCCCCTTTTTTTAACAAGGAGGGAGTGGCGTGAAGCGGAAAAATCGCCGGTATTTGCTTGGGCTCGTTCCTTTCGTCGTCATGGTGGCCCTGTTCCAGCTGGTGCCAATCGTGTCGATGATTACGGGAAGCGTCAGCCTGGAGGACGGCGCCGGAATGACGTTGGGGTATTACACCCGAATTTTTCAAAGCGAGTATTATCTCAAAGCGATTCAGAACAGCTTGCTGATTTCGGTCTTTTCAAGCGTGATCGGGATTGCCGTTGGATTGGCCTGCGCTTACGCGGTGACGCGATTTGCACCGAGGATGCGGGACCGTCTGATCATGGTGTCCAATATGACATCGAATTTCGCCGGCGTACCGCTCGCCTTCGCGTACATTATTCTGCTGGGGAGTAACGGGGTATTTACTTTGCTCTTTAAGCAGTGGGGCTGGGACGTGCTTGCCGGTTTTAACTTATACAGCTGGTCGGGGCTGGTGCTGGTGTATGTCTATTTCCAGGTTCCCCTGGCTTTATTGCTGCTGTACCCTTCGTTTTACGGCATTCGTGAGCAATGGAAAGAGGCGGCATCGCTGCTGGGCGCAAGTCCTTGGCAGTTTTGGAGAACGATCGGGATTCCGGTACTGCTGCCAGCCGTGTTCGGTACGCTGGGGATTTTATTCGCGAATGCCATGGGTGCTTACGCGACTGCTTATGCCCTCGTCGGAAGTAACTTCAACCTGCTCGCCGTACGGATTGGCAACCTGGTTTCCGGTGACGTTGTAACCGAGCCGCAGCTGGGGAATGCGCTGGCAGTAATCCTAGGCCTGTCGACGCTATTGGCGGTGTACCTGAACCACAAGATGACTCAGCGGCTGCACCGGTTCCAACCCGGCTCGGCGGAACAGAAGGCACGCAACCATCGGAAATGGCCAAAGCTGAAGTCGCCTGCGCTGAAGGAGGAATTGTGATGCAGACCCCAAGCAAAAAAGCAGGGTGGGCACCGAGAACCCTGATGCTGCTGCTCATGATTTACTTGCTGCTTCCCTTGCTGGCAACGATGATCTACGCGTTTGCGAAAGAGTGGCAAGCAACCCTTCTGCCGGAAAGCTGGACGCTGGAATGGTTTGGTGAGATGTTTCAGGATGCGCGTTTTCTGGATGCGTTATGGAAGTCGCTGTACCTCTGCGCGATCAGCATCGTGCTTAGCCTAGCCATCATGCTGCCGGCAGTGTTCATTATCACCGTCTATTTGCCCCGGATGGAGAGCTTCATGAAGGGAATTGTCGTGCTTCCTTATGCTGTGCCCGGCGTCGTTGCCGCAGTGGGGCTGATCCGAGCGTATTCCTCCGGCCCGATGAATATTTCGGGGACCGCTTATATTTTGATCGGCGCGTATTTCGTCATCGTCCTGCCTTATATGTATCAGGGTATCCGCAACAGCCTGCTCACCGTATCGGCACCAGAGCTGCTGAATGCCGCGGAGATGCTGGGCGCCGGCCGCATAAAGGCGTTTGTGACCGTGATTTTGCCAAACATCTGGCCGGGGGTGGTGACGTCGACGCTGCTGTCTTTTTCCGTCCTCTTTGGGGAGTTTGTCATGACGAACATGCTGGTGGGCGGTCATATTCAGACGATCCAGGTGTATTTGTCGCGGCGGATGAATGAAAGCGGGCATTTGGCCAGCGCGATTGCGATTTCGTATTTTTTGTTTATTCTGGCGTTGTCCATGGTCTTGATGAAGCTCGGCAAACAAGTAAACAGGGGGATTTCGGAATGAAGCCATATCTGAAGCTGGAAGGGATCCGTAAGCAGTTCGGATCGGCGGCGGTGCTGAATCGTGTGAATTTAGATATCCGCGAAGGGGAGCTGGTTACGCTGCTCGGGCCTTCGGGTTGCGGAAAAAGCACGCTCTTGCGCTGCATCGCCGGCCTGACGGAGATCGACGAAGGGCAGATCTGGCTGGACGATAAGGACATCGTCAACCTGCCTCCCCGCAGTCGGGAGATCGGCATGGTGTTCCAATCGTACGCCTTGTTCCCGAATTTGACGGTCCGCGAAAATATCGAATACGGCATGCGGATGCGCGGCATGGCCAAGGAAGCACGCCGCCAGAGATCCAGCGAACTGCTCGAGCTCATCGATTTGACCGATAAGCGGGACGCTTATCCCGCACAGCTGTCGGGGGGACAGCAGCAGCGCGTAGCGCTCGCCCGTTCCCTGGCCGTCCGTCCGAAGGTGCTGCTGTTGGATGAGCCGCTCAGCGCGCTTGATGCGAAAATTCGCAAAAATCTGCGCACAGAAATCCGCGAGATTCAGAAGCAATTCAACATGACCACGATCTTCGTCACGCACGATCAGGAAGAAGCGTTAACCTTGTCCGACCGGGTCTGCCTGATGAACCAGGGGAATATCATACAGCAAGGGACCCCGGAGGAGTTGTACGCCAAGCCCGCAACGGAGTTCGTTGCGCGGTTCATGGGCAGCTATAACGTGCTGACGCGGGCCGAAGCGTTACGGCTATTCGGCACGGTGCCCGGCGATGCGGAGAGTTACGCCATCCGGCCGGAGGCGCTCTCGCTTATTGGACCGGAGCAAGCGGCTGACCCGGCCCATGCGGGCAAGCCCATCGTGGAGGGCAACGTTCACTCGGCGTCGATCCTCGGCAACGTTATTCGTTACGCCATCGATGCCGCCGGCATCCGCCTGACGGTGGATGTGCTGAACGATGGACGCTCTCGGCGGTTCGAGGAGAACCGCCCTGTCACCCTCGTTATGGATCACGCGCAATTGCTGCAGCTAGAGAAGGAAGGGGCTTAGGCAAGTTGTCAATTTCATCTGAGGAGCGCAAGCGCGTCATTATGGAGCAGTTGAAGCAGGAGGGACAGGTGAAGGTCCCGGAGCTGTCGCATCGTTTTACCGTATCGGAGGAGACCGTGCGCCGCGATTTGATCCTGTTGGAGAAAGAAGGTTTGGCTAAAAGAGTCTACGGCGGTGCGGTCCTCCCCAAATTGACCAGCTACGAGCCGCCGTATTTGCAGCGCCAGAAGGACAAGGCGGAGGAGAAGGAGCGGATCGGCCGCGCTGCTGCCGAGCTGATCGAATCTGGGGACACCATCGCCATCGACATCGGGACGACAACGCTGGAGATGGCCAAGGCGATCGCCGGCCGGGAGCGGCTGACGATCCTGACGAACTCGCTGGCGGTGGCGTATCACCTGATGGAGTCGCTGAATGGCGGGAGGTTTTCCGGGAAGATTTTTGTGGTCGGCGGGGAATTAAATCCGGAGCAGCAGTCGTTATCGGGGACAATTGGCGAGCACATTCTGTCGCAATTCCGGGTCGACAAGGCGTTTATCTCCATTGGCGGAATATCCTTGGAGCGGGGGATCAGCGATTATGACGTCGATGAAACGGGCATGTCGCGCCGGATGATCGAGGCGGCATCCCGTACGATTGTGCTGGCTGATGCGTCAAAGCTGGGCAAGGAAGCATTCGTGGAGATCGCGCCGCTGAGCCAAGTACACGCCATTGTCAGCGACGTTGCCGCCCCGAAGGAATGGCTGCAGAAGCTGCGCGGCCATCGCATTCAATGGATCGAGGCCACTAACTGAAGGGAGAGAGAGATGGATGTCATTCGCAAAGGCAGAAGCAGAAGCCAAGAAGCTCGTTGTGGTTGTGCTGGATGGATTAAGATATGATGCGGCCCGCAAGTATCTCGGGTATATGGAGCATCTTGTAGAGCAAGGGGAGGCGGCCTGCTATCAAGTGCAGTCGCAGCTGCCGAGCCTATCGCGCCCGCTCTATGAAGTGCTGCTGACCGGTACGCCGGTGACCCGAAACGGCATTACGGCGAACCATATCAGCAGGCTAAGCCGGGAGCAAAGCGTGTTTCACCTTGCCGTCGCCGCGGGATTACGAACGGCTGCCGCCGCGTACCACTGGGTTAGCGAGCTGTACAACCGTGCGCCGTTTAACCCGGTGACCGACCGGCATCAGCATGACGAGAAGCAGCCGATACAGCACGGGATTTTTTATTTCGAGGATCACTATCCGGACAGCCATCTGTTCCTTGATGCGGAGCATTTGCGCACAACGTACGACCCCAACTTCCTGTATATCCATTCGATGAACATCGACGATATGGGGCATAAGCACGGCGGGGAAAGCAAGCAGTATGAGGGCGCCGTCCGGACGGTGGATGGGATTCTGGCTACGCTGGTACCGCTGTGGAGATCGCAAGGGTATGAGATTATCGTCACATCCGATCACGGGATGAACGCGATGGGGCAACACGGCGGCACTCAGCCGGAGGAGCGCAACGTTCCGCTGTATGTGTTTGGTGAGCTGCCGATTCCTTCGCCGAAGCTCCAGGGCGATCAGGGGCTGTCACAGCTCTACTTGGCTCCGCTGATGTGCCATTATCTAGGAATCGAGCCTTCCGAGGCCATGGTGAAATGGGAGTAGACAGGAGGAGTTTGCGGGTGAAGGTTGATATGCATTTTCATCTGGAGGAAGGTCCGTATTCCTTGCGCTGGCTTTCGCGTACACTGCAAGGGTTGGCGGCGACCGAGCCGGGGCCGGATCCGGCCTTGGGGCATCATACGATCGAATATGCCGAGGAAATGACAAAGCTGTTGTCCCGGCGGATGGAGAAGGGATGTTATAGCGAAGAGTGGTTGGATCGCTACTTGATCCGGGGACGCGAACGCGGAATTCAGGAGTTTGGCGTCGTTGATCATTTATACCGGTTCCGGGAGTGTCGGCCATATTACGAAAAACACATGCTGCTGGACGACAGCCGGGTTGGCAAGCTGCAACGGGCCTGGTTGGATCAGGTGTGCGTAGCTTCCATCCAGGATTTCGTTGACTTTGTGACGGAAGCGAAGAAGACGCGGCCCGATCTCGCGCTTGGCATCGAGGCGGATTTCTTCCCCGGCGGCGAAGCGGAGTTGGGCGAAATTTTGGCGGGTTATGATTGGGATTACGTGATTGGCTCGGTGCATTTCCTGGAAGGATGGGGGTTCGACAATCCGGAGGCCAAGACAGGCTTCGACGGCCGGGACCCCGTGCAAACGTACGCAGATTATTATGAATTGCTGCGGCAGGCCTGCGTCTCAGGGTTGTTTCACATCATCGCGCACCCGGATAACTTGAAGGTGTTTGGGTTCCGGCCGGCCGATGAGAAGAAGCTGCTGCCGTATTACCGGAGCATCGCCAAGGAAATGGCGCGAAGCGGCGTAGCTACGGAGATCAATACCGGTCTCGCATACCGCTATCCTATCGCGGAGAGTTGCCCAAGCCCATTGTTCCTGTCTGTATTAGCCCATTACGGGGTCCCGTTGACGTTATCCTCGGACGCTCATTTTCCGGACGATATCGGTACGCTGCTTGATACGGCCTTGGCCGATGCGATCGATCAGGGATACAAGGAGCTGGCAGTGTTTCGAGACGGGAAGCGGCGGATGGTGCCGATCTTCGCAAATCACACAGCGGCCAAGTAGGGGGCTTGCCAACCTCGCCTGCATAGAACCACGCTTTTCCGCGCAAGTTACCTAAAAAAACAGGGAGGAGCGTGCATCATGCAGCAAGATTACGTATTCACGGATCTGGAAGGCCGGGAGTCGTTAGTTCAGGAGATTCGGAAGCTGGAAGAAAAAATCGAGCAGTCCATCGGAGAGAAGGTCAATCTGATCGCATATTCCGAGAAAAAAGAGCAGCCAAATCACTAGAACGCCATTTGCGAATTTGAGGATCGGTTGATCCCATGGTTCATGCGGTCTGCGATAACACTTGTACGGGATAACGCCCTTAGGGGCGTTTTTATTTTGCCCTGCCTTTGGTACCGCAATGAAACCAATCGGTTGGATCTGATGTATTATTAAGTAAGTGACCAACTGAAGGAGGGACGGGAAGTGGGGATGTTGTCGAGATTTAAAGATGTGATGCGGTCGAATCTTTCCGCCATGCTGGAGGGTTCGCAGGATCCGGCGGCGACGGTGGATGAATACCTGCGTCAATTACGGCTGGATTTAGGGCAGGTCAAGGCGGAGTCAGCTGCGGTTCAGGCGGCGGAAGACCGGGCGAAGCGCGCGCTGGACGAATGTGCCGAGGAAGTCCGGAAGCTGCAACGGTATGCGGAGAAGGCGGTGGAATCGGGCGATGAATCTGCCGCGCTAAAATTCCTGGAGCGGAAGGCGAAGCAGGCGGAACGGCTGCAGGAGCTGCAGACGGCCTATGAGCAAGCAGCGAATCAGGCCGCCCAGATGAAGCAGATGGAGGAGAGGCTGGTCTCCGATCTGCAGAAGCTGGAAGCGCGGCAAGCGACGCTTAAGAGCAAGCTGGCAGAGGCCGCTGCGTTGAACAAGGCCCAGGCTGCTGGGGGAACAGAAGCGGCGCTTCGCGAGCTGGAGGCGAAGGCCGATCAAGCGTTGAATGAAGCGATGGCTTTGGCGGAGCTTCGGGCGGGATCGCAGGAAGACGATCTGGACGCTATCTTCGCGGAGCTGGAGAAGAGCAATGCTGCGGGAGCGAAGCCGGAGGAAGCAACAGCATCGACTCCTGAAGATGAACTAGCGGCGCTCAAGGCGAAATTAAATAAATGAGCTACCTGAACTTGATTTTGGATGGATTGAGGTGAACGATTTGCCGGTCATTGAATACAAATGTCCGAGCTGCGGCAGCGGCATGACGTTTGACAGCACAACAGGTATGCTGTCCTGTCCAAGCTGCGGTCGCAAGGACAACATCGAGCAACTTCCCGACCCATTGAAGCAACAGGTGTTCACGGAGGACGAGGTTCGGGAATACCACTGCGAAAGCTGCGGGGCGGTCATCGTAACGGAGCCGGAAACCAGCGCAACGACGTGCAGCTTTTGCGGTTCCGCTGTGGTGCTTAGCGATCGCCTGACCGGGAAGCTGGCGCCGCAGCAGGTGATCCCTTTTGCGATCAGCAAGGAAGAAGCGATGGCGGCTTTCAAGAAATGGTGCCGAAAAGGGCTGCTTACGCCCCGCGGCTTCATGACCGCGAACCGCATCCAGGGGATTACCGGAATGTACGTGCCGTTCTGGCTGTACGATTTGCTGAACAATATCGATGTTCGCGGCCGAGGAACGAAGGTAAGAAGCTATCGCCGAGGCGATTATCAATATACCGAAACCGATCATTACGAGTTTTACCGGAGAATTCGGCTGAATTATGTCCGGCTGCCGATCGATGCCTCGGCGAAGATGGACGATGAGCTGATGGATAAGCTGGAGCCTTTTCCCTACGACCAATTAAAGACGTTTAAGACGCCATATCTTGCGGGATACATTGCTGAAAAATACAACTATACCAGCGAGCAGCTTACCCCGAGAGCTCGGGAAAAAACGATGCCTTATATCGAATCCTATATTTCTTCAACCGTTTCCGAATACACGACGGTAAGCTACGCGGACAAACAGATCGATACGACGGTCAAACGAGCGAATTATGTGCTGCTTCCGGTCTGGATGGTCTATTACAACTACAAGGGGAAGCAGTACACGTTCGCGATGAACGGCCAAACAGGCAAAGTGGTCGGAAAGCCGCCGCTAAGCAAAGGGAAAATGGCGGCATGGTTTGCCGGCGTTTCGGCCCTCTCTTTTGTTGGACTTAAAATATTGGCCTGGCTGTGGGGAGGCGTATTCTTATGAACAAGCGATGGGTCGTGGTGTACTCGTTGCTGCTCTTGATCATGCTAAATATGCTGACCCCGTTAACGGCTCAGGCTGAATCGCCGCTTGCGAATAAGCAGCTGATTTATGACGAGGCCGAACTTCTCTCTCCGGGAGAAATTGAAGACCTAAACGCGTTGGCGAATGAATATGGGCCCAAAAGAGAGCTCGACATCATCATCTATACCACGGACAATCCTGAAGGCGAGGATGTTGTGAAGCTGACGGAGGATTTCTACGATGAACGGGCTCCGGGTTACGACAAACCGCATGGCAACGCCGTGATTTTGACGTTGGATATGCTGAACCGGGATCTATATCTGGCAGGGTTCTATAAAGGGGAGAAATACCTGGACGACAGCCGTTTGGACAAAATCCGCAACAAGATTACCCCGATGCTGTCCGCAGGCGATTATCACGGTGCGTTTGCAGAATACATACGCACGGCCTACCGGTACGCGGAGTTTCGGCCGGGGGTGAATCCGGATAACCCGCTGTTCAACACCGGCATTCAGCTTGTGATTGCACTGGTGATCGGGGCGGGGGTCGTCTTCATGATGGCGTTCCGAAGCGGCGGTCGGATCACGGTGAGCGGTCGTACCTATGAGGATTCGGCCAATTCTGGCGTCATTTGGCGACAAGACAATTATCTGCATACGACGGTAACGAAGACGAAGATTGAGAGCAGCAACAGCGGCGGCGGTGGCAGCAGTGGAGGTGGCGGCGGCGGTACAACCAGCGGCGGACACTCCCATAGCGGAAGCCGAGGATCATTTTAAAGGAAGGGGCAGGAAGAGCTGATGAGTTTTTTTAAGAGCCAATTTGCCAATGTCGTGGAGTGGGAAGAATTCCGGGACGACATGATTTTCTGGAAATGGAGCAACCGTGAAATTAAAAAAGGGAGTAAGCTGATCATCCGCTCGGGGCAGGACGCGATTTTTATGAATAACGGGAAAATCGAGGGGATTTTTAAGGAGGAAGGCGAATATAACATTGCCTCGGAGATCGTGCCGTTCCTGTCCACGCTGAAGGGGTTTAAGTTCGGCTTCAACAGCGGGATGCGGGTTGAGGTGTTGTTCGTCAATACGAAGGAGTTTACCGTCCGGTGGGGCACGCAAAATCCGGTGTTAATCCCTACGCCGCAGCTCCCCGGCGGAATGCCGATTCGTGCGAACGGCACGTTTAACTTCAAGGTCAACGACTATGTGACCTTAATCGATAAGATTGCAGGGGTCAAGCAAAGCTATTTGGTGGAGGACGTCAAGCTTCGGATCACCTCCGTGCTCGATCAACTGCTGATGAAGTGGATTAGCCGGGAAGGCAAAGATATGTTTAATCTGCAGGCCAACGCCGCGGAGATCGCACGAGGCATTCGGGAAGACCTCGATATGCAGGTCATGGACGACGGATTGGCCATCACAGGCTTCCAGGTGATGAGCTTCAGTTATCCGAAGGAAATTCAGGAGATGATCACGAAGACGGCGTCGCATGAAATGATCGGCAATTTAGCGAAATACCAGCAGGTCAGCATGACGGACGGCATCGCCTCAGGCAAGGTGCAAGGCGGCGGGGCCGCTTCGGATATGGCGGGGATGATGATGGGGATGAACCTGGCCAAGGAAATGATGAAAAACCTGAATCCGGAACCGGGTCAGGGGAAAGATCATCCGCAGCCGCAGTCCCAGTCGCAAAACTCGGGGGCGAGCCAACCGTCGCAACCTGCAGCGCCTTCCGCCTCGGAAGCGGACTCTAAGCGGCCGAACTTCTGTCCCAACTGCGGGAATAAGAACGAAGGCGCGAACTTCTGTCCGAATTGCGGGCAGAAGCTGGTGTAGGCGCATACGAGAAAACCCGCCTAAGCATAAACGGCTCGGGCGGGTTTTTGGCTTCAAAGGAGTCACTTCTCCTCCAACGCTCTTTGCTTTAACAAATCACGGATTTCGGCCAGCAGCACCTCTTCTTTGGAAGGGGCGGGCGGCGCTTCGGACTTGGGCTCCTCTTTCTCTTTGCGTCTCAGTTTGTTGATACCCTTGACGAAGAGGAAGATGGAGAAGGAGACAATAAAGAAATCGATGACGGTTTGCAGGAAAGCTCCGTATTTCAACACCGTGTCTCCGTATTGAAACTGTAACTCTTTCAAGTTAATACCGCCTACCAGCAACCCGATAACCGGCATCAGCATGTCGTTGACCAGGGAAGTCACGATGTTTCCGAAGGCGGCACCAATAATCACCCCGATGGCCAGATCAAGCACGTTCCCTTTGAGCGCAAAGGCTTTAAATTCCTTCCACATGATGGAGTACCTCGCATTCGGCATAATATTAGCAGTATACCATAAGCGAACCGGAGGTAGTCCATAGGAGGGAAGGCAGGGTGTTCTAACGGACACTAGAGACGTTAATAGGGAGCCATCGGGGACTTCTGGAACGTAACGGACAGAGATGACGTTATTTCAGGGTAGTCACCGTGAATTGCAGCTCTCCAAGCCGAATAAGGCCCGTGAAGTCCGTTACACTGGGAAATACCCGGGAAATGTGCGAATAAGGTCATTACGGTCCGTTACGTGTTAAGGCAAGCAGTTACAGCAATAGCTACTGCGGCCAACTCGTTACGCGGCCCCTCACTCAGCCCCTCACTCGGCCCGATGCTCGCCTTGCCGAGGTCCCGCGCCTCACCCTACAGCTCGTCCGCCAAGCCAAGCAAGGCGATCCCCGCCAGCACGAGTACGATGACTGCATATTGCAACCGGCTGAGCCGTTCTTTAAGGAACAGGCGGGATAAAATCACCGAGAAGACGCTGTACGAAGCGATCAGCGGAGCCGCCACGATGGCGTTGCTGGCCATAGCGAATACGTAGAAGAACTGGCCGGCCGTCTCGAAGATCGCGGCAACGCCTTTGACGCGTTCTCTCCAGAGGTTGAACCGCTGTTTTTTGACCGCAACCAAGTAGATATAGACCACCGCAGCACACAGGAAAAACGTGAACTCGTAAGCCAGAAGTGCAGCATCTTCCCCAATCAGCTTCAGCTCGTCCAGATAAATGCCGTCGGCAAACGTGCCTAAGCCGTCAAGCAGACAGTACAGCAGCGGAAAGGTGATCGCCATCACGCCGATTTGATATTTGGCGTTAAGGTTCTCAGTCCCGGATTTCAGAGCCATTCGCTCTTCCTGCTTCTCCAGAATGGCCAGCCCTACAACGCCGAAGGTAATGATCGCTACCCCTGTAATGTCCATCCATCCGAGATCATGGGGGAAGAACAGATACAGCAGGATCGCTGTCACCGCCCCGGACGAGTTCTGTACCGGCGATGCGATGGAAAGCTCGATGTACCGGAGCCCGAAGTAGCCGATCGCCATCGATAAGATGTACAGCGCCGATACCGGCAAATAACGAATCATATCGATCGGATCAAAGGACAGCCCTTGGATCAACAGATAGGCTGTGCCGTGAATCCCCATCACCAGACCCACCATGACGACGATTTTCAGATGACTGAACGGGTCCCGGCTGTCGCTGCCTTTTTTATAGAACAGATCGGCACTCCCCCAAGCTAGAGACGTCAGTAGTGCAAATAGAAACCACATGTCTTTGCTCCTTCCATGAAAATAACAATCTTACTGATTATACAAACCAGCCTGCGGGGAGTGTCTATGAAAAAACTTACCGTGAGCCGGCCGCACCCCGTAAAAATGCAAACGCTCTCTACTTATGGTAAAATGCTACTAACATGAAATCATAGATTCGTTGAAAATAAAGGGGCAGGAGTGTCGCGGTATGAGAGGATATAACTTGTGGCGGCCGGTATTTTTGATCTTGATCGCGCTGCTGACCAACGGTTTGGTGACGAACCTTTGCATCTTGTTTGGAATGTCGACTGAAGCTGCCGGGAATATCGGATTCGTGGCGATGATGCTCGCCGCTTTGATCGTGTATACCCGATTTTCGAAGAACCGCCGCAAGTAATAGACAAAGAGACGCAGGATTTGCGTCTCTTTGTTGTTTGGAGCCATTCCTAATAGGTCAGACCATCAAGGCTTTGATGCCGTTAAACAACGGGATAATCGATTTGATGGCGTTATAGCCCATCTTCATCAGGGGCACGTATTTTTGCACTTTTTGCACCATTCCGAGAATGGCTGGCCGGCGGGGTCTTTCCAAAGGAGAGGTCTCCGTGTTTTGCTCCTGCGTTCCGCCGGAGTCTCCGTTTGATCCGCCAAAGCCAATTAACCCGGGTCTCCGCGGACGCCCTGGCCCTCCAGCGAAGCCATAGCCAAAGGGTCCGGGGCCGGGTCTTCCTGGAATTGCACTAAAGCCATAATAACCTCCGGGTCTTCCCCAACCTCCGTTAAAGCTTTCGCCATAGCTCAGTTCCCGGGGTCTACCCCAATTGCCGCCAGGGCCATATCCCATGGGCACGCCGCCTAAACCCCAGCCGACGCTGGGACGAATGCCCTCGACGAAGCGGGGATCCCTTGGGAAGCCACTGTCAAATGGCTGCTGGATGGCCGATGACCGTGCTTTTTTGCTGCGGGCTGCCGTTTTTTTCTTCGTTTTCTTCTTGCCGCGCGGGGGCACGGAGAGAAGCAGGCCGTTCGGATCCAGCCCGGCGATCCATCCGATATAAGAACGCCCGTCTTGCAATACCACGCGAACCGGCTGGCCCTTCAGCTGTTTCGCACGTTTGCGAATGTTTGCCGAACTTGCCATGCAAGGATCACCTCGGTGCTAAAATTTTTACGGTAGACGTTTTGCTCGATATATCTTACTTCCGAATTTGGTGCGCTGCCTGTGCTTGTTCCTCAGTTTTTGGCCCGTTTCGTGATATTTGCCGGCACCTGAATAAATTTTGGGCAACTTGGAAATTTAACTAATGAATAAAAAATTCGACCGAGGAGTTGGCCCGGAATGAAAACGTTAAACGCAATAGCGCTCGCACTACTGATTGTGGGCGGATTAAACTGGCTGTTGGTGGGGCTCTTTCAATATGACTTAGTGGCAGGCATTTTCGGCGGGCAAGATTCGACCATGTCGCGGATCATCTACACGCTCGTCGGCATTTGCGCCATCTATGCGTTTAAGTTCTTCAACGATGTCACGGACGATGAAGTCGCCAGATAAGCCGGGGAATCCGTGGAAGTATGCGGGAAGTCCGGGATGCGGGAGCATCCCGGCTATTTTTTTTTCGAAGACACATTGGTTTTAGGAAAAAGATAGGGCGCAAGGCCGCTCGCAATCACCCGATGCCCCCGATTGTTCGGATGAATCGGCAGCGTTCCGCCGAGGATGTCCTCCAATTGGCCTCCTCGGTACCCGTCGATCAGTTCAGCTTGCTTCCCTTCGAACCATTTGTGCGCCGGTGCGACTTTGGCGCCGTAAGCGGCGGCGATGCCATGGGTCGTCTGGTTCAGGCGGCCGATCCACTCGACGGCAAGTGAACTGCTCGGGAACGGGTTGTACTGCGTGCAGCATACGATCCGGGCGGAGCTGGTTTTGCGGATACGCTCCAGGATGGCGCTCAGATTCCGGCGGAATTGGAAGAGCAGCTCCATATTCGGAAACGGACCGCCATTCACAAGCGGCGTAATCGCCGAATTTGCCAAATCGACGCCGCCAATCCAGACCGATACGACAGAGGAGCTTCTAATCATGTCCGAGCCTTGCCACAGCACGGCGTCCAGCAGATTGCTGCTGGTCCAGCCGGACCGGGCTAATACATAACCCCGGATAGGCCGGGGGTTAGAGCGATTATAATCCGATACGATCAACTGAGGATAGGCCAGCCGCGGCGAGGAAGCGTTATCGCCATACGTAATGGAATCCCCAAGTGCGGTGTAAATCATCTCCAGGTCACCCACCTAAGATAGACTTTACAACTATAGTATTGCGAACAAGGTGGGGAGGTGCAGGTTATAAAAAAGGGCTGGCCCGATTCCATTCGGACCAGCCCTTAGGCATGATACCTGATAGATTTACCTGCGCGGCGCTAGCTGCTGCAACTCCACACGACCTTGCCGTGAGTGGCGTACCAGCTCCGCATAGTAGCCGCCGCGGGCCAGCAACGTTTCGTGCGTGCCCTGCTCGGCGATCCGACCGCTTTGGATCACGAGGATGCGGTCAGCGTGCTGGACGGTGGACAGCCGGTGCGCGATGACTAGCGTTGTCCGGCCAGCCGACACCACGCTTAAGGCATTCTGGATCAACAGCTCGGTTTGGGAATCCAGGTTCGCCGTCGCTTCATCGAGAATGAGGATTTTCGGACGGAAGACCAGGATCCGTGCGAAGGAGATCAACTGGCGCTCTCCGGCGGACAGTCCGCTGCCCCGATTGGACAACCGGGTGTCGTAGCCGTCCTTCAGCCGCGTGATCATGGGCTCTGCGCCGATGCGCCGGCAGGCTTCGATCACTTCTTCGCGGCTGATGTCTTCGCGGAAGAGGCGGACGTTGTCAATAATGGACCCGGCGAACAAGAACGGGTCCTGCTGCACCAGTCCGACGATGCGATGCAGCGAGGCTTGCGGCAGGCGGCGAATGTCCGTGCCGTCGATTTCGACGCTGCCATCGTCTACGTCATAGAACCGCGTCAGCAGGTTTACCAGGGAGCTCTTGCCTGCGCCGGTCGTGCCTACGATGCCGATGAACTCTCCTTCTCGCACATGAAGGTCGAGGCCATGCAGCACCTCCTGGCCTTCCGTGTATGAGAAGCGGATGTGATTGAAATCGATCCGCCCGCGAACCGCCTGGGCCGGCAACGTCTTGGCTTCCTCCGGCGCAGGGTCTTTCACCTCCGGCTCAGCGGAGAAGATTCGCCACAGGCGATCTACCGATACGATGGTGGACTGCAGCGTATTCCACTGCTGGGTAATCTGGTTGATCGGCTGAAAGAATTGGCGGATATAGCTGATGAAGGCGTACAGCACGCCAAATTCGATGCGATGGCCCAGCACCGCGAAGCCGCCGATCCAAACGACGAAGGCCACCGACAAATTGCCAAGCACATCAAAGGAACGGTTAAACAGGACCGTGGCCTGCACTTCCCGCAGATTCGCCTTCAAATAAGCGGTGTTCCGCTCCCCGAAGCGGGATGTTTGCTCCCCTTCTTGATGGAACGACTGAATCAAGCTCATCCCGCTCAGATTTTCGGCCGTAAACGCGATGAGCCGGGACAGCAGCGAGCGGGCCCGCTGATAGCTGGTGCGCAAATACTTGCGGAAGGCGATCGCAATGACCGTGATGATTGGAAAGAGAATTAAACAATATAAGGCCAGCTCGACATCTAGCGCAAACATAAAGACGACAACCAAGATGAGCGATAATCCGTCGCGGACCAGACTCAACAGCACCTGGGTAAAAAACTGGTTGATCGTCTCTGTATCACTTGACTCATTCGTGACGAGGCCGCCAGCCGAGTTGCGATCGAAGAAGGACATCGACTGCCTTGTGATCTGTTTAAACAGGTCTTTGCGCAGCAAGGCGACGATGCTTTGCCCGGCCCGTTGCAGCAGGTTTGCCTGCCAATAAGAGAACACGCCGCTCACCGCCTCAAGCGCGAGGTAGGCCAAAGCGAGGCCAAGCAGGATGCTTGGTCCGTGTACGCCAAACAGCACCTTCTCATCGATGGCATATTTGATCAGGAACGGCTGCAGCAAGTCAGCGGAAATGGCCAGAAATGCAAAGCCAAACACGGCGAGGAACGCTTTCCGGTGCGGTTTGGCATAGGCGAGCAGCGCCGCAAACGCCTTCCGCCGCTGCTCCGGAGTCACCTCGTATTTCCTGCGGGTATCGGCCGTTTCGGAATTAGTTGACATCGCGATCGTCTCCTTCCTGCAGGTGATGCAGGTCAGCGTACAAGCCCCCGGCTTGCAGCAGCTGCTCATGCGTTCCTTGCTCGGCAATCCGCCCGTCGTCCAGCACGAGAATGCGGTCGGCATGTTTCACCGCACTGATGCGGTGGGCGATGATCAGCGTTGTTTTTCCCTTACGGACTTCCTGCAGATTGGAGAGGATACGCGTCTCCGTTACGGAATCTACCGCACTGACGCTGTCGTCGAGCAGCAGGATCGGAGCGTCCTTGATCAGCCCTCGGGCCAAGCTGGTCCGCTGGCGCTGCCCGCCGGACAACGTCAAGCCGCGTTCGCCCAGCTCGGTATCAAACCGCTTCGGGAATTTTATAACGTTGTCATAGAGATCCGCCAGCCTTGAGGCATCCTCCACTTTGCGCAGCTCGGAGGTTCGGTCGAAGAAGGCGATGTTGTCGCGGAGCGTCGTGCTGAACAGGAAACCGTCCTGCGGCACGTAGGCAATCCGGGTACGCAGGCTCTCCAGCCTCAAGCTTCGGATATCGCGGCCGCCGATGAAGATCGTGCCGCGGGGAGGATCGTATACCCGCAGCAGCAGCTTGACGAGCGTCGTTTTACCGCTGCCGGTCCGGCCCACGATACCCAGCGTTTCTCCGGGGTTGAGCCGGAGATGAATGTCCTGCAGTGAGGCGCGGGCAGCGTCCGGATAGGTGAAGGTCAATCCGCGGATCTCGATGCTGAGGCTGCGCGGATCCTCCGGCAGCGGCAGGGCCCCGGTTTCATCGTAGATGTCCGGCTTCATAGACAGCAGGTGGTTCAGCCGGTCAAGTGAAGCACGCGCACGCTGCATGAAGTTAATCACGTTGCCGATGAGCCGAAGCGGGTTCATTATCATCCGCAGGTATAAGGTTAAGGCAACAAAATTGCCGAGCGACAGCTCGCCACGCGAGACGAGCAGGCCGCCGTAAGCGATGGCCACGGCCATGGAAACCGCGCCGGTAAACGGCAGCAGCACCTGAAATAGCGAGCTCATCCGGACCAGCGACAGCTGGCTGCTTAGGATGCGGTCCACGGTTTGCCCAAACCGGGCGCGGGCAATCTCTTCGGTCGCGAAGCTCTTCGTCACTTTGATGCCTTCAAATTGTTCTTCCGCGGCTTCCGTCATCGCTGCAAGCGACTCCTGCACCTTCCGCGAGTTATCGCGGATTTTGGGGCCGAATCCGCTTACGATAAACGGGATCGCAAGCAGCGGCAAAACACATACCACGATCAAAAGCGCCGGAATATCGCTGACTGTCATCATCGTAATGACGGAGATCAACAACACCGACGCATTGGTTAATTGGTTCAACCCGTTGGCGATCGACTCCCGCACGCCGGTGACGTCATTCATCACGTAGCTGAGCAGCTTGCCGATCCCGTGTTTCGAGAAGAACGCTTCGCTTAATTGAGTAAAATGCCGAAACAACTGGTTCCGGGCACGAAATTCGAACATTCGCCCCAGGCGATGATTCATGTACTGCCCGAATCCGAAGCACAGGCCATAAACGACGGCGATGGCAGCCAGAGTCAGCGCGTATCGGCCCACTCCGCTTCTCGTCAGCCCGCCTTGCTGGAGGTGATCCGTAAAATCCCCCAGGACCTTCGGGAAATACGAATACGTCACATTGGCGGCCGTCAGACATAGCGCAGCCGTCAAATACAGCGGAAAATGCGACTTCATGTGGCTAAGCAACAAGGTTTTTCCCCGCATCGGGCATCCCGTCCTTTCCCAGAAAAGGTTATTGTTATTCTTCGACCTCCTTGTATTCAGTCTCAGCTTTTTAATCATACTGCGAATTTCCAGATCCATCAAACCGTTGGACACGTTATTTTGTATATTTATGCATTGAAGATGCAGGTGTAGAGCGGGGAGGAAGAAGGTTAGGATAAAAGTAGGAGGCTATGCTACAATACGAAGGCAAATAACAAAGAAATAGCAGGAAGTTGTCAACAATCCCCCCTTTTCAAAGACATTCGATATGCTATGTTAGGTTCATATCCCCATGAATAAAGAAGGTCGTTTCCTATGAAAAGACTAAATGTTCCTTCCCGCTCGATTCGGGGGAAGATCTTGGTCTCTTTTTTTGTTTGCATCGTGATTCCAATCGTAACGATTTTTTATTACTACTATATGTCGTCGAGTCGTGTCGTCATGGACGAAGCCCGGCGCGGCAATGAAGAAGCGCTGCGTCAGGTGGTCGGCAATATGGACGATCTGAGTGAACGGGTGCTGAAGGCTTCCAACTTAATTATGAACGACCCGGAATTTAACGAATTTCTGGAGTCGGAGGCGGACTGGGAGACGAATTACATGTCCCTGCGACGTTATAACAACATTCAGCAAAAATTGGTTAATATTCGCGACATCCTGCTGGACAGCAATGCGATCATCGCGGTGATCGACGACCGGGGCTACGTGCATTCGACGGCTTACGGGCCCAATAACCGCAGTAGAGAGAAGGAGCTGCTCCATAAGCTAAGCGAAGAGTCGTGGACGGAATTAACGAGGGCGCGCAAAGGCTGGCCAGTTTGGCAATATCCGTATACCGGGGAAATCAGCAAGCTGACCGACTTAAACGAGCCTTATTTCACGATGAGCCGCCGGATCATTGGGAGGCAGCAAGAAGGGGAGGACCTGCTCATGATTGGGATTCCCGGCTCGGCCTTTTTTGGGAATCTTCCGGCGCAGACGAAGGGCGGCGGGAGCTTCTTGCTGACGGATGGGGAAGGCCGCCTGCTTGGCGGAGCCTCGCCGCTAAACGATGAACAAACGACAAAGCTGCTGGAAAAGATTCGAAGTGCCGACACGCGTCAGGCTCAAGAGGGAGCGGCTTCGTTTGGCGATTACTCTGTAAACCGCGAGGAAATCCCTCGGCTGGGTTGGCAGGTGATCCAGCTCATTCCGCAGACGCTGTACCAGCAGAGGCTGGGCGGCCTGCGCAACCAATCGATCCTCTGGCTGATGGGCGCCTCGATTCTGTTTTCCATCGTGTTCATTTACTTTATGATTCGCTTCACGAAGCCTTTGCAACAGTTAGTCCGCTCGATGAACAAGCTAGGCGATGGCGACCTGCAGGCCTATGTGGAAGTGAATGGAGACGACGAAATTGCGATCGTTGGCAAGCACTATAATCGAATGCTAACGCGATTACAGCAGTTAATTGATCGGCTGTCCAAGGAGCAGCAACGCAAGGAGGAAGCTCGGTTTCAGGCGCTACAAGCGCAAATCAACCCGCATTTCCTGTTCAACACGCTCAACTCCATTAAGTGGATGGCCGCTTTGTCCGGCGCAGAGCATGTGGGCAAAATGATTACCAATTTGGGCCGACTGCTGGAATATACGATGAAAACACAGCAAGAGGTTGTCACCCTGGAGGAGGAATTAACCTATCTGAAGGTGTACCTTGATCTGCAAAAAATTCGCTTCCATGATAATGTCCAGTTCGAGGTGGATGTGCCGGATGAGCTCAGGTCCAACGCGATTCTGAAATTCACCCTGCAGCCGATCGTCGAAAATGCCATCATCCATGGCGGGCGGACGCCGCTTGCCATCGGCATTCAAGGCGAGGAGACGGAGCAAGGATTAGTGCTGACGGTCTCCGACAACGGCGTAGGGATCGCTGAGGCGAAACTGAAAGAACTGTCCAGTCAGTTGAACCAGGACCATTCGAGATACAGCGGTATTGGCATCTATAACGTGAATGAACGTATCAAGCTGCACTTCGGACAAGACTTCGGCCTGGAAATGAGCAGCATGATTGGGGAAGGAACTCGCGTCAAGATCCGGCTTCCGCGGTTGGATCGCCAGGCTCTTGCGGATGAGAATCCCTTCTCCCGCGATGCGGATCGAAAGGAGAACGATTGATGATTAAAGTATTGATTGTCGATGATGAAATCCTCGTGCGTATCGGGTTAAAGACGATCATTCCTTGGGAAGACAATGGCTTTGAATTGATTGGGGAGGCCGCCAACGGGGAGGAAGCGCTAAGGCTGCTGAAAGACAATCCCTGCGACATCGTCCTGACTGATATCCGAATGCCCGGGTGTGACGGGCTGCAGCTGATGGAAGAGATCCGTAAGCTGTCGCCGCGAACGAAATGCTTGATTCTCTCCAACCACAACGATTTCGAATACGTCCAGAGGGCGTTGCGGCTTGGGGCGGCCGACTATATCCTCAAGCTAACGATGGAGCCCTCAGAATTAATGGATAAGCTCAACTCCATGAAGGAGATGATCCGCCAGGAAGCGGAGCAGTCGCTGGAGACTTCGCGATTGCAAGTCAAGGTCAGTAAATACAGCAGGGAAGCCAAGGAGAAGCGGCTGAGAGAACTCTTAATCAAACGGCAAGGCACGCGCGCCGAAGTGGAAGAAATGATGCAGGAGTTTGGCTTGCGTGCCTACGAGCCGCCGATTTACGTGATCAGCCTTCGGCTGGATCGGTATCCGAAGGTGCTGGAGGAGAACAATTTCCGCAGCGAGCACTTACTGCATTACACGGTTGCCAACATCCTCAGCGAGGTGTTCAAAAAATATTCCGATGGCGAACTGCTCGACATGGGAGACGGGCTGTTTACGATCCTGACCGACCGCTATCAGGAAGCGATGGTTCGGGAGATGCAGGATGCCGTGTCCACCTTCCTGAAGCTGTCAGCCAGCGTGGGGGTATCCAGTCCGTTTGAGGATATTCTGGACCTGCATCAAGCTTACGACCAAGCGGAGAAAGCCCTCGCATACCGTTTTTACGTCGGGACGGAAGCTTTGGTGTATTTTGACCGTATCCATTACGCCGAACCGGACGCCAGTTCAGCGCCGTGGCTTCAGGAGCAATGGGAGAAGTTGTTGGACATTCGCGACGAGGCAGCACTGTTGGATTATCTGGACCGGTGGTACCGTTCCGTTCTAGATGGTCCCAAATTGTCACCGGATGTCGAGCGGGAAAATTGGGTGCACTGGATCCATCTGATGGACGGCTTTGCCCGACGGCTTGGCGGGGACCTGTATTCGGCTCCGCTGCACGAGGAGATGTATCCGTATTCTGCCGTGCGCAGCCTGGAGACGTTGGAGGATATCTACTTGTGGTGCAGAGGCTGGCTGCCGATGTATCTCAATTATATTCGGTCGCTTTCCCATCAGCATGTCCGCCCGGAGATCCAGGTTGTTCTGGATGTCATCAGCAAGCAGTACAACCAGCCGCTGAAGGTATCAGAGCTGGCTAAGCTCGTCGGGTTTACGGAGAACTACCTGAGCATCCTGTTCAAGAAAGAGACCGGGCAAACGATCATGGACCATCTCACCCGAATCCGCATGGACCGGGCCCGGGAGCTGCTGAAGGACCAAACCTATAAAATCTATGAAATCTCCGAGATGGTCGGGTACGGGGATTCGAACTACTTCAGCAAGCAATTCAAGCGAATGGAGGGGGTGTATCCCCTCGAATTCCGCAGGTTGTATCTGGGGAAATAGATTCGATAAGAATTACCCTGTTTTGCCGAGGATTACGCCATGTTCTCCCCGGACAGGCTTTGTTACTTTATTCATAGCAAGAGAAACAATCCACAACCTGGGGGGACTTAGGAATGAAGCAATGGTTGAAAGGCGTTATGTCCTTGGCATTGGCAGCTACCATCGTAGTTACCGGTTGCTCCAATGGCAAGGAGAACGCAAATAGCAACACTGATGCAGGCGGCAATGGAGGCAGCAGCGGCGTCGTGAACTTGACTGTTTGGGGAGCGGTTCCAGAAGAGAATGGTCCGCAAACCGTCATCGACAAGTGGAACGCAGCTCATCCTGACATTCAAGTAAAATACGTGCGTTACATCAACGACGATTCCGGCAATACGAAGCTGGATACCGCACTGATGATGCAAAGCGACGCGCCTGACATTTTCTTCAGCTATGGGGAGAACAATCTGTTCCGCCGTGAAAATTCCGGTATGACAGCTCCGCTGGATGAGTTGATCAGCGCGCAAGGGTTTGACGTGGACGGCGTGATTGGCAGCGAAAACCTGCTGAAATACAATGATCAAATCCACTACCTGCCGGCTTATAAAAACATCGACTTCGTGGTGTTGAACAAATCAGCTTTGGATGAAATCGGCGAACCTGTACCAACGGACTGGACTTGGGACGATTTCGCTGACTTGGCCCTCAAGCTGAATAAGGACGGCCGTAAGGGCGCGTTTGTTACACCGGGTGCAGATTTGCTGATCGGCAAATTTACGCTGGTGTCCAGCCAACCGAAGGATTCCTTCTATAACGCGGAAGGCTTGTCGAACTTCAACAACCCGGCGATGAAGAAGGGCTTGGAAATTCAGAAGAAGCTGTATGATGAAGGCGCTATGGTGAGCTGGGGCGAAGGCATCGCCAACAAGCTGGATCCGGCAAACGAACTGCTGACGGGCAAGGCGGCGATGGTATACGGCGGCGCTTGGATGATGAGAAGCTTGAAGGATACGGACACTTGGCCGCGCGACTTCGCTGTAGCGTTCGCTCCGGCTCCGCAATACGAAAAAGGTACCAACGTCAACAACGGCGGCATGAACGATTTCATGTCCATCAATAACAACAGTGCCCATAAGGAAGAAGCGTTCCAATTCATCTCCTGGTATCTGCAAGAAGGCAATATGGACATGATTCCGGGCGGACGCATTCCGACGAACAAAACGGCCGATTTCGATCAAGTGACTCAGATGATCGTAGGCGACAAGCAGGACGTGATCGATCAGGAATCGTTGGGGAATGTGCTGAAGGCGAATTACACGTTTGCGGTTCGCGAGAAAGCGACGGCGTTCCCGCAAATCACCACGATCACTAAGGAAGAAGCGGAGAAATATTTCATGAATCAGCAATCGGTGGACGAGACGCTTAAAGCGATGCAAGAGCGCGCCGACAAAGTGATCCAATCCGAAAGCAAATAATTCATATCGCAAGACAAGACAAGGCAAGGAACCCCAACCGGGCTCCTTGTCTTTTTATATTTTAGGAGAGAATTCTTGACTTCCCCCTGCTATTTCTTTGGGCGCTCGTAAGTTCTTTGCGAAAGGAATCGGACGGAAAACGTCAAGTCCTGTCCATTCCGAGAGGGGGCGATTTTTCTTAGGATACGGTTATGAGAGAAGGGAGCTGAACCAACCGTGAAAAACGGAATCCGCAAAAACCGTTACAAGGATAATCTGGCGGGATATTTGTTTATTCTGCCGAATTTTTTGGGCGTCTTTATCTTCATCCTGTTTCCTCTATTGATCAGCTTAGCCATGGTGTTCATGGATTGGGACTATTTGCGAGGCTACGCCGGGATCGATTGGGTCGGGTTCGATAATTTTAAACAGTTGTTCCAGGACGAATATTTTTGGCAGTCGCTGAAAAATAACGTCATCTTCACCGGAGTCACCGTACCGGCGGCGATGATCGTCGGGTTGATTGTGGCGGTCTTCCTGAATTCATTCGTCTATATGAAGAATTTCCTGCGAGTGTTGTTTTTCCTTCCGTACGTCAGCAGCATTGTGGCAATTTCCGTCGTATGGAGCGTCATGTACAACCCGTCGGAAGGACCGATTAACCAGTTTCTGCGGGGGCTTGGCCTCCATAACGTCCCGGGGTGGCTGGCCAGCCAGCATTGGGCGTTGCCGGCAATCATCATCATGGTCGCTTGGACTTACACCGGCTATACGATGGTTTTGTACATGGCCGGGATTCAGGGCATCCCTAAAGATTTGTACGAAGCGGCTGAGGTGGATGGGGCCTCCAGAATAAGACAATTTTTCAGCATTACGATCCCGCGGCTAAAACCGACGAGCTTCATGATCGCCATCACCTTGATCATTTCCACGTTCCAGGTTTTTGCTGCCGTATCCGTTATGACCAAGGGCGGGCCGCTGAATTCCACGATGGTGTTGTCCTACTACATCTACATTCAGGCCTTCCAATATTATAAGGTCGGCTACGCGGCAACCGTATCTTGGGCGCTCTTCCTGATCATCTTGCTAATCACGTTGGTGCAATGGAAGGGTCAAAAAAGATGGCAGGACGAGTTCTAAACAGGAGGGGACGAAAGAAATGACATTACAACGCAAGCTCATGAAGTGGGTTTTCACGATCGTGTTTGCCGCGCTGGCGGTCTGCATGATCCTGCCGTTCTTATGGATGACTTCGTCATCGTTTAAGCTGCAATCGGAAATGTTCCAGACACCGATCGACTGGATTCCAAACACGTTCCATTTCGACAGCTATATCGAAGTGTGGGCCGGGAAATACCCGTTTGCCTTGTATTACTGGAACTCGATTAAAATTACAGCCATGACCGTGCTCGGAACGCTCGTGACCAGCGCTTTGGCCGGCTTTGCCTTCGCCAAGCTGGATTTCCGAGGTAAAGAAGTGATGTTCCTTCTTTACCTGTCGACGATGATCATTCCAACGCAAATTTTGCTCGTACCGCGATTCATTTTGTTTGACAAGCTGCATTTGGTGGACAGCCATTTGGCAATTATTCTGCCCGGCATGTTCTCTGTGCTTGGCACATTTATCATGAGGCAGTTCTTCAGTACCTTGCCGAACGAAATCTTGGAAGCGGCTAAGGTGGACGGCGCCGGTGTCTTCCGTACCTTCTGGCAAGTGTGTCTTCCTCTGACGAAACCGGCATTGGTCTCGTTGCTGATCCTTAGCTTCACCTGGCACTGGAACGAATACGAGGGACCATTGATTTTCCTGCGAACGAACGAGCTGTATACGCTGCCGCTGGCGCTGACGAACTTCGTGGACGAAAATACGACCAATTATACCGCGATCATGGCAGCTTCCGTTTCGGCTCTGCTGCCGCTGATTCTCCTGGTGGCGTTCTTTCAGCGCTGGTTCGTGGAGGGGATCGCCAGCTCGGCGGTCAAAGGCTGATTTAGGGCATATCGAAGCTGAAGCTTCAAGAAAGGGTGGTACTTTATGCATAGTATTTTAGAAGCGGATGTCGTTGTTGTTGGCGGCGGACCGGCGGGAATTAATGCCGCTTTGGCGGCGGGGCGGCAAGGGGCGCGAACCGTATTGGTCGAGCGCTACGGATTTCTTGGCGGCATGTCCACGATCGCGCTCGTCTATCCGTGGATGACGTTCCACACGATGGATGGCAAGCGGGTGATCGGCGGGATTGCTCAGGAGATCGTCGAACGGTTGGCGGCGCGAGGGGCTTCGCCCGGCCATGTCCGCGATACCTGCGGGTTCGTCCATACGGTGACGCCTTATCATCCGGAAGTGTACAAGCTGCTTGCGTTAGAGATGCTGCGGGAAGCCGGGGTCAAGGTGCTTGCCCATAGCTTCATGCACGAAGCGGTGAGCGAGACCGGAATTATTCGGGCGGTTCGTCTGGCGACCAAATCCGGGCCTGTAGAGTTGCGGGCCAAGCAGTTCGTTGATACGACGGGCGACGCCGACTTGGCCTTCTTTGCCGGTGTGCCGGTCCTGCAAGGCCGGGAGTCGGATGGCAAAACCCAGCCAATGACCATGAAATTCCGCATGAAGGGCGTAGATCTGCAGGCCGTTAAGCAGTACATGATCGAGCATCCGGACGAATTTTACCGTAAGACGCCGATTGACGAACTGGAGGAGCTTCCGTTGACGGCGGTGCAAGGCTTTTATAAGCACTGGAAGGAAGCCGGCCTGCCGATCAATCGCGATCAGGTGCTGTTCTTCACCGGTCCAGGCGAAGACGAAATCGTCGTGAACATGGTTCGCGTGCAAGGGCTGGACGGCACCGATGTGGAGCAATTGACCGAAGCGGAGGAGCTTGGGCGTCAGCAGGTCATGATGATCGCCGATTTCATGAAGCGGTGTCTCCCGGGCTTTGCCAAAGCCGAAATCACGCAGGTTGGTACGCAGATCGGCGTTCGGGAGACGCGCCGGGTCGTCGGCCGTTATGCACTGGCAATGGAGGATGTGGTAGAAGGACGCCGTTTCGAGGACGTGATCGCTCGCAGCGGGTATCCGATCGACATTCACGATCCGTCGGGCAAAGCGGTTCAAGCGGCTTGGATCAACGGAGACGGCGCCTACGACATCCCGTACCGCTGCTTGCTTCCAAAGGACATCGACAATCTTCTGATTGCGGGCCGTTGCATCTCTACAACGCATGAAGCGCTGGCTACAACCCGGTTGACGCCAAGCTGCATGGCAACCGGGCAAGCCGCAGGCACGGCCGCCGCAATGGCGGCAGCGCAGGGCATTTCGCCGGCAGAGGTGGATATCCGTTCGCTGCAGGAGACGTTAACCCAAAACGGGGCAATTTTGGTCTAGATCTAAGAGAGCCCGTCTTGGATGCGGGAGAAGGAGGAGAGAGAAACACATGCGGTCAGGACAAGTCATCTATCCATTTGAGCCTTGGACGGTAACGGAATCGTCATTTGATGTAGAGACGAATCAGCGGGATGAAACGGTATTTGCCGTTGGCAACGGTTATATCGGGATTCGCGGCAACTTCGAGGAGGGGTATGACGGCCCTCCGGGAACATCGTTGCACGGCACGTATCTGAACGGGTTTTACGATTCTTCTCCTATCGCCTACCCGAAGGCCCGGCATTATGGACATCCCCAGCTGCACCAGACGATGCTGAACGTGACGGACGGCAAAATTATCGAACTGTATGTGGACGGTGAGAAATTCAGTTTGTTCGCGGAGCGGATCAGCGATTACAGCCGCCGGCTGGACATGCGGAAAGGGACGGTCGTCCGGACGCAAGTGTGGGAAACGACGACGGGCAAACAGCTGCGCATTCGCATCGAGCGCTTTGCTGCCCTTAGCCGCAAGCATTTGGCAGCGATCCGTTATGAAGTGACACCGCTGAATTTCTCGGGAGAGATTCTGCTTGTGTCGGCGGTTGACGGGCGTGTGGCCAATCAGGCGGGGGGAGGTGACCCGCGTGCGGGCTCAGCCTTCAACGGGCAAGTGCTGCAGACGAAGGAATCGTATGAGCATCGGACGTTCTGTGCTTTGCTCCAATCGACGAGCATGACACATTTTGCGGTGCTGTGCGGCATCGAGCATGCTCTCAACCATGCTTACGAACTGGAAACGGTCGCGTTGGAGCAACGAATCGAGAAGCGCTTCCATGTACAGGCCGAGGAGAACGGCACCGTCGTCCTGGATAAATTCATAACTTACTTTACCTCCAAGGATGATCCGGAGGAGAAGCTGCTGCAGCTGGCCACGGATGAGCTGGAGGCTGCCATGACGATGGGATATGCCGAGTTGGCCGCCTCGCAACAAGCCTTCTTGGATGAGTATTGGAAGACCGCAGACATCCTGGTGCAGGGGGACGCCGAGCTGCAGCAGGCGCTGCGCTTCAACGCTTACCATCTGCTGCAATCCGTTGGACGGGACGGCCGGACCAACATCGGGGCGAAAGGCATCACAGGCGAAGGCTACGACGGTCACTATTTCTGGGATACGGAAACCTATATGCTCCCGTATTTCCTGTACATTCAACCGGAGATTGCCAAGCAGCTGCTAAAATACCGGCATTACATTCTCCCTAAGGCCAAAGAACGGGCCCGGGAAATGGGCGAACAAGGTGCCCTTTACGCCTGGCGGACGATCGGCGGGGAGGAGACCTCGGCATACCCGTCCGCCAGCACGGCTCAAATCCATATCAATGCGGACATTTGCTATGCGTTGAAGAAGTACGTGGAAGTGACGGGAGACAAACCCTTCTTGTATGAGGAAGGGGCGGAAATCTTATTTGAAACGTCGCGTTACTTTGCTGGGGCGGGGGCGTGGATCGAAGGCCGCGGCTTCTGCTTTACCGGCGTAACCGGGCCGGATGAATATACAACGGTCATCGATAACAATACCTATACGAATCTGATGATCAAGGATCAGCTCGAATTTGCGGTGCGAGTTGCGACGGCATTGCGGGAGGAACGTCCGGAGCGCTGGGCGGAGCTGGTTGCTACCATGGGGATCAGTGAGGAAGAAGTGAACCGGTGGAACGAAGCGGCGGCCGGCATCTACATCCATCGCCAGAACGGGTTGATCGGGCAGGACGATTCCTTCCTGAATAAGCCGGTGTGGGACTTTGCAGCAACGCCAAAAGAGCACTACCCGCTGATGATGCACTATCATAGCTTGCGGATCAACCGCCACCAAGTCCTGAAGCAAGCAGACTTGGTTATGGCGATGTATACCCAAAGCCAGCGGTTTACGATGTGGGAGAAGCAGCGGAACTATAACTATTATGAGCCGCTGACAACGCATGACTCCTCCTTGTCCACCTGTATCCACGGGATCATTGGCGCGGAGCTCGGCTATATGGACAAAGCTTATGACTTCTTCCAGCAAACGGCTCGCGTCGATCTGGACGATTATCATCTTAACGTCAAGGACGGGATCCATACCGCTTCGATGGCTGGCAGCCGGCTGATGATCGTCGACGGCTTCGCCGGGATGCGGCAGGTGGAGGGGGAGCTGCATTTTGCACCAAACATCCCTGATCAATGGACGAGCTATGCGTTTAACTTGCGGGTGGCAGGCAGCATGTTGTCCGTTCAGGTGACGAAGGACAAAACCATCTACAGGCTGGTTGAAGGCAGCCCGCTGACGATCTGCCATTTGGGCAAGCGAGTTGAGATCGACGGCGAAGTTGCGCTGCCCAACCGGGAGCTGGAGGCGGTGATCTTCGATTTGGACGGAGTTCTGACCGATACGGCTGAATTTCATTACGAGGCATGGCTGGAATTGGCCAATGAACTGGGGATTCCATTTGATAAGGAGTACAATGAAAACCTGAAGGGCGTTGACCGCCGAACCTCGCTCGAATTTCTACTGAAACGTTCGGACCGCATCTATTCGGAAGCCGATAAAGAGCGATTCATGCAGCGCAAGAACGAGCGATACCAGGAGCTGATCCGCCGCATCCGTCCAGAGCATCTGCTCCCGGGGATCAAGGAACTGCTGGAGGAGCTGAAGGCTCGCGGCATCCGCATGGCCGTCGCATCGGCAAGCCGCAACGCCCCGGCTATTCTGCAATCGCTGGGCATTACCGGCTACTTCGACGAGATCGTAGATGCCGGCCTTCTGGAACGGGGCAAACCCGATCCGGAAATCTTCCTGCGCGCAGCCGAGGCGCTGGGCGTTCCGCCGAGAAATTGTCTCGGCATCGAGGATGCATACTCCGGCATCGCCGCGATCCGGGATGCCAATATGGTAGCCATCGGCATTGGCGACCCCGGGAATCTGGGCAATGCCCACCGAGTGCTCGAATCCACAGGGCTGCTCAACTTCGAACTATTATCCGATACGTATCATTCCATCACTCATTAACGAAAACCGGCATCCTCCTCGGGTGCCGGTTTTTTGTATAAACCCCGCCATACTGCGGAATCTTAAAGGAAAATGATTGAAATCGAGGGGATGTTTGTGAAGCGTTTCGAAAAAAAGCTGGACCGGGGACAGGCGACCCTGGATCTAGCTTCAAACGGGGCAACGGCAGAGCAACAATACAGAGAATGAGTTTAGCATCATGGGGCCGAAGCTTGGATTTGTGCTTTAGACAAGCGGTGATCCGCGCCGTCCCCTCTAGGATTTGAACCCGCCGGACAGGTGTTTCTCCGTCAGAATGGCCAGCATTTGGATGCCAACTTCGTTATGCCCGCCTTCGGGGATAATGAGGTCGGCATATTTTTTCGACGGCTCAATAAATGCTTCATGCATCGGCTTCACTGTTGCGAGGTACTGCTGGTGGATGGAATGGATCGAGCGGCCGCGTTCTTCCATGTCGCGCAGTACGCGCCGAAGGATGCGCACGTCGGAGTCAGTGTCCACGAACACCTTGATGTCGAGCATCTCCCGCAGCTTCTCGTCATACAGGACGAAGAGTCCCTCGACGATAATGATGTTATTGGGCAACAGCTTGATCGTCTTATCAGAACGGGTATGCTTCGTAAAATCGTACACCGGAGCATAGGCGGCTTGTCCGTTCTTGAGCTGGTTCAGATGCTCCACCAACAGCTCGTTATCGAAGGCGAAGGGATGGTCGTAGTTCGTCTTTTCCCGTTCGGCCATGCTGAGGTGCGATTGGTCTTTATAGTAGTTGTCTTGCGAAATAAACGTAACTTTATCGGTGTCCAGCTGGCCGATAACCGAGCGGGCCACCGTCGTTTTCCCGGACCCGGTGCCGCCGGCGATACCTATAATTAACATGAAATGAAATACCCTCCTAGAATGACATCCCTCTAAACGTTCCCGTTTAACATCTCAGTATTGTAGCATAGCCCGGGCATTTTTTCATCTTCATGCAGCTTGCTCAGGGTCCTTCATATTATGGCAATTTTGTGGCGGGATATCGATGTGTACTGTTGCTTATTTTTTCTCATAATTTCCTGTGGATTCGGTTTACAATAATGGTAAGTTCATGTCTATCAAATTCAAGTAAAGAGGTGCTGCTGCATGTGGCATACAAAAACCCGGGAGGCCGTCCTGCAAGAGCTGCAGGTGGATCCCGCTGCCGGACTGTCTTCGGAAGAAGCCGGGAAGCGCCTGTCTAAGTACGGGCCAAATCAGATTAAAGGCAAGCCGAAGCCGGGCTTATGGTCGCTCTTCTTCGCTCAGTTGAGGGATATGCTGATTTATGTGCTGCTGGCTGCCGCCATCGTTACGCTGATTGTCGGAGAATACATGGATGCCATCATCATCTTGGCTGTTGTCCTGTTGAACGCGATCATCGGAGTCATTCAGGAACAGAAAGCGGAGAAAGCGATTGAGGCGCTGCAGCAAATGACCACCCCCAAAACGCTGGTAAGGCGTGACGGCAATGTGAAGGAGATCGATTCCGGGGAAATCGTTCCGGGCGATATCGTGATCCTGGATGCCGGACGATTCGTCCCAGCCGACCTGAGGCTGCTTGACAGCGCCAACCTGCAAATTGAGGAATCCGCGCTGACCGGCGAGTCTGTACCGTCGGATAAAAATGCGGAGGATGTGCATCAAGAAGCGCAAACGCCCATCGGGGACCAGAGCAACATGGCGTTTATGTCTACGCTCGTAACGTATGGCCGCGGCGAAGGGGTTGTCGTCGGGACGGCGATGAATACGGAGATGGGCAAAATCGCCAAAATTTTGGACGAAGATACGCAGGACTTGACTCCGCTGCAGAAAAAGCTCGAAGAGCTCGGCAAAATGCTTGGCTACATCGCCATTGGCATCTGCGTCGTGATCTTCGTGATCGGCCTCATCCAGGGACGGGATTTGTTCGAGCTGTTCCTGACGGCGATCAGCCTGGCGGTCGCAGCGATTCCAGAAGGGCTGCCAGCGATCGTGGCGATTGTACTCGCGCTTGGCGTTACCCGCATGTCCCGCGTCAACGCTATCGTCAAGAAGCTGCCGGCCGTTGAAACGCTGGGTTCGGTGAACATCATCTGCTCGGACAAAACCGGAACCCTAACCCAGAATAAAATGACGGTCGTCAAGCATTTTACCGCGGAGCCCTTGGGCGACGAGGCGCCGATCGAAATGATCAAGACGTTCGTGTTGTGTTCCGATGCCACTTACGAGAACGGCCAAGGGACCGGCGACCCGACGGAGATTGCCTTAGTCGCTTTCGGCGAACAGCACGGACTTTCGAAGAAATCGCTGGAGGCCGAATACAAACGGATCTCCGAGAAGCCGTTTGATTCGGACCGCAAGCTGATGTCCACGCTTAACCAGACGCGGGAGGGCTATCGCGTCCATACGAAAGGGGCAATTGACCAGCTGCTGCGGATTTCGAACAGCGCCGTGGTGAACGGGGAGGTCGTGCCGCTGACGGAGGAGCTGAAGCAACGCTTCATTGCAGCCGCCGAAGCGATGTCGGACGACGCGCTCCGGGTGCTGGGCGCTGCCTATAAGGATACGGGCCGCATTCTGCCGCCGGAGGAAATGGAGCAGGATCTGACGATCCTTGGTTTCGTTGGCATGATCGATCCGCCGCGGTCCGAAGTGAAGGATTCGATCCGCGAGGCGAAAGCGGCGGGCATCACTCCGGTGATGATCACGGGCGACCATCGCAACACCGCTGTGGCCATCGCCAAAGAGCTGGAGATTGCCAGCTCCCTCGAGCAGAGCATGACCGGGGCGGAAATCGACGAGCTGTCGGAAGAGGCGTTTGCTGAGAAAATCAACGGCATCCGCGTATTTGCCCGCGTCTCGCCCGAGCATAAGGTGAAGATCGTCAAGGCCTTTAAGGCGAAGGGCAACATCGTCTCGATGACTGGGGATGGCGTCAACGACGCCCCTTCGCTGAAGACGGCGGACATCGGCGTGGCCATGGGGATTACCGGCACCGATGTGTCGAAGGGCGCCAGCGACATGATTCTGACCGACGATAATTTTACCACGATCGTCCAGGCGATTCGGGAAGGGCGGAACATCTACGCGAATATTCGCAAGACGGTGACGTTTCTACTGGCCTGCAATTTCGGGGAGATCGTGGCAATACTCGCTTCGATTCTGTTCTTCTGGCCGTTGCCGCTCCTAGCGACCCAGATCCTCTGGATCAATCTGGTCACCGATACGTTACCGGCGATTGCGCTGGGCGTTGATCCTGGCGAGAAGGACGTGATGAAGCGCAAGCCGCGCGATCCGAAGGAGAGCTTCTTTGCCGGGGGCGCGGCGTGGCAGGCGGTGCTTGGCGGGCTCTTGATCGGGTCGCTGACCTTGCTTGCATTTTACATAGGACTTCGCGAGCATGGGTATGGTTTGCGCTCCTTCGGCATTCCTGAGGATGTGATAACTTACGCGCGAACGATGGCCTTCGTCGTGCTGGCAGCGTCACAGTTGTTCTACGCTTTCTCGAAGCGTAGTGCGACCAAGTCGATCTTTACGATTGGTCTGTTCTCCAACCTGTTGCTCGTCGGAGCGGTTATCGCCGGATTGCTGCTGCAGTTCCTGTCGATCTCGATTCCGTTCCTGGCCGCAGCGTTTAAGGTGCAATATCTCAGCTTATCCGATTGGGGGCTCGTGATCCTATTGGCGTTAATCCCGCTGCTCTTGAATGAGATCATTAAGATCTTTATGCGGGCAGGTAAGGCGAGAGAGACCGCATAAATCTTCGGCTAAGTCTTAGATATGAGAATTTTGATAGAACAGAGGAGAATTTTGAATTCCCCTCCTGCCACGGTTTGATAGATGATACAAGTGAATAGACAAGAAGAACATAGGCCGCAGATGATTTGTCTGGCGGCCCTTGTTCGTTAGATCCAACCAAGGGGGGACAAAGATGGAGAATCAGGGGAAATCCTATGGAAAAGGAGCTAGAGGGCACGCGTTTTCGCTCGGCCGGAAGCTGACGGCGGCTTTTATCACGGTATCGCTGCTGGTGGGGGTCATTGCTGGAGTGGCCTACGTGTTCTTGAACCGGATGGATCAGAACTATTCCGAGCTGCTTGAGCAAAATACGGCGGCACGGGATCAAGCGGCCAAGCTGGAGATGGAGACGCAGCGTCAGAACAGTCTCTTGTTTAGTTATATCGTGGAGCCTTCGTCCGAGAAGGAACAGCTGTTGACGGGAGCCAATGATGAATTGAATAGGATCATCGGCCAAATCGTAAGCGCTTCCGAAGGTGAAGAGCAGGGGGCGGTTGCTTCCTCGTTATCGGAATCCAATGCGACGTTTGCTCGCTTGCTGACGAAGGTTCGCGATTACGTACAATCGGGAAAGCCGGATTTGGCGAAAGCGGAAGCGTTGATGTGGGCGATTCCGACATCGGATACGATGATTCAAGGGGCGAGTGAATTGCGGACGCTGCAGGAGAGCGCGCTTCAGGCGAAATTGGCCGAGTTCAAGAAAGAATCGGCGATCACTTTGTGGATTTTAGTGATATGCGGGGCCATCGCGATCCTCTTCGCCGTCTTGACCGGTGTCCTGTTGTCCCGGCAAATCGTCAAACCGATGCGAGTGATGGTGAAGGGGGCCCGCGAGCTGGCAGACGGCGATTTAACCCTTGCAGAGATCGCTGTGAGAAACCGCGATGAGATTGGGGAATTGGCGGCTGCGTTTAACCATATGAGACGAAGCTGGCAGGAGATGATCCGCAATCTGGGGCGGCATGCCGGACGCGTTGCAACATCGGCGGATCAGCTGCGGCACCAGTCGGAGCAGTTCCGTGCCTCCTCCGGGGAAATTTCGGACATCATGGGCCAAATTTCGTCCGGAAGCGAGGAGCAGGTGCAAAGTGTCGAGCTGGGCGTGGCCCAAGTGACGATGATGGCTGCCGGAGCCCGGGAGATGGCAGGCCTCGCGGATGACGCCCGCCAGGAATCGGAGGCGGCGGTGCAAGAAACGCGGGCCGGCGAGGACATCGTCGCGTCAGCAGCGGCGCAGATGGCGTCGATCCAGCGGCAGATGGACGAGCTGCGCGCCTTCATCGAGCGGCTGGGCGTTCGCTCCGGCCAAATTGCGGAGGCTGCTGAGCTGATTGCCGGGATCGCCAAGCAGACGCAGATGCTGTCGCTGAACGCCTCCATCGAGGCGGCGCGGGCCGGGGAAGCCGGTAAAGGGTTCGCCGTGGTCGCCGGCGAGGTGCGCAAGCTGTCGGCGGAGACCGGGGCGGCGGCTGCAGGTGTAGCCGAGATGCTCGAAGGCGTGCGCAGCGAGATGGAGCTTGTGATTGAGGCGGGGCAAGCTGGTTCGCAGGAGGTCGCGGCCGGTATTGCCACAGTTCAGCAGGCCGGCGAGGTGTTCACGAGCATCCGTCAGGCGGTCGAGCAGGTGGCCGGCCGAATCAGCCGGGTGACCGGGCAGGCCGAGCAATTGTACTCCCAATCGGATGCTGTGGTTCAGGCGATCGCCACGATCGATCGGGTTGCGCAGCAGACCGCCAGCGGCTCCCGCGAGGTCTACGCGCACACCGAGGAGCAATACGCCGGCGTTGAAGAAATGATGGCTTCGATGGAGGGGCTCAGTCAGTTGTCTGAGGAATTGCAGGCGATGATCGGCAAGTTTAAAGTGTAAGCAGCGATATACGTACGGAGAGTGGGACACCGCCGTATCTAGGGGAAATGAAAGACATCCCGCGGCCTACCGCGGGATGTTAATGGTTAGATCGTATAGCTCACCGCTTCGATCGTCTCTGCCTTGGCGACGGCTTCCTCCAGTGTCAGGCCGGTGAAGCTTTGCGCGGGGAAATAACGCCCGCTCTTCTGGTCGTCAACAAAAGCGCCCACCACGATGCCCGGAAGTACGCTTTCCACCGAATTCGGGGCATGCGGGCCGCCCAGATCGGTCCGGCACCAGCCCGGATCGCTTAAATTAATCATCACGTCCGTGCCTTCGAGACGGGAGGCGAGATCTTTGGTGAACTTGTCGAGCGCGGCTTTGCTTGCGGCGTAGCCGGCTTGCTCCGGTTCGTTTTTGATCCCGCTGGTTGTGTTGATGACCCGGCCGAAACCGCGTTCGATCATCTTGGGAATCAATCGGTTGCAGATCGTGACGATGGAGATGAAATTAATTTGGAAGCTCTGCTCGAAATCGGAGACTGGAGTCTGCCAATAATCGGTCCGGTAAGCGATTTGAACGGCGGCGTTATTAAATACGATGTCAACCGGCGTGCCTTTGGCTTCGATTTCATCCAGCATGGCGACAACTTCCTGTTGGTTTGACAGCTCAGCTTGTACAGAGTAGACCTGGACGCCCGATGCCCGGACTTCCTGCTCCAATTGCCGGGTATGCTCCAGCTCGCGGCTATGCAGAATCAAGTTGCAGCCTTGCTCGGCCATAAACTTCGCGATTTGATACCCTATCCCGCGGCTTGCTCCGGTAATGAGCGCCCATTTGCCTTTCACATCAACCATTCGGATCCCCTCCTGTGTGCTAAAAGATGCTCGGCTGATTTCCTAACCTATTTATTTTACTAGACTTGTAAGCGGTTTACTACCATTTAACATGAATTTGACTATGGTCAATTTGGACTATATATTGGACTATATAACGAAAATCACATGCAAGATTTGGAACTCAATGCCTATCTCGAGAATGGGAGGAGATACCTGGAGCGGATAAAAAAATGTGCCAGAGGATTTTGATTTTTACCATACTACAAATAAACCAGGTGATACTAAGATGAATCGAATTCGCAATATTTCTATCCGGACCCGAATCATGGTGCTTGTCTTCTTGGCCATGTTCGTCTCCAACACCGCTCTTATTGTAACCTTATCCTATAGCCAGAGTAATGATTTCTTTAAACTGATTACCCCCTCTTTGGTATTAAAGGCATTGATCATTTTTCTTATTTTCCAAGTGGTGTCTGCGTTTATCTCCGAAGCTTTTCTAGTTCGTCCGCTCAAAGAAGGCGCGAAGCTCGCTAATTCCATGGCCGAAAATGATTTATCCACCAAAATACATACGTTTCAGCAAGGGGAAGCCGGGCAAATGATCCGCTCGATTCAGAAGGCCAGAGATAACCTGAAGCATTTGATCGCATCCATCCAATCCTCCTCCGAACGAGTGACGCTGTCTTCGGAAGAGTTAAACCGCATCATTGAGCAGGCGAATGGGCAGGTGCACGAAATTAACGAAGGCATCAAGCATTTGTTATCCGTATTTACCCAAAATGCAGAAAGCATGAAGCAAACGGCGATTGCGATCTCCGAGATTACGAACCATTCGCAGACGACGGCAGAACTGACAAGCCGCATTGCGGAGCAAGCCCAATCGGTTATGCATTCCGCCGAAGGCGGGAAGCGTTCGGTGGAATCGATCGTGGAGGCGATTAACGAGCTCGCAGCGAATACGAAGCACGTTAACAGCGAGGTGCTTGGGCTTGAGGAACAAAGCCAGAAAATTACCGAGGTTATCAGCATCATTAAACAAATTTCAGAACAGACCCACCTGTTAGCCCTTAACGCGGCGATTGAAGCGGCCCGGGCCGGGGAAGAGGGAAGAGGGTTCGCAGTGGTAGCCGGACAAATCCGGAAATTAGCCGAGGATACGAACCGCTCCCTTCAGGAAATCAGCAGCTTAGTCGAGGATATGACGGTTCGCACTGGCAGCGTTGTGTCTGCGGTTGCCCAAACGGAAGAGAAGGTTCAGCAGGGTGTAACGCAATCGGAAAACGTGAAGCTCAATATCGAGCAAATCATCGACAATGTAGAGAACACCTTCGCCATGTTGAACGATATTTCCGATGGGGTCACCACGCAAGCAGCTGCGCTGGAGGAAATGACCGCAACGCTGGAGGATGTGAACACCACGATCGAGTCTGGCCTGCAAGTGTCCGGCGATATCCAAGATCAGCTTGGTACGCAGGAACGGATCTTCGGTGATATCGAGAAGACCTCCTGTAAGTTGGTAGAACTGTCCGAGAATATGAACGATTTGACGAAAGTGTTCAAACTATAAGAAATTAATAAAGTTTTTGATGAAAAAGAGCGTCTAATATAAGAGCCCTGCAATACACCCTCATTTTGGGTTGAGGGCATAAGACGCTGGGGCTTCCGACTAAGATGTGGCGTAAAACAAATAAATGCAGTCCGTTCTCCCTTAAGAGGCGGGCTGCATTTGTTCTTTCAGCTTTACCATTCGCTTCACGTTTACCACGAAAGCGGTAAGTACGGCTTGTATTCGCATGCGAAATAGACCACGGTATTTGGCCTTGGTCATCCCATGAAATCTTTTCAGTTCGGCATTCTTATGTTCAATGATCGGTCGGCGGCGAATGCGTTCTTTAAACGTATCACTGTTCTCAAATTCGATTTGTTCCTTGAAGTGCTCTGCCACCATCCGAATGGAATAGGTCTTGCTTTTCGCTCCCGGTTTCAAGCAACCTTCTCTAAGCGGGCAAGTCTTGCACCTCTCCGTATCGAAGTAAAAGACAAGTGAACGGCTTTCGCCACTTTTCTTGCTTCCTTGTACAGCTTTACGAATACAGTGCTCACCTGCCGGGCAAATCACGAAATCCGCATCCTTGTTGTATTCAAAGCCCTCTTGCCTTAGGCCCCCGTTATGTACAACTGGATTTAGTGGGACAACAGGCCGGATCTCTTTGGATTTCATCTCGGCTCAGTTATCTTTACCTGAATACGCGGTATCGGCAATGACTTCATCGACTTCAATTCCGGTTGCTAGCGATTGGTTCAAGAGCTCTTTGAATTGCTTTCCGTCCTCCGAGCTTCCTCCGGTAACGGTTACGGCAGTGATCATTTCCTCTTCGGTCATGGCAATGTGTTCTTTATAGCCGAAAAAGGACTTCGTACTGCTCTTCCAACCGAAACGCGCATCGGGGTCAATAGCCGACAAAATGCCTTTTTGGAACCAGTATTACAACTAAAGTTAAGCCGATTGAACAGGTAAGGGTTGGCGATCTGGTTCTTGCCAAGGATACAGAAACGGGAATCCAAGCTTACCAACCAGTTGAGAAACTCTTCAACAGCGAGTCTGAGGAAATATTTATTATAAAAATCGGCGATACACAGATTGATACTACTGGGAATCATCCTTTCTAGGTAAAAGGAAAAGGCTGGGTGCCAGCAGAGGATCTGCAACCGGGCGATCAATTGGAAACTGAGGACGGGGGACTTGTTTCGGTCGATGCCTTAAAGGTAAATTATAAAGACACGAAGGTTTATAACTTTACTGTAAGTGGTTTCCATACTTACTATATATCCGATTTGGGCATACTAACGCACAATCTTTTAGAAGTTTGCGAGATTCAAAATTATGCTAAAGTAAGCCCGAAAAGATTAACGACTAGAACCAGTGGTGGATCTTCCGCAATACTAGAGGCAGAAATTAAAAAGGCAACAGGAATGGACAAACCATATGGTTGGGCTGCTCATCATATTGTTCCTCATGGCGCATCAAATATTTACGCTAAGGAGTTGCAAGACATTATGAAAGGGGCTAAGATCGACCTGAACACTTCGGCTAACGGTGTTTATCTACCTAGAGAAAAAGGTGTTTCAACAACGGTAATTGATGGGCAGACTATGGCAACTCATAATGGTGGACATGCAATTAGTTACTATAGGTTTGTTTTGGAGAAGATTAGACCTGTAAAAAATGATCCCGATAAAATTCTTGAACAATTGGAATATATTAGAACAGAATTACTAAATGGACGGCTAAAATTAGGCAATTTAGATAATTGAGAAGGTGGCAACTATGAAAGTTTATGAACTGAGAAATCATATCAAATCAATGGTTATTTCTTCTGATTATGACAAAAGTCACCCAATTACATCTGACTTTGATGGAGAATCGAAGCTGTTTAAATGGTCTCCATTTAAAGTTGAAACGGTCAGTAAAAAAAGTTATAAGGATTTTCCTGATTATGTAATTGGAAAACCTGTGATATCAGCTCGTGTCAAAGAAGTAATCGAACCCTTCGTGAGAACAGAAGTTGAATTTTTGCCATTGATGCATGAAGAGTTAGATTTATACATGGTTAATGTTACAAATGTACTAGACTGCGTAGACTGGAAACGGTCAGATTTTGAATCCTTCGAAGATGGTACATTAGCAGGGTTTAATAAACTTGTATTTGATTTTACCAAAATACCTAAGTGGACTTATATTTTTAAGTTTAAAGAACGTGCAACTACAAGAGTATATGTCACCGAAGCCTTTAAAGACTTAATAGAAAGTCATAAGTTCAAAGGCCTGGACTTTTCTGTCGTATTCGATTCGGAATTCACCGAGGAGAAGGAGCAGGAACAGAAGCGGAATTACGAGTTGGCTCTAGAAGAAATTGAACGCAAAAAAGGAGTGGAATTCTCATACGAAGAAGCCAGAGAGCGAGTTGATAAAGGACAGGCTGTTGCTAGTGGAAAATGGAAAATGCAGCTAGATGAGAAAGGGCGATTTTGGCTGGGTGAGTTGACTTTAGATTTGACTTACCAATGGATCATGCCTATCTATACTCCTCCTATATTGCTTAGTTATTTATGGCATGAAGTAGAGAAGTCCGAGATTAAATAATAATTTTATGTGGAGGATTTCTATGAAACGATATTTGAGCATTTCTATATGTTTTGCACTATTTTTGTCCATCTTCTCCCCATGTATGGGGGGGGATGGACGATAGCAACAGCAACAGCATCAGATTCTCCAATTACGACTCATTCACTAATTGGGAATCGACATGTAAGTGGCATATATTATGGGAGTGTGGAACTGAATTTAACTGTACTTAGTTCGGGCCCGGGGGTGTTGAGACTCGGTATAGTTTGAATAATGGCCAGAGTTGGTTAACTTATACAACCCCAGTTATTTTCTCGGAGAAAAGGGTTTATCACGTTCTTTATCAATCGATCGATAATATGGGTAACATCGAAGATCCTAAAGAAGTTAATTTTACGATTAAGCAGGATTATTTTCCACCTGAGACGAGCGTTGAAGTGATAGGTACAAAGGGCGAGAATCTTATTACATTAGCCCGGTGACTATCGGTTTGAATGCAGTTGACGAGCACTCCGCGATTGACTATTCGGAGTACAGTCTTGATGGAGGACAGACATGGAATCGCTATGTTCAACCCTTTCCGATAAAAGATCAAGATAAGACAATCATTTATTATCGTTCTAGAGATATTGACGGTAATATTGAAAAAACGCAGAAATACAAGGTTAATATAGATTTGCTTCCGCCTTCAGATCCTGAATTCGCAATAAGTCCGGAACTTTGGAGCAATTCTAGTTTTGTAGTAACTATTTTTGATGGGGTTGATGATCAAAGTGGTACATGGAAATCACAGTATCGGATTGAAGGTTCGGAAACCTGGCTGGACTATACAGTGCCAGTTACGGTTAGCGGTAGTAGCTTCAAGAAAATCTATGTAAGAACGGTTGATTTAAAAAGACTATACTGTATGGACTGTTAGAGCGGTTGATGAGGAGGGGAACTTTTCGGATCAAAGTATCCCGGCTTCATTGTAAATGAATTACATTAGTTGAAATTGAAATAGTTAATCAGAAAATTGTGTAGTAAAACTGGGTTGTATTCATATCATTTTGAAGAACGCTTGTATTTACAGGCGTTCTTTCTTTTAGTGTGCCACGCATGGCGATTAACTAGGTGGTGAAAGTCCACTGTGGGGGTTTGTAGTTACCAACCACTAGCCAAGAGCAAGGGTGTCCACCGCGAGGTGGAATCCAAAGGAAGCTGGAGGCAAACTTCCGGCCCAAGGAACACGAACATCATCAGGCATAGGATACGGGATGAGTCTGCTAAACAAGACGAAGTCCAATTAACTACACGGACGTACCAATGTAAATGATGTGGGTATATGGAAGGAAAGTGAATCGTCTTACCGTGGGAGGTCTCATGGACGTGAGGAGATGCACTTCGAATCACGGTTGAAACAAGATTTATCATGAGAAGTCAGCAGACGCCATAGTACTGCGAACAGTCGACGGTTCGAGGGAAGGGCTGAACCTTAGGAGGTGAAGTCAATGAAAGTTACCGAAACAGGAGCCAAGGGCAGCCAACTTCCAACGGAAGACTCTCTGCAAAAGAATAGTGCGGAACACGAAGGATATGCGGGAGTGCACAGTCCTGCGAGGATAACCGAAACCGACGACACCAACGCAACCGAGTCGAAGGACCGGTTGCTTGAGAAAATCGTTAGCAGGGACAACTTGAACGAAGCATTCAAGAGAGTCAAAGCGAACAAGGGATCGCACGGAATCGACGGGATGGGAGTAGATGAACTTCTACAATATCTCAGAGACAATGGCGAGACCATCAAGCAACTGATCTTGGGCGGCAAGTACCGCCCGAATCCCGTTCGAAGGGTAGAGATTCCCAAAGAGAACGGAAAGAAGAGAAACCTTGGCATTCCAACAGTGGTTGACCGAGTCATCCAGCAGGCAATCGCCCAAGTGCTTACGCCAATTTATGAGAGGCAGTTTTCAGACAACAGCTACGGATTCCGACCCAAACGGAGCGCACACCACGCGATGAAACGAAGCCAACAATACGTGCAAGAGGGATATCGTTACGTGGTGGATATGGACTTGGAGAAATACTTTGACACCGTCAACCAAAGCAAGCTCATCGAAGTGCTTTCAAGAACGATCAAAGACGGACGAGTGATCTCGCTCATCCATAAGTATCTCCGGGCGGGAGTCGTCGTGAAGCATAAGTTTGAGGACACGGAAATCGGCGTACCGCAGGGAGGGAACCTAAGTCCGATTCTCAGCAATATCATGCTGAATGAATTGGACAAGGAACTGGAAGCAAGAGGACATCGATTCGTGCGATACGCAGACGATATGCTCATATTCTGCCGGAGCAGGAGGAGTGCGGAGCGTACCCTGACGAAAATTCTCCCTTACATCGAGAAGAAGTTGTTTCTCAAGGTAAACCGGGAGAAAACGATCGTGGACGATGCGACAAAAGTTAAATTTCTTGGCTTCTCATTCTACCAGAGCAAAGGGGAAACGCGGGTCAGAATCCATCCCAAATCCGTATCCAAGATGAAAGCTAAAGTGAAAGAGCTAACGTCGAGAAGCAACGGAATGGGCAACACCGACCGGGCGCTGAAGCTTAGGCGTTACATCATGGGATGGGTAAATTATTTCAAGCTTGCTGACATGAAACAACTACTCCAAACCACTGATAAATGGATGAGAAGGCGTATCCGAATGGTCTTCTGGAAGCAATGGAAACGAGTGAGGACGAAACTCGAAAGGCTTATATCGCTCGGAATTCATGAACAGAAGGCGTGGGAATACGCAAACACAAGAAAGGGCTATTGGAGAATCTCCAATAGCCCAATCCTCTCGAAGTCCCTCGGTAACAATAGGCTGAAGAACCTCGGATTCCTTTTCTTTTCTGATTATTATCGACAAGTTACTGCGCATTGCTAATGGAACCGCCGTATACCGAACGGTACGTACGGTGGTGTGGGAGGTCGGCTGCCTAATTAATGGGTAGCCTCCTACCCGATTAAAAATGGTAAAAAAGTATTCAGTTAGTCATCGATTCTAGTTAGGGAGAGTGATACTGTAAATGGAGGATTCGACTTCTATTGGAGTGCTAATGAAGATAGATAAAAACCGTGCCTTGCTCACTGTTAGGTTCTCTTCAGTAGCTAGACAAAATTAGGCTTCCACAGAGGATTCTTCTTGGTCTATCGAGTTCGCTCTGGAGATCAAGGAGAGCGCATTGTTTTCGCTCGAAATGATTCACTAAGTGGAAAACTTCAAAGTGGAGTAAGTAGTAACAAATCCACTCGTTACTGATAATCGATTCCTGCTTCAAATGGCGCTATAATAAGCATGATCATACAAACTAGACAGACAGCATGGGAGAGGAGCGGCGAGGAGCATGTATGGAAATGATGGGGTACTGGATAGGCGGACACTGAAGGCGGCCTTTGACCGGACGGTTTATCAAGTGGTGGGCCACGGAAAACGGAATGTAGAGGTGCTGAAGCAGGCTTTTGCCGAGATCAGCGGCGGGGTAGACAGCGACATGTACGGTACAGGACAAGCGCTGGAAGCCTTCGAAAGGAAAATGGCTGCGGTGCTCGGCAAGGAGTCGGCTGTATTTTTTCCGAGCGGCACGATGGCGCAGCAAATTGCTTTACGGATTTGGTGCGACCGTAAGGGATCGAAACGTGTGGCCTATCATCCTTTATGCCATTTGGAAATTCATGAGGAAGACGGATTAAAGGAACTGCACGGGCTGGAGCCGATTCTCCTGGCGGATAAGGATCGGCTGATTGAGATGGAGGACGTTCGGCAACTGCCGGAGGATGTCTCGTGCCTGCTGCTGGAGCTGCCGCAGCGCGAAATCGGCGGTCAGCTGCCGCCGTTCGCGGAGCTTGAAGCCATTTCCGCCTACTGCCAGGAGCGGGGCATTAAGCTGCATCTGGACGGAGCCCGACTGTTCGAAGTGTTGCCTTACTACGAAAAAACCGCCGCAGAGGTTTGCGCCCTGTTCGACAGCGTCTATATCTCGTTCTACAAAGGCATCGGCGGAATCGCCGGAGCCATATTGGCAGGGGATCCGGAGCTGACGAAGGAATCTAAGGTGTGGAAAAGACGCCATGGCGGGGATCTCATCAGCTTGTATCCTTATTTTCTGAGTGCGGATTACTACTATGAGCAGCGCATAGGAAAGATGGGGATGTATTATCGGCAAGCGCAGGAGCTCTCCAGTCTGTTTAATCAATGTCATCGGATGAAGACCGTCCCGGCGATCCCGGTGTCCAACATGTTCCATGTTCATTCGGACGTTCCCAAGGATCGATTGGAGCCCGTGCTGATTGAGGTATATCGGGAAACCGGGGTTGGCTTAACCTCTTTCGTCAAGGAGAAGGCAGATGGGGGAAGTACCTTTGAAATCAGTATCGGAGATCGCTATAGCGAGGTGCCGGAAGATCGGCTGCAGCTGGCGTTCGAGCTGCTGGATAAGAAGTTGAGAGGACTCTCGTTTTAAACCTGTATCGGTTTGAGATCAGAACACCGTAGGAAGCGACTGGATGTCGCTCCTTACGGTGTTTTTTGCATGTATGCTTCGATAATTCAAGCCTGCCCTCAAAAATGAATGCAAGAGGATGATGTATGCGCTTCCTCGAACAAGGTCGATCCCATTTTCCGACCCATTCGCCTTTTCCTCATCTTTACACTTCTTGAGGCGGGGAGTATGATTCATCCGTAGCAATTTGATATGGCGAAAATACCTGATCGCTGAGTTCTTTCTTTATTTCAGAAAGAAACGGGGGAACCAATGAAACGCGTCCAAAAGGGCGGGTTTCCGGGGTGAATCGCTTGATTTGGCCAACTTGGCCAAACTGCGTAGGGCTGCTTTCGTGCCCGAATCCGTCAGCTAACTCCGTAAGCGTCCGAAAGAGGGAATTGTCGCAGTGATCTGCTTGAACTTTTTAAAGCGGCTGCGGGAAGGTCCAACTTTCCTGCGGCCTTTTTGTGTTGTTCGCTGCAGGAATGGGAAGCCTAAAGGACTACGAGCGGATCAGGATTGAAGGCTATTTTGAGAATGAAAAGAGGATTTCATCATGGTAAGCAAACTGAAGCGGGTACTGATCGGCAGACCGATGAAAAGTACCGAAATTGAAGGAGAAAAGCTAAGCAAACTTAAGGCATTGGCCGTATTGTCGTCGGACGCGTTGTCCTCCGTGGCATACGGTACGGAGCAGATTTTGATCGTCCTGATGGCGGCGGGATTTTCCGCGCTCTGGTATTCGATCCCGATCTCGTTTGCGGTACTTGGGCTTCTGTTGATTCTGATTCTGTCGTACCGCCAGACGATTTTCTCCTATCCGACTGGGGGCGGGGCCTATATCGTAGCGATGGATAACCTGGGGCGGTCAACCGGACTGCTGGCCGGCGGCTCGCTGCTTGTTGATTATATACTGACGGTAGCTGTAAGTTCGTCAGCCGGTACAGATGCCATAACATCCGCATTCCCTATGCTGCATGATCAGCGGGTGCTGATCGCCCTCCTGATGATTACTATACTGACCATCATGAACCTGCGTGGGGTCACGGAATCGGCTTCAATGCTGGCGGTTCCGGTATATCTATTTGTGGCCTCCATCTTCGTCCTGATTGTGTCGGGACTCTACAAGTATTGGACTGGCGGGATTCATGCCAGCGCACCGGAGTTCGGGACGGCCGTATCCAACGTCAGCTTGTTCCTGCTGCTCAAGGCGTTCAGTTCGGGGTGCTCGGCCTTAACGGGGGTTGAGGCGGTGTCCAACGCCATTCCGAACTTCAAGCCGCCGGCGGAGCGGAATGCCGCAACCACGCTGGTGATGATGGGTATCATTCTCTGCACCATGTTTATCGGTATTAGTGCGCTGGCCTATTGGTACGGAATTGCTCCGGATCCGAAGGCCACCGTAATATCTCAAATCGCTGAATCGACCTTTGGGCGCGGGATCTTGTACTACTTGATCCAGGGCATTACAGCATTAATCCTGTTTCTGGCAGCCAATACGGCTTATTCGGCCTTCCCGCTGCTGGCGTTTATGCTCGCCAAAGATAAATACATGCCGCATGCGTTTATGGTGCGCGGTGACCGGCTTGGCTTTTCAAACGGAATTATCTTCCTGGGCGTAGCCTCGGCGCTGCTGGTTCTTGGATTCCACGGCGACACGGAAAGCCTGATTCCGCTCTATGCCGTTGGGGTATTTATTCCGTTCACCTTGTCCCAACTGGGGATGATGGTGCGCTGGATCAAGCGCAAGCCGCAAGGTTGGGTGTTCCGGCTTACGATTAACACGATTGGCATGCTGACGACGCTGGGCATTACGCTCATCTTCATTATCACGAAGTTTTCACATGTCTGGTTCGTATTTATCTTCTTGCCGCTCGTGATGTTTATTTTCTACCAGATCCATCGACATTATATCAATATCGCCGACCAGCTTCGGATTGACATCGATAAAGACAAACCTTGCATAAAGGGCAGCACGATCGTCGTGCCGGTGGCGGGCGTTACCCGTGTCGTGATGAACTCGTTAAGCTACGCCAAATCGCTGACGGATAACGTTGTTGCGGTGTATGTCGGATTTGATGATGAGGACATCGAACGGATGGAGAAGAAGTGGGAGGAATGGAATCCGGGGGTTCGGCTCATTACGCTGCGCTCCAGCTTCCGCAGCATTATCCGGCCGCTGATGAAGTTCATTGATACCGTGGAATGGAAAACGGCGGAGACCGATCACATTACCGTCCTGATTCCTCAGTTTATTCCTCGGCACTGGTGGCAGAATATTTTGCATAATCAGTCGAGCTTGTTGCTTAGAGCTTATTTGTTTAACAAGAAAGATATCGTCATTGCGACTGTACCTTATCATTTGCAAAAATAAGCAAATTCCCCCGAAGCCGTCGCAACGGCTCGGGGGACCTTAGTTTAATTATTGAATTTGATCCAGCAGCTGATAAGCTTCCTGTTTGGTTTTCACCTGCAGCAGCTGTTCGCGGAATGCGTCATCCATCAGCTTGCGGGACAGCATTTGCAGAATTTTTAAATGCTCATTGCCTTTGTTTTCGGCAGGGACAGCGATCATAAAGATCAACTTAGCGGGCGTTCCGTCCGCGCTGCTCCAATCCACGCCTTCCGGCTTGATCCCGAATACGACTCTTGGCTTCAGCACCGCCACCGACTTCCCGTGCGGTACGGCGACGTTCATGCCGATGCCGGTAGAGCTTTCTTGCTCGCGCTTCAGAATCGCCTGCTTGAACTCAGCAGAGGAGGTCAGCACACCTTCAGCGTTCAGCTTTGCAATCATTTCGTCGATGATCCCGTCCCGTGTTGACGCGGACAGGGAAGGCTCAATCAGATCCAAACTGATGATATCCGTCAGCTTGCGAACTGTGCTTTGAGCTTCGGCAGCCGGCACGCTTACCGGGCGGACGTTCTCCGCACGTGGCGTTTCCATGGCTGGAGCCGCCTCGTCCGCAGCGCTCGCTTCGGCGAGCTGAGGCTCGACCTGTTCTTTCTTCAGCAATTTGATCATTAAGGCCGTAACGATGGAACCCGCGATGACGGCCACGAAGAACATGAGGACATTGTCAACGGCGCCAAGTACGGCAACGATTGGACCGCCGTGAGCTACGCGGTCGCCGACGCCGCCCAGCATGGCGATGACGGAACCTGTCATCGAGCCGACCATGATGCTGGGAATAACGCGCAGTGGGTCTTGCGATGCGAACGGAATCGCACCTTCGGTGATCCCGAACAAGCCCATCGTAAAGGCGGCTTTGCCGGATTCCCGTTCGGCATTATGGAACTTGCGTTTGAACAAGAACGTTGCCAGGCCCAGACCGATCGGCGGAATACAGATCGCAACGGCGATCGGACCCATGATTTGATAGTTCCCCTCCGCGATCATCGCGGAGCCGAACATGAACGCTACCTTGTTAACCGGACCGCCCATGTCGAAGGAGATCATGGCGCCCAGAATCAAGGCCAGCAGAATCGAGCTGGCTCCTTGCATGCTGGCAAGCCAGTTGGTCAGCCATTCAAACACTTGGGCGATCGGGCCGCCAAGCAGGTAAATGAAGGCGAGACCTACGATCAGCGAAGAGAGAACCGGGATGATGATGATTGGCATGATTGGATTGATCGCTTTCGGCACCTTCCACTTCTTGATCCAAAGTGCAACGTAACCCGCCAGGAAACCGGCGATGATCCCGCCGATGAAGCCGGCACCGGCTTCACTTCCGTAGAAGCTGCCATTGGCGGCGATGTAACCGCCGATGATCCCGGGAGCGAGACCCGGCCGGTCGGCGATACTAAACGCGATGAACCCGGCTAGCACCGGTACCATAAACGTAAAGGACGCAGATCCCAGCTTCTCGATGGTTTTCCAGAACGAGTCTTCTGGAATTTGCAGGCCGCCCGGCGTAGGTACGCCGCCGATCGAGAGAGCGATGGCGATCAAGAGACCGCCCACGACGATAAACGGAATCATATACGAGACACCGCTCATCAGGTGGCGATAAAAGGCGTTTTGCTGCTTGGCGCCGGTCTGTTTGGCCGGCGTACCTTCATTGTTATCCTGTCCTTGGTATACCGGCACTTCTCCGCGAATCATCTGTTGGATCAGCGCCTCGGGGTTCCGTATGCCTTCCTGCACACCAACAACGAGCAGCTTCTTGCCGACGAACCGGCGTTTGTCTACCGTTTTGTCGGCCGCGATGATGATGCCGTCCGCTTGGCGGATATCTTCCTCCGTGAATTCGTTTTCCACTCCGATCGAGCCTTGGGTCTCGACCTTCATGGCAATACCTAGCTTGTCGGCGGCTTTTTGCAGATTTTCCGCCGCCATGTACGTATGGGCAATCCCGTTGGGACATGAGGTAATCGCCAGTAGTTTCATGGATGTTTCCTCCTGTAATCAAAGATCGAAATCGTTTACATGACTCATCTTATCGCAAAAGGAACGGCGGAAAAGAACTTTATATTACCGGAAGTTGCGGAAAAACTGATTTTTTTCCCTATAAGCAATTGAGCAGCTCCTCGGGAGTCCGTGCCTGCACGAGCCGCTCAACGGTTGAAGGCTGTTCGCTTAGCAAGGACAGGCGCTGGAACAGTTTTTTCGTCATCTCTTGCTCCTGCGGGGCAAGCGCCAGCATAAATACGACGGACACCTTCTCTTCCTGCCATTCCAACGGCTCTTCCAGGGTGGCAACAGCGATCCGCGAGGTGCGAATCAGCTTCGGATCGCCATGGGGATTGCGATGCCGCCGCCGATGGTCGTGGACGAGAGCCGTTCCCGCAGCAAAGCCTGATGCGCGTAATCCGGCTCAACGAACCCCTGCTTGGCGAGCTCGTTCCCTAACAGCTCGATCAGCTCGAATCGATGGCCGATGGTCAGGCGCGGGAAGATGAGCGAAGGCTGCGTGTACATGCCCAGAATCGAGCCAGCGTGTTCGGCGTGACCGGATTCTTGGTCCAACTTGCCGATGAAGTCGGCGATCTTCTGCGTTTCGCCAGTCTCCAGCAGCGGGGATACCGTGATATAGGGGACGTTCACATTCTCCAAAGGAATTGTGGAGATGATAAAGTCAACCGAATGGTGAGCCAAATACCCGGGGAGATCGGCTTTCCGAACGGAATCCAATACATGCAGTTCGGGGAACTTCCGCTCCAGCTTGCTGCGCAAGATCTGCGACATGCCCACCCCCATATGGCAGACAGTCACGATTCGCTTCCTTCCCTCAGCCGGCTGGCTCAGCCGTTCCACAGCGGCCTGAAAATGCAGCGTCAAATAAGCGACCTCCTCTTCAGGAATGGTGAAGGGGTACCCTTCACTTAACTCTCTCGTCGCATAAATCACCATATCAAACATGTAGGGATACATTCTCTTGATATCCTGCAGCATCGGGTTCGATACGGTGAGCCCGTAGCTTAACCGGTTCAACGTTGAATATAAATGAATGCGCAGCCCTTCCATCAAAGCCTCGTCTTGGCCAAAATCCACCCAGGTCAAAGCGGACATCTTCCGGACGAGCGTCTCTGCTAAACCGCGGGCCTCCGCCGTTTCCGCGGATGGACCTGCTCCGGGCTCCGCCGTTTCGATCCGCGCCCGGGATCGGATCTTCCCGCCCAGAATATGAGCGGTCAGATAAGCTACTTCATCCTCCGGGAAGCGCACGGCGAAGAAGCGCTCCAGCTTCCGGATGAAGGCTCCCGTCCAGCGGAACTCCGGCTTCCCGCGGACAAAGACCTTCTCTTGCTCGGAGAAGGTAATCGGCTGTTTCAGTTTCGTTCGTCGAATCATCAGCAGCGTATGAATCAGCAGATTGTCGAACGCTTCATCCGTAAAAGCAAGCTGCGCATCAAGCTCGAGCTGCTTGAGCTCCCGAGTGACGATATCGAGCTCATGGGGAGCAAATCGATCCTTGATGAAGGCTTGGCCTGCTTCGCCGGTGAGTTGGGACAGCTTGGACAACGCCGCGCGCTTATCCCGTTCTTTCCCTTCGATCAAGACGCCGACCTTTTGCTTGGAAACGACGATCAGGTCCCATTTCGCGAGCCAATCCCGCAAAGCGTCCAAGTCTTTTTTGATCACGGTCTTACTGGTGTAGTGCTTGTCGGCCAGCTCTTGGATCGTTACCGGCTTCGTCTCCATCAAGAGCCGGTAGGCCACGGCGATAAGCCGTTCCTCCTCCGTTTCCTGTTCCTTTGGCTTGATGGACCGGGATCGGAGCAGTTCTGCGGTGATTTGGGCTTTGTCCGGCTCGGAAATGTCCAAGGCGACCCCGTATCCGGGCTTGCGGACCAGACGGGCATTTGACGATTGGGTTAAATACTGATCGATTTCATCCAGATCGTTACGTATAGTTTTCTCCGAACAGCCAAAGTGCAAGGCAATATCCCGGATCACCAAGTGGGGCCGGGCATCGGTAAGCAGCATATGTAAAATATCCTTCTGACGGTCGTTCATCGTTTCGCGTCACCCCCTTCATATAAATTATGGGATTAGCATTTCTGGAACAGGTAGATTCGATACGGCCGGGCACCAATCCAGACATCCGCACGTACACTAACCTAGATTCACCTGAATATTGACAAGGAGGGGAATAGGTTTGATCCTACTGCCGCCACAAGATAAGAGTCAACTTGCTCAAATGACGCTGCCTCCGCTTCAAAGGGAAATCGTGCAGGCTCAAGAACGAAGCCCGGTGCCCTATCGTTACGGTTCTTTAGATGAATTGCTGTTCGAACTGGCTCTCCGCAACTCGATCGTCGATTCGGCCTTGGCGCTGAATGGAAGCGGGGCCCAATTTGCCGTCTACCGTAAATCCCGATGCAATGAGCTGTATTGGAACCGCACGGAGGAGGGAGGGTTTCGGCTAAGAAACGGAGTAGCGCCGGCGGATGCCATTCTCGACATTTACCGGAACGGTCCGCTTTATGGCTTCGAATGCTCGATGGCGATGATGATCGTGATGTATAAGGCTGTACTGGATCAGATCGGCAGTCGGGCGTTTAATACGTATTTTACCAACCTGCTTCTTTACGATTGGCAGTATGACAGTGATCTGGGTTTTCGTCAAGGAAGTTTGCGTCTGGGGCCCTATCCCGGAGATATTCTCTATTTCAAAAATCCGGACCATAATCCCGAAACCCCGGAATGGCAAGGGGAGAACGTCATTATGCTGGGCGAAGACCGCTATTATGGCCATGGCATCGGCATCCATTCTTCCGCCGGAATCATCGACGCACTTAATCGGAGAAGAATACCCGGCAGCCGGCGATCGGCGTACTTGCTTGATTTGATCATTTATCCCAATTACGATCATATCCGATCCCTGCGGGGCGTGTATGCCCGGATCGGCAGTACCGTCTATCGCCGTCGCGGCTCCCACAACGAAGCGCATTACACCAATTCCAGCCAAGCCTAAGAACAACAAGGCCTCCCGCAAATTGCAGGAGGCCTTGTTGTTTTTTGCGTTTAAGTTTAGAAGAAAAACGGGAAGAAAAATCTTCTGAAGAAGAAAAACGGATACGGCTGGCGGATAAAGCGGCGGAAGCGGCGCGGATAGCCGTAACCGTAACCAAAGCCACCGTAGGAAGGGTAACCGCCATAAGGGGAACCGAACGCGCGATCATCCATATCTCCCACCGGAACGAGCAGGTACACGTGGTCGTCGTCCATTCCGTCGATGATCCCTTCATACATTCTGCCGTCGTTGCCTTCCATTTGCATGAGGTGGTGATGATATTTTTTACACATTTCCATCATTTGTTTCTTGTGATTGTATCCCATCGGCTCTTGGCTCATCGGGCTTACTTGGCTTGGCGTACCGCCGTAAGGTGAATACATATTAGGCATTTCCATCCATTCCTCCTTTGTTCTTGCTGCAGTATATTCGCGGAGATGGGCATTTGTGCCGCAGGTTCGTGTCCTTCATTTTGCTAGTGATCTGCTTTGTACCGGAATGCGCGCGAATATGCTAAGATGGGGATGCATTGGACCATGGACTCATCAGCACTTAGAAATGTAAACGGATTCATAGCAACCAAAGGAGGCAAGGTTGAACGATGAAACTGATCGTAACAGGAGCGGGGAAGGGACTTGGATTGGAAATCGTTGGGGAAGCATTGCGGCGCGGCCATGAGGTGGCTGCCGGCATGCGCTCGCTGGATACGAACGTGGAAGCGTTGAAGGCACGGCAGGAGGGGGCGCAAGGGAAGCTGACGCTGCTTGAGCTGGATGTCGACGAGGAAGATTCGATTGCTCAAGCGAAGGAGGCCATGGCTGCCAGATGGGGAACGGTGGACGCGCTGATCAACAACGCGGGGATCTTGCTGGCACGGGAGCAGCCGATCGAGCGATTGGAATTCGCGGCGGTGGAGAATACGTTCCGCACCAATCTGTACGGCCCGATGAAGATGGTGAAGCATTTCCTGCCGCTGCTGAAAGAGAGTGATCGGCCCTTGATTCTGAACGTATCCTCGGAGGCCGGATGTTTTGCCGGGGCATATGGCGGCGATTATCCGTATGCGTTGTCCAAGGCCGCACTCAACTATTTTACCGCTCAGCTGCGCAAGGAGCTGGTGCCGCAGGGGTTCAGCGTGTACGCCATGCATCCAGGCTGGATACGGACCCCGATGGGCGGCAGTCAGGCGCCCGGCGATCCGCGGGATTCGGCGCGGGCGATTCTCGACTTGGCCGAAGGGAAGCTGGACGCGGATACCCACGCCGTGATGATTGGTATCGACGGGAAAGCGATGCCGCTGTAATTTCAATGCGCTATAGGCCAAGAAAGGGGCTGCTCCTCCATCATCCACGATGACGGTTGGGTTAGCCCCTTCCTTGCTCCACGGGTTCTTCTTAATCCGTTTCAATCCGAATCGCTTGCGCCTGCGCCTCAATGCATAAAGCCGCCGCTTTAAAGGCATGCTCCTGTGTCATGGCAGTTTCCGTTCCGTTGAGGATATCCAAAATAAATGCGCCGAAATAAGGGTATCCCACTTTCCCGGAGCAGTCATAGTGGAATTCGCCTTCATGATTCACTAAATAGAGATGATTGCCGGAAGCTTCCCGGGCGATGTCGATGTATTTGCGAATTTCGATGTAGCCATCCGTCCCCAAGATGAGGGTGCGGCCGTCGCCCCACGTCCCCAAACCGTCGGGAGTCAGCCAATCCACCCGGAAGTAGAAGGTCGCCCCGTTATCCGCTACCAGCGTTGCATCGCCAAAGTCCTCAAATCGCGGGTATTCCTTGAACTTGTAGTTGGCCACCTTGCTATGCAGCACTTTCGCATCCTTAGCGCCTGCGTAATGCAGGAATTGCTCGATCTGATGGGACCCGATATCGCATAATATCCCGCCGTAACAGTCGGGGTCAAAGAACCATTCCGGCCGGGCCTTGGGATTAGCGCGATGCGGCCCTGTGCCAATGACCTGGACGACCCGCCCGATGGCGCCTTCCTCGATTAGCTGGCCGGCAAACACAGCGCTCTCAACATGCAGGCGTTCCCCGTAATAGATCCCCCATTTAAGACCGGTCTGTTCCGTTTTCCGTCGCGCCTGTTCGACCTGCTCCAACGTCGTAAACGCCGGTTTATCCGCAAAATAATGCTTGCCGTGCTCCATCGCCCGAAGCCCGAGTGCGCATCGTTCCGAAGGAATACAGGCTGCGGCGATCAACCGGATCTGCGGATCCTCCCAAATCTCCTCCTCGGACGCCGCTGCCTTCGCTTGCGGAAACGTATCGACAAACCGCTTCACCTTTTCCGGATCCGGGTCATACACCGCGGCGAGCTCCGCCCCGGCCTCGATCAACCCGTTGCACATTCCGTAGATATGCCCATGATCCAATCCGATCGCCGCAAAGCGAAATTCGCCTGTTCCAACTACCGGATTGAGTTTTCCTTTCGGCGCATAATTCATGCCATCTTGCTCCTTCGTCATGGCGTCTGCCCCTTTCGTGAATTAGCTGTTGCCCCCCGAGGTGATCGTATTGTCGCTGAAGTTTTCGATGCTGGTCTTCTTCTCGTAAAAATAAGTCGCGTTCTGCAATATCCCTTGCCGTGTATAAAAGGGACTATCCGGACCCAACGGCAGTTTCACCGTCTGGCCGGTACTTGCGGATTGGTAAATCGCCGTAATCAGCTCCAGCGTTCTGCGGCCTTGAATGCCATCCACCAGCACGGGTGTCCCATGCTCAATCGCATTCAGCACGTCTTGAATTTGGCCGCGATGACCTTCATACCGAAGCTCAGGTTGCTCATCGTAAGCCTGTTGAATCTTCGCTTCCAGCTCTACGTCCGGCTCAGGGAATCCGTTTGGCTTGGAAACAGAAGCCGCTACTTTCCACGGTGCAGACACACGCGCGTGCTTCCCCTGGAAAATTAACTGCTGCTCCTGGCCGTGATGCACAACGGAGCTGGTGAGCTGGGCCAGCGCCCCGTTGTCGTAGCGGGCGATGGCGATCGAGATGTCCTCCACCTCGGCATTGTCATGGGAGGTGTTGCTCATCACTGCAGTGACCTCCGCCGGCATGCCGTTCATCCATTGAAAAATATCGATATGGTGCACCGCATGGTTCAGCGTGCAGCCGCCGCCTTCCTTCTCCCAGGTGCCTCGCCACCACAGATCATAGTAACAGTGGCCTCTCCACCAATAAGAGTCGACTTGCGCGTGCACGATCGGCCCCATCAGCTTCGTGTCCAACACCTTCTTCAGCTTCATCATAGGGGTCGTGAACCGGTTCTGGGCCACGACGGATAATATTTTTCCGCTCTGCTCCGCGGCTTCGTTCATCCGATCGCATTCCTCCAGCGAGGAGGCCATCGGCTTCTCGACAATCACATGCTTGCCCGCGTTCAAAAAAGCGATCGCCGTCTCCGCGTGAGTATACGGCGGGGTGCACACGGAGACCAGGTCGATGTCGCTGCGCTGGAGCAATTCGGAATAGTTGGCATAGATGTCCGCATCCAACTGAAACTCCTCCGCCCTTTGCCGAGCTTTCTCCGGATAAATATCGCAGATCGCCACGATCCGGCACCGCTCCGGGAATTGCAAATACGCTTGAATATGGGCCGGGGATATCGCACCGGCTCCGATCACTGCTACATGGATCACTCGGGTTCCCTCCTTAGCTTGGATGTGAATCGGGCCTCTCCGAAGAACAACTCCGAAAGGCCCGATCCGTTATCTGTTACTTCTTGTAAAACTCGTCGTAAGCCGCCTGTTTCCCTTCCATGACAGCTTTGCCGCCCATGGCCATGTATTCCTCGACCTTCTGGTCATAGACCTTGTCGAATTGATCCGGTTTGGCCGTGACGATCTTCGCGAGCATTTCTTTTTCGAAATCCTCCAGAATTTTGGCATATTTGATCTCGGCATCCACCGCGATATCTACGCGAGGCAGGGTATACCCGTCATTCGTTCCGACTTGGATGCTCTTGACGGTGAAATCTTTGAAGTCGGGATCGAAGGCGTTGGCGGCAATGTTCTTGTTTGGATCCTCGGTGGAAATGTATTTGCCGTTCAGGATGATGCAGTAATCGTAATAGTTGTACAGCAGGTTCTGAGCTTCCGGCGTATTCAGCAGCACCGGCAGCCCGTCTTCGCTCATTTCGTACGAGACGCCTTCCTCGCCGTTTTGCAGCACGAGAATGTTGCTTGGGTCAGCCATCCAGTTCAAATATTTCACAGCCGCCTCTGCGTTTTTGCTTGTTGCCGGAACCATGATGTATGCGCCAATCGGGTCATACACCGGCTTTGGATGCTTCCCGTCCGGGGTAGAGAACGGATCGATCGCCTCCAGTACCGCGTCCGGATTGTTCGCTTTCAGGTTGGCATAGTACCCGTTATAAACCGGTTCATTGGTGTTTGGCGTGCCTGCCCCGGCAATGCTGTTCACAACCTGTTGGGCAAAAGCTTGGCTGAAGTCGTCGCTGAGCGCGAAGTCCGGATCGATCAGTCCTTCATTGTACATCTGGTTGAGCAGCCGGTAACCGTCCTTACTCCCCGGTTGCAGCCATCTCGGAACCGAGTACAGATCTCTATCCGTGATTTCATCCCATTTCCAGAAGGAATTGACCAACGGCATCATATGGAACACGTCGATGTAGCTGTAGGGGATGACCTTGCCACCCGTCTTGCCGGGATCCTTCTCTTTAAAAGCACGCATGGCATTCACAAATTCCTCCGTCGTTTGCGGAAGCGGAAGGTTCAGTTGATCGAGCCAGTCCTTGCGAATGAAGGTCGTGCTTTGGGCTTGAATCACGCGCAGTGCCGGGATGACGTATTGCTTCCCGTCAAATACGCCGTAGGGCAGGGAAGGCTCCAGCACCTTCTTCAAATTGGGGCCGTATTGATCGATGAGCGGTCCCAGGTCGGTTAAGCCTCCGCTTTTTACATAGTTTTGCACGGTAGGCTTGCTGTACGTGAACACAATGTCCGGAGCAGAGCCTGAGGCCATCAGGACGTTCAGCTTATCGACCTCTTCGGCGCGCGGCACCGTCACGAATTCAACGTCGATGTTGTTCGGGTCGCCAAAGCTTTTCTGGATATACTGGGTCATGAAGTTATCCGTAATTGGCGGTTCCCCAGCCGGCGTATTGTTCCGGTCAAACAGCTCCACCTTTAAGGTAATGCGTTCCCCCTTCGGTGCGGATTCCTTGGCATTGTTCGTAGCTGTGGTGTTCCCGCCGCTGTCCTTTCCGTTTCCGCTGGATGAGCTGTTGCTTCCTCCGCCGCCGCAGCCCGCCAAAGCGAAGCTTGCGGCCATGACCAGCGCCACTAAGGCGAACATCGAGGAGCGAAATGGTTTGCGCATGGTGTTGCCTCCCTTTTGATTTGGTTTAAATATAGTGACCTTCGGTATCGAGACCGAAGAGCAGCTATCAACATCGGGCTGCTTCCCGCCAGGCTAGGGCCTATCCTTTAATGGCCCCCTGCAGCATGCCGGAAATGAAATATTTCTGCAGCCAGGGGTAGACCAGCAAAATCGGCACGGTAGCAAACATAATGCTGGCTGACTGAATGCCTTGGGGAATCGGCGTCGCGGCGTTAAAGCCTTCCTGCGCCGTGGCATCGTTCACCTGGCTGTTGATGACCATCTGATAAAGTTTGAGCTGGAGCGGGTACAAATTTTTATCGTTGATGTAAAACAAAGCGTCCTGAAACATGTTCCAACGGTCCACGGCCGAATAAAGCCCGATGGTCGCAAGGATCGGCAACTGAAGCGGCAGCACGACCTGGAGCAGAAAGCGGAAATGGCCGCAGCCATCCATCCAGGCTGAATCCTCCAGCTCATGAGGAACGCCGGAGAAGGAAGTTCTCATAATGATCAGCAGGAACGCATTAATCATCAGGGGCAAAATGAGCGACAGTGGCGAATTGAGCAGGCCCAGCTCTTTGATCAGCAAGTAATTGGGGATAATCCCCGGGTTAAAAAACATCGTGACGATGATGAGCCCAAACATCACGTTCCGGCCTCTGAAGTTTCTGCGGCTTAACGCATACGCGGCCATAATGGTCATCACCAAAGCGACCGCGGTATAGACGACGACCAGAATCACCGTCAGCAACAGGGACCGCATCATGGAGATGTCCCCGAATACGGCGGAATAGGAATGGAAGTTCCAGTCGACCGGCCACAGGAACACCTCCCCGGACATAATGGCCCGGTTGCCGCTGAAGGATAAGGCAAAGATATGGATCATCGGCACGACGCAAAACAAGGCAAATAAACCGATGACCACGATGACGATCGTATCGATCACTTTATCAACCGGATTCCGGATCACGTGAGCTCCCTCCTTGGCTAGAAGATGCCTTGCTGGTTTACTTTTCGGGATATGAGTTCGGCCGTGAGCAGCAGAATCAGCCCGATGACCGATTGGAACAATCCCACGGCGGTTGCCAGCGCGAATTGCGCTGATTGAATGCCCACCGTGTACACATAGGTGCTGATCACCTGAGCGACATCCATGACGTAGCCGTTCTGCAGGGCATACGGCTGCTCGAAGCTGATATCCGCCATATGGCCGATTTGGATAATAAACAGCACCACGATCGTGGGCTTAATCCCGGGAAGCGTAATATGCCAGATTCGTCGCAGCCGACTGGCCCCATCTACTTCGGCGGCTTCATACAGCTCTTTATTGATGCTTGTAAGCGCTGCTAAATAAAGGATCGTTCCCCAGCCCGCATAGTGCCAAACCCCGGCTCCTGTGTAGGTCAGAATCCAAAGCACCGTGTCCTCGAGGAACGGAATCGGCCGGCCGCCGAGGCTCTTGATCAACTCGTTGACACTGCCCGTATTGGTCGCGAGTAATTGAAGCACCATCCCGCCGACAATGACCCAAGAGATGAAGTGGGGTAGATACAGCAAGGTTTGGCTTACGCGTTTGTACCAATGGACCCGCAGCTCGTTCAGCATAATCGCCAGGATGATCGGAACCGGGAACGTCAGCAGAGAGAAGACGTTTAACATCAAGGTGTTGCGCAGCGCCTTATAGAACTGCGGCATCCCAAAGATCTCGCGAAATACGTCCCATCCGACCCACTCGCTGGCCCAGATCCCCTGAAAAATGTTGTAGTCCTTGAAAGCAACTACGACGCCCGCCATTGGAATGTACTTAAATACGATAAAGAACGTCATCGGCAAGAGCATCAGCAGATACAATGGCCATTGCCGCTTGAAGGCCGCCATGCTGTTCCGTCGTTTAACGGGGAGCGGGGCACGGGCCTGCCTGACTTCCGTTTGCATCGGCATCCTCCTTTCGGGTGGTAAGTTCATGGCTTGGTTGCTGCTTACTATACAACAGGGGCGGATGGCAGGAAATTCTCCTTTTTTGGGGGCTTCTTCTCTTTTTCCTGCGGGGGTTTTCACCTTTTTTATATGACTATCCTTTGTTTATTCAGGGGGGGCGGAAGGAGGGTTAAGCGCCTAAAAAAATCATCCCAGAAAGGGATAACCCCTCTCTGGGATGATTGGATTTCTAAAGTGGCAGCAGCTTATGGTGTTCCGCCGTTTTGCATTTGATACGCTCGATGCTTCTCCTCGCGAACTTGCTGTCCGCCCATGGCGAGATACTCTGCGACCTCCTCGTCGTAAACGGTATCAAAGGCTTGCGGAGACGCCGTAATGACCTTTACGAAAATTTCGTCGTTCTTCTCATTTAAAGCAGCGGCATACCGAATTTCGGAAGGCAAAATCGCATGAATGCGCGGGGTTTCGATCCCGTCATTCATTCCGTACTCCACGCTCTTGCGCGTAAACTCTTCAAAGCGTTTGTTGGTCGCATTCGCTTTTAGATTCAAGCGTTCGTCCTGGCTGCTGACATATTTTCCATTTAAAATGATGCAGTAGTCAAAAAAATTAAATAACAATCGATTTACATCCTCGTTCTCCAGGGTTACCGGCACACCGTCCTCCATCCGGTAGGTCACGCCCTCCACGCCGTTCTGCAGCGTGATAATGTTCTCCGGCTGCGCCATCCAATTCAAATATTTAATCGCTGCTTCGGCGTTTTTGCTCGTTTTCGGAACCATGATGTACATGCCCGTGTTTTCCAGGATCGGCTTCCACTTCTTGCCGCTGGCGCTTGTGAAGGGATCGATTGGCGTTAGGATGGCATCGGGGTCGTTCTTTAACAGTTCAGCCAGATATCCCATATAAACCGGCTCATTCGTATTGGGGGATGCGGCTCCAACCCGGCCGTTCACCAGATCCTTCTGAAATTGCTGGGCGAATCGGTCCAAATGAAAATCGGGATCAATCAGCCCCTCGTGATACAGGCGGTTCAGGAACCGGAACGCCTCCTTGTTCCCGGGCATCGTCCAACCCGGCTCGGCGTATAAGTCCTCCTCGGTGATCTGGTCCCAATCCCAGAACGAGTATTGCAGCGGGGCGGTATGGTAATAATCGATTTGACCGTAAGGATAGATGACCTCTCCGGTCTTTTGCAACCGATTCTTTTTAAACATTTGGAGCGCCTGGTAAAACTCCTCCGTCGTCTCCGGCAGGGAGAGTCCGGCCTCCCGGAGCCAATCCTCCCGGATCAAGGTCGTCGTTCGGGCCGTCAACACCCGCCTTGCGGGAATTGCAAACTGTGTTCCTTGCCTCCGCCCATAACTCAACACCTCTTCCCCGAGGAGCTCCTTCAACCTTGAACCGTATTGGTCCAACAGAGGCGACAAATCGGTTAATTTCCCTTGGGTGTAGAAATTGTAGACGGTAGGCAGGTCATAGGTGAACACGATATCCGGCGCTTGATTTGCGGCCATTAACACCTGCAGCCTCCGGACTTCTTCCGCCCGGGGGACGGTGACAAATTCGATCTTGATCCGCTCCGGATTTCCGAAATGCTCCTGAATGTACTGCGTCATCGTATTATCGGTAATTGTGGGGGCGCCGATCGGTTTGTTGCTTCGCTCAAACAGCTCAATGCGAAGCGTTGTCCAGCCGTCATGATTGGCAGTGAATCCGTCCGAATCAAAATTTGGGAGAGGGCCGTCAGCCCAGCCCAACCGATCCGTATCCCCAAATCCGCTGCAGCCTGTCAGGACGCACAGAATAGCGATGACCGCCAGCTTCGATAACCACGACCTCAAAAGGGGCATGCGAACTCTCCTTCCTCGTTGGGAACACAGATTATAGATCTTTTACGTTGCACGGTACATATTGCGGTATTCCCCCGGCGGAATGTCCTGAAATTTCTTGAATGCGCGGTAGAAGGAATTCACGTTCTGATAACCGCTGTTGATCGCCACCGACTGGATCGAATCCTCCGTTTCCAGCAGGAGTTGCTTGGCTTGCTGCATCCGAACCTTCAAGACATAATCCACAAATTTCTCCCCAATTTCCTCTTTGAAAATAACGCTTAGCGCACTGGGCTGAAGGTTCAAATAGTCGCTGACCTGAACCAAGGAGAGACCCGGATCGGTGAAATGCGCATCGATGTAATGTTTGGCCTGCATCGCCAAGCTATGATGCCTGCGGGCTTGCCGGTCTTCCTCCACGCAGGCTTCGAACTGATTCATGAGGCTCATGAACTGTTCTTGAAATTCTGCCAGCGTCTCCGCCGTTTCGGTCAGGCTGGCGAACCGGTCTTGATAATCGCTTTTCCAGCGCGTTTGAATAGGGGAGGACATGGCCAATACAGCCTGTTCCATCCGTTTAAGGAACGCCTGTGCAAACTCCGCCATATCCCGCTTGCGAAACCGCATTTTACTCAGTTCACCAAAGACTTGGGTTAGTTTCTCCCGCCATTCGCTTTCATTCATGCGGAAGGACTGGGCGGCATAATCCAAAGCTTGCAGGTATGCATATCGGTCCAGATTCATAATGCCGGCGCTTTTCCGATTATCGATGATGGAATGGATGCCGAGTACCGTCTTCAGCTCCACATTCTCCACCGCGTTCCGATAGGAATCCGCGAGGGTATCAATCGAAGTCGAATCGGCCCCGATGCCGATCGTTAGTGTCAGCTCCAGATGCTGATGAATCCACTTTTTAAATTCCTCTGCATAAGTGGTGGTCGCCTGGGTATTGTGCGGATCGGCGGTGTGATGCACGACAAAGGCGATGCGATGCGGCTCCATCCAGGCATGCCAGACAAAGGCATGATGGCTTTGTCCCAGATCGCGGAAGGCGCTTTCAATAATAAACTTCAGCAAATGCTGGTCTTTGACCTTATATTTATCCGTAAACTCGGCGTATCGGTCCAGTTCGGCAACCATCACGCCTAACCGGTCATAGGGGGCGGACAGATTAAACTCGGCCAGCCGTTGCTGGAATTCTTCATCCGTAAGCACGAGATGCCCGGCTAACAGATCGTGAAACAGCCGCTGCTGCCGCAGCAAGCTGTCTTCCTTGTGCAGGTTCTCGTAGTCCAGCGACCGCTTCAAGAGATGGTCCAGCGCCATTTCGATGAAGGTGAACTCATTGTCCGCTCCTTTAATGCCCAATTCCTCGCTTTTTCGGTTCGAAAACTGGCTGACCTTTTCCATAATCGATTGAATCGGCTTGTAATGGATGTGGGTGATGATCGTAAACCCGATCAGCGCCAGCAGGATCAAGATGACCCAAATGACCATCCACGCGTTGGAGAAAAGGGACAACCAGTTGTAGCCTTGATCATGGACCCCCTCCGAAACATAGGTCCAGCCGGTATAATCAGACTGAACTTGAATCGGGTTCATCGTCGGCGCCTTGTCCGGGGATTCCGAAGCGGCAGCGGCATCAATTAATCGAACATGGTTGTAATCGCTTTCATCAAAAGAATTAAGATATTCCATAAAAGAGCGTTGATACACGTTGACCACAAGTGCCCCGCGCATATCGTCTCCGGTATAAACAAATTTCACCAAGGAGACCACCTGCTGCGCTTCCTCTCCTTGCGGCGAATAAGCGAAAGAGCGTGGATTAAACCAGCCTGCGGATTCCTTCCTGCCGTAGTTGGCTGTCAGGAAGTCTGCATCCCCAAACGCCCGCAGCGAATAGGACCCCAAATCCGAAATGATCCGTCGTTCGGCTTCATTGTAAATGTAAATGGTGTTGGCAAAAGGCAAAGTTAAGCTTAGGTCAATCAGTTTTTTCTGCAGCAAGAAGTCACCCAATGCATCTTGTGAGGCGTTCGCGAAGTAGTCCTGAATCTCGCCGTCCATCAACACCTTGCTGACGACGTTGCGCTCGATTAGCATGAGATTCGCATCCGCGTTAAAGACGATCCGATCGAGGATCGCCTTGTTGGTTTCCAAGTATTTTCGCTCGGAAGCGTTGTTGAGGGCTAAGAAAATCACGAAGATCATGGAAGAAATGATCACGAAGAGGATCGGAGCATAGGAAAGAATCGTACGGTAATACCAGTTCATTCGCATATCCAACTCTCCTAAACCGTTTCATTTATTATAAGAGATCCCATTCATGTTGTTAATTCACAATTTATTCGAAATTCTCATTTTTTATTTGGCGCAGGTTGCACACTTCGTCGAACATTTCTGCAAACCCGCGCCGCTGCGCGGTTCTGCGAGGGACAAGCCGGGAAAATTGTACGTTCAGCTACCCAGGAGTACCTATCCAAGCGAGGCGAACCTCGATATGCTTGGATTGAAGGGGCGCTCCATGCCGCTGGACAGAATGAAATGGCTATATAGATATAATGATGAAACGAAAAAAGCGGACGGCTCGGCCGTAAATGAGAGCGCTACCAATAAAGATGGGGGGGCATCCCATGCTTCGGCATTCCCGGGTTTTCCGCAGCTTTCTGATTTCGTATGTCGCTATCCTGCTCATTCCCTGCATCGGCGGGTATATCTCGTACCGGACTTCCATCTCGGTGACGGAGTCGATCTCCATCGAGAACAGCGTCATTCAGCTGGAGAGAAGCCAAGAGCTGCTCGAGCACCGGATGGCGGAAGTGGAGGGCATGACTCGGCAGCTGGCAATCAGCCAGGAGATTAACGCCCTGATGAACGACCGAGGTACGGAGAGGGATGTGTACGGCATCTGGAAGGCGATGCGCAACGTTCTGACGTTTGGGCAAACCAACGATTTTTTGCGTAACTATTTTATATATCTGGCGAACTATAACTTAATTATCACCTCCGGATCGTCTTACCGGCCGGAGCATTATTATGAGTATTTTCATTATGATAATCTGTCGTTTGAGGAATGGGAGCAGCAGGTGTTGGGCACAACCCACCGCAGCGAAATCAAACCGCTGACTCCGTTTAGCGAACGGGACATGAAAACTTCCGTGATCACCTACATGCAATCGCTGCCTCTGGATAGTTTTAACGATACCTCACCAGCGATCGTCGTTGTATTAATAGATCAGAAGACGATTGCCGGACTGTTATCCGGTTTAACGGAACAAAGCGGCGGGTGGGTTCATATCTACGATGCGGAGGGCAATACGATCTTCCTTCAGGGGGAAACGGTACCGGATATCGCCAAGCTGCACTCTGATCCGAAGTTTGACGAGAGCAAGACGAGCCAATTTTATGGCAGCGATCTCGTGATCACGACGCGATCCGATAAGAACGGCTGGGTTTACCAAGCCGGCATCCCACGAAGCACTCTCATGGAGAAACCCAACCAGATCAAACGGATCTCCTGGATGATTACGGGCGGCGCGATGTTAATCGGATTGCTGGTGGGCTTGTTCCTGGCTTACCGGAACAGTCTCCCCATCAACCGATTAATCGGCGTGATGAAGGAGCAGTTCGGTAAGGATGACGATACGGGGCACAACGAGTTTGACTTCCTAAGCGGGAACATTGCCGGCATGATTACGAAGAACAAACTGCTGGAGGCGGAGCTTCATCGCCAGCTTCCGCTGGTGCGCGACGCTTTCCTGAAGCGGCTGATTGCCGGGGAATTTGAATCGCGGGAGGAGATCGTCTCTGCGGCGGCGCAGGCCGACATTCCGCTCCGGCAAGGCGAAGGCTATGTTGGTATTTTGCAAATCAACGGATACGCCGGCATGGATACCGTAGAGGTGCTGAATGAGCTAAACGCCGCAAGGCTGCTGATGAAGCAGGCGATCACCGAGCTTGCAGGGCCGGTGCCGATGACCGATGTGGGGTCGGACAAAATCGTACTGCTGTTCTTCTGCGAAGCGGATCAGCTGCCAGGGCCGGCGGAGGAAGAGCGGATTACCACACTGATGGAGGAGCTTGCCCAGCATGTGTTCACCGAATACAAAATCTCGATGCAAGCCGGATTTGGCGAAGCCTTTGCCAGCGTCACGGAGGTCGGCCAATCCTTCGATCAGGCGAAGCAGGCCCTGGAATATGCGGTTTACTTGAACAAGAAAGGCATCCTGTGGAGCCATGAAACGCAAAGCACAAACACGACCTACTATTACCCCCTCGATACGGAGCATCGCCTGATCAGCACGATCCGGGCCGGGGAGCTGGAAGAAGCCCAGAAGATTATCGATTCGATCATCGCGCAGAATTTGGAGCAACGCGAGCTGTCGGTGGAAATGAAAAACCAGCTCGTCGGGGAAATCAAGGGGACGTTCCTCAAGCTGCTGGATCAGAAAATCTTCCTGGAATCCCCGTTGTTCGAGAGCGTCAAGCAGCGAATCATTGACATCAGCCCTACTGTGCCGCTGGAGACGATTCAGCAGGATATCCATGGGATTATGGAAGAATTGTGCGGTTTTATCGCCAAGAAGAAGAAGGATTCACACGCCCAGCTGATCAAACAGATCTATCAGTATACAGCCGAAGCCTATGCCGACCCGGACCTGACGCTATATCGGGTTGCGGAGTACGTGGAGCGGCCGGAGAAATACATCTCCCAGCTGTTTAAAGAAGTGACCGGGGTGAATTATTCCGATCATCTGATTAAAGTGCGGATGGACCAGGCCGCATTGCTGCTGAAGGAGAGCAACTATACCGTTGACGAAATCGCCGCCCGGGTGGGGTACAACAGCTCCCACTCGTTCCGGCGGGCATTCAAACGGTTAACGGGAGTTTCGCCCAGCGCTTACAGGCAGTCCTTTCAGGATTGATCGGGATCGGCCAGACGATTCATCCATGTTAAGTCCATAACGTACAACCGCCTAGCAGCGGCCGTACCTTCCGAATGAGGAAGGGGGCGGCCGCTGTTTTTTATTTGCGGAATCGTGGCTCCCGTACCGAAGGATGTTCCCTGAAAAACGGGAGAACTGTACGCCAAAAGACGGAAGTGTACCTGTTCAACGCCGCCAAACATGCCCTATGATCGACTCGAGAAGAAAACGCTATCATCCATCAAGGCGCTTACAAAACTTATAGGGGGAATTATTCTGGAAAAACAACTTGCTTTCCAACCGGATTACGTCCCGGACGCCAAGCGCAAGGCCAGTTACTGGCGTACCGCGCGCAGAAATATCAAGAAGCACTGGCAGCTGCATTTGCTGGTCATTCCTCCCATTTTGTTTTTTCTGATTTTTAAATACTACCCGATGCTGAATGCGGTGCTGGCGTTCAAGGACTACAACGTGATCAAAGGGATCTGGGGAAGTCCGTGGGTAGGGTTCAAGCATTTCCGACTGTTTTTTGAAAATCCGCAGTTTTGGACGCTGGTGAAGAACACGATTTTTCTCAGCGGGTATCTCATCCTCGCCGGATTTCCGATTCCGATTATTCTGGCGCTGATGATCAACGAAATTCGCGCCGGCCGCTTCAAGAAGTTCGTGCAGCTGGTTTCCTTTGCGCCGTATTTCATTTCGACGGTCGTCATGGTGTCGATGATTATGCTGTTTCTTGCGCCCCGGCTCGGCTTTGCCAATATCGCACTGAATTACTTCGGGTTTGAGTCCATCAATTTCCTGGGGGAACCGGGCATGTTCCGTTCGATTTATGTCTGGTCGGACATTTGGCAAACCGCGGGTTATAACGCCGTGATCTACTTGGCAGCTTTGGCGGGCGTCGATCCGACGTTGTACGAAGCGGCGAAGGTGGACGGGGCCTCGCGGTTCCAGAAAATTCGCCACGTCGACCTGCCGGGCATCGTACCGACCATCGTGATCATCCTGATCCTGAACGTCGGCAACGTCATGGCACTGGGCTTCGAGAAGGTGTACCTGCTGCAGAATCCGCTAAACCTGGTCAATTCCGAAATCATTGCAACCTACGTTTACCGGATCGGCCTGCTGAATGCCAACTACAGCTTCGCCACCGCGGTCGGCTTGTTTAATTCCATCATCAATCTCGTTCTGCTGCTGACCGTTAACGGTTTGGCCAAGCGGCTGACGAAGAGCAGCATCTGGTAGGAAAGGAGTTAGGGTATGGCAGCTACAGCAACCCCTAAGAGAAGAATCAAAGAATCGGCGGGAGACCGGATATTTATCGGCTTCATCTACGTGATCCTGACCCTGCTCGTCATCATTGTGCTTTATCCGCTCATCTATATCATCAGCAGCTCCATCAGCTCTCCGGCGGCCGTCACCTCGGGCCGGGTCTGGTTGTGGCCGGTGGACCTGTCGTTTAGAGGCTTTGAAGAGCTGTTCCGAAGAGGTGAGGTAATCACCGGCTATCTCAACTCGATCTTTTATACGACGGCCGGGACCCTCATCAGTGTCACGTTGACCATCATGATTGCTTATCCCTTGTCGCGCCGGTCGTTCTTCGGCCGGAACGCGCTAATGATGGTCATTACCTTTACGATGATTTTTAGCGGGGGCCTGATTCCCACCTATATGGTCGTGAAGGGGCTGGATCTGATCGATACGCGCTGGGCCCTTTTGATCCCGAATGCGATATGGGTATGGCAGGTGATCATCGCCCGTTCGTTTTTCCAGACTTCTATTCCCGAGGAGCTGCTGGAAGCGAGTGAAATCGACGGCTGCAGCGATTTGAGGTTCATCTGGAGCGTCGTACTGCCGCTGTCCAAACCCATCATTGCCGTGCTCGTGCTAATGTATGCGGTTGGGCAGTGGAACGCTTATTTCGATGCGTTGATTTACTTGAAATCGGCAGACCTGTTCCCGCTGCAGCTCATCTTGCGAAGCATCATTATCCAGAACAACAGCGGCAGCAACATGGATGCGATCGCCATGGTCGAGAAGCAGCAACTGGCTGAGTTGCTGAAATACTCACTGATTGTGGTGGCTACGCTGCCGGTATTGATTATTTATCCGTTCGTGCAGCGCTATTTTGTTCAGGGGATGCTGGTCGGTTCGGTGAAAGGCTGATCCTTGCACCTCCGAAAGTGGCAGTTGCGCCTGAAGGCGGCTGACTTCATGATAGAAGGAGGTGATGCTCTCGATAGGCACCAAGAGAGTTGCAGAAGGGAAGCGAATGACATCTATACAAAAAGGGAGCGATCAAATTTGAAAAAAATCCTGCTTAGCATGTTCATGCTGGTTCTAGCGATTACGCTGGTCCTCAGCGGCTGTTCGGGTAAAAATACAGAGAGCTCGAACAGCGCCCAAGGCAACGGCTCGCCCGGCGGCGCCGAATCTTCGAAGCCGGTGGAAATCAGCGTTTTCGCGGTTCAGGAATCGGGCATCGATATTCCGACCAACAAATTTACGAAGTATATGGAAGAGAAGTTTAACATTAAATTTAATTGGCAGATTAACCCCTCTGACGGCGCGAAGGAGAAACGCCAAATCTCGCTGGCGAGCGGCGACTATCCGGAAGCCTATCTGCTGACCCATTACATCGATGAGTTCTCCCAAGCGGACGTACTTAAATACGGACAGCAAGGGGTGTTCATTCCGCTGAATGATTTGATTGATAAATACGCCCCTAACATTAAGAAAGCCATGGAAGAAACGCCGGAAATGAAAGCGCTGTATACCGCCCCGGACGGAAACATCTACGGACTTGGCGCTTACACGGAGTGCTTCCACTGCTCTTATCCGAATAAACTGTGGGTGAATACCGAGTGGCTGAAGAAGCTGAACCTGGAGGAGCCTAAAACAACGGAAGAATTCAAAGCCATGCTGCAGGCGTTCAAAACGCAAGATCCAAACGGCAACGGCAAAGCCGACGAAGTGCCGCTCAGCGGTTCCATAGAAGATTTCGGCGTACGTATCGTGCCGTATCTGATGAACGCCTTCGTTTATGATGATGACCGTAACTACTTGAACCTGGAAAATGGGAAAGTGGTCTCGGCAGCGATCAAGCCGGAATGGAGAGAAGGTCTGGCTTACATCAAATCGCTGTATGATGAAGGGCTGATTGATCCGGGGGCCTTTACGCAAAACGCCGAAGCCTACAAGAAAATCGGGGAAAATGCGGATGCGGAAATTCTCGGTGCTGGCGCAGGGATGCATCCCGCGATTTTCGTCAACATCGATCCGGGCAACACCCGTTCCGCGCACTATAACCCGCTGGCGCCTTTGACCGGACCAAACGGGGTTTCGTACGCCACGCATGATAACGGCGGCGTCACCTCGGGAGCCAAGTTCGTCATCACAAACAAGGCGAGCGAAGAAGTTCAAATCGCATTAATCAAAGCGATCGACTACTTGTACACGCCGGAAGGGCAAACCAATGCCGCTTCCGGGTTGAAAGGCATCGACTGGACCGATCCGGAGCCTGGGGATAAGGCGCTGGGTGAAGGCGTAACCCCGATGGTCAAACAAATTCCGATGAAGGAAGGCGAAGCGCCGCGTAACGCAGGCTGGAGCGGTATGGGCCATTTCTACATGCCGAAGGAATACCGCGACACCTGGGTGCAAGGTGAAGATATCTATGCTTCGGACGGGTATGAACGCAGATTGTACAACGCCTCGCTGCTCTATCAGGGACATGAACCGAAGGAGATCTTCCCAATCTGGGCAATCTGGATTGATCCAAGCGTGATCGACGAAGCCAGCATGCTGCAAACGAACCTGAAAAATTACATCGAGCAAAGCCAGCTGCAGTTCATCACTGGCAACAAGGATCTGGACAAGGATTGGGACGCTTATGTGAAAGGTCTGAAGGATCTGAAGCTGGACCGCTATCTGGAGATCTTGCAGAAGGCTTATGATCAGTTGGCGAAATAATTGGATCCCCTCATGTCGCATGATCGCGGCTTGAATCCAGGCCGGCCTGTTGGGCCGGCGTTCCTTTTTTCTAGCTCAAAAGGGGCGTTTTCCGGCATTTTTCTTCCAAAACAGCGATAGATGGAGAGGAGCAGATGTGTTATGTTGGGCGAAGATAGGATAACGCCAGGACTAGCTTCTGAACACATGTTGGGTACGCTCCGTTCGGAGGTACCCGTGGAGGATGAACCACCTGTGACTGTGATCTCCTTAGGTTATTATGGGGCCCGGCCGGATACGCAAGAGGATACGCAGCCAGCCATGCAGATGGCGTTGGAGGAAGCCGCGCGAACGGAAGGGCCGGTTGTGCTGGAGGTGCCTTATGGCCGATATCATTTTTACCCGCAATCGGCGATCCGAGCTCCTTATCATGTCACCAATACAGCAAGTGAAGAGGAGCATTTCGATATCACGAAAACGATAGGGATACTGCTGAAAGAACAAAAGCGGTTGACCATTAGGGGGAACGGGTCCCTGTTCTTGTTCCACGGCAAGCAGACGATGCTGTTGATCGACGGCAGCGCAAATATCGTCATCCATGACCTTCACTTTGATTACGCCGTACCGACAGTGACGGAGATGACCGTGGTGCATTGCGAGCCTGAAGCGTGTTGGATGGAGGCGGTGGTGCATCCGGATTCGAGGTATGACATTCAGGAAGGCCGGCTGGCATGGGTTGGCGAGGGCTGGCGCTTTCAGTCCGGACCCATGCAGCTATGTGACCCGGCCGAAAATACAACCTGGCGGGTGGACAACTGGCTGGAGCAGGCGACGACCTCTGCGGAGGAAGTTGGCCCTGGACGGGTAAGGTTTTATTTTGACCGCACCATCCCTGAGGGGCTGGCCCCCGGCCGCGTGGTTCAGATGCGGGATGGAATCCGCGATCAAGTGGGGGTCCTTGTCCATGAAAGTGCGGATATCACGTTCTCCGGCTGCGGGTTTCATTTTATGCATGGGCTTGGGATGGTGGGGCAATTCAGCGAAAACCTCGTTTTCGAGCGTTTGGACCTGTCGCCACGGGCCGAAAGCTGCCGGACGGTGGCCGGCTTTGCGGATTTCATCCATGTGTCGGGCTGCCGGGGGCGAGTGGCAATCCGGAATTGCCGGTTTGCCGGCGCGCATGACGATGCGATCAACGTCCACGGGACATACTTGCGAATCGTCGGCCGTCCGGCGCCCAATCAGCTGCTGGTGAGGTTTATGCATCCTCAAACGTATGGGATATCCGCCTTCCGCGCCGGAGACGAGGTCGGCTTCGTTCATGCGGATACGCTGGTGACCTATGGAAGCGGCAGGGTGAGCGACGTTCTTCGGTTAAACCCCCGCGAGCTGCTGATTACGCTGGAGCAGCCTGCCCCGAGGGAGATGAGGGCGCAAGATGTGGTCGAGAACATCACCTGGTCCCCGGAGGTGGAGATCACGGGCAACCACTTCGCCCGTATTCCGACGCGCGGGGTGCTGGCTTCCACGCGGCGGCGAACCGTAATTCGCGGCAACGTATTTGAAAGAATCCGGATGAGTGCCATTCTTGTTGCTGCTGATGCGCATTCCTGGTACGAGTCGGGTGCGGTAGAGGAGATGGTCATCGAGGACAATCGATTGATCGATTGCGGCGGTGAAGCGCATGCGGTGATCACCATTGCGCCGGAGAATCGGGAGGTGCACCCGGAGAGATCGGTTCATCGCGGGATTGCCATCGTGAACAATCGTTTCGAATCGGTGCGCGGCTTGCTGCTGTCCGCGCGCTGCTTACAGGATTTGGTGTTTCAAGGGAACACGATATCGCTGGCGTTCTCTGGGGGAATCGACCAAGGAAGTGCTATCCGGCTGGAGGCGTGCCCGGATGCGGTGATCGCGGAGAATGTATTCCTCGGCGGTGACGAGCAGGCGAGAGAAACTAAGATCTGGTAGGGGAGGAAGAAAAGATGGAGCGAAACACAAAGCTGCAGTACGACAGGCCGGCCACGGTCTGGACCGAAGCGCTGCCGGTCGGAAACGGGCGCCTTGGCGCGATGATTTACGGCGGGGTGGAACGGGAAACGATCAGTCTGAACGAAGATACTTTATGGTCCGGGTATCCGCGTGATTGGAACAATCCCTCCGCCCGGCAGGTATTGCCTGAGGTGCGGAAGCTGGTCCGGGAAGGCCGTTATGAGGAGGCGGATCAACTGGGACGTCAAATGCTGGGGCCGTACACGGAATCCTATTTGCCGTTTGGCGATTTACAGCTGACGTTCGAGCACGGGGCCGCCTGCCGGAGTTACCGGCGCACGCTGGATCTGGCGGACGCCATCCACGTGACGGAATACACCGTCGGGAAAGTGAGCTATAAGCGCGAAATCTTCGCATCCCATCCCGATCGGATCATCGCCATGCGGCTGACGTGCAGCCAGCCGGGAGCACTTGCTTTTCATGCACGGCTCGACAGTCCGCTCCGCCATATTGCCGCCGTGGAAGACGGGATATTCGTGATGCGGGGGACAGCGCCGGAACGGGTGGAGCCGAACTACGTGAACGCGGATCGCCCGATCCGCTACGGCGATCCGGCCGTCTCCCCGGCGATGGCCTTTGAGGGGCGGCTGGCGGTAACGGAAACCGACGGCCGGGTCAGCGTCGACGGGGACGGTATCCGCGTTCTGGACGCCACGGAGGCCGTATTGTATTTCAGCGCCGCGACGAGCTTTGACCGGTTCGACCAAATCCCCGGGGCGGGGCGACCGGAATCGGTACCGGCGGACGTGGCGGCGGCTCGGGCCAGAGCGGACTTGACTGGTGCATTAGCCAACCGGTACCTGGAGATTCGGGCCCGGCATATCGAGGACTACCAAGCCCTGTTTAGCCGCGTCAGCTTGCGGTTAGGGGAGACGGCGGCCCCGGAAGGGTTGGACACGGAGCGGCGGATCGTAGAATACGGGGCCGCTGATCCGGGGCTGGTTGAGCTGCTGTTCCATTACGGCCGGTATTTGCTGATCGCCAGCTCCCGGCCTGGCACGCAGGCGGCTAACCTGCAGGGAATCTGGAATGCGATGACTCGGCCGCCGTGGAGCAGCAACTGGACGCTAAATATCAACGCGGAAATGAACTATTGGCCGGCCGAGGTGTGTAACCTGGCGGAATGCCACTGGCCGCTGCTGGAGATGATCGGCAACCTGGCCGAGAATGGGGCCAAAACGGCCGCCGTCAACTACGGTACCCGGGGGTGGGTCGCCCATCACAACTCGGACATCTGGGGTCAAACCGCACCCGTGGGCGATTTCGGCGGCGGCGATCCGGTCTGGGCGCTGTGGCCGATGGGCGGTGTCTGGTTGACCCAACATCTATGGGAGCATTACGTCTTTGGCGGGGACGTCGCATATTTACATGATTTTGCATACCCCATCTTGAAGGATGCTGCCTTGTTTGCTCTGGATTGGCTCATTGAAGACGAATCGGGCCATCTCGTAACTTCGCCTTCGACTTCGCCGGAGCATAAATTCCGTACGGCGAATGGAGTTGCAGCGATTAGTGAAGGATCGACGATGGACCTGTCGCTCATCTGGGAGCTGTTTACGAACTGCATCGAAGCGGCAGGTGTGCTTGGCATTGACGAGGCGTTTCGTGAGGAACTGCGGCAGGCCCGTGAGCGACTCTTGCCGCTGCAGGTTGGGAAGTATGGACAGCTGCAGGAGTGGAGCCGGGATTTCGAGGACGAGGATGTCCACCATCGGCACACGTCCCATCTGGTGGGCGTCTATCCTGGCCGCCAGCTCTCGGCAGAGGAGACGCCGGAGCTGTTCGCCGCAGCGCGGCAAGTGCTGGAGCGGCGGGGCGATGAAAGCACCGGCTGGAGCCTGGGCTGGAGGGTCGCCCTGTGGAGCCGGTTCGGCGACGGCGATCGGGCGCTGCGTCTGCTCGGCAATATGCTGCGGCTGGTGAAGGACGGCGAAACGGAGCGCTATAACCACGGCGGCGTATACGCCAGCCTGTTGGGCGCGCATCCGCCGTTCCAGATTGACGGCAACTTTGCCGCTTCGGCGGGCATCGCCGAGATGCTGCTGCAGTCGCACCTCCCTGCGCTGGTGCTGCTGCCCGCTCTGCCGCAGGCCTGGCCGGACGGCGAGGTCCGCGGCCTTCGTGCCCGCGGCGGCTTCGAGGTAAGCCTGCGCTGGGCGAACGGCAAGCTGACCGAGGCGGAGATCGTGTCGACGCTGGGCCATGCCTGCCGCGTTCGCGTGGGGCTCAGCGGGGGCGAGCCGCTGACCGTATACCACGGTGGCGTGGAGGTAGCCGTGGAACGGATCGCGGAAGGCGATATCCGATTTGAGACGGAAGCCGGGGAAACGTATCGGCTGGTCCCGGATGACCGGACGTCCTCCGGCAAGGTGGAGGGAAGGCAATGAAGGTGAACGCAGCGGAGCTTGGCGCAACCAAGCTCTGGTATGACAAGCCGGCTGCGGGTTGGTCGGAGGGCCTGCCCGTGGGCAACGGACGGATCGGCGCCATCGTCATGGCCGCGCCGGAGCGCGAGGTCTGGAACCTGACCGAGTCGACCTACTGGTCCGGCCAAGCGGATGAGACGGCATCCGCGGCGTCCGGAGGCAAAGCGGCGCTGGCCGCGATCCGCGAGCGGCTGTTCGCCGGCGACTACGCGGGCGGCGACCGGCTGGCGAAGCAAGCGCTGCAGCCGCCGAAGCGGAATTTTGGCACCCATCTGGCGATGTGCGATGTGGTGATCGAATTCGCTCCGTCCGGCGAACCCAGCGAGACCGAGACCGGGGCAGTCAACGGAGCGTGCTCCCCTTTCCGACGCGAGTTGGACTTGTCGACGGCCCTGCTGACGACAACTTCCGGCCAGCCCGGATCAACGCTGGTGCGCGAGCTGTTCGCTTCTCATGCTGACGATGTTCTCGTCTCGCGGATCTGGAGCGAAGCGGCGGGCGGCGTCTCGTTTACGCTTGGCCTTGCGGGACTGACGCCCGAGTTTGAGGTTTCGGCGTCCGGTATGGCCGCGCTGGAATTCCGCGGCAAGGCAACGGAGACGGTGCATAGCGACGGGGCTTGCGGCGTCCGGTGCCGCGGCCGCATCGAGCTCGACACCCGGGGCGGCAGCCTTTATGTTCAGAACGACCGACTGGTGGTCCGCGGCGCGGACGAAGCATGCATTTATCTGACCGTCGCCACGGATTACCGCTGCGAGTCGAGGTCATGGGAGCTGGCGCCCCGATTACAGGCTTCCTTGGCGTTATCTAAGGGTTACGATCAGCTAAAAGCAGATCATTTGGCCGATTACGAGCCGTTGTTCCGGCGGGTGTCCATCGAGCTGGGTCCGTCCGAAGAAGCGGCGAAACTGCCAACGGACCAGCGGATTCGCCTGCTGCGGCAAGGCTATAGCGATCCCCAGCTGTTCGCATTGTTCTTGCAATACGGCCGGTATTTGACGCTGGCCGGTTCGCGGGAGGATTCGCCGCTGCCCTTGCATTTGCAAGGCATTTGGAATGACGGCGAGGCATGCCGCATGGGCTGGAGCTGTGATTACCACCTCGACGTGAACACGGAGATGAACTATTATCCGACCGAGGTGGTACATCTTGGCGAGAGCCAGCAGCCTTTGACGCGTTATCTGGAGGATTTGGCCCGCGCTGGCCAAAAGACAGCTCGCGATGTATACGGTTCGCCGGGATGGGTGGCCCATGTCTTTTCCAATGTGTGGGGGTTTACCGATCCGGGCTGGGATACTTCATGGGGACTTAACGTAACTGGCGGGCTATGGCTGGCCATGCAAATGATTGAGCATTACCGGTTCGGGTTGGACCGTGTATTCCTGGAGAAGCAGGCGTATCCGGTGCTGCGCGAGGCGGCGTTGTTTTTCCTCGATTACATGACGGTGCATCCCAAATACGGCTGGCTGGTGACGGGGCCGTCGAATTCCCCGGAGAACCACTTCTACCCGGGGCGTCCGGAGGAAGGATGCTGGCAGTTGTCGATGGGCTCCACGATGGATCAGGCACTCGTACGGGAGCTGTTTACGTTCTGTTTGGAAGCGGCGGAGCTGCTGGAGGAGGATGTGGAGCTGCGCTCACGCCTGAGCTCTGCAATCCCGCTGCTGCCCCCGCTGCAGATCGGCAAAAAGGGACAGCTGCAAGAATGGCTCGAGGACTACGAGGAAGCACAGCCGGAGCATCGCCATTTGTCACACCTGTTTGCGCTGTACCCGGCGCATCAGATCACGCCGGAGGAGACGCCGGAGCTGGCAGCCGCAGCCCGGGTGACGCTGGAAAACCGCATGCAGCAGGATGAACTGGAGGATATCGAGTTTACGGCGGCGTTGTTTGGGTTGTTTTTTGCCCGGTTGTATAATGGGGACCGCGCTTTGAAGCATATTTCCCACCTGATTGGGGAGCTGTGCTTCGACAATTTGCTCAGCTATTCTAAGGCGGGGATCGCCGGGGCAGAGACGAACATTTTTGTCATCGACGGTAACTTTGGCGGTACGGCGGCGATTGCGGAAATGCTGCTGCAAAGCCGGCCGGGCGGCAACATCCGCCTTCTTCCGGCGCTTCCGGCGGCTTGGCCGACGGGACGGGTGACGGGACTGCGGGCGAAGGGCAACGCCGAGGTTGATCTCGCTTGGGAAGCGGGCCGGTTGAGCAGCGCAGTCGTGCGCACGTATTCCCCGGGTACGTTTACCTTAAGTCTTGGCGACCGCCGCGTAACCTTTGAGGCCAAAGCTGGCGGGGAGTATCGGTTTGATGGGGCGTTGACGCTTCAAAACGGATAGCTCTGGCTCTGCAACACAATCGGGGTCAATTCGGAAACGGAAAGCGGCTTTTCCTCCCGTGGCCTGCATGATATAGTTACACCATAAGCAAGCCTATGAGGGGGAAGGGTCGTGTACCGTAAGCTGGTAGCGTATTGTTTGTCCAAAAAAGGGGCCGTCGAGGAGTATCCTTTTGGCCCGGAGACGACGGTCATCAAGGTCGGGGGCAAAATGTTCGCCTTGCTGCCTGTCACGGCCGACGATGAGACCGCGAGCATCTCGCTAAAATGCGATCCCGTGATCGCCGCCAATCTCCGGGAGCAGCATGAATGCGTGAAGCCGGGGTATCATCTGAATAAAAAGCACTGGAATACGGTCACCGTGGACGGCAGCTTGTCGATGGACGAATTGCGGGCCATGATCGACCACTCGTACGATCTGGTGCTTGGCGGTTTGACGAAAGCCGCCCGCGAGGCGGTCCTGATGCGCATCGGCAAGTAATGTCGGCGCAGGAAGGCTTCGGCCGCTCCGGGGCTTATCCCTTCGGAATACGGCGGTATTCGGTTGGGGAGTACCCCATGATTTTCTTAAATAATCGCGAAAAATAATACGGGTCGGACAAGCCGACCGCACCGGCGATCTCTTTGACGCTTAAGCCGGTGAGGTCAAGGAGCTGTCCGGCCCGTTGCATTTTCAGCCGCAGAAAATATTCGATTGGCGGAAGCCCCGCCTCCCGGTTAAACAAGTAGACGAGATGCTGCTTGGACAGCCCAACCTGCTTCGCCAGTTCGGACAGCGTGAGGCTCTCTGTCAGCCGCTCGGTCATGTAGCGGACCGCTTCATCGAAATAGCGTTCGCGTTTGCGGTCCTGCGCCGACCGTTCGGCGCTGAGCCCGATGCTGCTAAGCAAGTGGCGCATGGTCTGGGCGACATGGATCTGCACGGGCAGAGAGTAGTGCTTGTCATGAAGCAGGCGGTAACACTGCTCAAAATGCTCCAACAGCTGGGCATGTACGCTCAGCGGCAGCCGGACAGGGCCGCCCTGGTCCAGGCCGTAGGTGTGAATCAACGCGTTGGTATCCTCGCCCTGCAGGTGAAACCAGTAGATACTCCAGGGTTTATCGGTCGAAGCCCCATATCGGTGCGGCTTATGCGCCGGGATCACTGCCAGCTGGCGCTCGGTCAGCGGGTAGCTTTGTTGCATTTTGCTCGCCGTCGTTCCTGAGCGGTCTGGTCTGCCATCCGTGGGTTCCTCGCTCCATTCCACCCATCCTTCGCCTTCCACACAATAGATGAAGATATGAGCGTCCGCCCCTTCCGGGCGCTCCCGATAATGATGCCGGGCATTCGGGAAAAAACCGATGTCGCTGACGAACAGCGGCCGAGTCAACGTGGAGTTGTTCAGTTCTTTCAGCATATAGTCCGGTTGAACGAACAGCTTTTGCGCCTCAAAACCGTCCGGCTTGCGAATTTGATGATCCACAGAAACGCCTCCTCATAAGAATATAGTCCATCATTCCCCGTATTTCGTCAATTGGAATTCCTTCAGCTCCGGGGTACATTGGGGTTACAACCGATTCAACCAATGAAGGGGAGGATTTGAGATGAACGTTCAACAGCGGGAGGCGTCTCCAAAGGCTGCGGTTCGAGTCTGGGAAGAAGATAAGCTGATCCCGACGTATGGGGTTGGAGAGCCGGACAAGAACCCGATGTTTTTGGAAAAACGCGTATATCAAGGCAGCTCCGGACGGGTATATCCCTATCCGGTCATCGATAAGATTTACGATGAGAAGCGGGAGGTCAGCTATCGGCTGGCGATTTTGGAAAATGAGTACGTGCGGATCGAAATCATGCCGGAACTCGGCGGACGGATCTACCGTGCGCTCGACAAGACGAACAACTACGATTTCGTTTATTGCAACCGCGTGATCAAACCAGCGCTAGTTGGCCTGGCCGGGCCGTGGATTTCCGGCGGCATCGAGTTCAACTGGCCGCAGCATCACCGGCCGAACACTTTTGGCCCGGTTGAGTACCGGCTGGAGCAGGGAGAGGACGGCAGCGCCACCGTTTGGGTCAGCGAAATTGACCGCATGTATGGCACGAAGATGACCGCCGGGTTTACACTGTACCCAGGCAAGGCGTATCTGGAGATATCCGCGCAGCTGTACAACCGGACGCCGGAGCCGCAAACGTTCCTGTGGTGGGCTAACCCGGCCGTGGCGGTAAATGATCATACGCAGTCCGTGTTTCCGCCGGACGTTACCGCCGTATTCGATCATGGCAAGCGCGACGTCTCACGGTTTCCGATTGCCACCGGCACGTACTACAAGATGGATTATTCGGAGGGCGTAGATATTTCTCGTTACAAAAACATCCCGGTCCCCACGTCCTACATGGCTTACAAATCCGACTTCAACTTCGTCGGCGGGTACGATCACGGCGTGCAAGCCGGCCTGCTGCATGTCGCCAATCACCACATTTCCCCGGGGAAGAAGCAATGGACTTGGGGGAACGGCGAATTTGGTCAGGCTTGGGACCGCAACCTGACGGACGAGGATGGCCCGTACATCGAGCTGATGACCGGGGTGTATACCGACAACCAGCCGGACTTCACCTGGCTCCAGCCGTATGAGGAGAAGTCGTTTAAGCAGTATTTTATGCCTTACAAGGACATCGGTGTTGTAAAAAATGCTTCCATCGAAGCGGCCGTTAACCTCGAAGTCGACGAGACGGCGCGGACGGCAACGGTGCTGGCGTATGCGACCTCCGATTATGCAGGGGCGGTTGTGGAGCTCAAAGGCGCACGCCGGACCTACGTATCCGACACCGTGCGGCTGTCGCCGGTTTCGACCTACAAAACCGTTGTCCCTTTGGATGAAGGCGACCAGCCTCATGACTTGCTTGTGACGGTGCGCGACAGTGAAGGGCGGCTGCTGATTTCGTATCGCCCGGCCAAGCCGTCGATTGAACAGGTGCCGGAAGCCGCCAAGCCGCTGCCGAAGCCGCAGGAGCTGAAGACAAACGAGCAGCTGTATCTGGCCGGTCTGCATCTGGAGCAGTATCGCCATGCTACGTTTGAGCCAGAGGCGTATTATTTGGAAGGCCTGAAGCGGGACGCCAGCGATATCCGCATCAACGTCGCTTATGGCACGTTGCTGCTGCGACGGGGCCGGTTTGCCGAGGCGGAGGCGCATTTCCGCACAGCGGTGAAGTCGCTGACCTGGCGCAACCCGAACCCGTACGACAGCGAAGCGCTGTACCAGCTTGGGTTGGCGCTGCAGCTGCAAGGGCGGGACGAAGAGGCGTTCGCCGCCTTCTACAAAGCCGTCTGGTCCGCCGCCTGGCAGGACAGCGGCTACTATTCACTAGCCGCGATTGCCTGCGGCCGCGGCGAATATGCGGAAGCGCTCGAGCTGGCCACGCGCTCGCTGATCCGAAACAGCCGCAACTATAAGGCGCGGCATTTGAAGGCGGCGCTGCTGCGGAAGCTCGGTCGGCCGGCGGAAGCGCTCGCCTACACGGGCGAGACGCTGGCGCTTGACCCGGCCGACTTCGGCGCCGCCAACGAGCGCTGGGCCGCGCTGCGCGCCTTGGGCGATGCGGCTGAGGCGGACGCGGTCTTGGCCGAGCTCCAGCGGTTGATGCGCGGTGACGCGCACAACGCCCTGCAGCTGGCCGCGGATTACCTCGGCTTCGGCCTGTATGACGAAGCCGTGCAGGTGCTGCAGCGGATCGTGCCGGACGCAGACACGCCGGCTTACCCGATGCTGCACTACACCTTGGCCTATGCGCATGAGCGGGCCGGCCGCAGCGAACTGGCCGCGCGTCATCGGCAGGCAGGCGCCGCCGCGCCGGCGGACTACTGCTTCCCGAACAGCCTGACGGATCTGCTCGTGCTGCAAAGCGCGATCGAGGCGAACCCGGGCGATGCGAAGGCGCATTATTACCTCGGCAACTGGATGTATGACAAAAAACGCCCGGACGAAGCGATCGCTCACTGGGAGGCGTCCCGGAAGGTAGACCCCGGGTTCCCGACCGTGCACCGCAATTTGGCGCTGGCTTATTACAATAAGCGCCAGGATGCCGACGCGGCGCGGGAAGCGCTGGAGACAGCGTTCGCACTGAACCCGGAAGATGCCCGCGTGTTTTACGAGCTGGATCAGCTCTATAAGAAGCTGGGCCGTCCGGCGGCGGAGCGGTTTGCGGCGCTGGAACGCCATCTTGCTCTCGTGGAGAAGCGCGACGATTTGTATTTAGAGTACGTCACGCTGCTAAATACGCTGAACCGCCACGACGAAGCTTTGCGGGCGCTGGAGGCCCGGAAGTTCCACCCTTGGGAAGGCGGCGAAGGCAAAGTGACCGGGCAGTACCGGTTCGCCCTCGTCGAGCTTGGGAAGCAAGCGCTGGCGGCCGGGAACGCCGAGCAGGCGATCGAGCTGCTGGAGCGTGCGCTCGTTTACCCGGAGAATCTCGGGGAAGGCAAGCTCACCGGAGCGCAGGAGAACGACATCCTGTATTACCTGGGCTGCGCGTACGAGGGGCTGGGCCGGCTTGAGGAAGCAACACCGTATTGGCAGGCCGCCTCGCAAGGGCTGGAGGAGCCGGCCGGCGCGATGTACTATAATGATCAGCCGCCGGAGATGATTTTTTATCAAGGGCTGGCTTGGCGGAAGTTAGGCGTGGAGAAGGAAGCGAAACGCCGGTTCAATAAGCTGGTGGACTATGCCGAGAAGCATTTGTTTGATGAGGTGGAATTTGACTATTTTGCCGTATCCCTCCCGGACTTTCTCGTGTTCGAGGACGACTTGAACCGGCGCAACGTCATCCACTGCCGCTTCATGCGGGGACTGGGGAAACTGGGCCTTGGCCGGCCGGAAGAAGCCGCCGAGCAGTTCGATGAGGTGCTGGCCCTAGAGCCAAGCCATCAGGGGGCGATGATCCATCGGCGGATGTGCCGAGGTAAGCAGACGTAGAAGTAGTAGATGTAGTAGATATAGAAGTAGTAGATATAGAAGTAGTAGATGTTGCAGTAAACGTAGGAGTAGAAGTAAAAGTAAATGTAAATGTGATGTAGAAGGAGATATTGAAGTGGACGTAGAGGTAGACGTTGATGTGGGCATTAAGTAGGATTTGCAGAGGCACTTCAGTCGCTCTTCAGTGGCTCTGCGCTAACGCTTGCCACAACGCTTATTTGACTTAAAATGGCGGTTTTTATTTCCTAACGCTGATCAGCGTGCTTATGGGGGCGATTGAGCCCCCTTTTTACTCTAAAATGAGCAAATAAGGTGTCTGGTAAGCGTTAGATCCAACCCCCCCTTTTTTTTGCGCGAATAGTGTCGGTCACAAGCGTTAGACGATCCTGCCCCCGCGTGGTAAGAGGGCAACCAGTTGCAAGAGGGCAAACTAGCTGTGGAAAGTGGACGCGAATTACGAATCACGAATAACAAATCACGCAACGCACATCGCAAGTAACAAATAACAAGCCACAAGCCCCAAGTAACAAATCACAACTAACAAGTAACAAATCACAAGTAACAAATCACAAGTAACAAGTAACCAATTACCAGTCAGCAGTCAAACTAATCGCAAGTAACAAATCCCGAATCACAATTCTCAAGCGAAGCAAGTCACCAGTAACAAATCAACGTTTTTACCTTGCAGCGATCCGGTTGGAGGAGGAGTAGGCGAATGAACCAATGGCGAAAGACGGCGGTGGAAGGCTGGGAAGCTTGGATAGGGGAGACCGACAGGATAGCGGTGACCGTTGTTCCGGAGCTGGGCAGCAAGGCTGTTTCGCTGCAGAATCGCAAGACGGGGCGAGAATGGCTGTGGCGGAGCGATAAACCATTGGGGAACGAAGGCTATGGCACGTTCTTTGCCTCCGGCGACGAGAGCGGCTGGGACGAAATGTTCCCGGCCATCAACGCCGGTGCTTATCCGCAGGCGCCTTGGCAAGGCCGGGCGATCCCCGATCACGGAGAGGTGTGGTCCCGGGCTTGGGAGCATCAGGCCACAAGCTCGGCCCTGACCTGTCGCATCGGCGGCGTGCAATTTCCCTATGTCCTGAAGAAAACGTATACGTTCCCGGCCGTAGACACACTTCGTATCGATTACGCCGTGACGAACCTGTCGGGTGCCCCGTTTTCCTTTCTGTGGGCGGCCCATCCCTTGCTGCAGGTACGGGAAGGCATGAAGCTGCATGTTCCGGCCGATTTAACGAACATCGAGGTCTCCTATTCCGCGGAAGGAAGGCTAGGTGCATTTGGCGACAAGCAGTCTTGGCCGCTGGCGCGCAGAGCAGCCGGAGGGCCGGTTGACCTGAGCACCGTGGAACCCAACGCTGGACGATTCGCGGAGAAATATTATTTCTCCGGCCGGCTCAGCACCGGGTACGCCGGCATCAGCGACCCGGCGACCGGCGAGGCGCTGATGTTCCACTTCCCAGCCGACCGAGTGCCGTATTTGGCCGTCTGGGCCAACTACGGCGGTTTCGGCGGCAACTATCACGTTGCCCTGGAACCGGCCACAGGCCGCATGGACGAACTCGCCCATGCTGTCCGCGAAGGGGAAGCCGCCGTTGTTCCGGCTTGCGGCGTGTATCGTTGGCATTTGGACATTAGCATGAAGTAATTAAGAAATTTTTTAGACTATATTCAGGACCGCAGGGGGAGCCTATATGATCAAACGTCTGTTCATGAACCAAAGTATCCGCGCCAAAATCGTCTGGAGCACCGTGTTGATATCACTTGTCCCCTTGCTGGTCCTGTCCTATCTCTTTTACCAGAACAGCACACGCTCCTTGGAGCAAGCGATGGTGCGCAGCTCAGACCAGAATGCGGAGTACTTATCCGATTACCTGAACGAGTATTTTCGCAGCTTCTCTACATCCGCCCTTCAGGTCTACGGTTTTAAGCGGGTCATCGACCTCATGGAATACGGCACCAATTACAACGTCGCCGACATCATCGACGTCCGGGAATCGCTGGCCAGCTATTACCGGCTGGCGGTGAGCAACAATGCGGACATCATCAAAATCATGGTGTACGGCAGCGATAATACGCTGCGGGACAGCTGGTCCCGTGCCGACAGTTACAACGCGATCGCCCTGAACCAGACTACGCCCCATTATGGTGACATTGTAAAGCTGCCGTTTCAACATTCCCTCATGTTTACGTATCAGGATCCCGCGATCAAGCAGGATCTTTTTGTCTATGCGTTGCCAATTTATGACCCGTTTTACCGCGAGAAATTCGGGACGTTGTTGTTCTATTGTGCTGGGCAAAGACCTGGCCAAGAAAGTCGAAACCTACAACCGGGCCCCGAACGTGATCGTGCTGCAAAACGGCAAGGGAGAAGCCTTCTATCGAACGAACCCGAATTACGACGCCGAGATCCAGCCGTATCGGCTTCCCGACGAGCTCAGCGACAGCAACGAACAGGTACTCCAGTTCACGGAGGGCCGGGAACTATTAATCAGTACATCCCCCTTGGACCATGGGAACATTGGGCTGAGTATCGTATATCCCAGCACCGAACTTGCCCATAACCGGAAAACCACGCTGAGCATTACAATCGCCGCACTTGCCCTGGTAATGCTGGTGATTGCGGCATTTTCCCTGTTGGCTCAGCAGTTCATCACAAGGCCGATTCAATATCTCGGAAAGGCGATGAAGGCCGTACGCAAGGGGAATTTCGACGTTGTCCTGCCTACGAATCGCTGGCATGATGACCTGTCCGAGCTTACCGCAAGCTTTAACTTCATGACCCGGACGATTCAGGAATTGATCGAGAAGGAGTACAAGCTGCAGCTGCGCAACAAGGAAGCGCAGTTCTTGGCCTTGCAGATGCAAATCAACCCGCATTTTCTCTACAACACGCTGCAGACGATCGGCGGCAAGGCGGTGCTGGCCGGGGATTATGAAATCCATGAGATGTGCCGGGCCTTGGGGGATATCTTCCGCTACAGCTTTTATGAGGGGAACATGGAATCGACGATTGGGGCCGAGCTGGCCCATCTAAACAATTACTTGTACATTCAGCAGTTCCGGTTCGAGGAATCCCTAAAAACCCGATTTGACGTGCAATCCGAGTTGATGGACGCCCCCATCATCCGTTTCGTGCTGCAGCCGATTCTCGAAAATATCATGGTGCATGCTTTGGGCAAAGATAGACGGAGTGCGGTTCAGATCGAGGTATCCGCGCAACGGGAAGACGGCCATATCCGGATTTCCATTTCCGACGACGGTCCCGGCATGGAACCGGACAAGCTGAAGGCCCTGCGGGCAGTCTTAGCTCGCCCCGCTTCCAAGGTGTTCTCAGGGGTATCCATCGGTCTTCGGAATGTCCATGAGCGGATCCGCCTCTTTTACGGACCCCCTTACGGTCTTGAAATTGACAGCAGCCTGGGGAAGGGGACGACGGTAAGCTTAACGATTCCTTATCCTGCAGATGTTGAACAACCTCTAAGAACAGGGGGAGACAAATGATGTATAAAGTCATGGTCGTAGATGACGAGACGCTGGGGCGTAAATCCATACGTAAAATGATCAGTGAGCTGTCGCTGGACGTCGAAGTGATTGCTGAGGCCCAAAACGGGGAAGAGGCGCTGGAGCTGATCGAAATCAGCAAGCCGCACATTGTGGTCACGGATATGAATATGCCGGTCATGGACGGTCAGCGTTTTTTGGAGGCGCTGCACGACCGGTTTGGTGATATTCGGGTCATCGTCATCAGCGGGTATTCGCAATTCGAGTATTTGAAGGCGGCGATCCGCTATCAGGCGTGTGAGTATTTGCTTAAGCCGGTATCTGTCCCGGAGCTGCGCGAATCGATGGTACAGGCCATCGAGGCGATCCGACGATACATGAGCCTGCAGCAGCAACAGAGGGAAACGCGGGAAATGCGACGGATGAAGCGCGGGGCTTTCCTGAAAAATGTAACGGTGCAGCGTATCACCAATCGGGCAGATATCCTGCAGCAGGCAAGAGAGCTGCAGATGGACGCTGGCATCCGCTATCGGCTGGTCCTGATCCGGTTTCGCCAATTTTCCGAGGTGGCCCGAACTAACTTCCATGGGAATGCCGAGCTGCTCATGTTCAGCATCGATAATATTTTGCGCGAAATTCTTGGCGACGATCAAATCCCCGCGTTTATCTCGGAGGATGGCATGGGGTATTGCCTGATTGTACCGGCAAGCTCCATCGAAGGGCAAGCCTTCGCAGCAGCTGAGGCAGGAGGCGACTCCGTAAGGTTCGAATGGCTGGAAGCCCTTCACGAAGCCGTTCAGCGCACGCTTAGGCTGGAGGTGCTGGCCGGGGTCAGCGGCTTATGCGAAGGGTTCGCGGAGCTGCCCGAAGCGTATCGTACCGCCGAGCGTACGCTTTTACGTCTAACGTTGCATGGGTCGGGGTTGACCGTGTCTCTGGCTGATAATCCGGAACAGCCGCGAAAAACCGAGGCCTTGCCGTCGTTTGTCGCGCAGGAGATCCGTCAGGCCTTTGCTTCCGGCAATGCCAAGGATCTTCGCAGGCTGCTGGACGAATACCAGGCGAGGGTGGACCGATCCGTCGACATCACGATCAGCCAGGTTCATCGAGAACTTGCCATCATCCGGGAGGCGGCGGTGTCGGAGATGAGAGGCATCGCTGCGGCGCATCCGCCCTTATATGATGCCGCCGCCATTACTGAAGTTACCGATCCCGCCGAGCTTCGCCGGCTTTTAGCCGGATGGGCGGATGCGGCCGAGGAGTATGGGGCGGACCGTCGCGAAACGGACTCCTCACAGCTGATCTGGCACATCGTCGACTACCTGGACGCTCATTACTTTGAGGACATCAGCTTGATTGATGTGGCAACCCGGTTCCACTTGGATCCCAGCTATCTCAGCAAGCTGTTCAAATCGGTAACTTCTGAGAACTTCATTGAGTACGTGACGCGCAAACGGATCGAGAAGGCCTGTGAGCTGCTTCGTTCCTCCGAACGAAAAATCAGTGAAATCTCCGAATTGATTGGATACGAAAACCAGCGTTATTTTAGTCAGGTGTTCAAAAAAAGCACCGGGCAAACCCCCTCCGAATACCGTGAAGCCCAACAATCGGGTAAAGCCGGAAACCCAAAAAATTGAACATCAGACGCACAATATATTTTATTCCGGCGCAAGCAGTGGACCGATACGATAAAAGCAGGACGAAGGGCATCGGGGCAAAAATGCGGATGCTGGCAGCGCGGCCATTCGCTCCGACTTTAATGTTATACACGAGGGGGAAGAAAATTGAAAAAGTGGATGTCGATCAGTCTCAGCATATTGATGTTAAGTTTTTTGCTCGCGGCTTGCGGCGGAGGGAATAACTCGGCTTCATCAACCGCGGAGAACGGCAGCGGAACTACGAACGCCGCTCAAGGTTCCGGCAACTCGACAGATTCCGGTGAGCCGGTGACGATCAAATTTATGCACTTCAAGAGCGATTTCACCGATCAGATTAACCAAATCGTGGAACAGTTTGAAAGTCAAAACCCAAATATCAAAGTCGAAGTGCAACCGGTAAAATACGATGACTACTATACTTTGCTGAAAACGAAGCTGGCAGGCGGGGACATCATCGACGTGTTTACCCTGAACGCCGGATTCAACACCCAGTTGTTTGCCGACGGCGGTTACTTGATGGATTTAACCGGTCAACCGTTCCTAAGCAACTTCGACGAGAATGTGGTGAAAGGCCAAGCGACGGACGGGAAAAATTACATCATGCCGCTGAACGCCAACCCGATCGCCGTGTTCTACAATAAAAAGATTTTCCGCGACCTCGGTCTTGAGGTACCCAGAACTTGGGATGCGATGATCGCCGCTGCGGAGAAAATCAAAGCTGCGGGCAAAACGCCGTTCGCTTTGGGGTGGAAGGATGCTTGGACGCTAACAATGTGGGATACCCGCGACATGCCAAGCAATTCGGCGCTGATCGGCCAACCGGACTTCTTCGAGAAGATCGAAACCGGCGAAGCCAAATTCGCCGATAATCCGGCTGTAAAAACGACGATGGAGCACGCGCTCAAGCTGTATGAGCTGGGCAACAAGGACCAGCTTGGCGTCGACTACAACGGGGCCGTGGATCTTTTTGCCAAAGGGGATGTCGGCATGATGTATATGGGTACTTGGCCGCTGCCGGACATCGAGAAGAAGAATCCGGAGCTGTACAACAATGACCTCGGCTACTTCCCGTACCCGTTCAGCAATGATGAGAATGCCAACAAGCTGGATTTCAACGCGGATGCTTCGCTGGCGATCGGCAGTAAGACGAAACATAAGGAAGCCGCTTTAAAATTCCTGGAGTTCATGAGCAGCAAGGAAGGCGGGGACGCCTGGGTGGAGAACATCAAATCGCTTAGCTACGTGAAGGGTACGTCGACGGATATCGCGCCGGCATTAAAAGACCTGCAACCGTACTTCGATAACGGTCAAACCTACGACTCCCAGCTCTATTTGGCAAAAACGACGATCGACTGGCGCTCCCAGTTCGACCAAAATCTGCAGAAATTGTTCTTTAACAAAACGACGATGGATCAAATCTTAGCCGATATGGACGATTGGGTTAGCAAAAACCACAAATAGAGCGAACTTCACGGAAGGCATGGGCGGGGGCCTGTGCCTTTCGTTGGTTTAGGAGAGGGTGAACCGATGGGAACTTTAAAACGCATGGCAAAAAATGAAATGTGGTACGTCTTGTTTATGCTGCCGGGGATCGCGCTGTTCGTGCTGGCGGTCGTGATTCCGCTGGTGATGGGTGCCCGGTATTCGTTCACGAATTGGGACGGGGTATCCGATTCCTTTGCTTCCGTAGGCTTTGAGAATTACGTGCAAGCGTTTGGCGATCCAAGCTTTTGGGATGCGCTGTGGAACACGTTTAAATATGCGATCATCCTAACGATTCTAGTAAACATCCTATCCCTGCTGTTAGCGTTGGTGCTGGATACCTTCCTGCCATTGCGCAACCTGTTTCGGACGGTCTTTTTCCTGCCAAGCGTCATCTCGATCGTGCTGGCGGGCTTCGTTTGGAGCTATAACTACAGCACGGGAATTCCGAACCTGCTCAGTCATCTGGGTCTGGAGGTGTCCAGTCCGCTGGGCAATCCGGATTACGCCCTGTTTGGCTTGATCCTGATCGCTTTGTGGCAGGGCGTCGGCTCTCCCATGATTATTTACATCGCCGGCCTGCAGGGCATACTGGGGGAACTGTTCGAAAGCGCCCGCATCGATGGAGCGGGAACCTGGAAAACGTTCCGGCATATCACACTGCCCTTGCTGGCGCCTTCCGTGACGATCAACCTGCTGCTGGTGCTCACCGGCTCGCTGAAAGTGTTTGACCTCGTTTACGTCACGACAAACGGAGGTCCCGGTTTTGCGACGGAAGTGATGTCCACTTACATCTACCGGACGTCGTTCGCCTCATTTAAGGGGGGATATGGAATGGCGCTGTCGATGATGTTTTTCCTGATACTCGTCCTCGTGACGGTCGCGCAGATGTCCATTTCCAGAAGACGGGAGGTCGAGCTGTAATGAAAGCGAACAAAGTTATCACATTCCTCCTGTTTTTGGTGCTGGCGCTCGTCTTTCTTTTCCCTCTGTATGTGGCTCTGTTGATGTCGTTTAAAACGGCGAAGCAAACGTTCGATAACTTCTACGCCTTGCCTTCCAGTCTCGATTTCGCCAATTACGTCCATGCCTGGGAGACATCGAAATTTCCTTTAGCGATTATGAACAGCCTGATCGTCACGGGGGTTTCCGTCGTACTGATCGTGCTGGTATCTGCGTTAGCCGGCTATTCCATTGCGAGAAGGAATAAGCCGTTTTACAACATCATGTTCATGGTGTTTCTGTCCGGCATGATGATTCCGTTCCAGGTCACCATGCTGCCGTTGTACAAACTCGGCAAAACCCTTGAGATGCTGAACACGCATTGGGGGATCATTCTCATCTACGGCGGGTTCGGAATTCAGACGGGCGTGCTGTTCTACGCTGCGTTCATCCGCCAAATTTCCCGCGAGATCGAGGAGGCGGCCAAAATCGACGGCTGCAGTACGCCGGGCATTTTTGCCCGAATTATTATCCCGTTGCTCAAACCGGTGACGGCGACGGTTGTCGTCTTAAACGCCTTGTACATCTGGAACGACTTCCTGCTGCCGCTATTGTATTTGCAGGATAACCAGTACCGTACGATCCCGTTGCAGCAGTATTTCTTCTTCGGACAATACAGCAGTGACTTGAACCTGGCGTTTGCTTATGCCGTCATGGGCATGATTCCGGTCATCGCGTTCTTCCTGCTGATGCAGAAGTTTATCATTAAAGGGATCGCGGCTGGCGCGGTCAAAGGCTGAGGTTACGGGACAAAGCGGGAAGAGGAGGTTATTCGTTTGGCGATTCAGGTTTTGGAAGCGGGGAAAATATTTGATATCCGCATGAAAAGCTCGTCTTATGTATTTGGCATTAACGAAAACGGGACGGTGCAGCACCTTTATTGGGGGGAGCCCGTGGAGGCTGCGGAATGCGCCGATTTGCTTCACCTCCGTCACCACAGTTCCTTCGATGCCGAGGTGAATCGGGAACGAGAGGAGTATGGAGGTTGGGGCGGTACTTTATATGCAGAGCCCTGCCTGAAGGTGAGGTTCCAAAACGGCGTCCGCGATTTGCGGCTGCGTTATGAAGGATACGAGATTGGAAGTAGCGAGCGGGGCGGCCAATTGATGGTCCGCCTGAGCGACGAGTATTATCGCTTGCGGGTGGAACTGCATTACCGGGTCATTGAGGAATATGATTTAATTGAACGCTCGGCCAAGGTAGTGAACGAGGAGGGGAGGCCGATTCGCATCGATCAAGTCATGGCGGCGGCCTGGTCTGTCCCAGCCGAGCTGTCCGTCCGGCTGACGCATGTGACCGGCCGCTGGGCCGGTGAATACCAACTCCGGCGGGCCCCGCTCACCGAAGGCAAAAAGGTGCTGGAATCGCGGCAGGGCTTCACCGGAGCGCATGCCAATCCTTGGTTTGCGCTGGATGGCGGCAAGGCGGACGAGATATCCGGGAACGTTTGGTTCGGCGCGTTAAGTTGGAGCGGCAACTGGAAAATCGTCCTGGAATCCACCACCTTTGGCCATGTCCGCGTTGTCGGCGGGGTCAATGACTTCGATGGGGCGTTTACCTTGGGCCCCGGGGAGAGCTACACCTCCCCCGTGTTTACGGGGGGCTTTGTCTCCGGCGGCTTCGGAGAGATGAGCCGGAATTTGCACAACTATCAACGGGACTACGTGCTTCCCGGATCACGGGAACGAAAAGTGTTGTACAACTCCTGGGAAGCGACGGAATTCGCGGTGAACGTCCGGGAGCAAATCGAGTTGGCTAAACAGGCGGCCCGGATCGGCGCGGAGCGGTTTGTCGTCGACGATGGTTGGTTTGGCGCGCGCCACAGCGACCGGGCCGGTCTCGGCGACTGGCAGGTGAACCCTCAGAAATTCCCGAACGGACTGCAGGAGTTGATCGACGAGGTGAAACGGCTTGGCATGGATTTCGGGCTGTGGGTTGAACCCGAATCGGTCAATCCGGACAGCGAGTTGTACCGGAACCATCCCGATTGGGTCTATCAATTCCCAACGCGTGAAGGAACGCTGCTGCGCAATCAATTGATGCTGAACTTGGGCAAGCCGGAGGTCAAGGCGTTTGTGCTTGAGTTTATGACGGATCTGCTCAGTACCTACGACATCGCCTTCGTCAAATGGGATATGAACCGCACGATCACGGAGCCGGGCGCAATCCCGCTGCACGAGCACGCCGAGGAGTCGGTATGGATCAAGCACGTCAACCACTTTTACGAGATTTGGGCCGAGCTCCGGCGCCGTTTCCCGCGGGTGGAGTTCGAGACCTGCGCCGGAGGCGGTTCGCGGATCGATCTCGGCATGCTGCGGTTTGCGGACCAGGCTTGGATCAGCGACAATACGGATGCCCGGGACCGGCTGACGATCCAGGAGGGCTTCTCCTACGCCTACAGCCCCTCCGTCATGATGTGCTGGGTCACGGAGTCCCCGCACGGTATGAACGGCCGGCGGCTGCCGCTGTCGTTCCGCTTCCACAGCGCCATGCTGGGCGGGCTGGGCATCGGCGCGAACATCGCCCGCTGGTCCGAGGCGGAAATAGCCGAAGCCAGCCGTTATGTGGCGCTGTATAAAAAGGTGCGTCATCTGGTGGCTGAGGGCGATTTGTATCGGCTGGCCTCTTTTGCGGAAGGTGATGTCGCCGCATGGCAGTATGTGGCCCGAGACCGGGATGAAATCGCCGTGTTTGCCTTTCGCCAGGCACAATATTTTGGCGACGCGGAGCTGCGGCTGCGCCTGCGGGGGTTAGAGCCGGATGCACGGTATCGGGTTGCAGTGCCGGGGGAGGCACTACCCGCGGAGGCGGACAACACCGCCGATCAACGCGCGGCCCAACCCGTCGGCTCCGCCTCCGACTTGGCCGAAGACAACGTCTGGCACGGCTCCACCTTGATGCGCCTCGGCCTACCGCTGACCTTGGCCGGCGATTACGCCAGCCGGTTTGTATACTTGCGGCGGTTATAACAGAATGATAACCGTATTTCTATAGAGTGCATAAACGCCTCCAAAGACTCGAACAACAAATCGAGGAGTTGAAGAAGCAGCACTCTGTGACCTAAATTACGTCCCTTGCCGTGGGCCATACGCTAGAATGGGGACGAAACGAATCCATATGGAGGTAGGATAGCGGATGGCCCATAACAAGGGAAGCAATCGGAGCGGCGGCGGGAAACCGGCTCCGAACAACAAGACGGCGTACAACAGGACAACCCAAGGCAAGAAGATCGCCGGTAAGGGGACGGCAGGCAAATCTGCGGGCGGAAAAGGAACAGACCGGGGGACCGCGAAATCCGGTCTGATTTTTGTGATATCGTTGATTTTGATCGGGGCCCTAGTGATCACGTTGGCTATCGTTTTCCTCAAAGATTCGGATGGTTCCGGTTTGAAGGATCTCCCGAACTACACGGAAATCAAAGGCGATTACACCGCCGAAGGCTTGAAGTATGAGAAGCAACCGCACCTGGGCGATCCAAGCACCAAGGTGAAGGTGATCGAATTCGCCGATTTCAAATGTCCGGCCTGCAAGAAGTGGGAAGAAACCTACATGCCTCAGCTTCAAAAAGACTTCATCGATACCGGCAAAATCGAGTTGTTCTTTACCAACTACGCGTTCATCGACCGGGATTCGATTCATGGCAGCCAGCGCGTGCGAGGCGATCGCGGCGCAGAGCAACGAGAAGTTCTGGGAGTTCAAAAGCAAGTTATACGCACACCAAGGCGATGAGACGCAAATTTGGGCAACGCCCGAATTTTTGCTCGACCTCGTGAAGAAAAATATCGACGGCATCGATTACGACCGATTCGCTAGCGATTTGAAAAGCCATGCCTATATGCTGCCGGTCAAAGAAGATTTCAAAACCGCGGGCTATTACGGAGTCAACGGGACGCCCCAATTCATGGTGAATGGGGAACTGTTGCCGAGCTCTTCGTACGAGGAGTTGGCGGCGGCGATCGAAGCGCAACTGGCGGAGGTTGGCGGGCAATAGGATAGAATTTTAAAGGTGAGGACATGAATGATAGCCTCAACTTGATACGATGTACTTGTGATCTAATCCAGCGATTAATCTAGCCAACTAGTAATATACCGGTGTATTTCTTGAAAACGCCTTCTATTCCACTATCGGGAACAGAAGGCGTTTTTATTTCGAATCTGAGTTGTGTTCTCTCATTACACGACTGATTTAAATTACAACTTAATTAGTGATGCTGATGCATCTACTATTTATTGAAGGGATTTTGCAATATCTTCGAGTTCTGTTTGTGAAAACGTTTTGTTGTGGCTTGAGGCAAAAATTGTAAATGAATATCCATCTTGCTTCCAATCTAAAATCTGAGTTAGTCCATTATCTAAATAATTTGACACAATGCTATTATCTAACTTACCTTGTTTAATTGTAAAATTCGAAGATATTGGAGTTATTTGGGCGTCAACTGTTCTTAATGTTAAATAGTCCTTGGTTTCATTATTGACGTAAGTAATTTCAAGGATATTATGATTCCCAATAGTTGAACTTTGGGCATAGGTCTCATCTACCGTAAATGGGAGCTTAGTTGGCTGTTTTTTAGAAAGATTGGTATTTTCAAGCGCAAATTTGGTAGATAAACTTTCACTAGTAGACATGAGGTTATTAGCAAGTGAATCTTTTGCTGCAAGGGAGGAATTTTTTACTGATAGCTGATTTGCTTGCGTATAAGTTCGGCATATAACCCCAGTACTTATACTGCATGTATTTGGTGGCATATTTTGGGTTTCGAGAGCGCTGACTGGTCTTCCATAATCTTGAGGATAGTATCCTGCTGTTTTATTAATACCTGTGGTTAATGTTGTGTAGTCTGTCAGATGGTATCCATAGTGGCTATTATCGGTAAAAAGAAGCTCATTATTAAAATTATCTGTTACCCAGTATGTTTTATAAATTGGATCTCCGCGTGTTACATCAGGTTTCCATGTAGTCATAATGAAATTCAAATGATATGCATCCGTAGCCTTCACATAATCTTCCATAGTATTTTTATAATATACTGTGGATGTTTGAATAGTCATCACATTCGAGCAGTACTCGGATTTTCCAAGAGTTATGCTACAAAGTTTATCGGAGTCGCTTGCGAAAGTTGTAAGACTAAAGATACTAAAAATAACGGAACAGGTAATTACAAAAGAAACCAAGGTTTTTTTACTAGTTTTCATGTTTTACCCTCCAAATGGTATTTTTATAACAATACTATCCTCCTTTTCCTTTTTCTATTTAATATATTACCATAATTATGGATATAATGTAATATTATATATTTTCTGAATTTGTGTTACTATTTAATGTGTACCTTAAATTCTTATAAAAGGAGTTTTTTTATGGCCATTGGAATAATTGTTATTTTGATTGTGTGTACTGCCCCTTATTTTTATAGAATGCGCCAACGGCTCCACAAGCTCGAAAAAGAAGTTGAAAAAATGAAAAACGATAACTTGTGACCAAGAGCCAAAGTGGAGAACTAACATTAAGTGTGTTGATCTTGGTAAAATAAATGGAGGGAGGAATAATAATGGCTAACGTAACGGGAAAAAGTGGAAAGGCAAGTTCAAAAGGCCTTTATGTGATTACAGTAATTGTCTTTGGGTTAATAGTATTGATAAGCGTGATTACGTACGTGAAGAGCGCAAAATCCACCGAACTGAAGGATCTCCCGAACTACACGGAAATCAAAGGCGACTACACGGCCGAGGGCTTGAAGTATGAGAAACAGCCGCATTTGGGCGATCCGAACGCCAAGGTCAAAGTCATCGAGTTCGCTGATTTCAAATGCCCGGCCTGCAAGAAGTGGGAAGAAACTTATATGGACCAGCTGCAGCAGGACTTCATCGATACCGGTAAAATCGAGTTATTTTTCATTAATTATGCGTTTATTGACCGGGATTCGATCATGGCGGCCAGCGCGGGCGAAGCGATCGCGGCGCAGAGCAATGAGAAGTTCTGGGAGTTCAAGCGTAAGCTGTATGAACACCAAGGCGATGAGACGAAAATTTGGGCGACACCTGACTTTTTGCTGGACTTCGTGAAGAAGAATATCGAGGGGATCGACTATGATCGGTTCGCGAAGGATTTAAAAGAATATACCTACATGCTGCCGGTCAAAGAAGATTTCAAAACAGGTGGTTACTACGGGGTCAACGGAACCCCTCAATTCATGGTGAACGGGGAGCTGCTGCCAAGCGCTTCCTACGAGGAGTTGGCGGCGGCGATTGAGGCGGAGCTGGCGGAAACCGACTAATTCACGGACATAATTAGGATATTCATATTAAGTCTTATGAAAAGCGACGTTGAAGTCGCTTTTTTTCGTAGCCTTCGAGTTTTTAGATAGCCAAATCGATGGATTTCCCTTAGACCCTTCGCATTGCAAAGTATAAAAGTACCAATACCGATGAAAAGAAGATACATTAATACGTTTGGGATGATCCAGGCGATGCGAAGTTTGATGGTTTTGTTCAAGAACTCCACCTCCATGTAAAAACCATTAGTCCGGGCATGTAAACAGTAAGGATATAAATTCGTTATCTTACTTTTACCATGAATAGGTTGCGATGTCTCGAGGTATCTTAACGATAGCGTTACTTCCACATCCAAAGGACAGAAAATCTTTATGAGGAAATTTGGTGAAGATCAAAGGTCAAAGAAGGTCAAATCAAAAGTCAAGCCCTAAGCGACGAGGAAAAATTCGCGAAAATCGCCCGATACAAGGCTGTTTGGGCTAAAATCACTTTTGTCACTTTGGTCGTGGAAGCATATAATGAGGATGTAAGGTCAAATAAGGTCAAACTAAAGAAAGGGGAATGAATAATCATGTTTGATTTGATTCCTTTTGGCAGACACAGGGAAGATGCGTTTGGACAGTTGGCTAAAACGTTTAATGATGTGTTCAATGATGACTTTTTTGCACCGTTTAAAAATTCGCCGCTTTCTTTCAGAACGGACATCCGTGAAACGGATCAAGCGTATCTGGTTGAAGCGGAATTGCCTGGTTTCCGAAAAGAGGACATCGAGATCGACTATGCCGCACCTTACTTGACAATCAAAGCGGTTCGTAATGAAGACCACAACATGGAGGATACGAACCATCAAATCGTTCGGAAGGAACGCCGGCACGGCGAATACGTACGCAGATTCTACGTGCAGGACATTGCTGAAGAAGATATTCGCGCGTCCTTGAAGGATGGCGTTCTGAAGCTGGAGGTGCCGAAACGGCAACCGACCCGCTCCAAACGCATCCAAATTCAAGACGGCGATTAATATAAACAGGGGCTATCCCTCCAGCAAATTTGCTGGAGAGGATAGCCTCCTTTGTGTTACATAAATCATCAGCTTCGCTCATGACGAGATGCCACAAGAGCGGCGGGATCAGCGGTGCGCTCGGCGGTGTGTTGCACAGCAGTGTACTTGGCCTCCCCGTCGTCCCGGGCGCTGCCCCAAGAAGCGCCGTCAGCACTTGTGTCTGCGCCGGAACCAGTGTCCCCCGCTTCCACGCTTTCCGCCCTAACGGCGGAGATCTTAAACTCCGGCATTCGGCTGACGGGGTGCAGGGCGTCGTTCGTCAGCCGGTTCACAGCTAAGTCGCCGCCCCAATGGAACGGGACAAACATCGTGCGCGGATGGATGTCCGCCGTCACCTTGGCGGCGACCTCCAGCGACCCGCGCCGCGTGGTCAAGCGGGCCCAGCCGTTCGGCGAGGGCGCACAGCACACCCGGGGCCGGCAGAACACCCGGCCCTCGAGGTTCGTCATCGTCTCTTCCACTTCGAGGAAGGACGTGCCGGGCAGCAGCCAATCCGCGTAGGCGGACGTCTCCGTCTCGAACAGGTCGACGACGACATGTACTGCAGCGTATGCTCCACGCCGTTCACCTGCTGCTCCAACCCCCGCGCGGTAAGAACCATTCCGCGCTTTGCCCCGGCGAATCCCCGAGCCACTTGACGGATCGTGTCCTAGGGGATCCCGGTACGTAGTCTGTGTGATGTTACGTCCAAAGCTGTCTTCTGCAAAAGCGGACTGCAGCACCTGAGCATCCTTCACTTGCACATCTGCCACGTAATAGGTGAGTTACAACCACTTCCACATGCTCGATCAAATAGCGGTCCACCAAACCATATAAAATCCCGCCAATGCCCCTAAAGAGGCACGAGGAAATAAATGGCCAGCTTCTTTTTCGAAGTGCGACGGCCGGCCCTCTTGAGATTTTCGCTCATGGGTCTTTCACTCCATTCCGTGTTGCATTGAGGTTCGCCTCAAGCCAAGATAGATAGGGCTTGGCAGCAGGCAAGACCATCATACGCCGCTAACCTGAATTGAAGCTTAATGTCCAAAGATGCCCAGCTCCCCCATTTCGGGTTACAATAGAAGAGACAGACAAGAATGACATTGATTATTCGGGAAAAAGAGGGAACCGCCTTGAGTCAAATTGCAAATTCTACCCAAGCTCCAACCGAACCGCAACCGGCGCAAACCTTAGAGCAAACTATTTCGGAGGTCGTCCGCGCGCAGCAGCAATTCGTCCGATCCGGTGCCACGCGGCCCGTAGAATTCAGGCTGCGTCAGATGGAACGTCTGAAGACCGCGATTAAACGTTATGAAACGCGCATTTTGGAAGCGCTGCAGCGAGATTTGCGCAAGCCTGAATTTGAAGGCTACAGCACGGAAGTGGGTTATGCTTACGACAGCATCCGCTACGTGATGAAGCATCTGAGGCGTTGGGCCAAGCCGGAGCGGGTTCGAACTCCGCTGGCCCATATCGGCTCCAGCAGCTACATCTATCGGGAGCCTTACGGCTCGACCTTGATCATCGGCCCGTTTAACTATCCGTTTATGCTGGTGATCGACCCGTTGATCGGAGCGATCTCTGCGGGAAACGCCGCGATCGTGAAGCCTTCGGAGTATACCCCTCATGTCTCCAGGGTGATCGCCGAGATGCTTGGCGAATATTTTGAACCCGATTACATACGAGTCATAGAGGGAGGGCCGGAGGCGACGTCTGCGCTGATCCATGCGCCGCTGGATTTTATTTTTTTCACCGGAAGTATTCGGGTTGGAAAGATCGTCATGGCGGCCGCTGCGGAGCATTTGGTGCCGGTTATCCTGGAGCTTGGCGGGAAGAGTCCTTGCATCGTGGATCAAGAGGCGGACCTCGATCTGGCTGCGCAGCGTATCGTTTGGGGCAAGTTCCTAAATACAGGTCAGACCTGCGTGGCTCCGGACTATGTACTCGTTCACGAGTCGGTGCGAGCGGAGCTGGTTGCCAAAATGAAGGCGCAGATCAAAGCCTTCTACGGTGAGGATCCAAGGCAAAGCCCTGACTACGGGCGGATCGTGAATGAGCAGCAGTGGAGCCGACTGATGGGATTGCTTGAGCCGTCCAAAGTTGTGGTTGGCGGGGACGGAGACCGTGAGGATCTGTATTTGGGGCCAACGATTATGGACAACGTCAGCTGGGAAGACTCCGTGATGCAGGAAGAGATTTTTGGACCGATTTTGCCGGTGCTGGACTATCGAGACCTAGATGTGGCGCTCCGGGAGATTGGTGAGCGGCCCAAGCCGCTGGCGTTGTACTTGTTTACGAGCAATGCCGCCACGGAACGGAAGGCGATGGAGTCCGTTTCATTTGGCGGAGGGTGCGTGAACGATACGGTCATGCATCTGGTGAGCCCGTATTTGCCCTTTGGCGGTGTCGGCTCTTCGGGGATGGGAGCCTACCACGGCCGTTACAGCTATGAAACCTTCTCTCATCGGAAAAGCGTGCTGAAAAAGTCAACGCGGGTGAACTTGAGCTTCATCTATCCGCCTTATACGGCTGGCAAGCTGAAGCTGATTCGACGTTTTTTCAAGTAGTATGCAATGGTATGAAAATTTCATGGGAGGGATGATCATGGAAATCAGTCCAAGCCGGAAATTTGCCTGGACCTGGCGGGTGAAGGAAGATCAACTGGAGGCTTATGTAGAGATGCATTTGAACCCATGGCCCGAGGTGCTGGAGGAGCATCGCAAAGCCGGGATTCGCAATTATTCGATTTTTCAGCAGGGGAATCAGTTCTTCTATTGCTTTGAATGCGATGATCCGGACGCGGCGTTCAAGTACATTGCGGCCAGCGAGGTGTGTCAGCGGTGGAATGCAATTACGTCGGGCATGGTGGAGGGTTCGTTTGACTTTAATGAGCCGCAGCCGATCGTGCCGATGCGCGAGGTATTTTACTTGAAATAGAGACGAATCGGAGGGATTCTTGAACATGAAATATCGGACATTAGGAAAAACCGGTCTCAACGTTTCCGTGGTCGGCATTGGAACTTGGCAATTCGGCGGGGAGTGGGGTTTAAACTACACGCAAGCGGAAGTGGATGCGATCTTGGATCGGGGCCGGGAGCTGGGCATCAATCTGATCGATACGGCAGAATGTTATGGCGACCATCTGTCCGAATCGTTTATCGGGGATTATCTGAGCCGGCGCAACCGGGAGGACTGGCTGATCGCCACGAAATTTGGGCATCAATTTCATGAACGGTTTACGCGGACGGACCGCTTTGATGCTGCGGCGGTACTACAACAGCTTGATGCTTCGCTGAAAGCGTTGAAGACGGACTATATCGATCTGTATCAGTTTCATTCCGGCCCGGATGCGGCGTTTGATAATGATGAACTTTGGACGCTGCTGGATAAGCAAAAACAAGCCGGGAAAATCCTCCATCTGGGCACGTCGATCGGCAGCAACGACAACCTGCATCAGACCGAAGCTTCAACGAAGGTAGGGGTGGAGGCGATTCAGGTGGTTTATAACCGGCTCGACCGCGTGCCGGAGAATCGGGTGTTCCCGTCCTGCGAGCGCCAGCAACTCGGTGTGCTTGCAAGAGTTCCTCTGGCGAGCGGTTATCTGAGCGGCAAGTATAAACCGGGCGCGGTGTTCAGCGAAACCGATGTACGCCATCGTCATGATCCGGAAAGCACCCGGCGCAAGCTGGAGGAAGTGGAAGAGATTCGGCGGAATGAAGTGCCGGAGGGTGTGGACATGGCTCAGTGGGCCTTGGCCTGGTGCCTGAAGAATCCTGTTGTCAGCACGGTGATTCCGGGCTGCAAGAACCCTGCGCAAGTGGAGGCTAATGCGGCTGCGGCGGAGCTGGAAATCTAAGAACCCCCATAAAGATCGATAAGCAGACAAAAAGTTTGCTTATCGGTCTTTTTTCATATTGACGATTGTCAAATTTAGGATTATTATGTAAACATATATTGGAAGTTTAGTAGGATATGGTGTTGCTTGATGTCATTGGATGTCGTTTGACTCCTCTGTTAGCCGAGAATCCTTTGGCTCGCAGAAGGTCGCGGAATTGGGGGGTGATAATTTTTTGATATCTACAACCACGATTCGCGCAGAACTGGAAGATTACATCAAGAGCGAAGGGACAACCCTGCACCGTTTCTCGGAATCCGCCGGGGTGAACGTCGGAACGTTAAGCGGAATTATTAACGGGAACCGGCCGATTGCCATCGGACAATTGGATCGGATTACGGCTGCGATGGGGTTGCCTGAAGGACACTTTTACGATTTATACGCAGATGAATGTTTTACTTCAACGGCTCCGCATTGGAGGAGGCTGCGGCCGTTCCTGCTGAGATGCGCCGAGTTGCAGAAGCATGACTGCATTAAACAGGTTCTAAACCGTTTGTTAGAGGATTTGAAACAAATCGCGGGCATTTTCGATACAGCCGAAATGATGTATGAACAAGGTTGGAAAGAGGCTGCGGTTATACTCTATGAAAGCGTTATCGAAAGTGAGCGATCTAGCCACTCCGAACGCTTGGCGATGAGTTACTATCGGATATTTCAAATATTTCAAACTGATACGAGAAGAGGCTTTAAAGCTGCATTGCAATTTTTACCTTACAGATATCGGTTGCCTGAAGCCTATGCTCTCGATGGTTTACTGATGCTAACTGAGATTTACGCACTGAGATTTAATTGGTCTGAAGTTGAGAATTATGCGGATGAGCTCTGTCAATTCACCGAAGCCCTTTACAACAGACGCATCTGGATGGATGAAGACTTCAAACCTAAACGTCCATTGGTCTACTATTATGGAAGAGCTTATTTAATTAAATCTAGCTCTTATGAGTACCGTGGAATGTTTGAAGAATCCAAGAAGTGGATTCCGAAGTATGCAGATTTGAGCTGGTTTGAGGGTCTCGATGAAGCGGGGAAAGCCGAAGTAGAGCAACTTAAGATGTTTGCATACGCTAACTGGATGTGCATGGATATCAAATCAGGAAATCGAGAGTTGATAGGGGAGTATGTAAAATTCCTTGAAGAGCATCCAGGTGAAATTGTTGAAGGGCTAACCACGTTAATTGAGGCGTCTAATCGACATAATTACTTTATCGATGAAATTTTAAATAAATTCTCCGATGATATTGATGATTATAGAAAAATCAAACAGACATCAAAATCGAATTACAAAGAGCCATCACTTATATTTAGACGTGCAGTTTTTTTTCAGAACTACGCACTCTATTATTTTCGAAAAGCTCTATATGAAGAAGGGATATATCATCTCTTATTCAGTATGGAGTTAAGTATATTGTTAAACAGCAAAGATCTGATAGTTAATAATATGGCATTATTTGAGTTGCATCGGAAGCACGCCTCTTTGAAACAATGCAATACTTATTCTGAGTTATGTAGAAAGGTGTGGGAAAATGAAAAAGAAAGCATTTTGGGCGGTTTCGGCTATAATTATGGTTAGCTTTTATCCGGTAGCTATGACGTTATTTTCTCACGGATGGGGTTAATTCATTTACTAATAGAAATCTATAATAAGGCTTGGCTAGATCCTACTGGCCCTATTTTAAAATTCCATTTCAAAAAATGGAATTTTTTTTGTTTCTTGCATTAGGTCTCATTATGCAATATTTGGCAACCTCTTCTAATATGTTCCTAGGGTGATAGTGATGAACAATTCTGAAAAAATCAGATTTCGGATCGAATTGGAAAGACAAGAATTAAATCGGCTCGCACAGAGATACGGAATGCGCCATGCACGGGTTCTCCATCAGTCGGTTGTTCTTGACCGCTTGTTAAATAAATATAGCCAAGTCATATATTCCAATTACCGAAGAAGGAAGCCGATCGCGTAGATGCGGCTTCTTTTCTTTGTCCGTTGGCTAATTCCTTAATTCATAATCTTTTTGATTTCCTCGATAGACAATTGGGTCATATCCGCAATTTCTTCCAGAGTGAAGCCCTTGGATAACAACCTGCGCGCGATTTGCCGGCGTTCTATGAGGGTGCCTTGTTCGATCCCTTTTTCAAATCCTTTTTCGATCCCTTGTTCTATACCTTTCTCCAGGCCTTCTTCCAACCCTTTCTCATATCCTTGACGCATCCATGCGGGCATTAATTCCATGATCACTTCACTCTCCTTTGCATATTGTTTCGCCAGCTCCCGAAGCATTTCTTCATCCTGCCGGGGATCCGGCTCGAAATATAAATCGGCGATAGACATCACTAGCGCTAGACGGGCTTGATCCAGTCTTTGGCTGAGCTGCAGCAGCATGCGCAGATAGGCTAGACGGAGCTCCCGTTCCTCCCCTTTATTGTAGCCCATTTTAGCGAGTAATGCAGCAGCCACGGGGTTGTTGGAATCAATGAATCTGCGCCAGGGTTGGTTGATGAGCTCGACTTTCAGAAACCGAAATTGGAGGATATCCTCTCCCAGAATCGACATGTTTAAGGAATTTCGCTCATTTTTACTCTCTGCGGATGTAAAGATGGCGATAGGGATGATGAGCTGGTGCTCTTTCCGGTGCCGCTCAAAGAGCCGGCTGAAGTAGATAAACATCCGTTCGTGGAAGTCTGCTTGTCGGTACGATTGAGGCTCCAGATGGATGAGGATGAAGGCATCCGTACCGATATATTTGGTTTCCAGCAGGAGATCGAGCGTACGCGCTTCTTCTCCCACCACATCCACAAGCTGCTCTTGCATAAGGAAACGGGTTTGGCTGAAGTCCAGCTGCGATTCAAGTGCAGGAAAAAACAATGCGATAAATTCCGCGAAAAACGTATGCAACAGCTTTTTAAACGCTTCGTCATGAGGGATGATTTTCTTCCCATAGTTCCCGCTTTGCGATTCCTCACCGACTTGTTGGACTAAAGATGATGTTGATACCAACAACAGGTCACACTTCCTTTCCAAACGCAAAAAAGCACACTACGCGCGCCAAGATGGACAGATGCGTAAGTGTGCTTCACTTTGCTTAAGATTCAATTAAGCCTAGTTTATCCGAAATGGGTCGTTTTGGCAATTTTTATCACCCCTGTCCATTCTTAGCGGAAGGAAGTGACCAAGCTTTGCAGCAACGTACGTACATCGTACTGGTACTGATTGATAGGGACAATCGGCTTGTTCAGTCCCAACAGGCCATACACGGCCATACGGGCCGTCCGAACAGAGTATTCTTCAGTGAAGACAACGTCGTCCGGGATTTCGCAGAATTGACCGATAAACGCTAAGTTGGTGGAGCCGTCCGGGATGACCTTTGGCCGATCGCCGATCGCTCTAGGCATGAACTGCGAGGTGATGAACGGCATCATACATGGAATACAGTTGGCGGTGGAGAGATCGCTTCCATGTCTTCTTGGAAGTGGAGATGGTGCAGCAACTCGGTGAGAATCTCCTCACCGGTACATTCGGACATTTTCTTAGGCACGTAATCGCCGGCTCGATCCGGGAATAATCCGTACCCCCAGAAGACCTTCACATGCTCCGGTTGATTGCGGAAATGCGGCTGATGGGCCAGCACGATGGACATGAACCAGCTCGAATCCTTGAAGGTAACCAGTGCGCCGGTGCCCGCCTTGTTGCGGGAGAAAGCTTCCATCCGGTCAAAAAAACGCGAGTCCTGACAAGTCACCGTAAACGACTCCCATTTGGACTCTTCGATATGGTCGGCGAAGACGGAAGGACGTCCAAGGCCCGGTTTCTTGGCGGCTATCCGCTCCCATAACTGCCAAGAGCTGCCCTTGCCGTTCAGCTTCGGCGCTGTGCTCATAGAGCCTAGGCTGTAGCTCTCCGTCATCGAGCCGTTGGTGACGATCACCAGATCGTCTTCGCCCAAATCGAGGACTTGCGGCTCGCCGTCTTTCAGATAGTGTATCCGCGTCACGGTGATCTCATCGCCTTCTCGGAAGTCCAGATCCGTAACGGTGCATTTCAGCGAAAAGTCTACGCCGTGCTTCTCCAAATACTTTTGCAGCGGGAGAATGAGGGAATCGTATTGGTTATAAGGTGTGCGGGTGACTCCTTCCAGCGTATGGATTCGCGGGAATTCATGCATAAACCGAAGCATGTATCTTTTAAACTCCACAGCGCTGTGCCAAGGCTGGAAGGCAAAGGTGGTTGCCCACATGTACCAGAAATTTGTCTTGAGAAAATGCGGGCCAAACCAGTCATTGATCCGCGCAGTGCCCAGGCTCTCTTCAGGGGCCATAATCAGCTTAACCATGGCCATCCGGTCCGTCATATCAAAGCCCATAGAGGTCACGTCTACAACCTGGCCGTCCCGGTTGACTAACCGAGCGTTGGAATGCGTCTGGTGGGCGGTATCGAAAGCGATGATCTCATCCCGCACCGAAAGTCCCGGGTGGTCTATCGAAGGGATGGAGCGCAGCAAATCCCATGTATTTTCATAAGTCTCATCATTCAGCATCCGGCCGCCGCGGATCACATATCCGCGTTCACCGTCTCCGGCACCATCGTTGCTGCCGCCTAGCACCTTCATTTCCTCCAACACATGAATATGTTGGCCGGGAAAATCGCAGTCCCGAACCAGGAACGCGGCCCCCGCCAGTGAAGCGATCCCTCCGCCAACAAAATAAACGTGATGGGTGTGACGATCTGCAGACATAACTTTCACCTCCAAAGAATGTGATGAATGGAACAATCTTAATGTAATCTGTCTTTGGAGCAAACGAAATCAACAATGAAGGGCGACTGTATAAAAAAACGACACTCCCCAAGGAGTGTCTAGGATTCCGACGGAAAAAGCCAGATTTCGCCTTGGTCAGATGGGGGCTAGACAAGGGAATCACCTGCTTTGTGGAAAAAATAGGTAGATCATCCTGTCTTTCATTATACTCCCGCTCAAGCTAGCCTTCAAAAAAATAACCTCCGCCAAATCGATAGCGGAGGTTTAGGAACATCAAGGTCCTGGGGTTAAGTCGTCTTCGACTTATTGTAAATATCGAAAGCGACGGCGAGAAGCAGGACCAGCCCTTTGATGCCTTGCTGCCAATCCACCCCAAGCCCGATCAGCGACATGCCATTGTTCATCACGCCCATGACCAGGCCGCCGATAATCGCGCCGATGACGGTACCGATGCCGCCGGAGGCAGAGGCGCCACCGATGAAGCAGGCCGCGATCGCGTCGAGCTCAAAGTTCGTCCCGGCCTTCGGCGTAGCCGAGTTGAGGCGGGCGGCGAAGATCAGGCCGGACAGTGCAGCCAGGGCGCCCATGTTGACGAAGACCCAGAACGTCACCTTTTTGGTTTTGACGCCGGAGAGTTTGGCGGCCTTCTCATTGCCTCCAAGCGCATAGATATGGCGGCCCGCCACCATTCGGTTCATAACGAACGAATAAATGACGATCAGGAAGAACAGGATGATCAAGATGTTCGGCAGCCCGTTGTAGGTTGCCAGCACAAAGGTAAATATGTTGATGATGGCAACGAGCAGTACGAGCTTCGTGACGAACACCCAAATCGGCGCGACCTCAAACTGATATTTGAGCTGGGTTCGCCGCTCCTTCCATTCCTGCCAAATGAGGAGAAGGGAGAGCGCCAGACCAAGCAGAATCGTCAGGATATGCAGGCTGCTGCCGCCAAACCAGTCGGGAATGAAGCCGGAACTGATGCGTTGGAACGATTTCGGGAATGGTGCGATCGACTGGCCGCCAAGCACGATCATCGTCAAGCCCCGGAACAGCAGCATCCCGGCTAATGTGACGATAAAGGCGGGGATTTTTACGTAAGCGACCCAAAATCCTTGCCAGGCACCGATCAGCCCGCCGATCACCAGTGAAATGATAATGGTAAGGAACGTTGGCAACTGAAAATCCACCAACATGATGGCAGCCAAAGCCCCGATAAAGGCGGCGATGGAGCCGACGGACAAATCGATATGTCCAGTGATGATCACAAGCACCATCCCGATGGCCAGCACCAAAATGTAGCTGTTTTGCAAGATCAGATTCGTAATGTTGAGCGGTTTGAGTAAGATGCCGCCCGTCAAAATTTGAAACAAGATGGTGATGAAGATTAAGGCGATAATCATGCCGTACTGACGTATGTTTTTTCGAAAAAGTTCGCTAACCGCTTGCATCGGTCTACCCCCTGCCTCGAGTCATGGATTTCATCAATACTTCCTGGGTGGCGTCCTCGCGTAGCACTTCCCCGGTGATCCGGCCTTCGCTCATGACGTAGATGCGGTCGCACATCCCGAGAATCTCCGGGAGCTCCGAGGAGATGAACAAAATGCCTTTGCCCTCGTCTGCCAGTTGATTGACGATCGAATAGATTTCATATTTGGCTCCGACATCAATGCCGCGCGTTGGCTCATCGAGAATCAAGATTTCCGGTTGTGCGAAGATCCACTTGCTAAGGACGACCTTCTGCTGATTGCCGCCGCTCAGATTGACCGTTTTCTGCAAAATGCTGGGCGTTTTAATGTTCAGCTTGCTCCGATATTCCTCCGCGACCAGCACTTCTTCCCGTTCATTGATTACGCCTCGGCGGGACAGCTTCTTTAACGAAGCCAGCGAGATGTTGCGTTTAATATCGTCGATTAAAATTAAGCCGTATTGCTTGCGATCTTCGGTAACATAAGCGACGCCATGCTTAATCGCCTGACTGATGTCGTTAAATCGTACCTCTTTGCCGTGTAGGAACAGCTGACCTTTAATATGCCGCCCATAGGATCGGCCGAATAAGCTCATTGCGAGTTCGGTCCGGCCGGCACCCATCAAGCCAGCGATCCCAACGATTTCTCCGCGGCGAATATTGAGGTTAATATTGTCCAGCACTTTACGATCCTCTTGTTGCGGGTGGGTTACCTCCCAACCCCGTACTTCAAAGATCACTTCACCGATCCGGGGAACCCGCTCCGGATAGCGGTGGGTGAGATCGCGGCCAACCATGCCCTTGATGATGAGATCCTCGGTCACCTGATCGGCCTTCATATCTAAGGTCTGAATCGTCCGGCCATCCCGGAGAATGGTAATCGAATCGGCAACTTTACTGATTTCGTTCAATTTGTGGGAAATGATGATGGAGGTGATGCCTTGTTTCTTCAGCTCCAGGATCAACTCCAGCAGGTTTTCGCTGTCATTTTCGTTTAGGGCGGCCGTGGGTTCGTCCAAAATTAACAGCTTGACCTGTTTGGATAAGGCTTTGGCGATTTCCACCAGCTGTTGCTTGCCGACGCCCAGCTCCAATACGCGTGTGGCCGGGGATTCGTTTAAGCCCACCCGTTTCAGCAACGCTTTGGTTTTGACCGTCGTTTCGTTCCAGTCGATCAGTCCGTGTTTGCTTTGCTCATTGCCAAGAAAAATGTTCTCCGCGATGGAGAGATAGGGGATCAGCGCCAGCTCCTGATGGATAATAACGATCCCCAGCTGCTCGCTTTCTTTGATATCTTTAAATTCGCAGACCTTGCCTTCGAACAAGATCTCGCCTTCATAAGAGCCATGCGGATAGACGCCGCTTAGCACCTTCATCAATGTCGATTTGCCAGCCCCGTTCTCCCCACACAGAGCATGGATTTCCCCGGATCTGACCTTGAAGTTGACATTGCTGAGCGCCTTAACCCCCGGGAACGTCTTCGTAATGCCCCGCATTTCCAAAATCGTATTGCTCACATGCGTCACCTGGCCTTTCGCTCACGGTAAGTGCATAGCGACGGTCGCCCGAATCCGCGTCCGCCGCTATGCCGGTCACCACAAGTTAATGATGTTTAGAGTCCCAGATCTTCCTTGGAGTAGTAGCCGGTGTCGACGAGCGCCTGTTCAACATTATCCTTGTCGACCGAGACCGGTTCGAGCAGGTAAGAAGGAACAACCTTCACGCCGTTATCGTAGGTTTTCGTGTCGTTGACTTCGGCTTCCGTGCCTTCCAGAATGCTTTGGACCATGGAGACAACCTTTTTCGCCAACTCGCGCGTATCCTTGAAGACGGTTTGCGTTTGCTCCCCGGCAAGAATCGATTTGACCGATGCCAGCTCGGCATCCTGGCCAGTTACGATCGGCATCGGTTTGCTTCCGGAGCCGTAACCCACACCTTTGAGCGAGGAGAGGATGCCGATGCTGATTCCGTCATAAGGGGAAAGCACGGCGTCGATATTCTCCGTGGTATAGTGAGCGCTCAGCAAATTGTCCATGCGAGCCTGGGCGGTGGCGCCGTCCCAGCGCAGCGTGGCGATTTGTTCCATTTCGGTTTGTCCGCTGCGTACGATCAGCTTGCCGGAATCGATGTACGGCTGCAGTACGGACATAGCGCCGTCATAGAAGAAGTAGGCATTGTTGTCGTCTGGAGAGCCCCCGAACAGCTCGATATTGAAAGGGCCTTTGCCGTCCTTGAGTCCCAGCTTTTCTTCAATATAGGAAGCCTGCTGCACGCCAACCTTGAAATTATCGAAGGTTGCGTAGTAGTCGACGTACTCGCTGTTCATGATCAGCCGGTCGTAGGCGACGACTTGAATGCCTTGATCGTGGGCTTTTTGCAGTACGTCGGTTAAGGAACCACCGTCAATCGCGGCGATGACGAGGACCTTCACGCCCTTGGTAATCATATTTTCGATTTGCGACACCTGGTTTTCGATGACGTCTTCTCCGTATTGCAGATCCGTGCCATAGCCAAGAGCCTTAAACTCCTTGACCATATTGTTTCCGTCGTTCACCCAGCGTTCGGACGATTTCGTTGGCATGGCAATGCCGATCGTTCCCTTCTCACTGTTGCCCGATCCGCTGCCGCCGCCGTTTCCGCCGTTGGCGCAAGCCGCGAGGGTGAATACCATCACCAAAGCAAGTAAAATGGCCGTTACCTTCTTCAAAGTCGATTCCCCCTATACTTGAAATGAATGCGTTTACAGTTCGGAGTATAGCAAGCGAAGGGGGAGGTCGTATTTACAGTGGTTTGACTCTTTTTATAAAAATCGAACCTTTATGGAGGGGCATGACTCCAAAATAGGAGGCTGAGAGGGGGAGATTTACTCCCCCTGAGCATCTTCATGTTCAAATGCGCCTTTGCGGTATTGCAGTGGGGAAAGGCCGGTCGCGCGCTTGAACGCCGTGCTGAAATAGTGTTGAGTTTCGTAGCCGACTTGCTCGGCGATTTCGGCTATTGTCAGCTCGGTGGCGATTAATAGGCGGCTCGCCCGACGGATGCGGAGCTGCGTCAAATAGCTGTTAAACGTGGTGCCCAGCTCCTGCTTGATCATGCGGCTTAAATAAGCCGGAGAAGTTTGCAAGGCATGCGCCATCGCTTCCAGCGTCAGCCTGCTGTCACCGAAATGCTCCAGCATATATTGCTTGGCCCGGCGAACCAGCGGGGAAATGGCGTTTTCCTTGTTTACGGCGGACTTCGCTTTCCGGTATACGGAAGGAAGCTCCAAGACGTCCCCAGCGCCCTCAGCCAAGTAAACCTCGGCAGCGATTTTTAAGTGGGTCCGCACCAAGGTTTCAATGCGGTGAAAATCGGCTTCAGCTTCCACTCCCCACAGCAGGACAACGATCAGGCCGAAGGGATCACGGAAGATCGTCTTGGGGTAGGGGGCGAGCACTTCGGCGGCGATATTCTCTACCGCAAATCCATACAGCTGCCGTTCGTCCTCTTTGAACAAAGCGGGGGAGGCGGCGGGTTCAGGCAATCGGATGACGCCCAGCCAATCCGGACAGGCGTCCGGCAGCTGCAAGAACCGCAGCTGCTCGGAGATTTCAGCGGCTGTCATGCCCCCGTCCAGCCATTGCTGGCAAAATCGCTCCCTCAGGAGCGGATAACTGCGGGAAAGCTGCCGCGAGGCCTGCTGCCATTGCTGCTGTTTGGATGCTTCTTCCTCCAGCTCTCCGCGCACCTGTCGCAGGACTTTCTCCAACTGCACGGGATTGGCGGGCTTCAGGATGTAATCCTTGACCTGAAGGCGGATCGCCTTTTGCGCGTACGCAAACTCGTCATGGCCCGTGATGATGACGATTTTACAATCCGGCAGCCGCTCACGTACCTGCTTCATTAATTCGATCCCGTCCATGATCGGCATGTTGAGATCAACCAGCATGATGTGAACGTCGTGCTGGATCGCCTTCTCTAGAGCTTCCTCGCCATCCTCCGCTTCGGCCACTACCGTAAGGCGTAAGCTCTCCCAGTCCACGCTATCACGTATTCCTTCGCGAATAATGCATTCATCATCGGCGATGAGCACCCTCCAACGAGTTTCTGAGTAGGTTCCGCTCATGATTCAATCCTCTCCCAACGGGTTTGTTCATCCCGAATGATCGGGTGGGTGACGGTTACTACGGTTCCTCGGCCTTCCTCACTTTGGATCGTCAGGCCATATTTCGGACCAAAGGTTAATGCGATCCGAGCTTGCACATTCAGCATCCCATATCCCTGTCCGCCTTCGCCTGCATTGGATGCCCCTGCCGGTTCGGAGCCCTTTTCCCGGCCATCCGCGGTGCCTGCGGACTGCAGTTCTTTTTGCAGCCGGGCCAGCTTATCCGGCGGAATGCCTTTCCCATCATCCCGGATGGTGATCACCAACATGCCGGCATCCTCGGCGGCTTCGATAACCACGCGGCCCGGCCCCCGGCGTTCCTTGATTCCATGGTAGATGGCATTTTCCACAATCGGCTGAAGGATCAGCTTCAACACATAGACACCGCGAATTTCCGGAGCGATGTGCAGCGAGTAATCGAGTTTGCTTTGATAACGGACGTGTTGAATATGCAAGTAACTGCGAACATGCTCGATTTCATCGTTCAGGGGGATGATGTCATTCCCCTTGCTAAGGCCGATTCGGAACAGCTTCGACAAGGACTCCGCCATTTCCGCGATATCCTCCGAGCCGTTGCGGCGGGCCATCCAATGAATCGTATCCAGGGTATTGTACAAAAAATGCGGCTTGATATGCGCCTGCAGGCTTCTTAGCTCCGCCTCCCGCTTCTGACGCTCCTGCAGTTCGGTCAGGGAGAGCAGTCGGTGGATCTGCTGCAGCATGGCGTTGAAACGGCGGCCAAGCAGGCCGATTTCATCGGTTCGGTCGCTCCAGTGGCGAATGGTCAGATCGCCGGACTGGGCTTTTTGCATAAAGGACGCCAGCTGCCCGATTGGCCTGGAAATCGTGTGAGCCAGATAGAAAGAGGCCGTCATCCCCAGCAAACAGACGATAAAAACAAAGCTAACCACGTAAAAACGAATTTCCTGCATTTCCGTAGCGGACTCCGCCATGGAAAAGACGCCGACCGTCGTCCAGTTTGTAAACGGCGAATGTCGGTAGATGAACTGTAAATCGCGGCCGCCCACCCGTTCTGCGTAGGTTCCTGAGCCGTCCTGACCGAGCCGCTCCAGCGGAACGCGGTTGATATAGGGGGCTGGCGGGGCATAGATCAGTTCCCCGTTGCCGTCCACCACCGTTAGATAGCCCGTTTTCCCCAAACGAACGTCCTGAGCGGTCTCGGCAATGACCCGCAGTTTGAGGTCGATTAAGACGACGCCTTTGACCTGCTGGGTTTCGGGGTCGAGAATCGCCCTTACGGCAGAGACGACTTCACTGTCCTTGTAGTTGACATGCGTAGTGACGTTGCGATCTCGCGGATGACCGATGATCTTAAAGATTCCTTTATTGCGGACCGCTTCTTGGTACCACTCTTCCCGGGTCAGGTTTTCTGCGGTGCGGGCATACATTTCGTTGCTGATATATTCGCCGCGGCTGTTGACGATTAGAATGCCCGCGACTTCCGAATACAAGGTGGTGAAGCCCTGCAGGAACTTGCGAATTTCGTAGTGATCGGTATCTACCGGTGTTGTTGTTCGTGGAGGTGTTTTGACTGACGGTGCCGATAGAACGAGTTCCGCCTCGTTGTTGTTCTCGAGAAACTGCAGCACGTCCGGGTTAAAGGAGATGAGGAACGTCATGTTTTGCAAATTCTCCACATACGTCTCCAACGACCGGTTCACTTTGCCAATTAACTGCAGCGTGTTGTTCGTAATCTGGCGTTCGATAATGCGGTCGACCGTCCAATTCGTCAGCACGCCCAGCCCGATCGAAGGAAGGATGCTGATCAACATAAAGTGGACGATTAATTTGTAGCGGATGGGCAAGTTATTCAGCGAAAAACGACGGATTTCCCAGGATCGCTTTCCATATCTATTTCGCATAGTAATCATTCACATTCTGCCGTGTGACGACGGTGATGCCGGTATCCAAACGCTGGGGAACGCGAGGGCCGGGGGGCGAAGATCCATCGGAATCGTGCTTCAACGAAAAGAGCAGCTGCAGCGACCAATATCCCATGTTCCAGGTGCCCTGGGCCATCGTGGCGGCGATATCTCCGCTTTTGACCAAGTCCAAGGTGCCCTTATCGGTGTCGAAGCTGATGATCTTCGGACTGGAGGAGGTCGGGCCAAAGGCCTTTACGGCCTCCGCAACGCCGATACCGCCGTTGGCTTCGGTGGTGAAAATGCCTGCGATTTCGGGGAAGTCGTGCAGGATTTCCTCCGCCGCTTGCCGCGAGTACAGCTCATCGCCTTTGCCGTTTTTGGTGGCGACAATGTGCATGTTGGGGAATTCCTGGGTAATGGTATCGGAAAAACCTTCGGTGCGTTCTTGATGATTTTGTTGATCCGGCACGGTGACGACGGCGACCTCCCCGCGTTCGCCGGTGAGCTCGGCCATTTTCCGCGCGGCCTCAACGCCGGCGGAATAGTTGTCGGTGCCAAGGAAGGAAAAAGCGCGGCTGCCGGGGGCGTCGGAATCGAACAAGACGACCGGAATGCCGGCGTCGACCGCTTTGTTAATCGTGGCGGTGAGTTCGGTTGGATGAATCGCGGAGATCGCGATGCCGGCCGGTTTTTTAGCAATGGCTTGCTCCAACACCGTGATTTGCTCATGAATATCGCGCTGGGTGGAGCCGCGGTATTCTACGGAGACGTTTAGCGCCTGGGCGGCGTCTTCGAAGCCTTTCAGCCCGCTTTTCCAATAGTCGATACCCATTTGAAACGTCACCATCACGTATTTCTCATCGATGGAACCTCGGAGGCCCCCGGAATTCCATTCGTCGTTCAAACGAATCTGGGAGCGGTAATCGAGCACGTATAGCGCAAAGCAAGCGAAGAGCAGCAAGTACACCATCCAAATCTTCTTCATATGAAACCCCTTTCATAAGAAGAGTTGCCAAGTGATTCACTTTCGACAACATCATACTATGATTCGTCGAAATTGATAATTAGTAATTTTACAATTATAGCTCACCTTTAATCCCAAAGAAAGATCATATAAAAATTTGATCTGCAAAATCACTAACAAATATATAACAAACCATAACGGAATTAGTATATAATGAACGGTAACTTACAACTTGATGGAGGACATATGAACAAACATAGTTATCGAATCCAGCATTGGAGCTTCAAAGCGAGTGATGAGACAGAGTGGAAGCCGGCCCGCGTGCCGGGCACCGTGCATACGGATCTGCACCGCAACGGGTTGATCCCTGACCCGTTCTATGGAACTAACGAGCATGACCTGCAGTGGATTGATCGAAAAGATTGGGAATACGAAGCCTCCTTCGAATTGGATGAGGCTTGGTCCGCTTTGCCGCGGTTGGAGCTTGTCTTCGACGGCTTGGATACGTATGCCGATGTCACGGTGAACGGGACGCACGTCTTGTCGGCCGACAATATGTTCCGCGTTTGGCGAATCGATGTGAAGCCGCTGCTGCGCGAAGGCGACAATACGGTTGCCGTACGCTTCCGCTCTCCCATCGCGGAGGATTTGCCTAAGCTCGAGAAGCTGGGGTATGGCCTGCCGGCGGCGAACGACCAATCGGAGCTGGGCGGGTTAGGCGACCGCCGGGTCAGCGTGTTTGCCCGCAAAGCGCCGTATCATTACGGCTGGGATTGGGGGCCGCGATTTGTGACCAGCGGGATTTGGCGCGAGGTGCGTCTTGAGGGCTGGAGCGGCCCGGTTATTCGCGACCTGTTTATTCGCCAAGACCGGGTCAACGTCTCGGTTGCGGAGCTTACCGCCTTGGCGGAAATTGAAACCGCTGAGCGCTGGGAAGGTCAGCTGCAGCTCACTGACGGCGAGTTGACCTGGGAACGTCCTGTGGTATTAGAGCCGGGAACGAATGTAGTAGAGGTGCCGGCGGTCATTGCGGAGCCGAAGCTGTGGTGGTGCCGGGGGCTGGGCGAACCGGCGATGTATAACTTCCATGCCAAGCTTGTGACGGACGGCGGGCAGGAAGCGGTCGCCGAAGCGTCTGTTCGAACCGGGCTGCGCGACATCCGGCTGGTTCGTGAGAAGGACGATGCAGGGGCTTGCTTCCGCTTCGAGTTAAACGGCGTGCCAGTTTTCGCCAAAGGGGCGAACCATATCCCGAACGACAGCTTTTTGACTGAAGTGACGGAGGAGCGTTATCGCCATGAAATCGCCACGGCAGCCGAAAGCGGCATGAATATGCTTCGCGTCTGGGGCGGCGGCCTTTATGAGCAGGATATTTTCTACGAGCTGTGCGATGAATACGGAATCATGGTCTGGCAGGACTTCATGTTTGCGTGCAGTATGTACCCGGGGGAATCGGAGTTTCTGGACAGCGTTACGCGGGAAGCGGAGGACAACCTCAAGCGGTTGCGGAATCATCCCTGTATCGCATTGTGGTGCGGAAACAATGAAATCGATTCGGCTTGGGCCCACTATGTCGAGGATGGGGGCTGGGGGTGGAAAAAGGATTACACCGCAGAGCAGCGTGAACAGATTTGGGCGGATTACGAGGCGATCTTCCATCGAATTCTTCCTCAGGCCGTGGAACGTCATGGCGGCGGCGTCGCCTACTTGCCGTCTTCGCCGATCCGTAAATTGACGGGGGACGCCGATCAACATGCACTTCAAGTCACCGGTGAAGGGGACGTCCATTACTGGGGGGTCTGGCATGCGGTTGAGCCGTTTGATAACTATAACCTCCGGGTAGGCCGTTTTATGAGCGAATACGGCTTTCAATCCTTTCCGGAGCTGAAATCGGTGCTGACTTACGCGCCGGAGAGCGAGCTGGCGCTGGAGTCCGAGATCATGCTGGCCCATCAGAAGAATGGCCGAGGGAACCAGTTGATCAAGGAGTACATGGACCTTTATCTGCCGGAGCCGAAGGATTTCCCTTCGTTCCTGTACATGAGTCAGGTGCTGCAGGCCGAGGCGATCCGTACGGCAATTGAAGCACATCGCCGCAACAAGCCTTACTGCATGGGGACGCTGTACTGGCAGATGAACGATTGCTGGCCGGTGGCGTCCTGGGCGGGGATGGACTATTACGGACGTTGGAAGGCGCTGCAGTATGCGGTACGCCGCAGCTTCCGCGAGGTCATGCTGGCGATTTACGAGCCGGAGAATGGCCCGATCTCGGTTAGCGTGGTGTCTGATCTGCAGAAGCCGGTTACGGGCCGGTTGCGGTTGTCGCTGTATGACTTCCAGGGGGCCTTGTTGAAAGAACAGGCGTTGGAGGTTCACGCCGCTGCAGATGCGGTTGTTGAAGCTGCGGTGTTCAGTCGGGCGGAATGGTTGGAAGGCCATGATCCGCGCCAGGTCGTGCTGCATGCGGTCCTGGAGATCGAGGGGCAGGCCGTGGACAGCAAGCCTTTTTACTTCGCTTCGGCTAGAGAACTTTCGTTGCCGCAGGCGAACATTACGCTGCAAGAAGAGGCCGGCAGCGGCGGAAGCTGTTATACCCTGGTCAGCGATGTCTTGGCGCGTCAAGTGTGGATTTCGGCGGAAGAAGAAGGGATTTTCTCCGATAATTACTTCGATCTAATTCCTGGCATTCCGGTAACGGTGGAGTTCCGGCGGCGGGGCGGCACAGGCAGCGCAGAGCCCTTTGTCGCGGGCCATCCCGGCAAGCTGACCGTCCGCTCCATGGCTGATTTCGTCTAAATTCGACTCTGGATTTTACCGTGTTATAATAAACAAATAGAAATTGCGTGCTATGTAAAAACACGGTAAATTCCGGAGAAAAGAGATGGAGATCATACGTAACTCAAGTAACTCAAGTCGAATTCATTTCGTCGTAACGTTCGTGCTAATTGGCATGAAGCTGTTGTTGCTGCGATATTTTTTCTATGGGAGCCTTGGGGTTCAGGGATTGCCCGGTGAATGGCTATCGGTGCTGGCGCTGATGTGTTTGGTTGAGCTGTTGACGCCGGCTAAGGTCAAATGGGGAGTGTACCTCGGATTGAACTGGATTATCTCCGTGACCCTGTTTGCGGCGACGGTATATAATGCCTACTTTGGCACGGTACCAACGTATGCGGTGCTGAGCGGGCTCAACCAGGTTCCTGAGGTCAAAGCCAGCGTTGCTTCGCTGCTAAGGCCTGAACAATTTCTATATTTCATCGATCTGCCAGTGCTGATTGCGGTTCGCATCTTTCGTACGGCTCGCAGGCGCCGGGCTTCCCGGGGATTCTATCTGGCGGGGAGCCTCAGCTTCCGTAACGACCGGCCGCGCGGCTCGTTGGCGTGGAAGGTGGGGGTGGCTTTCGTCCTGATCGTCAGCCTCATGCTGTCCGGCCTTTATATCCGCTGGGGAAAAGACATCGACAACGAGCTGGTGCGCGCCGAAAGCGTAGGTTTCTTTAACTTCCAGGTCGATGCGGCGATCCGCAACCAGGAGGAAGAGCGGATGATCGCGGAAGGTAATCTGCAGGAGACGGCGGCCAAAGTCCGGCAGCTTGAGAGCAGCTATCCTTACAAAATGGATGTTACAGGGGTACCGGCTTATTTTGGCGCAGCCCGAGGGATGAACTTGATCATCGTGCAGATGGAGTCGTTCCAGAACTTCCCGTTGAACCTGAAAATTAACGGTCAAGAAATTACGCCCGTACTTAACGGTTTAGCGAAGGAAGGCTTCTATTTCCCGCACGTGTTCCAGCAGATCGGCCCCGGCAATACGTCCGATGCCGAGTTTATGTCCAATACGTCGATCTATCCGACAGCTGCGGAGGCGATGTCGACCGGCTATGGTGATCGGGAGCTTCCCAGTCTGCCGCGCCTGCTGCAAAAATACGGGTACACGGCGAATACGTTCCACATCAATAAGGTGACATTTTGGGATCGGAACAAAATGTACCCGGCGCTGAACTTCGATAAATATTACGATAAGCCGTATTATACAAACGATCATTTTAACGATTTTGGCGCGTCCGATGAGGAAATGTACCGGGTTGGCGTCGAAAAGCTGGCCGAGCTAAAGGCGCAAGGCAATCCGTTTTACGCCCAATTCGTCACCACCTCAAGCCATAATCCGTTTGTCGTGCCGAAGGATCGCTGCCAAATCGAACTGCCGGCCGATCTAGAAGGCACGATGCTCGGGAATTATATCGAGGCGGTCAACTACACGGATTATGCGATCGGCAAGCTGATTGACGGGTTGAAGCAAACGGGTCTGTGGGACCATACGATGCTGGTGTTCTATGGGGATCACTTTGGCCTTCAGGAGAAGGACGTTCCCGCTAAGCAAATCAGTGAGAAGCTGGGGATCGCTTACGACGAGCGGATCAGCCGGTTCAACATCCCGCTGATTATTCACATCCCTGGCCAAGAACAAGGTCAAGTCGTCGAGCGCACCGGAGGCCAGGTCGATATTTTGCCGACCGTAGCCAATCTTCTCGGAATCTCGCTGGAGAATGAGGGATTTACCGCCTTCGGGCACGACCTGTTGAATTTGGACCGTAATGTGGTGGGGATGCGGTATTATCTGCCGACAGGCTCGTTCTTTAACGATGAAGTCATGTTCGTGCCGGGCGCTGGCTTTGACGACGGCACCGCGGTTTCACTGGACACACTGCAGCCTGTCACCGATATTGCGCCGTACCGCAGCGACTACGATTACATTTTGCAGCTGATGAAGCTCTCCGATGAATATGTCAAGCTCCTCCCGAAACGGGGAAAATAAACGCAACAAGGCCCTGCTGGATACCGCAAGCAATAAGCGGTGCCATAGCAGGGCCTTCGTTTTAATAAATTAGCCGAGGATTGTATACCTCGTTTTCGCGCTCTCGGCAACCAGCTCCGGCAGCTCTTGCAGCTGAAGCTCATAAACTTCACGGGTGATGCTGCCTTCGTCTAACCGTTTCTGCAGCTGCTCCTGCAGTTGGGCAATTTGCAGCTGGACAACCTGGTTCGCATCTTGGCCGTGGGATTCGGCAATATCCGCCAGCGACTGGCCTTCAAGCAAAGCGTCGTAAACCTCCCGGTCGGAGGAAGCGCCAAGCACCCGGTTCAGCTCGTCCTCCGGACGCTCCGCCTTATTGCTGAGGCTGGATTGCTTGGAGGGGTGAGCCGCATAGGTCAGGCTGGTTACAAAACTGGACATGCTGGGGTTTATCGTAATGACAAGGGCCATCGTGCCAAGAATAACGACTTTTTTAAGCTTAAATTTCATAGATTTAATTCCTCTCTTTGGTGCAAGGGATAGTATTCATCGTAATAAATGATTGTCGTGAGATCATTGATGCCTATTAGTAATACGGTTCAGGTGCCCGGTAAGTTTCAATCGTCCGGCAGCTCCCTTGGAATATAAGGTGGTGCTGGATGAAGTTGTCCCTTATAATGGAATTTATTTCACGCTGAATTTCGGAACAGAGGGGGCTGAGAGGAATGGGCGATCATATGACGGTTCGTTCGCTCAACGTGGGAAAGCCGATCGAGGTGGAGCATCAAGGCAAAACAGTACGAACAGGCATATTCAAAATGCCGGTGACGGAAGCGAGGTATTTATCGTCGGTGAATTTTGCCGGTGATGAGCAAGCGGACCTTAAATTTCACGGGGGACCGGACAAGGCGGTCTGCGTTTATCCGTACGAGCGCTATGCTTATTGGGAGGAGAAGTTCGGGATCACCTTGGAACTTGGGGCATTTGGGGAAAATATCACGACCGAAGGGATGCTCGAAGACGAGATCTGCATCGGTGACCGGTTTCGTATGGGCGGCACGATGGTTCAGGTCAGCCAACCACGGCAGCCTTGCTTCAAGCTGGGCGTTAAGCATGGTTTGCCCGAGCTGCCGCAGGCGATCCAGCAAACCGGATACACCGGATATTATTTCCGGGTGCTCCAGGAAGGAGAGGTTCGGCCCGGGGATCAACTGGAGCTTGTCGAGAGGCACCCCGCAGGAGTCACGCTGGCGTTTGCCAACCGCGTAATGCACGTCGACAAAGAGGATGCCGAAGGGATCCGGCGTATTTTAGCCGTGGAGGAGTTGTCAGCCAGCTGGTGTGAACAGTTGACGGCCCGGTTGAATCGATTGGCCGGCAAATAGCGTCTTTCATTAAATCCGCTGCCCGTGATGGGAAGCGGCTTTTTTTGTTCGGGGATAGGCATCCGGGAGTGAAATTTTTTTACAAGCGGCAAACATAGAAACTTTTGCTTGGCATAACACGTCAAATGGGAAGAGTTACTTTTTCTTTAGCTGTTCATTAGCATGGGGAGGATGAGATTTTTGAAAAAAATTTGGGCTTCGCTCTTAGCCGCATTGTTAATCATACCAATCTTTCAACAGACGACGGCGCAAGCGGCTACGCCAATCAGCATCTACATTGATGGCAACCGGCTGACTACAGACCAGGCCCCGGTCATCATTAGCGGACGGGTGATGTTGCCGCTCCGGGCGATTTTTGAAGCGCTGGATGCCAAGGTGAATTACAACCAGACGCTGAAAACCGTTACCGCCTACAAAGACGGCACGACCATCACGCTGAAGCTGATGTCGCGTTCGGCAACCATCAACAATGAGACGGTCTTGCTCGACGTGCCGGCGCAAAGCATCAAAGGCAGAACGATGGTGCCCGTTCGCTTCGTCAGTGAGGCGTTAGGGCAGCAAGTGGGGTGGAGCAACTCCGCCAAAATCGTTACCATCAACTCCGGCTTCGGCTCGGGCGGATCGGGTGGCTCGGATAGCGGGAGTGATCCTAGTCCGGTGGCCTACGTCACTGCCCGTGATGTGGGAAATTACGGGGATGGACGGGATTTGCAGATCAGCTTCTCGAAATCCTCGAACGAATCGCGCGTTGAACAGTATCGCGTGATGATCGTGAAAGCATCAAATGCTTCCAGCTTTAATCTGGCAGCAGCCCAAAAAGTCGGATCGGCCAATTACACGTCGTTGTCTCCGTCGGGATCCGATCTGTCCTTGACGCTGTCGGCCAGCGCACGGGACGTTGACGGGGCTGCCATTCGTGAGGATCAATCTTACGTTGCTTATGTATTGGTGATTGGCAAAGGCAACAGCGCCAATACGTTGTCGAATCCATCACCGGCCTTTACGTTGACCAATACCGTTTCCGTAGCGGCTCCATCGAACGTTAAGGTCAGCGACGTGAGCGATTACGGCGATGGCCGCGACCTGAGCGTCACCTTTACAAGAGCGCAAAATGAAAGCAACATCGCTAACTATCGCGTGTTCGTCGTTAAGACGAAGGACGCTAGCAGCTTTACACTGAGCACGGCGAACAACTTGCCGAGCTCCTACTCTACGCTCGTGTCCAAATCAGGGAGCGGTTCGACATTAACCGGCCAGCTGGCCTCTTCCGCTCGGGATACGTCCGGAGAACTGATCAAGAATGGCGTGTCCTACACGGTGTTTGTGTTATCGGTGAGCAATAATACGGGATATTCGAACAAATTGTCGTCCGGCTCCTCCGCGATCACGCTCGCGCAAGGCTCGATTATCGCACCGGTCATCACGAAGGTGGAAGACTGGAACGATTATGGCGACGGCCGTGACCTGCGGGTGAGCTTCAACCGGATCTCAGATGAAACGCGGATTAGCTCGTACCGGATCTTCGTTGTGAAAGCCAGCGACTATGCCAACTTCAGCCTGGCAAAAGCGAACCTGGTATCCAGCGCAAACTATACGCAGGTTAATAAGACTGGTTCGAATATTACGTCATATGCCTTGTCCTCCAATGCGCAGGATGTAGACGGGGCAACGATTCGCAACGGTGTCAGCTATCGGGTATTCGTTATGGCCGTGGGCACCGGAGCTTACGCAGGGACCAATACGCTGTCGTCCGCTTCGGCTGCGATTACGTTAACGAATGGCAGCACGGTGGATATGGTATCGAACGTTACTGTCGAAGATGTGAGCGATTATGGGGACGGCCGTGACCTGCGGGTGACCTTTACCCGTGCTGCGAATGAAACGTATATTAGCAACTATCGGATCCTGGTGGTCAAAACCTCGGATGCGAATAACTTTACATTAGCCAAGGCCAACAATGTCGGCAGCGCAAACTATACGACGGTGAGTAAGAGCGGCTACACGCTCTCCACGATTCTGAAATCGGGAGCGAGAGACGTTGACGGAGCGACGATCCGTAACGGCGTCAGCTATCGGGTGTTTGTCCTGTCGGTAGCCAGCAGCGGATATAACCTGAGCAACGCCTTGTCTTCTTACTCCTCGCCGATTACATTGTCGAACAATATGGTTAGCGCGGTTTTGAACTTGAGTGCGGCGGACGTCAGCGATTATGGGGACGGCCGTGATCTGCGGGTAACCTTTACCCGTGCTGCGAATGAAACGTATATTAGCTATTACAAGGTGCTTGTGGTGAAAGCGTCGAAGACCGGAAGCTTTAATCTGAACGCAGCCAATTCGTCGAACTACTATACGACCGTTAACAAAAATGGTGCAACCTTAACCGTAAACCTTAACGGCGCGAAGGACACGGACGGAGAAGCGATTCGCAACGGAGTCCCTTACCGGGTGTACGTCCTGTCGGTTGCCGCAAGCGGCGGCGGATCGAACGTCCTGTCGGGATATTCGAACGAGGTTACGCTGGTGAACAGCACAGCGCTTCAGCCATTAAGCGTTTCGGCTGATGTCACAGGTAGCGGTTATTCCTACAGCGATATCGTGGTAAGCTTCAACAAACAGCCGAATGAAAGCAACGTTGAGGAATACCGCATTATGGTTGTTCCGGCAGCGAATGTGAGCAGCTTTAATCTGGAATATGCCAATACGGTGACTCTGGAAGATAACTATACGGCTGTGAAACCGAACGGACGGAACATTCAGGTTTCTTTAGGCAAGCCGAATACAGCATATGGCGTACCGTTGGATGCCAACACGACCTATCAAGTATTTGTGCTGACGGTAGCAAAATCCGGTTCAGGTATGACGAATCTGTTGTCCGGTCCTTCCGGTCAAGTGAAGCTAAAGGTTGATCCAAGCACCGTACCTGTATCTGCTGCAACGGATGTGAGCGCTGTGGTGAATGGCTCCGGCATTGAGGTGGTTTTCAGCAAACCAAGCAATGATCAAAGCATCAGCAGATATCTTGTCATTGCAGTCCCAACCTCGGGGGCTTCAGGTATCGTAGCATCCGAAAGTTACCAAGGGGCAGCTATTTCGAAGTCAGGACCTTATTCGGCTGTTTTGGATAAAGATTATCAAGGTAATCTGCTGGATTTGGAGAACAACACCTACAACGTTTACGTCATTACCGTTCCGGATATGAGCAGTTCCACCAACTATGCCATTACCGGACCCATTTCAGTAACAACGCCAGCCACACCATAAGCTATTTGTAAATAGAAAAATATTCAGAAAAGAGCGGTTCGCTTAAGGCGCCGCTCTTTTTTGCCTGCAATTTGCTATACGCCGGCGGCGGATTGACAATCTTTTCAAAATTTATGTAACATTAAGGTCAAACTAGGGAGCGGGAAGGAAACCAAATGCAGAACATCGATGAAGTGGTCAAAGCGGACGGAACGCTGGACGATCAAAAGATCTGGCGCCGGGAACCGGTGTACCAAGGCATGAACGGCCAGTGGGTGGAGCGGATCTACATCGCCCCGGGGCAGAGCTATATTTTCAAGCCGCTGACGAACGGTGAATCGGCAGACCGGGAGGCGTGGGTGTACCGGAACGTACTGGCGGAGCTGCCTGAGATCACCGCACCGATGCTGCTTGCCGCCTCGCCGGAGGGGAGCGGCGCCAAGAGCTGGGCGATCTTCGAGAACCTCGGGCCGCTGGACCATGTCTATCGGCTGGTGTACGCCCAGGCGGCAGCCAAGCAGCTGGCCCGCTTGCACGCGGCTCCCGCGGAACAATGGCCGGGCTTGCTTGCCCAAGGCCCGAAGCCCGGCATCGCAGCCATCGCCGCAGATGTGCTGAAGCGGCGGGAAGAGGCGTCGGCTGTCCTTAGCGGACGGGGACTGCCGGATCAATGGTTGGATTCGGCAGTCGTCTCAGCGGTCCGGGACGGTCGCGGCTTCACAGCCCAACGGCAAGTGCTGTCGCACGGCGATCTGCATCAGGGCAACTACGCCGTGACAGAGGCGGGGCGCGTGGTGTTGCTCGATTGGGAGCATGCGCACCGGAGCCTCCCGTATTGGGATTTGTATCATCTGATCGACATGTCGCATCCCCGGTTTCCGAAGAGGATGTCGGCAGAGGATCGGATGCATCTGCTTGAAACCTATCTTACGGAAGCGGATAAACAGGGCACGCCATGGGTCAAGGATGTGATGATCCGGGAGTACGCTTGGTTTGCTGCGATCTTTTCGATATGGATGCTCTTGTTAATCGAAGGAGATCTGCACCGAGGCGGCGGCGTGTGGACGACGGAAGGGCTGCTGCGACAGCGGGAAGAGACGTTGGACGGCTTGGACGGATGCCTTGAACTGCTGGAGAACATGGGTAGCATATGAACACTTACGATCTGCTAACGGACTGTAGTGACCTTATCAGCTCATTTTCGGAATATTTCCCGCTTTAACGGACCTGAAAGCCGCTATTTGGGCTATAAAGAGGTGTTTCTATCGGATTTGCCTACAATAAGGTCTCTCAAGTCCGTTGCTATGAACGTTTTTGTCAAGCCCTCGGTTTTAAATCTGCCTGAGCACGTGGCGCGAGAGCAAAAATGCGAGCGACGGTCGGCACGCTGCTATCCGTGGGTTGGTTACCACATGTTATGCCTTCGTCAGGGAGAGCCCTTGCAAGCTAGAAACGCACGTTCAGTTTCTTTCAAAACCTAGTGCAAACGGACTACGCAAATTCTCTCCTGAACCTTCGTTTGCTCCCGGGCCTCGTGCTCCGGCGTGAGCTTGTCAAGCGTCTTCCTTGACAAGCGGTGGGGTACAATTCAACACTTTTCCAAATCCTCATCGAAGATGAGGAACGCCACACGGCGAGTGTGGGGGTGCAGGGGGGCAACGTCCCCTGCGTCCTTCATCGTCCAAAGGCGTTAGGAGGCTGATGGCTGCTCCACGGTTCGAGCAACCGCCCATATGAACCCAATCAATTCCCGGGCCACCGCACCGACGGCCACATTCTTGTGCTTGTTCTTTCCAAACACAAGATGACGGTATTTGTAATGCAATCTTTCTTGCGCCTTCCAGGATAACAGCTGTACGTCGGCGGGCATGCCATCTAATCGCTTGGCGAGATCCCCTTTTACGGCAGGACGGTGACGGTAACTCCAAGCGGACTCCACCAAAGTCCGTCGTAAGCGGCCATTTCCGGCTTTGGTCATGCTGCCGCGGCGAGTACTTAGGCCCGTGGAATACTCACGAGGGACCAGTCCCAAGTACGCCATCAGTTGCGCAGGGGAGCGAAAACGCGCAAAGGTTCCGATTTCAGCCGCAAGGGTAATGGCTGTAAGCAATCCAATCCCCCGTAGGGACTGAAGAGCTTGGATCAGAGAAGCCTTAGAACCGGTCGCAGCTTGCTGGACCAGTGCTTTTTCTAGGCGCCCCATGCGTTGCTCGATCTCATCCAAAGCATGAAGCATTTCGCTGAATGCCACGTGCATGGACTCATACGGGAACGTAAGCTGCCCTAACCAGACGCGATACTTCTTGGTCCAGCGACGCTTTATGGTGGCGGGTGGTTCAATCTGGTGACGAAGCAGGAATTTCAAGATCCGCTGACGAGCCCGGTGGGCATCTTCCTTGGCAGCTTCACGGGCGCGAACCAATTCCCGTAGAGCCTCATCTTCCCGTTCGGGGACGTAAACGGGAGTGAGCTCTCCTGCACGATACAAACGCGCGAGTTGCTCGGCATCCCGTCGATCTGTTTTCACTTGGTCGCCGGGGCGTTTGGGAATGAGCGATGGAGCAATGACGACACAGTGGGCCCCCATGGAGGTGATCCAGCGATAGGTTTCGTAACCTGTGGGTCCTGCCTCGTAGCAAAACGATAGCGTTTCGGCCTCTCCCAGCTCTTTGATAAGCTTGCGTAACGCTGCCGGTGTGTGGGGAATGGTTCCGTAATAGCGTGGAGCTTCCCCGCTCACATCTGCAATCGCAACCGAAATTTTTTCTTTGGATACATCTAAACCGACGAATTTTGTGGTAGACTGCATAGTATCAGCTCTCCTTTGCTATGTAGCTCTGAAATGGTTTGGTTTATACTACACTATCCATTTTAACCTACGAGATGTAGCAATTTGGAGGGCTGTCTTTTGTTTACGTTCATCTTAGCTAAAACCTCGTAGTCCCGAATTCGTAGCGATTAACGTCCCTCAGGTCCGTTAGCGGTTGACGAAGCAAGACATGACGTGGCAAGCACACATTACTATAACAACTAGAGGCGGGGTTAAATGAAGAAAGTCGGTTTAGTCATGCGAAAAATCCAGTTTGCGGAAGCCCAAGGCCCGCGCGTGTTTGCGGAGCGGCTGCGCGACATCGGCCGGGAGCTAGGCGTGGAGGTTGTATTTATCTCACCGGAGCGCCATGTCAGCGGACACGATTGGCTTCCCGGCTATGAGCACGAGAAAGGCGATCTGGTCAATTACGATATCGTGCTGGACCAAATTTATTCGCAGAACATCGAGCACGTGATTTATACGGTATCCGGGTTTACTTTTCTCAAAATGTTCCTCCCCAAGAGCGTACTGTTCCCACACAGTTTCCCTGACCCGGCGTTGACTGGGTATGAGATGATGAAGCCGTTTTACGGGATCGTGGACAAGGCGATCGTACAGACGGAGTTTTTGCGGAAGCAAATGAACGACGTGTTCGGTGTGACGGATGTGGACGTGATTCCCATCGGATTTAACGAAACGTTGGCGGAGCGGTTTTTTGACCCCTCGGCTATCGTGGAGAATCGGGTACTCTGGATCGGACGGGACGAGGAGAACCGGCGGCCGGACCTGGTGCTGGAATATGCGCGGCAAAATCCGGACAAGGACGTCGTGATGGTGTTTGGCGGGGAGCGTTATAAGGAAAGTGTGAAAAAATACAACATCCCCCACAACGTCACCCTGCGGTTTGCGTTAAGCCAGGATGAAGTGTTTTCGCTGATGAACTCGGCCAAGGTGTACTGGAGCTGCTCCCGGTTTGATACCTTTGCAATGCCGCTGACCGAAGCGCTCGCGATGGGCAAAATCGTCGTCAAGCCGGAGCATCCCTGCTATGGTCACATTAGCTCCCGTCACGCCTTTGCCGGCAACGAGAACAACTGGTTTGAACTGGTCAACATGGCAGCAGCCTCACCGCTGAAGTATTCCAGGGACAACCGGGATTACGCCTTTGAGAAGTTTTCGGCGACAGTGATGAAGAGAGGATACGAGCGGTTCTTTGGAGAGTGGCTCAAATGAGCGGGCGGACGGAAGAAACCGAGGTAGCTGATCGATTGGAGCAATTGGCCGCAAGTGGGTGGCCTCCGCGCGAGTTGGAATGGCTTGGCACTTGGCGGCTTCGGGCAAACGACGGCGTCACAACAAGAGCGAACAGTGTGCTGGCAGCCGGACCTTTTCCAGAGGACGATTGGCTTGCCATCGTGGAGCACTTTTACCGGGAACGTGGACTGAGACCCTGCTTTCACGTCAGTGAATCTTCACCTCAAGAGTTGGATGGGCTGCTGGCCGCGGCGGGGTATGAGATCTCGATGAACTGCCTGCTGCTGGCGGCTTCTAGCCAGGATGTACTTCAGCGATCTACCGTTTACGAGGCTGACGATGTGGAGTTGGTTTATAAAGCGGGACCGGTCGAGTCATGGATGGACGCATTTCTACGGATGGAGGGATTTCCGGAGGAACGCCGGGCCGGATATACGTCGATCTTTACAGCAATGCCCACACCTAAGGCGTTTGTGGCAATCTATGAAGCGGGTGAGCCGGTGGGCTTAGCTACCGTGGTCATTGAGAAGGGCCGGGCCGGGATCAGCAATGTTGTTGTCGATGCACGCCACCGCCGCAAGGGGATCGCCGGCCGCCTCCTGCGTGCGCTAGCGTCTTGGGCGATAGAGAACGGCGCGGAAGGTATGCACCTGCAAGTGCTGGCGAACAACGCACCGGCGTTGGAGCTCTATAATAAGCTTGGCTTTACGGTCGTGTCGGAATATCATTACAGAGTTCTCAATAGCTGATAACGGAAAGGGCAGTCGGATACCGATTGCCCTTATTTTTTTTTGCCTGAGCAGGAATTATCAGGGTGTAAGCGAAATTACAAACTTATGAACTATAGGCTTAGGTTCCAACATACACTTGGTATATAAATTCATCGGCCAAAGAAAGGGCTGAGATCTGTGATACGTTCGTCATCAATCGGGATTCGCAGTTTTATCCATAACCGAAGGTACACTTCGGTTATTTCCACCATTTATGTAAGCGTTTTAATTATCAAGCTCATTGAAATTAGAGCAGAAACGGAGGAGAAGGCAAATGACATTGGCAGAGCGATTGGGGTACGGGCGGGAAGCCAAACTGTTGATTGTGAATGCGGACGATTTTGGAATGTGCCATGCGGAAAATACGGCGATAACCCAACTGCTACAGGAACGGGCGGTCTCCTCGGCGACGGTCATGATCCCTTGCTCCTGGGCCAAGGAGGCGGTGGCGTGGAGCGTTGCCAATCCGGAATTCGATGTGGGGGTCCATCTGACGTTCACCAGCGAATGGAACGGATATAAGTGGGGGCCGGTCACCCGGGATGGGGACGTGCGGACATTGGTGACAGAGGAAGGTTATTTTCCCGAGGACGTTGCTCGCTTCGAATTGCAAGCCAGCCGGCCGCAAGTGCGCCTTGAGATGATTAACCAGGTGGAGACGGCGCTGGCGTTAGGCTTAGCACCTACACACCTCGATAACCACATGGGCAGCTTGTATGGATTGGCAACCGGCCATCATTTCCTTGATGTGGCGTTTGAGATTTGTGCGGATTACGGCCTGCCCTTCCGTTTGCCGCGTTCGTTGCCGCAGGTAGGGAAATTGCCGCCGGAGGCGAACGCCCTGATTCATCAGGTCACCGAGCTCGCCGATCGGATGGGCGTGATCCTCCTCGGTGATCTCATCGGTTTGCCCTTTGGCAAGCAGCCGGGCGAAACGTACGAAAGCTACAAACGCGATATGATCACCGTCCTTAAAGCGCTCCGTCCCGGTGTCTCGGAGATTATCATCCATCCGGCGCTCGCGACGGAAGAACTGAAGGCCATCCACAACGAATGGGAAAAAAGACAATGGGATTATCAACTGTTCCGTGATCCGGACATTAAGGCGGTTCTTGCGGAGGAAGGCATCGAGATGATCCGCTGGAAGGACTTGCAGGACCTTCAGAAGTCACAGCAGCGGCCCTAAGGCCGGCCGGCGGATCGAATAAAGGAGGCAGGGCGGATGATGCGAACCGCAAATCCGGGAAACCGGACGGAGCTTCAAAAGGTAGCCTACAGCTCGGGCAATCTGGCGGTAAATTTGATGTCGCAAGCTTTTGCAACCTATCTCGTCTATTATTACGTCGACGTGCTGGGCGTAAGGCCCGCCTGGATCAGCTTGGCGATGATATTTCACGGCGTGCTGAATGCCGTGCTGAACCCGCTGTTTGGCCATCTGTCCGACCGGACCCGCACCCGGTTCGGCAGACGCCTTCCCTATATCGGTTTTGGCCTGGTTCCGCTGGCCGCAGCGTTTGCGTTGCTGTGGACGCCGCCGGCGGCGGAAGGGGCGGCCTTTCCTTATTTTATAGGAACCGTAATCCTGTACGATGCTTTATTCGTCTTGGTTGTTCTGAATTACTCGGCCTTGTTCCCGGAGATGTTTCAGAGCATCAAGGACCGAGCGTATGTCTCTTCGTGGCGGCAAATGATGGGGATCGTGGGCATGATTGTAGGTGTCGCCATTCCGCCGCTCCTCTATTCACAGATCGGTTGGGGCTCCATGGGGGTTATATTTGCTGTATTGTCGGCCGTATTCCTAGCGTTATCCCTTTGGGGCAGCCGGGAACATCACGATACGGTACGTGCCACCTTCCGTTTGACCACAGCGGTTCGACATACTCTGGGAAACCGAGCGTTTGTCCTGTACGTGACCGGAAGTTTCCTGGTGCAGTTTACATTTGCGCTGCTGCCCGCCGGGATTCCGTTCTACACCAAATACGTTCTGGGCCGCGAGGAAAGCTACAACACCTTGCTGCTAGGGGGGATCTTTCTCACCGCCATTCCTTGCGTATTCCTGTGGGGACGGATCACAGCGAAATACGGCGCCCGGCAGGGGATCCTCATTGCGATGGGCTGCTATACAGCGGCGTTGCTGCCGTTCGGCTGGGTGACACAGGCAGGAGGGGCGATTGCCACCGCCGCTGCCGTCGGCATCGGATTGGCAGGGTTGCTGGTGCTGCTCGACGTCCTGTTGTCTGAGGTGATCGATGAGGATGAGCGGCGTACCGGCGCAAGACGGGAGGGCATGTACTTCGGCATGAACGGATTTATCGTGAGATGGGGAGTTTCGCTGCAGGCTGCTTGCATGGGGCTCATCCTGGAGGCGAGCGGTTACGACGCCGCATTAAACGAACAGCCGGCATCGGCCGCGATCGGCATCCGATGGATGCTTAGCGGGATACCGGCTGGAGCCTTGCTGCTGGCATGGTTATTTTTTTACTTATTCCCTTTGGGGAAGAGAACGTCGTGACCGGAGTGTATCGAGAGCCATGACGCGCATTAACTCGATTTCAGCAATCCCTCTATGGCTTCCGCGTTAAGCGGACGGCTGTAATAGTAGCCTTGAATTTGATCGCAGCCGTTTTGCTGCAGGAATTCGAACTGAGCTTTCGTCTCGACGCCCTCGGCCAGCACCGTCATGCCCAGCGATTTGCCTAACTGGATGATGGAGCGCAGCAGAGAGTTGTCGCGTTCGGAGCACGGGGTCTCCTGCACGAAGGTGCGGTCGATTTTCAGTACCTGAACCGGGAGCGATTTTAAGTAATGAATCGAGGAGTAGCCTGTCCCAAAATCGTCTACAGAGAGCGAGATGCCTTTTTGCTGCAAGGCAGTTAAGGTATCCTTGATCATCACATGATCGTTTAATAACGATTCGGTTACCTCCAGCTCCAAATACTGCGGGGCCAAACCCGTCTCGTTCAGCACTTGTTCAACGGTACGCAAGAATTGCGGATGCCGGAACTGCACTGCCGAGACATTCACCGATACCGGCAGCTTCGGATGCCCGGCATCTTGCCATCGTTTGTTCGCTTTGCACGCTTCCCGCAGGACCCATTCGCCCAATTCAACGATAAACCCATTCTCCTCGGCGATCGGAATAAAAGAGTTTGGCGGAATGTATCCCTGCACCGGATCCTTCCAACGGATCAGCGCTTCAAAGCCGGTCAGCTCTTTGGTTGAGGCATTCACCTTGGGCTGGAAGTGCAGCTCGAACTCCCCTTCCGCCAGTGCGCGGATCATTTTTTTCTCTAACGTGATTTGGGTCTTCAGCCGGTCCATCAGGTATTGATCATAGTAATGCGGGCCTTCCAGCGCTTCCTTCTTGGCTTCTTTCATCGCCATTTCCGCATGCTGCAGCAGTTGATGGATGTCGGAGCCGTCGTCCGGGTAGAGGCTGATCCCCATTCCGAAACCGACCTGGAACGCTTCGCCGGATAGGGTGTAAGGCTCTCTGAGCGCTTGGTTCAAATCTAGTGCAAGTGTATGTATGTATAATGGATCCGTTATGTTCGACACCAACACGAAAAATTCATCCGCAAAATTCCGACACATCGGGGTTCCATCCGGGAAAGAACGGCGCAGTCTTTCTGCGACTTGACGCAGCAGCTCATTGCCTTTGCTCTCGCCATGGCTTTCATTAATCAGCCGGAAACGGTTTAGGTTGATGCAAATGACGGCGGCCGTGGTATGCTCGGCTTGGGCCGAAAGCAGCTCGGCGTACATCAGTTCCTTAAAATAGTTCGAACTCATCAGGTGGGTCGCCGGATCGAAATGGGACAACTGGCGGAGCTGTTCCGTTGAAGCCTGCTGCTTCTCCACTTCCCGGGTCACGTCGAACTGAAGCCCGATGAAATAGAGAAGATGCCCCTCCGCATCCAAAATGGGACTGATGACAAACTGGTTCCAGAAGGTGCTGCCGTCCTTTTTATAGTTCTTGATCGTTACTGTAGCGGCTCCAATTTCCTTGATCGCTTTCCGAATGACGGCGAGATGTTCCTTGTTGGTCTCTTTCCCCTGAAGGAAACGGAGATTTCGGTTGAGAACTTCTTCTCGCTTGTATCCGGTAATCTTCTCAAACCCTTGATTGACATAGACCAACGGATTGTCCGGAAGATTCGGATTTGTAATGGCCAAGCCAACGCCCATCCTGTCAATGGCCTGAAGCAAGGCCGAAGCGGTGAGCATGAATTCTGGCCGGAATAGGGAGCTTATCTGGTCGTCTTCCACAATACAAAGCCTCCTCGAAATGATCCGCTGAAGAAGTAGAATAACCGACGATGTGCGTCATACGGGAGAATCCAATAAAACTTTAGCTTATGAATCCATCATACATGCGGCATGGCACCGATGGCAATCGATTTTTCCAATAAGCTGCGACGATAGACGCACATCCTTCCACCTAACTGCCAGGATTCGTAATGATAGAGAACTTGTCATTTCGAACCGGTCGGAACAGAGATTAACAGCTTAAGCAGTTGTGTCCGGTTGCTGGCCCCCACTTTTTGAAAAATGGAGCGCATATGCTTCTTAATTGTGACTTCGCTGAGAAAAAGGCGGGAGGCGATGTCACGGTTGGTCAGCCCCTCGGAGGCGAGAGCGGCAACCTCCTTCTCGCGATGGGTCAAATCCGTGCGGGCGTAAATGGCCGCCTCCGGCTTCAACTTCGGCAGACTCTCCGGGGCCGGGGAGCCATCCAAGACCATCGCTTCACAGCCTCTCGGGCGTGCCTCGTCACGCAGGCCTGGAAGGGCCGGTTCGCCGTCGTTGGCGTTGTGCTCACCGAGCAGCGAAGTGAGCATCACAGGCAAGCCGTCCGTTTGCTTCCAGATGCGCTGAATTTGGTCCGGTTCAACGATTCCGCGTCCCCGCAAAAAAGCGACAACGCTGTGATAGTCCAGGTTCTTGAGCGGCATCCGATAGATGGTATATTTCCACAGCGGGCATCCCGTCCACTTGCTGGACAACGGATTCCGGCCGGTGATGATGCTGAGGCAACGGTCCTTAATTTGCGGAATAAAAAAATCACGAAACCAATCATCCATCGTCTCCAGCAGTTCATACGTATCAATAAATAAAAGCACAGCCCCCAAATTAGCTCGTTTATTGACGGCCTCGATGGCAGCTCTGATGATAAAGTCGGGATCGGATAATGAGGGGAGGGTGTCCAACAAACCGAGCTGGAACAGGATTTGCCGGCAGATTTCTTCGGGTGTGGTTTTGATTTTCGCGGCATCAAGTGTGATTACGGCTGCGCCTTGTTTTGCGGCTTGCTTCTGAAATTCCTCAGCTAGAAAGCTTTTTCCTACACCGGAGGAGCCGTAGATGTTGATGATTCGCTCCATACTAGAATAGTGCTTTAGATATAACGAAAAGACCTCCAACTCCCACTCACGACTTACGATCCGGGATGGCCAACCAGGGTCCTGGTGCTCATGTTGTGTTAGCCTCATCGTTCTTCACCCCCCCTCGCCATTTTATCATTTATGTTATCATAGTTCAGAATATCGCTGAATTTAAAGTTGGAATAGTGACTTTTTGTATAATTATGTCGAACTATGCTTTTCCAAAGTATACTTTGGGGTAATGTCTCATTTTCTGTCGTCATGATAAATTCGATCTTGGAGAATAAGAATTTCTTCTAGGCCAAAAGGCTTAGTGAATAAACATAGATGCGCAAGCGTTCTTCATTGATAGTTGAATTTTTTCATATAAAGAGGTGATGTCATGAGACAGGTTGATGTCAGATTGCTCGAACCCGGTGATGTCTTGGCCGAGCCAATAGTGAATCAATACGGGATGACGATGCTTGGGGCGGGAACTGCATTAACGGAGAACCTTATTGCTCGTCTGAAGAAGCTGGGGATTCAAACCGCGATCGTCCGCAACAAGGAATTAGATGGTTCCTTCCAAGAGGTCGATGTGAAGAAGCAATCTTCGATGTTGAAGTTCCAAGACCTCAAGGAGAAACGCGAGGCACGAAAGGAAATCCGGCAAATGCTGGTCCGTTTGGCTGACTCCGATCTGGGATTGGGGCGCCTGTCCACTCCTCACGTGGATGAGCAGTTTCGCCGGATGTTCCGCAACATCCTGTACGATATCACCAGTCATGAGCAAGTGCTCGACGGCTTGATTCGTCTGCAGCAAAACGATCCTTACCTGCTTGATCATTCCTTTCATGTCACGGCGTATTCCGCTATTCTTGGCATCGCGGGTCAATACTCCGGTGCGGAAATGATCGACCTTTGTGTAGGTGCGTTGCTGTTTGATATCGGAATGACGGAACTGCCGTCCCACATCATCCGGCGTCCCGGCAGCTTGACCGGAGCCGATCGTGAGGCGTTGCGGCGTCATCCGGAGGCAGGCTTCCAGATCATGTGCGAGATGGAAGGTGTATCGAGGCGTTCGGCCTTATGTGCGCTGCAGCATCATGAGCGATATAACGGGACAGGCTATCCTTCCCGCCTCAAGCATCATGAAATCGATGAATACGCCCAGATCGTGGCGATTGCCGACACTTATCACGCGTTGATCTCTCGCCGGAACTACCGACTGGCCTATACTCCCGGCGAAGCGATTGAATATTTGCTCGCTGCAGGGGATCGTTATTTCAGCCTCGAATTAATTCAGAAGTATTTACGTCATATCAGTATTTACCCCCTTTCCTCCATCGTAAAACTTAGCAGCGGCCAGTTAGGCGTCGTAACCTCTTTGGATTCCAACTTGGTACACCGACCGACGGTGAAGATCATTCGGGAAGCGGACGGTTCAGAAGTAAAATCACCTTATGAAATTGATCTCATGCGCAAAACGGACTTGGTGATTACGGAAATCATGACGAGGCAGGGCTGCAGTTGTCCGCAAGAGCTTAACTCTTGACAAGATGCAAAAAAAAAGCGAGCTTAGGTGGTCCCTAAGCTCGCACTTATTTTAATAGGGTTGACTACTTGACGTCGGTTACCTCGGACTGCATCATTTCCAGCTTGCGGATTATCTCCTTTTGCCACTGGCGGTCGCCCAAATGGGCGGCAAGATTGAGCAGATCCAAGTAGTCATCGATGTCCAGCCTTGTCTTTCTGCGGGCGGCTAACAATCTCATGGGCATTCTCTCCTCTTACGCTGTTGTTCGTTGGATAAACCAGGCCAGCTCCGAATTAATAATGATAATCATTATCACATAATCCTAATTTTTATTATGCACAAATCCGTATCGCTTGTAAATAGCAGTAATACCGTTTATTTTAGATTTAAACGAAAATGGTGTATGATGGATGGCCGTAACCAAAGAGGGATAAGCTAACCTCAAACGAACACCAAGCATGAATAAACGGGGGGCGTTATGGAGACAGAATCGCTGTTAAAAGTTGAGGAATTGGCAATCAAGAAATATAAAATCTTTATGCAAAGCCATCTCCGGTATATTGCCAGAGCGATGCTGGCGAGCATGTTTATCGGGTTTGGGGTGATCGTTGCGTTCAAGAGCGGGAACTTCCTCTACCTGGAGCATTCGCCGCTGACCTATCCGATGGCCGCCGCGACCTTTGGCGCTGCGATTATCCTCATCGCATACGGGGGCGGGGATCTATTTACCGGAAATACGTTCTATTATACATACGCGGCTTTAAGAAAACGGCTGAAATGGCTGGATGTCACCAAGTTATGGGTATTCAGCTACCTCGGCAATATCCTGGGCGCAGCCGCATTCGCCTTATTGATTTACTTGACCGGCTTATTTGCCGACGCTTCGGTGAATAGTTTCCTGCTGAGCGTGGTCGAACATAAAATGACTACCCCAATCACGGAATTGTTCTTCCGCGCAATTCTTTGTAACTGGCTGGTATGTCTGGCTTTTTTCATTCCGATGGCGCTCCAAGGGGATGGGGCGAAGATGTTTGCGATGATGCTGTTCGTCTTCTGCTTCTTTATCTCCGGCTACGAACATAGTATTGCGAATATGTGCACCTTTGCCATCGCTTTGGTGCTGGACCATCCCGCCACGATCTCGTTTGGCGGCGTTCTCCACAACCTGATTCCCGTGACGCTTGGCAATTTGGTTGGCGGGGTGCTGCTGATGGGCTTTATGTACTATTTTGCCAACAAGCCGTATTTGGATGCGGAGGATGCTTCCGGTACGTCGAAATAAGTACAGGTTCAGTCAGACATCTTCTCATAGGGAGGTGTCTATGGCTGCAGGTCATTGCCGAAGGCGTGGAGACGGAGCAGCAAATGGAGCATGTGCGCCGCGCGAAATGCGATATCATTCAGGGGTACTATATCAGCAAGCCGCTTCCGGAGGCGGGGGGTGCGCGATTTGCTGCGAAGCTTCCGGCCTGATCAGATGACATAAAAATAACCCGCAGACTCGTGGAATAGAGACACGATGCTGCGGGTTATTGCTTTTTGGATCAAAGACCGGCCGTTGAGCTGCTTTCTTGCACAGGAACGGGATCCGGTTCACTCAGAAACGCAGTAATCGGCATGGAGGCGGCGCCGAGTGCTGTCGATCGGATGCCTAAGTTGGCGAAGGCGACTCCGGACTTCTTCCGGTGGTAGGATAAGCTGCGGTTCTCGATGGTGCGCAGCATCGCATCCTGGATGAGGTCACCGGCTAGCGACAGACGGTTGCCGATAACGATCAGCTCCGGATTGAGGATGTTGACCAAATTGGCCAATCCAACGCCAAGCTGGGCACCGATTTCATTCAGGAGCTCTATCGCCCGGGAATCGCCGCTGTGGGCCAGTTGAATCATCTCCTCCAAGTCGGGGTGCTTATCCCCCCACAGCTTGGCGGCCCGGTCAAGCAACGCCTTCTCCGAGGCGAGCGTCTCCCAGCAGCCGCGGTTGCCACAGCGGCAGAGCGGGCCGTTCTCGGCGATGGTCATATGACCAACCTCGCCGGAGAAATTCGACGTGCCGCGGTACAGCTCGCCGCCGACGATAATGCCGGAACCGATGCCGATGCCGATGCTGAGGTAGATCAAATTTTGGGCCTCGCGTCCGGCCCCAAAGAGCTTCTCGCCAATCGCGCCGGCATTGGCCTCGTTATCAATATGAAGATTGGCCCCGAACTCGGAGGCCAGCGGTTCGTATAATTCAACCTTGTTCCAGTCCAGGTTGGGCGCGGAGATCACCCGGCTCTTGTCGTCGACGAGCCCTGGTACGCCAATGCCGATCCCAACGATCCCGTACGGGGATTCGGGCAGCTGCTCTTTAAACTGGCGGATCGTTTGGCGAATCTGTTCCAGCACGTGTTCCGGACTGAAGTCGCTAAGCGGCACCAGTTTTTCCTGAAGCACGTGGCCCTCCAGATCAACCAGCACAGCCAGTAAATCATTGACGCGGATGTCGATGCCAATGGCATACCCGGCACTACGGTTGAAGAGCAGTAATGTCGGCTTCCGCCCGCCGCTGGATTCGCCGGGGCCGATCTCGGTAACCAGATGACTGTCGATCAACTCGGAGACGAGGGACGATACGGTCGCCTTGTTCAAGCCAATCGCAGCGGAGATATCCGCACGAGACAAGGGTTGACGCTGACGAATCGTATCCAGGACGATCGTTTTATTCATTTTTTTGATCAGCTGTTGGTCGCCTGTGATTTTCATATAAACTCCCTCGTTCTACCCAAGCCTCTCGGCATGGCAAAATTGTGTCTATACGCATCATAACATAAACGTCCCAGGTAAAATCAACAACTTTGTTAGTTTACTAGACAAACTAAGTGGAACGTGATACGATCTAGGTGTAGACGGCATGCTCGCATTAGTAAATGGGCATGCTACTTAAAATCGACAGGATGTAAAGGCTTACTTAAATTAAATCTCTGGTGGGAGGAATTCGTGGTGAGTTATTTCAAGAACATTAGCAAAATTCAGTATGAAGGCGCAGGTTCCGACAATCCGCTGGCATTTAAACATTATAACGAGAATGAAGTTGTACTCGGCAAAACAATGAAGGAGCATCTGCGTTTCGCAGTAGCTTACTGGCACACGTTGACAATGAACGGCAGCGACCCTTTTGGTCAAGGCAACATGATTCGTCCTTGGGAAACGGTAAGCGGTATGGATCTGGCGAAAGCCCGTGTAGAAGTTAACTTTGAATTCCTGGAGAAACTCGGCGCTCCGTATTTTTGCTTCCATGACGTGGACGTTGCTCCAGAAGGTGCGACCCTGAAAGAATCCAATGAAAATCTGGACGTCATCGTCGCTAAAATCAAAGAAGGCATGAAGCAAACCGGCGTGAAGCTGCTTTGGAACACAGCTAACATGTTCTCCAACCCGCGTTACGTACATGGCGCTGCAACGACTTCCAATGCTGACGTCTTCGCTTATGCTGCAGCTCAAGTGAAGAAAGGTCTGGAAACCGCTGTTGAGCTGGGCGCTGAAAACTATGTATTCTGGGGCGGCCGTGAAGGTTACGAGTCCCTGCTGAACACAGATATGGCTCTGGAACTCGACAACCTGGCGAGATTCTTCCAAATGGCCATCGATTATGCAAAAGAAATCGGCTTCAAAGGTCAATTCCTGATCGAGCCGAAACCAAAAGAGCCTACGAAACACCAATACGATTTCGATGCTGCTACGACAATTGCATTCCTGCAAAAATACGGCTTGCAAGACCACTTCAAACTGAACCTGGAAGCAAACCATGCGACGCTGGCCGGCCATACGTTTGAACACGAGCTGCGCGTAGCCCGCATCAACAACATGCTGGGTTCGATCGACGCGAACCAAGGCGATATGCTGCTCGGCTGGGATACCGACGAATTCCCAACAGACCTGTATGCCGTAACGCTGGCGATGTATGAAATCCTGAAAAACGGCGGCTTGGGCTCCGGCGGGGTGAACTTCGACGCGAAGGTAAGACGTACTTCCTTCGAACCGGAAGACCTGTTCTATGCTCATATTGCGGGTATGGACACCTTCGCGAAAGGCTTGAAAGTAGCCGGCAAAATGATCGAAGACAACTTTATCGAAAACCTGATTGAAGAACGTTATGCTAGCTTCAAATCCGGCATCGGCGCGGATATCGTGTCCGGCAAAGCAAACTTCAAAACGCTGGAAGCTTATGCTCTGGAGCACAGCCATATCGTGAACAAATCGAACCATCTCGAACTGGTGAAAGCCCGCCTGAACGAATACATTTTCGGCACGAAATAAGCGTAGAGAGACACTTGTTAAACAACCTATCCAAAAGGGGACGCCTGCCGTCCCTTTTTGTGGTATAAGGCCCCCCCTTTGGGGGACATGCGAAGGGAGAGTATCGCAATGAAGTATGTGATTGGCATCGATTTGGGGACCAGCTCGGTTAAGACGTTGCTCGTGAACCAAAACGGCGAGATCGCCGGGGAGGCGTCTGCAGCTTATCCGCTGATCCAAGAGCGTCCGGGGTACAGCGAACAAAATCCGGAGGAATGGGTCAAAGGGACGATTGCTTGTTTGCAGCAGCTGCTGAAGGAAAGCGGCGTAGCTGCCGAAGACATCGAGGGTGTCTCCTTCTCCGGTCAAATGCACGGCTTAGTGCTGCTTGATGAGCAGAACAACGTGCTGCGCAACGCGATTTTGTGGAATGATACCCGGACAACAAAGCAATGCCGTCAAATTGAAGCGAAGCTGGGCGACAAGCTGCTCGACATTACGCGCAACGCTGCGTTGGAAGGGTTTACGTTGCCAAAAATCCTTTGGGTGCAGGAGCATGAGCCGGAGTTGTTTGCCAAAGCCGCGCGTTTCGTACTGCCGAAGGATTATTTGCGTTACCGCATGACCGGCCAAGTGCAAATGGAAATCTCCGACGCGGCGGGAACGCTGCTGCTGAACGTGCCGGAAGGCAAGTGGAGCGAGGAGATCGCTGCCGCCTTCGGGCTTCCGGCTGGCTTCTGCCCGCCGATTGTGGGCAGCACCGAGTTTACCGGCACGCTGCTGCCGGAATTTGCCGCCGAGTCCGGCCTGGCGGCTGGCACGAAGGTGTTTGGCGGCGGCGCTGACAACGCCTGCGGCGCGGTTGGCGCAGGTATCGTCCGTAAAGGTGACGCGCTGTGCAGCGTGGGTACGTCTGGCGTGGTGCTGACCTACGAAGAAGACAAGAACAAGGATTTTGCCGGCAAGGTGCATTTCTTTAACCATGCGCATCCGGGCGCTTTTTACGCGATGGGCGTGACGCTGGCCGCAGGGTATTCCTTGAGCTGGTTCAAGGAATCGCTGGCGCCGGAGCTTAGCTTTGACGAGCTGCTGAAGCCGGTGGGCGACATTCCGCCGGGTTCGGAAGGGCTGCTGTTCACCCCGTATCTGGTCGGGGAACGCACGCCGCATGCGGACAGCGTCATTCGCGGCAGCTTCATCGGCTTGTCCGGCACGCATCGCCGGGAGCATCTGGCCCGCGCGGTAATGGAAGGCATCACCTTCTCGCTGCAGGAGTCGTTTGATCTGTTCGACGCGGCCGGCATCGAGGTTGAACGCGTGATTTCCATCGGCGGCGGCGCGAAGAATCCGGTCTGGCTGCAAATGCAGGCCGATATTTTCGGTAAGCCGGTTGTGGCGCTCAAGAACGAGCAAGGCCCGGCGATGGGCGCGGCGATGATGGCTGCTGTCGGCAGCGGCTGGTTCGGCAGCTTGAAAGAATGCGCCGATGCCTTCATCGGGTATGCGAAGACCTATGAGCCGATCCCGGCTAATGTGGAGAAGTACGCCCGCTTATTCAAGCTGTATCAGCAAGTTTATGCAGCAACCCGCTCGCTGAACGAAGGGCTGCAGGAATTCCGCGGATAAGCTTGCACAAGGATCTGCCCATAAACGCCTGTTCCCATGGGGAATAGGCGTTTTTCAATTTGGATATGGTGCTGCTGAGCCAAGAACTGCAAACCCATGCAGTGCCAAAGGCATGGTATAATTGACCTTGTGCGAGGAGGGAAGACATGTTCATCCGGAGCATCTATCGCAATTACTTCAAGAACAATTTGTTCATGAAGATTCTTTTGTTTTTTTCAGTCATCACCATCGTTACGATTATTACTTTTTCGTATTTGATGTTTATGTTTATGTCAGAGTCCGCGGTACAGAGACAACTGGACATTCAGAAGCGGGCAATCGAAAGTGTCAGCGATTACATTGGCAGCAAATACGAATCTGTACAGGCAATGGTACGGGGCATTTATCGTGACGAGGAGTTGGCCTCGAACACTTCTTTTTTCTTGGAGCATCCGTATCAGGATTACGTGAATTACCGCTTGGACCGTTTTTATACGGAAAATAATTCGTCAACCGACACCGTTCTGTATTTCCGTAACGTGGTCGACGACGATCCGGACATTCGCAGTTTGATGTTATATAGCGCAGATCTGCAACAGTTATATGTTTTTGGCAGCGATAAGCAATTTAAGATTATCCCTACCAATCAGGCCCGATCCTTCATCCCTGATGTGATGTATCAGGAGGAAGGCGTGAACGTGGGAGCCGCTAACATCTGGGTGCGCAAAACGGTGGGCCTGCCAGATCTCCCGATGTATTCGGTCCGCATCCCCATCAATAATAAGCAATCGCTTCGCAACATCGGGCAGCTCGACGTGTATTTCGATACCGACAAGGTATGGGGCAGCCTCGCGATGTACGAAGATGAACTCAAAGGATCCATCTTGGTGCTGTCCGCTGATGGCAGCGTATTATTTGATTCCTCCGGAACCTATTATGATCAGAAATACCCGTATGCCGAACAAATTAACTCTATGTACGATACCGGGGTGCTGGGTGAAGGGCTGATTGCCACTAAGCTGACGCAAAGCCAGGGAGGTTACACCGTACTCAGTACCGTTCCAAAAGAGGAGCTGGCCAAAACTTATCACGGACTCCGCAACACGATCTTTACCATCAGCTCCATTTGCATTTTGTTTGCGATCCTGATCCCGGCGCTGTTTATCAGCAATTTCGCCAAACGCACGCGAAATATTATTCGGTTTACCCGCAGAGTTCGCAACGGGGATCTCACCGCACGGATCGACGAGTTCCGGGAGGACGAGCTGGGGCAGATCTCCAAGAGCTTTAATGACATGCTGGACGAGCTGAATGTATACATCGACCGGGTGTTCAAAGCGGAGATTAAGCAGCAGCAAACCGAGCTCGTTGCGTTGCAGGCGCGGATCAATCCGCACTTCCTGTACAATACGCTGGAGGTTATCCGGATGCGGGCCGTTTCCCAAGGCGCGAAAGATGTGGGTGAGATGATCTACAGCTTGTCCGTCCTGTTCAAAAGCATGGTGCAGCAAAAGAAGAACTACACCCTTAAGGACGAACTGGAAGCTTGCCGATTATATCTAGAGTTGTTCCGTATCCGTTACCGGGATCGCTTTAGCTATGAGATTCAAGCCGACCCTTCGCTTCTGGGCAAAGCGATCGTCCGTTTGTCCCTGCAGCCTATCGTGGAGAACTATATCGTCCACGGCATCCAAACCGACCAAAGCGACAACCGGATTAAGATCGAGGTGCGGGAAGACGGGGATTCGCTGGTGGCCGTGGTCAAAGATAACGGGAAGGGCATCGAACCCGACCGGCTGGCGGAAATCCATCGGGAGCTGGAGCGGGAAGAAGAAACCGGGCAAATGTTTGGACTTCGCAGCGTACATTCGCGGCTTCGTTTCCTGTACGGCCCGGACTACGGAATCAAGATCGAGAGCACGCCCGGCAGCGGGACAACCATCACAGTTCGTTTTCCGAATCGGGAAGGAATGGAGGGGGAAGATGTATAAGGTATTTATCGTCGATGACGAACCGTTCATCATCGAAGGCTTATACGATATCGTGGACTGGCCGCAGTTTGGCTTGGAAATTGTCGGACACGCAGAGAACGGCCAGCAGGCGCTGGACGCCCTTGCTACGAAGCCGGTGGATGTATTAATCACGGACATCTCCATGCCGGTCATGAACGGGTTAACGCTGATTTCCGAGGCGCGGAAGCTGCACAAGGAATTGAAGGTCATTATTTTGAGCGGATTTAACGAGTTTGATTACCTCAAAGAGGGCATGAAGCTTGGCATTGAAAACTACCTGCTGAAGCCGATTAATGTTGAGGAGCTGGAATCGACGCTGCGCAACACGGTGCAGAAGCTGGACAGCGTGGATACAAACGGACTCTACGACGCCTATGATATCCAAATCCTGAAGGACAACACGCTTTACCGCTGGCTGAACGGGCAGATGGCGGCTGCGGAATTCGAGGAGCGAGCCGAGCTGCTGGGCTTGCATTTGCAGGGGCCTTATGTTGCGGTGGCGATGCTGCGCACCGAAGGCAACTCGGCCGAAGTATTTGATCGCGCTGAACGTTACCTCAAGGCGTGGCGGGGAATCACCCTATTCCACGATGTAGATGGCGATATTGGAATCGTGGCTTCCCTTCCTGCCGGGGCAGAGGAGAAGCGGACTTTTGCCGAACTGATGGAGCACCTGTCCCTGGAATTGTCAGTCATGAACCAGACGATTCAAATGGGCGTAGGTAATGTGGGACGGTTGCCTGAAGCGGCATCTCTCAGCTATAAGCAAGCCAAGCGTGCCCTTGAATATTACTTGATTTATCCGGAACGGCGGACGATGGAATACAAGCAGCTAGAGAGTACCCGCGCCGGCGGCGTATTGGAGAGCGGCTATCCGCTAGGCTGGGACGATTACGCCAAGTTGATTTTGGCGAAGGATAAGGATGGATTAAGAAAACGGATTTGCCAAGATTTCGAGCGGTTGAAGCAGACGGAGGGCATTCGTCCCGAGGATGTGCAGAATATCGCCTTGGAACTGGTGGTCCGCTTTAAAATGGAGCTTCAGCATATTAAATATACGGAAGAGACAGACTTGTTTAAGAACACGCTTCAACGTGTCCAGCGCTGTGATTCGTTTCAAGAGCTGGTCCAAAGTCTCGTAAATTTGGCGGAGGAGACGGTTGGTTCGCTTCTACAGGATGCTAAGAATCCGGTGGTGCATCAGGTGTTGAACTACATCGACTCGCATTACGCCGACGAACTGTCGCTCAAAACGCTGGGCGCGCAATACCATATTCATCCGGTGTATCTCGGGCAGTTATTTCACAAGGAGACGGGGGTGTCCTTTGCCGAGTATATTAACAAGTACCGGATCGAAAAGGCGAAGCAACAACTCAAAAATACCAATCTCAAAGTGCACGAAATCGCGCGGAGCGTGGGCTACTGGGAGATCGGTTATTTCTATAAGCAGTTCCGGAAATACGTGGGGATCTCCCCCACCGACTTTAAGGCACTGCATTAGATCGAATAGGGGAGGGTACCCTGGAGCAAGGAGATTTTTAACCACCTAAATCGGTTGGTTTTCCTTGGTTCCGGGGTATTGTCCTTTTCTTTAATTTGTACCTTAATTTTTTAAGTTTATCTTCTTTTTGTAATGGCTTTCATTCGGTAAGGTTAGGTTAGTCGAACAAAATAAAAGAGATTCAAAAGGGAGGATCAGCATGAGTAAAAGCAAAAGAAGTTTTTCTTTCGTCCTTGCCACTCTGATGGCCATGGTGCTTGTTCTGAGCGCATGCGGCGGAAGCAAGAACGCGGACAGCGGCAGCAACAGCGGAGCCGCAGCGGGCAACTCGGAGGAACCGGTTAACCTGATTTGGTACACGATCGGTACGCCTCAAAAAGACGTAGACCGCGTAATGGAAGAAGTCAGCAAGTACACCAAAGAGAAAATCAATGCAACAATTACGATGAAAATGATCGACTGGGGCGACTACGCACAAAAGATGCAAGTGAACGTCGCTTCCGGTGAACCGATGGATATCATCTTCACTTCCGCAGGTGGTTTCGACTACGTGCAAAACGCTAGAAAAGGCGCGTTCCTGCAACTGGACGAGCTGCTCGAGCAATATGGACAAGACCTGAAGAACACTATCGACCCTGCGTTCTTGGAAGGCTCCAAAGTCGACGGGCATAACTACGGGATCCCGGCGAACAAAGAACTTCCGCAACAAGAAGTATGGCGCTTCAACAAAACGTTCTTGGACAAGTATAACCTGGACATCTCGAACGTTCGTTCCTTGGAAAGCATCGAGCCATTGTTGAAAACGATTAAAGAAAATGAACCGGGCGTAACGCCGTTCGCAATGAACAAAGAATACGTTCCGTATGTTCCTTACGATTACATTATTCAAAACCTGCCGATGGCGGTAAAACTGGATACGACCGATTATAAAATCGTAAACATCCTGGAAACGCCGGAAATGCAAGAAGCTCTGAACTTGATGCACAAGTACTATAAAGCAGGTTACGTAGCTCCGGAAGCGGCTACAACTGGCTCTACCAGCGACCTGATGACTTCCGGTCAATGGTTCATGGACCGTGCACAAACCCAGCCGCTGGCGGATAACCTATGGTCTGCAAGCTACGGCTACCCTGTAGTATCTACACCGGCAAGTGACGCGATTATCACGAACACTTCCGTACAAGGTTCGATCATGGCGATCTCCGCGAACTCCGAACATCCGGAGAAAGCAATGGAATTCCTGAACCTGCTGAACACCGATCCGGTGCTGCGCAACATGGTTGACTCCGGTATCGAAGGCGTTCACTACAAGAAAATCGATGACACCCACTACGAAAACCTGGCAGAATCGAAAAACTACGACATGCCTTCGTACTCTTTGGGTAACAACATGCTCCTGTACTTGAATGCCAACGACCCAGACGACAAATGGGAGCAATTCAAGAAGTTTAACGCAGAAGGCGTGAATTCGCCAATCCTGAGCTTCAACTTCGACAGCACGAAAGTAGCTACCGAAATGGCCGCTGTACAAAACGTAAAAGAGCAATTCTGGTCCTCGTTGATGACGGGTACGGTTGATCCGGCGGAATACCTGCCAAAAGCAATCAAAAAATTCAAAGAGGCAGGCCTGGACAAGGTGATTGCTGAAGCCCAAGCTCAGCTCGATGCCTGGAGAGCTGAAAACAACAAGTAATCATTATAGAGATAGAGAGGGATCGGGCGGGTGATAGTTGCGCCCGATCCTTTTTCATTATTTTTCGACAGGAGGGGAACATCATGGCTGCATTTTTCAAAAACCTGCTTAAGAATAAAGTCATGTTATTTATGGTGTTGCCGGGTGCCGTTTGGTTTTTCTTCTTCTCGTACCTTCCGCTGGTCGGTACGATTACGGCGTTTAAGCAATACCGCTTCAGCCGTGACGGATTCTGGGCGAGTATCGCGCGGAGTGAGTGGGTAGGTTGGGAAAACTTCAAGTTCCTGTTCAGTACAAACGATGCCTTTACCATTACCCGCAACACGTTGTTATACAACCTTGCTTTTATTTTCATTGGACTCATCCTTTCCGTGGCGATGGCGATTCTGTTGTCTGAGCTGGTCGGCAAGACCATGGCCAAAGTGTATCAAACCGGGATGTTCCTGCCCTACTTCCTTTCCTGGGTTATCGTCGGCTACTTTGCGTTCAGCTTCCTGAGCATGGACCGGGGGATGATTAACCAGATTTTAGGTTGGTTTGGCGTGGAGCGAATTAACTGGTATTCGGAGCCAAAATATTGGCCTTATATTTTGATATTCGTCAACCTATGGAAAACGATCGGCTACAACAGTGTCGTTTACCTGGCTTCGATCATGGGTATCGACAAATCGCTTTATGAAGCGGCGATGATTGACGGTGCGACCAAATGGCAGCAAATCCGCAACATCACGGTTCCCCTGCTCTCCCCAATCATCATTATCATGACACTGCTGGCGGTAGGGCGGATCTTCTACGCCGACTTCGGCTTATTCTACCAAGTGCCAAGAGATTCGGGTACGCTCTATCAAGTCACGAACGTCATCGACACTTACGTATACCGCGGTCTAAAAACAACCGGGGAAATCGGCATGAGTACGGCGGCCGGTCTTTATCAATCGGTGGTAGGCTTTATTCTCGTCATGGTTTCTAACTTCATCGTGCGCAAAATGGATAAAGACAGCGCCCTATTTTAAAACAGCTGAAAGGAGTGTCAAGGTATGGCGGAGATGGCTAGAAAAAGCAAAGATTTTCATCATGTCTCTCGCGGCTGGAACGCCGTATTGCACCTGATCGCCGGTATTTTTTCGTTTATGTGTGTGTTTCCCTTTATCTTTGTTGTGATTATTTCCTTTACCGATGAGAAGACGCTGGCAACAGACGGTTACCGGCTGCTGCCGGCCAAATGGAGTCTCGAAGCTTACCGCTTCGTGTTTGAGAGCGGCGACTCTCTGCTTCGTTCGTATGGCGTAACGATCGTTGTCACGCTGGTAGGTACGATCCTTAGCTTGGCAATGATTGCGCTTTATGCTTACGCGATTTCTCGGAAGAGCTTCCGGTACCGGAGATTTTTCTCCGTATTTGCGATTGTGACCATGCTGTTTAACGGAGGGATGATTCCAACCTATATGGTGGTATCCCAGCTGATGGGTCTGAAAGATACGTTGTGGGCGCTAATTTTGCCGCTTGCAATGAATGCGTTCTACATCATGATCTTACGTACGTTTTATAGTACAAGCGTTCCTGAAGCAGTTATTGAATCGGCGCGGATTGACGGTGCCGGCGATTTCTATATTTTCCTGCGGATCGTCTTGCCGCTGTCGCTCCCAGGTCTTGCTACGATCGGCTTGTTCAGCACGCTGGGTTACTGGAACGACTGGTTTAACGCACTTCTGTATATCGACAATCCGAATTTGGTGCCGCTGCAGTCGATGCTGATGCGGATCGAATCGAGTATTGCGTTTATTCAGCAAAACTCGCAGAACACTTCGCTTAGCTTGGCCGCGATGCAATCTATTCCGCAGGACACTTCGCGGATGGCGATGGTCGTGCTGGCAACGTTGCCAATTATTTTTGCATATCCGTTCTTTCAACGGTATTTTGTACAAGGACTTACGGTAGGCGCTGTCAAAGAATAAATATAGCTTCATCCAACCTTCTCGATGCTGAAAAGTGAATTTTCTAGTTTGAATCATTTTTGAACTCTTTTGGAATCAAGGAGAAAAATGAAAGGAGCGAGGTGGAGATGTTGCTATATAAAGACAGCTCGAAGCCCATCCCGGAACGAGTAGAGCATTTGCTCGGGCTGATGACATTGGAAGAAAAGGCCGGCCAGCTGGTTCAGCCCTTCGGCTGGCAGACCTATGAGCATAAAGATGGAGAGATTAAGCTGACCGAAGCGTTTAAGGCGCAGGTGAAAAACGGCGGCGTCGGTTCGTTATACGGCGTACTGCGCGCCGATCCGTGGACGGGCGTGACGCTGGAAACCGGCTTGTCGCCGCGCGAAGGTGCGGAGGCGGTGAACGCCATCCAGCGGTACGCCATCGAGAACTCGCGCCTCGGCATCCCGATTCTGATCGGGGAAGAGTGCTCGCACGGCCATATGGCCATTGGCGCCACGGTGTTTCCGGTACCGCTGTCGCTCGGCAGCACCTGGAACGTGGAGCTGTATCGCGAGATGTGCCGGGCGGTGGCCCGGGAGACGCGCGCCCAGGGCGGCGCGGTCACGTATTCTCCAGTCCTCGACGTTGTGCGTGATCCCCGCTGGGGCCGGACCGAAGAATGCTTTGGCGAAGACGCTTATTTGATCAGCGAAATGGCCGTGGCTTCGGTCGAAGGCTTGCAAGGGGAGAGCTTGGACGGAGAGGACAGCGTGGCGGCTACGCTGAAGCACTTCGTCGGCTACGGCAGCTCCGAGGGCGGCCGAAATGCCGGCCCAGTCCATATGGGACGGCGCGAACTGCTGGAGGTCGACCTGCTGCCGTTCCGCAAGGCGGTGGAAGCCGGTGCGGCTTCGATCATGCCGGCCTACAACGAGATCGACGGCGTTCCATGTACGACCAACGAGGAATTGTTGGACGGCGTCCTGCGCGGCGAGTGGGGGTTTGACGGCATGGTCATCACTGACTGCGGCGCGATCGACATGCTCGCCTCCGGCCACGATGTGGCAGAGGACGGACGGGACGCGGCGATCCAAGCGATCCGCGCGGGCATCGATATGGAGATGTCCGGCGTGATGTTCGGCAAGCATCTGGTGGAGGCGGTACGGTCGGGACAGCTGGAGGAGGAAGTGCTCGATCGCGCGGTACGCCGCGTATTGACGCTGAAATTCCGCCTCGGGCTGTTTGAACGTCCGTACGCCGACCCAGAGCGGGCCGAGCGGGTGATTGGCAGCGCGGAACATGTGGAGCTGGCCCGGCAACTGGCCAGCGAAGGCGTTGTGCTGCTCAAGAACAAAGACGGCGTGCTGCCGCTGTCGGCGGACGCCGGTACCATCGCCGTTATCGGGCCGAACGCCGATGCGGGGTACAACCAGCTGGGCGACTACACCTCGCCACAGCCGCGGTCCAAGGTTACGACCGTGCTCGGTGGAATCCGCAGCAAGCTGGCTGAAACGCCGGAACGGGTGCTGTATGCGCCGGGCTGCCGGATCAACGGCAATTCCCGGGAAGGTTTTGACGTGGCGTTGTCTTGCTCGGAGAAGGCGGATACGGTGGTTATGGTCGTGGGTGGCTCAAGCGCACGGGACTTTGGCGAGGGGACCATTGACCTTCGCACCGGCGCTTCCAAAGTGACCGACAATGCGGAGAGCGACATGGATTGCGGCGAAGGCATTGACCGCATGAACCTCAGCTTATCCGGCGTACAGCTGGAGCTGATTCAAGAAATTCATAAATTGGGTAAGCCGCTCGTGGTGGTTTATATCAACGGACGGCCGATTGCCGAGCCGTGGATCGACGAGCACGCCGATGCGATCCTCGAAGCCTGGTATCCGGGGCAAGAAGGCGGGCATGCGATCGCCGACATCCTCTTCGGCGACGTGAATCCATCGGGACGTCTGACGATCTCGATTCCAAAGCATGTTGGACAGGTTCCGGTCTACTACCACGGCAAACGTTCGCGGGGCAAACGGTATCTGGAAGGCGATTCGCAGCCGCGTTATCCGTTTGGGTACGGACTGAGCTATACCGAATTCACCTATAACAATTTAAAGCTGGAGTCCGATACGATTAATAAGGACGGCTCAACGAAGGTGACGGTTGAAGTGACGAACGTCGGCGAACGTGCTGGTGCGGAAGTCATTCAACTGTATATTACCGATGTTGCAAGTAAGGTAACCCGGCCGGCGAAGGAGTTGAAAGGCTTCCGTAAAATATTCCTGCAACCGGGCGAGACCCAGACCGTGGAATTTACGGTCGGTCCAGAGCAGCTGCAATACATCGGCCAGAATTATAAACCGGTGGTGGAGCCGGGCGAATTCCGGGTGCACGTCGGCAAGAACGTAAATGATACGCTGAGCGCCAATCTCTTTGTGCGGGAGGATTAATTGATATGGAACGCATCAGACGTTTTATCCGGGAACTATCGGAAGCCCAGTGGCTGGATCAAATCCAGCTGCGCGGGTGGGAGATCACTTCTTCCGTATACCAGGTTCCCGGCAGCTACACGAAGGAAACTGAATATTCGGAGGGACAAGCCTTCGAGCGCTTCCCTAGCACGCAGGGAACCACGTATTTCTTCCGTACCCAACTGGAGATTCCGAAAGGGTGGCGCGGCGGGCAGGTGGGCCTCATCTTTGCCTCCGGCGGCGAAGGGCTGCTGCGCATCAATGGCAAATCGGCCCAGGGCCTGGACCGGAACCATACGTTCGTGACGCTTCCGCAGGAGTCGGGACAAGGCCCGCTCTCGCTGGAAATCGAGCTGTATGACCCGATCCCTGAACCGGTGGATCCGCTGAACCAACAAGCGGTGATTCAGCCGCCGATTTCGCGGATCGACAGCCGTCTGGTACTGGTGAACCGGCCGGTGCAAAGCTTGATGTATACGGCAACGGTTGTCCGCGATGCCACGGTGCTGCTGCCGGAACAGGATTTTCGGCGCACCCGCCTGATCGAGGCGCTGTATGCCGCCATGGACGGGTTCGTGGCGCTGGACAAGGAAGCGATTCGCGAGGGTGGAGCGATTACCGAGCTGGAACAGCGGCTCACCGAGCGGGTGAAGGCGATCGGCGGCAATGCCGAAGGCCTGATCCACATGGTCGGCCAGTCGCATATCGACATCGCCTGGCTGTGGCCGGTGCGGGAGACGGTGCGCAAGACGAGCCGGACGTTCTCGACGGTTGATGCGCTGATGCGCGAATACCCGGAATACCGCTACACCCAAAGCCAACCGCTGCTGTTCGCCTTCCTGAAAGAGAACGACCCCGAGTTGTACGAGCGGGTGAAGGCACGGATCAAGGAGGGGCGCTGGGAATTGGTTGGCGGCATGTGGGTAGAGCCGGATTTGAACCTGCCAAGCGGCGAATCGCTGATGCGGCAGATGCTGTACGGGCAACGTTTCTATCAGGAGGAGTTCGGCTTCACCTCGGAGATTGAATGGCTGCCAGACACGTTTGGTTATTGCGCATCATTGCCGCAAATTTTGAAGCATGGCGGGATTCGCTATTTTATGACGACCAAGCTTGGCTGGAACGACACTAACGTATTCCCGTACGACCTGTTCCATTGGGTCGGCATTGACGGCACGCCAATGCTGTCGTATCTGAACCACGGCGTAAATGAAAATACGTTGCCGAAGGACGTTCACGATCACTGGCAATCGTATCGCCAAAAAGCGGTCCATCCGGAGCAAATGCTGCTTTACGGACATGGCGACGGCGGCGGCGGGGTGACCCGTGAAATGCTGGAGTACATTCACCGCGCTGATCTGATGGTAGGTCAGCCGGCAAGCGAATATAGCACGGCAGCGGAGTTCTTTGCTGGCATCGAAGCGGCGCAGCCGAAATTGCCGGCATGGCACGGCGACCTGTACCTTGAATTGCACCGGGGGACGTATACGACCCACGGGCGCAACAAGCGCAGCAATCGCAAAGCGGAGATCCTGTACCGCGAGGCGGAGCTATGGAACGCGTTGGCCGCTCCGGCGATGCTGAAGGATCAGCAACGCGAGGCGCAAAGCACGCTGCAGGAGGGCTGGAAGCTGATCCTGTTGAACCAGTTCCACGACATCATTCCGGGTTCGGCGATTACCGAAGCGTACGAGACATCGACGAAAGAATATGGAGAGATTTTTGAGAAAGGAAACGCCGGGCTGCGTCAGGGCCTGACGACTTTGGCTGAACGGGTATCGACCACGGGCGAAGGTACGCCGTACATCGTCTTTAACAGCCTAGGCTGGACGCGCGATGTGATCGTGTCCCTTCCGGAACAAGCTTATCGGAGCGGCGCGGTTGCTTACGACGAGCAGGGGACACGGCTTGAGCTGGATGTGCGGACGGATCTTGGCGGAGAAACCGCGGCTTGGGTCCGCGTGCCGGAGGTTCCGGCGTTTGGCTACAAGACGATTTGGCTGCGGAACGAAGCGGGAGCAGTTGCCCGAACTAAGGCGGATTCCCTGGACGGAAGCCAAGCGTTCCAAGGCGAGTGGGAAACGGAGTTCTACCGCCTGAAATTTAACGACCGCGGCGAGATCGTCAGCCTGTGGGATAAGGAAGCCGGACGGGAGATCGTGAAATCCGGGGAAAGCGCAAACCGCTTCCACTTCTATCACGACCGTCCTACGCTGTGGGATGCTTGGGACATTGACCCGCGCTATGAACAGCAACCGGCCGGCGAGGCTGTATTGCTGGAGAGCGGTCTGGTTGCAAGCGGGCCCGTCCAAGACGTACTGCGCTTCCGCTGGAGTATTGGTCAATCGGAAATCACGCAGGATCTGATTCTGTATCATCACAACAAGCGGATTGATTTCCAAACGAAGGTGAATTGGAACGAAGCTCACAAGCTGCTGAAGGTTGGGTTCCCCATCGACCTCGTTACGGACAAAGCGACTTACGAAATTCCGTTCGGGGCGCTGGAACGTCCAACACATCGCAATACGAGCTGGGAGCAGGCGCAATTTGAGGTGTGCGGACACCGGTTCGCCGACGTTTCCGAACGCGGATACGGCGTCAGCCTGCTAAATGACTGCAAATACGGCTACGACATCCAAGGCAGCACGATTCGCCTGTCGCTGCTGCGGGCGCCAAAATGGCCGGACGTGACCGCCGATCTGGGCGAGCATGAATTTACGTATTCGCTGTACCCGCACCAAGGCGACTGGCAGACTGCGCACACGGTGCGCGCGGCGGCAGAGCTCAACCATGCGCCGGCAGTATGGGCGGCAGAATCGCATGAAGGCTCGCTGCCTTCCACCGGGGCGTTGCTCGGGTTTACAGGCGAGCACGTGGTGCTCGACACGGTGAAACTGGCCGAGGACGGCGACGGCGTGATCCTGCGCCTGTACGAATCGGCAGGCGGCCGCGAACGCGTGGCGCTAAATTGGAACGAGCCGGTTTCGGCGGCGTTCCGGTCCGACGCTTTGGAGCGGGAGCTGGAGCCGATTACGCTGGCGGACGGAGGGCGGATCGAGCTCGATTTTGCCCCGTATGAAATTAAGACGCTGAAGTTGAAGTAATGGGTGAAGATGGGTTGGTGCACGTTGGCAGCGGGAAGTCAGCTCGCAAGTTAACGGGATGGTTAGCAAGATAGTCAGAAGATAGTTGACGGGAACGTTAGCTGGAATGCTAGCAGGTTAGCAGGAATGGTGGCAGGAAAGCTATCAGACTGTTAACTGGAAAAAGTACCGCTAATTCAGCCGTTTTCTTAGGATGGATGTAATTTAACTGGAATTTCTACCGTTAATTTAACGAATTTTCGCCGACTTCGGCCAATGAGGCTAAATTAACTGTACGATTTACCGTTAAATGAACGATTTAGCGGGAAACTGGTGAATTAGCAGTAGGATTTACCGTTAATTTGCAGATTGCCCGTCGCCCGCCAGCCCAACCGCCCTCAAGATCATAGAAGCGAAACGAAACGAAGCCAAATGAAATGACCTATAAAGGAGCGAGAAGACAAGCTCATGGAACAATTTAGACTCCCGAAAATACCGATGCCGCCGCTGGAATTGCCGCAATCCATTAAGGATGTACTGGCCGAGGCCGAAACGAAACTGGCGCATCGTCCGAAATTGCTGCAGCTGTTCAAGAATTGTTTTCCGAACACGCTCGAGACGACAACCAAGCTGATGGACGACGGAACCACCTTCGTCATCACCGGAGACATCCCGGCTTCTTGGCTGCGCGATTCCGTGGAGCAAGTAATCCACTATGTGCCGTTCGCCAAGAACGATCCCGATTTGCAGCGGATCATCAGCGGACTGATCAAACGCCATATTCATTATGTTCATATCGATCCGTACGCGAACGCATTTAACGAGTCGGCCAACGACTGGCACTGGAATACAACTGACGTGACCGAGATGTCCCCATGGGTGTGGGAGCGCAAATTCGAAATCGACTCCTTGTGCTTCGTGGTCCGCTTGGCCTACACGTATTGGAAGGAAACGGAGCAGACCGATATTTTTGATGCCGGCTTTAAATCCGCAATGCGGAAAATCTACGAAGTGTTCAAAACCGAGCAGCATCACTTCGAGAAATCGCCATATCGCTTTACCCGCAACAACGGAATCCCTACCGATTCCTTGCGGAACAACGGAATGGGCATGCCGGTGAACTATACGGGAATGATCTGGTCGGGCTTCCGTTCCAGCGACGACGCCTGCGATTTCCATTACAACATTCCGGGCAACATGTTTGCGGTTGTGGCGCTGCGTCAAATGCAGGAATTCGCCGAGTGGGTCTTCCGCGACATGGACTTCCTGGCCGAACTGAAGGAACTGGAGTTTGAGGTTGACCACGGCATTAAGCTGTACGGGATCTACCGCCATCCGGAATTCGGTCCGATTTACGCCTACGAAACCGACGGCTTTGGCAACTACTGCTTGATGGATGACGCCGGCACGCCGGGCCTCATGTCCATTCCGTACCTGGGCTACGTTAGCGCAGACGATCCGATTTATCAAAATACACGGCGTTTTGCCCTGAGCAAAGAGAATCCGTTCTACTTCGAAGGCAAAGCAGCCAAAGGCATCGGCAGCCCGCATACACCAGAGAATTACATCTGGCATATGGCCTTGTCGATGCAGGGGCTCACCGCGCAAACGAAGGAAGAGAAGCTGGAAATGATCGCAATGCTGGAGGCGACCGACGCCGGAACCGGCTACATGCATGAAGGTTTCCACGCCGACGATCCAAATACGTTTACGCGCAAATGGTTCGCTTGGTCGAACAGCTTGTTCTCGCAGCTGGTGTACCAGGCGATGCAGGAAGGTATATTGTAACGCATCGATCTGCAAGCGGCGCTGAAAGTGTCCGTTAGGATGCGAACGCGCCCCCAATTCATATCCCACATATCTCAAAGGAGACTTGACCATGAGCAAAATTATCGGCGAACCTTTAAAAAATATCCCTTGGCAAGACAAACCGGCCGGCTCGAACGCCCCGGTATGGCGTTACTCTCAAAACCCAATCATAGAGCGTCATGCGATCCCGAACTCCAACAGCGTGTTCAACTCCGCAGTCGTGCCTTTTGAAGGCGGATTTGCCGGTGTGTTCCGCTGCGATTCGCGTTCGGTCAGCATGGATATTTTTGCAGGATTCAGTGACGACGGCATCAACTGGAAAATCAACCACGAGCCAATCCAATTCGAAGGCGACGAGGAAGTGACCAAACGGGAATACCGCTACGACCCGCGCGTCTGCAAAATCGGCGACCGCTACTACATCACCTGGTGTAACGGCTACCATGGCCCAACGATCGGTATTGCGTACACGACGGACTTCAAGACGTTCCATCAGCTGGAAAACGCCTTTTTGCCGTACAATCGCAATGGTGTGCTGTTCCCGCGCAAGATCGGTGAACGTTACGCGATGCTCAGCCGCCCAAGTGACACGGGCCACACGCCGTTTGGCGATATTTTCTACAGCGAAAGCCCAGACCTGACCTTCTGGGGCAAACATCGCTATGTGATGGGTACGATTAACGGCGATGCTTCTGCATGGCAATCGAAAAAAATCGGCCCAGGACCGGTTCCGATCGAAACCGACCAAGGCTGGCTGCTGATCTACCACGGCGTCATCAATACCTGCAACGGCTTCGTTTACCGCATGGGCTGCGCCCTGCTGGACATCGACAAACCGTGGATCGTCAAAGCGCGTTCGCGTAACTATATCCTCGGTCCAGAAGAGCTGTACGAATGCGTCGGCGACGTGCCAAACGTGACGTTCCCTTGCGCCGCTTTGACTGACGCCGAAACCGGCCGGATCGCGATCTACTACGGCTGTGCGGATACAGTTACCGGCCTGGCCTTCACTACCGTGGACGAGCTGCTGAAGTACATGGAAGAATATCCGCTGGAGACAGAAGCGTAAGGAACAAAAGCTCATCTACCAAATTACAAACCACGGAGGAAAGCGGGGGTTAGAGAAATGAGCAAGCAAAGAACGGCCCATATCATCTCCCATACGCACTGGGACCGGGAATGGTATTTGCCGTACGAGAAGCATCACGTTCGTCTGGTTGAGCTGGTGGATGCGCTGCTCGATAAGCTGGACGGCGATTCGGCGTTCCGCAGCTTTTATCTCGACGGTCAAACGATCATCATCGAAGATTACTTGCAAGTACGACCGGAGAACAAGGAGCGTCTGGAAAAATACATCCGCGAAGGCCGCATCCTCATCGGACCTTGGTACATTTTGCAGGATGCGTTCCTAACGAGCGGAGAAGCGAATATCCGCAACATGCAAATCGGCCATCAGGACGCGTTAAAATACGGTGCGCCCGCGAAGATCGGCTATTTCCCCGACACCTTCGGCCTCGTCGGGCAAATCCCGCAATTGATGTTGCAATCCGGGATTCGTAACGCCTTTTTTGGCCGCGGCGTGAAGCCGACCGGCTTCAACAATACCGTATCCGACGGCGGGTATGAGTCCTCCTTCTCAGAGCTGATCTGGAAAGGACCGGACGGCTCCAAGGTGCTGGGGATCCTGTTCGCCAACTGGTATTCCAACGGCAATGAGGTGCCGGTGGACGAAGCGGAAGCGAAGGCGTTCTGGGATCGCAAGCTGGCGGATGCGGAGAAATACGCAGCCACCGGCGAGCTGCTCTTCATGAACGGCTGCGACCATCAGCCGCTGCAACTGGACCTGCCGGAAGCGATTCGTACGGCGGAGAAGCTGTACCCGGACACGAAGTTCATCCATTCGAACTTCCCGGATTATTTGCGCGAGCTGGAAGCGGCGCTGGAAGGCCGCGAGCTGTCCACCGTCAAGGGCGAGCTGCGCAGCCAGCGCACCGACGGTTGGGGGACGCTGGTGAACACCGCCTCCTCGCGCGTGTATCTGAAGCAGATGAACCAGGTCGGCCAGGCCTTGCTGGAAAAAGTCGCCGAGCCGCTCGCCTCGATCGCGAATCTGCTCGGGAAGGATTACCCGCATCACCTGTTTACGTATGCGTGGAAAACCTTGATGCAAAACCATCCGCACGACAGCATTTGCGGATGCAGCGTAGACGAGGTTCACCGCGAGATGGTCACCCGCTTCGCGAAGAGCCGCCACGTTGCTGAGGCGCTCATCGACGACAGCAAGCGGGTGATCGCGGATGCGGTGAACACCTCCGTCTTCGCCCAGTATGGCGAAGACCCGCTGCCGCTGGTCGTGTTTAACACGACCGGCTGGAGCCGCACGGGCACAGTGTCCATCGAGCTGGACGCTGCCCGCCTGTATTTGCGCGACGGCCTCGGCCTCGAGGAGACCGGCCGCCGCATGAAGGCGGTCGACCTGTCAGGCCGCGAGCTGGTCGACGAGCAGGGGAACACGGTGCCTTGCACGGTGGAGGATCTCGGGCTGCTGTTCGGCTATGATTTGCCGGACGACAAGTTCCGTCAGCCGTACATGTGCCGCCGCGTCAAGCTGACGTTCCAGGCTTCCGATGTGGCTGCGCTGGGTCTGCGCACCTACGCGTGGGTGCGCCGGAAATCGGCGGCAACTGCCACCAAGCCGGCCTCGTTGTTCACGGGCAACCGGGTCATGGAGAACGCAAACCTGAAGGTGGAAATTGCCGAAGACGGATCGTTTACATTGACCGATAAAGCGACGGGCCAAGTGTACCGTGATCTCGGCGTCTATGAGGACACCGGCGATATCGGCAACGAGTACATGTACAAACAGCCGGAAGGCGAAAAGCCGCTGACCACGAAAGGACTGGCTGCGCAAATCCGCATCGTAGAGGACGAACCGTACCGCGCTTCCGTGGAAATTTGCCATGACTGGGAGATCCCGGCGTCCGCTGATGAGAAGCTGGACGAAGAAATGCGCGAGCTGGTTTACTATCCGCACCGCAAAGCGCAGCGCAGCAGCAAGCTGACGACGCTGAAGCTGCGTACGGTCATTTCGCTGGAGGCGGCCGGCAAAGGCGTTCACATCGAGACGACAATCGATAACACGGCGAAGGATCATCGCATCCGTGCCTTGTTCCCAACTGACCTGAAAGCATCGGTCCATCAAGTGGATTCGATGTTTGAAATCGCCGAACGGAGCATTGAACCGGCACCGGAGTGGGAAAACCCAAGCAACACCCAACATCAGCAAGCGTTCGTGGACGTGAGCGGTGAAGGGGCCGGTCTGACCGTAGCCAACCTTGGCTTAAACGAATATGAAGTGCTGCGCGACGGCCGGAACACGATCGCCGTGACGTTGCTCCGCTCTGTGGGCGAGCTCGGGGACTGGGGCTTGTTCCCGACGCCGGAAGCACAGTGCCTGGGCGTGCACACCGCCCGGATGGAGCTGATTCCGCATAACGGCGACGGTATGACGTCCGGCGCGTTTACGGAAGCTTACCAGTTCCAAATTCCGTGGACGCTCAGCCAAACGGAAATGCACGAAGGGAACTTGTCCCCGTCGTATACACCGTTCCAATGGGAAGGCCAAGAGATGGCATTCTCCTCGCTCAAAATGAACGAGACGACCGGCGACCTGCTGCTGCGTTGGTTCAACATGAGCAAGCAAGCATCAGAGCTGACGCTCGGCCTGAACATCCCACATGAGCATTTCTATAAAACAACGATTCTCGAAGAAGAAGCGGCACCGCTGGCCAAGAACGCAGCAGGCAGCTTGTCCCTGCTAGCCGGCCCATGCGAGATCGTAACCATCGGAGTTCGCCGGTAATAATCAGGGGAACGCTTGAACCTGAACCGGGAAGTTAAGGATTAAAGGTTATCCTGCCATAACTTGTTATGTTATGGCGGGGTAACCTTTTTGTTTTGTCTTTGGGGCTTTTTTACGCGATTATCCCTTTTGTTCAGAGAGGTGATAGAGAAAGAGGAAGGAGGAAAGAGGATGAGGACGGCGAGTGAAGGGTGAAGGGTGAAGGGTGAGTGGAAGGCACGAAGGAGTAGTGGAAGGCAAACGAAGGGGGAGTGAAGAAAATGGGGGACCGATGATTAGGGTAGGGTCAAAGGAAGAGTATGGTTAGGGATGAGATTAGGGATGAAGTAAGGGATGAGGTAAGGGATCAGGGAAAAGGCGAGAGTGTGGGCGATGGGGATGGAGATGGGGATGGTGGTGGCAAGAGAAGGTGAGCTAGAAGTGGCCATGGTTGATCTCTAGGTGGTCACCTGATTCAATGGGATAATCATGCAAAAGCTCCCGGACAGCAAGGGGCTACACCCTCCAGCATAAACAAACTAATAAAAAATGAGGCATACCAAAGTATACCTCACCTTACTGACACAACACTGTATACGAAATCGAGCGATGTGTCCGGGGAGTTCGAGTTGAGCCTATACCTCGTCCCAGATGCGCCGGACGTTGTCGAAGGCGATGCGGGTGCCTTGGCGGCAGTCCTCCATGCCTTCGTATTCAATGGAGAGGTAGCCGTCGTAGCCGGAAGCCTTCACGATGCGCAGGATCTCCCACAGGTCGAGATCGCCCTGGCCGGCGATGGCGCCGCGCAGGTACTGGCCGCCCGAGCTGCGGAACCAGCCGGCGCCGGGGTCGCGGTTTTCGGGCCGGATGTAGAAGTCCTTGACGTGGACCATTGAGGCGTAGCCGATGTTCTTTTTCACGGCGACGACGGGGTTCTCATCAACGCAAACGAAGTTGCCGACGTCAAGCGTCGTCTTGTAGTTTGGCCGGTCGACGGCATGGATCACCGCTTGCACCCGGTCAGTGGCCTGCACGTAGTAGCCATGGTTTTCCAGGCTGGTTGTGATGCCGTACTGCGCGGCGTAATCGGCGATTTCCCGGCAGGCGTTCGCGATCCGCGGCAGGTCCTCCTGGAACCGGATAATCGAGGTGTCCTGCCGGGAGGCGACGTCATGCCGCATCAGCTTGACGCCAAGCGCATGGGCATGGTCGACCTCGCGTTTGACGCGGGCGATCTCTGCCGCATAAGCCTCTTCCGAGTCGACGATGAAGTTGGCGCCGATCGCATAGTTGGACACGACGATGCCGGCCTGTACCGCGCGCTCGCGGATCCGCTCGATGAGACCCGGATCGTCGTTGAAGTTAAACCCCAGCGGCACGATTTCGATATGCTCGCCGCCGATGTCGGCGACCCAATCGATGACCTCCAGCAGCGTCATCGATCCGGCCTGCATCGCTTGATAGAGGCTGTATGAACTGACTCCCAGTTTCATGAAAGGTCCATCTCCTTTAGTGATAGTTCCAAGCTAACGGACTCCAGAAGCGTTATTTGCCCGTTTTGGGGCGATGAATTTATTTAACGGACTGAGGAGACCTTATTTTGGCTAAATCCGATCAAATCGCCTAACGCTGGGCCTAATAAGGTCGCTGGAGTCCGTTACAGCGGGGAATTGCCAGGAAAGTGGCCAATAAGGTCATTAGGGTCCGTTGCGTACAGCGGTGAGACCGGCTGCTCTCTATGTTGCGGCAACCAACTTATCCCCGGAACGACTGAATAAACTTCACCGCCTGACGGATATCCTCCTCCGGGTTGCCGCCGACTTCGCGTTCGATCGTCAGGTAACCGGTGTAGCCGATTTCTTGCAGGGCGGCGAAATACGCCGGGAAGTCGACGCTGCCCTTGCCCAGCGGTACTTCCTCGAAGCCTGCACCGGAGGCGGCCATATCGGCGATTTTTTCGTGGCTCATGGCATCGTAGCCGAGGAAGCCGTACACGTCCCGCGGATCCACCGGGCGATGGCGGACGCCGTCCTTGACGTGCGTATGGACGATGTATTCCCGCAGCGTTTTGACGCCTTGAACCGGGTCATCTCCCGTGACCATCACCATGTTGGCCGGGTCGAAGTTGACGGAGACACCGTTGGTGCTGAGGGTGTCCAGGAAGCTTTTTAGATGGGCAGCTGGTTCAGGTCCGGTCTCGATGGCAAAATAAGCGTTCAGGCTCTTCGCATACACGCCCAGCTCCTCACAAGCCTGCTGCATCGCCGCGTAAATTGGGCTGTTGGTGTCCTCCGGCACGATGCCGATATGCGTGGTCACCACGTTGGTGCCCAGCTCAACCGCCAGATCGAGAATTCGCTTGGACTTTTCGATTTTGGCTGGGTTGGCGGCGGCATCCTGAAATCCATGGCCGGCGAGGTCGCCGCATAAGGCGGAGATTTCAAGCCCCAGGCTGTTGATGTAATCGCGCAGTTCTTTGCGCTTTGGCCCAGTTAGAACCTCCGGATCCATCTCGCCGGAAACGGCATAAATCTGTACGCCGTCGGCTCCGGCTTCTTTCGCTTTCTTTAAGCCTTCCTTCACGCCTACGCCAAAGCTGTCAACGATAATGCCAATTTTGTTATTTAGCTTCATCGTGCTCACGCCTCCTTGGGCTTCATAAGATTAAAAATGAATTTCACGGCCTTCGGCGGCCGAATCGTATATCGCGTTCAGGATTTTGATCATCTCCACGCCGTCCTCCACTGGGCTGATCGGCGGGACACCATCTAGGCAGCTGGCTACAAAGTGGTTGATTTCATTCTGGAAGGCTCCGCTAAAGTCAAAGCCTGGCGCAGTGATCTGCGGTTCGATATTCACGATCGTGTTGTGGCGCTCGGTCACCATCGACAACGTCGGTTCAATTTCGGCGCCGCCCTTGTCGCCATAGATGTTGATCAGCGCTGAATTTTGCTTGGCATGCAAGGAGAAGCTGACGTCCACGATGAGCGACGCGCCGTTCTCGAAGCGAATTAACGCATTGGCCATATCCTCAACCGTGTTGAGGGAGGCTTCATAGTCCGCAGCTTGGTAAAAAGAGTAGTTCTCGATGTTCGAACGATTCCCCAGTTTCGCATAGGTGTTGCCGCTCACCGATTTGACCTTGGGCCGGCCCATCAGGTACCAGCACAGATCGATCGCGTGCACGCCGATGTCGATCAGCGGGCCGCCGCCGGAGCGCGACTTGTCGGCGAACCAGCCGCCGGGATTGCCGAGCCGACGCAGGAGGCTTGCTTTGGCGTAATAAATCTCGCCGAGGTCTCCGGCATCGATAAATTTCTTCAGCACCGCGATGTTGGAGGCATGACGCCTTACATATCCGACCTGCAGCAGGTTACCGGTCCGCTCCACGGCTTGTTGTACTTGCAGGGCCTCGTCCACAGTGATGCAGAGCGGCTTCTCGCAGAGCACCTGCTTGCCGGCCTCCAAGGCGGCGATGCTAATCGGGGCGTGGGTGTTGTTCCAAGTGCAGATGCTGACTGCCTGGACTTCCGGATTGGCGAACATATCGCGGTAATCCGTGTAAACGTGCGGGATGTCGTACTTGCTTGCCATGCTCCGAGCCCGTTCCTCGTTCACGTCACAGATTGCGAGCAGCTTGGCCCGCGGGTTGGCACGGTAGGCTTGCAGATGGGACTCGGAAATGGAACCTGTGCCGACCAGGCCGATGTTCAGTTGGCTCATTTTTCGCAGGTGCACCCTTTCGTTCTCCGCGCGAGTTTGCTACAATGAGAGCATTCATTCGCTAGGATATGTTTTATTTATTCAAATCTATGTTTAGGCACCCCTAATTTAGCACAGCGATTTAAAAGGGAGAATGTTCAGGATGACAAAATATCTGGATTATATGATCAGTCCTGAGCCGATTCGTTTGTTTAATCCCGCGGTGGATGCGAGCCGGCGCAAAATCCAATCGTTATCCGTCGTTAACGCCGGTCATCTGCCCGGGCGCACGATGCAGCGTGCAGACGCAAAGTTTCGGTATTGGGCGTTTGTGGTGATCACGGGCGGGAGCGGGTATTACCAGGCCGGCAACGCGGAAAGGCAGGAGGTTACGGCAGGATCCTGGTTTTGCCTGTATCCGGACGAAACGTTTCAGTATGGTCCACACGCGGAAGGGCATTGGGACGAGTATTATTTCACGGTGGAAGGCTCAAGGGTGGAGGAATGGCTTGGCAGCTGGCTGCAACACCCCGACCAGGTCAAAAAAGCAACGATCGACGACTCCCTCATTAACCGGATGGAGCTCATGTTCATGTTGATCGACAGCGGTGTGCCGAGCAATCTCGACCGAGCTTCTCTAATGCTGGAGTCGTTCCTGTACGAGCTGGTGTCGCAGGCGGATCAGGCGGAAGCCGGAAACCGGGGTCGGTTCGTGATGAAGGTCATCGAGGACATTGCCGCTTCGCTGTATGCCGGTCCAACGCCGGAGGAGCTGGCGGCGCGGCATCATATTTCGATGTCGACGTTGCGGCGGATCGTGCACGAATATTCGGGTTATCCGCTGAATGAATTCATTCACCGACTGAAGGTGGCCGAGGCCAAGAACGTCCTGATGAACACGGAGAAAAGCGTCAAGGAAATCGGCGAATCGCTGGGGTATCAGGATACGTTTTATTTTTCGCGCGTGTTCAAGCGAATTACCGGATGTTCGCCGCGGAGTTATCGTCGCGAAGGCGGACAGTGAGTCTCTGGGCGCAGGGGTTTACACTATATGAGGAGGTTCACGGGATGAAGCTTTTTTTTCAAGGATGGGACGAGGGATTAGTTCATGGCGTAAAAGAATTGGAGGCCCAGCTCGGATTCCAAATGGACCCTTCGGGATTACCGGTGGAAGTTGTGCGCTTGTCTCCAGATGCAGGACAGTTGCGGGTCTCGCTGAGCGGCGGGAAAGGTCGGATTGAATATGTGGAGAAGATTCATTTTTTCCGCGCGTTGGGGTTGTTTGTGGAGCATGCCAAGACGAAAGAGTCGTTTGATCTAACTGAGCGGCCGAGCTTCGATTACAACGGGGCGATGCTGGACGCGTCGCGCAATGCGGTGATGCGGGTGGATGCGATCAAGCAGATGCTGCGCTATATGGCGGTCATGGGACTGAACGGGCTGATGATGTACACCGAGGACACGTACGAAGTGCCGGAACTTCCTTACTTCGGGTATATGCGGGGACGGTACACTGCGGAGGAATTGCGGGAATGCGACGATTACGCGGCGTTGTTTGGCATCGAGATGATCCCGTGCATTCAGACGCTGGGGCATTTATTTCATGCGCTGAAATGGCAGTATGCGGAGCCGCTGCGCGACCATCCGGACATCGTGCTGCCGGGTGCGCCGGCAACGTACGAATTCCTGGAGCAGGCGATTCGGGCGGCATCGGCGCCGTTCCGGTCAAAGCGGATCCATATCGGCATGGACGAAGCGTTTCAGGTGGGACTTGGCCGGTATTTGCGGGACAACGGCTTCCGCGACCGATTCGAGGTCATGAACGAGCATGTCGGGCGGGTGATGGAGATCACCGGGAAGCTGGGGCTGGAGCCGATGATCTGGAGCGACATGTATTTCAACCTGCTGTCGAACGACGTGCAGGGCGGGTTGTATAACATGGAGGCGGATTTTTCTGAGGAAAATATGGCCAAAATCCCGAAAGGCCTCCGGTTCGTTTACTGGAACTACTGGGGGACGGACGAGAACGCGTACAAAGAGGTGTTTGATAAGCACCGGCTGCTTGGGTCGGAGCCGATTTTTGCGGGAGGCATCCATATGTGGAACCTGATGGCCCCGAACCACGGCAAAACGTGGTCGTCCATGCACCCCGCGCTGCGGGCAGCCAAACGGAGCGGCCTGCGCGAGGTGTTTGCGACCGCGTGGGGCGACAACGGGAACGAGGCGAATCATTTCGTAATTTTGCCGGGGCTGCAGCTGTTTGCCGAATACGGGTACCATGACGGCGAGGTGACGGACGAGCATCTGCAGAAGCGGCTGGCCGCCTGCACGGGGCTTGATTTGTTTGGACCGCTCGAAGCGTTGAAGGGGATGGACGAAGTGCCGGAGGTCTACGAGGGGAACTATTACGGCGCGAATCCGTCGAAATTCCTGCTTTGGCAAGATCCGCTGATCGGCTTGTTCGACAAGCATGTGGAAGGCATGGAAGGGACGCTGCCGGACTATTATGCCGGCCTTGCTGAGAAATGGCGGGGTTACCTTGCAGGAGAGGGAAGCGGATGGACGGAACCGTTTACCGCGATGTTTGCCTTCTATGAAAAGCTTGCCGCCGCGCTGTCCGTAAAATCGACGCTGGGCGTGACGATCAAGCGCCTTTACGACGCCGGGGACCGGGACGGGCTGCGGCGGATCGCTGACGAGACGCTGCCGGAGCTGAGCCGTCGGGTCGAGGAGCTGCGCGTGGCGCACCGGGAGCTGTGGCTTGGAACGTACAAGCCGTTTGGCTGGGAAGTGCTCGATATCCGCTACGGCGGTGTACTGGCCCGCGCGGCATCGGCTCGCGATCGTCTGCTGGACTACGTGAACGGCCGGGTGCCGCAGCTGGAGGAGCTGGAGGCGGAGCGGTTGGTGTTCAATCAGAACAACGTGTTTGGCACGCTGGATGTGAACGGATTGTACCATCAGATTGCGACGGCGGGTTCGCTGTCGATGTAAAACACAAAACCCGATCGTAGCTAAGTGATTCTTATCTGTGATCGGGTTTGTTTTTAGCCGCCGTATTCTCTTCCGAAGGCTTCCATCTTCTCGAGGATCGGCAGTAATTTTTTTCCCCTGTCTGTAAGCGAGTACTCTACCCGTGGAGGGACTTCCGGATAAACTTCACGTTGAATGACTCCATCTTGCTCCAACTCTCGAAGCTGCTTGGTGAGAGAGCTTTGCGATAAACCGCCAAGATATTTTTTGATATCCGAATAGCGACGAGGTCCTTCTCTTAGATACCATAAAATAAAGTGTTTCCAACGTCCGGAAAGTATATATTGGGTAAAGGATATCGCGTACATATCCCTGTTTTCATCGATAAACGCTTCATCAAATCCTTCACTGCAGACCCTCATTGTATTCCCCCTAAAGGTACAAAAAGTTGTACTATGTGCATTTTTATTGCCCTCTTTGCGGATGTAGCGAAACATTTTATGATAATGTCAATGTCCTGGGACAGAACAACATTGGCCAATGTTTAGTTTATTGTATCAAATACATGTGGAGATGGATTACATGAATGAAACCATTTCATTGCTTCAGAATCATGCATCTGTGCGATCTTTTACCAATACACCTATAACCGAAGAACAGCTGGAAGCCATCTTTAAAGCAGCCAGTCAAACTTCATCTTCCAGTCTTCTTCAAACCGTTTCGATTATTCGAATCACCGATCAGGATCTGCGAAAAAAAGTGATGCAACTCAGCATGAATCAACACTATATTGAAGAAGCCGCAGAGTTTTGGATTTTCTGTGCAGATTTCAACCGGAATCATCAAATTGCCCCAGAGGTGGATATTGAATATATTGATTTTCTGTTGGTCGGTACGTTCGACGCTGGTCTGATGGCACAAAATGCTTTAACCGCAGCCGAATCCATGGGACTTGGCGGTGTATTTATCGGGGGGGTCCGAGCGAATATCGACGAATTATCTGACCAGTTGCAATTACCGAAGTATGTGATCCCTTTGGTGGGGTTATGCTTGGGTACCCCGGCAGGAGAGAAACCTGGGATGAAGCCGCGGCTGCCTCAATCCATGGTCTTGCTAGAAAATGAGTATCAACCACTGGATCGAGAGAAATTAGCCGTCTATGATGAAGCCATGTTGAAGTATTATGAGAACCGTCCGGTTACGCCTCCCTTCACCGAGAAAAAAGTCAAAGGATGGAGTGACCATATCCAAGAACATCTCCAGAGAAGTACGCTCTCTCAAATGATGGACTATTTGAACAAGCAAGGATTTGCGAAAAAATAACGGTCGAGATTTTCTACTTATGAGCGATACTTATCCAGCAGTTCGCTTAGCGTTCGCTTGATCGAATCCACCAGCTCCGGCGGTTCAAGGACGGTGGCCTCCTGACCGAGGCCAATAAAGAACGTCGCGAGGTAGGACAGCTCGCTGATCGGGAACGATCCTTCCAGCCGGCCGGAGCCGTCCTCACGGACGTGCAGCTTCAGGCGTCGGCGGACGAGCTGGCCTTCGCAGGCCTCGACGCCCAGCGGGGTGAGCTCGACCAGGCAGTCCAGCAGAGCCGGCTTGCGGCCGAGGTGCTCTTCCCAGTTGCCGAGATGGACATCGCGCAGGTCGAGCGGTTCTGGTGCGTCGGGACCCACGGCCGCCTCAGCCGAGGTGATACGGTCGCAGCGGAACAAGCGGAAATCGCGGCGCTCAAAGCAGTAGGCCGGGCAATACCATAAGCCGCCGCTGGCAAAAATGCCGACCGGCTGGATCTGGCGGCAGGTAGAGACGCTGCGGCGCGATTCGTAGTTGATGCGAAGGACTTGCTGCTGTATAGCTCCTTCCAGCAGCAAGCCTAAATACGGAAAAGCCGATTGCCGCGTTGGGGTCACGAAGTCGACCCGGTTTTTCATCTGGTCGATGCGGTCCCGAACGTCGCTGGACATATAGTGATAGAACTTGCCAAGCGCCGAAGAAGCTTCCGTTTCAAACGGAAGAAATTTGTAGTGGCGCAGCGCGTGGCTGGCGAAGAAGATCGACACCGCCTCCTCTTCGGTAAACGCGATCGGCGGCAGGACCCGCTCGTTTAGCACCTGGTACCCGCCATGCGGCCCAACCTCGGAATACAGGGGCACGCCAAGCTCGCTAAGCTCCTGCAGGTCCCGAAGGATCGTGCGGGAGGAGACGCCGAATTCTTGGGCCAGTTCCTTGACGGTGAACCTACGTTTACGGTTTACAGTCATCATCAGCTCCATGAGCCGTTTCGATTTGGACATGAGGTTGATGCTCCATTCTTGTTTTTTAATTACGACAATAGTTGTCACTATTATGAGCTACACGGAGTACAAAGTCCAGTGAACGGACTTCACCCTGCACCAATGTGTGCGTTTTCCTATGCTATGATAAGAGGTAAGAGTTGCGTTAAAGGGATACAGAGACAAAGAGACAGGAGATGGGGACCCGTGAGCTTACGCGAAATCACTGAGCAGGAATGGCTGATGCAAGCGGAGAAGAGAAGGGAGACAGCGCAGAAGGGGAAGGAAGCCGGCAGGGAGGCTTTATTTTTCGTTACGGCTCTTTGCGGGACCTGCCAACTGGCGGAAAAAATGCTGGAGATCGTCCTGGCGTCCGGCCCCTGCATTCCGGTGTCCAAGCTGAACATCAACTATACCCCGATCCTGCGGGAACTGTGGCGGATCGCCAGCGTCCCTTGTCTGATCGTGCTCGAAGACGGTGTGCCGGTCCGGCAGGAATACGCCATGCGTTCGGTGGTGGATTTAAGCGAGTGGCTGCGGGTATAAGGGCTTTGCTTTGGGTTATAGCATTTGGAAAGCGGTAACAACGCACGACTAATTTTGCGATGAAGGTGGTTTTTCCTATGGAACTGCGGGAAGCGGTAGAGATTATCGGGCGGATTCGCCGCAATATCGGCGAGGTGGTGGTTGGGAAGGAGAACGTGGTGGATTTGTTGCTCGCCGCGTTGCTCGGGAACGGGCATGTGCTGCTGGAGGATGTGCCGGGGACCGGAAAAACGCTGCTGGCTAAAGCGCTGGCGAAATCGCTTGGCGGCGAGTTTAAGCGCATCCAATTTACACCGGACCTGCTGCCATCCGATTTGAGCGGCATAAATTTCTATAATCAGAAGACCGGCGATTTCGAGTTCCGTTCCGGGCCGGTGTTCACTCATGTGCTGCTGGCGGACGAAATTAACCGGGCGACGCCGCGGACGCAGTCCAGCTTGCTGGAGTGCATGGAGGAACGGCAGGTGACGATCGACGGAGTGACGCATGAGCTGGCGGCGCCGTTTTTCGTCATGGCTACGCAGAACCCGGTCGATCAGCAGGGAACGTTCCCGCTGCCGGAAGCCCAATTGGACCGCTTCCTGATGCGGATTGCCATGGGATATCCGACATCCGACGAGGGCGTGTCCATCCTTCGGCGCTTCAAGGAGCACCAGCCGCTGGCGGAGCTCCTTCCGGCCGCCTCGGCTGCGGAAGTGGCGGAAGCGCAGCGGTTCGCGCAGTCCGTCCGCGCGGCGGAGGACCTGCTCGCTTATATCGTGGCGATCACCGAGGCAACCCGCAAGCATCCGGAGGTCAAGCTGGGCGCGAGCCCGCGGGCGAGCATGAGCCTGCTGCGCGCCTCGCAAGGCTTTGCATTGGTTCGAGGCCGAGATTACGTGACGCCGGACGACATCAAGGCGGTGGCCGTGCCGGTGCTGGCGCATCGACTGATCCTGCGCCACAGCTTGCGCGGTGCGGACAATCCCGGTGCCGAGGTGGTGCGTCAGGCGCTGGAGCAGGTGGAGGTCCCGGCTGAAACGGTGCTGGCGGCACAGGGCAAGCAGGGGGACTGACCGATGCTGCTGCCATGGCTCCTTATCAGCGCCGTAGGAATCATCGTGTCGTTGGCGCTTGTTTATCGCTGGCGAGCGTTGAAGGGGATCCGTTATCGGCGTTATTTTACGGAACGGGCGGTGTTTGAAGGGGATACCGTCGAAATGGTCGAGGTGATCGCGAACGCCAAGCTGCTGCCGTTGCCGTGGCTTCGGCTCGAATCCAGCATCGCTGCCGGCCTGACGTTTGGGCGGCAGAGCAACTTGAATATCCATGCCGGCGAGATCTATCAGAACCACAGCAGCTTATTCCACCTGCGGCCGTACCGGCAAATCACCCGGAGCCACCAAGTAATCTGCTCGCGCCGGGGATGGTATCGGCTGGAATCGGCCACGATGACGACGGGCGATCCGTTTGGGATGAACGCCGAGGTCAAGCGGTTCCCGCTGGACCTCGAACTGCTGGTGTACCCGCGAATTCTGGAGCTGCAGGAGCTGCCGTTGCCTAATCACAGCTGGCTGGGGGAGCTGCCCGTCCGGCGTTGGATCGTGGAGGATCCGTTCCTGACAGCGGGCACCCGCGAGTACCGGGCCGGCGACCCGCTTAGCAGCATCAACTGGAAGGCGACGGCCCGCACCGGCGAGCTGCAGGTGCATCAACGCGATTACACGGCCGACCATCGGATGATGATTTGCCTGAACCTGGAGACCAGCGATTCGATGTGGAAGACGGTCATCGAACCGGAGCGCATCGAGCTGGGGATCCGTTACGCAGCGACCGTGGCCGAGCATGCGCTCCGCAGCGGCCTGGCGGCGGGCTTCGCCTGCAATGCGTGCCTGGCGGACGGGCCAAGGGAGCCGATCCGGATCGCACCGTATGCCTCCGCCGACCAGTTCACCTTGCTGCTTGAGACGCTGGCCCGGATGGTGCTGGACAAAACCGTCTCGATGATCCGACTGCTGGAAATCGAGCTGGAGGCGGGGACGACCGATACCGACTATCTGATCATCTCCTGCCACCGGGGCGAGAAGCTGGTGGAAACCGCCGAACTGCTGCGGCAAAACGGCAACGGCGTGGAGTGGATGGACATCCCAGCGGTGGTGTAAGAGCCGCCAGACCTAATAGAAGAAGCGCCGGTCAGGAATCCGGCGCTTCTTCTATTAATTTTGCCGTCAGCAGCAATCGTTCCGGGGCTGGCCCGACGTAGGTAAACGGGTAGCAGGTAATCAACGTCAGCAGCGGTTCGGTGGAGGCTTGCACCGCATTGGCATCGTCCTCGTCGACGATTCTCCGGCCCGTCACTTCATAGATAAAGTTACCGGCGGCGGTCTCTACCTCGATCCGATCCCCTGCCTTCAGCTTGCCGATGTTGCGGAAGACGGTATCCCGATGGCCGGCGAGGACGCTGTTGCCGTCTTCTCCTGGGAGCGGGGTGCCGGTTACATGCCCGACCCCCAGTTTGAGGGGGCCGTTCCCCGTTCCCTCCAGGATCGCATAGCGCTGATCGAGAGAAGGAAAGGCGATCTTGCCGAGAAGCTCGCCATCCTCGGCGATCCGCGCAGGCGCGGCGGCCTTTCCGTCGCCGCCGGTCTGCTGGAGCTTGCTGGCCAAGGCCGGGGACAGCGGGTTTTCGTCCGCTGACCGCACCGCGCGTTCGCTGTCCGTTTCCCGCTGCAGTTCATCCCATTGCCGCAAGGCTTGCTGCGCTTCCAGCGGGGCCTGGATCACCTGATAGATGGAGTACGCCAATACAACCAAGGAGCAGGAAAATACCAGCCATGCGGACATTCGTAATAATGAACGTTTGCGTCGCATCGGTTACTCCCGTCTTGACTTGCGGAGGAACATGCCGGTGCCGACCGTAGCAAACAAGCTGATCAGAATCAGGTTATACCACGGATTCGCCGTTTGCGGCAGCTCCTCGATCATGCCTGACCCGCCATCGCCTGGTCCTGGCCCTGGATCGGACGACTGCGGTTGAGGTGACTCCTCCGGCTGTGGCTGAGGCTGCGGCAGAGCGGGATTTTCCGGTTGCTCCGGCGTGGAAGGATCAGGCTCCTCGACCGAAGGCTCCTCGGTGGGTTGGCCCGGATTCGTTCCAGGGTTGCTTGGAGGATTGCCGTTATTCCCCGGCGTTGGATCATTGGGCTGATTCGGCCCCTCGCCCGGCGGATTGGAACCGCCGCCCCCGCCGTTGGAAGGCTCCTCGGCATAGGCGGAGAAGGCGAACGCGATCGTTGCTGCTTTGCCTTGATATTCGTTGCCGGCCTCTTCCGGGAATTTCACGCTTAAATCCAGCTCGTTCTCTCCATCGGCTGCAAGCCGTCCTAACGCGATTTCTTGTTGCTGCAGATGCAGCGCGCCGTCATAAATCACGGTGTCCCCGTCCTTTACCGTCAGCTGAAGGACATCGAAGAACTCGGTGTCCCCCGAGACAAAACGCGTCCGCACCTTGTAATCAAAAGCGATGCTGCCGTCATTCGCGACCGTAAACGTCCGTTCAACCCGGTCTCCGGGCTTTAAATTGGTCATCGGCAGCTCGCTGCTGAGCTCCGTTCCGATCCGCAGCTTCAAGGTATCTGCGGCGCTGGCCTGTCCTGCATGCCATACCACCCCGACGAGGATGGACGCAGCGTAAATGGCCGCGGCGTATTTGCGGAAGCTCCGATACCTCACCCTTTTCAATCGTCCCCATCCTTTCCCTTCCTTGCGATGTAGCCCTCTCAGACTGAGGGAGGCGTTCAATTCGTGCCGAGAGCTATCGCTATTCGTTGAAATGTTCGTTATAACGAACTAATACTTATGCTTATTATATCTCATTTTCCATAAATGGGAAGGGGGAAATCAGGCTGCTCGATTCATCTCACCTACAGGGGCTGTCGGGATCTGCGTACAAACCGCATCCAGTCGCGTCCCGCCCGGAAAATCTCCTTTAATCCCGGCGACCGTATAAGGTAGTACGGGGTGACCCGGCCTCCCCAATTGGTTTTGGAATAGGCGACCGTCGGGAGATTGGCCCCAGCGAAATCAAATTCGGCGAAGCCCAGGTCAGATAAATCCTGAAGGGCGAAGCTTTGCGACTGCTGAACCACGCCGAGGTTCAGATGTTCCGTTTTGCTGGCTGCGATCCAGCCGAAGGCACGGCGGCCATCCAACGATACAACTACACTGGTGCTGACCGGCTCTCCATTCGGCGCATAACAGACATAGGCGCGGAAGGCTTGATCCCCGAGCAGACTTTGGGCCAGCTCAAGATCCTGCTGCGTGAGATGGTGGCTGAAGCCCTGCCGCGTTTCCGTGCCCTGCAAGCACTGATATACCTCGGCCATGTCCTGCGTCAGCGCCGTCCAGTAGCCGGCGGCGGTCGCTTTTTTGATTTTTGCCCGGATTTCCGTGCTGGCCTGGTCTATCTCGTAGGGGAGCTCCACGATGTATGTATATTTCACCTCGGCGATAAAACCGCTCCATACAAACGGACGAATATCGGCAATACCAGGTGGAAAGACGAAGCTTGCGCTGCGCTGGACCTTCCGCAAATCCGGAATCATCGCTTTGGCCACCTCGTGCCATTGCCGGGTCAGCTTATACGGCTTATCTGTCGGCGTCGGGTGAAAGACGAAGGGGTGGTAAGGATTCAAGGGCGGTAAATACAAGTGGCCTCTCCGGTTGAAAAATAACAATCCCTCCCCCCGCGCTGGCGAATTAGGAGCTTCCCAACGGGCCAGGTGTGCGCGGCAGCCCCATTTTCGCGTGTGAAATTCCGCCCATTTTTCCACTTCATTACGATCATCCATACGATTACCTCTGGTTTCATTATTAAAGGCAGACCATGCCTTACTGCCAACCTATGATCTCGTCCATGAGAATATGTGAAAAAGGCGCGCAGCGCAGATCAAGGCAACTGCCGCTCCCTCCATAAAGACTTGGCATTATATATATCAACCAACTCAAAGGAGGTGAGATCATGATTGTAGTAACGAATTTTGGTGCAAAAGGCAACGGAGTGACGGACGACACCGCGGCGATTCAGAAAGCGTTCAACCAGGCGGCGGCTACCGGGGATACGGTTTATTTTCCCAAGGGGGTTTACCTGGTCAATCCGGCCAAAACGTTAAAAGTTGGCGGGAACACCACCGTGAAGGGCGACGGACATACCTCGATCATCCGTGCAGCGTCCAGCAGCTTTGGTTGGGAACTGATGCGGGTGTCGGGGAGTAACATCCTGTTGACTGGAATTGTCCTGGACGGCAATCGGCGGGTGAACCGGGTGCTTACGATCGCCGGGGGAAGTTCGCGGGTGAACGTCCAAGGGCTGCTCGTCCAAGGGGCGACTCATAGCAGTGACCGGCGCAGCGAGTATAATACGGGCGTTGTGTCAGGCATCGTGGTGTTGGGGAACACCGAATCGATTATGATCCAGGGAACCGAGGTTGCGGACGTTATCGCTCGGAACATGGGCGCAGCCGGTCTTGTCGCTCGGGGGATTTATGTCACCACGACCTGGGGCAGCAAGGAACGGGCCGCTCGGCAAGTCTCGATCACCGGCTGTTATATTCATCAGATTGGGCCAGCGGACGACGGAGACGGGATTTATTATGAGGACCCGGCCATGGAGGAGAACCGCGCCTCGGGGGTTGGCAGCTCGATTGTCGGTAACCGCTTTGATGAATGTGCTAAACGGGCGGTGAAGGTGTTTGCGAAAGGCGTCACGATCCGCGGCAATACGATCAACAACCCGTATCGAAACAACAACTATTATAAGGGGGCGGATCAGGGCCGCTTAGCCCCGGATATGTATTCGGCGATCAGCATCTATGGCGGGGATTGCGTTGTGGAAGGGAACCAAATCGCAGGGGGCGGCAGCTTCTATGCCGCCATCGAGGTTGGGGCCGGACCGGTCGTCGACAACGTGACCATTCAAGGGAATTCCGTCACCATGGGCAGCCAAAGCGAGATCAAAGGCACGACCGCGATCCGGCTTGGAAATATCCGCGATTTCGTCATTCGGGGCAATACGTTAAATCACGGCGAACGCGGGATCTGGACCTGGCAAAATGCGGAGAATGGGCGGATTGAAAGCAACGTCATCCGGATGCTGAAGGGGGGCGGGATTGACCTGACGACGTATCTGCGCGGGTACACGCAAAAGAACATCGTCTGCACGGGGAACCAAATTACGGCGTCCACCTTTAAAGTGAAAACCTCTTCGTCAACCAATTCGAATGTGGTGGCTCGATAGAGGATCCTTCTGCGCGGAGGGATTTTTTAAAAATAAGCTACTAAAACAGCAAAAACCTGAATATAAAACGGTATAGCAATCAACTTGGTAGACGGTAGAAGCCATCGCTTGACCCGAAAGAGGTGAGAACATTGGCGGAGGAAGCGGGCATTTTGGTTGTTTCGCTCGACTTCGAGTTATATTGGGGTGTTCGCGACCTTTATACCAAAGCGGAGTATGGAGCGAAATGGTTGCGAGAGAGGGAATGGATTCCTCGCATGTTAGAGTTGTTCCGGACGTCCGGCGTTCATGCGACGTGGGCCACGGTGGGGCTGTTATTTTTCGAAAATCGACGTGAACTGTTGGCCGGGCTGCCGAAGCTCAAACCTAGTTATGCCGACAACAGACTGTCCCCTTACGCCGAGATTGAAGCCGGTGCGGTTGGGGACGGGGAAGCCGAGGACCCTTCTTCCTTTGCCGCAACGCTGATCGAGCGAATCCGCCAGACTCCGGGTCAAGCGATTGGCTCCCATACGTTTTCCCATTATTACTGCAGCGAGAAAGGCCAAACCGCAGACGAGTTTTACAGCGACCTGCAGGCAAACGTAGCCATAGCCGAACAAAAGGGGATATCCCTTCAAAGCCTGGTGCTTCCGCGCAACCAGCTGCGCCGCCGGTATCTGCACCAACTGCCGGAGCTCGGGTTCAAGACGTACCGGGGGAATCCCCGACATTCGCTGTACCGCGGCGGCTATTCGACGTCCGATTCCTGGTTCCGCCGGGCGCTGCGGCTGGCAGACAGCTACTTGAACCTGACCGGGCACCATACTTACTCCGTGGACTCGATCTCACCTCGGCTGCCGATCGATCTGCCGGCAAGCTTCTTCTTCCGGACCCCGCCGGGGTTGCTTCGGCGGCTTGATCCGCTTCGATTGAAGCGGATCAAGGACGGAATGACCCAGGCTGCCCGGCAGGGGCAAGTGTATCATCTCTGGCTTCATCCTTACAACGCGGCGGACGAGGAATTATTCCGCTCGCTGGAAGCGGTAATCCGCCATTATCGCTATTTGGCCGAGCAATACGGAATGATCAGCCTGAATATGGAGGAGCTTGGAGAACGAGTGTTAGCGGGAGCAGGGAAACTGGCAGCGGCAATCCCGGAGGAAGCCGCGGGATTTACTGAGAACCGAAGCTTGCAGGCATTAATCGAATGAGGTGAACGACTATGGATATGGTAGATGTGTGGAATGCCGTTCGACGACATCTTCTCGCTTTTTCCCTCGTCATCGCGGCATGCGTCGGACTGGCTGTGCTTCTGAACGAAGTGGTGACTCCCTCCTACCGGGCGAATGTGAGTCTGGTCGCCAATATCGCCTCGAATCCGGAATCGAGTACATACAACGAGTTTCTAGCCAGCCAAATGCTGACCAAAACGTATGAGGATACGATTCAAAGCCGCTATATCGCCTCCGAGGTCAAGAAGCAAGTCTCCACCCCTGACACGGTCATTCAATTGCTGAAAAAGATCAAGGTCCGCACCGATCCGGGTACATTGGTCATCATGCTGTCCTATACGGGAGACGACCCGAAGCAGGCTGTCGCGATCGCCAACGCCTTCGCCGAAACGTTTATCGCCAAATCCAAGGAGATTGTGGCCGCAGCTAACGTTTCGATTCTGGATTACGCCAGCCTGGAGGAGACCAAGAAGCCGGTCAGCCCGCGTAAAGCGCTGAACATCGCGCTCGCCGGCTTCGTAGGCTTGTTCGGGGGACTCAGCCTGGCGCTGATCCTGAATGCCTGCCATATCCGCAACAAGAGAAACCGCCAAGCGCGGCGACCCTTGCCGGAGGATTACTCGGAGCTTAGCGACGCCCTGGTTCGGATTGAGAAGAAATATATAGGGAGGGCCGCCAAATGATGAATTTCGCCATCGCGGGCTGCGGACATATTGCTTACAAGCATGTCGACGCGATTGAAAAAACGGAAGGAGCCCGCCTGGTCGCCATATGCGATCCAAATCCGGACCGGCTCAAGGAACTGCGGGCGGTCACGTCGTCTACGGCCTATCCGGACCTGGGCACGATGCTGGCGAGGCAGCCGGAGATTGACGCGGTTTGCATCTGCACGCCCAGCGGGCTGCACGCGCCGCTGGCGCTTGAGGCGCTCCGGGAGGGCAAGCATCTCGTGCTGGAGAAGCCGGTGACGTTAAGCCTGACGGAGGCGGAGCAGCTGCGGGAAGCTGTTCGCGTGAGCGGCGTCAAGGCGACGGTCGTTCATCCGAACCGCTATCGGCCGGCGATGCAGGCACTCCGGGCGGCGTTGGCGGAGCACCGGTTCGGTAAGCTGAGCCACGTCAACATGACCCTCCGCTGGAACCGGAGCCAAGCCTATTATGATCAAGCGGCTTGGCGCGGCACGAAGGCGATGGACGGCGGGGTGCTGCTCAATCAGGCGATTCATGGCCTGGACTTGCTCCAGTGGTTGTTTGGTCCGGTTGCGGAGGTCAAATCGTTGACGGCTACGCGGATCAAGCAGATCGAAGCGGAGGATGTCGCCATTGCCGCGATCCGGCTCGACAGCGGCGCGCTGGGCGTGATCGAAGCTGCGACCACGGTGTACGGGCATAATCTCGAGGAAAGTATCTGGGTGTTCGGCGAGGAAGGATATGCCGTGATTGGCGGCAAGACGGCCAACTGGATCCGGCATTGGGTCTGCGCGTCGATGTCGCGGGAAGAGACGGAGGCGCTGATTCGCCGAGTGGACGAGGATCCTTACGGTGTGCCGGGGCACCAGTGCATCATCGCCGATCTGGTCCGGGCCGTTCAGGAGGACCGGGAACCGGAAATTACGCTGGAGGACGGCATTCGCGCCGTCAAGCTGGCACTGGACATGACCGGCGGGGGCAGCGGCGAACCCGCTCATACCCGCGGATAGGAAGGAGACGGTACATATGCATAGTGGAATGCAGAGCCGGTGGGTGCAGAACACGGAGAATCCCGGGGACGGGCAAGCCGAGCTGCTGCGCAAGTTAAAGGACAAAACCGCGGTGATCGGCGTGATCGGATTGGGGTATGTCGGTTTGCCGCTGGCCGTTGAAAAAGCGAAGGCCGGCTACAGCGTCATCGGTTTTGACGTACAGAGCCAAAAGATCGAGATGCTAAATCGCGGCCATAATTACATAGGTGATGTCGTAGACGAGGATTTACGCGAAATGGTGAAGGACGGGCGGCTGCGGGCTACCTCGGATTACGCGTTTTTGCGTGAAGTGGATGCTGTGGCGATTTGCGTTCCGACCCCGCTTGATATTTATCAGCAGCCGGATACGAGTTATGTCGAGAACTCCACGCGGGAAATCGCCCGGTTTCTCCACCCGGGGATGCTGGTCGTGTTGGAGAGCACCACGTACCCTGGAACGACAGAGGAGCTGGTGCGGCCGATCCTCGAAGCGACTAGGCTGCGCTGTGGCATTGATTTTTTCCTGGCGTATTCTCCAGAGCGGGTGGACCCCGGGAACAAGACGTACAATACGAAAAATACTCCCAAGGTGGTCGGCGGCGTCACTGCCGCTTGCTCGGAGGTGGCCGAGACACTGTATCGCGAGGTGCTGAACGGCGACGTGCACGTTGTATCCAGTCCGGCCGTGGCGGAAATGGAGAAGATTTATGAAAACACGTTCCGCCATATCAACATCGCCCTGGCGAATGAAATGGCCGTTCTCTGCAGCCGCATGGGGATCAACGTATGGGAAGTGATCGACGCGGCGAAGTCCAAGCCCTATGGATTTATGGCCTTTTATCCGGGGCCGGGGCTTGGCGGGCATTGCATCCCGGTGGATCCGTTTTATCTGACCTGGAAGGCGCGGGAATACGGGTACCATACCCGCTTGATTGAGTTGGCGGGAGAGATCAACAATGCGATGCCGGAATTCGTTGTGCGGCGGATCGGCGACATCTTAAACAACGACCGCAAGTCGCTGAGCGGCTCAACCGTCTATTTGCTGGGCGTTGCTTACAAGAAGGACATCGACGATTACCGCGAATCACCGGTGCTGAAGATGATCGGGTTGCTGGAGGAGCGCGGCGCCACCGTATGGACGAGCGATACGCATATTACGGAGTTTAAGTATCAAGGCCTGACTTATACGTGCGAGGAGCTGACCGAACAGCGGCTGCGAGCAGCGGATATTGCGGTGATCACAACGGATCATTCGGGATTTGACTATGAGCTGATCGGGCGCGCCAGCCGCTGCCTGCTGGATACACGAAACGCCATGAAGGATCAGGTCAAGCCGGATCGGTATTACTTGCTGTAACTCACCCATTAATCTGATGAGGAGCAAATAACCATGGATGCAATGATTCATGAAACTGCCGTAGTGGATCCGGGAGCGCAAATTGGGGAAGGGACAAGGATCTGGCATTTTACCCACGTGTCGTCCAGTGCGGTGATTGGCGGCCGATGCAGCCTGGGGCAAAACGTCTACGTTGCAGACCGCGTCCGTATCGGCAACGGGGTGAAGATCCAAAACAACGTCTCTGTCTATGAGGGCGTCATTTTGGAGGACGAGGTGTTTTGCGGGCCAAGCATGGTCTTTACGAATGTGCGGACGCCGCGCGCGGCGTTTCCGCGCAATCGCAGCCAGGATTATCTCAAGACGCGGGTCGGACGCGGTGCTTCTATCGGGGCGAATGCCACCGTCGTATGCGGGGTTACGATCGGGGAGTGGGCTCTGATCGCGGCGGGGGCCGTCGTCACCCGCGATGTGCCGCCCTATGCGCTGATTGCGGGAGTGCCTGGCCGGCGTATCGGCTGGGTGTGCCGCTGCGGCAAAACGCTGGGCTTTAGCGGCGGGATTGGACGGTGCGGCGACTGCGGCCGGGAATACCAGCTGGAGCAGGATGCCGTAGCGATCATAAAGGAAGGGTGAGCGGGTATGGAACCATTACAAACCGGGCAACAAGCGAGCGGTGCTGCGGGAAGCCCGAAGGAAGCGGGCAGCATCGCCACAGCTCAAGGAAAGCAAGCAGCCATCCCCTTGCTGGATCTGAAGCGGGAGGTTGCGGAGCTGAAGCCGCAGCTGATGCAGGCGATCGAAAAAGTGCTGGACGAAGCGGCGTTTATTATGGGCAGCGGGGTCAAGCGGCTGGAACAGGAGCTGGCCGAGTACCTGGGGACAAAGCATGCGATCACGCTGAACTCCGGTACGGACGCGCTGGTGATCGCGTTGCTTGCTGCTGGGATCGGCCACGGAGACGAGGTGATTACGACTCCGTTTACGTTTTTCGCTACGGCGGAGGCGATCAGTCGCGTAGGGGCAGAGCCGGTATTCGTCGATGTGGATCCGCTGACGTATAACCTGGATCTGGACAGCCTGGAGGCGGCCATCACGCCGCGCACCAAGGCGATCATCCCTGTGCACCTGTTTGGCCGCCCGCTGGATATGGAACGATTGATGCTGCTGGCTAGGCGCTGCGGGCTGATCGTCATTGAGGATACGGCTCAGGCGTTTGGCGCTGAGACGGGAGGGCGGAAGGCCGGGACGATTGGAGATATGGGATGCTACTCCTTCTTCCCATCCAAGAACCTGGGAGCCTACGGGGACGGCGGCCTTCTGGTTACGGACGACCCTGGGTTGGCCGAAGCCGCAGCCATGCTCCGGACGCACGGCTCGAAGCGCAAATATTACAACGAGCGGGTGGGCTTTAATTCCCGGCTGGATGAGATCCAGGCGGCGATCCTGCGGGTGAAGCTGCCCTGTATTGAGACATGGAACGAGGGCCGCCGGCAGGCTGCCGCGCGTTACCGCGAGCTGCTGCAGGACATCCCCGGGCTGGTGCTTCCAGACGAGGTTCCGTCCGGCGACAAGCAGGTGTTCCATCAATATACGGTGAGGGTGCTGAACGGACGGCGGGACGCCCTCCAGGCAGGACTGGCTGAAGCCGGAATCAGCAGTTACGTGTATTACCCGCTGCCGCTCCATCGGCTTCCTGTCTACGTAGGCCGCAACCTGGTCTTTCCGTTGGCGGAGCAGCTGTCGCAAGAGGTGTTGTCGCTGCCGATTTGGCCGCAAATCAGCGCAGAAGTGCAGGAACACATTGCCGGGCAAGTTCGCAGGCTGATGGGCTAATTTATTTTTCAAAGGACGATTATGCCAAATATGATAAGAAAATTTAACTTCCAATTTATCCGCCATCTTAGACAGCTTGGGGAACTGCTGCGGCTCCAAAACGTGCCCGCCCTGCTGCGGAAACTCAAGAACGACGGGTTCCTGAAGAACGTAGCCGTGCTGGCCAGCGGAACGGTTGTCAGCCAGGTGATCGTGATGGCGACGCTGCCGGTGTTGACGCGCCTTTACTCGCCAACTGAATACGGGACGTACTCGATGTACCTGTCGATTATCGGGATCTTGCTGATGGTGATTTCGTTCTCCTACGAAAATGCCATTACGCTGCCGGAAGACGACCGTACCGCCTCCAACGTGCTCAGTCTGTCCCTGCGCATCTGTATCGGGGTCAGCATTGCCAGCGGCATCGGGATTCATATCCTGGAGGAGCCGCTGTCGGCTTGGCTGCACGAATCTTATTTGACGCACTATTATCTGTTCTTTATCGTCAGCTTGTTCGTAGCCGGGTTCTATCAAATCCTGAACTACTGGTCGATCCGCAAAAAATACTTTAAGCAGCTGGCGCGAACGAAATATACGCAAAGCCTGAGCCAAGTATCCTCGCAGATTGGTTTGAGCTTGTTCCACCTCGGGCCGTTAGGGCTGATCATTGGGGATATCATCGGCCGATTTGGCGGATTGCTGCCGCAGTGGAAGCTCTGGCGCCGAGATGTCAAAAGCCAGGCCATCACCTCGGATTGGGCTGACTTGAAGGAGAGCGCCTACCGATACCGGCGGTTTCCGTTCCTGTCGATGGCCGCCGGGCTGCTGAACAGCGTTGTCCTCTACGTACCTACCATCCTGCTCGCTTCGTTCTACGGCCCGCAGGTGGCCGGCTGGTTCGCGCTTTGCCAGCGGATTCTCGGCTCACCGATGACGCTGATCATGACCTCCGTTCGCAACGTGTACTTGGCGGAATCCGCCGACTCCATGATCAACCATCCCCACAAACTGTATCCCTTATTCCGCAAAACGGTACGCAACGTCTTTCTGTTCGGCGCCTTGGTTATTTTTATCATCGTTGGGGTAGGTCCCTACCTATTCTCGTTCCTGTTTGGCGAAGAGTGGGCCCGGTCAGGCAGCTTTATCCGCATTCTCTCGATGATGTACTTAAGTCAGTTTGTCGCCAATTCCGTTGGATCCACGATCGACGTGATGGAACGGCAGGATCTGCATTTGTACCGGGAGATCATTCGGACGGTGCTCATTTTGGGCTCTTTGTATTTCGCCTGGCATACGCACCAGTCGGCCGAAATGGCCATCGGGCTGTTCAGCGCTGCATCTACGTTGGGGTACGCGCTGCATCTGGGGCTGTCGTGGCATTCGGTGCGGAAGTACCGGGGGGCAGAGGACAAGGCGGAGGATACGCTAGAAACCGTTGAAATCATTGCAGCCGAAGCTGCTGCGGACAGATCACTACTGGGCAAGGAGCGAGGTTAACGGGATGCTGACGATTTATTCGCCTCCAGCAAGGGCGGCCGAGAGAGAATACATCTACCGCGTGATTTTGGGCGAGTTCCTTGGTCTGGACTATACCATCATTTACCGGGACGGAGAGCATGTTGAATTGACCTGGGCATCGGGAACGGCTGCAGAACGAGAGGGGGAGGCAGCCTCTAGCAGACTCCTCCGCATGCCGGACGTGCTTCTGAAGACGCCCGACCGGATATGGCTGACCTCCGCTTCCTTGCCGAAGCTGCCGCTGGATCGGTTCAAGAAACCAACAAGAGGAACGGGGGAAGAACTGCTGCCGGTTATCTATGGCAAAAAAGGACGGACAGGCGCTTACATCGAGCCGTTAAACGAAGAGGGCGAGGAAGGCTGCTATCTTGGCGTGGATGTGTTCGGCAGCTGTTTGTTTATGCTGACGAGGTATGAAGAGATTGCGGTCCAGGAGCGAGACGGGCACGGCCGGTTTCCGGGATACCGTTCTCTCGCCTGGCGCGAGTCCTTCCTGCATCGCCCGATCGTCAATGAATACGTGGAGCTGTTGTGGGAACTGCTGCACGGGCTGTGGCCGGAGCTGGCCCGCAGGAAGCGAGAGGCGGCGATTTACCTGAGTCATGACGTGGATTATCCGTTCTACGTTTACGGCCGCAGCCGACTGCGGATGATCCGCGAAGTGATGATGGACGCTGTTCGCCGCCGGGATCTTGATTCGGCCCGTAAGAAAGCCGGGGTGCTTCTTCGATCCCGACGAGCACTGGACCAGGATCCGTTCAACACGTTTGGCTGGTTGATGGAGCTAAGCGAACAAGCCGGGCTGCGCAGCGCCTTTTATTTCATCACCGAGGAGCATCAAGACAAATCCGGGATTGACGGCAACTATTCCATCGACGACCCGGCGATCCAGCAGCTTCTGCAGGAAATCCATGCCCGGGGGCATGAGATCGGGCTGCATCCGGGGTACTATACGTTTTTGAATCCCGCACGGACCCGCAGACAATTTGAGAAGCTGCGGGAAATTGCTGAAGCTGGTGGCATTCATCAGGTGGCTTGGGGCGGGCGCCAGCACTATTTGCGCTGGCAGGCGCCGGACACATGGCAATTCTGGGAGGATGCCGGACTGGACTATGACAGCACGCTTGGATATGCGGACCAGGCGGGCTTCCGCTGCGGGGTTTGTTATGAATTTCCGGTGTTTAATCTAAAGACCCGGCGGGAGCTGGCATTGCGTGAGCGTCCACTCATCGTGATGGACCAAACCATCCTGCATCCAGAGTATATGGGGCTCACCCTCGAACAAGCCTATGAAACGATCCGCTGGCTATACCTGGAATGCCGGAAGTACAATGGCGATTTCACGCTGCTGTGGCACAACAGCCAGCTCGTGAAATCGTCGGATCGCTGGCTTTACCGCAAGGTGGTACTGGAGCTGCTCGGGTCAACGCAGCCGTAAGGGGGAGAATGCGTGAGAATCGCCTATTTGATTCATTGGAACGAAGGGCCGGAGAGCGGCGTATTCAAAAAAATCATCAGCCAAGCACGAACCTGGCAAGCGCTAGGCCATGAAACGGCGCTGTTTCTGTTCAGCCGGGATACGGCCGCGGCTTGGACGGAAGCGGAAAGCTGCGGGCTGCCTGTCTTTCGCGTAACGTATCGCGGCAGGTTGGGCCGGGCCCCCCGATTTAAAGCGTTAACTGCCCGAGTGCGCGCCTGGAAGCCGGACGTCATCTACCACCGCTATGATTTGTATTATCCCTCCTTGCCTCGGCTGCTCCGGGATCATCCGTCCGTGCTGGAGATTAACACGGATGATCTTGCGGAGCTGGAGTTGGAAAGCGGCGGGCTTGGGCTCCGCCGCATGTATCACTTGCTGACGCGCCGCTTCGTCTTGAGAGCCGCCGGAGGATTTGTGTTCGTCAGCGGGGAGTTGGCTGAAACAGCGAGCTTCCGGCGGTACGTGAAGAACGATTATGTGGTGATCGGCAACGGTATCCCGTTGGATCAGTTTGGAGCAACCGCTGTGGAGGATGCGGCGAATCACTCGGACTCTGATCCAGTGCGGTTTGTGTTTATCAGTTCGCCGGGCCAAGCCTGGCAGGGCTTGGAAGAGATCGCCCGGCTGGCCGCCGTTAAGTCGGACTGGCAGTTTGACATCATCGGTCCGGAGCGCGGCGAGCTGGAGGAGGCTGGCCTGCAGGTGCCGGCGAACATGGCGTTTTACGGCCAGTTGACACGTGATCGTTATCAGCCGCTGCTCGATCAGGCCGATATCGCCATCGGAACGCTGGCGCTGTATCGCAAAGGCATGAAGGAAGCCTCGCCGCTGAAGGTCCGCGAATATTTGGCCAACGGCCTGCCGGTGATTGCGGCCTACCGGGAGACGGATTTTCCGGAGCCGGTCCCCATCTTTCTCCAACTGCCGGGCGAGCCGGCGAACGTGATCCGCCATCTCTCTGAGATTGAACGCTTTGTCCGCGAATGGCGGGGGCGGCGGGTGGAACGGGAGCAGGTGCGTCACTTGGACGTCGCCTTTAAAGAGGCGGCGCGGGTGGCTTATATGCGGCGGATTGCTGGGCGGCAGGAAGGAGGGGGCTGAGGATGGTCGAGACCAGTCTGATATGGATCGGATTGCTGGTTGCGGCCGTCATATTTTTTAACCTTCAGTGCCTGTTGTCATTAATAATGAAAGTGGACGCCGCCTACCTGTTTGCGTTTTGCATCTATTTCGATTTCTTTGCCTACTTCTACAAGCTGGCCGTTCCCGGGGAATCGTTAATCCTGTTAGTTGGAGCGCCGCTGCTGCCGGTGGGTGCCGCTCTGCTGCTTAAACCGTCAATTGTCCTGGAGACGCTGCGGGATCAAGGGATTTGGCTTTGGGCGATTTTTCTCGGCTATGCCCTCATCTCGCTGACCTGGGCTCCGGCTGAATCCAACGGATTCATGAAGGAAGTTATTCTGTTGGCGCATGGCGTTGTTCCGGCGCTGTATATCTATCTCGTCTATCGAAAATACGGCCGGTTTTCCTGGAGCATCGTCGCCTGGGCCGGCTTGGCTTACGCGGTGTTGCATCTGCTGCTAGGCGAGTACAACGAAGAATATCCCGGACGGTTAACGCTTCCTGGCGGAAATCCGATCTTTAACGCCCGGACATCGCTGATTACGGCAACGGTATGCCTTTGGGCGCCGCGGATTCCGCTGCCGCTCAGGCTTCTGTCGCTGGGCGTCGCGCTGGCTTCGGCGCTGGCCACGCAGTCTCGGGGGCCGCTGGCGGCTTTTCTGCTCGCCAACGCGCTGTATTTGGGCGTATGGTTCATCCGTCAATTCCGGGTGCGGAAGCTAAGGAAACTGTCGCGTTTCACTGTGCCGCTGCTGTTTCTGGCGATCGTAGCGGGTGGAGTCGCATCGGCTTATGCGGAGCAATTGGAGGATTGGGTGGAAAACAGCCGGTTTATGGTCCTGTTCGACCGAAATCAGCTGCAGGGCGACGATAACTATATCGGCCGGTTGGACTTGCAGACAAGGGCCTTGGAGAAGCTGGAGTCCACTCCGTTTCTCGGGGCCGGGCTAGGCAGCGTCACACCTCCCTTAGCCCGGGATTTTCCGCATAATCTGGTGCTGGAAATCGCAGCTGAAGGGGGATTTGTGGGGTTAACATTATGGACATTCGCCCTGCTGTTCTCTTTAGGGGCGGCTTACCAACGTACGCCGGTGCTGGCCATCCTGCTGGTTCAGTCGGTGGGTTACTCCCTGCTCAGCGGGGACTTTGGTTACAACTACGAATACGTGGTGATGGCCGTGACAGGATTGGCGCTGCTGCCGGTCAAGCAACGGGAAGGAGTGGGGATCCAACGTGAAGCTCTTATTTGTGATCACCGGATTTGATTATGCGGGAGCGGAAAACCAAGTGCTGCTGCTGTGCCGCGAACTGCGGGCCAGAGACTGTGAGGTCCGTCTGGTGACGATGATACCGCCGGTGGCGTACTTGGAGGAGCTTAAGGAGCTGGGGGTTGAAGTTGTCAGCCTCGGCATGAAAAAAGGGGTACCGGACCCTCGGGCGATCTGCCGGCTTACCAGCTTGATTCGGCGGATGCGGCCCGATGTGGTCCATAGCCATCTGGTGCATGCGAATATTTTGGCGCGTGTCACACGGTTGTTTGTGCGCATTCCGTTTTTGGTCTGCACTGCCCACAACGTCAACGAAGGGGGCTGGCGGCGGGAGCTGCTGTACCGGCTTACCGATCCGCTGGGGGACCTGCTGACCAATGTCAGCCAGGAAGCGGTGCGCATATATACTGAGCGCAGAATCGCGCCAGCCCGTAAAATCCGGTTGATGGAAAATGGCATCGATCTCAGCCGCTTCGCCGAGGATCCCCGACAACGCCGGCAGTTGCGGGCAGAGCTGGGGGTGGAGCAAGGGGGCGCATGTGAGGCGGAGGAACGCGGGGAGGAAGTCCGGGCCGGAACAGGTGGAGAAGGTGAACAAGCCGTTGTGGAGAGCGCGGGGCTTCCGCAGGAGCCGTTTGTCTGGCTGGCTGCCGGACGTTTCGTCCCGGAGAAGGATTACCCGGCTATGCTGCTAGCCTATGCCGAAGCGCGGCAGCGCTTTGCGAACAGCGTGCTGTGGATCGCCGGAATCGGACCGGAACGGCCGCGGATCGAACAGCTGGCGGCGGAGCTGGGCTTATCGGCATACGTGCGCATCCTCGGCATTCGTACGGACATGCCGGCCCTGATGCAAGCCGCTGATGGATTTGTCCTGTCCTCGAAATGGGAAGGGTTGCCGATCGTACTGCTGGAGGCTTGCGCCAGCCGGCTGCCGATCGTTGCTACCGCCGTAGGCGGCAATGCCGAGGTGGTGCTGGACGGCGTAAATGGCCACCTGGTACCGGCGGCGGAGCCGGCCGCGCTGGCTCGTGCGATGGAGCAGGTGATGGCCCTGCCGCCGGAGGAGCGGCGAGCCATGGGGCAGCGCGGTTGGGAACACGCTGCGGCCCATTATGACATTTCCCGTGTCACCGGGAAATGGATTGAGCTTTACGAGCAGGCATCCGGCCGGAAGCTGCCTTCTGCCCGAATGTTGTCCAAGGAGGCGCATAAAGGATGACGCAAACGCGAAAAGCCGCTTATATCGCAACGGTATACGCCCATTTGGCGGCGTTCCATCTGCCTTTTATGCGCGATCTGCGGGCTGCCGGGTTTACCGTTCATGCCTACGCCGCCCCGGATCACGGCAGGGAAGAGGTGGACGCCGCCGGGTTTACGTGCCGGGACCTGCCGTTTAGCCGCAATCCACTGGCCCCCGGGAACGTTCGAGCCTTGCGGGAGCTCGTGGACTGGCTCAAACGGGAGCGATATGACCTGATTCATGTGCATACGCCCAACGCAAGTGTGGTCTGCCGGGTGGCCGCCTTAATGGCAGGCCGTCCGTATCCTAAAGTCGTTTACACCGCGCACGGTTTTCATTTTTATACCGGAGCTCCTTGGTTGAACTGGCTGTTGTATTACCCGCTGGAGCGGCTCTTATCCCGGTGGACCGATATTCTCGTGACGATCAACCGGGAGGATGCCCGGCGGGCGGCCGCCTTTCCGGTGCGTGGCCGCAGCGTCTACGTCCCCGGGGTTGGCGCAGATCTGACTTTATATTCGGACGCGGCCTTGGGGGATGGAAATCGCGAGCAGCAACGCCGCGAGTTGGGCTTAGCCCCGGACGATTTCGCCGTGCTCTGCATTGCGGAGCTGAACCGCAACAAAAATCAAGCGCAGCTGATTGAAGCGATCGCGGAGCTTCGGCGCCGAGGCGTCCCGGCCGTGCTGCTGCTGGCCGGGGTTGGCCGGGAGGAAGCGCGGTATCGGCAGCTCGCCGCGGCAGAGGCCGTGCGCTTCCTCGGCTATCGCCGCGACGTGCCGCAGCTGCTGCAAGCAGCGGACGTCCTGGCGCTCGCGTCGCGGCGTGAGGGCCTGCCCAAGGCGCTGCTGGAGGGGCTGGCCGCCGGCAAGCCGTTGGTGGCCACGGCGGTGCGCGGCAGCCGCGATCTCGTCGCCCCCGGCCGCAACGGCTACCTCGTTCCGGTTGGGGACGTGCAGGCCACCGCCGAGGCGCTCGAGCGGCTGCAGCAGGACGCCGGGCTGCGGCAGCGCATGGGCGAGTACGGCCGCAAGCTGGCGCGGCTGTACGATTTGGAGCAAATTCGCCGCGACGTGGCGGCGATGTATACGCAGCTTGGGGTGCACAAGCGGGCAGAAGCTTGGGAGGATCAGCCGCGCTTGGAAGACGCGGAGGGGGAAGGGATTTATGATCAAGCTGTTTCGGAATAATGGGATGAAGGCGGTGCTTCTCCTTCTTGATCTGCTGGCGATATATGCCAGCTACTGGCTTGCTGCCGGACTGCTGCCGCAAGGGAGCTGGAGCCAGCCCGGTGTGCTGGGGGATTCATCATTCGGTAGCGCCCCATGGTTAGGGATGTTAACGGTGATGACGTATTATTTTTTTAACTTATACGATTTGGCAGGACGGCGGAAGCCGGCGCAATTTCTATGGAATTTACTGCTGGCCCAGTTATTCGTCGCCGCGGAGCTGATCGTGTTCAGCTATGCGAGCAAATGGTTGAGCTTGCCTCCGCGTCTGTTGCTCTTTACATTTGCCGCCCAGTTGCTGTTATCGTTTGGCCTTCGGTTGCTGTTGTTTTACATCCAGAGCAAAGGATTTACCCGCAAAAAGACGTTGGCCGTGGTCAGCGCTGAAGCTCCTGGTGAAGAAGCGCTGCGCGGCATGTTGGAACAGGGCAAGCCCTGGTTCCGCGTTGAGCGGATTGTACGCGCGGACAGTGGAGAGGCGGGCGAAGCACTGCCGGAGCAGGCATGGGAAGGGATGGAGACGTTGCTCATCGGTCCAGGGTTGACTCCCGAAACGAAGGCAGCATGGGTTCAGGCCGCAGGGAAAAGAAATATGGAAGTGGTCATCGTTCCCGATTTTTACGAGCTGTATCTCGCCGATGCCGAGCCGCAACAAATTGGCGATTTGCTGGTGTATTCGCTGATACCGCCGCAGTTGACGCTGCCGGAGCGCCTGTTCAAGCGCCTTTTTGATCTGACGGTATTTTCGGTTTTGCTGCTTGCCGCATCCCCCGTGATGCTTGCGATGTTCCTCCTCATCCCGCTGACGTCGCGAGGGAAGGCGCTGTATGTTCAGGAGCGCATCGGGCTGCATGAAAAGCCGTTCTCGTTGTACAAGTTCCGCAGCATGGTGGATGGAGCAGAAGCCGCAACCGGTCCGGTGCTGGCCGGGCGGAACGATGCCCGGGTGACCCGGCTGGGCCAGTGGATGCGCGCCACCCGGATCGACGAGCTGCCGCAGCTGTTCAACGTGCTGCTTGGTCATATGAGCTTGGTAGGGCCGCGGCCGGAGCGGGCGTTTTTTATTAACCGGTTTAAAGAGGAACTGCCGCATTACACGTATCGGCTGATGGTGAAGCCGGGGTTAACGGGATATGCCCAAGTGATGGCAGGGTATGCCACCACACCGTCCGACAAGCTGCGTTACGACTTGATGTACATCAAAAGATATTCGCTGCTGCTCGATCTGAAGATCCTGTTCCAGACGATCCGGGTCGTGCTTCAACGGGAGCAAGCCAAAGGCGTGGAGGCAGGCGCAGCGGCAACGTCCACGGCAGCGGGAAAGGATAGCGAAAATGCCTCCACCGGCCTCCAAATCTAATGAATTACTTGGCCGTATTGTCCGCCAGCGTTCCTGCTCCCGATGCCAGCGCTGCCCTAGCTTGCTCCGACAAGCGGATAGGGGTTTCCGCGCCGGTAATTACGTTATCGGCAATGTGGAAGCTGCCGATTTGGTCGAGGCGGATCCCGCTTGAATCGGGGAAGGGCTGGCCTTCGCCGTTTTCGATGACGTTGCGCTCAATGACGACGCCGCCAGCCGAGCCAACGTTGGCCTCAATCGCAGCATAGAAGCTGCCGCTTCCCCCGATGGTATTGTCGGACACGGTTACATCGCCGGCATATACGGATATGGCAGAGTACATGTCCTGCGGCAGCGGGTCCTTGGGCGTAACGAGATAGCGGTTATCTCCGGAGTAGGAGTTGAGGATCCGGTTATTTTTGACGACAACGCCTGGGGCGGAGATTTTGATGCCGCGTTTGGCGGTGTGGTGGAGGATGTTCCCGGAGATGACAGAATCCGATCGCGGCGAAGAAGCAGGCGGCTGATCAAAATAGATTCCGTCCGCATCCTCTCGCGGGGTAATATAAGAAATCAGGTTGCCTGTAATGCTGACGCGGCGGGCGATCGTGCGCCCCGGTTCGCTCCAGGCCATAATCCCCCGCGCGACGGGGGCGATTTCTCGCGCGGAGATTCCGGTGATCGTGCAGCCGAGGATATTGATGTCCAGAGTGTTGCCGTAGATCATAATGCCGGCGACGACGGTAGTGGACAACGGGTGCTGCGGATCGGCCGGCTGGTTCAAGTCCTGGATCGTACTATTCACAATTTGCACGTTCGATGATCCGCTGTGCACGCCGATCCCGCGGGTCAGCCGTGAACCGCCGTCGATCACGATGCCGTCGATGCGGACCTTGCGCCCCTGGACGGAGACGGCCTCAAAGCCGTATCGGGCTCCGCTGATCGCACGGAATTTCAGGACAGGCCGGCCCAGCCCGCGGAGGGTGACGCCGCTGCGGATCGGCAGCGGCTCGTCCAGAGCGAGCAGATACGTGCCAGGGGGGACGAGGACGGTCGTGTTATGACCGGTGGCCGCCGCTTGCCGAAGCACGCGCAAAAAAACAGCCGTATCATCTGTGAGGCCGTCGCCTTTGGCGCCGGCCTCCTTTACGTTGAAGGTGGGAGCGGGAAAGGGGGAGTTCGCCTCCCAACGCAGCAGCAAGGCCCAACTCAAGCCCAAAATCAACAGTGCAAGGAGCAGCCACCGGCTCTGACGCCGGCGCGGATCACCGCCGCCTCGCTTCGGGCGAAGCGGGCCGTTTGGATGTGGCCAGAGAGATTTTTTACTCATTGGGCTCATCCCCCAGAAGCTGACGGGACATCTCGGACCAGGCCGTCATATTCGGAATCCAGTAGTACAGTTCAGCGCCGACCAACGGGTCCTTCGCTTTGCCGCTGCTCCCCGGAAACTGCACAAAATACATCTCCTCGGGATCAATGCTGCGAACCATCCAGGCCAAGCTCAGCATATCGGCATCGGTCAGATTGGTGTCCAAAATGTCTTCCTTCACTTGCCGGATCAGCTCGGGCAGACGGGTCAGGTTATCCGGAACGAGCAGCCTGCGGGCAATCGCCTGCACGACCAGCGCCTGATTTCGCTGCCGGGCGTTGTCGCCGTCTTCCAGCGATTTGCGCTCGCGGACGAAATCGAGAGCCGTTTCGCCATTCCAGTGCTGTTCTCCTGCAGGCAAAGTCCGATAATTGTAGGTCAGCTTAACGGGAGCCTCCAATTTAACGTCGATGCCGCCGATCGTATCCACGAAATGCTCAAACCCGCTGAAGTTGGTTTTGACGTAATAGTTGATGGTGCAGCGGCATAAATTGCTGACGGCCTGAATTGCGGCGAGGGTGCCGGCGTGGCTGCCTTTGCCACGGGCTTCCGCCATGGCATGGGCATGGTTGATCTTGGTCAGTCCAATGCCGGGAAGGTTGACCTGGGTATCGCGCGGAATGGATACAAGGTTGACGGTATTGTCCTCCGGATTGACGTGGGCGAGCAACAGCACATCGGTGCGCGAAGCTTCCTCTGCCCGAGCGTCAGTGGCGAGCAGCAGCAGGTTAAAGCTGCCCCGGGCTCCGCGAATCTCCTCTGACGAAGGGGCCGCACCGGCTTTTCCTGCCGTTCCATTATCAATAACACCAGTTTGCCCAGAGCTTGAAGCTTCGTCGCCGATGCCTTCCTCCGTATCCGACAGTACATCTCCACCGGTACGCTCCGGCGTAGCCAATACCGGGATCTCGGTGCCCCGAAAATGCCGTGAAGGCTCGTATTTCAAATAGGCGGTCAGCAGTCCGAAAGCCGCAAGGAGCAGAAGAATTACCGGGATTGCCACTTTTTTGGGGATTTTGAATTTCATTCGTTTTTCCACTCCGTCTCTAGCGATTCGAGTAGATCTCGTGAAAGGGTTTCATAGCAGTATATTCGTGGAATCTGAACCGTATGCTCGGAATGAAGGAATCTGCCAAGCCAGCGTCAGAGTGCGCGAATGCGTGCAAAAATGACGAAATTCCAGCATTTTACCAAGTCTATTTCGGACTAGACCTACATAAGGTGGTGGAAATGGGGCGAATGCCGATATTTTTTTAGGGAATAGGGGAGTCAAGCCGATGAAAGTGCTAGTCACGGGGGGAGCGGGGTTTATTGGGCGCCACACAGTCAAGCGGCTGGTGGAAGAGGGGGAGCAGGTGGTGGTGGTCGATACCGGGTTGCCCGGGAATCTAAGGAAAAAAGACGAGTTGGTTACATACTACGCGACGGACATTATGTCCGATGAATTGGAGTTGATCTTTGCCGAGGAACGACCGGATGCCGTTATTCACCTTGCAGCCCAAACCAGTGTCCGTCGCTCCTTGCAAAACCCAACGGCCGACGCCGAGACGAATATCCTGGGGACGATCCAACTGCTGGAGCAATGCATTCGTTTCGGAGTGCGGCGGATTGTCTTTGCGTCATCGGCCGCGGTGTACGGGAATCCAGACCATTTGCCGATCAAAGAGTCGCAACGACCGGAGCCTTTGTCTTTTTACGGTGTGTCGAAACGGGTTTCCGAGATGTATATCCAATCGTTTAGCGAGCGCTACGGGCTGGAGTATTCGATCCTTCGGTATGCCAATGTTTATGGGATACGGGAGCGGCGTACCGGTGAGGATGGAGTGCTGACCGCGTTCGTCGAACGACTGATTGCGGGCCTTCCTCTGGAGGTGTACGGAGATGGCTCGCAGACGCGGGATTTCGTCTATGTGAAGGATATCGCAGAGGCGAACGTGCAGGCGCTGCGATGCGCGGGCAGTCAGATTATAAATGTCAGCAGCGGGCGCGGTATCTCTATTCTGGAGGCGTTGGGGGTCTTATCGGAGATATCCGGCCGCCATGTGCAGCCGCAATTCCGTCCCGCCCAGCCGGGGGATATTGACCAGAGTGTGCTTGATAACGGCAAAGTTCGGGAGATCCTCTGGTGGGAGCCGCGATATTCGCTATATAATGGATTAGTAGAGATGATGGAATTCGAAATGGAAGCGAGAAAAAATCCACTGCTCATCCAGCGAACCAACTACAGTGAACCATCGGTCTTCTTTTTTGGGGGGAGCCTCGGATAAACGACGCCCGCAGCCCCCTCCTCTGTGATATGATGAATCTAGAAGAAGGAGAGCTTTTCGTTCGGATAGGTGTCGGAATAGGGTCCGGAGCCGGCCATCGGAGGAACATATCGGGAGGGATGACGGGATGAACGACAAGGGCGAATACGCAGACCCGCATCAAAATGAATCCGCTTACCTGGTGCAGGCTCTGCGATTTGGCCTCACCTGCCTGATGGAATACGTGCTGCTGCTGCCGGCATGGATCTTGTTCGCGGCGTTCCTTCGGCCGCCGGAGCTTCCGGTCGCGGGACTTGGCCTGCTGCCGTTGCTCTCGCTGGCCGGCGTCCTGCTTGGCACCCGGCTGCGTAAGCTGTGGCAGCGCGGGGCTGCGGCCCTCGCCTTTGGCGCGGTGTATACCGCGGCCGCCTTCGCTTGGGCGGGGGGCGCGAGCGCGCTTGGCTTCGGTAACGCCGCATCGGCCGGCCAGACGCCCGCGCTAGCCTCCACCGTCGTTGCGCTGTTGCAAACGGTGGCGCTGTTTGCCGCCGGGGTGTTTTGCTCGCTGCAAGGGCTGACGGTTCGGAATCGCCAGCGCCATTTTCGGCTGTACTGGGTTGGGCTTGGCCTCTATTTCTTAGCGGGAATCTTCTTCCCGCGAATCGAAGCGCTTCAAGCGACGGTCCCGCTCATCACCTGGGCCGGCGTAATCAACTTGGCCACGGCTCTGTTCGTGACGAACCATCAGTTTCTGTGCTACAGTTCGCAATCCGGTGACTCGGGAGAGCGGCTGCCTGCTGGTCTCCGCCGCCATAACCGCTTATTTGTCGGCGTGATCGTTGTTGCCGCTTTGTTGCTGGCGGCCGGCGTTGGTCGCTGGATCGGCAGCCTGCTGTGGAGATTGCTTCAAGCGATCGTGCGTTGGTTAACCCGTCCGCAGGAGCCTGTGCTTCCGCCGACGGAAGAGCCGGAAGCGGTAACTCCGCCGCAGGAGCCGATACTGCCAGCGGAACCCCAGGAACCGGGGTTGCTGTCGGAAATTTTGAACTATGCGTTTTATGTGTTTGGCGGCTTGCTCCTGGCGGCACTGCTGGGCTTCGTCCTGTATTGGCTGTATAAGAACGCCGGGGGTTACTGGCGCAAAGCGATCAGTCGCCTGCTCAACTTGCTGCGCCGGGAAAGCGCCGCGCCGGAGCCAGCTGCTTACCGCGACGAGGAGACGAGTTTATTGACTTGGGAATCGGCACTGCAAGGCTGGCGCAGGATTGGCGCCCGCCTGCTGCGTACCGGGAAGCCAGCCGAACGTTGGGAGGACATGAGGGATAACCGAGAGCGCGTCCGCTTTTTGTACCGACTATTTTTGCGGAAGGAACGTCAGCGGGGGGTCTCGCTCAAGCCCTATTTGACCCCAAAGGAATTGGTGGAAGAGATCAAGCTGGAAGCTGCAGTTGATCCGTTGCTCCAACTGTACTATGAAACGAGGTATGGGGAAGAGCTGCCGGGAGACGAGGAGGTGGCGGAGCTGCGGCGGCGCCTTGCGCGGTAAGGCGAAGCAGGTGTGCTCCGGATCGACCTAGCGGTTAGACGCAAAAAACGCGAGCCTGCAGAGATTTACTCTGCTTGCTCGCGTTCTTTTTTTCATTAGGAACTGTGTTTGACGATTTCGAGTTTCTTAAAGCGATGCGGTTCCTTCTCCAGCAATGTGAAGGTTAAATCCTCATGCTCCAGCGTGTCTCCGACATCCATAGACGGGTTTCTGCCGTAGAGCCAGCCGCCAATGGTATCCACTTCCTCCGTGCTCAGGTCGGTTAGCAGCACTTCGTTGATCTGATTCACCGTCACCGTGCCGAGGGCAACCACATGCGATTCGTCGAGCTGGACGATCGGATCTTCCTCTTCTTTATCGAATTCGTCGCGGATTTCCCCGACAAGCTCCTCGAGAATATCCTCCAGTGTAACCAGACCAGCGGTTCCTCCGTATTCGTCGATCAGGATCGCCATATGGGTGCCTTCCTTCTGCATCTTCTTCAGCAACTCATTCACTGGAGTTACTTCGGAGACGGCCATCACCGGCTGCAGCAAAGCGGAAAAATCCAGATTTGGATTGTGATCATAAGCCAAGAAGAACTGTTTCGTATTTACGATTCCGATGACGTTATCCTTGCTGCCATCAACAACCGGAAAACGGGTGTATTGCTGTTCCCGGATGATCTCCAAGTTCTCCTGCCGCGTCTTGTCCGTATATAAACACACCATATCGGTGCGAGGTACCATGATTTCCTTGGCGAGCAAATTATCAAATGCGAATATCCGATTCACGTAGCCAAATTCGCTTTGGTTAATTTTGCCGCTTTCGAAGCTCTCGTTAATGATGATCTGCAGTTCTTCCTCCGAGTGCGCTTCCTCATGTTCGGAGGCCGGCTTAATGCCAAACAAGCGCACGAGCTGGTTGGCCGAACCGTTTAGGGCCCAGATGAAAGGGCGCATGACTTTCGTAAAAAGAATCAAAGGTTTGGCTGTAATCATGGCAATTTCTTCGGCTTTGCGGATTGCCACGGTCTTAGGGGCCAACTCACCCACAACAACGTGAAAATACGTGATGACGACAAACGCGATAATAAACGAAAGCGCGCTGCCAACAGTCTCAGGTACTTTCAGGCTATGGAACAATGGATGCAGCATGCGCTCCACCGTTGGTTCACCTAGCCATCCGAGTCCCAGCGCGGTGATCGTAATTCCGAGCTGGCAAGCCGATAAAAATCCGTCCAGGTTGGAGGTGACCTGCTTGACGGCGACGGCACCCTTCCGTCCTTCCGCCACAAACTGGTCGACCCGGCTGCCCCGGACCCGAACGATTGCAAATTCTACCGCGACGAAAAACGCCGTTAACGCGATAAGAATGACGACCAAAACCACATTTAAAACCAAATACCTGTCACTGTCCATTCGATGCATCTACTCCTCGATAATTTAATATAATGGCGTGAATCTTATCACTATTATACAATAAACTCTCCCGTTCATGCGAACCCGCTCGCGGGGCGGATTAGGTGTTAATGTTCGTGTTTTTAGCAGTCGTTGTGAAAAAATCCACGTTATTTTCTTTTGTTTTGGTAAAAAACACGAATATTAAATTTAAATTAGGCTTGACTTATCCGTTTATCCCGCTTATACTCAGGTTGTTCCAAAACACAAACAAGTCCATAGATTAAAGAACAAGTTCGTATATCCTCAATAATATGGATTGAGGGTCTCTACAAGGAACCATAAATTCCTGACTACGAATAGGGTGCATTCGCATACCTATGAGAGGTCAGGAATTTTTTGGTTTATGATGTGAATGATAATCACCTCAGGAGGATACAGATGAGCAAATACGATGTCATTGTAGTGGGAGCCGGCCCTGCCGGGATTTTCGCCTGTTACGAACTGACCCGGAAAGCGCCGCATTGGAAGGTGCTTCTGGTGGACAAGGGGCATGATATCTACCGCCGCCGTTGCCCAATCTTGGAGGAGAAGATTACGCTTTGCCCGCCTGCGGCCGGGCGCAAGGAGTTTGCCGGATGCTTGCCGGCCTGCTCGATCACGGCTGGATTTGGCGGTGCCGGAGCCTACAGCGACGGGAAATTTAATATCACGACGGAATTCGGCGGTTGGCTGAGCGATTATATCGCGCCGTCCAAGGTGCTGGATTTGATTAAATATGTCGATGCGATCAACTTGGAGCACGGGGCGACAACCACCATCACCGATCCGATGACGGAAGCGGTCCGACAGATCGAACAACGCGGATACGCCGCCGGGCTCAAGCTGTTGCGGGCGCAGGTGCGGCACCTGGGGACCGAGCAGAATCTGGAAATCCTGAAATCGATCTACGAATATCTCAACACGCGCATTGATATGCTGTTCAAGGCAGAAGTCGAAGACCTGATCACGGAAAAAATCGATGGAAGCCACCAAGTCCGCGGGATCACACTGAAGAACGGCGAAACGTACGAAGCCGATCTGGTGATGGTAGCTCCAGGCCGGGACGGTTCCGCTTGGTTGACCGAGATCCTTAAGAAACGCCGTCTGAAGATGACGAACAATCAGGTGGACGTTGGCGTTCGTGTGGAAACTTCCGATGTGGTGATGCGGGAGATCAACGAGCATTTGTATGAGGGCAAGTTTATTTTTAATACATCGGTTGGCACGCGAGTGCGCACGTTCTGCAGCAATCCTTCCGGACATGTCGTCGTCGAGAACCACAGCGGCGTGATGGCGGCCAACGGTCATTCCTTCAAAGATCCGGCGCTTGGTTCGCAGAATACCAACTTCTCGCTGCTCGTATCGCATCGGTTTACCGAACCGTTTGATAAACCAAACGAGTATGCGCGGGAAATTTGTCAGCGGGCCAACGATTTGTCGAGCGGCGGGGTCATCGTGCAAAAATACGGCGATATCCTGCGCGGACGCCGCTCCACAGCTGCGCGGATTGCCGAAGGCTTCCTGGAGCCAACGCTCAAGGAAGCGGTGCCGGGCGATCTCGGCCTGGTATTGCCGTACAATACGATGAAGAGCCTGATCGAGATGGTCGAGGCGCTCGATAAAGTGACGCCGGGGATTGCTTCGGAGCATACGTTGTTCTACGGGGTGGAGGCGAAGTTCTATTCGGCCCGTCCGAAGCTGAGCGAATCGCTGGAAACGGAGATCAGCGGCTTGTTCTGCGGCGGTGACGGCGCGGGGATTACCCGCGGCTTAGCCCAGGCGGGAGCGGCCGGAGTATGGATCGCCCGCGGAATGATCGAGAAAGCGGGAGTGTAAGGAGCACATAAGATTACGGGTACAGTCCTTGAAACGGGGGCAGTGCCCGTTTTTTGTTCTTCGTGAATCGTTGATGTTCATGCTTTGGCGGAATGATTTTACATAATTTTAATCGACAGGAAATAATGTTCAATTTTAAAATAAGTATGATGAGGAGGTAGTCCAATAAAAATCAAGCGCATGGGGAGGAATCGATGATTTATGAGTAAGGGCAAGGCGAACGCTTGGCGCAAGAAATGGTTAGGTTTCTTATTAGCCGGCGCATTGGTCGTAACCGGTCTGCCGGGATGGGCACCACAGGCGGCAGCCCAGCCTGCCGATTTAACGGTCGATGTATCGCGGGCCGGGGCAGGCGCGCAGCTTAACGCAGTATCGAACAGCGGAGAGGCCTTGCTGCAGATCGCTGCCGCTCCGCTCAGCGTCGCTGAAGCGATCGCCAAGGGGAACAGCGGCGAAGCAGTGGAAGTGGACGGCATCATTGTGGGCCATGCGACGGGATCGCTTACTGCGGATTTTGAAGCGCCCTTCGGCAACGATTTTAACTTCCTGATTGCCGATACGGCCGGGGAACAGGACAAAACGAAGCTCATCGACGTACAGATTCCTTCCGGCTTCAGAGCCGAGTTCGGCCTGCAAAGCAACCCGGATTTGATCGGGAAGTCGGTGATCGTATCGGGGTCGCTGGCGGCGTACAACAATTTTGCTGGATTAAAAAGCGTAACCGCGATTTCATTATGGGACCAGCCGGGAGATCCGGGTGAAGATCCTGGAGAAGAGCCTGGCGAGGATCCCGGTGAGGACCCTGGTCAAGATCCGGATCCGGGCGACATCCCGCAGCTTCCGGACGGCACCGGCAAAAAGGTGCTGTTTGACAACGCCCACGGCCAAACCGCCGGCGCAGCGGATTGGGTTATCGATGGCGGGTTTTCCGACTTTGCCGATGGGCTGCGGGCGGCCGGTTTTACGGTAGAGTCGCTGGAACGCCCGATGCCGTATACGTTTGGGGAAACGGCCATTACCTACGAGGCATTAGAGCCTTATGACGTCTTTGTGATTCCTGAAGCGAACATTCCGTTTAAGGAGGCTGAGCAGGAGGCTTTGGCGCAGTACGTGGAAAATGGCGGCGCCGTATTTTTCATCTCCGACCATTATAATGCTGACCGTAACAAGAACCGCTGGGACGCCTCAGAGGTATTTAACGGCTATCGCCGCGGGGCATACGAAAATCCAGCCAAAGGGATGACGGCTGAAGAGGCCAATTCTCCAGCGATGCATGGGGTGAGCAGCTCCGACTGGTTAGCTGACAACTTTGGCGTTCGCTTCCGCTATAACGCCTTGGGCGACGTCAATGCAACGGATATCGTCAGCCCGTCGCAATCTTTTGGCATCACGGCGGGAGTGGAAGCTGTCGCCATGCATGCCGGGTCAACTGTAGCGATTCTCGATCCGAACAAAGCCAAAGGGCTTGTCTATGTCCCGACTGGCGTTCCGGCATGGGGCAATGCCGTTGACGAAGGCGTCTATAATGGCGGCGGTCGGGCGGAAGGCCCTTATGCGGCGATCGCCAAGCTGGGTCTCGGTAAAGCCGCTTTTATCGGTGACTCTTCGCCGGTTGAAGACGCAACCCCGAAGTATGTACGGGAAGAAAACGGCCAAAAGAAAACGACCTATGACGGCTTCAAGGAAGTGGACGACGGCTTGTTCCTGGTGCAAACGGTGAAATGGCTGGCGCATGACGAGAGCTACACCTCTTTTGATCAGGTGCCGGGACTGGTGCTGGATACGCCAACTGCGCTGGACGCAGATGAGGAGCCGGCCGCCACCACCGAACCGCAGCCAGAGCCGTGGGCGCAGCCGGCCCCCGGATATAAATGGTATGATCCGGCTACGTTTAAGCCGGGTTCGTACGGCTCGTCGCAAGCACCGGAAACGGAGCCAACGTTTGCCTTCGTCCATCAAGCACAGCTGCCAAGCCAGCAGGAATTCCAAATCCGCGTGACCGCAGACGGCTTAACGCCGGGACAGACGGTGTCCGATTTGCGGGTAGGCATCTATTTGGCCGGCGGTGAACAGATCGCCCGGTTCAAGAATGCGGACGGCAGCTGGTCGGATTACAATTACAGCCCGGCGTTTTCGTTGACGGGCGATGCCCTGGGGCATGCATCCAAGGATTTGACCGTGCAACTGAAGCCGGGGGTAACGGCCTCAAGCGCTAACTTACGTTTGAAAAAAGGCAGCGCGAATGAACTCACGAAGCAGGTCGAGATCGCGAATGTGGATGCCGAGCCGTTGCCAGGCGATCATCCGACGGTGCCGGAGCTGGGCACAATTGCCGCAGCACGTGAGGCGGCGGAAGGGACGGTCGTCACGGTTCAGGGAGTGATTACTTCCGAACCGGGTGTGTTTGGCGGTCAAGGCTTCTATTTGCAGGATGAAACGGGAGGCGTTTACGTCTTCCAAACAGCAGCGGGTTATCATGCCGGTGACCTTATCCGTATCAGCGCAACCCGTACGTTGTACAACGGGGAAGTTGAGCTGGAGAATCCGGTGCTGATCGAGAATCTGGGGACAGCTTCGCTGCCGCAGCCGCAGGTTCAGGATGCGGTGACGGAGGCGAATCAAGGACAGATGATCACCTTGACCAACGTAGTGGTGCAGGATGTCGTTGCTGCGACTCCGGCGGGTTCTCTTGAATTTAATGCCGTCCGCGAAGACGGCAGTTCAACCCGAGTACGGTTTGATGGTAGAACCGGAGTGACGATGGATTCCTTTTTGGCGCTGTACCCTGAAGGTACCCGCGTGAATATCAGCGGTATCGCCTCGGTATACCGAGGGACCTACCAGCTGAAGCCGCTTGCCTTGGCTCATGTCGTACCAAGCACGACCGAGGCGGATTTAACGGCTCCGGTGACGGAGCGCGATGTCGCCGGGGTTGAGGGGGCGGACGTTTATAATCCGATGGAAGTCACGGTAGCTTTGTACGCAGAGGATCAAGGCGGCAGCGGTTTGGAACGGACTGAGTATCGGGTGAACGGCGGGGAGTGGATTCAGTATGCTGAGCCTTTTACACTGTCAAACGACGGGAAGTATACGATCGAATACCGCTCCGTGGATCGGGCAGGTAACGAGGAAGCGCCGAAGACGCTGTACATTAACGTAGATCGCCTGGCGCCAGAAGTGACGTTCACCGGGGATCAGCAAGTGCTGCAGGTTGCTTCGAGTGTTCCTTTTCACGTTGATGTAAATGACGCGGTCAGCGGGCCAAAATCAACGGCTTACCGGCTTGACGGACGAACCATCACAGGGGTTGCGGAAATCGTTCCGTTCTCGCTATCGGTTGGTACTCATAAACTGACGGTGCAAGCAACGGATGCAGCGGGACATACCACGTCGGTGGAATTTACGTTCCAAGTGACCATCGACATTGCGCACTTAGATGAGCTGGTGGACATGGGCAAACATCACGGCTATTTCTTAACGAATGGCACGGCCACCAGCCTGCAAGCCCAAATCGCCTCGCTGCAAAAGGCCAAAACTCCATTGGAGCGCGATATCAGGCTCAAGGCGCTGAAGATCACGATCAGCGTCCAAAGCGGATTAACCATGAAGCAGAGCTTCGCGAATCTGATGCTGGAGGATTTGGAGTATATCGGGGGAGTGGCGGCTTAGCTTGTAGATCTTGGAATAGAAAAGTCGCTCAGGATAGAGTAGATGCCTGAGCGGCTTTTTTGCCTTCGTTCGTTAAAAAAACCAGGCTTGCCAAGAATGAAAGCGTTTTGTATAATGAGTTATGCAACCGGTTGCAGATTAAGGAGAGATCAATCGTGTCTAAGATAACTATTCAAGAAATTGCGATTTTGGCGGGTGTTAACAAGGCGACCGTATCCCGGGTGATCAACGGGAATCGGAACATTTCCGAGAAAACTCGGAAGAAAGTCGAAGACATCATGAAGCAGTATAACTATGTCCCCAACTCCATTGCGCGCGGATTGGCGACGAAGAAGACGTTTACGGTCGGCTTTTGTTTTGATTACACCAATAAACAGGCCTATGCTAACCCGTATTTTTACAAAGTCCTTCAAGGGATTGAAGAGGTCGTATACAATCACGATCACATGTTTCTGATGATGAGCGATCATGATGGGAAGAACGGCAGATCAACATTCGAGCGGGTGGTGGTTGAGCGCCGGGTTGACGGTGTCATTATCCCCAATACGCTGCTTAATGAGCGGAATTATGAATTGCTAACCAAACATGACATGCCGTTTGTCGTATCCGGCGAAAATACGCTGAAGCAAGCGGACGCACCTTGGGTAGATATCGATAACGTTCAGGCTGGTCGGATTCTGACCGAGCATCTAATCGATTTGGGCTGTCGCAACATCATGATTTATGCCGGCGGATCAGCCGCCAAGAGGGACAAATTTCTGGGTGATCGCCTGAACGGCTACCATGAAGCGATGCGTCAACACCACTTGGAACCTCAAGTGATCGAGCATGCCGATTTTTTGAAAAAGCTTTACGATTCCCCTCGCTCTGGATCGGAAGCGCAACGGCCCGATGCTCTGATCTGCTGTACGCATGAACAGCTTTTCGAAATCTTGGACTGGGAGAACGGTAATCCTCTCTTGGCCGAGCTGGCTTTAGCTACATTTGACAGCTTTCCGATGTCCAAATACTTGAAATACCCGGTGCATTTCGTAGAAATCGATCTGGAAATGATGGGGAAGCAAGCGGCGCAAATGCTGTTTTCGCGGATGAATAAAGAATCGGGGGTACCGCCGTTTATCTCGATTCCAACGCAAATCGGTAAATGATCGAACAAACTAAACATAATGAGGTAATAAGTTGATGACCCAATATTTGTATCACGATCCGGTAGTAGATGCTACCCTAATTTCTCTGAATGAATTGGAAGTTCGCCTAAAGCTCCCTGCTGATGCGAATCAAGTCACGCTAAACTATTGGAATAAATATAAGCCGGAGTATGGTATTCGGAAGCAAGCGATGACGTTATGGGCGGAATCGGGGGAATTTAAGTACTATCGCACGATATTGACGGGTATGGAATCTCGCATTCGGTACCTTCAATATAAATTCGAGTTTGCTGCAAAGGGGGAATCCTACTGGCTGGGTGCTGAGGGATTATGTAAGACGGAAGGAACCAGAGGCAGCTATTCGTATGCCTATGCGGGAGATCGCGACATGGTGAACTCTCCGGAATGGATTGGGAACCGTGTATGGTATCAAATCTTCCCTGAACGTTTCTGTAACGGTGATCCCGAGAATGATCCGGAATCTGTGGAACCTTGGGGGAGCGTGCCAACGCGGGACAATTATATGGGAGGTGATCTTCAAGGAATCATCAAGCAATTGGATTACCTGAGCGGGCTTGGCATTAATGCGCTGTACTTAAATCCGATATTTGCGGCTACGTCGAACCACAAATATGACACCGTGGATTACTTTCAAATCGATCCGCAATTCGGGACGGTACAAGATCTGCAAGAGCTTGTCCAAAAATGCCACGAACGCGATATCAAGGTGATTCTCGACCTGGTAATCAATCATTGCGGGTTCTATCATCCATATTTTCAGGACGTCGTGAAAAAAGGAGAAGCTTCGGTATATAAAGATTGGTTCTATATTAACCGGTACCCGGTTCACCGAAGCGAAGACGGTTACGATTCTGTAGGTTATTATCAATGGATGCCTAAGCTGCGGACATCGAATCCCGAAGTTCAGCAGTACGTATACGATATCGTTTCCTTTTGGCAGAAGGAGACGGGCATCGACGGCTGGAGAATCGATGTCGCAGATGAGGTGGAAATCAGCTTTTTGCGGGAGCTGAAATCCTGTGTCAAGAAATTAAATCCTAACGCTATCATTATTGCAGAAATCTGGGATGATGCCAAGCGCCTGATGGCGTCTGGCGGCGTGGACAGCGTGATGAACTATGAGCTGCGAACGATTCTGTTCGATTACTGTCTGGATCGTTCCATCCTGCTTGCGGAGTTCCATTCCAGACTTGTGAGTTTACTCCATCGTTATTCCTTGGCTGAACTAAATCAAATGTTTAACCTGCTAGGAAGCCATGACACGGAACGAATCTTGACGCGTTGCGGGAAGGATGAAAGCAAACTACAGCAACTGTTGGCCCTTCAATTCTTCCTGCCGGGGAATCCTACCGTTTATTACGGGGACGAACTGGGAATGACCGGGGAGAATGACCCAGGCTGCCGCGGGAGCATGCCTTGGCAGCTCGTCGAGGCCGAACCGCAGTTGTTAAGAGAGTTCCGCACCTGGATTCGGCGTAAAACAACCGATCCGGTACTGCAGCACGGCAACACGGAGCTTAGATACCGGGAAGACTCGGAGTGTTACGTCATTCGGCGCTACACCGAAACCAAAGAAGCGGTGCTTTTAATCAATTTTTCGCAGGACCGGCAAGCTTTGGACGTCGTGATGAAGCAGTTTGACTTGATTGGCGCTTATACAATGGATCATTCGCAGGATACCGGGAACTTGCCTGAATTCATCGGTCCCGGAGATACGATTCTTTTCCAAAAACAGAATTAAGGAGATCAATCTATGATAAATAAATGGAGCAAGTTATTGCCGATTTTACTCGCCGTGACCCTGGTTTTGGCGGGCTGCGGTTCCAAGGGGAAGCAAGAGACGGCGAACGGGACAAGCTCGGATGCGAAGCCGGGCAAGGAGGTCACTATAACGTTCTGGCACCACTACAGTACTGCATCTCCGGAAGAGAAGACGTTAAAAGAGGTGCTTATTCCGAAATTTGAGGAGGAGAATCCCGGGATTAAAGTTAACCCTGTTGCCTTTACTTGGGAAGACCTGCATAAGAAGCTGCAGATCAGCGGCAGCGCTGGCGATTTGCCGGACGTAGCCCGGCTGGACATTATCTGGGTGCCGGAGTTCCAGAAAAGCGGGTTGCTGCAACAGTTAGACGAATTTGAAGATTTTGACGAGGTTGCCGGCAGCTTGCTGGAAGGCCCGCTGTCTACAGCGAAGGTAGGCGATCACTATTACGGACTTCCTCTCAATACGAATACCAAGGTGTTGTTCTGGAACAAGGAGATGCTGTCGCAAAGCGGTGTAGAGCAAGCGCCTGAAACCACGGAACAGTTTTTTGAGGCTTTGGGTAAAATCAAAAGTAAGTATGAAAAAAGCTGGGGATTCGGTGAACCGGCCCTTCAAGGCTGGAACGTCTTACCGTGGATTTGGAGCAACGGTGGGGATGTACTCTCGCCTGACTTCACAACGGCTGACGGTTATTTGAATAGCCCAGCTTCGGTAGAAATTTTGACGAAACTTAAAGACGCCTACAACGCCGGTCAAATTTCCGGATTTAAGCCGGGAGATGTAGCGGTTACGGAAGGTCATGCGAGCGGAAGCTATGCCATGATGGCGGAAGGCCCGTGGGCGGTGGCTCAGTTCCAATCGCAATTCCCTGATTTCGACGTCGAAATGGCTTCTTTTCCGGCGGGATCGGCGGGCTCCATTCAGGTGTTGGGCGGAGAGGATATCGGGATCTTTAGTAAAGACAAGCAGGAGGAATCCTGGAAATTCGTGAAGTTCATGGTGTCGGAAGAGGCTCAGATCGAGATGGGCAAGATCGGACAAATTCCGGTTAACCTCGCCTCAATGGAGAATGCCGATGTCAAGGCGATCGATTATTATCCACCGTTTCTTGAACAGTTGAAGACGGCTAAAGCTCGCCCGCCGGTTAGTGCTTGGCCGCAAATCGACGGCGTGATTAATGATGCGATGAGTAAAATTTTCATGACGGATGCGGATGTAAAAACGGAGCTGGATGCGGCAGTCCGTGCCATCGATGCTTTGTTGAAGGAGTAGTCCATTATCAGGAGAGCGTTTTCCGTACGGGAGGCGCTCCCTTTTACGAAGGAGTCAACATGACATGCGCAAAAAAAACGGAGCAGCCGGATACTTGTTCTTTTTGCCCGGATTTTTATTTTTTGCCTTATTTATTCTCTACCCGTTGATCCGGAATTTGATCTACAGCTTTTATGATTTTCGGCTCACGAACATAAATCATCTTGAATTTGTGGGATGGGATAACTATAAGCATGTGTTCGGGGATGAAGTGTTCTGGATTTCGATACGAAATATTTTTATCTACGGGATCATTTCTGTACCCGGCCAAATGATTTTGGGTTTTCTGGTCGCCTATGCACTTTATCAGAATCGCCCCGGTACCAAGACGTTTCGGGTGCTTTACTTCTTGCCGGTCATTACGTCTTGGGTCGTTGCCTCGTTAATATTTAAATACGTTTTTGCCGATCAGGGCTTTTTGAATTATGCCATTACGGATATCCTTCATCTGACGGACCGGACGATCAGTTGGTTAAGTGAACCGGGAAAAGCCTTGATCGTGATCGGAGCCCTTGGGATCTGGAAAGGGGTTGGCTGGGCGATGGTTATCTACATGGCCGCGCTGCAAGGGGTACCCAAAGATCAATATGAAGCGGCTTCTTTAGACGGCTGCAATGCGTGGAACCAGATCCGTTATATCACGCTGCCATCGATTCGAAACACGACGTTTTTTATCCAAATGATGTTAATTATCGGTGCGTTTAATGTGTTTACATCCGTGTACCTCATTACCAATGGCGGACCGTTGCATCAGACCGAAGTGATGTTGACGAGAATGTATCAGAAGGCGTTCTCCGAATATGATCTGGGTTACGCATCGGCGTTATCCTATGTCTTTGCGGTGATCATTGCTGGATTAACGGCTGTGCAGTTCCGTCTGAACAAGCAGGAATAGGGGGCGAACCATATGCGCTCGCTGAAAACATTTTGCATCTACGCCCTGCTTGTCGCGGGCGGACTGATATCCATTTACCCTTTAGTGTATATGCTGCTAACCGCTCTCAAACCCATGACGCTGTTATTTGAGTTTCCGCCTCGCTTTTTGCCTTCGGAAATGACCTGGTCCAATTTTAGAGAAGCGTGGGGAAGTCAAAATTTCGCGTTATATTTGTTGAATAGCTTGCTGGTGACCTTGGCTAGCTTTGCGCTTATCTTTCTGCTGTCTTCCATGTTAGCCTTTGCCTACTCGCGGTTTGACTTTAAGGGAAAAAGCCTAAGCTTTGCAATTATTATGGGAGGCTTGGTCATCCCAAGTTTGACGTTGCTGATTCCCCAGTTTGTCCTGATTCGTCAGTTGGGTTTATTCGATTCACGGTGGGGGCTTATCGTTGTCTACGCCGCAGGTGCCATTCCGTTTACAACTTTCTTGCTTAAAGGCTTTTTCGATTCCATAACCCGTGACATTGATGAGTCGGTGGAGATGGAAGGGGGCGGCGCCTGGACGTTATTCGCTTCCATCATTTTGCCTCTCTCCAAGCCGGCATTTGTTCCAGCCACGATCTTTAACGCGCTGACCGTGTGGGAAGAGTTCCCCTGGGCACTAACCATCATCAATGATCCACTGAAAAGAACGTTACCGATTGCCCTGGCCAATTTCCAAGGGCAATATACGACGCAATGGGGCATCGTGTTCGCAGGTTCGTTGATCGCTGTTGTCCCGATTATCTTACTGTTTCTGCTGCTGCAGCGGTACTTTATCGCTGGCATTACGGCCGGAGCGGTAAAGGGGTAACCAAGCGACCGCAAGTGTAATTCCACCTTTTGTGCAAACGATTGACCAAGTCTTAGCACCGGTGATATAATCCAGCACATACAGGAAAGTAAACGTTTACGTTAGGGCGCAAAAAAGGTTCTACATTGGACGCAGATGTTTTTTTCAGAGAACGGAAAGAGAAGCATTGGCTAATGAGAACCAACAGGGCGCACGTTGTCTATGAATATTTGAAACCACCTGATGGGGAAGATGATTACAGGTTCCTGCCACCAGCTTGCGGAACGTTTCGGGGAAAAGCGACCATATGATGAATGAGCATAGAAGGTGCGGGGATTTGGCGCATGGACAACATTGTTGACGGGAATTGTCTGCACCGGGCACAGTGACTTAACCCTTACCTAGAGCTTGGGGAAATTCCTCGGACCTATACGGAAGACGTGCTGCCGAATTTGACGGGATTGGAGTGAGGACGTTGTCAGTACAAAAAGAATTCCACGGCACCATCGATTACGGAGATGTGGCGGTCACCGGGGGAATCTCGGTATTTGACGCGAAGTTTGACGAGCTGTATGTATACGATGGTGATGATTTAGGAGCGGTGTATACCCCGGAACAAACTCGTTTTCGCTTGTGGGCCCCCACCGCCTCCGAAGCCAAAGTCATTCTGTACGAAACCGAGGACGGGACGCCGGTAAATGAGCTGCCCATGAAGCGGGATGTGCAAGGAACGTGGACCTTAACGGTACCGGAAGATTGCGGGGGGTTATTCTACACGTATCGTGTGAAGGTTGGGGAGCAGTGGAACGAGGCAGTTGATCCTTACGCGAAAGCGGTGGGCGTGAACGGGAAAAAAGCGGCGATCCTTGACCTGCGCAGCACCAATCCGGAAGGATGGGAGAACGATCAGAAGCCTCCGCTGGCTTCGCCGACGGATGCGGTGATTTATGAGCTGCATGTTCGAGATCTGTCGATTCACCCGAGAAGCGGCATCCGCGAAAAGGGGAAGTTCCTCGGCTTAACCGAGGAAGGTACTCGCGGGCCGAACGGCATTCCAACGGGGCTCGACCATATTGCCGGACTTGGCGTGACGCATGTGCAACTGCTGCCGATCTTTGATTACTCGCAGGAAAGCGTGGATGAAAGCCGCCTGGATGAACCCCATTACAACTGGGGGTACGATCCTCAGAATTATAATGTGCCGGAAGGCTCTTACTCGACGGACCCGTATAACCCAGCCGCACGGATCCTTGAGCTGAAACGTCTCATCCAAACGCTGCACGCTCGCGGACTTCGAGTGATTATGGATGTGGTGTACAATCACGTTTATGACGGGTATCTGATTCATTTCACCAAGCTCGTGCCGGGTTATTATTTGCGGTACAAGTCGGATCGGACGTTCTCGGACGGGGCATTTTGCGGCAATGAGTGCGCTTCGGAACGGCCGATGATGAGAAAATATATGATTGAGTCGATCCTGCACTGGGTGCGGGAATACCATATTGACGGGTTCCGCTTTGATTTGATGGGACTGATCGACATCGAAACGATGAATGAAATCCGCCGGCGGTTGGACGAGATCGATCCGACGATCCTGACGATCGGCGAAGGCTGGATGATGGAGACGGTGCTTCCCAAGGAGCGTCGGGCCAACCAGGACAACGCCGGGAAGCTGCCGGGCATCGGTATGTTTAACGACGGGCTGAGGGACTCGGTAAAAGGGGATATTTTTATCTTTGACCGCAAAGGCTTTATTAGCGCCGGCGACGGCTTCGAGGACGGGGTGAAGCGCGGCGTGGCCGGGGGAATTAACTATGACGGAGGCCAGCTCCGGCAGTTTGCGGTGGAACCGGTTCAATCGGTGAACTATGTGGAGTGCCATGATAACCATACGTTATGGGACAAAATCGAGCTGTCCACGCCGGGCGTTTCGGACGACGAACGCCGGGCGATGCACCGGCTCGCCTCCGCGATCGTGCTGACGAGCCAGGGCATCCCGTTCCTCCACGCCGGTCAGGAATTTATGCGCACGAAGGGCGGCGTGGAGAACAGCTATAAATCGCCGATCGAGGTCAACTGGCTCGATTGGGAGCGCTGCGCTGCGCATCAGGACGACGTGTCCTATATGCGCAGCCTGATCGCCTTGCGCAAGGCGCATCCCGCGTTCCGCCTGAAGACGGCGGACGAGATCCGCGCGCATTTGCGCTTTGAGGCAGCGCCGCCGCACGCCGTGGCGTTTACGCTGCGCGACCACGCGGGTGGCGATCCAGACCGCCACCTGTACGTGCTCTACAACGCGAACCCGGGCGCGTTGTCGCTGGAGCTGCCCGCCCTCGGACCGTGGGAGGTCCGGTTCGGGGGCGAGCACGTGCTCGCGCTGGAAGCGGGCGCGAGCGCTGAGGCTGCAGCGGCGGCGCACGCTGCAGCAGGGGGGCCTCCAGCCGGCGGGGCACGGCTGGAGGTGCGCGGGGTCGGCGTCGTCGTACTCGCCGTCCCGCGGTAACCGCGACAAGGGCAAGGGGCGTGAGCCCCGTTGCCCTTGGTTTAGCGCCGCGGCCGGGTGAGGATCGGCCGGGCGCTAGCGGGCTACGCGGAAATAAGGGTATTTTTGACCCTTATTTCCGCGTAGCCGCCCCATTTGAACAAAATAGCGGTATTTGATGGCCTTATTCTCCCGCAGGAGCCCCCAAATGGGGCTTTTTGCTCCTGCCGGACCGAAATAAGGCCATTTTTTACCGCTATTTGTTCAAATGAAGCTCAATCGCCGGAAATAAGGGAACTTATTACCGTTATTATTCCCTGGGGCCCCCGCAACGCCGGGCGCCCCCAAAAACCAACCCCCACGGCAAAGCCATGGGGGTTGGTTCAATAAATTCAGCTCAGCGCCGAAGGCTCCAGGCGCTTCGCTTGCACTTGGCTGTTCGCATCGACCGTGTAGCTTTGGTCGTAAATGCGGATCGCTGCTGGCGTATCCGATTCGTTCGAGACGATGATGCTGTCAGCGGTTGCGTTGACTTTCAGCCGGGCGCCGCGGAACATCACCTTAAACGAGAACGAGGTCCAGTGCGACGGGATGAACGGCCGCAGCACCAGCTCGCCCTCCCGGACGCGCAGGCCGCCGAAGCCTTGCACGATCGCCATCCAGGTGCCGGCCATACTGGTGATATGGCAGCCGTCTTCGGTGTCGTTATTGTAGTTGTCGAGGTCCAGACGCGCGGTGCGCAGGTACATCTCGTAAGCCTTCTCCTGATACCCGAGCTCGCAGGCGAGAATCGCATGCACGCAAGGGGAGAGGGAGGACTCGTGAACGGTCATCGGCTCGTAGAAGTCGAAGTTACGTTTCTTCGTATCCAGGTCGTAACGGTCGCTCAAGAAATACAAGCCTTGCAACACATCCGCCTGCTTAATGAAGCACGAGCGCAAAATCCGGTCCCACGACCAGTTCTGGTTCAGCGGCAGCTGCTTCGGATCCAGTTCCTTCACCGGCATCAGTTCTTTATCAAGGAAGCCGTCCTGCTGCAAGAACACGCCGCGCTCCTCATCGTACGGATAGTACATGTTGTCGATGATGTGCTGCCATTGCTTCGTTTCCGACTCCTGAAGCCCCAGCTTCTCCACCAGCGCTGCATAGTGCGCGGCATCTTGGACTTTGAGCTCGGCCAGCACTTCCAGCGTGTATTCGAGCGTCCAGGCGGCAATCCGGTTCGTGTACCAGTTGTTGTTGACGTTGTTCTCGTATTCGTTAGGGCCGGTTACGCCGAGCATGACGTATTTGCCCTTGGCTTGTGAGAAGTTCACGCGCTCTTCCCAGAAGCGGGAGATTTCCACCAGCACTTCCAGGCCATACTCGCCCAAATATGCTTTATCCCCTGTATAGTTAACGTAGTTATAAATCGCATAAGCGATCGCCCCGTTCCGATGGATCTCTTCAAACGTGATTTCCCACTCGTTGTGGCATTCCTCGCCGTTCATCGTCACCATCGGATAGAGCGCGCCTTTGGTGAAGCCAAGCTTGCGGGCGTTCTCCTTCGCTTTCTCCAGATGCTTATAGCGGTAAATCAGCAAATTGCGAGCGATATCCGACTCCGCCGTGCTGAGGTAGAATGGCAAGCAATAGGCTTCCGTATCCCAGTAGGTGCTGCCGCCGTATTTTTCCCCGGTGAAGCCTTTAGGCCCGATGTTCAGTCGGTCGTCCTCGCCGCTGTAGGTTTGGTTTAATTGAAAAATATTAAAGCGAATCGCCTGCTGCGCCGCAACGTCGCCTTCGATGATGATGTCGCTCATTTCCCATTTCTTCGCCCAGGCTTCAGCTTGCTCGCGCTTCAGGGCATCGAAACCGGCCTCTTTCGCGGAGTGCAGCGCGGCCTTGCCGGCTTTCACCAACTCGCCAAGCCCATGATCGCGGGAGGTGACATTGGCAACATACTTATACAACGTTACCGTCTCACCGGAGACCGCTGCCACGGCCACTTCGGCGGAGACGAACTTCTCCTGCTCGTGGAACGCAGGGGCCAGCTCCAGGCGTTTCCCGCCTTGTTCCACGTCAAACGCCATCACCGAGGTGACGTGGAAGTCGAGCTTTTTCGTCTTTACGGTTAAGTAGGAGACGTCGGTACCGGCCGATTTTTCCACCTCAAGCCAGAATTTCTCCTCATAGTTGGAGTCCTTATTCATCACGTCTCCGTCCAGGTAAGGCGCAAAACGCAGTTCTCCGTTGAAGTTGAGCGGCGTTACCGCGTAGCGGATCGCCCCGATCTCATGACGTACGATGCTGACGAATCGCAGCGCTTCCACAGCCAGCTCTTTGCCGTCCTTCATCACGGCGGTAAAGCGGCGGTAGAGGTAACCTTCCTTCATGTTTAGCTCACGGACGAAATCCTTCACCTGACATTCGGCCAAATCCAGCGCTACGCCGTCCACAAATACGTTAATGCCAATCCAGTTGGTGCTGTTCAGCACTTTGGCAAAATACTCCGGATAGCCGTTCTTCCACCAGCCCACCCGGGTTTTGTCCGGATAATACACGCCGGCCATGTAGCTGCCTTGCAGGGAAGGGCCGCTGTACTGCTCCTCAAAATTCGCGCGTTGGCCCATATAACCGTTGCCGATGCTAAAAATACTTTCCGAAATTTCATGATTCGCCGGATCAAACGATTCTTCCAGGATGGACCAGGGATCCACTTTCAAATACTGTTTCACGCTAACCGCTCCTTTAGTCATTTCGAATAGATTATTATGCAAAAATAGAACGAGAGGTATTCGCCGCACGCGGCCCGCACAAATTAAAGCAAGGCGAGCTGTGCTTCCTGCGAAGCTGCCCTAGGGCCCTAGTGTTGACTGCGCTTATTTCGCGGCTAATTGCTGCAGCATGGCGACCGAAACGTCGCCCAGCGAGGAGACCACCCGATCCGCCTTGCCCAGCGTATCCGGCGAACCGATGCCAATGCAGCGCATGCCCGCACGGCGGGCCGCTTCAATTCCGGCCTCCGCATCCTCGAACACGACGCACGCTTCGGGGGCAACGCCCAGCTCCGCAGCGCCAAGCAGGAAAACTTCCGGATCGGGCTTGGCGCTGGAGGTGCGAGTGCCGTCGATGATCGCGTCAAAGTACGGGGTAAGCCCGGTATTCCGCAAAATGATCGGGGCGTTCTTGCTCGCTGATCCTAACGCGGTCTTCAATCCGTTTTCCCGGCACTGCTGCAAGAACTCCAGCGCTCCCGGCAGAATTTCCGACGCGTCCATTTGGGAGATGTACTCGACATACCAGTTATTTTTGCGTTCAGCCAGCTCCTGCTTGACGTTGTCTTCCAGTTGAAGGCCGCCCACGCTAAGCAAGATGTCGAGCGAGGCCATGCGGCTGACGCCTTTCAGCTTCTCATTGTCCTGTTCGGTAAATTCGAAGCCGAGCTCGGCGGCCAGCCGTTTCCAGGCGAGATAGTGGTATTTCGCGGTATCCACGAGCACGCCGTCGAGATCAAATAAACAAGCTTGAATGGGATTCATAACGAACCTCCTCTATGGTGGATTTAGCGCAAACGTTTGAACAAAGCGTGAAAAATAAAGGAAGCGTGAGCTTCCGTTTATTTTTTCTCCAATGTCTAATGCAACCTGTTGCCTCAAGGCTTCTTGGGAACCGAATACATGGACGACTCACGAACCATCAGCCGATGCGGAATAATTTGCCGTTTCGGATACACCTTGTCGCCGTTGTTCTGAACCGCTTGGATCAGCACTTGCGAAGCCGTATAGCCCAGATTGTAAATGCCGATATCCATGCTGCTCAGCGGCGGCGTTGAAAGCTCGGACAACGGAATATTGTTGAAGCTGACCAGGCATAAGTCTTCAGGTACCTTGTACTTCAGCTCATGCAGGCCGCGGAGCACGCCAAACGCTACGACGTCATCGATCATGACCAAGGCCGTCGGACGGTTCGGTAGATTCATGAAGAACGACATGGCCCGATAGCCGCTGTCCTGCAAAAACTCACCTTCGACAATCCATTCGGGCCGGCACTCTAAGCCTGCATCTCTGAGCGCATCCTGATAGCCTTTCAACCGGTCTTTGGAAACAACGAGCTCCGGCGGTCCGCTGACGAACCCGATCCGTTCGTGTCCTAACGCGATCAAATGCTTTGTGGCGTCGTACGACGCCTGGATATTATCGTTATCCACCGTTAAAATATCAGGATATTCCTCGCTGCGCCCGATGAGTACAAAGGGATGACCGCCTTTATGGAGAAATTCGATCACGGGATCGTTCTGCCGGGAATACAGTAAGATGACCCCGTCCACCCGGCGTCCGTTCAGCAGTCTGGAGACGCTTTCGACTTCTTCTTTCTCATTGGCTCCGGAGCTGATCAGCACGTCATAACCCAGGCGGCTGGCTTGGGTCACAATGCCGCGGATCAGTTCCATGAAGAAGAAGTTGGAGAACAATTCCTCGGCGGACTTTGGCAGCAGGATGCAAATGCTATTTGTCGTTTTGGAGACCAGACTCTTGGCCATAATGTTGGGATGATAGCCAAGCTGGTCCATAATGAGCTTTACTTTACGCGAGGTTTCCTCGCTGATTCTGGGATGATTGGACAGCACCCGGGACACGGTAGAGGGCGATACTCCGGCCTTTTTGGCAACATCCTTGATGGTGACAGCCATAAAAAACCTCCTCTGTGGAACCGTTTGCTTTACACTGTAATATTAATCTAAAGAAATCTGAAAGTAAATAGAGAATCTAGGGATAACCCCGTATAACACCGCTGAAAGCTCCTCATATTCTCATCGAAAATGGGCATTCAATGCAGGAAAATCAAGAGATTTTTGCGCAAACGTTTTACTCTTAAAAAAGAATTCGGCCGGCCCATTTTCTCATCGAGTTAGGGCCGACCGCAGGTATAAAAAGCAGTTTGTAGATTATGCTTGCGTTAATACTGCATAACCGTATGCTGGTAGCTTAACGGCAAGTTTGCCGTCCGCCGTGTTGTAGGTTTGCCCGCTGAAGGTGTCGCGCCACATTTTCCCATCCGCAGGGATCGTAAAGGTCTGTCCGGCATCGTAGTTGTTGAGCAGGACAAGTACTTTCTCCCCGTTCAGTACGCGTTCATAAGCCAGCTTCGAGCCGCCCTTCTCGGCGAGCAGGAATTTCAGGCTGCCGGTGCGCAGCGGAGCCAGCTGCTTGCGAACCTTGATCAGCTTCTGATAAAACGCAAACAAATCGCGATCCTGGCGTTTAGGATCCCACTCCATACATTTGCGGCAATCCGGATCCGGTCCGCCGTCGAGACCAACTTCGTCGCCATAGTAAATGCAAGGCGTTCCGCTGTACGTAAATTGGAACAGGGCGGCCAGCTTCATTTTGGCTTTGTTGCCATCGCATAGTGTGAGCAAGCGCGGCGTGTCATGGCTGTCCAGCAGATTAAACGCCACTTCGCTTGCTTGGAGCGGATAACGGGACAGCTGCTTGCCGATCGCATTCGCGAAGCCCTCGGCATCCAACGTGCCGCGTACGACGAAGTCCAGCACCGCTTCGGTGAACGGATAGTTCATCACGGCATCAAATTGGTCCCCTTGCAGCCAAGCCGAGGACTCATGCCAGATTTCGCCCAAGATGTAGGCATCCGGGTTGGCCGCCTTCACGACTTTACGGAAATCGCGCCAGAAGGCATGGTCTACTTCGTTGGCAACGTCCAGCCGCCAGCCGTCGATGCCCACTTCCTTAATCCAGAATTCAGCGACTTTCAGCAAGTATTCTTTTACTTCCGGATTTTCCGTGTTCAGCTTAGGCATCAGCGGCTCGAAAGCAAACGTATCGTAACTAGGCACGCCGTCCTTCACTTGCAGCGGATACTCGCGCACATGGAACCAGTCTTTGTAACGGGATTTCTCGCCTTTCTCCATCACGTCAACGAAAGGGGCGAAGGTTCTGCCGGAGTGGTTAAATACGGCGTCGAAGAGCACCTTGATCCCGCGCTCATGGCAGGCTTGAACCAGCTTCTTGACCGTAGCGATATCGCCGAAATGCGGATCGATCTTCATATAGTCGGCCGTATCGTATTTATGGTTGGTTGTCGCTTCGAACAACGGGGTAAAATAGATACCCGTAATGCCAAGCTCGCTTAAATGATCGAGGTGATCAATGACGCCTTGCAAATCCCCGCCAAAGAAGTTATCGCGCTCCGGTTTGCCGCCCCAAGGCAATACGCCCTTCGGATCGTTGCTTGGGTCGCCGTTGGCGAAGCGTTCAGGGAAGATTTGATAGAAGATGGCATCCTTCACCCATGCCGGCGGCGTAAAGACGTCAACCGGATTGATGAACGGGAATTCGAACAGCCGCTCAGGGCCAGATGGACGCTCTTTCGTAAACTCGCTTTCCGTCATCCAGATCTGCTCGTCGCCGGACTTCAGCAGAAAGCCGTATCTCGTTCGGCGCAGCGGCGGTTGGTAGGTACATTCCCAATAGTCGAACATCTCGTCGCTGATCATCAGGGTCATCGGAATCAGTTCTTTACTTTGATCCCACATGTATTTGTCCCCCACAAAGGCATAGACCTCAGTGAGATCGTTCTTCTTGGCGCGCAAGCGCAGATGAAGCGTTTTGTGGTCGTAAGCATAAGTCCAGTTCAGCTTAGGGCGATGATAGACCGCTTCAAGTAACATGATGAATCCCTCCTAGTGGATTGTGGACAGCTTTGTCCGCCAGGCCCCCGTATCCACTTGCTTTGGAAGCAAAAAAAGCACATCCAAGCCGGAGAAACGGGCCGAGGATGTACCTTTCGATAACAGTGCCTTCAAATTGTGTAACCGAACGGCAAAGCTAGTATTGCTCTCATTGATCCGGATTATAACACTGTTCAAACCATTGCACAAGACGGGAGAAAGTAATGTTCAGGGGAAAGCAGACGATAGATGATAACCTAACGATGAAATAGTAGATTGTGCTGATAAATCGTGAAAATTTTGCGCAAATATGCAATGTTCACTTGGCGCACAACAAAGTTGGGAATATATAAAAAGTGCGAATATTAGAGAAAACGTAAGAAAAACAGAGGAAGAGGATGATTAACCCGCGTTTATTCTCTGTGCAAACGTTTTTACAACTTCATAGGTATGATGTATCATGAGTTCATGGATAAAGCGCTTTCGGGCGGGAAATACTAAACTATCCCAGGAAGAAGTCGTGGAGGAAAAATAGTTTCAAGTATTTTCTGAAAACGTTTGCGCATCACGTCTTTATAATTATAGGAGGGGTTATAGTCATGAAGTTCAAAAAGGCATTGACCTTGATCGCGGCGCTGTCCTTGGTTGTTTCGATCACGGCTTGCGGATCGGGCAACAACGGCGGCAACAACGGAAGTGCAAATGCTCCGGCGAATCAGACTGAAAATACGGGGAATACCGGTGCCGGGGAGAACGCTTCCGCTGATGCGATCGTTCCGGAAGAGGGCGCTGAGCTGCTCATTTGGGATAGTAAAGAAGAGAAAGTGTTCACTGAAGAAATCGCGAAGCAATTCACCGAAAAATACGGCGTACCTGTAAAAATTGAAGAAGTATCGCCAACCGACCAAATCGGGAAATTGACGCAAGACGGACCGTCCGGTCTGGCGGCCGACGTGCTGATCGTCCCTCATGACCACTTGGGGAACGCAGCGACTTCCGGCTTGATCCTGCCGAACGATGTATTCGCCGAAGAAACGACGAAGAACAATACAGAAGCCTCCATTCAAGGTGCAACCTATGACGACGTTCTGTACGGTTATCCAAGAGCTGCCGAAACGATGGCTTTGTATTACAATAAATCGCTCGTTCCGGAACCGCCTAAAGACTTTAAAGACGTTCTGGAATTCAGCAAAACGTTTACCGACAAATCCAAAAACAAATACGGCATCATGTGGGAAGTCGGCAACATGTACTTCAACTATCCGTTTATTGCGAGCACCGGCGGTTACTTGTTCGGCGATAACGGTACGAACCCAGACGACATCGGTTTGGCTAACGATGGCGCGATCGAAAGCTTGAAAGTGTTCCAAAGCTTGAAAGAAGCTCTGCCGATCAACAGCGGCGACATCAACCCGGACATCAAACGCAGCTTGTTTAACGAAGGCGACGTGGCAATGGACATCAACGGTCCTTGGGAATTGGCAGGATACAAAGCCGCTCTCGGCGACAACCTGGGTCTTGCTCTATATCCTTCCGTCAACGGCAAAACAGCGATCACCTTCTCCGGTATTAAAATTTGGGTCGTAAACTCCTTTACGAAATACCCGAATGCAGCTAAACTGTTCGCTCATTTCGCTTCCACGAAAGATGCTCAGTTGCTGCTGAACGAAAAAGTCGGCGCCGTACCGACGAACCTGGAAGCGCTGGAAACCGATCAAATCAAAAACGATCCTTTCGTTTCCGTCTTTGCTGAGCAAGCGAAGAACTCCCAGCCGATGCCTTCCATTCCGGAAATGGCTAACGTTTGGGCTCCTGTTAACGCTGCGCTTCCGGAAATCTGGAACAACAATGCAGATCCAAAAGCCGCGATGGAAAATGCCGTGACACAAATTCGGGATTTGAACCAAGGGGCAACGGAGTAAGGCAGAACGAACTGTCACCCAGTGAGGGAAGGTTGAGCCCGCCGCTGATAGCGGCGGGTCATCCTTAATTTCCCAAGGGAGAGGAGAAGGAAGGGAAATGGACCGACACCAACATCGGGATCGGGCGACGCTTTTGTCGATACTGTGCATGGGCCTAGGACAACTCTACAATCGACAATATATCAAAGGGTTGTTGTTCGTCCTTTTTGAAGCATTTAGCGTGATCTATTTGATCCGGAACTTAGGGTTTGCGCTCTGGGGAATCGTTACGCTTGGTGAAACGCCAAGAACCGGAGCCAATATGAACGGAAGCTGGGATCATTCGATCTTCATCATGATTCAAAGCTTGATTACGCTGCTGTTTGTGGCGGTTTTTATTATCGTTTATGTGATGAACGTCCGCGATGCTCGCGCCATCGGGCTCGAACGGGACAAAGGCAAGACACCGAATAACTTTAAGCAAACGGTACGTTATATCCTGGATTACAAGTTCGCTGTTGCATTTTTGAGCATTCCCGCCCTCGGGATTTTATTTTTTACCGTAATGCCGATTCTGTTCATGATTCTGCTTGCGTTCACCAACTATTCGGCGCCGAAGCACATCCCGCCGGCCATGCTGGTCGATTGGGTTGGCTTCGAAACCTTTAAAAATTTGGTGGCACTCAAAACCTGGAGCCATACCTTTTACGGCGTATTGACCTGGACGATTATCTGGGCGATTTTGTCCACGGTAACGACTTATTTCGGTGGTATGCTTGTCGCCTTACTTATTAATCAAAAGGGCATTCGCTTCAAAGGGCTATGGAGAACGATTTTAATTCTTCCTTACGCTATTCCGCAGCTGATTTCGCTGCTTGTCATGAGAAATATGTTTAACGGTCAGTTTGGTCCAATCAACCAATATCTTAGTTATTTCGGTCTGGGCGGGCTGCCGTGGTTAACCGACCCGTTCTGGGCGAAAGTGACGGTTATCGTCGTTAACATGTGGGTGGGGATTCCGGTCTCCATGCTGCTGATTCTGGGCGTGCTGACGACGATTCCAAAGGATTTGTACGAAGCAGCGGAAGTGGATGGAGCTACCGGGTTCCAGAAATTTAAGATCGTCACGCTGCCGATGATTCTGTTCACGACCGCACCAACGCTGATTACCCAATTTGCCGGTAACATCAACAACTTTAACGCCATCTTCCTGTTAACGGGCGGCGATCCGGTGAAGGGCGATTATCAGTATGCCGGGGCGACCGACCTCCTGGTAACGTGGCTGTACAAGCTGACGTTGAACCAAAACAAATACAACATGGCCTCTGCGATCGGGATCATCATTTTCATCATTATCGCTTCGTTCTCGATTTACAACTACCGCAGAACCAAGTCGTTTAAAGAGGAGGATATGATCCAATGAGCAGACGGAAAATACGAAACGCGATTCGTCTGGGCGCCAGCTACATTGTGCTGAACCTGCTGTGCATTGCCGCCGTCTACCCTGTGCTTTGGGTCGTCTTCGGTTCGCTGCGGCCGGGTAAATCGCTTTACAGCAAAACGTTGATTCCGGAAAAATTTACGTTTGATCATTATCACGAACTATTTACATCCAAAACCTATCTGTTTGGCACCTGGTACCTGAATACGTTGAAAATTGCTGTCTGCTCCATGATTCTGGGCGTGCTGCTGACGCTGCTTACGAGCTATGCGCTCTCCCGGTTCCGGTTCCGCGGACGCAAAACGGCGCTTTCCGGCCTGCTCGTGCTTGGGATGTTCCCGGGATTCATGAGCATGATCGCCATCTATCTGCTGCTGCGGGAGATGCAGCTGCTGGATACGCATTTGGCTCTGATCATCGTATATGCGGCTGGGGCTCCGCTGGGCGGTACGTTTATCGCCAAGGGCTTCCTCGATACAATTCCGCGATCGCTGGATGAAGCGGCGCGGATCGACGGAGCGAGCAACTTCCTGATCTTCCGGCGCATCATTCTGCCGTTGTCCAAGCCGATGCTGACATATATGGCGTTAACCCAATTTGTCGGTCCCTGGGTTGACTTCATCTTTGCCCGGCTCGTCCTGCGGACGAAGGAAAATTGGACGCTGGCCGTCGGGATGTGGGATATGGTCAGCAGCAATCAGAACAGCAACTTTACGCTGTTTGCCGCAGGGGCGGTTCTGATCGCGCTTCCGATCACGATCCTGTTTATGTTCCTGCAGCGGCTGCTTGTTGACGGCTTAACTTCGGGCGCCAGCAAAGGATAATGCAGCTAGAGTTGATCAACACCTGGGTATAGCCTCAGTCAAAGCGGGGCTATACCCTTTTTATACATAAAACAAAAGGGGATGCGGAAATGAAGAAGCTTCGCGGTGGGCGGCACTGGAATTCCGTGGGCCTAAAGATGTTTGTGATCGTATTTGCGGCAGTCGTGGTGTTGTCGGTGGTGCTGGGGTTCAGCTCTTACCGGGCGTCCAGGGAGATCATCCGGGAGCAAGTGGCTTCCGCCTCCACTCAGGCGGTGGAGCAGGCAGCGGACAAGCTCGACTTCCTGTTCGAACAATATGAGGCTACGTCGCGGCAATTGGCCGTTGATCAGACGCTGCGGAGCGATCTGGAGACGGTGAACCAGCCGGGAATCGGAACCGTTGTGAAGACGCAAGCCGAGGACCGGATCCGCAAGAAGCTTGACGCGTTGAAGAGTGCCGATGAACGTCTTCAGGGAGTGCGTCTTGTTTCTAAGGACTTGGAAGACGTGAAGTCGTACAAATCTTCAGGGGTCAGTTCGGTGCGTACGGATGAGGCGGTGGAAATCCGGGTGAAGGAGGTATTGGAAGCAACCGGCGAGCCCGTGTGGTTCCCGGCGTTACAGAAGGGCTTCTTTAACGCTTATACCGAGCCGACGATCACGATGGCCCGCTTGCTAAGGAATATCAATCACCCGGAGGCTGAGTACATCCTGCTGTTTGAGATTAAGGCGCAGGCGCTGGGGGATATTTTGGGCAACTTGCAAATCGGGAAAAACGGTCAGGTGCGGGTACTTACCGCCGATAACCGGATTGTCCATGCGAACGATTCCGCTCTCCTGGAGACGGAATCCATAATTAAGGTAGATGCCAAACGGGCGGAATCGGGGGAAAGCTCGTTCCAGGCGCCAGACGAGCAAGGAGTTCAGCAACTGGTCGTGTTCCGGCCGCTGAAAACGGTCGACTGGCGGATTGTTGGATATGCTCCGGAGAACGACTTTTTGAGTGCGACGGATCGGCTGCTTGTCGTCATGTTGTTCGTGCTTCTGGGCGCCGTGGTCGTTGCGGCTCTGATCGGCTATTTCCTGGTGCGCATGGTCGGCCGGCCCTTGGAGCAGCTGTGCCGATTAATGGAGGAAGGCGAACGCGGAAATTTGCAGGTGCGTACCAACTTTAAAGGGCATGACGAGATCGGTCGGCTGGGACACAGCTTCAACCGGATGCTGGAGCAAATTTCACGGCTGGTGGACCGGACAAATGATTCCGCCGTGGAGCTGCTGGCTACGGCGGAGAATTTGACGAAGGCATCGCGCGATACGTCGCAGACCGCCGCCGAGATTGCGCAGGCGACCGGAGAAATCGCCGCCGGAGCTGAAAGCTTGGCCGTGGAGGCGGACAAGGGCACCGAGACAGCGGAGCAGATTGGCAATCAAATGAGCCGGGTGGCTCGTCTGAACGCAGCGATGGACGATTCGGCCGGACGTGTCATCGAGGTCAGCCGCAATGGGGAAGCGCATATGGAGGAACTGGTGGAGAAGACGGAAGCCGTGTCGCGGATGACGGCGCGGTTAGAGGAGAATTCGGCGAAGCTCAGCCGAAGCACCCAATCGATCCGCTCGATCCTTGCCCCTATGGTGGAGATGACCAAGCAAACGAACATTTTGTCGTTAAATGCTTCGATCGAAGCGTCCCGTGCCGGGGCAGCCGGCAAAGGTTTTATGGTCATTGCCGGGGAGATCCGCGAGCTGGCAGCCGCTTCGGGGGAATCGATCCAAACCGTATCGGCGATCACCGAGGAAATCCAGGAGGCAATAGGACAAACGGTGGAGGTGTTGACGGGAATTGCGCCGCTGTTTGCGGCACAAACCGAGGCCGTCAAAGAAGCAGCCGGCATCTTCCAGAACGTTAAAGGGGAGATGGAGCGGTTCGTGACGGAGATCCGAAGCTCGTCGGCCTCCGTTCAGGAGCTGTTGCAATCGCAAGCGACCCTGCAGGATTTTGTGGACACGGTCAGCTCGGTTGTGGAGCAAACCAGCGCCTCCACCGAAGAGGTAGCCTCTATGTCTCAAGAGCAGCATCGGGTCAGCGCCGAGTTGGTTGAACTGTCGGCTCGTCTGGAGGAACTGGCGGGGCAACTGCAGCGTTCGCTCAGCGCGTTCCAGGGTGAAGGCGCGGCGAGTCATTAATTGTCTGTCGTGTTTTCGTGTCGCTAGCGGACTCAAATGCCGTTATATCCGCTGATCAGCGGGATCCTCGAAAACTAACGGACCCAGGAGCCGCTATTTGCTGCTTGGATAGCTCCAAACGCTAGTTTTAGCCCGAATAACGTCACTGGAGTCCATTAGTTTTTGAAATATGCGAAAAATGAGCAAATAACGTCCATACAGTCCGTTACATTTAAAAAGGCCCTGCAGCTGTTTGTTAGCTGGCAGGGCCTTTTACTATTCTAATACCGCTGTTGAATACGCAGGCAGCGTCAGCGTATTGCCGCTGAGGCTGGCGCCTTCGCCTGTTTCCGCCAACAGCTTGGTGAAGCTCTTGCCGTCTGCTTGATTCGGATCCAAGGAGACCGTGAGCTCTTGACCGGTTAAGTTGTGAGCGACGAGCACCGCCTGGTCTTCTGTCAAGCGAACAAACGCGGTGATTCCCGGCTGATCCGTTGTATATTCCTGGATTGCTCCGTCCCTTAGCGCCGGAATATCGTTGCGCATCCGGATCAACTGGCGATAATGCGACAGCAGGGAGGCGGAGTCGCCGGTTTGCTCGCTTACGCTGAGGCCCTTGATGCCGGCATTGTTTTTGGCGGGCTCCCAGGTCGTTTGGCCTTCGCTGTCGTCCGGCGTCCAACGCATCGGCTCGCGAATCAGCTCGTCAGGCTTCGCCCCAAACATGCCAATTTCCTCGCCGTAATAGATGTACGGATTGCCGGGAAGCGTGAGCAGCAGGCTCGCGGCCATCTTCGCGTGCGGCACATCTCCCTCCAGCTGGGTCATGACCCGGTTCTGGTCATGGTTGGTCAAGAACGTAGCGTCGACGAAGTTGCCGCCGGATTTTTCGCTGTACAGCTTATACGTACGCTCCAGCGTAAAAGGGATGTTCGCGTCCTTTTCGTTCTTGACGCTGCTGAGGATCGTTTCGGCCAGGCCAAAGTTAAACCCGGAATCCAAGGCTTTGTCCAGATAGGAGGAGATCAGCGCTGCGGAAGGATCCCAGATCTCGCCAACGAGATAGGCGTCCGGCTTGACTTCGTTGAGCCCACTGCGGAACTCCTGCCACCAAGCCACATTTTTGTTCGTGGTTTCTTGGCTCTTGTCGGTCAGCAAATCCTCGTAGATATGCTTCGCTGCATCCAGGCGGAACCCATCCACGCCTTGCTCCAGCCAGAATTGTCCGATCTCGATCATTTCTTTCCGTACTTCCGGGTTATCGAGGTTGAGATCCGGCATCCCGTCCCAGAAGATTCCGAGGTAATGGCCGCCGTTCAGGCTATGCCAAGGGTTGCCGCTTCCGGCGGCACTGGTGCCGGACACAGCACGGCCTTGATCCTCGGCCCAAACGTACCAATCCCGGTACGGGCTGTTTGGATCGGCAGCTGATTGGGTGAACCACGGATGCTCTTTGCTGGTATGATTGACGACCAGATCCATAATGACCTTTATCCCGCGCTTATGGGCCTCATTCAAAAACGTGCGGAAGTCATCCATCGTCCCGTAATCCGGATTGATGTCCCTGTAGTTGGTGACGTCATAACCGTGATAGCTTGGCGAAGGATTAATCGGCATCAGCCAGATGCCGCCAATCCCCAGGTCGGTATCCGTATCCGGGTTCCCATCATTTAAGTAGTCGAGCTTGCTGATCAGCCCCTTGAAGTCCCCAATGCCGTCGCCGTCCGAGTCGGCAAAGGAACGGACAAAAATTTCATAAAAAACCGTAGAGGGTTGGGAATCCACCGCATTAGGTGCAGCGGCTTTCCCGCCTTCAGGGGGGTTCGGGCTTGTGGCTGCTGTATCGGTGGAATTCCCTTTTGGTTCCGAGGCGGTGCTCTTACTGCCCGGTGTATCGGTACAGCCGGCAAGCAGCATCGGCAGCAGCACCAAGAGCAGGATCAGGATCCGAAGCAGGTGCGGGGGAAGCAACGGGACAGCGCTTCCATTTCGCCGCAGCTTCGTTCGCTGAAGAAGACTTGGGGTTTGCATCGAACATCTTCCTTTCGCAAAAGTACCTTTATTTCACCATCATACCTGAGCAACAAGAAAAATAAAACGTTTGCACAAGGAGAATTTAAGGAAATTTCAGTTAATATAAGTAAATTACATAATTATTAAGACGAAATCATTAGTTATCTCCATATTAATTAGATAATCGCCTGTTCTCATAATTGTTATTGAACAAAACCATGAAAATTTAGATTGGTATCCGTAAAAATGAATCTAATTTATCCCAATTATGCAATATATCAGTATGCAAACGTTAGAATTTGAGATGTGGGGATGAGGCAAAGTCTTACTGTGTGGAGCAGGGACAACCTTTGTAATTTAGTGACAAGCTGTGTGAAAGTTAATCCTATCAAAATACTTGTATATGTGTTATCATACGATTTGTAATTCGCAACTCGGCGTTTGCCTATCAAGGTGCGAACACGAATTTAAGGACATATTCAGGGGGAGATCAGGTTATGGATACCTTGCGTATTATCATTAATGTAGCCGTTATGCTCGTGCTGATCGGCATTCTGATTTGGATGCAGAAGAAGCACATATCCTTTACCAAGCGGGTGTTTACCGGACTGGGGCTTGGGCTCGTGTTTGGAGTGATCCTGCAGGTGTCCTACGGCGCCGGCTCTGAGGTTATCGCGAAATCAACCGACTGGTTTAACCTGGCTGGGCGTGGTTACGTCGGGCTACTGCAGATGGTTGTTATTCCGCTGATCATGGTTTCGATTATTTCGGCAATCATGAATTTGAAGGGGAAACAAAACTTAGGTAAAATGAGCGGTCTGATCATCGCGGTATTGCTGATTACGACGGCGATCGCGGCCAGCGTCAGCATCGTGACCAGCTTGAGCTTCGATCTGAAGGCAATTGAAATCGAGGCAGGCGAACGGGAGCAGGCGCGCGGGGCGGCACTTGAAGACCGGCTGGGCACAGTGGAAGATAAGACAATTCCGCAGCAGGTGCTCGACTTCATTCCTACCAATCCGTTTGCGGATATGACCGGTGCGCGGAGCACCTCGACTTTGGCGGTCGTGATTTTCTCGGCATTTATCGGGGTAGCGGTACTTGGACTCGATAAGAAAAAACCTGAGCAGGCGGATACGTTCCGCAAAATGGTCGAAGCGGTTTACACCGTTGTGATGCGGATCGTTACGTTGGTTCTGCGCTTGACGCCTTATGGGATTTTGGCGTTGATCACGAACGTCGCTGCTACGACCAACGCCGAAGAGATTTTGAAGCTGATCAAGTTCGTGGGAGCTTCGTATGTGGCGCTGATCGTGATGTTCATCATTCACCTGATTCTGTTGGCCGCCTTTGGCTACAATCCAATTCAGTATGTACGTAAAGTGTTCCCGACGCTGGTATTTGCGTTTACCTCGCGTTCGAGTGCGGCAACGATTCCGTTGAACGTGGAGACGCAAACGAAACGTCTGGGCGTTCCAGAAGGAATCGCCAACTTGTCGGCTTCGTTTGGTGCAACGATCGGACAAAACGGCTGCGCCGGGATTTACCCAGCAATGCTGGCTGTTATGATCGCTCCGACCGTTGGGATCAACCCGATGAGCTGGGACTTTATCCTGACCTTGATCCTGGTTGTAACGATCAGTTCGTTTGGGGTTGCCGGCGTTGGCGGCGGGGCTACGTTCGCTTCGCTGATCGTTCTGTCGACAATGAACCTGCCGGTTGCTTTGGCGGGTCTCTTGATCTCCGTCGAGCCGCTGATCGATATGGGCCGGACGGCGCTGAACGTCAACGATTCGATCACCGCTGGCGTAATCACCGGCAAGATTCTGGGCGAGAACGACACCGAGGCGTTCAAACGCGACGTGGACTTGGACGCTGTGACTGCTTAATACATCGCATGGGAAATGCAAACGAAAACCGCTGGGCGTATGCCCGGCGGTTTTTCTGTGTAGGGTACCTATGTCAGCCGCACGCTTCTCATGATTATCCCGTTGCATCAGGGGGGGGCGGGGATCACCTCACTCAATCCTTCCATTTCTGAACGAAAGGGATAATCATGGAAAGAGGAGCCAGAGGGGGGCACGAAGGTCACGAGGGTCATGAGATAGCGTTGGCCCTGTGAGTCCCCCTCAGTTAATAACAAAATATTTTTCCTCGAACTTGATCTCCGACGGTTTCTCGGGAGTTGCGGGGGAAGAAGCTGCACCGTTGATGGTTACTTTGTTGTTCCCGTTAATATGAAGCGCACCGTTCGTATAGATGTGGCCTGTTAAGGCCGAGGGGGCAGTCCCGTTGTTCACATTGACCGAACCCGCAGCGAATAAGGCAAATTGATTGCTGCCGTTTAAATTATTGATGTTGGAGGCTCCTGTGAGATAGATGTTTTGGGCGAACAGCGTACCGCTGGTATTCAAGGAGCTTCCATAAAAATCGCCGGTGATGTTCACCGTAGGTTCGCTGTTAAAGTTGGTGGTTCCGTTCACTTTAATTAAGCTGCCTTGCAATTTCATATTGTTTCCGTTGTTGATTAACAAATCCCCGCTAATGTAAATGATCCCGCTGGCCACGATAGACGAATTGGCTTCCATCGTAACCCCGCCTTTTACCCAGAGGTCGCCGTCCACCTTTAAAGCAACGTTGGGCATCAATTTGATCGCATTTAATACGGTTGATTTCGTGAACTGGGTGCTAGTTCGAACCTCGAAGTCCAGTTGTGTCGCCGGGGTTGCAAAAAGGGCCGATTTCGTCGTCTTCAGGTCCTGATCGAGCTGATTCACGATGGAGGTGATATCTAATCTTTTTGGCGGAGTTAGACTCGATCCCGGCAAGGTAGGGGATACAAGGACACCGTTAATGTGGGACTGATTGTTGGCTACTGCTCCAGCCGAATAGACATTCCCGTTGATCGTCGTTCCGTTCAAAGCCGTGGACCCAAAGCTAACTACGGCGTACTCGCCCGTTCCGGTTCCCGGAGAAGGGTCGGTAGGAGTGAAGGCGAGCGTAATCTCCACCTTTCGCCGGAAGGTTTGCGTGATTTTGTCCGATACCCCATCGGCTCTGACAACGGCAACGTACCGCTGGTTTTCGGTGTCCAAGGTGACTGTCTCAGCCTCTACATAGGGGGCGGCAGCGGCTTGCACGTCTTCCAACGTCACTTTGTCCCTATCGCTCAGCGCCATCACGGCCGCCCGCAAATCGGAAAGCTTGATCAGCAGCTTCGTTTCGCCGTCGGCTTGGGCGGAGACGATATCTTCGGAGACGTTGACCATCCCTTGAGAATTCGTTACCGACTGCACGACCAGCGTGCCGATCACGAGCAGCATGGCAACTAAGAGCAGCACAGAGATTAAAGCATAACCTTGCTCTTGGCGGATTGTGGCTAGTCCTCGTTTTGTCATCCACACGCACCTCACGAAATCAGTTTGATGGAAACGAACAGATAGATTGGCTCGACCTCGGGCTCATTCTTTAGCGCCACTTGAAGGTTCACCCACAGATCGTTAGGGCCTTTGGAAAAAGTGGTGCCGGTTAAATCCAACCTCTCGTCGCTGAAACGTTCGCCGTTGAGGAGAAGCTGTCCCCCGACAAGCTGAAAGCGGAGCGTCTGGGTCGTTTCCGTCAGCGCATCGGTGACCACTTCCGCTTGAAATTGCGTAAAGGTGCCCGAGCCCGAAATGGACACGGCGTTTCTCAGCTTGGTCTGAAGGGCTGAACTGAGCGTGATCGCTTCGTTCCGAAGCTGGGTTTCATGGTTAACCCGTCCAAAAGCGAACAGCGATGTGGTCAGCACGGTAGACACCAGGACGACCAGCAATCCGGATAAAGCCAAGGCGGCCAGCAGCTCCACCAGCGTAATTCCGTCTTCCCGGTGAATCAGCCGCAATCGATGCTTCATGACGAGCCCCCTCCGGCGATTGCGTAGTTTTTCTTCACAGCCCCGGTTATCGAGACTTTGTGTCTATATTCGCCTGCGTCCTGGGATGGGTCAGGCTGCCAATAGGCTGTTACGGTGATGTACAGAATGTCAGGATGGGAAGGATAGTCCGAATGATGGCTGCTCACCTCGGTTTCTAGCAAATAGATTCCGCGAGTGATATTCGGCAGCGTTCCCGGGGATCGGCTAGCCCAAGTCTGCAGCTGCGAAAACCCCATCGCTTGCACCTCGTGCAGTCGGGCGTTCGCCAGATGGGTTGCGGATAAACGCTGATTCGTAAGTCTGCTCTGCGATGCACTGTTCGAGAAATAAGATAACAAAGCTAAGCAGACGACGGAGAGAATCACTAACGCCAGGGCTACCTCAAGTAAGGTCAGACCGTCTTCCCGCGCAAATGCCCGGAGAAGAGGTGATTTTTTTTGTCTATAGGCAGGTTCCATGACCGTCCCCTCGCTTTCAAAACGGGATACATATGCAGAGTGTTGTTAATCGATAGAGAGTTCTGTCGACCTATGTAATCTAGGTATATTTTACTACAAAAATGATAGCATCGTTTTAGTGAAAGGTATATAATCGGTATTAAATTACTACGATTTATTTTTCTGGAACTATTTTTGTTTGCTCTAAATAGGACAATAGAACTATTAATTAAATCGCATGAAAACTCCAACAGGGATGAGGTGAACCATGTACACGATCAAGAAAAGGTTGGGTGAACTTCTGCTGGAATCCGGAATCATCACGGAGCAGCAGCTGCAAGCCGCTTTGGAGGAACAGCAGCGCGCAAGAAAAAAGCTTGGTGACGTGTTGTTAGCACAAGGCGTCTTGACGGAGCACCAGCTCATCGAGGTGTTGGAATTTCAGCTGGGTATTCCTCATGTCACACTATCCAGGTTTCAAATCGATGCGAAATTAAGCCAGGTCATTCCGGAGCAAATGGCCAGACGGTATCAAGTGCTTCCGATCCGCGTAGACGGACGTAAACTCATGGTTGCAATGGCCGATCCTTTGGATCTGTTTATCATCGACGACCTCAGAATGAGCACCGGCTTTACGATCGAACCGGCGATTATTTCGCGGGGCGAGCTGCAGCGGGGCATTGCCCGGTTGTATGGCCTGCAGGACTCCATGAATGAAATGTTCAAGGATCTTGGGGCCGGCACCGCTCAAATTGAAGTTGAAGATGCGGTGATTCAGGGTGAGGATTCGCCTGTCGTCCGGCTGGTGCAGCAAATGATTGAGCAGGCGGTGCGCCTTGGCGCCAGCGACATTCACGTCGATCCGATGGAGACCCAACTGGCGATCCGTTATCGGATTGATGGACAGCTGCGCAATGAGCGGACGATTCCGAAGTCGATGCAAGGCGTCATCATCGCCAGGCTGAAGATTCTCGGCAACCTGAACATCGCTGAACGGCGGTTACCGCAGGATGGCCGGATCAAAATGCTGGTGGATGGCCAAACGATCGATATCCGTTTGTCGTCGCTGCCAACCGTCCATGGAGAAAAAATCGTCATGCGGCTGCTCGACCTTGCCGAAGGCGTGAAGGGCTTGGACAAGCTGGGCATGACGGAGCAGACGTTAAGCCTGTTCCGGCGCATGATTGAGAAGCAGCACGGCATGGTTCTGCTGACCGGGCCAACGGGGAGCGGGAAGACGACGACCTTGTATTCGGCCCTGCAGCACTTGAACCGGGAAGAAACGAATATCATTACGGTCGAAGATCCGGTGGAGTACACGCTGGACGGCGTGAACCAAATGCAGGTTCATCCGGCTGCCGGATTGACGTTTGCCAGGGGGTTGCGCTCCATCCTGCGTCAGGATCCCAACATTATCATGGTGGGGGAAATCCGCGATCTGGAAACGGCGGAGATTGCAATTCGTGCTTCTTTAACCGGGCATCTCGTATTTTCGACTTTACATACCAATGATGCGGTGAGTACGGTCGTCCGGCTGCGTGACATGGGGATCGAGCCGTACTTGATCGCCTCGTCGCTAATCGGGATCGTGGCCCAGAGGCTGGTGCGCTGCATCTGCCCGGACTGCAAAACGGCCTATACGCCAGATCGGCAGGAAATGATTTATCTGGAGCGTCTCGGCATTCAAACGGACAAGCTGTACCGCGGCAACGGCTGCGGCACCTGCGGCAAAACCGGCTACCGTGGCCGGATGGCGGTGCATGAAGCGCTGCTGATCAGCGACGACCTGCGCACGGCGATTGTGGAAGGCCGCTCAATTCATGAGCTGCGCCGGATGGCGAAGGAGCAAGGGATGACGCCGTTGTTTGCCGACGGGATCCAGAAAGCGCTGGAGGGACAAACCACCTTGCAGGAAATCATCCGTGAAGTGGAAGAGGGAGAGCGATGAATCAAGGACCGATCGTGACGGACGGGACGTTTAACGGACTGTTGAAGCAGGCGTTTGATGCCGGCGCCTCCGATTTGCACGTGACGGTGAATTCGCCTCCGGTGCTGCGCATCGATGGAGCGCTTCGCGCCCTGGACGGAGAGCTGCTCTCGCCGTCCATGCTGGAGCAGATCGTGCAAGAGCTGATGAGCCCGGCGCAGTATAAGAAATTCACGGAGTTCGGGGAGCTGGATTTCTCTTACGGCGTGCCGGGCCTCTCCCGGTTTCGCATCAATGTCTTCCGGCAGCGGGGCTCGATCAGCATCGCGGCCAGGGTCATTTCGCCTTCGATCCCGCCCTTCGAAACGTTAAATTTGCCGCCGGTGCTGTTGAAGCTGGCGCAGAAGCCGCAAGGGTTGTTTCTGGTTACCGGCCCGACGGGAAGCGGCAAATCAACGACGTTGGCTTCGTTGATTGACCATATTAATCATACCCAGCGCAAGCATATCGTAACGCTGGAGGATCCGATCGAATACTTGCACCGCCACGACAAGTCGATCATTAATCAGCGGGAGGTGGGGCTGGATACGTTGTCTTTTGATAACGGACTGCGGGCTGCGCTTCGTCAAGATCCGGATATCATCTTGGTTGGCGAGATGCGCGATCCGGAGACGATTCGGACGGCCATCACGGCGGCCGAAACCGGTCATCTCGTCTTTGCCACCTTACATACGGCGGACGCTCCGCAAACGATCGATCGGATCATTGATGCTTTTCCACCGGCCCAGCAGGGGCAGATCCGGATTCAGCTGGCTTCGGTGTTGCTGGCAATCCTATCGCAGCGGCTGCTTCCGTCCCGCAGCGGGAAAGGGCGGGTGTGCGCGACGGAATTGCTGCTCAATCCGCCGGCGGTCGGCAACCTGATCCGGACGGAGAAGGTGCACCAAATTCGAAGCGTGATGCAGACAAGCTCCCAGCTTGGGATGCACACGCTGGAGATGAGTCTGCGTGAGCTGCTGCGGCAAGGGGCCATTGATGAGGCTGCAGCCCGGCCATACCTAGCGGAAAGCCCTCATTAATTCACGAGGTTAAGTAAACAGCAGATGTGTGAAGCGGAAGGACAGATGGAAGATGCCCCAGTACGTATATCAGGGCAAGGATGTGGTGGGGAAGCGATGCAAAGGGGCTCTGCAAGCCCCGGATCGGCCAACCGCGCTTGCCGAACTCAAGAGGCAGCAAATCGTAGTAACGGGTCTGCGTGAGCAGCGCGAGACGGTGTGGAATAAAGAGTTTTACCTGGGCAGCCCGGTGAAGAACGAGCAGTTCGTCGTGTTTTGCCGGCAGTTTGCCACGATGATTAAGGCGGGAATCTCGATCGTGGAGGCGACCGCGATCTTAGCGGAGCAATCGGAAAGCAAACCGCTGAAGAAGACGCTGGCTGAAGTAACCGCCGAGCTCCGTAAGGGCAATACGCTCTCCGGGGCGGTCGCGGCGTACCCGCGGATTTTTCCGTCGATCTTTGTACATATGGTTCGCGCAGGGGAAGAGGCAGGCAGCATGGAAGAGACGCTGGAGCGGCTTGCGGTGTATTTTGAAAAAGCGCATGTCACGCGGGAGAAAGTGAAGTCCGCGATGACCTATCCGCTGATCGTCAGCGTGATGGCCGTGTTTGTGATTATCTTCCTGTTGAAATTTATGATTCCCCGCTTTCAAGCGATGTTCGCTGAATTAGGCGGTGATTTGCCCGCGATTACGAGGTTTACGCTTACCCTCAGCCGCAGTGTGGAACAGCATTGGATCGTATGGCTGCTGGCCGCTTTGGCGGCGGTTGCTGTGGTCTACCTGCTCTTGAAGTGGGAGCGAGGGGCGTATGCTTGGGATTATATCAAGCTCAAAGTCCCCGTGTTCGGGATGCTCAATCGGAAAAGCGCGATCGCCCAGATGACGCGGACGTTGTCTTCGTTGTTTGCCAGCGCGGTGCCGGTGCTTCAAGCCTTGGCGATCGTAGAGAAGGCCGTCGGCAACAGGGTGATCGGAGCGACGCTGCAGGAATGCCAGGCATCGCTGCGCCAAGGACGGCCGCTGTCAGAGCCGCTGCGCCAGTCGTGGGTGTTTCCGCCGCTGGTCACCCAGATGATTCGGGTTGGTGAGGAGACCGGTTCGATCGATGCGATGCTGGGCAAGGTGGCCGATTTTTATGAACGGGACGTTGAGAACACGGTGGACAAGCTGAAGCAGCTGATCGAGCCGGCGATGATTTTGCTGCTGGCTGGCGTGGTTGGCTTTATCATTGCTTCGGTAATGATCCCGATGCTTAGTATTTATCAAAGTATCAGCTGAATTGGGTTGAGCTCACGAAGTGAAGCAAATTATTTTAGGAGGTTAATTATTATGACAGCACTTATCCAACGGATTCAACGATTGCGCAAGGAAGAGAAGGGGATTACGCTCGTCGAGTTGCTGGCCGTTATCGTCATTATCGGGGTGATCGCTGCAATCGCGGTGCCTTTGATTTCCGGGTTGTTGAACGATACGAAGGAGAATGCCAGAACAGCAACGGCAAACCAGCTGTATGAAGCGGCGAGATTGAGATCGATTACGAAAAACAACGGGGAAGTTACAGGGACGCATAAGCTGTCCGACTTGGTTAGTGAAAAATACATCCAGAGCGGAATTACAGATCCCAAAACCGGGGCGGCATTAGGCGACAATACTTCCGTAAATCTGGACAATTGGAATACGGAGAATGCTGTAGTCACGTTGATCATCGGCAGTGATAGCGTCAGTTTTAAAACCTCTGAATTAAAAGCAGGTAAGAAGCTTGCTTCTTCTACAGACTGAAGCGGATGGACGCGAATATGATCCTGACGGCGCTGAATGTTGCCGGTGGGCTGGCCCTGGGGCCGGTCCTGGCGTGGTACGGGCGCCGGCTGGTGGCGAAGCGCGGGCTGCTGCGCGCAAGCAGCAGCCAAGCCGCAGGCCCGGCAGCGGGCGAAGCGGCCGCCGCCCTTGGGACGGCGGCGCTGTTCGCGCTGATGCACCTGCAATTCGGTGCATCGGGCGCATGGGCGCTCGGCCTGCTGCTGAGCGCGCTGGCCGTGCTGTGCGCGGTCACTGACCTGACCGCGCATATTATCCCCAACGGCGCCGTCCTAGGCTTCGGCGCCGTGCTGCTCGTCGCCGCCCCGCTGGCGGGCGGCGTGCCGTTGTGGAGCCAAGCGCTGGGCGCGCTTGGCGGCGGCGGTCTGCTGCTGCTGATCGCCCTCCTCACCTCCGGGAAAGGGATGGGGATGGGCGACGTGAAGCTGCTGACCGTCTTTGGCTGGGTCGTCGGCTTTCCCGGCGTGCTCCTGGCCTTGTTTCTGGCCAGCGCAGCCGGCGCGGCCGCCGGACTGCTGCAGCTGGCGTGGGGCCGCAGAAGACGCGGCCAGACGCTGGCGTTTGGTCCCTTTTTGGCAATCGGCACCCTGGTGGTTTACATGTATGGAAAGGAGATCATCCATTGGTATCTGCAAAACGTCATTCCTTTTTACTAAACCGGCGGTCGGCCCACATTGGGATTACGATCGATGAGGATGGAATCCGTTTCGTCAAATTTGACGCCAAACGTGGCATCGTAGAACGGGCCGGCTTGCTGCCGGTGGATGCCGAACTGAACGAGGACGGGGTTCCCGACGTGTCCGGCTTCACCGAGATGGTGAAGCGCTGGGCGAACCGCCGGGGACTAGCCGGGAAGAAAGTTCGTCTAGCGGCGCCCACCTCCCAATCGTTTATCCGCTTGCTCCAGGTCCCGAAGGTGAGCAAAAGGCAGCAACGCCGCGTGACCGAACTGGAGATCGAAGGCAGCATTCGCCTGCCGTTTGAGGATCCGGTGATTGACTACCATTGGATCGAGGAGCGCGAGGAGGGGGAGGCGCTGCTCACGTTTGTGGCCGCCGTGCCGCGTCCGATCATTCAAGAGATGGTGTCTTCACTGGAACAAGCTGGACTTCGTCTGGAAGCGGTCGATTTGGCGGCCATTGCGCTGTCGCGCATCCTTCGGCAGCAGCGCCTGCTAGGGGAATCCGGCAATGTGATGGCGATTAATTTCAAAGCCAAAGAAGCGGAGGTCTATACCTACCACCAGGGGTTGCCTGATTTCGTGCGCACGTTTCCCTTGGAGCCGATGTCCGGGGACAAGCTGAATACGTGGCGGTATGGGGAGATCGTCTCCTCGGTGACCCGGATCATGAATTTCTATGAGTATACGCTGCATGAAGGGCATGAACGCGTGCAAGGCATCGTGATTGCCGGCGCCGCGCCGGACAAGCCGGAGATCGTGCGCCAGCTGTCGGCGGCTTTTGATCAGGTGAGCGTGTCCGAAGTGGACTTGTCCCCGTATTTTGCTGGACAGGAAATCGCCGACCAAGGCAGCTATGCGATTGCCCTTGGCCTCGCCATGAAGGGAGCGGAAGGCCGATGATCGATATCAATTTGCTCCCTCCCAAGCCGCGTCCGGCTTCCTCTGGAGTCCTTCTCCCGCTCTTGTTGCTGCTCGCCGGGCTTGGGCTTTGCGCTTACTTTGGGTATGCCTTTTGGGGCGTTCACGAGACGGCTGCTGAATTAACTACGAGAATCGCCGAAACGGAACGGCAGCAGGCGGAGTTGCAAAGCGAACTGCAAAGCTTGGGGACTGCGGGAATCGGAGCGGCGGGCATCGAGTTGATCGAGAAGCTAAGTGGACAGCGGCCGGATGTGAAGGCGCTCATCACCAGCCTGGAAGCCCCGCTTCCCGCTGGGGGCACGTTGGAAACGGTACGCTTTCAAGAGACCGTACTCACTTGGACGTGCCGATTCGCCAGCTTAAGTGAAGCTAGTGCCTATTCCACCGCGCTGCGTAAACAGCCGGAACTAAGCGGCGAGCTGATTCAATCGGTGAAAGAGCTGCCGGGGCGGGGGTATATCGGCACATTTGAGCTGAAGCCGGGAACGGGAACGGCGGAACAGGCAGGTGACGGCGAATGAATACGGAACATCGCTCCGGATCGGCCGGAGCCCGCTGGATGCTGGTTGCTGCGCTGGTGCTGCTAGCGGCGGGATCGTTTTATTTCTTCGGATACCGGCCGGAGATGGAGAAATCGGCGAACCTGGCGTCCGACCACGAAGCCAAACAATTATTTCTGCAAAAAACACAGGCGATTGTTGAGGCCAAACGGGCAGATGCAGCAGCATCGGACGCTTTGGCCGATACGGCCAAGCGGGAGGCAGCGGTACCGGAGGAGCCCGACCGGGAAGGGATTTTGCTAGACCTGGAACGAGCGGCCAAGTCCTCCGGCGTACAGATTCGGGAGGTTGTCTTCGAAGGGCCGGAAAGCGGCGGGTCCTTTGCGGTTTCCGCTGATGCCGCGGCCGTAGATAATTCCTTGTCTCTGGACGGAAGTGTGTCCATTTTGAACAGTCTGCCCGCAGGTTCATCGTCGACAGACGGCGTTCCTTCTGCATTGGGGGCTTCCGGATTGTTAAATGAAGCGGAGCTCAGTACGGCGGGGTTCACCGTGATGTCGCTGCAGCTTCAGCTCCGGGGGAGCTTGGCGGAAGTCAAAAACTTCGCCGTAGCTCTGCAGAAAGCCGACCGGCTCTATATCGTCGACTCCTTTGAATATGGAAGAGAAGAAGAGGTGGAGAGCAAAACGGCGGTGTTCCGGCTGTTGGCATTGTACCGGTAACTCAGGAAATCAGAGCTCTTTACGTTTGAATTAAGCATTCCGGCGGTGTGCTGGGGTGCTTTTTTTTCTATTTCCAACGATTCCTTGATACTTTTTGGTATGTTTCCCGTATAAATAACTATAATGCTGAAAGGTGGTGCAACAGGGGGATGGAAATGTGGGCGATTTGGCTCATCGTCGCCGGAATCTTATTGGTACTTGAGATGATGACGATGACTTTTTACCTGCTATGGCTCTGCATCGGTTCGCTGGTTGCGGTAGTTGTAGCTTTGGTGGCCCCCGAAGCTTACTTCTGGCAGGTCGCTTTGGGCTGTCTGGTCGCCGTAGTCCTGACGGTGTTTACGAAGCCGCTTTCCAGAAAATTTCGCACAGCAAAAGGATTTAAGGATATCGGTACCGAACTGGTAGGGAAGCAAGGCGTCGTTGTGGAATCGATTGAACCCGGTCAATACGGCATCGTGAAGGTTGGGGGAGATTCGTGGAGCGCGAAGGCCTCCGTCCCGATCGGCAGGGATGAGAAGGTTCGGGTGCTGGCGCGAAGCAGTACAATTATCGAAGTAGAAAGATGGGAGGAAATTACTTAATGCAATGGGCAATTATTGCGGTCATTGTGGTCGTTGTTGTCGTATTTGTCTCACTGACAGTCAAAATCGTACCGCAGCAACGGGTGGGTGTCGTTGAACGGCTCGGTAAATTTAACCGTTTGCTGACGCCGGGTCTGAACGTCCTGATCCCGATCATCGACCAGGTGCGGACGTATCACGATTTGCGGATTCAACAGACGAATGTGCCGCCGCAAACCGTCATCACCAAAGATAACGTACAGGTGCAGATCGACACGATTATTTTCTATCAGGTTGTAAATCCGGAACAAGCAACGTACGGCATTTCTGATTTTGTGTACGGGGTGCGTAACATTACAACAGCTACGCTGCGTCAGATCATCGGTAAAATGGAACTGGACGAAACGTTGTCCGGTCGGGAGAAGATTTCAACCGATATCCGGACGGCGCTTGATGAAGCGACCGAGAAGTGGGGCGTGCGGATCGAACGGGTAGAAGTCCTCGACATCCGGCCGCCGGTCGATATCCAAGAAGCGATGGACAAACAAATGAAGGCCGAGCGGAACAAACGGGCCATCGTGCTTGAGGCCGAAGCCGCCAAGCAGGATATGATCCTGCGTGCGGAAGGTGACAAGCAAAGTAAGATTCTGAAAGCGGAAGGCGACAAGGAAGCGCGTATTCGCGAAGCCGAAGGCTTCCGCCAAGCCCAGGAGCTGGAGGCGCTGGGTCAAGCAAAAGCGATCGAGTCGATTGCCGCCGCCGAAAAGACGCGGATCGAAATGCTGCGCGACGCTGCTTTAACCGAAGCCGTCCTGGCGTACCAGTCCTTCGAAGCGTTGAAGGAAGTGGCCAAGGGACCGGCCAACAAGGTATTTCTCCCATCGAATGCGATCGAAACGCTGGGAAGCCTCGGCGCGATCGGCGAAGTGTTCAAAGCTGGCAAGGACGGCAAATCATAAGCTTTCAAATGAAGAAGCCCGGCAAGAGATTGTTCTTGCCGGGCTCTTTTTCATGCTTAACTCGATCGGCGCTCTCTCGGTCGGTTCCTCTATATATGAACGGCTCAGGAATGCCGGTTCGACAATTGCGCCTTCAGACGTTCCAGCTCTTCGTTGACGGCGGCGGACTGGGTTGTGCCTGCATCCGCGACACCGGCCGTTCTCCCGTAGCTGGCGGAGACTTCTTGCTGAGCTTCCCAGCTCAGGATCTTCTCCTCCATGCGCTCGAAGCCCCGCGCGGCTGCGCCGCTTTCGATGCCGCGGCTAAAGTTCGGCCGTTCGGTCTCGGCTTTGACTTGTACCTTGCGGGCACGGGCTGCCAGCTCGTTACGTTTCTCCTTCAAGCGGGCAAACTCCGCTTTGCCTTCCGCGATGCGAATCTCCAGCTCAGCGACGCGGTCACGGGCCTCCTGCGCTTCTTTGGCGTACAGCTGCGCTTGCTCCTCGTAACGGATTTTCTCCGCAGCCGCATGGCGCGCCGTCACTTCATCGCCTTGCTCCAGAGCGGTCAAAGCCCGAATTTCACTTTGCTTGGCCAGATGCGCGATATCTGCGCTTTTTCGCTCCTGAACGGTCGCGGTCATTTGCTGCTCCTTCAACAGTTTCTCAGCGGCGGCGATGTCGTCCTCCAGGTTGCGTAAGTATTGGCCGGTCATCAGGACCGGATCCTCCAGTTTGTTTAACACTTCATGAATGGAAGCCTTGGCCAGATTGGCGATACGATCAAATACGCTGCTCATTGGAATCTCTCCTTTAGGGTTAATAGAGTTTGGGAACTTTCACAGATCAAAACGGGGAAAACGGATCATCGTAGCTGTAGCTGCCGATCGGTTCCTTGGGAACGATGAGGCTTGCGATCAGGTACAGGGCTACGACGGTGCCAAAGCTGAAGAATACCGCAACGACGGCGATCAGCCGCACGACCGTGGAGTCAACCCCAAGCCATTGGGCGAGCCCGCCGCACAGGCCGCTCAGTTGCTTATCCGTTGCCGAACGATACAGTTTTCTCATGGTCAACCACTCGCTTTCATTTATTTTTAAGTCAATAGGATCATGGGGACTGAGTCTCGATTGAACGAATGTGTTATCCGTTGTTCATGTCTTCATTCTACCGGGAATGGCGGCAGGGCATAACGGGCTGGGGACGGTTTGTGAACTGGACCTTGGTCGGGCCGGTTCCTCGTCTGGAAGTCGGGGCAGGGGCTTGGGCGCGGGAGGGATTCTGGCAAGTGAAATGAAAAAAAGCTTGACGTCACGCCTATGTAAGCGCTTATTGCGGGAAGTGGACGTTTTCGTTATAGTGTTGTGCATAAGGGAGGGGCGCCGATGTTTTTTTCGCTACGCAATCGGCTGATTGCCGTATTTGTCGTCTTATTGGTCATTTCCTTCTGCGTCATGTTCCTGATCAGCTATAACAAGTCCAGCGCGATCTTGCGCTCTGACAGCGAAACGGCGGCATTGGAAAAAATGACGGCCTACACCGCACTCATCAACTCCACGATTGGCCAAATCTACGATTTCTCCTCAGTGATCTATAACAGTGACATCACGAACGACTGGAGCGAATTCGTCTCCGATCCCACGCAGTCCGAAGGGCAGAAGATGCTGAAAAATATCCAGCTCAGCAAATTTTTGACGCGGACGGTGAACAACTATTCCATCATCGCCACCGCCTCGATTTATCGCAAAGACGGGCTGTATGTCGGTCTGGACAACCGGATCTTGCAGGACCCGTCGTTTTTGGAGACGGACTGGTATCGAAATTTTTACGAGTCTGAGCAGCATTGGGCCCCGGCGGCGGTGGATCCGTTTGAACCGGTGCGTTTGAAGGAGCATGAGGTCATCAGCTTCCTGATCCCGATCGGGACGTTCAGCGTTTCCCAAGCTACCGCCATCATGAAGGTGAACGTTCGCGCTGAATACTTCAAGGACCCGCTCAGCCAGGTGCATCTCGGAACCCATGGTACGATTTTTTTGCTTAGCGGCGAAGGTGAACCGCTGTTAGGCCAGCCGTTATCAGATTTCAGCGAACCGGTCCTGAACAAGCTGGGGGAGATCCGGGAGCGGGGGCCGCGGGAAGGCGTATTTTATGCCAAACCTCAGGGCGAGGACATGATCTATGTCTACAAAAAACTGCAATTTAACGATTGGATGCTCGTTGGGGCGGTCTCGGAAAATGAACTGCTGGCCAACCTGATCAATCTGAAATCAGGGATTTTGGTGGCGACCGGGACACTGTTGGTGTTCGCTGTCCTTGCGGCCGTCTGGATTTCCTACAGCATTACCAAACCGCTGGGCGGCTTGGTGGCAGCGATGCGGCTTGTCCAGCGCGGGGAGTTCGCCCAGGCGGAGCAGCGTATTCCTGAGCGGCAGCAGGTGAACCATGAGGTCGGGTTCGTGACGGCCACGTTCCGTAACATGATTGTACGGCTGCGCGCCCATTTGAAAAGCGAGTTTGAATTGAAGCTGCGCCGGCAACAGGCGGAATATCGGGCGCTGCTGATGCAGATTAATCCGCATTTTTTGTTTAACACGTTGGAGTTACTCAGCAGTCTGGTGATCCAGAGGCGAACGGATGATGCAGTTGACGTTATCGAATCGCTAGGCAAAATGCTGCGCTTCTCGCTGAATGCCAAAAGCGATCTGATCCCGTTGCGTGACGAAGTGACGTATACCGAATCTTTCGCTGCGATTCTGCACCATCGGTTTGCGGAACAGCTGGATTTGACGCTGGAGAACGCGGTGCCGGACCGTCCGGTGTATATCGTGAAGTTTATTTTGCAGCCGCTTGTGGAAAATGCCGTGAAATACAGTCAGGTCAAAAACGACGTTGCCGTTGTGCGCATCCGGATTTGGGAGGAGGATCAACGGCTGCTCTTGCAGGTGGCCGACAACGGAGTTGGCATGGAGCCGGACTTGGTGCGGCAGCTGAACGAGGAGTACCAGCATTCCCAACTGGAGCAGGTATTAAGCACCGGCGGGAGACAGATCGGCTTGCGGAATATTTTGGCCCGGTGTGCGCTTTATTATGGAGCTGGCTTTGCGTTTTCGATTCAATCGGCGCCCGGGGAAGGGACGACGATCACACTGAGTTTGCCGATAGGGGAGGGAAATGCGGATGTATAACGTGCTGCTGGTTGATGATGAACGGGAGATTCGTCAAGGACTAAGGCTAAAAATCGATTGGCAGCAGCTGGGCCTCCAGATCGCCGGGGAAGCGGGGAATGGTCAGGAGGCGCTGGAGTGGCTTCAGACCGGGGACTGCGACATTATCATTACCGATATGCGCATGCCGATCATGGACGGGGTGGAGCTGCTCGAAAGCTGTTCCCGGCAATATCCGGATATTCGTCTGATCGTGCTGACGGGATATGACGATTTTCAGTATGCCCATGCGGCGATCAAAAATCGCGCCAGTGACTTGCTGCTCAAGCCGGTGACGCGGAGCGAACTGGCCGGAGCCTTGGGCAGGGTCGCTTCTGAGCTGGACCGGGAGCGCTCGGCGCAGGCGGAGCGGAAGCTGGCGGAATGGAAGCTGTCCCGCTACCTGGAGGAAATGAAGGAGCAATTTATTCAGAGCGTGATCCGAGCTTATCCAGGCAACAGCCACCTGTGGCCGGAACGGGTTCGGTTGTTTGGCTTAAATGAACTGGCGGAGCAACCGGTGCGTTTTGTGGCGATCGGGTTACCGCCGGCACCGGAAGAAGCGCCGGAGGAATCCGGCCTGCGTTTGCCGTTTGAGCTGCTTTGCCGCGAGCTGGCGGGTACAACCGGTTCTGCTCCCGGTATCCCGGTCTTTCGGGAAGCGAAGCATCCTGACTTGCTGTTTGCCATCGTGCCGGGCGACACGGCCGCTGTGCAAAGCTTCTCCAGCCAAGTGGCTGATATTGTCCGCAGCTATTTGAAACAGAAGGCGCTGGTGATGGCCGGCGAACCCGTGCAAGGTCTGGAGGCATGGCGGGAGGGGTACCTTTCCTCCGTGCTGGCCTGGTATATGAGCCGGTACACGCAGCAAGCCGGAGCGGAGCCTACGCGGGGCCCGGCGGATCCGGCACAGCTGGCGGCCCAGGACAAGCTGAAGCTGCTGCAGCGGCATTTGGCCGACGGCCGCAAGGCAGCGTTTGAGAAGCTGGTGGAGGAGGAGCTCGCCGCCGCGCTGGCGTTCTCGCACCCGCAGTTTATCAAGCTGATTTTCCAATGCTGCTTGGCCATCGAAGCGGCAGCGGATGCCATGGGGCTTGCGCTGCGGGAGAAGGACGAGATCTGGTTGGATCCGGAGCGAGTATGGGGGCTCGGCACCGTATCCAAAGCCTGCGGGTTCCTGTATGAGCTGGCGGAGCCGCTGTTTTCGCTGAAGAAGGGGGACAGCACGAGGGAGGAGCCCTCCATCGTGGAAGCGATGAAGGAAATGATCGAGCTGAATTACATGAACGATCTGAACCTGTCGCAAATCGCCGAGCAGTACCACTATAACCTGTCCTATTTGTCCGATCTGTTTAAAACAAAAACCGGCAAATCCTTTCTCCAGTACCTGACCGATGTACGCATGAACAAAGCGGTGCAGCTGCTTGACGAAACCCCGCTGTCCTTAAGCGATATCGCGGAGCTGACGGGCTTCTCCAATGCCAGCTACTTCAGCACGAAATTCAAGAAGGTATTTGGCATCAGTCCGTCCGAGTACCGGCAGAAGGATAAGAACATCTAAAAAAAGTAAAAGTCCAACGCCCAAAGAAATTGGATTCTTCTCCTTTTTTGTATGCGCTACCATTTAATCAGCAAGACCATTCTCATGAAGGGGGAAGGAAGAGATGAAGAAGACGAAGGCGATGTTGTTGGCCAGTTTGTTTCTTGTTACGGCCATCTTGGTCTCGGCGTGCGGCTCCGGTAACAACAATGCCGGGAGTGTAACTACGGGGAATACGAACCAGCCGTCGGAGGCAGGAGGCGCCGCCAGCGAGGAGCAAGTTGAGCTTCGCGTCATGTGGTGGGGGGACCAAACCCGGGCTGACATTACCACGGCCATGCTGAAGAAGTTCGAGGAGAAACACCCGAACATCAAGGTGATCCCCGAGTTTTCTCCTTTTGATGGATATTTCGATAAGCTGAATACGCAGCTGGCATCGGGGACGGCCCCGGACCTGTTTACGTTAGGGAGCAATATCTTGGAATATGCCACACGGGATGTACTGCTGGATATCACTCCGTACGTCGGCAATGAAGTCGATACCAGCAAAATTTCGCCGCAGCTCATCAACGTGAATACGTTTGATGGTAAGCTGCGGGGGATCTCGATTGGGGCGAACTCGACAGCGATTCTCGCGAATACGGCGCTGTTTGAGAAAGCTGGACTGCCTCTGCCGACGAAGGAATGGACTTGGGATGATTTTGTCAAGATCAATGAACAGATTGCGGCTACCGGCAAAGACATTTACGGTTCTTACGATTATTCCGGCGAGATGGACCAGTTTGGGGTATACCTGACTCAGCGGGACAAGATGATCTACAATGAGCCGGAGAAGAAGCTGGGCTTCGAGGCGGCGGACGTCGCCGAGTGGTTCACGCTCTGGGAAGGCATGCGCAAAGCCGGCAGCATCGTTACGCCGGAGCTGCAAATTTCGGCCGATCCGGACGATACAAGCATGTCCCTGGTGACGAAAGGCCAAGTGGCGATGCAGTTTATTCCGACGAACCAGTTTGCTGATTTCCAAAAAATGTCCCAGGATAAGCTGACGCTCATCCCGGTTCCGATGGGACCAAACGGCAGCATGATCTCCGTTCAATCGAGCCAGAACATCGTGGGTTATGCCAATACCAAGCATCCGAAGGAAGTAGCGATGCTGATGGACTTCTGGGTGAACGATCCGGACGCAGCCAAAATCCTTGGCAACAACCGCGGCGTGCCAGTCTCCTCGGAGATGCGGGCCGTACTGAAGGCGGAGGCTTCCGAAACGGATAAAGTGGTATACGATTACCTGGATATCGTGGCGGTGGATGATGTCGACCTGTTGTACAACGTTCCGGGCTCCAACGAGTTTAAGCAAGAGCTGCTGAAAGCCAGCCAGAACGTGGCATTCGGACGGATGGACATCGCGAAGGCAGCAGAAGATTTTTATGCACAGGGACAAAAAATCTTACAGGCAAACTTAAGTGCAACGACAAATTAACCGGCCTGTCACACGAAAGAGGGGATCCGTTGGGTTCCCCTTTTTCTGAACCCAAGGAATGATGGTTACGGAGGTGTTTACTTATGGATTCGGTGACAGGTGTGGCAACCCAAACGATGGTAAAGCCAAAACGACGTCGATCCCTGAAACGGAACTTGACGGGTTATTTGTTTCTGCTGCCCTGGTTGATTGGATTTTTTTGCATGGCGATTGGGCCGATTCTGGCTTCGCTGTATTTGTCCTTTACGAACTATAACATGTTGAAAGCGCCCGCTTGGATTGGGCTTCAGAATTTTACGGAGATGTTTACGGGAGATGCCACGTTTACCCATTCGTTGAAGCTGACATTTCAATACGTGTTCCTCTCCGTTCCTCTGCGGTTGGTGTTCGCACTGGCGGTCGCGATTATTTTGAATAAAGGGTTACGGCTGCTTGGCCTATATCGGACCGTCTATTACATCCCTTCGTTGTTAGGGGGGAGCGTGGCGATTGCGGTGGTTTGGAAAAAAATCTTCTCCGGTGACGGGTTGTTTAACCGGTTCCTCGGGATTTTTCATATTGATGCCCCCGATTGGGTGGCGAATCCGAGCTACATTATTTATTCCATCGTCGCGCTGTCGGTTTGGCAATTTGGCTCGTCGATGGTGATTTTCCTGGCGGGACTGAAGCAGATCCCGGGGGAAATTTACGAGGCTGCGGCGGTGGACGGCATCAGCCGGACGCGTCAGTTTCTGCGGATCACGCTGCCGCTGTTGTCGCCGGTTATCCTGTTTAACCTGGTGATGAACATGATCAGCTCGTTCCAGGTGTTTACCTCCGGGTACATTATCGGGGACGGTCATGGCGGGCCGATCGACTCGACGATGTTCTACTCGCTGTACCTGTATTTGAAGGGGTTCTCTTACTTTAATATGGGTTACGCCTCGGCTATGGCTTGGGTGATGCTTGTGATTATCGGTATTTTTACGGCGATCGTGTTCGCTTCCTCCAAGTATTGGGTTTATTACGGCGACGGCAAGGACGAAAGGGGCTGAGAGAGATGGTGTTGAGGCTAAGCTTAAGCAAACTGTGGAGACACGTGGTGGTGATCGTGATCGGGACGATCATGATTTATCCGGTGTTGTGGATGATCAGCAGCTCGTTCAAGCCAAACGCGGAAATCTTCTCGGACATGGGATTGTGGCCGGATTCCTTCACGTTCTCCAATTACGTTAACGGCTGGCGGGGGATTCAAGGTTATTCGTTTGGGCATTTCCTGATTAATTCCTTTATTATCGCGGCGCTGGCGGTGATCGGTAACGTGATCTCCTGCTCGCTGGCGGCCTTTGCCTTTGCGCGTTTGAATTTTGCCGGTCAGAAATTTTGGTTCAGCATGATGCTGATGACGTTGATGCTGCCGTTTCAAGTGACGCTCATCCCACAATATATTCTGTTCCACACGTTTGGATGGGTGAATACGTTTCTTCCGCTCGTTGTGCCGAAATTTTTTGCATTGGATGCGTTTTTCGTGCTGCTGATGGTGCAGTTTATTCGCGGGTTACCGATGGAATTGGACGAAAGCGCCCGGATCGACGGCTGTGGACCTTGGCAGATATACTTGCGGATCATTATGCCGCTGTGCGTACCGGCGGTGATTACAACGTCGATCTTTACGTTCTACTGGACGTGGGACGACTTCTTTGGGCAAATGATTTACCTGAACAGTCCTAAGCTGTTTACGGTAATGATCGGTTTGCGCTCGTTAATTGACTCCACCAGCACGTCGAACTGGGGCTCGTTGATGGCGATGTCGACGGTGGCGGTTGCGCCGGTCATCGTGATCTTCCTGATCTTCCAGCGTTATATCGTCGAAGGAATCTCGACGACGGGGCTGAAGTAAGCTGACAGGACGGTGAACTGTACACGACTTCTAGGAGGGATTGGTTATGACCTTGGCGTTATCGGACATCCATATTCGGGATCCGTTCCTCCTGCCGATGCCGGCGGAAGGCAAATATTATATGTACGGCACGATCGGAGAGACGTGCTGGAAGGGCAAACCGCGCGGGTTTGACGTTTACGTGAGCACGGATTTGGCGGCATGGGAAGGTCCTTACCCGGCGTTCCGCCCGGAGCCGGATTTCTGGTCGGACTTCAACTACTGGGCGCCGGAGGTGCATGAGTGGCAGGGGCGCTACTACATGTTCGCCACCTTCAAGGCAGACGGTCGCTGCCGGGGCACGCAAACGCTGGTGGCGGACAGCCCGCTGGGCCCGTTCCAGCCGCTTGGGGACGGGCCGTTGACGCCGCGCGATTGGGAGTGCTTGGACGGGACGTTTTACGTCGACCCGCAGGGCGAGCCCTGGATGGTATTCTGCCATGAATGGGTGCAGGTGCAGGATGGGGAGATTTGCGCGGTGCGTCTAAGCCGCGAGCTGGACCGGGCGGTGTCTGAGCCTATGCTATTGTTCCGGGCTTCGGAGGCACCATGGGCCGAAGGGATTCGCGGCGGGGCCAATTACGTCACGGACGGCCCCTTCCTGTACCGCGCTGATAACGGCGAGCTGCTGCTGCTCTGGTCCAGCTTTAGCGACGGCGGCTACACGATCGGCTGCGCTCGCCAAGCTGGTGGAGACATTACCGGCCCGTGGGTGCAGGACACAGAGCCGTTGTATAAACGGGATGGCGGCCACGGGATGGTGTTCCGCACGTTCGTGGGCGAGCTGCGACTGGCGATTCATACGCCAAACGACAGCCCCAATGAACGTCCGATCTTCATCCCGGTGACGGAGCAGGACGGGCGATTATACGCGCATCCGAAAGAAGTGCAGAGATAGGTGAGGTGGGACAGATGGGGGAAATGGGAGAGATGGGCGTGTTGGAGCGGTTGCGCAAGATGGAGGTTGCGTCAGCTGTAAGCGGAGAAGGTTTGCGTAAGAGCACGGATCAAGCCGTGCTGGAGGAGTTTGCCGCTTCGGGCGTCAAATTCGCGGCGAACGAAGGGAGCCCGCTGGAGCGGGTCTATTACGCCGGCGTGCGCAAGCTGCTCGATTGCATCGTGCCGTCGGTAAGCGGCGTGCCGGTGCTGCATGAAGGCGGCGTGTACCTCGGCACTTGGCTGGAGAGCACCGGCACGATCAATGCCGAGCTGCTCAGCCGCTTTGTGCCATCGGTGGCGCAGGCGACCTTCACCTTGTTTGCCGATTACCAACGCTCCGATGGCCTCATGCCCTACAAGGTGACCGGCTCGGGACCGGCATACCGGCAAATCCAGATGGTCACGCCGCTGGCCCGCTCGGTATGGAACCACTACCGCCTGAACGGCCGGGCGGACCGGGAGTTCCTGGACAAGATGTACCGCGCCATGGAGCGGCACGACGCCTGGCTGGCCGCGTTCCGTGATACGCGGGGGACGGGCTGCGTGGAGGCGTTTTGCACGTTCGATACGGGGCATGATCTATCTCCGCGCTTCTGGCATGTGCCGGATACGTCGCATCTGGGCGACCCGCGCCGGTACGATCCGGACTCGCCGGTGCTGCCGTTTTTGGCGCCGGATCTGACGGCTAACGTCTACTGTCAACGGCGTTATTTGGCGGCCATCGCCGCGGAGCTGGGGGCGGCAGCAGGACCGGAGTGGGCAGCTAAAGCGGAGGCGAGCCTGTCCAGCCTGATGAAGCATTGCTATGATGCGGAAGACGGGTTCTTCTACGACGTGGACGCGAGCGGACAGTTCGTCCGCATCCAGTCTGACGTGCTGCTGCGCGTATTGGCTTGCGAGGTGGGGGACGGGGAATTTTTCGCTTCGTCGCTGCGACGATATTTGCTGAATACGCGGAAGTTTTTTGCCAAGTATCCCTTCACTTCGATTGCCATGGACGACCCGCGGTTTGATCCGTCGTCGGCCTACAACACCTGGGCGGGGACGACAAACTTCCTTAGCTTAATCCGTGCTCCGCATGCGTTTGAGTACCACGGGCGGCATGTGGAGCTAACCTGGGTACTGCAGCCGATTCTGTCGGCGATGGCCCGCATGGAGCGTTTCGCCCAGTGCCTCAGCCCTTGGACGGGAGAGGAAGGCTTCACCGAGACCTACTCCCCTGCGATTTTGTGTCTGCTCGACTATGTGGAGCGGTTGTGCGGCATCCTGCCGACGCCGGAGGAAGAGCTGTGGTTCACCGGGCTGCTGCCTTATCCGATGGATCACGGGGAAGTACCGGCCGAGGAAACCGCGTATGCCCGGAAAGTGGACGGCACGGTATTCGAGCTGGTCAATACGCGTGAAGGCAGCACCGTATACCGGGACGGGGAGCCGTACTGCCGGTTTCCCTACGGGACCCGTCTCGTCACCGATCGACGCGGTGAGCCTAAAGCGCTCATCGGGATGAGCGTTCGGACGGTGGAGGGTCTGCTGGAATTTGGGGGCCGAGCTTATCCGGTAAACCTCGGCGGGAACGAGGTTTGGCGATTGAATCGGGATAGCGCGGTTTCTAGTCCCGGATCAGGGCCAAAGTCAGCTTCTGCTGAAGCTTTGGCAGGTCCCGGTGTCGTTCTACCTACGTATCATTAGACAACCCCCTGCACGTTTCCCGAAAAAACGCCATAAACTTATGAAGATTGCATATATTTCAGATGCCTGTCGCATAACAATAAATAGGCGTAAAGCAGGCGCAACTTCGGGAAGTTTCGCTTGAGAATTCGGAGGGGAGTGCAGGGAATGCGCATTGCTGTCATTCAGGGAAGTGCAAGGAATGGAGGGAACACGGAGGAACTGACGCGGCTGGTTTTAGAGGGGTTACCCTATACGAATATCATCCTGCGGGAGAAAGAAATCAAACCGATCCACGATCAACGGCACGACGAAGGCGGCTTCGATCCCGTGGACGATGATTACGACGAGCTGATCCTGCAGGTGCTGGAGCATGATATTTTGATCTTCGCCACGCCGGTATATTGGTACGGGCCATCCGGCTTGATGAAGAACTTCATCGATCGCTGGTCGCAAAGCTTGCGCGATGTCCGTTTCAACTTTAAAGAGCGGATGGCGGCCAAAACAGCCTATGCCGTCGTGGTCGGCGGCGATAATCCGCGGATCAAAGCGCTGCCGCTCATTCAACAGCTGCAGTACACGTTTGATTTCGTGGGGTTACCGTTTGCCGGTTATGTGATCGGCAAAGCCAGCAGACCGGGCGAGATCTTCAAGGACGCCCGGGCGATCCGCGAGGCTGCGGCGCTAAACGCCGAGCTGCGAAAAGCCGAGCCGTTGGCGGTGAATCGTTCCTAATCTTTACTTTCATAGACAGATGGAAGACCGACGTGCGGTTGCATTTGCAGCGGCACGTTTTTCTTATGCTCCCTTTGTCGAAGATAGGTAGGAACCTATGCAGCCGCCCTCTTTTTCATGATTATCCCGTTGAATCAGGCAGTAGAGAAAGAGAAATCGTTGTTACGAAAAAGCGCTTTGTCTGAGGAGAATAGCCTGCTTTGAAGCAGTTGAGAGCTAAGTCCTTACTTAATCGTAAAAAACCTAAGATAGCCCTAGGAATACGACCTAGGAGTATGACCAATATGGCAGATTGAAGCTGAGGCAAGAAGGCAAGTTACAAAAGTTAAAGGAAGTAATAGATCGTCCAGAATTGAAAGTGAAATTCAGATTGAAGAGGACAAGAAGTTCAAGTCCAGATCCAGATTATAAAGACAAGTTTAATGCCCCGAGCGTTTCAATTTACGCCGCTGTTGCAAGGAACGGCTTCCGATGGCGTGCGTTCTGGTGGCGTGTGATTAACTGTCGGTAAGGGATCGCAGGAATGGACAAGCACATCTGTAGCAGGTTCTGGCGCATCTCTTCCTCGGAACAGGACATGCGCAGGTGACGGCGGACGGTGTACTCATTCAAATACGCCTGCAAATGTGTTAACCCCAAGGCGACATACGTGCGTCTGATCGAGTCCCTTGCTTGTCTCACGACTCTCCGTAAGGGCAGATACATCCGATAAACGAAAGGGAACCACCGCTTGGTTGAGGTATGGACGTCTACATGTTTGTTGATGAACGCGACGAGATCGCACCGGGTAGCCCATTGCTCGCTTCCTCTTTTATGTGATACCAGTTGGATCTTCACTCGCCCGGGTTCACCAGACTCAGTTACCGTGCAACCGGCGACGACTGCGGTGGCATAAGGTTGAGAAACTGGATGAAAACGGTTGGGATCCGTTCCATACTGATCGCGGTTCACCTTTACCTCTCCAGAGAGCAGATTTCGGGCATCACATTCGCTGAGGCTATGGCGGATTTTGTGCAGCATGAGCCAAGCGGTCTTGTAGGTAACTTGGATTACCTGACTCAAACGGAGCGCCGAGATGCCGTCGGGAAGCAGGAACAGCTCCAAGGCTTGAAACCACTTCACCAGGGGCAGATGAGTTCTTTCAAATATGGTGCCAACCAAAGGCGAGGCTTGATAGCTGCATCTTCCACATTCAAACAAAGGAAGGCGACGGGAGGACACGCGGGTACATTCGGTAAAAGCGCAGCGCGGGCAGACGAAGCCGTTTGGCCACTTCATAGCGATGATCGCCTCGATGCAGTCGGCCTCACTTTGAAAACGGCTGCTGATAGATTGAAGCTCCGGATTCATACCTAATTCCAAGTCCGATCCCTCCAATTCAAATTCCTCTAGTTCACTAAATACGCACGTACGTTCTCTTTTTTTGTCATTATATCAAACATATGTTCGTTAATCAAGAAAAAAATCCCAGATAACCATCTTATCTTCGTAAAAATCGGAATGATCAGCTCCACGGGCCACCTCATTTCAATCCCGTTCATGGATTTCCCAATTCTGAGCAAAGGGGATAATCGTGCAAAGAGGCGCAGCGAGAGGATCCCTTTATCGATCTCGCTATGGGGTGCTTTTTTATACAGGCCTAACAATGCAGGATTATAGTAGGGGAATGTTTAATATTAATTTTAAATAAATGCCTGGGAGGATGATCCTTTTGAGCGATATTATTAATTTTGCGCATCGCGGAGCTGCGGGGTATTACCCGGAGAACACGATGCTGGCTTTTGCCAAAGCGCTGGAGCTCGGGGCGACCGGTATCGAAACGGACGTGCAGATGACGCGCGACGGGGAGCTGGTCTTGATCCATGACGAGACGTTGCAGCGGACGGCAGGAACGCCGGAGTGGGTGAAGGATTTGACTTTGGCCGAAATCAAGCAACGGGAGGCGGGCTCCTGGTTCCACGAGGATTTTGCGGGCGAACGCATTCCGACGCTGGAGGAGCTGCTGGACCTAGTTCGGAACACGGACACGATCGTCAACCTCGAGCTGAAAACCGGCGTCGTCTTGTACCCCGGCATCGAGCAAAAGGTACTGGATACGGTACGCCGCTTTGGCTTAAGCGAACGGATCATCATTTCCAGCTTTAATCACTATTCTCTGGTCGAATGCAAAAAACTGGCTCCAGACATCCGTACCGGCATTTTGTACATGGAAGGCTTGTATGAACCGTGGGGTTATGCGAAGCGGGTGGGCGCGGAGGCGCTCCACGCTTACCAATATGCGCTGACGCCGGAGCTGGTGGCGGAAGCTAAGGCAAACGGAGTGGTTTATCATCCGTTTACGGTAAACGATTCGAAGCTGATGCAGGCGCTGATCGCGGCAGGCGTGGCCGGTATCATTACCGATTACCCGGACCGCTTGGCAGAACTGCTGGCCAAATAAGGAGCGTGAACGGATGAGAAAAACATGGCTGCTGGGTCTCGGTTTTTTTAGCATTAGCTTGACCTGGGCGCTGTACAATGCGTTTGTTCCGCTGTTTTTGGACGACTATTTGAAGAGCGCCGCGATGATCGGGTTTATGATGACGATCGATAATTATTTCGCCATTGTATTGCAGCCATGGATTGGACACCGCAGTGATAAGACGAATACCCGATACGGACGGCGGATGCCTTATCTGCTGATCGGCATGCCGTTAGGTGCTGTGTTTGCGGCTTTGATCCCTTGGCATACCGGGTTTGTGACGCTTGTTTTGTTCATGGTGTTAATGAATTTGTCGATGAGCTTGTTCCGCGCGCCGACGGTTGCACTTATGCCTGACATTACGCCGGAGCCGCAGCGGACCAAAGCAAACGGCATTATCAACTTCATGGGCGGCATCGGCTCAGTGCTGGCCTTTGGCATCGGCTCTCAGCTCTACGGGATCGGCTCGTATATGCCGTTTCTGTTTGCCGGAGTTGTTATGTTAATTTGTTTGTTCGTACTGAAGACGGTTATCCGTGAACCAGCGGCAGCGTTCGTGACGGGGTTCGCCGGGAACAACGCGGCCGGAGAGAACCCGAAACCGCAGATTCGCATCAAGGACCAGCTTGACAAGACGACGGTACTGATTTTGGGGGCCATCTTCTTCTGGTTTGTGGCCTATCAAGGCGTTGAGGCATTGTTCACGTTGTATGGTACCAAGCAGATTGGGATGAGCGATGCTGAAGCTTCTTTTTCGTTGACGTTCTTCTCGCTTGCGTTCCTGTTATTTGCTTTGCCAAGCGGTTGGCTGGGAGCTCGTTATGGGAAAAAAGCGATCATCTCCACCGGAGTTGCCGGATTGTTTGTTGTCTTCGGCGTCATGATTTTCGTTGATTCCGTCCTGTGGCTGCGGCTGCTGCTTATTGTCGGGGGCATTTTCTGGGCGTGCATCAACATCAACTCTTACCCGTGGGTTGTCTCCACCGGGCGGGAGGAGAGCATCGGGACGCGTACGGGGATCTATTATTTCGTTTCGTCCCTGGCCGCGATTACGTCGCCTCCGCTGCTCGGCTGGGTGATCGACGTGTTTGGTTATCCGGCGCTGTTCATCAGCGCATCCGCGGGGATGCTGCTGGCGCTGTGCTGCCTGTTCGGTATCCCCCGGGAGCAGCAGCGCTCAGGTAAGGAGCCGTTCGATCAGGCGCCCATCGGCATGAAATAATCGATGTCTCTGTTATGTAAAAAAACAGCGGGTTTCCCAGCGCGGCGAAGCGTTTGGGAGACTCGCTGTTTTTTTGAATTAGGCTTACTTGCGTCTAGCGCGTAGAGCCAGCCCTAAAGCGGCCAGCGATACGAGCAGCGCGCAAGCCGAAAGTACAAGGGCCGTCGTGCCGGCCGAGGAACCACTGCCACTGTCGTTGGACAGGGGCGCGGAGGAGGCTTCGGTGTCTGAACCGTTCGATTCCGTAGTATTGGCTGCAGCACCTTCATTGGCGCTGCCGTGATCATGCCCGGCGTCCTCCGTGGTGCCTGCCCCGGCATCCGCTCCGCCGTGGGAACCGGCACTATCCGCGGCACCTTCCGCGGCGCTCACCACCGTCAGCGAATGGGGCCGATCGGTACCTTCCGCGCCGGTCCATTCCACGACGCTGCCGTCGCTGTAATATTGGAAGGCGTCCCAGGCCAGTTCCTCGGGTTCGCCGGGATTTTGCGCGACGAATTCAAACTGCTGGAACTCGCCGGGGCCGATGCCAGCGCCTTCGGCCGTCCAGGTGACGGCCGTGACCGTTCCATCTTCCGCGATCGTCAGTTCTACGCTCCAGTCCGGTAAGGGACGGTACTGTTTGAAGGCGACGCCTTCTGGGATCTTTAGCGCGACTTTCACCGTGTTGACGTCTTTTTCAACAGGTACTTTCAGGCTGTAGGTTTCCCAGGCTCCCGGGGCGGATTGGCTTGGCTTAACCGTTACGTGTGCGCCGGCCGTGGCGGTGAAGAAAGCGAAAGTCAGGACCCACACAATAGCGGAACCGGCTGCGTAACGCCAAAACGTTTTTTTCAAATTAAATATTGGATTCAACATGGCTAAATCTCCTTTGATCGTAGTTTGATAACCTCTCTACGGATTTCCTATTACCAGCTCTGTATCGTAATCGTAACTGTCCAGTGAACTCGTCAAAATATGGACGTGTACGTTCCAACGGCCGCCCATCGTAATCAATTCGCTCACCTCGGGAGGGGAGCCGCCGGGGAAGAGGATTTCTATTGTGCCCATATCCATCTCCTTTGACGTCAACTCCAGCGTCACTTGGTCCACATCGTTGCGGGGTTGTCCATCCGGACCCAGCACGTTCACCTGAAAGGTGTTGGTGCCTGCGACGTTTGGAGTTACGCGGATCGTGACCTTTGTCCCGTCATCCAGTTGATGGGTCAGAGCAGCGGGACCGGGGAATGCAGCAGCCGTGGGCAAGTTCGCCAGGACAGCAGCTAATAGAAGGACAGCCAGTCCAGTCCCCAATTCGGTCCATACGCCGGCGGTGCTCAGCGGCTTTCTTGCCTGTCTTCCGCGCAGGAAGGACCAACCTCCGAGCAGCAGGCAGATCAGGGTCAGGGCAATTTTGGCCAACAGTACAAGACCATACGTCGTATGCGTAAGCGAGTACAGCGTTGGCACGTGCAGCAAGCTCCCATACACGCCAGAGAGTAACAGGATGGCTACCATAATGAAGGCGAGTATGGAAAAACGCCGAACCGTCTGCCAAGACAGGGGAAGTTGCGACGGTGCAGAATGCCGGGCCTCTTCTTTTTTAGCGGATGGCTGAGTTGCTGCCGGAAGCAAAAACGCTAAAGCGCCAACACCGCCCAACCAGATCAACGATGAGGCCAAGTGCAGGAAGTCCGCCGTTATGGCAGGTCCTCGCAGGTCTGCCGTGGCAGCATGTCCGATGAATGCCTTGGAGAGCAGCAGCCCCAAGCCAAACAGCATGGCTCCAAGCAACGGAAGCTGAGGCGGCCGGGTGCTTCTGCTGGCGTGCAGCAGGTACAGCGTCCACAAGAGCAAGCCTCCCAGCAACAAGAGCTGAACCTTCCAGACCTCCCCGAAGGTTGTATACACCAGCGTTTGCCGCCAAAGCGCCGGATCAAACGCTTCTCTCCATCCCCCGCCTGCATCGTCAGCGGTTTGTTGCGGCAAACTAAGCAGAATGCCGGCGGAGGAAGCGATCAGCCCGCTCAGCCACATGACTCGGCTGCGCCGCTTCAAACGTTCGGGCCAGGCATTGTCCAGACGGGGAAGAAGCCACGCATGAAAGACGACCGCCCCAAGATAGCCCGCCATTCCGCCATAAAATAACCAGCGGACAATCAGCAGGCTCCAGCCCGGGAACGAGCTGCCACTATCCGTCGTTGGATGGACCGGGGGCCCGCTCTCCATGCCCTGATCGCCGCGCCCGATCTGAAACGGAATCGTACCGGAGATGGTGTGTCCATCGCCGGAAACCACGTTCCATTTTGCCGTATACAGCCCCTCCGGCAAATTCGGCTGCAAGGAGACGGTCAGCCGGGACGGCTTCTGGGGATCGATTTCCGCTTCTCCATCCGTTACGTCATCTCCGTTTGGACCGATGACCTCGAGTTTATGGAAGCCTGCCTCAATAGGTTCATTAAACTCGATGACGATCATCTCAGGGGACGTATCTAATGTCTCGTTTGCCGCCGGATTGGAAGAAACGACATACGCGTGGGCAAAAGCAGAAGTTGGTGCTAGTACGAGAAGGATGATGCAAGCGGCAACCGCGAAACATGTCCATTTACGAAGAAATATTTTCAATCGAATTCATCCTCAATTCAGATAGTCTATGAGCTTCCTCACAATGATTACCATTTTACATGGATTAATTACGCCTGAGTATGACTAGAATGGGCCATATCGCGCCCTAATCTCTGTCTAATTGTGTCTGATTTGTGAAGCTCGGCTAGCCAAGATTTGCATAAAACGTAAAAAGATTTGCACAAATATGCAGAATGTTTAAACAAAAACACTAACCTTGCATGTAAACTATTTAAAAAATGATTAGGGTCAATTACAATGGGGGTTAGTCTATGGGTTATGACGAGTTTGACCATAATGAAGGGGGATATTAAGTGGCAACAATTAATGTCGGTATCGTAGGTTACGGAAATTTGGGACGGGGCGTGGAAATGGCGCTGAAACAGAATCCCGATTTTCAACTGAAAGCGATTTTTTCGCGCAGACAACCGGACGAGGTGGCAGCCGCTAGCGGCGTGGTTCATATTTCCGAAATTGAAAAATATAAAGGTGAAATCGACGTAATGATCCTGTGCGGCGGGTCGGCTACAGATCTGCCGGAGCAAGGGCCGCAATTGGCGGCGATGTTTAATACTGTCGATAGCTTTGATACGCATGCGAGAATTCCAGAATACTTTGCAAAAGTCAACGAAGCAGCGGAGAAAGCAGGAACGGTCAGCGTCATTTCGACCGGATGGGATCCTGGCTTGTTCTCGCTGAACCGGCTTCTGGCCGAATCGGTGCTGCCGGAAGGAAAAGACTACACGTTCTGGGGCAAAGGCGTCAGCCAAGGGCACTCCGATGCGATTCGCCGCGTGGCGGGCGTGAAGAACGGCGTTCAGTATACGATTCCGGTTGAGGCGGCGGTTGAGCGTGTGCGCCAAGGCGAAAATCCAGAATTGTCCACTCGCGAAAAACACCTACGCGAATGCTTCGTCGTTGCGGAGGAAGGGGCGGATCTGGCGAAGATTGAGCAGGAGATCAAGTCGATGCCAAACTATTTTGCGGATTACGACACAATTGTTCACTTCATTAGTGAGGAAGAATTGAAGGCGAACCACTCCGCGATGCCGCACGGCGGTATGGTGCTGCGCAGCGGCCGGACCGGCGCAAACAGCACGCAGCTGATCGAGTTCAGCCTGAAGCTGGACAGCAATCCAGAATTTACGGCTAGCGTGCTGGTTGCATACGCCCGCGCAGCGTACAAGCTATCGCAAGCTGGAGAGTCGGGGGCGAAAACAGTCTTCGATATTCCGTTCGGCCTGTTGTCGCCGAAATCGCCGGAGCAACTGCGTAAAGAGCTGTTGTAGGCAGAAGACTCCGCATACAGCGGGCGCGGCTTCATTTGTTTCGTCTATCTATGCGATAAATAGCATAAATATTGAGGTAAGAGGTTGTCCTGAAGGCAAGGGAAGTTTTGCTTAGGGGCAGCCTCTTTGTTTGGTCTCAATCAAAAATGTCACGAAAACGTCACACTCTCCCTTGATATCAAGGGGAGATGTGGGGGTGTGAAGCAAAACGTAACACGAAATATTGTGAACCGAATCACAAAATACGGATTATCTATGACAATTCTGCGAACTCTGGTAGGCTGAGACCGCATTGTGAACAATTATCAAAATCGCCGATTTTTCCGGATAATGGCCGAAAATCGTCTTAAATCAACTTTTTATGCGATGTAAAGGATAAAAGTCACACTATATAATGTAATAATTTTACATAATTAACATTCTATATGAATTGTTATTCAATCCCCCCTTTCCTAACATAAAAGTAGCTGATCGAACGAAGCCATTCCCGAAGCCTTGGGGGATGGTGTTCACAATGAAGAAAGGGGTATCGGTATCCTATGAAAAGGAAAGGGTTGCTGTTAGCTTTATTTTCAGCCCTTCTTGTCCTCCTGACCGGGTGTAATCAGTTGACGGTGTTAGACCCGAAAGGTCCGGTGGCCAAGACCCAATCACAAGTCATCATTTTTTCGATTGTAACGATGGCCTTTATTTTGCTGGTCGTTTACACGCTGTACATCTATATGTTAACGAAATATCGTGCTTCCAAAGCAGCGCCGGACTACGAACCGCCGCATGTGGAAGGCAGCAAATGGCTGGAAATCACTTGGATTACGATTCCGATCATTATCGTAGCGGTGCTGTCGGTTGTGACCGTCCGCAGTACGTCGGCTGTAGAAAAAGTGCCGAAAGGCTATGAGGATCAAAAGCCGCTCGTGATTTACGCCGCTTCCTCCAACTGGAAATGGCATTTTAGCTATCCGGAGGAAGGGATCGAGACCGTTAACTATGTGAACTTCCCAACGAACCGTCCAGTGGAGTTCCGGTTGTATTCGTACGGACCGATTACGAGCTTCTGGATTCCGCAGCTGGCGGGACAGAAATACGCGATGAGCGATATGGTGAATACGCTGAACATCGTTGCCGAGCATGAAGGCTCGTATATGGGCAAGAACTCCAACTTCTCCGGTGAGGGCTTCGCACACATGGAATTTGAAGCGCTGGCCATGGCGCCTTCGGAATATGACAAATGGGTCAAAGAAGTGAAGGACACCGCTCCTGAGCTGACCGAGTCGGAGTTCGACAAGTTGCTGGAGACCGCGCATGTTGGCCGCCAAACGTACAGCTCGACCCATCTGGACTTCCGTCCTGCACCGGAAGGGGAGAACGCCGGCCATAATCATGGCGGCGAGAACGGAAGCGAGGAGATGGACCACTCTACGATGGACCACTCCGACATGGACATGACGGAAGAATCTAGCGGACACGAAGCGCATAACTAATCAACGGGAAGGGAGTACCTGAACATGAAATGGGACGAATTTTTCGTCACGGGTGAGCCGATGATCTATGGCGCGATGGTCAGCATCGTTGTTGTATCGCTGGCGATCGTCATCGGATTAACCTATTTTAAGAAATGGGGCTGGCTGTGGCGCGAATGGTTAACGACCGTCGACCACAAGCGGATCGGCATCATGTATATCATCTCCGCACTGCTGATGCTCTTCCGCGGCGGCGTGGATGCGCTGCTCATGCGGGCGCAGCTGGCGGTACCGGAGAACGGACTGCTGGATGCGCAGCACTATAACGAAATTTTTACGACACACGGGGTCATCATGATCCTGTTTATGGCGATGCCGTTTGTTGTCGGGTTGATGAACGTCGTAATCCCGCTGCAAATCGGCGCGCGTGACGTAGCATTCCCACGTTTGAATGCCGTCAGCTTCTGGCTGTTTTTCGCTGGGGCGATGTTGTTTAATATCTCTTTCGTCATCGGGGGTTCCCCGGATGCCGGTTGGACGGCGTATTTCCCGCTGGCCAGCGTTGAGTTCAGCCCGAGCGTAGGTAACAACTATTACTCGATTGCGATTCAAATTGCAGGGATTGGGACACTGATGACCGCAGTGAACTTCCTGGTAACGATCCTGAAAATGCGCGCACCAGGTATGACGTTGATGAAAATGCCGATGTTTACCTGGTCGATCCTCATTACGAACATCATTATTTTGTTTGCGTTCCCGGTATTAACCGTGGCGCTGGCACTGATGATGTTCGACCGCCTGTTTGGTACGCAGTTCTTTACGATGGCCAACGGCGGGATGGATATGCTCTGGGCCAACCTGTTCTGGGTATGGGGCCATCCGGAGGTTTATATCGTTATTTTGCCGGCCTTCGGGATTTACAGTGAAGTCATTTCGACGTTCTCACGCAAAAACTTGTACGGCTATAAATCCATGGTATGGAGTATGATCGTTATTTCGCTGCTATCTTTTATCGTATGGGCGCACCACTTCTATACGATGGGTCACGGCGTCATGGTCAACGGGATCTTCTCGATTACGACGATGGCGATCGCCGTTCCAACCGGGGTTAAAATCTTCAACTGGCTGTTTACGCTGCAAAAAGGGCGCATCGAATTTACAACGCCAATGCTGTATTCCCTCGCCTTTATTCCGATCTTTACGATCGGTGGGGTGACCGGGGTCATGCTGGCGATGGCGAGCGCCGACTATCAATACCATAATACGATGTTCCTGGTGGCGCATTTCCACTATGTGCTGATTCCAGGTACCGTATTCGCGGTGATCGCAGGGTTCTATTACTGGTTCCCGAAATTGTTCGGTTTCCGGCTCAACGAGCGTCAAGGCAAGCTGGCCTTCTGGATTATTGCCATTAGCTTTAACGTGACCTTCATGCCGTTGTTCTTCCTTGGTTTGAAAGGGATGACCCGGCGGATGTATACCTATTCGGAAAGCACAGGCTTTGGTCCGCTGAACCTGATCGCTTCGATCGGTGCGGTGGGGCTCGCCATCGGGTTTATCGTGCTGGTGTACAACATTTACTGGAGCTTCCGTTATGCGGAGCGGGACAAAACCGGCGATCCTTGGAACGCACGTACGCTGGAATGGAGCACGCATTCTCCGGTGCCGGAGTACAACTTTGCGGTTGTGCCTAAAGTGGATTCGCTCGATCCGTTCTGGAAAGCGAAGAAAACGGGTAAATCGCTGTATACGGATAAAATCGAAGAGATTCATATGCCGAACAACAGCGGTCAACCGTTTATCCTGGGTGTGATTTTCTTTTTCTTCGGATTCTTTATGGTCTTTAGCTGGTGGGTACCGGCGATTATCGCCGGCCTGGGGATTCTCGTCATGCTGGCGGTACGTTCGTTCGAACGCGACCACGGCCGACATATTCCGGTCAGCGAAATCATCAAAACCGAGCAGGCTTTGGCCAATCGGTTGGACACGGATGCAGGATTGCGGGGTGAACACGCATGAAGGTAGATCATACTTTGCCTTTGGAATATCAAACGGAAGAGAACAGTAACCGGGTTCTTGGGTTCTGGCTGTTCCTGGGCGCGGAAATCGTGCTCTTCGCCACGCTGTTCTCGGTGTATCTGACGCTGTGGAACCGGACCGGCAGCGGCCCGAACGGAGCGGAAATCTTCGAAATCGGACCGGTGCTGGGCGAAACGTTCTTGCTGTTGACCAGCAGCTTTACCTGCGGCTTGGCGGTACACAGTATGCGTCTGGGGCTGAGAAAACCGTTTATGGCGTTCTTCGCCATCACGCTGCTGCTGGGCCTCGGGTTCCTTGGTATCGAGATTACCGAATTCGTTACGTACGTTCATGAAGGCGCAACGATGCAAACCAGTGCGTTCCTGTCGAGCTTGTTCGTCCTGCTGGGGACGCACGGCGCCCACGTAACGCTGGGGCTGCTGTGGGGCAGCGGGCTGATGATTCAGGTGAAACGCGAAGGGTTTACCCATGATACGGCGAACAAATCGTTTATTTTCTCGCTGTACTGGCACTTCCTGGACGTGGTCTGGATCTTCATCTTCAGCTTTGTATACTTGAAAGGACTGATGTGACATGAAAAAACTGTTCCCGATTCAACACGTCATGGGATATGTGTTCTCACTGATCCTTTCTGCTGTAGCGCTGTCGGTGGTATTCTGGGATATGTCGTTTGCCGTTGGCATGACGATCCTGCTTGTCTGCGCGGCCGTACAGATGTCGGTGCAGCTGTTCATGTTCATGCACATCGGCGAGAACCGCAGTAAAGGTGCATTGTATGCTAACCTCGTATACGCCCTGTTCGTCGGGCTAGTGACCGTGTTTGGTACCTTGCTGACGATGATTTGGGGTTACCAATAAGAGCACAGTCGAATATCAGAAAAAGAAACCCGTTGTCACGTATGTGGCAGCGGGTTTTTTGGCGTTAGCGGGGGAAGCTAGGATAGAAGAGTCGTTAACGCTAACGGACCGTAGCGCCGTTAAATGATGTTGGTTGGCGTTGACGGAGGGCTAACGGACTTCACGGCCGTTATTTTGCGGATTTTGCGAAGGGTGGGCCCTCTTACGTGTCAATAAGGTCCACAGGGTCCGTTAGTGCGGGAAATGAGCCGGGAAATGACAGATAAGGTCTTTGAGGTCCGTTATGTTGGAAAAAAGTTGAACGGAGACTCTTTACATACCCCATGGGGGTATATTATAATGAGCGTACCACAGCAAACCACGTTGGTTTGGAAAGGAGTCATGTATGGCGAAGGTCGAGGGACAGGAACATTTGGCGTCCGCACACTGCGAGGAGCATGGCGGGCATCATAGCGTATCGGAAACGGAGAATGGCAAGCCGGTACGGCGCAGCCACCATTCTGAAGCGATGAAGAGCAACCTGATCAGCCGATTGAACCGGATTGAAGGGCAAATCCGCGGAATCAAAGGGCTGATCGAGAGAGATACTTACTGTGACGATGTGCTGAACCAGATCGCCGCCGTCCAATCTGCGCTGAACAGCGTGGGCCGGCTGCTGCTGGAGGGACACATGAAGAGCTGCGTGATCGAGCGAATTCAAGCAGGTGAGACCGAAGTGCTCGACGAGTTGCTAGTCACGGTCAACAAGCTGATGAAATAACGGCGGAACCCCTGGGGGTACGCTGCAAGATGAAGCCATTATTAAACTCATGGGAGGAATTGTTCATGCAAAATATTACGTTAAACGTTGAAGGTATGTCCTGCAATCATTGTGTCAAATCGGTAGAAGGAGCCATCGCCGGGCTGGGCGCTACAGGGAAAGTGGATCTGGCCGCGAAGAAGGTGGAAGTGACTTTCGACGAAACGAAAGTGACGGTTGAACAAATCAAAGAAGCGATTGAGGATCAAGGATACGACGTCGTTTGATCCGAAGCCTTTTTCACGGACCTATAAGACGTGCGAGCGAATTAGCCGTGCGTCTTAAGGGACGGGGAGTGGGATGTGGAAGTATTTTTATTTGCCCTTGATATACCCCTATGGGGTATGAAATATGCGGGTTTTGAGATGGAGGATTGTCATGGAAAAAGCATTGCCTGCCGCCGGCGCGAATCACGACCAAACGACGTTGCAAATTACCGGGATGACCTGCGCTGCCTGTGCGGCACGGATCGAGAAGGGGTTAAACCGGCTGCCCGGCGTGAAACAAGCCAACGTCAATCTGGCGCTTGAAACGGCGCAAGTGCGGTATGAGCCGGGGACGGTCTCGATCGAGCAGATCATCGATAAGGTAAGCCAGTTGGGCTACGGTGCGGTGTTGAAGCCGTCGGAGAAGGAGTCCGGGGATATCCGCGCGCGGGAAATCCGGAAGCAAAGAAATAAGCTGATCGTGTCGGCAGTGCTCGCGTTCCCGCTGCTGTGGGCGATGGCCGGGCATTTTTCCTTCACCTCATGGATCTGGACGCCGGAGCTGTTTATGAACCCGTGGTTCCAGCTCGTGCTGGCGACGCCGGTGCAATTTATGATCGGCTGGGGCTTTTACGTCGGGGCGTACAAAGCGCTGCGCAGCCGCAGCGCTAACATGGACGTATTGGTCGCGCTCGGTACGTCGGCGGCGTATTTTTACAGTCTGTATTTGAGCTTGGAGTCTTTGTCGATGCCTCACGGGCATACCCCCCAGCTGTATTATGAAACGAGCTCGATCCTGATTACGTTGATCCTGCTCGGCAAATGGTTTGAGGCGTTAGCCAAAGGCCGCTCCTCCCAAGCGATCAAAACGTTGATGGGGCTGCAGGCCAAAACGGCGCTGATCCTCAAAGACGGCGTTGAAACGGTGGTACCGATCGAAGCGGTTGTCCCGGGGGACGTATTGATCGTCAAACCGGGCGAAAAGATCCCGGTTGATGGGGTAGTCATCGGCGGCGTCTCGTCCGTCGATGAATCGATGTTAACTGGGGAGAGTATCCCGGTGGAGAAGAAGGAAGGCGACACGGTCATCGGCGCGACCGTCAACAAACATGGCGTGCTGCGCGTGCAAGCGGCCAAGGTTGGCAGCGAAACCGCGCTGGCGCAAATCATCCGCGTTGTAGAAGAAGCACAAGGCTCGAAAGCGCCAATTCAGCGGGTAGCGGATGTGATTTCCGGGATTTTTGTCCCGATTGTGGTTGGGATCGCTGTAGTTACGTTCTTGGTGTGGTTTTTCTTCGTGGCGCCGGGCAGCTTCGCCGTGGCGCTGGAAAAGGCGATCGCCGTGCTGGTCATCGCATGCCCTTGCGCGTTGGGGCTGGCGACGCCAACGTCGATTATGGCCGGGTCCGGACGGGCCGCGGAGTACGGCATCCTGTTTAAGGGCGGCGAGCACCTCGAGGCCGCCCAAGGGCTGCAAGCGATCGTGCTGGATAAGACCGGCACGATCACACGGGGGCAGCCGGAGCTGCGGGAAGTCGTCCCGGCCGAAGGCTGGGACGACGCGGCATTGCTCCGGCTCGTCGGCGCCGCCGAGCGCGGCTCTGAGCATCCGCTGGCGGATGCTCTGGTGGCCGGGGCGCGGGCGCGCGCCCTGGATCTGCCCGAGGCAACCGCCTTTGAGGCGGTGCCCGGGCACGGGATTACGGCGGTCGTCGAGGACCGCCGGGTGCTCGCCGGCACGCGCCGCCTGATGGCGCGTGAAGGCGTCGACGTCTCCGCCGCGGAGGCCGGCATGGCCGCGCTGGAAGCGGCCGGCCAAACCGTGCTGCTCGTGGCGGTCGACGGCGTCTACGCCGGCATGGTCGCCGTGAGCGACACCGTGAAGGAGACGTCCAAGGCCGCAGTAGCGCGGCTGAAGGAGATGGGCCTTCACGTGGTGATGATCACCGGCGACAACGTGCGCACCGCCCAGGCGATCGCCGCCGAGGTCGGGATCGACGAGGTGCTGGCCGAAGTGCTCCCGGAAGGCAAAGCCGCCGAGGTGAAAAAGCTCCAGGCCCGCGGCCTGAAGACGGCGATGGTTGGAGACGGCATTAACGACGCTCCGGCACTTGCCGTGGCCGACGTAGGCATCGCCATCGGCACGGGCACCGACGTGGCCATGGAGGCCGCCGACGTCACGCTGATGCGCGGCGACCTGGAGGGCGTGCCGGATGCGATCGCTATGAGCAAGCGCACGATGGGCAATATCAAGCAGAACTTGTTCTGGGCGCTCGCCTACAATACGATCGGCATTCCTGTAGCCGCTGCGGGCTTTCTGGCTCCGTGGCTGGCCGGGGCTGCGATGGCGCTTAGTTCTGTCTCCGTTGTGCTGAACGCGCTGCGTTTGCAGCGGGTGAAGCTGTAACTATACAATGCCAAACGAAACGAGCCTTCCAGGCCGTAAGGTTCCGGATTTTGTTCCGGTCTTGCGAGGGAAGGCTCGTTTTTTTGATGTAGATTCTATTTTTTTGGATGGGTGAGGGGATCCCCGATAATGCCTTGATCCTCCAGGGCGAGAAGCAGCTTCTTCATGAGTTCGACGGTTGCCGTAATGGCTGGCACGTCGGGCTTCTTTAATTTCTCCGTACAGGTCAAAGTGGCACGTCCGTTCTTGATCCGCAGCCGTACATGGATCTTGGAATGAAGGTTCAGCAACTCTTCGATCCCTTCGTACTTCAATACCGATCGCAGCAGACTGGGATGGGAAGCTTTTGCTTGAAACTTCTTATTCATTGCGGAGTTTGGGAGTGAGGCTTCCCGGAGCCCCCTGGTAAACCAGGCCAAGACATGTCGTTTGGCCGAAAATAACACGAACTCCAGCTTACGGCGCGGCCGGTAGCTGTATTTCACGGTGATCGCGTACTCGTTACCGGAGGTGTCGTTATTCGGGTCGGTGATCGTCACCTTACAGGATCCGAAGCGTGGGGAAAGCGGCAGACGGACATGCTGCCCCTTATACTTCCAGTTCCTGAACGTTCCTGCGGCGTAAGTCCCTCCAGAGGTTCTGACATACTCTTTCAGCAGGGCTGTCGACTTCGGTTCCCACCACGGTTTACTTTTTACTGTCGTCTGCGTCATGCTTCTCTTCCTCCTTGCCCGGCGCCCGGGTGGAAGGCAGTCTTCCCTCGCGGCGCAATGCTTCTCGCAGCAGGTATTCGATATGCCCATTCACGCTTCGGAATTCATCCGCTGCCCAGCGTTCCAAAGCCTGATAAAGAGTCGGGTCAAGGCGAAGTGGGAAGCTCTTCTTGCTGGCCATCGTGAATGGATGCCCCTAATTAATACAACGTGCTAGTATTGATGACCGGCTGGGCGGAACGGTCGGATACGACAGCGACGAGCAGGTTGTTAATCATCGCGGCTTTACGTTCGTCATCCAGCTCGACAACTTGACCGGCCTGCAGCCGTTCGATCGCCATTTGAACCATGGTGACGGCGCCGTCGACGATTTTCTCGCGAGCCGCAATGATCGCTTCGGCTTGTTGGCGTTGCAACATCGCGCTTGCAATTTCGGTCGAGTAGGCCAGATGCGTCAAACGCGACTCAATGACCTTAACGCCGGCGATGGCCAGACGGTTCTGCAATTCGCTGGTGAGCTCCAACGCAATCTCTTCCGTATTGGCGCGCAGGGAGAAGCCGGTGTCGGAATCGTCCAATTGGTCGTACGGATATTTGCTGGCGACGTGGCGCAGTGCAGCTTCGCTCTGAATTTCCACGAAGGTTTCGTATTCATCCACTTCAAATAGCGCTTTGGCGGAGTCGACCACCGAAAACACGACAACAGTGGCGATTTCGATCGGGTTCCCTTTGACATCATTGACTTTCAGTTTGGCGCTGTTGAAGTTGCGAACGCGCAGCGAAACTTTTTTGCGAGTTGAGAACGGGATGGCAAGATAGAAGCCGCTCTTGCGGATCACGCCGAGGTAACGGCCGAAGAAGGTGACGACAGCCGATTGGTTTGGCTGTACGATCGTCAGCCCGGTCAAGAGCACGAAGGCGATGACGAAGGAGAGCACACCGCCGGCCACGGGAACGACATCGTTTAACGTGACGAGAAATGTCCCCAACGCAATAAATCCGAAAATGAACAACAGGGCAACAAAACCGTTTAGGCACGAAATTTCTTTTTCTTTCATATAAAGCGACACTCCTTCACATATTAAATTGATATTTATATGATATCACTTTTGCAAAATAATGTAAATATGAGGCGGCGATATTCTCTGCCGGGGGCTTTTACATGATTATCCCCTTCGCTCAGATAGAATAGTTATCGATGGAGCAGAACTGTGTGAACCAATTGAAGCTTGGATGGGAGTGAAGATGAGGATGGAGATGAGGATGGAGATGAGGATGGAGATGAGGATGGAGATGAGGATGGAGATGAGGATGGAGATGAGGATGGTGTCTTATGGGATGGAATGGGGAGGGAATGAGGTTGGAAGCGAGACGGCCTCGCGGCTGATCGAACGGGATAGGCGTGTGCAAGTGGAATCGCAGATGATTAAACGGGATAGGCGTTGGGTAAGTGGAACTTCAGCTGATCGAACGGGATAGGCGTGTGCAAGTGGAACCGCGGCTGATCAAACGGGATTATGCGTGGACAACTGGAATCGCTGCTGATCCAGGGCAAGATAGGCGGGGACGGCCGTATCTTAGCTGTCAGGGTGCGACAGACAGGAACGCCCGTACCGTAGCAGTCGGGGTGCAACAGACAGGGACAGCCGGGCCTTAGCTGATCAGAGCACGACGGGCAGGTTTAGCCCGTCCCGTTGTACTCGCAATAGGGGCTGACGGTACCGCCGCCAGGTGCGGGCTATCCAGGCAGTCCAGGCTGCCCGCACCATTAGCTTCGTCCCCAGCGTAGCTCTGGATATAGTGTAGACGTCCCCGAACGTCTGTGATCCACCTCCTGCCTAGAAGGGGGCGCCTGTACCGTAGTGCGATGTTTCATGGGCTTAATCCAAGGAGCGTACGATTTCGCTTAGACGGGCGATGCCTTCCGTCAGTTCTTCGGCGGTGGCGTAGGCGTAGGAGAGGCGCAGGTGGCTGCCGGAGGCGCGGTTGTACAGGTGGCCGGGGTTGATCAGAAGGCCGGCTTTTAGGGCGGCGTCAAATATTTTGCGCGGGGAGGGGGAGTTGTGCAGGTTCAGCCAGATGTAAAACCCTCCCTGCGGCACCTTCCAGTCCGCGATATCGCGAAAATACCGCTCCAACGCGTCCACCGCCGCCTCTCGCCGCAGGCGGAGCGCCGCCCGCAGCCGTTCAAGATGGCGGTCGTAGCTGCCGCTTTCCAGCCATTCCGCTGCCATCTGTTGCGAGAGGGCGCTAGAGCCGTAATCGCTTTGCATCTTGATGTCTGCAAGCCGCTCGATGACGGGCTGCGGTCCGGCAATCCAGCCAATCCGCAGGCCGGGGCTGAGGGATTTGGACAAGCTGCCCAGATACAGTACGCTGCCGCTGGCGTCATGAGCCTTCAGCGGCAGGGGCGGCGGGGCGTCCAGCCACAACTCGCGGTAGACATCATCTTCAACGAGGGGTAAACGGGCTGCCTCGCAGACGTCCAGCAGCTGACGTCGCCGCGCTTCGCTCATAACCGTTCCGCTTGGATTATGGAAGGTCGGAATGGTATACAGCAATGCGCCCGCATATTGCTTGGCGTACACAGAAACCAGGTCGGCGCGCAGGCCTTGTTCATCCATCGGGACACCGCGCAGCTTCATTCCGGCGCTCTGAAAAACGGGAACCGAATACAGATACGACGGTCGTTCGGTCAGTACCGTCGAGCCCTGGGGGAGCAGGCCGACGGCAATGAGCTGGAGCGCCTGCAAGGCGCCGGAGATTATCAGCAGCGAAGCCGGCGATACGGTGATGCCTTGGAGGCTCAGCCGGGCGGCGATGGCCTCCCGGAGCCGCAGGTCCCCGTTGGGCTCGCCATAGCCCAGGTTTGGGACATTGGTGGCCATCCGACCCAACAGCTCGGCCATTTCGGATTGCGGCAGCAGGTCCGGGCCCATCTCGCCGGTGCCGAGTCGCAAAATGCCGGGCTGGAACTCAGCCCGGTTAATCTCCTGCACGGCAGGCAAATTAGGGTACTGCACGCCGGAGCTGACGTATTCGTTCCAATCGGGCGGCGGGGAGGCGGTCAGCACGCCCCAGGTCCGGTTAACGACGCGGGTGCCGCCGCCCCGGTCGCCCTGAAGCAGCCCGGCTGCGATCAGCTCGTCCAGCGCGGCGACGACTGTGCTGCGGTTGACGCCAAACCGCGCGGCCAGCTCCCGCTGGGACGGGATGCGTGTCCCCACCGGCCATTCGCCGCTGGCGATTCGATCACAAAGATGCTCCATGATTTGGCGATGGAGCGGAATGGGCGAATTTCGGCTGGGACGCCAGGTCGAATGATTCATGCGGAATACCCCCTATCTGCAGAACTGTAGATTTTTTGCGCGAACGACGTTATTTTCCCCTATTATATCGTTTGGTTGGTTTCTGATCCATCCAAATGGATGGAGCTAAATCGGGAGGGGGCGGGTACAATAGGGTTCGAGACAGAGATCAGAGGGGGAGAGAGATGTTTAGTGCTGCGATTCATGGGTTCTTTCTGGCGGTTGGACTTATTTTGCCATTAGGCGTGCAGAATGTGTTTGTGTTTAACCAGGGGGCTGCCGGACGAAAGCTGCGCCGGGCCTTGCCGGCTGTTCTGACCGCCGCTTTGGGCGATACGATATTGATTTTGCTAGCTGTGTTGGGGGTCTCGGTGCTGGTCTTGTCATGGACTTGGCTGAAAACCGTACTCTTTGCGGCAGGCGCTGTCTTTATGCTATACATTGGCTGGACCATCTGGAGGGACGTGTCCAAACCGTCTTCCGCCGGGCCATCCGGGCTGCCAGCTAAACAGCAGGTGGTGTTTGCATTGTCGGTGACGTTTTTGAATCCCCATGCGATTCTGGATACGGTTGGCGTGATCGGGACAAGCTCTCTGGATTATACCGGCGGGGCGAAAGGGGCGTTTACGCTGGCTGCGATTCTGGTGTCGTGGGTCTGGTTTTTCGGATTGGCATGGGCAGGCAAAACACTCGGAAGCTTGGACCGGGGAGGTCAACTGCTCCAGGGGATCAATCGATTGTCTGCGCTTATCGTCTGGGGGATGGCGTTATATATGATCGGTGCCGTGGTCGCTGATCACTTGAAGTAGGGCGGCGGGGAGCCTTGAAGCTCAGTATGACACTGGGATGCGAGCGGCTTGCTTCCTGTTGGGGAAAGTTCCATAATTAGGAATAACATAAAGCAAGGGATAGGAGTGAGGAGATGAACGAGACGATATCCAAAATGCTGGAGCACCGTTCCATTCGTAAATACAGCGATCGTCCGGTGACCCGAGAGCTGGTGGAACAAATCATATCCGCAGGCCAAATGGCCTCCAGTTCCAGCAATGTACAAGCCTATACCGTGATTGCCGTGACGGACGCGGATCGGAAAGCGAAGCTGGCCGAGCTTTGCGGGAATCAGGCTTATGTGGCGGAGTGTCCTGTTTTCCTAGTCTGGTGCGCAGATTTGTCAAGACTCAAACGGGCAGCGGAGCGGCATCTTCCTTCGGAAACGACTTATGAAGGCACGACGGAGAACTTTATTGTAGCTACGGTCGATACGGCGCTGGCAGCGCAAAATGCCGCCATAGCCGCAGAATCGCTGGGCCTTGGCATCGTGTATATCGGCGGTATCCGCAACCATAGCGAGGAGGTGGCGGATCTCTTGGACCTGCCCCACCTTTCGTATCCTGTATTCGGGATGTGTCTCGGCTATCCGGATCAAAATCCAGGGGTGCGTCCACGGCTTCCGCTGCCGGCAGTTCTGCACTGGAACCAATATGATACCGCCGGGCAAGAGGAACAGGTGGCGGCCTATGACGAGGTCATGTCCAAGTATCTGCGTGAACGGACCGGAGGGGCGAAGGATACCCCTTGGTCGGAGCTCATGGCCGAGAAGCTGGCACAGCCGGCGCGGCTGCATATGCGCGAATTTTTAGAGAAGCGCGGCTTTACCTTGAAATAATGGCAAAAAAAGCTGTCCTAATCGGGTCGTACCCGGGGACAGCTTTTTCGACATTATAGAATTTATAAATTTTGGGGTGGAAGCAGGTCTTCCGCCTTATTTCTGTTTTTGGTAAGGTTAGGATATGGAGACGAACATTTTGAAACGAATCTTCTTTGATGAGCGAGGGCACTGGGATCGGTTTGTGGCAAAACATGGTGGCAAGCTGCGTGCCAATGTGCGGAAAGAAGTAGAGAAGTTCCGTCGATGCGGGGATCCCAGAAACGGTTTTAAGCTGATGGTATGTGAAGGATGTCATGACCTACGGCTCGTTCCGTATCGTTGTAAAGGAAGATTCTGTACGACCTGTTCATGCGGAGAAACAGAGGAATGGGCACGTCTCCTGGAACAAGATGTATTCCAAGTCAACCACCGCCATGTCGTCTTCACGATCGACGAAGGATTACGGGAAATCTTTCTGCTCCATCGGGCAAAATTACTCAAAGAATTTATGGATGAAGCGGTACGCTTAGTCAAAGAACATTTTGAGAAGAAACATAAGGTAACTCCCGGAATCGTAGCCGGGTTGCATACGTTTGGGGCACGGCTTAACTTCAATCCTCATGTACATATGCTTGTAACGATGGGAGGAATGAAGAAGACCGGCGAGTGGAAAACATACGATTTTATTCCGTTCGAGATGCTGCGTAAGCAATGGCAGACGGTTGTTTTGAAGCTGATTCGTCGAAAGTTAAGTGAACAAGAGAAAAAGCAAGTGCAGTCCCGTTTGCAAAAAGCTTACTGCGAGAACGGAGAAGGCTTTTATGTGCATGCTCCGAAACAGAAAGGGAACGTCAAGCAGCAACTCGGGTATATCGGGCGATACATGAGAAGACCAGCGATAGCGGTTAGCCGGATCGAAGCGTATGACGGAGAAAAGGTGACATTTCGTTACCGGGATAAGAATGACGGGGAAGAGAAGACCGAGACGATTTCGGTAGAAGAATTTATGGGTAGACTTGTGCGGCATATTCCGGATGAAAACTTCAAAACGATCCGTTACTACGGGGTTTATTCGCGGCGGATCAAGAGCCTGTGCAAGAAGTTAGTCAGTGAGTGGCAAAAAGCCGCGAGAAGATGGATTGTCAAGGCAAAGCGGATATTAAAACGCAGAACGTGGAGTGAACGGATCAAGGAGCAGACGGGGAAGCCGCCATGTTGCCCAAAATGCGAAAGTTATTACGAATACAAGGGAGAAGCCTGCCTTGAGGATGGGAAGTTGAAGGTGAAGTACGCGGTGTGCTCCACCTCAAAGGCATGTCTGGAGAGGATGATTCGGGATGTCGCCGGTGTCAAAGAAACGAAAGGTAGCGAAGAAAAAGAAAAAGCCGCAAAGCGGGCTGCATAGCAAAGCGAAAGTAACCTACATCTGTCTTCAATGTCATACAACAGAAGAGATTCCGCTGAATGTCGTTCGGAATTTCGATGCGATGGATGATGGAGATCCAACCGTACCTCCGCAATTCAGCTGCGAAGAATGTGGAGGAGGCATGTACCCGGAATATTACGAGGGAATTCATGGTTACGAGTACAGGATTAGCGATGTAAGAAAATAGCCGGGTATAAGTTTTTCTCCCACACCCGGCCATTTTACACGTATGAACTCAGTTGAACGAACTTAAAAGGACGCCGCCAGGCGTTTTTCTTATATTATTAGGTCAACCAGAAATTTCTGGTTGGCCTTTTTTCTTAGGCGCTGTCAGATGGCGGTAGCCGGGAGAACGTGCGGCTTTTAGGGGCAATGATCCCGTCACAAAAACTGTTCTCCCACTACCCCCAATGACCATGTTTGAGCTGGTTGAGGCATCGGACCTCGAATCACAAGCGAAGCTGTGGGATTGGAACCATCGTGGGAGTGCCGGCTATTATTCAGGAGGAGATGACATGAGACCGGTTATTGGATTGGATGTGTCGAAAGGGACAAGTGTGCTCCAAGCGTTTACAGATCGAAATAAGCCGTATGGAAACAGTATCACGGTAGAAACGATTCGGGAAACGGCAGGATCGTCACACAGCAAGGCTTGGATTCAGACAAAGGCAGAGAAGATTCAAGAGAAGATTCAGGCGTTACCGTCTCTAAGCAAGTCAAGCAAAGCACAACAGACGGCTTTGCTGAGTATGGTGGAAATGGTGTAAGGAAAGAGGGCAAGCCCTACAAAGCATAATATCAAATTTACCCAGAAGCATCCGCGCCAACGGAGGCTTTTTTGTGCTGCACAAAAATAGTATAACAGTATCTTTGCCATAATCCAATCACTTGGGGTTGACAAACATTAGCTGGTTTTTCGTCGTTAAGTTATAATCCGTAAAAACTTCGCGTGTTCCGGTACAACGTCGCTGCGGCCTCTTCCGGAGAGATGCCCAGAAGATTCGCCCAGGCCAAGGCGACGTGACGGGTCATGCGCGGGTGGGTGATCTGACCGGCAAACGGTCCTTCAAACGGCCAAGGCCCGTCCGTTTCGGCCATCACCTGCTCGGGAGGATAGCGCCGGGCGAGGTCTTGGATTTTCGATTCGTAGACGATATCCGGCGTAAAAGAGATCGCATAACCGCGATCCGCCATGCGGCGCACTGTGGATTCGGCTCCCTTGAACCAGTGGAAATGTGCTTTGGTGACGCCGTGGCGTTCCAGCAGGTCGCAGGCAAGCTCGGCGTCCTCGTATACCGCATGCATCACAATCGGTTTGTCTAACGCCTTGGCAAGCATCACAAACTTCTCCAGCAGGTCCACGTAGGGCTCAAGCTCAAAGCCCTTTCCTTGCTGGAGAGCTTCTTGCCGCGCATAATATGGAAGCCCGACTTCACCAACGGCAATCATATCCTCGGCATGCTGCTTGATCCAATTCAGCAGGAGATCGATCTCCCGATCCTCAGGGATAGGCTGCTCGGGGTGGAATCCGAATGCCGGGCGCACCAGGTTCGGATAGCGCTCCGCCAAAGCGTTGTTCAGCTTGCAGGAGGCTAAATGCATCGAAACGGCAATGACGGCTTCCACTCCGCAGCCCGGCAGTTCCTGCAGCAGGCGTTCACGGGTATCTTCGTCGTAAAGGTCTATATGAATATGGGCATCAATGAACGGGAGTTGGATTCCCTTCGGTAAACCGCGAAAAAGATTGTTGGACATCTCACCAGACCCTTTCCAGAAACAGGTTAACCGCTTGTACTCATTATACCTGTTTTTAGGTAGGTTTCAGCGGATGCCACGGGGTTTCTTCGTTTTTTGGTTAGAGAATGCCCATCATGTAAAAGGTTAAATCTTACTGCGAAACCGGGCATGTCGTACAATAACAATTATGCGACAAAAATTAAAGTCAACAGGAGGTCCACTACATAATATGGGTACTAATTATTTGTCCGCTGTAGCCCAGCAATTTCCGTTCCATTTATCTGTCACACAGGATTATCAGGACGAACAGATCATTCAAATGTTCCTGACGGCATGCGCCAAAGCGCCAAATACCCGCAGAAACTATTTTAGGGCCCTGGAGCATTTCAGGCAATTCCTTTCGGGAATGCGTTTTCGGGATGTGACTTGGAGGGAAATCGAAGCTTATAAAATCTACCTCACGAAGGGCTTCTACCGCGATGGCCAAAAACCGCTTGCTCCGGCCAGTGTGGCTGCATTTATCGCGCCTCTGAAGTCGTTTTATAAATGGGGAAGCGACAGCAGCATCGGCTTTTTCGATCATAATCCGGCGCAAAATGTCCGTATCCCGGCCATTGCCGTAACGAGCCGCAGACATTATCTTACCCGCAACGAGGTCGGCAAGCTGCTGGAGGCGTTGCGGCGCCAGAGCCTGAGAAATTACTTGATCGGCCTGTCTCTGGTGCTGTTGGGCCTTCGCGTGTCCGAGTTATGCGGCATCAAGTGGAAGGACTTTCATGCCGATATGCTGGAGACATCCATATGGCTCACCGTATCCCACGCAAAACGCGGAAAAACACGCGAGGTCAAAATTCCGCGAGAGCTCTGGAACATGTACCAGGAGCATGCACGCAGATTGGCGAAGGGGCATGAACCGGATCCGGAGTTGAAGCTGTTTGCAATTACGCCGCGGCAAATCGAACGAATCATTAAACAAGCAGGCATTGCGAGCGGAATTCAGAAGCAGCCGACCCCCCACTGGTTAAGACATACCAACGCGACGCTGGCATTGTTGCAGGGCGCCTCGCTGCAGCAGGTTCAGGAAAGCTTGGGGCACTCCCATATCAACACGACCCAGCGCTATCTGCACACCGTCGAGCAAATGAAGAAGGCGGCTCCTGACTTCGTACAGGACTGTTTGATGGAATTTATGTGATTTTTCTATTTTTTTAGTGCTATTTATCTATTTTTTGTGTCGAAAATAATGCAAAAATCGCTCTTTTGTCCTATAATGTAACAAGGGTTAATTACAAACCTTGCCAAATTTCGACCAGTTTTTACCTAGGGTTGTCGCATAATTGTTATTGTACGACATGGTCTGTTTTTCATCCGTTTGCTCTGAATCATCATCGGGTAAAAAGCGTTAAAATTTAACGGGGATTAAGCAAATTATTAGCCAAAATAACTTTTTTCTTTCGGGAAATAAGGAACGTCGACTCCGAGACGGGAGAGACAAATGACGACACAGGTTTTTTAGGGGGCAGAACGGTTGACTGTTTTTAATGAGTTCGTCGACGATTGGTACATGGACTATAGCCCGGAAGCCGTGAAGTGGTTTAACCTGCTGGTGCGCAAACATCCGGAAACCTATCACCATAGTATACGGGTTGCTATGCTGGCAGAGAAAATCGCCGAGCCGCTGAAGATCACCGGAGCTGAGAAGGACATGCTGGTCCGCGGGTGCTTTATGCATGATATCGGCAAAACGATGATCCCCCGCGCGATCATTGAGCAGCGGGAGCCGCTGACGGAGATACAGTGGAGGATCATTAAGCTGCATCCGGTCATCGGGGCAGAGCTGGTAGAAGCGGATCCTGCGTTTGGACCGGGCATTGCGGATATCGTCCGCTGGCATCATGAGCGTTGGGACGGGGCGGGGTACCCGGATGGGCTGAAGGGGAAACAAATCCCCTATAAGGCGAGAATTTGCGCGGTGGTTGACGCCTTCGATTCGATGACATCGGACCGGCATTACCGGGAACGGAAGCTGACTATGGCTGAAGCCAAGCTGGAATTGCACCAACATCGTGAGACCCAATTCGATCCGGAAGTAGTGGATGCGTTAATGGAGCTTTCCGATGAAATGCTGAATATTTACTCCATTATGTAATCAGCGGATATCAGGGGGAATGGACATGGAAAAAAGGTCCTGGAGCCGTCCCGTTACTCCGGAGGAACTGGAGGAAGCCAACCGGACAGGGAGGACTTTGCTCTACCTGCGCGTGACCTTAATTCCCGATTGTACACAGAAGCTGGAGCGATTCCGGCTGATTGACATGAAGTTAAGCGCCTATGAGCAGGTGCTGGACCGGACGCCGAATCTCTCAGATCCGGCGGAACCTTTAGAATCCATCGAATCGGTGACCTGGCTGATCGCCTTTGCAGGGGAAGCCAAGCATCTGCAACGATGGGTCGAACTGATGCTGGATGTGGATCAGGTGGAGGTTACTGAGGTTGCGATGGATTTCTAGCAGCAGGAGGAAGTCTGATTCAGACTCCTCCTGCTGCTGTTTTGCGTTGTTCCGCCGCCATCATGGCCGCAATCTCCCGTTTTAATCGCATAAAATCGGGATCCTCCGTCATTTCCTCGCGCCGCGGCCGGGGAAACGGCACCTGAATGGTATGCAGCACACGGGCTGGCCGGTTTGAAAATAAAACAATCGTGTCCGAGAGCATCAGTGCCTCCTCGATGCTGTGCGTAATCATCAGGACGGAGCGCTTATTCTCTTCCCAAATGTCCAGCAGCCAGCGCTGCATTTCGCTGCGCGTTAAGGCGTCCAGCGCACTAAACGGCTCGTCCAGGCACATCACTTCCTGGGGGGCGAGCAGGCCCCGCAGGAACGAAGCTCGCTGCTGCATGCCGCCGGATAACATATGGGGATAAGCCCGTTCAAACCCGCTTAACCCGGCTTTTTGGAGCCAGTGCTGGATGTCCGCACGGGAGCTCCGGCTTCCGGCCTCGGCGATTTCCTGCGCCAGCACGACGTTCTCCTCGATCGTCCGCCAAGGGAATAACGCCGGCTGCTGCGGCACGTAACTGATATGTCCGCGCTGGCCGGTGACTGGGCGTCCCTGAAGGAGCACTTCGCCTTGATCCGGCGCAGTCAGGCCGCCGATGACGTGAAACAGCGTGCTTTTGCCGCAGCCGGATGGGCCGATGATCGACACGAATTCGCCGGCCGGCACCCGCAGCGAAATGTCTTGAAGGACCGGGACCTCCCGGCGTCGGTCGCGGAACGTTTTATGGATCTGCCGGACCTCCAGCGCGGGGATGGCGTTATCTCTATGCGTTGATGCTTCGCTCATGAACCAAGCCTTCCTTTCCGTAAGCTGCCCTATCTCCGGTCGTTCGCCGGTTTATAGCGGACAAGCCATTTTTCCAACAAAGCGACGCAGGCGAACATCGCGAGGCTGATCGCCACGATGATGGCGATGGCGACAAAGATCTTATCCGTGCGGAACGACGCCTTCTGCAGCATCATATAGTAGCCGATGCCCTTGTCCGCGCCGATCCACTCGGCAATGACCGCCCCCATGACGCTGTATGTTGCGGCGATTTTCACCCCGGACATGATCGAAGGGATCGCGTAGGGCACCTCCAGCTTGCGGAAAATATCCGCCTTGGACGCACCGATCATTCGCATATAATCGAGCATCGCCCGATCCGTGCGGCTCAGTCCGTCCATGGCCGCCACGGCGACAGGGAAGAAGCAGACGAGCGTAATGACGATAATCTTCGGCAGGATGCCAAATCCAAACCAGATCATCAGCAGCGGCGCCAGCGCAATGGTTGGCACGTTTTGACTTAGGATGATCAGCGGATATAGCGACGCCTTCAGAAACGGGACATAATGCAGGACAAACGCCGTCAGCAAGCCTACGAGCGTCCCGATGGCAAAGCCGATAAGCATCAGCCGCAGCGTCGCCGCCGTGTGTTCCCCTAAGCTGGCCGCACCGGCAGCCGCTTCACGACCGATATCCACCGGGCTGGGGAGAATCCACTTCTCGATGTGGAACCAGGCGGTAGCGCCCTGCCAGATCAGCAAAAACAAGATGACCGCCACGAGGGGCGGCCAGATGCTGTGCCAAAGGCTGCGGAGATTCATGGCCGATATTTTTCAATCAGCTTATCCATGCTGACGCCTTTGGGATTGTACGAAATTTTAATTTGCGAAATGATGCCCGTACTGCCGAACTCAATGACGGCTTCGTTCATTTTCTTCACGATGGCCAGCAGCTCGTCGAGATCCCCCTCCATGGTCGTCTCCAGGGGGTTCACCTGATATTTGACCCCGGATGCTTGAATCACTTCAATGGCCCGGTCTACATAGGGAATGACGTCTTCGCCGTTGGGTGTCTTCGGAATGATCTGAATGCTTAATAACGCGTTTGGCATGGGTGGGTTCATCCTTTCGAATAGGGATTTGGCATCATTGGGTTAAAGTATAGTAAATTATTCGCTTGGCAAAAACTCGTTGGTAAAAGCGGCATCTACGTCAAGCGGTTTTTCCAGCAGCTTGCGCTCAAACATCCAATCGGAGTAGTTCTGCCACACTTCTTTCTTCTGCTCGCCCCAGCGCGGAGCATCGTCCTTGTATTTCGGGCTCAGCCATTTTTGACTGGCCACCACCAGGTCCTTGTCGAGCTCCGGTACGGCTTTCAACAGGATCTGCGCCGCTTCTTCCGGATGGTCGATCGCATAATTGTAACCTTTAGACACGGCCCGCATAAAAGCCTTTACCAGCTCGGGGTTGTCCTTGATCGTCTTCTCGTTTGTCACGAGTACCGGGGTGTAGTAGTCCAGCTTCTCGGAGAAATCCTTGACATACAGCATGTCGATCGGCTCGCCCCGCAGCTCGGCCTCAATGCCTGTCCAGGCGTAGAAAATCCAGGCAAAATCAATATCCCGCTTCACCGCCGTAAAATAATCGGCATCCCCGATATTAACGAATTTCACCTTGTTGACATCAGCGCCTTGCAGGTCCATGATCGATTGGATCACCGCTTGTTCCACCGGAGAGCCCCAGCCGCCGTAGGCTTTGCCTTCGAAGTCTTTAGGCGATTTAATATTCTTGTCTACGGGGGCAGCGAAGCCGGACGTATTGTGCTGAATGATCGCGGCAATCGAGACGAGCGGGACGCCTTGGATCCGGCTTTGCGTTACGTTCTCCTGCACGCTGACGCCAAACGGCACCTCTCCGGAGGCAACCATCGCCTCAGCACCGCCGGAACCGGGCAAGAGGATGTCCACATTCAGCCCTTCCTCGGCGAAATAGCCTTGATCCTTGGCGACGTAAAGCCCGGTGTGGTTCGTATTCGGGCTCCAGTCGAGCACGACTTTAACATCTTGCAGCTCTGTGTTAGAACCTTGATTTGGTGCGGCGGCTTCGGTATTTTGCCCGCTTGGGTTTCCGGCTTTCGCCTTCCCGGCGCTGTTCCCATTCGCTCCGCCGCAGGCGGACAATATCAGCAGCAAGCAACTGAGAAACATGGCCAGTGCGGTACGTACTTGAACTTTCACGACTTCTACTCTCCTTCGTTGGTGTAGATTTCCGCAGCTTGTTCTTGGTATAACCCTGGATGTGCGTCCTTAAGCGTAACTTCCAACTTCCGGATACAAAAAAACGTCCCGGATCCGGGACGCAATAGGCAATGGAAATGACATGTAGAATAAGTTCATCACCATGGTATGGCTCCCTACGCTGGCATTATCCAGATCAGGTTGAAGGGTCAGTATCTTGGAGGGATACACTCTCAGCCGGCCAATTCCAGCACCCCTGAACAATATGACTGCAGATTACATCTGTCATTATAGTTTTCGCCAACTGGATTTGTCCAGTCTTTCCGGACCAGCTTGCAAAAACCAGGGGATTTGCTTTTTATCTGGCAAAAGGATATAATGAGTTCAAATCATGGTTTTGAAAGAGGATATCATTCACGCATTGAAAAGGGTGTCACTTTATAAAACTGGAACTTTTTTCAATGTGTGAATTTTTTTTATACAAGTGGTGCATGTTCAATAAGGGTCAGCCTTTATTGAGCGACTTCTGTTAAAAAAATGAATCATGTTAATCTTGAAACAGGAGGTATTCCCCATGGAAACCGGAACAGTGAAATGGTTTAACGCTGAGAAAGGTTTTGGCTTCATCGAAGTGGAAGGCGGAAATGACGTATTCGTTCATTTCAGCGCAATCACCGGCGAAGGCTTCAAAACCCTCGACGAAGGCCAACGCGTACAATTCAACGTGGTTCAAGGCAACCGCGGCCCGCAAGCCGAGAACGTTGTAAAACTGTAAGTTAGTTAGGAACTGCTCTTAATGCGTGCTCGCATTAAGGGCAGTTTTTCTTCGCGAAGATCATTCATGAGGTTAATTTTTCAGAAGTCCGCTTCTGATGGTACATATAAAGCTGCAACAATTACATCGATTCACCTGGTTGGAACGTTCACCTTGAAGAGGAGGGGAATTTATGAACTACCGTAAAAAGACGTTAGAGGAAATTCCTGAGGAAAATACGCCGGTATGGACCTGCACTAGCGATGACTGCAACGGGTGGATGCGGGACAATTTCACCTTTGAATATAGCCCCGTATGTCCGCTCTGCTCGTCCGAGATGGTCATGGGGATGCGCATGCTCCCTCAACTGAGCAATCCAAGCTCCGATCAAAGATCGTCGTCCAAGAAGGCATAGGCGAAAGCTGCTGCCGGAATCGGAGAGCGCGGTGAGCAACAACAGCCGTATTCGCTTCATGCGAGTACGGCTGTTGTTGTATTCATCCGGGTGATAGATTGGAAAGTGATGCAAAAATAAAATCTCCATAAAAGGATTGCATCTATATAGAAAATTTAATATGTTTGAGGTGCTGCAACGGTTTCGTGAATCATGAGGAGGCGGTATTCCCGGTCATTGCCCGGTATTGCTTGAGCATATACAGCCGCCAGCGAATAATCATGCCGTAAGCGAGCAGGAAGAACAGCGCCGCGGTTTGCATGACGGAGACGTATTGTTCTACGGCCTCATGCAGCAAGAGACGGACGACAAGCAGTCCAATCAGGATAAAGATAAAGCTGCGGGAACGTTCCGCGTAAATTTCGCCGCCGATGTTCTCGAACTTGGTTGTCCGAATCAACGGATAGGAGAACAGGAGCCAACCGAAAGCGAAGGCGATTACGCCCCACAGGAGAGGAATGTGCGTTTCCGGCACAACAAACATGAAGAGGCCGGTTGCCATTCCTAGCGGGGGAATGATGATTTTCTTCACCGTGACAGGCCGACGACTGGCTTTCAGACGGATAAACAGAACAGCGACGGCCATGGCCATCGCACCAACGGTAAAGGCGGCTTGCATATAAGAGGGATTCATTAGGTTCATAGAGGTTCCCTTTCTGTAAGTATATAGTATGTATATATTGAGTATTTAGCGAAATGGAATAAAGTGACTAGCGAATAGCGATTCGCGAGAACATTATAACATACTCGTCTGCACTTGTTTCAAACTTGGTAAGGGAAGGGGAAGAAGGAAGATGAATAGCGAATTAACGGTCGCCGTCCATTGCTTGTTGTATTTAGATTCCAAGGAGGATCGCATGGCCAATAGCGAACAGATCGCCTGCAGCGTCGCGACCCATCCGGCCCGTGTACGTAAGGTGCTCAGCCTGCTTCGCCGCCACGACCTGGTGACGACGAAGGAAGGGGCCCGCGGCGGGTACTTGCTAAAGTGCGAGCTTTCGCAGGTTACTCTCGGCGATTTGTACCGCATCTTCGCTCAAGGATCGCTGCATCCCAACTGGTGTTCCGGCAGCGAGCACTCTTCCTGTAATATCTCCTCGAACATCCCTGCCGTGATGAACCAGATCTACAGCGGGGCAGAGAAACAGGTGGAGATGTTTTTTGATCGGCTTCCGTTGTCTGAAGTGAAGCAGATGCTGGATGAATTTGAGAAAGAGAAGGAAGAGAAATCGGTGAGCAAGGAAGCTGGACCGAATTGGCACTTTTTTGTGGGTTCTTATGCTGATCGCGGGGAGCCCGGAATTTATCTCTGCGAGCTGCAGAGGGATACCGGCGAGATGCGGGTTATCCACGAGACTGCGGGCCTCACCAACCCTTCCTTTGTGACCTTCGATGCGAAGGGTATGCGATTGTATGCGGTAAGTGAACAGACCGAAGGGCAGGTTGCTGGATTTGCGGTTGATCCTAAGGATGGGAAGCTGACGATGTTGCACAGCGAACGGGCAACGCATGGGGCCGACCCGTGCCATCTGGCTTTGAAATGTGGGCGGGATCCGTTTTTGCTGGTCGCCAACTATTCCAGCGGGCATGTGAATGCCTTTGCACTGGAAGCGGATGGGTCGTTAGGGGAAATGACGGCCCTGATCCGCCATGAGGGAAGTAGTGTAAACCAGGAGCGCCAGGAATCGGCTCATGCTCACAGCATTGTGCCTAGCCATGATGGACGGTTCGCCTTCGTCTCCGACCTGGGAACCGACCAGATAGTGATCTATCGGTTGGAGTGCGGACGGCTAGTAAAGCACGGGGTAACCCATTTGCCGCCGGGGACAGGTCCACGGCATTTCGTGCTCCATCCGTCGGAACGGTTTGCTTACGGCATGAACGAGTTGAACAATACGATGACGGCATATACTTTCGATCCGGTGGAGGGGCGGCTTGAGGCGATCCAGCACGTCAGCTCCCTGCCGGATGATTTCCGCGGGGAAAACTATCCGGCCGATATTCACTTCTCGCCGGACGGACGTTACGTATACGGCTCCAACCGCGGACATGACAGCATTGTCCGTTTCCGCATCGATCGGCACACCGGTCGCCTCGAGGACCCGGAATGGACGAGTGTGGGGGGCTGCTGGCCGCGGAACTTCGCCGTCCTGGACGACTATGTGCTGGTGGCGAATCAGTACAGCGGCAATATCGCCGCCTTGCGGCGTGATCCCGAGAGCGGCAGTCTGACGCCTGCGGTGCATAGCTTGAGTATCAGCAAACCCTCCTGCATTGAACCGCTGCCGGCAGACTTTGCCGTGGGTAAGCATCCGGCAGGTTCCATGTGAATCAGAAGCTTCATCTCATATCCAAGCGGACGAAGGATCCGATCCAGACACCCGAAGGCCTGCATTTTGCCGGTCTTCGGGTGTTTTGCATTGTCTGGAAGGGAGGTCCGCAACCCATACCGCAGCCTGTACCGGCTATAAGGGAGGCTTATAAAAAAATTGATTTTTTTGCATAAAAAGGTTTGACATTTCTGGGCTGCCGCATATAAAATAACACCATAGCATACTAAACAGGTAGGAATAATTAAAAATGTTCTCACCGTACGGACGGAGGAACGCTCTACTTGCCTTGGCAGACACGGGTAGTGGCTCGGTTTGACCGTAGGGGGTGGGGCGTTTCTCCGTTTTCCGTTGTCAAGTGGTTGATACGGTGGATGCCTGCCCTGCCCTAGTAAAGCGAGAAAAGAGTATGGGGAGTGATACGATGAACAGAAGGTTGAAGCAAGGGGTTCTGATGAGTCTGGCATTGATATTGGTTGGGGTCCTGGCGGCTTGCTCGTCCAACACGAGCGGCGGCAACGATGCGGCCAGCGCGGCAGCCGGGAATTCCGGCGGCGGGGAGAAGCCCAAAGCGGTGGAATTGCTGAACGTATCCTACGACCCGACCCGGGAATTATACGAAAATTATAACAAAGCTTTTGCGGCATATTGGGAGAAAGAAAAAGGACAGAAGGTCACCATTAAACAGTCGCATGGCGGATCGGGCAAGCAAAGCCGGGCTGTCATTGACGGGTTGAAAGCCGATGTGGTTACCCTGGCGCTGGGATACGACATTGACGCCATTGCGGAAACCGGGCTGATCAATGAAGGCTGGCAGCAAAAGTTCGAGCATAACAGCTCGCCCTATACCTCCACGATCGTATTTCTGGTTCGTAAAGGCAATCCCAAAGACATCAAGGATTGGAACGATCTGATCAAGGATGGCGTTGAGGTGATCACGCCAAACCCGCAAACCTCTGGCGGGGCGCGGTGGAATTACCTGGCGGCATGGGGATATGCCCTGCATCAAAACAATAACGATGAAACTAAAGCACGGGAGTTCGTGCAAGAGCTGTTCAAGCATGTTCCGGTTCTCGACAGCGGGGCGCGCGGCGCTACTACGACGTTCGTAGAACGTGGACTCGGCGACGTGCTGCTGGCTTGGGAGAACGAGGCCTGGTTGTCCGTGCAGGAGCTGGGGCCGGATAAATTCGATATCGTCTATCCGTCGGAGAGCATACTGGCTGAACCGCCGGTTGCCGTGGTCGACAAAAACGTAGATGCCAACGGCACCCGCGAAGTCGCCGAGGCTTATTTGAAATACCTGTATTCGGAAGAAGGACAGAAGATCGCTGCGGAGAATTACTATCGCCCAACGCTCGACAGCGTCAAGGCGGAGTATGCCGACAAATTCCCGGAGATCAAGCTGTTTACGATTGAGGAATTTGGCGGCTGGGCAGAAGCCCAAACGAAGCATTTCAATGACGGCGGCATCTTTAACCAAATTTACGTACCGCAATAATACGAACCGACCGTAACGAATCGGAGGCGAAGAATATGCACAGTAGCACCGCAAAGCGCGGCGTTCTGCCCGGCTTCGGGCTGACGATGGGATTTAGCGTGCTGTACCTCAGCTTGATCGTGCTGATCCCGCTTTCCGCCTTGCTGCTGAATTCTACAGGACTAACCTGGGAGAAATTTTGGGATATCGCAACCGACCCGCGCGTGCTTGCTTCATACAGAGTGAGCTTTGTGACCGCGGCGGTGGCCGGATTGATCGATGCGGTGCTTGGGCTGCTGCTGGCCTGGGTGCTGGTCCGGTACGATTTTCCCGGCAAAAACATTTTTGATGCCATGATCGACCTTCCTTTTGCCCTTCCGACGGCGGTGGCCGGGGTTTCCCTCACCGCGATCTATTCGGCCAACGGCTGGATCGGTTCCTTGTTCGAACCGCTGGGGATTCGCATCGCGTTTACGCCGGCGGGCATCACGCTTGCGCTGATGTTTATCGGCATCCCGTTTGTTGTGCGCACCGTACAGCCAGTGCTGCAGGACCTGGATGCCGAAGTGGAGGAGGCGGCGGCCACGCTTGGCGCTAGCCGCTTCCGCACCTTCCGCCAAGTGGTGCTGCCGGAGCTGCTGCCCCCGATGTTAACGGGGTTTGCGCTCGCGTTTGCCCGCGGCATCGGCGAATACGGCTCCGTTGTCTTCATCTCCGGCAACATGCCGATGAAGACGGAGATCGCCCCGTTGCTCATCATGTCGAGGCTGGAGCAATTCGACTACGCCGGGGCGACGGCGGTTGCGCTGATGCTGCTGCTGATCTCGTTTGTGCTGCTGCTGCTCATCAACACGCTGCAGCGCCGGATTCGCAAGACCGCGCGGTAGGAGATTGAGAGCGCGGACTCACGATAACGAGTGTTGCCGATGGGGAGAGCTGACGATCACGAGATGCTATCTGCCCGGTGAGCATAGGCAAGCTCGGGAACGCCAATCGATAGGGAGGGAAGAGGATGGCCGGTTCTGTGCCATTAGCAGCAAGCAAGCCAACGGCTCCGCGGAAGCAGGCGGGGCAGGGTTCTGGCGTAATCAAGTGGGTGCTGATCACGGCGGCCGCACTGGTCCTGCTGTGGCTCATCGTGTTGCCGCTTGCCGTCGTCCTGACGGAGGCGCTCAAGAAAGGCTGGGACGTCTACGTAGCAGCCATCCGTGACCCGGATGCATTATCCGCACTGCGGCTGACGCTGCTCGTCGCTTTGATTACCGTCCCGCTGAATACCATCTTTGGAGTGGCTGCCGCTTGGGCCGTCACCAAATTTAAATTTCGCGGCAAGCAGGTGCTGGTCACGTTAATCGACTTGCCGTTTGCCGTATCGCCGGTGATCGGCGGTCTGATCTACGTGCTGGTCTATGGCTCGCACGGGTGGTTCGGACCGTGGCTGGAGGAGCATCATATCTCGATTATTTTTGCTCTGCCAGGCATCATCTTGGCGACGTTGTTCGTGACCTTCCCGTTTGTAGCCCGTGAGCTCATTCCGCTGATGGAGGACCAGGGGCAGCAGGAGGAGGAAGCTGCAATCACGCTGGGAGCGCGGGGCTTCCGGATCTTCTGGAAGGTCACGCTCCCGAACATCAAATGGGGTTTATTGTACGGAATTGTTCTTTGTAATGCGCGAGCGATGGGAGAATTCGGCGCTGTCTCCGTCGTCTCGGGCCACATCCGGGGAGAAACCAACACATTGCCGCTGCACGTGGAGATTTTGTATAACGAATACCAATTTTCCGCGTCCTTTGCGGTAGCCTCTCTCTTGCTTCTGCTGGCGCTTGTGACCCTGCTGCTCAAAGGCTGGTTCACTCGCCAAAGCCGTCATTAGGGAGGGTTGAGACCAGGGACAAGGGGTGCGCCAGTTGCGCAGGCTGGCCTTGGGAAGAGATGGAGCGGGGAAGCACGGGGAGAGCCTTCTGGGTGAAGCCGGGGATAGCTTCCGGGGAGGCGGTTCCGCGAAGGGTGAAGGCTGGCTTCTGTGCAAGCGCGAGCCAGATCCTGTGGGGCTCAGCATCTAACGGAACGTAAAGCCCTTATTGGCCTATTTCCCGGACTTTTCCCGCTGTAACGGAACCAAGAGACCTTATTGGGCAGAAAAAGTAGAGAAAGAACAGAGATCGTCCGAAATAAGGTCTCCTCGTTCCGTTAGAATTGGAAACACCCGCGAAAAGCACAATTAGCGGCGCTAGGTTCCGTTAGAAGTGTGTGACGAACGTGGAAACATGCAGTCGTTTGAGCATGAGCTTGGCGTAGGGATGTTGCAAGTGGTCGGAAGGCTCGGCTGAATTCAAGATTGGGCGCTGGCTGGGCTGTGTAGCGAAAGTGCCTGGGATCCAGCGAGAACTATTGATTTACCTATATACCTAAATCAGGGGAGGGGTAGGGGGATGGCGAAACCATTGCAAGTTGATGAAATTTGGCTGGAACGGATTGCGGAGCTGCTGGGCGGCATGGAATTCGGTTCATTGAACATCGTTGTCCATGAAGGCCAAATCGTGCAAATGGAACGTACGGAGCGCAGACGTTACGAGTTGAACCCGGGCAATGCCTCCAGGGCTACCGGAGCTTCCCGTCATACGGCCAAACCTTTGCGTGAATCTAGACAGCGTTAAGCGGCTGCCAGGCTCCACAAGAACCAGAACCAGAACGAGCACAAAGACTGAATCCAAAATGGAGAACGAGGAGCAACACGAAAACAACAAGCCGAATAACATCGAAAACATCATCCAAGGCAAAAAACAACCCCGATTCCGGGCAGTCAGGCAGAAGGCCTGTCCGCCTCAAGGAATCGGGGTTGTTTGCGTTTCAGATTTTTTTCTTATTGCGTCGTTTCGCCTTCGTCGCCCTTATGGCTTAGCGCTTGCACGGCTTCGGAGGAGACGGCGTCTGAAGCCTTGGGTGTCATCGGCAGCGGATCATGGCCAACGTACGGACGCGCCCTCCGCGGTTTGCGGCTGTTGAGGCGGAAACCGCCGAGAAACAGCAGCAGCTGTGCCCCGAGTAGATATGGGGCAAGCCAAGAACCGGCCCAATGTCCTACGGCCAGCACGGCGATCAAGGCCGCTAGCAGCCGGGCCGGTACCGCGTTAACGTGCCGGTTCCGCCCGCCCATCACGGCCAAGGAAAGCATGAGCAGCGCAAACCAGGTCGAGGCCAGTTGCATCCAGTCGAGCGCCAATTCCCGCGCGCTTTCGCTTCCCGCACCGCTGGAGAGGCTTGTGTCCAGCAGGTGCCACAACCAGAGCAGTGAGATAAAGAAGGCGGCGGCGAGCACTCCCGGCAAAACGGGCCGAAAAATGCGCCATAGCCAGCTTCCCCAGCCAGGGCCTTCCATTTGGCGGAGCAGCTTGTCCCGTTCGGCGATCAGCGTCTCGCTTTCCCGCTCGATGGTTCTCAGCAGCAGAGGCAGGCGAGAGGCGTCATCATCCTCGGTAAACGCGGAGATTTGCGCGAGCACATTTTCGCTGACATAAGGCGCGGCCCGGCAAGCCAGCAGCTTGTCCCGCAGGGCGCTGGGGTCCGGGAGCGTTGACGAAGATGATTCCGTTGCAGACATCAACGACCCCGCAGCTGCCGCATAGCGTTCCAAGGTCGAGTTAATGTAATCCAGCCGGATTCGCTCGTCCCGAATGAGTTTGTTGCGCGATGCGACATAAAGTGCAAGGAACGCAGACAATGCCAGAAAGGCAGCCAGCGCGGCATGATCAGGGCTCTGTAGCCAAGAAACCCATTCCGACAGTGACACGGCGATCACCCTTTCCATATTCCTCCTTTCACTATTGCACAGGTGCCGTTCGGATTCAAGCTTGAGTCAGGAGTTTTGTAAATATGATATACTTGAAAATTGGTGAAAACTTACACAAAAAAACGGCAGGCGGAGGGAACGGCATGAATGAACAACAATCGGGGGCCGATGTGAAGATCAGATACGAAGCGCCCGAAGTTACGGATTACCTGAGGCTTCGTGAACTAGCGGGAATGAGTCCGCGCAGCGCAGAAGGAGCAGAGATTGGCCTAAGCAACTCCATCTTCGCCGTCTCGTTGTACGATGATGCGGGATTAGCGGGGATGGGAAGAGTCGTGGGAGATGGAGGCTGCTTTTTGCAGGTGGTGGACATCGCTGTGCGCCCGGATCTTCAGGGAAAGGGCTTAGGCACATTGATCATGAGCGAAATTATGGGGTTCCTGGAGCAACATGCGCCGCCTTTAACTTATGTCAGCCTGATCGCGGATGTGCCGGCAGACAAGTTGTACCGGCGTTTCGGCTTCGAATATACCGCTCCTGGCGGACTGGGGATGTATTGGAGACAACGATAGCGTGAGCAAGGGGAAGGCTTGCAGCAAGTGAAGCCCTCCGGTGAGTAAAGGGCAAAGGAGATGCCATCGGATTGACTACGACAGTAATTGAAATTTTTATGATCGCGATTCTGGCGGGGATCGTGGGCTCGATTCTCGGATTGGGCGGCGGAATTATCGTGACCCCTGCGCTGACGCTGCTGTTTGGCGTGGACATCAACCATGCCATCGGGGCGAGCATCATTTCCGTCATCGCCACTTCAAGCGGATCGGCGGTGGCGTACATTCGCGACCGGATCACCAATTTGCGGGTCGGCATGTTTCTGGAGATCGCCACGACGGTCGGGGCGATTACCGGAGCATTTATCGGGGCGTTGATTGCCCCGCGGTTTTTGTATATTATTTTTGCCTTACTGCTGCTCTACTCGGCCTATGCCATGATCAAAAAAAGCAAACAAGAGGTTCCGGAAAACGTTCCGCTGCATCCGGTGGCCGAAAAGCTGGGGCTGCAAGGGGAGTATTACGACAAGGCGCTGGGCAAGACCGTCGCCTATAACGTAGACCGTGTGTACGAAGGCTTTGGAGTCATGTACGGTGCGGGCGTCATTTCCGGGCTATTGGGCATTGGCAGCGGGAGTTTTAAGGTGATGGCGATGGACGTGTTTATGAAAATGCCGCTGAAAGTGTCGAGTGCCACCAGCAATTTTATGATGGGCGTTACGGCGGCGGCCAGTGCGGGGATCTATTTGCTCCGCGGGGACATAATTCCGGTGATTTCGGCTCCCGTTGCCCTGGGCGTTTTGATCGGAGCCACCGTCGGTTCACGCCTGATGCAGCGCATGAAGAGTAAAACGATCCGCAAGCTGTTTATCCCGGTCATGGTGTACGTGGCGTTTCAAATGATCTATCAAGGATGGAGGGGCTGACATGGGCGACCATAACGAGACAACGCAAAATCGCACCTTTGAGATTGAGACGGCCATCAGCAAAATGCTCCGGGTTGGCGTGATCCTCGCTGCCGCTGTGATCGTAATTGGGCTCATCCAGTTTTTGGTCACGGGCGACAGCGGATACCCGGGGGATACGTACCCTACCAGCTTTGGCGCGATCATGTCCGGCTTACTGGCCTTGAAGTCGGTTGCGGTCATCCAGACCGGTTTGCTGCTGCTCATTTTGACACCGGTATTTCGGGTGTTCGTCTCGCTCTTTTTGTTCTGGGCGGAGAAGGACTACCGGTACGTAGTTATTACTGCCATTGTGTTTATCATCTTGATCCTGAGCTTCGCTTTGGGGAAGGCGGGCTAAGGGAATCAGCGGGAATCTGGGGCTTTCTGACCGCGCGGCGGGGGAAGCCCTTTTGTTTTTGGACTTGCGGGGGCAGGATGATTATAATGTAAGCAGCAAAACTTGGGAATCGCATCCAACAGCGAAGAAAGGGCGTACCGATAGATGAAGATCGTATTATTTGGCGCAACGGGCATGATTGGAAAAAGAATCGCGGTGGAGGCGCTGCAACGCGGACATGAAGTGACGGCAGTGGTCAGAGATCCGGCGCGGGCGGCCGAAACGGGGGTGACTGATCTCGTTCCGACGGATTCCAAAAGGGCCGGGCATTTGATCCTGAAGGAAGGGGATATTTTGGTCCCCGATTCCATCGCCCGGCTGGTTCAAGGACAAGACCTTGTGATCAGCGCGTATGGGCCGCGCTTGGGGGAGGAGGACGAGCTCCTGGAAGCCACGCGTTCGCTGATTGAAGGCGTAAAGCGCGGCGGTGTCCGCCGTCTGATCGCTGTGGGCGGAGCAGGCGGCTTGGAAGTTGCTCCAGGTGTGCGGCTCATGGACACGCCCGAGTTTCCGGAGGAGGTGCGGCCGTTGGCCCGGGCCCATGAAGAAGCGCTGAACCTCTACCGGGCGTCGGACCTGGAGTGGACGGTGTTAAGTCCGCCGGCGCTCATCGAGCCCGGGAAGCGCACAGGGATGTTCCGCTTAGGGTTAGACCGTCTGGTCGCCGACGAACGGGATCACAGCCGGATTACGGCGGAGGATTACGCAGCAGCCCTCCTGGACGAAGCGGAGGACCCGTATTATATCGGCACCCGTTTTACCGTAGGGTACTAGGTTAGATGGGGGAGGAGAACCAGTGAAATTCGTGACATCCGAGCAAATGCGTGCCGTCGACCGCTATGCGATTGAGCAGATCGGCATTCCGGCGGTCGCGTTAATGGAGAACGCCGGGCGGGCGATTGCCGAGGAGGTGCTGCTTTTTTGCCGGCAACGGCGGGAAGGGCGGCTGCCGGAGCGCCCCGAGGAGACGATCCGCGAGCGTCCAGCTGGTGCGGACAGCTTGGACCGGGATCTGGGCAGCCCGCCAGCGTGGCCGGAAGAGCATTGGCTGATTCTCATTGGCAAGGGAAATAACGGTGGCGACGGCCTGGTGTGCGCCCGCCATTTGGTGGATGCGGGCGTTCGGGTGAGCCTGCTGTACGCCGAGGAGCCGGAGCGACTCGGCGGCGAAGCTGCGCTGCAGCATGCGATCGCTGCAGCGCTGGGGCTGCCGGGCGAGGTGTACACGCCCGGCGCGGTCGCGGCGGCCCGATCCCGCGGGGTGACGGGGATCGTGGACGCCTTGCTGGGCACCGGGGCGAAAGGAGCGCCCCGGGGGGCCTACGCCTCCCTGATTCGGGAGGCGAATGAGAGCCGGCTGCCGATCGTGGCAGCCGACATCCCCAGCGGGCTGGATGCCGATACCGGCGCGGTACACGACCCGTGCATAGAGGCCCGGATCACCGTCTGTCTCGCCTTCTTGAAGGCGGGGCTGACGCAGTATCCGGGCGCGAAGGCGGCGGGGGACGTGATCGTCCGCTATATCGGCATTCCCCGCGCGCTTCCGCCGGGGATGGCGGAAGCCGGGGTGCTGCTCACCGAGGAGTCGCTGCGCGGCGAGCTCGGGGTGGACCCGGGGCGGCGGCGCGAGGCCGACGGCCACAAGGGCACGTACGGGCACGTGCTGCTGGCGGCGGGCAGCCTCACGATGAGCGGCGCCGGCTTGCTGGCCGCCAAAGCCGCGCTCCGCGCCGGCAGCGGCCTCGTCACGTGGGCGCTGCCGGAGGCGCTGCTGCCGCAGGTGCTCGGGGCCGTGCCCGAGCTGATGCTGGCGCCGGCCGGCGGCGAAGCCGGCGCCTGGAACGCCGCAGCGGCGTCCGAGCTGCTGCGGCTGCTGGAGGCGCGCGACGTGCTCGCCATCGGCCCGGGGCTGGGCCGCTTCCCGGGCGAGGACGGCTTCCTGCGCGCCGTCTGGGAGGGCGCCCCGCGTCCTCTCGTCGTGGACGCGGACGCCCTGAACATCCTCGCCGCCGCGGGCGCGCCGGCGGCGTGGCCTCGCCGGGACGCGGCGGCGATCCTGACGCCGCATCCCGGCGAAATGGCCCGGCTGGCCGGCCTCTCCACGGCCGAGGTGCAGCGGGACCGCATCGGGCTGGCGCGGCGCTATGCGGTTCAGCACGGCGTAACGCTCGTGCTGAAAGGCGCGCGCACCGTGGTAGCGGCCCCGGACGGCCGCGTGTTCGTCAACGTCACCGGGCACCCCGGCATGGCGACCGGGGGCTCGGGGGACGTGTTGACCGGCCTGATCGCCGGGCTGCTCGCCCAGGGCCTGGACGCCGTGCAAGCGGCGGCGTTCGGCGTGTACCTCCACGGCCAGGCCGGCGAGCGCGCGGCCGCGGCCCGGAAGGGTAACCCGGCGTCGCTCATCGCCGGGGATATCATCGAGGCGCTGTAACCCGCTGCGCCTTTATGCCGCCCGCCGCCGGATTGCCCTTCGGCGGCGCGGTTTGCATTGACTTTTCAAGCAAATATTGATAGCATCGTTTTAAAATTTAGGCAAATGGCCGGGGTTCGCGAGAAAACGAACCTCCGTCGCAGATAAGGGGAGAATCCGATATGAAAGTGACGATTATTAACGGCAGTCCAACACCAGGCTCCCGGCTAGGGGCCGTCATTGCGTTGACGGAGGAATTGCTGCGCGGTGAGGGCTTCGAAGTCAGCCATGTGAACGTGGTGGAGCTGCCGCCGGAGGATTTGATCCATACGAAATTTGAAAGTGAAGCGATCGTCAAAGCGAATGCGCTGGTCGCCGCGGCGGACGCGGTGGTTGTCGCCAGCCCCGTCTATCAGGCGTCGTATACCGGCGTGCTGAAGACGTTCCTTGATCTCGTGCCGCAAAAAGGCCTGGCCGGCAAAGTCGTGCTGCCGCTCTTTATTGGAGGCAGTCTGGCGCATCTGCTGACGATCGATTATGCGCTGAAGCCGGTTTTGTCCGCGTTGGGCGCACGTTATATTTTGGGCGGTGTGTATACGGTGGACGCCCAGGTAGCACGCACCGAATCCGGCGGCTTCGATATTGCCGGGGAGCTGCGCACCCGGCTGGAGGAGAACGTGAAGGAGCTCGCCCGGGAAACGCGCCTGCGCCAACAGTCTTAAGCCAAACCAAAAGAATCACGGCAACACATGTTTGGATTGCGGAGAATCCAATATCGCCGGCACCGGGAAGCTTCCTGGGGCCGGTTTTTTTGAGATTTTTGATGGGAATTGCCGTCCCGCTATTCATGGATCGAAGGGATCTCGAAGAAAACGGCTTTCTTCTGGCCGCAGCCAACGACGCAAACGGACAAAACATGTTACAATAGGACAAAAGGTATATCTGCTCGCAATTGTCGAAGGGGGATTTTTGGACATCATGTTGAAATTGGTCTTTTTCGTAGGAGTCGCTGGAACGGGGAAAACGACGGTGGCTCGCAAGCTGGCAAGACGGATGCCGGCGGCTTTTTTGGATCGGGATACGGTGGGCGGCCGCTGTGTCGAGAAGATTCTGGCGATGAACGGTCTGGACGTGAACGACCGGGATTCCGATTTTTACAAGCAGCACCTGCGTGACCTGGAATACGATACGACGCGGGACATCTGCATCGAAAATTTGGCGGCCGGCCAAAACGTATTTATGATTTCCCCGTTCACGGCGGAACTGAAGAACAAAGACTGGATCGAAACGCTGCTTCAAGAGGCGGGTCTCACCAAGAAGGAAGTGGACGTGAAGGTGGTTGTCGTGACGCTCAAGGACATGGAAACCCAAAAGGAACGGATTATCGAGCGCTGTACGGACCGCGATACGTGGAAGCTGGAGCATTGGGACGATTTTAAGCACCGCGTGCAATTCGTGCCGGAGATTAATTGGGACATCCCGTCTTCATCGATTCTTGTGTTCGACAACAGCGGCGAACTGACGGAGGAGAAAGTGGACGGCATTTACCAATTTATTGTTGGGGAACAAAATTAAGCTAAAGGCATACATCATGCCCTTCCTGAGATCCGGTTGATTCCGGACAGGAAGGGCTTTTTTGCTATAGCGTGTTGTACGCTTGTTTTCCGCTGGAAAAATACACAAGCCCTCCCAACTGATTTATAATAAAACAACATAGTTCACCAAATTGGCGATTCTTACGGAATCACCCGCACTGGAGGTATCAGGATGTCCGTCATGACCGCTATTTTCAAAAAATACCGCATCGCCGCCATCTCCGCGATAGTGATGCTGCTGATTGAGCTGGCAGTGGAGCTGGTTCAACCGCTGATCATCTCGCGGATCATCGACCACGGGATTCGGCAGCACGCAGTGTCCGTCGCCTGGATTTGGGGCGGGGTGCTGATGGGAAGCGCGTTGGCGGCATTTCTCGCCGGGATCGCCAGTTCCTTTTTCGCCTCGCATGTGAGCCAAGGCTTCGGGTACGATCTGCGCGACAAGCTGTACGAGAAGGTGCAGTCTTTTTCGTACGAGGTGTTTAACCGATTTGCTGCTTCGTCGTTGATCACCCGGCTGACCGGGGATATTACGGTGTTGCAGGACGTGATCTTCATGTGCCTGCGCTTTGCGTCACGGGTGCCGCTGATTGTTGTCGGGAGTGTGGTGATGGCGCTGGTCGTGCATGTGAAGCTGGGGCTGCTGCTGACGTTGACCGTTCCCGTCTTGCTGGCGTTCGTCCTGTGGATGATCCGTAAAGCGTCCGCTTTATTTCGTACGGTGCAGCGGCGAACGGATAATGTGAACGGCCTGATCCAGGAAAATTTGACCGGCATGCGGCTGATCCGCGTGTTCGTCCGGATGTCGCACGAGATTGGGCGCTTTGAGCAGCGCAACCGCGAGCTGCGGGAGGGCACGGTCGCCGCTTTGAAGCTGACGGAGACGACAATGCCGTTCCTGCTGTTTATCATGAACGCCGGGATCATCGCGGTGCTGTGGTTTGGCCGAATCGAGATTGCGGACGGGGGCGCCAGCGTTGGTGAAGTCGTCGCCGTGATCAACTATTCGCTGCGTACGATTGGCGCGTTGTCCGCGTTGTCCTGGATCATGAGCTCCTTGTCGCGGGGAGCGGCATCCGCCGGTCGGGTGCGCGAGGTGCTGGAGGAGAGCGATCCGGTAGGCGAACGGGAAAGCCGCGCAGGAGGGGCAAGCGGTGCAGATGCGGAAGGAGAGGCGGCGCCGATCCAAGGCCGCATTGAATTTCTCGAGGTCTCGTTCCGCTACCCGGGTCGCGATGTGATGGCGCTGGAGCGGATTTCGTTTACGGCGGAGCCGGGACAGCGAATCGCCATCCTGGGGGCCACCGGCTCAGGGAAATCATCGCTTGTCCAGTTGATTCCAGGCATGTATGAGCCCACGGAAGGTACGATCCTCATCGATGGAACGGACATTCGCGAGTTGGATCGGAAACGGCTGCGCCGTTCCATCGGTTATGTGCCGCAGGAAGTGATGTTATTCTCTGGTACGATCCGGGAAAATATCGCCTGGGGGCGCGAGGACGCTACGCTGGAGCAAATCCAGACTGCAGCCCGGCAGGCGCAGATCCATGACACGATCGAGCGGCAGCCGCAGGGTTATGAGACGCGGCTTGGGCAACGCGGCGTGAATCTGTCCGGCGGACAGAAGCAGCGCCTGTCGATCGCCCGGGCCTTGGTCCGCCGCCCAGCCATCCTCATCCTAGACGACAGCACGAGCGCGCTGGACGTCCGAACGGAGGCGGCCTTGTTGAAGGAGATCTCGCGCTTGTCCTGCACGACGCTGCTGGTGACGCAGAAGATCAGCTCCACAATGACGGCGGATCTGATCCTGCTCCTGGATGACGGGCGGTTGATCGCCAGCGGCAAACACGAGGAATTGCTGCAGCATTCGGAATTATACCGGCGGATTTGCGAATCCCAGCTAGGAAAGGAGGCGGAAGCTCATGCCGTTCAAGACCTTCACTGAACCGTTCCGGCATCCGTACCCGAAGCTGGATCCACTATCACAGGTTGCACAGCAGGGCGGAGGCTCCCGGCAGGATCCAACTCCTGCGGCGACTGCGCCTCGCCGGCCCGGCCATGGCGGTGGACCCGGCAGCGTACGGCCCAAACTGCGAGCGAAGAATTGGTCCGGCACGCTAAGCCGAATTTGGAGTTATCTATCTGCTCACAAAGCCCGGCTGGCCGCGGTCCTGCTGATGGTTGTATTCAGCTCAGGATTAGCGTTGTTGGGTCCTTATCTGGTTGGGGTGGCAATCGATGAGTACTTAGAGGCCGGCAGCGGCCGGCCGTGGGTGCTGTTTCTCATCGGACTAACGCTGGTCTTTGCAGGGTCGTCGCTCACCTCCTGGTTACAAAATATCTGGATGATCACCATTGCCCAGGAGACGGTGTACCGCATGCGTTCCGAGCTGTTCGCCCAGCTGCACCGGCTGCCGATTCCGTACTTCGGCAAGCGCCAACAGGGCGAGATTATGAGCCGGTTGACCAATGATATGGACAACGTCAGCTCAACGCTAAACAGCTCGGCGATCCAAATTTTCTCCAGCGTGCTGACGCTGGTCGGAACGCTGACGGTCATGCTGTACCTCAGCCCGCTGTTGACGCTGCTGACGTTCCTCGTCGTGCCGCTGATGATGGTCGGGATGCGTTGGATCACGAAGCGGACGGGGCCGCTGTACAAGCGGCGCCAGCAGGATCTCGGCAACCTGAACGGCTACATCGAGGAGACGTTGTCGGGGCAGCGGATCATCAAGGCGTTCTCACAAGAGCAGCGGGTGCTGCAAGGCTTCCGCGAGCGTAACGGTGCGATCCGCAGCTCCAGCTTCTGGGCGCAGACGATTTCCGGCTTCATTCCAAAGCTGATGAACGGGCTGAACAACCTTAGCTTTGCGATCGTGGCAGGGATCGGCGGGGTACTGGCCGTGCGCGGGAGCGCCGGAGTGACGGTTGGGGTGATCGTTGTGTTCGTTGAGTATGCGCGGCAATTTACCCGACCGCTGAACGACCTCGCGAACCAGTGGAACACGCTGCTGTCGGCGATCGCCGGTGCGGAGCGGGTGTTTGAGGTGCTGGATGAGGAGATCGAAGCCAGTGATGAACAAGGGGCCGTGGAGCTGTCGTCCGTTCGGGGCGAGGTGGTCTTTTCCAATGTGTACTTCTCCTATGAAGAAAATAAAAACGAGGGCGGCGATACGCTGGAGGGAATCAGCTTTACCGCGAATCCGGGCGAGACGATCGCTTTGGTCGGGCCGACGGGGGCCGGCAAAACGACGCTGATCCAGCTGCTCTCGCGCTTCTACGAACCGTCCCGGGGGACGATCACGGTCGACGGACGCGATATCCGCACGATCCGGCGCGACAGCCTGCGATCGCAGATGGCGTTTGTGCTGCAGGATTCGTTCCTGTTCCAGGGCACGATCCGCGAGAATATCCGCTTTGGCCGTCTCGATGCGACCGATGCGGAGGTGGAGGAGGCCGCCGAGCTGGCGAATGCGCATTCCTTCATCGTGCGGATGCCGGGCGGCTACGACAAGGTGCTTGGCGCAGACGGCGGCGGCATCAGCCAAGGGCAACGGCAGCTGCTGGCCATCGCGCGGGCGATTTTGGCGGATCCTTCGATCCTTGTGCTGGACGAGGCGACCAGCAGCATCGATACCGTAACGGAGATCAAAATCCAAGAGGGCCTGCAACGCCTGATGCAAGGAAGAACCAGCTTCGTGATTGCTCACCGTTTGAATACCATTCGTCAGGCTGACAAGATTCTGGTCCTGAAGGAAGGCCGTTTGATCGAGCAGGGCTCGCATGAAGAGTTGCTGCGGCGTCGCGGATTCTATTACAGCTTGTACCACGGCGGCTTGGACGCAGAACAAGAGGAGGGCGACGCCTAATGGAGTGGAACGCCTATCTGCGGCGGATCATGTTGCAGCGGGACGAGGTGCCGACGTTTGACGACTATCCTTTCCATTTACCGGCGGTCTCGTCGCTGGGGCAGTTGGAGTTCCACCCGAAAGTCACGTACATCATCGGCGAAAACGGCATGGGCAAGTCCACGCTGCTGGAGGGCATCGCTGTTGCTCTGGGATTTAACCCGGAAGGCGGCACGATGAACTTCAGTTTCGCGACGGCTGAGACCCACTCTGATCTGCATCGGTATCTTCGAACCGTAAGGGGGCCGATGCGGCCGCGGGACGGCTTCTTTTTCCGGGCGGAGAGCTATTATAACTTGGCTTCGGAAATCGATCGGTTGGACCGGGAACACAGTTTTGGCCCACCTATACGCAACTCCTATGGCGGGAAATCGCTGCATGCGATGTCGCATGGCGAATCATTTTTCGCTGCGTTTATGAACCGCTTCAGCGGGTACGGTCTGTACATCTTGGACGAACCGGAGGCGGCGTTGTCTCCGTTCCGGCAGATGGCGATGTTGTCGCGGATCCATGAGTTGGTCGGACGTCGCTCCCAATTTATCATTTCCACGCATTCGCCCATCCTGATGGCCTATCCGGACAGTCTCATGTATCAGCTCACGCCGGACGGGATCAAGAAAACCACGCTGGAGGAGACCGACCATTATATCATCATGAAGGAGTTCGTCAATCGTCGGGAGGGTATGCTAAGGGAGCTGCTGCGAGAGGAGTAAGTAAAGGGTTATCGAGCAGCCGGCCGTTTCGTCTACCCATCCCGCGTTCCCGGCACCATTCATCATTTAAGATTTTTTTGACTTATCGATGGTGTGTAACTATAATAGTTACAGGTGAGAATGTAGACTTCATGGCAATCCATTTGATAGGAGGAGTCTTGGATGAAGATTTTGGTGACAGGGGCGACGGGGCAACTCGGCGCCAAGGTGGTTGAAGCGCTGCTGGCTTCGGTGCCAGCAGAACAGCTGGCAGTGAGCGTACGCGATCCCCAGAAAGCTAGTGCGTTAAGCGAGCGCGGCGTGGACGTGCGACAGGGGGATTTTGATGATCCGGCTTCGCTGGACACGGCTTTTGCCGGTGTGGAACGGCTGCTTATCGTATCCACGCAGGGTGACAACGATACGCGGACTCGCCAGCACTTGGCGGCTGTCGCGGCGGCAGAACGTGCAGGCGTTAAGTTCATCGCCTATACGAGTGTGGTGAATGCTGCAGCGAACCCGTTGGCGTTAGCTCCCGTCCATAAAGCGACCGAGGAAGCGATTGCGAAAACGGGCATTCCGTACGCCTTCTTACGGAACAACTGGTACATCGAAAATGAAACAGGGACGATCCAAGGCATTTTGGCAGGAGCCCCGCTTGTAACTTCCGCTGGAGACGGCAAAGTTGGCTGGGCGACGCGTGAGGATTACGCGCAAGCCGCAGCAACGGTGTTGGCTGGCAGCGGCCATGAGAACAAGATTTATGAGCTGTCGGGACCCGTGCTGACGCATGATGAACTGGCGAAAAAGATCGGTGAAGTTCTGGGCCGTGAAGTTCCCGTCCAGCATGTTGACGATGCGGCCTATGCGGAAACGATGCGCGGTGCGGGAGTGCCGGAACCGGTGGTTCCGTTCCTCGTCTCCATCCAAAGCGCGATTCGCGAAGGTGCGCTGGACGTTCCGAGCGGCGACCTGGAAGCTTTGCTGGGCCGGCCGGTAACTCCGGTCGTGGACGCCATTCGCGGCATCGTAAAAGAACTGCAAGCCTAATGACGAAAATCCCTGTTCCGGGAGTGGAACAGGGATTTTTTGCGTTCAGCGGCTTTCCCATTGGAGCTGACGCCGGCGGGTCAACTGCAAAAGTGCAGTTGATTTTCCGCGAAACCGGCTATTTTTAGCGGCTGAAATGTAAAAGTGCATTTCATTCAGGATCAAATCCGTGGAAAGAGGAGTTTTTACCGGATTTAAGCTGCACTTTTACATTTGAACGCCCTAAATCGAGCCAAAATAACGAAAATGAACTGCACTTTTACATTCCACCTGCGACTAGCAGGGGATGTGGCAATGCGATTATGCGAGTAGTCACTCTGCGACTAGCAGGGTATGCGACATTGAGACACTTCGGCTATGTGAATATACGACTCAGCAACTATGCGACTCTGCTACTAGCGGCCATGCCATTAAGCGAGTATGTGGCTTTGCATCTATGCGATTTTGCAACTCTGTGACTTTGCGAATATTCGACTTTAAGTCTATACAAAACTCTGCAACTCTACAGCTACTTAATGCCTTTCCCGCCCATCGGGCGGAGCGGAATCGACTCCACGCCGGCGATCAACGGCATGGCCCGCTGAATCATTGCCCGCGTGGCTTCATCTTGCAGTGAGGCGTCGTGGGCTTCCTTGCTGCTCCAGACCTCGGTGACCCACACGGTCTCGGGCTCCGTCTCCGAAACGTTTACTACATACAGCTCACAGTCCGGAGCTGCCCCCGCACCCGCAGCGGCTTCCAACAAGATGTCGACCAACTGGTCGCGCGTCCCGGGTTGCGCCTTGAATTTGGCGTACATGCCGAACTTGTCCACCGGCCATCCTCCTCATCTTTAGTTAGAAGAATTATCTCCTACCCCTACTCGGTTTGCAACTCCCAGGCGGAATCCCCTCCTTACCCTCCATGATATAATTAAATAAAATATCAGGGCGAAGGAGTGGAACGCATGCCAAAAGTGGTATTGGCCGGGGGGACGGGGTTTGTTGGACAGGCGTTTGCGAGGCGGTTTCGGGAACTGGGGGCGGAGGTAAAGATCATTTCCAGACAGGCTCCCCATATCCCTTGGGAGGATCAAAGCGCCATTGTGGAGGCGTTAGAAGGGGCAGACCTGCTGATCAATTTGGCCGGCAGATCGGTAAATTGCCGTTATACGCCGGAGAACCGGCGTCTGATCTTAAACTCCCGGACGGAAACGACACGCCAGCTTGGGGAGTGCGTCCTGGCTTGCCGCCGTCCGCCGGCGTTATGGATCAACTCCAGCACGGCAACGATTTACCGGCATGCAGAAGACCGCCCGATGACGGAGGAGGGCGGAGAAATCGGCACGGGATTTTCGGTGGACGTTGCGAAGGCGTGGGAGGAGGCTTTTTTTGCCTTTGACCTCCCGGCTACAAGGCAAATCGCCTTGCGGATCGCCATCGTGCTGGACGACGGCGGGGTCATGGCCCCCTTGCGGAACCTGGTTCGCTTTGGACTGGGCGGTGCTCAAGGATCCGGCCGTCAGCAGTTTAGCTGGATTCATATGGAGGACCTGTTCCGAATCGTCAGGTTCCTGCAGGAGCACCCTGAGCTGGACGGCGTGTTTAACGCATCCGCTCCGAACCCGGTCACGAACCGGGAGTTGATGGCCAGCCTGCGCCGGGCGATGGGCGTTCCGATCGGCCTGCCCGCACCGCGCTGGTTGCTGGAGCTGGGCGCACGTTTCATTCGCACGGAAACCGAGCTGGTGCTGAAGAGCCGCTGGGTGTTGCCGGAACGGCTGCAACGGGCGGGATTTACCTTCCATTACGATACGCTGGAGAAAGCGCTGGAGGAAATTGTAGGTCGAATGAGGGGCTAACATTTAAGAGCATAAGAGAGTGTGGAGTGCCGAAATTTTTCACCCCTGGTGCCGCGATTCTTCTCCTTATGTTTTGAGAGCGCTAACATTACAATGGGTTTAATCAAAGCAAGGGGGGAATCAAACAAGATGAAAAAATGGATATCACTATTGTGCAGCGCCGCCATGCTGATGGTATTGCTAGCTGGTTGCGGCGGGGGGAATGAAGCTTCCGGCAGCGGAGATAATGGTGGAGAGAAGGTAAGCATCTCCATCTGGCATAACTGGACAGGCCAAGACGCGAAAGCGGTGGCCATGCGAAAAATTATCGAGGACTTTCGGGCCCAGCATCCCGAGATTGAAGTCATCGACGAAGGGCTTCCGACTGACGGGTTAAAGACTCGGCTGCGGACGGTAGCTGCGGCCGACGAAATGCCGGACTTGTTCGTCATGTGGCCGGACGCCATGACGAAGGAATTCGTGAAGGGCGATTTGCTGCAGCCGATCAATGACGAACTGGATGCCAATCCGGATTGGAAGAACAATTTCATTCCGAATGCGCTGGACGGCTACACCGTGGACGGAAAAATCTACTCCGTGCCGATGAACCTGGCGCCAAGCTCGTTTATTTTCTACAACGATGCCCTGTTTAAGAAATATAACGTCAAAGTACCGGAAACGTGGGAAGAGCTGGAGACGGCGGTCAAAACGTTTAACGACAACGGCGTCATACCGATCGCGCTGGGCAACAAAGCGAACTGGGTCGCACAGTCGACGTTCTTTAGCACCGTGGCGGACCGGATTACCGGTACCGATTGGTTCTTGAAGGCGGTTGCCCAGGACGGAGCGAAGTTTACGGATCCTGAGTTTGTCGAAGCGCTGACCACGTTCCAGAAGCTTGGTGAAATCAAGGCGTTCCAAGACGGCTTCAACAGTATCGATGAAACGCAAATGATGCAGCTGTACTTCCAAGGGAATGCCGCAATGGTTGTAAACGGCGGCTGGGCATTAGCAAACCTGGTGAACAACGCACCGGCGGAAGTGCTGGATAACACGCATATCACCATCGTTCCGACAATCCCGGGAGGCAAAGGTGCGCCAGACACCACCTCGGGCGTCGTAGGTACCGGTCTCGGGGTTAGCAAGAAGCTGACCGGAGCCCGGAAAGAAGCGGCGATGAAGCTGTTCTACGCCTTGGCAGGTCCAGATGGACAAAAGGCAACCTTGGAGAGCAGCACGCTCGTCAGCTACAATATCGAGCTCGACAAGAGCAAAGCGCATCCGCTGTTTGTTGAACTGTACGATCTGATCCAACGTGTGAAGATTGTTCCGGTTTACGACTCCAAGCTGGGCTCGGCCACGGTTGAAGTGGTGAACAACGGGCTGCAGGAGCTGCTGATGGGCGGCAAGGCAGAGGATATCGCCCGCAAAATCCAGGATGCACAGGCTGCATCGGTAGCCGCCAATTAAAGCGAACCCCTTCCCCTCAGGGGAGGGGGATTATTTTTCCTCTTAAGGATGTGAGAAAGCATGAACGCATTGCGCAGCAAGAGCTTTATCATCACCGGACTGCTGCCCGCGCTGGTGATTTACTCGCTGTTCGTCTTCGTGCCGGTGATCTGGTCGGCCTACTACGGCTTCTTCAACTGGTCGGGCATCGGCGAAGCGAAATACACCGGCCTCAGCAATTATGCGGAAATCCTGCGAGATCCCATATTCTGGCGGGCGCTGAAAAATAACATCGTGTTCGTGCTGGCCTCGGTGTTCGGACAAATTCCACTCGCTCTCGTGTTGGCCGTGCTGCTGCACAAGAGCAACCTGCTGCAGCGCTTCCTGCGCTCAGCGGTATTTTTGCCGATGGTGTTGTCCACGGTGGTCATCGGGATGATTTGGCAGTACATTTATCACCCGCAGATTGGGATTCTGAACTTTTTGCTGGATGCATTGGGATTGTCCAGTTGGAAGCTGGATTGGCTCTCGGACGGCAAGATTGCGATCTATTCGCTGCTGCCGCCGCTGATCTGGAGCTACGTTGGATTGTATCTCATCATCTTTATGTCCGCGCTCCAGAACATTCCGGGCGAGATTCACGATGCGGCTAAAATCGACGGCGTCTCCGGCGTCCGCAAGCTGCTAACCATCTCGCTGCCGATGATTAAGAACACGGTGCAGGTGGCGGTTATTCTATGTATTTCGGGCAGCTTGAAGTCCTTCGACCTGGTGTACATCATGACGAAGGGTGGACCGGCGCATGCGACGGAGCTGCTGGCGACGTATATGTATAACTCCACGTTCTCGACCTACCGGTACGGGTTCGGGAGTGCCATTTCCACCAGCATCATGATCATTAGTTTGTTGTTGATCGGAACCAGCCAGTGGCTGACCAATCGTAAAAAGGATGCCGCTTAAGGAAAGGAGGAACCATGAACTTGAACATCAATACAACCACAACGTTATCCGCGAAAAATACAGGGGTTGGCGGCGGCGGACGGGTGTTAAGGAAGACAGGCCGCACTTTGTTTTGGGGGCTGTTGACGCTTTATGGCGTGATCACGCTGTACCCGTTCTTATGGCTGGTCATCAGTGCGTTTAAGACAAATGAAGATTTCTACGTCCGGCCCTTTGGACTCCCGCAGGTGTGGCATGGCGACAATTTCACGCGGGCCTGGGAAAGCTCGCGGCTGGGCACAGCGTTTGGCAATTCGGTGCTCGTGGCGATCGGCTCGCTAGTGCTGACGTTGTTTATCGCCGCACTAACCTCGTTTATTCTTGCCCGCTTCCAGTTCCGATGGAAAGGCGGGGTACTGACCTTTTTTGTGATCGGGATGCTGATTCCGATTCATAGTACGTTGGTTCCGTTGTTTATTCTCATGAAGCAGATGTCGTTGCTGAACACGTATTGGGCGTTGATTCTGCCTTATACCGCCTTTGCGTTGCCTACAGCCGTGTTCGTGTTGACGGCCTACCTGACGAGTGTACCGCGTGAGCTGGAGGAGGCGGCGTTTATCGATGGGACCGGTCTGTGGGGGTTATTTTTCCGCATCATGCTGCCGATGTCGGTTCCGGCTTTGGCGACGGTGACGATTCTTAGCTTCCTGCATTCCTGGAACGATTTCTCCTTCGCGCTGGTGTTCATCAACAAGACGGCGCTCAAAACGTTGCCGCTGGCTATCGCCAACTTCGCTGACGGTTATCAGACGGATTATGGCTTGTCGTTCGCGGGGATGACGCTGTCGGTTATCCCAACGATCGTCCTCTATTTGCTGTTTCAGGAACAAATGATGAAGGGGATGACGGCCGGCGCGGTGAAAGGATAAGGGAGGAACATCCTACACCGAAGCAAAGGGGGAGCGCAAGATGTTGCATAAATGGTTGACTACGTCGCTTCAGCGCAAGCTGTCGGTGGTTGTTGCAGGGTCCATGATCGTGCCGATGTTGGCCTTGGGGCTGTTCGCCTTTGTGATCTCTTCCAACATTACGGAGGAGAAAACGAAGCTGACCGGCAGTGACATGCTGAAGCAAATGGACGCCAATTTGCGCTTTATGCTGGAGGATATCGAAACGTTATCGATCTTCCTGATTGGGGAACGGGATCTGCAAACTTATCTGGCTGGTCCGGACGACGACGAAGCGAAGCGAACGGAGCTGGTCGGGCGAATGACCAATTTGGCGGCCTCCAAGCCTTATATCGCGAATATCGCGATCTATCCCGAACGGTTCGACGCGCGGCTATCAACGGCCACCTGGTATGAAAATGAGCTCCCCGAGGAGGCGGCGAAGGCCATTGCCGGCGGGCGAAAAACGTGGTCCGGCGTGTACGAAATTCGCGACTATGCCGGGATGGAGCAGGTGATCACCTTGTTTCGGCCGATCCGCAGCATCTACGATTTTCGCCGGCTGGGTTGGCTGGCGATCAGCCTGGATGAACAGGAGCTGGCCCGCAATCTGGAATCGCCGGAGTTTGGTCAAGGGATGGGCAAGGTGGAACTGGTCGGGGGAGACGGGACGATTCTGTCCTCCGCCGACAAGTCCAGGCTGGGCCGGCCGCTGGATGACTATGCGCCCGGCCTGTTCGCATTGCTTCCGGGTCGCTCCCCGGAAGGAGACGGCGTGAGTGAGCCGCTCCCTGCAAGTATGAACATCAGCGGTAGCGTAATCTACGGCGAAGGGGACGGCAAGTCGACGGTGCTGTACCGTCATGAGCCCTTAACCGGATGGATGCTGGTAGGCAGCGTCCCTTACGACCAATACCGGGCGGAGAATCGCTACATCCTCACGTTAACCGCCGAGGTCGTTGGTGTGTCGGTGCTCGTGTGCACGCTGCTCATTTGGTTTACCGTTCGCCGGATTACCCGGCCGCTGCGCGTGTTAACCCGTCATTTGTCGCGGATCGATCCAGAGCGGCCTTTGCCGCGTTTTCCGGCGACCTCGGACGATGAGATCGGGCGGTTGGGTCATAGCTACAACATGCTTGGCGCGCATATCGAACGATTGAAGCGCGAAGTGATCCGCGGCGAGGCTCGCAAGAAAGAGGCCGATTTGCGTGCATTACAGGCGCAGATCAATCCTCATTTTTTATACAATACGTTGTCTTCGATCCATTGGATTGCCCTGATGTCAGGGGAGCGGCGCATCGCCGATATGGTCGAAGGGTTAAGCGACTTCTTGCGGATCAGCCTCAATCAGGGCAAAGATTACTGCCCGGTCGAACAGGAGGTAGCCCATATCCGAAATTATGTGCGCGTCCAGTCGATCCGCTTCCCCGATAAATTTACCGTCGAGTATTTCGTAGATGAGACGCTGAAGGACAAGTGGATGCTGAAGCTGCTGTTGCAGCCTTTGGTGGAAAATGCCTTGATCCATGGGATTCAAAAACGCGAAGGGATCGGTACAATCACCATCTTCATACAGCCGGAGGGAAAACGCATGAACGTAACGGTCATGGACGACGGGCTTGGCATGAACGCCGAGCGTTTGCAGGAGGTACGTCAATCGCTGCTGCTGCCCGCAGCTGACGGGGAGGAGAACGGGCGGTCAGGGATGCCCGGAACGGCCTTGGCGGAGACGACGGCAACGGCGGTTACGGACGAAGCAGCCCCAACAGCGGCAACCATGGCAATAACGGCAACTGCGTCAACAGCGGCAACAACAGCTACGGGGTTGTCTGCCGGATACGGGCTGCGCAACGTTAACGAGCGGCTGCTCTTGCATTACGGACGAGAAGCCGGGCTCTCAATTGACAGCCGGGAAGGCGAGGGCACGCAGGTTTCATTTTCCATTCCGATCATGGAGGAATCGCCATGAATGTATTGATTGTAGATGATGAGGTTATTATCCGGACCGGGCTGGCCAGTGTCATTTCCTGGAGCGAGCTTGGACTAAATCTGCTTCAGCCGGCTGCTTCTGCAGAGGAGGCGCTTGAGCGGCTGGAGGTGGAACGGCCGGATATCTTAATCACCGACATACGGATGAATGGCAAAACCGGCTTGGAGCTGGCGGAGGAAGCTGTGAGACGTTTGCCTGGGCTGGAAGTGATCATTTTATCTGGATATGGGGATTTTGCCTATGCCCAACAGGCGATTCGCCAGGGCGTTAGCGATTACCTGTTAAAAACGAGCAAACCGGAGGAAATCATCCGGACGGTGCTCCAAGCCAAGCAACGGTTGGTGGAGCGTCGGGCCGAGGATTCCCGCGCACATCGGCAGGCCAGGGAAGAACGGCAGCGGCAGCTGTATAAATGGGTGATCGAAGGTGAGGCGGGAGCGGCTCCTGCGGATCCCAAGCATGCGGGTTCGAGTCAGGATCTGAAGAACTCCGGCCATCCGGGGTACCGGCAAGTGCTGATTCTATCCGCCGGCGGCTGGGGCCAGGAGGAGGAGGCCGATTCGCTGCTGCGGTTTGCCGTTCAAAATATGCTGGAGGATCTGCTGCCCGGAGCGGCGGTGTTGATCCATCAGGGGCGGATCGTTTGCGTGACCGGACCCGAACCGAGCGCGGTACATTCCAGCGGCCAGCGGTTCAAGGGAATGCTGGAACGTATCGAAAATTTGCTGAACTGCCAGCTGCGCTTGGCCGCCGGCGTACCCGTGGAGGATCCGGATCAGGTGCATCAAAGTTATGTGACTGCACAGGCCGCTTTTGCTTACCATGATCTGCTCCCCGGCGCGAAGCTGCTGGATTACCAGGCGTTCGCGGATCGTAAAGGCGGGAAGACGGTGATCACACAAGAAGAGGAGAACGAGCTCGGCTCGATCTTATTAGAGCAGGATCGGATGGCGTTGCGAGCTTGGACACACCGGCTGGCCGACGAGTTGGTCGCAGATCCGGAATGCACGCCGGAATCGTATCAAGCCTGTTTGCAGTCGGCGGCCGTTGCGGCGCACCGCTGGCTGGAGCGTACGCTCCGGGCGTTAGGGAAGGAAGGGGCCGCACGCTTCGCGCCTTGGCTGCAGCAGCACATCGGAGGTGCGAAGCTGAAGGATGAGCTGTTCCGTCATCTGCATGCCGTCATGAGCTTATATCACGGTCAACTTGGTGAGGGGCAGGCTTCCCATGTGCAGCGGGCCAAAGCTTATATGGAGTCCTGCCCGGCAGAGGAGCTAAGCTTGCAGCAGGTTGCGGCCTATGTGCACCTGCATCCCAGCCATCTCAGCGAGCTGTTCAAAAAAGAAACCGGCAGCACCTTCGGCGATTACGTTACCGCCTTACGAATGCGCCGGGCGATGGAGCTGCTGGCTGTATCACCGGCAAAGGTAAGCGAAATCGCCGGACTCACCGGATACGAGGACGTGAAATATTTCAGCCGGCTCTTTAAGAAGCATACCGGCAAGACGCCAAGCGAATTTCGCGAGGAGGCGCCGGGAGGAACGATCCGGCAAGCTTAACGGCACGGAAGGGTTATCTGTCGATACTACATCTCATCAGGAAAAGAGGGACGATTTATGATCATATCGGGACCATGGAAGCTGCAACATTTTGAGATTGGTGAGAAGCCGCCCTTGGAGCTGGCCGCCCCCGGCCTGGACGATCGCTTCTGGATCGAGACCAACGTCCCGAGCGACGTTCACTCGACGCTGCTCGCGCGTGGTTTGATCGATTCCCCGTATTACGGACACAACGATGCGAAATGCCGCTGGATCGAACGGAAGGAATGGTGGTACCGCACGACGTTTGAGTTGGAGGCCATGCCGGGGGAAGCGGAGAGAATCGAGCTCGTATTTGAAGGGTTGGACACGTATGCGTCCGTCTTTGTCAACGGGCATGAAATCGGCTCAACCTCCAACATGTTCCGCTGCTATACATTTGATATTACGCGGATCGTCCGTGAGGGGCGGAACACGATAGCGGTCCGTTTTGATCCGCTGTATTTGCATCATCGGGACAAAGAGCAGCTCGAATGGTCCTCGTATACGAAGGAGCGGCAATGGATCCGCAAGGCGGCGATGAATTTTGGCTGGGATTGGGGGCCGCGGATCGTCACGACCGGGATCTGGGGACCGGTTCGGTTGGAACGCCATAAGCTGGCGAAGCTGACAAGCGTATATGCCGCAACATTATCCGCGAGGGCGGAGGAAGCGGTGATCCAGGTAAGCGCAGAAGTGGAAGCGTACCGCTCCGGGACGGCGGCGGTGGCCGTCGCCCGCCTGCTGGACGCGGAGGGCGAGGAGGTCGCGTCCGCTACACTTTCGGTGCTGGATGCGGGAGAGACCCTTGTAGGCAGACAAGCCGCGCTAAGGCAGGCCTTCCCGAACGCGATCCATACGAAAGGGGCCGCATCGGCCGAACTGCGTGTTGCCTGCCCACGGCGATGGTGGACGCATGACTTGGGCGAACCTTATTTGTACACGTTGCAAGTGACGCTTTTGGCCGGTGATGAAGAGATTGACCGTTACGAGCAGCCCTTTGGCATACGGACGCTGGAATTATCGCTGCAACAACCTGACGGCAGCCCTTCGTTTGCTTTTATCCTTAATGGCATTAAGGTTTATGCCAAGGGAGCCAACTGGATTCCGGCGGATCATCTGATCGGATCGATTCCGGAGTCGACGTACCGTGGATTAATCGAACTGGCCGTGGAAGGGCAAATGAACATGCTGCGCGTATGGGCGGGCGGCATTTATGAGAAAGAGATTTTTTACGAGGAGTGCGACCGGCGCGGGGTGCTGGTGTGGCAGGATTTCGCTTTTGCTAATGCGTTGTTTCCGGACTTCAACCGTGACTTTATGGACAATGTGCGGCAGGAAATTATCGATAACGTCAAGCGGCTGCGGAACCGGGCTTCGTTGGCGCTATGGTGCGGCAATAACGAAATCGACTGGCTGTATGACATGAAGTCGGCTGCTGGGGATATTACCGGGGATTTTTTTGGAGAGACGATTTATCATGAGCTGATTCCTGGCTTGCTGGCCGAGCTGGATCCGTATCGACCGTATTGGCCTTCGTCGCCGTATGGGGCGCAGGATGGGTATGATGCCAACGATCCAAATCATGGGGACCGCCATAACTGGCAGGTGTGGCATGGGTCGGTGTATCCGCGCATGCAGGGCGAGAAGCCGTTGCTGGATTACAGCATCGAGGGCGTCACGTTCAAAAATTTTAAAAAAGACTTTGCCTTGTTTAGCAGCGAGTTTGGCATGCACGCTTCCGCAAACCGGTATACGCTGGAGAAGAACATCCCGGAGGGGCAGTTTACTTGGGGGAGCGCCGAGATGGCGTACCGGAACAAGGATACGAATCACCGCAAAGGGATTTTGCTCATGGAGGGCTATACCGGGATTCCGCAGGATATCGAGGAGTATATGAATTTCTCCATGTTAACGCAGGCCGAAGGGCTAAAATACGGGATCGAGCATTATCGCCGACATCGTCATCGGAACAGCGGTGCGCTGGTGTGGCAGCTCAACGACAGCTGGCCGGGGACGAGCTGGTCAATGATCGATTACGAGCTGTTGCCGAAGGCTTCGTATTACTATGGGAAGAAGTTTTTTCATCCGGTGCTCCTGTCCCTGGAGCATGAACCGGGCGAGCCGCTGCGCGTGTGGGTCGTGAACGACACGCTCGAGCAGCTGGAGGGGACCGTGACGTTAACGGTACATCCTTTGGTTTGGCAGGACGGAGTGGCCGAAGCGGCGGAAGCATCAGAAGATGCGGGAGACAGGGGCGCTCGTCAGTTTACGTTTACGGCGATGGTGCCGCCGCAAACGGCGCTGCTGCTCGGAAGCTTGGATGAGGCGGAGGCGCTGGTGGGTTTGGCGCCGGAGGAGGTGCTGGTGGAGCTGAGCGCCGCCGGGTTCAGCGCACCGGTGAACCGCTACTACCTGCGCGATCCGAAGGATATCCGACTACCTGCGACCGAGCTGGACGTGCAGGTGGACGAAGCAGAGCAGACCGTCACGGTCACCGTCTCCGGCCAAGCTATCGCCCGTCTGGTCAAGCTGGAGATGCCGCTAGGCCAGGTCCGCTACAGCGACAACTACTTCGACCTGCTGCCGGGCGAGAGCCGGACGGTGCGCCTCCGGCATCCGGGCGGCTTGCCGCTGCCCTGGGCGGCGCTGCGAGTCGGCGCCCTGAACGCCGCCGCCGGGCCGGGCAAGCGCTATGGCGGGCGGCTGCGGGGCACGTTACTGCGCCCGCGTAACGGAACGAGAAGACCTTCCGTTAGATTTTTTTAGCGGCGTTTTTTCGCAGAATAAGCGCACTACGTTCCGTTACACTTGCCCGCCGCCCGCGGCGCAAAAAAGGGGAACGCCTCCACATCTTGTGGAGGCGTTTTTGGCATTGCTATTCCTCGTGCTCGAAGAGGGTGATGCCTTCGATTTGGTTGATCGTTCTGCGCAGCTCCCGGGCTTGCTCCCGGCTGATTTCGCCGTTTTCGAACATGCGGTTGACTTCCGCACGTTCGGCATCCATAACCAGCAGCCGCAGCTCTTCCTTCTGCGCTTCCGTCTTCTCGTTGAATGGATTCGCGGAGCCTTTCAACCGAGCGATGGCGCGCTTGTAATCCAGGATGACGTATTGAATGACGTTGTCGGAAGCGTCTCCTTTTTTCAACCCCTGTAAATACTCGAGTGCTGCTTGCAAGGCCTTCAGGTGGATGTCCCGCCCTACGGCCTTCATGTTGTCATCTTTGTATTTCCGTCTCGCCCGCCGGAAATCCCGTACTGTCGTACCAACCAGGAAGAAGAAGCGGGAGCTTCCGCTTTGCGACAGCTTCTCTTCACGGTGATCCAAAGCCTTCTCGAAGGTTTCATACATGACTTTGTCTATGCTGCCTTCTTGGACGGCTTGCTGGATGTAGTTGCGTTCTACCTTCAGTGCGGCCCGGTGCAGTTCGGTGATTTTCCCGATCATTTCTGGCCGATCCAGCCGCTGGGCTCCCCATTGATCCAAAGCGGGCTTAAGGAGCCGGCTATACTCATCCATAAGCTGATAGGCCGCGACCTTATTGTCCTCGTCCATGACCTCTTTGATTTTGTTTAGCGCAACGCGCAGCACGCGGGTCCGAGCTTCGTTATAATCGAGGAACGGACTGTCCTCTTCGCCTGGCGCGGCCCCTTTGCTAAGCATCGGCAATAAGATCGTGGCCGCAATCAACGTAAACAAGATGACGCCCGCTGCCAAGAACAGAATCAATGACCGTTCCGGGAACGGCCCGCCGCTGGCAACCACATAAGGGATAGACAGGACACCGGCCATCGTCACCGCGCCGCGGACCCCGGTCAAGGTGAGCAGCAGGCTGGACTTCACCGTAGGTTTATCCCCTTTGCCTTTTTTGTAATCATGAATGGCAAATAAATGCGACCAGATAAAACGAATCCCCAGGATTCCAACCCCAACAATGAGCACGTACCCAATCGCCAGCACATTGTTAATATTCGGGTTAGCGACAGTATCCTGAATCGACGACGGGATGTTCAGACCAAGCAGAAGGAAGACAACCCCGTTCAGGACGAACAGCAGCGTGGACCAAATATTTTCCGTTAACAATTGTTCCTTGGCCAGCATCGTTTCCGTCCGCTCCCGCACCAGCGAATGCACGATACCGCCGACAACAACGGCAATAACGCCGGAAGCATGCAGGAATTCCTCCGTCACGATAAAGATCAGGAACGGCGTGAGAATTTGCAGCAGCGAGTGCAGCGTGGCATCCTTAATCCCTTGTTTGAGCAGCGAGAACCGGATCCAAGCCATCATCAAGCTGAGCACTAAACCAAGCAAGGCCCCGATCACGAACATATAGGAGAAGTCATATAACGCTTCTTTCAGAGAAAAATACCCCGTCACGACCGCCGCAACCGCGTAGTTGAAAGCGACCAAGCCGGAGGCGTCGTTGATCAACGATTCACCCCGGACCAGATTCAGCACTTTCTCCGGGATATGAATCCGCTTGGCGATACCGTTGACGGCCACCGGGTCGGTAGGGGACAGGATTGCCGCCAATGCAAATGCCGCGGCCAGCGGAATGTCAGGAATCACGGCATGGATGAGGTAGCCGCCTCCCAGCGTAGTTAACACGACGAGGACGATGGCGTTCCCGAGAATCGCCCCGCGCATATTCCATAGTTGGTCGCGAGGGAAATACCTGCCGTCGTTGTACAACAGGGGGGCTACGAATAGCAACAAAAACCATTCCGTTTCAAGCTCTAGCGAAAACTCTTTGTAGGCCAGCGCGATGAGGATCCCGAGAGCGATTTGAGTAAGTGCGGTTGGGATCATCGGGATGTAGTGGCTGATGATGTTGGAAACCACCAGACAGATGAGCAGCAAAATGACAGTAATCAGTAAATCCATGAAAGCAACGTCCTTCCGATGTGTCCGGGCACTGGGCCGATTTGGTATTGATTATAGCATATCCGAATTTCTTAAACCGAATTTAAACGGACAACTTCTTTTAACGAAAAAAAAGCTCCTCCGCAGCCGATGCGGAAGAGCAAGAAGCAGTTTCACTTAGGTAACCCCAGGTATTACAGGTCATCGAACCCGTTGTCGTCGCCGACCTTGCCGTAGTTGCGGGATTTGGCCTCGAAAAAGTCCGTTTTCGTTGCGTTCAACGCTTCGTCGGAGAACGGCTTGATCCACGGCATGCAGTTGATATCCACGCCCGCGTACGCTTTCTCCAGCCCCATTAACGTCAACCGTTTGTTGGCGATGTATTTAATGTAATCGGACAATTCGTTTAAGTCGATGCCGGGGACATTTTTTAACGTATAGTGCGCCCAGTTCGTCTCCAGTTCTACCGCCCGGTCGATCGTGCGGTATGCGTAATCGATATTTTCCTTCGTGTTTAATTCCGGATAATCGATCAGCAGTTGCTTGAACACTTCGGCGAAGAAGTAGCAGTGCTGGTTCTCATCCCGTTGGATGTACGAGATCATTTGGCTGGTGCCCATCATTTTCTGATCGCGTGCGAGGTTGTAGAAGAACGCAAACGTACTATAAAAGAAGATGCCCTCAAGAATAAGATCCGCCACCAGCGCTTCAAAAAACGATTGCGGCGTCGGTTCATCACGGAAGTTCTGATAGATGTTGGCGATAAATTTGTTGCGGTCCAGCAGCACCGGATCATGCTTCCAGTACTCGAAAATTTCTTTCTGCTCCTGCTCCGACACGATCGAGGACAGCACGTAGGAGTAGGATTGGTTATGGACCACTTCCTGTTGCCCGATGATCGCCGAGATCGCCTCCAGCGATGAGTCGGTGAAGTAGCGCTTTACATCGCCCACAAACATCGTCTGCATCGAGTCGAGCACGGCCAAGAGCGAGATGTTGATCTTGAAGGTGCGCTGCTCTTCCGGATCGAGCAGGGCGAATTGCTGCGCATCTTTGGCCATCGGGATTTCGTCGGCGATCCAGTGGTTGAGCAGCAGCACCTTGTACAGCTTGTACATATGAGGCATGCGAATGTCGTTCCAGTTCAGGATGCCCGAGCATTCGCCGCCGATGATGCGCGTTGATTTGTTGGGGGCTTCGGTATTAAAAATCGTTTGAAGTTGCATGGGATTTCGCTCCTTAATTTGTGTTGAGTAAGTTGTACATGGAATGGGATTTGCGGGATCAGGCCGCCGGCTGAAATGTTCTTCCGATCGCTGTTGCTCGCGGATTTCTCTGGTTGGACTAGATTCAGAAGTTGTAGAAATCCGCTCACAAAGGCGAACGTCTGGCCCTGATCCCGCATGTATATATGTTCAAAAATGTGAGCGCATCCCCGCAGGGGATAGCGCCTCCGAGCACGCAGTTACGTATAAAGCGCCCCTGCTGCTCTCTCGTCTTGCACCAAAAGTAAGTGTATCCCGAAGGGACAACGCCTCATTGCACGTGGTTTCGCCAGTAACGCCCCAAAGTCGCAGTCCCCGCCTCCGCAGGAGCGCCACAGTAGAGCGGGCCCGAAGGGCGGCAAGCGGCTCATCCCGCCTGCGTCCCCCCGGGTGCGCCGAAAGCAGCAGTCCTGAGCAGCACGGTTTACCAGGTCACCCGGGAGCGCCAAAAGTAAGACGTACCCGAAGGGGGAAAAGCGTTCCACGAGCCAACCTCAGCGATTCCCCGCAGGGGAGAGCGTGCAGGAGCGCCTCTTGCACTCCCGCGTTCTTCCCATTTGCGGGAGACCAGAGGGCAGCAGGCCCTCGGACGCCCTCCCTTACGGTAAGGGAGGGGTGGGGTGGGTTGAGGTCTTGGTTGAGATCACTCAGGAGGCACAACTTTCGCACTCCTCAATCGTCAACGCCCGGCTCCGCACATAATACGTCGACTTCAACCCGGCCTTCCAAGCATGCAGATGCAGGTCAAGGAAGTCAGTAGCCCGGATGTCCGGCCGCACGTACAGGTTGAAGCTTTGGCCTTGGTCGACGTGGCGCTGGCGCGCGCCAGCCATTTCGATCGACCAATGCTGGTCGATCAGGAACGCGGTCTTGTAGTACCAGATCGTTTTTTCGGACAGGTCCGGTGCCGGGTTGGCGATTTTGTACGTCGTCTTCTCCTCATACGAAAGCAGCTCGTACAATGGATCGATGCTGGCGGTCGAGCCGGCGATGATCGAGGTTGATCCGTTGGGGGCGATCGCGAACATCCAGGCGTTGCGAACGCCGTTCTCGCGCACTTCCTTCTGCAGCTCACGCCATTGCTCGGTCGTCACGTATTTGCCTTCGCGCGTGCCGTCAACGTAACCGCGGGACTCGAAGTACTGCCCCGTTTCCCAGTCAGAGCCGGCAAACTTCGGATATTTGCCTTTTTCCTTGGCGAGCTCCATGCTGGATTTGATCAGCAGGTAGTTGATCTTTTCATAAAGCGCGTCGTTGTATTCAACCGCCTCCTGGGATTCCCAACGGATGCCTTCGAGCGCCAGCAGATGGTGCAGGCCAAATGTGCCAAGTCCGATCGCCCGATATTGGCTGTTCGTATACTGCGCTTGCAGCACTTCGATATTGTTGATATCGATCACGTTATCGAGCATCCGCGTCTGAATAGGCACCAGCCGCTCCAGCACGCCGGCCGGCACCGCGCGGGCCAGATGGATCGAGTTCAGGTTGCAGACGACGAAATCGCCAGGGATTTTGGACACGACGATCCGGGTTTGTCCGTCCTTCGTCACCAGTTCCTCTTGCTCGACGACGGTCGGCGATTGATTTTGCATAATCTCCGTACACAGGTTGGACGAGTAAATCATCCCATGCGCCCGGTTCGGGTTCGCCCGGTTTACCGTATCGCGGTAGAACATGTAGGGCGTGCCGGTCTCCAGCTGCGATTTCATGATTCGCTTCATGATATCGATCGCCGGCATCGTGATGCGCGACAGGGTAGGGTGGGCAACGGCTTCGGCGTATTTTTCACGGAAGCTGCCTTTCCCAAGCTCCTCATCATAGAAATCCTCCAGCCCCAATGGGCGGCCGTTCTCATCCTTCCAGCCCATCGTTTTCTTCACTTCGTGCGGGCAGAACAGATGCCATTCCCCGCGGGCCTCCACCGCCTCCATGAACAGGTCAGGCAGGCACACGCCGTGGAAGACGTCATGCGCGCGCATCCGCTCGTCGCCGTTGTTCAGCTTCAGATCGAGGAAGGCAAGAATATCTTTGTGAAAAACGTCCAAATAAACCGCGATCGCACCTTTACGCGTTCCGAGCTGGTCGACGCTGACGGCGGTGTTGTTCAGCTGGCGAATCCAGGGAATCACGCCGGAGCTGGTGTTCTTGTGGCCGCGGATGTCCGAGCCGCGCGCGCGGACCTTACCGAGGTAAACGCCGATGCCGCCGCCCATTTTGCTCAAGCGGGCTACATCCGTATTGGAGTCGAAGATGCCCTCAAGGGAATCGTCGACAGTATCGATGAAGCAACTGGAGAGCTGGCCGGCTACTTTTTTACCGGCATTGGACATCGTTGGCGTCGCCGCAGTCATATAAAGGTTGCTCATCGCCCAATACGCTTCCTTCACCAGCTCCAGACGCTTCTCTTCCGGCTCCTTATGCATCAGGTACATGGCGATGACCATGTAGCGCTCCTGCGGCAGCTCCATCGTCCGTCCGTCGAAGTCGGTGGCCAGGTAACGCTCCGTCAGCGTGAGCAGGCCGATGTAGTCGAACAGCAGGTCGCAGGACGGGTCAATCGTGCGGCCCAGCTCTTCAATCTGCTCCTTCGTATAGCACTCCAGCAGCTCCTCGCGGTAAATGCCCAGCTGGCAGAGCTCGGTGATCAGGTGATAGAACGAGCCGTAAGGCTCTTCCGGGTAGGCTTTGTAGCGACGATTGACGGCCGCTTTTTTGTACAGGGAAGTGAGCAGGGAGCGGGCCGCTGCATATTTCCAATCGGGCTCATCTTTGCTGACGAGCTCCAGTGCGGACATCGTAAACGCGTTGCTAATTTCTTCACCGGTCACCACATCCCGGCGCAGCTTTGCATTGACGCCGCGCAGCAGGCGCTCTTTATCGACGTTATGTAATCCTTGCAAAATTCGGTCAGCATAGACGCCAAGGCGTGCGCTGTCAAACGCAAGCTGTCGGTTATTTGGTTTTGTCACTAGAGTAGGCATGAGATAAATCCTCACTTTCCATATATTAAGGTAGGATGAAGGCTGCAGATGGGTGGTGGTACCCCAAATCTTGAATGTTCAAATTGCAGATAATCAGTGAAAAAAGGGGCGCAATCAAGTTGCGCTCAGGATCAATAAGATCAATCAGCTAAAAAGAGAACAGGGGCTCCCATAACACGGCTTGTCCCTGCCGCAGGCTTTGTTGAATATCGATCAGCCGTTGATTGGAGCTGCCGCGATAGAGCAGGGAAGGATCGCGAAGCTCCTCAACGAACCTTCCGTCGACCAGCACCTCGCAACGCCGCAACAGTTCATATTCGGGGGAGCCGGGGCGTTCGATTAATTCTTCCAACGTATAACCGGTGTAAATCCAGATGGATATTGGCCCGGTTTCCGCCACAAGCCGGTCGATAAAACCGCAGACCTCAGCAGCGGAGAAAAAAGGATCACCGCCAAGGATCGTGAGTCCGCTGAGCAACGGATTATGTTTAATGTCATAAATAATTTCTGCTTCCCGCTCCAAAGTGAGCGGTTCCCCGTAATCGAAGCTCCAGGTTTTTGGGCTGAAGCAGCCTTTGCAATAATGGCGGCATCCGCTGATGAAGATCGCTGCTCTCAAGCCGGGCCCTTCATTAATGGATTCCGGGTAGTACCCGCAAATGTTCATGCGTCGTGTTTCACCCGGTCGCGAACCTCCGCTTGTTTAGCGGGGTTGAACCGTGTCTGGTAGTCGCCGGTCAGATAACCGGTCACCCGGCGCAAACGGCGAATATGCACTTCGCTCTCATGGCTGCCGCAGGAGGGGCAGCTTGCCCCAATGATCCCTTCAAAGCCGCAGGCCGAGCAGCGGTCGATCGGATGGTTGATGCTAAAATAGCTGACCTGCTGCTGCAGGGCGTATTGCACGATTTTGACGAATGCTTCCGGATTGTTGCGGGCATTGCCGTTAAGCTCGATATAAGAGATGGCTCCGGCGTTGCACAGCCCGTGGAATTTGGCTTCCAGCTCAATTTTTCGTGCCGCACTGATGTTGTAGTAGACCGGGATATGGAACGAATTCGTGTAATACTCGCGGTCCAAAATCCCGGGCAGCGGGCCGTAGACCGCACGGTCGCGTTTGGTGAACTTGCCGGACAGCCCCTCCGCCGGGGTCGCAAACAACGTGATATTGAGATTGTGAATTTCGCTTTGGCCGTCACAATAGTCGCGCATGTAAGCGATCAGGTCGTAAGCTTTCTGATACACGGCTTCATCTTCGCCGTGATGCTTCCCGTACATCGCCTTCATGCATTCGGCCAGCCCGATGAACCCGATGGACAAGCTGCCGTGCTTCAGCAATTCGCCGACCTGATCATCCGGCGCCAGCTGCTCACCGCCTTCCCAGACGCCTTCCCGCATCATGAAATCGGAAGCCTTCGCTTTTTGGGAGGCCTGAATCGAGAAGCGATGCAGCAATCCCTCCAGGGCGATATTCATATAGTGAGTCAGCTCGCGGTAGAAGCCGCGTTCGTCGGGCTCTTTGCGGTGTCCCAACGCGATGCCGTACTTCAAGCCTAGCTTGACCAGGTTCAGCGTATTAAAGGAAAGGTTGCCTTTGCCAGACAGACGATTGCGGCCGAACCGGTCAGCCAGCACCCGGGTGCGGCAGCCCATGGTAGCGAATTCCGTATCCGGATCCGTTGGGTCGTAATACATCAGGTTGAGTGGGGCGTCCAGGTTGGCGAAATTCGGATAAAGCCGTTTGGCCGAGCATTCCGCCGCTTTCAGAAATAGGGAGTAGTTAGGTTCCCCCGGATTCTGGTTGACGCCTTGTTTACATTTAAAAATCTGAATCGGGAAAATCGGCGTTTCCCCATGGCCCAGCCCGCGCATCGTGGCCGTGAGCAGGGAGTCAATGACCAGTTGTCCTTCCGGTGAGGTACATGTGCCGTAATTGATGCTGGTGAACGGGATTTGCCCGCCGGCCCGGCTCGACATCGTATTCAGATTATGAATCAGGCTTTCGGCCGCCTGGAACGTCTCGCTTTTGGTTTCCTTGAGCGCATAGTTAAAAGCCTTGGGATACTGATCCCGCAGGTCACTGCGGCTCATCGTGATGTCGCCCAAATCAGCGTTCGCATCGCCTTCTTCAAAATAATCCAGCCCTTTGCGGAAGTACTTGGCGAACGATTTGGCTACGTACGGGGCGAGATCGAAGTCCAGCTTGTTCGCGGACACACCGCCGAATTGGGAGTTTTGCTGGGATTGGAAAATGATCGCCACCAGCGCCATCGCCGTCATGATGGAAGTTGGCGGGCGTACGCTGCCGTTGCCGGTGTTGAAGCCTTTGCGCAGCAGTTTGTCAAACGGGATAAAAATACAGTTCGTTGTGCCGAGGGCGTACTGATCCAAGTCGTGAACATAAACGATGTTATCCTGAATGGCCTGTACCAAGCGAGTTGGCAGTACGAAATGGCTTGCATACCATTTGGAATACTCGCTGCCGAATTTGCTCATCTTGCCGGAGAAGCTCTCTCCATTTAAATTGGCGTTCTCGCGCAGCACCTCAAGATTGCGGCTCTGGACGATTTCCTCGCCCATCCGAATCACTTCATCCAGCAAGGTGTCCCGGCCGGTATACGTCTGGCTTACCCATGCCATAACACACTTCTCCTCCCTGTAAACCGAGCTTTGGTTCAAAATAAAAGAGCATGTCCAACCAACGAGGTAGACATGCCCGAATGCACTGCAAAAAAGTGGACAGACCAAATCAAGGCCCCAACATTTCGGCGGCAAGCGGACACCATCCCTGATCCTCGCAGGTTTTCCGTCGGTGTCTTTCAAACGGGCAGGTCTCCTGGCTTTCGGAACGTTGCTGACGCCTTCCCGCAGCTCATCAAGCATTAAGCTGTAGTGGCATATCGTCAGTCGAACGGCTGGGTCTTCAAGACGATGTAGGCGAACGCCTCGTCTTTAGTACCAAGCTACCGATTACAGTGGCGGGACCGCAGCGGACTTGCACCGCACTTCCCTTTTAAGCTCCGGCGGCTTGTCCGCCGGATCACCCGTTCACACTATATTTTGTTGCGTTGATCTAAGGATAGCCCAAGATATTGTGTTTGTAAATGGGATTTTCCCATTGAAAGCAGACTGAAAATCACGTGAAAATCTCCGGTCCGCGCAACGATGCGGAGAGTGGGGGACAGAAGAAAATTGTGAACATTTATAAATGGGACTGGAGGACTAGATCGGGTTTTACAGAGTGTGTGAGTTTTGGGGACGGTAAGGATATTAGCAGACGGGTTCGGTTGATCTTAGAGAGGAGAGTTGGTTAGAATATACCTGTAGGACGAAAACCAGCTCAGGGATTTGATTCAAACCAATTACCAGGAAAGAAGGGAGCCGATTATGGCTATCGCCGAAGTTACCGTTATTCCGATCGGGACGGGGAGCACCAGCCTCAGCGCTTATGTGGCCGAGTTGCATCGGGTGTTGGAGAAGCAGAAGGGCATTACCTTTACCCTCACCTCCATGAGTACGATTATTGAAGGATCGTTAGATGATGTGTTTACTGCGATTCGCGCGATTCACGAAGCGCCGTTCCAATCCGGTGCCGGCCGCGTATCAACCTCGATCAAGATCGATGATCGCCGCGACAAAGCCAGCTCCTCCGAACAGAAGCTGCGCTCTGTGCGCGAGAAACTATAATTTCTTGAAATTGGTGCTTGCATTATTTTTAAAACTCGGTATAATAAATTTTGTTCGCTAAAAACGAACCTGCTGGTGTAGCTCAGCTGGTAGAGCAACGCATTCGTAATGCGTGGGTCGGGGGTTCGAGTCCCTTCACCAGCATCTGATATGCAAGCATAACGCGCCCTCCGAGGTTTTCGGGGGGCGTTTTTGAATTGTTGAAGGACCTTGTTCATCTTCCGAGTGACCTCTTGCTCTTCGCTTGTTAGTTCTTCTCCGTTTCTTTGTTTTCTCCATGCGCTTAGCACTAAATTGTGACCGCAAATAGGGAGGTTTGCTGAAACCTCCCTGTTCCTTGGTGCGCTTACTCTTGCTCCATCGCATCCCTTTTTGTCCGATGCACCGTGCCAAACGGATGGTGCGGCGGGGCATAAATGACATACACTTTAAGCGGCTCGTTGCCGGTGTTGATGATGTTGTGCCACGTGCCGGCGGGGATGAAGACCGCGTCGTCTTCACGGATGTTTCGTACGAAGGTGAGGTGATCCGCTCGATCGCCCATTTGCGCAACGCCTCGACCCTCTTCCACGCGTACAAATTGGTCCGTGTTCGGATGGATCTCCAAGCCGATATCCTCACCGACCGGAATGCTCATCAAAGTGACCTGGAAATGCTTGCCCGTCCAGAGAGCGGTCCGGAAGTTCCGGTTATGCTCGGCGGCATCGCTAATATTAATCACAAACGGCTTTTGCCCGTAATCTTGAAGCGGCTGCCGGTTCCAAGCGTCGTCTTGCGAAGGAGACGGTGCGTATTCAGGATAGATCGGGCTGGGCTCGATATAGTCGGGATAGCGTGCGGGTTGAAATGCCTGCGGATATCCGTAAACGAAGTAAGGTTGAGGATAGATGTAAGGATCATACGGAGCGGCGTACGACAAGCCGGGGTACGGTCCGGGAACATAACTCATGTTTGACATAACCTCCAGTTTTTTTATCCATCATATGCCTATTCCTTGCTCCTGTGCTTGTATGAAAATGAGTCAATTCTACTGATGCATTCATCTAAGAATCTTCTTTCTCTCTTACATAGAATAGAGCATACCTTAGTAAAGGGGAGAAGATGGTATGGCAAAAACGCTTTTGGATTACAACTCGACTGTTGTGACTCCGGTGACCAATGGTGTTAACATTCCGATTCCGGTTGTAGGGGGCGTGCAGATTGCAGCAGTTTCCGTATTCCTTGATCCGGCCGATCCGGCGTCCTTGACCAACCGTGTTGAGTTGAAGGCAACGATAGGCGTTGAAGCGCTGACCGATACGCCGAATATCCTGGTGCGCATCTGGAGAGCGGGCACCGAAATCTTCTATGGGTTAGTAGAGCTGGAGGATGCTTTCAACGACTGGGGTCTCATTAGCGTGCACATGGTTGAACACGCCCCGCTCGGAGTCCAAAACTATCAGCTGATCGTAGAAAATCAGGATAACAACAGCACGGCCAGAGTCGTAGGGCCGGTTGTCTTCACGGCTACCGCTATCGGCGGATAATCTCTTGATCATCAAAAATCCCCTCACGGTTCGACCGGAGGGGATTTTTTAAGATATCAGAAAGTATAAACTTCGGGCGATTGGCATCTGATATCGCAAGAAAAACTTCCGCTAAACGCGGTCTGTCTACTTTGAATGTACGTCGATAGACGTTTTTCTTATCGTGAACTTTATCTGAGGGTATTGATGCGATCCGTTTTGAGATTACCTTCGTTTTGGATCGTTGTTTTTACCACCAAGTCCATTCTAAGACGGGGAAAATACTCCGACCGCCAATGAGCGAGCTTCTCCGTCGGGATTTTGGTCCGGAGTTCCCCCGTGTTTGCAAGATCGACACCTTCGGATTGATCTGGCTGCGCATGTACGTCGCCCCGATGCCTGATGTTCGTCGGGAAGATAAAGAAAATGATCCCGATGTGAATCAGGATATTTACGATCATGACCTGTAGACTTTTATCCACTCGAATCATCCTTTGGTTTCGGATCAGATATATGAAGGGGGGCGAGTAATTCCGGTCATTTTCCATCATGAAGATATCGCTGATCAGGGCTGGCAAAATGATGGAAAACGGTAACCGGTCCATAAAGAGAAGGAGACGGCCTTGTCTGAGCGCATGGGCAGCTTCAACCGGCAGCTCGGTCGTGTAGAATTTGGGTAAGGCATACCAAGGCTGGAAGCCAAGCGATTTGGAGAGCCGTTGTAAATTATAGATTTCCTGGTGTTTGTTCGCTAAGACTGCAGATTCGCAAAGACAGCCTTATTCTAAGCAAAACAGGCACTGGCTATACGCGCCAATGCCTGCTTCGTATTGTTATCCAAGCCTTCATGTACACGTGAAGACCGGCCTTGTGTCCCTGCTCCGACTACAACAAACTGCCTATTTCTAAAACAACAAAAGCCCTACCTCTCATTTGTCCTTGCGGCTCCGATGACCGCGCCAGTGTGAATCAGAAAAACGTCCAAATTCTTACTTTGATTGGGTCATTCAAATAAGGAATTTCATACCGAACGGTATAAGGAGAGTTATAATCTTGTGAGGAACTGCAACGTGGTTATAACAACTAATTATTTATTATACTTTGAATGAATAAAAAATGCAATGCATATATCTAAAAGCCTTTCTAAAGTGATGATTTTGTGAAACCCGGGGAAAACAGAAGAAGCTGAGATATTTGTCACACTAGAGTAGGGAAGGCACCATGTATAATGAGGTCATCTAAGATTTATATAATCAAAAAATAAGGGAGTTAGCCATGAAACGCGGAGATATCCTGTTGATCGGAACCATCGTCGTGATCGCTTTGGTCTTCTTGGTTCCGAGATGGTTTGGCGATTCAAGTGAAAACAATCACAAAAACGAGAATCGAGTAGCGAGAATCACAGTGGACGGGAAGCTGTTTAAGACGGTGCAGTTGACCGGAGAAGAACAGAAGGTAGACATTATAACGGAGTATGGCCACAACATTTTGAAGGTGCATGACTACGGGATTGAGATGATCGACGCCGACTGTCCGGACAAAGTGTGCCTGACCTTCGGATTTATTGACCGTAACGGTGGGACGATCGTATGCCTGCCACATAAGTTGATGGTTGAAGTGGTAGCTTCAGAAGGGGGAGACGAGGTTGATGCAATCCTTTAATGAATCATCCAGCCTGCTGCTAAAAAGAACGGTGATCGTAGCTATTTTCGCGGCGGTGGCGGTCGTTCTCAGCTTGGTGGAGTCCCTCATTCCCGTGAACATGAGCGTACCTGGGGCGAAGCTCGGACTGGCTAATATTATGGTGCTGACCTGCCTTTATTTTCTGCGAGCCCGGGACGCCTTCATGATGGTGCTGTTAAAGACGCTGCTCACGGCGTTTATTTTCGGGACCTTTTCCAGCTTCCTGTTCAGTATTATGGGGGCGTTGTTCAGCTTTGCGGCGATGTGGTTCCTGCTGCTGGTTGGGCGCAAACGGCTAAGCGTCATCGGGATTAGCATCGTTGGGGGGATTGCCCACAATATCGGGCAATTGACGGCCGCTGCTTTGTATTTTAATACGACGAAAATTTTCTATTATTTGCCGATGCTGCTCATCATGGGGGTTCTGACCGGGATCGCCGTTGGAATTGCCGTGAGATATTTGATTCCGTCGCTGTCGAAGCTGTCTTTATTTGAAGGCTTTTTAGCGGAAACGGCTTAAGCCGGGAGGGGCTTCGCACGACGTACATCTGAGGGGGAGAGAGAAATGGGAGAAACCGGATTCGCTTATGAGCTGAGGGAGGTTTCCTTCGCATACCACCCGGCGCATCCTGTGCTTCAAGATGTTACGCTTAGCATCCCTTCGGGCAGCTGGGTGTCGTTGGTGGGGCCGAACGGCTGTGGCAAATCCACGCTGGCAAAGCTGCTGGGCGGTTTATTGGGCGCTAACAGCGGAGCGATATATGTGGAAGGAACGAAGTTGGATCGGAATACGGTGACTTCGTTGCGTCCACGCATCGGAATGGTGTTTCAAAATCCGGACAATCAATTTATCGGCGCCACGGTTGAAGAGGATATCGCCTTTGGCTTGGAGGGGCATAATCTGCCGCGGGAGGTCATGGTGAAGCGCGTGCGGGAATATGCGGATAAACTGCACATCGGCCATCTGCTGTCCAAGCATCCCGCGGAGTTGTCGGGAGGACAAAAACAGCGGGTGGCCGTCGCTTCCATCTTGGCGATGGAGCCGGGCATCGTGATCTTTGACGAGGCTTCCTCGATGCTGGACGAGAAAGCCCGCGGCGAGCTGCTTGCCATCCTGCGGGACATGAAGCAGAGCGGCCGTTACACGATGGTCTCGATTACGCATGATGCCGATGAGATTATGGCCTCCGACCGGGCGATCGTACTGGGAGGCGGAACGGTAGCCGCCGACCTGGAGCCGGGCGAGCTGTTTCGGGATGAAGCCCTGCTGGCGGAATGCCGGTTAATCGCCCCCTATCGGATTCGGCTTCAACAGGAGCTGAGGCGGCGGGGCGTGACGCTTCCTGCGGGCTTTGAATTGAACGGCGAAGAGGAGGCGCAACTTTGATGGCGATACAGTTCGAGCAAGTCAGCTTCGCTTATGACGAGAGCAGCCTATGGCGGCACAATGCGTTGCTGGAGGTCGACCTCTACCTGGCGGACGGCGTGTTTGCCGGGATTGCCGGGGCTTCCGGCTCGGGCAAATCAACGTTGATGCAGCATTTCAACGGCATTTTGAAGCCGACGGGCGGGAAGGTGCACGTTCTGGATGTGACGATGGAAGCCGGCGGTAAGGCGCCTCCGCTGCGCGAGCTGCGGAGGCGGGTTGGACTCGTCTTCCAGTTTCCGGAGCAGCAGCTATTCGAGGATACGGTGGAGAAGGATCTTTGCTTCGGTCCGCTGAATTTCGGCTGCTCCTTAGACGAAGCCAAGGCAAGAGCCAGACGTGCGCTGGCCCTAGTTGGGCTTGATGACTCGTTCCTCAGTCGCAACCCGCTCCGCTTGAGCGGGGGGCAGATGCGCAAAGTGGCGATCGCCTCGGTGCTGGCGATGGAGCCGGACGTGATCGCGCTGGATGAGCCGACAGCGACGCTGGATCCGCAAAGCCGTGCCGAATTGGCGGAAATGCTGTCGCGGCTGCACCGTGAAGAGGGGAAGACGGTGATCGTGGTAACGCACCGGATGGAGGAAATCCTCCCGTACGCAGAGCAGTGGATCGTGATGAAAGATGGCCGGAAATCGTTCCAAGGCAGTACGGCCGAGCTGGTAAGCGAGGCACCCCGTCTGGAGGCCGAGGGGCTGGCTATCCCGGCATGTATCCGTTACTGGAATAAAGCGGCGGAAATGTACGGCCTGACAGGCGAGCCGCCGTGCTTGACGGCGGAGGCGTTGGCCGAGCGGTTGGCCTGGTTGTTGGATGAGGCTGGGGAGCGTTCCGCCCCGACCTTGCTGTCCGTGGACCGGCCCGTTCCGGTTCGGCCGCCGATTCTATCCGGCACTTCCGGGGAAGGAGGCAGCGGGCATGCGGAATAAGCTGCTGTTTGGGCGCAGTATTGATACCGGCTCTTGGGTGCACGCTGTAGATCCTCGGGCCAAGCTGGCCGGGATGGTGCTGTATCTTGTTGCGATCGTGGCGGTAGGCTCTTGGCCCGCCTTGGCCGTGGCTGCGGTGTTTTCGATCGGCTATATGCTGTCGACCAAGATCCCGCTGAAATATTACCTGAAGGCGGCCAAACCGCTGTGGGCACTGATGGTGTTTATCTTCGTTGTTCAGTGCTTGACGGTGGAGTCGGGGGAGGCGATCTGGCGCATCGGCTCCTGGACCCTATACAGCGGCGGAGTCAGCAGCGGATTCATCGCCGCCTCCCGTATGGGGTTGTTGGTGTCATTCACCGCCATCCTGACGTTTACGACGACGCCGGGGGTGTTGAATCAAGGTTTGAGCGGTGTGCTTAAACCGCTGAAACGGATTGGCGTCTCGCCCGAGCAATTGACGCTGATGATGAGCATTGCGCTGCGCTTTATCCCCACGATTTTGGACGAAACGCACAAGATCCTCAAGGCACAGGCGTCGCGCGGTGCGGACCTGAAGGAGCTGCCGTGGAAGGAGAAGGGGCGCATGCTGGTCTCCCTTCTCGTACCGGTTACGGTCAGCGCCTTCCGCCGGGCTGAAGAGCTTGTGTTGTCCATGGAGTCCCGGGGCTACACGCTTGGCGCACCGCGTTCGGAATACCACCTGCTGGTCTGGAAAGGCCGGGACACTTGGTTTGTGTTGTCCTATGTGGTCCTGGCTGCAGCGGTTGTGGTTTATCGGTTGGTTTGAACCGCCAATGCAAAATTCTCCGCGAGTAAATTCATGTAGATAGAGTTTGATGGGATAGGTTGATAGGTTGGACATTTAAATCATGTGAGGGGGAAACGGCTGTGGCACGTTTTTTTAATGGGAAAGAAGTTGAGCTGCTTGCGCCTACGGGGACGTTCGAAATTTTCAAACAAGTCATTGTAGAGAATTGTGATGCGGTTTATTTCGGAGGACCTAACCTGAATATGCGCCTGATGCGAAAAGGATTTAATTTTAGCCTGGAGGAAATTACGGAGGCAGTCCAGATTGCACACGGGCTTGGCAAAAAAGTGTACGTCACCGTCAACAATTTGCTGAACGAAGGCGAGTTGGACGAGGCGCGGGCATATTTGCGTTTCCTGGAATCGGCGGGACCGGATGCCATCATTGTGCAGGATTTCGCTGTGTTGTCGCTGATCCGGGAGATGAACCTGAAGCTAAACGTGCATTCCTCCGTCATGATGAACGTGCATAACGTGGAGATGGTTCGCGCTTTACAGGAGCTCGGGGTCACTCGTGTCGTCACTTCGCGGGAAATGGATCTCATGACGACCCGCTATCTTCAACAAGCGACCGGCATGGAGTTGGAGTACTTTGTGCATGGGGATATGTGCTCGGTGCACGGGGCGAACTGTTATTTCAGCTCTGCGGTATTCGGGATGAGCAGTAACCGGGGGAAATGCCTGAAGCCATGCCGCTGGGATTATCGTGTGAAAAAAGACGGCAACATCTATCCGGCGGAATACCCGCTGGCGGTCAAAGACATGTTCATGTACGAACATATCCCAGAGCTGATTCACGGCGGCATCACTTCCTTCAAAATCGAAGGCCGCATGCGGGATGCCGCGTTCGTGGTAATGCTCGTGAAGGCGTATGGCGATGCGATCGACCGTTATATTAACGATCCGGTGGGCTTTGAACGCAGCCGGGATACGAAACTGCTTTACGATAACCGCAAGCGTGATTTTTCAACGGGATATGCGTTTGGCCGTCCGGGATTGTCCAACATCAACCGGCGTTACGAAGGAACGGGGAAATTTTATAGCACGGGCAAAGTGTTTAGTACGCCAACGGAGGAGCGGGAGCTCAGCGACAAACGCGTTGCCGTGATTCGCGAGACGCTGGCGGCGGTGGGGAAAGAGAAGGGTACGGTGCAGGAGAATCACGCGGCTCCTGGCGTCTCCGTGCATGTGAATAACATGGCTCAAGCCAAAGCCGCGCTGGAAGCGGGAGCTGACCATATTTATCTCTCCGGCGACGTATTTGAACCGGATCGTCCGTTTACGAAGGAGGACGTGAAAGAGCTGGCGGCATTAAAAGGGAACGCCAAGCTAGTTCTGTGCCTGCCGCGGATGATGACGGAGCTGCATTTTGAGATGTATGACGGCTTGCTGTCGAGCGAACGGTTGCCGATCGACGGCTTGATGGTGACGAATCTGGGGGCGATCCGAAAATTTGCCGACAAGGGTTACCCGCTGGTGGGGGATTTCAATCTGAACGTATACAATCAGCTGGCAGCTGAGTTTTATAGGGAGCGTGGCGTTAGCCGGCTTACGGCATCCATGGAGCTGCCGCTGAAGGACCTGGCAGCGCTACTGGCACATGCCCCAGGGCCGCTGGAGGCTATCGTTCACGGTACACCGGCAATCATGTACATGGAGCATGACTTGTACGAAAACGCTGAAGTGTTCCAAGCCATCGGCGAGGAAGACAATCACTACGTGGATAACAGCATTTTGGTGTTAAAAACCGATAAAGGCGAAAACCCGGTTTACCGGGACGTTCATGGTCGCAACCATCTGATGTTGGCCAAAGAAATCTGTTTGCTGCCCGCGGTGAAGGAATTGCTGGCGGCGGGTCTATCTGTCTTCCGCATCGAAGGGGCGACCTACCGTCCAGAGCAGCTGGCCGAGATCGTGCGCACCTATAAGGCGGCGCTGGCTAACCCTGCGGCAGCCGGAGAGTTGTTTGCCGCGATGAAGCCCGTTTATGCCGGCTATACGCTGGGGGCGTTGCAGTTTGACGGCGGGAGTGCCAGCGGGGCTGCGGGCGCAGGGGCGACAGGAGCAGAGATGGCAGGAGCAGAGGCGTCGGCCCTGAACAACGAAGGCAACGGCGTCAAAGAGGAGGCCGCCGAAGCGCAGGCGGAAGTGGCGGCAGGAGTGCAAGCCTAATCGGGGAAAGGAAGCGAATGAACATGTCAAAATATATCGGACCGGACGAAGTGTTAAAGAAACGGCAGCAATATTTTTATCCTTGCACCAGCCATTTCTATCGAAATCCGCCGCAGTTGGTGAAGGGGGAGATGCAGTATTTGTACGGTCATGACGGGAAGCGGTATACGGATTTTTTTGCCGGCGTATCCGTCGTGGCCAGCGGTCACTGCAATCCGGAAATTGCCGAACGGACGGCCGAGCAGCTGCGGATGCTGCAGCACACGTCCACGATCTATTTGACGCAGCCGAATGTGGATTTGGCGGAGCGGCTGGCGGACGTGCTGCCGGGGAACCTGCGCCGCACCTTCTTCGTGAACAGCGGCTCGGAGGCGAATGAAGGCGCCTTGCTGCTTGCCCGCATGCATACGGGGCGGCGGGGCTTCCTGGCGCTGGAGCAAGGTTTGCACGGCCGGACGTATTTGACGATGAGCGTGACCGGGCTGGCGATGTGGCGGACGGATCCACAGCTGGCGCATGACACGGATGTCACGTTTATCCCCCGGCCGTATGAGTACGGGCTTAGCGCCGACGAGGCGGCACGCCGCTCCATCGCCGCGCTGGAGGCAGCGCTGGCGGAGAAAGGCGGCGATATCGCGGCGATGATCGCCGAGCCGATCCAGGGGAACGCCGGCATCGTTGCGCCGACGGAGTGGTATTTCGCTGAAGTGAAGCGGCTGCTGGAGCAGCACGGCGTGCTGCTCATCGCCGATGAAATTCAGACCGGCTTCGGCCGGACGGGCCGCATGTTCGCCGTGGACCGTTACGGCGTCACGCCGGACATCCTGACGATGGCCAAGGCGCTTGGCAGCGGCATCCCGGTGGCGGGCTTCGCCACCACGGACGAGATCGCTGCCAGCCTGAACCGGCCATCCGCCTCCACGTTCGGCGGCAACCCCGTCTCGTCCGTGACCGCGCTCGCGGTCCTGGACTACATCGAGGCGCATCGCCTGCCGGAGCGGGCCGAGCGCCTCGGTGAGCTGCTGCGCGGCGGCTTAACGCGCCTCGCCGCGCGGTTTCCGCAGCACGTCTCCGACGTGCGCGGCGCGGGGCTGATGCTCGGCGCGGAGCTATGCGCCGAGGAGCCCGCGCGCGGCGCGAAGCTCACCGACGACGTGCTGGAAGCGATGCTGGACCGCGGCTATATCATCGGCAAGAACGGCGTGAACCGCAACGTTCTGGCCTTCCAGCCGCCGCTGGTCATCGACGAGGCCGACGTGCGCGGCATGCTGGACGCGCTGGAGGCTTCGCTGGCGGAGCTGGTGTAACCCGTGCAGCTGGGCTAAGGTCCGCTAGGCGTGAACATGCGCGCCCGGCGGACCAGCGCAGCAGGCGTACCACCCGCCCGCCAGACGTAGACCCGTCTCATTAACGGTAAAAAGTACCTTTATTTTCGGCCCATCGGCCTGTTTCCATCAAAATAACGGTAAAAAGTATCCTTATTTTCCGGAATTTCTGTCAAAACGGACGCCAACCTCAAAATTAGCGGTACGAAATACCGTTATTTTGCCAAAAACCCCGGGTTGCCGAAAAATAAAGGTCGTTTTTACCGTTATTTGAAACTAGAAAGAGTGACGGGGCGCCCCAATATAAATAATCCACGTTATGACCCGTGTTTTTAGGATGAGGAGAGTGACTATCCATGGAAATAGCCCGCAAAATCGGCACCAAAATCCGGTTGTACAGCGAATTGGTGATGTTTTCGCACACGTTGTTTTCGCTGCCTTTTGCCATCATCTCAATGGTTTGGGCGGCGGAGGGGTTTCCTTCGTGGCGCGTGATGCTGTGGGGATTGATCGCCTTGATCGGCGCCCGGAACGGGGCCAACGCCTTTAACCGCGTCGTCGACCGCGTCTTTGACGCGCAAAATCCGCGCACCGCGCATCGCCACCTGCCGCAAAAGCTGCTGGACGCCAAGGAGGTGCTGGTGTTCGTTGCGGTCAACTATGCGATCTTCATTTTCGCTGCAGGGATGCTGAATACGTTGTGCCTGATCTTGTCACCGGTGGCGATTTTCCTGATCTCTTCCTATTCTTATACCAAACGGTTTACGTACCTGAGCCATCTGTACCTTGGCTTTACGATCGCTTCGGCTCCCATCGGCGCCTGGTTTGCGGTTACCGGTCAATTCGCCTTTACGCCGTTTGTCCTCGGCACTGTGGTGATGCTGTGGATCGCTGGGTTTGACATTATCTACGGCTCGCAGGATATCGAATTTGACCGCAATCACGGACTTTGGTCGATTCCTAGCGCGTTTGGTCTCAAGAACGGTCTGCGTATCGCAGCTGGCCTGCACGCGATTATGGTGCTGCTGCTGATTGCCTTAATCCCGATCCGCCACCTGAGCTGGCTTTATATCACGGGAATCATCATCGCCATCCTGCTGCTAATGACGGAACACAAAATTATCAAACCGTCCAACCGGAAGCGGATGAACGTGGCTTCGTACAATTTGAACCAGGTCATCAGCATGGTGATCCTGTTCTTTACACTCGGCGATTACTTTCTGTTGTAAACGGCTGCTGAGCCGTACAGAATAACACCCCCACCCAGACTTACATGGGTGGGGGTGTTGGCGTATATCAAAAAAATCCCTATGCGGGACCGAGTCGGCAAGGGATTGTATCACCAGAAACGTATGTTCGATTCGTGGCACATCTCATATAAGATGGCCTGTATTCGATTTTCATATTATTACTATAAAACATCGGTGAATATAAGTCTATATTTCTGGGATGCCAATTTAAAAGTCAGGTTGTTCGGAGAAGCGCTGTTCATCATGTTGTATTGGATGTACTTCCCGTTTATAGCCATCTATTTCGAAGAGGCGTTGCGCAACCACGCTGCCGGCTTACTATTAGCGCTGCCGCCGCTCTTCAGTATGCTGGGGAACCTGGTGGGAGGGGCTGTCTACAGGCCGGCGAGTTCAGCGATGGTCAAGATAACCTTCCTTTAGGTTCGTGCTTTATTTTATTTCTCCCGCCCGCCAAAATACTTCAGCAACGCCTGCAGATCCCGGTGCGCCGGGTAATGGCTCAGCCGGTTGATGATGTCCTGCGCTTCATCGAGATACTGACGGCTGAGCGCCTCGGTTTTCTCCAGCGCGCCGCTGGCTTGAATCGCCGCGACGACGGCGTCTACCTCTTCGGCAGGGCTGTCTGCCGAAATGGCCCGGATCGCCGGGGCTAGGGTTTCGTCCTGCAACGCGAACAGGACAGGCAAGGTCACCTGGCCGCTGCGCAGATCGCTGCCGGCCGGCTTGCCGAGCTTCTCCGCCGATTGGGTGTAGTCGAGCACGTCGTCGCGGATCTGGAACGACATGCCGAGCTTTTCTCCAAAGCTATACAGCAGCTCGGCCGTTTCCGTATCCGCGCCAGCGGCTTTGGCGCCGATTTGCAGGCATGTGGCCATCAGTTGTGCGGTTTTGTTCTTCGATTTCTCCAAGTATTCGTCGATCGTCACATCATAGTCGAACAGGTGAGAAAGCTGCTGATACTCTCCGAGACACAGCTTGGTTGTGGCCAGGGAGGAGAGGTCGTAGACGAATTTCTCCCGTTCCGCCGAATAGACGGAGATCAGCTCGATGACCCTCGCCGACATATAATTGCCCACATGCAGCGCGCCGCTCACGCCCAGCTTGATATGCATGGCTTTTTGGCCGCGCCGCATTGGGGAATCATCGATAATATCGTCATGAATCAGAGAAGCAGCGTGAATGAATTCTGCGGCGGCGGCGAGCCGCCAGACCTTCTTCTCATCGGGATCAGGGCCGAAGCGGCTGCCGACGATAACCATCAAGGGGCGAATCCGTTTGCCGCCGGAACGAATCAACTCGACGATTGCTTTGGCCAATTGGGAGGAACGAGGGACGTCGCGATCATATTTGACCATGTTCTCAAGTTCCCGATCGACGGTTCTTAAGGGGATGTTCAGTGTTTCCTCAAGCTTCATGTCGCTTCCCTCCTAAACTTGGGCTGGCAGTCGTAGACGCAGGTGCCGAGTGCGTCGGGGGGCGTCAGATCCTCGAACACTCTCAATCCACCGCCGTCTACATCGCCTTGCTGGCGGTGCTGCGGTTGTTGTCTAGCTGCAGGAACCGTTCCCAGGCTTTGAGCAAGCGCTCGTCTTCAGGACGGCCTTCGACGCGTTTGATTTGCAGTTGTTTAATGATGGGAGCGAGATGCCCGAGCAGATCGAATTCTTCCCACTTCAGGCAAAGCTCGACGTAAAAGCTGTATAGATAGTCGCCATCCAACACTTTGCGGGTTAACGTTTCGCCGGGGGCGAGGGAGCCGCATTCGCTATGACGTTGAAGGGCGAGCTTGATTGCGATGTAAATGGATAACAGACGGCATTGGCGAACCTGCGGCATGTCGTATTGCTCCAGCAAGGTTGCCAGTGTTGCCGCTTCTGGATAGGGTAAATCCACAATAATGCCGGCTTCGGGCGATAATTCGCCCTGCAATAAGCGATAAGCGTCTTGGATAAGCTTCGGATTCATAAGGACACACACTCCTTAAAGAGGTAGTTCAAAAAAGTCATCATTGATCACGAACCAACATAGGCAGCGTATCCGGTACCGAACCCTGACTTTTTTGAACATTCGCCTAAATGCAGGCAGGCTTGCAGGGGATCCTCACACCGATTTCGGCAAAAGGATAAAAATGAGAGTAATGTACGCCGCCAGGCGCACATTACTCCAGTTCAAGGTTTCATAAAGAGCTGCGATTATTCCGTGTATAGGTACCATCTTCGTACGAACGGGATTCGTTTCCATTGTTTCTTGAGCCAAGGAAGTACGTAGTAATCCAGACCAAACGTGCTGCCCGATCCGCCGATCAACGCGACGCCTGCGGTCATGTACCACAGCATTTCCGCCGAAGCCATGCTGGAGGACCAGATCATGACGCCCAGCGCGACGGTGGCTGCCGAAGCGACAGCGGTGAACAGGCCAACGATAATCATGATGCCGAGCGCAATTTCGGCAAACACCATAAAGAACTGGAACACAGTCGCCAAAGCGGTATACCCGCCATCTGATGTGTAGAAGAAGACATCCATAAACCAGCTTACGATGCTCTTGATAAATCCAGGTACCGGCAAGGCGGTAACTGCTGTCGAGGCGCTTTCTACCGCCGAAGCTGCCGCTTGAGCATCCACCGTTTTGGTCACTTCACCAGCGGCTTCACTGGCCGCGGAAATGACGTCCGCTTTCGGAGAGGCCGGAATCAGGAAGATGTTCGATGGATCCTTCCAAATTTTCGGAAGCTTATCGAGGCCTTCCTCGAGCCATTTGTAGCCGACGAAGATCCGCAGCGGCAGGAGCCAGAAGTTCGGCGAACGCTTCGCGAAATGGCCGCCTACGAAGCTTCTGCGATTGTTCACGTGGAAGAATTCATGCATCATATAAGTCCAGACTTTGGCAAAACCAGCCACGGTAAACAGGTAATACATATTGATTAAGTGTTTGCAGAACATGGCCATGAAGCCGCTGAGCATAAACATTTTATTCGGGAGCCCAACATTCGCAACGCCGTAGCGGCTGCCGATGCAGACCATCGTTCCGTGGAAGCCCGGTTTATAGGACTTCTTCGGTTTGCCGTGAACGTCCGCATAAATGTTGTGGGCGATAACCGGGCCGGCTTGCTCGGCGTTCTCAACCATCTGTGGTACCGGACGGGTTTCGCCTTCCGGAATGAAGAAGATGTTGTCGCCAACGATATAGACGTTCTCGTGATCGACGCTTTGCAGCTTATCGTTGGTGACGATCCGCTTGCGGCCTTCCTGCTTCACATCGAGCTTGCCAACGAGCTCGGAGCCTTCAACCCCGGCGGTCCAGACGATCGTATCCGCTTCGAGCTCTTTACCTTCGCCAAGCTGTACGCTGGTTGGGGTGACGCCAGTAATTTTAGCGCTCGTAATGATCTCTACGTTCATTTTGTGCAGACGTTTCGTCGCTTTTTCGATCAATTTATCCGGCAGGATCGGCAGGATTTTTGGAGCCATATCGGCGACGACCAGGCGAACCTCGCTCGGATCGATATAGAACTCTTTGCACAGCTCATCGCGGAATTCGGCTAATTCGCCAACCAGTTCCACGCCGGTAAAGCCGGCGCCGACGACAACAAAGGTCAGCATTTTGCGGCGTTTCACCGGATTGCTTACCTTCGCCGCTTCGCTGAACTTACGGCGCACTTGTTCTTTCAGACGTACGGCGTCTTCATAGGACCACAGGGTCAAGGCATGCTCCTCAGCGCCTGGGATCCCGAAGAACGTTGGTTTACAGCCGGTACCGATGACGAGGTAATCGTATTTATAAGTGGCTCGCTCGGAACGAAGCTCTTTAGCGTTAAAATCGATGGCATCAATGGAATCGAGGACGACATCCACTTTTTGCCCGGCAAAAATCTTCTTTAGTTCAATCTTGACGGAATCCTCCGGCGCCCGGTTCGCTGCAACCTCATGCAGCTCCGTCAGCAGCGTGTGGTAGGGATTTCGGTCAATCAGCTGGATCTCCACATCTTTGTCTTTTTTGAACAGTTTGGCCAGATGCTTGGAAGTGACTACACCGCCATAACCGCCGCCCAGAACTACGATTTTCTTCAAGAGATTCACCTTCTCATTTTAGGGTGGATGGTAATATGGGTTTATTTCGCTTGCTCAAGTGCTTGGCTAACGAGCTCGAAATGCGGTTGCAGCGTAATCGTTGCCCCGGCGATCGCGTCCGTTTTGCCCTCTTCGTTAAATGTCACGGCGGCTGGATCTTGTTTTTCAATCAGGTAAGCTTCAGCTTTGGCCACTTCTTCATGCCATTCGGCTTGAGCACCGCCGGCCTTCATTCCATATTTGCCGTCGATCGAATATTGCTTCTTGTCTTCGCCTTTTTCGTTGACGCCGCTGAAGTTCACTTTGACGATCTTGCCGGCGGCGACCACAACGTCAACGGTATCTTTCCAACCGGAATGCTCGTCGAAGGCCGCTCCTTCGGCATGGTAAGTGCCGTCTTTGTACGGGCCAACCTCAACTGGACCAGCATTCAGCGCTTGCTCCGCCAAGTTAAAAAATTCACTTACATGCACGGACACACCCGCGATGGCATCAGTTTTGCCGTCATCCCCCAAGGTGATCGCTTTGGGATCTTGCTTTTCGATCAGGTATTGCTCAACCTTCTCGGCTTGTTCATGCCATTCCGAGGAAGCGCCGCCGGCTTTCATGCCGTACTTGCCTTCTTTGGAATAGGTCACTTTATCGACGGGGGCTTTTTCGCTCAGCGCATTCCACTTGGCTTCCGTGATTTTACCTCCGGCTACCGTCAGCGTCACGTAGGATTGCCATCCGGAATCTGCATCCACTTCACCTTGGGCGAAGTATACACCGTCTTGGTATTTGCCTTGCTCTGCAGCCGCGTTATCAGCTCCTGCATTGGTTTCATTAGCGGCAGAAGTGTTGTTTGCAGGTTGCGCAGAGTTTGCGCCGTTAGCATCATTGTCCGATCCACAGCCGGCCAAGAGACCTAACAACAGCGCACTGCTCAGGATAATTGAAGCTTTTTTCATGATTGAGACCTCCAGTGAATGAAAATATATATATATTAAAATGTGAAGACATTTTAATAACGGATATCAGGTGGGGGACCCTTGAAAAAGGCTGATTTGACGAGGGGTTCGGGAGTCCCGAAACCTTTGTTCGATGGCATTTTAGCATATAAAAATAGGGCTTAATGTGAAATTTATCACATGTAGTGTGATCTAAAACAACTGCTCCAAGCGGCGGAAGCAGTACTACGTAAGGGAATGTCGTGTTCAAAGAATTGCCCAATTTTTAAAATATATATTTTTAAAAGATGGGTCGGCGAGAAGAGCGACGAATCTCCTGTACCGAAAAGAGGGCATACAAACCAAAAGTTCCAAACGTTTTATGAAAATAGTCATGACTCTAACCGATATAAAAAGAAGCGGGCATGCCCGGAAAAACGCGAGACGGAAAGAAGGCATCCTCCTTGACGGTATACAGGACGTTTATTTCGCGCCTATTACTCAATTACGCAGCAGGACTCCTGCTTGCGGTCATCGCGGTCGCGAGCCTTATCGCCGCTGCACCGCTGGATATATCCCCTTCGGACTATGCCTGGCTGATCAGAATTCTGGTCTTGTCGCTATGCTGCATGCTGGGGCTGGAATGGATGGTGTTCACCCGGCAAATCAAGCCCATCCGCAGCGTGTTCATGGAGGAAGTGGGGAGCTACCAAACACTTCAAAATGTCTATATCCGCACACATCGCCTGCCATCGCTTGCTGTCAAGCGGATTCTCGGACCTCATTTGTTTGGTTTGGTCGTCCCGGGCGCGGCCCTATCGTTGGGATTAATCCGGACCGGCCACCTATCGATTTCGCCTTACTACGTGTTGCTGGCTGCCTTAAGCGGAATACTGGTCAGCAGCATGCATGCGTTAGTCGAATATTATTTAACCTCCTATGCGATTCGTCCTGTCCTGCAGGAGCTGATTTCCTGGAGCCGCAGGATGTTTGGCAAAGATTTATCGCTTCACGGCAGGGTTATCGTCCCGGTATCTCGAAAATTAATATGGAGCTTTTCCTTGATGAGTATGGCTCCCTTGCTGCTGTATAGCTTGTCCATGCAGTTCCGGCTTGAGGACCTTGACCATGGAGCTTATGCTTATTGGCAGTGGGCCGGATATATCTTGGCCGTGAGCATCCTATTCGCAGTGATTGGCTCCCGGCTGTTGGCCCGCGAGATCATGCTGCCGATTCAGCATTTGTACGAGCGGATGGCCGAGGTGAAAACCGGCAGCATTCGTACAGCAGCCAGCGATATGTTTTCTGATGAATTTTCTCGTCTGATCACAGGATTTAATCATATGCTGAGCGGGCTGCAAACCCAGGCAGCCCGAAATAGCCAACTGGTAGACAGTTATTTCGCAACTCTGGCAGCGGCGCTGGACGCCCGCGACCCGTATACGGCTGGACACTCGCTTAGAGTGGCTGAATACGCCGTCAAAATCGGTGAGTTGGCCCAGTTGCCCGAAGAACGCATCGATGAGCTGCGCAAGTCGGCGTTGCTCCATGATATCGGGAAAATCGGCATTCGCGATGCGGTTCTGCTGAAGGAGGGCCGTTTAACCGACGAGGAATGGCAGCAGGTGAAGCAGCACCCCGTGCTTGGGGAAGCGATTTTAAAGCAGGTCGAGCCTGCGGATGCGATGGCTCCTTATTTGCCGGGGGTCCGGTCGCATCATGAGCGTTATGATGGAAGAGGTTATCCGGACGGGTTGGCCGGGGAAGAGATCCCGCTTTTCGGGCGGATTATCGCCGTGGCCGACGCCTTTGACGCCATGACCTCAGACCGGCCTTACCGGAAGGGCCTAGCAAGAGACCGAGCGATTGACATTCTGGAGCGAGGCCGTGGAACCCAATGGGATCCTTACTTCGCCGGACTGTTGGTGCAGCATTTTCGCAGCGAGACCCAAAAAAAAGAGTCCAGCTGATCTCGGAGAGAAGCGGGTTCTACGAGCAGGAGTGGGGAGATGGGGATCGGAATTAGCTTTTTGCTAAATCTAAGCTTGTTGATCACGGTCGCTTATTTAGCCAATATCCTATATAAATACGGTTTGCGAAAAATGCCGCAGCGCAGCCTGTACGTCCTGTCTGTTCTAATGATGATTTTTTCGGGCTGGATTTGTATCAAGTTTGGCTTCCGGCTTAATGACGACGTCAGATTCGACCTTCGGGCAGTGCCGCTAATTATAGCGGCATTTGTTTATTCCCAGCCATTAACCTTGATCGTCATCGGCGTCGGGATTGGCCTGGCCCGCCTGACGTTTGGTTTGAGCGATGCAGCGATGGCCGGTTTGTTGAACCTGACGATCTTGGGATTTGTGTGTGCCGGACTTAATCTCTGGATGCGGCGGACAAGCTACCGTTTTGCCATCAAAGGGATCGTAACTATCCTCGTTGTCAATGTGATCAACTCTCTGAACCTTGCCGTAATCGGGGTGGTGCCTCCCAAGCATTATTTGCTGGATATCATGCCGATTGCGCTACCGTTAAGCATTCTGCTCAGTTTGGGATTTGCCCTGATCCTTCGCGATTTTCAGCTTGGGGCAAGACAGAACCTGGAGCTGAAATACGCGAACGAGCTGCTCCGCAAACAGGCCGATGAGCTGCAGAAGGCCAAGATTGGGCTGGAAGACCGGGCGGAGCAGTTAGCTGAAGCATCCAGCCATAAATCGGAGTTCTTGGCAACGATGTCGCATGAATTGCGAACGCCGCTCAACAGTATTATCAACCTGGCGGAGATGATCGCCGAATCCGACGAAGCCAGCGAGGAAATTTCGGAATATGGCCGGATCATTCACAAGTCGGGGGAAGAGTTGCTGCAGATCATTAATGACATTTTGGATTTGTCCAAGGTGGAGGCAGGGCGGCTGGAGATCACGAACGAGGAAGTGGTGTTGGCAGAGATCCCCGTTTGGATGCAACTGCAGTTTGAGCAGATTGCCGCTCAGAAGAAAATTGCATTTACGACCCGACTGGAGGAAAGTCTGCCCGATTCCATCATCTCCGATCCGCAGCGGATCGCACAAATCCTGCGGAATTTATTGTCCAATGCGTTTAAGTTTACGCATGAGGGACATGTAGAGCTAGACATCCGCCGCGCTCCGGCGAAGGGGACGGCCGAAGGGGAATGGCTGGTCTTCACCGTCTCGGATACCGGCATCGGCGTTGCCGAGGACAAGCAGCGGGCGGTATTCGAGGCGTTTCAGCAGGCCGACGGCTCAATTAGTCGGCGATATGGGGGAACCGGTCTGGGCCTGTCGATCAGCAGCAACCTGGCCCGCCTGCTGGGGGGGTACCTCCGCATGGAAAGCAAAGAAGGACAGGGCAGCACCTTTTCCTTCTATTTGCCCTTAAAACCCGCCCGATCCCACTGCGGCGAAGTTCATTCGCAGTCCGAGTTGCCGTGACGAAGGGGTTATCGGTAAAATGAGGAGAAGAAAGGATGGGATGACGAAAATGAAACAAGTAATTTCTACGACCGCTGCGCCAGGTGCCATTGGCCCGTATTCGCAGGGGATTCAACTGGGAGATTTGATCTTTACCTCCGGCCAGTTGGGATTGGTGCCGGAAACCGGTCAGCTTGCCGAGGGTGTGGAAGCTCAGGCTGCACAAGCGCTGCGGAACGTTCAGGCGGTATTGGCTGCAGCCGGGAGCGGATTGGACAAGGTCATCAAGACGACCGTATTTCTGAAGGACATGAATGATTTTGCCAAGGTCAACGAAGTTTACGGTTCGTTCTTCGCTGAGCCGTATCCAGCGCGCAGTGCCGTCGAAGTGGCGCGTCTGCCAAAGGATGGTCTGGTTGAGATCGAGGTTATTGCGGTTAAATAAAATATCCCTTGCGGCGGCTTTTTCGTATTATTAGGTCAACCAGAATTTCTGGTTGGCCTTTTTGTGGGGGGAGGTACCTATGTCGGCCGCTCTCCTTTCGTGATTATCCCGTTGCTTCAGGGAGTGGGGGGGATCGATCTCCGCTGCGAGGGAGTGGAGAAAACCAATCTCCGCTTCGAAAATGGATTAGATGCGCCCCCTCCCCGATTCTGAACAAAAGGGATAATCGTGCAAAAGGACGCGTGAAAGGGCCCAAGGGGGGTGGATCTTTAGTCCCGCTCATGCGAGCGCAGAAAGGCAATCCAGAGTGCGTACACGATCAAGGCTAGCGCTCCGGCGCTGGAGGCAATGGCCACAATTTGGTGCAGCTGAGGACCGGCTGCAATGGCGCCATACCCCCACGCGAACGTGAGCGGGACGATCGCGTCACGCCATCGGAATCCAACAAAGCAGGCGCTGAGGATCCCTACCACGAGCAGCAGGAGGGTGAGTCCAAGATGTGATGGAACGGAAACGGAAGCTGCGGAAATCGAGGTTGCAGAAATAGAGGGATGGGTTAGCAAGGCGTCCACGCTGGCAAGAGCTGTAACGCAGATCCATCCGAAATATAAGCTGAACGGCAGGCGTACGAACCAGATCTCTGCGGCTGACGGGCGAAGGATATTCCGGGTACTGCTGTACATCGAGGCCGCCACGAACACGAGCAGGAACAACGCCAGGATAGACAGCAGGGGTTGCCGCTCCCCTAGTGTGATCCACACGATGGATAGGGTGCAGAAAAGCAGGAAGCGCACTGGCATAGGCGTCACAGAAAACGGCTCGCGGTTAGGCCGCAGCAGCGGGTAAAGGACCCAGCCGGTCAACAGGGCATAAATGAGCAGCCATATCGTAAAAGTATAGCCCGCCGGCGTGAGGAGCGCGTATAATCCGTGGGGAAACCCTTGGGGCCGGCGCAAGCCAAACGGAAGTGCTGCTGCCGCCAGGTTTGCCGCCATTAACGCCGCAAACGAGGCGAGATTCAACCAATGACCAGACCGACCGCGCAACATGGGAATACACCTCCTTGAATCTTTTTTTGTACTAGAAATATTCCCCATTTCTCCTCAAATGATAAGGGAGAGTATAGAGAGGCAGCGGGACGGGAAGGAAGGCGGTTTTATAAGCAGCCGTTTTCGTATAAGATGTTAGTAATGAATTTGGCTAGAATTAGGATAACCGACGGGAGATCACCATGAATCAACGTCTTTATGGAATATGGCTGGGCGATGTATTGTTTTGCTTCTCCGGCGAAGTATCGGAGTCGAAGGTGGATGCTTGGACCGCCGTGCTCCGGCGCAAGGAGCTGGAGCCGGGAGTCCGGCCGTTTCAGCATGCCGTGCTTCGGTTGGCAGAGGTCAGGTATCCGGTCTCTTCCGTGCGGAGGTCATACAAGAACGGGGAGCGGCGCAGTCTGATCGGCCGATCCCTGGAAGGATTGGCTTTGCCTGTGCCGGAGGCTTGGCGTTTGCTGCTGCATTGGGACGAATCCGTCTGGGAGGAGCAGGGAATCAAGCCGGGCGCGGAAATGAGCTATTGGAGCAAGGCGGCCAAGTTCGCCTTAGAGCTGCTGCTGCGCGGCCGAATTGCGCCATCCATCCGTCCGGTGGCGGCCACCGGACGCCGCCGCGGGTCGCAGGGTCAAATGCGCGCGGCTTGGGGACCACTCCTGACCGAGCCGGCCGACGAGGCACGGTTCCGGCGTCTAGCCGGGGCGATGCCGCCGATCTGTATCGCCGCCGTGCAAACTGGGGCAGGGGCATCCTCTGAAGACGAGGGGACGCTGGAGGATCGGCAGATGGCGGTGCTGCATTCTTTTTTAACGGCAATGATTGATCACGAAGCGCGCGGGGCGGTTCAGGATTTGGGACGGAAGCTGAATGCCAGCCGGGCGGACTATCACCGGGGTTCGTCGCCGCTGGCGGAGTTGTGGTGGAACGGCTTGCTAACCGGCGCACAGCCGCCGGATATTCAAGGCAGTGCGACGGAGCTGGATCAGCTGAGTGCAGACATCGCTGCTGCTGGCGGCGGACGTCCCCGAGCTGAGGAAACCGAGACCGGCGGTCTGGAAACGGGAAGCTTGCGCCTCTGCCTGCGTGTGGAACCGTATCAGGATGGTCATGGCGAGACCGCGGAGGGTGAAGCAGCGACTGCACTTTGGCGGCTAAGCTTCTGGGCTGAGGGAGCTGAGAATCCCAGCGTGCTGCTGCCAGCCGGGCTCATCTGGAGCTATCCCGGGCCCGACATGGAAATTCACGGTCTTCTGTACCGGAACGTACAGGAGAACTTCCTGCTGCGGCTGAGCAAAGCAGCTGGGGTATCCCGGGAAGTGGCCGCAGCGATGGAGCACCCGCGCCCGCAGGATCTGCTCATGGACCCCAAGGACCTGATTGCGTTCTTAAGCAAGTCGGTGCCGGCGCTGCGCAAGCTTGGCGTGAACGTGCAAATGCCAAGCCGCTGGACCCGGGAGGGACGGCGTTCCGCCAGCATCCGTATCAGAACCCGAGGGTTCGCGAGCGGGATGCCGGAGGGCGGTGGTGACGGGATGCCAAGGCTGGGAGTGGATCAGCTGGTCGATTTTGAAGCGGAGGCGCTGCTTGGGGGGCGTGAGCTTACCCGGGAAGAGTTGATGGAGCTGGCGTCGGCGAAGCTGCCGCTCGTTTTTTTTCGCGGCGAATGGATTGAAGTGGATGCGAAGGAGATCCGGCAGGTGCTGAAGTTCATGAAGCGCCATGAAAACGGCACCTTGACCTTCCGCGAATTGATGCACCTCGCTTCCGGCGATCAGGAAGTCCAACTGGAGGGCGTGAACATCGCCGGCATCGAAACCACCGGGATGTTGTCTATCCTGATGGCAGGCGGAGCTGTTCGGCAACTCCATCCGCGCCCGGTGCCATCCGGATTAAACGGAACGCTGCGCCCCTATCAGGAACGTGGATACCAGTGGCTGGTCACGATGCGCGAGCTGGGTTTCGGTGCATTGCTGGCCGACGATATGGGTTTGGGGAAAACGGTGCAGGTGATCTCCGTGTTGTTGGATGGCGTTCAGCAGGCAGGGGCCAAAAGCTTGATCATCTGTCCGACTTCTTTGCTAGGCAACTGGCAACGGGAGTTTTCCCGGTTTGCTCCGGGGCTAAAGCTATACGTGCACCACGGGAGCGACCGTTACCGCGAGGAGCGGTTCTTGCAGGAGTACCGGGCATGCGATGTGGTTCTGACGACGTATCAGCTGGCCGGCCGCGATGCGAAGGAACTGCGTTCGGCGGAATGGACGACGGTGGTGCTGGACGAAGCCCAGTACATCAAAAATTACGGAACCAAGCAAGCGCAAAGCGTGATGAAGCTCAGCGCGCCTCACCGAATCGCCATGACGGGCACCCCGGTGGAGAATAGGCTCAGCGAATTGTGGTCGATTTTTCAATTCCTGAACCCGGGATACTTAGGCACGCATGCCTCGTTTCGGACGCGTTACACCGGGTCTGGGGGAGAACAGCAAGCAGCCGAGCTGCAGAAGCTGCGGAAGTTGGTTGCGCCGTTTCTGCTGCGCCGGCTCAAGAGCGATCCGGACATCCGCAAGGACTTGCCGGAGAAAATCGAGCTGAAATCGTATTGCTCGTTAACCGTTGAACAGGCTCGCTTGTATCAATCGGTGACGGCGGAGCTGCTGGATCAGATCGGAAGCCAGAGCGGCATCGCCCGCAAAGGATTGGTGTTATCTTCGCTGACCCGGTTAAAGCAAATTTGTGATCATCCCGAGCTGGTTGTAGGAAGCCGGCCTGCGAAGACGGCCGCTTTTGGCCGCTCCGGCAAAATGGAACGGCTCGGCGAGCTGCTTGACATGATTATGGACAACGGAGAAGGAGCGCTGATCTTCACGCAATACGTACGGATGGGTGAACTGCTGCAGGAGCGATTAACGGAGCGGTATGGTGTACGGCCGTTTTTTCTGCACGGCGGGGTGCCGAAGGCCGAGCGGGATCAGATGGTCCGGGCTTTTCAGGAGGGCGAAGGCTCGCCGATTTTCGTGTTATCGCTGAAGGCTGGCGGCGTCGGCCTTAACCTGACCCGGGCGAATCATGTGGTCCACTATGACCGGTGGTGGAATCCGGCGGTGGAAAACCAGGCGACGGACCGGGTATTCCGGATCGGGCAGCAAAAGAACGTCGAGGTACATAAGCTGATCTGCCAAGGAACGCTGGAGGAACGAATCGACGAATTAATCGAGCGAAAAAAAACGCTGTCTGAGCAGGTGGTTGGCTCCGGTGAGCAATGGCTGACGGAAATGAGCGACGAGGAGCTGCGCAACCTGATCGTGCTGCAGGAAAGCGGACTGTTCCCGGAGGGAGCGTTTGGTTGAGCGAAAAAGATAGGATGCCGAAACAATAAGCTTGCTGAGACTTGCTGAGAGGAGGAACACGCATGACCAGGCCCAAGACGAACGCGCAGGAACTTGCCCAGCCGGTTGTCCGCTATGAAGCCGGCGGGCTGCAAGTGGAACTGGAACGGGATCATGTGGTGTTGATCCCGCTGGCCCCAGCCGCAGAGCAGGAAAAGCAAGCGCTGCTGCGCCAGCTCGCGGAGCGGCCGCGCCTTGTGGTGGCGCTGGCCGAAAGCGGGGCCGGCGGCATTGCGAAGCTGCTGCCGGCAGATCGTGCGCCAGGCGCGCCTGGCGGCGTGCGCTGCGCGTGCGGCGACCCCGGCTGCGCCCGGCTGGCGCCGGCGCTGGCCGCTGCGCGTGCGGCCTGGGCGGCCGACGCCGAGCTGCGGCTGCGCCAGCTCGGCTGGACGCGCGAGGCGCTGCTCGCCGCCGTCTGGGCGGCCTGGGCCGCCGAGGCGCCGCTGGCGGACGCCGAAGCGGCGCTGCGCCGTGCCGCCGGGCCGCGCGGCGCCCGGCGCGAGGCCGCCGGCCCGGGCGGTCCGCCGCTGGCCGAGCGGCTGGCAGAGGCAGCCGAGCAAGGCCGGCTGCACCAGCCCGGGCCGGAGTTCCACGACGTCGACGTGGAACTCGGCCCTGCGGCCCGCCGGCGGCAGGCAAACAGCCGCCGGCGGGCCCGGACCCCGCGCCGTGGGCAGCGCTGCTGCCCGGCGTGCGGGGGGCGGCGACGGGGCTGTCGCTCGTCGCCGAGCGGGTCATGCAGCGGGCGGAGGAACTCGCCGCCCCGCTGCGGCGCAAGCCGGACTGACTGCTGTGCACGGTCAGTCCGGCCAAGCGCCGCCTCGCACGGCGGCGCCCAGAGGCGCCTTATCGCGCTACGGCCTGTGGGCCCGCCTCTTGGGCGTCCCCCTCATACATGCCCCAAAATGTTCATTTCCCACCTCTCCACACCCCATTCATGGGCTGGTTCGGCAAACTTCTTCACCCCGCACTTTCACCGAATGGAAAGGATATTGTACCATCAAAATCAGCAGATCTCGTGCAGCCAAGGCCAGTGTTCCTTAGGAGCACAAAGGGGCATTTGAGGTCCCGTAATTGGAGCTTGATGGCCGCTGTGAACCTTAAGAAGCCGCTTCCTGAGTCGCAGGACGGTTTCATGGGGGTGCAAAATCTGGTATGATTATGAATATTTCGCGGGGAGGAATCATGTCATGAAAATTTTACAACGCTTGAAAGACGGTGCGGGCAAGGTTACCGATCGCGCGCAAAATGTCGTGGAGATTAGTAAACTAAATACTCAAATTTCAAATATCGAACGTGAGCTTGGTTTATATTTTCATAAAATGGGCGAAGTGTTCTATGAGGCTTATCGGAAGAAGGATATGGCCGCAGCGGAAAAAGAGATGCTCGAGCTGGCCAAAACCTGCGATTTGCTGACGGAAGAACGCGACGAAATTCGGATGAAAATCGCCGAGCTCAAAAATGAACGCTTATGCGGCGCCTGCGGCCGGAACGTGGCGGAAGACGCCTTGTTCTGCCAATACTGCGGCCATAAGCTGGCCGTGGCGAAGAAGGCCGTTCCGACCGAGCTGCTGAAGCCGGTGCAGAAGCCGGTGAAGTCCCCGGCAGCCAGCGAGGCGGCCGCTAGCGCCGAGCCGCCTGTGATGAAGCGGGTCGAGGTAGACGAGATGGATACGTTGGAGCTTGCCGCGTCCCTCGTTCGGGAGAAAGCAGAGCAACGGGAGTCGGCGCCCGTATCTGGAGCGGTGGAGCCGATCGATCCTGAGGAAGAGGAGCGTCTCCAACGCGAGCTGGAGCGGGAACGCAGACGTCAGGAGGAGCTGGATCGCCGCATTCGCAGTTGGAAGCAGGACGCCGCCGCTCCGCAGCCGGAGAGTTCGGCGGAACCTGAACTCATCATCGGCGGGGTGGCCACGGTGAAATGCCAAATCTGCTCGTCGACGCTGGTAAAAGGGACAAAATGGTGCCCGCATTGCGGCTCAGAACAAATCTAGTATTTTAACGCTGGATCGCCGGCTTAAAGAAAGTTCATCAGGTTGTCATAAAATCCACTGCCGCAGCAGCACGCTGATTCGTAGTAATAGCTAAGAGCATGCGGTCTACGCCGGCACGGCGGCCCAGGGGCTGGGTGAGATGAAGCAGCTCCGCAGCTGTCGTGCCGTTTTTCTTATCGCGGGCGTTCGGCTTTAAGTGGATGCTCCCGCCTGCGGCAGGGGATGCTATACCGCATAGAACATGATACAGGAGCGTGCAGCACATGGAATGCATTGTACATTTTGACGTCGTACATAAGGATGAAGTGAAGCACTTGCGCGGACTACTCTTCCTCGATCAAGGGAAGACTCCGAGTGAAGCTGACTATCTGCAAATGTTTGACGAGATGGGATATAAGCTGCGTTTGGAGGATCGGAAGAATCTTGTGTTCAAGCCAACGGAAGCCGGTGCGGATTACAGCGAGATCCGGGTACGCCGCCTCGACACGGGGGAGAAGACGTACAAGGAAGACGGCGAATTAAAAACGCTGCTCACCCATCTTTTGCCGCAAGAGCCGAAGCCGCTTTAAACCAGTCTCTGGCGCGGTTTGACGGCACTGCTTCTCGCAGGGCTTTGCAAAGTTTTCACAGAACCCTAAAAGATTCCTCTTTCTCTACCCGGGCGGAATGCGTTATACTTCTAGCATTGGTTAAATGCGAATCCATGAATTTTCCGTATAAGTGCAGGAATTGGCCTGCACGTCTCTACCTGATCACCGGAATGATCGGACTACGGAAAGTACCGCCGTGCATGTGCCCGGGAACCAAGGGGATCAGCTATAGGCTTTCGCTGCCCTGATCGCTGGTTTTGCTATTCGGGTTTATTAGGTGCTTTCTAAATTTAAAGTCCATTTCCGTTGAGAAATGGGCTTTTTTGCGTTTAGTTCATGTGATGAATTATTAGAGGAAAGGGGACACAGGAATGAAGCTGCTGAGAGACAAGGTGATGGCAGAAGGGATTGTACTGGGGAACCAGGTGTTGAAAGTAGATTCGTTTCTTAACCATCAAATGGATCCGGTGCTGATGAAGGAGATTGGGGCTGAGTTCGCCCGGCGCTTTGCCGAAGAAGGCATCACGAAGGTGCTGACGATTGAATCCTCGGGGATTGCCCCGGCGATCATGACCGCGCTGGAGTTGAATGTGCCGATGATCTTTGCCCGCAAGCATCAATCCTTGACGCTGAAGGACAACATTTTTGTGGAAAAAGTCTACTCGTTCACCAAGCGGGAAACCAACGAGATCACCGTATCGAAAAAGTTTCTGCGTGCAGAGGATCGGGTGCTGATCGTGGACGACTTTTTGGCGAACGGCGAGGCGGCCTTTGGACTAGCCCGCATCGTGGAGAAAGCCGGAGCTTCGGTCGCCGGCATCGGGATCGTCATTGAGAAGTCGTTCCAGCCGGGAGCCCGGCTGCTTACGGAAGCAGGGTACCGCGTTGAATCGCTTGTTCGGGTTGCCTCGCTGGAAGACGGTGCGGTGACTTTCGTTGAGGATACACCGAATTATTCATGAGATGAACTAATCATCGGGGAGGAACCAGAATTCTATGGAACGCGAACGTATTTTTCAGAAACACCGTCATCCGCTAAAAACCTTTTCGCTAGGCTTGCAGCACGTATTGGCTATGTATGCCGGGGCTGTGATCGTACCGCTGATCGTTGGAGGCGCGCTGAACTTCACTAACCAACAGCTGACTTACCTGATCGCTATCGACTTGTTGGCTTGCGGTGTAGCTACGCTGCTTCAAGTCTGGGGGAACCGCCTGTTTGGCATCGGGCTTCCGGTGATGCTGGGCTGCGCTTTTCAGGCCGTGTCGCCGATGATTGCCATCGGGCTGACAGACGGCGCAGGGGTCTCCGCCATTTACGGTGCGATTATTGCCTCCGGGCTGTTTGTTTTCCTCTTTGCCGGTTTGTTCGGCAAGCTGATTGCGTTGTTTCCGCCGGTCGTCACTGGCTCCGTGGTCACTATTATCGGTGTCACGCTGATTCCGGTGGCGATTTCGGATCTTGGCGGCGGCAGTCCGGGTGAGAATCCCGACTTTGGGAGCCCGCTTAATCTTGCGCTTGGATTTGGGGTATTGCTGTTCGTTATTTTGATGAACCGCTTTGCCAAGGGCTTTCCGCGTTCCATCTCCGTCTTGCTGGGTCTGATTGCAGGGACGCTGGTGGCTGCGCTCGCCGGGAAAGTAGATTTGACGCCGCTGAAGGAAGCCAGCTGGTTTCATGCGGTACAACCGTTTTATTTTGGTGCACCTACGTTCCACGCTTCAGCGATTCTGACGATGATTCTGGTGGCGATCGTGAGCGTTGCCGAGTCGACCGGCGTATTTATGGCGCTTGGAAAAATCGTGGATAAAGAGATTACGGATAAGGATTTGACGCGGGGGTATCGGGCGGAAGGGCTGGCGATCATGCTCGGCGGGATATTTAACTCGTTTCCGTATACGACATATTCCCAAAATGTCGGGCTTGTCCAAATGAGCCGGGTGAAAACCCGCGACGTGATCGTAGTGGCCGGTACGCTGCTGATCTTGATCGGCTTCGTGCCGAAGATCGCCGCATTAACGCAGCTGGTACCTACGTCGGTGCTCGGCGGAGCGATGATCGCGTTGTTTGGTCTTGTTTTGTCCTCCGGGATTCGGATGTTGGGCGACCAAGTGGATTTGAACCGGCATGAAAACCTGCTGATCATCGCTTGTTCCGTCGGCATGGGGCTGGGTGTGACCGTGCTGCCTGAACTGTTCGACCGGCTGCCGGCCGCGCTGCGGATTCTGGTGGACAATGGCATCGTCGCCGGCAGCTTTACGGCGATTGTGATGAATTTGCTGTTTAACGGTTGGAAGGGTCAGCGCAAGGCAGCTGTGCTGAATGGGGCCGCTGAACCAAGCGAATCCGTCAAAGCTACAGCGTAAAAAGTGCCTCGGTCTAGCCGGAGAATTACATCCGTTGCAGTTGCTTTTCCGCGAGTTCGCCGATCCAAGGCAGCTTCAGCCATTTGCCCTGGAGCGCAGCCAGCATCATGATAATCCAAAGCGTAACGCCCAGCAGGGTCAGCAGCAGATTGACGACCACGCCGATGATCGGCAGAAAGCCGGACAAGGCATGGGCCAGCATGAATCCGCCAAACAGCATGACCGATTGCAGGGCGTGGAACAGCACGAATCGACTGCGCCGCTCTAGGACAAGGAATGCAACTCCGCCCACAAAAGCAAGCAGGTAGCACAGGAAGCCGGCGACATTTTCGTAGAGGCCGGTGGATGATTTGAAAGGGGACATGAGGACGACACCTTCTTTCAGGAGAGGATTGTCTTATCCTAAATGTATGACGAGCCCCCTCATGAAAGAACCAGCTCGGCCCGCTTGGGCGCGAACCACTGCTCTAAAATATCGTCTGCAATCACCTCCGCGGCTTCAGGCCGGCGGAGGTTATCTATTTTTTGGCGAAGCTCGGTCAGCCGGTGTGGGTCCCGAAAGAGCGCGTCGATTTCCTCGGTCAGCTCCGCAGGGGTACGGGCGATACAGGCAACGCCTTTTTGTGCGAGGTAACGCGCATTATTGAGCTCTTGCCCGGGAACGGGGCGGTAGACGAACACCGGCAGCCGGCAAGCCAGCGCCTCGGACAAGGTAATCCCTCCCGGCTTGGTTACGATGCAGTCGCATTTTCGCATCAATGCAGCTACCTGCTCGACATACTCCAAGAGGTGCACGTCTGGATGGGGAGGGAGTTGCTCGTGCAGTGCACGGTATAGCTCGCGGTTCCTTCCGCAAACGGCGATCACCCGGTAACGCTCCAGCGCCATAAACCGCTCGATCACCTCGCGTACTCCCTGCATGGAACCGTAGGCTCCTGCCATCAGTAGGACGGTGGTTTTGCCGGTGCGGTTGTCTGGGAAAAGGTCTTGAAGGGGGCCGATAAGGCGTTCTTCACATGCGGGATGTTGATGGTTAAACTCTGGTTTTACCGGGATGCCGCTTACCCGTATGCGATCTTCGGCGATCCCCCGGCTGATCATTTCCGCTTTCAAGTCGTCGGTTGCGACGTAGTAGCGGTCGACTCCGGAGTGAATCCATCGTCCGTGCAGGTCAAAGTCGGTGATGATATTCGCCAGCGGCAGCGATTGGCCGGTCCGCTTCAGCAGTCTAGGCATCGCGAGCTGGGGGAAGGTGTGGATGATCAGATTCGGCTGGGCTTGTCGCAGCGTTTGTTGTAGCTTGCTGATGCCAAACGAATTGATGACCTCGAGCAGCGGCGCTTCTTGCGGCATTTGTTTGGTGGCGTTGTAGACCCAGCCGTAGAGGCCGGGGATGGTTTTGAAGCTTTGCATATACACGAACTTCGTCAGCCCGTTGATCAGCGGATGTGCTTCAGCCATCAGATCAAGCAACGTGATGTCGGTGACGCCTCTGCTTCGCAAGCTGGCTTCCACCGCTTTGGAGGCTTGGTAATGCCCATCCCCGTAGCTGGCATATAAAATAAGGATTTTTGGAGACCGGGAAGTCATGGCTGTATCACTCCTCTTCATGTCCAGGCAATGCCCCTCAACTGCTTGTAGTTTGCCCCTGCACCCCGTTTATAAATAGTATTAGGTGAAGCGGATAAAAAATGTACAATTGGAAGAAAGCTGAAACCTTCTTCTGAATATGTTACAATAAGACAATAGGAGGTCTTTCCATTACAACTAAATAGCCGGCACAGCTTCATGAATCTGAACCCGCACTTTTCGGCATCGCAAAATCGGAGCATTTACCTTAAGCGTTCTGGGAGGGAATCAGTATGGCAACGAAAGGTCATGATGAAGTGAAAGAAAGTTTACGGGAAATGACCCGAATCTTCAGACCGAAAGATCCGAAGAAGTTCGTGAAAGAATATGTACGCAAGTATCGGATTATGGGCGGCTATGAAGAGGAATTGACCCACCTGGTTGAGCATGAGCTCGGGAAATTGGACTCGTCTGTTTCCTGAACCATTGAGATGGAAGGATATTCGCCGTTCCGGCGCCTTGGGCGTTCGGGACGGTTTTTTTCTTCTGTTCCCACATATATTAAACTGACGGGAACATCACGAAATCAATCGTCGTAGGGCAGCGGAAGGAGAACAGGACGTGAAGGTACGCATAAAAACGAAAGAGGAAATCAAGCGGATCCGTGAGGCGGGACGGATATTGGCCGAGTGCCACCGCGAAATCGCCAAAATGATCGGGCCGGGTATAACCACCCTGGAGATCGACGCCTTCGTGGAGTCGTTTTTGGCGAAGCGGGGAGCTAAGGCGGAGCAAAAGGGATACCACGGGTTTCCGTTTGCGACTTGTGCGTCGATGAATGACGTGGTTTGCCACGGGTTCCCGAGCGATCGTAAGTTGGCGCTCGGAGATATCGTCACGATCGACATTGTGGTAGGCAAAAACGGCTGGATGGCCGATTCCGGCTGGTCTTACCGGATCGGACAGGTGAGCGCTGAGGCGGAGAAGCTGCTGACGACCACCGAGCAGGCGTTGCTGGCCGGGATCGCGCAGGCGGTCCCCGGCAATAAGATCGGGGACATCGGGTATGCGGTGCAGCGCGTGGCGCAGGCCGCGAACATCGGCATCGTGAAGCCGCTGATCGGCCACGGCATCGGCCAGTCGATGCACGAAGCGCCGGACGTGCCGAACTTCGGCCGGCCGCGCACGGGAGTGACGCTGCGGCCGGGGATGGTCATCACGATCGAGCCGATCTTCACCGGCGGGGAAACCGGCGCGGTGCTGTGGGAGGATGACGGCTGGACGATCCGTACCGCGGACGGCAGCCTCGGCGCGCATTATGAACACACGCTGGCGATCACGGAGGACGGACCGCTGGTGCTGACAAACGGGGAATAACGCGGACGAAGAGAGAGCGGAAAGCTCTCTTTTTTGTTTGCTTTGTTCTAACGGAACCTAGAGCCGCTATTTGTCCAGTTTAGTGGTGTCCCTGAATGCTAACGGAACCAGGAGACCTTATTTGAGAGGTGGACAGCGAAATGGCCGCCAAAAAAGTGCAATAAGGTCATTACGTTCCGTTACAGCGGGAAATAGCCGGGAAATGAGCAAATAAGGTCGCTACGTTCCGTTAGAGTTACGAAATAAAGTTTGAAGAAATGTCAAAAATGAAGCGGAGCAGGGAAACGTCACAATTCGCCGAGATTTGTTCAAAATTGGCAGCCTTTTCACTCGGTGTCGAACTGGGGAAAACGTTCGCAAAACCTTTTGTGGTGCGGGTTCTCGGATTTTTGAACAATTTGTGAACTGACCCCGAATCATTGACAAACGAGGGGTTCAATCATATATTTAATAGGTGATTGTTGTAATTGACAGGAATGTAGTTTCCGTGATAGACAGGTGGATTTTTGAGCTGCGCAGGCTGGAAATCTCTGTGATGCTGCGGAAGAAAACGTAAGAAGTGGGGTAGATCAATGATGAAACCTTGGAAGGCTGTTAAGCGGCTAGTACCTTTGTTTGCCATGCTAGCGTTGCTCTTGTCCGCATGCGGCCGTGAAGACCTGTCCGTGCTCAGACCACAGGGTCCAGTAGCTGAAGGGCAGCTCGGATTAATTAAACTGTCGATTACGATCATGATAGTTGTCATGCTGATCGTATTCGGGATCGCGGCTTACGTGTGGATCAAGTATCGCCGTAAACCGGGGCAAAACGACATTCCAAAGCAAGTTGAAGGCAACCATAAGCTGGAGATCATCTGGACTGCGATTCCGTTGGTTCTGGTACTGATTCTGGCGGTTGCAACGGTACAGAAAGTATTTGCTTTTGGCGAGGATTACTCGAAGGATGCCAATGCGGTGAAGATCAAAGTCACTTCGCATTTGTTCTGGTGGGAGTTCACCTATCCGGATTACGGCATTACGACCGCCCAGGATATGATTATCCCTACGGGCAAGAAGATTGCGCTTGAGCTGAAGACAGCGGACGTGCTGCACTCCTTCTGGGTGCCTTCACTCGCCGGCAAAACGGATACGAATACGGACGGAACGATTAATAAAGCTTGGCTGGAAGCCACGAACGAAGGGGTTTACCTCGGGAAGTGCGCCGAGCTGTGCGGGAAATCCCATGCTTTCATGGAGTTTAAAGTCAAGGCGGTTAGCCCAGAGTCCTTTGACCGTTGGGTTGAAGCGATGAAGGCGCCAGTACAAACGATTCAGGATCCAGCCGTTGCGGAAGTATTTAAGACGCAATGCTTGAGCTGCCACGCTATCGGTGACCAAGGCGGACCAGTTGGACCAAACCTGACGGGGATCGGCAGCAGAGAGACGGTTGCGAGCATTTTACATAATGCAGAAGCGTCCGGCAAACCGATCGACGGCAAACCGGTTAAGGATAATTTGGTGGAATGGCTGATGGATCCGCAAAAGGTAAAACCGGGCAACAAAATGCCAAGTCCGAAGGAAGATCTCGGATTAACGGATGCTGAAATCGAAGCCATCGCCGACTACTTGGCTAACAGCAAATTATCTTATTAATCTTGCGTGCCTCTATGGACGGCATGGATGGATAGGAATTAAAAGAGGGGGTACAAACCTTGGCTCATGCTCACACTGTCAAGCGGCACAAGGGGTTAATGGACTGGTTGACGACGGTCGATCACAAGAAAATCGCCATTTTGTATTTAGTGGCGGGCGGTTTGTTCTTTGGGATCGGCGGTATCGAAGCATTGCTGATCCGCGTGCAGCTGGCAAAACCGATGAATGATTTTGTTACGGCACAGCAATTTAACGAATTGATTACGATGCACGGCACAACGATGATTTTCCTTGGCGTTATGCCGGTTATCTTCGCCCTGATGAACGCGGTGATTCCGCTGCAAATCGGGGCTCGGGATGTGGCGTTCCCTTTCTTGAACGCTCTCGGATTTTGGACATTCCTGTTCGGTGGACTGCTGCTGAACCTGAGCTGGGTGATGGGCGGTGCACCGGATGCGGGTTGGACCTCGTACACGCCGCTGTCGAGTACGACGTACAGCTTGACGCATGGGGTTGACTTCTACACGATCGGCTTGCAGATTGCTGGTCTAGGGACACTGATCGGCGGTATTAACTTCCTAGCGACGATCATTACGATGCGCGCGCCGGGGATGTCTTTTATGCGGATGCCGATGTTTACTTGGACGACGTTCGTGACGTCCGCGATGATCCTGTTCGCTTTCCCGGCGATCACGGTAGGTCTGGTGCTGTTGACGTTCGACCGGATTCTCGGCGCGAACTTCTTTAATGTAGAAAGCGGCGGTAACCCGGTGTTGTGGCAGCATATTTTCTGGATTTTCGGACACCCCGAAGTTTACATTTTGATTTTGCCAGCGTTTGGGGTTATCTCCGAAGTTGTTAGTACGTTCTCGCGTAAGCGGTTGTTCGGTTATAGCTCGATGGTGTTCGCTACGATCCTGATCGCCTTCCTGGGCTTCATGGTTTGGGCGCACCATATGTTTACGACAGGGATGGGGCCGGTGGCCAATGCGCTGTTCTCCATCGCTACGATGCTGATCGCTGTTCCGACGGGGATCAAAATCTTCAACTGGTTGTTTACGATGTGGGGCGGTCAAATCCGCTTTACGACGGCCAACCTGTTCGCTTCCGGTTTTATCCCGACGTTCGTTATGGGCGGGGTTACCGGGGTAATGCTGGCTTCGGCGCCGGCAGACTATCAATATCATGATACTTACTTCGTAGTAGCGCATTTCCACTACGTTATCGTAGGCGGTCTGGTTCTGGGCTTGTTCGCCGGACTGCACTACTGGTGGCCGAAGATGTTTGGCCGCGTCCTGAATGAGAAGCTTGGCAAATGGGAGTTCTGGACCTTTATTATTGGCTTCCATATGACGTTCTTCGTACAGCATTTCCTTGGCTTGCTTGGGATGCAACGCCGTGTATTTACGTATTTGCCGAACCAAGGCTTTGACCTGTTGAACTTGATCAGTACGATCGGCGCGTTCTTGATGGGCGTCGGGGTCATCTTGTTCCTGGTGAATATTGCGATTACGGCGAGACAACCAAAAGGCGTTCCGGGCGATGTCTGGGAAGACGGACGGACGCTGGAATGGTCGATTGCTTCTCCACCGGAAGAATACAACTTCAAGCAAATTCCGCTGGTTCGCGGGATTGATGCTTTCTGGAAAGAGAAGATGGCTGGCAACAAAGAAATGACGCCGGCAGAGCCGGTTGGTCCGATTCATATGCCTTCGCCGACGATTCTTCCATTTATCATGTCGGTAGGTTTGTTTATTGCCGGTCTGGGCTTTATGTTCGCTAACGACGATTTTGGTAACGGTGCGATGAACTTCCTGTTCAACAATTACATCGTAGTAGGGCTCGGCTTGGCGATCACGTTCTTGTCGATGCTGCTCCGTTCCTTGTTTGACGATCACGGCTGGCACATCGAACCGGATGAACTGAATGGGAAGGAGGTCAAAGCATGAGTACGCCAAACACATCGCATGTAGCAGGTACGCTGCCGCACGAACCGGAGAAGGCGACGCTGGAAGGCCGTAATAAAATTTTGGGCTTCTGGTTGTTTCTCGGAGGCGAGGCCGTCCTGTTTGGTACCTTGTTTGCAACCTTCCTGACATTGCGGAATCAAATCGCGGATGGCCCGTCCGCAAGTGAGCTGTTTAACTTGGGGATCACGGCCGCTGCAACCTTTATCCTCTTGGTCAGCAGTTTGACGAGTGTGTTCGCCATTCAGGCGATGCACCGGGGAGACAAAGGCAAGCTGGCAGGCTGGTTGGCTGTAACTGTTCTGCTTGGCCTGGCCTTCCTTGTGCTGGAGATTTATGAGTTTGCTGAGTATGTCCTGCATGAAGACTACGGCATGACAACAAGTGCGTTCAGTTCGGCGTTCTATACGCTGGTTGGCTTCCACGGCGCGCACGTGTTGTTCGGGATTTTGTGGATTTCCCTGCTCATCGGGCAACTCTTTAAAAAAGGTCTGACCGTCGTCACGGCACCGAAGATTTACGTGTCGGCCATTTACTGGCACTTCATCGACGTTGTCTGGGTGTTCATTTTCACGGTTGTCTACCTGCTCGGAAAGGTGGTCTAACGGATGGTCAATCAGGAATCAAACGGTTCGCCGGCGGTAAAGCACCGTCAGCGGCATGAAGGTCCGGAGAAACATATTATCGCGTTTATTTTCTCCATCGTTCTGACCCTGATCGCTTTTGCAGCGGTTGCGGCCGGCGGAGTGAATACCGCGTTCACCGTCATTTTGCTGCTGGTGATGGCGGTACTGCAGGTGCTGGTTCAACTGGGTTACTGGATGCACATGAAGGATAAGGGGCATTTGATCCCGATCCTCTTCATGGCCGGCGGATTTTTCGTCGCATTTACCGCGATTATTGCCGCTTTATATTGGATGTGGTGGTAAAGGGAGAAGAGGAGGCTTTCGCCGTTGGCGGGCCCCCTCTTTTGCGAGTTCATCTGCACAGTGAGGATATGTATGGCACAAAAACGGTACCTTCCCGCTTGGGATGCTGTCACCGTTTTTGTCGTATTTGCCCCCTTGTTCACAATTTGGACAGAACTAAGCGCGCTGCGGAAGGAGGGTTTGCCGTGCTGGGATTAGAATATTTTAATTTCACAGCGGTCTGGAGCCCGGTATTTTTGGCTTTCATGCTGCTGGTCACGGCCGGATATTTCGTGTTAATTGGGCCGGGAGCTGAGAAATGGGCAGAGGGTGAAGTCCACGTTCCAGCGAGACGGAAAGTGTTGTTCGTCACCGGGATGCTGCTGCTCTATCTGGCTCAAGGCGGCCCGGTGGAACTGCTCGGCCATATGATGTTCAGCTTCCATATGCTCAGCATGGCGATGTCCTATCTGTTGGCGCCGCCACTGTTAATGCTGGGGCTTCCCCCTTGGGTTTGGCGCCGTGTGACGGCGTTTCTGGCTTCAAGCCCGCTCAGGGCACTGAAGTTTCTGGCTCGCCCGGTGGTGGCAGCTGTGGTGTTTAACGGGTTGTTTTCGTTTTATCATCTGCCGGTCGTGCATGATTATGTGATGCTTCATTTCGGGGTGCATCGCCTGTACTATGTCGTATTGTTTATCGCGGCAGTTCTCATGTGGTGGACGCTGGTGAATCCGCTGCCCGAGCGGGCAGGGGTTCAGGGGCTCAAGAAGATGGGCTTTATCTTCCTCAACATGGTGCTGCTCACGCCAGCCTGCGGCTTGATCATCTTTGCGGACGAGCCGCTGTACGCGACTTACAGCGATCCGGCTGTCTGGGCGCGGGCGATGGGTTATTGCGTTGCCGGCGACCCGGCGCAGCTGCTTCGTCAGTTCGGCGGCCCGCAATTTTTTGGCTACCTGCAGCCCAACATCGATCAGCAGGTCGGTGGAATCCTGATGAAATTCATTCAGGAATTCATCTTTGCGTCGATGCTGGCGTACGTGTTTTACCATTGGTACAAGCAGGAAAACCGCGAGAACGACGAGGAAGAAGCGGAGGGAGCTGCGTTGTCTAACTCTTCGCTGAATCCACCCCCGCCTCAGACCGGATCTTAAATCTGTGGGATGGGAGTCCGGCCTGCGAATTGGGGTCAGAAGGTTACCTCACAAAACGTTTAGGAGGATGCAAATTGGATCTGTTCACGTTATTTCCGACGCTCAGCACATCGTTTATCGTCATTAGTGCCGTGCTGGTAGCGATCGGTTGGGGGCTCATCATTAAAGGGAAACGGGAAGCTCACAAGAGGACGATGATTGCTGCGGCCGTCGCTGCGCTTCTGTTCTTCCTGATCTATATGTCGCGGACCGTATTTATCGGCAATACCTCATGGGGCGGACCAGATAGCCTCAAAGGCTATTATCAGACGTTCCTCGCCTTCCATATCGTCCTGGCAACCGTTGCGGCCGTATTTGGCATCACCACGCTGGTGCTTGGCTTCAAGGAGAAATACGCCAAACACCGCAAATGGGGACGAGTCACCTCGGTCATCTGGTTCTGCACGGCGATTACCGGCGTAGTCGTTTATGTGCTGCTGTATATGTTGTATCCGGGCGGCCATACGAAGCCGGTGTGGGAAGTCATTTTGGGAATGTAAATGATCGTTAGTTTGGACTGGATCCTATCAAAGGCCAATGGCCGATTCGTGAAGAATCGCGCTGTTGGCTTTTTTTTAAGATATCAGAAAGTATAAACTTCGGGGCATTGGCATCCTGATATCGCAAGAAAAACTTCCGCTAAACGCGGTCTGTCTACTTTGAATGTACGTCGATAGACGTTTTTCTTAAGATATCAGAAAGTATAAACTTCGGAGCTTCCGCTTCCTGATATCGCAAGAAAAACTACCGCTAACCGCGGTCTGTCTTCCTAGAATATACGTCGATAGACGTTTTTCTTAAGATATCAGAAAGTATAAACTTCGGAGCTTCCGCTTCCTGATATCGCAAGAAAAACTACCGCTAACCGCGGTCTGTCTTCCTAGAATATACGTCGATAGACGTTTTTCTTATGCGGGTGGAAGGAGCATTGACACGAAAATGAGCACAGATTATACTGTGTATAAAGATATAAACAGTAAGCACAGTGATTATCACACCCTGTCGACGAACATCAATCACGAACGAAGGACGACGATGGGATTGAAAAGAGGTGGATAGACGATGGATAGTTGGAAGGGTGCTTGGGCGATCTTCAAAAAAGATTTGCGAAACGATCGGCTCTATCTCATTTGGAACGTCATCTTTATGCTGTACATTTCGCTGATGCTCGGCATCTTCATCGGAACCCGGGAGGAAGCCGAGTACGTGATGAATCCGATGGGCGATTTCATGATGCTGATGATCGTTCCGTTCACAGGGTTCTTTTTTACCCGGAGGTCATTTAACTATATTCGGGAAAATTCGTATACCCAAATGCTGCGATATTATCGCGTGTTGCCGATTTCCTTGCGGACGGTGCTGAGAAGCAGGCTGATCCAGTTAGGGGCGGCGATGCTGCTGAACGGCATATTGTTTTACGGCGGCCTTTATCTGGTCACGTATCTGATGAATAGTATGATGTGGGATTTTGGAGCCTTTCTCGTGTTTTGCTTCACTTGGACCGGGTACAGCTTACTGATCAACGGGTTGTTCATCTTTTGCGAGCTTCTGACGAGCGGCAAAGTTTATTTAGGGTTAACGTTCCTGCTCATGCTGGTGTTGGGGGGAGCCGCTTTGGTTATGAATTTGCTTGACTTCAACCTGCTGGCGTTCATCTTGGAAAGCTCCCGGCGTTACGTGATCTTGTCACCAGTGATGTGGTGCTCCTTAGCTATCGGCGGTCTCGGATTCACTTACCTGTTATCGTTGACGCGGCGAAAACTGCTGCAGCGGGATTTGGCCTAAAGATGGCACGGAAATACGGGAGTAAGGCGGAGGTGAGCAAGAAAGGTGTGGATTCCCATTCAAATCAACGAAAATAGCGCTGCGCCGCTTTATCATCAAATAGAGTCGCAGCTTCGCTCCCTGATCGTCAGCGGCCAAATCGAAGAAGGTACGTTGCTGCCTTCGATTCGGGAATTCGCCGGCGCCTTAAACTGCAGCGTCATTACGGTACGCCGGGTTTATCAAGATTTAGAGGCCGAGGGATTGCTTCGGACGCGGCAGGGAACAGGTACGTTTGTCGCCAAGGTCAGCGCGGACGAACGTGATGAATACCGTACCGCAGTTGTGAAGGAAGCGCTGGAGAAGGCGGTGGATACCGGGAAATCGATGCAATACGAGGCGGAAGAGTTAAAGCAGCTTTTTTTGCAGGTCATGCAACAGAAATATAACTCAAATCAAGACAAGGAGGGGGCGGATTAATGGCACAACCGATGGCGATTGAGCTGATTGGAGCGCTGAAGCAGGGCCGCCGTAAAACGATCGGGCCGTTGCATTTACAAGTACCGAAGGGGTATATCGTGGCTCTGGTTGGACCTAACGGCTCTGGAAAAAGCACGATGATGCAATTCATTCAGCAAACGCTGCGGCCGGATGCGGGGGAGATTCGTTGGTTTGGACAGTCGTTCTCCGGCGAATTGCCGCTTGAGCTGCGCCAACAAATCGGATATGTCCCGGAAGCACCAGAACCGGAAGAAAATTATATGACCGCCGAGCGCGCAGCTGAATTCCGGTCGCAATGGTATCCGACTTGGGATGAGAAACTCTTTGAGGATCTCATGAATCGGTTTGAGGTCCCAAGAAATGAACGGTTAAACCGGATGTCCAAAGGAGAGCGACGTAAATTCGAGATTGCGGCAGCGCTGGCTGCCCGGCCGAAACTGCTGCTGCTCGACGAGCCCTCCTCGGGGCTGGATCCCTTCGCTTGGAAGGGCATGATCGACGAGCTCCGGGACTTTATGGCAGGCGAGGACATGACGATTTTGATCGCGACCCATATCGTGGAGGAAGTCAAGCGGCTGGCTGACTACATTGCTTTAATCCACCAGGGGCAGGTACTCGGGATGGCCGAGAAGGATCAGCTGTTCAGCAGCTGGAAGGAGATCTGGATCCGCAGCAGCGACTGCTCGCCAAGCGATTTGCCCGAGGGAACGATTCTTCGCGTCGATGGACCGCAGGTGACGAAGCTGGTCGTCCAGGAGCAGCATGAAGGAGAACTGCAGCGGAGTCTCGCGGCGAAAGGCCTGCAGGTGATCCAGACCCGCAGCTTGGAGTTAGATGAAATTTTGCAGCTATGGATTCAAGGGCATTCACCGGCGAAGCTGGTATCCACATCCACAGCGGCATTGGTTTAATGGCATGAATAATTTCGTAGTGAAGAAGGAGAGGGAATATGGCGAAACCATTGGTACTGGACCACGTAATGAAGCAGTTTGGCGAGAAAACGGCTGTCAACAACATTTCGCTCCAGGTAGAGGAAGGCGAGATTTACGGTTTGCTTGGCGCCAATGGTGCCGGGAAGACGACAACGATGCGGATGGTGCTGGGTTTGATCTATCCGGATGGCGGGCAGATCTTGTACAACGGTAAGCCTTACAGCCGGGAGCTGCAATCGCAAATGGGTTATCTGCCGGAGGAACGCGGCTTGTACCCGAAGGTGAAGGTCAGCGACCAAATCATCTACCTGGCCCGCTTGCGCGGCATGTCTGCGGCGGAGGCCGACAAGAGCTTGAAGTATTGGCTTGAACGGTTTGAAGTGCCGGAATACTACGATAAGAAAATCGAGGAACTGTCCAAAGGCAACCAGCAAAAAATGGGCTTTATCGCTGCGGTCGTCCATAAACCGAAAATCGTCATCATGGACGAAGCGTTTAGCGGCTTGGACCCGGTTAACGTCGAGCTGCTGAAGGCGACGGTGAAGGAGCTGCGCGATCAAGGCACCAGCATTCTGTTCTCCACCCACCGGATGGAGCATGTAGAGGAGCTGTGCCGTAACATCACGATTTTGCACCGTTCGAATACCGTGCTGCAGGGCAATTTGCAGGAGATCAAAAAACGTTATCCACGCGAAGAAGTGCTCTTGCATACAGCGGGAGAAGTAACGGGACTCGAGCGGATCGCGGGCGTGGAGAAGGTTGAGCGGAAAGAACGCGGCTATCTGGTGCGGATCTCGCAGGTATCGGCGGCGCAAGAGATTTTGCGTAGAGCGATGGAAGTCAGCGAAGTGGAGCATTTCGAGATTAAGGAGCCTACGCTGAATCAGATCTTCATTAAAGAGGTAGGTGAATCCAATGAATAAAATGGGGACGGTCGTTGGCTTTACGTTCATGAATAAAGTTCGAACGAAATCATTTATCATTACGACGCTCGTGTTGGCGCTGCTGGTGACGATCGGGCTGCATGTGCCTTATTTTATCGATAAATTTACCGGCGGGGAGGATCAACCGACGAAGATCGGCATTGTGTACGAAGGGCAGCCGGAGCTGGCGAAGTCACTTGAAGCCTACACGGAGAAGCAGCCGGCGGCAGGTTACACGCTGGTTCCTTATGAACAAGCGGACAACGCGAAACTGCTAGCGGCGATTGAAGCCGGGGAAATTGATGGTTATTTGCAATTTGCCGAAGGAGATGGCGGGGTCTTCCCGGCGGTGACCTATACCTCGAAAAAAGACAGCTTGGGAATGGGACTGCAAAATGCGCTGCAGGCAGCACTGCAGAACGTTAAGGCGGAGTATATCACGAAAGGCATGCTGACTGAGGAGCAGATCGCCGCGTTAAGCGCGCCGGTCCAAATCGATGCGGTGAAGGCTTCACCGGAATCCGGCGCTGAGGAATCGGGTCATCAGGCGAAAGCGATGGGGGCGATTAATTACGTTATCGTGTATGTGCTCATCATCTTGTTCTTCATGACCATTATGATGACGGGCAATATGATCTCGGCCGAAGTCACCGCAGAGAAAAGCTCGCGCATTATGGAAATTCTCATCACCAGCGTATCACCGCTGGCGCAAATGTTCGGGAAGATTATCGGGATGTTTTTTATCGGGCTGCTGCAAATCGCCGTTTTTGCCGGGGTGATTGCGATCAATATCTCGCTGCCGTATAACCAGCCGGTGTTGGCGGATTTCAATTTGCATCTGTCCGACATCCGCGTAGAAGTGTTAGTGCTTGGCCTGATTTTCTACATCTTGGGTTACTTCCTGTATGCGACGCTGTTTGCCGCGATCGGCTCGCTGGTCAGCCGGACCGAGGAGCTGGGGCAAGCGGTGATGCCAATTACGATGCTGTCGCTGGCGGCGTTCTATATCGGGATCTTCAGCTTGAGCACGCCAGACTCGCTGCTGATGAAGGTCAGCTCCTTCATCCCGTTCGTTTCGCCGGTCTCGATGATCGTGCGGATCGGCATCGGGGAGCCGCCGGTCTGGGAAATCGCGGCTTCGCTGATCGTCCTGGCTATTGCCATCTTCGTGTTCGGCTGGTTGTCGGCGAAGATTTACCGCACCGGCGTCCTGCTGTACGGTAAACGTCCGACCTTCAAAGAGCTGCGCAAAGCGATGAAGGCTTATAAGATCTAGATTAACTGCGCTAAGCAATCAAAGTGTATTAAGCCTTGGTAGACGTACTCTCGTCTATCAAGGCTTTTCTTGTTTGCGCGGAGTTATGGTGCGTAATGCTCCAGAAGCTCGCGGGACCATCGAGTATCCCGGCTGTTAGGCGAATACATGAACCGGCATGACGCCAGCATCGCGATTTTGAATCGGGATTTTGTGCAGCTTCACTATGAACCCTAATAAAACACTGGTACTTTTGATGGCAGCCCTGGCAGCGGTATTGATGCTGAGCGCATGCGGCAATAAATCGTTAAGTGGAGCACCACAAGAGCAAAATACGACGACGAATACGTCAGGGGTCAGTGACCAGACATCGGCAAATTCCGAATCGGGAAATAACGCGGCCGCTTCGGATCAGGAGACGGGGACAAACGATAACGCAGCAGATACGACGGCGGCCCGCACCCTCGTTTACGAAGGCGCGGGCTGGGCTGTTTTTAGGGCATGTTCGGTTTGACGATAGGGGGATTATTAACTAAAATATATACCCGTGGGGGTATGATGTAATAATGCGATGTCAGGCACGAGGGATAATTGAAAGGAGTGCACGACATGTCCGAAGAACATCACTATGCAGAAGAAGTCAAACGCAGATTGAAACGAATCGAAGGTCAGGTGCGCGGGGTGCTTCGCATGATGGAGGAAGGGAAGCCATGCAAGGAAGTGGTGTGCCAGCTATCTGCAGTGCGGAGTGCTGCGGATAAGGCTTTGGCCCAAATCGTTGCGGATAACCTGCAGCAGTGCATTTTGGAGGAGCAGGCCCAAGGGGGAGACACCGCCCATTTGGTGAAGGAAGCGGTAGAGCTGCTGGTTAAGAGCCGGTAATTCGAAAAGGAGATGATCACGGTGGCGTTTCAGCCAGAAAAGGAAATAACTCCGGCCGAGCTCGTCATGCGAATGAAACGGGGCGAACAGGTTCATGTGCTGGATGTACGCGAGCCGCTTGAGTGGGCCGAAGGCCATATTCCAGGGGCTAAACATATTCCGTTGGGGCAGCTGCCAGAGCGATTTGTGGAGCTGGATCCGGAGGAAGAGCTGATCGTCGTCTGCCGCAGCGGCGGGCGGAGCAGTCTGGCGTGTGAGCTGCTCAGTGAAAGAGGCTACCGTGTGGTCAACATGACCGGCGGAATGCTGGCCTGGCAGGATGAAGTGGAGTGAGCGACATGCTGACCATGGCAGGAGGAATATTGCTTGCCGCCTGGATAATCGGATATGTACTGCGGTTGGTATGGCCTGTCTCGGGTCTAAAGTTCGTGGAGGAGAGGGCCTTATGCGGGTTCGACCTGCCGCCGCAGACGAAGATACTGGATGTCCGGGACGCGTCTTATTATGAAGAATGCCACCTGAACGGAGCGATCAACATTTCGTTAGGTCGATTACCTTTTGTATGGGCGAAGGAGCTTTCGTCTTCGGACCCTGTTCTGATTGTCGCGGACCGTCGGTCTGCGGTGATAAAAGCAGCACGAATCTTACGCAGACGAGGCTTCCGGCAGCTTTACGCCTTGCGCGGCGAAGCTTGCCGGGAAGGAGCTTCGCGGCAGCATTGTTTAGAGAAAGAACCCGCCTGTTGATGCAGGCGGGTTTTTGGTGTACAGTGAAGCGATCATGGGTCTACTTGCGAAAATGAAACTTTCAGACTAACATGAACGTTTAATGTACAGCAAGTATATTAGAGAGCAGGGGAGAGACAAGCATCATGCCAACGCCTACATTACCCAGCCGCGCGAGCCGGACAAGCCCCGCGTCGGCAAAGCGGGCAACGGGGGCTAAGAAGCGTACGTCCGCCAAGAAACGGCGGAAGCGTGGATTTTTCTATCTGTTATCCCGGCTGATCCTCACGATGATGCTGATCGGGACGGCGGCCTTATTCTGGTTGTTCTTTACCCCGTCTGGGAACAATATGCGCTATTTAATGGCCGATACGCTGATTACGACGCAGCATCGCCATTGGGCGAAATATATCATCGGACAAGCTGAGCTGGACAAACGGGTCGCCGCTTACCAGGCTCAATTCGAGGAAATGGGGACGGAGAAGGACACCCATACGATTGACTTACCCGACCCGGATGATAAAGAAGACACACAAGCGGAGAAGCCGCTGATTGAAATTGAAGAGATCTCCGGCAAAAGCTATCACGGGTACGTGTTAACTGTAAACGACCCGACCAAAATCCGTTTAGGAGTTCCAGCGAAACGAGGCAAAGGAGAAAAGGTCTCCAGCATGGTGGCGCGGACCGGTGCCCTTGCCGGTGTGAACGGCGGCGGCTTTGCCGACCCGAACTGGAAGGGCAACGGCTTCAAGCCGATTGGGGTGGTCATTTCCCGAGGGAAGCTGTATTACAACGGCATCAGTTCAGGGGCAGCGACGCAGATCGTTGGCCTGGACAAGCAAGGCAAAATGATCGCTGGTAAATATACGCTGGAGGAATTGGACAAGCTGGGCATTCAGGAAGCGGTGACGTTTCAACCGCGAATTATCGTAAACGGCAAAGGACAGATCCGCAGTCAAAAAGAAGGCTGGGGCATCGCACCGCGGACGGCCATGGGGCAGCGCGAAGACGGCGCGATCCTGTTCGTCGTCATCGACGGACGTCAGCCGGGATACAGCATCGGCGCCAGCCTGTACGATGTTCAGCAGATCATGCTGGAACGCGGCGCGGTGATCGCTGCCAATTTGGACGGCGGGTCGTCAACCGTATTGGTCAAGGAAGGCGGGGAGATCGTTAACAAGCCTTCGTCCGAATACGGAGAACGTTATTTGCCAACCGCGTTTCTCGTCTTTGAGGATCCGTCCAAAGTGAACATCCCGAACATTTGGGAAGGTTTGCGTCCGCAGGACATTGATCCCGGGAAGAAGTGATGAAGTTAGCGGTTCCTGGTGACGAAATAGAAGGAGAGGCCGGGCAGAGGGAATTATCCCCTTTTGCCCGGCCTCTTTGTATGAAGTAAATCGATCAGTCCTTGCTCCAAGTGAAGCGTTGACGATATTTTCGCGGGGACATGCCTTCGGTCTTGCTGAAGCAAGCGGTGAAATAAGCGGCCTGATTAAAGCCCACCTGCTCGGCGATCCGCTCGATGGTCAGATCGGTTTGCAGAAGCAGCAGCTTGGCCTGCTGGATACGCAGCCGTTGCAAGTAGACGGCGGGCGAACAGCCAAACACCTTCTGCATACAGCGGGCGATATAGACCGGATGGAAATTGATGCTCTCCCCAAGCTTTTGCGCAGAGAAAGGCTCGTCATAATGCTCACGCAAATAGGAGGCTGCCTTTTCGGCGCAGGCCGACTGCGGAGAGAGTCCCGTATTGGTCGACAAAGCCGACAGCTCAACGATCACGTTTTGAAATAGAGCTTGCTGGCGCAACCGGACGCTGTCCAAATGGATATCGCGGTTCAAATCCGTCAGTTCCTTCAGCAGCGCGATCATTTTCTGCGGCTGGGCCAGCTTCGCATATTGGGGAAGGGGGACTGTATATGACGTCGCCGTGAACGGCGGCAGGGAAATCGAGCCAGGGGTGCCCTGATCCGTCAGGCTGCATCCGCAATGCCGGTATTCCTCCTCCTCAACTACACGCCAATCGCCCAAGAGTTGAAAATGCAGCCAATGGTGCAGCGTATCTTCCCGGCAGCCTTCCAGCGCATAGTGATAACAGTCCGGGCGGAGAATGAGCGAGTGTCCGGCGGTCACCTCGTAATCGCGGCCTTCCTCGCTGATATATAAACATCCGTACTCGACGACCAGCAGGTCGAAGGCCCCGATATTTTGCCGGCTGGGATGCTTGCCGCCGACCGGGATCACCGCCGAGCCGCTGACGATGTAATGGGGAAGTGGAGGCGCGGTAAATTCAATGATGGGAGGCAAAGGATACCCACTCCTCTTAGGTTGGAATATTGAAAAATTGAGTTGATTCAATGATACATCAAAACGGCGTTACCATCTATAATGTGTTTCATGCTAACACGATGACAGGGAATCAACGGGATTCTCCAATCTCCAGGAGGTTGTAATAATGAAGAAAGTCAATGGCGGCGAGAAGAATAAGTTCTCTCTCTGGCTGCTCGCATGGCCCATCTTTATCGAGTTGTTCCTGCAAATTTTGCTGGGGACAGTCGATACGCTGATGGTTAGCCGCATTTCCGACAATGCGGTGGCGGTCGTGGGGTTCTCGAACCAGCTGTTTAATGCGCTGACGACGCTGTTTGCAACTGTCGCTAGCGGGGCGGGGATTGTCATCGCCCAGAAGATCGGTTCGGGCCGCGAAGAGGATGCGCGAACCGTCGCGATTATCGCTTTCAAGGTGACGGCTGGGATTGGTCTTGTTCTCAGCATTTTGCTGATTGCGGTTCCGGGACCGATCGCCACCATGCTGCAGCTTCCGGATGAGCTGCTGCCTCTGGCCAAAATCTACATCTCCATCGTTGGCGGAGGCATGATTCTAACCGCGATGATTTCCCTGCTGGGTACGGCGATCCGCAACACCGGAAATACGAAAGGCCCGATGTACACGGCGGTGGGCATGAACGTTTTGCATATCCTGATGAACTATTGCTTTATCTTTGGGGCCTTTGGATTTCCGCAATGGGGGCTGACCGGCGTGGCGATTTCAACGGTAATCAGCCGCTTGGTCGCTACGGTTGTCTTGCTCTTCATTTTCCTCGGCACGTTCCAGCGGCGGATCGGCTTCAAGGACATGTCTGTCTACGATGGCAAGCTGTTTAAGGAGGTTCTGGTCATTGGCTGGCCGCTGGGAGTCAATTCGGCGAGCTGGGTGTTCTCGCAGCTGGCGATTTTCTCCTTCCTGGCGATGCTTGGCGCAACCGAGTTGGCCGCCAGAACCTATATGAATACGCTGGAGTCGTTCTGCTTTATGCTCGGCTTCTCGCTGGCGATGGCGGCGCAAATCCAGATCGCTCACCTGTACGGAGCGGGCAAAACCAAAGAAGCTTACCGCGCGGTATACCGCGTGCTGGCCTTTGGGCTGCCGCTCGTTATCGTTAATGCGTTTATCCTTGTTCTGTTTGGTCCGAAGCTGTTGGGATTGTTTACACAGGATCCCGATATCTTGGCCCTCTGTGCGGCATTGCTCTGGCTCAATCTGTTGCTGCAGCCGGGCAAAATGATCAACATGGCCCTCGGGAACTCGTTGAATGCGGTAGGGGATACGCGATATACGATGATCATTTCCTTGATCTTTATGTCCGTCGTTGCGACCGGCTGCTCGTATCTGTTTGGCGTTTCGCTCGGCTGGGGCATTATCGCCATTTACGCTTGTATGATCAGCGACGAATATATTCGGGGCGTCTTTTCGTTCTTCCGATGGAGAGGGCGTAAGTATCTGCGCAGAAAAGAGCAGGAGCTGCTTCAAGAACGGGGATGGGCCCAGGAAGACCAAGGCCAGGGGCAAGGAAATCAGGCGATGGACGGAGTTGCTCCTTCGGCGTTATAAAGGGTGAGAATAAAAGATGAGCCGCAGGGCGGCCCGGGAAGGGCGCCTGCGGCTCTTTCTGTTTTTTGTGGCAAGATATCCTACTCTTTCTCTCGGTCAGGCAGCTGCTTCACGTAGCTGTCGCTGAGACGGAGCAGTTCAAGCGCACGGTTATATTCGCTTTCCGTCGTTAACGCTTGGGTCACACCGTCCTTGGGGAGCGGATACTTCGTACCGTCATCATACCAAACCCCTGGGATAAACAGCGCCTGGTCGTTGATAAACGAGCCGGATGGCAGATAGTAACGCTGCGGTAACAGGTTGTAAGATGTTTGGTTCAGCAAATCCTCACCAAAATGAATATGATTATCGAGATTGATGCCAAACAGGTTGGCTACCGTCGGCAGGATATCCACTTGGCCGCCGACATTGTCCATGACATCTGGCATATCGGTACCCGGCACATGAAGAAGCAGCGGGATATTGATCATATCAATATAGCTGTAATCCCGGCCATAAATTTCTTTCATTAGCTCAAGTCCATGTTTGTCTAGCGAATACATTGGCAAGCCGAGATGGTCACCGTAAATGACAACCACGCTGTTGTCCCAGATGCCTCTTTGCTTCAGATCCTCGATAAATTGACCGAGTGCGTAGTCCGCATAGCTTTGCGCCCGCAAATAATCGCCAACCATATTGTCTTGGTAACGTTCAGGCAACTGAATCTTATCCTTGTCATGCGGTGTTGTAAACGGATGGTGAGCCGTCATCGAGATCACTTGAGTATAGAAAGGCTGTCCCGTTTGCTGCATGCGATCCAGCTCTTCAGCTGTCTTCTTGTAGAGCACTTCATCCGAAGGGCCAAAGAAGACGGTGTCTTCGGTACCAAACCATTTCTGGTCATAATAGCGGTTGAAGCCAATCGCTTTGTACAATTCGCCGCGGTTCCAGAAATCAACGACATTCGTGTGGAACGTTGCCGTATCATACCCTTGATCCCGCATCAGCTTCGGCAAGCTTGGCAGATCCTTGTCCGGATAGTTTTGCGTTGCGGCCTCATTGTACGGAATGTAGAACGAGGTGTTCACAACAAACTCGGCATCAGAGGTGTTCCCTTGTCCGACCATTTGATAGAAATGCTTGAAATAGGTGTTTTCCTTAACAAGTTTATTCATGTTTGGCGTGACTTCCTGACCATCGATCTTCAGGTCAATCAGGAAGTTCTGGAACGATTCCATCTGAATGATGATCAGGTTTTTGCCTTTGGCCGCACCAAAATATTTCGGTTCCGCTGGGATGGTAATGCCTTTCAGGTTATTGATTTTCTCTTGCGAGATCTGGTCCTTGTCAACCAGTTCTTCCTTCTTGGCGCTGGAGAAAATCGTGTACGTTTCATAGTTCAGGATGCCCATTTGCTCGGCCTGTTTGATCTCATTCATGCTGGCCCGGTTCGGCCATACATTAAAGATACACAGCAGCAGGGAAAAGGCGAAAATTCCGGTAATGACGCCGGTGCTGGCTTTTCTTAGATTAAATAAAGCTTTTAGCTTCTCGGCGCGTTTCTTCCGGAACAACCAGAAGCCGATCACCACGATGTCCACAAAGATCAGCAGATAATAAGGCGCCAGCAGGGAGAACACGCTGTTCTTCACCGCGGTGACTTGATTCACCTGCTGCAGGGCAGTGTAATTCACGATAACCCCATAATATTTATGGTACATAACAGCGGCGAAGAAAATGGCTGTAACGATCAAATTGACGGTTAAATAAAGGCCGATCTTACGTTTGGAGGAGAACCATTCAATCAAGCAGAACAAAATCCAGATAAACGGGATTTCCTTCAACAATGGCCCCCAAGCGGGTACTACATCAAAGATAGCCGTCCAGACGAGATAAATCTTGAAGATCATAATGACAGAGAAAAAGACAAACGGCTTGATGCTGGCGAGCCGGATGCGATTGAACTGTGACACTTCGTTTCCTTCCTTTCCGTAAAAACTCCTTAGTTGTAATTAATGCCGAGTTTACAATTTTAACACCCCATATATAATACATGAAATGGCCGCAAGAATAAAATTAATCAATTCACTCAATTAGCAAGATATTCCACTTAAAGCCGTATGCAACGCGTCGAAAGCCGTATTATTGACGGATAACGCCCCTTTTTGGTAAATTAAACGTATTCCTTCTTTTCGGAATAATGCTTCGTGATCGAAAGAGGAGAGATCTTGATGTCGGTGAAGGTTCTTAACTAGTAATTTCATAGGGACAGAGACACGAGTACAGGAACGTGCCGCTTGAGTTTTAAGCGCGCATGTATTTTTCCGTACGCTTGTTTCGGTCTATGAATAGTTAAGAACACACGCGAAAGCATCTTGCAGCTCCCCATTAGCTGCCGTTATCTTGATAACGATCAAGCCGTGCTGTTTTCAGCACGGCTTTTTTGATTACCCGGATCGGCAGAGAGCGGGAGAAGTATAGGCAAAGGATGGCATACGTGCGTCCTTTGCCTTTTTTTATTCCGGAAAGAAGGAAGATCAACCATTTTGAAGGAGGATTTCCCTTGGAGAGATTTTCGCTAAGTACATTGGAATATGAAAGCATCAAACAGGAATTGCTGGGATACGCGGTATCTTATGCCGGCCGGAAACGCATCGAAGAGCTCGCACCGATGGTGGAGAAGCGGACCATCGAACGGGCGATTGCGGAAACGGCGGAGGCGGTCGCCCTGTACAGGAAGGGAGCCAGTGTCCCGCTGCCTTCGCTGGAAGGGATCGAGCAGGTCGTCTCATTGCTGGGCACAGGGTATCTGTTCACGGAGCAGGATTTGACGGCAGTGCAGATGTTCCTGCACAGCTGCGGGCAACTCAAGAAATATATGGCTGCCAAAGGCGAGCTGGCCTGGCGAATCGGCATCTATGCGACCGATTTGCAGGATTTGCCTGCACTGCAGCAGGAGATTCTCCGTTGTATTCGGCACGGAGTGATTATGGATGACGCCAGCCGGGAGCTGGAGAAGATACGTAAAAAAATCAGCATCGTCAAAGAGCGGATCCAGAAGCGGATTCAGGCTGTTATGGCTCGTCACGCCTCGATTTTGCAGGAGAACATCGTAAGCGTACGCGGCGGCAGATACGTGATCCCGGTGAAAAAAGACTACTACAAGCAAGTTAATGGGCGTATGCTGGACCAATCGACCAGCGGGCAGACCGCGTTCATCGAGCCCCAGGAGGTGGCAGCCTTGCAAAGCGAGCTGGAGCTGCTTCAAGGCGAAGAGGCCCGGGAGGAAGCGAAAATCCTCGGATACCTCGCCGGATTGGTCGAACGGGAAGCGGCTGACCTGATTCGGAATATCGAGATTACAGGGTTGTATGACTTTATTTTCGCTAAGGCAAAATACGCTGCGGCAATCGGCGGGACCGAGGTGCAGCTCAGCGAGACCGGAGAGACGGTGATTCGCGGCGCCAAGCATCCGAAGCTGCTGCAGACGATGGTGCCGCTGGATATGGCGATCGGTACGGATTACCGGACGCTGATCATCACCGGTCCCAATACCGGCGGGAAAACGGTCGTCCTGAAGACGTTTGGTCTGCTGACATTGATGGTGCAATCGGGTCTGCTGGTGCCGGTCTCGCCGGATAGCCGGTTTGCGGTGTACCAGGGCATCCGCGCTGTCATCGGGGACGGCCAGAACCTGGAGCAGTCACTCAGCACGTTCTCCGCTCAGATCGGCGCGCTGGTACAAATCCTGAAAGAGTCGGGCCCCGCTACCCTGGTGCTGATCGATGAGCTGGCGGCGGGCACCGATCCAGGCGAAGGGATCGCCTTGTCGATTGCGATCCTGGAGGAGTTCGCCCGGAAAGGGTCGACGGTAATGGTCACGACCCATTTCAACGAACTCAAGACCTTCGCTTCCCGGGCGGAGGGATTTGAGAACGCGCGGATGGAATTCGACGCCGAGACGCTGCGTCCGCTGTACCGCCTGACCATCGGGCAGTCCGGCCGCAGTTATGCGATCGAAATCGCCCGCAAGCTGGGGATGTCCGGCGGGATCATCGAACGCTCGCAGCATATCGTCAGCCGCCAGCAATCCACCGATGGCTCTGGCAGCGGCGGTTTGCGTTGGGATGAGATCGTACCCGCGAAGCCATCAGCGGCTGCGCGGGATGCACGGGATAAGGCAGCTTCTGTGCCCGGGAGTTCGCGAGCAGCGGGGGAGCCGGGGAAAGGTTCGGGAGCTAAGGGACAGCTGAAGCCCCAGCGAGCAGCAGGCTTGAACGGCGGAGGAACGGAGACCGTAACGGGGGCCGGGAAACCCGCTGACGCTGAGGCGGCAACCGGAGAAGCAGCCCTTCCGCCGTCCCGCAAGTTTGAGGTGGGCGACGCCGTTCTCGTCACTTCCATCGGGAAGATTGGCATCGTCGTGGAACCGCCGGATTTGCGAGGAATGGCGTTAGTTCAGGTGCAGAAGCAGAAAATCAAGGTGAACCATAAGCGATTAAAGCCTTATCTTAAGAGCGAGTCTCTGTATCCGGAGGATTACGATTTGGATATCGTGTTCGACTCGAAGGAAAACCGGAAAAAGCGCAAGCTGATGAGCAAACGGCACGTGGAAGGCTTGATGATTATCAAGAAACCGGGGGAGGATTAACTTTGCGCGGTAGTTAGCCAGGCGTCAGGCATAATGAAAGAGCGCGAGTTTAGAGGTCCGTTTCATTCGGTCCTTAGGCTCGCGCTTTAGTTTTGTTCGCTAGGGGGGAGATAGCTGCAAAAGTACAGTTTTTTCTGTCAAAAGTACGATTTGGCACTAGCGTTGCATTAAGACTTCTTTCTGCTTTGATTCAGACAAATACAGAACAACGATATAGTATATACAAACCGGATTAGTATATATTTTACAGACGCACTTTGCTTAAATTTGAAAAAGTTTAGAGGGGATTAGACCCGCACGTTACCCATTTTTTAAAATTTAAGTATTTAGTTCAATACTTCTACAATGATTCGTGGCTTCATCGATTTGTTCGCCTGCTTGGGGGGCCGACCGTTTCGCTTCGTTCGTCCTTTTGAGCTCCGTGTGGGCTTTTTGAATAAGGCTTCATGCAGCCTAGTCCATGACCGATCGGCATAGAGTCGAATCAATCGAAGTAACTGCCAAACGGTTTGCTTGCACTCTAGCTTCAGGCGTAGCAACAGGCACAGAGCATAGGATATCAACGCGATATACATCTGGTTCCAGATGGCTTCTGCGGTGTACCCATGAGGCTTCACTAAACGGAGGTGTTGCTTAATCCATTTAAAGAATAGCTCGATTTGCCAACGATGCCGATATACATCTGCAATTTGGTGCACGGACAAATCCATGCGACTTGTCACAAGGCGATATAAACGACCTTGCTGATCCTGAAACTCAATGAGTCGCAACTTCATTTGCTGCCCTGGCAGAGTTACATCCGCATCCCGAATGAAATCTCCCCGCTTGGGAAGAGCCCGTTCCTTGAGGATCGTCAATCGGGTATTATCCTTAACCCGAGCCACAAACTTCATCCCTTGGTCCACCCAGGCTTGAAAATGCTTGTGCACCTGATAGCCTCGGTCCATCACATAGGTCACTTCTTTATCGACCGTAAAGTTTGGGGCAACTTCGTGGTCTGCGACATCTTTGGTTGAGGCGATGATTTTATCTGGAACCATCGTCTTCGCGTCGACGACTAGAAGTGAAGTGTGCATTTTCACGCCGTGATTGGATGCAGAGCAGTAAGCCCATTTGGAAAGAATCGCTGGCAAGGTGATTTGAGTAGAATCCATGATCGCGAGCTTTCCGATCTTAGTCGTGATTCCTGGCTTACTCTCCGTTAGTTGTTGGATTTGTCTCGTTACTTGCATGAAAAGCAGGTGAAGGTTCTCTAGGGGAAGCTTCTTCATTTTCCGCGAGAGTTGGGATGGGCTTATGCTTTCAAGTCCACCAAGTATCGCTTGAAAATCTTCATTGGCTTCAAGATGCTCGGACATTTCAGCATAAGACTCTCGTTGCTGTAACTGGGCTTCAATGAACAGCAGTAGGGAAGAACCGACAAAAAGCTTGCGAGCACGATAATCCAAAACGCTATCTCGGGAAGAATTAATATTTAACATTTGTAGACATTGACATATGACACTTAAATTTGTACTGTTATCCATAGAAATCTCCTTTTGTTGAGAGGTTGATGGATAACCTTTGGATCAACTCAACATTAGGGGATTTCTTTATTTTTGTACATGAAAACCAGCCTATAATTTGCAAATTTAGTAAATTGTTGATTTGAAATATCGTTTGAAAAGTTAATGCAACGCTAGTGACGATTTGGAGCTAAAAAACTGCAAAAGTGCAGGCTTTTTCTGCCCATTTCCGGAAATCCGGCGTTTCGAGCGAAAAAAACTGCACTTTTGCATCAATTTCGTGATTTTCTCCCATTTTGACTAAAATAACAGCACTTTTGCAGGAATCGCAGCGGCTACAGTGAGAGTGAGTTGGGGTAAGGATCCCAGTCTGAGTAACAGTCGCAGTTGAAGTGTAATCCCCGTTAAGCGGGAACCGGCAGCTGCTGGGCCAGCGTCGCCACAAATTGTTCGAGGAACGCTTGGTCTTCCGCGTCAAAGCGTCCTTTCCGCGGACTATCGATGTCCAGGACGCCGATCAGCCGGTCTTCCTTAACGATCGGTACGACGATCTCGCTGTTGGATGCCGCATCACAGGCAATGTGGCCTGGAAAAGCATGGACATCCTCCACCCGCAGCGTTTCGCGGCGTTCTGCGCTGGTGCCGCAGACCCCTTTGCCAAGCGGGATCCGGATGCAGGCCGGCAGGCCTTGAAACGGTCCGAGCACCAGCTCGTTGCCGTCGTATAAGTAAAAGCCGACCCAGTTGATATCCTCCAGGTAATGGTTCAACAGCGCAGCCGCATTGGCTAGATTGGCTACCTGGTTAGTCTCCCCGCTGATGAGCGCTTGAAGCTGCGACAAGACGGCTTGCTGCCGCTCTTCGCGGGTACCGCTATATTCATTGGCATGAAACATGCATGATTCCCTCCTTAAAAACTGCGGGCGAGATAAGGTTGCCGGCAGCGATACAACTATTATAAAGAAGTTTTTTGTCGAGGGATAGCATCCCTAAGAGCGAAGAACCGTTTATATCTTACAAAGTCCGACACTCAGTGCTATTTTTTATCAAATTTGCAAAATATGTTTTTTGGCATCATGCGGTAAAATAGGGACAAGATTAATGAAAAGGTGATTTTTATGGTACCTCAATCTCTCCGAGGCACAAGCCGTACCAATAATAAAATCAGCAACGACTTGAAGGCGACCATCGAGCACCTGCGCACGGAATTGATGAATGCCGCTACTCAAGATAACTTCAGCAGCGGCGCCATTCTGGAAATAAGCCAGCGCCTGGACCAGTATATCGTGATGGCCCAAAGTCAAATGCTCGGCAAGTAAGCGGCCTCTGGCATTTCCGCGCCAAGAACCTTCTCGATGAAGCCATGTACCACTTCGGCATACCGCTTCGGGTTGATGCCGTAGGCATTGGCATGGACCGCGCCTTCCACGAGCAGCAGTTCTTTAGGTTCAGGCTTCACTTGGTACATTTCCCGGCTCATATAAGTCGGAACGTAGTTGTCCTCCGTACCGTGGATGAATAACACCGGCAGCTTGCTGTTCTCAACGGCTTTAATTGGGCTGACCTGGTGCAGCCGGAAGCCGGCTTTGCGATGCAGCAGCTTATCGACCAGCGGCAAGAGCGGTTTGGCCGGAAGCTTGTTCAGCTTGGTGATCTGATGTCGAATGAGCTCCGTCAAGTCCGAGTAAGGGCAGTCCGCGATCACAAATTTCACGTTCGGATGGGCGATGGCAAGATACTCCAGCACCGTTCCACCCCCCAAAGATTGGCCATGCAGGCCGATCACACTATTCTCCCCGTAATTCTCCAAAATCCAGTTTACCCAGGCTTGGACATCGTATTTTTCCTGATATCCATAGGTCGTGTAGTTTCCTTCACTGCCGCCATGTCGACGTTGATCGACCAGCAGAATGTTAAACCCTGCCTTCCGGAACACGTCAATGTATTGCGTGGAGGCGAGCAAGGAAACCGTATAGCCGTGTACGATGATCATCCAGCGTTGGCTTCCAGGAAACAGTTCCAAAACATACCCGTTGAGCTTCAGCCCATCTCGGGATCGGACTTGAACCTGTCGTTTGGGCAGCCGTTCGAATTGGTCGCGGGTAAATACCCCGGTTCGTTCCAAATACTCGTAAATGCTCTCGTTCGTCTGCAGCCGCATCTGGGTGATTTGGCGCACCGCAAACCGCGGCAAGCCGCTTACGAATGCCAATACAATCAGCATGAAGAACAAAATAACGATCGTAAATACCATGTCGCTGGGTTCCTCCTTGCGAGCCTATCCGTGAAGCTCTCTTACGTTTTTATAGTATCACCGAAAAGTTGGAAGGAAAATCGCCATACGGAAAATTTACCCCGTCCCTTTGACGAGCCCATTCCGATATGATTAGCTAGTAAAGGATGTAGCGATTAATGACCACAGGTGGAAAGGGGGAGAAGGCGGGCGTGTACAAATGCGGCGGAGACATTCCTGTGCTGGAAAGCGAACGGCTAAGGCTGCGGCGGATGGAGCGAAGCGATGCCGAGGTGATGTTTCGGTATTGGAGCGATCCGGAAGTCATTAAGTATATGAATCTTCCGCCGTTTGCCTCGGTGGAGGATACTTGGGCAATGATTAACCTGCTGAATGGTTTATCTGAGAGCGAGGATACGCTACGTTTTGGCATTGAGCTGAAGGATGAACAGAAGCTGATTGGCAGCTGCGGCTTTAATGTTTGGGAGCTGGCCGGGGCTTATCGCGGGGAAATCGGCTATGACCTAGGCCGGGAATATTGGGGGCACGGGTATATGTCGGAGGCGCTGCGAATGCTGCTTGCGTACGGCTACGAGACGATGGGACTGAACCGGATAGAAGCGCTGGTAGATCCACGCAACAACGCTTCCCGCAAGTTGCTGAAAGCGTTTGGGTTCATGGAAGAAGGGCTGTTGCGGGAGTATCAGAAGACGGAGAACGGTTTTGTTGATTTGTTGATGTATTCTTTGTTGAAGAAAGAGTATTACTCGGGAGGAATAACCTAACGATGATGAAGTCTGAAAAAAAATACGGCGGCGGAATGCTGCACCACTTGGACCCACTCAGTAAGCTGGTCGCATTAGCTTGTATCGCTGCGCTTGCCATGCATTGGGACGAGCTGCAGCGGCAGGTGATCTTGCTGCTGGTATTGGTGGCGGGGGCCAAGCTGGGGGCCGGGATTGGCTGGGCCCGGTTATTGCGGCGCATCGCCTGGATCTTAGGCTTTGGTCTGCCGTTATTTGTGGTTACCGCGCTGGCGGTGCAGCTTCGGGAGGGAAGTGCCGGGGGCGGGGGATTCCTGCCGATTTCGGCCACTGCGCTTGAGGACGCTGCCGCCGTGACTTTGCGGCTGGTGAATTTGTTTTTGTCCTCGCTGGCTTATATCGAGTCCACGAATCCCAAGGATTTTGTTGTGATGATGTCGACCCGTTTGAAGCTGCCTTACCGGTTTGTGTTTGGCGTTTCGCTGGCGATGACGTTCTTGCCGTTGCTTGCGGAGGAAGGAAGACAGGCGGCAGCCGCCCGTAAACTTCGGTTGGGTCGCAAACCGCGGGGGGTTGCAGAACGGCTTGCGCAGTGGCGGGGGCAGTTGGTCACCGTGTTCACCGGAGCGATTCGGCGTGTGGAACAAACCGCAGGAGCGATGGACGTGAAGGGCTTTGGTGCGTACCGGGAGCGCACATTTTTGCGGGATGTGCCGCTGAAGGCGGTTGGCGTATGGACGATGCTGGCAAGCTTGGTGTTGACTGCGGGCCTGTGGATGCTGTAACGGATTTTGACTTGTTGGATGTTCACTTTTTACAAGCATGCGGGCCCTAGAGATAAGGCAGTTCAGGTTAAATTTGAAAAAAAGGACTTGACGCGGACAAATTGTTAACCTAAATTATCACTTGTGGTTAACAATTCAAATGGATGAGAGGATGGTTCAAGTGAAAGAAGGAAGTTCCGACAAAGTGCTTCAGCGCTTTACGACGCTTGATATTGTACTTATGGCGATGCTGGCAGCGGCTAACGCGGTCATGACGGTGTTTCTGTCACCGGTGAATCAAGCGCTGAATGGGCTGGGGGGACCGATCCTCACCTCAACGATCACCGGTTTGTATATGATTTACGGATTGCTGGCGTATTATATTATCCGCAAACCGGGGACGGCCCTGATCACCTATGGTATCGGTGCGGTTGTCCAAGCGTTTATGGGAACGGCGTATGGCATTTTGTCCTGCTTTGTGGCTGCGGCTTGTTATTTGGTGATTGTGGAGGCGGCTTTTGCCCTCGTACGTTATAAAAACTGGAGCTTGCCGATGCTGCTGATTACCGGCGGGGCGATGGTGCCGTTGTGGTTCTTTTTTGCGGCCCAGATGTACGGTTATACGAAGTGGGGCATGGATGTTCTGCTGATCGCCCTCGTCGTTCGGGTATTAAGCGGCATGATCCTGTGCGGGCTGTTGGTCAAACTGCTGGGCGATGCGTTGGCTAGCAGCGGGCTGCTTCGCCGCTTCGCGGTCGGCCGCCGGGCGGAGGCGTAAAATGCCGGAACCGGCATTGGAGCTGCAGGACGTCAGCTATGCGTTTGAGCCCGGCGGAGTCCCGGCGCTGCGCGACGTGACGCTCACCGTGGAACGCGGGGAGTGGATGGCGGTCGTCGGCGCGAGCGGCAGCGGCAAATCGGCCCTGGCGCAGCTGATCAGCGGTTATCTCCCCCGCGCCGGGGGAGGGAGCCGCTCGGGCCGAGTGCGCGTGCACGGCGTCGATCCCGCGGAAGCGGAGATCGGCGAGGTCGCCCGGCGCGTCGGGGTCGTGTTCCAGGACCCCGACGCGCAGCTCGTGCAGGGCCGGGTCGAAGACGAAGTCGCCTTCGGCCCGGAGAACCTGCGCGTGCCCGCCGCCGAGCTGGAACGGCGGGTCTCGGACGCGCTGGCGGCGGTGGCGTTGACGCCTCGCCGCCTGACGCCCGTGCACGCGCTGTCCGGCGGCGGCCGACAGCGCACGGCGATCGCGGCGGTGCTGGCGCTGGAGCCGCCGCTGCTCGTGCTCGACGAGGCGGCGGCCAGCCTCGACGCCGCCTCGCGCCGGCGGCTGCTGGCGCTGCTGCGCCGCCTGCACGGCGAAGGCCGGACCATCGTGACGATGTCCGGCCGGATGGACGAGCTCGCGCTGGCTGCGCCGCGGCTCGTCGTGTTGGACGCCGGAACCGTCGCGTTGGACGGTCCGGCGGAGCGCATCCGCCGCAGCGCGAGCGCGCGGCTGGAAGCGCTGGGCCTGCTGCCGGCCGGCACATCGGCGGCGGCAGCAGGCCCAGGCCCAAGCGGCGGCGGCCCGGAGGGGCACGCCGCCCTTGCTAAGGCGACGGCAGCGGAGCTCGCCTCAGCGCCGGCCCCAGCCCCGGCGCGTGTCTCGGCCGTCTCGGCTGAGCTCGCTCAAGCTCCAGCCGAGCACACGCCCGCCGCCGAGCGTCCCGCAGCGCCCGCCCCGGCTCCCGCGGCCGCTGCGCCGGTGTTCCGCACCCCCCTGCTCGAAGCGCGCGGGCTCAGCTACGCCTTCGCCCGCGGGGCCGAGCCGGTGCTGCGGGATGTTAGCCTCACGCTGTACCCTGGCGAATGGCGGCTGCTGTGCGGGGACAACGGCTCCGGCAAAACCACATTGTCCCGCCTGCTGATGGGCCTTCTGCGCCCGCCCAAAGGGACGGTGTTCTGGCAGGGCAAGGATACCGCTCGCCGGACGCTGTACGATCTGGCGTCCGAGATCGGCTACGTGTTCCAGCAGCCGGAGCAGCAATTCGTTGCTTCGACGGTGCTGGACGAGCTGCTGTACAGCCCGCGCGCTGAGCTTGGGCTGCGGCCGCGGGATCCTGTGCCGGAGGAATGGCGGCAGCGCGCGGAACGGATGCTGGAGGCGATCGGCTTAAGCGGTAAAACCGGCGATTCCCCGTATTGGTTAAGCGGCGGGGAGAAGCGGCTCCTGAGCGCAGCCTCTGTCATGATCTGCCCGAAGCGGCTGTATATTCTCGATGAGCCCACGGCGGGCATCGATTACAGCGGTGTCCGCTTGTTAACGGCTTTGTGCCGTGAGGCGCTGGACCAAGGTGCCGCGCTGATCATGATCACCCATGAGCCGGAGTTGTTTGAAGGCCAACGGGTCAAGCGTTGGCGGATCGCGGAAGGGCAGCTTCAGGACGAAGAGCGGGATTAAAGCTGGACAGGAAACGGTACGATAACGATGAAGCAGACGATCCAATAGACGATACGTAAACATGCGGACGACAAACCAGGAAAGGGCCTGTGTTTGTTGTCCGCTTTCTTTTTTCAGAGGGTTAAATTATAATGAGTGTTTATGGAATCCTTGCCCGGAAAGTAAAGAAAGGAAGTTTTATTCATCATGAAACCAATGCAATTGAAACGGAATTATATTTTAACGGGCTTGCTGCTGTCCACGTTTTTAGCGGCGATCGAAGGGACTGTCATCGGTCCGGCAGGCCCGCGGATCGTTGGCGATCTGGGCGGCGCCCGGCTGCTGAGCTGGGTGTTTACCGCCTATTTGCTGACCATGTCCGTCACTACGCCGATTTTTGGGAAAATCAGCGATTTGTACGGCCGCAAACCGGTGTTTGTGATCAGTTCCCTGCTGTTCTTGGCGGGTTCGGTCCTGTCCGGCACGGCGCACAGCATGGGACAGCTGATCGGGTTCCGCGCCTTGCAGGGGATCGGAGCCGGCGGCCTGCTGCCGGTGACGTTTACGATTATCGGCGACATTTATTCCATCGAGGAACGCTCCAAGATTCAGGGCTGGATCAGCTCGGTTTGGGGCATTTCTTCTTTGATCGGGCCGCTGCTGGGCGGATATGTCGTGGATTCATTGAATTGGCGTTGGGCATTCTATTTTAATGTACCGTTTGGCCTGCTGTCGCTCTATTTCATCATCGTCTATCTGCATGAACAGATTGAAAAACGGAAGGTGAAGGTGGACTATTTGGGAGCGGTCACCTTTACGATTGGCGTTTCCGCTTTGCTGATTGGGCTGGCGACGGGCGGACAACAGTTTGATTGGGTTTCGCCTTGGCTGATCGGGATTTTTGCTGTGGCGGCCTGCTTCCTGGTGCTGTTCTTCGTCGTTGAGCAACGGGCCGAGGAACCGCTGGTGCCGCTGAAGCTGTTCCGTATCCGGGATATCGCCTTCTCCAATATCACCAGTCTGTTGGCAAGCGCCCTGCTCATCGGGTTAACCTCGTATCTGCCGCTCTGGGTTCAAGGAGTGCAGGGGCAAAATGCGACGACCTCCGGTCTCGTACTCGCCCCCATGTCCATCGGTTGGATGCTTGGCTCGGTGTTGGGCGGCCGTTGGATCATTACCCGCGGCTCCCGTAACACTTCGCTGATCGGAATGGTGATCATCGCCCTCGGTGCGTTAGGATTGGCTACGATCCAAGGCGGAACACCGATCTGGCCGCTGTTGATTTATAACGCGCTGTACGGGATCGGGTTTGGTTTTTCGTTTACCGTATTTACGATCATCTCCCAATCCTCCGTTGGTTATAACCTGCGCGGCGCCTCTACGGCGCTAAATTCCTTCGTCAAATCGATTGGGCAGACGATTGGGGTCACCGCCTTTGGTACCTTGATTAATCTGCAGATTGTTGCCCAGACGAAGAATGGCACGGCGGCAGGGATCCCGATCTCTCAGGATGATATCGATCAGCTGCTGTCTCCGGAAAAAGTCCACTTGCTCGCCCCCAAGCTATGGAGTGAGCTAAAGGATGTACTGGCACAAAGCCTGCATACGCTGTTTATCGTGATGGCTGTGCTTGGCATCGTTGGCATCCTATGCGCTTTCGGGCTGCGTAACCAGGCACCGGAGCAGGAGGAGGACGTCGAGGCGGGCGAGCCCTCTATAGATAGAGCTTAACTTCATATGGGGTTACAGCGGGCGGTCCCTTCATGGGACGGCCCGTTTTGCTTTTTGGCGGACCTTGGGTAGCCGCGGTCTACAGTCTCTTTTGCATCAAACGGTATAAAAAAGCCTGCCTCTCCGCACCTTAACAGGAAAGGGGAGGTGTAACTATGAACAAGGTCATGAACGTTGACCAACACACGCTCGTCAACGCTTGGCAGAAGCAGCTGCCGGAATACTTGAACCCGGGAGACTCCGTACAGGTGCAAGCTGATGGGGCGGACCCCCAGGGGCTGCGGATTCATATCAATGCGGCGGGACATCAGCTTTATTCCTTCGATTTTCAATGCTCTTATATGGACCCGCGCGAGGTTCGTGTCGAGCTGGTAGATGTGGAGCGGGATGGGCAGGCCATTGCGGAGAACAGCCAGGAAATTCAGGAGTTAACCGGAGACTATGTCCGTCATATTCATGAATGCGCGCAAGCTTTGGCGCCGCTGACGAACCCTTAACAACGAGAAAGCGAGGACCTATGCGATGGCACGAAGCAAATCGGGAATCGATAAAAATTTGACGAATGTCGTAGAGGATCTGGACCGGACCCCGGTCAACGCACACCAAGCCCAGCAGATGCAGCAAAAGGTGAATGACCGCCGGCACCGCGACATTAACAACCGCGACCACAACAAGGATATGGATCCGACCCATTAGGGTTTGGAGCATTCCATAAAAAATCACCTTATCGGGCTCATGGTCCTGAGATAAGGTGATTTCATCACTCTATTCTATGTAAGGGAATTCTCACGGATTTCCCGAAGTAGGCTGTGTCCAGGTTCATCATGCCGATGAGCCATGGAAACAGCCTATTTGTTTTATTTCCGCAGCAACGGGGCAAGCTTCTCGGCTTCACGGCCCATTTTCTTCAGCAATTCGATCATGACCTTCTTCTCCTCATCCGTCAGCCCGCTCAGCGCGTGGTCAATCCGCTCCGCATACTCCGGATACAGCCGGTCCATCAGCTCTTTGCCTTTAGGTGTCAGATTGGCATAAATTACACGACGGTCGCGCGGGCAAGGCGTTCGGTGCAGCAAGCCGGCCGCTTCCAGCTTATCGATCACATACGTCACGTTCCCGCTTTGCAGCAGCAGCTTCGCGCCGATTTGTTGAATCGGCTGAGAGCCTTTGTAATACAGGACCTCCAGAACGGCAAAGGCCGTAGGATTAAATCCTTGGATTTTGCTCCCCATGACCGCATGCTCGTTGACGCTCTTAAATGATTTGGCAAAAACCCGGTACAAATGCAGTGACAAATCCGTTCCGCGTTGTTCGGTGGTCATCATGTGCATCCCGCCCTTATTTTATATTTGTGAATCTTTGAACTTGATCGAGTACTTGTAATCTTAAACCACCTTAGATTTAAAAAAAATATAATTTATCACAATTTGCGTCTTTTTTGTATGGAAATAAATGTAATTCCCTCTGCCTTAGGACCACAAAAATTTCATTCTGCGGCGCAGGGACGGAATCGGCCCCGAGACGGATGGAATCCCCCTTCCGTTTCATTAAGATAACTTCATAAATCAAAGCGGAGTAGGGGATGTCGAAGATGAGAAGATTGGGGAAAGGTTTGGCCAGCCGGGAAACTTCCGGCCTCTTGCGAAATCGTGCTTATTTAGCGCTGTTATCGGCGCAGTTGGTATCCAACATTGGCGACTGGTTGTATTTGCTCGCCTTGCTGACGATGGTTGGCTTGAAATGGCACGCCACACCTTGGGAAATTACAATGGTCTCGCTTTGTATGGTGTTGCCGGTATTGTTGGGCGGACCGTTGGCGGGCATGCTTGCGGATCGATTTGAACGCAAAAAGTTGATGGTCTTCTCCGACCTTGTGCGGTTTGGGGTGCTGCTCGGCTTCGTGTTCGTAACTGCGATCTGGCAGGTGTACGTCCTGTTGATCTTCAAGGGAATCTTGGACGTCATCTTCTTCCCGGCGAAGAACGGGAAAATTAAAGAGATTGTGCCGCATGAGCAGTTGGAACAGGCCGTTTCCTACAGTGCGATCATTGAACAGGGCACCAAAATTATCGGTCCGGCTCTGGGCGGGATGCTGACGGCGGCATTTAGCGTAACCGTATGTTTTGTGGTGGATGCGGGAACCTTTCTCGTTTCGGCGCTCTTGCTAACCAAGGTGCCGGGCAAGTTGCGGAGCGTTGCAGCATTGTCGAAACCGGTGGAAGGGGAAGCCGGGGAATCAGCGGCATCCGGGAAACAGAAGCGGGGGTTTTGGGCAGAAATGGCGGCCGGCATCAAAATCATCGGCGGAATTCCGCTGCTTGCCATTGCCACATTGATCCTGTGCGCGTGTTTGCTCGTTCTGCAGATCGCCGATTCGCAAGCCGTGGTTTTGTTCCGGGAGATCCCTGGGGTGCCCGATGACTTGCTGGGGTGGTGCATTACGTTTAGCGGGGTAGGCACCTTAACTGCGGCGTGGCTCACGCAGCGCCTCAAGATCACTCCGCTGTATAAAATGGGGATCGGCGGAGCCATGCTGGGGTTGGTGTTCGCGGCAGCAGGCTTTATCGTGAGCCGGGTCACGTTTACCGACGGAGTCATGGCGTTGATGCTGGCATTGTTCGCATTCGCCGGATTAGGCGCGGGGATGACGTTTATCCCGTTCCAGGTCACGCTGCAGCAGCGGACCCCGGAAGCGGTGACCGGGCGCGTTTTTGGAACGGTATCGAGCTTGACCTCGACCGCAACGCTGATCGGACCGTTGTTTGGCGGCTCGCTGGTGACCGCCTTTGGGCCGGAACCCGCCTTCATTGTATCGGGCAGCCTGATGGCCGTCATCGGCTTCCTGCTCTTGTCGATTGCCCCGGCCATTATGAAGCGGGACCGCGCCGCAGCTGTACCGGCAGTGGAGACTGTGGGAGCTGTGGAGGCGTAATGGAACGGAAGTGAATATTCATCAGGCGGGATACGAGTCAGGGATGGCCGCCATCAAACAAATTTCGCTCGAAGTGAAGCCCGGTGTTCTTACCGGGCTGATCGGGCTTAACGGAGCGGGGAAGAGCACCACGCTGAAGGCGATCCTTGGCCTGCTGCCGTTTGCGGACGCCGAGGTGACACTTCATGGCGGGGCGAACCATTATGCTTATATTCCGGAGCAGCCGGTATTTTACGATACGCTGACGTTATGGGAGCATTTGGGGCTGGCCGCCCGCAGCAAAACATCTATGACAACGATGGCGTCTAAGGCATCCACGGGCGTATTGCTCGCCAGATGGCTTGGCGGCTTCTCCCGTGAAATGGGCTTATCCTTCAGACGATGGAGATCGTAGGCGAGGGTAGCCCCCCTTTAAATCATAGGATAGGTCGTAAAGCGCTTTACTAGATCCGCGAAAAACAACCTGGTATTGTAATTCTGACGCCGGGTTGTTTTATTTTTTGTTTGTCCGCGCTCGTCTCAAAAACCGCCGTTTCGACCGAGAAATCGAGAATTCCCGATTTTTCTAAACCTTTGTCGAGATCTACCCAAGCCCCAAAAAATGATTGCGCTCACTTCAAATTTATAGTAAAAGTTAATTAAGCGCTTTACTTAATTTAAATATAGAAGTTTACGAGAAATTGAAAGCGTTGTATTTTTAAGCGATTAATGAAAAGTGGGAGGGCAAAATGCGGACGATCCGGCTTACAATGGCACAAGCGTTGTTAAGGTTTCTGGACAATCAATACGTATCCGTCGACGGTGTCGAGACGAAGTTCGTGGCTGGGGTCATGGGCATCTTTGGCCATGGCAATGTAACGGGCATCGGGGAGGCGCTGGAACGAAGCCCAGGCAAGCTAGTATACGTGCAAGGCAAGAACGAGCAAGGCATGGCCCATGCGGCGATCGCGTTTGCGAAGCAATCGCGGCGCCGGCGCATCTACGCGTGCACGACCTCGATAGGTCCTGGCGCGCTGAACATGGTGACCGCAGCCGGGACGGCAACGGTCAATCGTATCCCGCTGCTGCTATTGCCCGGCGACAACTTCGCCTCACGGCAGCCTGATCCGGTGCTGCAGCAACTGGAAGCCGGCCACGACTACACGATCGCGGCGACGGATTGCTTCAAGCCGGTAAGCAAGTATTGGGATCGCATCGTTCGTCCGGAGCAGTTGATGACCGCAGCGCTGAACGCGATGCGCGTGCTGACGGACCCGGCAGAGACGGGGGCGGTGACGCTTGCGCTTCCGCAGGATGTTCAGGCAGAGGCTTATGATTACCCGGAGGCGTTTTTTGACAAGCGGGTGCATGTCATTGAGCGGCATCGTCCGTCTGAGGAGGCGCTCCGTCGGGCGGCGGAAGCCATCTCAGCCAAGCGCCGTCCGATCATCGTTGCAGGCGGCGGCGTGCGTTATTCCGGGGCGGAGGCTGAGCTGGCGGCATTCGCCGAGCGCTTTGGCATTCCGGTGGCGGAGACGCAGGCGGGCAAAGGCGTCCTGCCTTGGAACCATCCGCTTAACGTCGGCGGCATTGGAGTCACCGGCGGCCTCGCGGCGAATCGGCTCGCCCATCAGGCCGATCTCGTCATCGGCGTCGGTACGCGGTATTCCGACTTTACGACCGCATCCAAGTCGGCGTACCGGGAAGACGCGCTGTTTGTGAATGTGAACGTCAGCCGGCTGGACGGCGTCAAGCTGGACGGGATCCCGCTTGCAGGAGATGCGAAGGCAACGCTGCCAGCGCTTGCGGAAATATTGGCGGCGGCGGGGTATGCGTCAGCTTACGGCGAAACGGAGATCGAAGCGCTCAAGGCCGAGTGGGATCGGGAGGTCGACCGGTTATATGGGCTGGAACGCGAAGACGGGCTTGCGCAGACACGTGCGCTTGGGGTGATCAATAAGACGATCGGCGACGAAGCGGTTATCGTATGCGCGGCGGGCAGTCTGCCCGGCGACCTGCAGCGGCTGTGGCGGACGTCCCGGCCGGATACCTACCATATGGAATACGGCTTCTCCTGTATGGGCTATGAAGTGAGCGGCGCCTTTGGGGTCTCGCTGGCGGCGCCGCAGCGGGACGTATACGCCTTGGTCGGGGATGGCAGCTATTTGATGCTTCACTCCGAGCTGCTCACCAGCTTGCAGGAAGGGCGGAAAATCACGGTCCTGCTGTTTAATAACCACGGCTTCCAATGTATTCACAACTTGCAGCGCGAGCATGGAAGCGACGGATTTGGCAACGAATTCCGTTATCGGGAGGGCGGCACAGGCCGCTACACGGGCGAGGTGCTTCCCATCGACTTCGCCGCGCACGCCCGCAGTCTTGGTGCAGCTTCGTATAAGGCAGCGAACACGGAGGAGCTGCGCGAGGCGCTTCGCCTGGCCCAGGCAGAGACGCGGACGACGCTGATCGAGATCGCGGTGCTGCCGGGCACCAACACGGAGGGCTACGAGTCCTGGTGGAACGTCGGCGTCCCCGCCGTCTCGACGGGCGAGCGGGTTGTGAAGGCCCACGAAGCCATGAACGAGCGCATTCGGCAGGCAAGAGCTTATTAATCGAAACCGGCAACGGGGAGGGATGAGGATGAGAGGTTTTTCTTTTCGCTTAGGGGCGCATCCGATTAATTGGGTGGGGGAAGACGTCAAGGAGCATGGAGCGGACACGACGTACGAACAAATCCTGGATGATATCCAAGCGCTGGGCCTGACGGGAACGGAGATGGGGAGAAAATATCCAACCGAGATCGGCGTGCTGAAGCAGGAGTTGTCCAAACGCGGCATCCAACTGGTCTCGCAATGGAAGTCGGTGCTCTTCTCTGATCCGGCTTATCGGGAGCAGGAACTGGAGGCATACCGGAAGCATGTAAAGTTTCTGAAAGAGATGGGGGCTGAGGTGATAAGCACGTGCGAAGTTGGCGGTTCACTGCACTTTGATCCGCGACGAACGCCAAACGAGCGGAACGTTATTCCTTTGGACGATGCGGGATGGAGCAGCTTGGCTGAAGGTCTTAACGCTGCCGGCCGCATCGCCCGCGAGTACGGGCTGAAGCTGACCTACCACCACCATGGCGGCACGGTCATCGAAGGGCCCGATGAGATCGACAAGCTGATGGAACTGACCGATCCGGAATCGGTGTGGCTGCTGTTTGATACCGGGCACGCGCTGTACGGCGGGGCGGACCCGCTGACAGTGCTCCGCAAGCATTACGACCGCATCGCCTACGTTCATCTGAAGGACGTGCGCGACGACAGGCTGCGTAAGCTGAAGGAAGCCGGCTCCGACTTCATCACCTGCATTCGTGAAGGCGTATTCACGGTTCCGGGCGACGGCTGCATCGATTTTGGGCCGATCATCGCTGAGCTGGTCAGCCGCGGTTACAGCGGTTGGGCCATGCTTGAGGGCGAGCAGGATCCGGCGGAGCATCCGCCGCGGGAATATGCAGCGAAGGCGCTTGCCTATCTGCACTCGCTGATTCCGGCTGAAGGAGGGGACCCTTCATGACAACGTTGGTTTCGCTGTTCCCGGAGAACCGGAGGTTTGACCTCACGGCGCTTGGACGGCTATGTATTGACCTTAACGCGAACGAAATTAACCGCCCGATGGAGCAGACGGTGACGTTCACCAAGTATGTTGGGGGTTCGCCCGCGAATATCGCCATCGGCATGAGCCGGCTCGGCCGGCGCGTCGCCTTCATCGGTAAATTGGCCGACGATCAGATGGGCCGATTTATTCGAACGTACCTGCGCGATAACGGCATCGACGACAGCGGCGTCTCGACGGACCACACCGGCGCGGTCACCGGGCTTGCGTTCACGGAAATCAAGAGCCCTACGGATTGCAGCATCCTGATGTATCGGGATAATGTGGCCGATCTGAAGCTTGGCCCGCTGGAGGTGAATGAATCGCTGATTGCGGAGAGCAGAGCGCTCTTGATCTCGGGTACAGCACTGGCCGCAAGTCCGTCTCGGGAGGCGGTATTCGTCGCCCTGGAGTATGCCCGGGCTCACGGGACTCCGGTCGCTTTTGATATCGACTATCGGCCTTACACCTGGAAATCGCCGGAGGAAACGGCGGTGTACTGCCACCTTGTCGCGGAGAAAAGCGACATCATCCTCGGGACGCGCGAGGAATTCGACAGCATGGAGCGATTCGAGCAGAATTCCGACCGCAGTGACCGGTACACCGCTGCCAAGTGGTTCGATCGCGGTGCGAAGCTCGTCGTCATCAAGCATGGCAAGGAGGGGTCCATCGCCTATACGGAGGATGGCCTGGAGCATCGCGCTCCGTCGTATCCAGCAAAGGTCATCAAGACGTTTGGGGCCGGCGATGCCTATGCTTCCGGCTTCCTTCACGGACTAATGTCCGGGTGGGATGTCGCCCGGAGCATGGCTTTTGGCGGGGCGGCAGCAAGTATTGTGATTTCGAGTCACAGCTGTTCGGACGCGATGCCCACTGCCAAAGCGGTGGAGGACTATATTCAGTGCTGCGAGCGCGGGGAAATTACAGCCGGTTAACTTGAGAGGCAAGTGGGCCGGCCTATAGAAACGGGGAGAACATGCGCTATGAACTCAACGACGCTAAACAACTGGATCGGCGGACAATGGGTTAAGTCCGCATCCGAACTAACGGAGGATGTCTACAACCCGGCAACAGGCGAAGTATTGGCGAAGGTGCCGTTGTCTACGCAGGCTGAGGTGGATCAGGCGGTTTCGGCTGCGGCCGAAGCTTTTACCGCATGGAGCCGGACACCGGTTCCGCGCCGTGCACGGGTGTTGTTTAAGTACCAGCAGCTGCTTGTGGAGCATTGGGATGAATTAGCCCGCCTGATTACGCAAGAGAACGGCAAAAGCTTTAACGAGGCGCACGGCGAGGTGCTGCGCGGCATCGAATGCGTCGAATTCGCCGCAGGTGTACCTTCGCTGATGATGGGGAAGCAGCTGCCGGATATTGCCTCGAACCTGGAATCCGGCATGTACCGCTACCCGCTCGGAGTTGTCGGTGGCATCACGCCGTTTAATTTTCCGATGATGGTGCCTTGCTGGATGTTCCCGCTGGCGATTGCGTGCGGCAATACGTTTGTGCTCAAGCCGTCCGAGCGGACGCCGCTGCTGGCGAACCGGCTGGCTGAACTGTTCCATGAGGCTGGCCTGCCGCCTGGCGTGCTGAACGTCGTACACGGTGCGCATGATGTTGTAAACGGCTTGCTGCAGCATCCCGGCGTCAAGGCGATCTCGTTTGTTGGCTCACAACCGGTGGCGGAATACGTGTACAAGACCGGTGCGGCCAACGGCAAACGCGTTCAGGCATTGGCTGGGGCCAAAAACTATACGATCGTAATGCCGGACGCGGATCTTGACCTTGCCGTCAAGGAGATTATCAGCGCGGCGTTTGGCTCTGCTGGCGAGCGCTGCATGGCTTGCGCCGTTGTCGTTGCCGTTGGCGACATCGCGGACGAACTTGTCGCCAGACTGTCTGAAGCTGCGGACAGGATCAAGATCGGCAACGGTCTCGACGAAGGCGTGCTCCTTGGCCCGGTTATCCGGCAGTCGCACAAGGAACGGACGATTCGCTACATCGAAAGCGGCATTACCGAAGGCGCCGTGCTCGTTCGGGATGGCCGCGAAGATGCGGCGGCAAGCGGCGAAGGCTTTTTCCTCGGGCCAACGATCTTTGATCAGGTGAATGGCGAGATGGCGATCGGCAGAGATGAGATTTTTGCGCCGGTGTTGTCGGTCATGCGGGCGAAGACGTTGGAGGAAGCGATCGAACTCGCCAACCGCTCGGAATTCGCGAACGGGGCTTGTCTGTTCACGAGCAGCGGCGCCAACGTTCGGACCTTCCGGGAGACCATTGACGCTGGGATGCTGGGCATTAATTTGGGCGTGCCTGCACCAATGGCGTTCTTCCCGTTCTCCGGTTACAAGAAGTCGTTCTACGGCGACTTGCATGCGAACGGCACAGACGGGGTCGAATTTTATACGCGCAAAAAAATGGTGACCGCTCGCTGGTTGTAACCAAGCTGAAGTTAAGTGGGAGGAACGACATGGATAAATTAAGAATCGGCGTCATCGGCGCCGGGAGAATCGGCAAAATTCACGTGGGTAATCTCAAAAGACTGCCGCAAGCAGAGGTCATCGCGATCAGCGACTTGTATGCGGACGCCGAATTGGAGAAGTGGGCACGGGAGAGGGAGATTCCGCTCGTCACGAACGACAGCGACGCGATGATTCATCATCCCGACATCGATGCGGTATTCATCTGCTCGTCCACAGACAGCCATGTTCCGCTCATCAAGAGCGCTGCGAGAAACGGTAAGCATATTTTTTGTGAAAAGCCAATCAGCATGGATATCCGTCAGACGGAGGAGGCGCTGGAGGAGGTGCGCCGTGCCGGCGTGAAGCTGCAGGTGGGCTTCAACCGCCGGTTCGATCACAATTTCCGCCGCGTCCGCGAGCATGTCGAGTCAGGGGCAATCGGTGACGTACATCTTATTAAAATTACATCCCGCGATCCGAGTCCACCTCCGGAAGCCTACATCGCGGTATCCGGCGGCATCTTCATGGACATGATGATCCATGACTTCGACATGGCGCGCTATTTGTCCGGCAGCGAGGTGGTGGAAGTGTCCGCGCACGGCGGGGTGCTGATCGATCCCGCTTTTGCGAAATACGACGATGTGGATACGGCGATCGTGACGCTGCGCTTTGCTAACGGCGCGTTGGGCGTGATCGATTGCAGCCGTCAAGCGGCGTACGGTTATGACCAGCGTGCGGAAGCGTTTGGCTCGCTTGGCGCGGCATACGCCGACAACGACTACGCCAACACGGTGGAGCTTAGCACGTCGTCAGGCGTGCAGAGCGATAAGCCGTTATACTTCTTCCTCGAGCGCTATAACGAGGCGTACATCCTGGAGACGCAGCAATTTATTGACTGCGTGTTAAGCGGCACACCGGTTCCGGTTGACGGTGAGGACGGCTTGCAGGCGGAGCGGATCGCTCGGGCAGCGAAGCTGTCGCTTCAGGAACGGCGGATCGTCAAGCTGTCAGAGCTGGATGTGGCCGGATCGATCCATGCTGAACGCGAAGGGAGATGAGAAAATGCCAAATCTAATCGTTCGTCCTGACAAGGGAGCGTCGGACGAGCTCCCGCTGCTGTCGGTGACGCCGGAATCCGCCGGTTGGAGCTATGTCGGCTTTGACGTGTACCGGCTGAAGCCTGGGGAGAAAATCGAACGGAGTACAGAGGATCGGGAATACTGCCTGGTGATTTTGGAAGGGAAGGCCCACGTATCAACGGCAGAGACCCGGTGGGAGGCGGTTGGCGAGCGGATGAGCGTATTTGAACGCATTCCCCCGTATGCGGTCTATGTGCCGGGCGGCAATCGGTACGAAATTGAAGCGGTGACCGAGTTGGAGCTGGCGGTCTGCCATGCGCCGGATCGGAATGGCGGCCATCCGGCTCGCCTGATCGGGCCAGAGGATATGGACAGCGAAGTCCGGGGAGAAGGGGTGACGCAGCGATATATTCACCATATTTTGCCGGAACAGAAGCCTGCGGACAGCTTGCTCGTTGTCGAGGTGTTTACGCCTCCGGGGCATTGGTCCAGCTATCCCCCGCACAAGCATGATCAGGATGCCCTGCCCGATGAAGCGTTTCTGGAGGAGACGTATTATTACCGGGTGAACCCGCCGCAAGGTTTTGCCGTTCAGCGCGTGTATACGGACGACGGCTCGCTTGATTCAACGCTGGCGATAAAGGATGGGGAGACGGTGCTCGTGCCAAAGGGCTATCATCCGGTGTCTGCGCCTCCGGGTTACGACGTCTATTATCTCAACGTCATGGCCGGTCCCGTCCGCACCTGGAAGATCCGCAACGACCCGGACCACGCATGGACGCTCGAACCGGCAGGCATGCGCAAGACTCAACCCGATTGAACATTTGCAAAGGCAAATGAATCATCGGATAATAGCACAATAGAGAGCGGTAACGCTCGGACTACTATCCGATAATGAATGAGGTTGTTTATGAAAGGGACTACGATTTACGACGTTGCCAAGGAAGCGGGCGTGTCGATTGCGACCGTCTCCAACGTCATTAACGGCAAAGGCAACGTGGGCAAGAAGAAGCGGGAAGAAATCTTTAAGGTGATGGACCGACTTCAATACAAGCCAAGCGTCATCGCATCCGCTTTGATGGGGAAGAAGACGTATACGCTGGGACTGCTGATTCCCGATGTGTCGAACCCGTTCTTCTCCGAAATCGCCCGGGCTGTGGAAGATATGGCCCATGAGGAAGGGTACAGCGTCATTGTATGCAGCACGGATAATAACGACGAACGCATCGAGAAATACATCAAGCTTCTGGAACAAAAAAGCGTGGATGGCCTGCTGATCGGCACCGGCGTTGAAAATGCCAACATTATTGCGCAACTGTCCGAAAATTCCGTTCCGATCGTGATGATCGCCCGGGAGACGCCGGATATCACTGTGCATCGTGTATTGACGGACGACTTTAAAGGCGGTTCGCTGGCGGCGGGTCATCTTCTACAGCTCGGGCACGAGAACGTTGCGATCTTGTTGGAGAACGCCAAGTTCAGCAGCAGTAAGGAGCGCGTGAGAGGGTTCCGATTTGCGCTGTTCGAGGCCGGCAAGACGCTGGACGACGAGCGGATTGTTGCCTGCCAATCCACGATCAAGGACGGCAAGCGGGCGGCGACGATGCTGCTTCGCGGGCCCAATCCGCCGACAGCCATCTTCTGCTGCAACGATATGCTGGCGATCGGCGCGTTGCAGGCGGCTAGGGAATGCGGCGTCCGCGTCCCGGAGCAGCTGTCGATCATCGGCTTCGACAACACGATTTTGTCAACAGTCACGAACCCGACGCTGACCACGATTGCCCAGCCAACGGACGAAATGGCGAAGCTGGCCTTTGGCTTGCTTCTCTCTTCGCCGGACGAAGGGAGCGACGACATCAAACAACGAATCGTTATGGAACCCAAGCTGATCGTCCGGGAATCCACGGGACCTGTACAACACGAAGCTGCAGGCCGTTGAGGCCGGCTCGCCGCATCGAACTGGCAGAAAGATTAGATGAACAACTGTCTAAATGATGGCAAACGGGACGCAGGCGGGATAAACCCCGCAGCGTCCCTTTTTCGTTGTTCCGGTCGGTTAACGCCCAATACTCAGCGCTGCGTTGCGGCCGGCGGTATACCCCGTGGCGAAAGCAGCAGTAATGTTGTATCCGCCGGTATAGCCGTGTACGTCCAGAATTTCGCCGCAGAAATAAAGTCCTGGCATCAGCTTCGATTGCATTGTTTTAGGATCGATTTCCTTTATATTCACGCCGCCGCCCGTTACAAAAGCTTCTTCAATCGATAACGTACCGTAGACCCGAATCGGGAAACGCTTAACCAACTGGGCGAATTGCAGCCACTTTTGCTTCGGAATGTGAGCGTAAGTCAGGTGAGGATCTAATTCGGCTTTTTGCAGCAGGATTGGGATGATTTTCTCAGGCAAATACGCTCTTAATACGTTTTTAATTGATTTTTTGGGATCTTGTTCAGCAAGCTTCAGCGTTTCGTTGTAGACTTCATCCTTGCTTTTATCGGGAGTAAAGTCAACGGAAACTTCAATATTCCCCGTGCCGAACTGCTTTAGAGCTTTGACAACGAACTGACTGCACCGTAAAGCAATTGGTCCTGAAATCCCGAAGTGCGTAAACAGCATGTCGCCATGATGCTCGATCAGCTTCTTCCCCTTAGGATTCCATACGGAAAGGGATACGTTTCTTAAGGACAGCCCTTGCAGCTCCTTGCTTTGAATAAAAGGTTCATTCGAAGTGAGCGGAACTTCTGTCGGGAACAGTTCGGTGATCGTGTGGCCGGCTTTCTCTGCCCAGGCATATCCGTCACCGGTCGACCCGGTTTGCGGGACGGATTTCCCTCCAACAGCGACAATCACCGCATGGCTCTCCAGCACTTCTCCGGTTTTCAGCTTGACGCCGACGGTTCGACCATTGTCGTAAAGAACTTCCGCTACGGGGCTATTTACCCGGATTTGAACACCTTGGGAGCGTACTTTGTTGATCAGCGCATCTACCACGGTCTTGGCTTTATCGGAGACAGGGAACATCCTCCCGTTGTCTTCTTCTTTGAGCCTAATCCCGAGTCCTTCAAAGAAAGCGATAATATCCTTATTGCCGAACGTGGTTAAAGCGCTGTAGAGGAAACGGCCGTTTCCGGGGATAAACTGGATGAGCTCGTCCAGCTCCTTGGCATTGGTGACATTACATCTTCCGCCGCCGGAGATGCCCAATTTACGTCCTAACTTGTCTCCCTTGTCCAATAAAAGAACTTTAGAACCCTGCTCACTTGCCGCAATGGCGGCCATCAGCCCGGAGGGGCCGCCGCCGATGACGATGACATCTGCTTTTTTCATGTAATATCCTCTCTATTTGTACTATTCTTACTATTTTATAAACCATGAATTATTGTAAAACTTTGTCGGCTATGATTTAATCGAAACTAGAGTCGTATTTTTGTATTCTTCCGCCAGAGGAGGGAGAACGTGGATGTTGTTAAAGAGATCCTGCTTCAAGTGCTGATCGCCAGTTTGCCTGCTTTTCTGTTTCCGTTGACGTTTGAGAAAACAAATTGCTGCTGGCCTCACAACAACCGTAGCGCCGAGGGACATCCCTATGCCGTAGGCTTAATGTATACCTGCTTCACCAGCATGTTGCTTTGCGATATTTTTGCCTCGCGGTTATGGGAAGTTTCCCCTTTAAATTTCGGGATATTGCCCCTGTTTGCTCTCATGCTGTATGGTCGGCTCCGGGACGGGGTTACTTTGGCTCTGCTGCAGATCATCCTTCATCCTCTGTTTGCAGTAAATTACACCCTTATCGGGTTTATCATGGAGACGGGAATTCTCCTGTATCCTTTTGTTCTGCTCACTTCCCGCTATTTCAAAAGAACCGGTCGCCAGGGCAAAGTAGCCATCCTCTCTCTCTACTTTATGGGCGGGGAGACGATGATAGGTATGTCTCCATTTTTGACCGGAAGCCTATCATTCCATTCAGACCTTAACGCTATAACGAATGGATTCATTAATGTGTTAGTGACGATGTTGGTCGGCAGCTTGTTCGTTTACATGATCGAAAGCACCTTGGAGAAGGAGAAGCTGCGCGGCCAAGTGATGCAGCTGTCGCGCGAATACTTCCGCGAAGCGGAGAAGCTTCAGCAAATGATGGACGCCGCTCCGCTAGGTATCGTACTGCTGGATCAACAAGGTTATATTATATCGATAAATGAAACGTTTCTCCAACTCTATCGGACGTACCAAAAAGAGCCGAACGAATCGCGACGCGAGGATCTGCTGCTGCGCCGGTTGAGCGATGTGCTCAGCGGCGTGCCCATTGAGTCCATCGCCTCCCGAGTCGAGCAGTCGCTCGAAGGGCAAACGAAAGTGACCGACTTGATCAAAGCGGATAATCATATTTATTTTACCAGTACGTCTCCGATTCAAAAAAGCAAATCCAACGAAGTGATCGGTGCGGTAGCTATCGTTCAGGATATCACCGAACTGGAAACGCTGCGGATGGAGCTGAACCATGTGGAGCGGCTGAGTCTGGTGGGTCAGATGGCTGCCGGGATCACGCACGAAATCCGCAATCCGATGGCGGTGGTGCGGGGCTTTCTGCAGCTCATGCGGGAGAAGAGCCCGCCAACGCTTGATCATTATTACCGGATCGTGATGGAGGAGCTCGATCGGGCCAATGGCATTATCAATGACTTTCTTTCCCTGGCGCAGAATCGTCCAGTTGAAAGTGAGAAATGCCATCTCCACGACATCATCAAGGAGCTGACGCCGTTGCTTTGGGCAGATGCGAACCTTCGCGGCCAAACGATCGAGGTCAAGCTGGATGATTCCATGCCGGAATTGTTGCTGAATGCCAAGGAGATTAAACAGCTGATCTTAAATCTGTCGCGTAATGCGATGGAGGCGATGGCTGAGAAAGGGCAGCTTACGCTTGAGACCAGAGTGACCGATCAGGGTGGACTGCTGGTGGTCAGCGATACAGGACCCGGGATTCCTTCCGGGCAACGGGAGAAGCTGTTCGAGCCATTTTTCACGACAAAAGCGAAGGGAACAGGGCTGGGGCTGGCGTTATGCCTTAGCATCGTCGAACGCCACGGTGGCAAAATTACCGTCGATTCGACAGAGGGTCAAGGCACAACTTTTACCGTTCTTTTTCCACTCTCCTAAGCCGGGGTTGGGCCATTTGACGTCGATAGGCAGAGTTGCTTTCCTTCCCTATGAATGTATAATTAAATTAATCTGGCTAAGAGCGAGGCGATTGCGAGAGCTCAAAATAGAGCCATGTGATTATGCATAAGGAGTGATGGGTAATGTCGATGTCATTTGACCAATATATGAGAGACATGGTACAACCGATGAGAGACGAATTAACCGTGCTGGGGATTCAAGAGCTGCGTACGCCGGAGGAAGTAGAAGAGAAGCTGCCAAACGCGAAAGGGACTGCGCTGGTCGTTGTCAATTCCGTCTGCGGATGCGCAGCGGGACAATGCCGCCCGGGCGTAGCGAAGGCGTTGCAGCATGACGTGACACCGGACCACCTGTTTACCGTGTTTGCGGGTCAAGATAAAGAAGCAACGGCGAAAGCACGCGAATACTTCGCGCCGTATCCGCCTTCTTCGCCTTCGATCGCATTGATGAAGGACGGCGAGCTCGTCCATTTCATCGAACGCCACCAAATTGAAGACCGTTCGGCTGAAGAAATCGCCGCTGATCTGACCAGCGCGTTTGACCGCTTCTGCCGGTAAGCTGTAGCGATCTCCGATCGATAGCAGCAGCGGATCAGCCAGCTGACCTTGTAGCAGCCAGCCGTTCCGCCAGCGGATGAAGCAGCATCTAATCTGCCTGCCGACCTGGCGACAGACGATCCTTAAGCTGGTCCAGCGACGCAATCTGCAGCCGACGAATGGCCGCTGATCTGACAGTTGCTTTCGCCCCGCCATCCAGCCTGTCTGGATGGTTCGGGGCGTTTTTCGATTTAGGGCATACTACTTACATAAGGTGTTATATCTTGGATGTGGAGGGATTTAGATGAGTTTGCAGCAGGAAATCATTAAGCGGTTTGGGGTTAAACCCGTCATTGACGTGGATGAGGAAATTCGCCGGCGGGTCGACTTTTTGAAGGAGCAGGTCAAAGCGGCGCGCACGACCGGCCTATTAATCGCGATCAGCGGCGGGATTGACAGCGCAGTAACCACCGGCTTGTGTAAACGGGCGACGGACGAGCTGACGCAGGAAACCGGCCAACCGTACATGACGTTGGGCGTGTTCCAGCCATACGGGAAGCAGGAGGACATCGAGCACAGCTACGAGGTGGCCAAGGCGTTTGGACTTAAGCATACGGTAGAGACGAATATTGAGGAAGCCGTAGACGAAATTGCCCTCGAAGTCGAGCACGGCTTGAAAAATATCGGGCAATCCCGTCACCTCAGCCCGCAAGGCAAAGGTAACGTGAAAGCGCGGACGCGGATGGTCATGCAATATGCGCTGGCTTTTGAGCTGAACCTGCTCGTTGTGGGCACCGACCATGCGTCCGAGGCGATTACCGGCTTTTACACCAAATGGGGCGATGGAGCCGTTGACGTTACGCCGCTCAGCTCGCTGAACAAACGCCAGGTTCGCCAGCTTGCCGTCCGCCTCGGCGTGCCGCAAAGCGTGATCGACAAGGCGCCAACCGCCGGCCTGTGGGAAGGGCAAACAGATGAGAAGGAGCTCGGAATCAGCTACGAAGATAACAGCGATTATCTGGAAGGCAAGCAGATCGATCCGGCCGTCCAAGAGCGCCTGGAGGCCTTCTACCGCAAAACCGAGCACAAGCGCAGCCCAATCCCGGGCATTTAATTAACACATAGATGATAGACGCGGGCCCGGGCAAGCTGCCCGGAGCCCGCTTTTTTCTAGGGTAACATAGTACTTTTTCCGCTCTCTTTCTATGATTATCCCGTTGCATCAGGCAGTGAGTGAGAGAAAGAAGCAAATATGCACGGTAGAAGTAAGATGTTGCAAGAAAAACGATAAGTACGGTTATATGCGACAGGGGGAACAGTGTTCATCGTTCATCGTTCATCGTCTCTCTGCCGCCCCCTTTTTGATGATTATCCCGTTGAATCAGCTCGTGGGAAATAAGAAGGAAGGGAACACGTCCAATAGCAAAAAAGATGCTGCGAGAACTTCGATGGGCAGGATATAATTTGCGACAAAACCCCGGTACGGACATATTTCGCAAACACGCCTTATCGCAAATAAGCCTTATTGCAAATTGCCTTATACGGATAAAAACTACGTCAACACGTATTATATGGATAAACTACGTCAACACCGCCTTGTACGGATACATCCCCACAATGCGCATTAGTATGGATATCATGTGAATGGTCGATCAGCTGAGCTACGAAAGTCAGGTGGGAGGCTCCTAATTTGTGTTTTTCAGCATTCCGATTAGCACTTCTATCATTGCCTCTTAGTAGCCTCTTAGTATCTCGATTAGTAGCTTGATTAGCGGCTCGATTAACACTTCGATTTACGCGGCTGCTGCAAAGAACGGCTTCTTATGGTGTGCGTTCTGATGACTTGCGATTAATTGGCGGTAAGGGATCGCTGGAATGGACACGCACATCTGAAGCATATTATGACGCATTTCTTCCTCGGAAGGGGACATGCGCAGATGGCGGCGGACGGTGTATTCATTCAAATACGCCTGCAAATGTGTTAGCCCCAAGGCAATATACGTGCGCTTAAGCGAGTTCCACGCCGCTCTTACTTCTTTACGCAAAGGCAAATACAGCCGATAAGCCAAATGGAACGACTGAACGGTGGAGGTATGGACATCGATATGATCATGGATGAACGCGGCGAGATCATGCCGGTCGGCACGTTGTCCTCTTTTATGCGATATCAGCTGGATCTTCACCCGCTCCGGCTCGCCATATTCCGTGACCGTGCAGCCGGCTACAACCGCGGTGGCATATGGCTGAGCAGCCGGATGATAACGCGACGAATCATACGCATACTGATCGCAGTTTACCTTCACGTCTCCAGAGAGCAGTTCCCGGGCATCGCATTCGCCGAGGGTATGACGGATTTTGTGCAGCATGAGCCAAGCGGTCTTGTAGGTAACTTCAATGACCTGACTCAACCGCAGCGCCGAGATGCCGTCGGGAAGCAGGAACAATTCGAGGGCTCGAAACCACTTCACAAGGGGCAGATGGGTTCTTTCAAAAATCGTGCCGACCAAAGGCGATGCCTGATAGCCGCATCGTCCGCACTCAAACAAAGGAAGGCGTCGGGAGGACAGGCGGGTGCACTCGCTATAAGCGCAGCGCGGGCAAACAAATCCGTTTGGCCACTTCATAGTGATGATCGCCTCAATGCAGTCCGCCTCACTTTGAAAACGGCTGCTGACAGGTTGAAGCAGCTCCGTATTCATACCTAACTCCATGTCCGATTCCTCCAATTCAAATCCTCTAACTCAATAAATGCGCACGTATGTTCTCTTTTTTTCATTATACCAAACATACGTTCTATTTACAAGAAAAAAATCCCAGAAAGTCATTCTTATCTTTATGGAAAAGGAAAGATCAGCTCCCCGGGGACCTCATTTCACTCCCGTCCATGGATCTCTCAATTCTGAGCAAAAGGGATAATTGTGCAAAGTGGAGCAGCAAGAAGATCTCCTTCCCCGATCCCCCGTTCTGAGCAAAAGGGATAATGGCGAAAAGAGTGGCGCGCGAGAAGGGCCCAAGGGGCAGGGGAAGCCAAGGGACGCCAGGGGACGTAAAGGGACGCCGATCTTTTACAATTTGAGTGAGCTTGGGCTTAGGTCCAGCAGTGATCCTAGTCTGTGGCGGAAATGGGACAGGAGGGTATAATGGCAGGGAAACCTAGCGAGCTTCCTATGGATGTGGTGTTCACGAGCTCTAGCATGAGTTGTAAATTGGGCCTAACTTGAATCTCTTTGCGACTTTGTTCGTATATATAACATAATTCTAGTCTTACATTTTATATGAAATGGAATGATGTTGGGAGATTTGAGGAGGAGGAGGGAGTTTCTATGAAAAACGTATTTACGATTTTTACAGCTCCGGTGGAAACGTTTAGGCGGGTGCGGGAGAGTAAGACCGCTTGGCTCTTTGCGCTTGCGGTGATGATCCTTGTCTCCGTTGTCGTGATCTACATGCAGATGCCGGTGCTGGAGAAGGAATTTCAACGGCAGATCCAAAGTCAACAGTTGGATGCCGCGATGCAGGCGACGTTTATGGCGACAGCGAAGACGTCTGCTTACGTGATGGGCGTAGTGATGCCGATTATCACGATTTTCGTGACAGGCCTGCTGTTGTTGCTGCTGAATTTAGTCGTGCGCGGTGAAGGCAAATACATGCAGTTTGTTTCCATCGCTGCTTATTCCGCTCTGCCGGGGCTGTTAGGCAGCTTGATCACGGGAATTATGATCATGACGATGGACGTGCAGTCCGTCACGGATGTTTCGCTGAGCTTGGGGGCCTTTATCTCCGATAAGTCCAGCCCAATGTACCAGTTCTTATCCTTGATCAATCCATTTTCGATTTGGGGGCTCGTACTGTATATTATCGGCTCTTCGGTCATGATGAAACGGCCTTACAAAACGGTGGCAGGTTGGATTATTGTAGCATGGCTCGTGTTATCGCTGGGATCGCTGTTGCTGGTTTAAGTCCGGAATTATACATAACAGGATAGGTGATGGACTTGTTGAAGAAAAAATGGTTTTGGGGCGCCATCGTCGGTTTGGCGGTCATCGCGTTGGTCGTTGCCAACCTGATTGGGTTGAATCGGGCAACTGAAGTGAAGGTTACCGCCGTAGAGATGGGCAAAATCGTCGAGCAAATCTACACGAACGGCAAGCTGGAGCCGGGACAGACGACCTCGGTGTACGCTCCGGCAAGCGGATTGGTGGAAGCGGTAAAGGTGAAGTCAGGCGATACGGTCAAGAAAGGGCAGGTTCTCCTTACGCTGAGCATGGAGCAAGTGCGGGAGCAACTGGAGAAGGAACGGATTAATCTGCAATTGACCGAAGCGGAACGACTGGCGGCCAAAAAGCAGCATTTTGAAAGCTTCAAGCAAGCGCGTCTCGAAAACCCGGACCTCGAACCGGAGGAGTTGGACCTTACCACCTATGATTTGCGTATTCGTTCCAGTCAGCTGACGATCCAATCCCTGGAGAAGCAGCTCGCCAATCAGCAGGTGCTAGCCCCAGCCGACGGCGTTGTCACCTCACTTGCGGTAAACGCAGGTCAAATGCTGGCCGAAGGCAGCGAAATCGCAACGATTGCCGATGTGAGCCGGCTTAAAGTAAGTGCATACCTGAATGAGCTGGATGCAGGCAAGGCGGAGCAAGGGATGAAGGCCGTGGTTACCGGTGAGGCTTTTTCGGACAGTTATGAGGGCAGTATCTCGTATTTGGCTCCTACGGCGGGGGTGACCGATCCAACATCCAAGGATACGTCGGTGGAAATGGAAGTCAGCCTGAATCAAGTATCGCCGGAGCTTCGTCCGGGGTATAACGTCACGGTAGAGATGGAGATTCCCGATAAGGAGCGGCTTCTTGCGCCAATCGACGCGGTTCAGTACGACGGTGAGCAGGTATACGTCTTTAAGGTTCAGGACGGTGTTGCCGTTAAGGTGCCGGTTACAACGGGGAAGGAAGGCGAGGATCAAATTGAATTGGTCTCCGGGGCGGCCGCAGGCGATCTGGTCGTGGTGGAAGGCGGCGACAAGCTGCAGGATGGCGCTAAGGTGAAGGTGAAATGATTACACTCAAAGGCATCACCAAAATATACAAAAACGGTCCCCTTGAGGTACAGGCTTTGACCCCCATTGATCTGCACATCGAGAAAGGCGAGTTCGTGGCCATCATGGGCTCATCAGGCTCGGGCAAATCAACGCTGATGAACATTATCGGCTGCCTGGACGTCCCGACCTCCGGCAGCTATGAGCTGGACGGAGCTCCGGTAGAGTCGCTGAGCGAGGAGGAGTTGGCACGCGTACGGAACCGGAAAATCGGGTTCGTTTTCCAGAGCTTTAATCTGCTGGGCCGGCAAACCGTGCTGCAAAACGTCACGCTGCCGATGATGTACGCCGGCATCCCCCGGGAGAAGCGCAACGAGCGGGCACTTGAGCTGCTTCGCAGGGTTGGGCTGGCTGAACGGGTTAAGCACCGCCCAAACGAGCTTTCCGGCGGTCAGAAACAGCGGGTGGCGATCGCCCGGGCGCTGACGATGAACGCACCGATCTTGCTGGCCGATGAGCCTACCGGGAACCTAGATACGAAATCGTCCTATGAAATCATGGATTTGTTCAAAGAAATTCACGCCGAAGGGACGACGATCGTGCTCGTTACCCACGAACCGGACATCGCCGAGCATGCCGACCGGATCATCACGTTTGGGGACGGACGGATCCTAAGCGACAAGCGTAAAGGGAGTGTTGGCGGATGAGCATTTGGGAGAGCATCCTTGTTGCCCTGGACAATCTCCGAATGAACAAGCTGCGTTCCTTCCTGACGATGATCGGCATCGTTTTTGGCGTCGCTGCGGTGGTCACGGTTGTGTCTATTGGCCAGGCTGGACAAAGCTCGATTATGTCGGAGATTTCTAACTATGAGGATGGGTATTTTCTGATCTATCCGAACTATAACAACGGAGAACCCGAGGACAATACCTATTTCCGGCAGCGTGAATTGGCAGAGATTCGTAAGCTCCCGGGGGTCCGTTACGTTTCGTCGTCGTCTTCCTATGGGATGACCGGTAAGCTTAAGAAGGAAGAGCTGCAATTTAGTATCACTGGGACGACCTCGGATTCGCCTAAAATGCAGAAAATCGATGTGGTGGCGGGCAGGTTTTTTAACTCACAAGAGGAGCGGGCGCGTCAAAAAATCCTTGTAGTTGAGGCCAAATATGCCAATAAAGCGTTTGGTTCCCCGCAAGGGGCAATCGGCCGGAAAATCCAATTATCCGGAGGGATGTTCCGGATTGTTGGGGTGTACAAGGCGCAGGAGAGCCTCATGAGCAGCTTTGGCGGAGAGCGTTACTCCGCTTACACACCGATTACGGCTATGCTGGACGGGGAAGGGGCAAGCGATCGCTTAAGTATGCTCGAGATTCTGCCCACATCGCCGGAGAGAATGGATGAAACGGTGGAGACGGTCAAGTCCTGGCTGGCGGATCGGAAAAACGTAAGCAAGGATGCTTATGTCACGGAATCGGCAAGGGATGCGGAACAAATGATAAAAAGCACGTTCTCCATCCTGCAAACGATCATCGGTTCTATCGCCGGCATCTCCCTGCTTGTCGGGGGGATCGGGGTCATGAACATCATGCTGGTCTCCGTCACGGAACGGACCCGGGAAATCGGGATCCGCAAAGCGATTGGCGCGACGCCGGGGACGATCATGCTCCAGTTTATGATCGAAGCGGTCATCCTCTCGTTTATCGGGGGCACGATTGGCGCCCTGTTAGGGTTATTGGCGGCCTGGGTGTTCGCTTTGATCTCGGGGTGGCCGTTTGTCATCTCGATTTGGGCGATTTTGCTGGCCTTTGGATTTTCGGCTGCGGTGGGTATTTTCTTCGGCTTGTACCCAGCCAACAAAGCCTCCAAGCTGCACCCTATCGAATCGCTGCGTTACGAATAACAAAACAACCCGGTTCTCCGTTGGGTGGAGCCGGGTTGTTTCTTTTTGTTGCGGGTTACTATGATGTTGTGGGGCAACGGGGTTACGCCTTTGCTCCGGATGGCTGAACCGGGATATAAATGTCGATCTGTTTACCTTCCTTCGGCCAGCAGCGTTCATCATACCATTCAAAATCGGGCGCAGCCACTTGCTCGTAGCCGGACGTCGGGAACCAGCTCGTAAAGATTTCGTCCCATGTCTGCTGAATGGACGAGGAGAAATCGGCTTCACCTGCTGGCGGAGTGGTGAAGATCGCATAGGTTTGCGCTGGGACCCGATACTCGGTGAGTCCTTCCTGAACCTCGGTTGTTTCGTCGACTTCAAAGCCGATGATATAGCGGAACGTGCCGTCTTCATCGAGGGCGGTGCAGACGCCGAGTTCAACATTTGGATGGAGTTTGCCGGGGACGCGGGAGCCCCATTGTTCACGCATATAATTTTGCCAGAACGCTGGAATGTCCTTGTGATTTTGTCCATCCTCCGTTTTTGTTTGGATTGCGAAACCCAGGATGCGCTTAGCTGGAATCTGTTCAATACGGTATTGCATGACATAATCTCCCCAATCATAAGTAATTTGAGCAACGAAATCTCGAAGCGGATTGGCCCTGGGTACCAGGTATGGCGGGCGGCCGCGGCGGCGGCATTCCGTAGGCAGGATTCCGTACATTTTCCGGAAGGCCCGGGTAAAGGCCTCATGGGAACCAAAGCCGCAGCGCAGCGCGATGTCGACTATCTTCAGATCAGAATGTGCCAGGAGTTCGGCTGCTAGAGACAATCTGCGCTTTCGGATATAAGACGTCATCGTCTCGCCGACGAAAAACAGGAACGTGCGATGAAAATGGTATTCCGAGTAAAACATCGCCTTGGCCACCTCAGCCAACGTGAGCTCCTCGCCTAGCCGTTCTTCGATATAATCGATGCTTTTTTGAATGGTGTTGATTTGATTCATAACTGCCTCCAGACCGGTCTATGGTTCAAGTATAGCGGACCGAAAAATTGGCTTCTTGATCATTCTTGCGGTTGGGAAGATAAGCTAGCTTCAGCATAGCATAGGGGAAGGGGAGGAGCAGTGCCGCTTGTCTCCCGTTTGGCCGGTGATTTGTCAATCCCTGTGGCAAGACTCGCGCCTCCCCCCGTTCCCTGCTACAATGGGGGAAGCGACCGTTTATGGGCTTGACTCGGACGGGGCGCATGGAGAGAAGTTTTTGAAGGAAGAAGGGCTGCCTGTTGATTTTCGGAATCGGACATGACATCGTCGAAATCCAGCGCATGGAGCGCTTGTTAAACAAGTCGATCGGCGAACGGCTGCGCCGGCGGATCTTAACCGTGGCGGAGCTGGAGCTGCCTGGACAAGCTGCCCGACCGGCGGAGTTCTTGGCGGGGCGGTTTGCGGCGAAGGAAGCCGTCAGCAAGGCGTTTGGCTGTGGCATCGGTCAGGTGCTAAGCTTTACTGATATCGAGATTTTGCCCGATGCGCACGGGAAACCGTTTGTGACGCTGACGCCGGGAGCCTGGGAACGACTTGGTCTGTCTGGTGTCGGCCGACCGGAGGGCAGCGGGTATACCATACATCTTAGCATTACGCATGAGCGGCAACTGGCTTCGGCCTTTGCCGTGGTGGAACGCGTGGAATAGAAGGAGAGCAGGATGCGGGGAAACAGGGAAACACGGGTATTTTTCAGTACAGAACTGCTTAGTTGGTATGAGCGGTCGAAGCGGGACTTGCCTTGGCGCAGGCATCGCGATCCTTATTATATTTGGGTGTCGGAAATTATGCTGCAACAGACGCGTGTGGATACGGTGATTCCGTATTTTCAGCGGTTTATCGAGCGGTTTCCGACGATTCGGGATCTGGCAGAGGCGCCGGAGGAAGAGGTGCTGAAATGCTGGGAGGGCCTTGGCTATTATTCGCGGGCCCGCAATCTGCAGGCCGCGGCCAAGCAGGTGATGGAGCGGCACGGAGGGATCGTGCCGGATACCAAGGCGGAGGTATCCGCCTTGAAGGGGGTTGGCCCGTATACGACCGGGGCGATCTTGAGCATTGCTTTTAACCGCCCGGAACCGGCGGTGGACGGTAACGTCATGCGGGTGCTGTCGCGCTACTTCCTCATCGAGGAAGACGTCGCGAAGGCTGGGACACGCACCCTCATGGAGGAGCTGGCCGCGGAGCTGATCCCGGAAGGGCGGGCCTCCGATTTTAATCAGGCTTTGATGGAGCTGGGCGCGCTTGTCTGCACGCCTAAGTCGCCGCAATGCCTGATCTGTCCGGTGATGGCCCGCTGCGCCGGCCGGCTCGAAGGCGCGGAGGAGCGCCTGCCGGTCAAGAGCAAGGCGAAGCCGCCGCGGCCGGAGTACCGGCTCGCCGCCCTCGTCGAAGGCGGCGGGGCGCTGGCCGGCCGCGTGCTCGTGCGCCGGCGGCCGGACACGGGGCTGCTCGCACGGATGTGGGAGCTGCCCCACATCCCCGCCGACGCCGTGCCGGGCGAAGGCGCCGGCCTCCCCGACGGCCCGGCGATGGACCGGCTGGCGGCGGCACTGGCCGCCGCCGGGGTGCCCGCCCGGCCGGGCGGGGCGTTGCTGAACGCGGAGCACACGTTCAGCCATATCCATTGGAATCTCCGTGTGTTTCGTTTTGACGCGGAGATTCCAATGGAGGCGGCCGGCCGCGGCGTAGGGCCCGCGGCCGTGGCCGAGACCGCCGCGGCGTATGACGCGGCGGGCGGCGCCGACTCGGCGGCCCGGCCACAGGCCTCGGACGCCGGGGCCGCCGCCGATGACACCGCAGCCGAGTACCGGTGGATCACTCGGGAAGATATGGATAACCTGGCGTTCCCGAACGTGTTCCTGCGTATTCTGAATGGGTACTTTGGCGCTTAATGCGCCGAAGCCTCCAGGAAGCAGGGTGCCTAACAGCACGCGATACACGCAATAAGTTAATATTGTTCTGAATCAAAGGGATAGATCAATCCCCATAAGCAAAATAGCGGTACTTTTTACCGTTATACTGCCCAGTAGGCTAGTCCCCCCCCACATATGGCCACCCCCTAGCCGAGGAAGTCCATTACACTGGGCGGCTTGTTTGTAAGGTGTGCAGGATGGAACGTTCATGTGGAGCGCTAAAGGGACTGGACAGCACGGTGAAACAAGGGTAAGAGACTAACTAATTTTATAGAAGTGCGCGGTTTGAGGTAGGGGGAACTTGTTTGCACGATGGGTGCGTTAGGAGGATAGCTCCAAAAGTCAATAAGTCTACTTCTAGCCGACGTCTTCGTAGAAGGATAGCGGTAAAAAATTGGCCTTATTGCGAGCGCCAACGATTGTTGAGGCGCTAATCGGGTCTGATAAGGCCCTAAATTACCGCTATTTGCGGCACAGCCCCATCCGTGAACAAAATAGCGGTACTTTTTACCGCTATCCGGCCGCCACACCACAACAAAAGGAAGGCGCATCTCACGCGCCTTCCTTTTTTCCATTACATCATACGGTTCTCCACGGATTTCATGTGGTTCTGGGTATCGGGCTCGCGATGCTCTTCGTCCGAGACTTTGCCGAGGTCGGGGGTGGCTCCGCCGCTGATGACGCTGTGGGCGAAATTCGTGAATTGCTGCTTATGCGCATCCTCGGCGTGTTTGGCGGCGAGAAGCTCCTCCGGGTCATTCGTCAATTTACGCTTTTGCTCTGCCATAGATGTATCCTCCTTCGTGAGTAATGAACGCAGCGTTATTTCTTCGCAGCCTCATACCGGCGGTTCACTTCGTCCCAGTTGATGATGTTCCAGAACGCGGCGATGTAATCCGGCCGTTTGTTTTGGTACTTCAAATAATACGCGTGCTCCCAAACGTCCAGGCCAAGAATCGGCGTTAAGCCTTCGAAGAGCGGGCTGTCCTGGTTCGGCGTACTGGTGACCGCGAGCTTGCCGTCCTTGCCGACGACCAGCCACGCCCAACCGCTGCCAAACCGGGTGGTCGCCGCTTTGGTGAATTCCTCTTTGAATTTATCGAAGCCGCCGAGGTCGCTGTCGATAGCAGCAGCTACAGCGCCGGTGGGCGCACCGCCGCCGCCGGGGCCGATGACCTTCCAGAACAAGCTGTGGTTGGCATGTCCACCGCCGTTGTTGCGTACGGCCGTGCGGATGCTCTCCGGAACGGCATCCAGGTTGGAGATCAGCTCCTCCACGCTTTTGCTCTGCAGTTCCGGCGCGCTTTCCAGCGCAGCGTTCAAGTTGGTGACATACGTGTTATGGTGCCGATCATGGTGGATGATCATCGTTTGCTCATCGATATAAGGTTCCAGTGCGTTTGCCGGGTAAGGCAAAGCAGGCAATTCATGTGCCATGGTCGTTCTTACCTCCCGTTAATAATAAGATCCCGCTTCGTCATCCGAGTGTTAAGGAAGTCATCAGCTCCCCGCCGTTAACACCCGCATAACAATCCTATTATTGGTAGTGCATAAAAATATATGCATAAATGTGAGTCATAACAGGGGCGTTTGTAAAAGTTCATAATTGTAACCGCTTAATTCAAAGCGCTTTCATAAGAAAATTGATGTATTTGGGAGATATCTATGGTTTAATGGACAAGGAAGCTGTTTTTTTCTCGTTTTTGTCTGGAATCAAATATTCGGTTGATGTAAATCAGGGGGTTATGTTTTACATCGGCCTATCTTGCGTGAAGAAAAGGGAGATCTTAGCATGCTTATTCGTTCCTTTCAGTTGAGTGATGTAAATCAAGTGATGGAGCTATTGCAGTTGGCCTTATCGGAGGATTGCTACGAAGACACCAAGTGCGCGTTTGCCAGACAACTTTCTTGGGATTCTGAGCTGATTATGGTTGCAGAAGTCGAGGAAGAGATCAAAGGGGTATTGATCGGGACGATCGATCAGAATACGGGATGCATTTACCGCATGGCCGTACACCCTGATTACCGCCGGCGCGGCGTCGGCCGCAACCTTGTGACCGCGATGGAACAACGGTTCCAGCAGCGGAATGTCCGTCGGATTATGGTCGCCGGAGATGAACACAATAAAGCGATCATGCCGCTCTACGAGGCGATGGGCTATGGGGCAGGCAAGTTTTTGGAAGCCTTCCAGAAGCTTGGTATCGCAGCCCGGACGCTGACGGGATCCAATTGATGAAACTTCCCAAGACAGAAATGGGAAATGTTGAAGCATATCTTCCATCCGTTGCAAATGGGTGAAGGATGTGCTTTTCTATTTATATAGATTGTTTAATTTTGATGAGGTGCAGGATGGAACCGGTCATGGATTCGGAGCAAAAGGCAGCGTCAGATCCCGAACGCTCTGCTAACGAGCTGCAAGCGGAAGCCACGCAACCGCGGTGGGCCGCAGAACTGTGGGAGATGCTGAAGACGATCGTTATCGCCTTTGTCATTATGCTGCTGTTAAACCTATTTGTTTTTAACTTATCAATGGTGAAGGGACAATCGATGCAGCCTACCCTGGAAGAGCAGGAGCGGCTGTTCGTGGATAGGCTGGTGTATCGGTTTCATCATCCGAAGCGCGGTGAGATCGTCGTGCTGAAGGATCCTAGTGTGGATGCCGACCGGAAGCCTTTTCTGGTGAAGCGAATCGTGGCGGTTCCCGGGGATACGGTTGAAGTGCGAGACGGCCAACTGTTCATTAACGGGCAGCCGTTGGACGAGCCATACACCGACTCGGTAATCGAGGACGGCGACATGCCGGAGCTGAAGCTGGAGGCCGGACATTATTTCGTGATGGGCGATAACCGCCACGCCGGACGAAGCAAAGACAGCCGTTATTTTGGCAGTGTGAAGGAGAAATGGATCGTTGGCCGCGCCGAATTCGTTTTTTGGCCGATTACGAAGATCCGTAGTTTATAAGCCGTTTGCTTGGGAGGATGAACAGTGAAGGAAGTGACGATTTATACGGACGGGGCTTGCTCCGGGAATCCCGGTCCAGGGGGATGGGGCGCGGTGCTGATGTTTAACGGGCATCGGAAGGACCTGTCCGGCGGCGAAAAAATGACCACCAACAACCGCATGGAAATCCAGGCGGTCATTTCGGCGCTTAGTCAATTAAAGGAGCCTTGTCAAGTTAAGGTATACAGCGACTCCGCTTACGTGGTCAACTGCTTTCAGCAGAACTGGATTCGCGGCTGGCTCAAGAACGGTTGGAAGAACAGCAAGAACCAGCCCGTCGAGAACCGCGATCTTTGGGAAGAGCTGTGGCGGCTCATGGGCATTCACAAGGTGGAGTACATCAAGGTCAAAGGACATAGCGACAACGAGCTGAACAATTATTGCGACCAGTTAGCACGGGAAGCGATTAAGCGCTTATCTTCTTAAAAATACAACAGACAGCCTTTACGGCAACATGAACAGGAAGGAGGGGGACACATGTCTATGGCGGAAACCGGCATGACGCGTTTACCGGAAGGAGACAATCGCTGGGCGCAGCTGAAGCGGGAGATTCAGGAAGCAGCTGCGGAGTTCGGGATCGACGATATCGGCTTTGCCAGCGCGGATCCGTTCTTGTCGCTGAAGGCGATTTTGCAGGACCGGCGCGATAAAGGCTATGAATCCGGCTTTGAGGAGCCGGATCTCGACAAGCGGGTGTACCCGGAATTGTCGCTTACGGAGCCGGCTTCATTGATATCCATCGCGGTAGCCTATCCGTCGAAGCTGGAGAATCCCCCGAAGTCAGCGCCCGGCGAGCGGCGGGGCATCTTGGCCCGCTCTGCTTGGGGGCGGGACTATCATCAGGTGCTTCGCGAAGCGATGGCGAAGCTGGAAGCCTTCATCCGCGAGCGCGTACCCGAAGCGCGGATCGAGAGTATGGTCGATACCGGGGCATTGGTAGACCGGGCGGTGGCGGACCGGGCAGGGATCGGCTTTAAGGGGAAAAACTGTGCGATCATCTCCCCCAAGTGGGGCTCGTGGATTTACCTCGGCGAGCTGATCACCAACGTGCCGTTTCCTCCGGATACGCCGGTGGAGGAGGATTGCGGTGAGTGCACCAAATGCATCGACGCGTGCCCGACGGGAGCGTTAGTTGGCCCCGGTGAGTTGAACGCGCAGCGGTGCATTTCTTTTTTGACGCAAACCAAAGGGTTTCTGGACGAAGAATTTATGGTGAAGATGGGCAACCGCCTCTATGGTTGCGATACCTGCCAGATTGTCTGCCCGAAAAACAAAGGCAAGTCCTGGAATCATCGGCCTGAGCTGGCTCCCGATCCCGAGACCGTTAAGCCTCTGCTGCTGCCATTGCTGGATTTAAGCAACCGTGAGTTCAAAGAACGTTTTGGCGACAGCGCCGCGGCCTGGCGGGGCAAAAAACCGGTCCAACGCAATGCGGTCATCGCGCTTGGCAACTTCAAAGATTCGGCTTCCGTGCCGAAATTAATAGATATACTGCTTCATGACCCGCGGCCAGAGCTAAGGGGAACTGCAGCTTGGGCGCTGAGCCGAATCGGAGGCAAGGAGGCCGAGGAAGCGATCGACCGGGCGCTAGACGCCGAGCAGGAGGAAGAAGTGCGGGTTCGGCTTCGGGCGGCCAAGCAGAAGCTGCAGGCTTCCATCGGAGACTGATATCCAGCAAGGGGGATAACACAAAATATGCGTTTCATCAGTATCGAGGATATCGAACCGGGGCAATATTTAGGTAAAACGGTGTATTCCGCCAACGGCACCGTGTTGTTGTCGGCAGGGGTTCAGCTTACGGTTTTTATGATTAACACGCTTAAGCGGATCGGTGTGACAATGTTATACATTAAAGATCCGGAATTCGATGATATCGAAATTGAAGATGTGCTCAGCGAGGCGACCAAGCAGGCGATGTTCCGGGAAATGTCCGAAACGTTGCAGGCCATTCGTTCCGGCAAGGATTGGAGCGCGCGCAAAATCAACGCGAGCGTGGATTCCCTGCTGACTGACGTGTTGAACAACAAAGAGGTATTGCTGCAGCTCACCGACATTCGGACAGCGGACAATGCCGCTTATCTTCATGCGGTGAACGTCAGCTTGATCTCTTCGATGATTGGACTGAATTTGGGGCTCGGGTATTCCCAACTCAAGGATTTGGCGATTGGCGCGCTGCTGCACGATATCGGCAAATCAGTGGAACTGCCGGAAGGAGCCAATCCAAAAGACCCTAAAAACCACCATACCTGGAGGGGTTACGAGCTGCTCCGCCATAAACGCGAATTTAATCTGTTGATCGCCCATACGGCATTGCAACACCATGAGCGTCTGGACGGCAAAGGAATCCCGCGGGGAATTGCCGGGGACGAGATCCATCTGTTTCCGCGTATCGTCGCCGTCGCGAATATGTACGACAATTTGATCAGCGGCGCAAGCAAGGACGGGCGGGTCTTGCTGCCGCATGAGGCTTGCGAGCATTTGATGGCTTGCTCGGAACAGGAGCTGGACCACGAGGTGCTGGTGGAGTTTATGCGCATTATCTCCGTGTACCCGAACGGAACCTCAGTTCGTCTTGGGACGAAGGAAACCGGCGTGGTGGTCAGACAACACCGGGGATTACCGGGCCGGCCTGTTATTCGGATCGTGCGGGGCACCGGCGATGAGCTGGACGTGAATGAGGTTGATCTCGCGACTGAGACAACGTTGTTTATCGAGGCGGTTTTGGCGTGAATCCTTGAATCGCGTGAGGCTGGATGCTATGATATTTGGAGTGTGCAAGCCTTACAAGCGAAAGGCAGCACGATTATTATTCAGGGGTGGCTGAAACATGGATATCGTTATTCCAATTATTACTTTAATCGTCGGTCTGGTTGGCGGTTTTGTGATCGGGGTCTTTTACCTCCGCAGACAGTTAACGAAGATGCAAAACGACCCGCAAATGCTGCAGAAGATGGCGAAGCAAATGGGGTATAACCTGAACAGCAAGCAGATGCAGCGTGCGCAGCAGTTGATGAAGAATCAAGGCGGCCCATTGCCGGGGGCGGGACGAACGACGAAGAAGAGAAAATAAAGTAACGTTTCGCCATACTCTATGAAAGGAGGGGCGCTGAAGATGTCCGGATTGAAAGATTACGTCAATACACGGGTAGGCGATCATCGGGAGCAAATCGAATATCATGTTCGGGAAATCCTGAAATTGATCGGGGAAGACGTGAAACGCGAAGGGCTGCTCGAAACACCGGCCCGGGTGACGCGGATGTATGAAGAGATTTTTGCCGGGTATGAAGTCGATCCTCGGGATGTGCTGGGAGTTACCTTCGAGGAAAACCATGAAGAGCTTGTCATTGTGAAGGACATCGTCTATTACAGTCAATGCGAGCATCATATGGCGCCTTTCTTCGGCAAAGCCCATATCGGATATATTCCAAGCGGTCGAATCGCCGGGCTCAGCAAGCTGGCCCGTTTGGTAGAAGCGGTAACCCGACGCCTGCAGGTGCAGGAGCGGATTACCTCGCAAATTGCCGACATCATGGAAGAGGTGCTGCAGCCGAAAGGCGTGATGGTTGTCGTAGAGGGCGAGCACCTATGCATGTGCTCTCGCGGCGTCAAGAAGCCAGGCAGCAAGACCGTGACCTCGGCCGTACGCGGAAGCTTCCGGAAGGATGCGGCTTCCCGGGCGGAGTTCCTTTCGCTCATCAAAGATTAGCCTTTATCAAAGACCTTTGGTTTCGAGTACAAGCCTCGTGAACCAAAGGTCTTTTTATAGTTCTTATTATTGGTACGGACACGTTGTACAGCAATTAAATAACACCATCATTATTCTGTTACTAGCTCTTATCCTCTTCAAAGTGAGCAAAAGAAAGTGAACCATAATAACAAAATGGCAGTCGTTTAAAACGGCTGCCATTTTAGTTTTTTCGCGGCTTCGTACCGTTTGGCGACGGCGGGCCAATAGACGACGTTCCACCAATCTTTGATGTAGTTGGCGCGAGCGTTTTGATGCTTCAGGTAATACGCATGCTCCCAAACGTCCAGCGGCAGCAGCGGAACGACGTCCCATTGCGACAGGTTCTGGTGCTTCTCCGCTGTGAGGATCTCCAGCCGGTGAGCGCGCGGGCTCCACACCAGGATGGCCCAGCCGCCGCCTTCGACTTTGGCAGCTGCTTCAGAGAACTGTTTATGGAACGCGTCGTAGCTGCCGAAGTCGCGTTTGATCTGCTCCAGCAGCTCGCCTTGCGGTTTGCCGCCGCCCTTCGGATTCATAATGTCCCAGAAAATCGTATGCAGGTAATGTCCCGCACCGTTAAAGGCCAGCTCCCGCTCCCAATGCTTTACCAAATCAAAATTGCCGGATTTCCGCGCCTCCTGCAGCTTGAGTTCCGCTTTGTTCAAATCGTCAACATACGTCTTGTGATGCTTGTCGTGATGAATGCGCATCGTCTGTTCATCGATATAGGGTTCAAGCGCGTTGTATGGATAAGGCAGCGGAGGGAGCGTATGTCCGCCGATCGGGACGGAGTGTTCCGGTACGCGCGCCGTAATCGCTTCCGCGTTGTTGTCAGCGGCTGGTTCTTGGCGGAGGCTGAGCTCATCCTGTTCCTGCACATGCACCTGCACGACTTCTGCTGCAAGGGTGGCCTCGGACACGTCCGCCGCTCCTGGCACGTCTTGCTCCTCGGGCGTGTTTGCTGCTTCGGAGGCGTCCGCTCTGTTTTGCTCGGCGGAGGTGGTTGCGTCCGTTTCGGCCGTCAAGTCCAGTTGCTCGGACGTGGTGAAGGCTGTTAACTCCTGCGGCTCTTCTTCGCGATAGAATGGCTGTCCCCCAGCCGCGTGATGAGGATCAGGATACGGCGGCGCTCCGGCCATGCTGCCGGCGATTTCCCCCGGCCGATTCAGCCGTTCAAGCACCTCGAGGAAATACGCCGATTCCCGGATGATGTGCAGCAGTACCACGGGAGCCAGCGGCACCGACTTCACGGCCGCGCTATGCTTCAGCATGTACTCCAGATGGCGGATAAATTCCTGCGACTGCTGACACGAGGCTCGCAGAAGCCGTTCCGTCTGGCGGATGATCTCTGGACTCGAGGCGGCGTGAGGTGTGGCCAAGGCGTATTGCAGCAGCTTGTCAGCTGCGGCCTCCGTCCCTTCAAAGATCGGCTTCCATTCCTCCAGCAGCCGAACGTAATCGGCCTCCAGGCGGGGAACAATCGCCTGAATGACTTCCGTGTGCTCCGCTTCTTGTTGCTTCCAGAAACGGATTTCCTCCAATATGCGCACAGGCAAAAAAGGCCCGTATACAAACAACATTCGGCCTACCTCCTCAGGGATAAGAAGTACATTACTACTAACTTATTGGAGAGGAGGGTTGGCTTATGCTATTCGGATGCGGACCCGGTTTGAATATTCGTTTGTTGGGAGGCGAGCTTGATCTGGCCCAGGAACAACGACACTTTACGCAGATATTCCTTCGGATGCTCGCGGAAAATCAATTCATGATGCGCGCCGTCTACGATCCATACGCTAGAAATAGGATTCGTTTGGTTGGCCGCCAGTTTCTCAGCGATGGGGTAAGGCGCTTTCTCATCCTCGGTGCCGTGGATGAACAGGATCGGGAAGGGATAATCTTCCGATTTGACCTGGGTATACGGAATTTGCCGCAGGCTGGTACCGTTTAACACCGGAAGCAGCATACCGATAATCTCCAGCGACGGATGGCGCGGCAGGTCGATGTGCTGGCGGATGTTGTGGTACATCGTATCCGGCTCCAGCAGGAACGTGCTGTCGAGAATCATGCCGTCGATGTCCGGGCTTTTTAAACCGGCTTGCAGTGCAGTGCCGGCCCCCATGGAGAAGCCCCAGACGATGATCTCTTGGCTGCCCAGTTGTTTGGCAACCTGGATCGCTCCGAGCAGCTGCTGGGCTTCTTTTTTGCCGCCGGTGGCGACCTCCTTGCTGTTCTCCGCAGCAAAGCCGTAATCAAACATCAGGACATTAAAATTCAGACGATGGGCAAAATTGGCCAGATCATACATCGGAATCCAGTACTCCTCGCGGTTGGCCCCATACCCATGGCTAAATACGATCGTTTTGACGGAATCTTCCGCCGGAATATACCATCCTTGCATCATTCGGCTCCCGTCAGCCGCGGGGAAGGTGATGTTCTGGTAATCCAAATTAATAGACAGCTTCGGATTGGAATAAAGCGGCGCCACCTTGGGGTTGGAGAGCACCCAGGCGATATAGCCGTGCAGCGAGATAAAGCAGAAGATCAGGAAGAACAGCACGGATAATAAGAGGGCAATGATAATGTTTTTGATGCTGATGTGCCGGGCTGTTGCCGCGGGAACATCGCCGGAAACGTACGCCGAAGGAGGCAAGGGAAGATCATTTCGACCGGTGTGGCTCATACGCTTCCCTCCCATTACTAGATTATATGATTGAAATTTGGACTGTTTACAATTGAAGAAAACGCTTTTAATGGAGGGGGATCGAAGAAAATGTCGAAATAACACGATTCCCCTGAATTTAATCGTAAGTCGATCCCTGTTGAATGTCAATGGAAGGTGTTTCATTGACGGAATTTCGCTTCTTTCATATAATTTATGTAACCGAGTTTCATATAGTGAAACCTAAGGAGGATGCCGGATGGAAGACCGGAAGCTGACGGTGCGCGCGGTTGAGCGGGCTTTGGATATATTGGGATGTTTCACAAAAGCAAGCGATCTGGGGCTGACGGAGATCGCCGCCGAAATCGGCCTGCATAAAAGCACGGTCCATCGCTTGTTGACCACGCTGGAGGAGCGGGGCTTTGTGATCCGTGATCCTGCTACGGAGAAGTACCGTCTCGGCCTGAAGATCTGGGAGCTGTCGACCCATATGTCCCACAGCGACGATCCCGCTGTGCTGCTGCTGCCGCAGATGGAGCGGCTGCGCGACCGGCTCGGCGAGACGGTCAGCCTTTATTTACGTGACGGCATTGAGCGGATACGGATTCAGGCGGTGCAGAGCAACCAGGCCATCCGCCGGGTCGCGCCGGTCGGGGCGCGGCTGCCGCTGTACGTGGGCGCGTCCAGCAAGGTGCTCGTCGCCTACTCGGGCGAAGAGGTGCTCCAGGCGGTGCTGGACAGCCCGGACTGGCCGCCGACGATCGATAAGGCGGCCTATGTGGCGCAGCTGGAGGATATCCGCAAGGCGGGATATGCCACCAGCTACGAGGAGCGGGAGCCGGGGGCGTCCGCCGTCTCCGCGCCGATATTTGACCGGACAGGGAAGCTTGCAGCCGCCCTGTCCGTGTCGGGGCCGGTCAGCCGCTTGACGCTGCAGCGGCTGGAGGAATACGGGCCGATCCTGGTGGAGGCGGCCCGGGAGATGGGCATGCTGATGTAGGCGCGCCTGGCGGCAGCCGCGATCATCATGCCTTGCATGGCCAAAACGCCTGCGCGAGGGGGGAACCCTGCGCAGGCGCTTTTTGCGTTGTTATTGGAATCACGATAACTCCGAAATGGCTTCAATAGGGCTTGAAAAAATGTGCTTTATTTTATTAAAAATGCAACATTGTTCCTTTTTTTAATTCTTTATGCAACGCCAGTGCCACAACAGGCGAAGCTTCCAGCAATAAGGCCACTTTTTACCGCTATATACTCACGGGGATGAAGCTTCGCCGCAAATAGCGGTAATCTTTGGCCTTATTGGGCTCGATGAACGCCCCGGCAGGCGTAGCAGCCCGCGATAAGGCCACTTTTTACCGCTATAAGAGCACAAGGACGAAGCTTCGCCGCAAATAGCGGTAATATATGGCCTTATTGGGCTCGAAAAACGCCACAACAGGCGAAGCAGCTAGCAATAAGGCCACTTTTTACCGCTATATACTCACGGAGATAAGCTTCGCCGCGAATAGCGGTAATCTTTGGCCTTATTGGGCTCGATAAACGCCACAACAGGCGAAGCTTCCAGCAATAAGGCCACTTTTTACCGCTATATACTCACGGAGATAAGCTTCGCCGCGAATAGCGGTAATCTTTGGCCTTATTGGGCTCGATAAACGCCACAACAGGCGAAGCTTCCAGCAATAAGGCCACTTTTTACCCACTAGCGTTGCATTAAGACTTCTTTCTGCTTTGATTCAGACAAATACAGAACAACGATATAGTATATACAAACCGGATTAGTATATATTTTACAGACGCACTTTGCTTAAATTTGAAAAAGTTTAGAGGGGATTAGACCCGCACGTTACCCATTTTTTAAAATTTAAGTATTTAGTTCAATACTTCTACAATGATTCGTGGCTTCATCGATTTGTTCGCCTGCTTGGGGGGCCGACCGTTTCGCTTCGTTCGTCCTTTTGAGCTCCGTGTGGGCTTTTTGAATAAGGCTTCATGCAGCCTAGTCCATGACCGATCGGCATAGAGTCGAATCAATCGAAGTAACTGCCAAACGGTTTGCTTGCACTCTAGCTTCAGGCGTAGCAACAGGCACAGAGCATAGGATATCAACGCGATATACATCTGGTTCCAGATGGCTTCTGCGGTGTACCCATGAGGCTTCACTAAACGGAGGTGTTGCTTAATCCATTTAAAGAATAGCTCGATTTGCCAACGATGCCGATATACATCTGCAATTTGGTGCACGGACAAATCCATGCGACTTGTCACAAGGCGATATAAACGACCTTGCTGATCCTGAAACTCAATGAGTCGCAACTTCATTTGCTGCCCTGGCAGAGTTACATCCGCATCCCGAATGAAATCTCCCCGCTTGGGAAGAGCCCGTTCCTTGAGGATCGTCAATCGGGTATTATCCTTAACCCGAGCCACAAACTTCATCCCTTGGTCCACCCAGGCTTGAAAATGCTTGTGCACCTGATAGCCTCGGTCCATCACATAGGTCACTTCTTTATCGACCGTAAAGTTTGGGGCAACTTCGTGGTCTGCGACATCTTTGGTTGAGGCGATGATTTTATCTGGAACCATCGTCTTCGCGTCGACGACTAGAAGTGAAGTGTGCATTTTCACGCCGTGATTGGATGCAGAGCAGTAAGCCCATTTGGAAAGAATCGCTGGCAAGGTGATTTGAGTAGAATCCATGATCGCGAGCTTTCCGATCTTAGTCGTGATTCCTGGCTTACTCTCCGTTAGTTGTTGGATTTGTCTCGTTACTTGCATGAAAAGCAGGTGAAGGTTCTCTAGGGGAAGCTTCTTCATTTTCCGCGAGAGTTGGGATGGGCTTATGCTTTCAAGTCCACCAAGTATCGCTTGAAAATCTTCATTGGCTTCAAGATGCTCGGACATTTCAGCATAAGACTCTCGTTGCTGTAACTGGGCTTCAATGAACAGCAGTAGGGAAGAACCGACAAAAAGCTTGCGAGCACGATAATCCAAAACGCTATCTCGGGAAGAATTAATATTTAACATTTGTAGACATTGACATATGACACTTAAATTTGTACTGTTATCCATAGAAATCTCCTTTTGTTGAGAGGTTGATGGATAACCTTTGGATCAACTCAACATTAGGGGATTTCTTTATTTTTGTACATGAAAACCAGCCTATAATTTGCAAATTTAGTAAATTGTTGATTTGAAATATCGTTTGAAAAGTTAATGCAACGCTAGTGCTTTTTACCGCTATATACTCACGGAGATTAAGCTTTGCTGCGAATAGCGGTAATATATGGCCTTATTGGGCTCGAAAAACGCCACAAAAGGCGAACCAGCCCACCATAAGGCCACTTTTTACCGCTATATACTCACGGAGATTAAGCTTCGCTGCGAATAGCGGTAATCTTTGGCCTTATTGGGCTCGATAAACGCCACAACAGGCGAAGCAGCCAGCAATAAGGCCACTTTTTACCGCTATATATTCACGGAGATAAGCTTCGCCGCGAATAGCGGTAATATATGGCCTTATTAGGCCCAATATACGCCATAATAAGTGCAACGCGGCTTACTTGATCCCCTGAACCCAAGCTGCAATATCGTCGATGATCTCCTTGGAGACGTTGGACGGTTGGGCGTACTCGGCGCCGATCGAGAGGCCATCCACTTTGGCCAGCAGGTGGTTGACCTGCGGATACGATTTAAACGCGACGTCTTTGCGGTTTTGCAGCGCGGTTTTCCAGCCTTCAAATTGCTTCATCGTCACTTGCCAATCGTTCTCGCCTTGCAGGATCAGCATCGGAACGGACTGCTGCTTGGCGAGCTCGGCCGGCACGTAGTTTTTCTGCTCAAACCACCAGTACGCCGGTTGGGTCGGGAATTGCTCCGGCATATGGTCAACCGTATACTGCGGGTCGTTGACCATCGCGGCGATCGACGTATACACCGCAGCTTGCTGCTCGTAAGGCGCCGGGTCCAGGCCGAGCTCCTTCACACGGCTGACGAGCTCCGCTTGCTGCTCAACCAACACATCGGCGAATTTACCGCTTGGTCCGGATAGCAAGATTGTCCCGGCGATGTCGCCGCTGGTATCGCCTGCGATGATCAACGGCATCGCATAACCGCCTTGGCTATGGCCGGCGACAAAGATGCGGGAGGCATCGATCTCCGGTGTCTGTTTCAATAACGCGACCGCCTTCAGGGCATCGTCGACCGTCTCTTTTTTCAGCGTAAACTTCGAATCGGCGGCCACTTTAAAGGTATGCTCGTACGTGACTTTGTCGTACCGCAGAACGGCGATGCCTTGCGCAGCCAGGCCCACCGCCAGGTCACGGAACGGCTTGGCGCTGCCGATCGCCTCGTCCCGATCGTTGGTTCCGGAGCCGTGCACCAGCACAACGGCAGGGAACGGGCCGTTGCCCACAGGCAGCGTTAAGGTGCCCGGCAAGGCCATGGCGCCTTCCCCAACGGTGACTTCCCGCTCAGTATAAGCGGCGGCATCTTCGTAGGCAGGCTTTTGGTAGGCCGAGCTGGCAGCGGCAGCGATATACATATCGTCGATCTCACCGGCGGCATTCAGCCGCAGCGTTAAGTTCACAGGAACTGCGGCCGTTTGAAAGGCGTACGTTACGTTGCGGTGGACGGTATTGGACGTTTCACTCTTGGATGGAGTGCCAACCACTTTGCCGAACACCGCTTCATAATTGGCCCATAGCTGGTTCAGCAGGGAAGCCGGAAGGTAAGAAGATGCAGAGGCGCTGACGTATTTCGCCGCTTCGGCGCCGTTACCGGCAAGCAGCGCTTTCAGGAACAAGTCGGCGGAGTCCGCAGCTTCCGCATCCGTCTGCGCCGATTCATTTTCCCCAAACACCTCAACCAGCCATTTGGCATCGACCAGCGCCCGGCCGTTCGTTATACGTACAGGCTCCCCTAAAATAGTACGTTTCCCGTCCACCAACGCTTCCGACGAATCGAGGGTCAGCTCCAGCTTATGTCCGTCCTTGGTGATGAGGATGCTGCGGCTTTCCGGCAGCCAATCGACTTGCGCGCCAAAGTCTTCGGCCGCTTTCCGTACAGGGATGAGCGCAGTGGCGCTTTGCTGAGATGCCAGAGCGGATGCTGGCGGAAGTGCCAGACTAAGGGTGAGTGCAACAGCGGCGGCATGCTTGAATAGTTGGGATCGTTGGGTCATTTCATTTTCCTCCTTAAATATCAAATGAACTTCATCTATTTAGTAAGCCAGGCAGACCAGGCGATGACGACCAGAATGCCCAGCAGGGTGAGCCATGATATCGGATTTGCGAAGTTCATCGTCCAGCCGATCCCGGTTCTTTTCTCCACAAAAAGAGTTGGGTCCTGCGGATTAAAGTAAATCGCTCCCAGCTTCCAGTAACGGTCATCGTTAACCGGCGCGGCGCTTGCATTGCCGGGGACACGCCCGCGTCCGATTCGGCTGCCGCCTTGGCCTGTCGTAAAGGTCAGCACCATGGCAAATAAGACAATAAATACAGGGACGGCCAGGCTAACCATCGTGATCACGCTGATATCCATGGGACGAATCATGTTAACTTGAATGAACGAAAACATCAGGATCAACGCCAAGGATGAGGCTACTGTGAAGACGGACCATCTCCGGCGGAACGCGGCGTTTTGACGGAGCGAGCGCTCTGGATCGGAGGTCCGGAGCTGTTGTTTGCTGTGATGGATCGACCAATTCACAAACCAGAACAGCAACGTTAAGATGATCTGCATCACGTTAGGAAACAACACGATGCGATAAGATTTAGCGGCACTGCTGACCACTTGACCCGAAAAATCGAACTTCATTGCGACCGTATCAGGGATAGACGCGTATTGGCTCAGGGTCAGGGCTGCACTTACGACAATGATGACGGCGTGGATCAGAAACCACTTGCCGGATAATGCCAGCCTTTGCCGGCGAAACCCGGTGTCCACCGCAATCAAGGCCGGAGAGTCCGGAGCGGCGGGCAGGGACGGGCGGAGTTTTTTCATCCGGAAGTAAAACGCTAGATGGAGTCCCGTGGAGATCACGAGGACCACTCCGAGATAAATGGCAAACAGGATACCCTGCTCATTGCCATTCTTGTTCCACAGGCTCACGAAGCAGGCAATCAGCAGGAGTGAATAGATGGTTCCGCTGATGGAGGCATACAGCCTGCGCAGCCGCCGCACCGGTTCGCTCCAGTATTGCTCCTCGCTAACGGATACGCCGAAGCTTACCGTCTCCCGAGTTAAATAAGGCATCAAGGCTAAGGACGCCAGCAAGGGCAAAAACATCAACAATAAGAGAAATGTAGATAGTAGCTGCATTTCGGTTTACTCCTTTCGAGAAATCTCTTGGTGGATTTGCTCTACAATCCGAAGCAGTTCTTCCTTCTCCATCCCGCGGCAGATGGCTTCGGCCACGATCGGACGCAGCTCGCGCCGCTGTTTCTCGCGAAATTCCGGCGTAATCGGCGGCATGGCCACCGGATCGACGACAACGCCTTTTTGGCGGTGGACTTGGATGTAACCTTCCTGCTTCAGAATCGTATAGGCTTTGTTCACCGTATGCAGGTTAACGCCGATATCGGAAGACAAGCTGCGTACGGAGGGCAAGGGTTCGCCCAGTTGAAGCCGTCCGCTGGCAATCCCTTCGATAATTTGATTAACCAGTTGTGTATAAATCGGGACCTCCGATTGTAAATCCAACTGAATGATCACGGACAGGCATCTCCTTTTTGTTCTAACTGTTATACATTAACTATAACAGATAGTTTGTGTGGTGTAAAGTGCTGCAGGAGCGATTGATTGACGGGTACCTGAAATCATGATTAGATGATCCTGACCATGAATGGGGGAGTTATAGGTGTCGGATCAGACGGAGGGGCGTTTGACCGGATACTTCAGCTGGTATTCAGCGGATGGGGTGGAGGCGATCATCAATGCCATGGTGCATCCGCAGCAGCGCCGCCAAGGTATTTTCCGAACTTTGCTGGAGGCGGCGGCAACGGACATGCGCGAGCAGGGGATTCAAGCCTGCCGATTTAAAGTTCCGGCGGATTCGGATGCCGGTCAACATACCATGGAGCATCTTGGCGCCCAGTTTGACAAATCGCAGTACGCAATGGAGTTTCTCGCTTTACCGAGCGATGAGATCAGGAACCCGAACCTCGCGCTTCGCCCGGAAACGCTGAAGGATTTCGGATTTATGGTGCGCTGCTCCACACATGCGTTTGGCGATTCGGAGGAGTGGACGCTGCGTTATTTCGGTAATACCCGGGAGATTGCTACACATGTAAGCTAAAAGCATGGCCATAAGATGAAAAAAACGAGTTCCCTTCACACACCGTGAAGAGAACTCGTTTTTGATTTGAAGCGTTGATTTACGCGTTTGCTGCGATCATTTGACGCAATACGGTTTGCAGGATGCCGCCGTTGTGATAGTAATCCACATCGACCATGCTGTCGAGGCGGGCAATCACCGTGAACTGGAACGTGCTGCCATCCTGGCGGGTTGCCGTTACGGTTAATTCTTGACCCGGCTTCACGTCGTTGCTCAGGCCTTCGATATCAAACGTTTCGGTGCCGTCGATGCCTAGCGTTTTCCAGCTTAAGCCTTCCTTAAATTGCAGCGGCAGTACACCCATGCCGACAAGGTTACTGCGGTGGATCCGTTCGAAGCTCTCCGCGATAACCGCTTTGACACCCAGCAGGTACGTGCCTTTCGCTGCCCAGTCACGGGAGCTTCCGGTACCGTATTCTTTGCCGGCAATGACAACGAGGTTTTGGCCTTCAGCTTGATATTTCATCGAAGCGTCGTAGATCGACATCACTTCGTCCGTCGGCAGGTATTTCGTTACGCCGCCTTCCGTACCTGGCGCCACTTGGTTGCGGATGCGGATGTTGGCGAACGTGCCGCGCATCATGACCTCGTGGTTACCGCGGCGGGACCCGTAGGAGTTGAAGTCTTTGCGTTCAACTCCATGCTCTGTCAAATATTTGCCCGCCGGACTGCTTGGCGAAATGTTGCCCGCCGGAGAGATATGGTCGGTCGTTACCGAATCGCCGAGCAAGGCCAGCACACGTGCACCGCGGATGTCTGCAATGTCGGACAAGCCTTCGCCAATCTTCTCAAAGAACGGCGGATTTTGGATATAGGTCGATTTCTCATCCCACTCGTACAGCTCGCCTTGCGGAACCGGGATGGAATTCCAGCGTTCGTTTTGCGTGAAGACATTCTCGTATTTGCTGCGGAACATCTCCGGACTCATCGATTGGCCGATCACTTCCTTAATTTCTTGGGAAGAAGGCCAGATGTCCTTCAGGTAAACCGGCTTGTTGTCGCGGTCGTAGCCGATCGGATCGTTTTGCAGGTCGATATTCACCGTACCCGCGAGCGCGTAAGCAACGACCAGCGGCGGAGAAGCCAGATAGTTCGCTTTCACCTGTGCATGGACGCGGCCTTCAAAGTTCCGGTTCCCCGAAAGTACCGCTGCAACCGTCAGATCGTTATCGGCGATCGCTGCGCTGACTTCGTCCGGCAATGGACCGGAGTTCCCGATACAGGTTGCGCACCCGTAACCGGCAACGTGGAAGCCAAGTGCTTCGAGCGGCTCGATTAAGCCGGCTTTTTGCAGATACTCCGTTACCACGAGGGAGCCTGGGGTCAAGCTGCTCTTCACGTAACCCGGCTTGGTCAGACCGCGTTCAACGGCTTTCTTCGCCAGCAGGCCAGCGCCGACCATAACGCTTGGGTTGGAGGTGTTGGTACAGCTCGTAATCGCCGCGATAACGACGGCGCCAGTTTTCAGTTCGCTGGTTGAACCGTCCGGATGCTTCACCGGTACGGACTGCTCGATCTTCTCTTCGGTCAGGCCGTAACCGCCTTTCTCAACCGGCGTGCGGATGATGGAGTTGAAGCTCTCTTTCATCGCAGTAAGCTCGATGCGGTCCTGCGGACGCTTTGGTCCGGCCAAGCTTGGTACGACGGAGCCAAGATCCAGCTCGATCAGATCGGTAAATACCGGATCCGGCGTATCGTCCGTGCGGAACATGCCTTGCGCTTTGTAATAGGCTTCAACCAGCGCGATTTGCTCTTCGGAGCGGCCGGTGCTGCGCAGATAAGCGAGCGTTTCCTTATCTACCGGGAAGTAACCGATCGTTGCACCGTATTCCGGGGCCATGTTTGCCACGGTCGCGCGATCGGCAAGGCTGATGTTGGTCAGGCCTGGGCCATAGAATTCCACGAATTTGCCGACAACGCCTTTCTTCCGCAGCATTTGCGTAACGGTCAGCGCCAAGTCGGTGGCCGTAGCGCCCTCAGCCAGGCTGCCGGTGAGCTTAAACCCGATAACTTCCGGAGCGACAAAATAGAGCGGCTGCCCCAGCATGCCCGCTTCGGCCTCGATCCCGCCAACGCCCCAGCCAACGACGCCAAGACCGTTGATCATCGTCGTATGGGAGTCGGTGCCTACGAGCGAATCTGGGTAAACGAACGTTTCGCCGTTTACGGTCTTCGTAGCGGCCACAGATGCCAGATACTCCAGGTTGACCTGGTGAACAATCCCGGTAGCCGGAGGTACGGCGCGGAAGTTGTTGAAGGCGGTTTGCGCCCAGCGCAGGAAGCGATAACGTTCTTCGTTGCGCTCAAACTCAACCTTCATGTTGTACTCAAGCGCATCTGGGGAACCAAACGCGTCGACCATGACGGAGTGGTCGATGACGAGGTCAACCGGCACGAGCGGGTTGATTTGTTTCGGATCCCCGCCGGCTTTCTTCACGGTGTCGCGCATCGCGGCGAGGTCGACGACGACCGGTACACCGGTGAAATCCTGCAATACGATACGAGCGGGGATAAAAGGAATCTCTTTATTCTCATCGCGGCCCTCGCTCCAACCGGCGATTTGCTTCACATGTTCTTGGGTGATCGCTCTTCCGTCATATTGGCGGACAGCGGCTTCAAGCAATACTTTAATGGAGAACGGAAGTCTGGAAATCTTCCCCAGACCTTGCTGCTCAAGAGCTTGCAGGTCATAGTAGCGGTAGCTCTTGCCGCCGACCTCCAGCGTACGGGCAGCGGAAAAAAAATCGTTCGCTGACATGAATGAACCTCCTTGATTGTAGTTTCACTAGATGAAACATTATTTCAAAAATTCCTGATTTAAGTATACCTTTCCTACCGTGGGGAGTAAAGTACTTTTTGTACCTGATTTAGGCTCGTTTGGGCTGTATCGGTGCGGTTGAATGGGCTTTCAAGCCTAGGCCGGCCAGGTGTAAAACATACTCCCTCCCAGGCGTTCATATAATGGCTAATAGTGAAAAGGAGGCGTGGACGTATGGCGGAGGAATGGAAGAAGACGTTATCGGTTTATGTAAACGAACAGAACCAGGACGAAGTGGACTATCGCACGCCTAGCGGAGGCACGGTCGTAACCGATGTGGATTATCTAATGCGGCGGGGTGAGCGGAAGCGCAGACTGGAGAGCTGGTATCGCCTTCGGGGAGCCTCGCCGCTGCGCTGCGAGACCCGGGCCAAGCTGGTGCGTGAGATCGAGAAGCGCGAGGGCGAGATCGAGGTCGATCTGCAGCTGTCCCGCAAAATATACTATGAAAAAGGCGGAGCCTGCCATCAGGAGGAGCGAATCGAAAAGCAGCGCCTAACCTTGGCGCGCGACGGTTCCGGCTGGATCGTCAGCAAGGTGGAACAGCCGGTGCCTGAGCGGCATCCGGTGATGGTGCTCCCTGATCATAATGAAGAGGAAGCGGCGGGGAGCAAGGGAGCTGTGCCGCGGCCGTTTTTGAACCACGAAGTTCTCGGGATAGGCGGCGCACGCAGCATCGCTTACCGTCGCGAGGAAGCCGTGATATACGCTGATCGGTGGTGGGACAGCTTTAATCCGGAATTCGCCGCCTTTGAGGTGGATTGCACGAACTATATCTCCCAGTGCCTCTTTGCAGGCGGAGCCCCAATAAACTATACTGGAAAAAGAGAATCGGGCTGGTGGTACAAAGGTTATGTCGGCGGACGGGAGCTGTGGAGCTACAGCTGGTCAGTGGCCAATGCGTTAGCGCGCTATCTCGGCCAGAGCCGAACCGGACTTCGCGCCGAACTGCTCGAGCGTCCGGAGCAACTCCAGCTTGGCGATGTGATCGCCTACGACTGGGACGGCAACGGCACGTTTCAACACAATACGATCGTGACCGCGTTCGACGCTGGCGGCATGCCGCTGGTTAACGCCCATACGACGCCAAGCAAGCACCGTTATTGGGATTACCGGGATTCCTACGCCTGGACCGAAAAGACGGTGTATCGTTTTTATCATATCGCGGACCGCTTCTAGAGTTGAGTTCAATGAAGGTTCATTGAACTACATATTTAAGGAAAGAGGTTGCTCATGGGACAGGACAGAATTACCGTAGGCCTCATCTACGGGGGTAAATCAGGAGAGCATGAGGTTTCGCTGCAGACGGCCTTCGCCGTATCTAAGGCGTTTAATTTTGACAAGTACGAGTTACTTCCTTTTTATATCGATAAGCAGGGCAAATGGAAGGTGGGCGAGAAGCTGCACGCGCCGTTTGCCGCACTGGAGGAGCTGAAGCTTGAGGAGAGCAAGGGCGATACGGCTGCTGCGATGGGGCTGTTGTTCAGCAAGCTGTCGACGGGCCAATCGGAAATTGACGTAGTGTTCCCGCTGCTGCACGGCACCAACGGCGAAGACGGCACGATTCAAGGGCTGTTCGAAATGGCAGATTTGCCATACGTCGGAGCAGGCGTACTGGCTTCCGCGGCCGGGATGGATAAGGTCATCATGAAGAAGCTGTTCGCCGAGGCCGGACTCGAGCAATGTGCGTACTGCTATTTCACCGCATCCGAGTGGGAGCGCTCAAGCCACACGCTGATCCAGAGCATCGAGGAGAAGCTTGGCTATCCGTGCTTTGTCAAACCGGCGAACCTTGGCTCCAGCGTAGGGATATCCAAAGCGCGAAACCGTGAGGAGCTGCTGTCCTCCGTGGCGCTGGCCTTCCGTTATGATTTGAAAGTGATCGTTGAGGAATTTGTGGACGCCCGCGAAGTGGAGGTCGGGGTGCTCGGCAACGATGAGCCGCTGGCCTCAGTACCAGGAGAAATCGTCTCCTCAGGCGAATACTACGATTATCAAGCCAAATATTTGGATGGAAAATCGCAGATGCTGATTCCTGCGCCGATCGATACCGAATTGGCTGAGCGCATCCGGGAACTGGCGGTTAAGGCGTTTAAAGCGATTGCCGGCAGCGGGCTGTGCCGGGCTGATTTTTTTGTGCGGAAGTCGGATCATAAAATTTGGATTAACGAAGTGAACACGATGCCAGGCTTCACGCCGTTTAGCATGTATCCGCTCTTGTGGCGCGAAACCGGAGTGGCTTATGAGGTGCTGCTGGATCGCTTGATTGAATTGGCGCTGGAGCGCTATGAAGCCCGGCAGGCGTTGGAATTCGAAAGCGGCATTTAGTCAGCGGCGGCGATTGCCGCCCGGACGGCCGGCTGAATGAAAGGAAGGGGTAACGGTGGGGTTTCAAACGGAATTCAACTCAGTGTGTAAGTTCAAGAAAGAGCAGGAGCTTTACGAACTGTTGGAATACGGCAAGGGCAAAATGCTCAAAGAAGGGCTGCGCGTGTTCCCGACAGGACAGAAGGTCATCGCATATTCACCGGATAACAAGGCGGTGGCGATCGTGAAGATCACCGCTTGTGTTGCCGAGATCAACTTCAATGGAGAGGAAGTTACTTCGGTTGAGCTGGAACTGATCCGTCCGCTGACGGAGGAGGAGTCTGCCGTGCAGACCGCTCTGGCGCACGAAATGTTCTTCGGAGATCCAGACGTTTAACGACCTCGAGACCCTGGAGCAGCGATCCGCGCGGACACGCCGATCACGTTATCGTCCTTCCTTTGCTTGAGTTTCTGCGCAGTATCGCCCCGATCACCGAGCGGGTGGATGTGATGCTGGAGGCGAAGCTCAAGGACGGGGCGCTATCTGCGTTAATGGAGGATTTAGCGCGGTATCGGGAGGAAGGCGTGGAAATTTTGGATGGAGCGAGCGTGCGCATCCAACCGTAATTCTGAGGACAAGCCGTCGCTGAACGCCGGCTCTCTTGAAAAATGAAGGGAAATACGGTAAGTTGTACAAAATGAAGGTGTACTTAAAAGAGGAGGATATTCATGGGTAATTTGTTAGCGGGGAAAAATGTGATCGTGATGGGGGTTGCCAACGAGCGCAGCATCGCGTGGGCGATTGCGCAAAGCTTGGCAGAACAAGGCGCCCGTCTGGCTTTTACATATGAGAGCGAACGCGTAGAGGGCCGGGTTCGCAAGCTGGCCGAAACGATTCCAGGTTCACTGATCCTGCCGTGCAACGTGACGGTGGATGAGGAGATCGATCGACTGGCCGACGCACTGCGGTCCGAATTTGGCGTTCTGCATGGTCTGGTTCACAGCATTGCGTTTGCCAAAGGCGAGGATCTGGCGGGTGAGTTTATGGACACGTCCCGCGAAGGTTTTGCGTTGGCTAACGACATCAGTGTCTATTCGCTGGTAGCCGTATCGAAGCGCCTGTCTCCGCTCATGACGGAAGGCGGCAGCATTATGACGATGACGTACATGGGATCGGAGCGCGTGATGCGCAACTATAACGTGATGGGCGTAGCTAAGGCCGGACTGGAAGCATCGGTACGTTACCTGGCTAACGACCTCGGGCCGAAGAACATCCGCGTCAATGCGATTTCGGCTGGGCCGATCCGTACGCTGGCCGCGAAGGGGATCAGCGATTTCAACTCCATCCTCAAGCAAGTTGAGGAGAAAGCTCCGCTGCGCAAAACGACGGACACCGCTGAAGTTGGTGACACGGCGATGTTCCTGATCAGCCATCTGTCCCGCGGAATTACCGGGGAGGTAATTTTTGTAGACGGCGGGTATAATATCGTAGGTGCATAACGTAAAGACCGCATGCGGTTAGTCAGCAAAAAGTTCGTTTCCGGAGGGGACACATTCCCTGCTATTGGACACGGACTTTTTGCATATAAAGTAAAGTGGCTTTCGTTTGAATTCCAAGGCGGGCAGGCGAAAGGACGCAACTTTGCAAATTTAAGGACGTATAGTTTTTAGGAAGCAAATTATCAGTATAAGATGAAAGTAGAGTGAATCGATTGGAATCGAATCCGAAAGTTCCATATGTGGTAGGCAGTAAGAGTCCGACGGCCGTAGCGATCAACTGTGCTGCAAAAGCGGGAGAATGGATCAAGAGCCGGCTGGGGGACTACCGTGATCTGAATACGAAGCAATCGCCACATGATTTGGTAACGGATGTGGATAAGGGTGCGGAAGCGATGATTCGCAAGCTGATCTTGACGCATTTTCCAGATCATGAGATCCTTGGCGAGGAAGGGGTAGCCCCGGGAGCGGCGGCATCTGCTGCAGCGCTGAAGCAGGGGAGCGAATCGGAGTATTTGTGGATCGTCGACCCGGTGGACGGAACGACCAATTTCGTGCACGGATTTCCGTTTTTTTGCGTATCGATTGCGCTGGCATATAAAGGTGAGGTCATTATCGGCGTGATTTATGACCCTATACGCGACGAGATGTTTGTGGCGGAGAAAGGCAAAGGCGCCTACATCCACGGGCAGCCGTCGAAGGTGTCCGCCGATGCGACTTTGTCCGGCAGCGTCGTTGCGGTAGGGTTTAACCCGGACCGGGATTTTGCCTTGCCGGTAAACATGCGTGGACTGAACGCGTTGTCCGGTGAAGTGCGCAGCCTGCGCGCCGCGGGTTCAGCCGCTTTGCATCTGGCGTATGTTGCTGCTGGTCGGCTAAGCGGATATTATGAGGTTGGACTGAACGCCTGGGACGTCGCCGCCGGCGCACTGATCGTGAAGGAATCGGGAGGAATAGTGACAGATACCGCAGGTAACCCTTATCACATCGGCGTACGTCATTTGGTTGCCAGCAATGGCAAAATCCATGACGAGCTGCTGAGTGTTATCCGGGCTGCCGATGCGACGGGCCTGTAAAACGAGTTTGGCGACAGCAAATGTTTAATCCATATTTACCGGAAGGAGTGTCCAGGATGAGCGATAGCAAGGAATTGGAACGCGAGCTCAGCGAGATGCTGACGGAAGGGGAATACGGCAATGAGAAAGAACGCCGTGAGGAGGAACGCAGAAGATTGTCACCGAAGTACGAAATCCGAATTCAGACCACGTTGGACCCGATCGTGGAGGAGACGCTGAATTATCGGAAGATGGCCAAGGAAGTCGATGGCCGTTATGATGAGTATTTGAAAAGGACCGGGCGCGCGGAGAAAAAACCGGAATAACGCAGAGTACGCAGCATAAGCCGGTGTAAGATGCATCAACGAGACCTGAGGCCAACAGCGAAAAACCTCAGGTTTTTCGCGCTATTATACTTATTTCTTTATCCAAGGAGTTGAAAAGCTTGAAGCATCATCGGATGAACAAGGCTTTCGTTTTGGCGGGAGCGCTCGCCCTCGTTCTAATCTTGTTCAGCGGCATCGCCGCAAAACCAGCCCAAGCTGCGGAGGCTGTCGACGACTACCTTATCGTTGCGCTGGGCGATTCCATTACAGCCGGGTACGAACCGGGCATGACCGAGCAGAGCGTCCCCTACGGCTTCGTCGAACGTCTTAGAGAACAAGGGCTGTTTCATGAGCGGACGTCTGCCGTCAATTACGGCATTCTGGGTCTGACCAGCGAAGGCTTAAAAAATTACGTTACCGCGATCCAGAAGGGTGTGCCGGCGGCTGCTGCAGACATTCAAGCGAACGTGCCCGATCCGCGCATTGCTTCCTTTGCGGCGGGGATCGCCCAAGCGAAGGCTGATCTGCAGAAGGCTGATTTGATCACGATTACGATCGGCGGGAACGACCTGCTGAAACTGCTTCCTGATGTGAAAAACATCTCGCTCGATCAGCTCCGCGCCCAAGGCGATGAGGTGTTGACGCGTTATGGTGACAACCTGCGCGAGATCGTCCGCATCTTGCTGGAGTTGAATCCTTCGGCGCAAATCGTGATTGCGGACCAATATCAGCCGGTGCCGAAGCTGGCCGGCGCAGCGATTTACGATGAGCTGCAGCAGCTCGCCGGTAAGTTTACCGCTATCGTGGATGGCATTGTTGCTGATCACGCAGGTGATGCGAAGCCGGTAAAAGCAGCCCATGTAGCAGTGGCTTTTACGGGGCGGGAAATTTCGCTGACGCATATTTTCTCCGACACGGATATCCATCCGAACCAAGCCGGATATGAGGAAATCGCCAAGATTTTCGCTGAATCGGTTTGGGGCAGCTATCGGACGACAACCGCCAAGACCGGTGGAGCCCCGATATCCGTTGTGGTTAAGGGCAAGGAGTTAAACACGCCGTATCCACCGATCTTGAAGAACGGGCAGACGTTCGTGGCCATTAAGGACATCACTGATGCGATTGGAGCGCAAAGCAAATGGGATTCCCGCACCTCCACTGCGACGGTTACCTATGGCAGCCGGACGGTTGTGATCCCGATTGGCGCGAAGCAAATCAAAGTAGATGGAACGCCGGCGACGACCGCAACTCCAGCTTTCCTGCAAAAGGTCGGCAAAGAGAACAAAACCTATGTTCCGCTCGCTTTGCTCGTGCAGGGGCTTGGGCTGGATGTTCAATACAGCAGCAAAATGAAGACGGTATTTATCAACGAACTTTAATATTAAAATAGTTGGCCGACAAATCGCCGGAGCGTGGAGAACGCTCCGGTTTTTTTGTGTTGCGGCTGGCGCCAGCCCCCCAGATGTATATGGCTGCCGGCTTCTCTCGATATTATCCCGATGAGTCAGGGGGAGTGAACGAAAGGGATGCCAAATCCGTATGATCACACATAAGCTCCTTAGTCCTGGACATTTGGCCGCAAAGGGCGTTCCGCTAAGCTAAGTGGGAGAGGTTTATTTTAGGGATACACATAAAAGGAGATGGCGGAACATGCCGAAAATCGCGGACAAATATTTACAGGTCGACCCCTGGAAGGTCGTGGAGGTAGGTTTTGATCCGGGGCGTAACCGGGTCAGCGAGTCGATTTTTTCACTGGGGAATGAATATATGGGGGTCAGAGGCTACCCGGAGGAAGGGTATAGCGGAGATACGCTGCTGGGCAGCTATTTCAATGGGCTGTTTGAGGAGAGCCCGGTGACGGCTCATTACAAGGGGATTATTAAATCGCTGCGCTTTATGGTGAACGCGGTGGATTGGCTTCATACGCGGATTACATTGGATGGGGAAACGCTGGATCTGGCGGTGAGCCGGTTCAGCAACTTTCGGCGGGAGCTGGATTTTCGCACAGGAATCTATACCCGGGAGTTCGTGTGGCATACCGCCAGCGGGAAAGACGTCCAGATTACGTTTGAACGCCTCGTCAGTATGAAGGTGTCCCATCTTGGGGCACAGCGGATGACGTTGACGCCGCTCAACTTCACTGGTTCGATTCAAGTGCAAACCGGCCTGAACCTGAAGGTGATCCATGAGGATCAGCAACGGTGTTATTGGAAGGAGCTGAAACAGGGGGAAGCAAAAGATATCGAAGGAACCGGGATCGCGGGGATTCTAGGGGAGACGGTGAACACGGGGAACCGGTTGTTTTCCGGATTCCGCGTAGTTGCACCGGACGCCGTTACGGACGAGTTAGTGCAGGAAAGCTGTTACATCGGCCGGGCACTGACCTTGAAGCTGGAACAGGGCAAGCGCAGCACGCTGGATAAACTCGTTGTGAACGTGGCTGAGAAAGACCGTACCACGCCGGACGATGACCTTTGGCTGCGAGGGATCGAGCTGACAGCTCGGCACACCCAGGCGGGGTTTGATGCGGCGGCGGCCGACCAACGGGCGTATTGGAACCAGGTGTGGGCGGAATCGGACATCGCGATCGAAGGCGATCCGGAGAATCAGCAGGGGATCCGCTTTTGTATTTTTCAACTGTATCAGACTTACCACGGGGATAACCCCGGCTTTAACATCGGTGCAAAGGGGCTGACCGGCGAGGCTTATCGGGGGCTGGCTTTCTGGGATACGGAGTCGTATTGCTTGCCGTTTTATATTTTTAACAATCCGAAGGCAGCGCGGAGCTTGCTCGAATTCCGTTATCGGACGCTTCCTGAGGCGTTGAAGCGGGCCAAGGAGCTGGACTGTGAAGGAGCGTTTTATCCGATTGCTACCATCGACGGAACGGAAAGCTGCGATCTGTGGCAGCACTCCAATCTGCAGCTGCATGTCGGCACGGCGGTAGCGTACGGGTTGCGCCATTATGTGAAAATTACGGGTGACAAGGCGTTTCTGTACGAAAAAGGCGCGGAAATGCTGATCCAAATCAGCCGTTTTTACGCGTCACGCGGCCAGTGGGGGCAACAGTCGGGCAAATACGGCTATTTCGGCGTCATGGGCCCGGATGAATTCCAGCTGATGGTGAACAACAACTGTTATATCAACCTGATGGCCAAGAAGTTGTTCGAATATACGCTGGAGGTGCTGGAAGCGATGCGGAGCGAGGCTTTCGCCGCTTATGACGAGCTGGCAGCACGGCTTGGCCTGACGGAGGAAGAGCAGAAGGATTGGCAGAACAAGGCGCAGCATATGAAAATTCCGCGGGATGAACGGACGGGGATTTTTGAAGAGCATGATGGCTTTTTTGACCTGCCGCATCTGGATATTCACACCATTCCGGTCACGGAGTTCCCGCTGTATTCGCATTGGTCGTATGATCGACTCTACCGTTACGACATGATTAAGCAGCCGGATGTGCTGATGTTCATGTTCCTGTACAGCAGCGAATACTCGCTCGAGGAAAAACGCGCTAACTACGATTATTACGAGCCCCGCTGCATTCACGAATCGTCGCTGTCGCCGTCGATCCACTCGATTTTGGCGGCGGAAATCGGACGTTCGGATGAGGCGTATAAGTTCTTTGAATTTGCGACCCGGTTAGACCTGGACAACTATAACCGCAATACGCGGGAAGGCTTGCATACCACGTCAATTGCGGCAGCTTGGATGAACATTGTGTACGGGTTCGGCGGGATGCGGTCCGATGGGGAGTTGCTTGCGCTGAATCCAAGTATCCCTGAACGGTGGGAAAGTTACCGGTTTATGGTGACGTATCGCGGCACGAAACTGCAAGTTGAAGTGGACCAGAATCAGGTTAGCATCCGTGCGGTGTCCGGCGGCGTGGCGGAAATTTTGGTGTATGGCAACCTGGTCAACATCGATGAAGCCGGGATTCGGTTGCCGCTCCGAAAGGCGGTCGTTCAATGAGCTGGATCGTTAGAGAAAGCGGGTTTGACCCGGAGCGGATCGCACATCACGGCAATAAGTTTATGATCGGGAACGGGGTTCTTGGTTACCGGGGGACGTTGGAGGAGTTCAGCAAAAGTGAGCTGACCGCAACGATCGTCGCCGGCCTGTACGACCAAGTTGGGAGCAAGTGGCGTGAGCCGGTGAATGCCCCTAACGGGCTGGAGACGAATGTTTTTTGGAACGGCACGCGGCTAAGCGTGTTGGAGGCCGGAAATGTGGCCACAGGGGATAGCGCAGTGAAGAGCGAGAGTGCAGGCGGAGAGCGCGATCGAAGCAGACCAGAGCTTGTGGCTCACGAGCAGTCGCTGAACCTGCGTCAGGCGGTACACCGCCGGCGGTCGGTTTTTCGCACAGGGGATGGCGCAGAGGTCACGATCACTTCGGAGCGGTTTTGCAGTGCGGCGCGCACGGAGCTGATCGTATGCCGCTTCACCGTGGAGAGCAGCCAGGATAGCGAGCTGACGATCGTCACCGGCATTAATGGCGACGTCTGGGACATCAATGGCCCGCATCTTGTGCGGATGGAGAGCGGAGCGCATGCGGCAGGGGATGACGCAACCTGGGAGGTCGTGTCACTTACCGCTTCGACGCAGGAGCTCGGCTTGCCGATTACCGTAGTGGAAGCGGCAGAGGTTGCGAGCGGCGGGGAGCATGAAGTTTTACGCGAGGATCTATCCATCCGCCGCCGGATCCACGTGCGTTGCCGGGCCGGGGAACCGGTCGTGCTCGTAAAAGCTGTCGCCGTGGTGGCCGGACTGGAAGGGGAAACGGCTAACCAGGTTCAGGCGGCAGCGATCCAGTCGGCCCGGGAAGCGCGGCAGCTTGGTTACGATCGGCTGCTGAGCGAGCACGCCGAATATTGGGAGCGCAAGTGGAGCGCCTCCGACATTATCGTTGTAGGCGATGACGAAGCCCAGCTGGCATTGCGCTATAGTATGTACCAGCTCCATATCATTGCACCGGAACGCTCGGAGAAAGTGTCCATTCCGGCTCGCGGGTTGTCCGGCCAGGTATACAAGGGCGCGGTGTTCTGGGATACGGAGATGTTTATGCTGCCGTTCTTCCTGTATACCCAGCCAGAGGTGGCACGGAACCTGATGATGTACCGGGTGCATACGCTGGGCGGAGCGAAGCGCAAAGCCGCAGAGTACGGCTATGAAGGCGCATTTTATGCCTGGGAGAGCCAGGAAACAGGGGAGGATGCCTGCACCTTGTTTAACGTCAATGACGTGTTCACCGGCCGTCCGATGCGAACCTATTTCCGCGATAAGCAAGTGCATATCAGCGCGGACGTGGCGTACGGGATCTGGCAGGTTTACGCGTTTACAGGCGATGACCGTCTGCTTTTGGATGGCGGGGCGGAGGTCGCGTGGGAGTGTGCGAAGTTCTTTTATTCGTATGGGTATTTCAACCCTCGGAAGCAGCGTTACGAAATCCTCGACGTTACGGGGCCGGACGAATATCATGAGCGGGTGAATAACAACGCGTTCACGAACCGGTTGGTGAAGGAATGTCTGCGCATCGCTCTGGATGCCATGGAGATTCTAAAGCGCGGCAACTCCGAGCGGTATGAGCAGCTGCTGGCAGGCAGCCATATACAGCCGGAGCACATTCGCGACATGTATGAACGGTTGTACGTTCCAGAGCCGGATGCCCAAAGCGGGTTGATTGAGCAGTTTGACCGCTATTACGCGCTGGAGGACGTTGCGCTGCCGCAACTGAAATCGCGAATGCTGCATCCCCACGAATATCTCGGCGGGGGAAACGGACTTGCGACGACAACGCAAATCCTCAAGCAAGCCGATGTAGTGCTGATGCTGCACCTGTTTAAGGACGATTACGATCCAGCAATCAAAAAAGCGAACTGGGCTTACTACGAGCCGCGCACCGAGCACGGATCGAGCCTCAGTGCTTGCATCTATGCACTGGTGGCAGCGGATACGGGATCACCGGACTGGGGTTACCCTTACTTTATGCGGACGGCGACGATTGACCTAACCGGCGATGCCAAGCAATACGTCGGTGACTTGTACATCGGCGGCACGCATCCCGCTGCCAACGGCGGGGCGTGGATGGCGGCGGTGTTGGGATTTGCCGGCTTACGGTATGACGGAGACAAGGCGGTGCTTCGTCCGGCGTTGCCATCAGCCTGGCAGGCGATCGAATTCCCGGTACGCTTAGGCGGCGGCTCTTATCGGATCCGTGTCAGCCGGGAAGAGGTGGTCATCACGGCTCATGGCGATAATCCAGCTGGCCTGCGGTTTACCGTAGGAGAAGGAGAGCTGGCGGTAGCGCCGGGCCAGGAGGTTCGGATCCCCGTATGATACGGTCCGTTAGGAGTGCAAACGAAAGATTAAAGGAGAATCCATCATGTTAGAAACAATGAAAGGTGCGATCTTCGACCTCGATGGCGTGATCGTTGATACAGCCAAATACCACTATCTCGCCTGGCGGGCGCTGGCGCGACGGCTAGGTTTCGAGTTTACCGAAGCCGACAATGAGCGGCTGAAAGGTGTCAGCCGCATGGAATCGCTGCGCATCCTGCTTGAGGTGGGCGGTGTGGAAGCCACGGAGGAAGAACGCGAGCGGATGGCGGCAGAGAAGAACCGCGAATATGTCGAGTATATTTCCAAGCTGGAGCCTTCGGAAATTTTGCCGGGGGCGAAGGAGTATTTGCTGCAGCTGCGCGAGCGGGGCGTCAAGGTCGCGCTTGGGTCGGCGAGCAAAAACGCCGGGTTCATCTTATCCCGGCTGGGCATCGCGGAGCTGTTCGACGCGGTGATCGACGGCACCAAGGTGTCCAAGGCGAAGCCGGACCCGGAGGTGTTCCTCGCGGCTTGCTCGGCGCTGGCGTTGCCGCCGTCTGAATGCGTCGTGTTTGAGGACGCAGAGGCGGGCGTGCAGGCGGGCAAAGCCGCAGGCTGCCGCGTCGTCGGCATCGGCAGCCCAGACATCCTGGCTGAAGCCGATCGGGTCGTCAGCGGGCTGCATGAACTGGTGTAGCTGGCACGTTTGATCGCTTTGCACGAAACCCAATAAAGTCCCCCGGAAATTTCCGGGGGACTTTTTGTTTTTTTTAACTGGCAAGAATCCCAAAATCCCCTACACTAAGAAATAGGCAGGGGCCCGCCCATCCGCGAGAACAGGTGGAACCGCCACGATCTTCGTAGAAACGCGCATACTTGCCGGTTTTTAGAATTGCTATAGTTAAATTGCCGGAGGTGCAACACCATTGAAGCTAAAACTCAAGAACCCGCTAGCCAATTTGAACGTTAAACAGCAGATGATCCTCCTCTTTATTGTGATGGTCATTCCGTTATTTATTCTGAACGCCTACGGCAACTATAAAGCGGATCAAGTATTGAAGCGAAATGTCACCAACGCCTATATCGAGCTGAATAAGCAGAATTTCCGGCTCATTACCCGGGATATCGAGGCGATTAACAAGGTTACGTCAACCGTATTCCAGCATCCGCTGCTCCAGCAGCTGAACCCCAGCGGTGAAAGCTCAGAGACCGTCCTAGATCGGGTCAAAAACTACGAGAGGCTGGAGAACCTGCTGCTCAATTACTCGCAGGAAACCGATCAGCGGGAGCCGGTGTATTATTCGCTATACGTCTACGATCCGGACAACGCGTATTTCTTTGCCCCATATTATCCGGATGCGCGAAAGGCGGGCGTCTATTTTTTTCTCGAGAACGAGAAGCCGGAATGGTTTGATGAAGCCGTCGCGCAAAAAGGAAACGGTTACCTGCGCCTCATTGAGCACCTGTCTCCCTCCGGCCAAGGCCTGCCAAATCAAAAAACGCTCGCTTATATTCGGGCGATCAACAGCATTTACAAAAACGGTACGATCGGCGTACTGGTTGTGTCCAATGTTGACGGGCGCATCGGCGAATCGCTGCAAACCGTCTCCATTCCGGAGGGTGAGCTGTATTTTACCGATTGGAACAACCGGATTCTGACCTCCACACCAAGCCTGACGCCAACGCCAACTGGTTCGATATTGGATTTACCGCCAGAGGCGGATTTAGGCGATTCGCTGATCGGGGTGAAGGATCTCATCACCGAGGATTTCATCTATGTGATTAATTATAATTACGTTCTGCAGCAAAAGCTGGTGTACAAAGTGCCCATCAAGGCCATGCTGCAACAGCAAAACGAAATCAAACGGATTATTCAGCTCATTTCCATCGCTTATTTTGTGGTGGGGCTGGTGTTAATCTTATATTTCTGGCGGTCGCTGATGACCCCGATTCAAAAATTGGTTTATTTCGTCCGCCGTTACGAGCCGGGCAATGTGGTGCCGGAGACGCCGTACCGGGAAAGAAACGACGAGGTCAGCGTGCTCATTTCTACAATCTACGAGATGGCTCGCCGCCTCAATGGACTGATTCATTATAAATATCAGATGGACATCAAGCAGAAGGAAGCCCAGCTGCAAATTTTGTATCAGCAGATTAACCCGCATTTGCTGTACAACACGCTGGAGAGTATTTATTGGAAAAGCGCGATGGAAGGAAACACCGCCTCCGCCGAAATGATCAAGGAGCTGTCCAAGCTGATGAAAATCAGCCTGAGCCGCGGCCGGGAGCTGATCACGCTGGAGGAAGAGCTGGAGCATGCTTCGGCTTACATCAAGTTGCAGGAGCATCGTTATGAGTATGGTTTCCGCGTGATCTGGGACATTCCATCGGAACTGCATTCCACCATCATTCCAAAAATCACGCTGCAGCCGCTTATTGAGAACGCTATCATTCATGGCGTTAAACATATGGGAGAAGATGGCGAAATCATGATTCGCGCCGAAGCGGACGAAGCGCAGGGTTGTGTATACATTAGGATCGCCGACAACGGGTATAAGCCGGTCGACTTCGACGCCATCGACAAGCTGCTGAATGACGAAACGCCAAGCCCATCGTTTGGTTACGGCATCCGCAATATTCATCAGCGGCTTCGGCTGCATTTTGGGCCGGAGTACGGTTTGAAATACATGGGCCGCCCTGAAGGCGGAACCATCGTCACCATTACCCTGCCGCTCACCGTGAACCGGAACGAATAAAACGAACAGGGGGAACCACGATGTACAACGTATTGGTCGTCGACGACGAACCGTTGATCTGCAAAGGATTATCGGGACTTTTAACCGCTTCAGGACTGGATATCGGCCAGATCTACACCGCGTATAACGGGCACGAAGCGCTGGATTATGTCCGAATGGAGGAAGTAGATCTGCTCGTCACTGACATCCAGATGGGAGAAATGAACGGGATCGAGCTGATGCAGCAGGCGAAGCTGATCAAGCCATGGGTACAGACGATCATCATCTCCGCGCATGAAACGTTCCAATACGCCCAGATGGCGATCCGGCTTGGCGCCAAGGACTATTTGATTAAGCCGCTGAACAGTGAGCAGTTCCTGGATTCGGTGCGCAACGCGCTGCTCAAGATGGATAAACCGATGCCGCAGAGCGAGGAGCTGTTGTCCCGGGGCGCTGAACATTTCCGCATGGAGGAGCCGCTTCCGGAATACGGCGAACGGTTGAACCGCCTGTTAAGTGATCCCGCCGAAGGGGACGAAGAGCAGAGGTTTGCGGAAGCTGAGCGATTGGGGCTGACGGGGCCGTATTTTTCCGTGATCAAAATCAAGCTGGCCATCCCCGCTGACAAGCAGCTATCCGTGGACCAGGATCGGGATGCCTGCCTGTTCCGCTACGCGGCGCTGAATATCGTGAACGAGCTGCTGCATCAGGAGTGGCGCGCGGCATCTTTTTATACCCAGAGTCTGGAGATCGCCCTCATCTTGCAGTGGAATGAAACGGAGTACGCCGAACCCAATCTCAATAAAATCAACCAGCTCGAAATGCTAGGCCGCAGCCTGCATCATCACATCCATAAATACCTTGGCTTGCGGTGCACGGTGGGGATCAGCCAGATTCTCAAAGGTACGGGGTTTCTGAGCTTGCTAAGCCGTCAGGCGGACAAAGCGATGCTGTGGGGAGGAGAACACGGGGATCACCATGTGTTTTATTATGGCGATTTTAACTGGCACAACTATACCCAGGATCCTTCCACGGAGGAGCTGACGAAGCAGAATAACCGGATCGTGGAGAGCGCCAAGAAGTATATCGAGGAGAATTACCGGCAGAAGGGGCTGACCATCCACGAGGTGGCCCGCAACAATCATGTCAGCCCCAATTACTTGAGCTATCTGTTCAAGAAAAATACCGGCTACAACCTGTGGGAATACGTGATCAAGCTGCGGATGGAAGAGAGCAAAGCGCTGATTCTGAACACGGACCTGCGCCGTTACGAGATCGCTGAACGCGTGGGTTATGAGTCGCCGGAGCATTTTAGCAAGATTTTTAAGAAATACTTTGGCGTCAGTCCCACGGAACTGAAGAAATAACGATGAAGTAAGAACGACCATAGTTCACATAGTTTTAGACATGTTCGCCGTCCGGCTGCTTTTCTACAATGAGAAGAGACACTACGTAGAAAAGAGGGAGAACGATGGGGGAACCCGTGATTTCACCGGGGAACATGCAGCAGAACACGGTTAAAACGTCCGCCTCCGCTTCGCGGAAGCCGCGGCGGGGGTCGAACTGGAAGCAGTACATGTGGGGGTATCTATTTCTGGTACCGGCGATCGCCATATTTATCGTGTTCTTATGGGTCCCGATCATCAAAGGGATGGTTTACAGCTTCTATAACATTGATTTCGTCAAAGGTAACACATTTGTCGGACTGGACAATTACGTGAAGGTGTTTCATAACCCCGACGTACTTCTGTCGGTTCGCAACACCTTGTATTATATGCTCCTCTGCTTGGTTATCGGCTTTTGGGTACCGATCGCGGCGTCAATCGCCATTTCCGAGCTGCGCTGGTTCCAGGGATTTGCGCGGATTGCCGCGTACCTGCCGTTTGTCGTGCCGGGCGTCGTCCTCTATGGGATGTGGCGCTGGATGTACGATCCGGTGGGGCCGATCAACGCCTTGCTCGGATGGTTTGGAGCCGATCCGGTGTCCTTTATTTCCGACGGCAGGTGGTCGATGGTCTCGATCGTCTTTATGGAGACGTGGCAGCAGTTTGGTTCAGCGATGCTGATTTACCTGGCCGGAGTGCTGAGCATTCCGCGGGACTGGTACGAAGCGGCGGAAATCGATGGAGCCGGCGTCTGGGCCCGGATCAAATACATCACGCTGCCATCGATGCGGAATCTGATCGTGTTGATGCTGATTTTACAGCTGATCGGCACTTCCCAGGCGTACCAATCGCAGTTAGCTTTGCTGGACGGCGGGCCAAACAAGGCGACGTTAACTTACGCCCTCCTGACAGTCAAATACGCCTTTACCCAGCTCGATTACGGGGCCGGGACCGCGCTGGGTGTTCTGATGTTCATCGTGCTAAGCGTGCTGGGCGTGTTGCAATACAAGCTGAACAAGGAGGAGTACTGATATGAAAGAAAGAGGCATCCTGTCGCCCTCCGATCTGCAGAAGCCGCTGAATAAAGTGGTATACGGATTTATGGTCTTGTGCATTGCGGTGATGACGTTTACGATGCTGTATCCGATCGCAATGACGATGTTTAACGGGCTGAAGAGCAACCAGGAGGTCAACTCGTTTCCGCCGCGATTTTTTCCGCAGGAATGGCATTGGGACAATTTCCCGAAAGCCTGGAATTACATCGATTTGCCGATGTTTTTGAAAAATACTCTGCTTATCTTCGGCGGCAACCTGCTGATGACCATTTTGGTGCTGGGTCTCGCTTCGTTCAGCATTTCACGGATCCGGGTGCCGTATAGCCGGGCGATCTACTTTTTTATCCTGCTGACGTTGTTTATCCCGGCCTCCAGTTATATGATCCCGAACTTCGTCAACCTGAAGGAGCTGGGGCTGCTGAACACCTATTGGGCGTTCTGGCTGCCGGCGGGAGCGAACGCGTATTATTTTCTGCTGATGAAAAATTTCTTCGACGGCATCCACCCGGAGATCTTCGAAGCGGCCCGGATTGACGGAGCTTCGGAGTGGACCAGTTACTTGCGGATTGCGGTGCCGCTGTCCGTGCCGATCTTCGCGACGCTGGCGATCTTTATTTTCTCCACGGCGTGGAATGACTGGTTCTGGCCATCGCTGGTAATGCACACGGAAGACAAATATACGCTGGCGACCGCGATCTACAAATATGTAATTAACGCGCGGAACATGGATAGCAGCATTAAGTTCAGTATTTTGTTTATGGTGATGATTCCGCCGATCTTCGTGTTCCTGGGGTTCCAGAAGTTTATCATGCGCAGCGTGAGCTTGTCTGCAGTTAAGGGATAGGCGGATGGGTGGCAGCGTTTACAGAATCGTAGGCCTGCACACGAAAGTCATAAGATCACACATCGAATGCTAAATGTTTCTCTTTTATGATAAAAATGCAAGATTACCTAACTTATGAAAAGGGGAGTTTCAATGCGCAAGTTTTCAGCAGTGTTGATGTGTCTGATGTTGCTTGGTTCGCTGCTCGCGGCCTGCGGCGGAGGCGGGAACAAGGAAGCCCAAAATAACGGCGGCGGAAACACGGCGGCCACGGGGAACAACGGAGGAAGCAATGCGGATGCGAATTCGGGAGAAGCCGATGATATCACGCAGCGCAAGGTCACGATCAAGATCCACTATCCGTTGCCGGACGAAACGACGCTTCGCCAACAGGAGGACGATAAAATCGCCCGCTTCCAAGCCAAATACCCGAACGTGACGATCATTAAGGATGACTGGCAATACAGCGTTAACGAAATCGGCGTAAAAATGGCTTCCAACGAAGCCCCAACCTTCTACAATACGTGGGCAACGGAAGCCCAATTCCTGGTGGAACGCGGCTGGGTTGCTGACATCACGGATCTGTGGAACAACTGGGAGTATAAAGACGAAATTAACCCGGTGCTGCAAAATCAATTTATCGTTAACGGCCGAGTGTACGGGATCACCCAAAACGGTTACGTTACCTCGACGGTCGTTAACAAGAAGCTGCTGGACGAGAAGGGCATCGCTGCTCCTCCGTTCGACTGGACTTGGGACGATATGTACAACGTAGCCAAAGGGGTTGCCGATCCGAAGAAAGGGATTTCGGGGATCGCACCGATGGGGAAAGGGAACGAAGCAGGCTGGAACTGGACCAACTTCCTGTTTGAAGCCGGCGGCGATATTGAAAAGACCGAAAACGGCAAAGTGACCGCCGTCTTCAACTCCGAGGCTGGGGTGAAGGCGCTGGATTTCTATAAGAAGCTGAGATGGGAAGCTAACGCGATCCCGCAAGACTGGGCGCTGGGTTGGGGCGATGCCGTCAGCTCCTTCCAACAAGGCCGGACGGCGATGGTGATCGCCGGTGCATTTGACGTCATTCAAGCGGCGCTGAATGAAGGCGGCATGAAGCCGGAGGATGTGATCGCTTATCCGATGCCTGCTGCAGAGAAAGGCGGCAAGCATTACGGGGTGCTCGGCGGCAACTACCTCGTCATTAACCCGAATGCCACGAAAGACGAACAAGAAATGGCGTTCCGCTATATTACGTTTGATTACTTCACCGACGATGCCTTGAAAGCCGTTGAAGATACGATTCAAGCCCGCAAAGCGGAAGGCAAGTATTATGTGCCGACACCGCTGGAGTATTTCAGCGAAGATTCCGAGTATGCCAGCAAAGTGAAAGCCATTTACGAAAAATACGACAACGTGTACAAATACGATCCGCAGCTCTTCGGCCTGCTGGAAGGCAAGCCGGAAGCGCAATTCGGCACGCAGGACTACTACGCCACGATGTCCAACGTCGTCCAGGAATCGTTCTCGAAGAAGGGCACGGACTCCAAGCAGCAGCTGGATGTCGCAGCGAAGTACGTGCAAGAGAATTTCTTTGACAAAATTCAAGCGCAATAATTCGTGAGTTGGCAGGGAGTCTCCCCTTGGGTCAGGTTGACCGGGGGAGGCTTTTTTTGCGTTGGAGGGGGCGGGAGTGGTGGAGGTAGGGAGTACGATTGGAGAGTGACGATGGTGGCGGAGGAGGCTAGTGCTAATGCCAGGCGTAGGCCGCTAACGGACCTGAGAGACCTTATTTTGCGGTTTTCGGCGCGTGTTGAAATCTAACGGACCGGAGAGACGTTATTTGCGGTCTGGAGTGGAGTTCAGCACGGATTTCAGCCCAATAGCGTCATCTGGTTCCGTTAGGATGGGAAATGGCCGGGAAATGAGCGAATAAGGTCATCTGGTTCCGTTATAAGGGACTGGAGCGGAGAGGGACGGCGCGCCCTGCCGAGCTCTCTAAATCTAAATCATGCCGACGTTGCTGTTTTGTCCGTTGGCTGATGCGCGCGGGCTTGCCGGCCGAGTACGAGGCCGACGAGGGAGGCCATCACTTGCTGGAACACCATGCCCAGCACGACCGGCACAGCCACCGGAGCGGGGAAGTAGGTGACAGCCAGCACGGCGCCGGCACTGATGTTGCGCATGCCGCCGTTGAAGACGAGCGCGACTTTGTCGGCTTCGTTCAGGCTGATCAGCCGGGACAAGCCACAGCCCAGCGCGTAGCCGATGGCCGCGAGCAGAACGATGATGGCGGCGAGCCCCAGCAGCCGCGGGCTGAAGTCGGTCAGGTAAGGGGCGACAACCGCGCCGTTAATCGCCACGACCGAAGCCATGGCAAGCTTCGAAAACGGGTTCAGCCAAGGCCCCCAAGTGGTGATCACCTTGCCTTGGGTCCACTGGTTCAGCACCATGCCCACCAGCGATGGGACGACGATCATCCAGAACAGGCTGGTCATCATCGCCACGGCGTCAAGCCGGACGCTGGTGCCAACCAACAGCGCCAGGATGCCGGGAACAACAAAGGGAGCCAGCAGCGTGTCGATCAGGATGATCGACAAGGTCAAGGCAATGTTGCCCTTGTAGATGCTGACCCAGACGAAGCTGCTCACCCCGGTTGGAATCGCCGCAGCGAGGATAAAGCCGGTGATCGTATAAGCATCCCCGGGGAACGCCAAATGCCCCATTCCCATCGCCATCAGTGGCATGGCCAGGTGGAGGATGAACAGGCAGAGCACCAGGGGGAGTGGTTTTTTCAGCACATTAAGGAAATCTTTGAAGCTGAGACTAATGCTCCCGGCAAAGGTCATGAAGGCAAACAGCCACGGAGACAGGTAGGTATAGGAGGCTAGACGACTCCCGCAAAGGACGCCGATCAATATGCCAGTAGGGGTAATTAATGGCATTAATTTGTTCAGTTGTCGGTTTAGCGTTTGCAGCATGGTCACGACATCCTTTGGCAGTTTATCGGAAATTATATAAAAAATATAATTGTTTACATTTACCATGGTAAATTTAGGTAGTAGACAATGAAACAAGTTTGGCCAAATTAACAAGAATAAATAGAGAGGTTGAGATGCTATGTTTAAAAGAACATTATTATGCGCCTTGACTTTAGTAATTACCTTGTTCATTTCAGGGCCAGGATATGCAGCGAATGATCAAGATGATAGTCTGGGGCATGATTCTATTAGCCCACAGACTAAAATGGAAATTATCAAAACAATGGAGGAATTAACGAAGATAAGCTTGGAAAAGCTAAATCCTCAAAATTCTTCGAAACTTAGTTCGAATGCTGAAGGCACCCTGAGGAAAAAACTTTCTTCCTTGGGTGTTAGAGAGCTTACTCCAATTGAAGTGCAAGAAAAGATATCAAAAAATTTAGTAACACCTAACGTTTCAGTTCCTCCTAGTAATAGTAATGTCAGATGGTATGAGCTTAGATATACACATACCCGGAGTGGAAAGACATATGATATCCAAGAACTGTATGCTCAGGCCGTAGGGTATAACACTAATCTTTATAGTTCTAACAACACATTGTATTTGATTAATGGTACAAAAACACAGGTCAATGTTGGTCAGGCACTAATAAATGTTTACGCGAATAAATTAATCGGAGTTATTGCGTCATTGAATCCAATCACAAATATTTTACCATATGAGTTATTTGTAAAAATACCAGACGGAAGTTCCACTATTTCTATGAATTCTGATTTCATTTCATACAGATTACTTTCAACTGCTTGTTTTTCATACGTAAAAGATTCTGGAAAAAGCGACGATTATTTAACTATGACGTACGCCTATGCTTTGGCCGTCAGACGGATGATTGAGCCGGAGCCTGTGTTCGGGGATATGAAAAACAATTGGGACTTCAAACGATTCCTGCTTCGAGGCTTACCAAAAGCAAGCTTTGAAGTCGGGTGGCTTTCCCTTGCCCACAATCTGCTCAAGAAAGCAGCGGCGGACGCCAAAAACCAAGGAGCTAAGCGGTCTGTTCTCGCTTAGCTCCTTGGTTTTTTACTTATACCATCCTATCTTGTTGCTGAGGATGTTCAAAAGTTTACTTTTGGGACAGCCTCTACTATTTTCATCGGGCAATTTCTTTGAAAGAAGCCTCTGCGGCTTCCAACGTGAAGTCGATGTCGGCTTCCGTGTGCGCCGTTGTCAGGAACCAAGCTTCGAACTTCGACGGGGCGAGGTTGACCCCACGGTTCAGCATGGCGCGGAAAAAGGCAGCGAACGCTTCGCTGTCGGTGTCTTGCGCCTCCGCATAGTTCGTGACCGGATGGTCACAGAAATGCGTCGAGAACGAGCCGCGGATCCGGTTGATGGTCAGCGGCACTCCATGGCGGCGGGCCGAGTCAGCCAGCCCGTCGGTCAGCTTCACGGCGAGGCGGTCCATCTCTTCGTAGACCCCAGCGCCTTGCAACACCTCAAGGCAGGCGATGCCGGCGGAGATAGAAGCAGGGTTGCCCGCCATCGTTCCGGCCTGATAGGCCGGACCCAGCGGTGCCACCTGCTCCATGATCTCTTTGCTGCCGCCGTACGCGCCGATCGGCAGCCCGCCGCCGATGATTTTGCCGAGGGCGGTCAGGTCCGGCCGGATCGCTTCGTGGTTGGAGAGGCCGGCGTAGGTTTGCGCCGAGCCGTAGTGGAAGCGGAAGGCCGTAATGACCTCGTCGTAAATGACGAGGGCGCCGTACTGCCGTGCGAGCCGGCAGAGCTCTTCCAAGAACCCGGGCTTCGGCATCACCATGCCGAAGTTCCCGACGATCGGCTCGACCATGACGGCGGCGACGTCGTCGCCCCACTTGTCGAGCGCATCTTTCAGCGCCGAAGCATCGTTAAACGGTACGGTGATCACCTCGTGCGCGATGCTGGTCGGGATGCCGGCGCTGTCAGGGATGCCCAGCGTGGACGGGCCGGAGCCCGCGGCCACGAGCACGAGATCGGAATGGCCGTGGTAACACCCGGCAAATTTGATGATTTTGTTGCGCTTCGTATACGCGCGCGCGACGCGGATCGTCGTCATGACCGCTTCCGTACCGGAGTTGACAAAGCGTACCTTGTCCATCGAAGGGATCGCTTCTTTGAGCATACGGGCCAAGCGGATCTCCAGCTCGGTTGGGGTCCCGTACAACGTGCCGTTTGCGGCTGCCTCTTGAATGGCCTTCGTCACATGCGGGTGGGCATGTCCGGTAATGATCGGCCCGTAAGCCGCCAAATAATCAACGTAGCGATTGCCGTCCACGTCCCAAAAATACGCGCCCTCAGCTTTTTTCATAAAAACAGGCGCCCCGCCGCCAACCGCCTTAAACGAGCGGGAGGGGCTGTTGACGCCGCCTACAATATGCTGCAACGCTTCTTCATACAATCGTTCGGATTGCGATCGATTCATCTCTATCTTCCTTTCTGAATTGAATAACTGGTGTGAACTAGTTGATGCGCTGGCGATCCGGCAATTCAACTGCAAAAGTACATTTAACTTGTCTGGAAAACCGGCTTTTTTGTGCGATTAGCTGCAAAAGTGCATCTCACGTAGCAGGATATGTCCTCAAAAACGACTTTTCAGCGGAAATGAACTATACTTTTACATTTGACAGGCCCAAAATAGCGGTTTTTAGCCAAAATGAACTGCACTTTTACATCTCGTGGCGGTGGTGGTGCAAAAAACAGCAGTTAGTGGTGCAAAAAACAGCAGTTAGTGGTGCAAAAAACATCAGTAGGTGGTGCGATTTGCGGCAGTTAATGATGCAAATTGTGCAGCTGGTGGTGCGATTTGCACTAGTCGATAATGCAAATTGCGCCAGAATGTAGTGCGATTTGCGCCAGCTGATGATGCAATTAGCGGCAATTGTGTGGTGCAATTAGCGGCAGTTAGCTCACCGCCGACCGTGAGCACTGTCAGCGACCGCCAGTGACCGCGACCGATCTTATTAGACCGTTGCAGCCCTCCGCCGAGCACCCCAAAAGAGAGGAGGCCGCCTCTCGAGTAAGTCCACCCCCACAGGGCAGGCCTGCCTCAAGCTGCGCCCTCCGACCTCACGGGCAGGAGCCCGCCTGCAGGAAGGACTCCACCAACCTTAGGGTTTGGAGTCCTTCGCCACTAAAGGCTACCAGCCTCAAGGGCTGGCCGCCTCCAGGTTCACGCCGCTGCTGCCGGCGTTCGCCCCGGTACGGCCCGAGCTGCCGCTGTCGTCGTTGCTGCCGCCGTTGTCCTCGGCACCGTCAGCATCGCTGCCGCTGCCCGTCCCGCTTTCCTCAGCTTTGTTAAATACGTCCTGCACGTATTGCTTTAATTCATCTTCGCTGCGAACGCCAAGGACGGACGAGCCGCCAACGGTTTTCTCAACCAGCAGTTCCATCGGCGGAATTTGTTCGCTGGCGACCATTTCTGTGTCATACCCGACGGTAGCCAGCTTCCACATATCCTGAACCGACAAGTTCGTGTCGATGTAAGGATTGATTTTCTCCAGAATCGAAGGCAGCTTCATAATGGAAGTCGTCGACTTCAACTTTTCCGCCACCGCCTTCAGGAAGTTACGCTGCCGCTCGGTCCGGGTGTAGTCGGACAGGGCGTCGTGCCGGAAGCGGACGTATTGCAGCGCGGTTTTGCCGTCGAGGTGCTGCTGTCCTTTTTTCAGATCGATATCGTATTCATGGTTATCCGCTTTGCTGGTGTAGTGCATATCTTTTTCCACATAAAAATCAACCCCGCCGACCGCATCCACCAGCTCAATGAATCCTTGAAAGTCGGTATACACATAATATTGTATCGGGATGCCCAGCAGGTCGGAGACTGCTTGCATCGCCGTATTGGGTCCATGCGTAATCGCCGTGTTGATCCGGTCCGAACCGTGCTCCGGAATTTTCGTGTACGTGTCACGCAAAATCGAGAAGAGGTAGGCCTTCTTGCTCACAGGGTCGAGGGAAGCGACCAGCATGGTGTCCGAGCGGGGGATTTCCCCTTTCTTCAAACCGCGCGCATCGACGCCCATCAGCAGAATGTTCACCCGATCCTTGCCTTCCCATTTGGGCGGTTCCGGCACTTTCGTTTCGGTTGGCTGCACGTTATAGAAAGGAGACTGTTCTCCTTCTTTTTGAAAATTGTCCACTTGGTTATAGAGGGCCGTAAAATAGTAGGCTGCAAAGGCAGCGAGAGCGACAACCACTCCGATCACAGACCAGAGAATCGCCCGTTTTGTGCGTTTCGTCATTGGGTTCGTTCCTTTCAAGTCATGCGATAAATTCGGTTTCTATTATAGATATACTACATGTCTTTCCATTATAATTTTTTTTGTAAATACAATCAATTTCAGGGTTGGAGAGGCCAGAGGAGGAAGGAGCATGTCGGAACAAACGCAACAAGTGCAAATCGGTCAGCCCGTTCCGGATTTTCAATTGCCCGCAGCCAACGGGGAGGAAATCTCATTATCGCAATTTCGCGGCCGGAAGGTCGTTCTTTATTTTTATCCCAAAGACTCTACCCCAGCTTGTACCCAGGAGGCTTGTGATTTCCGCGACCTTGCCCAGGCGTACGGCGAATACGGGGCAGTGGTGCTTGGCATCAGCGGGGATTCGGTGAAATCTCACGCAAGGTTCGCCATGAAGCAGGGGCTGAATTTTCCGCTATTATCGGACGAGTCTCATGAGGTATGCCGGATGTTTGGCGTATGGCAGCTGAAAAAAATGTACGGCCGCGAATACGAAGGCATCGTCCGTTCGACGTTCCTCATCGACGAGGAGGGGAAGCTGCTCCGTGAATGGCGCGGGGTTCGAGTCAAAGGGCACGCGGAACAAGTGTTGGAGGCACTGCGAGAAGCCGGCCAATAAAATAGGTGTCTTCGCCAGAGAGTTGATCAAAACGCCTCATCCTAACGTTAAAGTGGGATGAGGCGTTTACCTTTACTTATTTTTCAAAATGCAGATCAAAAAGGCCTAGTTCGATGTTCTCCTGATCGGCTGTTGCACGGAACTCGACTTTCGCTGCATGAGCGACGTCAAGCGCTAAATCCTTAGGGAAGTCTCCCGGTTTGAAAGTTTCTGAGTAAGCTTCACGATCATCGACCAGGATCCGCAGCGTCACCGAAGCCCCAGAATCTCTATATTTTCCGGTCAACCCCACTTTGCCGACCACCTTTTTGGCTTGTCCGTTAAGCGGAAATTGAATATGGACCCAGCGACTGTCTGAGCCGTTATCATTTCTAGGGAACTCAAAGCGCAGGAAGCTGGTATACGTGTTCCCCAAGTTATCTTCAATCGGTTCGTTCGCATTGTATACGTATTCATATCTGCTCCAGTATGCGGTCTGCGCATTCGAATGCTGGATATCGCGTTCTGGATAAATATCCGTTTTCCCCTCTGTCTCGCCTATGTATACGGTTTGCGTGGAGGCGTCCCATTTCACCGGAAGCTTCAGCGCTTCAGCAACAAACCGAAGAGGTACGTATGTCGTCCCGTTATAGAGGAACGGTTTGTTATCCTCACTCAACTTTTGAGCTGTTTTGTTGACGGTAATCCCTTTGACGTTGTAAAACACTTCGATCAGCTTTCCGCTGCTGCCGGCATAAACTCCTGTTGCTCCGAATAGAAGGGAGCCTGCAACGAAGCCGGCAATGAATTTAGATTTTGAATTCTTCATGTTGCAATTACACCTTCCTTTGGATAGTTTTGCAACATATTATATCTGCGCCGGCGGGGGTTCGGCAATATTTTCTCGAATGACGTCTATCTTCATCTCTACCTTCATACAATCTACCAGAAAGCTAAAGGATTCATAGAAAAGAAATTGATCCTAGTGCGGAGGTAGAAGGTCGATGAAACAACCAAAAAAGTTATCCGGACAAATGCTGGTACGTTTGCTACTGCTTACGGTAGTACTGATTGCGGCAATCTGCACGCCGCTTGGCTTCCAGCACAAGGGCATGCCTGAAGTCAAAGCCCTGGCGATGAAAGAACAAGCCGCGGGGGAATCCGCGACGCATACAGTAAATCTCGCTACACCTGCCGCTGAGAAGGTGCAACCTGTCCATACGTCGGCCGTTGGCTCGGCTGGCGCATCGGCGGCTTTGGCGGCATCTCAGGCGAAGAAGTCTGAAACGCCGCAAGCGAACAACAAAGACAAGCAAGGCAAAACGGTTTATTTAACATTTGACGACGGGCCAAGCCCGCATACAGATCAAGTGCTGGAGATATTGCGGGAAGAGGAGGTGCCCGCGACCTTCTTCGTATTGGGGCAGCAAGCCAAGCGCTACCCGGAGATGATCCGGCGCATCGCAGACGGCGGCCATGTCCTCGGGAATCATACGTATAACCATGATTATGACGCATTGTACGACAGCTTCGGCCATTTCTGGAAGCAGGTCAAGGAGACGGAAGAGGTGCTGCGGGAGATTACGGGAACACGTACACCGCTGGTACGCGCGCCGGGCGGGACATATGGTCATTTTGACAAGACGTATTTCAACCTGATGGAGCAGGGCGGGTATAAAGTGTTTGACTGGAATGTAGACAGCGGGGATTCCAAGCGTAGAGGCGTTCCGGCCAGTGAGATTATAGCCAACGTCAAGAACACGAAGCTGCAGGATCAAATCATTGTGTTGATGCATGACGGAGGCGGTCATGAACAGACGGTTAAGGCGCTGCCGGAAATTATTCATTACTATAAAAAACTAGGTTACGAGTTTGGCACCTTATCTGCAGAGCAACAGCCCGTACAATTTTCGCTGGACCCTTCCATAAGCAAGAAAAAGAACCGTCCCGCGCCTTCCGCCGAATGGATCGCGTCCAACGTCGTTCCGAATGCGGCTTTGTTTGAACCGGAGCTGCCGCTTACCGTGGAGGCTGGCGGGTTGCAAACGCGCCTTGAGCCCGGGGAATACGAGTTGCGTGACGGTCAGTATGTGGCACCTGTCCGTTTAATGATGGAGCGGTTAGGGGCAGAAGTCTATTGGAGCGAGGCTACGCAAAGCGCCTTCATCAACTGGGGGGACGCCTACATGGTGGCAGATACCCGGCGCGGGGTGCTGACGGCTGTACGCCAAGACGGAACCAATGTGGAATGGGAAGTGACGTTTGAGCGCAAGGCTCAGGCGTTATGGATTCCGCTGCGTCCGCTCTTGGAGGCATTAGGTCATCCGATTGTCGGAGTTGTTTCAACTGCTGGGGAGCGACGGGTCTCGGCAATCTAGTTGTTTTGATAGATTCTTGGGACAAACGCTTAACTTTCTCTCCCTTTCTTCCATGTCTATTTCCACTAGTTTCTGGAGATACTGGTTGATAGATTACGGCCATGGTTTTTAGAAATGGAGGGGAAGTCAGGATGAATCACGATCAAGCGCAGACGTTGCTGGAGCGGCTCGTCCACAAGGTGGATCGGGTGATCGTTGGAAAAAAAGCGGAGATCGAGCTCGCGGTAGTGGCGATGCTGAGCGGCGGTCATATTTTGCTGGAGGATGTACCCGGAGTGGGCAAAACGATGCTGGTCCGTACGTTAGCTGCCTGCATCGGCGGGACGTTTGGCCGCATTCAGTTCACGTCGGACCTGCTGCCGTCCGATGTCACCGGCGTAACAGTATACCATGCGCAGAGCGGTCAGTTTGAGTTTCGGCCAGGGCCGGTGTTCGCCCATGTCGTATTGGCCGATGAGATCAATCGGGCAGCGCCGCGAACCCAGTCGGCCTTACTGGAAGCGATGGAAGAACGGAAAGTGACGATTGACGGAGAGACGCGGGCTTTGCCGAAGCCGTTCTTGCTGCTGGCGACGCAAAATCCGCTGGAATACGAAGGAACCTATCGCTTGCCGGAGGCGCAGTTGGATCGCTTTCTGATGCGGCTGACGCTCGGGTACCCGAATCCGGAGCAGGAGGTGGATTTACTCGGGAGAATGCAAGATCCGCCTGATCTTGCCGATCTGAAGCCGGTGCTGTTACCGGAGGAAATTGCCCTGATGCAGCGTCAGGTGCGCAGCGTATTTGTGGACGACGTCATCAAGCGCTATATGGTTGGCGCTGCGGACGTCTCCCGGCGGCATCCGCAAATCGCACTGGGCTTCAGCCCGCGCGCAACGCTCGCTTGGATGGGGGCGGCGCAGGCGATGGCGTATTACCGAGGACGCTCCTTCGTCACGCCGGACGATGTCAAGGCGGTCGCGCCCGCTGTGCTCACGCACCGGATCGTGTTGCGAACGGAAGCGAAGCTTGACGGAGTCAGCGGCGAGCAGGCGCTATCAGAGGTGTTGTCTAAGGTGGATGTGCCGATTTTTGCACGGAGAGCGGGGGCTTCATCATGAAGCACGCAGGATGGGCGTGGCTGATCGCCGTCGCCTTCGCCGGCGCTTTGGGAGGTTGGTATGCTTGGCGCGGCGGGGTGTCGTCTTTATTCTTGCTGCTGCTGGTCGGATTCATGATGCTGCAGGGCATCTTGGTCCAAGCGTTTGGCCCAAAGCGCTTTAAGGTGGAGCGCGCTTGGCAGCCGGTCTATCCGGTTGCCGGCGAACCGGTCACGGTCACGTTATCGGTTCGCTGTGAGGGAGGTCTGCCGCCGGTTTGGCTGCAGATCGAGGACCAACTGGCAGATGACACCGTGGGTTCAGAAAATGGGAAGAACCGCCCGGGGAGCCGGGGCGGTAGTTTGTTTTTTACTGGATTTCGCCGGGACTACCGGATGACTTATACGATTCAGGGCTTACCCCGGGGCGTCTATAAGCAAGCGTCCGTCAAGCTGACCTGGGGCGATCCGTTTGGCTGGTTCAAGCGGAGCCGACTTGCGGCCTCCCCAGAGGTGATGGTCGTTCATCCGTTGCCGCTGGCAGGAAATCCCCCGAAGGCAGAGGTACGTGCGGAGCAAGAGGGCGGCGGAGCATGGCAGCCTCAGTTGGTCGCATCCTCTCCAGCTCCGGGCCGGTTAAGACCTTATGTTGAAGGGGACCCGTTGCGGCGAATCCACTGGAAATACTCGGCGAAAAAAGGCGAGTTGCTCTCCCGCATTCCCGAAGAGCAGGGGGTGATGCCGCGTTATTTGCTGCTGAGCACACGTGACGGCGATTATGCTTCCTCCGCCGGCTTCGAGCTGGCGGTGTCGGCAGCCGCAACGTGGCTAACGCGCGAAGCAGGCGGCGATTCTGGGGCCGATGAGCTTCGGTTCAGCCATGGCGGGATGGACGGCGCTTGCCAGGTGAACGATCGCGATGGCTTGATGAGCGGTCTGGAGCAGCTTGCCGGCCTCCGCTTGGGGAACGGTTTGTCTGCGGGTGAAATACTGCGCCGGGATTGGTCCGAGGTGTTCTCCCAAGGGCAAAGCCTCACCGTCATCACCGGCAAGCTGACGCCTGAATTAGCGGGCGATGTGCTGCATTTGGCTGAGCTGGGCGTGGCCACGGAAGTTTGGTGTGCCGGCGGACTTGGCGGATCGGATCTGGGGCGGCTGGTTGCCCGACTGCAGGAGAGGGGCGTCACGGTGCTGGATCTGACGCTGTATCGGACGAAAACTCCGCGGAAAGGGGCGATCAAGCATGTCAGCGCCTAAAGCGTCAGTGATCCCTGCCAGCGGTCTGTCGGCACCGATGACATCCTCCCGACGCAGCGGACATTCAGCGCCTTCCATCGGCCTGCGGATCTTAATCACGCTGTTGTTGTTTGCTTTATTTGGGGAATGGTTGTATCCGCTGCACGCGATGATTCCCGAAAGGCAGACGGAACTGCTTCCGCTGTTTTTCGTTCTCACTGGTGCTTTGCTGCTCATTGGCTGTCTGCGGCTGCCGACTGCCCTGTATGCGCCGCTGCCGCCGCTGCTTATCGCCGGTGCCATGTTGTATCTGTTCGGAAGAGGAGAGGGGATTGGCTGGTTTATCGGCTACGCCCATACGGTCTCTGCTGATTTGGAGGTGTTTTGGGATACAGGGCGGCTGTTCTCCATCAGTATGGAGACGCGGGCTTTGCTCCTGTTGATCGGTTGGACGTTGCTGGTTGTTTCCGTACAAATGCTGGCGTTATCGCGCCAAAGTATTTTGCTCTTCTTGTCCGCCACGGTGATTTACTTGCTCGCGCTGGAGGCGGCCGTTGGCCTGGAGCTGTATTTGGGCGTCATCCGCTCGGCAGCGTTGGGCCTCGCGCTGCAAGCGGCGGCGTTCCATCGCGGCGAGTCTGGACCGAGCCGGGGAGCCGGGAGACTCGCCGGCGGGGTCGTCGTACTCGCCTGCGTGGCGGGCGCAGCGCTGCTCAGCTCGCTGCTGCCGCTGCAGCCGGTGCGGGCGATCTCGTGGGAGCAGGTCGCCCGCAGCTTGTCGGAGTGGAGCGGAGCCGAGTTGCCTGCCACGGCGGGCCGGGCCGCGGCGGTCAACGTCTCCGGCTACGGTCGGGACGACTCCAAGCTGGGCGGGCCGCTGCGCCTGCGCCTTGATCCATATTTTACGGCGTTGTCCCCGTACAATACGTACTGGCGCGGCGAGAGCAAAAGCGTGTACACCGGCCGGGGCTGGATTCAGCCGGTCGGGGATAGCGCGCCGGTGATCGCCGGGGCGGAGCGTACGGGCGGTGTGACGGGCGAGGCGGCTGAAGACGCGGCCATCCCAGCCGCAGCCCAGGTCGACACCGGGCGCAAGCTGATCCGCCAAACGGTGACGTTTGAAGCCCCGTTAACGGGAAGGGTCGCCTTGCTGTCCGGCGGGCTTCCGGTCCAGGCGGAACGGATCATCGCTGGTGACGGGGAAGAACCGGTGGAGATTGAACCTAGGTTCGACGCTTGGGCCGATGCCTTGATCGTCGACTATGCGGCTCCCTCGGAGCGCATTTACAGCTATGAGCTGACGTCGGCGGTGTCAACAGCGTCTGCAGACAAGCTGCGCCAAGAAGAGGGGCCGGACCCGGCAGAGGTCCGTGACCGCTTTCTGCAGCTGCCGGATGCACTGCCGGAGCGGGTGCGGAAGCTGGGCGAGCGGCTTGTCGCCGGAGAGAGCAACCGCTATGATGCGGCCGCTGCGGTCGAGAGCTACTTAGAGCATCGCTATACTTACAGCTTGGATTCCCGGCAGCCGCCGGAAGGGGCCGATTTCGTTGACCACTTCCTGTTCGTCGACCGCATCGGCTATTGCGATCACTTCTCGACGGCGATGGTCATTCTGCTGCGCAGCGGCGGAATTCCGGCTCGTTGGGTCAAAGGCTTCGCGCCCGGGGACCCTGCGCCGTCTGCAGCTTCGACTTCCGCCTCCGGAGGAACGGGGAGCAGGGGGGAGGCCGTTTCACTAGCAAGCGGTACAGGCTCCAGCTCGGCAGAGATGCACCGATATACCGTAGCCTATGCGGATGCGCATTCGTGGGTCGAGGTTTATTTTCCCGAAACGGGTTGGATTGCCTTTGATCCGACGCCAGGGTTTGGCGAGTCCATCGCCTTGAGCGTCAGCACCTTAGCGGATTATAGATTAGGTGAAGCAGATACGGTAGCGGCTTTTCCGTGGTTAGCCAAAGCTGTTGAAGTGGCCAAGCACCTGCAACCGAGACTTACTGAATTGGCTTACGAAAAACTTACCCGTATGACCCCGCGGCTGCGCCCGTTTGATTGGACCGTTTTGGCTTTAACTGCTGGTTTCGCCTTACTGTTCGCACGAGAACTGAGGCTGCGCGGATACTTACTGATGCTTGCCTTCGGACGATTGCGGCCAGGGAGCACGTTTCCTGGACGCCGCGAGCTGCTGGCTTCGGCGGATCGGGTTTGGCACGAATTGGCATTGCTTTACGGCCCCAAGCCTGCGTCCATGACAGCCCGGGAATATATCCAGAGCGCTTTCAGCGAAGATCAGGCGCAAGCGGAGTGTGCTGAGCAGTTCGTGCGGACCTGGGAAAGGATCTACTATGGAGGCCTGCGGCTGGAGCGACAGGAAAGCGTGAAATTCCTAGAACAATGCCGGAAGTTGGCCTCTCGCCGACGCTGAAATTGGCGTTTGGGCTTCCTTGACGACCTCTTTTGTCGTTTCGTATAATAGGTGTCATAATTTGAGGGAGGCTCGGTCATGAATAAACCTAATGAAATGATTGTGGTCCTTGACTTCGGAGGACAATACAATCAGTTAATAGCAAGAAGGATCCGCGACTTAGGCGTGTACAGCGAATTGCTGCCGTATAATACGCCGGTAGAACGCCTGCGGGAAATCGCGCCGAAAGGCATCGTTTTTTCGGGTGGTCCGTCCAGCGTTTATGCGGAGGATGCACCGCACATTGACCCGGCCGTGTACGACATCGGTGTGCCGATCTTCGGCATCTGTTATGGTATGCAGTTAATGGCTCACCAGCTTGGCGGTAAGGTCGAACGTGCGGCAAAACGCGAGTACGGCAAAGCGGACGTGGATTTTGCCGAACATTCGGCATTAACTCGCGGTTTGGATTCGAAGCAGACGGTATGGATGAGCCACGGGGACCACGTGACCCAGCTTCCGGACGGCTTCGTGGTTGATGCATCGACAGAGCATGCGCCTATCGCCGGGTTTTCGAATCCGGACCGGAAGATGTATGGCGTACAATTTCACCCCGAAGTGCGGCATTCCGTACATGGGAATGAAATGATCCGCAATTTCCTTTACGACATTTGCGGTTGCGAAGGCAACTGGAGCATGGAGACGTTTATCGAAGACGCGGTGCGCGATATTCGCGCCCAAGTCGGTGACGGCAAAGTGCTTTGCGCGTTGAGCGGCGGCGTGGACTCTTCGGTGGTGGCCATGCTGATTCATAAAGCGATTGGCGACCAGTTAACCTGCATGTTCATCGATCACGGTCTGCTGCGCAAAGGCGAAGCGGAGAGCGTCATGGAGACCTTCGTCGGCAAGTTCGACATGAAGGTCGTCAAGATTGATGCGCGCGAGCGTTTCCTCTCGAAGCTGGCTGGCGTGGATGACCCGGAACAGAAGCGCAAAATCATCGGTAACGAATTTATCTACGTGTTCGACGAAGAGTCGGCGAAATTCGATGACTTTACATTCCTGGCCCAAGGAACGTTGTATACGGATATTGTCGAGAGCGGCACGACAACGGCCCAAACGATTAAGTCCCACCATAACGTTGGCGGGTTGCCGGAAGATATGAAGTTCAAGCTGATCGAACCGCTGAAAACGTTGTTCAAAGACGAGGTCCGCAAGGTTGGCGAAGAGCTGGGTCTGCCTCGGGAAATCGTGTGGAGACAACCGTTCCCGGGACCGGGGCTCGCTATCCGCGTCTTAGGCGAAGTGACGGAAGAGAAATTGCAAATCGTTCGGGATTCCGACTACATCCTGCGCGAAGAAATCGCCAAAGCGGGACTGGATCGTGAGATTTGGCAATACTTCACGGCATTGCCGAATATGCGCAGCGTAGGGGTTATGGGCGACGCTCGTACTTACTCCTACACAGTAGGCATCCGTGCCGTGACGTCCATCGACGGCATGACCGCCGACTGGGCGCGTATTCCGTGGGACGTGCTGGAGAAGATTTCCGTACGGATCGTCAACGAAGTCGAGAACGTGAACCGCGTCGTGTACGACATTACGTCGAAGCCGCCGGCCACGATTGAATGGGAATAGGTTATCAAACTCACAAATGCTCTCCTTTAGATGCCGGTTCAGGCAAATAAAGGAGAGCATTTTTGGTTAATTTACTGTTGTATCTATTGCTTTGGGTCTCTTGATTACTTTGAAATCAGTGTAAATTTTCACGAATAATTCAAATTACGAACAATAATATCACGAATTGAATCGAATATTCGTTTTTTCTGTTGACATTTTAGGACCCTCCGCCTAGAATAAATCATGTAATAAGCCTTGCTGACATGGCTTGTCTGGATATCGACAAAACCGCATAGTTCTTTTCGTATAATTCCGGGAATTGGCCCGGAAGTCTCTACGAGGTCACCGTAAATGATCTGGCTACGAAAGGAAGAAACGAACGTATCGTTGGAGCGAGTTGGGGAAAGTTCGGGGATGTTGCTCGGATGAATGCTCCTGCTGCGAAAGCTTGCTTTGAACGAAAGCCTAGGGCTGTTGACTGATCCGAACGATCGTTTCTTCTGGATGTACGGTAACCCGAGGGATGTCGCCTCGGGCTTTTTGTCGTTTTCCGAAGGGAATGCAGGCAAAGTGGTGCTGTGATGCCAGTTGTTTGAACCAGGATTGTCAATTTTTAAGGGGGAGTAATTTTATCATGGATCGGTTTTTTAAACTGAAACAGAACGGTACGACGGTACGTACGGAAATTATGGCGGGCCTGACCACGTTTATGGCGATGGCCTACATCCTTACGGTGAACCCGAACACGTTGACGGCGTTTGGCCAGATCGAAATGGGTTGGTACTCCGTATTCTTGGCAACGGCGCTGTCCGCAGGGATTTTCACGATTGCCATGGGCCTTTTCATTAACTTTCCTGTGGCGCTTGCGCCGGGGATGGGTCTGAACGCGTACTTTGCGTCCGTCATTCTGTCATCTGCGACAACGGATCATCCGTTTACTTGGGAAATGGGCTTAACGGCTGTATTCATTTCCGGGTTGATCTTCATCCTGTTGACTTTAACGAAAGTTCGTCAAATGCTGCTGGATGCCGTTCCAGATTCGTTGAAGCATGCAATTACGGTCGGGATCGGGTTGTTCATTACGATTATCGGTCTGAAAAACAGCGGGCTGATGACCATCGGCGTTGAAGCTGGCAGCGATATTCCGGCGAATACGTTCACCGATGTACTTTCCTTTGAAACGGTCATTCATTTAGGCAGTCTGGAGAACACGGACGTACAGCTTACTTTGATTGGTTTGTTGCTGATCGGGGTTTTGATGGTGCTGAACGTTCGCGGCGCGATTTTGCTGGGGATCCTGGGAACGACGGTTATCGCTTTGCTGATGGGGGTAGTGGACTTCGGTACTTTGTCCAATCCGCAAACGCCTTGGGTTCCAGACTTCACGCAAATTAACTTTGCACGCTTTGACTGGGACGGTATTTTGCATACAGGTATTATTTCCGCGATTGCGACTTTCACTTTCGTAGAATTGTTTGATACATTTGGTACTTTGGTAGGTACAGCCTCTCGTGCAGGAATCATGAAGGATCCAGAAGAAGGCAAAAAACGCGTCGGCAAAGCCATGCTGGTTGACGCAGCGGCTGTTACTGGCGGCGCACTGCTCGGGACTTCGACGACGACAGCTTATATTGAAAGTGCAGCTGGCGTAGCTGAAGGTGGACGTACGGGCTTAACCGCCCTCACGACGGGGATTTGCTTCTTGGCCGCCTTGTTCTTGGCTCCGATCGCAGCTTTGATTCCTGGTGCTGCAACGGCTGCAGCCTTGATCATTGTTGGTGTCCTAATGGTTCAATCGATCAAAGAGATCGACTTCTCCGATATGGTTATCGCTATCCCTGCGTTCTTGACGGTAACGATGATGCCGTTCACCTACAATATTGCGAACGGGATTTCGTTCGGTGTCGTGTTCTATGTGGTGCTGGCCTTCGCGGCCAATCTGATTGGCAAAAAGAAATACGACATCCACTGGTTAATGTGGGTATTGTTCGTTCTGATCATTCTCCGTTACATTTTCCTTGGCAGCCAGGGTTAAGGATGAGCTAACGGCCTCTCAAGCCTGCAGTCCCTTTGAGGATTGCAGGTTTTCTTTTTTTATATATTTATATAATAGTAGATTCTCGAGTGCAGGGGGCAATTTCCAAGTATTTCATTTGTATTTGTTTGAGAGGTTTGATATATTATAAAAGTCGCTCACAGCGACGAGGTAATTACGACGATGCATGAACCGGACAGTCGAAAAAAGTTCTTGCATTCGAACGAATTACTTGATATAATATAAGAGTTTTCGCCGATAAGACGATAACGAATTTGATCTTTGAAAACTGAACAACGAGTGAGTAATAAATCGAGATTAAAGGATGAATTTCAAACCGGTGTACTCCGGCCTTGAAATTCGATCCGATCTCGTCAGTTTTTTCTAAATGAGCAAGTCAAACACTTTTGATGAAAGACCTCGAGGCCCTC
>NZ_CP150174.1:852500-3480000 GCF_037964765.1 Paenibacillus sp. FSL K6-2441
CCTGAAACCGTGTGCTTACAAGAAGTCAGAGCCCTCTATATGGGTGATGGCGTGCCTTTTGTAGAATGAACCGGCGAGTTACGTTTGCAAGCAAGGTTAAGCCGAGAAGGCGGAGCCGCAGCGAAAGCGAGTCTGAATAGGGCGAATGAGTTTGCAGGCGTAGACCCGAAACCGTGTGATCTACCCCTGTCCAGGGTGAAGGTGCGGTAACACGCACTGGAGGCCCGAACCCACGTACGTTGAAAAGTGCGGGGATGAGGTGGGGGTAGCGGAGAAATTCCAATCGAACTCGGAGATAGCTGGTTCTCCCCGAAATAGCTTTAGGGCTAGCCTCGGTGGGACAGTCGTGGAGGTAGAGCACTGATTGGGTGCGGGGCCCGCCAAGGGTTACCAAGCTCAGTCAAACTCCGAATGCCATAGACTGAATAACCGGGAGTCAGACAGTGAGTGCTAAGATCCATTGTCAAAAGGGAAACAGCCCAGACCATCAGCTAAGGTCCCCAAGTGTGTGTTAAGTGGGAAAGGATGTGGAGTTGCACAGACAACCAGGATGTTGGCTTAGAAGCAGCCACCATTTAAAGAGTGCGTAATAGCTCACTGGTCGAGTGACTCTGCGCCGAAAATGTAACGGGGCTAAACACACCACCGAAGCTATGGCTTGAATCGACTTCACTGCTTCTTTGAGGCGGTGTGAGACCGGAGACATTTTTGCCGAAAGCTACCGAAGAAGAAATTCAAAGGTTTCGGCCAAATGGTTCTCGGGGCGAAACACCAGACTTCGAAGCTGGAGTGAAGTCGATTCAGGGGTAGGGGAGCGTTGTATGCGGGTTGAAGGTTGACCGGAAGGACAGCTGGACTTCATACAAGTGAGAATGCCGGTATGAGTAACGAAAAGATCAGTGAGAATCTGATCCGCCGAAAGCCTAAGGGTTCCTGAGGAAGGTTCGTCCGCTCAGGGTAAGTCGGGACCTAAGGCGAGGCCGAAAGGCGTAGTCGAAGGACAACAGGTAGAAATTCCTGTACCACCGTAATCCGTTATGAGCGATGGGGTGACGCAGTAGGGTAGTGACGCGAGCTGATGGATGCTCGTCCAAGCAGTGAGGCTGGTGTGTAGGCAAATCCGCACACCGATAAGGCTAGGCTGTGATGGGGAGGGAAAATTTACAGTACCGAAGGTCATGATCTCACACTGCCAAGAAAAGCCTCTAGCCAGGAGAAGGTGCCCGTACCGCAAACCGACACAGGTAGGCGAGAAGAGAATTCTAAGGCGCGCGGAAGAACTCTCGTTAAGGAACTCGGCAAAATGACCCCGTAACTTCGGGAGAAGGGGTGCCTCGGTAGGGTGAATAGCCCGAGGGGGCCGCAGTGAAAAGGCCCAAGCGACTGTTTAGCAAAAACACAGGTCTGTGCGAAGCCGCAAGGCGAAGTATACGGGCTGACGCCTGCCCGGTGCTGGAAGGTTAAGGGGAGCGGTTAGGGTTTAGCCCGAAGCTGTGAACCGAAGCCCCAGTAAACGGCGGCCGTAACTATAACGGTCCTAAGGTAGCGAAATTCCTTGTCAGGTAAATTCTGACCCGCACGAATGGCGTAACGACTTGGGCGCTGTCTCAACGAGAGATCCGGTGAAATTTTAATACCTGTGAAGATGCAGGTTACCCGCGACAAGACGGAAAGACCCCATGGAGCTTTACTGCAGCTTGATATTGGACTTGGATACGATTTGTACAGGATAGGTGGGAGCCTAGGAAGCCGGAGCGCCAGCTTCGGTGGAGGCGCCGTTGGGATACCACCCTGATCGTATCTAGGTTCTAACCTGGTACCGTAATCCGGTACGGGGACAGTGTCAGGCGGGCAGTTTGACTGGGGCGGTCGCCTCCTAAAGAGTAACGGAGGCGCCCCAAGGTTCCCTCAGAATGGTTGGAAATCATTCGAAGAGTGCAAAGGCAGAAGGGAGCTTGACTGCGAGACTGACAAGTCGAGCAGGGACGAAAGTCGGGCTTAGTGATCCGGTGGTACCGCATGGAAGGGCCATCGCTCAACGGATAAAAGCTACCCTGGGGATAACAGGCTTATCTCCCCCAAGAGTCCACATCGACGGGGAGGTTTGGCACCTCGATGTCGGCTCATCGCATCCTGGGGCTGAAGTAGGTCCCAAGGGTTGGGCTGTTCGCCCATTAAAGCGGTACGCGAGCTGGGTTCAGAACGTCGTGAGACAGTTCGGTCCCTATCTGTCGTGGGCGTAGGAAATTTGAGAGGAGCTGTCCTTAGTACGAGAGGACCGGGATGGACGCACCGCTGGTGCACCAGTTGTTCCGCCAGGAGCACAGCTGGGTAGCTAAGTGCGGACGGGATAAGCGCTGAAAGCATCTAAGCGTGAAGCCCCCCTCAAGATGAGATTTCCCCGTATGTAAGACCCCTTGAAGACGACAAGGTTGATAGGCCTGAGGTGGAAGTGCCGTAAGGCATGGAGCTGACAGGTACTAATCGGTCGAGGGCTTATCCAAAATTCACCCCAAAAAGTGAAGCGGAGGCTTCGGAGAGTACACCGAGTACTTTTCGGGGACCCCGGGAACTGAATAGGGGCTAAAATGCAAATCTAGTTTCGTATCCAGTTTTCAAGGATTCAACCTTGAACCGATTTTTAGCTGCACGCCTTTTATAAGGTTTGATCTTTTGCTGAAGCGGAAAGTGCGGAAGTAAAAGCAGCGCAAAAATCATGTTTGGTGGCAATGGCGGAGGGGTTCCACTCGTTCCCATCCCGAACACGACCGTTAAGCCCTCCAGCGCCGATGGTACTTGGACCGAAGGGTCCTGGGAGAGTAGGACGCTGCCAAGCAAAGAAGAAAGAGCACTGCCGATGATCCGGTGGTGCTCTTTTTGTGTTTGACTTGTGCTTGCCCCGAGCTGGAAACCTGCAAAAGTACAGTTTTTTTCGGGGAAATCTCGATTTCTCGGTCAAAGCCTGCAAAAGTGCAGTTATTTTTCTCGATTTAGGTCAATTCGAGCAAATCGGCCCCAAAAGCCTGCACTTTTGCAGGCATTCCAGGCAAAACGGCCACTCCCCCGCAAAATAACTGTATTTTTGCAGGAATCGTGCAATCGCGTAGAGCGGCGTGTAGGGGCACGCGTGCAAATACCGAAAAGCGCGCCATCTCAGCCTACCTACCGTACCTACCTCATCCCATCACTACTTCTCAAGCTCGCGGAGCAAATATTCACGGCGTTTCGCGATATAATCCAGAATGACCTGACGGTCCGACAGGAGGATATCGGTGGAGTATTTACGCGTGGAATCCGCCATAAGCGCTGGCATCAACGAGGAGTGAAGTGAGTTAATGGTTGGAGCCAGCTGGTTCACCGTAAAATGACGCTCTAGAATCTCCTTCAGCGTATTGCGATACTGCCTCCGGACTGAGGGGAAGGAGAGCAGCTTTTGGGTCAGCCCGTTATACCCTTTGATCCGGACGTTGTCGATGTTGCTGAGCTTCCCGTAACTGTTTCTCCCCCAGGTTCCCTCGTAATCCCAAGGGCTCATTTGATATTTCAAGCTGCCCATTTTGCGGAAGATCGCATAGTTTTGAGTAAAGCCGTCAAAGTTCCCGGTGCACACCGCCCCGCCTAACCAACGTAAATACTCCGGAACATCTAAATGCTTCTTCAAATAGGCCAGAAGGCGTTTCCCCTTGAGCGTATTGAGCCGTTCCACAAACCGCGAGATTCGTGCCATCTCCTGAGAGGTGCCAATCACCAGCTCGTAGCCGGAAGCAAGGTTGCGCTTGCGTTTTCCCCCCTCCCCAATCAGACGAAAGTTGGCATTGTTATTGATGGCATATAACAACGAACTCGTTTTCACTTTCCTTTTGGTAAAAAACGACCGATCTACCCCTTCAATCTCAAGATACAGCCCCTGATTCACTCCATTTACAACAAGGTAAACATGTCTCGTTCTTGGACTCGGAACTCCAATTTTTTCAAAAAACCAAAAAGATAGTGCGTTTCTCATCATGGTAGGATCATCCCACTCCACGTTGTAATGGATGCTCCTGTGACCTATGCGAAGTTCGTATGATTTTTTGTCGTAATAACGGGTGTGTCCGCCCCGGTAACGGATTTTGACGTTTTCTTTGATGTTATCCGTCATGAGTAAAGCGTTGGCGTATTGGTCATCCCATACGCTTTTTTCTAGCTTTGCTTGGTCTGACCGGCCGATTTGAAGCGAACGAACGGGGAACCTCAACCTGATCACCTTTCTTGCGGAAGCCTGCCGCATTTCACTTTAATATCCAGAATATGCAGGCGGTTGTCGGATGGTCCGCTTTTACCTATGGCAACAAGGATGTTAATTCTTTGATTCTTGTAGGCAATTCTACTTTAGTTACAGAAGTGGAAACTTATAGATGATAGATATCAGACTAGGACAAAGGTTAGTTATCGACATATGATGTACTACAATTCCCGCTAGGGGGCAAATGAAAGGAGGGGAGGAACGTGGCCTGCTACCAATCGCTGAGTCAATTAATGCATCTCATAGGTAAGGAAGTTTGTATAAATCGTGGTCAACCGGGTTTCATAATCGGCAGATTAGTAAGCATCCAGAATGATTATGTGGCCGTACAAACGAAGGATCGTCGCGTACTCTACTACCGTTCGGCTTTTATTGACAGCTTGTCCGAAACGAGATGGAAGAGAGTGCCGACGAACTACAGCCAAGAGGTTGAAGTGATCATGGCCCCTCGATTTAATGAACTTCTCTCAAGCCTCCTGGACCATCAGATCCTGCTAGATTTTGGCGGGCCGCAAGTCGAGAAAGGGTTGCTTACCCGTATAACTGCCGATGAAGTTGTGATGGAAGTGAATGAGGAGAGTGTAAGAATCCCTCTCGAGCAAATTCGTTATACGGTTTGTGAATGTTAAGCAATTTATGGAAGGGGAAATGGGTTATGGCCTTCAGTCAAACAGGAAACGGCTATAGCAATTTACAAGGGAGCACCGTCCGAATCAATCGGGGTGGCCCGGATTCGGTTGAAGGAACTTTGGTAGGTTACGGATCGGATTACCTTGTCATTCTGGCCAAAGACGGCACTGTCTATATCAAAAACGCTCATGTGAAGAGCTTTAGTCAAAACTTGGGCACAAAAGGGAAAACCAAAGGAACGATGGGGAGAACAGGCCAATCCATTATTCGTTCTTACAATTTCGATGGCGTTCTTCGTGCCCTGAAACACCAAAAAGTGCAAATTAACCGCGGAGGCCCTGAGAAGATCGAAGGGATCATCTCGGATTATGGCAACGATAGTTTGACTCTCATTGTCAATAATGAACTCGTGCAGATTCAAAGCTATCATATCAAAAGTGTGACCGTGCGCAGCCGCTCCAGCAGCAACAATAATAACAACAATAGAAACGGAAATAACCGAAACAACAATGGCAGATCCAACAACAACAGAACGGGAGGGAGAACCGGCGGCAGAACAAGCGGCAGAACCGACGGTAAAACCTCAGGCAGTAAAAGCGCCACCGTCTCTGGAGCTACAGGCGGCAGAACAAGTGGCGGTGGAGGTCGCGGCAGAACCGGCGGTGCGGGGACGGGCGGCAGAAACCGCACCCAGGGAAGAACCCAGGGAAGAGACCGCACCCAAGGCAGAGATCACACGCATGGAGACCATAATCATGGCGGAAACCACACACATGGAGACCATTCTCATGGTGGAAACCACACGCATGGCAGAGGAGGAGATTCTGCAACCGGTGGCAGAACCCGCACGCAAGGTAGAACGGGTGGAGCAGCTACTGGCGGCAGAACCCGCGGTAGAACTGGCGGCTCATCCACTTGGGGACGTATGGGTGGAGCTACTGGCGGCTACCGGTGGGGGACCAGAAAGACGAGCAGCAATGTGAAAAAGTCGAGCAAAAAACGGCAAGGAGGATCCTCCAAGGTATCCTCTAAGAAAAAATGGGATCCCTTTCTTTAAGAATGGAACGAAAGCCTGCAGTCGTTGAGGCGGTGCCTGGGGCGCCGCCCTCTTTAAGATTTAGGGAAAATACCCGCTATTTATCCTAGTTAAGCCGAGCCGACAAATGTCTTTCCTATCACCCTCACCAACGATGCTCATGATAAAGGAGGTATACGATGCCTATGCTAACTTCTTATATCGGACAACATATCGAACTCACCATTAGCGGCAGACCCCAATTAGACACAGGGTTCTTAGTTGATGCAGGGGATGATATTGTCGTCATCTTCAGACAGGAGCGCTATTACTACATTCCAACGAAGCACATTCATCACTTCCGGGTTATTCCATTTCCTGAGAAAGAACATGAGGGAACCTTGTATGAGAACCCGCTGGAATGGGCAGCGGGAGAGTCGATTTCCTTCCGGAAAACGTTGTTTAACGCCCGAGGCGTCTTTATGGAAGTTTATATGACGGGCGTTCATACGCTTAGCGGTTATCTGACCAGCGTCATGAACGATTACCTTGTATTCTATTCTACGGTTTTTCATACCGTGTATGTCCCATTGGACCACGTGAAGTTAATTATGCCTTATCCGGCCAACAAACCTCCCTTTTCTTTAGAAAATGAAAGACTGGGCGTCAAGCCCACCGGTCTGACATTGGCCCGAACGTTTGAGCAGCAACTTAAAAAGATGGAAGGGAGTTTGGCGGTTCTCGATCATGGGGAAGCGCCGGATAAATTCGGGATCGTTCAATCCGTTGATCGAGGTTTGCTTTACCTTGTTTTAGCTGACGGGGAATCGGTGATATGGAATATTCAGCATATTAAGTCTGTCCATTTGCCTTAAGGGGGGAGTAGAAAATGGTTGTCCTTGTATTGATTGTACTTTCGGGGTTGGGACTCTATACGTTGTTAAAACCTTCGGTCAAGGAAGAAACGATTGCCCATGCTCCTGTTGTTGAAGTTCAGCAGGCTGAGTACGAATACCTTGGTCGTGTCAGCGGTAAATAATCGGCCGGCTAGAGCAGAAACAATTGGAGAATGGAGGTGGTCACTTGATAGAGCTTACAGCTGCAAGCTTAACGATTCTCGCATTTGTTCTAACCACCATCCTAATCTTGTGGCGCCCAAGGGGACTCAATGAAGCTTTCCCCTCCACGATCGGGGCTGTCATCGTCTTACTCAGCGGGACAGTGAACTTTTCCGATCTGCTTCATATCGGAGAGACCGTGAGCGGAGCGGCGATCACGATTATGGCGACGATTATTATGGCGCTTGTCTTGGAAAGCTTCGGTTTTTTTCATTGGGCAGCCGAGGGACTTGCTTACCGATCCAGGGGCTCCGGGATCCGCTTGTTTTGGTACGTGAACCTGATGTGTTTTTTAATGACGCTGTTCTTTAATAATGATGGCAGCATTCTCATTACGACACCGATATTACTGCTATTGCTAAGAGAATTTAAGTTGAAAAACCATCAGAAGATCCCTTATCTCTTATCCGGAGCTTTAGTGGCAACAGCCTCCAGCGCCCCGATCGGAGTCAGCAACATCGTGAACTTGATTGCACTTAATATGGTTGGGATGAACTTATATACGCACACGATGATGATGTTTGTCCCTGCAATTTTAGGGTTGATTGTGCTGGTAGGTTTACTATTTCTCGTATTCTATCGTCAATTGCCGAAAGAGCTGCCGCCCAGATTGAGGGCACATCCGTTAAAAGCACCGCGATTAAGCCTTGAATCCGATGATGGGTTGGAGCAGGCTGCGCCGTATCGCGAGCCCTTGAAACAAGATACGAAATTTATGCAAAAAATATTGCTATTCGTGCTCATCGTACGCATCAGTTTATTTGTTGCCTCTTACTACGGGATTCCCGTAGAGCTGGCTGCTGTACTTGGCTCTTGTGTATTGCTAGGGTGGAGATGGTACCGTTTGAAGATTCCGCCATCAGATATGCTTCGCAAGGTTCCGTGGCATATTTTGGTTTTCGCTTTCAGCATGTATGTTATCATTTTTGGGTTACACAACATCGGATTAACGAATTTTCTCATTTCGCTTGTAAATCCTCTGATCCACGACGGCATGCTGAACGCCAGCTTGCTCATGGGAGGAGTTATGACGTTACTCTCCATATTTTTCAATAATCACCCTGCTTTAATGATCGGAACGATGACGCTCACCGAAATGCAGCTGGACCCTCTGACGCTAAAGATCTCTTATCTGGCTAGTGTCATTGGCAGTGATATCGGTGCATTGTTATTGCCGATCGGGACGTTAGCTTCGTTGATCTGGTTCCATCTTCTTAGAAAACATCACGTCAAAATTACATGGGATGATTACTTGAAAGTGACGATGATCGTCATCCCGCCTACGCTGATCTTCACACTGGTCCTCTTGCCTTTGTGGGTACAATGGATCTTATAAATCGAACAGGGGCCTGCAGCTTACGCCGAAGGCCCTTGATGTTTTTCCGAAGTAGTGCTGCAATCGGGATTCAGGACGAAATCCATCACGCATATTTCCATCTATTTCATGTACAATAAGGATGAATTCTTTCTATAAGATTTTCGGGATAAAAAAAGAACGAGATAGATGGAGGTAGCGGAGTGGAATGAAGCCGATATTGGAAGTAGCCGCATCGTGTGGAATTGCCGAACAACATATCGAATTGTATGGACGGTATAAGGGGAAAATAGATGCTAGCATCCGAGAAGAGTTTCGCAACCGGCCGGATGGAAAATTAGTGCTGGTGACCGCGATGAATCCGACGCCGGCTGGAGAAGGAAAAACGTTAACGACGATTGGACTAGCCCAATCGCTGAATGCCATCGGGCGGACAACCATTGCGGCGCTGCGGGAGCCGTCGCTTGGACCTTGCTTTGGCATGAAAGGCGGTGCAACCGGCAGCAATAAAGCGCAGCTGCTCCCTTCAGAGGATATCAACCTGCATTTTACCGGAGACCTGCATGCCATTACATCCGCGCATAATTTGCTGGCGGCGATGTTGGATAATCATATTTTTCAAGGGAATGCCCTGCAGATCGACACGGACCGGATCTTGTGGAAACGGGCCATGGACATGAATGACCGCAGCCTGCGGCAAATCGTCGTAGGACTAGGCGAAGGAAACGGGAGCGTGCACGAATCCGGATTTATGATCACAACGGCCTCCGAGGTCATGGCGGTGTTATGCCTCAGTGAGGATGCGCAGGATCTCAAGGACCGCTTGAGCCGGATGGTCGTGGCCCGGAACATGGCAGGCGAGCCGATCACCGCAGCGCAGATTGGCGCCGTGGATGCGATGACCGTCCTGCTGAAGGATGCGATCAAGCCCAATCTGGTGCAGACGGCGGAGGGAACGCCGGCAATCGTGCACGGCGGACCGTTTGCCAATATCGCCCACGGTTGCAGCAGCGTAATCGGTACGAAGACCGCTTTGAAGCTGGCGGATATCGTTGTGACAGAAGCGGGCTTTGGAGCTGACTTGGGCGCGGAGAAGTTCTTCGACATCAAATGCCGGCAGGCAGGTTTGAAGCCGGATGCAGCTGTATTGGTCGTCACGGTGAAGGCGTTGAAATACAACGGCGGAGCGTCTAAGACCGAGCTGGACCAGCCCAATATGGAAGCGCTGCGAGCCGGATTGCCCAACATGAAGCGGCATCTGGAGAACCTTCGCAAATTTGGGGTGCCGGTGATGGTCGCGATTAATCATTTTACCAGTGATACGGAAGATGAGATTGCGCTTGTGAAAGAGGAATGCGCCCAGTTGGGCGTTAAGGCAGAGCTGTCGGACGTTTGGGCGAAAGGCAGTGAAGGCGGCAGGGAGATGGCGTTGGCTCTGCTGGGCATGTTGGAGCAGGAGACCGCGCAATATACTCCGCTTTATCCCGATGATCTGGACCTCAAGGCCAAAATCGAGACGGTGGTTAGGGAAATTTACCGCGGCGAGGGCATCAAGCTAAGCGCCAAAGCGGCCGCCCAAATCGAGGAGCTGGAGCGGCAGGGCTTCGGCCGGCTGCCGGTCTGCATGGCGAAGACGCCGTATTCGTTCTCCGATCAGGCGAATCTGTTAGGCGCCCCTGAAGGATTTACCGTACAAGTCAAGGACGTTACCTTATCCGCAGGTGCCGGCTTTGTTGTCGTCCATACCGGTAAAATCGTCACCATGCCCGGGCTGCCAAAGCATCCGGCTGCGGAGCGGATTCATCTTGACGAACGCGGGCAAGTTGCAGGTTTACTATAAATATGGAAAAGAGCGTCCGATTCTTCACGGATTGAAGTGGAGAATCGGCTTTTTGTTGCCTGGGATCGGAAAAATTCCAACCTGAAATCGCAAAATTGCCTCCTCAAAAATCCGCGTTGATTTCGCTAGACTAAAGGTATAAATTCGGATGCAGGAAAGGAATCAACCGCAATGAAGAGAGGAAAATGGTTGGCTGTTCTGCCGGTTGCCGCCATGATGATTTCTTTGCTAGGCGCATACAGCGTGATCAATGCGGCGAATGATGAGGAGAGCATCGCTTCGGGCCTGACCAATGGCAGTCTAGGTTCCCCGATTGAGCTGACGTTCTGGGCGCTGGAAGATGCCCATTATGAAGCGCTGGCCCAGGAATATATGGCGGAGCATTCTAATATTCACATCCGATTCAGCAAGGCAACAGATTCAATCGAACAAGATGACCGCTTAGAGGCAGCCTTGTCCGCTGGGACAGAAACCCCGGATATTTTGATGTTAAATCAGGAGTCCATGCAGCGGTTGATGGATCAACCAGATCGGTTTTATAACCTATATGATTTTGGCGCGAAGAGCATCGAACAGAACTACCTCTATTGGGCGTGGAAGCAAGCGACTACGGCTGACGGTTCCTTTCAAATGGGCTTGCCGGCCGAGGTCCGTCCGACGGTGGTTTACTATCGCGCGGATTTAATGGAACAAGCCGGACTTCCAACCGATCCCGAGGAATTTAGCGCCGCGATCAACAAATGGGATAAATTTGCCGCCGTGGCAAAGCAGTTTACGAAGGAAACCGGAATCCCGTTTGCCGATTCGGCAGAATTAGTGTATAACGGCCTGCGCGACCAATCGACGGACGTGATTTACTTTAATAAGGTTGACGGCTCCTTTATCGCGGACACGAATCCGCAGGTGAAGAAGGCGTACGATTTTACGGTAACAGGCATTCAAGAAGGATGGATTGGCAGCTGGGCACTTGGTTCTCCCGAATGGGAACAAGCGATTCGCGAGGGGAATGTAGGCGTCATTCTCGGCCCAACCTGGATGGAGGACACGATCCGCAGCGCCAAGGCGACAGCCGGCAAGTGGCGGATTGCGCAAATTCCTGAAGGCTCCGGCAGCTGGGGAGGCTCGTTCCTGACGTTGCCGATGGAAGGGAAGCATCCGAAGGAAGCTTACGAGTTTATTGCCTGGTTAACCAACAAGGAGCAACAGTTGAAGTCGTTTCAAGCCAACGGGCAGATGCCATCGATTCCATCTGTCTATAACGAGCCGGCTTTCCTGGCCGAAGAAGATGAGTTTTTTGGAGGACAGGTGATCTCGGAGGCTTACGCCCGATCGGCGCAACGCGTCAAACCGTTCTACCGTGGTCCGCGGTTTGAGCAAGTTGATTTGAAGCTCAAGAATGCGCTCCAGAACGTGCTTGAGAACAAAGCGAATCCGCAAAAGGAATGGGAGAAAGCCATCGCAGCTGCTAGAAACGATGGTTGAACATAGGTCATGAAAGGATACGTTAAAACAGATTCGCAAGGGGCTTGCCCTCTTGCGAATTTCGCTTTGTCGAAAGGTGCAAGGGAATCTGCTGGGGTATGAAGAATAATAGAGTAGGAGAAACATAGGAGGAACGAAATGAAGCTTCGTCGAAAAATCTTGCTGGCTATTATTCTTCTCGTCTTTATTCCCGTCATTCTGATGGGCTCCATCTCGTATTACAGCTTCTCGCGGGCCATGGAGAATAAATCGAATACCTTCTATTGGGTCTCCTTGCTTGAAACCGACCGCAAGCTGAAGTTTGCGTTAAACGAGGTGACGACCGTCTCGAACTCGGCGATCGCGCAGCCATTAATCCAGCAGTTGGTGAAGCAGCCGAACTTTGCGGTGACCTATGAGCAAAAGCAGGACATCAACAACCTGATCAACCACCCGATGATTACATCGTTTGGCCTGTATTCCAAGGACAAACTGCAGTACCAGTTTAATGAGGCGATGTCCCTTCAGGAATTGAAGCAGCAAAGCTGGTATGGGGCGATGGAAACCGCCGAAGGCCGCCCGGTTTGGGTAGGGCCGGGGGAGAACGGTTCGGCCGCCTCCGGGAAGCCGGTGCTGATTCAAGCCCGATTAATTAAGGATTACTACTCTCTGGAGGATATCGGCGCGTTAGTGATTTACGTGAAGCCAGATATTTTGGATCAAGTGTTTTGGGATGCTGTGACGTTAAAGCAGGGCGATATCTTGCTCGTGAACAAGCAGGGGAATATCGTGTTCGACAAGTCCGGCTCGTATATCGGAGAGCGCACGGAATTTCCTTTCCTGACCCAGGAGGAGCCGGAAGGGAAAGGGTATTATACCACCAAATATCAAGGCGAACCCTCGCTAATCACCTACTTGCCTTCACATAACAAGGATTGGTATCTTGTGGCCATTACGCCCAGTAAGCTGATCGCTTCGGAATCGAACTCGATCCGCAACATCGCGATTGTGTTGGTGCTGGTGTCGCTGATTTCGGCCTTTCTGTTCGACCGGTTTTTCGTCCGTCGATTGGTGCGCAGCATCATCGGTGCGGTTAACGGGATGAAGCGGGTGCAGCAGGGGATATTTGTGCCGATTACCTCTTCCGTGCGCAGCGAAGACGAAACGGATTTGCTCGTCGATGGCTTTAATCGGATGAGCACGCAAATCTCTGAGCTGATTGAACAGGTAGAGACCGAGCAGGCAAGGAAGAAGGAGTTCGAGCTTCAGGCGCTGGTTGCTCAGATCAATCCTCATTTTATTTATAACTCGCTGGAATCGATCAATTCGCTGGCGGTTTTGCAGGGGAACAAGGAGATCAGCAAAATGGTGGTCTCGCTCGGCAAGCTGCTGCGCATCAGCATTAGCGAAAACCAACAACTTATTACGCTGGCCATGGAAATGGAGCATGTGCGGCATTATCTGGATATTCAGAAGTTCCGCTTTGAGGAGCAGTTCGACTATCAGATCGAAATCCCCGAGTCGCTGAAACACTATTTGACCCAGAAGCTGATCGTCCAGCCAATCGTGGAAAACGCGCTGTACCATGCGATCGAGCCGATGAAGGAAAAAGGGCTGATCTCGATTACAGCGAAGGAAGATGACCGGGATATTATGATCGATGTGACGGATAATGGGCCGGGCTTCAGCTTGGATCGGCTGATGAATTTGTGGAGCAAGGACGAAGGCAATAAAAACTACCGGGGAACCGGGGTTGGACTTCGAAATGTGCATGAGCGGTTGCGCATCCGGTTTGGCAGCCGCTACGGCATCCTGATCTGTTCATCTCCCGGACATGGCTCGACCATCCGCATCCGCATTCCGAAGCTTCTCCACGATTCGGCAGCGGCGAAACGATAACGACGGAGGAAGGAGGCGGTTGACATGAAAAAATGGTTTTTGAACTGGGGCTGGATCGCCGTCTACGCCGTAGTGCTGGCAATCTCCGTGTTGATCATCGCGGGCGCCGGTCACGAGCCAATCGAGGAGAAGCAGACCGAGAAGGTCACTTTAACCTTCCGCCACTTTTGGATTAAGGAGCATGACCGGCAGATGCTGAACATCGTCGAGGACGTTGTGGCCAAGTTCCAAGAGACGCATCCCAACGTCAAGGTGAACTTCGAGGGAATGGACCAGACCGTCCACCGCGAGCAGAAGCTGAAGAGCGAAATGGTTACCGGGACGCCGCCCGACATGTTTGTGTTGTTTGGGGGAGCTGAAATCGAGCCTTACGTCCGCTCCAACCGGCTGATGGACTTAACGGATTTCGTAGAGGAAAATGGGCTTAAGCAACAGTTTCAGGATTTGCATTTATGGACCTTCGACAATCATATTTACGGGTTGCCGATTGAAGGGAATGCGGAGCCGCTGTTTTATAATAAGGAAATCTTTAATGACTTGGGCTTGGAGCCTCCGGAGACGCTGGAGGATTTGAACAAGGTTATAGACGTGTTGACCGTTCACGGGATCACGCCGTTTGCGCTGGGTAACGAGGAACGCTGGCCGGCGGCTATCTTCGCCCATTATTTGATGGACCGGTATGCCGGGCCGGGGCTGATCAATGAGCTGGTGCAAGGCGACGAGTCGTTAAGCTTTCAGAACCCCTATTACTGGAAAGCTTTTAAGCAATTGAAAAGCTGGATCGATGAGAACGCCTTCTACGAGCCGGCCAACGACCTGTCAACGGAGGAAGCCATCGAACGGTTCACCAGCGGTGAGGCGGCGATGTACCTGAACGGGAGCTGGGACATCAACCTGTTCCACAACGAGAAGGCGCCGGCAGGCTTTCAGAATCAGGTCGGCGTGATCCCGTTCCCGTCGCTGACGGAGGGGGGCAGCCGCTCGATCGCCGGAGGGTATACCATCGGAATCGGATTATCCTCCAATCTGGAGGAGGCCAAGTGGGAAGCGGCGCAGGAGCTGCTGAAGGCTCTTTATTCCGAAGAGGTGCAACGGCGTATCGTTTATGAGGCTTTGCGTATTCCTTCGATGAAGATTACGTATGACTCAGAAAAAACGGGACCGGTGTTTGCTCAAGTAGTTGAAATGATGGAACAAAGCAGCCAAAGCTTTGTCCCTTACGATAACGTGCTTCCTCCCGAGGTAAATAAAACGTTCCTCAAGGTACTGGAGGAAATGATCAGCAAGCGGACGAAGCCCGAGGAGGCGTTGGAACAGATTCAACAAACGTCGGCGCAATATTGGCAGCTTCGCAGAAGCTCGTTGCCGGCGGAGACGGCTGGAGGTGCAGGATGGTAGCACAAGGTGAGAAATATCGGGTCATTTTGGTGGACGATGAACCGGTGATTTTGCGAAGTTTGCGAGTCGCCGTGCCCTGGGAGGAACTGGGCCTGGAAATCGTCGGAGAAGCGCGGGGAGGCGAAGCAGCGCTGGAGCTCATCCGCGAGCTGTCCCCGCATATGGTCATCAGCGACATTCGCATGCCGGGGATGGACGGAATCACGTTGATGAAGGAAGTGTTGGCGGAGAATGCCAATCGGCTGTTTATTTTCGTCAGCGGCTACGGGGAGTTTGAATATGCCCGCGAGGCGTTGCGGGAAGGAGCGTTTGATTATCTGCTGAAACCGATCGACCATGACGAGCTGATCGAGATGATCCGGCGGGCGAAGAGAACGTTGGAGAAGCGGGCGGAGAACGATAAGCTGCTGCACTCGGTGCAGGTGTTGTCGATGCTGGCGAGGGAGCGGATGTTTGCCGAATTTATCGAAGGCAACCAGAGCCAAAGTCATCTGCAGCATATGCGCTGGCTGGAGAACAGCGAGCTGATGCAGGACTATTTTATGGCGGTGATGCAACTGGATCATTTCGTCAAGCTGAACGAGCAGTGGTCGCCGGAGGAGCGGCGGCTGTGGTTATTTGCGGTGCGCAACATTTTGGGGGAATGGTCGGTGGCGCATGGGGCGCTGACAATGTTCCCTTTTCACGCCGGGGAATGGGTGTTGCTGTTCCCGAGTACGCTCTCCAGCCAGAAGGAGGAGCTGGGCAGCGATGCCATCCGCCAGATTCAGCTCTATACCAAGCTGTCCTGCTCCATCGGGTTCAGCCAAACGGCGGCGGGGCTGGAGCGGTTGAGCGAGGCGTACCAAAGCGCCACAAGGGCGTTGTATCAGCGGTTTTACAGCGACCGGGCGGGCGTGTTCATCGATCAACCGAGCCGGGAGCCCGGGGCCGATCGGGAGGCCAAATATCCGAAGCACCTGGAAGCGGTGCTCCTGGACAGCATTCGGACGCTGAACCGGGAGCGGCTATTGTCCGCATTGGATGAAACGAAGCAATATCTCGAAGAGCAGGCCTTCTCGAAGGAAGCCGCCGAGCGGATGATCGTGGAACTGACAGTGGTCATGTTCCGGCAATACGAGCAGATGCACCTGCTGTCAGAGTGGTCGCTGGAAGGCTTGCTGCAGGAGCTGCAGTCCCTCGGAACATTGAGTGAAATGATCGGGCTGTTGAAAGCGAACTTTGGCCGGTGGATCAGCGAAAGCCGCGAGAGCCAGATCAAGGACAACGTGCAGAATGTGATCGCCAAGACGCAGGAGTACATTTTAAGCAACTACCATAAGGACCTCAGCATGGAGGAAGTCGCAGAGCGCGCCGATTTGAGCATCAGCCATTTTTGCCTGCTGTTTAAGCAGGTGACCGGTTACACGTTCCTCGAGTATTTGACGGAATGCCGTATCGAAAAGGCCAAGTATATTCTGAAGAACAGCCAAGTCAAAGTGTACCAAGTCGCCCCGATGGTAGGTTATCAAGACCCGCGTTACTTCACCCAGGTCTTTAAAAAAGTAACCGGCATGACGCCAACGGAGTATAGGGAGGCAGGGGTGTAGGTTGTATGGGGGGCAGTAGCATGATGTCCTGCCTTGCTCGGTTGTCCCGATTCCTGCAAAAATACAGTTTTTGAGTAACTTTTATCGTAAAATAGCAAAAAACCTGCAAAAGTGCAGGCTTTTTGTTCGTTTAAAGCGAAATTGCGGATTTTCGAGAAAAATAACTGCACTTTTGCAGGCATTTGCTCAAAATAGCCATTTGGCTCGAAAAAAGATGTACTTTTGCAGTTTTCTATAGCCGTTTCCGGCGGAAGAAAGCGACGAAGCCTGCAGCGGCTAGGAGCACCAGCAAGGAGATGCCGGTGATCAGCGCTTCGCTGCTGCTAGCTTGTTGGCCGTTTGGCCCGAAGCCGCGGCCGCCGCCCGGGAAATCGCCGCCGCGGAAGCCGCCCGCAGGGCGAGCTTCGCCCGCGCCGCCGGCGGCATCGCCAAGCTCACCGGCGTCGCCCGGGAACCCTTCCGGAGGCTGAATGCCATCCGGAAGGGCCGGCGGGCCGCCGGCCTCGCCTTCGGCGCCAGGCGCACCCGGTGCGCCCTGCGGCAGCTGCGCCTGGGCGTCGCCGCTGGCGGCGCCGTCCGCCGCGGCGGCTGGCGCGCCCGCTTGCGTCGCTTGCGCCGGGTCGCCCATGGCGCCGTTACCGCCGGCTTGCGGCGGTTGCCCGCCTTGGCCGGCGGGAGCGCCATCGCCGCCCTGCGCGCTGCCCGCTGCGCCGTTGGTCGGCGTGCTTGGCTCCGCGACTGCGCCGGCTTGGGTCTCGCTCTGGCCTTGCGCTGCAGTGCGGCCCGTACGCCCGCCGCCGAAGCCGCCGCCCATGCCGCCAAAGCCGCCGCCGCTGCCCGATCCATCGCCGGACGAGGCGATGGTACCGTCGAGCTGCTGCTGGATATTCTCGATCTGACTAGCATTGGTACTGATCAGTTGGGGCACAGCTTGCTCGTATTCTTCATAGGTGTAAAAGGCCGTTGGATCGGCTTTTACATAAGACGAGATCATTTCCGACAACTCCGTGACGCGGGCGGAGAATTTGTCATTCTCCAGGAAGTTGTCGATCGCTGACTGAAGGATATCATGGTACTGGACCTTGTATTCATCTACTGCCAGCAGCTTGGCCACCAGCGGCCGATCTGCTACGGCGCCTTGCGTTGGTTCGTCGATCAGCAGATTGCTCTGACCCGAACTACCGCCGCCTGGAGCCGCCGCACCGCCTTGAGCGTCCGCGCTAGCGCCAGCTTGCGGCTGCCCGCGGGCAGCACCAGCGTCATCGCCACCGGTTGCACCGTCTTGCGCACCGCCACCGGCCGCCCCGGTCGCACCGGCTGCACCGCCAGCGCCATCCGCTCCGCCGCCAGCGCCGCCGTTCGCGCCGCGGCCGAATCCGCCGCCGCCCCGGCCCATACCGCCAAAGGCCATGTTGTAATCCCAAGGCAGGATGGAGAAGACGCCGTCGTCCTCGTACAAATAATAGTTCTGCTTATTGGCGCCGATGTAGCTGTCCATATTGTTCGTGAGCGTGTTTAGCGCAATGTAGCCCAGCGCGTCCGGCACATTGATGTATTTTTCATAGTTGCTGCCGTTATTCAGTTCATCCAGCATCTTGATCAGGATATCGCCGTTCGACGACTTCGACTTCTGCACCAATCCGGTATACGCCGACAGATCATCGCCCAACCAGGTCAAATCGCTGCCGCTGCCGGTCATTTCCCCTTTGTACAACGCCCCGTAGGCATTGCCAAAGTTACGCTCCAGATAGGCGTCGCCGATTTGCTCCACCGCCAGGTAGAACCCCCAGAGCTCGCCGTTAATATAGACGTTCACGTAAGAGTGCTTTGGCGTTGGCAAGCCCATCTGCTCGGATAGCTCATAGGTCAGAAACTCCCGCATGTACGTAGCGTCACTGTAGTTGTTGTTCAGGTTGATTTTTTGAATACCTTCCAAGGTTTGATTCACATATTCGTCAAAAGACAACTTAAAGCTGTACCGATCGGAATCGCTCATTTGCACCACGCTGCGCAAGCTCAAATTGCCTTTGGTACGGATGCCGACATTGTCAAAATGGTGACCGTTGTAATCCACCGACGCGGTTTTGAATTCCTCGGCGCTGGCATTGTCCAGCATGTCTTGGAAATCCGCCTCGTCGATGGTGATTTTCACGTCAACCACCCGGTCCTTGGGGAACACCTCTTCATCCAGCTTTTTCTCCTCCGCAGAGACCGTTCGCTTCCCGGCAGCCCCCGTCTGACTGTTCGTCACGGAGGATCCCCCGGAATTCATGGTGGCCTCGCAGGCAATCAGGCCAACCAACAGCAGCCCGACGCACGTCCACAGCAAAAGCCGGGTCCCTTTGCGCATCATTCTCTTCCACCTCCGGGTTCCGTTAAGACACGTAGTCGCCGTTATAGCTGATCAACACGGCATTTTTGACGCCGCCCAGCGCGGTAATTTGGTTCACAAAATTGCCTTCCTGATCGCGCAAGCGAACCTCTAGCGTCATTTCAATGTTGCCTGCGGTTACGGTTTTTTGCTTCACGTTGTAGCGTTTGACCAGCTGCCCGATTTGCGAATGAACGAGCTTCTCGCTCTCATCGCTCTCACAGTTCACAACCAGCAGATAAGGGGTTTCCAAGGAACTGCTCTTGATGAACAGGAACAGGATGAGGCCAATCACCGCCGAACCGATGGCGGCCAGCGCATAAAACCCGGCGCCTGCGACGATCCCGGCTGCGGCTGCCCAGAACAGGAAGATCAGATCGGTTGGATCCTTGATCGGCGTACGGAAGCGGACGATCGACAGGGCACCAACCATACCGAGGGACAGCACCAGGTTGGAGTTAACGGCGATAATCACCATCGCAGTGACCATTGTCATGCCGATGAGCGAGACGTTAAAGCTCTTCGAGTACAGCACCCCGCTGAATACCCGTTTGTACAAAATGTAAATGAACAGTCCGATCAGGAACGAAACGCCTAACGTAATGATGATTTTGCTGATGCTGATGTCTGAAGTGAAATTGTCGAGAATGGAATTTTTCACGATATCGCTAAAATTCGTTGTTGTCGTTGCAGTATTTGTTGCATTCATCAATCAATAATCCTCCCATGCGTTGGTCTTCAAATATTTGCGGCAAATGACGTATTTGGATGCCGATTGCTGTCTGAGCCCCTCTAACTGCAGAGCGGCCTGCAGATATTCCGGAATGTACTCGTCGTATTTGACCTCGAGAATGATGAGCTTGTCATCGTTGGCCGAAACGGGCCGTAAATCCGGGTCAAACAAATTGACGGCATGGAGTCCGGTCCGCAGCTCCTTATCAAACGTGATCCGCACATTGCCGTTCGGGCAAACAAACGGTTCGCGGACATAATCGACGATCACCTGCGGCGCCAAGAGTCGCTGCTTCATCTCAAGGTAAAGCTCATACAACAGCGGCTTTTCCGGCACGTTCAGCACTTCAATATTTCCGGCCAGGATGGCATCCACCGTCTCCCGGGTCAACCGTTCTTTGAGCTTGGCGATATAGTCGCCTTTTTTGATTTTTTTCTCAAACTGAATCAGGTCGTCCCGCCCGTTATAAATGCGAATCCGGTATTTACGGCGGTCACGGATGCCCCCCAATTTGTCGTGCAAGGCGGAGTTGTCGATGTCGTCGAAATACAGGCTGCGAATATGGTATTCACCGTCCTGTCCCGCATGTTCGTCATGGCGGGCTAATCCCCGTAACCGTTGCCGAAGGATATAATACTGGTGGCGGTTGATCATAAATTTCAGCTCGTGGCGATACTTCAGTTTCTGGTTCAAGTTCAAGTTGCACCTCTTTTCTCGGGAACCTTATGTGTGATGTCATTTATCCTATCAAGGCTCCCTGATTGTCCACTTAACGCAAACTGAAAATCAACTGAAAGTTTTAACACTGCGTTGACAAATGTGAAATCCTGTAAGTCGGAAAGTTGACAGGGGGCTCCCCCGCGCATTATCTTGAGGGAAATTCACGAAGGAGTTTTTTTATATGAAAGGTCGGAGTCAGATGGTTTGGCTGGGGATAGTGGTAGTTGTGTTGCTGCTTGGCATCGTCGTCTTTGGCTGGCAAAAAAAACAACAGGCTGGCGTATCCGCCGTCCCGAAACCCCAATCGATCGTGATGACGATCGGCGGGGATGCGCGGACGACGATGGCGTTCACCTGGCAGACTGAAGGGGCGTCCGGGGAGCCTGGGATTTTGCAGATCGCGGAGGGGGCGGAGCCCGATCCTTCCTGGAACGAGGCAGAGGTGCTCAGCTTCAAAGCGAAGGCGTCCGTGATGGAGGACGGGGGCAAAGGGCAGACAGTGTACAAGGTGTTAGCCGCCGGCCTTCGTCCGGGAACGACGTATGTCTACCGCGTGGGAAATGGACAGGAAGACGGCTGGAGCGAGCCGGCCAGCTTTGTGACAGAACCTGAGGAACCTCAGGCGTTTACCTTCATTAACGTCACGGATTCGCAAGGCGAGAAGGCTGCGGATTTCCGGCTTTGGGCGCGCACGTTGGACAAAGCGTTTCAAGCATTCCCGGAAGCCCGCTTCATCGTGCACAACGGGGATATGACAGAGAATCCGGACGATGCGCAGGGCTGGAAATGGCTGTTTGGACAAGCCGCCCAATGGCTTACCCGCGTGCCGCTGATGCCGGTGGCGGGCAATCATGATGAAATTTCCGGGGACGCTTCGGCGTTTACGTCGCATTTTCTTGTGCCGGAGAATGGGGCGGAGGGAGCTACGCCGGGGACTACGTATTCTTTTGATTATGGATTTGCTCATATCGTTGTGCTCAATACGGAGTCCAAAATCAAAAGGCAGACGGAATGGCTCAGAGAGGATTTGCGCAAGAACACCAAGCCTTGGACAATCGTGGCGATTCATCGGCCTGCTTACGGTGGAAATCAGTACGACAAAATCGAGGATTGGATTCCGGTGTTCGATGAGTTTGGCGTGGATCTGGTGCTGCAGGGGCACAACCATGAATATTCCCGCTCCTATCCGATCAGGGATGGACAAATCGCCCAAGACGGCAAAGGGACCGTCTATGTCGTCACCAACACCTCCGGTCCCAAATTTAACGATTTAAAAAAAGATAAGTTCTACCATGCCGTACACACCCAACCCAACAAGCAGACGTTTGCCGGGATCACCGTAAGCGAGCACACCTTGGTGTACATCGCGTATACCGTGAACGGCCGCAGGTTGGATGAGTTTACCTTGGAGCGGTAAAGGGTGAGCCCTCGACTTACGTGCACAATAACTGAGTGGCTATTGGTAAAGGATCAGTTTTAGTACCGGAAGAGCTTGACGATCAGGAGGAGGGAGCATATTATGGATTTAAACAATCCTTTTCTTGGAAACTTTAGGAGTAGGTACCGATAATTCTTTTATTTAAGGTGACTGTTCACTTGATTATCGTTGACTTTAGAGAAGCTAATCACTCCCTTCAAGTTTGATTAAATAAAAAAATTTGTTTTTAAGATCATCGGCATTTAGCTGTAAGAGATTACACAGATGAGGATCGAAACGAAAATATTAGTGGAAATTAAGAATTTGTTAGTAAGTTTAATTAGGATAAATTTTAATTTTCAAAGTAGTAGTAAAAAATCTGAAACTGGCTCCTGCTGTAAAACAGAAGGAGCCAGTTCATAGAGTATCCTAAAGTTTGAAGAATGATTGGAGTTTTAATGTACTAAAATGAAAAGTTTATATGGAGAAGATGAGGTGATGTTCTATGAAACGTTATAAATACATTGCAATTGGAATAATTTTAATTTTATTAGTTGCCGGTACATTGATTTTTTTAAACCATTCAAAAAATACTACATTTAACGAGATTGTGATGAAAGATATAAATACTGATGAAATAAGCTCATTACAAGTCATTAGTCGATTATATAACTCTGCAGATGAAGATGAACGATCTATAACTGACAAAAATGAAATCAATAAAATTGTAGATTATTTTTCACAGCTTGAGCTAAAGAGAACGAATTTATCAAATATTAGTTACACAGAGTCCTACTGGATAACTATAAAAGTCAACAGGGAGCTAGCGTTTGGTTTAATCCTTTATGATAACCATTACATCAATATTTTTGAGTATAACAGGGGCAGATCTTCATATTACAAAATAACAAGCAAGGTTGATCCAACGGTCGTTATTCAGGAATTATTTAAAAAGTAAGTTTTCCGGAGTATAAAAAAAGCAACCCTTCTACTAAAAAAAGGTTGCTTTTTTTGATAAATATTACAGAATTTGCCATCCCCCACTTTTTGAATGAACTCGAGTTACTACGCCGTTACCTGTGATGAAACGAACGCCAGCCGTTTCGTACTCAATAAAAGGAAAGTTAACTTCCAGTAAATCAAAGTTTGGATTATCAACCAAAAAGTCTTCGAGGTATCCTAAATGCCAATATCCATCGTATACCATCTCTTTAAGAATCTCTTTTTCATTTGGAATAAGATCGGTTACAATGCCGAGAACGGCAGTTGCTAAGCCTACTGCTGTACTTTTAAGAAATACAAGTCCTAAGATAGTAGCTGATGCACTCAACGCATCTGCTAAAGTGCTAGAATCGGTAGGACTAACAATACCCTTGTCATAAATTTCCCTTTGCGCTCTTTCAGTTTTTCTTACACCGTCCAAACTTAAAATAACTTTAGCTGCATACTCCTTTGTAAATGCCATAGACTAAACATCTCCTCTTCTGATTTGTCGAGAGCTAGGTACCTATTGCTTCTCAACTATAAGGGACTTTCATAGCTTCTTAAAAATATCCCTCACATCTCTTAAATTATGAAACTGTGAAAAAGAAATGATTGGACTATTTCATTGGGCAATAATATTGATTTTGAGAACTAGATATAGAATAGTAATTAAACCGAATGTCATAGGGGAAATAGTTATGGAGGATCCCTTCAAAACAGCATAAAAAACCTCCCAAATAGAATGTACTACATCCTATTTGGGAGGTTTTAGCCGGATTTACAGCCCCAGCAGAGCTACACCGTAACCTTGCTTTCCCGAGCCAGCGACCCGGCGAGTTCGGTACGCTTGTGCCGCTCGTGCTCCGCCGCCCCGCACAGGGCGGCGCATTCGCGGAAAGCGAAATGCTTGCAGCCGCGGCACTTGTCGTTGTTGATTTGGCTTAAAGCGTAGGTGAGGGCTTCCCCGGTGCTTTCAAAAAAATGCTCCTCGCCAATCATGGCATAGCAACCGGCTTTGTCCATCAGCTTGCGCGGCTGCGCACGAAGGCCGGAGACGAGGACGGTGATGCCGGCTTGTTGCAGCCGCTTGATCAGGGCGGCAAAATTCGCTTCGCCGGTCGTATCCATAAACGGTACCTTGCCCATTCGGATCAACACCACTCGCAGCAGTCCGCCTTCAATTTGCGAGACAAACCGATCAAACGCTTGCGAAGCGCCAAAGAACAACGGTCCGTCGATGGTGAAAATGGAAACTTGCGGGCAATCATGATCCTTGGACACGATATGCGCCCGTACCTTCTCCTTGCCGGAGGCCCAATCGGGCAGCACCTTGTCAACGGTGAGCAGGTCACTCATCCGTTTGACGAACAGCAGAACAGCCAGCACCAATCCCACCTCGACAGCTATGGTCAACGTCGTAAATACGGTCAGCAGGAACGTAACGATCAGTACGAGCGTATCGCTGGTCCGTGTCTTCAGCATGTGGACAAACGCTTTGCGCTCGCTCATGTTCCAGGCGACGACCATCAGGATCGGGGCCATGCTGGCCAGCGGGATGTTGGATGCATATGGCGCAAACAACGCGACGATCAGCAGCACAACGACGCCATGAATGATGCCGGAAAAAGGAGACACTGCTCCGTTCTTGATATTCGTCGCCGTGCGGGCGATCGCCCCGGTCGCTGGAATGCCGCCGAACAGCGGAGCGGCCATGTTGGCGAGACCTTGCCCGATCAGCTCGCGGTTGCTGTCGTGACGGGTGCCGGTCATGCTGTCCGCTACAACGGCAGAGAGCAGCGATTCGATGCCGCCAAGCAAGGCGATGATCAGCGCTGGCTGGAGCATCGGTACGATGTTGTCCCAGGACAAGGCCAGCGGGTGGAAATCCGGCAAGCCGCGGGGAATCGCCCCGTAAGCGGAGCCGATGGTCGTCACCCGGTCGGGGAACAGCCACGTCGCAGCTAACGTAGACACGAGGATGCCAACCAGCGATCCGGGGATTTTCGGGAGAAACTTGGGCGTCAGCAGCAGGGCTGCCAGGCAGATACCTGCAGTCAGGAAGCTGTAGAAGTTAAACGTATGAAGCTGCAGGAAGATTTCCTTAATATTTTCATGAAAATATTCATGCCGCTTCATCCCGGTCAAACCAAGGAAATTCCCGATTTGCCCACTGAAGATCGTCACCGCAATGCCGGCGGTAAACCCAATCGTGACCGGCCTCGGGATGAATTTGATCAGCGTTCCGAGCCGCAGCAGGCCCATCAACACCAGCATGATCCCGGCCAGAAAGCCGGCGATCAGGAGATTCTCATAGCCGTATTGCAGCACAATTGCGAGCAGAATCGGAATAAACGCCCCGGTAGGGCCGCCGATTTGGAATCGGGATCCGCCTAACAGCGAAATCAAGATCCCGGCGACGATCGTTGTATACAGCCCATACTCCGGCTCGACGCCGGACGCGATTGCAAAAGCCATCCCAAGCGGGAGGGCCACGATGCCAACAATACACCCCGATATCAAATCTTTGCGCAGCGTTGTCGCATTAACATTGGTGAACCTTCCACTCCACTTCATCCGTTAAACCCTTCTTTTCTTAAAAATCTGCATTTCATAGAGCAAGTACTTTCCCACAAACAAAAAAGACCCCCGCAGCCCGACGGGGAAACTTGAGGATCCTTATTTTTGTTTTCGGATCCCGCGCAGTAAGGAAATGGATTCGACCAAGTGATTGTCGAAAATTTGCCGGGCTACCGCGAGCAAATCTTTCAGCAGTGGATCTCGAAGCGAGTAAACAACCGTCGTGCCTTCCTTGACGGTATTGACCAGATTTTTGGCCCGAAGAACGGCTAATTGTTGAGATACGGCTGACCCTTCCGATCCAAGGATCGATTGCAGCTCGTTGACATTCCGTTCGCCTTCGCTCAGCACCTCCAGAATACGAATTCGCATCGGATGGGCGAGAGCTTTGAAGAATTCCGCTTTAAATTGTTGCAAGTTCGCGTCCATCGATTAAACTCCTTAAAATCATAAATTTCATATCTCTGAATCTTTGCATATTTGATATCTTATCATAGCCTCGGCAGAGTGTATAGAGAAATAGTCTGACTTAAAATTGAAAATTTCGCGAGAGCTCAGGGGGATAGGAGGGCACAGGGACTGGGTTTTTCCATTTGAGCTTTGACAGACAAATATGCTATACTTAATAATGATAATCATTATCATTAAATGGCGAGGAGAACTTCAACGGGTTAAACCTAGTTATCTTAGTTAATCTAGTTCATCCGTTTCATTAGGTTCTGCCCTCCGTCATCTTACTATAGAGAGACTCCGATTAGGGGAGTGGAGAGTGAGGAATCGGGATAACATGGAACACTTATTGGAAGTGAAGGATTTGGCCATCTCGTTTCATACCCGGGAGGGGGAAGTGCAGGCCATTCGCGGCGTGAACTTCTACGTCGACAAAGGGGAAACGCTGGCCATCGTAGGCGAATCGGGCTCGGGCAAAAGCGTCACGTCTCAGGCCATCATGCAACTGATTCCCCGGCCGCAGGGCGTATATAAACGCGGGGAGATTTGGTTTGACGGGCAAGAGCTGACCAGCAAAACGGAGAAACAGATGCAACGGATTCGCGGCAAGGAGATCGGGATGATCTTTCAGGATCCGATGACCTCGCTCAACCCAACCATGAAGGTAGGGAAGCAGATCACCGAGGTGCTTCATACCCATGAGCATATGTCCAAAGAAGCCGCGTACCAGCGGGCCGTGGAGCTGCTGGGTCTGGTTGGGATCAAGTCGCCCGAGCGGCGCTTTCACCAATACCCGCACGAGTTCAGCGGCGGGATGCGGCAGCGGGTCATGATCGCTATCGCGCTGGCGGCCAACCCGAAGCTGCTGATCGCCGATGAGCCAACCACGGCGCTGGACGTTACGATTCAGGCGCAGATTCTGGAGCTCATGAAAGAGCTGCAGCGGAAGATCGGCACGGCCATTATTTTTATTACACACGACCTTGGCGTCGTAGCTAAAATGGCCGACCGCGTCGCGGTGATGTACGCCGGGCAGATCGTGGAGACGGGGACGGCGGAGGAAATTTTCTATGACCCGCGCCATCCGTATACGTGGGGACTGCTGGCCTCGATGCCAAGTCTCGATGGACATGGCGGCGGGAAGCTGGCGGCGATCCCCGGCACGCCGCCGGACTTGATCCGTCCACCGCAAGGGGACGCGTTTGCACTGCGGAGCTCGTACGCGATGAAGATCGACTTCGAGCAGGAGCCGCCGCTGTATCGGGTATCCGATACCCATGCGGTGAAGTCGTGGCTGCTGCATCCGCAGGCGCCGCAGGTTATGCCGCCTGAAGCGGTGAGCCGGAAGCGCCGCTGGTTGCCAGGAACCTATGAGGTACCTGTGCTTGCGGAAGCGTAAGCGAGAAGAGAAGTGATATTTTTTTCCATAGGGAGGAACCGGAATGTTTGTTATGACAAGGACCATGGTCATTGAGAAGGGCAACAGCGACAAGGTGATTGCTAGATTTAGCCAAGAGGGCGCCATCGACCAGATGGAGGGCTTGGTGGACATCAGCGTGATGGTGAATCGAAAGAGCCAAGAGCAGGAGGAAGTGGTGGTCGTGATCCGATGGGAGTCGCAGGAAGCATGGAAGAACTGGGAAAAAAGCGACGCACACATCCAAGGCCATAAAAATAACCGCGGAAAGCAGCCGCCTTCTTACATCCTCAGCACGACGGTGAACCTGTACGATGCCCAGGTCGTGAAGAAGGGCAAAGCCTTTTTGAACGGCGTATGACGTGTTAAACTGGAACCATGATTCATAGACGAGATTGCTAGATTGGGTTTTTCGCAATTCTCGATTACATCAAGGCAAGGAGATTATCATGAAGCTGGTTTCATGGAACGTCAACGGACTGCGCGCCTGCGTGGGCAAGGGATTTTTGGACTATTTCAAAGAGGCGGATGCGGACATCTTCTGCCTTCAAGAGACGAAGCTGCAGGAAGGGCAGATCGAGCTGGACCTTGGCAGCGAATACGAGCAGTATTGGAACTATGCGGAGAAAAAAGGCTACTCCGGCACCGCTGTCTTCACGCGCATCAAACCTTTGTCCGTGCGTTATGGCATGGAGGAGGATTATGAGCCGGAGGGGCGGATTATCACGCTGGAATTCGAGCAATTTTATCTTGTTACCGTGTATACGCCGAATGCGAAACGCGACCTCTCCCGTTTGGATTACCGGATGGAGTGGGAGGACCGGTTCCGCACTTACCTTACGGGCCTGGATGCGGTCAAACCGGTCATTGTTTGCGGCGACCTGAACGTCGCCCACAATCCCATAGATATCAAGAACGCCAAGTCCAATGAAGGCAACTCCGGTTATACGCTGGAAGAGCGCGGCAAAATGACCGAGCTGCTGGCCTCCGGGTTTATCGATACGTTCCGGCATTTCTACCCGGACCGCGAAGGCGTGTACAGCTGGTGGTCATATATGCCGAAAATTCGCGAGCGGAACATCGGCTGGCGGATCGACTACTTCCTCGCTTCCTCCCGGCTTGCGCCGAAGTTGCAGGATGCAGGCATCGACTGCCACATCTTGGGCAGTGATCATTGCCCAGTGTCGTTGACGGTAGAATGGTGATCGCTCACTAAAATAAAACAAAGAACGCCCTAATCTCGTACAAGCTGCGATAGAGGGGCGTTCTTTTGTTATGGAGAGACGTCACGCTCGGAACCGGAGACTGCCTTTTATTTCACTCCGTTCACTTCGGATGTGGTCCACTGAAATTGAGTGATTTTGGAATCCGTATATTTGGTTGAAGAAGAACCATCGTAATTTTGCCAGGCATTGGTCTTGAATTTGGCAAGTTCAGCTTGTTTAGCTGGCTCATTGGCGTTCTCGTAATAGTAGTATCCACATAACTTTTTCCCGGGCATGACAGCAATTGCGGATTTTGCTATAGATTCCATATGAGCACGGAGTTCAGATCTAACATCTAGAATTATCTTTTCTCGCTGTGCAGATGGGTTATCGGCTACGTCTTTTAAATTTCCGTAGAATTTCGGATCATATTTAACCTTGATACAATAATCGTAAGGGTGCAGATCGGAGTTGTTCTCCTCAATTGAAAAATAAAGGATAGTTTCACCCAGAGAAGTCGTTAATTTTGAGAAATGATTTGATAAATATTCCTCTAATTCTTTGCCAGTTAAAGCTGTCGTTGATGGGGGGCTCATTGGGGTCTGTGAGGGATCATTCGTCTTTCGTTGATTCATGGTAATTGTGTTGGTCGCAGAGTTATAGTACAGATCGACGTCCTCAAGGTGTTCCGATATCACCCTAAGCGGAACGTATGTTGTTCCATTGATCACTTTAAGATCTGCATGGATTACATTGCCGTTAATAATCAGTGTAGCGGCGGGTGCAGAAGCATATGCAGGAATAGACACAAGCATAAGAACCGTTGTGAGAATCGCTGAAATTAGAAATTTCTTTTTCATACTGCCTCCTAATTTTCACCGTGTTTTGTAACAACAGTTTATCAAGAAAAGGGGAGTACTTCCATATCATCCAGCGCTAAATCGCCGACAATCCATGACAGGAATCCAACAAAAAATGAGTGATTACTCACTTGACTATTTACTCGGCGAGGAGTATATTTGAACCATCAAAAAAATGTGAGTAAGTACTCACGTCAACAACCTGTCCCATAGAGGAGTGGTGCAGATGTCTAATCAAGAAGTTTGTATTCGAACTCAAGGAGTGACCCGCAAGTTCAACGATAAAGAGGTGCTGCACGGGATCAGCCTGGAGGTGCGGCGCAATGAGATTTTTGGACTGCTGGGGCCGTCGGGCTCTGGCAAGACAACGTTCGTGAAAATGATCGCCGGCATCGACGAAGCGACCAGCGGCGAGGTTGAGGTGCTGGGCATCCGAATGCCAAAGCTCAGCATGATGAACCGCATCGGCTATATGGCTCAATCTGACGCGATGTACAACGAGCTTACGGCAAAGGAGAACCTAGAGTTTTTTGGGGCGTTATTTGGGTTAAAAGGTGTGAAAATGAAGCGGCGAATCGAAGAAGTTATGGCGCTTGTCAATTTGACGGATCATTTGAAACGTCCGGTCAGCGCTTACTCCGGCGGGATGAAACGCCGATTGTCGCTGGCGATCGCGCTTATGCATGAGCCTGAGGTGCTCATTCTCGACGAGCCTACCGTCGGGATCGACCCGGTGCTGCGCAAGTCCATTTGGGACGAATTCGAACACCTGAGCCAAAAAGGCACGACGATTCTCGTCACCACCCACGTCATGGACGAAGCCGACAAATGTCATCGGCTAGGGATGGTAAGGGACGGTAATTTGATCGCCGTAGGTACGCCGGAGGCGCTGAAACAGGAGACTGGCAGCGCGACGATTGAGGAAGCCTTTTTGCATTACGGAGGTGTTCGTGCATGAGAATCCGGGCTGTGATTGTCCGTATCGTCCGTCAGTTTATCCATGACAAAAGAACGCTGGCGTTGTTGGTCGTCGCTCCGCTTCTGGTCTTATCCTTAATGTATCTTGTGTTTAATGGAGACACCTACCAACCGAAGATTGGTACCGTGCAGCTGCCTGCTGCGATTACGGAGAAATTAACCGCTGCTGATGCGGAAGTCACCACCTACGATACCGTTGAAGCGGCCGAGGCGGCCTTGGCTGATCAAGAGATCGATGCGTTTATTCGCTTAGATCAGGGGGCGGCGCAGGTGAAGCTGGAAGGCAGCGATCCATCCAAAAACCGGGCCGTCATGCTGCTCATGCAAAAAACGCTTCAGGGGCAAGCAACTCCAGCCGGAATAACGCAAAATCCGAACGGGAACGCCGCTGCGCCGGAGTTCGAATATTTGCACGGATCTGCAGACATGTCGAGCTTCGACAGCTTTAGTCCAGTGTTAATCGGATTGTTTGCTTTCTTCTTCGTATTCCTGATCGCGGGCGTGTCTTTCCTGCGCGAACGAACAAGCGGCACGCTGGAACGGTTGCTCGCCACGCCGCTGCGCCGATGGGAAATCGTCGTCGGTTATATGGCCGGGTTCGGGATCTTCACCAGTCTGCAGGCGGTGTTGATCGCCGGGTTTACGGTGTATGCGCTTGGCAGCTTGATGGTGGGCTCCTTTGGTTACGTGCTGCTCATCATGCTGCTGCTGTCTCTCACGGCTCTGAGCTTCGGCACCTTGCTGTCGGCGTTCGCTAACACAGAGTTCCAGATGATTCAGTTCATTCCGATCGTCATCGTGCCGCAGGTGTTTTTCTCCGGATTGTTTGACCTGGAGAGCATTTCGCCTTGGCTGCGCTGGATTACTCATATCACACCGCTGAAATACGGGGCGGATGCGCTGCGCGGCATCATGATCCGCGGCGAAGGCTGGAGCGGAATCGCGCTGGATGTGTATGTGCTGGCTGGCTTGTCCTTCGTCTTTATGCTCGCTAATGTCCTCGCGTTGCGCAAGCACCGCAAAATATAGTACGCTGAACAAAGAAGCCTACGATACGAAGGGAAAGGAGAGAGGCCTCTATGTCGGAGAAGAAAGAGCAGTGGCTGGAGGACTTGATCCGGTTGACGGAAGAAGATACGGAGAAGAAGACGGAGAAGCAGATCAAAATTTTGGAGGCGGCGACGGAGATTTTTGCCGAGAAAGGGTATGCCGCCACATCCACCAGTGAAATCGCGCAAAAGGCCGGGGTAGCTGAGGGAACGATTTTCCGCCACTATAAGACGAAGAAAGATCTGCTGCTGTCTATCGCCGGACCAATTGTGATCAAGCTGGTTGCGCCGTTTCTGCTGCGGGATTTTGCCAAAATGATCGAGATGCCCTATGAGCGGGCGGAGGACTTTTTTCGCGCGCTGGCGAAGGATCGTTTCAAGTTTGTTCGGGAGAATATGCGGATTATCAAAATACTGATCCAGGAGGTCCCGTTTCAGCCGGAGCTGCTGGAGCAGGTGAAGAGTTTGGCCTCCGAGATCGTCTTTCAGCGGATCAAGCGAGTTGTTCTGCATTTTCAGGAAAAGGGGCAGCTTGTTGAAGCGCCGCCATGGCGGATCGTCAGAACCGGTGCCAGCGTCATGATTGGGATGATTCTGGTTCATGTACTCCTCGTGCCGGATTTTCCGATCGATGAAGACGAAGAAATTGAACACACGGTGGACCTGTTGATGTATGGGATTGCGGGTCGTCCCCGTTAAATCGAATTGAACCCGTTTCAGGCTTAACCTGGGACGGGTTTTCTGATTTTGTGGCGGTTTTGTAAGACTTTCGTAAGACTTTTCTAACACATTCGCAAGCGGTTGGTTCTTAGATGGTTAGCATTTTTCGCTAAGATGATGGACGAACAAAGCTAAAAATAACGAAAGGAAGAAATATTATGAAAAAAATCGGATTGATTCTTATGCTGGGGGGCCATGCTGACGTTAGCCGCTTGCGGTGCCAAAAACAATGACATGAACAAAGGGAACATGATGAATGACGGGGCCAACGCCTCCACCGAGATGAACAATTCTTCCGGCAGTAACGAAATGGGGCAAGAGATGATGGGCGAAGAGATGAAAGACGGCGAAATGGGTCAGGACATGATGGGCAATGAGATGAAGGACAACGAAATGATGGTCATCCCGATTTACTGGTGCTCGATCATTCGGCGTTGTTGAATCGGAGACGGAGGGCAGTACGTTTTGGTTCACGGTGCTTGAGGCGAATGATGGCAGGCGTTCTGAGAATATACAACAAAAATAAGGAGGAGGTGGAGGTATGAAGGGAATGCTGGAGCGCCTGCGCAAAGGGTATGGCAAGAAACTCGTCGCCTTGCATACCTGGAACGGCTGGATCGTCGTGATCCTTGCGCTGACGGGGCTGCTGCTGGTTGGCGGGTTTTGGCGCGGTTTGCTGGGTGAGGGCCGGGTTTGGCTCAAATGGCTGCATATCGCGGTAGGCGTTGCTTCGATCCTCCCGGTCATTTATTACTTGCTGTTAGCGGGGAAGCATTGGAAGCAGCTGCGGCAGAAGCCCTGGCAGCGGTTTAACGTTCTCGTGGTCCTAGCTTTACTGCTGGGCTGGTTTGGCTCGGGCGTGCTGCTGTGGCAGTTCAAGGCGGTGGGTCCGAGAGTGTCCAATGCGGCGCTGACCGTGCACGATTTATTAACCTGGATCGGTTTGCCGTACATCATTTACCACTCCTTAACCCGGACCAAATGGTTGAAGGAACCGGCCCGACGGTCGATTAAACCCGAGGCTCGCCCAGTTGGCGGCGGGGCGCAGGGACATTTTCGGGTATATACGGTCACGGACATTCCGTCTTTCTCCAACGAGAACTGGTCGTTTACGATCGACGGTCTGGTGAACAACAAGTTCAAATGGAGCTGGGAGGACTTCCTCAAGCTGAAGCGGAAGGTGCAGGTGAGTGATTTTCACTGTGTGACGGGCTGGTCGGTGTACAATAATACTTGGGAAGGCATCCCGCTGCGGGAGCTGCTCCAAAAAGCCGGCGTAAAGCCAAACGCCAAAACGGTGAAGTTCTATTCGGGGGACGGCGTCTACACCGATACCCTCACCTTGGATCAGGCGAATATGGACGATTGTATGGTCGCGGTGATGCACGACGGCAAGCCGATACCGAGCGACTTGGGTGGTCTGGTAAGACTGATCGTGCCGAAAATGTACGCCTACAGGTCGGTGAAGTGGCTGAACCGCATCGAGCTCATCGAAGGCGAGCATGTCGGATATTGGGAGCAGCGCGGCTACTCCAACGATGCGTGGGTAGGAATGAGCTGATCGCTCGTATAGTAAAAGAAGAAGCCGGATACTCCATTTAAGGGGTTCCGGCTATTATTGATGGTGTCTATCCGCTCCCTTCTTTTTGAGGATTATCCCGTTGCATCAGATAGGTAGTGTAATCCAAAACCGACGATCCCCACCAGGTCCCTTTCCACTGCAAGGCTCCCCCAGTGAACTTCCACTTCCACTCGATACTTCCACTCAATCCCCAGTTCTGAACGAAAGGGATAATCGTGCAAAGAGGTGTGAAGAAGATACTAGCCGCCCTATTATTGACAATGATAATCATTATCAATTATACTTCGGTTATCAAGTCATGTACTTGGAAGGAGTTGGAGAGGGAATGAGCAATATCATCATCGTCTATGCCAGCTTGACCGGGAATACGGAGGAAATGGCTGAACTAATCGCTGAAGGGATTCGCGGAACCGGAGCGGCTGTGGATCTGAAGATGGTGGAGGATTGCAACGCCATACGCTTGTTGGAATATGATGCCTGCCTGTTAGGTGCTTATACATGGGGAGACGGGGAGCTTCCCGACGAATTTGCCGATTTCGTGGATGAAATGAAGGAGCTGAATTTGGCGGGATTCCGGGCTGCCGTATTTGGCAGCGGAGATACTTCCTACCGTCTGTATTGCGCCGCCGTAGATGAATTAGAGCAGCGGCTTCGGGAAAACGGGGCGGTCATCGTCCAACCGCCGCTCAAGGTGGAATACGGCCCAAGTCCGGAGGAGAAGGTATTGTGCCGGGAGTTCGGGGCCAATTTCGCACAACGCATAGGAGCGCTGAATCAGCCATGACCAAGCAGCTTGCGGATTATGAGCTCGAAAAATGGCTGCGTTCGCTGAAGTTGGACTCGAGCGGTCCGGCAGGGGCGTGCGGCCAAACGTACAGCCAATCGTACGGCCCAACAGGCGGCGGTTCTTGCATCTCCTGGCAGCAACGCGTGCAATACGCAGTGGGTCACGCCATCAACGATTATTTCACGCTTCTCCCGGCGGTCCGTTTGCATACGCCGATCCAGGTGCTGCTGAACCGGCGTTGGCCGCGGAATCAGCGTGATTTTCCGGATCCCTTGTTCTACTGGCAGGTGTACCACCGGATGGTGTCGGAATTAACTTTCATTACGGGGACGAGGATATACGAGTATCCCTTAGCTTTATATGAGAATTGGGGAACGCACGTCGCGGGGCTGGATCTGCATTTGTCTATTATTTTTCAAGCGGTATGGCAAGGGCGGGGGAACCCGGATCGGGTGACCGTGCAGAAGTTCCTCGTGGAGGAGAATGAGAGCATCACGCAAGCTTTTGTCCATCTGGTCAACGTGTTTTGGCACAGCGCATTTGGCCGTCCGCCCGGCGATATCGAAGTCTATGCGTTAATGGAGGGAAGGAGGCAGGTGATTCCCGGAGAATCGCTGGACCTGCAGGAATCACTGGATTATGTGTGGTTGTTGCAGGAGGCCTGGGAATGCGGGTGCTGTCATCGGGAGAGCGAGGAACCTGGCGCCGACATCAATCGGACCGGAGGCGGTGAACCCTGGAGGCTTGGCGTATCGTAAGAACAATAAAGCGGCTAGAGCAAAGCCCCGCGTTTGCGGGGTGATTTTTTTGTAGGGTAACAAATTTGGGGGGCGGCGCTTTATGTTCCGGCTGCGGACGGCTACAATAACAGAAAAGAGAGAACGCGACAAGGAGTGCAAGAGCCATGAATATCCACGAACTCAGGGAGCACCGCCAATACCCGGACAATATCGGACACGAAAATAACCGTGCCACCTTTGAACGCGACTATTCGCGGTTGATCCATTCCCCGACCTTCCGCCGGCTGCAGGGGAAATCGCAAGTATTTGGGGCCGGCACAGGCGATTATTATCGAACCCGGCTGACGCATTCGCTCGAGGTCGCCCAGATCGCCCGGGAAGCGGCGCGCAGCCTTCTGCGCACGTATCCGGAGCTGGCGGCCGACCGCGCCGAGCATCCAGGCTTGGTCATCGATCCGGAGGTGGTGGAATGCGCCGCTATTTGCCATGATTTTGGCCATCCGCCGTTTGGCCACAAGGGCGAAGAGGTGCTGGATCAAATATTGGAGAAGCTCATTGAGGAGAAGGTACGGACTGCCCTTAAAGGCAAACAGCCCACTCCGGAGGAAGAGCAGCAAACGAGGGCAGCATTCCGTCAGAAATATGAGCATTTTGAAGGCAACGCCCACAATTTCCGGCTGATGATGTTCCTGGAGAAGCGGGAAAACATCGACGGGTTGAACTTATCCGATGCGGTGCTGCTTGGAACAAATAAATACCCTTATCCCGGTACGATCAACAAGAAAGGGTTATATCTGCATGAATGGGAGTACATCTCCTTCATTCGCGACCGCTGGGGCATTCCCGAAGGGAAGAAGACGTTTGAGGCGCAGCTGATGGACCTTTGCGACGACATCGCTTATTCGGCCCACGATCTCGAGGATGGCATCAAGGCGGGAAAAATCGAGGTGCACGAGCATTTCCTCAAGGACTCGCACATTCAGAGACTGATCGTCGAGAAAATCATGACGTTGGAGGATGCTTGCTGGGCGGGATGGCAGCCGCAGCAAATTCAGGTCAAGGTGGCCGAGGTGCTGGACGATTTCCTGCGCATCTGGAATGTCAAAATGCCGGTGTGTGATCATGACTATTCCCGCACGCGCCGGGAGGTGAAGGCCTATTGGGTCAGCCTGTTCGTCGGCAGCCTGGGAGTTATCGATGACGGCGATTGGCAGAAGGTCACGTTCGTGAAGGACGGGCAGGAGGATAAGGATATGCTGCGGACGGTGAGCGTGCTGAAGAGCTTCGCTTGGGTGACGATGATCCGCGATTTGCGGGTCCAACGGCTGCAGAAGCGCAGCGCATGGATTATCAAGCGGCTGTGGGATGCCTTCGTGGATCCGGAGACAAGCAAGTCGATCATTCCCGGTGACTGGCTGCGCCGGTTCGACCGGGATCAGGCCAAGCCCAAACCGATCTGGACATGGGAGCATATGATCATCGATTATATTGCCGGCATGACGGACGCCTATGCAGAAAAGATCTACAACGAGCTGTACGGGCTGAAGGTGGGCACGATTTACGATATGGATTAAAAACGACGAACGGACCGGCGTTAGCCGGTCCGTTTTTTTAGATTCGGAAGTATTACAGCGGCGGGTTGGCGTGGCATTTCCGGCATACCGGGTAATACGACTCGTTGCCGCCGATTTGGATCTGCTCGCCGGTGTAAACGGGTTTGCCGTTCTCCACCCGCAGGTTCATCGTTGCTTTGCGCGCGCAGAACCAGCAGATCGTTTTCATTTCCTCGATTTTGTCCGCATAAATCAGCAGCAGGCGGCTGCCCTCGAACAACTGGTTCTGGAAATCGTTTTTCAACCCGAAAGCCATCACGGGAATATCCAGCTCATCGACGATGCGGACCAGCTGCTTAATGTTGTTCTCACCGAGGAATTGGCATTCATCGACCAATACGCAGTATAAGCGCGGGGTATGATTTTTGACGATTTCGAAGAGGTTCGTGTCCGGATAAATCGGAATAGCCTGCCGGCGCAATCCAATCCGCGAGGAGACATAACCAACCTCGTCACGGTTATCGATCGCCGAAGTAAAGAGCAGCACCGGTTTGTTCTGCTCTTCATAATTGTGGGCAACCTTCAAAATTTCGATAGATTTGCCGCTGTTCATTGCTCCGTACTTGTAAAATAATTGTGCCAACGATGACGTCCCTTTCTATTCGTTCTATCGCAACCATGCTCTTTATTCTAGCATACTTCGATTCGGTTGTTGGATAGGCTGGCGCGAAATTTGGAGATATTCAGCGCCTGGAAAATGTTACATCGCTGCATCAAAGAGCTGCGGCATGTCCTGGAGGGGCTGGTTTTGGAGCCGCCTCGGATGCAGGCGGATTCGGAGCGGGAAGCTGAGTTTGGAGACGCCGTTCCGGTCCAGCATCGAAATCGAACTGCTGGAGGAAGGCGTAGAGATCCGCCATGCCGTAAACGTGTCCTTCGGGGAAACAACTTCGGCTCCCATCCGGGGGCATCTGCAGTAGCCGCTGAGCTATTCCCTTGGGAAACGTTCAGCCAACAGCTGGTTCACCAAGTCGCTCATGCCTTCCCATGAATCCTTCATGAGGAATTGCTGCTGAATCGGGGCATTCCACGGGCGTGGGATCCCGATGGTGAGCCGGCCAGCTTCCTTGGCAGGCTGCAAATTATGCGGCCCGTCATCGATTATCAGGTCGAAGTCCAGCAGCGTTTTTCGCTTGGCGACGAAGAAGTTCTCAAACGGGATAAACGGCATCCAGCGTTGCAGCCAGTTCCATTTTTCCTGTACAGATGAGGGGCGGGCGGCCGTAACGATGATCACATCATGCTCCTGCGTCATTTTGCGTACTTCCTCGACGGTATGCTCATCAAAGATCTCCAGCTCCTCATACAAGCCGGGGCGTCCGAAGAAGAGATCTTCATTACACTCGGGATGCCAGATTTGTGTCATATCAAAGCTGGTCATTTGGTCCATGGTGAGCTGACGGTCGGGAAACTGCAGATTATGATAGTAAATCGCTTTGGGCACGAGATGGCATAGGGTATCGTCCATATCGATGGCTACAATGTGTTTGCGCATAACGGAAATCTCCTGATTCGATGTATTCGTTGATTGGTATGACTTCCTCTAAGATATCAGAAAAACGCGGTTTTGGGATACAGTAAGGCTAGTAAAAAAAGAACCCGGCTCCGTATCGGCGGAGCCGGGTTCTTCTGCGTGAACAGCCGCAGGCGGTTTATGGCTTAACTTCATCCCGCCAGAAATGGACAGGCTGCCATCCAAGCAGTTGTTTGGCTTTCTCGTTGCTGAGCAGCGTTTCGTGCCCTTCCAGCGGCGCGCGGAAGTCTGTGACGCCCGGGAAGCGGGCGGCCATCAGCTCCCGGCTGCGAATCGCCATGCTGGAGTCGTCCGCGGCGATGTTCAGCGCCACCGCGCCGAGGCCGTCCGCTTCGACGGCCAGCCGGCATGCGGTTGCCGCATCGCGCGTATCGATGTAGCTCCACAGGATGCGTTCCCGCTGAGCCGGGTCGTGGATGAAGGACGGGAACGTTGCATAGCGTTCCGGCGGAATCACGTTGCCCAGCCGCAGCGATACGATCTGCATTCCGGTGCGGCGGTGGAACATGTCCGCGGTCAGCTCGTTCACCACCTTGGACAAGCCGTAGCTGTCCTCGGGGAGCTGTGGGTGCGCTTCATCCACCGGCACGTATTTCGGGGCGGGCGGATGCACCGCAAAGACGATGCCGTAGGAGGATTCGCTGGAGGCGATCACCGCCTTGCGGATGCCCAGCCCTTCCGCAGCCTGCAAAATGTTGTACGTCGACATCACATTATTGCGAAAGGTGACCTCCGGCGTGCGGATATGCGCGGCGGGAATCGCGGCGAGATGAACAACCGCGTCCGCGCCGGTCAGCGCGCTGTAGCATTCGCCAAGCTGCTCCAGATCGGCGATCAACGTCGGACAGACCGGGTCTTCCGAAGGCCGGACGTCTACGTTCAGCACGTCATACCCGCGTTCGACGAATTCTCGTACAACGTAGCGCCCTAACATTCCGCTTCCCCCGGTAACTACGACTTTAGCCATGGCTGCTTCGACTCCTTCTTAGTTCAGAATCTCTTCGATCCGCGTCAGCACGTCCTCGCTTAGTTTGATGCCGGAAGCTTTGGCGTTCTCGATCACCTGTTCCGGACGGCTGGCGCCAACCAGTGCGCTGGCCACGTTGTTTTGGCGCAAAATCCAAGCCAGGGCCAGGTTACCTACCGTGATGCCAAGTTCAGCGGCAATTCCCTCAAGCTGCTTCACCTTGGCGATGTTCTCTTCCGTAATGCCTTTGCGAACCCATTCCAGCTTGGCTGCACGGCTGTCCTGCGGAATATCGGTTGCAGATGTATATTTACCGGTTAGCAGACCTTGAGCCAGCGGAGAGAAGACCACCTGGCCGATGCCGTGACGTTCGCTGACCGGGATGACTTCCTTCTCGATATAACGATTAAACATGTTATATACCGGCTGATTCACGACGATGCGATCCAGCAGGTAACGATCGGCCAAGCCAACAGCTTCCGCAATTTGTGAGGCTTGCCATTCGCTGACGCCGGCGTACAGGATTTTGCCTTGACGGATCAGGTCATCGATCGTGCGCAGCGTTTCGTAAAGCGGTGTCTCCGGATCGTGACGGTGGCAATAAAAGATATCGATATAATCATGGCCAAGACGCTTCAGGCTGGCATGGACCTGCTCCATGACGTGCTTCCGCGACAAACCGCGATCGTTAGGTCCATCCCCCATCGGCCAGAACGCTTTCGTAGCCAATACATAGGATTCCCGGGGGTAAGCTTTAAGCGCTTTGCCCACCAGCTCTTCGGCGGCCCCTTTTTCGTATACATTGGCGGTGTCAAAGAAGTTGATCCCTAGATCGTAAGCGGTTTTGATCGATTTCTCCGCGTTTTCACGTTCGACGTACCCGCCGTAAGTCAGCCAGCTTCCCAAGCTGATTTCACTGACTTTGAGGCCGCTTCCGCCTAGTCTTCTATATTCCATGTTTCATCATCCTCCTTGAGCATTTGTGTTGGAACCATTTTCATTCTATAAAAGTTCATATACAATTGAAAGAAGTGAAAACTCCTTCACTAAATTATATCTGTGATACTTACTATAAAAAGTATAGTGCTCTATAGCGAACCTATATCGCCTGAAATAGCAACTCTTATACATCACTAAAGCAACACTTCCAGGGGAGGTTTTTACGAATGAACAGCATCCGCAAGGCTAGCAATTACATTCCGAAAACGCCGGAGCATATCGAATGCAATATCGAAAAAACGTTGGACGTCCTCGGAGGGAAATGGGCGTTCCTCGTGATCCGCGAGCTGTTTGGAGGGACGCTGCGCTTTGGGGAGCTGCAACGCCGAATCCCTCAAGTGAGTCCACGGGCGTTAACCAGTACGTTGCGCCATCTGGAGGAGAAGGGCGTACTGGAGCGTACAGTGTATCCTACCGTTCCCGTGACGGTCGAATACACGCTTACGCCGAAGGGGATGGACTTGCATGTCATATGTCATGAGATGAAGGTTTGGGCTGCGCGGTGGACCTGATGGAACAGGGAAGGGGGTCCATGCTTAAACTGATCGGCAGAAGCATCCGTGACTTCCGCAAGTATTCCGGTAAGCTGCTGCTGTTTCAGCTGCTGTATATGCTGGCCACAAGCGTCTTTGTCCTGCCGGTTACGACGTTCCTGTTCAACCGGGTTCTCCGGGTGGTCGGCTCCGGTTCCCTGTTGAACGGGGAGGTTTACCGGATCGGGTTGAGCTATAAAGGTATGGCGGGACTGACTCTCATCGGGCTTGTTGCCTCTTTTACCCTGCTGATTGAATTGTTGGTCCTCATCGTGCTGATTCAGCAGCGCTTTTTTGGCAAGTCGATTGCCATTTCTGATGCTGTGTTAACGGTGCTGCATAAAATGCCCAAGCTGTTCGGGTTTGGCGTATTCCAGCTGCTGCTGTTGTTGCTGCTCTTGATTCCGTTTGTGGACTCGCCGCTGTCGGCTTCGTTTTACGCGTTGTTTAACGTGCCGATCTTCTTGAACAATCAAGTGCTGGATGCCTCATTCACCATGACCGTAGCTTATCTCGTGCTGATCGCAGGGCTGCTCTATACTTTGCTCCGCTGGATTTTCGTCCTGCATTGTATCGTGCTCGAGGATATGAATCTCCGGCAGGCGGTTCGCCAAAGCCATGAGCTGACGCAAGGTCGGCGGTGGCGGCTGTTTGGAACGCTGCTTCTGTTTAACTGTACGGTGGTCGGGGTCACCTCCGCGGTGGTGACTGCCCTTGGGCACATCCCTTCCTGGCTTGATCTGGATGTGCTTGCGTTGGTGTCCCAGCACTATTCACTGCCGGTTACGACGGTACTGGCTTATCTGCTGGAGCTTCTGCTGCTGCCAATCAACCTGTTCGTGCTGACGAGACTTTATTATGCGTTGGGCCGCTTAAAATGGATTCGGCCAAGGGATCAGCTGCAGGTGCGCCGCAGCCGAATCGGTCGTCTGGAGAACCAGATCGTAGATTGGTGGAAGGGGCTAAAGTGGAAAAGGATGGTGTATGTCCTAAGCGCGACCCTTTATATTTCGCTAGCGCTGCTGATCGGTTTGCGGGCGAACGAGAGTCTCGTCTACGCAAAATGGAACGTGCAGATCGCAGTGCATCGCGGGGATACGTCGAATGCTCCGGAAAATTCGCTGCCTGCCCTGATCTCCGCGATCGACAAAGGCCTTCAAGTCGTGGAGTTGGACGTGCAGTTGACCAAGGATGGCGTCGCTGTGTTAAACCACGATTCCGACCTGCGACGGATGACAGGCTTGCGGAAGCGGATCGCGGATATGAGCTTCAACGAAGTGCAGCAACTGAGCATCGGCATCGATGCGAACGGTTATCCGATACATATCCCCTCGTTGTCCAGCGTGCTCGCCGAGGCGCAAGGGCGAATCAAGCTGCTGCTGGACCTGAAGCCCAACGGCTCCCCTAGTGAAGCGCTGGCGGAGGAGGTTGTCCGCCTCATCAAGGAAGCTGGAGCCGAGGAAGAGGTGAGAGTGCAATCCTTCGACGGCGAAGTGCTTGGCCGAATCCGTGAATTGGCTCCTGAGATCAAGATCGGGCGAATTCTGTTCTTCGCCCTCGGAGATCTATCGGTGCTCGACGTCGATTTCTATACGATTGAGCAGGTGATGTTAACCGATTTCCTGGTGAACCAGGCCCATGCCGACGGCCGCGAGGTTTGGGTGTGGACCGTGAATACCCGGAGGGACATGAAGGAAGTGCTCAAATATCCGATCGACGGCATCATCACCGATTATCCGGAGACCGCCCAGTCGATGGTAGAAGTGGATCTGTAAATGGTGAAGGCGCCGGTTTCTGGCGCCATTTTTTAAGATATCAGCGTACTATGTCAAGTAGAATTTTTAGGTTTCTGGGTAACCCAAACACACCTAACCACCCAGATTTTCAAAAAAGTTAGCAACTGACAGAGAAGCGATGCTTGAAACCGGCCTTTCTCGGACTTGAAAGGAAATAGCCTCGTTTTTTCAATCCTGCGATGCAATCTGGCTGAGTGCAGAGTATACGCTAACGTACAATTCGCATTCACAGGGCGAGGTGGATAAAGCTGACATACGAGATCCAAGGTCTCCAAGAAAGTGATCCGATCTTCCCTCAGTCCCAGAAAGACCGGTTCCAAGATCTTGCTTAGTTAGGCCACCGCTAGTGTCGGCATAACGCAATTGAAGTTCAACTTCTTATTGACCTCATCAAGGATGTGATAATCAGAGCACTGCGATTGAAACGGTAAACGGTCTCGCAGCATGGCGAAAGCGACTTTGAGCATCTTATTACCCATTGCAACAAAGATGGCTCGTTCATGTTTTCCTTTTTCCTTCAGACGATCATAGAAAGGCTTAAGGTCCTTATTATGCATGCAGAGACTCTTACCTGCTAGATATACCGCATAACGAAGGTGATCGTTTCCCTGTTTGGAAATCTTGCGGTAGGAGCCTTTGCCGCCACCTGTTTGCTTAACAATGGGGTTTGTGCCAGCTTTCTTAATTAACTGGTTTGCGTTCGAGTACTGAGATACATCGCCGATTTCAGCATAAAGCTCAGCCGCGGTAGTCACTCCTAAGCCCGGGACGGTAAGAAGCAGTCGTCCGTCTGTCTGAAGGAGAAGGTTCTCGATCTCTTGTTCCAAAACATTAATTTTGGCATCAAATGTTCGTAAGTCACGTAGCTTCATTTTCAGTAACATAAGCTCAGGCCGAAGTTCCTGTAAGTTTCTCGATAACGCTTGTTCAGCGACGTGCAAGAGCTTCTGGATGGTGGTGTTTCGCAATTTGAGATTATGCTGAATCGAGAGCTTCCGTAGCCCGGTCTCCCCTAGTTTCAGGACAGCAGCGGGGTGTGGATAATGCTCCATGAAGAAGAGCGAGGCTTTCCCCCAGAAGTCACTGAATACTTTGATTTTTCGAGCTCTACCGGCTGAATAATCTGCATATCCTTGGTACTCGCGCCAGATGAGGTCCATAAGTGCTCGAATCTCTGTACGCAAGGAAGCACGCTTCCGTGTCTCAGAGCGCCGTGCTCGAGTCAAGACATGGAGCTGACGCTGCACGCCATTCAAAAGCTGGTTTTCAGTGGCTTTGTTGCTTTTGATGGCATGGGCGATGGCCACAAGATCAAGATCATCTGTTTTGCACCAATTCAGTGCGCCGGCGCGTTCCTCGAAGGTGGTATACGGATTCAAGATCTGAACGTGGTACCCTCGTTTCGCCATCTCGCGGACGATGTCTTCATAGTAATGGCCTGTTGCCTCAATACCCAGGAACAAGCGAACAGCCTCTGTGGCTGTAACCGCTTGATTAATCTTCTTGCAAAGCAGCTCCATACCAGAATTATTCGCTGAGAAAAAGAAGGGTTTTTCAATGATGTCGCCGAAATAATTGCATATTAAGGCTTTTTGGTGGAGCTTGGCCGCATCGATTGCAACGATGAGGACTTGCTCCAGGTTAACGCCCCTTAGCTGTTGACTGAACTTAGTTCCCTTACGGCCTTGAATGTGCGAGGATTTCCCCATGCGACTTTAACCTCCTGTGGTTGGTAGGTAAGATTGAAGCTTCCCTGTCAGGTGCTTCTTTCTTCGATAGTCGCTGGGGATTTCCTCTTTATATTTTGATTATATTACACGCCAGAAAGTATAAACTTCGGGGCATTGGCATCCTGATATCGCAAGAAAAACTTCCGCTAAACGCGGTCTGTCTACTTTGAATGTACGTCGATAGACGTTTTTCTTATGCCCAATGGTTCAAGCATGGCTTTCAACACGCTTAGATTTAGATTTGGATTGGAAAACAATTCTGAGGCGCACCCCTGCGATCAGCACCAATACGACCAACCACTGGGCAGCCATCAAGGTGCCAAAACCTTGACCGGCCGACAGTTCGGAAACTACGGCGCCAATCATAAGGAGGCCAAGGGCTGTCGCGGCGTACAAGGTTAAGCGCGGCCAAACCAGCAGTACCGCGCCTGCTATTTCCACCAAGCCAATGAGGATTCGACTCCAATCCGGATAACCTATATCTTGAAAGTGCCGGATCATCTCTTCAGTCCCCGCCAGCTTCTGAACACCGCTCTGAATATAAAACAATGAAGTCAAACCCACGACGATCCATCCAACAATACGCATCCATCTCTTCATCATCTTTGCCTCCTAAGTGCAATTTAATTAGAATTCTAACTATATAGACGTAAAAGGGGTGCAAATAAAAATCTACTGCTTTTCAAATGTACGGATCATTTTGGTGAGGAGCGACTTTAAGGTGTCGAACTCTTCAGCCGTCATCTCCGCTTTAACTCGCTCTTCTACAACTGACGTGAAGTGCTGCGTCTCTTCCGCCAATTGGCTGCCCGCTTCCGTCAAAAAAATCAGCTTAGAGCGTCCGTCTTGCGGATGGTCCTTATAACGGATGAGTCCTTTGTTCGTCAACCCTTTTAATAAGCTGGTGACGCTCGGACGTTCAATCATTAGAATCGGCTCCAGTTGAGAGGGAGAGATTCCTGGATATTGACGAATGACGCCGAGCGCACTCCATTGCGTATGTGTTAACCCCAGCGGATGTAACAATTCCTCGACTTCCCTGCGCAGCGTGATATACCCCGTCTTGACCAGTCGGCCAATGGGCCCCTTATCCCATTGCCACTCAATAGGCTCGCTTGGATGCATGATTAGATACCTCTTTAGTTAGAATTCTAACTATATTATATTCCAAAATCGAGCCTTGTAAAGTCCCTAGGCCCATATTCTGGCGTTTATTCCTCCCCCGTCGCGATGGGGTTCTCGGGATAAGAAATCCAATCGCTCCAGCTGCCGGCGTACAGTTTGACCTGCGGGTAGCCAAGCCGATAGAGGGCGAGCACGTTCGGGCAAGCGCTCACGCCGGAGCCGCAGTAGACGATGGCCTCGCGGCCTTCGTCGAGGGCGGCGATGACCGGCGCCAGCTGCTCGCGCAGCTCGCCCTCGCTTTTCCAGGAGCCGCTGTCATCCAGCACCTGCTTCCAAAACCGGTTGATGGCCCCGGGAATGTGGCCGGCCTTGACGTCGAGCGGCTCCTGCAAGCCGGCGTAGCGATCCGCGGCGCGCGAGTCCACGAGCAGGATGCCGGGATCGCGCAGCGCCCGGCGGACGTCCTCGACGCCGGCCAGCAGGTGCGGCCGGGGCGAGGGGGTGAAAGCGGCGGGGACGATCGTCCGCCGCTCTGCGGTCACGGGATAGCCGCCGGCTTGCCAGGCGGCGAACCCCTCGTCCATGACGTAGACCTCGTCATGGCCCAACCAGCGCAGCAGCCACCATAGGCGGGAGGCGTTCATGCCTCCCTGGTCGTCGTAGGCGACCACCCTGGTGGCGTTGCCGATGCCGGCGCGGGCGAAGCGCGCGGCCAACTCGTCCGGGGCGGGCAGCGGGTGACGCCCGCCATGCGTGGTGACCGGTGCCGACAGATCCTGTTCCAGATCAAGATAGACGGCACCGGGAATATGTGCGGCGTCGTAGGCCGCACGCCCGGCCTCCGGCTGCCCAAGCTCAAAGCGGCAATCGACGATGACGAGATCCGGTTCATACATTCTAGCTAACAGCCAACGTTTGGATACGATCGGTTCCATAAGGCGTACACATCCTCTGCACACATAATATGGAACCATTATAAGCCTAAAGCTTAGATCAGGCGATATCCGCTGGGCCATGTCCCGCTGCGGCGAATTTCCCGAACTTGTTCTGCCGTTAACCGTTGGTTGGTCGCGATGAGCGATTCCACGTCGTTGCCGCCGATCAGAACATCTAAATTTTTCATAGAAAGCTCCTCCTTCATCTTTTTTTGACGATAGATTAGGGGCTGCTTCTACTAGATCCTTAGGGTCTATTTTTTCGATTGAGGAACGGCTGTGACTCCGCTATAATGAAGTGGTTTGCAGCCCGATCGGGTGACAAAATTTCATGAGAAAGATGGGACCTTAACGCATATGCACACCACCACGAAGTCCATGGGTAAATATGAAATCCTCTACGTGATCGGCATTATCGCCATCTCGTTTTCTTCCATCTTCATCCGCTGGTCCAATGCCGAAGTGTCGGTGATTGCCATGTACCGGATGTATATCACGAACGTATTGATGCTGCCGCTGCTGTGGCGCTACCGGGGAGAAATTGCGCGACTGACTGGCAAGCAATGGGGGCGTCTTTTGTTTTCGGGGCTGATGCTGGGGCTGCATTTCCTGCTATGGATGGGTTCGCTGCGCTTGACGACGGTCGCAAGCTCCACGGTCCTTCTGACACTGGAGCCCATCATCGTGATGTTCGGGTCGTTCTTCTTGTTTGGGGCAAAAATCAATAAAGCGATGATCCTCGGTATTACGCTGGCATGCATCGGCTCGATCGCGATCGGCTCCGGAGATTTCGCCTTGTCCGGCAAGGCCGTGACCGGAGATTTGCTCTCTCTGCTCGGGACGATTGCGGTCGCGATTCATATCCTGGTCGGCAAGCAGCTGCTACAGACGATCAGCGCGTTTGTTTATAACTTCCTCGTGTTTGCCGTGGCGGGAACGTCAATGGCCGTATACAACGTAGCTGCCGGCATCCGGTTTACCGGCTATGAGCCGAGGGAATGGGGCATTTTCCTTCTGCTGGCGATCGTTCCTACGTTATTCGGGCATTATCTGTTTAACTGGCTGATGAAATATCTCAGCGCTTCTGCAGTGTCAATGGCCGTTCTCGGCGAGCCGGTATTTGCCTCACTGCTGGCCTGGTTGCTGCTGAAGGAAAGCTTAACTCCGCTGCAGCTGTCGGCGGGCGTGCTCATCTTATGCGGCGTATGGATCTTTATTCGCTACGGCAAAGAAACGCCTAACATGAAGACGGAAAATGCGGTTCTCCCGACGGCGGGGCAGCCAAAGTGAAAGGGACGAACCCGGAGAGAGCTCGCTCGGTTGCCGTCCCTTGGAGTTATTTTTTTAACTCAAAAAATTGGCATTCCCGGCGTGGATGGTAGGACAACTCGTCTACTCCAGCCTGCGTGATAATGGTGTCATCTGTGAAACGGACAATAATGCTGCCGTTATCGATCATGTGATCGTCGCGGAATACGCGGACGCGCAGCTTCCGGTCCAACGCTTCCTGAAAGTCCAGATCGGTAAACAGTTCTCTGAGAGTAGGCATCGTACGGCATCTCCTTCGGACACAAGATGGGACGGATCGTAATGAATGACTCCTGTTATTGTACCTGGAAGCCTGCAGGTTGAAAAGGGAACGCTCCGAAACGGAGATCAAGAGCAGAGGAGCAGAAGAGCTGAGGCTTCACCTCTTCCGCCCGGCGCTTTGCAGGATGATCCCGTTTGGTCAGATAGAAGTTAGAGTCAAGTGAATTGAAGCCCCAGCATACTCCCTTACCAAAAGGGATAATGACGCAAAGGGCCGTGCGGACAGACAGATCACGCACCCCAGCGCAGGATCAAGCCGGCATGGGTTAAGCCGCTGCCAAAGCCGTACACCAGCACGCGGTCGCCATATTTCAAGCGGCCCGCGTCAACGCCGGCCTGCAACGCCAGCGGGATGGAGGCAGAGGACGTATTTCCCATGTCCTGCACGCTTTGCAGGGTTTTGGCGAGAGGGAGATCCGCTTTCTCGCAGATTGACTCGATCATGCGCAGGTTAGCGCTATGCGGCACAAACCAGTCGATGTCCTCGCGAGCCAGACCCGCCTGCTCCAGCAGTTGCTCAATTCCGGCGGTCACGGTTCGGACGGCCCATTTGAACACCTCGCGGCCGTTTTGTACGATTTTGCCTTTGCCTTCGAGGGGCTGCCCGTTCATTTGATCCGACAGACCGGTGCGGTACACATGGATGCCGCCGGCGCCGTTGGTTCCGAGAACAAACGATTCGAAACCCGGCCATTCGGCTTCAGCCTCAGAAGTTGCCTCGACCAGCACAGCTCCGGCTCCGTCCCCGAACAGGATGCAGGTGCTGCGGTCGGTATAGTCGGTGATTTTGGACATCGTTTCCCCGGCCACGACAAGGATTTTGCGATGCAGACCGGCGCTGATCATGCCGTTCGCCAAATGAAGAGCATAAGCGAACCCGGCGCAGGTTGCGTTTAAATCAATCGCTCCCGCCTGTTCCATGCCAAAATGCTCCTGAATCCGGCAAGACACGGTCGGAAACGAATAATCCGGCGTTGTCGTCGAGGTGATGATGAAGTCGACGTCGTCCAGCGAAGTCTTGTACGTCTCGCGAAGCCGCTCCACCGCCTTAATACTTAGGTGGGAGGTGAACTCATTCTCGGCGGTAATATGTCTTTCCTTAATCCCCGTGCGCTGCACAATCCACTCGTTGCTCGTATCCACGAGCTGCTCCAAATCCGCGTTGGTCAGGATTTTTTCAGGAACATAGGTTCCAAGTGCGGTAATGCGGGCCTTGGATGGGGGTGTTTGTATGGCCATCGGTATCACTCCTTTAGGTCGAGAAGGATTTTTTTGTGATCAGATATTAGTACCTGGTACTAAACATGAGTATATCATGTTTTAAATTTCAAGCAACTGTTGCTTGAATGCTATAATGGTTCAGTGGAAAGGAGTGTCCGATCGAACTTATGAAAACGTTGGTATTAGCCGAGAAGCCCTCGGTTGCCAGAGAGATCGCGCGAGTCATCGGCAGCCGGGATAAGCATAAAAGCCATTTTGAAGGGTCCAAATATGTAGTGACCTGGGCATTAGGCCATCTGGTGGGATTGGCCGAGCCGGAGGATTATGATAAGAAATACGCCACGTGGGCGATGGAGGATTTGCCGATTTTACCGGAAAAAATGAAGCTCAAGGTGCTGCGCGAGACCAGCCACCAGTTTAAGGCGGTGCAGCAGCTGATGCGCCGTCAGGATATCGGCGAGCTGATCGTGGCGACGGACGCCGCCCGCGAAGGCGAGCTGCTCGCCCGCTGGATCATGGAAATGGCTAAATGGAATAAGCCATTTAAGCGGTTGTGGATTTCGTCGCAAACGGACAAAGCGATCAAGGAAGGGTTCGCGTCGCTGAAGCCGGGCAATCAATATGAGCGCTTGTACCAATCGGCGCGCTGCCGGGCCGAAGCCGACTGGATGGTGGGGCTGAACGTGACCCGGGCGCTGACCACCAAGTTTGGCGCGCCACTCTCGGCTGGACGGGTGCAGACGCCGACACTTGGCATGATCATGCAGCGGGAGAATGAAATTCTCCGCTTCCGCTCGGAGGAGTATCATGTGCTGCGCGCGGACTTCGGCAAGTTTGAGGCGGTATGGCGCGGCGGGAACGGCGATGCGCGTATTTTTGACCCGGAGAAGTTAAATGTGTTGAAACAGAAACTGGAGGGCGCTTCCGGCCAAATCGTTAAGCTGGTTAAGCATGAAAAAACCGTGCCCCATCCGCTGGCATACGATTTGACCGAGCTGCAGCGGGATGCCAACCGACTTCTGGGCTTTTCGGCCAAGCAGACCTCTAACGTGCTGCAACGGCTCTACGAGCAGCATAAGTTAGTAACGTATCCGCGGACCGATTCGCGGTATTTGACTTCGGATATGACGGATACGCTCAAGGAGCGCCTGACGAGTGTGGCTGTCGGCCCTTACGCGAGTTTGGCGCGGCCGTTGCTGCGGGGTTCTTTGCATCTGAGCAAGCGGGTGGTTGACGACAGCAAGGTCACCGACCACCATGCGATTATTCCAACGGAACAAACGGTGCTGTTGAACGCGCTGAACACGGATGAACGTAAGCTCTACGATTTAATTGTTCGGCGATTTATCAGTTTATTTTATCCGCCGGCAAGGTTTGATCAAGTTAGCGTGACGGTGCAAATTGCGGGGGAGACGCTGCATGCCAAGGGGACGACGATTAAGGATGCCGGATGGCGGGCGGTTTATGACGGGCAGGTCATGGAAGAGGAAGAAGGCGGCGAGGACGATGCCGAGAGCGGCTCCGTGCTGCCGGAGCTCACTCAAGGTGAGGCGGTGAAGGTGCAGCGCTGCCGCGTGACGCCGGGACGGACCCAGCCGCCGAAGCGCTACACAGAAGCTGCCCTGCTGACCCAAATGGAGAAGCATGGGCTGGGCACGCCGGCAACGCGGGCGGACATCATCGAGAAGCTGATCAGCTCCGACACGATCGAGCGGCAAGGGAATTACCTGCATCCGACCGGCAAAGGGAAGCAGCTCATCGAGCTGGCGCCGGCTGATTTGCGTACGCCGGAGCTGACGGCCCGCTGGGAAGCTGAGCTGGAACGGATCGCCCGCGGGCAAGGTCAGCCGGGGCCGTTCCTCAGCGGAATCCGTGAGATGGCGATCAACCTGGTGCAAGGCGTGAAGCGCAGTGATGCGACGTATAAGCCGCATAACGTCTCCAACAGCCATTGCCCGGAATGCGGGACAAGGCTGCTTGAGAAGAAGACCGGGCGCGGCTTGATGCTGGTCTGCCCTAGCGAGGATTGCGGTTATCGCCGATCCGGCGAGAAACGTCTGTCCAACCGTCGTTGTCCGCAATGCCACAAGAAGATGGAGCTCAAGGAAGGCAAAGCCGGCAAGTATGTGCAGTGCCTGTCCTGCGGGATCACCGAGGTGCTCGGGAAAGACAAGGATAAGCATATGAGCAAGCGCGAGCAGCAACGGCTCGTGAAGCAGTATGCCCAGAAGCAGGAGTCCGGCGGCATCAATCTCGGTGAACTGCTGAAGGCGGCGCTGGAGAAAAAGGGCGACGATTAACCCCGATCACAGGATGGTGGCAGCCCAACCCTGAATAAATCGGCAGCATTTACGGGACGCTAAGTAGCGGAGGTGATGAGGGTGCCGCATCATAAAGCGCGGAAGACCGAGAACCAGCAGAACAAGTCGAGCCTGATGGAACCATCCATCGCGGCCAAGCCAAAGAAACAGGCTGAATATGCGCCCAATCTGAACGGAATTTCAAAGAACGAATCCTAATGTTTATGCGTCCGCAGCTCCCCGTTTCGGGGAGCTTTCTTTAGTATGAGGCGTATTGGCTTCAAGATGCCGATTGCTCTGGATTGAGGTATAATAGATTTATCCATTAAGAGGAAATACTAAGCAATAACCGAGCAATGGGCTCGAAGGGGGCGGCGAAGATGAGGACGGGGTTACTCGTATGGTTTCTATTTATCAATGCGGTCGCCTATCTGGTGATGTCCGATGACAAGAGGCGGGCGAGGCAGAGACGTGAACGGATCCCGGAGCGAACGCTGTTTCTGCTTGCTGCACTGGGCGGAGCGCTGGGTGTACTGGTTGCCATGAATACCAAACGCCATAAAACGAAGCACTTCAGCTTCCGGGTGGGCATTCCGCTGCTGCTTCTTTTCAACGCCGTACTTTATGGGTATTTTATGATATAAACTCTTGGGACAAGTGAGGTGCTTTCCATGCTATTCCATAAGATTTTAGCCGCGTACGACGGTTCGAAAGCAGCAAACAAAGCGCTGGACAAAGCCATTGAGTTGTGCAAAACGACGCCCGAAGCCAAGCTGGAGGTCCTGCATGTGTACGACTTCCCGCGTTTTTACGTGGCCGAGGGCTTTGTGCCGGTACCTGCTTCCATGAACAAGGATTTCTATGAGCTCGCAGAGAGAACGGTAGAGGAAGCGAAGAAACGCGTTGTGGCCGCAGGTCTGGAGCCTAAAGTCGAAATGGTTCAAGGGGCTCCGGCAGAGACGATTCTGGAGTACGCTCAGAAGAGCGGGGCGGATCTGATCGTCATTGGCAGCCGCGGACTGGGCGGCATCCGCGAATTCGTGCTTGGCAGCGTCAGCCATAACGTCGTCCAGCATGCCCGGATCCCGGTGCTCGTCGTGAAATAATAAGAGCCAGCTTGTTACAAGAAGCCTGACCGAATCATTTCGGTTGGGCTTTTTTGCTTGTTGGAAGCATGTTGTGCTGGGTATCGGTTTTAACGCTTGCCAGAAAGCTTATTGAGGCGAAAAACACTAGATTTTTTTTCTAACGCTGACCAGCGTGCTTATTTGAGTTGGGAGCCGCCTTTTTCGGGAGAAAACTCCGAAATAAGCTCTCCCATAAGCGTTACAAGTTGCACGCTCCGATTTTAGCGCAAATAGCGTCTAACCCAAGCGTTAGAACTTTTGGCGTGTGTAGAACTTAACTCCTTCAACTCCATCAAGGAAGATTCCTGTAAGGAAAACTAACGCTTGTCCGACAGGATTGAGGAAGATGCCCAAATTTTTTTGGGCGATTTTCTAGTCGGCGTGTAGGGAATTGTAGTTTTTTATGGTCTCCAAAGTAAGGTTATGTTCAAATGTTACGATTACTCACATCGACTTCAGGGATGTGCGGTCGAAAGGAGGGCTGCCGTTGATTCGCTTTCGACAGGTAGATAAGCATTTTGGTCATTTTCATGTACTGAAGGGGATTAATTTACAAGTTGAGGAAGGGGAAGTCGTGGTCGTTGTTGGCCCGTCGGGTTCAGGGAAAAGCACGATGCTGCGCTGCATTAACCGGCTGGAGACGATTACGAACGGCGAGCTGACGGTAGGCGGCCTCCCGGTCCATGACCGCAAGACAGATATCAATAAGCTGCGCCGGGATATCGGAATGGTCTTTCAGCACTTTAATTTGTACCCGCACAAAAAGGTGATCGACAATATCACGCTGGCGCCAATTAAGGTGCTGGGCATCTCCAAAGCGGAAGCTGAGCAGACGGCGATGTTTTATCTGGAGAAGGTGGGCATCGCCGATAAGGCGTCCGCGTATCCGTCCCAACTGTCGGGCGGGCAGCGGCAACGGGTGGCGATCGCCCGGGGGCTGGCGATGAAGCCGAAGATTATGCTATTCGACGAACCCACCTCGGCGCTGGATCCGGAAATGGTAGGCGAGGTGCTGGATGTCATGCGGACGCTCGCCCGCGAAGGCATGACGATGGTGGTGGTCACGCATGAGATGGGGTTTGCCCGGGAGGTGGCGGACCGGATTGTTTTTATGGATCAAGGGCAAATCGTGGAGGAAGCAGGGCCGGAGGAGTTCTTCGCGAACCCGCGGGAAGAGCGGACGCGTGCGTTCCTGAGCCGTCTGTTGAGCCACTAAATTAATCGATAATCAAGGGGAGGAAGAGAAATGAAGAAGCGTTGGAGGCTAATCAGTATTGCGGTGGTATGTGCGTTGACGGTGCTGGCCGGATGTGCAAGTAATGGGGCAGGCGGCAACACAGCCGGGAACGGCGGGAATGCCGCTCCGGCAACCGGGGAGAGCGGAACCGGAGCTTTGGCGAAAATCAAGGATCGCGGCAAACTGGTGGTTGGCGTGAAGTACGACACGAAGCTGTTTGGTCTCAAAGACCCGTCCACCGGCAACGTCGAGGGCTTCGACATCGATATCTCCAAGGCGATCGCCAAGCACATTCTCGGCGATGAAAACGCGCTGGAGCTGAAGGAAGTCACTTCGAAGACGCGGATTCCGATGCTGAATAACGGTGAGATCGATATGATCGTAGCTACGATGACGATTACCGAGGAGCGGAAGAAGGAAGTCGATTTCTCCGACGTCTACTTCCAGGCAGGGCAGTCGCTGCTGGTGAAAAAGGGCAGCCCGATCACAGGCATCGAAAGCCTGACGGCCGATTCGACGGTGCTGGGCAGCAAAGGCTCAACCTCGGTGAAAAATATCCGCGAGAAAGTGGAAGGTATCAAGGTGCTGGAGTTCGATAACTATCAGGATGCGTTTAACGCCCTGAAGGCGGGGCAAGGCGATGCGCTGACAACGGATGATGCGATTCTTTACGGTATGGCTGCCCAAGATCCGAATTATGAGGTGGTCGGCAAGCCGTTTACCGATGAACCTTACGGCATTGCGGTGCAGAAAGGCAACTCGGACATTGTGCAGGCAATAAACGATACATTGAAGGAGCTTCACGACAGCGGAGAGTACGACAAGATTTACGAAAAATGGATCGGCAAGAAGCCGGGCGAATAATTCGTTATGGATTTTACGATTCTAACTGACTATTTTGACGTGTACCTGGAAGGGTTCCAGGGAACGGTGCTATCCAGCTTGCTGGCGCTGGTGGGAAGCTTCGTGCTGGGCGCCTTAATCGCTGTGTTCCGCATCGCCCCCGTCCGGCCCCTGCGCTGGTTCGGAACAGGTTACGTGGAATTTATCCGCAATATTCCGCTGCTGCTTGTCGTATACATTTTCTATTATGGGCCAGCAGCTTTAGGTTTACCGCTTGACGGTTTCACGGCGGGAACGATCGGGCTTGCGGTATACACATCTTCGTTCATTGCAGAAGCGATCCGCGCCGGGATTCTGGCCATCCCCCAAGGGCAAACGGAGGCGGCCCGCTCGTCCGGGTTGAGCTACGTGCAGACGATGCTGCATATTATCCTGCCGCAAGCGATCAAGCTGGTTATTCCGCCGCTCGGGAACCAGTTTATCAATTTAATCAAAAACTCCTCGGTGTTGACAATCGTGGCGGGGCTCGACCTGATGTATTTTGCCGACATCGTGAATGCCGATACGTACCGGACGTTTGATACTTATATTTTTGTGGCGTTGTTCTATTTGGTGCTGACCTTGCCTTTAAGTTATGGAGTGAGGGTGTGGGAGCGAAGACTTGAGAAAAAATACTGAAAGGAGGCCTGAAGTTCGATGGATTTTGCGGGGGCGTACAGTGCGGAGAATTTGCGCTTCTTGGCGGATGGGCTATACGTGACGTTGATCGTCGCCGGGCTGTCCATCGTGCTAAGCTTCCTGATTGGCTGTATCGTGGGCGTGATTCGGTATACGAAGCTGCCCGTGCTGTCGCCGATCATGCTGGTGGGTGTCGAGCTCATCCGCAATTTGCCTCTGCTGCTGATCATCTTCTTCATGCGATTTGCCTTGCCGGAGGTCGGCATCAAGCTCGGGCTTGTGGCCGCGACGGTGACCGGGCTGACGATCTTTGAGGCCGCGATGATCTCGGAAATCGTGCGCAGCGGTCTCGCCTCCATTGACAAAGGGCAAATCGAAGCGGCCCGTTCGTCAGGACTCAGCGCCGTGCAGACACTATGGCACATCGTGCTGCCCCAAGGCTTGCGGCGGATGGTGCCGCCATTAGTGAGCCAGTTCATCTCGCTGCTCAAGGACACGTCGCTGGCCGTGGTCATCTCCTTGCCGGAGCTGATGCACCACGCCGGGATTGTCATCGGTCACGGCTACACGTATACGATACCGATTCTGCTGCTGGTGGCGTTGATCTATTTTACCGTCAACTTTGTGCTTTCGGTGATCTCAAGGCAATTGGAGGCACGGCGAGCCTAGGCATCAACTGACATAACACTAACATATAATGGTATATAAGGCATAGTCATCCTTCCCTGGATGTGGTACGATAAGGGGCAAAATAACTCACGGGATCCGGGGGAGCGGGGATGCGGAGCGTTGTCATAAAGTCCTTTCAAAGATCCGCTTACGTTCAGATTGTGGTCGTTGCGATCGGGACGGCCTTGGCGGGGGAACTGAAGATTAATCCGTTTGTTGGCGATATTTTTCGGATTGGTCTGGGGAGCAGCGCGTTTTTGTTGTTTTTGCTGCTGCTGCGGCAGTTGCCGTATCTCGTCACGGGCGTCATAACCGGCGTAGTGGTGCTGCTGTTTCGTACGGGATTGGATCAGGTGCTGAGCAACGGCTTGACCGTGGCTGAAAGCGTGACAAGGCATTGCTCGGCGGCGGTGTATTATATCGTATTCGCCCTAGGGATGACCCTGATCAAGCGGCGTTTGGACCGCTTCTATCCCTTGGTGCTAGGGGCCGTGACCGCGGTCATCGACCTGATGTCCAATGAGTCGGAGCTGCTGACTCGGTTGCTTGTGACCGGCACAGCTACGTTTAAACTGAACGAGTGGACGTTTCTCATGATGATTGCCATGCTGCGTACGTATTTTGTTACCGGGATTTACAGCAGCATTTCCGTCAGCCGGATGCGAATCGTGCAGAAGGAGCAGAATCGGCGGATTGAGCAGATGCTTAGCTTTAGCTCCGGTTTATATGGAGAGGTCTTTTACCTGAAGAAATCCATTGGCACCCTGGAGGAGCTGACCTTGCGCAGCTATGAGTTGTACCGGCGGTTAACGGAAGAAGGCCTGGAGGAGCACAAGCGTCACATCTTGGGGATGACGGAGCAGATCCATGAGGTGAAGAAGGATTCGCAGCGGATTTTGGCCGGGCTGATCAAGTTGACGGACCGCGAAGTCCCGGGGGATATGCCGTTGTCGAGCTTGGTCCAATATACCATCGACAGTACGCGGCAGTATGCCGATATGTTGGGAAAGCAGGTCGTTTTTACGCAGAAAATCACCCTGGATTACGACACCGCCAACTACATTCCCTTGCTTACGCTGCTGGGGAACTTGACGGCCAATGCGGTGGAGGCGATCCAGGGCCAGGGGCAGATTCATTTGGAGGTTCGCGAGCAGGCGGGATGGACCTTGCTCACGGTGAGCGACAGCGGGAGTGGCTTCCCGCAGGACGAGCGGGAGCTGGTCTTTGAACCGGGTTTTACGACCAAATTTGATGAGGAAGGCGTCGCGGCGACGGGGATTGGGTTATCCCATGTGCGCGACATCGTGGCCCGGTTTGGCGGGGATATCTCCCTGGGGACGGCACCCGGGCTGGGCGGAGCGATGGTTCAAATCCGGATTCCAACCCCAAGCTTGCAGAAGTCGGTGGCGCCGGCTTAAAGCTGTTTGCAATTCAACCGTATCCTTGGCAAACCGCTACTAACCCAAAGTGTGAGGAGGTTATCCGATGCCGCTCTCTTTTTGTATCGTTGACGATGATGCCAGTGCGCGAAAAATGCTGCAGCACATTATCGAGGACAGCGGTCTGGGCGAGGTGACGGGGACGGCCGGCGGCGGAGCGGAGGGGGTGCGGCAAATTTTAAGCGAGCCGCCGGATATCGTGCTGATGGATTTGCTGATGCCCGATCAGGACGGAATCGAGGTGATCGATTCCTTGCGCGCCCAAGGCTGCAGCTCCAGGTTCGTGATGATCTCCCAGATCGAAAATCAAGATATGGTTGGACGGGCGTACCGAAGCGGGATTGAGTTCTTCATCCGCAAGCCGATCAACCGGATCGAAGTGGAGACGGTGCTGCGGAAGGTCAACGAACGCTATGCGTTAGGACATTATTTAGATGAAATCAAATCGAGTCTGAAGAAGCTGGAGGGCTTGCGCAGCGCACCGCTCGCTACTCAGAACAAGCGCACGGTTCGCGAGGCGATCCAACCGATTCTGATGAATATGGGCTTGATTGGCGAAAGCGGCAGCCGCGATATGATCGCCATCATGGAGTTGCTGCTGGAGCGGGGAGGCGAAGCTGGCGGCAATCTGCCGCCGCTGAAGGAGTTGTATCGTCAAACCGCGGCCACGTACAAGACGAAGCCTGAGGACATCGCCAAGGAGGTCAAGGCGATCGAGCAACGGCTGCGCCGCGCGTTGATGGCGGGGCTGACGAACCTGGCTTCGCTGGGCTTGACGGATTACGGCAATCCCCGGTTTGAGTATTATGCCCCGCTCTATTTTGACTTCGAGGATGTGCGGTTGAAGATGAAGGAGATCGAGGAAGGGCGCGAGCCGGGCAACAGCAAAGGGAAAGTGAACATTAAGAAGTTCCTGCAGGTGCTGTTTATCGAAGTGCAGGAGCAGTTGGGCGGATGAGAGGATTATTGGAAACGGGCGATTGGTTAGCGGGAGTAACTGTTATTGGATGTCGGTGTCGCTGGATATCGAGTGGATGAAGTTGGATGGCGCTTTCCCGTTGGAGGCTGCTGATATCGGTGTTTGCCGCCCGGCCGTAAGGCTGGAGGATAAAATAACTGGAAAAAGTAATGTTAATTTCGGGGAATCGGCGGGATTTTGTCAATTTAGCTGGAAATTCTGCTGTTATTTTAATCATTTGATTGGATCTATAGAGTTTTGGTCCAAATTAACAGTAACTTTTACATCTAATTGGTTTCAAATGCGGGAGATTGGCGAAATTAAAGGTACTTTTTACAGTTAAGTGCGGCAGATTTCAGATCCAGAGCCGCATCCGTGGATATCAGAGCCGCATTCGATAGATACCCTAGTCTGTATACCAGGCTAGGTTTTTTTGCGTTAGAGGGACATTGTTCAAAAACGAACATTCGGATTTTACATTCTATTAATGTTCGGATTTGAGTTGACATGATGTGTCCGCCATTGGTACACTAGGAGAGGAAAGGCGGCTCGCCGCCGAACATCATAATCTCGTATAATGCCGGGAATAGGGCCCGGAAGTTTCTACCCGAGAACCGTAAATTTTCGGACTACGAGCGAATACGTGATGAAGGTAAGGCTACTCCGCACGGAAAGCCTTCTTTTTATGAGCCTGGGCTTGTAAGCACCGGGCTTTGCGTTGCCGGCGGCGCGGCTGTGGCTGCCCGCACGCAGGTATCGTATTTCGCAGGGTCCGCGAATTTCGGGAAATCTTCGATTGTTTCCAGGAAGTTCGGGGCCCTTTTCCGTATTCGGCTCATTCTATAGATAGGTTTACAAGAAAACATAAACGTGGAGGTTGAGGCATGACAGCACAAGTCGCCGTAATCATGGGCAGCAAATCGGACTGGGAGACGATGTCCCATGCCTGTGCCGTTTTGGACGAACTGCAGATTCCTTACGAAAAAAATGTCGTATCCGCGCACCGCACCCCGGATTTGATGTTCGAATTCGCCGAGCAGGCCGCAGGCCGCGGTTTGAAGGTCATCATCGCGGGGGCGGGCGGAGCCGCCCACCTGCCGGGCATGGTCGCGGCCAAAACCACGCTGCCGGTCATCGGCGTGCCGGTGAAGTCGGCCGCGCTTAACGGGCTCGATTCGCTGCTGTCGATCGTGCAGATGCCGGGCGGCATCCCGGTGGCGACGGTGGCGATCGGCAAAGCCGGGGCGATCAACGCCGGGCTGCTGGCGGCGCAAATCCTGGGCGCATTTGACCCCGAGGTCATGCGCCGGGTGCAGGAGCGCCGCGACCGGATCAAAGCCGAGGTGCTGGAGAGCGGCTCGGAGTTGGGAGCGGCGGAATGAGCGGCGGCGTGATGGGCAAAGCAGGCGGCGGTAATGGCACCCCGGTGATTGCGCCGGGCGCGACGATCGGCGTGCTCGGCGGCGGGCAGCTCGGCCGGATGATGGCGCTGGCCGGGAGCAACCTTGGCTACCGGTTCGTAGCCATGGATCCGACGCCGGATGCGCCTTGCGGCCAAGTAGCGGGGCAGATCGTGGCCCGCTACGACGACCAGGCCGCGGCGCGTGAACTTGCGGCGCGGGCCGATGTGATCACGTACGAGTTCGAAAACGTCGACGCTGGCGTAGCCGCGTTGTTGGAAGAAGCGTCGTACGTGCCCCAAGGCAGCCGATTGCTGTATACGACTCAGCATCGGCTGCGGGAGAAGCGAGCCATCGAAGCAGCGGGCGTGAAGGTCGCGCCGTACGCGGAGATCGGCAGCGAGGAGGAGTTGCGCGCAGCCGTGGCCCGGCTCGGCCTCCCGGCCGTGCTGAAGACGGCCACCGGCGGATATGACGGCAAAGGTCAATGGGTCATTCGCGGCGAGGACGAAATTGCGCCGGCCTACGCCGAGTTGAGTAAGGCCGGGACGGAGCTCGTGCTAGAGCAATTTGTCCCGTTCGTTAAGGAGCTGTCGGTCATCGCGGCGCGCAGCCCGCGCGGAGAAATAAAGACGTTCCCGGCAGCGGAGAATATTCATGTCGACAATATTTTGCATGTGTCGATCGTGCCGGCCCGCGTGGAGGAGCAAGTGCAACGGGAGGCGGAACGGCTTGCGGCCCGAATCGCCGAAGGCTTGGAAGCCGTTGGCCTGCTGGCGGTGGAGATGTTCCTGACCGAGGATGGTGAGCTGTTCGTCAATGAGCTGGCGCCAAGACCGCATAACTCCGGCCATTACACGATGGAGGCCTGCACGACCTCCCAATTTGAACAGCATGTCCGGGCGATCTGCAATCTGCCGCTGGGGCCGGTGGAGCTGTTAACGCCGGTCGTGATGGTCAACATCCTGGGCGAGCATTTGGAGGCGGTGCGCAAGGCCGTTGTTACTGGCCAGTGGTTTGGCGAAGCCGGCGGCGAAACTGGATTCCCGGTGATCCCCAAAGTACACTTATATGGAAAGCACGGAGCCGCTCCCAAACGGAAGATGGGGCATATCAACCTGATCTGCCGCAACGTGGAGGACGGGCTGCGTTGGATAGAGCAAACCAACATTTGGAGGAATGAATGTAAATGATCGAACGCTACAGCAGACCGGAAATGAGAGCGATCTGGACGGAGGAAAACAAATTTAAGGCCTGGCTGGAAGTGGAGTTGTGCGCCTGCGAGGCTTGGGCCGAGCTTGGCGTGATCCCGAAGGAAGACGCCGCGCTGCTGCGCGAGAAGGCTTCGTTTGACATCAACCGGATCTATGAGATCGAGCAGGAAACCCGCCATGACGTGATCGCGTTTACCCGCGCCGTCTCGGAAAGCCTGGGCCCGGAACGGAAATGGGTGCATTATGGCTTGACCTCGACCGACGTCGTAGACACGGCGCTGGGGTATTTGTTGAAGCAGGCCAATGCGATTTTGGAACGGGATATTTTGAATTTTATCGATATTTTGAAAGAAAAAGCCTTGGCTTATAAAGATACCCCAATGATGGGCCGGACCCACGGTGTGCATGCTGAGCCAACCACGTTTGGTCTGAAAATGGCGCTTTGGCACGAGGAAATGAAACGGAATCTGGAGCGGTTCCGCCGTGCAGCGGAGAATGTTCAATTCGGAAAAATCTCCGGTGCCGTTGGTACTTACGCGAACATCGATCCGTTTGTAGAGGAATTTGTCTGCCGCAAGCTGGGCACGACGCCGGCGCCGATTTCCACGCAGACGCTGCAACGCGATCGTCACGCGGAATATATGGCGACCTTGGCTTTGATCGCGACGTCGCTCGACAAGTTCGCCACAGAAATCCGCGCTTTGCAGAAGAGCGAATTCCGCGAGGTGGAGGAAGCCTTCGCCAAAGGGCAAAAAGGCTCTTCGGCCATGCCGCATAAACGCAACCCGATCGGCTGCGAGAACATCTCCGGCTTGTCCCGCGTGATCCGCGGCCATATGATTTCGGCTTACGAAAACGTAACGCTGTGGCATGAACGCGACATTTCCCACTCTTCGGTTGAACGGGTGATTCTGCCAGACGCTACGATGCTGCTGAACTACATGCTGAACCGCTTTGGCAATATCGTGAAGAACTTGACGGTGTTCCCGGAAAATATGAAGCGTAACATGGCTCGCACGTATGGCGTACCGTTCTCCGGCCGCGTGATGACGAAGCTGATCGACAAAGGCTTCAGCCGTGAGCAAGCTTACGACACGGTGCAACCGCGCGCGATGCAGGCATGGGAAACGCAGCGTCAATTCCGCGACATCATTGAAGAGACGCCGGAAATTACCGCCGTCTTAAGTAAAGAAGAAATTGAAGACGCATTTGATCCGTCCTGGCATCTGAAGCATGTCGATACGATTTTCCGGAAGCTTGGATTAATCGAGTAGTGGCTTGATAGCGGTTATAGGGGAGGAGAAGCTTCATGGCGGTACCGGCAATTTCCACCGCAGCGGATTTGGTGAAGGTCCCGCTGCTGTACAAAGGCAAGGTCCGGGAGCTGTACGATCTTGGCGAGCATTATCTGATCGTGGTCACGGACCGCATCTCCGCATTTGATTACGTGCTCGATCCGGCGGTGCCGGACAAGGGGAACGTGCTGAACCGGCTGAGCGCGTTTTGGTTTGACAAGACGAAGCATCTGTTGGAGAACCACGTGATCCATACAGACGTGGACTGGCTTGGGGACGTGATCCCGGCGGAGCATCGCGAGGCGTTGCGCAACCGGATCATGGTGACCCGCAAGGCCGAACGCATCGACATTGAATGCGTGGTGCGCGGCTATGTGACCGGCGGCGGCTGGCGGCAGTATGAGAAGACCGGCGCGATCAACGGTATCCAGCTACCGGAAGGGCTGCGTAAGAACGCGAAGCTGGCGGAGCCGATTTTTACGCCGGCGGCGAAAAATGACGTGGGCCACGACGAGGATATCTCGTTTGCGGAGATGGTGGACAAAGTGGGCCAAGAATTGGCTGAACAGCTGCGGGACCGCAGCCTGGAGATGTACGCCTTTGCCCGGGATTACTGCGAGGAACGCGGCATCCTGCTCGCGGACTGCAAGCTGGAATTCGGGCTGGTGGACGGCAAGTTGATTGTCATTGACGAGATGTTTACGCCGGATGCGTCGAGATTTTGGGCTAAAGAGAACTACGAGCTGGACATCGAGATCGACAGTATGGACAAAGAGCCGGTGCGTACGTATCTCGCCGGTTCCGAGTGGGATAAGCAGAGCCAACCAGACCCGCTCCCAGCGCAGGTGGTCGAAGAAACGACGCGTCGGTACCGTGAGATTTACCGGCGGCTGACTGGAGCAGAGTTGGCGTAGGGACTGTGCTCAACATTGCCCTTCGCTCTAACGGACCACAGGGCCCTTATTGATCCAGATATATGGGGAAGACTGACGTAACGGACCGAGGAGCCCTTATTTTACCGGGGCGGCCTAGTTAGTTGCTGCATGGGGCCAAATAACGTCTGTGAAGTCCTTTAGCCGGGGAAATATCCGGGAAATGAGTAAATAACGTCGCTGCGGTCCGTTAGGGATTCGAAAGTTAGCGAATGAGGGACCAGAATATAAGCCCTTTGGCAGTCTTTTGAGGATGATCCCTTTTGGTCAGGAGGCTAGGAGCTAGGGAGCAAGAAGACAAGCGTGCGAGCAAGAAAGCATTGGAGTTAGAAAGGCAAGCCAGAAAGTAAGAACTGACCCAGGCAAAACCAAAAGCAATTATTACATCCCATCCAGAAACCAAGCGGCCGTGCCGCACAAGTCCAAACTTAGGAGGAACACGAGGAACATGATTAAAGCGAGCGTTTATGTCACGATCAAGCAAAGCGTACTTGACCCGCAGGGGGTAGCCGTTCAAGGGGCGCTCCATTCCATGGGGTTCAGAGAGGTGGACAGCGTCCGCATCGGTAAATATATGGAGCTGACGCTCGACACGAACGATCGCTTCGAAGCGGAAGCTCGGGTGAAAGCGATGTGCGAGAAGCTGTTGGCCAATACGGTGGTAGAAGACTACCGCTTTGAATTGGAGGCTTAAACTATGAAATTCGCGGTACTCGTATTCCCCGGTTCCAACTGCGATATCGACTGTTATAAAGCGGTGGAAGAGACGTTGGGCGAACCGGTTGACTATGTGTGGCATACGGCCACCGATTTGTCTGCTTACGACTGCATCCTAGTTCCCGGCGGGTTCTCCTACGGCGACTACCTGCGGTGCGGGGCGATCTCCCGTTTTGCACCGGTCATGGCGGAAGTGGCCAAGGCTGCGGAGGAAGGTAAATACGTGCTGGGGATTTGCAACGGATTCCAAATCCTAACGGAAGCTGGACTGTTGCCAGGCACGCTGCGCCGCAACATGTCGCTGAAATTCCGTTGCCATGACACCGAGCTGCGCGTGGAGAACAACGAAAATCCGTTTACGTCGCTCTATGCGAAGGGTGAAGTGATTACGATTCCAATCGCGCATGGCGAAGGCAACTATTATTGCGATGAAGCGACTTTGGAGCAGTTGAAGCGGAATAACCAAATTATTTTCCGGTATGTTCAAAATCCGAACGGCTCGGTGGACGACATCGCCGGCATTTCCAACGAACGCGGAAACGTCGTCGGCATGATGCCGCACCCGGAGCGGGCGGTCAGCGATTTGCTGGGTTCGACGGACGGCAAGAAGATGTTTACATCCATTTTGAAAGCTTGGAGGGATCGGCATGAGTCAGCAAGTGTCCGCTAAGGAACCAAGTGCAGAACAAATTGCAGAGCAGAAAATTTACAAACAGATGGGCGTTTCCGACAGCGAATACGAACTGATTTGCGGATTCCTTGGGCGGAAGCCGAATTATACGGAAATTGGCGTGTTTAGCGTCATGTGGTCCGAGCACTGCGCCTACAAAAACTCGAAGCCGCTGCTGCGGCGGTTTCCAACCAGCGGCCCGCGCGTGCTGATGGGCCCAGGCGAAGGCGCCGGGATCGTGGATATTGGCGACAACCAAGCGGTTGTCTTTAAAATCGAAAGTCATAATCACCCCTCGGCCGTGGAGCCGTATCAAGGCGCCGCAACAGGCGTGGGCGGGATTATTCGCGATATTTTTTCCATGGGGGCAAGACCTGTGGCGCTGCTGAACTCCTTGCGATTTGGCAAGCTGGAAAACGAGCGCGTGAAATATCTGTTCGAGCATGTCGTATCCGGGATCGCGGGCTACGGCAACTGCATCGGCATTCCGACGGTTGGCGGGGAAGTGGTGTTCGACGAGAGCTACGAAGGCAATCCGCTGGTCAATGCGATGTGCGTCGGGCTGATCGACCATGACAAAATCCAACGCGGGGTTGCGAAAGGCGTCGGCAATCCGGTGTTTTACGTAGGGCCGCCAACGGGCCGGGACGGCATCCATGGCGCTACGTTTGCTTCGGAGGAGCTGACGGAGGAATCCGAAGCGAAGCGGACGGCGGTGCAAGTGGGTGACCCGTTCATGGAGAAGCTCGTCATGGAGGCTTGTCTTGAATTGATCGACAGCGGTATCGTGCTGGGGATCCAGGACATGGGCGCAGCAGGCTTGACCTGCTCCAGCGCGGAAATGGCCAGCAAAGCCGGCAACGGTCTGGAGCTGTACCTGGACGAGGTGCCGCAACGCGAGGAAGGCATGACGGCTTATGAAATGATGCTGTCGGAATCGCAGGAGCGGATGCTGTTCGTCGTTGAGCCGAAGGATGAGGCGAAGGCGCGGGAGATTTTTGAGCGTTGGGGCGTCATCTGTGCGAAGGTTGGTAAAGTTACGGACGACGGCCGTCTGAAGCTGTTCCATCATGGCGAGCTGGTCGGCGATATGCCGGTGAAGGCGCTGGTGGACGAATGTCCAATCTATGAGAAGCCTTCGGCAGTTCCTGCTTATTATGTGCAAAATGAATCGGTAGACACCACGCGTTACGAGGAAGTTCGCGATTTGGGCGCGGCGCTGGAGAAAGTGCTGTCCTCGCCTTCGGTCGCAAGCAAAGCGTGGGTGTACAACCAATACGATTACATGGTCCGCACGAGTACGGCGGTTCGTCCGGGTTCGGACGCTGCAGTGGTCACCGTTCACGGCACACGCAAGGCGCTGGCGATGACGACCGACTGCAACGGACGGTTCGTGTACCTGGATCCGGAAGTGGGCGGACGGATTGCGGTCAGCGAAGCGGCGCGCAACATCGTTTGCTCCGGCGCAGAGCCTCTGGCAATCACCGACAACCTGAATTTTGGCAGCCCGGAGAAACCGGATATTTTCTGGCAGATGGAACGGGCAGTTGATGGGATGGCGGAAGCTTGCCGCGTGCTGGACACTCCAGTTATCGGCGGGAACGTCAGCTTGTACAATGAGAACGCCAAAGGCGCCATCTACCCAACGCCAGTTGTAGGCATGGTTGGGCTGGTGCACGATACCGATCATATTACGACCCAAGACTTTAAATCGGCCGGGGATGTCGTGTTCCTGCTGGGTGAGACGAAAGCGGAACTCGGCGGCAGCGAATTCCAGGCGGTCGTACATGGCGTTGTAGAAGGCCGTCCGCCACAGCTTGATTTAGAGGTGGAGAAAAAGCTGCTTGGCGCCGTGCTGGAAGCGATCCAAGGCGGGCTGGTGCGTTCGGCGCACGACTTGTCCGAAGGCGGCCTCGCGGTTGCGTTGGCTGAATCGTGCATCAGCGGCGGAATTGGCGCCAAGGTTGATATCGCCAGCGAGCTGCGCCCTGACTTTGCGCTGTTCAGCGAATCGCAGTCTCGGATTCTGCTGTCGGCTTCGCCGGAGAAGGCGGAGGCGCTGGAGAAGCTGCTCGCGGAACGCGGCGTGCCTGCGGCGCGGATCGGGGTCGTGGAAGGATCGGAACTGAGCATTGCTGTAAACGGAACGGAGGTTCTGAGCAAGCCGGTGGAACAGCTGAAACGCGTCTGGGAGGATGTCATTCCATGTCTGATGCAATAAAACCAGCGCAGAGACTTTGGACCGGAGACTACTATAACGAAGGGGCGGGGCATGCGGATCCGTTTGATACGTTACGCGAGGAATGCGGCGTGTTTGGCGTATTTGGTCATGCTGAAGCCGCCTCGCTGTCCTACTACGGACTGCACGCGTTGCAGCACCGGGGGGAAGAAAGCGCGGGAATCTGCGCCACCGATGGGGAGGACTTTCATTACCACCGCGGTATGGGCCTGGTTAAGGAAGTGTTCGACCGCGACAAGCTGGCTTCGCTGCGCGGGGACCGTTCGATCGGCCACGTCCGCTATTCGACGAGCGGAGACAGCAAGCTAACGAACGCGCAGCCGCTGATCTTCAAATACCGCGACGGCGATCTGGCAGTGGCAACGAACGGCAACATCGTGAATGCGCCGAAAATCCGCCGCCAGCTCGAGCAAAGCGGCTCGATCTTTCAAACGACCAGCGATACGGAAGTGATCGCGCACTTGATCGCCCGCTCGCCGAAGGATTTCGTCGAGGCGGCAAAGGACGCCCTTCGTCAGCTGGTTGGAGGCTTCGCTTTCCTGCTGCTGACGAACGACAAGCTGATCGTGGCCAGCGATCCGAACGGCTTGCGCCCGCTTGTGATGGGGCGGCTAGGCAACGCGTACCTGTTCTCGTCCGAGACGTGCGCGTTCGAGGTCGTTGGCGCGGAGACGATTCGCGAAATCCAGCCCGGTGAAATGCTGGTGCTGGATAAGGACGGCCTCCGCGAGGAGCGTTATGCCGAGCCGGAGCGGAAGGCGTTGTGCGCGATGGAGTACATTTACTTCGCGCGTCCTGACAGCGACATGAACGGCTCGAACCTGCATGCCAGCCGCAAGCGGATGGGGCAGGTGATGGCGCAGGAGTCTTTTGTCGACGCAGATGTGGTCACCGGCGTTCCGGACTCCAGTATTTCCGCCGCGATTGGCTATGCGGAGCAGACCGGCATCCCTTACGAGCTGGGCTTGATCAAAAATAAATACACTGGCCGCACGTTCATTCAACCAAGCCAAGAGCTGCGTGAGCAAGGCGTAAAGATGAAGCTGAGCGCGGTGCGCCGCGTTGTAGAAGGCAAGCGCGTTGTGATGATCGACGATTCGATCGTTCGCGGCACGACCTCGCGACGGATCGTCAATCTGCTGCGCGAAGCCGGCGCGACGGAGGTGCATGTCCGCATCACCTCGCCGCCGTTCAAGAACCCTTGCTTCTACGGCATCGATACGCCGGATCGCGGTGAGCTGATCGCCTCCTACAAATCGGTGGAAGAGATCTGCAAGGAGATCAATGCCGATTCGCTGGAGTTTCTCAGCCCGCAGGGGCTGATCCAGGCGGTGGGCGGGGATAACGCGACGGACTACAAGGGCGGCCTCTGCATGGCCTGCTTCGACAACGATTATCCGACCCGGACGGATTTCGACGGGGAAGAGAAGTTTGGGTGCACTTGCTGAATTCGTTAGCGTTTAGCGATTCGTGTCTTGTGCCATCCGACTCGTGACGGGTGTTTTGCGTAGATTCGACTTATTTCACGTGATGAATTGATTGGATAAATGGTTTCCTCGTGTTCAAAAAGTTAAAGGAGTGGGTCCCTCTCGTGTCTGAAGCATATAAGAAAGCCGGCGTCGATATCGCAGCCGGGAATGAAGCGGTAGAGCGCATGAAAAAGCACGTCAAACGGACGTTCCGGCCGGAAGTGATGACCGATCTTGGCGGATTTGGCGCTTTGTTCGGATTGAACAAGGACAAGTACGCGGAGCCGGTGCTCGTGTCGGGAACGGACGGCGTGGGCACGAAGCTGAAAATTGCCTTTGCGATGGATAAGCACGATACGATCGGCATCGATGCGGTAGCGATGTGCGTAAACGATATCGTCGTGCAGGGGGCGGAGCCGCTCTTTTTCCTCGATTATTTGGCGTGCGATAAGGTTGTCCCTGAAAAAATCGAGGCCATTGTCGCCGGCATCGCGGAAGGCTGCAGTAGGTCGGGCTGCGCATTGATCGGCGGCGAGACCGCTGAGATGCCGGGCATGTACAGTGAAGGCGAGTACGACATCGCCGGGTTTACGGTGGGTGTCGTTGACAAGAGCAAGATCGTAAACGGCAGCCGCATTACCCCTGGCGACACGGTGATTGGTCTGGCGTCCAGCGGCGTGCACAGCAACGGGTTCTCGCTGGTTCGCAAGCTCTTGCTGGAAGAAGCGGGCTACGCATTGACCGACAAGCTGCCGGAGTTAGGCGGGGAGTCGTTGGGCGACGTGTTGCTCACGCCAACCAAGCTGTATGTGAAGCCGGTATTGTCCCTGCTGGAGCAGGTGGATGTGAAGGGGATGGCTCACATTACGGGCGGCGGCTTCATCGAGAATATCCCTCGCGTTCTGCCGGAAGGCGTAAACGTGGAGATCAACTACGGGTCTTGGCCGATTTTGCCGATCTTCGACTTGCTGCAGAAGACAGGGAACGTGAGCAACCGCGATATGTTTACGACGTTTAACATGGGCGTCGGGCTCGTGATTGTTGTGGCGGAGGATCAGGCTGAGGCTGCGGTCGCTACGTTGGAACAAGCAGGAGAAACGCCTTACGTGATCGGTAAAGTGACGGAAGGACAGCGGGTCGTGACTTTTGCAGGAGCGGATGTCTAATGGGAGCGAAATACCGGATTGCCGTGTTTGCCTCGGGGAACGGCAGTAATTTTCAGAATTTGCTCGACGCGACGCGGTCGGGCGAGCTGGACGCTGAGATAGTGTTGCTCGTTTGCGATAAGCCGCAGGCCTTTGTCGTCGAACGGGCCCGCCAAGCCGGCGTGGAATGCTATCTTTTTGACCCGAAGGCCTATGCGCGTCGAGAAGATTATGAGGCGGAAATTGCTGCCGAGCTGGACAAGCGCCAAATCGATTTGGTTGTGCTGGCCGGATACATGCGGTTGCTCACTTCGGTGTTGGTTGAGCCGTACGCCGGGCGCATGATTAATATTCATCCATCGTTACTGCCGGCTTTTCCGGGAAAAAATGCGATTGGGCAGGCTTGGGACTACGGCGTAAAAATGACGGGAGTTACGGTTCATTTGGTTGACGGCGGCATGGACACCGGCGCAGTGGTTGCTCAGGCGGCGGTGGAGATTACGGCGGACGATACGCTGGAATCGCTCGAAGCCAAGATCCATGCGGCCGAAGGGCGCTTATATCCGCAGGTCGTGTCGTGGTTCGCGAAGAACCGCGTGCGCGTGGAAGGAAGAAAAGTGACGATTCTGTCGGAATAGACAGCGCCGAAAAAACGCTTGTCTACAGGAGTTTTCAGGATTATCGGATAGCTTTTAGAACAGATGCAGGGTTTCGATATTTCCCGAGAAATATCGGGGGCAGGATTCGCCAAAATAAAGGAGGAGCCGATTGTGAGTATGAAAAGAGCGCTCGTAAGCGTGTCGGATAAAACAGGTATCGTGGATTTTTGCCGCGAGCTGTCGCAGCTGGGTGTGGAAATCATTTCGACGGGGGGCACAAAAAACCTGCTGGCGAAGGAAGGCGTACCGGTGATCGGAATTTCCGATGTCACCGGGTTCCCGGAAATCCTCGACGGACGCGTTAAAACGCTGCATCCTGCCGTGCATAGCGGGCTGCTGGCGGTGCGCGACAGCGAGGAGCACCAAGCACAGATGAAGGAACTGGGATTGGATTATATCGACCTGGTGATCGTCAACCTGTACCCGTTCCAAGAAACGATCGCGAAACCGGACGTCACCTATGAGGACGCCATCGAAAATATCGACATCGGCGGGCCTACGATGCTTCGTTCGGCTGCGAAAAACCATGCGTTTGTCACCGTTGTAGTCGACGCAGCTGACTATGGAACCGTGCTTGAAGAAGTGCGTGCGGGCGGCGATACGACATTTGAAACGCGTAAACGGCTTGCGGCCAAAGTTTTCCGCCATACGGCGGCATACGATGCCTTGATCTCCGATTACTTGTCGAAGGTGACGGGTGATCCGTTGCCAGAGCGTTTCACGGTCACCTACGAGAAAATTCAAGATTTGCGTTATGGCGAAAATCCGCATCAAAAAGCGGCGTTTTACCGCAAACCGTTGGCAGCAGCGGACACGCTGACGAATGCAGAGCAACTCCACGGCAAGGAGCTTTCCTATAATAACATCAACGATGCGAACGCGGCGCTGCAAATCGTTAAGGAATTTGACGAGCCGGCGGTCGTCGCGGTCAAGCATATGAATCCTTGCGGCGTTGGCGTGGGCGCCAGCGTATTGGAAGCTTACAAGAAAGCGTACGAGGCCGATCCGGTATCGATCTTCGGCGGGATCGTCGCTGCCAACCGCATCATTGATGCAGATACGGCGATGCTGATGAAGGAGATTTTCCTGGAGATTATTTTGGCACCAGGCTTCACGGAAGAAGCGCTGGAGATTCTTACGAAGAAGAAAAACCTCCGTCTGCTGAAGCTTGGCGGACTGGAGCTGGGTGCGAGCCGCAGCAGCCAGTTTGTCGTCACCTCGATCGACGGCGGGATGGTCGTGCAAGAAAGCGATGTGCATACGCTGAAAGAGTCCGACTTGACGGTCGTTACCGATCGCAAGCCAACCGAAGAAGAGTTGAAGCAGTTGCTGTTTGGCTGGAAAGTGGTTAAACATGTGAAGTCGAACGCGATTGTCTTGGCGAAGGACGATATGACCATTGGCGTTGGCGCGGGGCAAATGAACCGCGTAGGTGCAGCGAAGATCGCGATCGAGCAAGCGGGAGAGAAAGCGAAAGGCAGCGTCTTGGCGTCGGACGCGTTCTTCCCGATGGGCGACACGGTCGAAGCAGCTGCCAAAGCCGGGATCACGGCGATTATCCAACCGGGCGGCTCCGTGAAGGACGAGGAGTCCATCAAAGTTGCCAACGAGCACGGCATCGCGATGGTCTTCACCGGCGTGCGCCATTTCAAACACTAGGTTAAAGGCAAACGGCAGACCGCTGCGGCGGCCTGCCGTCTTTTCGCAGACGCACAAACGTGCGTGGGCAAATAGCTGTAAAACCTACTGTTATTTCAGCCGTAACGCTTGATTTTGCCTACTTAACTGTAAAACCTGCCGTTAATTTGAGCGAAAATGCCTTCATCAACGTTTTGAGCTTAAATTAGCGGTACATTTTCCAGTTAGTTTCGTTCAAATGCGGGTAAGGTGCAAAATTAACAGTAGAATTTCAAGTTATTTCATTTAGTTAACTAACTATTCAGAAGCGAGGGAGGAGACTATGGATATTTTGGTGATTGGCGCCGGAGGGCGTGAGCACGCGATCTGCTGGAGCCTGGCGAAAAGCCCGAAGGCCGATAAGATTTATTGCGCTCCGGGGAACGCGGGGATCGGACAAATCGCCGAGCTGGTGCCGATTCAGGTGAACGAATTCGATAAGCTGGCGGCTTTTGCGGAGGAGAAGCGTGTGGGCCTGGTCGTCGTAGGTCCGGACGATCCGCTCGCAGACGGCATCGTGGATGTGTTCGAAGCCAAGAACATCCCGGTATTTGGCCCGCGTAAGAATGCTGCGCATATCGAGGGCAGTAAGACTTTTATGAAGGATCTGCTGAAAAAATACAACATTCCGACCGCCGCATACGAAAAGTTCTACAACTACGAGCAGGCGCTTAAGTATCTCCAAAGCCGTCCGGTGCCGATCGTGATTAAGGCGGACGGGCTTGCCGCAGGCAAAGGTGTAACGGTCGCCTTCACTCGCGAAGAGGCGGAAACAGCTCTAAAGAACATCATGGTTGACAAAGTGTTTGGCGAATCCGGCAGCCAGGTCGTGATCGAGGAGTTTCTTGAAGGACAGGAAATGTCGATCCTGTCGTTTGTCGACGGGGAAACCGTCCGTCCTATGGTTGCGGCGCAAGACCACAAACAGGTGTATGACGGTGACAAAGGCCCGAACACCGGCGGCATGGGAACCTACTCCCCGTTGCCGCATATCGCGGATTCGATTATCGAAGAGGCTATCGAAACGATCATCAAACCAACCGCGAAGGCCATGGTTGCGGAAGGCCGGCCGTTCCGCGGCGTGCTGTTTGCGGGGTTGATGATTACGCCGGACGGCAAACCGAAGACAATCGAATTTAACGCCCGTTTTGGCGATCCGGAAACCCAGGTTGTTCTGCCGCGTTTGAAGAGTGATCTGCTGGAGATTTTCTTGGCAGCGGTAAATGGGACGTTGGATCAAGTAGATATCGAGTGGAGCGAGGAAGCGGCGGTTTGCGTTGTGCTGGCCTCCGGCGGTTATCCGGCTTCCTATCCGAAGGGCCTGCCGATCCGCGGGCTGGAGGAAGCGCAGGCTGCAGGGGCGTTGGTGTTCCATGCCGGCACGTCGAAGAACGAAGCAGGCGAGTGGGTCACGAACGGCGGGCGTGTGCTTGGCGTGGTTGGCCTGGGACAATCGATTGCCGAAGCCCGGGACAAAGCCTATGAGGCAGCGAACCTCATTACGTTCGAGGGCAAGCATCAACGGTCGGATATTGCCGCGAAGGCGCTCGTCTAGTGAGATGATCCGTCAAGGATAATCCGCTGCCCTTTCGAGCATGTTAAGGGATATTGGGGATTTTCTTCTGAGTCCCTGTAATACTCGAATGGGAGGCGGCATCATCATGAGCGACAAAATGAAGGAAATGCTACCGGTCTCGCGCGAAGAAGTGGAAGTCGACGGCGTTTACCGGGATGAGTTGGGACGGGAAGTCTATTTGCAAAAAGGCGAGGAGTTCCCTTCCGACCCCGTGTACGGCACGATGGAATGGGAGCTGACCGAGCTGTCCCAAGAGACGAACTCGAAAGGTCATACCGATGACCGTCTAATACCAAAGAAACGTTAAGCTATAGGTTCGAACGTAAACGCCCTTCCGAGCCGGGAGCATTTGCCCGTACGGAGGGGCGTTTCCCTGACTGTACAAAATAACTTGAACCGGAGGCGGTTTCAGGTGTACCTTTATTAGAATGAGAGAACTCAGTTAAAGCGAGGAGAAATAGATGAATCAGGCGGAACGACAAACGGTAGGCATGGAAGACATCGTCAAAGCGCATCACGTGCTGAAGGAAGTGGTCATCCGAACTCCGTTGCAGCTCGACGCAACGTTATCGGCTAGATATGAATGCAATGTGTATTTAAAAAGGGAGGATCTGCAGGTCGTGCGCTCCTTCAAGATCCGTGGGGCGTACAACATGATTCGCAGCCTGCAGCCCGAAGATCTGAAGCGCGGAATCGTGTGCGCGAGCGCCGGCAACCATGCGCAGGGCGTAGCGTTCTCCTGCAATGCGCTAGGCATTCAAGGGAAAATCTATATGCCCAGCACGACACCGAACCAGAAAATCAAGCAGGTCAAAAGATTTGGCGGCGAGCATGTGGAGGTCGTTCTGATCGGTGACACCTACGATGATGCTTATGCGGAGGCGATGAAAGCCTGCCAGGAAGGCGGGATGACGTTCATTCACCCGTTTGACGATCCGAAGATTGTTGCCGGGAACGGGACGATCGGCATGGAGATTATGGAAAGCCTGACTACACCGGCGGATTACGTCTTCGTCACCATCGGCGGCGGCGGGTTGGTGTCGGGCATCGGGACTTACTTGAAGACGGTAAGCCCTGATACGAAGATCATCGGCGTTGAACCGTCCGGTGCGGCGTCCATGACGGAAGCGTTAAGGCAGAAGCAGGTTGTCACGCTGGAATCGATCGATAAATTTGTGGACGGCGCGGCGGTGAAGCGGGTTGGCGATTTGAATTACGAAATTTGCGCCAACCTCCTGGACGACATCGTTCAGGTTCCGGAAGGCAAGGCATGTACGACGATTTTGGAGCTCTACAACGATAGTGCCATCGTTGTAGAACCAGCAGGGGCGTTGCCAGTCTCGGCACTCGATATGTACCGTGACCAAATCCGCGGGAAGACGGTGGTCTGTGTCATCAGCGGCGGTAACAACGACATCGACCGGATGCAGGAAATGAAGGAACGGTCACTGATCTATGAAGGGCTGAAGCACTATTTCTTGATTAATTTCCCGCAGCGGGCCGGAGCGCTTCGCGAATTCTTGGAAGAGGTGCTGGGGCCAAACGACGACATCACGCGGTTCGAGTACACGAAGAAGCACAACAAAGAGAACGGCCCGGCCTTGGTTGGCATCGAGCTGAGCGACAAAGCGGATTACGAACCATTGATCGGGCGCATGTCCGCGAAAGGCATCGTATATACCGAGCTGAATCGGGATTTGAATTTGTTTAATTTGCTGATATAAGCTGGAAGCGAAAAAATTTAGAGGCGAACAGCCCTCTTCGACTTTGGTCGGGGAGGGCTTTTTGGTATGCATGGAGGTCTGGATCGGGAACGTGACTGTAACGGAACGTACGGACCTTATTCGTAGGTCACAAGGCCCTCATCCATTTCTAACGGAACCCAGGAGCGCTATTTGAACGGGAAGCCGCTGGATTGGCCCCTTTTTCCCAAAATAAGGTCTCCTTGTTCCGTTAGCTCGGGAAATGCCGCGGGAAATGGCAAATAACGTCTCTACGTTCCGTTAGTGTTGACAATATCAATGCCCTAGTGTACTATTTAACTATAACACTAATACAACGACTCGAAGCCATGGAATCGAAACGTAGCACAATCAAGAACTCGCATTCAGGTACATGGCATTCCAGTATCACATTACAGAGCATCGATCAAAAGGAGTGAATGAAGTGAACGTGCAGCATCAGTCTATTGAAAATGTCGCCTCGGGCTTTGGAGCGGATGCGGCGAAATTGCAGGGACAAGAGCCGGTCGTCTTGTCGGTACAACAGGTGACGAAGGCGATTGGCAGCAAACGGATTGTTGATAAGCTGTCTTTCGAAATTCGACGGGGAGAAATCGTGGGTCTGCTCGGACCTAACGGTGCAGGGAAAACGACCACGATTCGGATGATCGTGGGTCTGATCGGAATGACGGAGGGCGATGTCCAGATCAAAGGATTTAGTATCCGGAATCATTTCACCCAAGCGATCGTCCACGTTGGCGCGATTATTGAGAATCCGGAGTTTTACCCGTACATGACCGGATATGACAATCTGAAGCAGTACGCGCGAATGAGCGAAGGGATTACGGAGGAGCGGATTCAGGAGGTCACCCGGCTGGTAGGCTTGGAGAAGGCGATGAAAAAACGTGTAAAAGCGTACTCGCTAGGCATGCGTCAGCGCCTGGGCATCGCGCAGGCTTTATTGCATCGGCCGTCGATTCTGATTCTCGATGAGCCGACCAACGGGCTGGATCCGGCCGGGATTCGGGAAATGCGCGACTATCTGAAGCGCGTTGCGGCCGAGGAAGGGATTGCTGTGCTGGTCTCCAGCCATTTGCTGGCCGAAATGGAGCTGATGTGCAGCCGCGTGGTCGTCATTCAGGAAGGGAAGTTCGTGACCGAACGCGCCCTAGGTGAGGCGGCAGAGAAAACCGAGGAACGGGTGAACGTGACGTTCCGGGTCAGCGATGCCGAAGCGGCGAAAGCCCGACTCATCCGGATGGAAGAAATCCGCCTGCTGGGGATGTCTCCGGAACGGGGCGAAGTGACGGTCGACGTACGCGACAGCTATATCCCACGCGTCGTTGGCGCGCTGGGCAGCGAAGGGATCGCCATCTACCGGATCGAAGAAGTTAAGCAATCGTTGGAAGACGAATTCTTGAAATGGACGGGAGGAAACCAAATTGCGTAAATTTACACCGCTTGTTGTGAACGAATGGCTTAAGATGTCCAAGAAGGACAGCTTTATCGTCCCTTATACGCTGATCGCCGCGTCGATTGCCGGGATGCTGTACATGATGCACACTTTCTCGCAGCAGTCGGTAGGGTTCCTGGATTTTGCGTTAATGGCCATGTCCCGAAACGGCTTAGGTCAAATGATGACCTTGCTGGTCATTATTTGTACCGCAGGGATTGTGGCGAAGGAGCACAGTCTGGGGACGATCAAGCTGCTGCTGATCCGCTCGCAAAGTCGCAGCCGTATCTTGGCCTCTAAATACGTGGCTGTGCTGCTGTTCACGATGTCTCTCTTCGTCTTTTCACTGGCGGTTGCCCTGTTGGGCGGCGGGCTGATCTACGGATTCGGATCTGCCAGCGTGCAGGGAATCGGCTGGAGCGAAGTTCTAACCAGCGCCTTGTATCAGTTCATTTATACCGTTGTTTACGTTACGATCACTTTTCTAGTAAGCATTCTGACTCGTTCGACAGGAGCGACAATTGGGATCGGCATGTTCATTGTTGTGCTGGAGGAACTGGTGGTGGCCTTGCTTTCGAGATACGCCTTCGCCAAGTATCTCATCTTCGCCAACGCCGATTTAACGGTATACCTAAACGGGAATCCGCCGATGCCGGGTATGACGTTAACCTTCTCCTCCGTGGTGATCGCCGCCTATTTGATCTTGTTTCTTGCAGTAAGCTTTGTTACGTTTAAAAAACGGGATGTTGCTTGACCGGTAGAATCACTAACGGCGGCACACGGCGGAAAGGAGCCAAGGAACGTGAGCATCGAATTCGATAATAATCTGCCGATCTATCTACAAATTATGAATTATTTAAAAAGGGAAATCGTCACTGGCCGATTGAAGGCCGGCGACAAAATTCCGTCGGTACGCGAGCTTGCGGCCGAGCTGCAAATTAATCCGAATACCGTGCAGCGGACTTTTCAGGAATTGGAGCGTGAAGCCATCGTGGAAACGAAACGCGGACTCGGAAGATACGTGACAAGCGAGGAAACGAAAATTATGACCATCAAAAAAGAAATGGCCGGTGAGCTGCTGGATCGTTTTATCGGAGGCATGCAGGAGCTGGGCTTTAGCAACGAGGATATTGCGGCGCTTGTCGCCGACGCCATAAAGACGGATGAGCGACGCTAAAGGAGGGCAACCATCAATGAAACCGCTACTGGAAGTACAAGGCCTATCAAAATCGTACGGCAGCAAAAAGGCATTGCATGGCGTGTCCTTCAGCGTCAGCAAAGGAAAGATCGTTGGCCTGCTAGGCACGAATGGCAGCGGCAAAAGCACACTGATGAAAATCGCCGCCGGCCTGATTCATCCTTCCGGAGGCAAGGTGTCGGTGGACGGAACGCCGGTGGGACTAACGACGAGATCGTTGGTTTCCTTCATGCCCGATCGTCCATTAACGGAGTCGTGGATGAAGGTGCGGGATGCAATTGGATTTTACCGCGATTTCTACCCAGATTTCGATGAGGAGAAGGCTGGCACGATGCTGGACTTTATGAATCTGAATGAGAAGGACAAAATCAGCTCCCTGTCGAAAGGCATGAACGAACGGCTCCAACTGACGTTAACGTTATCGAGAAATGCCAAGCTGTATCTGCTTGACGAGCCAATCGGCGGGGTGGATCCAGTGGCCCGGGCCAAAATTTTGGATGCGATCGTGGAATTTTACAACGAAGAGAGCAGCCTCGTCATCTCTACCCATCTGGTTTCGGATATTGAGCGGATTTTCGATGAGGTAATCTTTATCCGCAGCGGCGAGGTTGTCATGCAGGAGGAAGTGGAGAACCTGCGGATTCGCTATGGCAAGAGCGTCGATGACATGTTCAGAGAGGTGTTCGCGTAAATGAGAAAGCTGCTGAAGTACGATATCAAACAAAATGCCAATACCGTGCTGGGGCTGGCTGCGATCCTGGTCATCGTGCAAGGACTGCTGTCGATCACAGGCAACCTTCGCCATTGGGATGCGGAGACGATCTTTGGCTTAACCACCGTTCTTTATTTTACCGCTGCTATCATTATGGTCGTGCAGTCCTGCAAAACATTTGCCTACAATATCAAAGCCTATCATCGCCGTCTGCTCCCGCTGCATCCGGTATGGACAATCCTGTCCTCGCTCGTGTTCAGCTGGCTCGTGGCGCTGATCATCGCGGTGATTGTCGTGGTTCATGCTGCGATCTATTTTCGGATCGCCCAGGTACCGATCAACATTATTCAAATTGAGACGAACGGGCTCCAAAACACTCTGTTCGTCATCCTGACCATCATTTGGGTGTATACGCTGCTGGTGTTAACGGTCTTTATGGCGATCGCGATTGGCGCCAGCGTCAGCATCCGGGGCAAAGCCGGGACCTGGGTCGGCATCATTTCCTTCTTCGTCATTCAGAACGGGATGTCTTGGGTGGAAAGCCTGATCTTTCGAGATACGAATAGTACCTTTGCGAACTTCGGAATCATTCATATCGGGATGGCCGAGGAGAACGGTGCAGTGGCGAGTGAATCGGTGAATCTGCTTCCGCTTGGGCCGTTCTTGCTTGAAGTGGTCGTAGCGGCTTTGATGTTTTACGCGATAACGTATTTGCTGAAGAAACGGATCGAGATTTGATCTCCTTATGTAAAAATAAACCGCAAAAGCCGCATCCTCTTGATCGTTTGGGGGATGCGGCTTCTGTGGTTTTTCTGCTTAATTCTTCGAGCGGCGACCAAAAAAGAAAAATTGCCCAGCCAGTCCCACGGCAAACAAGATCAGGCTGTCCCAAGGTGAAACGGTAAACGACGGCATGATTCGATTTAATACGGTGCCCACAACGATCAACACGGCGGCAACGGCGATGTAAGTGCCGAACGCACGGAGGTTAAAGCCGCGCGGCCCCGCGTTGGGCGGCATGCCTGGTCTCGCTCCGGGCCCTGCTGGTCTTGCTTCTCCGGCAGGCTCTTGACCTTCGCTGGCTTTGGAGCTTTGCCCAAGGAAGCGAGTGACCAGCTCAATCAGCACGATAGACAGTACGGCGATGATCAACAGCGAGGAGGTGCTGATCTGTGTATATTCGAGCTCCCCGCCAAACCATTTGCTGAAGAAACCGGTGATCATATAAATAAAGAAGACCCAGGTCAAAGCTACCCAGGGGATCATCGTATAATATTTGATTTTGTCCTTCAGCGTCCGGGGCTTCCGTGCCTTTACGTCCTCCGCCAGCTCCGCACAATAAGCCTTCGGATCGGGGCCGAAGCGTTCTGCCGCCGAGATGCCTTTGGCTTGATTTTTGATGATTTGCCGGGCGATGTCCAGCAGGAGTTCTTCCCCTTTGGCTTCACTAAGCGAGCTGGAGCCGGAACGGAAGTACAAGACCATTTCCCCGAAATATGCTTCGTTCTCCGGCGTCATTTGTTGTCGTAGCCGTTTCGTTTCGCCGATCATTTCGTGGATGTACATGGTTGTATCTCTCCTCCCAGTTTCTTCCGTAGTATACTTCATAGTTTGTCCCATTCGCAAGGGACCGAGGCACGGCAGAAGTGGAAGCGGAACAGAACTAATGGATCATGAACATTCCTTGAACAAGGAATAAAAAGCGTCCCTCCCTCCAAAAACTACTCTATAAGCAAAACGGCAGGCGCCGGCAATCAGGCTGAAAATCGATTTGATGGCGACAAGGCGGTCTGCACACAATCACACTACAGTTGCGGGAGGCAGAGCCAGTGGGAAAATATGAATCGGAGCTGACCCGGAGGTATTTGCTGAACAGCAACTCTCGGGGAAGCCTGGAAGAAGTCGTAACCAATGAGAGCGATGAGGAAAGCGGCATGTTGTGCGGGGATGACGAGGTGTGTGACGAAGGTGATCTGGGGAATCATCGGTTTATGAAAGAGTGGGAGGGCCGGGTTACCACCCATGCGTACTTCCGCCAGTCCTATGAATAAGTGAGTTTCTTGCGATCTGCGCGATCCGATTGACACCCCGGCTCGGGTAATGCTAAGATAAGTTCAAACCAAATCATATTAAACTTATCGGATTTAAAGTATATATCATTGCCGGAATACGGGGAGGAGACGGGTTATGGAAAGACAGATTGTGATCAATCATGGAGAAGAACAGCTTGCGGCCAGCATACATTACCCGGCTGAGAACAAACAAGGGGGGCGCTGCCAACGCGCTCCCTTGGTCGTCATCTGCCACGGATTTGTAGGCAGCCGTATCGGCGTTGACCGTCTATTCGTCAAGACTGCAAGGGAGCTTGCAGCAGACGGCTTCCTCGTGCTTCGCTTCGACTATCTCGGATGCGGCGAGAGCAGCGGTTCTTACGGTGACCATGGCGTAGAGTCGATGATCGCCCAGACCCGTTCGGTGCTGGATTATGGCCTGAGCGCGTTTGACGTTGACCCGACGCGGGTATCGCTGCTTGGACACAGCCTTGGCAGTTTGATTGCCCTCCTAACCGCCATCCGTGACCGACGCGTAAAGAACCTTGTCTTATGGTCGGCGGTTGGCTACCCGTTCAGCGATATTGTCAAAATCACCGGACGCGATCTATATGACCGGGCGGTAAAGCAAGGGAGCGCTGACTATTTGGGCTACGGACTGACGCCGAAATTTTTTGATTCGCTGGGCGAATATCAACCGTTCCAGGAAGCCGTTAAATTTTCCGGTGACGTACTGGTTGTTCATGGAACCTCAGACGATATTATTCCGGCGGACTATGCTTTCTTATATCAGAAGGTGTTCTGGATGCGTCCAGAGGGGCGCTGCGATAAGGAGATTATTTTCCAAGGCAGTCACACGTTCTCGTCCGGTGACCATCAGCAACAGGTCATCCGGAAGACTAAGGAATGGCTCGGAGGGTTGGAAGCCCTGCAGACCGAGTGGCAGCATTGGATGATTTAAGGACATGAGTAGGAGGCACCGTCAAACCCAGACGTACAAAAACTGGTAAAATCCTTCTGGGATGGATACAATGAAGGTGTAACCATTTTTTTGGCGTAGGGAGGTTTGGGAGATGTCTCAGCCTGCATTGTTTATTGCACACGGATCGCCTACATTAGCGATTGAGAAGAACGCATATACGGATTTTCTTCACCGCTTGGGTCAAGAAATTCTGGAACCGCCCGATGCCATTGTGATCTTCTCGGCGCACTGGGATGCTCCGGATCAATGGGTCTCGACGGATACGAAGCATATGACGATGCACGATTTCTACGGCTTCCCGGAAGAGATGTACGCGATCGAGTATCCGGCGCCGGGCAGTCCCGAGCTTAGTGAAGAAATCGAAGCGATTTTCCGAGCGCACAATCTGCCTTACAAAACTTCGACAGGCAGAGGTCTGGACCATGGAGCCTGGGTTGTGCTGCGGCTGATGTTTCCGTCTGCCGATATCCCTGTCGTAGCCTTGTCTGTGGACGCCAAACGCGAGCCTGAAGAGCAGTATGCCATCGGCAAAATGCTCACGGAGCTGCGGCAGCGGAACGTCCTTGTGATCGGCAGCGGCGGACTTGTTCATAATCTTCGCTTGCTCGATTGGGAAGGACGAGAGCCGGCTGCGTGGGCCGTGGAATTCGACGATTGGATCGGAGAGCAGCTGGAGAACTGGGACTTGCGGCAGCTCTTTGATTATGACCGCAAAGCACCGCATGTCCGGATGGCGATTCCTTCGTACGGACGGGAGCATTTTGTTCCGCTCTTCTACGCCATGGGGGCGGCAGACGATGAACGCCATGCTGTGAAATTGTTTCAGGATTATCAATACGGCAGCCTTAGCTTAAACTGCTGGAAGTTCGGCGGTCGTTGACCGGGCGGTGATCCCGGTACACAACGACCGATCCATATAAATAAGCGCAGAACCTCAAGAATTGGGAATTGGGGTTCTGCGCTTTTTTTCTCGGGATGGGACTGGTTAACGCCGCCGTCCGTAGTTGTTGCGGAAGTAAGGCTGGATGAAGTAGTCCAATCCGATCCGCCCGGCGTTCGTGCCGGCGACAACGATAAAGATTTGGAGCAGCAGCAACTGCGGGTTCGTGCTTACGGTCCCTGAGAACAAGAAGGCAAAGTTCATGACCATGCCAAAGAAGGCAGCCAGCCAAGTGAAGCCGCCCAGGATCAGGCCCAGACCGACAAGTACCTCGCCGTAAGGGACAAGGATATTAAACAAACCGACGTTGGGCACGGCAAAATTTTCGAGGAAGGAAGCCCACCAGCTTTGCACAGCGGGGTGTTCGCCGCCGGTCTTCGCCAAAGCGCCCGTCAGAAATCCAGCGGCATTAAACCCGCCGGTTACTTTGCTCCAACCGGAGGTTAGCCACTCGTAACCTACATATAGTCTGAACAGCAAGAGCAGCCAAGAGGCAACGATGCTCTCCCTTAACCATTTTACGATCATCTCTTCATCTCCTTATACATGGATGCGGCGACAAGGTTCGTTTGATCCCGTGGATAATCTCTCCTCTCCTGTAGTATTCATATGAAGAACTGTATTTTAAACACCCAATTCAGAATTAGAATGAAATATGGGGTTCGCTGAGAGGTTTGCTTTTGTTCCGGCTTCCCCCGAAAGAGGAATTCAACGTATAATGTAAAAAACTTAAGAATTTTGACGGAGGACATGCCTTTGAAATCATTGAAGTTAAGTTGGCTGCTGCTCTTATTCTTGCTTATCGTTATGCTCTCCGCTTGCGGGAAGGTCGAGGAGACGGCCACGCCTGCGGATAACATCGCTCCGCCGCAACAGACGGAGACCCCGGAGGACACTGCTGAGCCCGAACCGGCGGCGCCTGCCTATACGGCTCCGTTGACGGGATTGCCGCTCGAGGAGCCGCTGACCCGCAGACCGCTTGCCATTATGATTAACAATGCGCCGGCAGCCCGCCCGCAATCGGGGTTAATCGATGCCGATGTTGTATACGAGGTGTTGGCGGAAGGCGGAGTCACGCGGCTTGTATCCATCTTCCACAGTCAAGCGGACAATGCCAAGATCGGCCCGATTCGCAGCATTCGCCCGTACATGATCGATTTGGGCGAGAGCTACCACGGGGTGTTGGTGCATGCCGGGGCGAGCAACGAAGCGTTTGCGATCCTGCAAAGACAGCATAAAGAGGATCTGGACGAGATCACAAACGCCGGCGCTTATTTCTGGCGGGACAAGTCCCGGAAGGCTCCGCACAATTTGTATTCCAACGTAGAGAAGCTGCTGGAAGGCGCCGCGAAGCGCGGGTATGCCACGGAGGATACGGCGGTGCCGGGATATCTTTTTTATAAGGAAAATGAACATTCGGATTCCCTGGAGACCGCAAATCACGTGGAGATTAAGTTTCAACTGGACAGCTACCGGGTGGGTTACGAATATGATGCGGCGTCCGGGCTTTACAAGCGGTTCATCAATGGCGAGCCTCACACCGATCTGGAGACGGGCGATCCATTAACCGCTGCGAATGTCGTCGTTATGGGGGCAGACCACCGGGTGCTGGACGATGTCGGCCGTCTGGAAGTAGGACTGGAGCTGGGCGGTGAAGCGATATTGTTCCAGCAAGGCAAAGTCATTCAGGCCAACTGGATCCGCAAGGAAGGCGATATGATCCGGTTCATTAAGGATAACGCGGAGATCCCTATGGTGCCGGGCCAAACCTTTATTCATATCGTCCCCAATACGCCGGATTTCGCCAGTCATGTAAAGGCAGAGTAAAGGAGAAGAAAGGCAGATTTTGTATTTCCAGGGCGATTAAAGGATAACTCTGGGAGAATAAGGGGAAATATAAGCGCATGAAGGTGAAATGTTTGCGACAATATTTCCTATCTGTGATGCAGTTGTGATAAGATATTCAAGGTTGTGTAAAAACATCAACCACAAGAACTACCTTATGGAGAGAAAAGGGGATACTGATGCGACTGAAGAAGAAAGATATCTTTTTCCAGACGTTAGAGGATATGGCAGATACGATCGTGCATTCGGCGGACTATTTCGCCCAGCAGGTCGCGGACTTCAGGGACGTTGAAGCCTTCGCCAAGAAGATGAAGGAGTTCGAATCCCAATGTGATGGTTACACCCATAAAATCATCGTGGAATTGAACAAAACGTTTATTACGCCCATCGAGCGTGACGACATTATGCATCTGATTACCGCCCTCGACGATGTGATCGACGGTTTGGAAGCTACGACATCCCGTTTTTTTATGTACAATTTGAACGGGCCGGACGAATATATCGCTCGCTTTGCCGAAATTTTACGCAACTCGGCCTATGAGATCCAAAAGGCGATTCATTTGCTGTCCCAGAAAAAATTGCTCGCAATCCGCGAATACACGATTCGTCTTAACGACCTGGAGAATCAAGGCGATGAACTGCTGCGGATTTGCATCAAGGAGCTGTTCATGAAGGTGACCGATCCGATCGAACTGATCAAGAAGAAAGAGATCTATGAGCGGCTGGAGACGACAACCGATGCTGCCGAGAAGGTTGCCAACATGCTGGAATCCATCATCATGCGTAATTCTTAAGAAACTTCACTATATATTTGATTTTCGGGAGGTTGGAATTGCGCGGATTTATATAGAGAGATAGCCATCTGTGCAAAAATGCTATGGATACGAGTTTAATGATTATGCTTATCGTTATCATACTGGCGTTGGCGTTCGACTTCATTAACGGGTTTCATGATACAGCCAATGCGATTGCGACCTCGGTATCAACACGCGCGATGAAGCCGCGTACTGCGATCATGATGGCAGCGGTCATGAACTTCTTAGGTGCTATCATGTTTACGGGCGTCGCGAAAACAATTGGGGGTAGTGTCGCCGATCCGGCGAAGCTGGATAACGGTCTGGAAGTGCTGGTCGCCACGCTGTTGTCGGCAATTATCTGGAACCTCATTACCTGGTGGTTTGGCATTCCGTCGTCTTCTTCCCATGCACTGATTGGTTCCCTGGCCGGGGCGGTGTACATGGGGGCTGGACCGGACAAGCTGAACTGGGGCGGATTTACGACGATTGTAGAGGGATTGGTGTTCTCCCCAATCATCGCTTTTGTGATTGGTTACATCGTCATGACCATCTTGAGATGGATCTTTGCCCGGCGTAGTCCGCATACCGTCAATAAAGGCTTCCGGTCGTTGCAAATCGTGACTGCAGCGATCCAAAGCTTCACGCACGGCACCAATGATGCCCAGAAAGCGATGGGGATTATTACGTTCGCCTTGGTGACGGCAGACTTCCAAGATCATATGGAAGTGCCGCTGTGGGTTAAACTGGCCGCAGCGACGGCGATGGCGCTCGGGACATCGGTTGGCGGTTATAAAATTATCAAGACGATGGGTACGAAGATCTTCAAAATCGAGCCGATCAACGGTTTCGCCGCGGATCTTTCCGCTGCATCGGTTATTTTCGGGGCCACGTTGTTTCATTTGCCCGTCAGCACGACGCATGCCATCACCTCGTCCATCCTCGGCGTAGGCGCAGCCAAACGTTTCTCCGCCGTACGTTGGTCGATGGCCGGGCGGATCGTCATTGCCTGGGTAATTACGATTCCGATCGTGTTTGTGATGGCCGGGCTGATCTATAAATTGTTGTTCTAAGGATGAAATTCGAGTAAGCCAATCTGCTGAGGATTGGCTTTTTTTGGGAGGTTCGGCATGATCAGAACGATGGGCATGATGAGAGATCACCAGACGGTGGAGGGATTTCCGCTGGAGCAGATTCATAATCAGCAGTTCGTCTGGACCTGGGTCGATCTGGATACCCCAACACCGGAGGAGACGGAGCTGCTGTCGAGCTTCTTCCATTTCCATCCGCTGGCGATTGAGGATTGCTTGCATATTTTGCAACGGCCGAAAATGGACTATTACGACGATTTTCAATTTCTGGTGCTTCATGCGATTGATGAAAGAACGCTGGAGACGGTGGAAGTGGATCTGTTTATCGGGGACGAGTACTTAGTTTCGTTCCACCAGCGCCAGCTGGATGAATTGGATGAAGCGTGGAGCAATATGCTGAAGCGGGCCCATGAGCGCAAGGTGTGGGTTCACGGGCCGTATTCGGCGGCTTACATGGTGATCGACAGCCTGGTGGATCATTATTTTCCTTGTGTGTATGCGATTGAAGATGATCTGAATGAGTTGGAGGGCAAAGGAAGCAGCGAATCGGTGGAGGAGTTGATGAACCAGGTGTTTGACTTGCGCAGCCGGCTGCTGAAGCTGCGGCGGACGATCGTGCCGATGCGCGATCTCATGTACCGCATCTTGAACTCACAGCATGTCCAAGGCGATAAAGAGCCGCGCGCTTATTACGCGGATATTTACGACCATCTGCTTAAGTTGTCGGAGATGATCGAGGCTGACCGGGAAATGACCGCCGATTTGCGCGACTCTTATATTTCGCTGAATTCCAATCGGATGAACGGGATCATGAAGACGCTGACGGTTATCACCACCGTCTTTATGCCGCTGACGCTAATCGCTGGCATTTATGGAATGAACTTCGTGAACATGCCCGAATTGAATTGGGAATACGGGTATTTTGCGGTGATCGGACTAATGGCGGCGCTGGGCGGTTGGATGATCCTTTGGTTCAGGAAGCGCGGTTGGTTTAAGTGAGCACCGGAGAGCTCGGTAAAAGTAAAGCCGCCGCCGGATTAACGGCGGCGTTTTCCCGATTTGACCGACTTGCCGGATTTGCCGGTCGATGAGCGTTTTCCGCTGCGGCCGGAGCCGGTGCGGCTGCCGCTTTTCTTGCGATTGGTTTTGCGGCGGCGCGGGCGGTAATCGTCCATCCGGCCGACACTGCTGCCCGCCCTGCCTTTGCCGCCGGGCAAGAGCGAGGTGAGCAGCTTCGCCATCGGGGCGAATTGCTGTACGGTTTGCATCACCTTCTGCACCTGGCCCATCGTCGCCAAGATGCCGTCGATCCCGCCCATGCGGTCGACGATGCCTTTTAGGTCGCTTAAGCTGGGCAGCGACAGGCCGCCGGCCTTTGGCGTGGTTGTGACAACCGGGGTGGGAGTCGGCGCCTGGGTCGGTGTGGGTGTCGGCGGAGAATAGGGAACCAGTGAGGAAGCCACCGCTTTAATTTCGTACGGATTCACCCCCGGGTAATTATGGGTGTACGGATGGAACGGGGGCACCGGACCTTGGCGGGAATCATAGTTATGAGGCATGGGTATCACTTTCCTTTTCGGATATTTTGCCCGGGCAGGCTGACCGTAAGGCCCGTTTCCTTCTTGTCCGCCCTCCCGAGACAAGACCTAGGAGCGAATCGACATACGCCGAATGGGACACGCGCGGATGGTCTGATCGGCGTGATGATCCCTGGCTAGGCGTTTGTATTACTATACTGTATGTGCCCGCCCTGCCTTGCGTATGGACGAATGTCCCGGTTCTGGTGGGCGTTCGCGGAATTTGGGCGTTCTTTCTGTGATGCGTGAAATCGTTAATGCTTGAAAAGGAGTACGCCCCTCGGGTACAATGGGGGTGTGGTTACAGTAACGGTAGGGGATGATAATTCAGTGCAGCTGAAGAAATTAAATGACAAAACGATTGATCAATTATTTGAAGCCATCTTAACGTTAAAGAACATCGAGGAATGTTACATCTTTTTTGATGACCTGTGCACCGTTAACGAAATTCAGTCTTTGTCGCAACGGCTGGAAGTCGCCCGAATGTTGGGCAAAGGCAACACATACAACCAGATTGAAGCAGAAACCGGAGCCAGCACGGCGACAATATCCCGGGTGAAGCGCTGCCTAAATTACGGTAACGACGGCTACAAAATGGCGCTGGACCGTTTAGGTCGCTAAGCGTATGACAGACGAAATGAAGGCAAGGTCGATGAGGTTGCCGGAAGATGGCCGGGAGGTGCTCCAAATGGGGGACTCCAAGAAACCGGGTGTGCTTGTCATCAGCCACGGCTCCCCAGATGAGCATTGGGTAGCCCTCGTGGAAGCGGCGGTGGCGGAAGCGGCGGACGATTTGCCCGCCGGGCTTCCGCTCGCCTGTGCTTTCCTCGAAACGGTGGAAGGCCGCCTGATCCAGGACGGCATCGATCAGCTGGAAGCCCAGGGAGTGACGGACATCATCGTCATTCCCTTGTTCGTGTCCTCGGGAAGTACTCATATCGACGAAATCGCCTATGCCCTTGGGGTCAAAGATACACCGGAGAAGGAAACTGACCTGGAACGTTTTCGGGTTTCCGCTCGGGTGTTTTTTGGCGATCCCATCGATGATGGTCCGCTGGTCGCCGAGATGGTGTGGGACAAAGTGAAGGGGCTGTCGGTGCGGCCGGAGCGTGAGGTGCTGCTTCTCGTCGGGCACGGCAGCAGCCACCCCGGGTTCTTGCAACGGTGGGAACGCGGGATCGCCTCGCTGGCGGCGCAGTGCGCGGAGCTTGCCGGACTTGCGGGCGGGGCCGATTACGCGCTCCTGAATCCGGACAGCGTATCTGCCAAAGTACGTTATTGGTCAGAGCAGCGGGGGATGGACGTCATTGTGGCTCCTCTTTTCCTGAGCGCCGGATATTTTACCAAAGTCACGATTCCTGAGCGGTTGAATGGGCTGGCTCATCGCTATTCGGGAGAGGCGTTGCTGCCCCACCCTTTGATGGCTCGCTGGATGTCGCAACAAATATTGAATATAATGGGATCAGTGATATGTTGACATTTTGAGTTCAGGTGGCGTTTGGAAAATGAAAAGAGCTAGGTTGATTTATAATCCAACCTCGGGAAGAGAAGAGATGCGCCGCCTTCTGCCGGACGTGCTGGAGCGTCTGGACCAGGGCGGCATCGAGACGTCGTGTCATGCGACGACCGGGGAAGGCGATGCGACGCGCGAGGCGGCTTTGGCGGTCGAACGCGGATACGACATCATTATTGCGGCCGGCGGCGACGGGACGCTGAATGAGGTTGTGAACGGCATGGCCGGGAAGAGTGATTTGCCCCCGCTGGGGGTGTTCCCGCTCGGTACGACGAACGATTTTGCCCGTGCGATGGGAATCCCTCGGCGTTGGGAGGATTATTGCGACCTGGTCATTGAGAATAAAACAAGACCCATCGATATCGGCAAGGTGAACGGCCGGCATTTCATCAATATCGCCGGCGGCGGCAAGTTAACCGAGCTGACGTATGAGGTGCCAAGCCGGCTCAAGACGCTGATCGGGCAGCTGGCCTACTACATGAAGGGTATCGAGAAAATGGCCAGTCTGTCGCCCACCAAGCTGATTATCGATGCGGAAGGGCACGAGGTCATGGAAGGCGAGTTCATGCTATTCCTGATCGCCAACAGCAACTCGGTTGGCGGCTTCGAGAAGCTGGCGCCGGACGCACGGATCGACGACGGGCTGCTCGATGTGATCGCGCTCAAGAAGTGCAACCTTGCGGAATTTATCCGCCTGGTCACGATGGCGCTGCGCGGCGATCATTTAGGCGACTCGCACGTCGTCCACTTCAAGACGCGGCGCATGGAAGTCACTTCGCCCGGCCGCGTGCTGCTCAATCTCGACGGCGAGCTGGGCGGCGAATTGCCAGGCGTATTCGAGGTTTTGCCGCAGCATTTGCAGATTTTTGCTTGAGGGTAAATGAGGTGGATGGTGCTAGGGCGGACGGATGGAGATTGCGGCTGATTTAGGCGTGATTGAGATAGGTGCAGCTGTGTTCGTCAGATTACGGCGTTGTAGCTGAATCAGGGCGGATGCAATCGATCTAGATCGAGGCACCTTGAGTACGGAATTTTGGATGTCCGTCCTTGAGTGATGGATGCAAGAGAGCAAAGCAGAGGATAGCCTGAGGCACACCATCAGGTAGTCTAGGTTGCGAGGATCCCCCGCCGGGTTGGCGGGGGATTTGGCTTGGTTGGGGCAGGTGTGGTGTGGCGGTTCGAAACGTATGGTGTTCGAAATGTATGGAGTTCGTTCGGAATGTATGGTGTTGGAAGGTATGGGATTCGAAGTGAATTAAGTGGAAATTCTACCGTTATTTTTTAAGTAACTGCGGTTTTGCGAGAATTAGCTGGAAAAAGTACAGTTAATTTCGCGAGTTTAGCTGAAAACGGGGAAAATGGGCCAAATTAGCTGTAGGATTTCCAGTTAATTTTGCGAAATTGGGCCAAACGGGGTAAATTAGATGGAGGATTTACCGTTAGTTGTTTTATCGATGGGCTGGATTAGATGCATTGACGTCGAATGGACGTTCTTCCCTCAATGGCGAGGATTTAGATTATAGGATTAAAGTATATAGAAAGTATTGGACTAAAGTATATAGTTTGAACTGTGTTAGATAAAGCCATGTTGGAGTAACCGGTTCAGTTGAACATAGAAGGAGAAAGTGATGAAGAAACAACGGAGTAACAATCGACGTCCTGGCGGGGGACGGACAGGTGGAGCCCGAGGACAAGGACAAAAAATAGCCGGCGGTGCGAAAGGCAACCCTGGCGGGCGAGGGGAAGCTTCCGGGAGCCTTCCATCTCGGGAGCGTGCGGCTGTGGCTGCGGCTGCGGAACGACCTGCCAGCGCGCGGCCTGCAGCGCGTGCCGGGAGCAGCGTGCATGAAGCCGCGATGGCCGGCCTTCCCGTCGTGAAGAATGATGAGGTCGTGATCGACATCATCGGGATGAACCACGACGGGGAAGGCGTGGGCCGGGTGGAGGGCTACACGCTGTTTGCAGCTGGCGCCTTGCCGGGCGAGAAAGCCCGGGTCAAGGTGCTCAAGACGAAGAAGCAGTATGGCTATGCCAAGCTGCTTGACGTGGTTGAGGCGAGTCCGGACAGGGTGGCTGCGCCCTGTCCGATCTACGACAAGTGCGGCGGCTGCCAGCTGCAGCACTTGAGCTATGACGCGCAGCTCGCGTGGAAGCGTCAGCACGTCGTCGACGTGCTGGAGCGCATCGGCAAGCTGCGCGTGGCAGGGGGCGCGCCGGGAGCTGGCGCGCCAGCGGGCGGCAGCGGCGCAGCAGGCGCTGCCGCAGGGACGGCGGCGGCAGCGGGCCAAGCGGCCGCAGATGCCGCCCGCGCCGCGGAGCACGCGGCGGGCGGCGACCATGCCGTCGTCGTGCGACCGACGATCGGCATGGCTGCGCCTTGGCGCTACCGCAACAAGGCGCAGGTGCCCGTCGGCGTCATCGACGGCGCACTGGTCGGCGGCTTCTACGCCCGCGGCAGCCATCGCATCATCGACATGGAGACGTGCCTCATCCAGCACGAGAGCAACGATGATGTGATCAGCCGCGTCAAAGCGATCGGCCGCCGCCTGGGCATCACCGCCTACGACGAAGAGACAGGCCAAGGCCTGCTTCGCCACGTCGTCGTAAAGGTTGGCTTTCGCACCGGCGAAATGATGCTGGTGCTGGTCACAAGCGGCGATCGGATCCCCCGTGAAGACGAATGGATTGCGGCGATCCGCGAAGAGCTTCCGGCTGTGGTAAGCATCTGCCAGAACGTCAACACACGGCAGACGAACGTCATCTTCGGCGACGTAACTCGCGTCCTGTGGGGCCGCGAAGTGATCTATGACTATATCGGGGACGTGAAGTTTGCGATCTCGGCGCGTTCTTTTTACCAAGTAAACCCAATCCAGACGGAAGTTCTCTATGGCAAAACGGTCGAATACGCCGGTCTGACCGGTCAAGAGACGGTCATTGACGCCTACTGCGGCATCGGCACGATCTCGTTGTTCCTGGCGCAACACGCGAAGCGGGTGTACGGCGTGGAGATTGTCAAAGAGGCGATCGAAGACGCTCGCGTCAACGCCAAGCTGAACGGAATGAACCATGTCACTTTTGAGGTCGGTGCCTCCGAAGACGTCATCCCAGCCTGGAAAGAGCAGGGGATCGAAGCCGACGTCATCGTCGTCGACCCGCCCCGCAAAGGCTGCGACCCGCACCTGCTCGACACGATTATCAAAATGAAGCCCGAGCGTGTGGTTTACGTATCGTGCAACCCCGCAACTCTGGCTCGCGACCTGCGCATCCTTGAGGACGGCGGCTACCGGACCGTGGAGGTAACGCCGGTGGATATGTTCCCGCATTCGGTGCATGTGGAGTGCTGTGCGTTGATAGAACGGAGCAAATAAGAAGCAGATGGGTTCGAGAATCTGTAGTAGATTCTCGGTGACCCGTCTGCTTTTATTTTTTTTATACACCTAAAAATATAAACAGCATTTTCATCCGATTGGGGGAGAATGAGGGAAGACAGGAGCTTGCTTAATTCCATAGTAAAATCGCTCGCTTCTCATAGGAATTTTGGGGAACTGGCCAAGAACAAAGAACGACTTCGGGTCTGTATTAGAAGCGCGGTTTTTGCGTCCATCTTCTCTACACAGGCGGGATAATCGATGTCATGCTTCCAGCTATAGCCATCCGTTACGTCTGGGAAAGAGCTGAAGTGGGGCATACCGTTATTTTCCTTGTCTGAAGATCAAGCTCTTTCTTGATTTTCAGGGCTATTTGGTTTCATAATGAAATTCTGACGAGATATGTATGAATATGCCTCTCATTGGGATAATGGTATTATTAATGTCATTATTGATGTCGCACAATTGAACTTGTGCGACATTTTGTTCATTTTTTGTTCAATATAGCATAGAAGATCGGGGATATTCAAGGATTAAAACGCTTCTTTTAGACAGTCTTCGACAAAATCCGGAGCTGCTTTTTTGATTTGTTCCACAGTATGTATATAACGTTGGGTCGTATTGATGTGGGAATGCCCCAGCGTCTGCTGCACCTGTTGAAGGGACGCCCCGTTGAGCAACGCCAAAGTTGCATTGGTGTGCCGTAACCAGTGAGGCGTAACTTTTTTGGAAAAATTGGCTTTTTTACGGGCGATTTCGATGATTCGTTCAATCTGACGGGGGGTAAGCGGGAATACTTTGCCGCTTCTTCTATTTTCCATACGGTATGTACAAAGCAGCTTCCAGAGCATATCCGGCACTTTGACCTCCCTTTCTTTCCGCCCTTTGCCATTACGCACGGTCAACCAAATCGAAGTTCCCATGGGATCGGTATGAAAATCGTCCCATTCGATAGAAACCAATTCGGAAACCCTCAAACCGAGCATGACCAAGGTCAGACCGATAGCATAATTGCGAAGCCCCATCGTGTTTAATTGCTGCAATATCTTTACAACCTCATGTTTCGTTAAAAAATGACGGCTGCTGTTATTTGACACTTTAGGCTTCTTGATACATGCTGACGGATCGTGGGTAAAGCATTGAATATTCGGGCTATTCCCCCACTTATATAGGGAACGAAGAGGAGTCAGCAAAACGGAAATCGTTGCCGCTGCATATTTGCATGGGTGATTCCCATCCCCTTCGAGCAAGCTCAGTTTATATAGCTCGATATCCCTCCAGGTAATGTCATTCAGCCTCTTTGGATTGATGAAGCTTTGAAATCGCTTAATCGCGTATTTATAATTTCGCAACGTATGTTTTGAATGGTGGTAGTTCGCCAAAAACATGCTGACAATGACTTCGTCCGTCAACTTCTCTTGCCCTTTCTCAGACAACTCCAAAATTCCGTGTTTCATGTTTGTCCCTCCTGTTGTCGCACAAGTTCAATTGTGCGAAATTGTACATCGTATGTCGCAAAATGTACATGACTTTATTTAGCAGCTATTCCATATCCCTAAGGGGTGTAAACAAGTGGAAGTTTCACAGCTAGAGCAGCATCAAGACCAGTACATCGTGATTGAACTGGGCGCGGAAAAATACGCTCTAAAGCTTGCTGAAGTCTATGAAATTATCAAAATGCAAAAAATCACGGCCATCCCTAACAGCAAGACTTTTTTGGAAGGCGTTACGAATATTCGGGGGAGAATAGTGCCGATCATCAGCTTGCGTAAAAGATTTCAATTGAAAGAGGCGCCCGTCATTCCTAAAGCGAGAATCGTCGTGGTGAATTATAACGAAGAAATGATCGGCATCGTTGTAGATGGAGTGAAGCAAGTGATCAAGTTTGCCGATATCCAGCCTTCTAGCGAAATTGTTTCCGGAGTTGACGGCAGTTATTTTGAAGGGATTGGCCAGTCGGAAGAGGGGCTGATCGGCATCTTAAATTTAGAACATGTTCTTGTAGGGTAAGGGGGGAACCCGTATGAATCGTTCGGAAATGATGGGAGTCTTCCTGTCTGAAGCGGAAGAATTGCTCCAATTGCTGGAGATCGAGTTTCTGAATTTGGAACAGCAAGGCGAGTCGCCGCAAATCATACAAAACATTTTTCGGATTGCTCATACATTAAAAGGTTCGTCCGCGGCGATGGGTTTCGAGGAAATGAAGCAACTGACCCATGAAATGGAAAATATTTTAGACAAGATCCGAAATCAGCTTCTGCCGGTGACGCAGCAGGTTGTGGATGTGTTATTTCAATGCTTGGATTATTTAAACGGGTTGAAAAGGGAAATTGAACAGGAAGGGGCTATAAAAACCAATATCGATGCGATCGTGCAGCAATTGCGGCTATTGGACAATGGGACGGAAGAGACCCTCGAATCGAAAAGCGGGATGTTGGAAAGCAAAAAACAGAGCTTAAAAAAGTGGATTTGCAAAGTTCGTTTATCCGAGCATTGCGAGATGAAGCTTCCTCGGGCACACCTTGTGCTGCATCATCTTAAGAAATGGGGAGACGTTATTTCGACGGAACCGGAATTGGACAGCGTCATCGAGGAAAGTAATCTCCATGAAGTTTCCTATATCGTCGAGACGAACGGGGATTCCGAATACCTAGAGCATTCGTTGAGCCAGCTTATGGATGTGGAAGCTGCTGAAGTGGCGCCTTTTTCAGATGAGAACTTGGCCTTGGCCGATGCTTTCATGCCACGGACAGATGCCGACAAGGAGGCGGAGCAACAAAACCCGATCCCCGGCCCGGACAGCAAAGAAGAGAAGAAAATAGGACAAACGATTCGCGTCGATGTGGAACATTTGGATAGCATTATGAATCTGGTCGGCGAATTGGTCATCGACCAGACAAGAATCGCCCAAGTCGGAAATTTGTTGCGCGATCGTTACGCTTCGGATGAAACGATCGATGATTTGGAGCTGATTTCCAATCATGTCGGCCGACTAATCGGAGAACTTCAAGAATCCGTGATGAAGACGCGAATGCTTCCCGTCGAGCGGTTATTCAACCGGTTTCCAAGGATGATGCGCGATTTATCCCGTACGTTGCACAAGGAAGTGAATCTGCTGCTTGAAGGGAAAGAAACCGAACTGGATCGGACTGTCATCGAGGAAATTAGCGATCCGTTGATTCACCTGATCCGAAATGCCGCAGACCACGGTATCGAAGAAGCGGAAGTTAGAAAAAAACTAGGGAAATCCCTTAAAGGGACGATCAAAATTAGGGCATCCCATCAAGAAAATCAAGTGGTGCTGACGGTAGAGGATGACGGGGCGGGAATCAACGCGGAGAAAGTAAAAGAATCCGCCATACGCAAACAATTGATTACTGCGCAAGAAGCCGAAACGATGTCTCAGCAGGAATTGATTCAACTTATTTTTCTTCCCGGTTTTTCGACAGCCGCCTCTGTCAGTGATATATCCGGCCGCGGAGTCGGGATGGATATTGTCCGCAATCATATCGAGAAATTAAACGGATTAATCGATGTGGAAACCCGTTTAGGCGAAGGGACGAAATTCACGATTAAGCTGCCTCTCACTTTAGCTATTCTTCGGGGACTGCTCATTAAGCTGCAGGAAACGACTTTTGCCTTGCCTATGAACAGTGTGATCGAAATCGTTCGTATATCGCACAAAGAAATCCACTCCGTTAAGGGACAAGCTGTTGTCAAAATCAGAGAAAAAATTGTTCCGCTCATCGCTCTGCACGATCTGTTTGGCATGCCCGGCGGCAGAAGAAAAACAAAACATGTATTTATCGTCGTTGTCGGACTGGCGGAAAAACGGCTCGGCTTGGTTGTTGATGAATTGATCGGCAGCCAAGAAATTGTAGTCAAATCGATCGGTTCTTATGTCGGACAGGTCGAGGGCGTTTCGGGGGCAACGGTGCTGGGCGACGGAAGCGTAGCGTTGATCCTGGATGTAACCGGCATATTCAAAGCGGCAAATAACCTTAAGTCTATCGAATCCAAACTTTTGGATGTGCGGGAGGGATGATCCGTTGACAGCTCCCCAACAAATCCAGCAATTGGTTACCTTTCGAATCGAAACGGAGGAATTCGGGCTTCCTATTGCGGATGTATATGAAATCATTTTTGTCCCTGCCATCACCCCGATTTCGCAAGCGCCAAAATCGATCGTCGGAGTGATTAATCTCCGCGGGGAAGTCATACCGGTCGTCGATCTTAGAATTCAATTTTTGAAAGAACCGGTGAAGTCGAAAAAGCAGCGCATTATGATAACCCGCTTCCAAGAAAGAGCGATCGGGTTATTGGTCGATGAAGTGAAAGAGGTGCTGCGGATCGATGAAAACAGCTTGGAGCCGGTTCCCGACACGCTCGTGACCGCACAAACGGCTTATATGCGAGCCATCTGCAAAATGGATCATCGTCTCATCGTTTTGCTTCATCTGGAACATTTGATAGATACCATGGAAATGAATTCTATCATCCGTGAAATTGATCATAAGGAGGAGAACGTTCTATGAGCACTTTGAAGAAAAACATGGCTTACAAATTTATGAGAGCCGCAGGCGTTTCCGAAACGATTGAAGCGGCTATCGCCGATTCCAAAAGGTTAGAACAAAATTTGCAGGATCTGGCCGCAATTGCGGAACAGATCTCTTATGGGACCAGCCAGCAGGCGTCAGGCATGGAATCCACATCCGGCGTTGTTGTGGGGATATCGACATCCATTGAAGGGGTAAGTAACCATTCAGATCGTCTGGCGGCTTCCGCCAGTGAAATCTCGGAGGCTATCCAAGAGATGGTCGCTTCCGTACAGCAGGTAGCCGGGAACAGCGAGAGTACGGCAAGCTCGGTAGAGCAAATTTCCGCGTCGATTGAAGAAATGGGGCAATCGATCAAAGGCGTGGCCGGCAATGCGGCGAGCCTGACCGCTTCAGCGGAAGAAACATCGAATGCCATTCAGGAGATGGTCGCCTCCATTCAGCAAGTAGCCGGGAACAGCGAGAGTACGGCAAGCTCGGTAGAGCAAATTTCCGCATCGATTGAAGAAATGGGGCAATCGATCAAAGGCGTGGCCGGCAATGCAGCGAGCCTGACCGCTTCGGCAGAGGAAACATCGAACGTCATTCAGGAGATAGTCGCTTCCATTCAGCAAGTAGCCGGGAACAGCGAGAGTACGGCAAGCTCGGTAGAGCAGATTTCCGCGTCGATTGAAGAAATGGGGCAATCGATTAAAGGCGTGGCCGATAATGCGGTGAGCTTGACCGCTTCGGCGGAAGAAACTTCGAATGCGATCCAGGAGATGGTCGCTTCCATTCAGCAGGTTGCCGGAAATGCTGCAAGCACGGCAAGTTCGGTTGAACAAATCTCCGTCTCCATTGAGCAGATGGGTAAATCGATTCGCGGCATTGCTGCCAATGCAGATGAGTTGGAGCAAATCGCCGGTGATACCTCCGCTTCGATTCAGCAAATCGCGGCCTCGATTGAACAGGTGGCTCAAAATGCGCAAAACGTGAATTCACTGACAAGCCAGGTTCAAACGGATGCCCAAAATGGCCAAAAGGCGGTTAGTCAGTCCCTCGCGGGAATGAAAGAAATTGCGAGCGTCGTTAAGCAGGCCTCCGGCGTCATGAGCAATTTGGGAAAAAGTTCGGAAGAAATCGGAAGCATCATTGAAGTGATCGATGATATTGCCGAGCAGACCAACCTTCTGGCGCTTAACGCCGCAATTGAAGCTGCGAGGGCGGGCGAACACGGAAAAGGGTTCGCAGTTGTGGCCGATGAAGTGAGAAAACTCGCTGAAAGGAGCGCAAAAGCCACCAAGGAAATTGCCCAATTAATTAAAGGGATCCAAAGCGAAACAACCGATGCCATTAAAGCGATCGAAATCGGCATGGTCAAAGTCGAACAAGGAAATAAATTGGCGGATGAAACAGGCATAGCCATCGAAAAAATCGTAACCGGAGTCGAGAAAATTACGAACGAAATCAGACAAATTACGACGGCCACCGTTGAACAGGCTAAAGGAAGCGAACAGATTGTTAAAGCCGTAGGCGCATTAACCAATCAAGCGGAGATGATGACGCAGGCGACGAAGGAACAAGCCGCCGGCGTCGAAGAAATCGTGAAAGGCGTTGTGAACGCCCGTGAACAGGTGCGCCAGATCACCGTAGCGACCGGCGAACAGGCCAGACAAGGTGAAAATATCGTAAGAGCGGTGGAAAATGTAGCAAGTCAAGCAGCGATGGTGACGCAGGCGACGAAGGAGCAGGCCATCGGCGTCGAAGAGATCATCAAGGGAGTCGTGAACGCCCGTGAACAAGTGCATCAAATTACCGTAGCGACGGGCGAACAAGCTAAGCAAGGTGAAAATATCGTAAGAGCGGTGGAAAATGTCACAAATCAGGCTGCAATGGTGACGCAGGCGACGAAGGAGCAGGCCGCTGCAGTCGAAGAAGTCGTTAAAGGTGTCGTGAACGCCCGCGAACAGGTGCGGCAAATCACTGTAGCGACGGGCGAACAGGCTAAGCAAGGTGAAAATATCGTAAGAGCGGTGGAAAATGTAGCAAGTCAGGCCGCGATGGTGACGCAGGCGGCGAAGGAGCAGGCCATCGGCGTTGAAGAGATCATCAAGGGAGTCGTGAATGCCCGCGAACAAGTGCGTCAGATTACTGCAGCTACAGTGGAACAAGCAAAACACTGACAGGATATTGTAAAAGTTGTCGGTAACCTTACAAAACAGGCTGCCGAAATTACGGAAGCGGCGAAATTTCAAACGAAAGAAACAAACAACCTTGAAAAGGCGATATCCGAAGCAAAGCGCGCTGCTGAGCGGAATATTCAAGATGCGGGAAGAATGGTTGCAGTGGCGAGAGAATTGGCAGACCAATCTTCCACAATAAAAAATTCACTTCGTATTTTAATATGAACCATGGAGAGGACGCTAAAGGCTTAGTCCAAGAGCTGCTCATATAGGAGTTGCAAGATGAAATGAATATGGAGTACTTAAGCGAAATTCAGGATCATAAGATGCGCCTCAAAGATTTGGCACAAATGATTTATGATCTTTGCGGACTGAATTACTTGGACAATCTTCCGCTACTGGCCTCGAAAGTCTCAAAGAGACTATCCGGTCTGAATATGACGTTCGGGGAGTACATCGAATGCTTAACAAGGAACCCGCAAGAATGGGATCACCTTGTTGAACTCATTACGAACAACGAAACCTATTTTTTTCGTGAAGAGAGTCAGCTCAATGAATTGAGCCATGTGATTCTTCCCCAATTCCGTGATAAAAAATGTATTCGGATTTGGAGCGCCGCGTGCTCCACGGGAGAAGAACCTTACAGCTTGGCGATGACCATCGCAGAATCAGGCATTGTACCGCTAAAGTCTGTACATATCATTGCAACCGACATTAATCGAAAGGTTCTGCAAATCGCAAGACGCGGGTGGTACCCTAAGAATTCGTTATGCTTCCGCCGGACTCCTAAGGAGATGTTGGACAGGTATTTTATTCCGCAAGATGATGGATTTCAAATCAAGGGCTTCATCAAAGACAGGATTGAATTCCGGTATGCGAATCTCTTAAATGACCAGGATTTGGCGCCGGTCGAAAAAGTCGATATCCTTTTTTGCAGAAATGTGCTCATTTATTTCGATTCGGAAGCCACGCGACGGGTCATAGCGAAGTTTGACCGTTTATTAAATCCGGGGGGCTATTTATTTCTGGGACATGCCGAAACGCTCACAGGCATGAACACCAATTTCGAGACGATTCATGCTCATTCGACATTTTACTACCGAAAGCGGAGCAATGATTCGGGAGTTCATCATTTGGACGAGACTTTATCACAGGGAGGCAAAGCGAATTGAGTCGGTACGGTGTGCTCATCGTCGATGATTCCGCCTTTATGAGGAAGGCGATCAGCACCTTGTTCGAGAAGGATCCTGATTTTTTTATCGTGGGAATCGCCCGCAACGGCCTTGAAGCCATCGAAAAGATAGAGCGTTTCAAACCGGACGTCGTTACGATGGATGTGGAAATGCCGGAGATGGACGGAATCACCGCCTTGGAATTCATCATGAAGCATCATCCGGTATCGGTCGTGATGCTGAGCGAACTGACCAGCAAAGGAGCAGAAGCAACGCTAACGGCGTTGCAATTGGGCGCGGTAGATTTTTTCCCGAAAAGCTCTTTGATCAAGGACCCGATCGATCCGAAAATGATAGACGATTTTCTGATGAGGGTAAAGGCCGCCGCCAGCGCGAAATTGCCGATCAGAAACCATATTGCGTCTGCGAAAGAAATAGCGGCAGAAAAAAAGAGAAAGGGGGCCGCTGCCGTTGAACTGCTTATGATCGGATGCTCTACAGGCGGACCGTCGGCTATCCAATCCATTCTGCCCCGGTTTACAACCGACTTTCCTGCGGGAATTGTCGTTATCCAGCATATGCCGCCGGGATTTACCAAACCGTTGGCGGACCGTTTCAACACCATTTGTAATTTGCAGGTGAAAGAAGCGGAGGATGGCGATGTTGTGAAGCCAGGGGTTATCTATATTGCGCCTGCGGGGTATCAAGCCTTGTTTCAAAAAACAAATGACGGAAAGACGATTCTCAAAATCGTAGAGGATGACGGCAGATTGTACAAGCCGTCGATTGATGTTTCGCTTCAGTCCGCAGCTCCGATTTACCGCGATCGCTTGTTGGCCGTTATTCTTACCGGAATGGGGTCGGACGGGTTAATCGGCTGCGGTGAAGTGAAGCGGCAACAAGGTCATGTGATCGTTGAATCCGAAGAATCGTGTATCGTCTATGGGATGCCTAAAGTGGTTTATGAGGCGGGATACGCCGACCGGCAAGTCGCTTTGCCTCATATTTATCAAGAGATCCTATCTTTTATTTAGGACGATTTCTGTTCATGACTCGGTAACATTGCAAGGAGGTTCTAAATATGGAAAAAGAAAAGGAAATCCTCACACCTGAAGAAATCGAGGAAATCATCCGCAAATTGGAGCAAATCGATACATCAGATTCGGCGGGAGTGGAGTGAAATCGTTCAAGATCAACGTTGATCGGTACGTATAAAAATGTGATTTTTCGCCCGCCGGGATTTCCGGCGGACGAAAACAATCGCATCAATTCCGTTTGCTTAAAACATCCACGGCCAAAATGGCGTTGGCCACTTGTTCTGCCGTGATTTCACGGGAAAGGTTGTTCATCGTTTCATTCGGCGCCGTGGCGGCCTCGCCGACTTTCAGCAGCTCCTCAAAAGTCACATTCTCCAAATGCAGTTCCTCTAAAGTTGTCGGTAGACCGAGCTCCCGGTAAAAGTTAATGTACTTAACGATCTCCTCTTCGGGGTGAAGCTCAAGCACCAACTGAACAAGCGTTCCGTAAGCTACTTTTTCGCCGTGCGTTAAATGATGGATTTCGCCGGACAACACCGTCAATCCGTTATGAATCGCATGCGCGCCCGCTAGGCCGCCGCTTTCAAACCCAAGACCAGACAGCAGCGTATTGGCTTCGATCACCGCTTCGACGTGCTTGGTCACCAACCCTTTTTGCACGGCTTTATAGGCGGGAATTCCGTATTGGAACAATGTTTCTTCGCATGCCTTGGCGATGGCTTGCGCGGCGATGCTAGGTTTCCCGCCGGACATCGCGGTGCCGCCGCTTTTGACCGTAGCGCGCACTTCAATCCATGTCGCCATCGCGTCGGCAATGCCGGAAGCGAACAAGCGGGCCGGAGCTTTGGCCACGATGGCGGTGTCGACCAGGACGAGATCGGGATTTTTGTTGAAGAACCGGTAGGACTCGAACACGCCTTCGTCGCTGTAAATGACGGAGAGAGCGCTGGTCGGCGCGTCGGTCGAAGCCGTTGTCGGGACAATCACCACTTTAGTCTTAAGCTCATCCGCCACGACTTTGGAGGTATCCAGCGTTTTGCCTCCGCCTATCCCGATGACAAAATCAACCGATTGCGCTTGTCCTTCCTCGGCAATACGGTGTATTTCATTAACGGAGGCTTCGCCGTTGAATAAAACAAAATGATGTTCAATCTGCTCCGACGATAAGCTTTGGGTCACCGTTTCTTGGGTAATGCGCCAAACGACATCATCGGCGATCACGAGCGGTTTACGTCCCAACGCTTTGACGTATTTCCCCAAATCCCGCAAAGCGCCTTGACCTTGGATATACTTGTTGGGTGAAACAAAAACGATGTTTGCCATGTAGCTCTCCTCCTGCAACATTATAAATTCATCTTTCATTAATATCGCCTGCGCTTGGAAGAATATGCATTTTTAACATAATAACATAACAGACGGGGAAAGGCGCCCTTTAGAAAAGAGTTTATAAAATTTTAAATAAATTGCTTGAAAAATCTCCCTTCTCCCATTACAATCCTAATTGATAATGAGTTTCAATATCATTTAGGACAAACAATAGGGGGAGAAGGGGAATTATGTTGAAATTCAACAAAACGTTTCTAAGTATGATCCTTATTTTGATGATCGCCGCTTTGGTCGGCTGCGCAGCCGGCGGACCGGCAAAAGGGACTTCCGATACCGGCAGCCAGGCTGGCGCAGCCGTCGATTCGAATCAAGCGAAGAGCGGCGGAACGGACGCGGCTGGGGAAGAGATCCGGGTCGTCAAGCACGCCATGGGCGAAACGGAGATCAAAGGAACGCCTAAAAGGATCGTAACCTTGTTCCAGGGAGCCACCGATGTGGCCGTTTCGCTTGGAGTGAAGCCGGTCGGCGTGGTGGAATCCTGGGTGCAGCAGCCTATCTACGAATATTTGCGGGCCGATCTGGAGGGCGTAGCGATCGTCGGTCAAGAGACGCAGCCGAATCTGGAAGAGATACATAAACTTCAGCCTGATCTGATCATTGCCACGAAGACGCGGCACGAGGATGTTTACGAACAGTTGTCGCAAATCGCACCGACGGTCATGACGGAAACGCTTTTTGACTGGAAAGAAACGCTGAAGACGGCGGGCGAGGCGTTGAATCTCAAGGACAAATCCGATCAGTTGCTCGCCGATTGGGATGCGAGAGTAGCCGACTTCAAGCAGAAGATGGGCGACCGCTTGCCGATCGAGGTAACGATCACCAATTTCAGAGCCGATCAGGTACGGATTTTCTATATGGGCTACGCGGGGAAAATTCTCAAAGAGCTTGGCTTTACAAGACCTCCCGGACATGATCAAGACATCTGGGGCGTTCAACTCGCTTCCAAAGAGAGCATCCCGGATATGAATGCCGACATCATCTTCAACTTCAATTCCGGCACCGATACCGAAGCGATTCAGAAAAACTATGAGGAATGGACGAAGAGCAAGCTATGGGCCAATCTGGACGCAGTTAAGAACGGCAAGCTCGTTCAGGTGGACGAAGTGGTGTGGAACAGCGCCGGCGGCTACAAGACGGCCAATATGCTGCTCGACGATCTGTACGAATATTTCAAGCTGAATTAATCGCAAGCAGGAAGGCCTGCCTTGAGCAGGCTTTTTGCCGCATTTTAAATGACGAAGACGAAAGAGTGAGGAAATGTTTCCGCTGTTTGTACGGGAAAAATCGAAGCTGTTGGGGCTGGCGGCGCTGCTTGTTCTGCTTGTTGCGTCATGTGCCGCCAGCATGATCTTCGGCCGCACGGAAATTACGATTTCCACGGCGGTGGAGGCGTTCAGGAATTACGACGAAGAATCCGTCGAACATATCGTACTGCATACCGAGCGGCTGCCGCGGACGGTTATTGCCGCCGTCGTAGGGGCCGGCCTGGCGGTTGCCGGAGCGCTCATGCAGGCATTGACCCGCAATTCGCTGGCGTCGCCGAGTGTGTTCGGGATTAACGCCGGAGCGATTTTTTTCATCGTGCTGGCGGTCGTGCTGCTGTCGGTGTCCTCGTTAAAAGCGATGATGTGGTTCGGCTTTGCCGGAGCGGCGATTGCGGCGGTGATCGTCTATGCGCTCGGCTCGATCGGGCGGGACGGCTTAACGCCGATCAAAATCGTGCTGGCGGGCACGGCGATTACGGCTTTGTTCTCATCCTTCACGCAGGCCGTGCTCGTTCTGGACGGGACGGGGCTAGAGGATGTGCTGTTCTGGCTGGCCGGCTCCGTCAGCGGGCGGACGCTGGAGATGCTCTATCCGGTTCTGCCGTATATGGCTTTGGCGGTGCTAACCGCTCTCTTCATGGGCCGGGCGATCAACCTGATGTTGACCGGCGATGATATTGCCAAAGGCATGGGGCAGAACGTCGTGCTGGTCAAAACGCTGATGGGGGCCGTCATTGTGCTTCTTGCCGGAGGTTCGGTGGCCGTCGCCGGCTCGATCGGTCTCGTCGGACTCATCGTGCCCCATATGATGCGCGCCCTGGTCGGGAACGACTATCGCTGGCTCATTCCTTACTCGCTCGCAGGGGGAGCGGTACTGCTGCTATGGTCCGATGTAGCCGCCCGGTTGGTCATTCTGCCGGACGAACTTCCGCTTGGCGTCGTGACCGCCTTGATTGGCGGGCCGTTCTTCATCTATATCGCCCGCAAGGGGGTGACGAAGATATGAAGGAAACGATCATGGTTCGCAGCAAAAAAGATACCGTATCTTTCCTGATCGAGCGCAAGGCGGCGCTCGCCATTGCCGTGCTAGCCGTCCTGGTTCTGCTCGCCGCTGTGGCCGGACCAAGCCTAGGCGGCGACATCCTGTCTCCGCTGGAAGTGCTCCGGACGATCTTGGGGCTAAACGCCGGGGAGCATGATTTCGTCGTGCTCACGCTGAGACTGCCGCGGGTGCTGCTGTCCCTGCTTGTCGGCGCGGCGCTGGGCATGTCCGGCGCCATCCTGCAGGGGGTCATCCGCAACCCGCTCGCATCTCCGGATGTCATCGGCATCACCGGAGGCGCGGCGGTGGCGGCGGTCGGTTTCGTCTCGCTGCTGGGAGGCGCGCTCAGCATCAAGCTGCTGCCGGCGTTCGCGGTTGCCGGCGCCATTACGGCTTCGCTGGTCATTTACGCGCTGGCTTGGAAAGAGGGGGTCACGCCGATTCGCCTGGTGTTGATCGGGATTGGCATATCGGCCATCACCGGCGCCGGCACCACGTTTATGCTGATCCTAAGCCCGTTCTACACCGCCGGGCAAGCTTACATTTGGCTAACCGGCAGCGTATACGGCGCTTCCTGGGCGGATGTTTACACCATTCTGCCGGTGATCGTGCTTATCGTGCCGCCGGCCCTTTGGCTTGCGCGCAGCCTGAATGCGCAGGCGTTCGGCGACGACCTGGCCGCCGGGCTTGGCGTTGCCGTTCAGCGCCACCGTCTGGCGCTGCTATTTTGCAGCGTGCTGCTCGCCGGATTTGCGGTATCCGTGGCCGGCACCCTCGGATTCGTCGGCCTGATCGCACCGCATATCGCCAGAAAGCTGGCGGGCCGCATGTTCGGCAGCGTGCTGCTCGTGTCGGCGCTGCTCGGGGCTCTGCTTGTGTTCAGCGCCGATTTGATCGGACGGACCGCGTTTGTGCCGCTGGATGTTCCGGCCGGGGTGTTCACGGCGGGAGTGGGCGCGCCTTTCTTCTTGTACTTGCTGTTTAAGAACAGAAACCAATTTTGAATAGGGGGAGAACCGTGAGTATTTTGGAAGCGAAAGACCTTACTATCTCCTATGGAGCGGAGCCTGTGATCGAAAATTTGAACTTGACGATACCGAAAGGCCAAATCTCGGTCCTGATCGGCAGCAACGGCTGCGGCAAGTCCACGCTGCTGCGCACCATTGCGCGCCTGCAGAAGCCCCGTTCGGGCACGGTGCTGCTGAGCGGGGAAGAGATCGCCAAGCTGCCGAGCAAGGAAATCGCCAAGCGGATGTCCATTTTGCCGCAAGGTCCTTCCTCCCCGGAAGGCTTGACGGTGAGCCAACTCGTCAGGCAGGGAAGATACCCGCACCAGAGCTGGCTGAAGCAATGGTCGCGTGAGGATGAACGGATGGTTCGCCTGGCGCTTCAGGCCACGCGCCTGACGGAACTCGCGGACCGACCGGTGGACGCGCTGTCGGGAGGGCAGCGCCAACGCGCCTGGATCGCCATGACGCTCGCCCAGGGAGCGGAAACGTTGCTGCTCGACGAACCGACGACCTACCTCGATATGAGCCATCAGATCGAAATCCTCGATTTGCTGTTCGAATTAAACGAGAAGGAGCGTCGCACGATTGTGATGGTTCTGCACGATCTGAATTTGGCCTGCCGCTACGCCCATCATATCGTCGCGGTCCACGGAGGGTCCATTTACGCCCAGGGACGGCCAGAGGAGATCGTGACCCGCGAGATGGTCCGCACCGTCTTTCGGATGGACTGCGAAATTGCTGTCGATCCGCTGTTTGGCACACCGCTGTGCATTCCACATGGAAGGGGCAGGAATGTTCATGAAGAACAACGCTATGGCCACCTGGCTTGAGCCGGAGGAATTTCAGGTGCTGTCCGACGAGTACCGCTTAACCCGAGAGCCTTCCGCCGACCGGACGTTCTCCATTCCGTTTACCGACCTTTTAAATCCGGAGAGAAGCGAGGCTTATTTTCGCGGCGTAAGCGGCATTTTCGAGACCAACTCGCAGTCGGCGGCCGTCTCGCTTTTCGCCAAGCGGTATGCCTTTCTCGTTATCGCTTCCAATTTATACGCGATGTCTTGCTTCAATAAGGGATTGAACCTGGAACTGGAGAACGGCTGGATCGAGTCGTGCTATCAGGGGCAGGCCTGGCTGCCCAAGGCGCGGCTGAAAGACTGGCAGGCCAGCGAGCCGCAAGCGGATCAGCGCAGCGAATGGCGCGATCTGATCCTTGAACGGATGTTTGCCGGTAATCTGTCCCGGGTATGGAACGGCGTTTCCAAAACGGCGCGGATCTCCAAAGCGCTGTTATGGGAAAACACGGCCATTTATGTCTATTGGTTGTATGAGAAAAAATTTGCGGAAGGAGCGGGGCCCGAGCAACAGCGGCGGATGAAAGAGGATTATCATTATTTGCTTCACGACGCGCCGCCCCGCCTGTTCGGCGAATCCCGCAATCCGCTCAAGCGGTTCGACAGTCCGAAAGTGTTCAGGGACGGTTACGACAAGCCGCTAAGAGTGCGTAAAACCTGCTGCCTTTATTATTTGACGTCGGATGAGCCGGGCGATTACTGTTCGACGTGCCCCAAACGGACTTAATACGCCTTCTCCATCAAAGATAACCGCTACATCACTGCCACGCCGACGATATCGGTACCCGCTTAGAATCCCCTTGTCAGAATATGAATATCGGCTTTCCTGCCGCCATATCAAAAAGCATGTTCTGCCGTTTCCGCGCCGTCGGTCTAGCGCAACCCGCATGGCCGATGGCTTTTGCCTCCGCATTCCTTTCCCGTGCAAAAGATGAATATTTTCCCTTTAAAGATGAATATTGACAATTTTAAATCAGGTCACGTAAGATAGTTTTATAAATGATAGTGATTATCATTATCATCAAAACAATCCGACGGGCTTTCACAAACCCTCCTTAAGTCAACAAAGGCAAAGCTCGCCGGATAGGAAGGAGGGGTTATCATTGACGTATCCGACCGGGAGCCGAAATGCGCTTAACCGGCTGCTGATCAACAAAGCCAGAGAAATGGGCATCGGCTGCCGGCTGCTCCTTGCGGGGTGCGAGGATTTTTTGGAGCTGAGCTATCAGGGCAGGAGCATCGTGATCAACAAAACGAGATCGCATCGGCTGTCCTTGATTGCCGGGCTGCTGGCCAAGAATAAAGAGGCTACAAATTTGCTGCTCTCGCAACGGGGGCTTCCCGTGCCGCCTTATATGGTCGTTTCGGAAACGGGGGCGGAAGCGGTCCGGTTCCTGCAAACTCATTTGTCCGTTGCGGTCAAGCCGCTCGACGCAAGCGGCAGCGCCGGCGTCACGTTGGACGTCCGGACCGTTCCGCAGCTTGAAACGGCTATCCAAAGGGCGGGAAGCTATGGCGGTAAGGTTATGCTCCAGCGGTTTGTGCCGGGGGCGGATTATCGCGTCCTGGTGATCAACTACCGCATCGCGGCGGTTACCGAGTATCGCCCTGCCTTTGTGACCGGCGACGGCGCTTCATCGCTCAGGGAGCTGATCCGGCGTCTGAACGAAACCCGAATCCGCCAAAGCGAGATCGGCGAGATCGAGGCGTTTGCCGAAATCAAAACCGATTCAAAGCGCTTGCTGGCGGCGCTGGACCAGCAAGGCGTGGCGCTAGACGATATCGTTCCGGCGGGATGTCTGGTAAAGCTGCAAGATATTCGCAACGCTCCGGCCGGGGAAATCAGCGAAATTTATGCCGACCGCACGGATTTGATCTGTCCGGCTAACGCGGCTATGGCCGTTGAAGCCGCCAAGGCGCTGCAGATTGACGTCGCCGGCATCGATATTCGCTGCCCGGATATCGCCGTTCCTGTCACCGAGGCGTCCGGCGGCATCCTGGAAGTCAATGCGCTGCCCGACATGATCCACCATGTTGTTCCGTATGAGGGCGTTTCGCGCGATGTCATCCGCATCTATTTGGAATACCTGTTTGAAGAGGCGCTTACTTGGAATCGATAGACGAGAATAAAGGAGCGTAGGCCCGATATGTCAGCAAAGGTCCGCAATGTACAAAACGAATATTTAAGGCGGCAGGAAGCAAAAGAGTCCAATGCCCGCACGTATCCCCGGCATTTTCCGCTGGTTATCAGCAGCGCGAAGGGCATCACGGTGACGGATACGGAAGGCCGGACGTACTATGACTGCCTGGCCGGCGCCGGCACGCTGGCGCTGGGGCATAATCATGAAGTGGCGCTGGAGGCGATCCGCAGCGCGCTTGAGCGGCAAATCCCGCTGCACACCCTCGATCTCGCCACTCCGCTCAAGGTGGATTTTATGGAGGAAGTGTTCTCGTTATTGCCCGAGGAATTAAAGGATCGCAGCAAAATCCAATTTTGCGGCCCGACCGGGGCCGACGCGGTAGAAGCGGCGATTAAGCTGGTCAAACATGCAACCAAAGGCAAATCCGTGCTTGCCTTCCATGGCGGCTATCACGGTTCGACGCAGGCGACCATGGCGCTAAGCGGCAATCTGGATAAGAAGCAGCATTTGCAGAGCCTGCTGCCGGATGTGCATTTTCTGCCTTTTCCTTATGAATACCGCTGTCCGTTCGGGATGGGCGGAGGGATGACCGCGAAGCTGAGCGCACGGTATATCGAAAACTTGCTCGACGACTGCGAAAGCGGCATCGCCGCGCCTTGCGGCGTTATCGTGGAGACGGTGCAGGGCGAGGGAGGAGCGATTCCCGCCGATCTGGAATGGCTGCGGGAGCTAAGACGCATTACGGCCGAACGAAACTTGCCGCTGATCATCGACGAGGTGCAGACGGGGATCGGCCGCACGGGGCGGATGTTTTCGTTCGAGCATGCCGGGATCGTCCCGGATGTCATCGTCTGCTCCAAAGCGATCGGCGGCGGCCTGCCGATGTCCCTGGTGATCTACAAGGAGGAGCTGGATGTGTGGCAGCCGGGCGCGCATACCGGAACCTTCCGCGGCAACCAGCTTGCCATGGCCGCGGGATTGGCGACGCTTCGCTATATCCGGGAGCATGACGTGCTCCTTAACGTGCAAAAACGCGGCGAGCAGTTCATGGCAAGGCTTGGCGCCTTGAAAGAAAAATACGAGGCGATCGGCGACGTTCGCGGCCGCGGGCTGATGATCGGGGTGGAAATGGTCGACACCGCCGGCCCGAAGGACCGTCTCGGCCATTATCCGCCGCACGGAGAACTGGCTGCAGCCATCCAACGAAGCTGCTTTCAAAACGGCTTGATCGTGGAGGTTGGCGGCCGCCGCTCCGCCGTTATCCGCTTTCTTCCTCCACTTACGATCACCGAGCGGGAGACGGAGGAAGTGCTGGACATCTTCGAGCGGTCGGTAGCGGAGGCTTTGGCCTCAGCCGCCGTAGCGTCCGCTCCATGCTGAGCGCGGTTAATATGTGAAGCAGTTGGACTATTTTATTTTTCCAGGAAAGAAGGTTGGCATCATTGTTGGGGACGGAAAGCAAGCTTCGGCCGGAAAGCCTGAAGCAAGCGAACGAGCATACGTGCAAGCTGCTGCTGAACTGTTATATCCGCGAGCTGGGACACGAAAGACGCAGGCACATCGATCTGAATGCCCGCACGCTGGACTATGCCGTAGTATTTCCGGCAAGCGGGATTACCGTTTTCGGCAAGCTTGCTTATTATTCCGCCGCAGGAGAGCATGAATATCACAGTATGCGCTGGCTCGGCGGGAGTGAGGAAGGCGCCGTCGGGTACGAAGAGCTGGTGCGCTGGATCGTCGGCGAGCTTACGGAGAACGAAGGCCCGTTAACGGGCGGGCTATGGATTACGGCGGAGAAGAAACGCAGCTTTGTGGAACAAGTCGGAAATAGCTGCCGCAATCTGGCGTTATTTATCGAACGGGCGGCAGAGCATGGCGTGTTCGACTACCGTTCGTCGGAGCAGGCGCTGATTTACGGGCATCCGTTTCATCCTTTTCCCAAGAACATGTCCGGATTTACCGAGCGGGATGTGCTGCTTTACAGTCCGGAGCTGCGCTCCTCGTTCCGGCTAAGCTATTTTGCCGTAAGGAGGGATGTGTACCGGGAGGAATGGGTGTCAGAGGGCGGAAAAGTGCCGCCGTATGAAAGCGTGCAGGACCATCTGCGGCACGTCCTTGGCGGCCAAAGCGGCGAATACGCCCCGCTGCCTGTACATCCTTGGCAATACCGGCACGTGCTGGGCCTCGCCAAGGTTCGCGAATATATCCGCGACGGGAAATTGATCCCCTTAGGCAGCCTGGGTCCGCTCGCTTATCCGACCACTTCGGTGCGCACGGTCTATATCCCCGAGATGAACTGCAACATCAAGCTGCCTTTGAATATGCAAATTACCAATTTAGTCCGCACCAACAGCGGCGAGCAAATGCGCAGAACGCTAGATGCTTCCCGCTATTTGCTGCGGCGGGGCGGATTCGGCCCGGACTCGCCCGCGGGTATCGCTTACGAAACGGGCATTGGCACGTGCCGCTTCGAGGAGGAGGAGCTGACCCGGCAGTTTACGGTTGTCTACCGTCCGATCGAGTTCGATCCATCTTGCACCTATGTGCTGGCCAGCCTGGTGGAAGCGCCGCGGCCGGGAAAACCGTCGCGCCTCATGACGCTGCTCGGCGGCGGCGAGGTTCCCATCGAGCGCTGGTTTGAGCGCTATCTGGAGCTGTCGATGCTGCCGATCGTGCGCCTCGCCGGGGAACAAGGCATTCATTTCGAGGCCCATCTGCAGAACACGCTGCTCACCGTGCAAGGCGGCATGCCGGCCGCCTTCATCATCCGCGATCTGGAAGGCGTCAGCGTCGAAATCGACAAGGCGCATGCGAACGAGGAGGAGGCTCCGTCCCCGCCCGGTCCCCTGTTCTATCCGAGGGAAGAGGCTTGGAAGAGGACGGGGTATTATTTTTTCGTAAACCATTTGGGCTTGCTCATTCATTCCATAGCTCGGGACGTGAACGCTTCGGAAGAGCAGTTCTGGGGAATCGCCCGCGACATGCTAATGCGGGAATACGCTAGAAGCGCTAATCCTTTCGCCAAGCATTTGCTGACGGCCGAAACGTTTCGGGCCAAGCGGAATATGCTGAGCTGTCTTGCGGGTAACGGCGAAACGCCGTCTTATGTGGAAGTGAACAATTTGCTTAGAAGAGAGGGTGAGCCATGTGGAGACTACGATCCGTTTGCCTGACCACAAACCGACCGGCTATGCCGACGTGCAGGAGAGAATGATGCGCCAGACGCTTGAGGCGTTATGGTTCGAAGGCATCCTGGACTGCGCGAAAAACGGGAGGATTTGGCGCACGCACGGCATCGGCGCGGACGGTCAGCCGGTCGTCTATACCTGCGAGGCGGAGGAGAAGTATTCGTTCGGCCGAGTGAAAATCGCCAAGGGATCCATCCGAAGAGCAGGGGAGCCCTGCGCCGATCTGCATCTATTTCTGGAGGAGCTGGTGCTTAACCGCCTGCAGGGAGAGCGGATCGGCTCGTTTGTCCGCGAACTGCTGGAAACGCTGGCCAAGGACAGCCAGTGCAGGGCCGTGCTGCCGGAGCGCATCCCGGACGGCGACAAGCACTACGATGCGCTGGAAAGCCATATGACAGACGGGCATCCTTACCACCCCAGCTACAAGTCCAGAATCGGCTTTACGCTGAAGGACAATTTGGCGTACGGTCCCGAATTCAATCAGCCCATCCGCCTGTTCTGGGTCGCCGTCAAACGGGAGCTGACCGATACGGCGCTGGCTGCGGGCTCTACGGCGGAAGATTTGTACCGGCCGCATTTGACGGAACAAGATATGGACCGGTTCGGCCGGATTTTGCGGGAAGAGGGCGACGGAAGCTCGTATACGTTCATCCCCGTCCATCCCTGGCAGTGGGAGCATCGGCTGGAATCCGTCTTCACCCGCCAGCGGCAAAGCCGCGAGCTAATTCCGCTCGGGTTGTCAGACGGAGTATACCGGGCGCAGCAATCGATCCGCACGCTGTCGCACAGAGAGCACCCGCAGGCTCCCTATCTCAAATTGTCGCTCGGCATCACCAACACCTCGACCGGGCGCATTTTGGCGCACCATACGACGCAAAACGCCCCGTTGATCAGCGACTGGCTGGATGGCCTGATCCGCGAGGACGAGCTGCTGCAGCGTGAGCGATTCGGCATCCTTAAAGAAATTATGGGCGTGTCCTTCCGGTACGATAGGCTGCCCGCGGTTCAGTACGGCAGCGCCTACGGCTCGCTCGGAGCGATCTGGCGGGAGAACGTATCCGTTCATTTGCGGGACAAAGAGGAGGCTTGGCCGCTAAACGCGCTGACGCTGGTGCAACAAAACGGCGTACCTTTCATCCAAGACGCCGTTCGGCGGCACGGGATCGGAACCTGGAGCGAAGCGCTCGTCCGAACGCTGACGCTGCCGATGATCCATCTGCTGTATGCGCACGGCATCGCCTTGGAATCTCACGCGCAGAACATCATTCTCGTGCTGAAGGACGGGCTGCCGAAACGGATCATCGTCAAGGATCTGCACGACGGGGTGCGTTTTGTCCCGGGCAGGCTGCGGCATCCGAAGCGGGCGCCGAAGCTGCATCCCGAGCCGGAAGCGCACCGCAAATTCAACCGGTATTCGTTCATCCACGCCGAGACGATGCCCGAGGTGCGGGATTATGTGTATGACGCGTTCTTTTTCATCTGCATGAGCGAGATCGCCTGGACCCTGGAGACGTTCGGGCTTGCGGAGCGGAAGTTCTGGAGCCTGTGCGCGGCGGTCATCTTGGAATACCAGCGGCAATATCCCGAGTATGGGGAAAGTTTTCAAGGCTATGACCTGTTTAGCACCGACGCGTTGGTGGAGGAGATGACCAAGCGGAGGCTGTACGGCGACGGCGAGCTGTATTTCCGCAAACCGCTCAACCCGCTGCGGCTGGCGAGGGAGAGTCTGGCGGCGTTATGAGACCCAATGCACTTAAGCTGAAAATAAACCGTAAACAGCCGGTGTTCGGCCTGTTCGTCTCCATTCCGCATCCCGTGATCGTGGAAATGATCGGCCATGCCGAATACGATTTCGTCATTATCGATTGCGAGCACGCTTCTACGAACATGGAAAGCGTCGAGGAGCTGATCCGCGCCGCCGAATTGATGGGCGTGACTCCGCTGGTCCGCGTTTCGGGTGTGAACCGCTCCGAAATCTTGAAGGTGTTGGACTGCGGAGCGCAGGGTATCGTCATCCCTCATGTCAAGCGGCGGGAGCAGGTCGAGGAAGCCGTCCGCTGGGCGTATTACCACCCGCTTGGAAGCCGCAGTCTCAATAGCGGCCGGCCGGGCGCGTTCGCCAAATATTCGCTGACGGAGTATATCCGGGAGGCCAACGAAGCGGTCATGGTGGTGCCGATGATCGAAAACGTGGAAGGTATTAGGCAATGCGAGGACATTTTAGCCCATCCGCAGATCGGGTTTGTGCTGGAAGGCGCGGCGGACCTGTCGCAATCCCTCGGCTTGCCGTGGCAAACCGGGCATCCGGAGGTGCGGCGGGAGTTGGAGCGGCTGCATGCGGCCGCGCAGCGTCTCGGGGTTCCGTACGCCGCGGTTGCGAGAAGCAGGGAGGAAATGCGGATGTGGGCGGAGCGCGGGGTGCTCATTTATGTGCTGGGAGATGACCGAAATACGGCGTTTCGCGCCTATATGCAAAAGCGAAACGACTACCGGGATATGGGTGATTGGACATGAAAGCATACGTGCGGGAAGCGATCAACAGGCTGCAAGCGGAAAGCCGGGAGCCGTTTTGCGCTTATCTGTATGACCTGGGCGGCATTCGCGCGCATGTGCGAAGGATGCGTCGGTATATGCCGGAACGGACGGGGCTGTTTTACGCGATTAAAGCCAACCCGGACCGGCGCATTATCGAAGCGCTGCTGCCGCTGATCGACGGATTTGAGGTAGCCTCCGCCGGCGAGCTGCTCAAGGTCAGGGAGGTGAGCGGCAGCGTTCCGGTTCTGTTTGGCGGCCCCGGCAAAAAGGAAGCGGAGCTGGAGGCGGCCATCCGGCATAATGTTTCCTATATTCATGTGGAAAGCCTGCTGGAGCTGAGAAGGCTGATCCGGCTTACACAAGGGCGGAGCGAGCCGGTCCGGATTTTGCTGCGCATGAACCTGAGAACGAGCGCGTTGCCGCAGACCCAAATTACGATGGGCGGCCGTCCGACCCCCTTCGGGCTGGACGAGGAGCTGCTTGATGAAGCGATCGCCGTTATACGGGAAGAAGGGCGGGGCGCGGTTAGGTTATGCGGCTTTCATTTTCACTCGCTCTCGAACAACTTGCGGGCGGAGCTGCATGCCGAAATGATCGAGCTGTATTTGCGAAAAGCGGAAGAGTGGATGGAACGCTACCGTCTGGACATTGAGATCGTCAACGCGGGAGGCGGCTTTGGCGTCCCTTACGATGACGCTCCGGCGTTCGACTGGGCCTTGTTCACTTCCCTGATCGCACGAAGCGAAGCTAGAAAAAGGCTAGCCAGAGTTCAGTTGTGGTTCGAGCCGGGCCGGTTTCTCGTAGCAGACCACGGTTATTACGCCGCGGAGGTGATCGATATCAAGCCTTCGCATGATCGGCATTTTGCTGTGCTGAGGGGAGGGACCCACCACAACCGGCTGCCCGCTTCCTGGGGGCATAATCATCCATTTGCTATCTTGCCGGCGGAGCGTTGGGCGTATCCTTTCGCCAGGCCAGAGATCAGGCGGGGCAAGGTGACGCTGGTCGGCGAGCTTTGCACGCCCAAGGACCGGCTGCATGCGGATGCCGAAGTCGAGCTGCTGCGCGTCGGTGACATCGTTGTGTTCGAGAAGTCGGGCGCTTATTGCTGGACGATCTCGCACCACGATTTTTTGGGGCACCCGCACCCGAAATTTTATTATTTAGCGGAAGGAAATGATCATGCATACCATGCGAACATGGACAATTGAATCAGGACGGCAGGCGGCGGAGTTACGGATTACCGGCGATTTGATGAACGCCTTTTTGACAGAGCGGTTTTTCCGGCTGGATGAGGGGACTTTCGGGACGCTGTCGGCCGCGCCCGAGCAGATCCGGCGGTTATACAGCGGCTATGGCGGTAATGGAGCGATTCGCATTTTTGCCGGGGAAATCGCGTTTTTGGTTGAAGACAGCCCCAGGCTTGGCGTTCAGTGGGTGCAGGATTCTCCAATTTTTAAACGCGCGTCCGACGGAAGCTGGGCTTTCATCAACTCTCCGGCGGAGCTGGCGAAAACGGTGTTGCGTGCGGTGTTGTCGGAGGAAGCCTACAGCCATCCGGGGGTTGCAGACTTTTTGACCGGCGTGGAGGTGGCGGCCCGGCAGCTTGCGTTGAGCCTGAGCCCGGAATGCGCGGAGGGGTTGCTGGCGTTTGCTCCGTCCTCGGCTTACGAGTGGTTTATCAAAGGAGAACGAATCGCTGCGCTGCGCGATCGCCCGTTCCATCCGTCGGCCAAAGCGAAAATCGGGTTTACCGAGCAGGACTGCCTGAAGTATTCGGCGGAGTTCGGGGAGCCGATCCGCCTGCGCTGGGTAGCGGTGCGCGCCGATTCGGTCGTACGGGGTTGCCCGGAAGGGCCGTTGTCCTGCCTGGATCTGCTTGCGGCTGAGCAGCGGGCCGCCGTGGAGGACGAGATGCAGCGGCGGGGGCTTAGGCCGGACGAATACGTGCCTCTGCCTGTGCACCCGTGGCAGCTTCAGCAGGTGATTTTGCCCCGCTTTATCCGGGAAATCGAGGAGGGGACGATCGTGGTGCTGAATGCGGAGGCTGGTGAATTTCTAGCCACCTCCTCCTTGCGTTCTCTTGCTCCGCCATCCATCGTGGAGGTGGGGAGCGGAGCGGACGTTAACGCTGTGGCCGCTGTGGCGATGCTCAAGCTGCCGGTCAGCGTGCTGTCGCTGGGCGCCGCCCGCTATTTGCCGGTCGTGAAGCTGCTGAACGGCTTGGCCGGGGAGAAGCTGCTGCGTCAGGCCATAGCTTGCGACGACACACTGCAGGGCCGGGTTTTCCTATGCGAGGAGCGGCACTGGTGGGGATACATGCCGGCATCGATGGGGCTGTTCGACGACCATCCGCGCCATTTGGCCGCCCAGCTTCGCCTATACCCGCCGGAGCTTTTTGAGGCGGAACGCAAGGTGATTCCGATGTCCGCGCTTGGCGTCCATTTGGGAGACCGGCATATTTTGTCGGAAATCCTGGGCAAGGAGCTTTCCCGCGAAGAGGTGTTCAGCTTCTATAGCGACCTTGCGTACCTGTTCTATGACGTGGTGATGCGGCTGTTCAAGATCGGAATCGTCCCGGAAATTCACGGGCAGAACTGCTGCCTGGTTCTGGAGCGCAATCAAGTGAAGGGGCTGCTGCTCCGCGACCACGATTCGGTGCGCCTGCATCAGCCATATCTCGATAAGCACGGCATCGGCGATCCCGGGTACCGCATACGGCCCGGCTATTCCAACAGCCTGTACAACGAGACGATTCACAAGCTGATTTTTTACGTCCAATCGCTGGGGACGCAGGTCAATCTGGCTTCGATCATGGAAGCTTTGTCCTGCGCGTACGATCTGCCGGAGTCCCGGTTGTGGACGATCACGGAGCAGGCCTGGAAAGAAGCGCTGCAAGGGGCTGGGCTGCCGGAAAGCGACCGCGCCGAGCTATACCGGGCGATCTTCGAGAGCGGAGAGTGGCCGGTGAAGCTGGTCGTTCGACCGCTGCTGGAAGCGGACGGGGTGCCCGGTGCGATGCCGTCGGGAAAAGGAACCGGGCATAATCCTTTCCTTAGAGGACGGTTGTAGGAACAAAGTTTTTAGACTGCAAGGAAGTAATTTTCTTGCAGTTCCATTTAAGGCGAAGACCCATGCGGAGGGATAATGATACTTCCGTCCAGCCACAGTTCAGCGCAATGGGGGCGGCTTGCAGCGATCCTGGAAGAGGTTTGAAGCCTATGAGGACGGCTAACCACTGTCCGCCGGATAGGGTTAATGGAGGAGAAGCAACCAAAACAGAGGCGGAAACAGAGATGCACACACGTGATAATGTTTGTTGCGCATCTCTGTTTTTCAGCTTTTCTGGATTATTGGGAGGTTTTTATGAACCATAAACTCATCCGGTACAGCATGCAAATCGCTATGATAAAACAATTACTGGCAGTATCTTTGATTACCGGGACAACATCATGGCTCTCGAAGTAGAAGTAATTAAAGCAAGTAGGAAAATATCCGATCACAACGTCGGAAAGTTATCGGATGTTCTTCGCGGCGCCCCTTACGCTCGCGTAAGTACCGACACCGAGGAGCAATTGAGCAGCTACAAGTCGCAAGTCGCCTATTACACCGATCTCGTTAGCAAACGAAGCGACTGGGTGCTGGTTGATATTTATGCAGATGAAGCCATAACCGGTACTCAGGTTACAAAGCGCGAGGATTTCCAGCGCATGATTAACGATACCTAAATTAAAGCCTTGATGTAAACTGATATAAAAATTGATCGGAAATAAGCTCAAATGAACGTAAGACGCCTTAGAATTCCTAGGCGTCTTTATTATTGTCCCTTAGCTGTTTTAGGGTTTATGGAATGTTTCGAAATTATCAGTTACTTCCGGTTACGACCAGACTGTTTTCCAAAAAATCAAAGTTATGAAATATGAGTGTTATTTTCCTTACGAGGTATTAATAACATAACCATTAAGACGGCCAAAGCTCCGAAAAAAATTGGAAGTAAGAGAGTAAGAGTCAAGGACTTCGAAAGAGTGACTCCAGCTATGCTAGATCCGATTGGGCTGCCTAACGACATTAACATTCCTCCTAAAGAAACGACGCGTCCATACATTTGAGGATCCGTTCGCCTTTGGCGGAGCGAATGGAGATTAATATCGACAAGCCCCTGCTGACTACCGATGATCAATAAGCCACAAATGATCAGGATTAAATTCGTGGAGATCGCGACCAATGCGAAACCGCCTAAACTAATGAACATTCCAAGTGCTAAATTATTTCTTTCACGTCCTTGCGAATTGTATCGTCCGAAGAAGAGGTTAGACGCCAAGGAAGCACAACCAAGAATTGTCCAAAGCCCACCGACGGCTGCCGCTTCCCAATGAAGTCTTTCTTCTACTAGAATGGGAAGGCCCACATAGAAAACCCCAAAAGTCATTGTGTAAAATGGCATAGCAAAAGAAAGACCTCTCAAGGAAGGGTTTTTCAAAAGGAAACGTAAACCTGACCAAGCACCTTGTAGCAATTTAGTTTGTTCGTTACTTGAGTTCTGCGGTGCATTTTTTATGCCAGTTCCACCGATGGCACCCAACATCCAGAATAGAGATATTCCAAACATCGCGTCATCGGCACTAAGAAAACCGGTTAAGAGACCAATAATTGCTGGTCCCATAATCACGGCTGTTTCTTGGATAATGCCGTCAAGGGCATTGGCTTGATCCCAGTGGTTGGCGGGAACGAGAGCGGGCAACAAAGCTCGATAAGCGGTAGTTACTAACGGTCGAATCAAACTTAACAATGTGACGATTACCATCAGAATCCCAAAATGAAGAACACCAAGAAGGGACAGAGCGGGGATCAATGCACATAATAAACCAGTTAGCGTTTGACCAATCGTAATTATTTTTCGAGGATCGTATTTGTCAATCAATACTCCAACCACCGGGGAGATGATAACACCAGGTATGACACTAAATAGTACAGCTAAACCTGATAACTCAGTTGAATGATCATATTTGTACAAAACAAATAGAACTAAACCAGTACTCCACATCCAACCGCCAAGTTTGGTAAATACGAGACCTGTCATGTATCGTAACATGCTAGGTATTTTTAGAACTACAAGATATGAGTTTAACATTTAACCCTCCTAGCTCAAATAGTAATTGAAAAATAGCTTACTATACGTCTTGCGGAAGCCCCACCGTGTTAACTTTAATGAGATCCAATGAAGTAATTTACTTTCATTTCACAGTTTCATAACTGGTAAAAAAGATGCAAGTCATATGCAGGAAATCAGTAAAAAAGAGAGACATGCTTCCATGTTTTGTCATCTGTATTGATTAGTGTAGTTTGCAACTATAATTAGTGTAATATATTTCTAACTATATTTAATTTAAGATTTAGAGATAAAATATATCAATAAATCATAATTATTCATCTCGAATAAAATCATAAGCAGTTTTGAATCCCTATGTTTAGACGGTCATAAATCAGATAAAGTACAAATGACTTTGAAAAACGGGCTTAAATCTGTTTCTTTGTGGAAGAAGGGTGTACAGGCTCGCTCCCATGTTGCGAGGAAGAATTAGATCAGCAAAGAGTTTTTTCATACAGCCACTACTTACAGCTGGACCTCTGTCAAGATAGTAGACACAGAATTCACTGATTTATCGCATTAAAGTGGTATTGGCGTTCAAAATCAGCTGCGTGTTGCACCCATTTTTCATTGGGCTTGCTGGCCGTAAACTCTTGGTTCAGCACATTGTCCTGCACGGGTAGACTGTGTTTGGAGTTGGTGGTCGCTTTGTACTTCTTGACTGTCCGGGACCGCCACTGCTGCTCGTTCATGATCCGCGTCACCGTTCGCTCGGAGATCGCTGCGAGATACTTTCAATACGCTGCACATCTTCTCCAGTCGGTACTCAAAGCGGTGTTCGTGGATGAACGTATATTTCACCGACGGTCTTTCGCGAAGAAGTGCATTGCTTTTTTTAAGATTTCGTTCTCCTCTTGCAGATCTCGTATTTGCTTTTGCAACTCCCTGAGCTGATGGTCTTCGGACTTAAACGCTTGCGCCGCAACGATCTCCGGTTCACCACTATACTTCTTCATCCAGCCGTATAGCGTGTTGTCCTTGATCTTCAGTTCGCGGGCGACTTCACACTTTAGCGATCCAACGTTTTGCGGATGAAGTGCTGATTCAGAAACCACTTCCGAATACGTTTTGACCGGAAAAGGCGCAAGGAGAATTACTCCCTGCGTCTTTTTCGATCTTCTTCTTAAGGCAAAATATGGATTCGAACCAACCCCATGCATTTGCTTGCCAAAATCGCTGAACAACATCCAGAATCGGAACTGGTTGGGATTGATTACTGGGGGGAAAGGAAACCGCAATGGCCGACTAGTTGAAAATGGCACAGGCCCATGGGAGCTATTTAAGTCTATTTTTGCGGGGACGGCCCGTATTTTTGCGCGATGTGACGGAGGGAACTCCGGTATAATGGAACGAGACTAAGAGACAAGGCTAAGAGGGGTATTGTCCATGAGCGATAATCAGAGTTTTATAGCAGGCGGCAGAGAAGAAATGTACCGGATTGTTGCCGAGCATACATCCGATACGATTGTGGTGGTCGACAGCGAAGCCATCGTCCGTTACGTGTCACCTTCCATCCTTACGCAGAGCGGCTACAGCGTGGAGGAATACGAGGGGATGGACGCTTTCGCCCTCATCGTACCGGAGGATCAGGAGCGGGTGAGGCAATCGCTGGTTCAGACCGTACAAGCCCGAACGCCGGTCGATATTGGCTACCAGGTGCAGCATAAAGACGGTCGCATTCTGGAAGTGGAGACTAAGGTTATGCCGGTGCTGCACGGAGATGGAAACGTCAACTACGTAGTAGCGGTGGTAAGGGATGTGACGGCGCGCAAACGGGCCGAGCGTCTGCTCGAGAACATTCTGGACAACGTAAACGCCGCGGTATGGTCCACGGATAAGGACTTCACCCAATATACTTTCATCTCTGAAAGCGTGGAGAAAATCAGCGGCCTGCCAAGGCAAGAGATTATCAGGAGTCCGATCCGCCTGCATGACCATATCCATCCGGACGACAATGCGCTCCTGATGGGCGAAGTGAGGGAAAAGCTCGACCGGGGACTGCCGGTGCGCCAGGAGTTCCGCTGGATTCATCATCCCGGTGAGCCGCGCTGGGGGCAGCTGATTATCCATCCACACCTGGACAACGAAGGAGCGGTGGAGCGGTTGGACGGCATCATGCTTGACATCACGGACAAGAAGCGCGCCGAGCTCGCGCTGGAGGAGAGCGAGCAGAGGTACAAGTCTTTGTTTGAGCACAACTTGGACGGCGTTTTCACCATTGTGCTAGAGGGGCTTTATTTTGCGCATGCGAACAAGGCATTTGAGCAAATAACGGGCATCCAGCGAGAAACAATGACCAATCAGTGCTTCATGGGGATGATTTTCGATGAGGACCACAGTCTGGTCTACGAAACGCTGTTCGAAGTTATGGAAGATGGCACACCACGGGACGTCGAATGCCGGCTTGCGGACATGACAGGCGGAGAGCGAATCGTGAGCATTACGTTTGTGCCCATTTTCTTGTCAGGCCAGCTAAACGGAATTCATGGCATCATCAAGGATATTACGAGGCGCAAGCATGAAGAGCGGGAGCTGATCCGGAGCGAGGAACGCTCCAGTTTCCTGCAGTCAAGCTTGAATCGCCTATCCAAAGACCTCGCGGGCGTCATGAAGGTATCGGAGCTGGAAGACAGGCTGATCGACGAGGTGCAGGCCGTACTCTGCATCTCCGAGGTGGCGATCGTCGAAGCGAAGGATGAACCGTCTTGCGTATCCGAACCCTCAGGCGGGGAGCGTGACGCGAATACGATCCGGATTCGCATAGGCGAGAAGCCGCAGCCGGTATGGCTGTCCATCGGACTGAACCGTCCGCTGCCCGAGGCTGAGAAGAGATGGCTCGATACGGCCGTTCGTTATGTAACGATCCTATACGACAACCTGTACCGGACTGAGGATCTGATGAAACGGATGGAAGAGATGATGACAAGGGGCGAAACGCCGAGATGGATGCTCCGGCTGCTGTTCAAGCTGTCGGAGAAGGAGCGGGCGTCGCTGTCGAGCGACCTGCATGATTCGGTGCTGCAGGATCTGATCATCTGGTACCGGAAGCTCGAATCGCTTCGTTCGTCCAAATCGTTCGACACCGGCACCGGCTCAGAATTGGCCGAAATCGAAGAAGGGCTGCTTGATGTGATCCATCAGATCCGGATTACGTGCAACGAACTGCGGCCGCCTTTTCTGTTGAAAATGGGGCTGGTCGAGTCTCTGAAAAGCTTGTTCGCCTATTTGCGCATGTTCGCTAACTACGAAATTGAGTTTCATGCGGATGAGATGGCCGGTTCGCTGGACGAAGATCAGATTCTCGGCGTTTACCGGATCGTCCAAGAGCTGCTGAACAACGCCACCAAGCACTCAAGGGCGTCGAAGGTGATTATGTCGCTGACGGACGAGGACAGTTGTTTTACGTTCCGTTACTCGGACGACGGCGTAGGCGTGCGGCTGTCGCGCTTGGAAGGTTCATTCCAGCACATGGGCATTGCTGGCATCGAGAAACGGGTGCAGAGCCTTGAAGGCAAGGTCGATTTCCGGTCGGCGCCCCGCAAGGGCTTCCATGTCACCATACAGTTCCCCAAGCATATGAACGAGAGGTGAAAGATATGAATATCCTGCTTGTTGACGACCACCGCTCGGTGGTCGAAGGGACCAAAATGCTTATCGAATCGGAACCGGACATTAACGTCACGATCGAGACAGATGTATACCTTGTGCCTGATTTGGTGCGCCTCCATCAATTCGACGTCATCCTGTTGGATCTATACATGCCGAACATCAACGGCGCCGATCTGACGCGCAAGCTGCTGGATTGCGTGCCGGGCGCGGTCATCCTCATCTACTCCGGTTTTGAAATCGCGCCGCATTTCAATCTCCTCATGGAGGCCGGCGTATCGGGCTTCATTTCGAAGACATCCACTCGCGAAGAGCTCATTCTGGCCATCCGCTGTGCAGCTAGGAAGCAGGCGATCATCCCGATGCAGCTGCTAAGGCAGCTAAGACGACAGGAAATTCAGGTCCAGGGAGACGCGGAGCACGAGCCGACCACGATCACACGGGAGGAGGACCGTCTTCTGCGGGAGCTCGCCAAGGGCAAGAGCAACAAGGAGATCTCCAAAACGCTTATGGTGAGTCAGCGCTCTCTTGAATATGGACTGACGGAGCTGTTCCAGAAGCTTCACGTCAACTCAAGGGTTGATGCCATTCGAAAGGCGAAAAGCCTCGGCATTTTGCCTGCGGAGGATTTGTATTGAAAGGTGTACTCTTCTAGTAAGATCCGGTAATCGGCAATAGAGCGGAGTTTTTCAGACCGCACCGCCCATCAATAAGCGGTGCGGTTTCACATTTTTTGGGTTGTTTTTGCGTGCGGCGCGCAATGGATTGCGTGGCAGGCCCCTAACGTATGCGCGGCGGCTCGCAACCCTTGCGCGTTGACTGCGGCTCTCCTGCGTTAAGATGAAACCGAGCTTACATGAAACAGGAGGCCAGCCATGAACCCCTTTCGACAATTCCTGCCCTATGCAGGCAAGCAAAAAACACTCTACCTACTAGGTTTCGCCGGAAGTCTGTTCCGGTTCCTGATTCCGCTCTCCGTGCCGCTCGTGGTCAAATACCTGTTCGACCAACTGCTGCGCAGCCAGACGCTTACCGATTCGGACAAAATGGAACAGCTGTTCCTGATCGCAGGCGTAATGATCGCCGTCTTTTTCGCGGTACGGGCGCCGATGGAGTACGTCCGGCAGTACTTCATGAACAAGGCGAACAACCGCATCATCACGGCTCTGCGGAAAGACGTGTTCGCCAAGGTTCACGCTTTGGATACGAAATACTTCGCTGACAATCGCAGCGGGGAGATCGGTACTCGGTTCTTCGACGATATTGAGAAAATCCGGGGCTATATGACCGCGGTATTCTCGAACGTTTGGATCGAGATGATCGTGCTGCTCTTCGTCACGGGAATTATGTTCTCGCTTAACCCGGTTCTAACCTTGCTGGCCGTGCTGCTGGTCGCGATCCAGTTCACCCTCTCCCACATCCTTTCCCGTAGGGTAAAAGGCACGACTCGTCAGATGATGGGCTGCCGTTCGGCGCTGAGCGGCTTCGTCTTTGAGCGCATCCAGGGTGCTATTCTCGCCAGGCTGTTTCAGTCGGAAGAGCGGGACATCGAGCAGCTTGAACGCCATCTGGAGCAGTTCGAACGGATGACAGACAAACAGGCCGGAGCGCATGCGATATCGCTGGCCGTGGTTAATGTGCTGAGCGACATAACGCCGTTCCTGGTCGTTGCAGCCGGAAGCCTCTTCGTCATTGACGGCCGCCTTTCGCTGGGAAGCCTGATCGCCTTCTTCGCCTATGTCGACCGCATGCGGGCGCCGGTGGCTGCACTGGTTCAGGCGATTCCCGTGGTCGCGGAGGGCAGCGTGGCGCTTCAGCGAGTCTTCGATTTTTTGGCTACGCCGGTGTGCATCAAAGAAAAGGAGCAGCCCGCAGTCCTTGCCCGGCTGTCCGATTCGATCGTGTTTGACCGCGTCGCATTCTCCTATGACGGGAAGGAGAGGATTTTGCATAACATGTCGTTTGTGCTCCGCAAAGGAGGGACCTACGCTTTCGTGGGCGAGAGCGGCGGGGGGAAAAGTACCGTGCTGCAGCTGCTGACCCGCATGTACGACGTCGACGCGGGCCGCGTGCTCATCGATGACAAGGATATCCGGGATTACTCGCTTGCAAGCCTCCGGAGCCAGATCGGCATCGTCACGCAGGATAATTTCCTGTACAGCTCGTCGGTGCGGGACAATATCGCCATTGCGAGGCCAGACGCGACGGAGGAGGAGATTGTGGAGGCTGCGAGGAGGGCATTCGCTCACGAGTTCATCAGCGCGTTGCCGTACGGGTACGGGACGGAGGTTGGCGAGCGGGGCGCCAAGCTGTCGGGCGGGCAGAAACAGCGGATCGCGCTGGCTCGCGTGTTCCTGAAGGATTCATCGCTCATTCTGCTGGATGAAGCGACAAGCGCGCTCGATAACGAAAGCGAAGAGCTCATCCAATCGTCGATCGAGCGATTCTGCAAGGGCAAGACGATTATCATGATCGCACACCGGCTTTCGACGGTGGTCCATGCGGACCGGATCTTCGTCGTCCGCAAAGGTACGATCGTCGAAAGCGGCAGCCATGAGGAACTGCTTCAGAAGAACGGTTATTATAAGGAGCTCTATCTGAAACAAAATCCTGCCGGCATGGCTGCAGAGCGCGGGGAACCTTCTGACCGCGCGGCGGAACCGGTCATGGCTGGTTGAAACATACTTTCAAGGAGAATGAAGGAAATGCCGCCAGGAGCCGGTTGGTTCGCTAGAAGGAGTGAACATCCCTCCCTACGATCCCAATAAGCCTACGGCAGCAGTCGTCCTGGCGGATTCAACGACGGAAGACTTTGATTTTCTTATTCCGTACACCTTATTGTCGATGACAGATGCTTATAATGTTTACGCCGTCGCACCGGACACAAACGTGAAGACCATATCAGGCGGACTGGATGTAATCCCGCATTACTCCTATCAAGAACTGGATCATCTATTGCAGAAAAACCCTGATATTATCGTGGTCCCTTATATGCCGACAATAAATGCCCCGAGCTATAAACCGACTCGCGAATGGATTCAGAAATATTCCGGCAGTCCATTTGCCGACATTTTAGGCTGCATACGAGACGAGAAAAATACCATTATAACCGATGCTTTCGGCAAAACCAGCGTAAGGGGAGTCTACGCCGCAGGAGATACGGCGGCCGCCGCTCCCTCCCAGCTCGTCATCGCCGCAGCGATCGGCAGTCGTGCGGCCATCGGGGTTAACGAAGATCTCTCGGAGGAAACCTTTTACCGAAGCAATTGGATCGAGTTAATTTTATAAGCGTGAGGATTTAAAACGAAAGAGCGCCCTGCAGCTGGGCGCTTTTTGTGTTTTGCCGCGTATGCTCGTACATTGCGCGATCACCGCAAAAAGAAGCCATTTCCAGTACCAAATTATGCGCGTCACTGCTCAAAAATGGCGCGTTTGGCCTGCTCGCCACCCCTTATGATGGGATTAACAACCCACTATGAAAGGTGTAGATCCGTATGCATCATCATGCAGCTAAACTCTCATCTGTGTCAGACAATCGATCGTTTTTTGCGAATCGGGTTATCCGCTCCATTCTTTTCTCCGCCGTCTTTTTGCAGCTTGGAATCTGGATTCGAAATTTTGCAATCCTCCTCTTCGTAACGGAGCAGACGAATAAGGATCCGATCGCCGTCTCCTTGATCTCTGTAGCCGAGTACGCCCCAATTTTCATCTTCTCCTTTATCGGAGGGGCTTTCGCGGACCGGTGGAGGCCTAAGCGTACCATGGTGGCTTGTGATCTATTGAGTGCAGCCTCCGTCTTTATCGTTCTTCTTGCCTTGATAGTCGGCGGCTGGCAGGCTATTTTCTTCGCCACGCTCGTATCGTCGATTCTGTCCCAATTCTCACAGCCGGCCGGCATGAAGTTATTCAAGTTGCATGTGCCGGCATCTCAGATGCAGAAGGGAATGTCCCTGTATCAGACGATCCAGGCTGTTTTCATGATATTAGGTCCTGTGCTGGGAACGCTCGTTTACTTCTACTTCGGCATTCAGACGGCCGTCGTCATTATGGGGATTTGCTTTGTGTTATCCGCAGCCGTGCTGACGACTCTTCCCAAGGATCGTACTGTGCCGTCGGTGCAGCCGACGAGGTTGACTCAGGACATCAAGTCCGGCTTGCAATACGTGATGGCGAACAAGATCTTCCTCTACATGGCAAGCTTCTTCCTGGCTGCGGGTCTTGCGCTTGGACTTATCAACCCGCTCGGCATCTATGTGATAACAGAGCATTTGGGCCTTAAAGCGGAGCATCTGCAGTGGTTTACAACAATGAATGGCGTCGGCATCATTCTCGGCGGCATGCTCATGATGGCATTGTCCCGGCGTATGCCGCCCCGTGTCATGCTGTTGATTGGATTCGTATGCAGCGGCGCGGCGGTCGCTCTTATCGGCACGACCACATCGATCGGAGTGGCTTTCACCGCTCAATTCGCTGCGGGACTCTTGGTTCCCTTCATCCATATCTCCTGCCAGACGTTGATGATGAGCCATGCAGACGAAGCTTACGTCGGCAGGGTTAGCGGAATCATGAGCCCGATTTTTATTGGCGGGATGGTACTGACCATGAGCATTGTCGGTATTCTTAAAGCCAGTCTTCCATTGGGAGTTATATATGGACTGTCCGCCGTTCTTTTTCTAGCCGGTGCAATAGGCGTCGTCCCGTTGCTGCGCCACAAGCAGCCTGCACCTTCCGCTGCAACGGCTCACTCTGGCGCATTTCACCATTAATTGATTAATTTATTGGAGGGATCACACGCGATGATCAAATTGAACAGAGTGTCCAAAGTGTTTGCTTTGGAAGCAGGGAACTATACCGCACTCAAGGAGAACGATCTTCATATCAAGAGAGGCGAGTTCATCGCTATCATGGGGCCCAGCGGTTCGGGCAAAAGCACGTTGCTGCAACTGATAGGCGGTCTGGACCTTCCGACCTCGGGAGAGATAACGGTCGATGGGGTACGGTTGAACGTTCTCAACGAGAAGCAAAGAACGTTGTTTCGCCGTACGAAAGTCGGCTTCGTGTTCCAAAACTATCAATTGCTGCCCATGATGACGGTAGCCGAGAATATCGGCCTTTCGCTCTCTGCCAATAAGGCTCCATCGTCGGAGATCGCCACAAGAGTCAACCAACTGCTCCAAGATGTAAATCTGGAAGGCAGAGCTTCACAATTCCCTTCGCAGTTAAGCGGAGGTCAGCAGCAGCGCGTTGCCATTGCTCGAGCTCTTGCGATGAAACCTCAACTTATTCTGGCGGATGAACCGACAGGTAATCTGGACCAAACGAACGGTGTAGGAATTCTGAATCTCCTCTCGCGTTTAAACAAAGAAGAGGGGATCACTGTGGTGATGGTTACCCATGACCGCAAGGCCGCGGAGATAGCGGATCGAATCGTCATGATTCAGGATGGAGAAGTCGTACAGGGAGGAGAAAGCCGAGTATGAAATCGCTGCAATTCGCCTGGCGCAACTTAATGCGCCGTAAGCTCAGAACGCTGCTGACTTTCCTGTCCATTATCATTGGGGTGGCGTCCACGTTTGCGGTGACCGCTTCCGTAGATACCGCCAAAAGAACGTTCCCGCTGTATTTAAAAGCAGCCTTCGGCAAGGCGGATTATATCGTCTCGGGTACTGAAGCCTATATGCCGGAAAGCGTGTACAAAGACTTTGAGAAGCTGAACAATACGGCCTCGATCGCCGTACTTAAGCACACGACCAAGCTGCACCTGGAGCAAGAGGGAATAACCGACATTCAGAAAAGGATTGTGCTTAGCGGTTACACGCGATTGGATACGCCGCTTACCCACTTCCAAGTCGTCAAAGGGAGCTTGACGGCCGGCGGCGCGGTGATTACCGACAGGACGGCCAGAGTGTGGAAAACCGATGTTGGCGATACGATATCTTTCGATACCGACAAGGGTATCAAAAGCATTCAAGTATCCGCTATCGTCAAATATACGGCGGAGCTGATGGGGCCGTCCGGCTGGATGATGGCGAAGTACCATCATTGGGCGGCAGCCGTGCCGTTGCCCGTTCTGCAGGATTGGTTTGGACTCGCCGGCAAAATCCAGGAGGTGCAGATCAAGTCTCTCGATGAATCCAATATCAAATCGGTAGAGCAGCAAGCGGATGAATTGGTCAAACGATATGGGAACATGTACATGCAGCCTGTCGTGGTCGATTTCGGTTCGGTAAGCGACTCGGGCACTTTTTTCCTGGTGCTGTATTTGGCAGGGTTTCTCGGCATAGCGCTAAGCGGGTTTATCATCTTTAACAGCATGTACGTCAGCGTTAAAGAACGTAAGAAGGAATTTGCCGTTCTCAAGACGATTGGGTACTTGACCGAGCAATTGCGCGCTTTTGTCCTTTGCGAGGTACTGATCCTGGCCATCTCCGGAACAGCCATCGGTCTATTGTTGGGATACGGCTTCGGCAACGTTCTAACGATGCTAATCTATATGATATTCAGTGTTCATGAAGATACAAACCTGGTGCTGCTTAAAGGCTTCGCGATAGCTGTGCCGGCTGGCATCCTGGTCCCGTTAGCCGCGGCTCTTATCCCGATTCGGCAAGTAGGGAAGATCAGCGTGATTGAGGCGCTCATACCCAAGCACACCAAGACATCCCCCGGAATGGGGCGGCTTGCGGCGGGATGTGCGTTGATCGCCGCAAGCTTCTTCATCAAACATCTGCTTCTGATCGTACCTTTGTTGATCGGAATCGCACTTGTCTATCCTTACTTGTTCAACCTGTTGATGTTCCTTCTGCAGCCCATCTATCGTCGGATATTCCGGTTGAGCGGGCAAATGGCCGTAAGCAATGCGAGACGCAACCTGGCCCGCAATGCAATGACCTCCGTCATTCTCTGTTGGGGCATTGCGATGGTCGTGCTGATGAGCTCCATGAATTCGGCATTCATTCAGTCTTATGAGAAAGTCGTCTTCGCCTCGTACGGCGGCAACCTGGATATTACGTTTCATCACACGGAAGAATCGGATCTTGAACGGATTAAGAATATTCCGGGAGTGGCTGATGCAAGGGCGTATACGGTGTATTCTGCCATTTGGAACCTGAACGGCCAGCAGCGCAAGCTCCCAGTGGTCGGAGCTGGGGCGTGGATCGACCGGTTCCCGTTATTCACGGGGTCCGGCACATCGCGCAGCGAATTGGTCGGTAAGCTAAGTCGGGATGAGATCATTCTGGATAAAGCCGCCTATGCGGCTTGGGGCGGCAAGGTCGGGGAGACCATCGAGCTTGAAACGCAGAAGGGCCAACACGCCTTCAAGGTTGCCGCAGTCGTCAGCACCATGAAGGACGGCGGGTACGGCGCTTTTATGCAGGAAGATTCCTTTAACGATTACTTTGGAATCCTAAACGCGAAAAATGTGCTTGTGCTTAATGATCATGCTGCCTCCCCGTTGCAGATTAGAGAAAATATATTTGGTCAATTCGGGGAAAGGATCGAAGAGATGTTCGGTCCGGAAGATATCGTAACGATGGTGGGTTCCATATACACCGGCACGTTCAGTGTGATAAACGGTCTTGTGATCATATCCATCATCATCTCGGGCATGGGAATTACGAATACGCTGCTAATCAATATTATGGAACGCATTCGAGAGCTTGGGATGATGCGTGCAGTCGGGGTTACAAGGCGACAGGTGGTCGGGATGATCATGCTGGAAGGCTTCGGCATCGGACTCGCCGCTTCCGTAGTCGGCTGCATTTTCGGAATCTTATTAGTGTATTTGACTTCGACGTTTGTTGAGATCAGTTACCTGACCTATCGATTCGAATTATCGTGGATCATCATTCTGTGCATCGCCCTATTCGGAATATTAGTCAGTTTGGTTTCCAGCTTCACTCCGGCATCCAGGGCGTCCAAAACCCCGTTAAGCGAGGCGTTAAGATATGAGTAGAACGATCCTATATTTGCTGCTTTTCTTAATAATCGTGCTGTTATCCGCTTGCGGAACGAACACTTCGTGGGAAGACGAGAAAGTCGCTCCCGTCAGCCCAATCCTGTTATCGGACGAGGTGCAGGCGACATGGACAGTTGGCGGCAACGAATCGTCGGGGTCCGAAGAGGGTAAGCGAATTCGGATCGAGATCAAGAAGAAGGACGGAACGCCGATCGACCGATTTAAAATCAATCATGAGAAACTCCTTCATCTCATCGTTATCAGTAAGGATTTGTCCTATTTCAATCACGTACATCCCGAGTATATAGGAAACGGCGTGTTTGAAATTGCGAACGACTTTCCCGCTGGCGGAGAATACAGGCTGATCGCTGACTTTAAGCCGGAGGGCGCCAATTCCATGTCGAAAATGGAATGGGTTCAGGTTGAGGGCCAGAGCGCAGAGCCGGTTCCAGTCGAGGTGGATGCAAACCTGAGCAAGGTGTCCGAGGGGATACAAGTCAAGCTTACTATGGATCAACCGGCGGCAGGTGAAGAGCTTACGCTGAAGTTTTCCTTTGCCGATGCTGCGACAGGACAGCCAATTACCGATCTACAGCCCTACTTAGGGGCAATTGGACACGTGGTGGTCCTCTCGCAAGACGGTGAACAGTATCTGCACGTGCATGCGGATGAAGGCCAAGGGGAGGGGCCGGATGCAACTTTTGAGACATCGTTCCCGAGAAGCGGAATCTATAAGATATGGGGGCAGTTTCAAAGGGACAATCAAGTTTTTACGGTATCCTATGTTGTGAACGTTCCGGTATAGTCAGTGCTAGTATGGTTTACCCTAAGGCTTTCTGGTTTCCAGCATCAGCAAACCCAATAAAACGAGCAAAAGTGGTACAAGTGTTTTTTCATCTGACACTTGTAGGTTAACGAAAACCACCATAACGTTTCGCATGAAGACGTTGAGCGATCAGCGTCTTTTGTCGTTTCAGCGTTGCTTTCATTTTCCCCGGCAGGTGCCTTCGGAGGCAACGCGAGACGGATGTCTCATATTGCAGCAAGCACTGAATTTGGCTAGCCAAATTCTCTTGTTAGGGGATCGTGTTATTCGTGGCGACGAAAATCGCTTTAGGAAGCTTGTGTTTGAAAGGGGTGATCGGAATGCGGATCATCGGTGGGTTCTTGCTAGGCAAGAGTGGATTGAGGGTATCTGACATCGCGTTAGGTACGATGATATTCGGTGATCTCTGTTGGGGATGGTGTAAATTATTCGAAGGAAGAAATGATGACCCCCGCATTATTGGAGGTGTTTCAGCATCAATTCAAAATAAAATCTGATTTTGGAAAATCGCAGATGGGGATTTTTTCAGAAGATTTGGTTCTCCTGATCAAATTATTTCTGTCAAGGAGGAAGTGACCAGATAGACACAAGAGGGGCGGAGAACCCCTCTTTTTTTGTTAGTCTAGTGAGCTGATCTTCTAGGCAATCAATTTCGTCATGGCATGTTTGTGAGGAATCCCTGAGGAATGGCAGTCGAACACAATTTCTGAGCTATCTTTGATCAGCCAGTTGTGATAATGGGAGAGCAATTCACCAGAGTACCATTTATAGGCATGGGGCTCTTTTTCGGGAGGTGGAGCGATAAACGGTTTATGTACGAACACATTCAAGACGTGCAGGCCGTTTTCATTCGTGAATTGCTTATAATTTTCAAAGATGTCTTTACGATACTCCGGTTTGATGTAGTGAAGCACCCCGCTGGAAAAGATGATGTCGTAATAAGTATCTAAACGGTAATCTAAAATATCTGCCTTAAAGACATGAACATGAACGCCGGCTTGTTCAGCAAGTTTCCTCGTTTTCTCAATTCCGGCATCCGAAACATCAAAGGCGCTGACATCATATCCATTTCGTGCAAAGAAGACCGCGTCTTTCCCTTCGCCGCATCCCACATCCAGTAATTTTAAGTGTTTGGTTGGCGGCATAAGTTGTAAGACCTGATAACAGGCTTGATTCGGCACAGTCCCCCAGTAATATTCTTGCGTCTTATACGCATCCTCATAAATCGTAATCCGTTTGTCTTGCGAGGCATAGCCCAGAAGTTTGTCGATGCTGACTTCCAGGGTTCTGGATAACGGGGGTAAGAGCGATATATCAGGCATCGTCTGGGCATTTTCCCATTTGGATATGGCTTGAAAAGAAACCCCGAGGATTTGTGCCAATTCTTCTTGCGTAAGCCCCTTCTCTTTGCGGTAGATACTTATGTTTCTCGCCAATTGTTCCTTCATGTTATCTCACGCTCCTTCATGTACCCCATTGTAGGGGCGCCGCCCGGAATGAACAATAACCTCCTATTTGAATTTTTCTCAGATTCAACTACCCGTTGAGAAAAAAATAAGGTTTGGGGGCGTCCAGGTAGTCGGAAGATTTATTTAGGACTTAAGCACCATTGGAATTATTTTCATATTTTTGTATGATCGAAATGTAAATATTTCTTTTATTTAACAATATATGAAAATATAGAATAGAAAGCGATTACAATTTTGTGGCTCATATCCGGAGTGAGTCGCAAATTATTTATACTAGGAGGTATTCAAATGATTAGTAGAAAGGTCTCTATTAAAGCCGCATCACTTATGGTCGCTTTAGCCGTATTCCTATCTACATTTTTCGCAGTTCTTCCAGCGAGTGCAGCCTCCAGAGGAGCATGGGCTCCAAATACTTCCTATGCAGTCAACGATACCGTAACTTATAACGGAAGTACTTATACTTGTATTCAAGCGCATACTTCCCTCGTCGGTTGGGAACCCCCGGTTGTTCCTGCTTTATGGTCGTTAAGCGGCGGCGGCGGTGGAACTACACCAACCCCACCACCAACAACCCCGCCTTCCACAGTAACAAAACCAGCGGAAGTTCCGAGCCGCATCTGGACCTATGTGATGAATGCGGATAATGCCTATGGCAAAGGCGGAGATTTTGCTTTATTGCTAAGCGCCGTGATCAAGAAGGAAAGCTACTTTGGAGATGGTTTATCGGGCAGTCCCTCAGCCGGCGACGGATTGATGCAGGTTGAACCCAACACGCGGAATGCGTATTTATCTCAATTTAGTGCGAAATATGGCCATGCCTATAATCACAACAGTGAGCAGGATCAGGTATATATGGGTGCACTGATTTTGAATGAGAAGATTGTTCGATTCGGCAGCATCTATAACGGCTTATTGCACTATAACGGGGGAGATTATTGGTATCCGGGTGCTACGGATTCCTATGGCCGCCCGATTCTGGCCGACCAATATGCAAATACCGTTTACGCTCAGTATAAGAGCTATGGCGGCAGATACTAAGGCGTAGAGGATAACAAGATCTACCTAAACGTCTGGTTTGGGTGGGTCTTGTTTTTGTTTTTTTAATTACCTATAGCCGCTTCCAAGGCTTCTGCACCTGGCCGTCATCATGCCTGAGGGCGACTTCTTTCTCCTTCAACGCTAACCCAGCTTCGATCCTGCTACTTTTCCCGGAGCTTGCATGCATGACCATTTGAAGAAAGTGGGGATGATTATATAATAGATAAGGTATTATAACGAGAGGATTTGAGGTTGAAGTGAACCGAAATTTTTGGCGTGATTTACCGCGGCCTTTTTTTATACTTGCACCAATGGAAGATGTGACGCATGTGGTGTTTCGTCATGTCGTGAGTCAAGCAGGCAGACCGGACGTCTTCTTCACGGAGTTTGCCAATACGGAGAGCTATTGTCACCCGGAGGGGAATCATAGCGTACGCGGGCGTCTGCTCTTTACCGAAGATGAACAACCGATCGTGGCGCATATATGGGGCGATAAGCCGGAGTATTTTGCAAAGATGAGTATCGGTATGGCCAAGCAAGGATTCCAGGGGATCGATATCAATATGGGGTGCCCGGTTCCGAATGTGGCCACCAATGGGAAGGGGAGCGGCTTAATTCTCCGTCCTACGGTTGCCGCCGAAGTGATCCAAGCCGCCAAGGCCGGGGGATTGCCTGTAAGCGTGAAGACGAGACTTGGTTTCAACGAGGTGGAGGAATGGCGGGATTGGTTGACCCATATTTTGAAGCAAGACATTGTGAATCTGTCGATCCACCTGCGCACCCGAGAAGAAATGAGCCAAGTTGCGGCCCACTGGGAATTGATTCCGGAAATTAAGGCGCTTCGAGATCAAGTGGCACCACAGACCCTGCTTACGATTAATGGAGACATTCCGGACCGGCAAACCGGTTTGAAGCTGGCAGAACAGTATGGGGTGGATGGGATCATGATTGGAAGAGGGATTTTTAAGAACCCATTTGCCTTTGAAAAAGAGCCGAGAGAGCATAGCACTACCGAATATCTTGATCTGTTAAGACTGCATTTGGATCTCCATGATCAGTATTCCGAACAATTGGAGGCGCGTCCGTTCAAGGCGCTGCAACGTTTTTTCAAGGTTTATGTCAAAGGGTTCCGCGGGGCAAGTGAATTAAGAAATCAGTTGATGAGCACAACGTCAACCGATGAAGTGCGGAAGATGCTAGATGAGTTTGCTGAGCAGACGGTCAGTGACTAGAGTGAGCCTAAAGCAAAAACAGGTCAATTATGGTAGAACACCCATGCTCTGAAAGAATGTGCCGAATGGCGTCAATCTCTCGTCCACCCACAGATCGAGCTTCTGAATGACACGGTCAACGGCTCCTCGGTCGGAGATCCGGTGCATTCTTCGTGCGATCTCCAGATTTTCCACCACGGATGCGGCGCATGTTTGATAAATTTTACCAAGGCGATCCCTCCCGTTCCATGACGGGGACCGGATTGGGATTAACCATTGTCAAGCGCATTATCGATCTGTGCGAGGGGACAGTTGAGGTAGACAGCGAACTTGGAGTAGGCTCGGTATTTACGATTCGGCTGCCGCTTGGTATAGATCTCCAATCTAAGGGACCATAAAATGACGCCCCACATCACTCTCAATTTCAGGGTGAAGGGGCGTCTTCGTCTGTTCACTTCTCATTTCAGCAGCGGCAAAAAAATCTCATCTACGATCTCTTCCATGGTCGCCATGGAGACGGGTTCTAAAGTAATCAACCACTCATGTCTCACGAGATCTACAGGACTCTCTTCCTATGCAGGCATGTTGTTATTGCCGCTCTACTATCAACAGGTTCGTGGTCAGAGCGTGCTTGCTTCAGGGTTACTATTGATTCCTCAAGGCGTCGGGATGTTAATGACCCGCTCCTTGGCAGGGAAACTGACGGATACCATCGGCTCCCGATGGGTGGTTCTCGGTGGTACCATTCTGACGCTGCTCGGAACCCTTCCCTTTGCCTTGGGGGCAGCCGATACCAGCGAGGTTCTGCTGGCGATCTCCCTGATTGTCCGCGGCGGAGGACTTGGGGGCCTGATGCTCCCCATCATGGCAACCGCCTATGAGGGATTATCTAAGGAATTGATTCCGCATGCCAGCAGCGCGACCCGGATCCTCCAACAAATTGGGGGTGCGTTTGGAGCTTCTGTTTTTGCCGTCATCTTACAGAATCAAATTAACGCCCAATCCGTTCACGATATCTCAACGCTGAATACAGCTTTTAACCATACCTTTATGTGGTCAGTGGGCTTCACGATTGTATCGCTTGTGTTTATTTTCTTCTTGCCTCATAAGAAAAGAGCCTAAACTCAAGAAGACACTCGGAATTCTTCCGGGTGTCTTCTTTATTTCAAACAGCTGATAGTCTAAAACTCAACCCCGCGAACCTTCGAAAATACCATGGTATCCCTTAGCGAACCATCAACCGCACATGCATCGTTACGTAGAATTCCTTCCAATCTAAAGCCCAAGCGTTCGGCTACTCTTGCACTCCGTGTATTACGTGAGTCACATCTGATCTCAATACGATTGGCGTGCAGCTCTTCTAAGGAAAAACGCGTAATGGCATTTACGGCTTCGGTTACGTAACCTTGTCTTTCAAAAGAGGTACGCACCCAATATCCAATTTCAAATTTACGTGCCTGCCAATCGATTCGATGGAGACCACTGCTGCCAACGATTTGACCTGTATTCTTATGTACTAGAATAAGCCTCAGATCTTTACGTTCTAGGAAGTGCAATCGGGCTCGTCGTATGTCTGCCTCGGATTGTTCGATCGTTGAGATGCTTTGTGCCCAGGGCATCCACGGCCGTAATTGCTCAATACTCTCTTTAACAGCCTCATTTATGGCCGCTCCATCTCCCCATAATGGCGCACGGATCAATAAGCGCTCACTTTCGAAGCTTTCAGGGAACTCTATTAATATTGGATCCATATTTGTAGTGCCCATTATCTCCACACTCCCAGAAAATATTTCCAATCAGCATATCATATGCATTGATTTTTACTCAAGTGGAAGTTAATCATGATGACTAGGAGATGTCATTCTAGCAAAATTGAGTTATAGTAGGTAATGCAATCGGAACATTCGAAAGGGCAGTCATCATGAACAAAGCAAATTCCTTCTTCCTTCGCAAGAACGAAGAATTAGGTGTTGAATTAAATGAAATCCAGAAGCAAGCGGTCCTTCAAACAGAGGGACCCTTGCTTTTGTTAGCTTCACCGGGATCGGGGAAGACCACAACGATCATTATGCGGATCGGGTATCTGATCGAGGAGAAGGGGGTTCCTCCCAGAAGGATCAAGGCGGTAACGTTTAGCCGCGCTTCGGCGAACGATATGAAGGAGCGGTTTAAAGCCTTTTTCCCAGAGCTGACGCCTGTTGATTTCTCCACGATTCATAGCCTGGCTTACGAGGTGGTGCGAGAGCATTTCCGTGCGACCCAGACGCCGTTCCAGATCATCGAAGGCGATATCGACGCGGCCCAGCAAGAAACCAGCGGTTCGGAGCAACTCCCGCTACACAAGAAGATCATATTGCGGAATCTCTTTAAAGCGATAGCCGGAGAGAATATTACGGATGACCAGTTAGATGAGCTGACGACCTATATTAGCTTTATCAAAAATAAAATGATCCCCTCCGAGCAATGGTCTAAGGTCAAAGTAGAGGTGCCCCATGCCGAACGGATCTTGCGGGAGTACGAGCTCTTTAAGCAGTCTGGCACCCGGTCGCTGCTGCTTGATTATGACGACATGCTGGTGGTTTGCGAACGGATTCTGGCGGAGAATGAAGGGGTGCTTCGCAGGTATCAGGGGCGTTATGATTATGTCCTCACAGATGAGAGCCAGGATACGTCCAGGGTGCAGCATGCGATTATCGAGAAGCTGGTGCATAAGCATCGTAACTTATGCGTCGTTGCCGACGATGATCAGAGCTTGTACAGCTGGCGAGGGGCGGATCCTGCGTATTTGCTGAACTTCAAGCAAGTCTATCCGGAGGCGGCGATTTTGTTTATGGAGCAAAATTACCGCTCTTCCCCGGATATCGTGGACGTCGCCAACACGTTTATCCAGCGCAATCAGGACCGATACCCGAAAAAGATGTTCACCGAGAATCCCCCGCATAAGCCAATTGAGATTCGCTGCTTGGACGATTACGGCGATCAGGCCAAATATCTGGCGAAAGAGATTCAGCAGATCGAGAACCTTGCCGAGGTGGCGATCCTTTATCGGAATAATTCCTCATCCATCGCTTTAATGAACGAATTTGATCGTGCGGGCATTCCTTTTTATATGAAGGATGCGGATAACCGGTTCTTTTCCCATTGGGTTGTCGAGGATATCCTGAATTTCATGCGGATGACGTTCACGGATAAACGTCCCGATATTCTGGAGAAAATCCATCTGAAATTTAATGGTTATATCAGCAAGGAGCAGATGGCGGCGCTGCTCAAGATCCAGAATGACGAATCGGTCTTTGATAATCTGCTGAATCGGGTGCCGTTGAAGGATTATCAAGTGAAGCAGCTGCAGATGTGCAAGGAAACGTTTCAGGAAATGAAGGGGATGCCGCCGCTGCATGCCATTCACGTGATCCGCGATCGCTTGGGCTATGAGAAAGCCCTTGAGAAGATTTGCGAGTGGAAGGGGTTCCGCATGGAATATCTGATCGGCATCCTGAACACGCTGGAGGAAATTGCGGCGGGGCTACATACCATGGAGGAGTTTGCCGCCAGATTAAAATACCTGGAGTCTGCCTTGCGAACGGCAAGGTCCAAGCGAGGGCAAAATGCCGTCACCTTCTCGACAATGCACAGCTCCAAGGGCCTGGAGTTCGAGCGAGTGTATATGATCGATCTTGTTGAGGGGATCATCCCGTCTAAGGCGGATAAGGAGAACGCGGAAATGATGGAGGAGGCGACCCGGCTGTTTTATGTGGGGATGACCCGGGCGAAGAAGCATCTGGAGCTTCTGACTTACAAGAAACGGGATGGGGTAGAGGTGACGGAGTCGAGGTTCGTGGCATCCGTCAGGTACATCCAACTTCCATCCCAAGCGTCCGCGGCTTCATCCGTGGCTTCGCCACCCATGCCCGCTCTATCGCAGGACAACCCCAACGCCATCCGAAATCTGGCCGAGCTAAGGGAAGGGGAATCCATTGTCCATCGGGCTTTCGGAAAAGGCATGATCGTTCAAGTGAACGGGGAACGGGTTCATATCCGGTTTGAGACCGGGGAAAAAGCCTTATCAACGACCACCTGTCTCCAAATGGGCTTGTTGGAGCGAGCAGAAGGTGCATCATAGCGATCGCCACCCCAATCGCACCGGCTATACACAAGTATACCGCTAAGAAATAAGCATCTGCTTAAACAGGTTTAAGCAGGAGAGACGCTGATCATTTCAGCGTCTTTTTTTTATCAACCGCCCTGCAAGAATAATCAATTCCAGGAAATGTACTGCCAATCCTGAATTTCCTTCATTCTACCCGCCTGCAAAAATAAGCGATTGCTGGAAATTGACGGGCATCTTAGAGTGATTACATCGAACATCAAAGGGAAAGGAGAGGGAAACATGGCTTCCTCCTTGGAACCGATTACAAAACGGACAACGCCTGTAACCAGGGCCCGCAGTCACCGGCTGCGACAAATTGGGAAAATCCTGATCCGGGATAAATTCCTTTATGTGTTGGCACTACCGGGCCTGCTGTACTTTCTGATCTTCAAATACGTTCCGATGTGGGGAATCATCATCTCATTTCAGAACTATTCGCCTTATCAGGGGGTGTTGGCCAGTCCTTGGGTGGGACTGGAGCATTTCCGGCGGTTTTTCTCCAATCCTGATTTCTTTATGTTGTTTCGAAATACGCTCGCAATTAACACGTTGTCGCTCATCTTCTTTTTTCCGCTGCCCATTCTACTCTCCTTGATGCTCAACGAAGTGAGGCAGCAGGCTTATAAGAAAATTGTACAATCCATCGTTTATCTGCCGCATTTCTTATCTTGGGTCATTATTGTAGGGATTACCTTCATTTTGTTCTCAACGGGAGATGGAGCGGTTAATCAAATGTTGGTGAGTTTGGGCTTTGAGAAAATCGATTTTCTCACCAGTAAAAATTATTTCTGGGCCATGCTCACCGCCCAATCCATCTGGAAGGATGCCGGGTGGGGAACGATTATCTTCTTAGCAGCGATGGCCAGCATAGATCCGCAGCTCTACGAGGCGGCCAAAATCGATGGGGCGGGCCAGTTCCGCCAAATGTGGAATGTTACGCTGCCCGGCATCCGCTCGGTCATTGTGATTTTGCTGATTCTGCGCATGGGTCACATTATGGATGTCGGCTTCGAGCAAGTGTTCCTCATGATGAACGGGGCCGTCTCAGAGGTGGCCGACGTCTTCGATACGTATGTGTATCGTCTAGGCGTGAAGCAGGGACAATTTAGTTACAGTACGGCCGTTGGTTTATTTAAGTCGATGGTGGGATTGATTCTCGTCATTGGGACGAACAAGCTGGCTAAGAAGTTTGGCGAGGAAGGGGTGTACTAACCGGATGAGTTATCGCAGCCGTGATCGGATGTTTCAAGCCGTTAATGCCATCCTGCTCGGCATCATCAGCCTGATTACGTTTTTTCCGTTATACTACGTGTTTGTCGTTTCGTTTACGGAACCGTCCGCGTACCGTTCCAGCGAACTTCAACTGTTTCCCAAACAGTGGAGCCTGGATTCTTATAAATACTTAATGTCCACCAATGCATTCTTAAACGCTACCGGCAACAGCGTCTTTCTGGCGCTGGTTGGCACGGCGCTTAGCTTGTTAATTACCTCTTGCTTGGCCTATGCGATTTCTCGTAAGCGCTTGCTGGGGCGGAAAGTCATCATGCTGCTGATCTTACTGACCACGTTGTTTAATCCTGGCATCATCCCGCCTTATTTGCTGGTCCGTGACCTGCACCTGATCAATAGCATTTGGTCCCTGATTCTCCCGGTGCTGACCAATGGGTGGTACGTCCTCCTGATGAAAGGATTTTTTGACAGTATCCCAACCAGTCTGGAGGAGGCGGCCCGAATTGACGGCTGCAATGATGTCAGCGTGTGGTATCGCGTCATTCTTCCCTTGTCGCTGCCTTCGCTGGCGGCATTTGGGTTGTTTTACGCCGTGGCTTATTGGAACACCTTCTTTACGGCGCTTCTTTATATCAACGAGTTCTCCAAGCAGCCTCTCCAAGTGTTGCTGCAAAATATGCTCATCGATGCTTCAACCGCTGCCGGGGGTTCCGTTGCGGCGGAAATGATGTCCGAGCAGCGAATTCCGCCGGAGACGCTGAAAATGGCGGCCGTAGTGATCGCGACCGTTCCGATTCTACTCGTGTATCCCTTTTTGCAGAAGCATTTTGCCAAAGGGGCCATGGTGGGTTCGGTCAAGGAATAGTCTTATCTATTTATTCGAATAGGGAGGTCAATGCGTCATGCAAAAAAAGAGTTTCGTCTTGTTGAGTGTCACCTTGCTCGTGAGTCTGTTGCTATCCGCTTGTTCAGCTGGCACGAAGTCGGGATCCAGCGGTTCGGAGGGCTCGACCAAGCCGCTGGAGGTAAGCATTATGACCATGTATTACACGCCGGAGCCTCCGGGACCGGATAATGTGGTCGTCAAAGAATTCGAGAAGCGGACCAATACCAAGTTGAATATCACCTGGGTCTCTCCCAATAACTATGGGGATAAAGTGAATGTCACCTTGGCTTCCGGCGATATTCCGGATCTCATCCTGCTGGATGACCCGTTTAATGCGCAAGTGCGGGGGATGGTGGCGCAAGGTGCCTTCTGGGATCTGACCCCGTATCTTCAGGACTACCCGAACTTAATGCAGTACCCCAAAGAATCCTGGGAAAACACGAAGCAGGCTGACGGTAAAAACTACGGCATCCCGCGTCCGCGCCCTACCGATGGCGGAGGGTTCACTTACCTGCGTAAGGACTGGCTGGATAAGCTGAAGCTGGACGTTCCAACCACGACCGACGAGCTCTATGAAGTGCTTAAAGCGTTCGTTGAGCAAGACCCGGACGGAAATGGGAAGAAGGATACGATCGGGTATATCGGGTTTGTGGATCAAAACGGGATGGCCAATTTCGGTCAGCTTCAGAACAGCTTCACCCAAGTGAACGGCGAGTGGAAGTTGATCGACGGCAAGCTGGTGAACGTCAACCTGTTGCCTGAAGTCAGAGAGAGTCTGGTTTGGCTGAATCGGGCTTATACGGAAAAGCTGATTCCGGAGGATTTTGCCGTATTAAAAAATACGCAGTCCAAGGACTTGCTCAAATCGAATCGCGGCGGCGGGTTCCAGGATACGGTGGAGGCGGCTTGGGAGCCTACGGAAGAGCTGCGTAAAACGATTCCTGAAGCCGACTTCCTGCCCTTGGTTTCGCTGAACGGGTATTCCAATAAAGACAGCGGATTTTTCGGGATGTTTGCGATTCCCAAAACCGTTCCCGAAGACAAAATGAAGCAGCTGCTGAAGCTGATGGATTATGGGGCAAGCCAGGAAGGAAGCGACTTGGCCAACTTCGGCTTCAAGGATGTGCACTATACCGAGGAGAACGGCATCAAATTAGCGACGCCGCAAGCCCAGAAGGATATTGTCGCTCAGCAGGCGCTGGGTCAAATTTTTCTGAAATATGATCCCTACCTCCGGGCTTATCGTACAGGAATGCCGCTTGATGTCCTGGAACGGAACAAGAAAATTATCGACGAGAAAGCGAAAATCAGCATTGGGGATCCGGCGATCGGACTGTATTCGGAGACCAGCACCTTAGTAGGGACGGAGCTGCGCAAGAAAATTCAAGATATGAAAACCAAGGTGATGATGGGGAAAGAACCGATCAGCGCTTGGGATGAATACGTGGAGAAATTGAAGGCGGATCCGGATTTGCTCAAAATTACCGAAGAGATGAACGAAGCCTATCAGAAACGTGCAAAAAGTGAATAATGACCCAGCCCCCGAGACCAAAAATATGGTTTTCGGGGGATTTTCCTCGTTTCCATCTATAGTAAGATAGGGAGTACCAATGGAAACTACGGAAAGGCGGGGATTTATGAAGAAGAGCCATTTTTTTCGAAGAAGCTTATTTTTGGTGTTATGTGTCACCAGCCTGCCCACCGTGATTATAGGGATTACGTTCTACATCGCTGGCCGTGCCTATATGGAAAATGAAATCACGCGTCATCATGACGCTTTATTGGTGAAGACAATTGATCGAATGAACGAAAATTTAGCCCAACTGGAGCTGGCTGCGACGCAGTGGTCCTTGGACAGTCGTCTGGACGGAAGGCTCGGAGAGATTGATTTAATTGACGAATATAACGTGACGCATAACCTTTATCGTTTTTTGGGGGTCATGAAAGGAGCCTATCCTTTAATTGACCAAGTCTATTTGTATTTAGACCGGCAGAAGCCGGTGATCGTATCGGATATTGAAGGGATCGTCCCAGTGACCGATGTCCGGCAACAGAAGCAATTTCACGGGTTGCTGCAGCAAGGCAGAGCGGAGTTTTGGCAGTTCGACTTAACGAAGGTAAACGGAAAAGGGGCAGGCCCTTATGTGGCTCTCGTCCATAAGCTGCCGAGTATCGGCAAGCCATACGGCGCGCTGATTTTTTATTTGGATCAGTCGAAGCTGGTGCAAATGGTGGAAGGCATGTCGGTTGATAATGAGGGCGCTTCCTTTTTGATGGGGAAGGATGGCTCGCTGCTGGTCTCCCCGTCGTCCCTGAACCGGAAGAATGCGGAGCTGGAGCTTGCCGTGCAGGAGAGCGTCATGCTGAGGAAGGAGAAGACCGGCTCTTATCTATTTGAATGGAAAGATAAATCCTATTTGATCTCTTACGGGGAATATTCCCGCTTAGGCGAACCTTGGAGATACGTCACCACGATGCAGCTGTCGCAACTCACCGCGCCGATCGTGATTATCTCCCGAATTATTTTGGGGATGGGAGGCGTCGGGCTGATCGTGGCTTGTCTGTTCTCCTGGATGGCTTCGCATCGGCTCTACCGTCCAATCCGCCGGTTGGTTCGCCTGGTCAAAACGCAGAAGCCGGACCCCGGGTCTGAGGTAGGAGATGAATTGGACTATATCGCCAACCAGTGGAACCATTTGAGCGAAGAACGTAAAGCCTTGGAGACGAAGCTGAAGCAAGCGTATCCCTCGCTGAGGGCCGCTTTTATGATGCAGCTGGTGCAGGGGCATGTTTACTCGCTGAAGGAGCCGGAAATCCGTGCAAGGTTAGAGACCTTTGGATGGTCATCGGAATCGCAGTGGTTTGGGCTTATGCTGGCGCGGGTCACGGGGGTGTCCAAAGCAGACAACCGTTTTATGGAGAACGATGAATATCTGGTCTCCTTCGCCGCGGCCAACATCGCACAGGAAATGGTGCGAAGCCGGGGCATTCAGGCGGAAATTATCCATTTCCATGACCTCACCGTGGGGATCCTGCTCTCTTTTCCGTCCGAAACAAGAAAACCGCATGTCAAGGAAGAGCTGTTCAGCTTGGCGGAGGATTTAGTCCGTACAATCAGTTCGCTGCTTAAGATGCAAACGACGATTTGCATTGGCCGGTTAACCAACGAGATCAAGGATATTCCGGAAATGCTGCCGTTTCTCCAGAACGCGATTCTTTATCGGGATCTAAAGGAACAATGCCAGGTGCTTGATTTAGAGGAGATTCTGCCCTATACGCCACAAGAGGTTCATTATCCCTTTGCTTTGGAGAAGGAACTGCTTCAAGCGTTGCGGATGGGGCAATGCGAGCAGGCGATGCAGCTGATCGAGGCATTTATCTCGGAGCTGGTCCTGCATTCGGGCAAAGAGAAGCTGCTGAAGGAAGGCGTGATGCAGGTGCTGGGAAGCATCATGCATACGTTATTGGAGACCGGCTACCAGCCTCACCAGTTATACGAAGGTGACAACCCGTTTGAGCAATTAAATCAAATTCGGGAGCCGGAGCAGATCGTGCGTTTTTTTCAACAAAAAATCATCCTCCCGTATGCGCAGAAGTTAAGCGAGGATCAGACGGCCCGAGCGAAGCCGCTCATCGAACAGGTGACGGTAATGCTGAAGGATCAGTTCGCAGAAGGGATTTCGCTCGAAGCGTGCGCGCATCATTTTAATACAACGCCATATACGCTTAGCCGCTTGTTCAAACAGGTGACCGGCATGAATTTCATCGATTATTTAACGGCCCTCCGGATCGATAAGGCGAAGGAACTGCTCAGCGACTCGGATATGAAAGTGAATGAGATTGCAGAGCAGGTTGGGTTACAACCTTCCTATTTTATCCGGCTATTTAAAAGGTTTGAACAGATTACGCCGGGACAATACCGCGAGAAAATCATGAAATAAAGTAAAAATTTCATATCCCTCACTGCATCCTTTTTCATTATAATAGAGAAATATAATAAGATTTGGGGGTCGTCATGAAAACAACACAAACTCAGCTAGGCCAAGGGCGGAATGAGCGTTTCTCTTCTGCCGGTTTTATCTTGGCTGCGATTGGCAGTTCCGTAGGTCTCGGAAATATGTGGAAATTCCCGTATATTACGGGCGAACACGGAGGGGCTGCCTTCTTCCTTCTCTTTATTATCTGTTTGATCTTGATTGGCTTGCCTCTGCTGTTGGCGGAGCTGGCCATTGGGCGGGCAGGACGCGGAAGTGCGTCTACCTCCTTTGTTAAAGCCGGCGGTCCTAAAGTGTTTGGCCGTCTCGGGCTGCTGCAAGTCATCGCTCCATTTCTCATCCTGAGCTTCTATGTCATCGTTGCCGGCTGGACGCTTCATTATGCTGTTCAGTCCTTCAGCGGAAGTCTATATGTCAATTCCGACTATAGCGGGCAATTCGGCTCGTTCACCCAAGGCCTGATGCCGCTCGTATGGCAAGCGGTGTCTGTGCTGGTTACCGCCATTGTGGTAGGGAAAGGGATCTCCGGCGGCATTGAAAAGTTCAATAAAGTGCTGATTCCGGGTCTTGTTGTTCTTCTGATCATTTTGATGATTCGGGCATTAACCTTACCGGGAGCTGGGGAGGGCGTCTCCTTCTTCCTTCAACCGGATTTCTCGAAGTTGAGTCCGGAGGCGGCTTTGGTTGCGCTGGGACATGCCTTCTTCTCGTTATCGCTGGGGATGGGGATTTTGCTCACCTACGGGGCTTACGTAGATAAGCGTCAATCCCTTGGCACGGCCACGCTGGCGATCGGGGCAGGGGACTTGGTCTATGCGTTTATTGCGGGGTTGATCATTTTCCCGACGACCGCTTCTTTTGGCTTAGAGTCCAACGCCGGGCCGTCCTTGGTCTTCATCGCGCTGCCGGCTGCGTTCTCGGCTATGCCGTTTGGCGCCTTCTTCGGCGGGTTGTTCTTCATCCTGCTGGCGATTGCAGCATTGACCTCTGCGGTATCGCTGCTGGAAGTGCCGGTTACCTACGTGATGGACCGTTGGGGCTGGGGCCGCGGAATGTCCGTGACGATCATCAGCGTCCTCGTTCTGTTGGTCGGGCTGCCCTCCGTCTTGTCCTTTGGCGTCGTACCTGCTTTGATGGACATGGGCGGGAAGAACTTCTTCGACTGGCTTGATTTCATTACCTCGAATATTTTGCTGCCGGTGGGCGGCTTGATTACGACCCTCTTTGTAGGGTACTTTTGGAAAAATGCCGCGGAAGCTGCCGGGCTCAAGTCCGGTTGGTTCCGGTTATGGCTGTTTATGGTTCGGTATATCGCGCCGGTACTCGTCGTGCTTGTGCTGTTGCATACCACCGGAGTGATCAAGTTTTAGGAAGTTTAAGCAAGGGGCGCGGTCTATCGCGTCCCTTTTTTTTGGTGTGCCACGCATGGCGATTAACTAGGTGGTGAAAGTCCACTGTGGGGGTTTGTAGTTACCAACCACTAGCCAAGAGCAAGGGTGTCCACCGCGAGGTGGAATCCAAAGGAAGCTGGAGGCAAACTTCCGGCCCAAGGAACACGAACATCATCAGGCATAGGATACGGGATGAGTCTGCTAAACAAGACGAAGTCCAATTAACTACACGGACGTACCAATGTAAATGATGTGGGTATATGGAAGGAAAGTGAATCGTCTTACCGTGGGAGGTCTCATGGACGTGAGGAGATGCACTTCGAATCACGGTTGAAACAAGATTTATCATGAGAAGTCAGCAGACGCCATAGTACTGCGAACAGTCGACGGTTCGAGGGAAGGGCTGAACCTTAGGAGGTGAAGTCAATGAAAGTTACCGAAACAGGAGCCAAGGGCAGCCAACTTCCAACGGAAGACTCTCTGCAAAAGAATAGTGCGGAACACGAAGGATATGCGGGAGTGCACAGTCCTGCGAGGATAACCGAAACCGACGACACCAACGCAACCGAGTCGAAGGACCGGTTGCTTGAGAAAATCGTTAGCAGGGACAACTTGAACGAAGCATTCAAGAGAGTCAAAGCGAACAAGGGATCGCACGGAATCGACGGGATGGGAGTAGATGAACTTCTACAATATCTCAGAGACAATGGCGAGACCATCAAGCAACTGATCTTGGGCGGCAAGTACCGCCCGAATCCCGTTCGAAGGGTAGAGATTCCCAAAGAGAACGGAAAGAAGAGAAACCTTGGCATTCCAACAGTGGTTGACCGAGTCATCCAGCAGGCAATCGCCCAAGTGCTTACGCCAATTTATGAGAGGCAGTTTTCAGACAACAGCTACGGATTCCGACCCAAACGGAGCGCACACCACGCGATGAAACGAAGCCAACAATACGTGCAAGAGGGATATCGTTACGTGGTGGATATGGACTTGGAGAAATACTTTGACACCGTCAACCAAAGCAAGCTCATCGAAGTGCTTTCAAGAACGATCAAAGACGGACGAGTGATCTCGCTCATCCATAAGTATCTCCGGGCGGGAGTCGTCGTGAAGCATAAGTTTGAGGACACGGAAATCGGCGTACCGCAGGGAGGGAACCTAAGTCCGATTCTCAGCAATATCATGCTGAATGAATTGGACAAGGAACTGGAAGCAAGAGGACATCGATTCGTGGGATACGCAGACGATATGCTCATATTCTGCCGGAGCAGGAGGAGTGCGGAGCGTACCCTGACGAAAATTCTCCCTTACATCGAGAAGAAGTTGTTTCTCAAGGTAAACCGGGAGAAAACGATCGTGGACGATGCGACAAAAGTTAAATTTCTTGGCTTCTCATTCTACCAGAGCAAAGGGGAAACGCGGGTCAGAATCCATCCCAAATCCGTATCCAAGATGAAAGCTAAAGTGAAAGAGCTAACGTCGAGAAGCAACGGAATGGGCAACACCGACCGGGCGCTGAAGCTTAGGCGTTACATCATGGGATGGGTAAATTATTTCAAGCTTGCTGACATGAAACAACTACTCCAAACCACTGATAAATGGATGAGAAGGCGTATCCGAATGGTCTTCTGGAAGCAATGGAAACGAGTGAGGACGAAACTCGAAAGGCTTATATCGCTCGGAATTCATGAACAGAAGGCGTGGGAATACGCAAACACAAGAAAGGGCTATTGGAGAATCTCCAATAGCCCAATCCTCTCGAAGTCCCTCGGTAACAATAGGCTGAAGAACCTCGGATTCCTTTTCTTTTCTGATTATTATCGACAAGTTACTGCGCATTCCTAATGGAACCGCCGTATACCGAACGGTACGTACGGTGGTGTGGGAGGTCGGCTGCCCAATTAATGGGTAGCCTCCTACCCGATTTTGACTTATTTACAAAGCTTGCTATATATTTAGATAGCATGCTCTGTAAAAGGTGGTGAAGGGATGCAGCATGAAAGCAGAAAACCAATCCTGATATCTTCTTTGAAGATCATCGAGAATCAGGCTAGCAAAATCGGAGATCTTCACCTGAAGGAAGTTGGATTAACGCATAGTCAAGCCAACTTGATCTTATTTCTGGCTCATCACGCGGATCGAAAAATCCGCCAGCGGGATATTGAGGTTGCTCTCAATTTAACAAACCCAACGGTGAGCGGATTGATTAAACGGCTGGAACAGAAACAATTTATCGTACGATCTGAAGATCCAGAGGATTCGCGAGCGCGGATTATTTTGCTGACGGAAAAGGCGAAACTATTGGTGGATCAGATCTTTGAACATATACATCAAACAGAAACCAAACTGCTTGAAGGGTTTGCTGAGGAGGAAGTGAAGCTCGTGTCGAGCCTGCTAAGACGAATTGCCGAAAATGCGCTCAAAAATTTCTAACCCGGGGACCTGGAAGTAGATATGAATGATGGAGGGATGGCAATGGCAAAGCGCTCATCACAGTTTTGAGCGATTTTACGCCGCTGGCGCTCGCAGCCGGATTAGGCGCAGGTATTGGCCGACAGCGTGGCCGAGATCACGAAGATGGCCGCTCAGACCGGGTTTGGCGGATTGTATTGGACCGCAGCCATTTTGGGGATGGGCATCATCGTTGGGGCGCTGGTTCTGATCCCGTTAAGAAAAAAGAGCCCACAAAGGCACCTGAGCGGATTTCGGGTGTCTTTTTTTATCCGCATATGAATCTACCAAAAAGTTAAAAATTAAACATTTCGCAAGCCTAACCTTGCATAAAATGAATTTGAATCGCTTACATATATTGGGTGACTTACAAATTTAGAGATTTGGAGGGTGAAGGATGGCTGCGAAAGTTGCAAAAGGTGCGAAGGCCGCAAAAGCGGCGAAAGGGAAGAGCTATACCGAGGTGTGGCATTCCGCCAAGTTCAAGACGCTGATCTCCCGCAAGAAACGGTTCATTATTCCGTCGACTGTCTTTTTCCTGCTGTTTTACTTCGCGCTCCCGATCATGACCTCGTATTCGGAGGTATTGAATCAGCCGGCGATTGGCCCGATTTCCTGGGCATGGCTGTTCGCGTTCGCTCAGTTTATCATGACGTGGGCGCTGTGCATCCTGTACTCGCGTGTTGCGCGAAGGTTCGACCGGTTGGCGGATGAAATTCGGCGGGAAATGGGGGCGTAACGATCATGGCATTTACTTTATTTTGCGCGATTGTGCTGTTGACGTTGGTCATTACCTATTTTGCCGCGAAAAAAACGAACAACACCAGTGAATTCTACACCGCAGGCGGCGGGCTGAAGGGCTGGCAAAATGGAACCGCCATCGCCGGTGACTATATGTCGGCCGCGTCATTTCTCGGTATTGCCGGGTCGATCGCCTTGGTTGGGTTCGACGGATTCTTTTACAGCATCGGGTTTCTCGTTGCTTATCTTGTCGTGTTGTACCTGGTTGCGGAACCGCTGCGGAATCTGGGCAAGTATACCGTTGCTGACATGATTGCGTCCCGCTTTGCGAACAAGGAAGTCCGCGGCTTTGCGGCGCTGAATACGATTGTGATCTCGATCTTCTATATGATTGCGCAGCTTGTTGGAGCCGGGGCGCTGATCAAGCTCCTGCTGGGACTCGATTACGTCACTTCGGTGCTGATCGTTGGGGTGCTTATGACCATCTACGTTGTGTTTGGCGGGATGCATGCCACAAGCTGGGTGCAGATCACCAAAGCGATTTTGCTGATGGGCGGCACCTTCGTGATCTCGCTGATGGTCTTCGCCAAGTTTGATTTTAGCCTGACCGGCATGTTTGAGCAGATGAAGACCGCAACGCCACTCATGGAAAAGTACTTAAATCCGGGCAACAAATATAACGTGCCGCTGGAGACGATATCGCTTAACCTGGCATTGGTGCTGGGGACGGCGGGGCTGCCGCATATTTTGATCCGGTTCTTTACGGTGAAGGACGCCCGTACGGCTCGCAGCTCCGTGGTTTACGCGACTTGGATCATTGGGATCTTCTACGTGATGACGATCTTCCTTGGCTTCGGGGCCGCTGCGTTCGTTGGCACCGAGGAGATCACCGCCGTCGACAAAGCCGGCAATATGGCCGCTCCGCTGCTGGCTAGGGCGCTTGGCGGCGACTTCCTGTTCGCTTTTATCTCGGCGGTCGCGTTTGCGACGATCCTGGCTGTGGTCACCGGCCTTGTTCTGTCCGCAGCGTCGGCTTTTGCACACGACTTCTACGGACAGATCGTCCGCCGCGGCAAAGCGTCCGAAGGCGAGCAGCTGCGGATGGCTCGCTGGGCCTCGATTGGCGTATCGATCATCTCGATTCTGCTGGCTCTTTTTGCTCAGAAAATGAACGTGGCTTTCCTCGTCTCGCTGGCTTTTGCCGTTGCGGCAAGCGCTAATCTGCCGATTATCCTGTTCACCGTGTTCTGGCGAAGATTTAACCGCACGGGGGCGATATCCGGCATGCTGGTTGGTTTGTTCAGCACGATTATCCTTGTGGCGCTAAGTCCAAACGTCTGGGATCCGGAGCCGGGCAAGGCGATTCTGACCGGAACGGCTCTTTTCCCGATGACGAACCCGGGAATTATTTCCATCCCGCTCGGCTTTCTTGCTGCGTTTGTCGGCACCTTCCTGTCCCGCGAGAAAGATGAGGCGAAATACGCCGAGGTGCTGGTTAAAGCGAACACCGGAGCTTAAGCAAAGGCTAAATTGCAACCTAACGACTCCAATTGGGGTCGTTTTTTTAAGATATCAGAAAGTATAAACTTCGGGGCATTGGCATCCTGATATCGCAAGAAAAACTTCCGCTAAACGCGGTCTGTCTACTTTGAATGTACGTCGATAGACGTTTTTCTTAAGATATCAGAAAGTATAAACTTCGGGGCATTGGCATCCTGATATCGCAAGAAAAACTACCGCTAAACGCGGTCTGTCTACTTTGAATGTACGTCGATAGACGTTTTTCTTATATGTAAAAATCTAGATAAAACCTTTAATTCGTGAAGTGAAATGTATGCGCTTACCTACTATAATTTTCTATCAAAGGGGGTGATAGTTAAATGTTGGTAAAAGAGGCTCCAAGGTAGGTGATGCCCCAGGAAACGAAGCTTGACCTCGGTAAGAAGCAGGGAGCAAGAATTATTTTTGTTAGTCAAATCTATTTCTGAGGAGGAATGTTTGATGAAATTAAAAAAGAAGATGCTCACTTTACTCCTGACGGCTTCGATGAGTTTCGGTTTATTTGGGGCAACCTCGAGTGCAGCAACGGATTATTGGCAATATTGGACGGATGGCGGCGGAACGGTGAATGCGGTTAACGGGTCCGGGGGCAATTACAGCGTAACTTGGCAAAATAGCGGGAACTTCGTGGTCGGCAAAGGCTGGAGCGTAGGGTCGCCAAATCGGACGATCAATTACAATGCCGGCATCTGGGAACCTTCGGGGAACGGGTACTTGACCCTTTACGGATGGACTAGAAACTCGCTGATCGAGTATTACGTTGTCGACAGTTGGGGGACGTACCGGCCAACAGGTACTCACAAAGGAACGGTGAACAGCGACGGAGGCACCTACGATATTTATACGACCATGCGCTATAATGCGCCTTCCATTGATGGCACGCAGACGTTCCAACAGTTCTGGAGCGTGCGGCAATCGAAACGACCAACCGGCAGCAACGTCTCCATCACCTTCAGCAATCACGTGAATGCCTGGAGAAGCAAGGGCATGAACCTGGGCAGCAGCTGGTCGTACCAGGTCTTGGCGACGGAAGGCTATCAGAGCAGCGGAAGATCCAACGTCACGGTGTGGTAATGGTTCATCGCTAAATTTGGTCTCAAGGCCGTTCGGTTTGCCGCCGGCGGCCTTCACTGATCTTCAATCAAAGGGGAGCTGACCTTGAGGAAGCGATACATGAGCATGATCTTGTCCATCACCATCATGGTGCTGGTCTCCGCCTGCTCGCAGGCAGCAATGGGGAGACCGGAGCGGCAGAACGACTCCTTCGTGCTAGTTCAAGGCGGGAGCGTGAAGAACACCCGGTCTAATTTTTATGGCTCGAGCAGGGTACTGGCTGATTTTTATATCGGAAAATATGAAGTGACCCAGAGAGAATGGGTGGAAGTGATGGGCAGCAATCCGTCTCAGTTCCAAGGCGACCAATTGCCGGTGGAGATGGTGAGCTGGTACGACGTGATCGAGTATTGCAATCAGCGGAGCATAAAAGAGGGCTTGAAACCTTTTTACAATATAGATAAGCAAAAAATAGACCCCAACAATCAAAGCGAATACGATCCTGTGAAATGGACGGTCACCATCAATCCGGACGCGAACGGGTATCGGCTGCCGACGGAGGAAGAGTGGGAGTATGCAGCTGGGGGTGGGCAGCACAGCCAAAGCTATAAATACAGCGGAAGCTCGCGTGTGGACGATGTGGCCTGGTATTGGCGGAATGCCGGAGAGGAGTACCTGAGCGGGGACTGGAACTGGCCGATCATTGAGAGTAATCATAGCCGAACCCGGCCTGTTGGCGGCAAGGAGCCCAATGAGCTGGGGCTGTACGATATGTCTGGCAATGTGAGGGAATGGTGCTGGGATTGGTACGGGGACGAGGTGAACCAGAACTATAAGCGTGGCTCATTTCGCGTAGTGAAAGGCGGCGGCTGGATCGGCGATGTCAGCAGCAGCGAGGTGTCGTTTCGCGGCAAGTTTGAAGCGAGCGGCTTTGGCCCGGATCAAGGGTTCCGCCTGGCGCGCAACAAGTAGTTTGGCGAGGACGCTTGGCCTTATTTTGGAATTGAATCAAGCCCTTCTCACGTAGTAAGCTAGGGGGAGAAGAACCCATACGGGATGAAGGGAGCTGGCTCCATAAATGAAGCTGGAAACGGTGATGCAGGAGCTTGAGGCACTCGGTAAGGAGCGCCTGAAAAAAATGTACATGTCCAACGGCGCGCGGGAGCCGCTGTTTGGTGTAGCCACAGGAGAAATGAAGCCGCTGTTCCGGCAGATCAAGATCAATCAGCCCTTGGCTGAGGAGCTTTACGCGACGGGGAATTACGATGCGATGTATTTTGCGGGGATGATTGCGGATCCGAAGGCGATGACGCATGCGGATTTTGATCGCTGGATCGAGGGGGCGTATTTCTATATGCTGTCGGACTTCGTGGTTGCCGTCACCTTGGCGGAGGCGGATATCGCCCAGGAGGTGGCCGACCAGTGGATCGCCAGCGGGGACGAGCTGAAGATGTCGGCGGGGTGGAGCTGTTACTGCTGGCTATTGGGGAGCCGGCCGGACAGCGAATTTGACGAGGGCAAGCTCGCCGGCATGCTGGAAACGGTGAAGAACTCGATTCACGATGCGCCCGAGCGTACGAAATCTGCGATGAATAACTTTGTTTACACCGTCGGGGTTTCTTACCGGCCACTCCACACTCAAGCGGTGGAGACCGCCCAGGCGATCGGCCCGGTCGAGATGAAACGGGGGAAGAAGAAAAGCGCCATTCTGAACGCTTCGGAAAGCATTCAAAAAGCGCTGGATCGCGGGCAACTGGGCTTTAAGCGGAAGTATGTGCGGTGTTGAGATTGGCGGGGAGGGGACACGGAGCTGGTAGCTGTGGGCGTTAGTCCACCGGGTGCATTCTATATGAAAAATCGAATACAATCGGCTAAATTCGGCGATATCGGCGAAATGTATTCGAAAAATCATACAGAATTGGGCCTGATGCGGGTGAAATCGAGCTACACCGGCTTTCCATTCAACGTCGGCGGGTCCTCGGGCTTCATCTCGGGACCGAAATCGTCCGTCGCTGCGGCAGGGTTGCCGTCCTGGTTCCAGGCGTCTTTCGTCATGAAGGCGCCTTTTCGGCCTTCGTTGGTGGAGTCCTTGGCCTTGGCCCGCTGCAGCTGCTGCTGAGTGTAGTCCTCATTTTTGCTCATCTTAGGCACCTCCTTAGGTTTCGTGTATCGTGGGTGGTTATTTAGTATTCCCAAAGATCATTTCCTCAAAAAAGAAAATCCGCCAAAGCTCGAACTCTTTGGAGTCCAAGCCTTGACGGGTCCCTATCTCATGATCGTTCAGCTTATTGCGCCTTCACGAACTCGGCCGCCTTCACGCCGGCCTGACGTCCGAAAATGATAATATCGGCCACGGAGTTGCCGCCGATCCGGTTATCCCCGTGCAACCCGCCGGTAACTTCGCCAGCGGCAAACAGACCTGGGATCGGGTTGCCTTCTTTGTTCAATACTTCTGTGTTGGTGTTGATTTTCACGCCGCCCATGGTGTAGTGGATGCCGGGAGCAATTTTGATGGCATAGTACGGTGCGCCGGACAAATCGTTATCCATCCCGGTGGTTCTGCCGAATTCGGCGTCATTTTGATTCTGAACAGCCGCGTTCCAAGTTTCTAACGTTTGCGCCAAAGCATTTGCCGGTACACCCATCTTTTCGGCCAAAGCTTCAATCGTGTCGCCCTGGAGTACAATGCCCATCTTCTCATATTGTTGGATCGCTTTAGCTCGGGATTTCACACCGGAATCAAAGACAAGGTAGGCGGACTTCTCAGGCAGGGCATTGATCGCGTTGGTCACTTTATCGCGCGTGTCCATTTCATTAAAGAAACGCTTGCCTTCGCTGGAAACAAGGATCGCGCCTTCGCCGCGCACGGCTTCACCGATCAGATAAGATTTCTCCTGTTGAACAGTCGGGTGAACCTGGATCTGATCCATATCAACGGTAACGCCGCCCAATTTCTCAATCATCGTAATGCCGTCGCCGGTGCTGCCAGCTTGGTTGGTCGTGACATATCCCTTTAAGTCCGGTCTAAACTGCGTGATCATTTCCGGATTGGCCCCGTAACCGCCGGTCGCCACGATGACGGCTTTGCCGGTAATCGTTTTTTCTTCGGTATCGTTCAGGACCACCTTCACGCCGTTGACTTTGCCGTCTTGCTGAGTAATCTCCTTGACATTGGCGTTGACGAACAACGGAATGCCTTGTTCTTCAACGTTTCGGACCAGGCCGTCCACCAGGTATTGTCCCACGGCGGAGCCGTCTTCCGGACGGTGCGTGCGTTTTTCGCTCATGCCGCCCGTAATCGTGAGGTTATTCAACCGAATGCCAATGGAATCGAGCCAATCGATCGCGCCTGCGGAATGGTCAACGAAGAAACGCAACAGTTCGGTATCATTTGTATTGTGGCCACCTTTTAGCGTCTCTTCATAGAACTTGTCGTTGCTGTCTTCAATGCCTTGTTCCTTTTGGAATTTCGTCTCCGAGGCGTTCATGCCGGAGGACGATTTCGTCGTGTTACCGCCGGCCACCGGCATTTTCTCGAAGATAACGGGGTTCATACCGTTGGCTTTCGCTTCGAGTGCTGCGGTCATGCCAGCACCGCCTGCGCCGATGATAATGATATCGTAGCTGTCCTTCAATTGATCGTGAGGCGTATAGCTTTTTTCGGATGCGCCGGCTACGGCTTCGGCTTCGTTTTCTTTGGCTTTGTCCGTCTGTCCGCCAGCCTGCGTCTGGTTCTGATCCTGAGCCTGGTTCTGAGGCTCATTCCCATTGTTGCCGCATCCCGCGATGACAAGCATCAAGGATAAGACGAGAATGAGTGCTGCTGTAACTTTCTTTTGCATGATAAACCCTCCACTTCTGTCTATATCGGGGTGCTGTTTCTCTTTCGTTCCCCTTGGAGAGGATAACATAAGGGCATACCATAGTAAGTGAACCATTTCACAATTCGACAAATTTTGATATCCCAGCGTCCGGTACCCAGCGTCCGGTAAAAACAAAAAGGCAACTCCGTCAGCCAGGTTAAATTGGCTTGGCGGAATTGCCTTTATTTTTGCATGATCTATACAGCTTCCATCTTCTGCGCGGTATACAAGCGGTAGTACAGACCACGTTTGGCCATCAGCTCATCATGCGAGCCGGATTCGGCAATCCCCTTGTCGGAGACATACATGATGCGGTCGCAGTTCTTCACCGTCGACAGCCGGTGCGCGATGATAAACGAGGTGCGTCCCTTGAGCAGCTCGTTTAAGCCTTGCTGAAGCAGGCGCTCCGTCTTGGCGTCGATCGAGGAGGTCGCTTCGTCCAGGATCAGAATGCGCGGATCGGCCAGCAGCGTCCGGGCGAACGAGATGAGCTGCCGCTGTCCTTGGGAGAGCTTCGAGCCGCGTTCGTTCACCTCGGTGTAGTACCCTTGCTCAAACTCGCGGATGAACTCGTCCGCGCAGACCGTTTTGGCCGCGGCGATGACTTCCTCCTCGGTGGCGTCCAGCTTGCCGTATCGGATATTATCCATGATCGTACCCGAGAAAATAAAGCTATCCTGCAGCATTATCCCCATCTGGCTGCGCAGCGACTTCAACGTCACTTGAGAGATGTCGTGACCATCGATCAGAATCGCACCTTCGCTCACATTATAGAAGCGCGAGATGAGGTTGACGACCGTGGTCTTGCCCGCGCCCGTCGGTCCGACGAGGGCGATGCTTTCCCCGGCTTTTACCTCGAAGTTCAGGTGCTCCAGAATGTTCAGGCCTGGATCGTAAGCAAACGTAACGTCTTTGAATTGGACGTTGCCCTGCACCGGTGGCAAAGCCTTCGCCCCCGGGACATCGCTGACCGTCACCGGTTCATCCATCGTTTCGAAGATCCGTTCCAGATAAGCGACGGCGTTAATGAAGTTGTTATACAGCTGGGACAGGTTCAGGATCGGTTGCCAGAAGCGGGCCGCATAGTTACTCATCGCAAGGATGACCCCGAAGGTCACGCCTTCCGGACCCATCGCAAGCAAGCCAACCATATAGATCAGCGTCGTGACGATCGTCGCCAGGTTGTCGACGGAGAACGGGATCAGGGCGTTGTAGCGAAGCGCCCGCATCCATTCCTTGCGGTAGTTGCCGGCCAGGCGGGTAAAGATGCCTTCGTTATGCTTCTCGCGGGAGAAAATTTGCGTCACGCCAATCCCGCTGATGCTCTCCTGCAAATACGCGTTCATGTTGGAGCTTTTGTTGGAAACAGCCTGCCATGCCCGGCGCTGCCGGGTTTTGATCAGCAGCATAACGCCGAGGAACACCGGCAATCCGGCCAAGGTGACGAACGACAACCGGACATCCAACGCAAACATAAACACAGCGATAAAGATCAAATTGACGATCTCCAAAATAAAGTTGATGATCCCGTTGGACAAAACGTCCGATACGGCGTTAACGTAGTTGACGACGCGGATCAGGATTTTCCCTTGCGGGCGGTCGTCGTAATATTTAAACGGCAGCTGCTGCAGATGCTTGAACAGATCCGTACGGATATCGAAGATGATATCCTGGCCGACCCGGGTCATGATCCGGGAGCGGATCGTCGCCAGCTCGACGCTGACCACGATCGTGAGCAGCATCAGCGCAGACCACCCGACCAGCGCACCAAACGCTTTCTCCGGAATCGTCACGTCCACAACGTGTTGAATAATGAGCGGCGCCGACAGCGCGATTGCAGCCGACAAGGCGCTCAGCACAAACGCGATGATCATCGGCTTCTGCTGTTTTCGGATGTACACCATGGCACGTTTGAAGTGCTTTATGTCAAAAGGAGACTCCAGATTCTCATCCACATCGAACTTATTTCTGGCCATGGGCGCTCACCGTCCTTCCGATCCCTTCATTTTGAAGCATAAATACATCGTAATAATAGCCGCGTTTCGCGAGCAATTCCGCATGGGTGCCTTCCTCGATCAGCCGTCCGCCGTCCAGGATCAGAATGCGGTCCGCTTCGGCCGTGGTCGACACGCGCTGGGCAATGATCAGCTTCGTGCACGGGAAGTTCAGCTCGCGCAAGCTCTTCTGGATATGCTCCTCGGTTTCCAAGTCAACCGCGGAGGTGGTGTCGTCGAGGATCAGAATCGGTCGGCGCACCGCCAGCGCCCGGGCCAGCGCAATCCGCTGCTTCTGACCGCCGGATAAGCCGACGCCGCGTTCCCCAACGATGGTGTCATACCCTTCCGGCATTTTCGTAATAAAATCATGCGCAGCAGCGAGCCGGGCATACTCTCTCGTTTGTTCCTCCGGCAGCTCGGGATCGCCGTAAGCGATATTTCCGTCGATCGTATCGGAGAACAGCAGCACGTCCTGGGTCGCGATGCCGATGTTGCTGCGGAGCTCATCGAGCTCCAGGTCGCGGACGTCCACGCCGTCAACCAACACTTGCCCGTCGGATACGTCGTAAAAGCGGGGGATCAGGTTTACGAGCGATGTTTTGCCCGAACCGGTTGAGCCCATAATGGCGATCGTTTCCCCCGGATTCACCGAGAAGCTGATATCGTGAAGCACTTCATTGCTGTCATATTTGAAGCTGACATGCTTGAATTCGATCCGTCCTTCGTAACGGCGCTTTTCGATCGCTTTGTGCTCGTTTACGATTTTTGGTTTGGCGTAATAAATTTCTACAATTTTACTTAAGCTGGCGAAGAAACGTTGAATATCGTTAATGATAATGCCGATGTTGCGCATCGGGTTGGATACGGCCCAGATCAATGCGGAGAACGCGGAAAATTCCCCGAAGGTAATCCGTCCCTGCATGACAAAATATCCGCCAGCCAGCATCAGGATCACGTTAAACGCTTGTGCGAACGTCTCCAGATACGGGAAGTAGTCCAGCCACACGAGCGCGGCTTTCTTGTTCGCTTCTGAGAAGTGAATGTTCTTGTCGGTGAACTTTTCAATTTCAAATTCTTCACGGGCAAAGGCTTTAACGACGCGGTTCCCCGAGATGTTCTCTTGGGTGATCGTGTTCAGTTGGGACAACCGCTCGCGCAGATCCACGTACATTGGACGGACCTTTTTCGCGAAGATGTAAGCCACGATGAAGATCGGAGGCGCCAAGATCAGCAGCCACAGCGTCAACACAGCATCAATTGTGAAAAAATAAGCGACGGCCGCAACAAAGATCGTCACCGATTCAATAATCGTCTTGATAATCCACGCCATCGAGTGCCGCACCATGTCCAGGTCCCCGGTCATCTTGGTCATGAGGTCCCCGGTCCGGTTATGGTCATAGTACTCCATATCCTGGCCTTGGATTTTGTTGTAGAGGTAGATGCGGACTTTGTACAGCATATTTTGCGAAGCCTGCTCGTATTGCATCGTCGTCAAATAAGCAAGCCCCGTCCGCAGCAGAGAGAAACCAATCATCCCCAAGCAGAGCATGATCAGCAGTCCCCGTTGCTGCGATAAATTTTCCATCGCATGTTCACCTGTGATAAACGTGTCGACAATGCGTTGGCCTATGTACGGATTGATAATCATGAGCGAGGAGCCCACGACGGAAAGCACCAGCGCCGTGATATATCTGGCCCGGTTGCCCTCCAAATTCTGCCACAGCCATTTGAGTTCAAACAATTCTGATCACCCGTTTCTGTTTGTTGTTGCAAGCTGTCAAATGCAACCCCGTTTTCGCAAATCATCGTGATTATACCACAACCGTTCACAGGTAAAACCCGCATATTCCAGCGTGTTGTCACGTAGGTTAGCGTTTTCGTGATGGGATCGCCTCTTTGCTTTTATTTCGGTAAAATCTTTAGAATATGAAGTGAATAGCTCCGATTTTGCAGGCCGATATGAAAAAAAGTGAAGGAGGGATTGCCATGGTCGAGGATATCGTCATCGTACCGTTAACCGCTGAAGATCGAGAGGAAGCCTGCCGGGTATTCGAGCAGACGATTCCAGAGGCGTTTGCCGCGGAAGGGCTTGGACATTTAATAGAAGATATCCGCGAGGAAATTGAGGGGAAAATCCAGCTGGTGGACGCAGCGCTTGGGGCTGCACCTGGCTTTGATTCACGCGGGGATGGGCCACAAGCGGTGGAGAGCCCTGTCTTTTTCCTCGCTGCGAAGATCGCTCGGGAGGTGGTCGGCATCATTTCCTTTGGCCCTTGCGGGAAGGAAATCAGGGAATGTACCCAGCACGCGTTGGACAATGTTGGCGAGCTGGGGAGCTTGTACGTGCTGTCCGCCTATCAAGGACAAGGCATCGGATCGGCTTTGATCGAGGCGATGGCGAAGGCGCTGCGGGAGCGGGGCATCGAGCGGTTCTGCCTCGACAGCGGCTACAAGCGGGCGCAGCAGAAGTGGCTTCGCAAGTTCGGTGAGCCTTATGCCGTGGCCAAGGACTACTGGGGGCCGGGGCAAGACCATATGGTATGGTTGTGTCAGGTGGAGGACTACGTGGTGCGCAGGTAGGGTTTCCGACTTCACTCGGTGCTGAAATAAGGGTAAAAAGTGGTCTTATTCTTCAAAATCAACACGTTCCTCGTAAAATAAGGCACTAGCGTTGCATTAACTTTTCAAACGATATTTCAAATCAACAATTTACTAAATTTGCAAATTATAGGCTGGTTTTCATGTACAAAAATAAAGAAATCCCCTAATGTTGAGTTGATCCAAAGGTTATCCATCAACCTCTCAACAAAAGGAGATTTCTATGGATAACAGTACAAATTTAAGTGTCATATGTCAATGTCTACAAATGTTAAATATTAATTCTTCCCGAGATAGCGTTTTGGATTATCGTGCTCGCAAGCTTTTTGTCGGTTCTTCCCTACTGCTGTTCATTGAAGCCCAGTTACAGCAACGAGAGTCTTATGCTGAAATGTCCGAGCATCTTGAAGCCAATGAAGATTTTCAAGCGATACTTGGTGGACTTGAAAGCATAAGCCCATCCCAACTCTCGCGGAAAATGAAGAAGCTTCCCCTAGAGAACCTTCACCTGCTTTTCATGCAAGTAACGAGACAAATCCAACAACTAACGGAGAGTAAGCCAGGAATCACGACTAAGATCGGAAAGCTCGCGATCATGGATTCTACTCAAATCACCTTGCCAGCGATTCTTTCCAAATGGGCTTACTGCTCTGCATCCAATCACGGCGTGAAAATGCACACTTCACTTCTAGTCGTCGACGCGAAGACGATGGTTCCAGATAAAATCATCGCCTCAACCAAAGATGTCGCAGACCACGAAGTTGCCCCAAACTTTACGGTCGATAAAGAAGTGACCTATGTGATGGACCGAGGCTATCAGGTGCACAAGCATTTTCAAGCCTGGGTGGACCAAGGGATGAAGTTTGTGGCTCGGGTTAAGGATAATACCCGATTGACGATCCTCAAGGAACGGGCTCTTCCCAAGCGGGGAGATTTCATTCGGGATGCGGATGTAACTCTGCCAGGGCAGCAAATGAAGTTGCGACTCATTGAGTTTCAGGATCAGCAAGGTCGTTTATATCGCCTTGTGACAAGTCGCATGGATTTGTCCGTGCACCAAATTGCAGATGTATATCGGCATCGTTGGCAAATCGAGCTATTCTTTAAATGGATTAAGCAACACCTCCGTTTAGTGAAGCCTCATGGGTACACCGCAGAAGCCATCTGGAACCAGATGTATATCGCGTTGATATCCTATGCTCTGTGCCTGTTGCTACGCCTGAAGCTAGAGTGCAAGCAAACCGTTTGGCAGTTACTTCGATTGATTCGACTCTATGCCGATCGGTCATGGACTAGGCTGCATGAAGCCTTATTCAAAAAGCCCACACGGAGCTCAAAAGGACGAACGAAGCGAAACGGTCGGCCCCCCAAGCAGGCGAACAAATCGATGAAGCCACGAATCATTGTAGAAGTATTGAACTAAATACTTAAATTTTAAAAAATGGGTAACGTGCGGGTCTAATCCCCTCTAAACTTTTTCAAATTTAAGCAAAGTGCGTCTGTAAAATATATACTAATCCGGTTTGTATATACTATATCGTTGTTCTGTATTTGTCTGAATCAAAGCAGAAAGAAGTCTTAATGCAACGCTAGTGAAAATAAGGCCCTAAAATGGCCTTATTGATCTCAAATCGGGCCAATACGGGACATTTCAGCCTCTTTTCCTCCAAATAAGACCCTAAAAGGGCCTTATTTTCTTCATGGAGTGCAAAAGGGCGGAAATAACGCCACAAAAGGGCCTTATCGGAATGCTCTGCCGAAATGAGAACGGTCGGCCATCGCGCATGCACCGAACCGGTCCGATCCAACTCTCCATTTGCCGGGTTACCTGTGAAGTGTTATATTGGTAAGATTGGTGGAACGAGCTTCAAGCCTTGGGCGCTTCCTGCCAAAATTAGCGATTCCGGCAGTAAGGCCGGCAAGGAGTTATTATGCAATTTAAAGAACTGAACCTGATCCCTTCGATCTTAAAAGCGTTGGAGCAGGAAAATTATACGGCACCTACGCCGATTCAACAACAAGCGATCCCGCCGATACTCAGCGGCCAAGACTTGCTGGGTTGCGCGCAGACCGGTACGGGGAAAACCGCAGCATTTGCCATCCCTACACTGCAGTTGCTGCATAAGGATGGCGCCCCGCGTGCAGGCCGGCGGAACATCCGCGCGCTTGTGATCACGCCAACCCGCGAGCTGGCGCTGCAGATTTACGAAAATTTTTGCTCCTACGGCAAGTACCTGCCTCTGAAATGCGCCGTCATCTTTGGCGGCGTGTCGCAGAAACCGCAGGAGGCCGCGCTGCAAAAGGGCGTAGACATTCTGGTGGCCACGCCCGGAAGGCTGAACGATCTCATGCAGCAGAAGCTGATCGATCTGAAGAACGTGGAGCTCCTGATTTTGGATGAAGCGGATCGCATGCTGGATATGGGCTTTATCCACGACGTCAAGAAGATCATCGCCAAGACACCGTCCCAGCGGCAAACCTTGCTCTTCTCCGCCACGATGCCAGATGCGATCGCGCAAATGGCCGATTCCATCCTGAGAAATCCCGTCAAGGTGGAGATTACGCCGGTTTCCTCAACGGTGGACACCATCGGGCAGTATCTGTATTACGTGGACAAGGGCAACAAGAGGGATCTGCTGATTCATCTTTTGAAAGACCCGTCCATCGAATCCGCCATCGTCTTTACGCGGACCAAGCATGGGGCGGACCGGTTGGTGCGCCACTTAACGAAGGCGCAGGTCAGCGCCAAAGCCATCCATGGCGACAAATCGCAAGGCGCTAGGCAGACGGCTTTGCAAGATTTCAAGAATCGCACCTTGCGCGTCCTGGTTGCTACCGATATTGCGGCACGGGGCATCGACATCGACGAGTTGTCCCACGTCATCAACTATGAGCTGCCGAATATTCCCGAAACATACGTCCACCGGATCGGGCGGACCGGCCGGGCCGGACAAAGCGGCGTCGCCATTTCGTTCTGCGATTTTGACGAGAAGCCGTACCTGGCCGATATCGAGAAATTGATCGGAAAGCGGATCCCTGTCATTAAGGAGCACCCTTATCCGATGCAACAGACCGCCTTAGCTCCAAAGCCGGTGCAGCCGGCAAGGGAGTCCAAGAAGCGCACGGAATCCTTGAACACCAAACGTGTAAGACAATCCCGCTAAATGAAGAAGGAGTTGCACCTCCCATCTTGATGATGGTACAGGGCAACTCCTATTCTTGTAGGTCTTCCTAAGGCTCATTCCCCGCCCGACAACAACTTCAGCAGCTTCTGCGGAATGTTGAACTTCTGGTTGTCGATGAGCAACTGGAACTCTTCGGAGGCTTCGACTTGGTGAGCGTGCTTGATTTCCTCCATTTCCTGCTGCAGCTGTTCCATTTTCAAGTCCAGCTCGTAGGCGGTGTCGGCGGCGTTCTTGAGATCCTGGAGCAGACGATCCGGTACGGACTCGTTGTATTTATAGAAAATTTTGTGCTCCAGACTGGCCCAGAAATCCATGGCAATGGTGCGGATCTGAATTTCGACGCACACCATTTCCTCGCCGTCTGACATGAACACCGGCACTTCGACCAGCATGTGCAGGCTTTTGTATCCGTTCGGCTTAGGGTTCTTGATGTAATCTTTGATCGTAAGGATCTTCAGGTCCTTCTGCGCCTGCAGCATTTCGCTGATCCGGTAAATGTCCGAGATAAACGAACAGGTGATGCGAATGCCGGCGATGTCGCGGATACTGCGCTTGATATCCTCTAAGGAGGAAGCGCCGCCTTTGCGGTACAGCTTCTTCATGATGCTTTCCGGAGATTTGATTCTAGACTTCGTATGCTCGATCGGATTGTAGTCGTGGAGAAGCTGAAACTCCTCCTGCAAAATTTCGATTTTTGTCTCCACCTCGTGGAGAGCAAATTTGTACATCATCATAAATCGGGTCAACGACTTCTGCAAGGCCTTCATTTGCTCTAAGGGGTTCACAAAAGATTGATTTATCATTAGGGGCTCCGTCCTTTAACATTGTTCATCACATGATTTCCATTTCCATTATAGCTTAGGAGACAGGCCAGATGCCAGAAAGGGGGATATCATGAGCGAACGCCCCTGATTGATTGTACTTACGAGGTTTGCAGCAGGGGCAACGCGTCCGTCAATTGGATCTTATACGATTTGACCAGGGTCTCCCCATTGGTGGTATCAGCTTCGTAAGCCCGTTCGAATCCGAGGCTCTCATACAGCTTCACCGCAGCGGCCATCATGTCCGACGTATGTAGGTACAGCGTGCGGGCGCCCAGCTCCAGGGATCGGCGGGCGGCCTCACGAATAAGCTGCTTTGCAATTCCGCGTCTGCGGGCATAGGGGGATACGGCGAGCAGCCGGATGATGGGGGATTGGATGCCTAGGTCCGATCTCCCATAGGCCGCTTCCGAGTTCAGGAACAGCTGCACGCTGCCCACGATGTCTCCGTTAAGCTCGGCGACAAGGCGGGCATAAGGGCCGTTGCCGTAGACAGAGCTTCGGATGTTCTCGCGATATTCCTCCCACCGCTCACGGGGCATATCAAACGCATATTGCCGGTAAGCTTCCAGCATCACCTTGGCAATTTGTTCCCGTTCATCCTCCCGGGCATCCCGGATTAACACTTCCTGCTCTAAACGGCTCATCTCTCCAACACTCCTTATCGAAGTAATTCATTTAACATCCCAATCAGGTGAAGTGAAATCAGTATAGACTAAATACCGACTAACCGCATCGGAATATAAAAATATTTACACAGACATTAAAAAATTCTATATCGAACGATTGACAAAAAGTGGCGGGCTCCCTAAGATTAAGGATAATTTTAATAAAACCGCCTATATAGATTGGTATAGTAAGAAATATAGAGTAATTAGGGGAGGGATCTTTTTGAACATCGATCATATTGAGGCGTTTGTATACATCAATCACTACGGCAGCTTCAACAAAGCGGCGGAGGTGTTATTTCTTTCGCAGCCGACGGTGACCGCGCGGATTCAATCGCTGGAGCGGGAGCTGGATTGCCGATTGTTCGATCGCTTGGGGAAACAAATCCAGCTGACGGAGAAGGGAAAACAATTTCTGCCTTATGCCCAGCAAATCCTCCAGATCTACCAAAAGGGAAAACATCATCTCCATTCCCGGCCGGGTACCCCTGAGGAGCTTCGGATTGGCAGCACCGTTTCCGTGTCCAACTATTTAATGCCGCACCTGCTCGTGCTTCTGCATCAACGCTTTCCGCTGATCAACTTCAAGGTGACAACCGGTCCGACTGACGTTCTGGCAGGCAAGCTGGCGGCCAAGGAAATCGATGTGGCATTTGCACGCAAGCAGATGAGTCCGTCGTTCCAATCCTATCCTTTCTATGATGATCCGATCCGGCTATACGTGTATAAGGATCACCCGCTTGCCGCTGCCGGAAGTGCATCCATCCGCGACATCCGGCGGGAACCGCTGGTGTTCTTCGAATGCGGCTCCCTCGACTGGATGCGAATTCACCGCGCGTTCGAAAGCCTGGAGCAGCCGCCAAACATCGTATTTCAAGTCGATAATGCCGAGACTGCGAAGAAGCTTGTGATCAGCCGGGCCGGCATCTGCTTTCTCCCTGGGTTGTCCGCCAGACAAGAAGTGCAGGAGGGAATCCTCGTGCCGGTAGACATCCTTGAGACGGCAGGCGTTTCTTTACAAACCCACCTTATCTCCCTCAGCGGTGAAAACAACGTGTTTTTGGACGCTTTGTTAGAGCTAGGCGCTTCTCCTATCGACGATTTGCATGTACCCATAGAAAAACTCGATTAGACGTGTAACAAAAATCACAGTAAAGTAGTGTCAACATAATCCTGACTAAACTTATAGGGATTGTAAAACGAAGATCACCGTGAATAAGGAAGGGGTTAGAGACATGAAGAGATGGTTAAGTGCAGCGGCCGTACTGGTGTTAGCGGGGGCGCTGGCAGGATGCGGAGCGGGAGCGTCCGGCGGGACGGAAGCGAAGGATACGGCGGCGAGTGCGGCCTTGGGGGAAGTGAAGAAAATCATCGTAGGGACGGGCACAGGCTTTCCGAAAGTATGCTTTATCGACGAGAACGGAAAATTAACCGGATTTGACGTTGAGCTGGTCCGCGAGATCGATCAGCGTCTTGAGGAATATGAATTCGAGTTCCAGACCCAGGAGTTTTCCAACCTGCTGCTGAGCTTGGAGACGAAGAAGATCGATTTTGTCGCTCATGAGATGGAGAAGAACCCGGAGCGGTCCGAGAAATACCTGTTTAACAAAGAGCCCTACGCGCACTGGAGAAATAAGATCATCGTCGCGAAAGACAACAATACGATTCATTCCTTGGATGATTTGAAGGGGAAGAAGGTGTTGACCTCACCAACCAGCGCGCAGGCACAAATTTTGGAGAACTACAACAAGGAAAATAACAATGCTATCGAGATCGTGTACCAGAGCGGTGCAGCCAACGATACGGTCAGCCAAATCACTTCCGGCCGCGTCGAAGCCACATTGGGAGCGGACTTCTCGCTGTCGCTGATCGATCCTCAAGGCAAGCTGAAGACGACCGGGGAGGAGCTGTCACAAGCCGATATTCTCTTCGTCTTCCGCAAAGACGATCCGGAGGGACAGAAGCTGGCGGATGCGATCGACGGGGTCATCAAGGAATTGAAGGCGGATGGAACCTTAAGCAAGCTGAGCAAGGAATGGCTTGGGGAAGACTTCACTAGCTAATCAAAAAGGCGGGAAAGGAGGGAGATTTTCGTGGGGGCACCGTTTGATTTTTCTTTCGTGATCAGCGCCTTTTCGAAGCTGTGGTCGACGCTGGGCGTCACCTTGCTGATTGTGGGCGGGTCGCTGCTGACGGGAATGATCGTCGGGTTTGTGATCGCGTTCCCCCGGCTGTATCGGATTCCGGTGTTGCAGCAGTTTTCGAAGGTATATGTCTCTTTTTTCAGAGGGACGCCGATCTTGATCCAATTGTTCCTGTTCTACTATGGCTTGCCGGAGCTGTTGAAGCTGGTCCACCTGGATATCTCCCGAGCGCCCGTGTTGTTCTTCGTCATTTTGACCTACGGCCTGCATACCGGAGCCTTTATGTCGGAGATGATCCGCGCTTCGGTGACGGCCGTGGATCGGGGACAGGTCGAAGCAGCCTATGCGATCGGGATGAAGGGGCATCAAGCATTCACCCGAATTGTATTGCCGCAAGCGTTGGCGTTGGCGGTGCCGGTCTTCTCCAATATGGTGATTGCTTTGTTGAAGGATACTTCGCTGGCGTTTACCCTTGGCGTCATGGAACTCACCGGCAAAGCCCAGACGCTTGGCGCGCTTACTCAGCATTTTATTGAAGCGTATTTGGCTCTGGCGTTCATCTATTTGGTCGTGAGCTTCACATTAGAGAAGCTGCTGCGGGCCGCCGAACGGCGTTTGCTGAAGCATGAGCAGCCGGATGGAGCGGAGAGAAGGAGGTTCCGGATCGAGCGGAAGCCGTCGCTGAGAGGCATGTTTGTTGGGCTCGGCGCAGAAAAAGGAGGCGCAAAACTATGAAAATCGACCCTTCTTTTGTCTGGACGGCCTTCGTTCAGCTGTTGTCGGCGATTCCCACCACCTTAATGATCACCGCCGTGTCCGTCTCGGTTGGGTTTGTCATTGGCGTGATCACGGCGCTGTTCCGGCTGTATCGGGTTCCTGTGCTGGGGCAAATCTCCACCGCTTATGTCACCTTTATTCGCGGGACGCCCATGCTGACGCACTTATTGCTGATTTACTTCGGGTTGCCGGTCATTATTGACGGCTTATCGGAGGGGTTCGGCTGGGGCTTTAAGTCCGCCTCCATTCCGATGATTGCTTTTGCCTATATTTCCTTTTCTATCACGGCCGGGGCCTATATGTCCGAGGTCGTCCGCTCGGGGCTGCTGGCGGTGAACCGCGGGCAGCTCGAAGCGGCCTATTCCATCGGGATGACGACGTTTCAGGCGCTGCGGCGGATCGTGTTCCCCCAGGCGCTGGCGTTCAGCCTGCCGAACCTGTCCAACTCGGCGATCGGGATGCTGCACGGGTCGACGCTGGCTTTTACCGTATCCGTCGTGGATATTAACGCGAAAGCGCAAATCGTTGCCTCGACCAACTGGAAGTTTTTTGAGGCCTATGTTGCGGCGGCGTTGATTTTCTGGGGGCTGACCGTCCTGATCGAACGGCTCACGGCGCGGCTCGAGAAACGAATCCAACTTTACAATCGGGGGGGAGTGGCATGATTCAGCTTCGTCAATTATCCAAGTCTTTTGGGCGCCAGCAGGTCTTAAAATCGATTGATCTGACGGTGAACCAAGGCGATGTCGTAGTCATTCTGGGACCAAGCGGCTCCGGCAAAACGACGCTGCTGCGATGCATCAACTATCTGGAGAAGCCCAGCGGCGGCGAGATTGCCATCGGCGATTACCGGGTGAACTGCAGCCGCGCGACCAAGAAAGACATTCATGCCCTCCGGCAAAAGACGGCGATGGTGTTTCAGCAATATAACTTGTTTCGGCACAAGACGGCGCTGGAGAACGTGATGGAAGGCTTGGTGATCGTCAAAAAAATACCCAAGGAAGAAGCCAAAGTCCGCAGCATCGCTTTGCTGGAGAAGGTGGGGCTGGCCGGTAAGCTGGACGCTTATCCAAGCCAGCTGTCCGGAGGCCAGCAGCAGCTTGTGGGCATTGCCCGAGCACTGGCGCTTGAGCCGGAGGTTATTTTATTTGACGAACCTACGTCGGCGCTGGACCCGGAGCTGGTTGGCGAAGTGCTGGAGGTCATTCGCAAGATTGCCAAGGAAGGGATCACGATGATCGTCGTGACCCATGAGATGGGGTTTGCCCGGGATGTGGCCAACCACGCCGTATTTATGGACGGCGGCGTCATCGTGGAAGAAGGGAGCCCGGCGGAGCTGCTGTATCATCCGCGTGAAGAGCGGACGAAGCAGTTTCTGAAACGGATTACCCCTGAGCCGAGCTATAGCATTTAAGCATTTAGGATTTAGGAGGCGAAAGAGAGATGGGACTCACGATTAGCGTGTTGGATCAAAGCCCGGTTTACCCGGGGGAGAGTGCGGAGCAGGCGTTTAAGCATACCGTATCGCTGGCCCGCAAATCCGAGGAGCTGGGGTTCCGGCGGTTTTGGGTGTCTGAGCATCATGATTCGGAGCAGGTGGCCGGTTCCTCGCCCGAGGTGCTGATTTCCTACCTTCTGGCGAAAACGAGCACGATCCGGATCGGCTCCGGCGGCGTGATGCTCCAGCATTACAGCCCGTATAAGGTGGCGGAAAATTTCAACGTGCTGGCTTCTCTGGCGCCGGGGCGGGTCGACCTTGGCGTTGGCCGGGCTCCAGGAGGTTTGCCGAAGAGCACGCAGGCTTTGCAGCAAGGCGTAAGGGAATCGGCGACCTTGACAGACAAAATCGTGGAGCTGCGCAAATACGTGCAGAACCGCCTGGAGGCGGACCATCCGCTGGCCGGATTGCGCGCGGCCCCGCTCCCGGCGGAGGCTCCTGAGCTCTACGTGCTTGGGGCGAGCGTGGATAGTGCGCAAATCGCTGCAGGACTAGGCTTGCCTTATGTGTTTTCCTTGTTTATTAACGGGGATCCGGCGATTGCGCTCAAGGCGATCCAAACCTACCGGGAGAGCTTTGAGGCGTCCCACGGTACCGAGCCTCAAGTCATCCTGGCGTTGTCCGTCATCGTCGCCGAATCTGAAGCGGAAGCCGCCGAGCTTGCCGGCAATCAGAAGGTTGTGAAGGTGCGGCTCGCCAGCGGCAAATTGGTGACGCTTGGCACACGGGAGCAAGCGGAAGAGTTCGGCCGTCAGGCCGGAGAGCCCTATACGATCGAGGAGCAGGAGCCTTGGATTGTTAAAGGGACCAAGGCAACGGTCCGGGAGCAGCTGTTCGCGCTGCAGAAGGACACCGGCATCGAGGAAGTGATTGTCACCAGCAATATCACGCCTTTCGAGAAGCGAGTCCGCTCCTTTGAGCTGCTTCGCGAAGCATTAGTCGAAGTGACGGTGGAGGCGTAACATGTCTAACGATACTTATACGACTCAAGAGTTGTCCGGTACAGCGGCAGCGCGGTTCGTAGAGATTCGCCGGGAGTTGCACCGGTACCCGGAACTGTCAAACGAAGAGTTCGAGACGACCCGTCAAATTCGCGGCTGGCTGGAGGAAGCGGGCATCCGGATCCTGGACATTCCGCTGACAACGGGGCTGGTAGCCGAGGTTGGCGGGCTCCAGGGCGGGCCGGTCATCGCGCTTCGGGCGGATATCGACGCACTGCCGATTCAGGAGGAGACGGGACTCCCGTTTGCTTCGGCGAATCCCGGCAAGATGCACGCCTGCGGGCATGATTTCCATACTGCCGCCCTGATCGGTACGGCGTATGCCCTTAAAGCGCGGGAGGAGGAACTGAAGGGCACGGTCCGGCTGATCTTCCAGCCAGCCGAAGAGAAGGCCAAAGGCGCGCGGCAAGTCATCGCCAGCGGGGCGCTCGATGGGGTGCAGGCGATCTTCGGCATGCACAATAAGCCCGATCTTCCCGTCGGGACGATCGGGATCAAGAGCGGCGCGCTTATGGCCGCCGCCGATGGCTTTGTTGTAGAGGTCGCGGGACGGGGGACCCACGCCGCCGTGCCGGAAGCCGGCAACGACCCGATCGTCACCGCCGCGCATCTCGTGACGGTGCTGCAATCGATTATCAGCCGGAACGTCGGCTCCCTGGAGAGTGCCGTCATCAGCGTCACGAAGCTCCACAGCGGCACGGCATGGAACGTCGTCCCTGAAACAGCGCTGCTGGAGGGCACGATCCGCACCTTTGATGAAGAGGTGCGGCGGCGGGTGCTACAGCGCTTCGAAGAGGTGGTTCAAGGAGTGGCGGCTGCATTTGGCACGACAGCTTCCGTCCGCTGGATCGAAGGGCCGCCGCCCGTGCTGAACGATCCCAAGCTGGCGGAGCTTGGGCTGGCGGCCGCAGAGGCGGCGGGGTATCAGGGCATCATGCCGGTTCCGTCGCCGGCAGGAGAGGATTTTTCGTGGTATCAACGGGAAGTTCCGGGGCTCTTCGTCTTTATGGGGACGGATGGGCCGCAGGAATGGCATCATCCAGCCTTTGATCTTGACGAGCGGGCGATTCCGGTAAGCATCGGCTTCTTCACGAAGCTGGCGGAGCTGGCATTGGAGGAGCTGGCACGGGATAACCGCCGGAAGGAAGGCGCGTCCCGATGAGCACGCCCGCCGTTTATGACGTCATCGTTGTTGGCGCAGGCTCCATGGGGATGAGCGCCGGGTACTATTTGGCCCGTAAGGGGCTGCGAACGCTGCTGATCGATGCTTTTGATCCGCCGCACCGGGAAGGCAGCCATCACGGCGAACCCCGGCTGATCCGGCATGCTTACAGCGGAGATCCCGTGTATACGGAATTGGCGGTTCGCGCCCACCGCTTATGGAATGAAGTGGAGGAGCTGACCGGAACTCGGCTGCTGGAGCCGTCCGGCGTGCTGAATATCGCGGATCGCACCATCTATTCCTTTAAGGAGCGAATTGCGCAATCGGAGGCGCTGGGCGTCCGTACGGAATGGCTGGATGCGGCAGAAATCCGCGCCCGCTGGCCAGAGCTGACGATCCCGGATTCGTTTGAGGCGATGTATGAGCCGGACGCCGGGTACTTGTACAGCGAGCGATGTGTGGAGGCGTATCGCAAGCTGGCGTTGGCGCAAGGCGCGGAGCTGCTGACGTACGCCATCGTGCGGGATTTGAAGGTACACAGCGGAGCAGGCGGCGTGACGGTTTATACCGCGGACGACAAGTTTCATGCCGGGGCCGTTCTGCTTACTGCCGGGGCATGGTTCAGCACGCTCGCCCCGTTCGTCAACCTTCCCATTCGCTCCGTGCGCAAGGTGGTCGGATGGTTCGAGACAACCGGTCCTGGCTTCGACGGGGGACGTTTTCCCGGGTTTACATTGGGGACGCCGGAAGGCGGGTATTACGGGTTCCCGAACATCGGCGGAGCCGGTCTTAAGATCGGCCGCCATGACGGCGGAATCCCCTGGACCCCGGGGGAGACGTTGGCGCCTTTCGGAAGCCGTCCCGAGGATGAAGCGGATTTGCGCCGCGTGCTGTCAGCCTATATGCCGGGGGCGGCCGGCCGCCTAAAGCAAGGCGCGGTCTGCAAATACGAGATGTCGCCGGATGAGGATTTTATCATCGACCGGCATCCAGAGCACCCGCAGGTTTGGGTGGCGGGCGGCTTTTCCGGACACGGCTTCAAATTTGCCAGCGTGATTGGGGAGCGGCTTGCGGACTTGGTTGAAAAAGGGAAGACGGATGACTCGCTGCGGCCGTTTGCGCTGGATCGTTTTGGCCAGTTGGCGAAGTAGAGAGATTTGGCGCTGGACCTGATTGGGCCAGTTGGCGAAGCAGGGAGTTCGGGAAGAAGCTTAATTTGGAATCGGAGGGGATGGCATGACTAAAGTAAATTTTGAAGCTTTTTTGAATACACATGGACAGCTCGTTACGGCCATTGATGGCCTCAGCGAGGAGCAGACCACTTGGAAGCCAAAGCCGGAGAGCTGGAGCGTACTGGAGGTATTAACCCACTTGGTGGATCACAGTATCGTTGTCTCTTTTCGGATCCGGGATATTCTGGCGGGAACGGAGGCGCGGCTGCCGGCTTTTAACCAAGACGCCTGGATCAGCGGGCAATATGCCAACGCAGGTAAAGTCTCCGATGTGCTGCAGGCCTTTCATGCGTTGCTTTTGTACAACAGCCTGCTGTTAAGCCGCCTGGATGCGGCCGACTTGGAGAAAACCGGCGTGAACGCCAAGGGAGAAACTGTCTCCATCAAGGATATTGTCGAGGGCTTTACCAACCACGTCCAACGTCATTTGGGGCAAATCGATCGAATCAAACAAGCAGCCGGGTTTGCCCTAAGCAAGAGCTAAGGGCTAGGAAACGAACGATACCCAAACGATAAGGAGGAACGAGATCATGGCGAAACCAAGACAACTCAAATTAGGCGCATTATTGCACGGGGTAGGAGGAGGAACCTCCCTGTGGCGTCATCCGGATGTGCAGGCGGATGCCAGCGTGAATATCGACGTGTATAAACGTTGGGTGCAAAAGGCGGAGGCCGGCAAATTCGACCTGGTATTTATTGCGGACGGCTTATACATCACGGAGAAATCGATCCCCCATTTCCTGAACCGCTTTGAGCCCTTAACGCTCCTCAGCGCCCTGGCGGCGGTCAGCAAGCATGTGGGTCTGGTCGGAACGTTGTCCACTTCGTACAGCGAGCCGTTTACCGTTGCCCGGCAGTTCGCCTCCTTGGACATGATCAGCGGAGGGCGCGCAGGCTGGAACGTCGTAACCTCCCCGTTGGAAGGCTCGGCGCTGAACTATGGGAAGAAGGAGCATCCGGACCATGCCAAACGTTACCGGATTGCCACCGAGTTTCTGGAGGTGGTCCGCGGTCTGTGGGATTCGTGGGAGGACGACGCATTTGTGCGGGATAAGGAGACGGGGGTATTTTTTGATCCGGAAAAAATGCACACGCTGAACCACGTCGGAGAATTCTTCTCGGTGAAGGGGCCGCTGAACATCGCCCGCTCTAAGCAAGGGCAACCCGTGATCTTCCAGGCGGGCTCCTCTGAGGTCGGCAAAAATTACGCAGCCAAGCACGCGGACTCCGTGTTCACCGGGCATGAGACGATCGAGGACGCGCAAGCTTTCTACCAAGATGTGAAGTCCCGCGCCGCATCGTTTGGACGGAATCCGGAGGAAGTCCTGATCTTTCCGGGGATCAGCCCGATCCTTGGCCGTACGCCGGAGGAAGCGGAACGCAAATATCAAGAGGTCGCCAGCCTGGTGACGATCGAGAATGCGCTGGACTATTTGGGCCGTTTCTTCGAGCATCATGATTTCTCCCAATATCCGCTGGATGAGCCGTTCCCGGATGTCGGGGATTTGGGCAAAAACAGCTTCCAAAGCAGCACGGATAAAATCAAAAAAGACGCCAAGGAAAAAGGGTTGACGTTAAGACAAGTGGCGCTTCAAGTCGCAACGCCGCGCGGCGGATTTATCGGGACGCCGGTGCAGGTCGCAGACCGGATTCAGGCCTGGTTTGAGGGAGGCGCAGCCGACGGGTTTATGATTACCGCTGCCGTTCCGAACGGGCTGGAGGATTTTGTGGATCTGGTCGTACCGATTCTGCAGGAGCGCGACCTGTTCCGGACTGAATACGAAAGCGATACGCTGCGCGGCAACCTGGGCCTGCCGTTTCCGGAGAACCGATATACGCTGGAGCGTAAAGCGGTAGCGGCTAAATCCTGAGGCGGGTACCGGCATGCTGAGGTGGTGCCGTTAGCTTTGCAGTATCAGGAGATGGATTACGAATAGGAGGAGATCAAATTATGAGCAAAATCGTTATTATCGCTGGGAGTCCAACCTTAGGTTCACGGTTGTTCGGATTAACGGATTACGTACAGGAGAAGTTGACCCAAGCGGGCAATTCCATCGATTGGTTCTCGGCGGCAGAGCTGCCGGCGGAGGATTTGCTCCGGGCGAATTTCAACAGCGAGGTTGTGAAGGAGCTGAACGCAGCGGTTGAAGCGGCCGATGCCGTTATCATCGCCAGCCCGGTCTATAAAGCGTCTTATTCGGGCGCGCTGAAGACGATCCTGGATTTGATCCCGCAAAAAGGGCTCCAAGGCAAAGTAGTGCTGCCGCTGTTCATCGGCGGGACGATTGCCCATTTGCTGGCGGTGGATTACGCGTTGAAGCCGGTGGTTGCGGCGCTTGGCGGAACTCATATTCTCAGCGGTGTATTTGCCGTCGATCAATGGGTTAGCCGGTTGGAGAACGGCGGGTTTGCGCTGGAAGAGCAGCTTCGGGTGCGGCTGGACGAGGAGGTAGCCGAGCTGAACCGGGAACTGGCCCGTTATCGGCTTGGGGCAGAGGAGCAGAAGCAAGGCCAGGTTGTGTAAATTCAGAAGGCGATGTGCCTGAAGGTGAAGGAGAGCCTCACGGGATTCTGTGCTGCACTAATGCCGACTAAACATATGAGTTAATGATTGATTAGAGTGTCATGATTTCTAAATTAAACAAAGGTGGAGTGAACAATGGGTTCCCATTCCAATAGACAGCTCCGGTTCGGAGCCGCGATTCATGGCGTAGGGAGCAGCCATACGGCGTGGAGGCATCCGCAGATTCCTTCGGATGCCAGCGTAAGCCTTGCTTTTTATACGCAACAGGCGCAAATCGCTGAAAACGGAAAATTCGATTTTGTATTCATTGCGGACGGTCTCTACATCAATGAAAAATCGATCCCGCATTTTCTGAACCGGTTCGAGCCGATTACGATCTTGTCTGCGCTTGGCGCTGTAACTTCACGGATCGGCCTGGTCGGAACGCTGTCGACCTCGTACAGCGAGCCCTTTACGGTCGCCCGGCAGTTCGCGTCGATCGACCATATTAGCAAAGGGCGGGCCGGTTGGAACGTTGTGACTTCACCTTTGGAAGGGACGGCCCTCAATTTTGGCGGCAAACCGCACCCCTCGCATTCTGAGCGATACCGAATCGCCGAGGAATATTTGGAGGTCATCAAAGGCCTGTGGGACTCCTGGGAGGATGACGCTTTTATTCGCGACAAGGAGAGCGGGGTTTTCTTCGACCCGTCCAAAATGCATCGGTTGAATCACGAGGGCGAGTATTTCTCCGTACAGGGCCCGTTAAACATCGCGCGTTCCAAGCAGGGCCAACCGGTCGTGTTCCAAGCCGGCTCCTCCGAAAGCGGCCGCAACCTTGCGGCCAAGACGGCGGACGCGGTATTCACCGGACCGGAGACGCTTGAAGAAGCCAAGGCGTTCTATCAGGACGTGAAGCGGCGCGCCGTCGAATATGGGCGTTCCCCTAATGAGATTCTGATCTTCCCGGGAATCGGTCCAATCATTGGCCGGACTGAGGAGGAAGCGGAGCGGAAATACCGCGAAATCGCCGAATTGGTGACGCCGGACAAAGCGCTGGAGTACCTTGGACGGTATTTCGAGCACCATGATTTCTCCCGATATCCGCTGGATGAGCCGTTCCCGGATCTGGGCGATTTCGGTTCGAACAGCTTCCGCAGTACAACGGAACGTATCAAGAAACGGGCGAAGGAGCAGAACCTGACGCTCCGGGAAGTTGCGCTGCAGGAGGCGACGCCAAGGACGGTGTTCTTTGGCACGCCGGAGAAGGTTGCGGATATTGTGCAGCAATGGTTCGAGGAACAGGCGGCGGACGGTTTTATTATCGGAGAAAGCGTTCCGGGCGGGCTGAGAGATTTCGTGGAATGGGTCGTGCCGATTCTGCAGGAACGCGGATTGTTCCGCACCGATTATGAGGCGGATACGCTTCGCGGCAATCTGGGGCTGCCTGTGCCGGTGAACCGTTACACGGCGCAGAGGGCGCTGCAACAGGCCGGCAGCGTTCGGTATGTCTGATCAAACGTTAGTTTAAGCACAGGGAGGGCGTTGATGCCATGAGAATCATGAAAACCAAGCGCAGTAAATCCATCGTCGCAGCGGCAACGATGATGGTGGTGCTGCTATCGGCCTGCGGGAGCCATCCAACCGCACAAGAAAGCCCAAAGGCTGAGGCGTCCGCCTCGGATGCCGAACAAACAGCTGCCGCACAAGGCGGGGAACTCACTTATGCGCTGGCGACCTCACCCGATACGTTGGACCCGCATCGCAGCGGGCTTGCCGTAGCGGTTCGGGTCCTTCGCACGATCTATGACAGCCTGGTCGTCCAGCTGCCGGACAATACCATCAAGCCGTGGTTGGCGAAGGAATGGACGGTTTCGGAGGACGGGCTCAGCTATACCTTCAAGCTCCGGGAGGATGTCAAATTCCATGACGGAACCCCGTTTAATGCCGAAGCGGTTAAATTCAACTTCGACCGGATTCTCGATCCGGCCACAAAAGCGGCGAATGCGGCTGCCTTGCTTCAGCCGTATGAATCCTCCGAGGTAATTGACGAGTACACCGTCAAGCTCAACCTTTCGACGCCGTCCAGAGCGTTCCTTGGCAACCTCAGCCAGGCGCTGCTTGGCATCGTCTCGCCGACGGCAGCCAAGCAATACGGTGATCAGCTGGGACAGCACCCGGTGGGAACCGGACCGTATAAATTCGTGAAATGGGAGGAAAACGCCGGCATTCAGGTGGAGCGCAATCCAGATTATCATTGGGCGCCTGAATTGGTCGACAACCCGGGAGCGCCTTATCTGGACAGCGTGAACTTTCGTATCATTCCGGAGGAAGCGACCCGGATCGGAAGCGTGCAGAGCAAGCAAGTGCTCGCTGCCGAAACGGTGCCGCCTCAGAATGCGATCGCACTGAAGAACCATGCCGAGCTGCAGTTGCTCCAGACCAATACGGTCGGCCTGCCGTATACGTTGTTTTTTAATCTGGACCATGCCCCCTGGAATGAGCTGAAGGCCCGGCAAGCCGTGCAGCTCGCAGTTGATGTGGATGCGATCGTCAAGACCTTGTACTTAGGCACTTACGAGCGGGCTTGGTCACCGCTGACGCCGGGAACGTTTGGCTACGATCCTTCGCTGGAGAACTCGATTCAACCTGATCTAACGAAGGCCAACCAGCTGCTGGATGAGTTGGGATGGGTGAAGGGAGCGGACGGCATCCGGGAAAAAGACGGCAAGAAGCTCACCCTGCATTACGTCGACGGAACCCCGAACCGGGAAAAACGCAACGACATCGCAGTGATCATTCAGCAGCAGTTGAAGCAAATCGGCATCGCCGTTGAGGTGGAGATCACCAAAGATGTCCGGACCGTGGTGTATACCAACGGAGATTACGATTTATACGGAAACAGCCAAGTCAATTCTGATCCGAACGCACTCTATTCGTTCTACCATTCCTATGATCCGAACGGACAGCCCACCTTGTCGCGGCTGAACAGTCCAGAGGTGGATGAGTGGCTCGAGCAGGGAAGAGTGGAGAAGGATGACGCGAAACGGGCGGAGCTGTACAAGAAAGTGCAGCATTACATTATCGACAATGCGATCATTCTTCCGATCTACGTGTTCCCTTATACCGTAGCTGCATCCCAGTCCGTACAAGGAATCAAATTCGATTCCCTCGGCTATCCGTTGTTTAACGATGTTTCATTAAAGAAGTAACGCGAAGGGAGCTGCATTAGGAAAATGGTTTGGACGATCTTCCAGCGGCTGATCGCCTCGTTGCTGGTCATTTTCGGATCGCTGGTGCTGGTCTTCACCATTTTGTACGTCCTGCCCGGCGATCCGACGGACGCGATGATTGATCCCGCGCTGGCGACGCCGGAGGCGATTGCGGCCTTACGGCACCAGCTTGGCGTTGACCAGCCGTTCCACGTTCAGCTCCTGCGGTATTTCGGCGGTATATTCCGGGGAGACTTCGGCAACTCGCTGCTGAATTCGGACCCGGTGCTGCCCAAGATCGTGGAGAGCTTGCCGGCTACGCTCGCTTTAACGGCGGCCAGCGCCTTCGTGTCCGTCGTTGTCGGGATCCTGCTGGGCGTTCTCTCGGCGATCCATCGCAACCGGGCGATTGACATTATTGCCCGGATCATCGGATTATTTGGCATCTCCATGCCGACGTTCTGGTCGGGCATTCTGCTGATCCTGATCTTCTCGATTACGCTGGGCTGGTTCCCGGCGATGGGATCGGACGGCTGGAGGACCCTCGTCCTGCCGGCCCTTGCACTTGGCACCGTCGGGGCGGGATTTATCCTCCGGATGGTTCGAAGCAGCATGCTCGATGTCATTGGGGAGCAGTTTATCGTCACCTTGCGATCCAAGGGACTCACCGAGCGCGCGGTGATGTACCGGCATGCGCTCAGGAACGCGTTGATCCCGGCTGTGACGATGATTGGCATGCTGATCGGCGAGATGCTGGCCGGCACGGTCGTGATCGAGACCGTATTTTCCCGACAGGGCATCGGCAGGGTGATCTCGGACGCCATCATGGCCAAGGACTTGCCGGTGGTTCAAGGCGTTATCCTGTTTTCTGCCGCCATTTATGTATTCGTTAATCTGCTAGTGGACATTTCTTATGCGATCATCGATCCACGAGTCCGACGCTCCACTTAATGAGGTTCACGTACTCTATGAACGGGAGGGAAATCGAGTGAGAGAAGCGATCTTCTCCAAAACCGTCTGGCGCGAACGTAAAGCCGGAGCTTCGGCCGCGCCGCGAACCGGCCGATTTTCGGTCAATGACCTGCTTCTGGTGTTGGCCGGATTATTCATCTTGTTTATCGTCGCATGCGCCATCGTCCCTTCCTGGATCGCTCCGTATGCTCCGACGGAAATGCTGACGGACCGTATCCTGCAAGCGCCCAGCCGGGCTCATCCGTTGGGTACGGATTATTTCGGCAGGGATGTCTTCAGCGTGATCGTGCATGGAAGCCGCGATTCCCTCTTTATCGGGCTGGCTTCCGTGCTGACCGGCGGGTTGATCGGCGGAGCTTTCGGAGCCATCGCCGGGTATGCGGGCGGATGGGTGGATACGGTAATGATGCGAATCAACGATATTCTGATGACGATTCCGGGGATTCTGCTCGCGCTTGCGATCGCCGCGGCCCTTGGCCCCAGCCTGTTTAACATCGTGCTGGCCGTCGCCGTCTCCTCCGTACCGGGATATGCCCGCGTGATGCGAGCTCAAATTTTAAGCATTAAAAACCGCACGTTCGTGAAAGCCGCCGCCTCCATCGGCGCTTCGCCCTGGTCGATCTTCTGGAAGCATGTGCTGCCGAACTCCCTTTCACCGCTGCTGGTCATGGCGGCGGTGGGGATCGGCACGTCGATTCTGACGGGATCGGGTCTCAGCTTCCTCGGGCTGGGCGTGCTTCGCGAAATCCCGGACTGGGGGACGCTGCTGTCCCAGGGCAGAGGTTACCTGACCGTAGCTTGGTGGATCTGCACTTTTCCAGGGCTGGCGATTACCTTGTTTGTCTTGGCAGTCAATATACTGGGGGACCGTCTGAGAGATCATCTGGATCCGAAAAAACTTACGCAGCGATAGGAGGGGGCCATGAGGAGCGCATTGTTGGATATTCAGCAGCTTTCCGTTGATTTCAGCACCCGAAACGGACTGATCCAGGCGATTCGGGATGTCACCTTAACGATCGGAGAAGGGGAAACCGTTTGCCTCGTCGGCGAGTCCGGAAGCGGCAAGACGGTCACCTCCAAAGCCATTATGCGCTTGATCGATCATGAGAACGGCAGGATCACGGGCGGCAGCCTCCGCTTAGGCGGGACCGATTTGACGGGACTGTCTGAGGCGGAGCTTCGCCGGGTTCGCGGAAAAAAGATGGCGATGGTGTTCCAAGAGCCGATGGCCGCCTTTGACCCGGTATTTACAATCGGCCGGCAAATCCGGGAAACCATCCTGCAGCATGAGCGGATCTCCAAGCGGGAGGCCGATGAGCGGGCGGTTCGCCTGCTTGAACGCGTGGGCATTCCGGAGCCGAGGCTGCGGCTGAAGCAATACCCGGGCGAACTGTCGGGCGGCATGCTGCAACGGGCGATGATCGCGATGGCGCTGTCCTGCGGCCCGGACCTGCTGATCGCAGATGAGCCGACAACCGCATTGGATGTGACCATCCAAGCGCAGATTCTGAGCTTGCTTAAGGACTTGCAGCAAGAGTTCGGGATGTCGATTTTGCTCATCACGCATGATTTGGGGATTGCCGCCGATATCGCTGACCGTATTGTGGTGATGTATGCCGGGGAAATCGTGGAGGAGGCGCCGGCAGAGCAATTGTTCCGACTCCCCCGCCATCCGTATACCCGCGGACTGCTCCGCTCCATCGCTAAGCTGGATACCGTCCGCGGGACCCGGCTCCATTCCATCGAAGGGTCGATTCCCAGCCTGGCCGAGCCGCCCAGCGGGTGCCGGTTTCATCCCCGTTGCGCTTACGCCACGGAAAGCTGTATTCGGGAAGCCCCGCCTTTAGTGGCAGATGCAGAAGGCCGCCGAACCGCTTGCTGGCACTCGGAAGAGCTGGTCCGGCAGGATAGCTGGCTTGCGGCGCAACCGGAAATCGAAGCCGCCCCGATACACGTACGCAGCTCTTCCTCGGAGAGCGAAGGCCCCATCGCGACGGCCGAACCGACTGATGTAAACGAAGGCGAGGTGCTGTTTGCCGCTGAGCATTTGCGCAAATATTACCGCGTTCACGGCGGAGGCTTAGGGAAACGGACCCGGCTGATCCGTGCCGTAGACGATGTCACGTTTACGATCAAGAAAGGGGAAACCTTTGGCCTGGTTGGCGAATCCGGCAGCGGGAAGTCGACGCTGGGGAGGGTGCTGCTGCAGATGGAGAAAGCGACGGCAGGAAGCGTGTTGTTCGCCGGCGAGGACCTTACTCGACTGAGCGGAGCAGCCTTGCGTTCGGCCCGCCGCCATATGCAGACGATTTTTCAGGATCCTTATGGCTCGTTTGATCCGAGGTGGAAAATCGGGGACAGCATCGCTGAACCGCTCAAAGTTCACGGAGATTTGCCCTCTGGGGAAATCAAGGAGCGCGTTCGCGAATTGTTGGAGCTCGTTGGTTTGGACCCATCTTGGGACGAACGGTATCCGCATGAGTTCTCCGGCGGGCAGCGGCAACGCATCGGCATCGCCCGGGCTATCGCCTTGAACCCGCAGTTCATCTTAGCGGATGAAGCCGTCTCGGCCCTGGACGTGTCCGTCCAGGCTCAGATCATCAACCTGCTGCAGGACCTGCAGCAGAAGTTGGGGCTGACCTATCTGTTTATCGCCCACGGGCTGCAGGTCGTGCGGCATATTTCCGACCGGATTGGCGTGATGTATCTCGGGAAGCTGGTGGAGATTGCCCCAAGCGAATCGCTGTTCCTTCGGCCGGCCCACCCGTATACCCGGGCGCTGATCGACTCCATTCCCCGGAGCCGCCCGGGCGAGGGACAGGGGCAAGGGCAGCTTCCCCGCGGCATCACCGGTGAAATCCCATCCCCGGCGAATCCCCCGGCAGGCTGCCGGTTTCACACCCGCTGCCCGTTTGCCGTCTCGCGCTGCCGGGAAGAGGAGCCGCAGCTTCGGCCGCTCGAAGGCGGCCATTACGCGGCCTGTCATTTTCCGTTATGAGGACTGGAACTGAACGCCGGTTCTGGCCCATTCTCCTGACGTTGTTTTTAGGGTCCTTTGCCGGGGTATATCACGTCGTGTCGCTAAACGTCTCGCTTCCCGGCTTTATCGGGATCTTTCATGCCGAGCTGAATACCGTACAGTGGGTGATTACCGGCTTTTCCTTGGCCTGCGGCATGATCGCGCCGGTCAGCGGATATGTATGCCTTCGGTTTGGGAGCAAACGGGTGTTTCTGTGGTCGCTGGCAGGGATCAGCGTGACCTCGCTGCTGTGCGCGATCTCGTGGAACGTTCAGGCGCTGATCGGGTTTCGTATCCTGCAGGGGGTGTTCTGCGGACTGATCCAGCCGGTTTCCCTGATGATGATTTACCAGACGCTGCCGCGCGAACGCCAATCGCTGGCCGTCAGCGTCTGGTCGTTTTCCACGGTGCTGGCCACAGCGATTGGACCTTCGCTAAGCGGTTGGTTTCAGCAGGTGGATTGGCATCTGATTTTTCTCGTGACCGTGCCGCTCGGCATCGGCGCCTGGATCGCCGCGAAGGTTCTGCTGCCGTCCGCAGGAGGCGCCGATGCTTCGAGAAAATTAGATATCGCCGGGCTGTTCCTTGCCACCGGAGGAAGCCTGGCCATGCTGCTGCTGTTCGGGAATTTGCATCAATGGGGGCTTGCTTCTCCTTTAACCTGGGCGTGCTTGATCGCCGGAGGTGCAGCCTTCGTAATGTTTGTGCGAGTGGAGTTACGCACCCCAGAGCCGCTGTTGAATCTGCGGTTATTTCGCAATTTACCCTTTACAGCAAGCTTAAGTCTGACCCTGATTCTTACGGTAGCCCTGTACTCCGGGGTGTATTTCATCCCGCTGTTCCTCGAGGAAATCCGCGGAATGTCCGCCTTCCATATCGGGCTGCTGTTTCTTCCGGCTGCGGCGTGCCTGACCTTGGCGACCTTCCTCTCAGGGAAAATATACGCTTCCCGTGGCCCCGCGCTGCTGGTTGGTGCGGGCAGCTTGCTGCTGCTGGCGGCCAACCTGCATTTCAGCCGGCTTCATCCGGAGACGACGCTGCTTTCGGTGATCATCTGGTTATGCATTCGTAACGCCGGTACGGGGTTTGCACTCACTCCAGCCACCGGCAGTGCGATGGGGGCGGTGTCCGAGCAGGAATCGGGAGATGCTTCGGCGCTGCTCAGCTGGCTGAGGCAGATCGTTAGCTCCATCTCGCTGGGGATGTTCACGTCTGTGTTCTACGTCCGTTTGGGGATCCATGAAGCCCGGATGCATGCCGAGCTTAACGCTAACGGGCTGAGTCGAGAACAGTTGTACAGGGAGGCGTATACGCAGAGCATTGGAGATGCCTTTTGGCTGGCGAGCGGGTTAATTGCCGCAGCGATTCCTCTTGTTTGGCTGATCCGTAGAAAGAGACAGCCACAAGATGCCGGTGCTCCTGCTTTAAAACGCTCTGTCTGAGGAAAGTAGTCCAATGTAACTTTGATTAACCCGGTAGGAGGCGAAAGCCTGATGAAAGTTGCTTTGTTCAGCTTGATGATGAATGTTCCCAATGCGGTAACGGGGGAAGCGTGGACGGCGCAGCAAAAATTTCAAAATGTGATCGACCAGGCCATCCTCGCCGAAAAACTGGGGTTCGATGCTTATGGGATCGGTGAGAGACACGGGGAACCTTTTCTCTCTTCTTCACCGCCGTTGGTCCTGACCGCGATCGCTGCTCAGACCACCCGCATTCGCCTTCTCACCACCGTTACGGTGTTGAGCGTGCTTGACCCAGTTCGGGTCGCCGAGGATTATGCCACCTTGGATCATTTGTCCGGAGGGAGGCTGACGATGATCATCGGCAAAGGCAACGATCCCCGGCATTACTCGTTGTTTGGCATCACAGAAGAAGAGCAATGGGAGTCGCTCGCCGAACGATACGGATTGCTGAAGCGGCTGTGGACGGAGGAGAAGGTAACCTGGTCGGGCCGTTACCGGCCCCCGCTCCAAGAGGTAACGACCTTTCCGAGACCCCACCAATCGGAAATCCCCGTATGGCACGGCAGCGCATCAAGCACGCTGTCGACGGAGCTCGCCGCCCGGTACGGGGAGCCGATTTTTTCTTCGAACTCTTTTCACCCGTTTGAAAAATACAAAGCCTTAATCGATCATTACCGCGAACGACTGGTCTATTATGGCCATGATCCCCACAAAGCGGTGGTGGGAGCCGGTTCGGGAAGTTTATATCTCGCGGACACGGCCGAGGAGGCCTTGCGGCGGTTTAGACCCTATTATGAGGCGTTCAGCGGGACGGAGGCCGCCAAGCACAATCAATCGCCGTTTACCTCGCTAAAGGATATGGTGGAACGGGGACCGGCCTTAATCGGCAGCGCTGAACAGATTATCGTGAAAATCCTGAAATACCACGAGGCCTTCGGACATACCGTGCTGGGGATTAGCGTGGACGGATTAAGTGAGGCCGAGCAGCGGGAGCAGCTTCACCGGTTTGCCGAAGAGGTGCTGCCGGTTTTGAAACGGGAGATTCCAAACCCCTTGTACCGTGGAATTTAAAAAAAGAGCTTCTTTACACCCGAAAGGGGGTGGAGAAGCTCTTTTTGCTGTTCACTCAAGCTGGGGTTTCACTCAGCCGCCCAGCTGCGATTTTACCTGCTGCACTTCCTGATCGTCCGCCATCATCGCCGGCTGGTAGAATCCTTTGGACTGAGCCAGTTGGAACAGCTCGTATTGCGATTTCTCGCAATTGTCCCGGATTTGCTGAATCGTTGATCTCAGCTGGGGATTCGCGCATTCGGAAATGACGCTGGAGTAGGTGGTCAGGCTGCTTTTGACCATGGACAACGCGTCGTTCACCATATCTTTATCCTGCATCATCGTGTAAAGCTCCTCCTAATTCAGAAATGACATGAGCTGCTGCTTCGTATTCAGTGCGTCCTGAGCCGATTTTTGAAAGTAAGCTTTGACTTGCGGATCAACGGACTGCTGCGCGTAGGCAAGCATTTTTTGATGTGCTGTTTCATGAGCGCCAATCAGGTGCCGCAGGCTTTGCAGCTCCTGTTGATTGATTTGGGCCATGCCATCTGCTCCTTTCAGGTGGTATTCGCTGGTTATTGTTTGCGAAACCGGAGCAAATATGCGATGAGTTGATTTTTTCTTGGAAAAAAGCGGCTTATCTGTGAAGAAAACGTGACGGGGATCGGGGAGAAATAGGTCATTTGAGTCTTGTATATTTTTGAACTCGTGACTCTTATCACAATTCCATACCATGTAAACTATTAAAATAGTCACTGTGTTTTTGTCGAATTTAGTTAAAAATGAATATGTAGGTATTATTTAGATTTTATTCCGAAGATGCAGTTAAAGCACCGGGGCATCAACCTATGAAAATTTAATTAAAAGGTGGAATCATCATGTCCAGGCGAGGTAATTTATTCCGATTGTTTAAGAGTTTCAGGTTCCATTCGCTAACCGGCAAATTGCTGGGAATGATCGTACTGCTAATGACAATATGCGCCGTATCTTTCACGCTGGTGTCCTATTACGAGGTCCAACGATCAATGACCAGTCAGATGAAGAGCGACGGGACCACCCTGGTGACGAACATTAAACGCGAAATCATCAGCAATGAGCTGTTGGATATGGAGCAACTGCAGAAGGTATTTCAAACCATCATGGAGGAAGGCAACGGCAACCTCGTTTATGTCTCGCTCTACGATGCCCAAGGGAAATTGATCGTATCGGATAACAGCCAGCTCCAGGGGAACACTGCAGAGGAAATCGACGCCGTCGCTTCTTCCTCGGTTACGGCGTCAAATATGGATTTGTCCTCCGTTGTTGCCAATCAAGAGACGACGGGCCAAATCTTGAAAACGGCCAGTGGTGAGAAGGTTTATAATATTTCCACGGAATTTACATACAACCAAGAGCTCTCCGGTGCGTTAAATGTGGGGATCTCGCTGGAAAGCATGAACGAGCAAATCCGCGATGCACTAATCGAGACGATCGCTATTTCGCTTTTGATTTTATTGTTCGCCGTCGCCTTGGGCGTGTTTATGGGACATCGAATGATTCGTCCGATCGTGATGATGTCCAAATGCATCAAACAGTATGCCGCAGGGGATTTTACCGAAGAATTCATCCATCATAGCCGCGATGAAATCGGTAAAATGGCAGAGGACCTTGCCCATATGCGCAGCAAGCTGGGCGGGATGATGGAGAACATCCAGCTTCGCGCTGGCCAAGTCACCTCCGGTTCGCAGCAGCTCTCGATAATGATCGGGGAGAGCTCGCAGGCGGTGAAGGAAATTTCAACCGCGACGGATGCACTGGCGACGGGATCCAGCGATCTTGCGGTGAATGCGCAGGAGGGGTTTGAGCGGCTGAACCGCTTAGCCGAGGAGATTCTTGCCTTGACTGCGCGGGCAGACCAGATGAAGGCAAGCATTGAAGAGACGCAGGAAGCCAACCAAACAACCATGAGTAGCATGAAACAACTGCAGAAAGCGATCCGTGAAAATGCAGAGGTCACCGTCAACATTGAGGAGCAGGTGAACGACCTCAGCGACAAATCGCAGTCGATTACTCAGGTGACGACCGTGATCAAGGCGGTTGCCGAGCAAACGCATCTCTTGGCGCTGAACGCCATGATTGAAAGCGCAAGAGCCGGCGAACAAGGCCGTGGCTTTGCGGTTGTGGCGGAGCAGATTCGTAAGCTGGCCGAACAAACGACAGGTTCGGTGCAGGGGATCGAGGAGATGGTGCGGGAAGTGTCTGCTGCCGTAGCGAAGACCCGGGAGTATATGCAGCAGGGAACCGAAGTCATTACCCGGACAAGCGAGGTGTCGCGGGAGACCGGTCAAGCGTTCCGGCAAATCGATCAGACGATCCATCAGATGATCGCGGGCATGCAAGAGCTGATCGATGGAATCATGCAAGTAAACAACGACAAAAACGAAGTGATCGGCACCATCGAAAACATCTCCTCCATCGCACAGGAAGCCACTGCGTCTACCGAGGAAATCTCGGCTTCAACCGAGCAGCAACTCGCCAGCATGGAGCAGGTATCCGCATCGGCCGTCGAAATGAAAGAGATTGCCGACGATTTGCACCGGATGGTGGAGCAGTTTAAGTTTTGATTAAAGCCCAACAACAACGAACCCCTCGCAAATACAATGTTTCATAGAGCTCTTTACAAAAAAAGTGCCGATGCAACCCTCAGCGAATGAGAAATGCATCGGCTTTTTTTAATTTTGGTAGGCGTTCACGGTTGCATTACCCGCTTCGACCTTTAACCAGTACATAAAATTCTCGCGTGTTTCGATATCGATACTTAAAGAGGGCTCTTCTAGTCCTGTTATAGTTAACGAAAAGTTACCATAATCATCAGCGGTTACCGAACGGGTCATTAGTCTCTTGGACAAAGGGGATGGTCCGTTGATATGAACGGAAAACGTCTTTCCTGCGACCTCTGGAAAAGTTCCCTTAATAAATAAACTATGATCTAAGGAGTAAATGGCTCTAACCGTATTATCAGGGAATCCACCATTTTTTTCATTCTCAGAGAACGGGGTAGGCGACAGCGGTTTTGGCCATATATCATATCCTAGCTCGTATAAGTTTTTCAAGAACACGATGGCTTCGGCTCTAGTTAATTTATCATCTCCGGCGTAGCCCTCTACTGTTGCAGACGTCTTGCCTGAAGTGTATCCCATATTGAACAAATAGCGAATCGAGTCATCATCGGAGTAGTTTCTGCCTCCGAGACCCGCAACGATCCGAGCCACTTGAAGCCTGGTAATTGGTTGGTTGCGAAGTTTGATATCCTTGATACTATCATCTACGTCCAAGTTCAAGGTCCCGGCAAAACGATAATATTCGTCACTCCATGCACCGCGGTCATAGTATGCAGTTCCGGCGCTTTTCTTCATGCTTTGGACCATACTTGAATTGGAATAAAGTTTGAAAAGCATCGCGAAAAATTCAGCTTCTGTAATTGGATTGTTAGGCTTAAAGGTACCATCCTTATATCCGGAGGCAATCTCCCGATCGATAGCCCAAGCAATGGCGCTACTGGCCCAATGAGAATCAACATCACTGAAGTTAGATCGTCCAGAGATATTGACAGTTAACTTCAACTGTTGTCCTTCATATTCAAAGAGAAGTTCCGCCCGACCTGGCTTAATTCCTTTTATTATATTCCCATTGATTTGAATCAGATCTGAACTTGTCGTGAGTTTGTAATTGGATTCGACAGTAAAACGCAATCCATTTGAATACGAAGCAATTACGGTTGGAAGCTCAGCTTGGCCGTTTTGTTTAATAGAAATTTCTTTCGTTTGAGTGGATAGGTTTTGCAGTTCATTTGTTCGACTTGGATCTATCTTGAAAAAGTGAGTCTGATAGGATATCTCGGCAGGTGTACCATCAATTTTACGAAGTCCAGTGATATTTACTGAAAACTGTTCCCCGTCTTGGATCATTTGGACATCATCGGGACGGAAGATGATTGCATAAACGTGACCATATTTCGTAGTATCGACGTTAAAATAAGCTTGCTGCTGCCATTTTAAATCCTCAGAGTCGACGTTGCGGTATCCCGCAGGAAATTCCTCTTTCACCATCTCATGATTAAAATTCCAAGTACGTTGGTCCGATAGTCGGGTTAATTCCACTTTTACATCCGAAAGGGAAGGAGCCTCGAATCGTTCCGGATTTAGCTGCACGGACCAAGCTTGTTGACCATTAAAATATTCAAGCGGGAAATAACCTTTATTGGGATAAAGGGAGTAGTTGAAGTTAAGCGAATCGCTTCGACTGGTATCAAATACCTGCATCGCGCTATAGTATCCGCTCCCTTTAGCAGGGTTAGATTTATATGCCAGACCGAAGCCAATGTTTTTTAGCTGCGGGCTTAATACCCATCTTCGATGGCCTAGTCTATCGATATTACTGACGTCAGAATCATCCATATAGGCATTCACGCTATCCACTAAAATATTTCCGTTGCTTCCGGACGTATAATAAAGATTTGAGGAGCTACTGGATTTGTATCCGATGTCATAGAATTCTTTGAGCATATCGGCTGGTTGTTTTGGCCAATGGGTGAGTTGTCCCACAGTGGAAACAAGTACAGAACCATGCTGTGCTTGCCGGTTTAGTTGAGGATCCAACTGCAGATCACTAGGCAAACCGGTGATAAACCGATAGAAGTTTGCTGTGTCCAAGCCCCTTTTCAGATACTCATCATTCAACTTCCCTGGTAAATAGGGAGCTGTCGTAGCGGGTTCTTCAGCGAAGGCTGGGGAAGTTCCAGAAGTTCCTGTATTCCATAGCCGCCAATGATCGATGATCTCCTCTTTACTTCGCTCCGGTAGCATGCTGTCTAACTGTTCCGCATAAACGCATTTAGGTAATAAAAATGCGCAGAATGTGATTCCAAGGGCTGCGATCAGATGAATCGATATTTTTCTCCAACCTAACATTTAAAGAGGCCACTCCTTTGTCAAACTCCGATAAAATATCGGGAAAAATGTGATAATTAAAACAAATTCGACATTTTTCTGATATTTCCTTCATTTGGGGATGGTGGCTCTCGAAATCTTGATTATCTGCTGACCCGCTCGCGCCGCAGCCCGCGCACCTGCGCGTACACGGCGACGAGCTGCGTCAACAGGCCGGCGATGCATACACCGGTCCAGCCGAAATGCGCATAGCTGAACGAGCCGATCCCGGAGCCCAGAGCTCCGCCGATGAAATACGATACCATATAGATCGTATTGATACGGTTGCGGTACTCGTCGCTGATGGCGTGGATGCGGGCCTGGTTGGAGATCTGCGTCGACTGGACGCCAAGGTCGAGCAGAATGACGCCGACAACCAGGCCCGCCAAGGTGTAGCCGAAGCCGAGCATGCAGGCGTAGGCGAGGATCACCGCGCCCATGCCGATGGCGATGGTGAAGCGCGGACTGCGCCGATCGGCCATCCGCCCGGCGATCGGCGCAGCCAAGGCTCCGACGACGCCAATCAGGCTGAACAGACCGGCCGCGTCAGGGCCGAGGCCGTAGTGCGGTTCGGCCAGCAGGAACGACAGCGTCGTCCAGAACACGCTGAAGGCGGCGAACATCATGCCGCCGTTCAGCGACGCTTCGCGAAGCAGCGGCAGATCTTTAATGAGTGACGCCATCGAGCGGAACAAATCCCCATACCCGGCCATTGCCACGGACGGGGACTTGGGCAGGCGGAACGCTAAGAAGAAGGCCAGAAGGATCATGAGTCCGGAGGCGATAAAATAAACGGTCGGCCAGCCGAGATATTCGCCAACGAGCCCGCTGAACGTCCGGGAGACGAGAATCCCGATCAACAGTCCGCTCATGACAGTGCCGATGATTCGGCCGCGCTCCTTTGGGTCGGCCAGCTGTGCGGCGAGCGGCACGATCAGCTGCGGGACGATGGAAGTGAAGCCCACGGCGAAGGAGGCGACGCTCAGGATGATGCTGTTCCAGGCAAATGCCAGAAACAGCAGGGCGCCGGCGGAGCAGACGAGCATGAACAGAATCAGCGATTTTTTCTCACGGATATCGGCCAGCGGCAGGATCATCAGCATCCCCAGGGCATAGCCAACTTGCGTCAAAGTGGCAGCGTACCCGACCTGGGATTGCGTAACGCCAAACGAGGCGGCAATTTCCGCCAGCAGCGGTTGAATGTAATAGAGATTCGCCACGGCGATGCCGGCGGTGACCGCCATGGTCAACACGAGAAACCGACTCAGCCGAATCGGCGTGCTTTCCGTACTTTCGGTAGGCATGTTTTCTCCAGCCCCTCCTTTCGAGATTTTGGACAAAAAAACAACCTAAGTCCTGTGGAAACGGGGCTTAGGTTGTTTCGCGTAGGGACACTTAACTTACGGCAAAATGTTCCCCGCAGCACGGTAAATTTCGTACCATTCCTCGCGGGTCAAACGGATGTCGCTGGCTTTGATGCAGTCCTTCAAGCGGTCGATGTTCATCGTCCCGATGACCGGTTGCATTTGGGCCGGGTGACGCAGCAGCCACGCGATGGCGATGGTCGTATTCGTGACGCCGTATTTCGCGGCGATTTCGTCAATTTTCTGGTTCAGCTCAGGGAACTTCTCGTTGCCGAGGAAGACGCCTTCAAAGAAACCGTATTGGAACGGCGACCACGGCTGAATCGTGATATCGTTCAAGCGGCAGAAGTCCAGCACGCTGCCGTCACGGTTAATGGCGGCTTCGTTTTCCATATTTACGTTAATGCCGGCCGAAATCATCGTCGTGTTCGTGATGCTCAGCTGCAGCTGATTGGCGACGATCGGCTGTTTGACGTATTTTTGCAGCAGTTGAATTTGCATCGGGTTCTGGTTGGACACGCCGAAATGGCGTACTTTGCCCGCGGTATGCAACTGGTCGAACGCCTCCGCAACCTCTTCGGGTTCTACCAGGGCATCGGGACGATGCAGCAGCAGCACATCGAGATATTCGGTTTTCAGACGCTTCAGAATGCCGTCCACCGACGACAAAATATGCTCTTTCGAGAAGTCAAAGAACCCTTGGCGGATGCCGCATTTCGATTGCAGGATGATTTTCTCCCGAATTTCTGGATTCATGTGAATCGCATCGGCGAAAATCTCCTCACAGGAGCCGCCGCCGTAGATATCCGCGTGGTCAAAAAAGTTAGCGCCTTCTTCCAGCGCGGTTTGGACGAAACGTTCCGCTCCGGCTTTGTCCAGCGAGTTAATTCGCATACAGCCGACGGCAATGACAGGGACCTCCAGCGTGCTCGTACCAAGCTTGATCGTCTTCATTAATCGGATCCTCCTCTATGGTTAGGAATAGATGATTTATTCACCCGGGCCGGATATGTAAAAATATGAGATCGAATCCAGTTCCATCGATGGCGCCTGGATGCCCCCATCATTGTGACATAGAAAAACGGCGGATTCAAGAGCAGGGCAACGCGTTAAAGAAAAACAGCCCAAAAAGGCCGCCGGATCATAAATCCGGCAGCCGAAAGCGGAAAGGAAGGGAAGCCCCTGACCGTTTAGCGAAGGGCTTCGCTGGTAGCAGCAACGCGTTTGTCTTTCAGCACGACGTTGTTGCTGTACAACATCGAGTCGCTGCTCAAACGGTAAGTTGGGTAATTCTCATGGGCAAACAAGCGTAAGACGTCATCAAACAAAATTTCTTGCTGGCGATCCACCAAAAAGGTGAAGCCGCCCGATTCAAATGCGATATCAGTAGGAAGCGGCTCGCTGACCAAATGCAGCGAATAAACGCCGGCTGCGCTGCACCCTTCCGATTCGCCAACCAGCTTGAAGTACCCCGGCTGGCCGCCTAGGCTTTGCGCAAGTTTTTCTTTCGTCAGGTTCGTCATGTCTACTCTCATTCGACACACATCCTTTAGCCTCTATTTATATTTAGTAAAATTAAATTTCCTACAATTTATTTATAAACAATTTAATGAAAGGTGTCAAGTGGGGGAAAGATCACTTGTACGCCGAAGACCTGAGCGAAAGTATGCAGCTGATGGAATGGGTTTGGCAACGGGATGACAGAGCGCTGCGGAATCTTGGACGCTACGAATATTTTATTCGCGGCAGCGAGGCGCGGGCGGGAAAGGATTCGCTTTTTAAGAGAAAAAAGCAAAAAAATTTAGATAATAATGATTTTCATTCTCAATTAGATATGATACGATGGTTCCATCCAAGTAGATCATTTACTTTGTTTACGTGATAAAAAAGGAGAGGTAACGACGATGGAACCAACCGTATATGATGTCACGATTATCGGAGGCGGCCCTGCCGGGTTGTATTCGGCCTTTTATAGCGGCTTGCGCGAGATGAAGACGAAGCTGATCGAGTATCAGCCTTTTCTTGGCGGCAAAGTGAATGTGTATCCGGAGAAAATGATTTGGGACGTCGGCGGCCTGACGCCGGTCACTGGAGAACAGCTGATCCAGCAATTGATCGAGCAGGGAATGACGTTCCAACCGGAAGTTGTGCTAGGTGAAAAGGTGACTTCGATTTCTCGGGGCGAGGATCGCATTTTTACATTGCATACTGCATCGGGAGCCAAACACTACTCCAAAACGATCATCCTGGCCATCGGCGGCGGGATTCTGAAGCCCACGAAGCTCGACATCGAAGGGGCGGAACGATTCGAAGTGACGAATCTCCACTATACGGTGAAATCGCTGGGCCGGTTCAAAGGCAAAACCGTGCTGATCTCCGGCGGCGGGAATACCGCGATCGATTGGGCGAACGAGCTGGCTCCGATTGCGAAGAAGGTCTATCTGACGTACCGAAAAGAAACGCTGAAAGGCCACGAGGCTGAGGTGACGAAGCTGATGAAGAACGATGTGGCTTGCCTGTTGAACACGTCGATCGTGAAATTGACCGGCGCCAAGGGCGGAGATTCCATCCGCAGCGTATGGATTCAAAACCATGAGGACGGCTCCATCGTCGAGCTGGAAGTGGATGAGGTGGTGGTCAGCCACGGGTATGAACGGGATAAGGCGCTGCTGGAAAACAGTGAAGTCAAGATCGAAATGGCGAACGAGTACGGCGTAAAAGGAACGGCCATGAGTGAAACCACGGTGGAGGGGATTTTTGCTGCGGGGGATATTTTGTCTTATGAAGGCAAGCTGCATCTGATCGCCGGGGCTTTTCAGGATGCGGCGAACGCTGTGAACCGAGCCAAACAGTACATCAACCCGGAGGCAGAGGCATATGGAATGGTCTCCTCGCATAATGATCTGTTCATTGAAAAAAATCGGGAGCTGAAGAAGCAACTGTTTGCGACAATGGCAGAATAACCGAATCTACTACATATGGATGCGCTTACCTGAATTGGGTAGGCGTATTTTTTTACCCTTTTACTGCTTATGTGCCATAAAAGTGGGAATATATCGAAACCTCACCCAATAGATATAAAGTCAGCAGCTTGTATAGGCTCCTTGAAAACTATGAACGGTGAGGGAGATGAGAGTTTGAGCAAGAAAGTCGTTGCAGGAATCTTAAGCTTCCTCCTGGCATTTACGCTGCTTCTGCCGATGGCAGGAGCCGAAGGCGACGCTTTGGCGGGAGCCGATGCAAGGAGGGACGGCGTTCCCCGGTTGAATCAGGACGCCGTGACGCAGGAAGCGCTGCGTAAGCAAGTATCGGACGTTCAGCTGAAAGGCAGAGAGCAACGGGAGGTTTTGGGTCAAGCCTCTCCCGCAGGCAATAAGTTGCAGCTGGAACGCCAGGACGCCGAAGCGGCCGCGGTTCAACCGCAAAACTTCGTTCCGCTTACGGACGGCAGCGAGTTAACGACGGTCATCGTCGAGCTGCAGGAAGCGCCGTTAAAGGTGTTTGAGGCTACGCAGAGCAAAATGAAAACAAGCCATTCGCTGAGCTCCCACAGAAAGGCGATCGATTTGCAGCAGCAAACGTTCAAGACGCAAGCGGTTGGTAAACTGAAGGCCAAAATTAAACGCGAGTACGAAAATATTTTTAACGGGTATTCGCTGACCCTTCCGGCCAATGAGATCGAAAATCTGCTCAAGCTTCCGGGAGTGAAGGCCGTTTATCCTAACGAAACGGTCTATGCCACGGAGGAGGAAGAGACTCCGACTGCGCCGCTGGACAGCGTGTCGTTTATCGGCAGCGGTGACTTCTGGGCCGAAGGAAACGAAGGCCAGGGGATTAAAGTTGGGGTCATCGATACCGGTGTGGCGAAGGACCATCCCGATTTGGCGGATGCGGTTCCGGATGGGTATTGGGGTTATGACTTTGTGAACGATGATTCCGAGCCCTACGAAACAACGAAGCAGGATTATTTGGATGCACATGCCCAGAATCCGTCGCTGCCTGAGTTTGATGAAAACGGCAGAGCTTACTATACTTCGCACGGCAGCCACGTCTCGGGAATCGTAGCCGGTCGTGGCGTTGGCACGGATGAACTGGCAGGGACCAAAGGGGTCGCACCAGAAGCGGAAATTTACGCTTATAAGGTGTTAGGTCCATACGGCAGCGGTACGACGGAGGATGTGATCGCCGGTATCGAGCGTGCAGTCGTGGATGGCATGGATGTCATCAATCTGTCGCTGGGCTCCAACACCAATAACCAGCGCTCCGCCGACTCGATTGCGGTCAACAATGCGATGAAAGCCGGCGTTGTGGCCGTGGTATCCAGCGGCAACTCCGGACCGGGGGCTGCGACGGTGACCGATCCGGGCAGTTCGGAGCTGGCGATTACGGTTGGCGCATCCAAGCCGCCGCTCGTCACGCCGATTATGCGGATTCCGGCGATGGGCGGAGAAGGCTTCTTTATGGATACGTTTGATAAGTCCGCCGGGATCGAGGATTTAACCGAGTCTTACCCGTTGGTGGATGTTGGACTCGGGAAAGCAGCGGATTATGCGGGTAAGGACTTGAACGGAAAAATCGCCTTTATCAAACGCGGTGAGATTTCCTTCGCGGAAAAAGCGCTCAACGCCCAAGCCGCGGGTGCGGCCGCCGCGATTGTGTTCAACAACGTGCCGGAAGCTTTGGAAAGCGGGACGTTGGGGGACGCAGATGTTCAAATCCCGGTTTACGCTCTTTCTGGAGCGTATGGGGGACGAATTCGGGAGGCTTTGAAGGAACAGGAGCTGTCTGCTGAATTCAGTACAACGATAGAAGAAGATATTATGGCGGGCTTTAGCTCGCGTGGACCAGCCAAACCGGGGTATGACCTCAAACCGGACATTTCCGCACCAGGGATGAGCGTTCGCTCCAGCGTGCCGGATTATGAAGGCTGGTATGCCGCTCAAAACGGCACCAGTATGGCCGCGCCGCACATTGCAGGTGCAGCAGCCCTCGTGCTGCAAAAATATCCAAACCTGACGCCTTATGAAGTAAAGTCCTTATTGATGAATAATACCGTGAAACTCAGCGATCGGAACGGTGACCGCTATACCCACATGGATCAAGGGGCCGGTCGGGTCGCGCTGGATCAGGTTCTGGAGGCCAAAGCGGTAGCGATGGCAGAGGATTCGACGCCTTATGTGGATGGGGATCTCCCGGAAACTTTTTATACGGGCAGCCTGTCGTTTGGATATGTTGGCAACGGCTTTTCTGCCAAACAACATGTGATCGTGAAGGACATCGTCGGGGAGTCCTCGACCTACACGGTCAGTTCGCATTGGTATGGCAATGCATCGATTGACCTAACCTTGTCTGCGGCAGAGGTTGCGGTCAGCGCTGGCGGGGAAACCAGCTTCGACGTCGAAGTTGTCGTGCCGGAAGAAGCCGCCAACCAACGGTATGAAGGTGAAGTGATCCTGACCGAAACGGCAACCGGGCATGTGATTAACCTGCCGGTATCGGTCTACGTTGGTGATACGCCGCAGGTGGATGTGGTGACGGATGTAGATCTGTCCAGCAACCCGATTTCGCCGAATAACGATGGACTTTATGATACTACAGACATCTCATTCACGGTGAATGAATATACCGATTACTTCTCGCTGGAAGTCCATGATCTGAACGGAAATTGGCAGGGCGTGGTCTTTGAAACCGATCAAGGCATTGATCCCGGCAGCTATACTTTGAGAGGTTGGGACGGAAGTGTTTTTGATGAAAATTACGACGAAGTGTTACTTCCCGATGGCGGATACCTGCTGATCCCTTATACTGGAACATCCTTGTTTGACTCCGTTCCTTCGGAAGACTCTGCTTATGTATTCTTCGTCGATACGACGGCACCGGTATCCCATCTTAGTGAACCGCCATTGACAGTGAAGAGCTCTGGTCAAACGGGAGTCATCTCCGGCGAAGTGACGGAGGATATGCTGATTAATTATCTCGTGAACTTCGGCGGGCTGGATATGGAGCTTGTGATTGGTGTCGAGGCGTGGTTTGCAGATCCAGAGGGCAATGTAGATTATCGGTTTGGCACTATTGATAACCAAGGGAATTTCAAAATTGAGGTTCCCGTATATCCTGGCGACAACGAATATGAAGTGTACATCTATGACTTGGCCGGGAATGGGTTCTGGGATCCGGCACATGTGTTTAGCTACAACCACGCTACAGAACCGGAATTGATCGTTAACACTGAAAATCTGACGCTGCAAGCAGGAGATACCGAACAACTCACCGTAACGTATAAAGCGGCAAACGGTGAGGAGAGCGACGTCACAGTAGCAGCAGAATATTCCGTAGCTGACTCGACTATCGCGACAGTTGACCAAGGCGTCGTAACCGGGGTAGCAGAAGGAACGACCACGATTGAAGTTGCGTACGAAGGAATCTCGAAGACCGTTAATGTAACCGTAACCGCTGAAGGCAATGAAGAACAACCAGAGCTGCGGGTGAATCCGGAGAGCTTGGATCTTCAAGTAGATGAAGTTCAAGCGCTCACCGTAACGTATAAAGCGGCAAACGGTGAGGAGAGTGACGTCACAGCAGCAGCGGAATATACCGTGGCGGACTCCACGATCGCGACTGTCGATCAAGGTATCGTGACCGGGGTAGCGGAAGGAACGACAACGATTGAGGTTGTGCACGAAGGTCTCTCCCAAACTGTTCATGTGACTGTTACTGCTGAAGGCGGCGAAGAACCAGAACCAGGGGAACCTTCGCTGATCGTTACACCACCTTCTCTGACTCTGAAAGTTGGAAAAAGCAACCAGTTAGCAGTGACTTATCGGGATGCGGATGGCAATGAAACCTCTGTGACAGATGCGGTATACGTATCGAGAGATCCGCTGATTGCTGCCGTTTCAAGTACGGGACTGGTTACGGCCTTGAAAGCAGGCTCTACCACGATCGACGTGACTTCCCAAGGTTTGTCGAAGTCCGTCCAGGTCACAGTCACCCCAGCTGACCCGCCTAACAATGGCGGCGGAGGCAATGGCGGAGGTAATAGCGGCGGCAACGGTGGCGGAGGCGGATCCAGCAGCGGCGGTTCCACTTCTACGCCAACCACGACACCAACAACGACGCCAACTAAACCAGCAATACCTAAGGATGCCGTAGCCATCAAGGCAGGCGAACCAACGGTGGTGAAGCTGCCAAATGGGTTTACGTTAACGATTCCGGAAGGCGCGATCACTTCCCCGGATGCCGCTTATGTCCAAGTCACGCCGGCAACCGAGGAAGAAACGAAGAAGCTGCTGGAAGGATTGAAGCTGCCAGCAGAAGTTCAACCGTTTGGAATCTATTATGATATCAACATTTTAGCGAAAGACGGGAAAGCGCTGGAAAATATCCAGCTCAGCAAGCCAGCCGAAGCCGCAATCCCGCTGACGGCATTGAATCCTGAAGCAATCCATGGCGGGAAGATCAGCCTGTTCAAGCTGGGGGACAACGGAGAATTAACTCAATTCTTCGGACGATTGAAGGACGGTAAAGTGGTTGCGAACCTGTACGGCTCTAGCCGTTACATCTATCTGGCCAAGAACGTCACCTTTGCTGATGTCACCCCAGCGAAGTTCGCTTGGGCGGTGGATGCGATCGAAATTCTGGCATCGAAAGACATTCTCGCTGGATCCATCGACAGTAACTTCCATCCGACATCGCAAGTCACTCGGGCGGAATTCGTATCCATGCTGGTTCGGGCACTGGAATTGAAGGCTGATCCAAACGCAGCTAGCCAGATTTCCTTCCTTGACGTTCCTGCAGGAAGCTGGTACGAGGAGGCCGTGAAGTTTGCGACATCCAAGGGGCTGATCAGCGGTTATTCCAACGGTACTTTTGCGCCGGACCAACCGATTACTCGCGGTGAAATCGCAGTGGTTTTGGCGAAGGCGCTGGAGGTCCTGGGCCAATCCGCAGGGGAAGGCGGAGCGAATCACAGCTTTGCCGATCAAGCTCGCATTCCAGCTTGGGCCGCCGAGGCGGTAGCCAAAGTCACGAGCCTTGGCATCATGAACGGCAAGGCGGGGAACCGCTTCGAGGCCGAATCGCCAACGACCCGAGCTGAGGCAGCCGTCGTGGTGTACCGCATCTTCAAAGATTTTACCAAATAAGATTTGAACGTTCCGCCGTCGGTGCGCATGATGCCGGCGGCGGTTTTCATATACATGAGGTAAGGTTCGATCTCACCGAAGGAGCGTGGACAAGTGGAACAGAAAGTACGTCGTTATCATGAACTAAAACAGCTGCAGAAAGAAACGGAGCAAGAGCTGGCCGCATTACGTGGCGAAATTTTAGAACATTTTCAGGAACAAGGCATTTCGGAGCTGGACGTGGGGGAATACCGGGTTAGAACCATCCGCCAGGAACGGAAGGAGTACGATGATCGTAAGCTTTACGAAGCGCTTCCCGATCCTGGCGTGTGGCGTTTGGTTTCCAAAGCGGACGCCCAGAAGATCGCCGGACTCGTGAAGCTGAACGTAATCCCCGAGGAAAAGCTGGAAGGAACGTTCTCCATCAAACAAGTCACGCTGGTGCAGGTGGACAAGAAGTAGCGACGCAAAGCCGGAATTAGTCCGGCCGCCGCGTTGCCCCAGGACTGGCTGTCGACACAGGGATGGCTTGGCGATTCCGGCGCAAATCCAGCGGCGCTTGGTGGTACCATTTTTTGAATTGATGATAAAAATGGCTGACGTTCTCGAACCCGCACTCCAGGGCGATTTCCACCACGCGCAGCTCCGTCGTCAGCAGCAGGTTGCGGGCTGCGCTCAGCTTCAGCTGGTTCAAATATTCCGTTGGCGTCTGCTGCAGATATCGGCGGAAGGCGCGGTTCACGTGGCCGATGCTTCTTCCGGACAATTCATACAAGGCGGGAAGCCCGCGGTGGAGATTTTCTTTCAGCTGCATTTTGCTGAGTGCATGCTCCAGCCATAATGGAATCTCCTCCTGCTTGACCGGATTCGGGTTAAAAAAGTAACGGGTTAGCAGGTCGATCAGTCCGCTTTTGAGGACGAGGCGGGCCTTCTGTTTGTCGATGGAGGACAACAGCTTGATGCGTTCGAATAAGGCGACGAATTCGCCAACTTCGGTTGGCGACAGCAGGGCCACCTGGGGCAGATGCGATTGCAGCAGCCGCTCGGCGATCTCTTCCTCCCCCAAAAAAGCCATCGCTTCGTCCATCAAGCTATGCCGGCAGGGAACATTGTAAAACCGGCAGTCCTCCTCCCCGTTCTGCTCGTATCGATGGATATCCTCCGGCCGGATGAAGACCAGGCAACCCGCCTGTAGCAATTGGGTCTCCCCATTCACAACATGGCGGCAGCTCCCTGCTTCAATTACGAAAAATTCATAGAAATCATGGGTATGCTCCGGCGAAACCTGAGACAAGGCCTCCACCCGAAACGGGTTGACCGGCACCTCCGGATCAATGTAGTTTTCCTCGGTATATTTCAGCATGGAAGACACCTCTCCACAACAAGATGGTGTTAAAATAGCACATGACTTAGGTGAAGACAATACAAGAAAATATCCAGCCTCTTTAGTACAATCAAACCATGGTCAGGATAAAAAAGTACATGAGGAGGCAAAACAATGCTGCTTGTCGACTTGGGCGGAGCTTGGCGGATGAAACGGCTGGACCAGACGGAATGGCTCCCGGGAACCGTGCCGGGTTCGGTTTATTATGATTTGTTGAATGCCGGACAAATGCCGGACCCGTATTACCGCGATCAGGAGTACGAGGTACTGGAGCTTTCGAAATACGATTATGAATATGAACGGACCTTTCAGGTGGACGAGCCCACGTTGGACCATGACCGGGTGGTGCTGCTTTGCGAGGGGTTGGATACCCTGGCTGAGGTGTACTTGAATGGGACGCTCATTCTGAACGCAGACAATATGCACCGGACGTACGAAGTTGACATCAAATCGCAGCTGATTCTCGGGGAAAATCACATTCACGTGATTTTGCGTTCGCCGGTTGAATACGTGCTGCGCAAGCAGGCGGAACGGCCGCTGATCGGCTGTGCTGACGCCGTGCCGGGGATTTCCCATCTGCGTAAGGCGCATTCGATGTTCGGCTGGGATTGGGGGCCGCAGCTGCCAGACCTCGGGATCTGGAGGGACATGACCATCCGCGGTTACGATCGTTCCCGGATCGAAGATGTGTACATCACGCAAACCCACGAGCCCGGCAAGGTCAGCTTGGATGTACGCGTGCGGACGGATAGCTGGGCGGAAGGGAACCGGGAGATCACGGTCCGCGTAACCAGTCCGTCGGGCCATGTGCTGGAAACCCAGGTTTTGGAGCAAAATGAGCAATCCACCGCTGGGGCAAATGGCACTCTCCGAGAGCGGCATATTCCGGTAGAGATCCTAAATCCGGAGCTGTGGTGGCCCAACGGGCTCGGCGAGCAGCCGCTATACGAAGTGGAGGTTGTGCTTAGCGAGCAAGGCCGGGAGCTGGACCGGCACGACCTGCACATCGGCCTGCGCACCCTGACGGTGCTGCAGGAAGAAGACGAATGGGGCGAATCGTTCCAGTTTGTCGTGAACGGGATTCCGTTCTTTTCCATGGGGGCGGATTATGTTCCTGAGGACAACATCTTTCCGCGGCGCAGCCGAGAGCGGACAGAACACCTGATCCGCAGCTGTGCTGAAGCCAACTTTAATACGATCCGCGTCTGGGGCGGGGGACATTATCCGGAGGATTATTTTTACGATTTATGTGATGAATACGGGATCGTGGTGTGGCAGGACCATATGTACGCGTGTGGCGTCTATGAGTTGACCGAGGAATTCAAGGCGAACATCACGCAGGAGACGATCGACAATATGAAGCGGCTGCGCCATCACGCTTCGCTGGGGCTTTGGTGCGGGAACAACGAGCAGGAGATGGCCTGGGATGAGTGGAATTGGGCGGAGCAAACCTCGCTGCAACTGCAAGCGGACTACATCAAGATGTATGAGGTGCTGCTGCCGGAGATCGCGAAGGAAATCGATCCGAATACGTTCTACTGGCGGGCCTCGCCGTCCTCGAAGGGGAGCTTCGACAAGCCGAATGACGAAAATTACGGGGACATGCATTACTGGGATGTGTGGCACGGCAAGAAGCCTTTCACCGCCTACCGCACCATCTACCCGCGTTACATGTCGGAGTTCGGGCTGCAGTCATTCCCGTCGCTGAAGACGGTGGAGACGTTTACGCTGCCGGAGGACCGGAATATTTTCTCTTATGTAATGGAATCTCATCAGAAAAACGGGACGGGGAACGAAAAAATCCTCTACTACATCGGGGAAACGTACCGTTATCCCAAGGATTTCTCGTCCCTGCTGTATGCCTCCCAACTGGTTCAAGCCGAAGGCATGCGTTGCGGAGTCGAGCATTGGCGTCGCAACCGCGGCCGCTGCATGGGGGCATTGTACTGGCAGCTCAACGACATTTGGCCGGTAGCCTCTTGGTCGAGCATCGATTACTACGGCAGATGGAAGGCGCTGCAATATGAGGCCAAGCGCTTCTTTGCTCCCGTGTTGGCGTCGGCCTGCGAGGAAGGTACACGAGTCGCCTTGCACGTATCTAACGAAAGCAAGCAGACCGCGAAGGGCAAGCTGGTCTGGACGCTGCGGAATGCCTGCTCCGAAGTGCTTCGGCAGGGAGAACGGGCGGCGGAAGTCGCTCCGTTTACCAGCGTGGAGCTGGAGCAGCTTGATTTTGCCGGAGAGCTGGACACCAAAGCGAAGCTGCGGAGCACCTATCTCGAATATGCTTGGGAGGAAGACGGAGAGATCGTCAGCGGCGGCACGGTCCTGTTCGTCAAAGCGAAGCATTTCGAATTCGCCAATCCGAACATCCAAGCCGTGATCACGGAGGCGGAAGACCGCTTTACGATCACGCTGACCGCAGAAGCGTATGCTCGGTTCGTAGAGCTGGATTTTACGGGGCTGGACGCCATCTTTAGCGACAATTATTTCGATTTGTCCGGCGGATCGAAGAAGACGGTCACCATCGCCAAATCGACTCTGAGCCGTCCGGCGGCATTAACCGAGCTGCAAGAGCGGCTCACGGTTCGCAGCGTGTTTGATATCTAAACCGCAGAAGATAAACGGGGGTGTTCCTTTGGGGACCCCCCTTTTTAAGCAGATGATCTTCAAAATGACATATCCGTCGTAAAAACAACATATTTACCCCTCATGCTGCAATCGCCTATCGTTAGGAGGAACAAGCATAGAGGGGGAATAGCGATGTTACCATGGTTTGAAGACGCCAAGCTGGGGATCTTTATCCATTACGGGATTTACGCGGTTGACGGTGTTTCCGAATCTTGGTCCTTTCATAACGGCGTGATCTCGTATGAGGATTACATGAAACAATTGGACGGGTTCACAGCTTCCCGGTTTGATGCCGACCACTGGGCGGAATTGATCGAGAAGTCCGGGGCCAAGTACGCGGTGTTGACGACGAAACATCATGACGGCGTAGCGCTGTTTGATACCCAGTACAGTGATTTGAGCGTGGTCAAGCGAACGCCGGCCAAACGTGACATCGTTAAAGAGTATGCCGAAGCGATAAAGAAACGGGGAATTCCACTAGGTTTGTACTATTCGTTAATCGACTGGTCCCATCCTGATTATCCTAGCGTGTATCCAGGCGGTGCTGTGCCCGAGGATCTAAGCCAGGTTAACCGTTTCTCGGAACCGCTGGACGGTAAACAGGACGAGGCGAAGTGGCAGAGGTTCTTGCAGTTTAATCGTCATCAGCTGAGCGAACTATTAACGAAATATGGCAAGGTTGATTTGCTCTGGTTCGACGGGGATTGGGAACGAAGTGCTGAGCAATGGGGATTGCCGGAGTTTAAGGAGTTTTTGCTGTCTTTTAACCCCGATCTGATCATCAACTCACGCCTAGCCGGTCACGGGGATTATAAAACGCCGGAGCAAGGGCTACCGATCACAAGACCCGAAGGACCTTGGGAGTTCTGTACGACGATTAATTCATCTTGGGGCTATCAACACAATGATCATAAATATAAATCGTTAAATCAAATTATCCGTATGTTCTGCGACTGCATCTCTATGGGCGGCAACATGTTGTTAAATATCGGTCCCCGCGAGGACGGAACGATCGATCCGAGACAAGCTGTCATTTTGCTTGGGTTAGGCGATTGGATACGCGCGCATGAAGAAGCCGTGTATGGAACTGTCGAAGGGATCATGACCCGCTATTGGTTAGGCGGAAGCACGTTAACGAAAGATCGGAAGACGTTATATCTGTTCGTTTACGATGACCCGAAGGAAAGCGTCTGCCTCAAGGGCTTATGTAATCCGATTCAAAAAGTGACCGTGCTCCATTCGGGCAAAGAACTGAAACATGAAATTCATGGCGGTGTGCCCTGGTTTAATATCCCGGGAACGACGTGGATCTATTTAACGCCGGAGGATTGTCATGAGCATGTTACCGTTCTGAAGCTGGAGTTTGCTGAGCCAGTCGAAATGTACGGCGGTTCGGGTGCGGTTGTCACCCATAACTAGAGTAGGGAGAAGCATTGGGCGTAAGTCGGTCGGCAGGTCCAGGCCTGTCGTCCGGGCCCGTTTTACAGGATTATCCCGTTTGATCAGAAGATAGGCAAAAGGTAAGATCGTACCCCTCCGACCAAAGCCGACGCAGGTTGTCCGCCCTTTCCTCAAGACCTCCAGGCAATCCTCCTTGTTAGCAAAATCGTCTGCAAAATGGTGGAAACCGATTCCACCGTTACCTCCAAAGTCCTTTCCTCTCTCGTGAGAAAAATAGGTACATATCGTTTGTCTGGACGATTTATCGCAAACATATGCTCATCTTTTTACCTCATTGGGCCCCCTGACCAAAGGGGATAATCCTGCAAAGAAGGGGAAAAGAGGGGCCCGCATCTTTCCCCACTCATTGGAGCCATTTGACGATGCGGGTGGACAGCCATTGGCAGAGCAGGGCTATGAGATATTGCTCAGCCACAAGCCCAGACTCATCGGCAGGCGGCGGACATGCCAAAGATGCATTCTAGTCCATGTTTTGTTGTCAGAGAAAATTTGTTGTCAGAGAAAAAGGGTTTATAGAGAGATACATGGAATTAAAGTTTTATACATACTTTGTTTGTTCTGAAAAGCGGTCACCGAGAAGGATTTGTTCATCAGCTATGCACAAAACGAGCGGGTTATCCGAGTACCTAGCGATATCCAAGCCGGTTGGCGATAAGCAGGAGCCTACCAATCTCGAGGTGACTTTCTCCTACCAGGCGATTCTTTCGTTCGGCGGCACGGTGAGCGTGCAAAGCGCACCCGGAGCGGGGACGAAGTTTACGATTAGCTTGCCGATCTATAACTGTGAGGAAGAAGCAAAGGGGATGAATGAAGGATGAACAAATCCGTCGGAGAGCTTGCGGCCAAAATTGTGCTCTGTGTCCTGTTGTCTAGTGTGATTTTATTCTTAGGATTTTTTGCCGGTTTAATCGTGTCATTCTCCGGCGGAGCGGTGTTCTATACGCCTTTGGTGCTGGTTGCGGCGGCCGTGTTGGTCGTCTTTCTGGCTTTCTTTATGTTCTTGCCGGAGCGGCACCGTCGCAAGTTGTATTTCTCGCTGCTTGCCGTCGTGATCTTGGGCGGCTTGACAACAGGGGGATACGAGATTCGCAAAGCTTACCACAACAGCATTCCGGTCGTCAGCGACCAGGAGGTAGATATGAGGCCGTATCGGCCGTTTGCGGACACGGGGAAGCTGGCCGTGCTGCCGGAACCGTCCAAATTGACATTAACGGAGGATTTACCGCGGCTTGACGGAGCAACGGCACTTTATCCTCTGTATGCAGCGTTTGCGCAGACCGTATATCCGCGCCAGGATTATGATCTCTACGACAGCGAGGTCATGGTGAATACGACACCTGTGGCTTATAAGAATTTAATCGAAGGCCGGGCGGATATCATTTTCGCCGCCGCGCCGTCGGAGGGGCAAATAGCCGCCGCCCGCAAGGAAGGGAAGGAATTAAAGCTCACCCCGATCGGCCGTGAGGCGTTTGTCTTTTTCGTGAATGCGTCGAATCCGGTAACCGGGTTAACGACGGAGCAGATCCGTGGGATCTACTCGGGGGAAATTACCCGATGGAGTGAAGTGGGGGGCCGCGATGAGCGGATCCGCGCGTTTCAGCGCCCGGAGGATAGCGGAAGCCAGACGATGCTGATACGGGTGATGGACGGACGGGAGCTCGCCAAACCGCCCAAGGAGAATGTGGCCTCCGGGATGGGTGGCATCATTTCGCGGACCGCGGATTACCGCAACTACAAAAACGCGCTGGGCTATTCGTTCTTGTTTTATGCCACCGAGATGGTGAAAAACGGGAATATCCGCCTGTTGGCCATCGACGGCGTGAAGCCGGAACGAGCGACGATTGCCAGCGGCGAATATCCGTTTGCGGCCGAGTTTTACGCGGTAACGGCGGGCAGTGACAATCCGAACGTGGAGAAGCTGATCGAATGGATTCGCTCCCCGCAAGGGCAGTATTTAGTGGAGCAAACGGGCTATACGCCGCTCGCCCCCTAGGATGTATTGACACTCGAATTGGGGATCGATAAACTAAAAACTAGGAATTAGCACTCTTCCTTGTAGAGTGCTAATATGTTGTAAGACAAGTTCCCCCATGGGGTGAAAGGAAGGAGATCCGATTCATGGCGAAAAAGCAGTTTAAAGCAGAATCTAAACGACTGCTGGAAATGATGATCAACTCGATTTACACACAGCGGGAAATTTTTCTGCGTGAGCTGATTTCGAACGCCAGCGATGCCATTGATAAGATTTATTATCGGGCGTTAACGGATGACAAGCTGGTATTTAACAAGGACGACTATTTTATTAAGATTAAGCCGGATAAAGCAAACCGCACCTTGACGATTTCCGATACCGGGATCGGCATGACCAAGGAAGAGCTGGAGAAGCACCTGGGGACTATCGCCAACAGCGGTTCGTATGCGTTTAAGAACGAAAATGAACTGAAGGATGGTCATAACATTATCGGGCAGTTTGGTGTCGGCTTCTATTCCGCATTTATGGTCGCCGACGTGGTTACCGTGATCAGCCGGGCGCTGGGTTCGGACGAGGCCTACAAATGGGAGTCCAAAGGGGCGGACGGCTACACGATCGAACCGTGTGAGAAGGAAACGGTGGGTACGGATATTATTTTGAAGATCAAAGAAAACTCCGAAGACGACCAATATGACGAATACCTCGAGGAATACCGTCTGAAGTCGATTATCAAGAAATATTCGGATTTCATCCGTTATCCGATCAAGATGGACGTCACGAACAGCCGGCCGAAGGAAGGCAGCGAAGGCGAATACGAGACGTACACCGAAGAGCAAACCATCAACAGCATGGTGCCGATCTGGCGCAAGAACAAATCCGAACTGACGGAAGAGGATTATGTCAACTTTTACATGGAGAAGCGCTACGGGTTCGATAAACCGGTATCGCATATCCATATCAAGGCTGACGGCGCGGTCGTGTACAATGCGATTTTGTATATTCCGGAGAAGACGCCGTTTGACTATTACACCAAGGAATACGAAAAAGGGTTGGAGCTCTACTCCAACGGCGTGCTGATCATGAATAAGTGCCCGGATCTGCTGCCGGACTATTTCAGCTTTGTCAAAGGGATGGTCGATTCCGAGGATCTGTCGCTCAACATTTCTCGGGAAATGCTGCAGCATGACCGCCAGTTGAAGTTGATTGCGAAGAACATCCAAAGCAAGATCAAGAGCCAGCTGCAAACGCTGCTGAAGGAAGACCGTGAGAAATACGAGAAGTTCTACGCTTCGTTTGGCCGCCAGCTGAAGTTTGGCGTGTACAACGACTACGGCATCAACAAGGACGTGCTGCAGGATCTGCTGCTGTTCACTTCGTCCAAGGAGAAGAAGCTTGTTACGCTGGATGAATACGTCTCCCGCATGCCGGAAGACCAGAAGTATATTTATTATGCTGCCGGTGAATCGGTAGAACGGCTGGAGAAGCTGCCGCAAACCGAGCTGGTGCTGGATAAAGGATACGAGATCCTGTATTTCACCGACGACATTGACGAGTTCGCGATCAAGATGATCATGAAATACAAGGATAAGGAATTTAAATCGGTATCGAGCGGTGATTTGGGCATCGAAGCCGAGAATTCCGAAGATAAGGCGAATACGGATGAGAACAAGGAATTGTTCGCCGCAATGAAGGACCTGCTGGCGGGCAAGGTGAAGGAAGTTAAAGCGTCCAAACGTCTGAAATCCCATCCGGTCTGCTTGTCGACGGAAGGTGAGCTGACGATCGAGATGGAAAAGGTACTGAACTCGATGCCAGGCTCGAACGGCCAGTCGGTTAAAGCCGAAAAAGTGCTGGAGATCAACGTGAACCACGACGTCTTCCAGTCGCTGAAGAAGGCTTACGAGAGCGACAAAGAGAAGCTGGCCTTGTACACGAACCTGCTGTACAATCAGGCGCTGCTGATTGAAGGGCTGCCAATCAACGATCCAGTTGAATTTACGAACGATATTTGCAAAGTGATGGTATAAGCGGAAGAACCACCTTCCTCCGAAAAATGCGGGAGGGTGGTTCTTTTATTTTTGGCCTGGAATATGCCATCATGAGGGTGGGGGCGATACAGGGTGTTTCATGAATTTAAGCTTGTGGCGGAAACGCCGGTTTACGTGCAGGTGAAAAATTATATCAAACGACTAATGATGCAAGGCGCTTTGCAGGCCGGGCAACGGCTTCCCTCAACACGGGAACTGTCGGAACTGCTGGGCGTCAGCCGGGGCAGTATCATTGCTGCCTATGAAGCCTTGCAGGATGAGGGGCTAGTGTATGCTGTCACGGGGAAAGGGAACTTCGTCGCCGAGGCCTCTGCACCAAGCGGGCAGGCGGTCCCCACCTGGCGGATGGATTGGCGCGAGCGGATGAATCGGCAAGCCCGGCTGTCCGTGGAGCTCGACCATATGAAACGCAGCAGTCCCGGCCTGCGGGCGGCGAAAGGCGCCATTTTGTTTACGAGCATCGCCCCTGACGAGGAGCTGTTTGATCTGGAGAACGTCAAACGCGCATTCTTGGATCGGATGGCGGTGGAAGGCCGCGTCTTATTGAACTATGGATACGCTAAAGGATATAAACCACTTATCGATTATTTGCTGAACTATATGGAACGTAAAGGCGTGGATCTGCAAGGCAAGGATTTGCTGATCACCAGCGGCTTTACGGAAGGGCTGGACATCGTGTTATCAGCCCTTGGGCGGGATGGCAGTGCGGGCGGACGCATGTTATGCGAAAACCCAACACACCAAACCGCGATCAAAAATTTGCGGCGGCACGGGTTCGAGATCACCGGGATTCCGATGGAGCCGGACGGCCTGGACCTGGCAGCGCTGGAGCGCGAGCTGAAGACGCAGGCTTTTGACGGCGCGTTCCTCGTTCCTTCCTATCATAACCCAACCGGGATCGTGACGTCCGCTGAGAAACGGCTGGCGATACTAGAGCTGCTCGGCCGCTACCGGGTGCCGGTGATCGAGGATGGATTTAATGAGGAGCTGAGGTATTCCGGCTCCCACGTCGCGCCGTTGATTGCGATGGCAGGGCAGGGGAACGGCGTGGTGTATTTGGGAAGTTTCTCGAAGGTGCTGTTCCCGGGGATTCGTGTCGGCTGGATCTTAGCAGACCGGGAGCTGATCGAGGTGCTGGAAAGCGTCAAACGGGCGCGCAGCATTCATACCTCAACGTTGGACCAATCCCTGCTGTATCAATACTTGCTGAACGGGAATCTCGAAAAATATCTGAAACGGGCCAGGGCCGAATATCGGCGGAAGTACGAATGGACGAAGGCCTGCTGCGAGCGGTACGTGCCATTCTCCCGGCTGTCGGGCAGCGGCGGGTTACATCTGTTTCTGGAGTTTCCGGAGGACTTCGATACGTGGAAGCTGCTCGAACTTTGTGCAGATCAGGGCGTCCTTTTTACTCCGGGGGATATGTTCTACGTTGACGGCGGAGGACGGAACACGATGCGAATTGGTTTTTCGCGGGTGTCCGAGGAAGACATCGAAAAGGGGATTCGCCTGATCGGTGATACGGCTGCAAAGCTGTTAGGAGATCAGAGTTAGCAACGGGGTAGTTAGGTGCTGCATGGACTTAAACAACGGGTGAAGGAGAGAAACAGGATGAAGGTAGGCGTAATTATGGGCGGCGTCTCCTCGGAGCGCGAGGTCTCGCTGATGACGGGGAAGGAAATCGTGGGGAAGCTGGACCCCAATAAATATGAAGTGGTGCCGATTGAGCTGACGAAGCGGGAGGAGTTGATCGACCGGGTGCGGGGCATCGACTTCGCTTTGCTGGCGCTGCATGGCGCGTTTGGCGAGGACGGTACAGTGCAGGGTGTTCTGGAGACGATGGGCATCCCGTACTCGGGCAGCGGCGTGTTGTCCAGCAGCTTATGCATGGATAAGAATCTGACGAAGAGGCTGCTGCAGACTGAAGGGATTGCGACGCCGGACGGGGCCTATCTGGAGCGGGCCATGTTCGCGGACGGAACGTGGGAACCCAAGATGGCGGGGCTCGCGTATCCGCTGTTCGTCAAGCCGAATGCAGGAGGCTCCAGCATCGGCGTCCAGCGCGTCGACCGGCCGGAGTTGTTGCGCGGTGCGCTGGAGGAGGCGTTCCGCTGGGGCGAGTCTGTGCTCGTCGAGTCCATGGTGTCCGGCCAGGAAATCACCTGCCCGATCCTGGACGGGGAGCTGCTTCCGGTGCTGGGCATCCGGGCGGCCAATGGAGCGGAGTGGTTTGACTACGAAGCCAAATACAGCGACGGCGGGGCGGAGGAGAAGCCGATCACGCTGCCTCCCGACGAAGAGACGCGGGTACGGGCGGCAGCACTGGCGTGTTATCGGCTGTTGCAATGCCGCGTTTATGCCCGGGTCGATATGATTCTCAAGGACGGTGTCCCTTACGTGCTGGAGGTAAATACGCTGCCGGGGATGACGGCGAACAGCCTGCTGCCGCGCAGCGCCGCTGCCGCTGGCATCAGTTACAGCGAACTGCTCGATCGGATCATCGAGCTGTCGCTGGCCGAGCGAGGGAGCGGCGTTGCTGCCACATAAAATAAGAGACCCGCTGGTTGCGGATCTCTTGCTCTTGTTGAATGCGGCGAAATCGCCTAGTTAACTGGGGAACTGGGCAGCTCCAGCGCTTGCTCAACAGGCACATACTCGTAGTGAAGGTCCCGGGCAACAGAGGCGTACGTAATCGCACCAGCGGCGACGTTAACGCCTTTGCGCAGAGCTGCCCGTTCACTGAGCGCCGTGTAAAGGCCCTTCGAGGCGATCTCCAGCGCATAAGGCAGCGTAGCGTTGGCCAGCGCCAGCGTAGAGGTGCGCGGTACGGCGCCCGGCATGTTCGCCACGGCGTAATGCACGACGCCATGCTTCACATAGGTCGGATCGGAATGGGTCGTGATCCGGTCGACCGTTTCGAAGATGCCGCCCTGGTCGATGGCCACGTCCACGATGACCGAGCCGGGGCGCATCGCCTTCACCATGCTTTCGGTGACCAGCTTTGGCGCCTTGGCACCGGGGATCAGCACCGCGCCGATCACCAGGTCGGATTCAGCAACCGACTCGGCGATGTGCTGCGGATTCGACATCAGCGTCTGCACGCTGGCGCCAAAGATGTCCTCCAGCTGCCGCAGGCGATCCGGATTCAGATCGATGATCGTCACGTCGGCGCCCAGGCCGATCGCCACTCGGGCTGCGTTCGTGCCAACGACGCCTCCGCCGATGATCGTCACTTTGCCGCGCTTCACGCCAGGCACACCGCCGAGCAGGATGCCTTTGCCGCCGTGCGGCTTCTCCAGGAACTGCGCCCCGATTTGCACGGACATCCGACCGGCAACCTCGCTCATTGGCGTCAACAGCGGCAGCGTTTTGTTCACTTCAACCGTTTCATACGCGATGGCGGTCACACCTTGATCTTTTAACGCTTGCGTCAGTTCCGGTTCCGGCGCCAGATGCAAATACGTGAACAGGATCAGACCTGGACGGAAAAAGCCATACTCCGACGGCTGCGGCTCCTTCACCTTCATCACCAGATCGGCCGACCAGGCTTCGGCGGCGCTGCCGACCACCTTGGCCCCGGCGGCCGCATATTCCGTATCCTCAAAGCCGCTGCCGGCACCCGCCTGGGTCTCGATCCATACCGAGTGACCTGCTTTCACCAGCGAATAGGCGCCCGATGGGGTCAGGGCAACTCGATTCTCATTATTTTTGATTTCTTTGGGGACTCCAATGATCATGCTGTAACCTCCTCTGTCAAACGATCTGACATCAGTATAGGACAGGAGCTGTGATTTTTGTTTGTGGCGATATGAGAAAAAAGACAGCCCGCATTGTGAAATTTCACAATGCGTTGCTGCCGCCGAAACGTTCGGCTTTGAGTTCCAAATATAAGGTTACTTTCTGCTCCATGCTGGTTAAGTCGATCCGGCCGATTTCAGCGATTCGCTTCAGCCGGTAATTCAGGGTATTCGCATGAACATGCAGGGCTTCGGCGGCTGTCTTCGCATTGCTGTCATGCGCCAAAAACACCTCCAGCGTGTGCACCAGCTCGCTGTGATGCTCCTGATCGTAGGCCCGCAGCCGGGCCAGTTGGCTGCCCGCGCGGCCATGCCGCTGAAGCTCCTCCCAGATTCGGGGAAGATACCGGTAATACCCGAGATCGCTATATATCACGAGATCTCCGGTCTCCTTGGGAAACCGCTGCTTCACCTCAAGCAGGAGCAGCGCTTCGCGGTAGCTGTCTTCCAGCCGTCCGTATTCGCTGTAGAGACATCCGCTGGCCAATCCTAGGAAATGCGGCGAAAAATAGGTGCGCAAATTCTGCTGAAGCAGCCCCAGCTGGCTGGCGACTCCATCCTTAGTATCCGCCGTTATCGGCGCAAATAACAAAATCAGCTGATTTTTATTGATGGCGTGCAGCACGATCCGGCTATAAGCGGAGAGGGGAGCGCATTTCTCCAGCGCCTGCCGCTGCCACGATTCCTTCACTTCGGCGGCAAACTGCAGGACGACCACATGGAATTGCGGAGGGAGTGCGATCCCGATCCGCTGAGCCTTATCCCGGATTAGGGTTTCGTTGGACAGATGCCCGGTCAGCAGCTGCCAGAAAAAATCGCGATGCGCCTCTTCCTCCTTATGGCGCTGCAGCTGCCACCTAGCCATTTTGGTGCGGGCGGCTTGGGCCGCCTTGGCGAATAACGCCATTTCCCGTTCTGAAAAAGGCCTCTCCGCCTCCAGCACCCAAATAAAGCCGACAACCCGGGAGCCCAAACGGATCGCCGTTGCAACGCGGCCGCTAAGCCCCACCTCTTGAATCGGAGCGACGCGAATCGGCGCTTCGCTCTCCAATAGGCGAGGCATAACGCCGTCCCGCCAGAGACTGCCAATGATCTGATCGGGCACCCGGCGCCCGACGATGGTGGCCAGCCGCGCCGCGTCGGTCTCCGGCTCGTGCGAGCTGTAGGCAACCAGCCGATGGTTGGCGTCTTCGATCGTGACCGGACGGCCCAGCACGTCGCTGATCTTCTCCGCGAGCAATTCCAGATTGTCGGAGTATGGCTCGAAAATATCGTCTTGATCTTGGCTCATAGGCGAGCGTCACCTCCGATGCGGTATGGTTTGTGAAGCCGCACTAGGATCATGCCGTTTTTTTGGGGTAGGAAGACAAACCCCGGCAGGAGCGGCTCAATTATACTTAATTTCAAGATGCTTCATGCTGATTATTGATTAGGAAAGAGGTATTCCACGATGACAACGATGCAATCGAGGGTCTCCACCCCTACCGGCTATCGGGAAACTTGGGCGGAGGTGTCGCTGGACGCCATCGCCCACAATACGAGGCTCTTCCGCAAGCAAATCGCCGAGGGCTGCCGGCTGATGGCCGTAGTCAAAGCGAACGGCTACGGACACGGAGCGGTGCAAGCGGCGCAAGCCGCCATCCATGCCGGCGCCGATTGTCTCGGCGTTGCCCTCGTTGATGAGGCGCTGCAGCTGCGAGCGGCCGGTATATCACAACCTATTCTAGTGCTCGGCTACACGCCACCGTTTGGCGTCGAAGCGGCGGTTCGGCAGGGCATCACCTTGACGGTGGATACCCAGGAAGTCCTGCAGGAGACGATCGCTTGCGCCAAAAAGCAAGGGTGTGCAGCACGCATCCACTTGAAGGTGGATACCGGGATGTCCCGGATCGGCTTATCCAGCACCCGGGCGGTGATTGAGCTCGCTGAACTTGCGGCAGCGGCTGCGCCCTTCGTCATCCTGGAAGGCGTGTTTACCCATTTCGCGGATGCGGACGGACCCGACCCGACGTATACGTGGGAGCAATTCGCCCGGTTCCAAGCTTGTCTCGATGCCCTGGAGGCTCACGGATTGCACGTACCGATCAAGCACTGCTGCAACAGTGCTGCCGCGATGCGGTTCCCGCAAATGCATCTGGATCTCGTTCGCATCGGGATCGCACTCTACGGGCTATATCCTTCGCCGCAGCTGCGGCTGCCGGAATATCCTTTGCAGCAGGCGATGCAGCTCAAGACGAAAATCGCTTCGCTGCGGCGGATCAAGCCGGGCCAAACCGTCGGCTACGGCCGGACGTACCGGGCAGCCGAGGAGCGGCTGATCGCCACGGTTCCCATCGGATACGCCGACGGGCTGTCGCGGACGCTTTCGAACCGAGGGTTTGCGCTGGTTCGCGGACAGCGGGCGCCAATCATCGGCCGAGTGTGCATGGACCAGACGATGTTGGATGTCACCGAGGTAGAGGGCGTCCAAGCGGGAGAGGAAGTGATCCTCTTTGGCGGAACGAGCGATACGGCGGCGATATCGATTGACGAGGTCGCCGATTGGATCGGAACGATCAACTATGAGGTCGTTTGTCAGCTCGGAGTCCGAGTCCCGCGCGTATATCCTCAAATCTTAAATATGTAAGATTAGGTATCATGCTTATGGCATCATAATCCAAGCTTCCGGTTTTCGTAAAGAGGTTTTTGCGGTATTTCCCGTGAAAAACCTCTTTTATGTCATATATCTTAACGTTGTATGCGGACAGGTTTCAAGTAGGAAAGGGGGGGAGCGGATTTCTCCTTGCGCGGCTTACATGATCCGGTCTAGAATTGGGGCATGAGTTCCTTTATTTAAAATCCAAACATCGCAGGAGCGTGAGAGGATGAAGTACAGAAGGTACGGAACGACCGGCAAGCAGGTGTCGGAAATCGGCTTTGGTGCTTGGCAGCTTGGCAACAAGCAGGATTGGGCGGGGATGGAGGATGATGAGGCCATTCGGCTCGTGCACGAGGCGCTGGATCTTGGGGTGAACTTTTTTGATACCGCTCCCAATTACGGGCAAGGCAAAAGCGAGGTCTTACTCGGCAAAGCGTTGGAACGAAAACGGGACAAAGCGGTCATCAATACGAAGTTCGGTCATTCCCCGGAAGGGACCGATTATTCCGCATCTCAGATCCGCAATTCGGTGGAACGCAGCCTGATGCGGCTGCAAACCGATTATTTGGACTCGGTATTGATCCATAATCCGCCGTTTGATGTTCTGGATGGTAAATACGGTCATTATCAAGTGCTGGAGGATCTGAAGGCGGAAGGCAAAATTCTGGCATATGGCGTGTCCGTCGATTCCAGCCGTGAGATGTTGGAGGCGCTGGAGCATTCTCAGCTTGGGGTTATGGAAGTGATGTTCAACATCTTTTATCAGGAAACAGCACAAGCGTTCCAGGCCGCACAGGAGAAAGATGTTGCGCTCATTATTAAGGTGCCGCTGGATTCCGGCTGGTTGTCGGGCAAATATGACGAGAACAGCTCGTTCTCCGGCGTGCGCAGCCGCTGGTCTCCGGAAGTGATTCAGACCCGTGCGAAGCTGGTGGAGCAAATTCGCTTCCTGGAAGATGAGCACACGACGATGACGATGGCGGCACTTCGTTTTATTTTGGCGTATCCTGAGGTGACAACGGTGATTCCCGGCGTCCGAAACAGCGCTCAGCTTCGTGAAAATGTAGCTGCAAGCAGCGCGCCTCTGCCGGAGGAATCACTGCGAAAACTGCAAGAGCTATGGGAACGGGATATCCGCTTCAAATCGTTGGGCTGGTAAGCAAACGTGAAGGCTAGTAAGCATACATGAAAGCTGGTACGCAAACATGAAATTTCTGGTGCAGGATAAGGCATTTTATCGCAGCTTCTTCAGACTGACTCTGGTAATTGCTTTGCAAAACATCATTTCCTTTGGCGTCAACTTATCGGACAATATCATGCTTGGCGGTTACAGCGAATCGGCCTTATCCGGAGTAGCTCTGGCCAACCAGATCCAGTTCCTGCTGCAAATGCTCGTGCTGGGCGTAGGGGAGGGCGTCGTCATCCTGTCGTCACGGGCATGGGGCGCGCGGGACATGGGGACCATCAAGCGGGTGGCCAGCATCGGGATGCGCCTGGCGCTGCTACTAGCGTTGCTGCTGTGGCTGGCGGTGTTCTTGTTCCCGCACGGATGCCTGTCTTTATTCACCAACGAGGACAGCGTCATCGCTGAAGGGGCCAAATATTTACGGATTATCGGCTTCTCCTATCTCTTTTTTGCGGCAACCAATCTGCTGCTCGCTTCCCTGCGCAGCGTGGAAACGGTCAGAGTTGGATTTATCCTCTCCGTATCGACATTACTGATCAACGTCTGCCTGAACTATTTGCTGATTTACGGGCATTTTGGCTTTCCGGCTTGGGGCGTGCGCGGCTCGGCCGCAGCGACGTTAACGGCCCGGATCATCGAGTTGGCCATCGTGGTGGGATATCTCAAACGGGTGGATCGCAAAATCCGGTTCGCGCTGCGGGACTTCTTCCAATTTGACCGGGGCACGTTCAAGCAATACCTTAGCGTGGGCTCCCCAATCCTGATGTCTAATGCCCTCTGGGGGCTGGCCATGGCGGTACAGTCCGGGATCTTGGGGCATATGGGGGAAGCAGCGATCGCCGCGAACAGCATCGCCACGACGGTCTTCCAAATCGTGTCGGTCGTCACGTACGCTTCGGCCAGTGCAACGGCCGTCATCATCGGGAAGACGATTGGCGCCGGACATCCGGAGAAAATCAAGCCATACGCCCAAACGCTGCAGGTGCTTTATGTGATCATCGGTTTGGGGACGGGGGCGGTGCTCTTCTTGATCAAAGACATGGTACTGGGATTTTATGCCATATCCCCGGCATCGAAGGATCTGGCCCTGCAGTTTATGACGGTGCTCTCCATTACGGCGGTAGGCACGGCTTACCAAATGCCGGCGCTGACGGGAATTGTGCGCAGCGGGGGAGATACGAAATTTGTGTTGTACAACGATTTTATCTTCATGTGGCTGATCGTGTTGCCTTCCGCCTTTCTATGCGCTGCGGTGTTGGGGTTATCGCCGCTGCTGACGTTTATCTGTCTTAAATCCGATCAGATTCTGAAATGCTTGGTGGCGATCGTGAAGGTGAATCGCTATCGGTGGATTCGGACGTTTGGAAACCCGGAGCCTCGAGCATAAACTCCACATAACAAAGAAAGGACCGCGATCGTCCGGCTGCTGCCGGACCCATGCGGTCCTTTCTTTTTTTCATATCATGCGGGTTATTTCGATTGGGCGCCCAGCACCGGCTGGTATCCGGCCGGAATGTACGTGACGGCCTTCACCTCGGAAATGACCTGAGGATAAAATTGTCCTGGCTGAGGCTCTACGACGCGATAGTCGATGATCGCCTTGCCGTCTTTAAAGGAGATATTCGACACTTCCAGGCCGTAGCCCGGATGCGGCGCCATCGCCGTGATCTTCACTTTCGTCACGTCACTGGTGATTTTGTCTGTGCTCACTCCAAAATCGTACAGGCCGGGAATCGGGTTCACAATCGGCTCATTGTCTTTGATAAATTGCAGCGTCCGATCAAGCATGCCTGCGGCTTCACTGCGGGAGATCGGTTGCTTCGGTCCGAAGTTGCCCTTCTTATCCAGGGTGACGATTTTGGCTTTCAGAAGCGCTTGAATGCTGTTCATATAGTCTTTGTTGATTTGCTTCTCATCATTGATGGACAAATATTGCATCGTAAACGCGTATTCGCCCTTCGTGCTCAGCGCTTTGAACAGCCAGTGGCTGAATTGCTCCTTCGTCACTTTGGCGGCCGGGTTGATGTCCTTCGGAATGTCCAGCCCGTAGTAGTTCGCGATCACGAAGGCTTCGGAATACCAAGCGTTATCTTTCACCTTGGTGTAATAGTTGCTGGCTTTTGGCAATTGGATGAACCGGACCGTATCGAAGTTCAGGTCCAGCGTTTTCACGATCAGAGAGACGGCTGCAGCACCCGTCAGCTTCTGGGCCGGGTAGTAACGACCGTGAAGGCCGCCTTTAATGATCCCCAGCTTCTCCAGGCGTTCGATCGCCTTCTGCTCCTTGTCGCCTTTAATGTCGCTGAAAGCTGAGGCCGTACCGCCAAACATCATCGTGAACGCGATGACCATTAGCAGCGTCAGCTTTGAAAGTTTAGAGAAAGAGAAAGTTCTTTTCGGTTTCATTCGCAAAATCCCTCCTGGAAACAGTAGTGAGTTAAACGCATCCGATCCGTCGGCTGCTCTGCTCTTGCGCAGCGTCCGGCGAGGCTTTGGGTATCATTTCCCTCCTTCCGGATTCAGTTTGGTTTAACCCTTTGACGCAGGAAGGGCTGCAGATGTTTCAAAGAATCTCCCATTTTTTGCGAAAAGTCTCAGTTAATCAGTCCCGCATAACGCAGCCCCTGACGGATACCGCCCTCATCCACGGCAGCTGTGACATAATCGGCATAAGGCAGCAGCTCCGGATAGGAATTGCCCATGGCGATCCCCAACCCTACTTCCTGCAGCATTTCCTTATCATTCAAACCGTCCCCGAAGGCTACAGCAGCGGACAGGGGGATGCCGAGACGCTCCAGCATGGCTGCGATGCCTATCGCCTTGGAGCCGCCGCGGAGCGTCACATCCATCGCTTTCGGGTGCCAACGGATCAGACGCAAGTCCTCGAATTGCCCATCGTACAGCGCTTCGTCCTGCTCCTCACAATGCAGAAAGGCTTGATACACCGGGGATTTGCTCCAAAATTCCGGATCGAATCCCGGATGCTCGACCTTCAGGGAATTAATGGATTCCACGACAAAGGGGTGAGCCTCGGTATTGGCGCAGTAGCGTTCATGCCCCTGAAACACCAGCGGATGCTGATGACGTCCGGCCAGCTCGACGAGCTTCCGGAGACTTTGCGCGGGCAGGGGCCGCTGGAGCAGCGGCTCGCCCCGGTAGACGACGTAAGCGCCGTTCAGACTGACGAAGGATTCGATGTCCAGCAGCTTGGCGATCGGTTCAAAAAAATACGGCGCCCGCCCGGTCGCAATGACCGGCTCGATACCGTTTGCTTTTAGTTCAGCGATGGCCTGGATTGTATCCTGAGGGACTTGCTTGTCCTCGTTCAGCAGCGTGCCGTCGAGATCAAAGAAGACGATTTTGTAGTTGTTGTTCATCTGTATGGCTCCTATCCGTTCGTTTTTTTTATCTTCATCTATAAAAATAGTGTACCATGGGCACGCAAACTGGTCATACTTCTCCTTCCTCTTGTATAGAAAGCGTTGTCAAGCTATACTGTGAGCGATGGCCCGGCAACTGCTACAGTTCAGCCGGACGGTAAAATTAGACCCTATTGTGGAGAGAGGAAGAGGTCAATGCCGGTTATCGACAAGCCTTTGGACGAGTTACGCAAGTACAAAGGAATGAACCCGAAGCTGCCGGATTTCGACGCTTATTGGGAGGTCGCGCTGCGGGAAATGCGCGCGGTTGATCCGCAGGTGCGATTGGAAAAGGCCGAATATCAGCTGCCGGGTGTGGAATGTTATCATCTTTATTTTACCGGGGTAAAGGGAGCCCGCATCCATGCGCAATACGTGCGTCCGGCTAAATCGGATGGCCCGGCGCCGGCCGTGATCCTGTTCCACGGTTATTCCGGGAATGCCGGGGACTGGACCGAGAAGCTGGGGTACGCCTCGCTGGGCTTCCATGTCTTTGCGATGGACTGCCGCGGCCAAGGCGGCAAATCGGAGGATGTCGGCGGAACGATCGGCAATACGCTGCAAGGCCACATCATCCGCGGGGTAGACGGGGATCCGCAAAATATGTTGTTCCGCCATATTTTCCTGGATGCCGTGCAATTGACGGGGATCGCGATGGATATGCCGGAGATCGACGAGAATCGCGTTGGCGTTACCGGTTGGTCGCAAGGCGGCGGGATCACGTTAGCTTGCGCAGCGCTGGAGCCGCGGGTTCGCCGGGCTGCTCCAGTTTATCCGTTCCTCTCCGATTACCGCCGGGTATGGGAGATGGATTTGGCCAAAAACGCATACGAGGAGCTGCGTTTGTATTTCCGCCGCTTCGATCCGCAGCATGAGCGGGAGGAGGAGCTGTTTGCCAAGCTAGGCTACATTGACGTGCACCATCTGGCCAGCCGCATTCAAGCCGAAGTGCTGATGGGCGTTGGATTGATGGACGAGATTTGCCCGCCGTCCACGCAATTTGCCGCATACAACGCGATTACTTCGCCGAAGAAGCTGGAAATCTACCCGGATTTCGGTCATGAAGGGCTGCCGGGAATGCACGATAAGATCGTTCAGTTTATGCTTGGGATGTAATGTAAGTCTGCCGTGAAAAAAAGCAGGCACACAGGCCGACGGATAGGCAGAAAGGAGCGGTGTTCGTGACAGGCACGTTATTTATCAACGGGAGAATCCAAACGTTGGAGCAGAGCGGACTCTCCGAGAAAGAAGCGGATGCGATATACGTGGAGAATGGGCGCATTCGCGCCATCGGGAGGACGGCAGAGCTCAAGCTGCAGCTGGCGGGCCGGGCGGTGCGTACCGTCGACTGGGAAGGGGCCGTGGTGCTCCCCGGCTTAACCGACTCGCATATGCACCTGTCCATGCACGGCATGAAGCTCGCCATGCTTGATTTCAGCGGCGTCACTTCGAAGGAGGAGATGCTGCGCCTCGTGCGGGAGCGCGCTGCCGTGACGCCGCCCGGCGAGTGGATTCTCGGCTTGAATTGGGACGAGAATCGGTTCGTGCCTGCCGCTGCGCCAACGCTGGAGGAGCTGGATGCGGCCAGCGACCGCCATCCGATCTTCCTGACGCGCACCTGCTTCCATGCGTATCTGGCCAACTCCGAGGCGTTTCGCCGCGCGGGGATTACGGCGGATACGCCGGATTCGGAAGCTGGCGCTTACGGCAGAGACGAGGACGGCCGCTTAAACGGCTGGGTGTATGAGGAGGCGTCGGTGCCGTTCACCCGGGCGCAGCCCGAACCGGACTACGCCGCGAAGAAGGACGCCATCCGCCGCGCCTGGCTCGACGCGCTGCGCCTTGGGCTCACAGCTGCCCATACCGAGGACCTGCGGTTTCTAGGCAGCATCGAGACGATGCGGCGAATATGCCGCGAGCTGCGCGAGGAAGGGATCGCCTTCCGCACCCACCAGCTGCTGTACTATCCGTTCCTGGAGGAGGCGGAAGAGCTTGGGGTGCGGGCCGGCGACGGCGATGACTGGCTGCGCATCGGTGCGGTGAAGCTGTTCGCCGACGGAGCGATCGGCGGCCGCACCGCGCTGCTAAAGCAGCCGTACAGCGATGCGCCGCACACCCGGGGCATGGCGATCCATCCGGAGGAGCGGCTCGCCGAGATCGTGCGCGAGGCGCGGCGGCAGGGCTTCCCGATCGCCGTGCACGCGATCGGCGACGGCGGCGCCGATCTCACGTTGCGCGCGATGGAGGCGCAGCCGCTGATCTCCGGCAGCCGGCTCCCGGACCGGCTGATCCATGCGCAGGTGCTGGACGCCGGGCTCGTCCAGCGCATGGCCGCGCTGCCGCTCGCGGCGGATATCCAGCCGCGGTTCGTGGCCAGCGACTTCCCCTGGGTGCTGGAGCGGGTGGGGGAAGGGCGTACGGAGTACCTGTACGCCTGGAAGAAGCTGCTGGCGGCCGGAATCGCCTGCGCCGGCGGCAGCGACGCGCCGATTGAGCCGCTCAGCCCGTTCCTGGGGCTACATGCGGCGGTGACCCGGCGGGCGCCGGAGGAGACGCACGAGGGCTATCTGCCCGAGGAGAAGCTGACGACGGCGGAGGCCTTGGCGCTCTTTACCCGCGGCAGTGCACAGGCCGCCGGGGAAGCGGAGGAGCGCGGGGAGATTGCCGTGGGGAAAGCCGGGGATTTTACGGTCATCGACCGGGAGATCGAAGGCGACCCCGAGCAGCTTCTCCAAGTCCAGGTGCGGATGACCATCGTCAACGGGGAGATCGGTTACCGGGCGCCATAGACTTGCACGGTGAAGCCGGAGGTCATGTCCAGCAACTTGTTCCGCTGTTGAGCCTTCCCACTCCCCTCTCGCGCCTAATGTATATGAAAAATCGAATACAATTTAACGATTTGGGCGGATTTAAGGGAATCTATATGAAATTTCATATACATTTGCTCATTTCCGAGAGAAACAGCCTAAATCTATATGAAAAACCGAATAGATTCCCTTTTTTTCTTCGTTGGCACCATTTTATATATGAAATTTCGAATAGATTTCCGATATGACCTAAAGAAGCCGTCCCAGGGAGCTTGAACTCCCGGGACGGCTTTCTTTGTTGTGCTCGAGCATGGTGCCTGAACATCCTTACACCGTGAAGCCGGAGGTCATGTCCTGCAGCTTCTTCGCCATCGCGGCCAGCTGGTCGGCGGTGCCGTCGATTTCGTTCATCGTGGCGAGCTGCTGCTGGATGCTGCTACTAATCTGCTCCGTGCCTCCGGCGATCTCTTCGGTCGCGATCGCGATGCTGCTGATCGCTTTCTCCATCTCCCGGGTGCTCTGCGCCTGCCGATCGTTATCCTCATCGATGCGGGCGATCTGGCCGATGATTTCTTGCACGCTGCCCAGAATATGATCGATACTGCGCTTTGCCTCCGCCGCTTTTTCCACGCCTTCTTGCACCTTGCCGGCCGCTTCATTGGCCGAGGCTACGGCTTCCGCCGACTTCAACTGGTTGTCGGCAACCACATCGGCGATCTCTTGAGCGGCGATCCGACTCTCATCGGCCAGCTTGCGAATTTCATCGGCCACGACGGAAAATCCTCTGCCGGCTTCCCCGGCGCGGGCCGCTTCAATCGCGGCATTCAGCGCCAGCAGATTGGTTTGGGCAGAGATGCCGGCGATCAGCTCGGTCATGTTGGCGATGCGCTCGGATGAATCGTTAAGCTGGCGGATCGTTGACGTAACGAGGCGGGTTGACGACTCGATATCGGTAATGGCCTCTTCGATCTCTGTAATTTTCATCGCCCCGTTGGCTGCGGCTTCGCCGACGATTTTACTCTTCTCCGCTGTATGTTTGCTGGCGATGGCCGTGGATTCGGAGAACCGGGCCATATCGGTTAAGCTGGCGGACGTTTCCTCCGCGACAGCGGCATTCTCCGAGGTGCCGGAAGCGATCTGCTGTACCGTGGCGGAGATGTTTTCCAGTGAAGCGGTGGTTTCTCCCGTTGCCCGGCTCAGCAACTGACTGGCGGAATACATCGTGCCGCTGGAGGCGATGATTTCCCCGATGATCGTTTGCAGCTTGGCCATAAAGGCGTCAAAGCTTTGGCTGAGCACGCCGAGCTCATCCTTGCTGCGATAACCGATTCGCCCGGTTAAATCGCCGTTGCTGTCGGCAATCTCCTTCAGCTTGGCGGTTACTTTTTCAATCGGATGGACGACGGCGCGAATAATAAACAATGCCAGAACGACAGTGACGGCGGCGGAAATGGCCAGCAGGATCAACATGGTGATCCAGGTGGAACGGTAGACCGCTTTGCTGTCTTCATAGGTTTGCCGCGCTTCATTGATATGTTCATTGATCCAGCCGTCCATCGCGTCGATCAATTCGGCTTTCGCCGTATCCAAGGCGGTCATTTCTGCTGGAGGTCCGCCGGGTTCCCCTGCCGGTTCGGCGGCTGGGTCTGCCCCCGCCGCAACCCCTGTTGCATCCCCTGCTTCAGCACCCGCTTCAGCGGCCTCCTCCGTTGCAGGCGCGTTCGCCCCTGGGCCTCCTGGACCGGTCATGCCGTTCTGGTACGTCGTCAGGAAGTTGTCCAACGCCTCAGTATATGCTGCGTATGTAGTCAATACATTGCTTACAGTCGCTTGGTCAGTTTCATCGTTATATTCGGACAAGCTTGCCTCGATCTTCGTTAAGGTTGCGGTGATTTCCTCCTTCAGCGAAGCGTTCTTCGTCATCGGAGGCGTTCATGTAGCTGTTGGCCGAGGTGCTCGCCGCAATCATGCTCGATTTCAGCTCCTCCAGCTTCACGATCGGCACGAGCCGTTCGTTATTCAGTTCCTCCAGCTTGTCGTTAACGTTGGAAATTTCCCGAAGACCCACGACACCGATGATAAGGAGAAACGCAAACAGGCAATACGCCAACAAGCGGATTTTTAGCGCAATCTTCATGTCTTGGATGAGTTTCACGTGATTGTCCCCCTAGGTATGTATTCGTATAATGGATATGTCCAGTGTATCTGGGGGGACTGAATCCAGCATGAAAGACCGCTGAATTCACGATGAACGGATACTGAATTTTTACTGAAAAGAACATGAGGAGGTTTTTTCCGTTGTCGCTGGAAATTGAACGCAAGTTTCTGTTACCGGCGTATCCGGAGCAACTGATTCGAGAGGGAGCGCTGGTGGTTCGGTCGGAACATGCGATCGACCAGACGTATCTAGCCCTGCATGAGGATCAGGAGCTGCGGGTTCGCAGAATTGAGGACTTGCGTACCGGAGAGATTCAATATACGCATACCTTCAAAAGAGGGTTTGGCCTGTCCCGCGAAGAAGTGGAGGTGTCCATTTCGGAGGGGCTGTATGAGCAGATTATCGCGATTCATCAGGCGATCCCTTTGACCAAACGACGGGTGACTGCCGAATGGGACAAGCGTACAGTAGAGATCGACGTTTACGACCAGATCGATTTTATCGTGCTCGAAGTGGAGTTTAGCTCGGAGGAAGAGGCGCGGTCCTTTGAGCCGCCGGCCTGGTTTGGCCCGGACATCAGCACCAGCAAGGAATACAGCAACAAGAAGGTATGGCGCGATTTACAAGCCCGCAAAAAAGAGACCTGACATCCTCAGGTCTCTCGTTCTATGACAGTTCTCTATTCCAGCGCCAATCCGCCGCTTCCTTCCCGCAGCAAGAACCGGTAGTTATTGCGGACGAACTCCAGCACCTTCTCGCAGATGATCCGGTGACCGTCTTCGTTCGGATGGATGCCGTCCGTGCAGAGGAACTTCGTGTAATCGGGGTGCTCCAGAAATGCGCCGCGCACGTCGATCATTTTGGTCTTGGTCATTTCCGATACTTTCAGAATCGTTGAATTGTACCGTTCCTGCCACCAATAAATCTTTGTGACGCTCCCCAGCCATTTCAGGATATTCTTCTCCGCTTCCGGGTCGTTGCGGCTGACCCATTTGAAGTAATTGTCGGCGTTGAGCGGCGGCAAGCTCATCAGGACCGGGACAATGTTCTGACTCTTAACGAATTGGATCGCTTCGGTCAGCATTTTTTCAAATAAAGAAAAGTCGGTTTTCGGGTGGTGTTCTGCATCGGGATGCTCAGCAATTTCGTTCCAGTTGAAATCACAGTCATTGCCTCCATACTCGATTAAGACGATGTGGGGTTTATCTTTCTCCACGTCCCTCTTGAGGTTCGTGAGCCCCTTCATTAACGTGTTACCAAACCGCGCGGTATTATGAACCGCACCCTTCAGCTTCTGCTGCAGCAGTGAAACATAATTGTTCTCCAAGACGACGTACTTATGACGTTGTTCATCATAGATGACGCCTTTGGAAATGGAGTCTCCACTGACCATATACTTGATTTCATTTTTGGAAAAAAACTTGCTGTCGTTAATCACAATATCACCCCTCTTAAACCCCGAAACCTTGTTCATTTCGTTATATCTATTGTAGATGAGTTTTCTTGCCATGCGCAAGTAAGCAGTTTGTATTGACAGGATATGTGAATGCATGCGAAAGTGGACAAGGTTGACAGGGAATGAGAGAATACGAGTGAAGCAACCATGAACAAAGGGAGGAAATCAATGTGATACGTTTCGCCACGATTGGAACGAACTGGATTACGGAACGTTTTATTCAGGCAGCACTGGAAACGGAGCAATTTGCCTTAACGGCGGTTTACTCCCGGACCGAGGAGAAGGGCAGAGAGTTTGCTGCCAAGTTTGGCGATCCGCAGGTATATACGGATTTGAAAGCCTTAGCGGCCAGCTCTGACGTCGATGCCGTTTACATCGCCAGCCCGAATTCATTTCATGCGGAGCAGGCCATCTTGATGATGGACCACGGCAAGCATGTGTTATGCGAGAAGCCGATGGCGTCCAATGCGGCAGAGGTTCGCCGGATGATCGAAGCGGCTCGCCGCAATGACGTGCTGTTAATGGAGGCGCTGAAATCGACGCTTATGCCGAACTTCCGGGCCGTTCAGGATAATTTGTACAAAATCGGCCAGGTGCGGCGTTATTTTTCAAGCTACTGCCAGTATTCTTCGCGGTATGACGCCTTTAAGCAGGGCAAGGTGTTGAATGCCTTTAATCCTGCGTTTTCCAGCGGGGCTTTGATGGACCTCGGCATTTATTGTATCTATCCGATGGTGACGTTGTTCGGGAAACCGGAATCCGTGCAGGCTTCGGCGATCATGCTGTCTTCAGGCGTAGACGGGGAAGGCAGTCTCGTTGTGCGTTATCCGGAGATGGACGGCGTGATTATGTATTCCAAAATTACCGACTCCTATTTGCCAACGGAAATCCAGGGGGAATACGGAACGATCGTGATCGATCGAATCAACCAGCCGTATGAGGTCAAAATCCTGTACCGTGACGGCACAACCGAGGAGCTGACCTGCTTCCAGCCGCAGGAGTCGATGTACTACGAGGCGCTGGAGTTCATTGAGCTGATTCTCAGCGGCAAGCGGGAGAGCCAGATCAATACGCATGCCCGTTCGCTGGCTGTCGCCGAGCTGATGGAGGAAGCCAGACGCCAGTTCGGATTGCGGTACGCGGCGGACGAAGAGACCGAGGCAAACTATGATGACGTGAAGTAAAATATTGATGTCCGAAGTCCCATTTGGTTGTTATTGAATTAAGTTGAAACCAAGCCCAAACAGGCAAACCAGTTTGGGCTTATTACGTGAAGGAGGGCTTCTAAGTTAATCGATAATAATTTCTAACTCTGTATATAATTGAGCGGATTCCTGTGCCTTTGAGTATTCTACTGAGGCACTAATTGTGTATTTCCCTTTTGGCAAAGCTGCAGGATAAGCTGTATTGCTTAAATATTTTTCTAGGTACTTCTCGACTTCTGTAACCTTGTTTTTTTGTAGGTGGTATTCTAAAAATAAATGATGAGGAATGATTCGTATTTCTTCATCGCCTGGTTCAAAATCACTGTTCGTTGCAATAGAAGCTTGCATCTCAGAAAACTTAAAACCGTCTGAATCTTCCAAATAGTAGGTAATGAGAGGAGTGCCATGTTGAATGCTTATCCGTTGATCAGCTACGGATGTTAAAGTTGACCATATCATGATAGGTTCACCATATTTATATTTTTCTTTATTTGATAATAACTTAAGCTCAAAATCAGTGTTGTTTGCTTTTGAATGTAATTTTGAATGAGCTCGATCAATTTTATTACTTACGATAAAAACATTTTTTTGATTACTATCATATCCCACCACTACTCCCATACTCTCGGATATAAATCTTAAAGGGACGAATACTCTGTCTTTAACAATCATTAATTGTTCCAGAGGCAATTCCTTCTTTACATCATTAATAAAAACCGAAAAGTTCTTTTCTGAAATTGCATACGCTGTTGTAGAAAAGAGAAAGAAAGCCATCAGCATAATTAATATTTTTTTGCATTTCATCTTTTGTCTTCATCTCCTTGTTTTTTTGGTGGACACAGTTCATTATACTTTATATTGTTTTTTATTCCAAATTATGCTATGAAATAAATTAGGGAATAAACCCCAGTTATTAACAATATTCGGAAGAGGTGATTCGTATGAAACTTAAATCATTACTGTCAGTTTTATGTGCCTTACTTTTTCTAATGACATCAATGATTAACCTTCCAAGTTCGTTAGCACAGGAAAATACTAGTGAAGAAAGTATTACTATTGAAATGCTGAATAAAAGTAATTCTTTTAGAGAAAAAGTTGGATTTAGTCCACAACATTCATTGACAAATAAGCAACTTGATCCCGAGAGCAAAGAACTTTACGGTGTGTATCTAACAACTGAGGAAATCGATGAATTAAATTATCGATCTACGGTAATTCAAGCTATCAAGCCATATATAGAAAAACTTGAAACAATCAATAAGGACACCTTCGGTGGAATTTATTTTGATCACAAAAAGGGTAACGGTGTGCTTCGCATTGCACTAGTTGATGATGGTATAAATACAGTTAAAAGTAAGGATCTTTTAGCTGATTTTCCTCATAAAGATCGATTGGATCTTTATAATGTTAAGTATTCCTTAGCAGAACTGATAAAGGCACAAGAAATTATAAGTAAAATTGTTATAGATGGTAATTGGATTGATACTTCATCCGAAATATCAATCCAGGAAAATAAGGTGATTTTATATGTTAAATTGAGTTCAAATTCGACTAATATGTTGCTTGAAAAAATAAATAGTGCTATTGATAGTGACTTGCTTGTTGTTAAAGCTGTAGATGACCCCAGAATGATGACAGCCTTATCACGTTCTGACTACTTTAGACCAGTATTTGCTGGACTTACATTAGAATTTCCTAAAGGTAATTGCACTTCAGCAGCATCCTATAAAACTCAATCCGGTAAATATTACATTTCGTCAGCAGGGCATTGTGGAGTCATTGGACAGCCAGTTTATCAGGGGGGACAATTTCTTGGTACTGTTAGATACAAAAAGTTTGGAGAACATACAGACGCTCTTTTTGTAGGACCATTAACTAGAAATGATGTTAATGGTGCCATTTATGATGAAGCAGGTGCTATTCAAATGGAAGATCCTTGGTTGGTTGAGGGTCAAGTTGTTTGCAAATCCGGTATAACTACTGGAATAACTTGTGGTCCGGTTAGAAGTTTATACGCATATGGTTTTGTTGAAGATAATGACGGGACCAGTGTTCACATTTCACGTTTAGGTTCTTTCGCCGCTGAAGGTACTTATGGCGATAGTGGATCTCTTGTATATTATAGAATAGCATATCAAGGGTTGAATAGGGCATCAGGCATTTTGTCTGGAACTCAATATCTAGGGGAAAACAGAATAAATTTTACATTATTAAATAATTTAACTCCTGAAGAATTCGGTATTCCTATTGAAATTGTTGGTCTGAATTAATAAATATATTTTTGCTAATTCTATTGATAAATAATTTAGTGTAAACAACAACACAAGGATCGGCTATTCCAGTGCTTTTGTTTGGAGGGTGTTTGTTCATCTATGAGCAGATACCCTCTTTTTCATTGCCTTCAATTAAAATTTGTTGTACTTTACCACGACATTACAATAGCCTGAATTACTGAAAATATAGGTATTTGGCATTTGTTTGCGGTTTACTAAAAATCAATTCTAGTATTGTTAATTTAAAGAAGCGGTAACTTGTGGCTTGCTCAACCTGATACAAAGCTAGGAGTAGAAACCTATGTATAAAAACCCTGCCTAAAATCCTCATTGCAACCGTTTACACCCTTGAGATAGGATAATCGAAGAGGTGAACAGGATGATGAAGGACAAGAAATGGCTGGCGGGCATCATGATCTGCATCGTTGTATTGGTCTATTTGTTTATCGGCTTTGCCAGGTACTCGGGGAAAATCGGCAGCATTGTCAAGGAGCTGCAAGGGCAGCCCGCGAGCGGAGAGCCACGCTATCATATCGTGCTGATCGAGCAAGAGCGCTACCATCCCTATTGGGAAATGGTGGAGAAAGGTGCAGCGGAGGCGGCGGAGAAGTATGGAATCGACATCGAGTTCACGGGACCAGTGCGCAACAACATGGAAGAGCAACTGAACCTGCTGGAAAAAGCGATCGCCGCCCGCGTCGACGCGATTATCGTGCAGGGGCTCAATGAAGAGCGGTTTACGCCGGTCATCGATAAGGCGGTACGCCGCGGCATCCCCGTCGTGACCATCGACACCGATGCGCCAAACAGCCAGCGGCTGACTTATGTCGGCACTGACAATTTAGCCGCGGGCGAGCGCCTGGGTCGCCTTGTCGTGGAGACGACTGGCGGGATAGGCAAGATCGGCGTGATCATCGGCAGCGATCAGGCCGCCAACCAGCTGCAGCGGCTGGACGGGCTGAAGAAAATCGTCGCCGAACACGAGGGGCTGGAGATCGTGGACGTTCGCAGCTCGAACATCTCCCACATGGAGGCGATTCAGCAGGCGGCCAACATGCTCCGGAACCATCCGGAGATCACCATTATGGTTGGCACCAGTGCAACCGATGCGCTTGGCATGCTGCAGGCGGCCAAAAACCGCGACGACCTGACGATTATCGGCTTCGACAATCAGAAGGAAACGCTGGAGGCGATTCGCAAGGGGGAGATCGAAGCGACGGTTGCGCAGCAGCCTTTTTTGATGGGGGAAACGGCCGTTCGGCTCCTTTATGAGCACTTTGGGGGACAACCGCTGAAGAAGGATTACTTCACGGAAGTGAAGGTGCTGAATGCGCACAATGTGGAGGAGGGCGAGAGTTTATGAGCATCCGCCGCAAGTTGTTTCTGTTCATCCCGCTGTTCGTGCTGGTGATGAGTTCGGTATCGTTTTTCCTGTTCCAAAGCGGAAAGAGTGTTCAGGAGAGCTACCACTTGATGATGAAGCGCATCTTGCTGTACAAAGAGATCTCCTACGAGGTGGGAGAGAACATGCGGTCGATGAACCGTTTCATCATGCAAGTGGACATGGAAAGCTTGCCCGAGGTTGTTAAGCATTTAAACGCAGTCAAGTCCTTGAGATCGGATCTCGACGGCCTCCAAACGATTGGCGGAAGCGACCTGGCCCTCGCCAATTACCGCAACCTGATCGACACGTTCCTGGAGCAGGCCGAGGCGATGATCGAGCGGATCAGTTACGAGGATTCCGATACGATGGCCGGGGCTTATATCGAAGCCGAGCAGACGCAGCGCTTTATCCGCGAGGAGGCTCAGGAGCTGGTCGACTTGGAGCTGGAGCAATATAAGCCGATTTACGAAGAGATGATGGATGCGACCGGAAATCTGAACAAGCTGGGCATTCTGCTGGTGGTGACGGCAGCGGCCTTCAGCATTCTGCTGGCGATTTGGTTGTCGCGCAGCATTACCAATCCGATCCGCCGGCTGGTCGCGACTGCCAAGCAGATCTCCAAAGGGCGGATGGACACGAAAGCGCCGGAGAGCGACAGCAACGATGAGATTAGTATTTTGTGCCGGGCGTTTAATGGAATGATTGACAACATCCAGCAGCTGATGGCGGAGAATATCAACAACTTGGAGAAGGACCGGCTGGTGAAGGAGCTGGAGCTCAAGACGCTGCAAAGCCAGATCAATCCGCATTTTTTATTTAATACTTTAAACTCCATCTCCAAGCTGGCCTATCTCGAAGGGGCAGCCAAGACAAGCGACCTGGCTGTTTCCGTGTCTCGTCTGCTGCGCTACAACTTACAGAAGCTTGACCAGGCGGTCCCGCTGCGCGAGGAGGTGGCCCATGTTACGGAATACATGAACATCCAGAAGGCGCGGTTCCGCGATCGGATTGCCTTCAGGATGAACATCGACGAACGCGCACTGGACGGGAGAGTCCCTTGCTTAACCTTGCAGCCGATTCTGGAGAACGCTTTTGTACACGGCATTGAACAGATGGAGGAAGGGGCTGTGCTGGAGCTGGCGATTCGCCTTGGCGAGGGGGATCGGGTCGAGATTGAAATCCGCGATAACGGGGTTGGCATGAGCCGAGAGACGGTGGATCGGCTGCTGCAATCGGTACGCGGCGACGCTCCGCAGATGGGGGGTAAAAGGCATTCGACCGGCTTGGGTACGCATAATGTGTTCAAGCGGCTGCATTTATTTTTTGACGGAGAGGAACAAATCGAGATCGACAGCGAGGAAGGGGCTGGAACCGCCGTCCGGTTTACGCTGCCTCTTCGCGTAGGGATTTCATAGGACAGGGAAGGGGGAATCCGAATTGTACACATTGCTGATTGCGGACGATGAAGCATTGGAACGGGAAGGTCTGGAAATGATGATCAGCCACGCGATGCCGGATACGTTCCGTTTTGTTCATGCGGAGAATGGGAGGCGGGCGATCCAGCTGGCGGAGGAGGAAAGGCCGGATTTTATTTTTATGGATATCAAAATGCCGGGGATACAGGGCTTAGAAGCGGTGCGGGAGATTATGGCCCGTCAGCCGGGGGCACGGGTGGTTATTATCACGGCCCATGATTATTTTGCCTATGCGAAGGAGGGGCTGGCGCTAGGCGTACGGGAATATTTGCTGAAGCCGGCTCGGCGGGAAGAGATCGTATACGTACTGAAGCATCTAATCACTGAGACCGAAGAGGCGAAGCGGGCCCGCGACGAGCAGCTCTCCCTGCAGGAGAAGCTCTCCCACCTGCTGCCGCTGGCGGAGAACGAACTGTCGCTGATGTTAATGCTGGAGTATGCGCAGGAGGTCGAGGCCGACCAACTGGCCCGAATGCTGAACCTCAAGTGGAGGAAAGGCTACGCGATGGTATTGTCATTTGTGAAGCACACCCCCAAGGAATGGGCCAGCTTCCAGGTGGTCAAGAAGGAGATTTACGATGCGGTCAAGCAATGGGCGAAGCCGGGCTTGTCCTGCATTGTCAGCCCGGTGGTGGGCCATCAGATCGCTTTGTTTATCCCGTTGCCGCCGGGACGGCCGGGGTATGAGCAGCGGGTGATGGCGTTGGAATGGGGCGAGCGGCTGCGCAGCCAGGTGGAGGAGCGGTTTGGGCTGCCGTTGTCCGTCGGGATCGGCGGGGTCCGCGAGGGCTGGGACGGGCTAAGCCGCTCGTACCGCGAAGCGGTTCGCGTCTGTGCGGAGGAGCAGGACATCGTCTGCGTCCGACATTATGACGATATCGCCGAAAGCTCGGGCGGCCCCGCGATTCCGCTGGATGAGGAGAAGAAGCTGCTGGATGCACTGCTGCGGCAGGACAAACCCGAAGCAGCCGAGCGCTTTGACCTGCTGTTCGAACGCCTGAAAGGGGGGCGGTCGGATTATTTTCCGCGTCTGCGCGGGGATGTAATTGGGTTGCTCCTCTATTTGAGCCGCGGCGTGGAGGCGGGGGACGGTCCCGAGTTAATCGAGGATCTGAGCGCCTGCGAGGATACGGCATCGCTGCGCGAGCGCGCGCTGCACCGGCTTGGCGGCTGGATCGACGGCCTGCGGGAACGGAAGGAACGCAGCCGTTCACATGTGCTTCAGCGGGCGATCCTATTCGTCAACCAGCGGTTCAAAGAAGAGATCTCGATGGAGCAGACGGCGGAATACGTGAATCTCAGTCCTTACTACTTCAGCAAATTGTTTAAGCTGCAGACCGGAGAGAATTTTAGCGATTATCTCACCCGACTGCGGATTGAGGAGGCGAAGCGGCTGATCGCCGAGCGCTCGTTAAGCCTGAAAGAAATCTGTTATGAGGTGGGTTACAAAGACCCGAATTATTTTAGCCGGGTATTTAAGAAATCCGTTGGCATCACCCCCAGTGAATATCGCCAGCAAATCGAAATCGAATAAGTCCGTCCGTTCGGTTAGCTTAGGTGAGTCCTTGTCCCAGACAAGGACTTTTTTGTTGTGATTGCACAAAAAAATCCAGTGAAAGCGTTCGGTTTGAAAGCATTTACATCCGATGGCAAAGGAATGCAGAACAAGCGCAAACAAGTGCAGGCTTTGACCGAACCGAAGCGCGAGGAGCGATGCTACGATATTTTTGTAAGCGGAATCATCAAACGATTATTTAAAAGAAGGGGCGTAGGCGTAGTGAAAAAACATAGTCATTTTGTACGGTTAAGCTTGGCAGCCATTTTGTTAGCTTCCACCCTGGCAGGCTGCGGGGTTGTTTCGGACGGCAGCGCCAACAGCGGGAACACAAAGAACAATGCAGAGAGCGCGGCTGGAGGCAAGGACGACGGGAAAATCGTCATCGGCATGTCGATGGACACCCTGAAGGAAGAACGGTGGCAGAAGGACCGGGATTTATTCACCGCCAAAGTCGAAGAGCTCGGGGGCGAAGTGAAGGTGCTTGCGGCGAACGGTGACGACGCAACGCAGTTGAGCCAAGCGGAGCAACTGATTTCGCAAGGCGTTGACGTGTTGGTGGTCATCGCACACAACGCCGAAGCAACCGCACCCATCGTGGAAAAAGCGCACAAAGAAGGCATCAAGGTCATCGCGTATGACCGTTTGATCAGAAACTCGGACGTTGACTATTACATCTCCTTCGATAACGTTCGGGTCGGCGAACTTCAAGCCCGCGCTGTAATTGAAGCGGCACCAAAGGGCAACATCGTTTACATCGGCGGTGCGGACACCGATAACAACGCGCACATGTTCAAGGAAGGCGCGATGAACGTGCTGAAGCCGCTGGAGGAGAAAGGCGACATCAAGATCGTATATGACCAGTTCTCCAAGGACTGGAAGCCGGAAGAAGCACTGAAGAATATGGAGAATGCGCTGACCGCCAATAACAATGACATTCAGGGCGTGGTCGCTGCAAATGACGGCACGGCCGGCGGGGTAATCCAAGCGTTAAACGCACAAGGTATGGCCGGCAAAATCCCGGTATCCGGGCAGGACGCGGACTTGGCCGCAGTCCAACGGATCGCCGAAGGTACGCAGCTGATGACTGTCTACAAACCGATTAAATCGATTGCCATCACCGCTGCGGAAATGGCAGTTGCGGCCGCCAAAGGCGAGGAAGTAAAAGCGGACAAAACCGTCAACAACGGCAAAATTGACGTGCCTTCCGTGCTGCTGGATCCAATTCCGCTCAACAAGGATAGCCTGAACGTCGTGATTGAAGACGGGTTCCACAAGCTGGAGGACGTGTACAAAAACGTACCAAAGGATCAATGGCCGAAGTAATGCGAACCGGACATCGGTAAGGGCGGAAGCGGCGAAAACCAGGGAGCGTTCGGCGCCTCCTTGGTTTCGCGCTTTTCGCCGATCCTTAGGCGAATGAAGGAGAGCTAAGCCTATGTATGTATTGGAAATGGTGAATATCAGCAAGGAGTTTCCCGGCGTGAAAGCCCTTGACCGCGTGAACTTCCAAGTGCGTAAAGGGGAAATCCACGCGCTCTGCGGCGAGAACGGAGCGGGTAAATCAACGCTGATGAAGGTGCTGAGCGGCTTGTACCCAGCCGGCACCTACAGCGGGGACATCGTCATCGGCGGCGAGAAGAAGCAGTTCCACAACATTGCCGATGCAGAAAAAGCCGGCATCGCCATCATTCACCAGGAGCTGGCGCTCGTGAAGGAGATGACGGTGGGCGAGAATATTTTCCTTGGGGCGGAACCAACCAAACGCGGCGTGATCCAGTGGGATGAGCTGTATCATAACGCGGCGCAGTGGCTGAAGCGGGTTGGGCTGAATATTTCTCCGGATACGAAAATCGGCAGTCTCGGCATCGGCCAGCAGCAGCTGGTGGAGATCGCCAAGGCGTTGTCCAAGCATACGCAGATTTTGATTCTGGATGAACCTACGGCCGCTTTAACGGAAAGTGAAGTGGCGATCCTGATGGACATCTTGAATCAGCTGCGCAGCGAAGGGGTGTCTTGCGTTTATATTTCGCACAAGATGCCGGAGGTGTTTGCTCTGGCCGACTCGATTACGGTGCTTCGCGACGGTCGCACGATAGCGACGCTGGATCGCAAGGAAACGAATGATGACCAGGTCGTGTCGATGATGGTCGGACGGGAGCTGACGGAACGGTACCCACGGGTGGAGCATCGCCCATCGGATACTGTGCTGGAGGTTCGGAACTATAACGTGTGGCATCCGGAGAAGCGGAATCAGAGGGTGATTAAGGATGTCAGCTTCCGGGTGCGCAAAGGGGAAATCCTCGGCATCGCGGGGTTGATGGGGGCCGGCCGGACCGAGCTGGTCAGCAGCCTGTTTGGCGCATACGGCGGTAAGGCGACGGGGGAGATCTTCGTAGAAGGCAATCCAGTGCGGATTCGCTCCGTCTCCGACGCCATCCGCGCCGGACTCGCCCTCGTCAGCGAGGATCGCAAGCGTCAAGGGCTCGTCATGGGGATGGACGTCAAGACGAATACAACGCTGGCGACGTTGGCTAAGGTCTCGAAGTTAAGCGTGATTAACGATAATGAGGAAATCCGCTGGGGTCTGAAATATGTGCAGGATTTAAAGACGAAAACCGCGTCGTTGGAAACCCCTGTCGGCACATTGTCCGGCGGGAACCAGCAGAAGGTTGTTATCGGCAAATGGCTGATGTCTGACCCGAAAATTCTCATCATGGACGAACCAACCCGCGGCATTGATGTCGGGGCGAAATACGAGATTTATCATCTTATGAATCAGCTGGTCGACCAGGGCGTGGCCATCATCATGATCTCTTCGGAGCTTCCAGAGGTGCTCGGGATGAGTGACCGAATTCTGGTGATGAGCGAAGGCAAATTTGTCCGGGAGTTCGACTGGCGCGAAGCGACCCAAGAAAATATCATGCAAGCCGCTACGGGAGGGAAATAAACATGGAGCTTCAAAAGGAACTAGGTAAACAAACGGATGGGGCCGCCTTAAAGCCGACGCTTTGGGGCAGCCTGTTCGGCAAAATGGACGTGCGGGCCTACACGATGGTGGGCGCACTGGTGTTGATCTGGGTGCTGTTTGGCCTGCTGGACCCGACTTTTTTGACGGCGCGGAACTTATCCAACCTGTTTACGCAAATGTCGGTGACGTCGATTTTGGCGATTGGGATGGTCTTGGTGATCGTCGCCGGGCATATTGACTTGTCGGTGGGTTCCATCGTGGGGTTGACCGGCGGGCTTGCCGCGATTTTCAGCAACTGGCTGGGGCTGCCGGCGATTGTGGTGATTCTCGCTACGCTGGCAGCTGGCGCAATCTTAGGCTTGCTGCAGGGCTGGTTGGTCGCCTACAAAATGATCCCCGCCTTTATCGTCACGCTGGGGGGCATGATGGTCTTTCGCGGCACGCTGATGGGCGTGACCAAATCGATGACGATCCCGGTCTCCGATAAAGTGCTGGCGCTGCTGGGTAACGCGTATTTTGCCTCGGGATTCGGCATCATCCTTGGGATATTGGCCATTGGCCTGATTGTGTGGAGCACGCTGCGCAAACGTCGTTCCCGGCAGAAATACGGCTTTGAGGTGGCGCCATTTGCAGTGGACGTGATCAAGATGGCCGCGCTCTCCCTGCTGGTCGTCGCTTTCGTGCTCGTGATGAATGCCTACAAGGGCATTCCGTTCCCGATCATCTTCGTTATCGCGCTGGCGGCCATTTTCTACTTCCTGTCCACCAAAACAACCTTCGGCCGGCACATTTATGCGATCGGCGGCAACCTGGAAGCGGCCCGGCTGTCCGGCATCAATATCCGCCGCAAGACGATGATCGTCTTCCTGCTCAGCGGGTTGCTGGCGTCCATCGCGTCGATTGTCTTGACGTCGCGCCTCGCTTCGGCGACGATCACCGCCGGGAACATGGCGGAAATGGACGCGATCGCGGCTTGCGTCATCGGCGGGACATCGCTGATGGGCGGTGCGGGTACGGTGCTGGGCGCCTTAATTGGAGCGCTCGTCATGACCTCGCTCGACAATGGGATGTCGTTGATGGGGCTGGAGTCGTTCTGGCAATACGTGGTGAAGGGCTCGATCCTCGTCTTTGCGGTTTGGCTCGACATTTCGAATCGGCGTAAAGGGTTGAGATAAGAGGGTGATGTAAAAAGACGGCACTTCTTTGGAGCTTGTCCCTGCGGGGTGAACTCCTTGGAAGTGCCGTTTTGATTGTTGATGGTCTTACGTTGGTTGGTCGCTTCGTTGCTGTTGACTTTCTTGCTTATTGGTAGGTGACGATCAGCGCATTGCTGATTTTGCGGCCCGGTTGGGTCAGGTATTTCCCGTTATAATACAGGCCGCTGGAGGCGCCGCCGTCCAGGTTCATCGCTTGGTACGCGCCGGCTTGCTTCATGATTTCCGCGAGCTGCGGAATCGTGGCGCCGCCGGTGGTCAGCAGGATCAGCTTATGGTCGCGCGTGAGGCCTAAGGCGCTGCGGGCACCGCCGCCGGTGAGAATTTTCGGGTCCTTGAAGCCCTCCGCTTTGACGTCAACGGCTACTTTGCCATTGACCACAAGGCGCGGCCCGGCTTGAAGCGCTCCCTCCATCGTGCCTGCGTTAAAGGCATCGTTGAAGTCATCGCCGGGGATCAACCGCGCCAGCAGGTTGGAGTCATAGGTGAAGATGGTGCGCTTGTCGCCGGAAGCTTTCATCTTCAACTCGCCGCCGCTGACGATATAGCCGTAAGGAGCTTTGTAGGCGTTATCTGTATAAGCGTTGAAGAACGTGCCGTTGATGGCAACGACAGCCTTATGGCGCTTGGCGAGGCTGCTCAGTTCCTCGACCTTGCCGACCGCGTCGCCAGCGAGCGCCACCTTCAGGCGGACTTTGGGATCCATCAACGAGATGGTGACCATCTGCGTGGAGAAGGAACGTCCGCCCACTTTAAACGTCTTGCGCGCGCTGACGATCGCTTTTGAGGCGCCGGCGCTGGTGAGCGCGCTGCGGCTTGTATACGGCAGGGTCAAGCGGGCATCGCCTTGACCCAGGGTAACTGAGCCGGCGGTTTTGTCCCATTCCGCCGGCAAATTGAACGTGGCGCTGACGAATTGCAGCGGCACGTAGGTCGCGCCGGCCTGGGGGAACGGCGCGTCGGCTAGGGTGGTCGGCTCGCCGTTAACCTCGGCCTTGGCGGAGCCGACCTTCAGGATCGCGGACGTGGCTTCGCCCTGCGCGATCGTCAACTGCTGCCGGGCTGCATCCCACTGAACCTGGATACCGTTCAGTCCGTTTAAGGCCCGGCTGGGCACAAAGGCATGTCCGCTGGAAGCGTCCAGCAGGACGACGTTTTTGGCAGGCGCCGCCGTCGCCGTGCCTGCGGCGGAGGCGGGAGCGGGGGCAGAGGCCCAACTGATGCCGCCGGAGATGAGGCAGACCAGGGCGAGCCCTAGAAGCAGCAGGCGTTTCGCAAAGGCGCGATAGAATATGCTCGTTTTGTTCATCAAGTTGGTTTCTCCTTTTATGTATATTGGGAATCGCTTCTTTAGGTAATATCGGAAATGTATTCGATTTTTCATATACAAAAGGGTGCCAACGACGAAAAAAATTGGAATATATTCGGTTTTTCATATAGATTTCGATCAATTCTCTCGAAACTGGGCAAATATATATGAAATTTCATATACATTCCCTTAAAACCGCAGAAAACGCTGAAATGTATTCGATTTTTCGCATACATTTGGTGCGGAAGGGAAGTGGAGACGAACTACATTGTGTGGAAGGTGAGTGTGGGCGCACCCATACCAATAAACAACGGTTCGAAGGGGAAGTTGAGCTGCATCGACACCAAATAAATAACGATAAAATAACGATGCGAGGAGGGGAGCCGCATCCATACCAGTAAATAACGGTTTGGAGGAGATAAACAACGGTGTAAGAGGGGAAGTCACATCTACACCAAAAAACGGTGCAAGTGCAACCCCTCACACTGCGTTGCAGCTTTATCCGCCGCATTCACAATCACACCTCATCCACCACCGCTCTCGCCAAGCTCACCATCCGCCGCATCCACCGCGTTCGCCAAGCTCACCATCCGTCGTATTCACCGCTATTGTCACGTTCACCACTGCTTTCGCCGCATCCACCGCTTTCACCGCATATACAGCTTCCGGTAATACTCCTCCAGCATCCGCTTGGTTGAGAATGCCTCGCGGGTGGTTTCGATGCTGCGCTGCATCATCTGCACCCAGCGGGGGCGATCCTCGTAGTAGGCCGGCACGACCCGGTTGAGCAGCGTGTCGTAGAGCGCTGCGCTGTCATGCCGGTCCAGCTCGTCCGGGTCGGCCGACTCGAAGCCGTCGCCGATCTGCCAGCCGTTCTCGCCGTCCAGGCAGGCCTCCGGCCACCAGCCGTCGAGGATCGAGCAGTTCAGCACGCCGTTGACGGCGGCTTTCATCCCCGAGGTGCCGCTCGCTTCCAGCGGCCGGCGCGGGTTGTTCAGCCAAACGTCCGCGCCGCGGGTCAGCTTGGCGCCGATCGTCATGTCGTAGTTTTCCAGAAACACGACGCTGCCAGGATATCGCTTCATCATCGCGACCAGGTTGCTGACGATCCGCTTGCCAGTTTCGTCATTCGGATGGGCTTTACCGGAGAACACAAGCTGGATCCGTCCGGATTCAAGGTAAGGTGCGATTAGGTCCGGACGGGAAAAGATCAGGTCGCTGCGCTTATACGGCGCAGCCCGGCGCGAGAACCCGATCAGCAGCCGCTCCGGATTCAGCTCCACTCCCGACCGCTCGCGGATCAACCCGATCAGCTCGCGCTTCAACTCCATATGGACGGCCCATACATCGCCGCCCTCGTCATAAGCGCGGAGCATCCGCGGGTCGGCCCACGTCGGCAGGTGGATCGCGTTGGTGATCCCGATGATCTCCGCGCGCCCGGCCACGTCCTTCCACATGCGGTTTGCGGTCTCCGCATGCAGCGCAGCCACGGCGTTGGCGCGGCGCGCCAGCCGCAGACCGGCGACGGTCATGTTAAACGGGTTGCCGCCAATCCGCTCCATCTGATCGCGGCTTAACCCGTTAAAGGCGGACATCGCCTCCAGCAAATCCAGCCCATGGGCTTCGTTGCCTTCCTTGACCGGCGTATGGGTCGTGAACACGACCGTTTCGCGGGTATTCCGCCAAGCGGATTCGAAGGTCAGCCCGGCCTGCATTTTTTCGCGGATCAGCTCCGTGGCGGCCAGGGCGGCATGCCCCTCGTTGAAATGGTACACCTCTACCGGGATGTTCAGCGCGCGCAGCGCCTTTACGCCCCCGATGCCCAGCACGATTTCCTGGGCGATCCGCTCCTCGCCGAAGCCGCCGCCGTATAAGCGAGCGGTAATCCAGCCGTTCTCGCTGCCCGGGAGGTCGGTATCAAGCAAATAAAGTGGATTATTGCCAAACTGTTCGGTTTTCCATACTTTGCAAGGAACCTCGGTATTTTTGATCGTCACCATGACGGTGATGCCGGTGTCCTCAAGAAACTCGTATTCGTGATCGGTAAACATATCGTAGGGCCGTCCATCCTCGCCGATCCGCTGATCGGTATATCCTTGCTTCCACTTGATGCCAACTCCGACGAGCGGAGCGCCGATATCTTTGGCCCCTTTGATAAAATCACCGGCGAGGACGCCAAGTCCTCCCGCATACATTTTAAAATCGGAATGAAGACCGTACTCCATGCTGAAATAAGCAACGGTAGGGAGCTGCCTTTCGCCCATGGGAATACCTCCTTTGCTATGCAAACGTCATGCTGCACTGAAAGCGATTTACGCTATTAGTGTAGTCCGGAGGCGGGCGGAAGGTGACTGAAGGGGGATTGGCCCGTGAGAGCGGGGAGAGAGAGGCAGCGGGGAAATGGGGGATTACTGCGTTAACACCCGGGAAGAAATTCGCTTAAGCCGGGCCATATTCATCCGGGCGGATGTCGCTGTCAACGTAAGCCCGCTCCTGTTCTTCGCTAGCGATTGCTTGAATTTCTTCGGAACCGATGTTGATGTAGACGTAACCGTCCTGGGCTTGCTTCTTTAAGGCACGTTCCTTAAAATATTTCGGGCTTGCCTCGCCCGACTCCTCGTCATAGACGAGCAGAATACCATCGGTCTTCCGGAATAGCAGCTCGTCCCGGCCCGCAAACTGCCAAGGGCCGAGGTAAGGATCTTTGCTCGCTGCAGCATAATGGTCGACCTGGCGAAGAATTTGCGAATAGTAGTCTTTTTTCTCATCGCTCCATTTCTCTTCTTGACGGCTGTAGGCGGTGATGATCGAGCATTTCAGCTGGGGGTACCGCTTCCTCAACTCAAACACAGCTTCGCAAGCCCACAGATCCACGCCGTATTGGCCGGGGGTAATGACCCATTCTAACCCTTCTTCCAACAAGGGGATGAGGCGATGGGTGATCGCTTGACGGATATAGGGAATGCCTGGGTGCTTCTGGTTGTAAATACCGAGCTCATGGGCGCGGTAACCGGTGACGAGCAGATTTTTCAAGTTGATAACTCCTTAGCTTCAGTTGTTCCTAGGGCCGATCGCGGCCACGTAACGTATTATACCTTGCTATCCCTTCCCGGCAAAAACAAAAATACCGCCTCGCGCAGGAGGAAGACCTCACCGGCTTGGCGGTAGATGTGCTTAAATCAAGAAGTTGTGATAGCCATTTGACATGGCTCTTACGCGGGATCAGGCAGATCGCCCAAGCCCATGGCAGCGGTTACAAAAAACGCGACCCATTAACCGTGAATCGAGAGTAGGGTAAATACCGTGTAGAACACTGCGTAAAAAACACCCAGCCCAACAATCCATAGAAAAGCGTTGCCTTTCAATTTCTCCGGTTGCCACATGAGGACTCGCTCCTTTACGTTTCACTGGACTTACAAATGTGAACAAATTGTGTCTGACTTAATTATTGAACATTTTGTGTCAAAAATCAAACAATTTATTGAACGAATTCAAACTTTTTTTGAAATCAACAAAAAACCATGCCCCGTAAGGCATGGTCGGTCGCTCGAGTTTCAGTTATTATCCTTTAAATGGGGAAAAGCCTTCCTCCGCCAAATACTCTCCGGCTTCCTCGCGGGTTTCGAAGGCCATTTCCAGGCTTAATCCGGAGTAGATATACCACAAATCATCCTCGTATTTGAGCGTCAGCTTCTCGCCTTTGGCATTTGCCCACACACCCCCGGTTGAGGTGTTCTGCAGGGAAGCGTCTTTCGATCCGGAGTTCACAGAGGGTGAAACGCTGTCTTCGTCCTTCCGGACGGACAAAGCGGTAATTGACGCCTTGACCAGGCGGCGCAGCTCGGGCTCCGCCATGTCCCGAATATTCACGAATCCTTTGGCATCGGTCTCATAACCGTCCAGCAGCCCGGCGTAAACAAACCCGTTCCCGTTGGGGTGCAGGTGGTAGACGACGGTCTTTTTATCATAAACGCTGCCTTCATAGTGGAAATTTACCCGGCCCAGCGATACGTTTCTTTGTTCCAGCTCAGGGAATGATTTGAAGATTTCCAGTTTCTGCTCAAATGTCAGCATGCAGCCCAACCTCTCAAATGGCGAAATTGCGGGGGCTTGTCCTTCCCGCGTCTATTGATTATAGCATATCGGACGCTCCAATTCGTTCCGTTTCCCCATCGGCGGGTTAGCAGTTATAATGAATGGAAGATGAATCGAGCAAAGGAGGAAGGAACGAATGGGAGAGGCGACGATCAAGTGGGGAATTTTAGCGGCTGGGGGAATTGCCGAATCGTTTGCGGGGGATTTGGCGCATGCGAGCAACGGCGAAGCCTATGCCATCGGTTCGAGAAATCTGGAGAAGGCCAAGGCGTTTGCTGAGAAATTTGGGATTCCTAAAGCGTATGGAAGCTATGAGGAACTGGTCGCCGACCCGGAAGTCGATGCCGTCTATGTAGCTACACCGCATCCTTACCATAAGGAAAATGTGATGATGGCACTGCGTGCGGGAAAGGCTGTCTTATGCGAGAAGCCGTTTACGGTCAATGCCGCCGAATTGGAGGAACTGGTAGCCTATGCCCGCGAACACAAGCTGTTCCTGATGGAAGCGATGTGGACGCGGTTCCTGCCAGTCATCCGCCGGGTGCGGGAATGGCTGGCGGCCGGACGGATCGGCGAAGTGCGCATGGTGAAAGCGGACTTTGGCTTCCGCGCCGGCTGGGATCCGGCCGGGAGGCTGCTCAACCCCGAGCTTGGCGGCGGGGCGCTGCTGGACGCCGGCATCTACCCGGTTTCGTTTGCGTCGATGGTGCTGGGGCCGCACCCGCAAAGCATCCAAAGTACAGCGCATATCGGGGAAACCGGGGTCGATGAGCACTTCTCCGTATTGTTGACCTATGAAAATGGGGCTGTCGCTTCCTTAAACGGCGCCGTGCGGTTGGCGATCGGCAACGATGCTTATATTCATGGAACGAACGGCAAGATATACATTCCCGGGTTCCTTAACGCGACCACGGCCACGTTGTATGTCGATGGGGAAGAGCCTGAGACCGTGACCGATGATCGGACCTTTAAAGGTTACGCCTATGAGGCGGAAGCCGTCGGTCTGGCCCTGAATGCCGGGTTGACCGAAAGCAGCGACATTTCGCTCGATGAATCGCTGGCTATTCTGCGCTTGATGGATCAGATTCGCGGGCAATGGGGGCTGAAATATCCGTTTGAATGAAATGAAGAAGGAGTAGTTTTACATGACTGATCAGACGAACCAACTGCTAGAGGAGAACAATATTAAGCATGCGATGATTGGCGAGGTGATGCATCGGCTGTCGGACATCTTGCCCAGCCTGACCAAGACCAGGCTGGCGGCGTTAGCCGCCGTTTATAGCATCCCTGGCCGCTCCAAGATGAAGAAGGAGGAGCTGGCCGCCGCCGTTCAAGCAAGCATTGAGAATCCCGAATCGCTGGAGGTTGCTTTACGAAATAGCAGACCGAAGGAATGGGAGCTGTTCGCCTCGCTGCTTTACGGTTCCTATCAACCAAGCAACGCGACACCTTTCGGATACTACTATTATTTCCTGGATCGCGGCTTGCTGTTTACTTTTTTCACTGATAACCAGTTGCACCTGGTGATTCCGGACGAAGTGAAGGCAGCCTTCCGGAAGCTGGATCAACCGGCTTTCCGGCAAGCGCTGGAACGAAGCCACCGGCTCTACAATTACTTGATGGCCGCGATTAATCTGTATGGAATCATCGCGCCAGCGAAGCTTACGGAAATCTATAACGCGCAGAACAGCCATGCATCCATCACAGAAGAGGACTTGCTGCAACAGCTGAACCAATTTTTACTCCGGACGGATCAGTATTTTGAGCTTCGTCAGGGCTATATCGCCTCCTTGGACATGGAAGACAAAGAATTTGACGAGCTCAAGGGCAAAGTGCAAGGGAAACCTTACTACGTGCCGGAGGCGCAGGAACTGCTTAAATATGCGGATCAAGACTACTTTGAGATGACTCCGCAACTGACGGCGTTGCGGGAGTTTGTGACGAAGGAGTTTCATTTGGATGCGGAAAGCGCGGAGTATTTAGTAGACGACATTCAACTCGGCTGCTCGATGGAAGCTTCCTTGCAGGATCTGCTCTACGAATTCGAACGTCGGGACCTGAACTTCTCGTCGCAGAAGCAGGCACAGCAAGCGGTAGCCCTCATTGGCGACGTATACGATCACACCCGGATGTGGTCCAATGCCGGACACACGTTGGACGAGCTGCGCCGGATGCAGGACAATTCCGGAAGCTCGCAAGCGAGACCTTCCATTCGCGGGCATATCGTTAAGCAAGCCCGGTCGAACAAGATCGGCCGCAACGAACCTTGCCCTTGCGGAAGCGGTTTGAAGTACAAGAAATGCTGTGGAAAATAAACCAAAGCATCAATTCTAAAAGGCTGCCTAAGCACTCAAGCTTAGGCAGCCTTCTTCTCATTCTGGAACCACCGTCTTATCCGACATCGGCCGAGTCCGAAATCGGTGGATTGCTGGATTCCACCTGGGAGTACAGTTTGCGGTACTGGCCCGGAGTTAATCCGGTTTCCTTCTTAAACTTACGGATGAAGTTAGGCGTGTCGAGGTAGCCGACCCGCTGAATAATGTCCTTCAGTGGATCGTTGGTGGACGTCAGATCGTTCATCACCGCCATCATCCGTTTTTGCCAGATGTATTGAACGAAATTGATTCCCATCTGATCTTTGAAGGAGCGGCTGAAATGGGACACCGAAATCGAATATTTGCAGGAGATTGCTTCCAGACTTAACGAGTGATCCATATAATTGCTGTCGATGTAGGCGATAATTCGGTCCATCAGGGAATGCTCTTCCTTGCGTTCGTTATGCAGCGCCAACTCGCAGATCCGCGAAGCAAGGCCAAGGAAATGGCGCTCCAGCTCCTGCAGGGAATTAAACGCATCGGAACTTGGGATTTCGTAGGTCCAATCGCGAATATCCATCTCCATTCCCGTTCGCAGAATTGTATTCAAGATGTCAAAGCTAATGCAGCGCTTCATCTCGACGGATAGCTCCGGATTTTGCAACACCTTCATCGATTCGCCGATCGTTTGGGCGGCCACTTCGTAGCTGCCTTGCTTTAAGCTTTGGGACAGCTTCAGCAACTCGTTCTTAGGCACCCAGGACGTTTCTCCCGGCGCATGGGACAGCTTCTCGAAGAAGGTGATGCTGCCATGCCCGGTAAACATCCGCGATTCAAACGCCGAGCAAGCCTCAATAAACGATTGGTTCAGTTGATCAGGATCGCTGTAATAAGTACCTACACCGATAACCGGGTCGATCCGGAACTGCTCCAGCAGATTGTCGTGGATGCGGTGGACGATCCGGCGGAACTGGTCGGGTCCGGACCAGGAGTCGACCTTGTCAAAGCCAACGATCAGAGCGATTTGTCCGGGTTTAGGCAGCTCCACGCTGTAAAGGCACGCGCCATATTCAGGAATTTCCGCCGCGGCCAGCCGCCCGATCATCGCCTGCCAATCGTGGGTGTTCAGCCGGCTCTTCGCCGCTTCATCCCGGCCGATTACCATGGCGAAATAATGCGCTTTGTTCAGGTTGATCTCCAGCGAGCTTAACAGCTCTGGCATCAGGCTGCGGGCGTTTCCGTATTTCAGCAACATCAATAGAAAATGATTGCGTGCATACGGCTCCTGCAGATCGGCGCGCGAGCTGTATTCCTGCAGCGCCGTACGGATGCGGTCCAGCTCGTTGCCGGTTTTGTGCGGTTTGGCAGCCAGTACGCCGGGCTTCGATTTGGAATCGGCAAACTTGACGAGGTCAAGAATCGGATGAAGCTGACGCCGCGCCAAGATCAGAGCCGCCAAGGTTCCGACGACGGTCAGCACAGCCAGCAGCAGAATCATTAGGCTGCGCAGATGCATCACGCTGTCAAGGAACTGCGAGCTGGGCATCAAGGTGACGTATTCCCAGCCGTTGGTCTCTGACTTGACCGAAACCACGGAATGCGATACCCCGCCTATCTCGATGCTGTGGATTCCTGTTGAAAGCGCAACCAATTGTTGTAAGTCCGATCCCTGAAGCGATTGTTCTTGATTGTTCTTGGAAGCCATGACACGACCGTGGTTATCGAAAATATAAGAAGATCCTTCATAGTTGCCAAGAATTGTATCGATCAGTCGGGTTAATTCCGATTTTGGGATCAAGTACATTAATGTCCCGTGCGGGTTCGGGTTGTTAGGTGTAATCGGAACGAGATAAGCCAAGACCGAATGCTGTATCGTTCCGTTCTGGTTCAGCATCTCGGTGGAGTGAATGACAGGAAACTTGACGGAATTCAGTTCCTCAACCAGTGTAGAGCCTTCCCAGTTCAGAAAATGATAACGTTCGTGAAACACGTCCAGACTTGTCATCCCGGCGGTGGAATAAATCCTCTCATCGCCATGGAAGTAAAGGAACATTTCCCCGATGATTGGGCTGGTCGCCTTGTAATTTTTGAGCGCATTGATCGCCTCTAAGCTGTAATACGGATCATGCACGCGATAACGGGCCAGTTGATCGTCATAAGCAACCCGCGAAGCGATATCGCTGAGCTGCTTAACATGGCTGTCCACGATCGTCTTGGCCTGCGTTAACTGGTTCAAATGGGATTGTTCAATTTCGGAGCGGAGATTGCGGACCGCGCTGTTATAGATGAAGACCGATAACAATGCAAGTGGAACCAGTAGCATGAACAAGTAAGACCAGGTGTATTTTTGAAAAAGCTTAGACTTAAAGTAATTCAGCTTCACGTTACGTCTGCCCCCTCGCCCGCTCTATTTTATTTTTTTATATAAAATGTAAAGGAGTTTGCCGGATAACGCAAGGGAGGAAAGTAGCGGAAGCGGGTGGTAAAAACATGTTATTTTTGCTTGCCAGCGCTTGTTCTCTGGCTTTATTCGGCTTAGATCGCGGCATGAACCGTAAAAAAATACACATTTCCTCCATTTGTTCAGGACAACTAAGTGTTAAGTTTATTTACATGAAAAGATATGAAAATCAATCAATTTGTTAAAATTGCCACGGCGTTTTGTTATCTCGAAGCAAAATGACATATTTACGAAGGCCTGGCGGCCCCATTACACTTCAGAAAAAAAGGAGGAGTCGCCGATGCAGAAAAGCGCACCAACCGCGATCGACACCAGGCCTATAACCCCAATCGCTACCAAAAGTAAACTTAGGACAAAAATCCTCCGGAATTGGCAATTGTACATTTTTATCGCACCTGCATTATTAAGTATTTTGATCTTTAGCTACGTGCCGATGTACGGGATTCAAATCGCTTTTAAAAACTTTATTCCCGTGAACGGAATTTTGGGCAGTCCATGGGTTGGCTTCGATCACTTTGTTCGTTTCTTTAATTCTTATTATTTCTGGGATCTGCTATGGAACACGCTGGGGATCAGCTTATACGGGCTGGCCGTAGGGTTCCCGCTCCCGATTATCCTGGCCTTGGCTTTCAACGAGGTGAAGGACGGCTTCTTTAAACGTACGGTTCAGACCGTAACCTATGCACCGCACTTTATTTCGATGGTCGTAATGGCGGGGATGATCATTACGTTCCTGACGCCTTCAACAGGGATGATCGTGAACTTGATTGAAGCGTTTGGCATCAAGGCTCCTGACTTCTTGTCCGATCCTCGCTGGTTCAAAACGGTGTATGTGCTGTCTGACGTATGGCAAGGAACCGGATGGGGCACGATCATTTATTTGGCCGCATTAACCGGGGTTGATCCGGGTCTTCATGAAGCGGCTATTTTGGATGGGGCCTCGCGTATGCAGCGGATTCGGTACATCAATATTCCGGCGATTCTGCCCACGATTACCATCCTGATGATTCTGAATATGGGCAGTCTGCTGGGCGTTGGGTTCGAGAAGATCCTGCTGCTGCAAAACCCGCTGAACATGGAATCCTCCGACGTCATCTCGACGTTCGTCTACCGGTCAGGCTTGCTGGATGCGCAGTACAGCTTCTCCACGGCGGTTGGCTTGTTCAACTCGGTTGTTAACGCGATATTGCTTGTCACCGTCAATCAGATCGTTCGGCGCGTCAGTGAAAACAGCCTATGGTAGAAGAAAGGAGTGGGGCATGTGGTATCGGCAATTAAGGAAACTCGGCGGGATCGCATTTTTCTAGCATGCAACTATGCGTTTTTGTTTCTGGCGCTGGTCATCGTCGCATATCCGATTATTTACATCATTAGCGCCTCTGTCAGTACCCCGAAATACGTCTCTTCCGGGGAAATGTGGTTATGGCCGATGGGCCTTACCTTCGAAGGGTATGAACGGGTGTTCCGGGATCCGCAAATCTGGACCGGCTACGGGAACACCATTCTCTATACCGTTGTAGGGACGCTGGTGAATCTGGCGGTGACAATCCCGACCGCCTATGCGCTTAGCCGCAAAGACTTTGTTGGGCGGAACCTGTTTATGGGGATCTTTATGGTAACGATGTTCTTCAGCGGTGGTTTGGTCCCGACCTATTTGCTCATTAAGGATTTGGGCATGGTCAACACGATGTGGGCTTTGATCCTACCGGGGGCCACCTCCGTTTGGAATCTTATCGTTTGCCGGACGTTTTTTCAGTCCAACATCCCAAAGGAGCTCCAGGAGGCCGCAGAAATCGATGGCTGCAGCAACTTCCGGCTATTTTTCCAAATTGTGCTGCCCTTGTCGACTTCGATTATCGCGGTAATGGCTCTGTTCTTCGGGGTAGGTCACTGGAACAGCTACTTTTCAGCCATGATTTATCTGAATGACGATGCGAAATATCCGCTGCAGCTTGTGCTACGGCAAATTCTTGTCCTGCAGGAGATGTCGGCGCAAACCGGTTCGATCGACGCCGCTACCGCAACTGCCTTAAATAACCGGGCGGAAGTGGCCGCGCTGGTCAAATATGCGGTGATTATTGTAGCGACGCTGCCGGTCATTGTGGTGTATCCTTTCCTGCAACGTTATTTCGTGCAAGGTGTCATGATCGGTTCCGTTAAGGGATGATCTTGCCATACATTCAAAATATTCAAAAGGAGGATTCATTCATGCAGAAGCTGAAAAGACGGGGAGCATTAGCCTTAAGCTTGCTCCTGCTGGCCTCGTTGCTGGCAGCCTGCGGTTCGTCCGGCAATTCGGGCAACACGGCAAGTAATTCGGGAAATGGGGCGAATTCGGGAACGAACGCATCCAATTCCGAACAAGCTGGTGAAGTGAAGGGCGTTAAGAAAGAGGGATTCCCCATCGTCGATGAGCCGCTTACGCTGACGATGTTTGCGCCCGATGCCGGGATGGCTGATTGGAGCACGATGCCCGTAGTCCAAGAGATGGAGAAGCTGTCGGGGATCAAAGTGGAGTTCCAAACGGCTCCTATCGATAGCTTCAGTACGAAGAAAAACCTGGTGTTCGCCAGCGGTGACCTGCCAGATGCACTGTACGCAGCGGACATTACCCCTGCTGAGCAAGTCACCTATGGCAGCCAAGGGATTCTGATTCCTCTGGAGGATCTGATTGACAACTACGCTCCTAACTTGAAGAAGATCCTCGACGAGAACCCAGATATTCGTAAGAACATCACGACGACGGATGGGCATATTTATGCCCTGCCGTTCATCGATACCGCAGCGGTATGGTATCGCGGTCCGATGTGGTATAACGGCAAGTTCTTGAAGGCGTTAAACGCCGAAGAGCCAAAGACCACGGAAGAGCTCTACACCTATCTGAAACGGGTGAAGGAAGAGGATCCGAACGGGAACGGCAAAGCCGACGAAATCCCGCTCTCGTCCGTGAAGCTGGACGATCTGCGGATGTTCTTCTTCGGGTTCTGGGGGATGTATGACACGACCATCTATGCCGATAAGGACGGCAAAGTGCATTATGCGCCGCAAGAAGAAGGTTATAAAGGGTATTTGACCTTTATGAACCGCCTGTGGAAGGAAGAGTTGCTGGATCACGAGACGTTCTCGCAAACCGATGACCAGAAGAAGGCAAAAGGGAAAAATAACCAAATCGCCTTGTTCAGCGATTATCATCCCTATTTCACGCTCGGCGGGGAACCAAGTGATGAGCATCCGCTGATGACGCCGGTGGCGAGTGAAATTGCCGGTACGCCGGTTTACGGCAAGCATCCGGGCATGTCGGCCAACGGGACCTTCGCCATTACGAAGAGCAACCCGAATCCGGCAGCGACGATGCGTTGGATCGATTATCAATACAGCTATGAAGGTGCAACCTTGTGGACGCAAGGTCCGGAAGGACTGTTGTGGCAGTACAAGGACAAAGAGAACAAAGTGAAGGAATGGCTGCCGGTGCCGGATGGCAAAGACCGTGAGGAGTATCGCGGAACGATTACACCAAACTACGGTATTTTGACGCCGGGGGTCAACCTGAGCGAATTGACGAACGGCTTGAAGACAGAATTTGACGAATGGATTGAACAGCAAACCCAAGAGAAGCTGGCTCCGATCGGCAAACCGCCGTTCCCGAACGCCTTCCTGACGACCGATGAGCAATCCGAGGTGTCTGCGTTGCTGTCTGACCTGAATACGTATGTGACGCAAATGGAAGCGAAGTTCGTTACCGGCCAGGAATCGCTTGATAACTGGGATAAATATGTCAGCCAGCTGAAGAAAATGGGCAGCGATCGCATTGCCGAAGTATACCAAGCCGCTTATGACCGTTGGAATCAAGGCAGCTAAGGCAGCTAAGGTAGCTAATACGAACAAATAAATCTATCGGACCGAGATAAGGAGGCATCCATGAGCGAGAAGGAAATCGCGTATCAGGAGCCGTCGGCCGAGCCGCAGAAGGCGCCCTCCGAGGCGCCTTTTGCAGCTGAACCGGCAGTGGAGCAAGGCGTGCACAATTACAGCAGTGAACGGAACTGGGTGAAACCGGAAGATCCGTTCATCCTCGAGCGGCTGGAATGGTTCCAGGATCAGAAGCTGGGCCTGATGATGCACTGGGGGCCATACTCCCAGCTTGGCCTGGTGGAGTCCTGGGCGCTGAGCGATGAGGACGGGGACTGGTCCCGGAACGACATTGACTGGATCGATGACATGGAACAGTTTAAGCAGGAATATTTTGATTTGAATCGTACGTTTCATCCGATCCGCTTTCAGCCCGAATTATGGGCGAAAGCTGCAGCTGATGGCGGGTTCAAGTATTTAACGTTTACGACCAAGCATCATGACGGATTTTGTATGTGGGATACCCATACCACCAACTACCGGATCACCGGGCCGGATTGTCCGTTCCATATGCACCGTTATGCGGATATTTGTCGGGTGCTGTTCGATGCGTTCCGCGCCGAAGGATTGGCGATCTCCGCCTATTTCTCCAAAGCGGACTGGCATACGCCGTATTACTGGGCGCCGGGCATGGAACGGGGCCGCAGAATGTGGCGCGGACCTTCGTACGATCCGAAGCAGTACCCTTGGCTGTGGGAGCAGTTTGTTCAGTTTACCCATGCGCAAATCATGGAGCTGATGACGCGGTATGGCCGCATCGATATGCTGTGGCTGGACGCCGGGTGGGTGAATGCCCGCCGCGGTCAGGACATTCGTCTCGGCGAAGTGGTGGAGAAGGCGCGGCAAATCCAACCTTGGTTGTTGACCGCGGACCGGACGGTCGGCGGGCCGTACGAGAACCTGATCACCCCCGAGCAAACTGTGCCGGAGCGGCCGCTCACCGTCCCTTGGGAGAGCTGCATCACCATGGGGCATTCGTTCTCGTTCAGCTATAACGACAGCTATAAGTCCGTCCGCGAACTGGTGCATCTGCTCGTCGAAATCGTCGCCAAAGGCGGCAATCTTGCGTTAAACGTCGGGCCGCAGCCGGACGGGAGGCTGCCCAAGCCGGCGTTGGAGCGGATGAAAGGGTTAGGCGAGTGGCTGAAGGTGTACGGGGAAGCGATCTACGGGACACGGATCTGCGAGCCGTATGCTTCCGGGAACATTTACTTCACCCGCAAGGGAGAGACAAGATACGCCTTGATGCTGGTGCAAGAGGACACCGAGGCAATTCCGGAGGAAGTGCTTCTGCCGCTATCCGCTTCCGGCATCATCCGGATCGACCTGGTCGGCGGCGCCGAAGCCTTGGACTTCCGACCGTCTTCCGAAGGCGGGGTGGCGGTGCGCCTGCCCGACGCCGCGCGGCAAGGGGAGACGCCGATCGCGATCGTGCTGCGCATCCGCTAGGCAGTCTTTACTTAAGTCAGGAAGGGAGAGAGAACAACGGTGAATTACAGCGAGGTGCCTGAACCTTCAATCGAATATGCGCCCAAAACCTATGTCTGCAAGCGGGCCGCCGGGCCGCTTGTCCTGGACGGGCGGATCGACAAGCCGTTCTGGGATGCCGCGGCATGGACCGACGACTTCGTGGATATCGAAGGCGATGTGCGGCCCAAGCCAAGCAAACGGACGCGGGCGAAAATGCTGTGGGATGATGAATACTTCTACGTGGCGGCCGAAATGGAGGAGGACGAAATTTGGGCGACGCTGACGGAGCGGGATTCGGTGATTTTCCATGACAACGACTTTGAAATCTTTATCGATCCAGATGGCGACAGCCACCTATATTATGAATTTGAAATCAACGCGCTGAATACGGTATGGGATTTGCTGTTAGTCAAGCCATACCGGGACGGCGGACCGCCGGTGAATGGCTGGGATATTAATGGGTTGCGCACGGCGGTAGATATCGATGGGAAGTTAAACGATCCGACTGCAAAAAATCGACGGTGGAGCGTGGAGGTGGCCCTCCCGTGGGCCGCGCTGCGCGAATGCGCGCCGGAGGGGCGTCCGCCGCTGCCGGGCGAGTTCTGGCGGGTGAATTTTTCCCGGGTAGAATGGCGTGTGGAGGTGCAAGACGGCCGCTACGTCAAGCAAATCAATCCTGAGACCGGGAAGCCTTATCCCGAGGACAACTGGGTATGGTCCCCGCAAGGAGTCATCAACATGCATTATCCCGAGCTGTGGGGTTATGTAGTCTTTGCGGACGAGGGAGCCGATACGGGCGGCGGATCCGCCGGTTTCCCGCTGCCGCAGGACGAATATATCAAATGGGAGCTGCGCCGACTGTATTATCGCCAGCGGAACTATTATGCCCGTCATGGCCGATTTACGGCGGAGCTTACGGAGCTCGTCAGCGCGGAAGAAAGGGATTCGCTACGCATTCATCCGACGGTCGAGGCCGCGAGAAGAAGATTTGAGATTTCCGCGCCAGCTTCGGACGGCAAGGGAATCTATTATATCCGGGAAGACGGAAAACTGTGGAAGGAGTGAGCGTTGATGAGCGTGGAGACGCCGGTGTTTTCGTTAAGTGAACAGGAGCTGGAGCAGATTGAACGCAAGTTTGCGGACATCCGAAAGCTGGCACAGGGCCGGGAGAAGGAATTGTTTGACGTTTTTGACGGCCCTTTAACTGCCGAAGAGGCGTGGGCTTTAAAATTTCTATATGTGCATATGCCGCTAAATGATCTGGCCGATTATGACGGCACGTTTTTCTTGACCCATGTTCGTCAGGCGCTTGCCATCCGTAAGCAGGTACCTTGGGGCGCCCGGGTGCCGGACTACCTGTTCTTGCATTTTGTGCTGCCGGCCAGGGTGAACACCGAGAACCTCGAGGATTTCCGTGAGGTCATTTATGCGGAGTTGGGGCCGCGGACGGCGGGCTTATCGATGGCGGAGGCGATCCTCGAGGCGAATTACTGGTGCCATGAAAAAGCCACCTACATCGGCAGCGACTTGCGCACGCTGTCGCCGATCGGTATGATTCGCAACGCGCGCGGGCGCTGCGGCGAGGAGTCCACGCTGGCGGTTGCGGCGCTGCGCAGCATCGGCATTCCGGCGCGGCAGTGCTACACGCCGCGTTGGGCGCACTGCGACGATAATCACGCTTGGGTCGAGGCTTGGGCTGACGGCAAGTGGCATTATATCGGCGCTTGCGAACCGGAGGCCCGCCTAGACCAGGGGTGGTTCAGCGGTCCGGCACGACGGGCAATGCTGGTGCATACCCGCGTCCCGGCGACCTATTCCGGGCCGGAGGAGATTACCGTCAAGGGCGGCCCGTATGCGGAGCTGAACCTGCTGGCGAATTACGCGCCGACCCGGACGATCGCCGTGGAGGTGCGTGAGGCGGACGGCACGCCGGCGGCTGGGGCAAAGGTGCAGTTCCAGCTGTACAACTATGCCGAGCTCTTCCCGCTGGCCGAGCTGATCACGGATGAGCGGGGCGAAGTCCGGTTCACGACCGGTTACGGCGATCTGATCGTTCGGGCCGTGCGGAACGGGGCTTGGGGGCAGCGGAAGATCCGCATCGCCGATGGCGACCGGTTCGAGATCGTGCTAAGCGGAGCGGTGGCGGAGCAGCCGGCTGGAAGCGAGGACTTCGAGATGGTGCCTCCGCCGGAGCTGGAGGGTCCGGAATCTGAGCCGCTCCCTGCGGAGCAGTTACAGCGGCATGAAGAACGGGTGGCCGAAGGGGCTGCATTGCGCCGTGCTTACGAGGAGACGTTCTTAACGGAGGAGGATGCCAAGCAACTTGCTGCCCAGCTTGGGCTGCCGGCAGACCGGGTATGGAAAGTGCTTGAGCCTGCCCGCGGCAACAGCCGGGAAATCGCCGCTTTCCTGGAGGAGCGCGTCCCGGAACATGGCGAATGGCCGCTGCTTCTGCTCGAAAGCTTGCGGGAGAAAGATTTGACCGATACGATGCGCGAGACGCTGGACGACCACTTGACCGGATCGTTGCCATGGAAGGATTCGTACAACCGGGAGCTGTTCGTGACGTACGTGATGTGCCCGCGTGTGTGGTTTGAGATGATCACCCCTTACCGGAAGGCGCTTCAGAATCAATTTACCGAAGCGGAGATCAAATCTTATCAAGCCGATCCTTCCCGGATTGCTGAGTTCCTGAATGAAGGCTGGAAAGTGCATGAGGGACCGGGGAACCTGCGCGGCAAAGCAGGACCCCTGGGCACATTCCAGCTGCGGATTGCGGACCAAGGTGCGCTGGACATTCTGTTCGTCGCGTTATGCCGGAGTCTCGGCATTCCGGCAAGGCTGCATCCAAGCGAGCTGAAGCCGCAGTATTATGCGGCTGGTACTTGGGTGGATGCGGCAATCGGAAGCGTACGAGAAGGACAGGCGGAAGCCGAGGGCCGCGCCGGCCAATTGCTGCTTCGACGCGAAGCGAATGGCGGAACCGACGCACCAAACGCCTCTTATATGGAGAACTTCACCATCGCCCGGCTGGAAAATGGGTTCTATAAAACGCTGCTGTACCCGCACGGCAAAACCGATGTGTACGATACGGCGTTTGATGTTGAGCCGGGGGATTACCGGATCACATCGGGCGTACGGCTGAAGGACGGTACCGTGCTGGGACGGTTCACGTACTTCCGGGTGGTGGAGCAAGAGCAGACCGAGGTTACGCTGACCTTTCCAGCTCCATCACGGCATATCCCGGTGTACGGGACACCTGATCCCAAAACGCCGCTATGGCAAGCAGACGGGACGGAGACAACGCTGGGGGCGTTATGCCAAGGGCCACGCGGCGCGATGATCGCTTGGCTGGTGCCGGAACGGGAGCCGTCGAAGCATCTGCTGCGTGAAACAGGAGAGCTCGCGGAAACGTTTGACGTCTTGGGGATCCCGGTTATTTTTGTCCTTGGGCGTGAAGAGGACTCACCGGCTCCCGTCGTCCCTGAAGCCGCTGCCCGCTTGCCGAAGGGCGCGGTATTCGCCGGCGATCCGGGTCACATTGCGCTACGCCGGTTCACGGACGCCGGCATCCAGTTAGGGAGCGGAGGGTTCCCGCACCTATTTGTCCTGGACCATGAAGGGAACGTCCGTTACGTGCAATCGGGTTATAAGCCGGGAAGCGGCAAGGAAGCACTCCAGATTTTAAGCGATTTGTAGCTGTGTACGACGACAACTCAGGTTTGCGCGAGTAGCCGCGCAAACAAAGGGAGGAGCACCAAATGAGCCGGAACTATGTGGTGGCGGGATACGTTAGCGACCGCCACCTCCCTGAACTGACGAAGGAAGAGCTGAAGAAGCTGACCCATATCAATATCGCCTTTGGCCATGTGCGAGAGGACCGGATTCAAACGGGACATTTGCAAAACTTGGGCCTGCTGCCCGAACTCAAACGGGAGAATCCTGACTTGACGGTCCTGCTGTCCGTAGGCGGCTGGAGCGCCGGCGGCTTCTCGGAGGCCGCTTCAACGGAAGCCGGGCGGCAGGCAATGGCCGAGTCGGCGGTCCGCGCCGTCACGGAATATGCACTTGACGGGGTCGACCTGGATTGGGAGTATCCCTGCTATGCCGAGGCGGGGATTGCTGCCAGCCCGGACGACAAGGCGAATTTCACGCTGCTGCTGCGGACGATGAGAGAGGCGCTGGATCGGCAAGGCGAACGGGATGGCCGCCATTATGGGCTGACGATCGCCGCTGGGGCGGACCAATATTACATTGACGGTACGGAGATGGCTGAGGTCCAGCGTTACCTTGATTTCGTCCAGCTGATGACGTACGACATGCGCGGCGGCTTCCAGACGTTGACCGGGCATCACACCAACCTGTACACAGGAACCGGGGACCTGTTCCGCATTAGCGTTGACGCCTCGGTGAACCTGTATATTCAGGCCGGGGTGCCCAAGGAGAAAATCGTCATCGGCGCAGCGTTTTATTCACGCATGTGGAAGGACGTACCAAACGTGAATCGCGGGCTGTATCAAATGTCTCCCGGCCCGGGTGGGTACGGCCCGGACTTTACTGCATTAGCCGCCGAGTATATCGACCGCAACGGATTTGTCCGTTACTGGGATGAGGAGGCGAAAGCGCCGTATCTGTTTGACGGCCAAACGTTTATCTCCTATGACGATGAAGCATCGATCCGCTGTAAATGCGATTACGTCAAGGCGCAAGAACTGGCCGGGGTGATGTTCTGGGAGTATGGCTGCGATCGGACGCACCGGCTGCTTGATGCACTGTACCAAGGGTTAAAATCACCGTAAGGAACAATCTTAAACTTTCCTAGCCTGCAAAAAGCCTCATGCTTCGCCAACCTTGAACCAAAGGGATAGCGAGCAGCATGGGGCTTTTTGTTATGACATCAATCGTTCTAACTTTGCCGGGCCCGTCATAGATATAAATAGGGGTGTTTTTACCCGCATCTGCGGTACAACCTTAGGCCTGAGGATTTTCACAGTTTCCTAGATTCTTTGCTGCCGGAGGCTCCTGAGGTCTGCCGATCTTCGCCCAGAATATCATCCAGCCGCTGCACTTCTTCGGAGAGAGCCTGCAAGGAAGCCTCGATGTTGCCCAATTTATCGCCAACGGTTTGCAGCACATATTTGATCAGGATGAAGCAAAGTGTGACGGGAAAGCCAACATTAGCAACCAACGACACAATATCTGCAACCTGCATCATGGGTACCTCCTTGAACTTTTTTCGGGCCCTTCACTATATGGGGAAAAAAAGTTTGTCATGGCACAACCAAAATATAGAAAAAATGTTATAATCATTACTACTTATATAATTATGGTTGTATAACCCCCTTAAAAATTTCCCTATACATAGAAGATGAAAATGAAAGGGGGAGGTAGTTTTGAAGGAACAACATACCGTGTACGAGCAATATCGGAAAGAAGTTTATCGTATTGCATGGAGGGTTCAATACAGAGCGAGAGTCGTCAGAAAACGGGAATGTTCATTCAATGGAGTCGAGCCGGCCGTAACCTGCTTCACCTCATCTTCTGATAATAAAATTGTTGTAAGACAGCTGATCAATGCGCTTCCTTCTACGACGGGAAAAACGATCATCTCCAAAATCTATCTACAGGACAAAACGGAGGGGGAAGTCGCCCGCGAGTTGAATATGAGTCAGCAAGGGGTGAACAAATGGAAACGAAAGATGATCAAAGAGTTGTCCCGGATGATGAAGAGTTCCTGAGTTTGCTTCAGAAAGCAAGGGATAACGATCCCGATGCGACGTTAAAGTTAATCGAGCTGTTTAAAGGCGATATTGTGCATATAAGCAAGTATATTCATATGTCCGAAGAGGACGCCGTTTCCGACATCATTCTCGAGTTTCTGGAGATGATTAAGAGGCGGGAGGAGAAGTAATTGACATGCAAAAAAAGTCGGTCAGGAAGTTCATTCCTGATCGACTTTTTTAAATTTTTTGATGAATCCGGTTGTAAATGCGGTTTTTGATTTTCCCTTATAGATGAGTGCGGTAAAGGGGCTTTATCAGATAAAAGCGTTGGGAGAAGGAAGCGTTAAACGGATAGAGTCTCGGTCTCATGGAAAAGCTCCTGGAACGCTCGCCACGCGTAATCCCGATCTGTCAGCTTGTTTTGCACCGCAGCTTGCCAAACGGCATGGTCGGTGGTTAAAGACGAAAACTGATCTACGCCGTACCAGTCTAGCAGTTCTTCACGCGTTACACGGTAGGCCGCCGAACCTTCGTTAAAAATCACGGCCTCCAGGTTATCGATATAAGCAAAAGCGGCCGTGGCGCTGTATAAATACGCTCGATCGCGATCGACATCCGCCATCGGCACCGAAGAATCCAGATTCACTTGCACGGTGAACACGTCCGGATCAAGGGCAAAAGAACGAATCGGTCCCAGGGGGAGCGAAAGGAAGAGGCCCGAAACTTTAGAAGCATTGCCCATGTAAGGTGTCGCAAAAGAGGCCGTACGGGTGATGTCATGGGTCAGCGGATTGTTTTGCGCTTCGTTGTAGAGCGCCCCCTGCTTATCCTGGCGCGGTAGCGCCACGCCTTCCACCACGCCCAAGCAGACGAATCCGGCAAGGAGCAGGGCGAAAATTCCGATGTTCCAACGTTTGAAGGTTTGTCTCGTCGTCATGCTTCCCAATCACCTACTTCATGTTTTGTCAGCAACGAAGCGCTCAGCTGGAACGCCAGCGGAATCCCAATCGTGAGAAACGGCTTGGCGTATTGGATGCCCAGTAGCGCAAACTGATAAGGACCGCCGATCTTCACTTGATAGCCAAACCAGATATTGCTCCCGAACCGGAGGGCCGTAATCGCGAGCAGGGTGACAAGAATGAACAACCCCCACAGCAGCCACACGATCCGGCTTCGCCGCCGGGCCGCCGCGATATGTCGCGGAGCCGTTACTTCAAGCGCTTGGCCGCGCCACGTTAAATGCAGCACGAGATAAAAGAGGCCAAGAACCAGGACGAAGCCCAGAAGGAAGAAACTTAACGGCGTGCGTTCGATCAAACGTAATGGAATAGTGAAGATCCACAGAATGATGGCTAAAAACAGCATCTTTTGCATCCATTCCAAACGATAGCGGTTTACATAGATCAGTGGGTGTTCGTCGATCAGCCCGTCGATGCGGGTGAGGCTGGATGTTGCCGTTCGGACGGCTTGTTCGTAATCCATTCCGCCAGCCATGAGATCGGCGACTTTGGCTTCCAGATTACCGATGATTTCCTCTTTCATCTCACGGTTTCGTCCGGTTGCCGGGTAGCCGGCAAATAAACGATCCACGTGGTTTTGCAACGAATTCATGATGGGGATCCCTCCTGTTTCTCGATCAGAACGTCGATGATCTCGCGGGAAAATTTCCATGCCGCCAAATTGGCTTTGTAAACCTCGGCTCCCGCAGGGGTGACATGGTAATATTTGCGCCGCCCGCCCAAACTGCGATCTTCCCCCCAATAGGATTCGATCAGCTTCTGGGCCTCCAATCGCTTTAAGCTGGTGTAGAGCGACGGCTCTTTCAATTCGTAACGTCCTTGGCTAATGGAGGAGATGGATTTCATGATCTCATACCCGTAGTTATCTCCCTCCTCCAGCAGCACCCGAAGAATAATCGTATCGATGTGGCCGCGGATCAAATCCCGGCTGATGGCGCTGTCGTTCACTTTGTTCACCTCTTTTGAAACAATGTAATACATATTACTATGTGTGTCAATGTAGTTGATGCTTGGTTACTTTGTCACTAGATCGCTAAGTCAGTAAGTTACTAGATCACTAGATCCTATGGTCGCTTGTTATTGGCCGAAGAAGAAGTCTCATCGATTAGTTGTTGCGGCCCCCCCTGGGAACTTGTTGTAAAATAGATAGACTGAAGAAGAGGAGGGGAGTCTTATGGATGGTAACCATCAACCTGCTTCTATGCCGCTCCATCATGCGATTCATCCGGGGGAACGGATGACCTTCGGCTCGTACCCCCATTCAGCCGATGGGACGGTACAGCCGATCGTATGGCGGGTTCTCCAAAATTCAGGCAACGAGTTGTTTCTGTTGAGTGAAGAGATTTTGGACTGCAAGCTTTTATCACGGGAAAAGCGCGGATGTTTCGTGGCGGGATGCCGTAGACATCATCTGGCGCGACTGCGATTTGCGACAGTGGTTAAACGAGGAGTTTTTCGCTGCTGCCTTTAGCCCGGAAGAGCAAGCGTTGATCGAGCCGGCTTATTGCACAGATAACGGGGAAGGCTGCCCCGATACGGAGGACAACGTGTTTCTGCTGAGTGTAGCGGAGGTGAAGGCATTCACCGCAAGCCTTGGCAAGGACTGGATGACCGCCGTAGGGACGGATTATGCGAAATTGAAGAAGCCCGACGGCTGCAGCCTTTATGTCTATGACAAGGGCGAGGAAGTCAATTATGTGCTGCGAAACGGTCAGAAGCTGGGCTGTTCCTGGTGGTGGCTGCGCACGCAGGGCAATTTACCTTCGCGCGCCCATTTTATCGGTACGGGATGCAGCATCCGCAGCTATGCCAACGTCAGTCTGGCAAGGGATGGCGTGCGGCCAGCAATTAAGTTGAGTTATGTTTAATGAATGGATTTAACGGAACGTACAGCCCTTATTTCGCATGGAAGCAGCTGGTCGGAACTTTTAACGGAATCAGATGACGTTATTTGGCTCGAATAGGCTAGAGCGAGGTTGATTTACGTCCAATAACGGCCTTACGTTCCGTTAGAACGGGAAATCTCGCGGGAAATGGACTTTAGCGTCATTTGGTTCCGTTAGAGCAAGAACGAGGTATATCGTCTCGCCCCCAGTCAGTCCGTTTACGCTGCATTTGAACTTCTTAGGCAGGGAAATGCCAATGGGGGAGTGCTTACGAGTAGCCGGACTCAAAGGGATAAAGGTGAGAAAGGGGGCGGACGGGCTAGGGTCACCCCTAGGATTGTAAGCGCTTCAAAAAAATCTTGTCATCGAAAAAATCCCTTGTTATAATCGCATTGAAAAGCTTTTCAAATCGAGGATACAAACGATGAACAAAAACAAAAGCAAACCAACGATCCGTGATGTTGCTAAAAAGGCGGGGGTCTCCATCAGTACGGTCTCGCGCGTCATGAACGCGCCGGGTACGGTGGTGGAGAGCAAGCGAAAGCGCGTGCTGGAGGCGATTCAGGAACTGAACTACCAGCCGAACGCGTTCGCCCGCGGACTGATTTACAAGAAGTCTTTTACCTTAGGATTGTTGATTCCCGATATTGAGAACATGTATTACGCGGGAATGATCCGGGGAATGCAGGATGCCTGCAACAAGCTGGGGTACAGCCTGATGATCTGCAACACGGACCGTGATAAGGAGCGGATGTTGTCGTATATCGATACGTTTCATGAGAAGCAGGTGGACGGGATCGTATTTGCGAGCGACAAAATGTTTCCGGAGTATTACGAGAAACTGATTGGTTGCCGCATCCCCTGTGTCATGGTGTCGTCCCATTCGGACGACTACGATATTCCGTGCGTCGAAGTCGACGACGAGGCGGCAGCTTATGACGCAGCCGTTTACCTGATCGAGCTTGGTCATCGCCAAATCGGTATGATTGGCTTCAATCACGACAATTCCATTTCAGGCCCGCCGCGATTCGCCGGGTTTGTTCGGGCCATGAAGGAATACGGACTGACATCGAATATCGAAAACGTGAAATTTGCCAGTCACTATTTTGAGCATGCGTATCAGGCGGCACATGAGCTGTTTACCGAGCATCCTGATTTGACCGCGGTGTTTTGCGTTGCCGACGAATTTGCCATGGGGACGATTTCGTATCTTCGGGATCGGCACATTCTTGTCCCGGGGCAGGTGTCCGTCATCGGCTTTGACAACCACCGCATGGCCAGCATGTATATTCCTAAGCTGACCACGATATCCCAACCCATCTATGATCTAGGCCACCGTGCTGCAGAGAAGCTGCATGAGCTGCTGACGACCGGGAGCGTGGCGGTGCCCAGAGAGATCCTCCAACACAAGCTGGTCGTAAGGGAATCCTCACGGGAAAGAACCATGGTGTAGCCAAGTAATAACACACACAACGCAATACAACACACACAACGCAATACAACACACACAACGCAATACAACATACACAACGTAACACACATCGTAACACAACACACGCAATGTAACACAACTCACACATTCCAACACTCACCACGAACCATTTGAATCGTATTCTGAAAAGCTTTTCAAAAAAGCGGAACATTCCGGCTGGGTAGGTCATACACTTATACCGAATTGAAAACGGATACAGGCCTATATTTATCGTCGCCTGCTGCTGAAAAGCTTGATTAAGGAGGTGATTCGCCGGAATCGAATAAAGGTCGTCAGACCTACAGATGGTTGTTCCTAAATCATATCGAAGGGGATGTAGGGTCAATGAAAAAAAGATCAAAATGGACTTCCTTATTGCTCGTTAGCGGGTTATCGTTCACACTTCTCCTCAGCGCCTGCGGCGGAGGGAACAATGCGGCAAATAATGAACCGGCGGCTCCGGCTAATACGGGAACCACGGAACAGAACACAAATGATACCGCCGCAACCAATGACACTTCCACCGGCTCTCCGCTGGAGTTGGCGTTGAAAGGTGAATATAAAGGGACGAAAGTTACGATGTTTGGTCCGTTCGTAGATGCTGACCAAGTGAAATTCGAAACCAGCATCAAAGAGTTCGAGGAGAAAACAGGCATCGACATTCAATACGAAGGCTCCAAAGAGTTCGAAGCGACCATTAACGTCCGTGTAGACGGCGGCAACGCCCCCGACATCGCGGACTTCCCGCAACCGGGTCTGCTGGCTGCCGTTGCCAAGACCGGTAAGGTCATCGATCTGACCAACATACTCGACCAGGAGAAGCTGAAGGCGAACTACAACCAAAGCTGGCTTGACATGGCGACGATGGAAGATAAGGACGGCAATAAAATCATGGCGGGCATTTGGAACCGCAGTAACGTAAAGAGCTTGGTATGGTATCCGAAGAAGCAATTTGAGGAAGCGGGTTATACCATTCCGCAAACTTGGGATGAGCTGATGGCGCTGACGGAGCAAATCGCCAAGGACGGCGACACGGCTTGGGGGATCGGTATCGAAAGCGGCGCGGCAACAGGCTGGCCGGCTACCGACTGGGTAGAAGACATCATGCTCCGCACGACCTCGCCGGAAAACTATGATAAATGGGTTAGCGGTGAACTGCCGTTCACTTCCCCTGAAGTGAAGCATGCTGTTGAAGTAATGTCGGAAATCTGGATGAATCCGGATTACGTGTATGGCGGAACGAAATCGATCGTAACGACAGCATTTGGGGATTCGGCGTTACCGATGTTCGACAACCCGCCGAAGATTTGGCTGCATCGTCAAGCGAACTTTATCACCAGCTTCTTCCCGGAAACGGCGAAGATCGACGAAGACTACGACTGGTTCTACCTGCCGCCGATCGACGAGCAATATGGGAAACCGGTGCTGGTAGCCGGCGATATCTATGCCATGTTCAATGATCGTCCTGAGGTTCGTGCGGTTATGGAATTCTTTACGACAGGCGAATCGATCAAATCGTGGGTACAATCCGGCGGCGTAATCGCTCCGATGAACGATGCTTCGCTTGACTGGTATACTTCCGAGGCCGATCGTCGTATGGCTCAGCTCGTGCAGGATGCGACCACGCTGCGGTTTGACGGCTCTGACCTGATGCCGGGTAAAGTAGGTGCCGGTACCTTCTGGAAAGGCATGACCGACTACGTGAGCGGTACGTCCACACTGGATGAAGCGTTGGCGCAAATTCAGGAAGGCTGGAATAACTAAGCCCGATTCTGGATCTGCGGCATAAACGATAACTAAAGCACCGCGGAGGGGCGCGCGAGCCGAAACGTGGGTTCCGGCACACACGCCCCTTCCTTTTTCATCAATCCAACCGGTTCAGGAAGTAACGCTCACAAAACATTTAGGAGGGGTCATGATGAGTTCAGAGGCCAAGCGAATCGTCAGCCTGAGGGCCGTGCTCTTCACCCTGATCGTCCTGGTCGCAAATGCCGCCGGACACGGCCTGATCTTCCGATTTTTCCGCGACTCGACGCTGAATCCGCTGCTGACTGCGATCTTCGCCGTTTTATGGGGCGTACTCGGCGTGTACTTACTTTTCTATACCTTTAACTGGGCGGTGGAGCAGTATCCGGAGCAGGTGCGGCGGAAGGTGTTGCCGTATATTTTCATCGGTCCGGCCGTGATTTTGCTGGGATGGCTGCTGGTGCTGCCTGCCGTACGGACGTTGTACTTGAGCTTCTTTAACGCCTCGTCGGAGAAATTCGTTGGGCTCGCCAACTATGCGGCGATCTTCACCGATAAGCTGATGGGAACGGCGCTGCGCAACAACCTGCTGTGGGTGTTCCTAGGCACGCTTGCTTGCGTCACGCTTGGGCTGCTGATTGCCATCCTCGCCGACCGCAGCAGCTACGAGAAAATCGCCAAGTCGATTATCTTTATGCCGATGGCGATCTCGTTTGTGGCGGCGGGCGTCATCTGGAAGTTTGTTTATTATTATCAGCCCGGCGACCAGCAAATCGGTCTGTTTAATGCCATCGTCACCGCTCTAGGCGGTGAAGCGCAAGCCTGGACCAGCATGCTGCAGCCGTGGAACAACCTGTTTCTGATCTTAATTCTGATCTGGATGCAAACCGGGTTCGCCATGGTCATTTTCTCCGCGGCGATCAAAGGGGTTCCAGAGGATATTTTGGAAGCGGCACGTGTGGACGGGGCCGGTGAGATCAAAATCTTCTTCCGCATTATCATCCCGTATATCTCGGTGACAATCCTGACGGTGACGACGACGATCATTGTGTTTACGCTCAAAATTTTCGACGTGGTCATGGTCATGACTGGCGGACAATACGGGACGGAAGTGGTGGCCACGCAGTTCTATCGGCAATTCTTCATGTACCGTAATTTCGGGTACGGGTCCACGCTGGCGATCGTCTTGCTGATTGCCGTAACGCCGGTCATCTTCTTTAATCTGCGGCAGATCCGCAAGCAGGGGGGATTCTAATGGCGGGCACGAAATTGCATAAACGCAAACGCGGCAAAACGGTAGTTAACCTCGTTCTCGGTCTCATCTGCTTATTGTGGCTCATCCCGACACTGGGGCTGCTGATCTCTTCTTTCCGGCCGGCGGCAGACATTTTGCAAACCGGTTGGTGGAACGTGTTCCCGCACCGGGAATGGACGAATGCGGAAACGATTCAGCTCTCCAAGGATATCGACTTGCGCGAACCGATTGAAGTGAACGGAGAAACCTACAGTGACGACGAGCTGAAAGCCGGGGTAGTAAAAGACGGACAGCGGCTGATCTGGGAAAATCGCCGGGCCCGCACGATCCACGTCCAGGAGCAGGGCTGGGAGTTCAAGCCGGCGCTGACGCTGGAGAATTATAAGAACGTGCTGTCCGGTAAGGAATATAAGCTGAAGCTCGCCGATGGCAGCGAATCGATTCAGAAAGGGACCGGGTTGTCTCAGGCGTTCTGGAACACGCTAACGATCGCCGTTCCGGCAACGGTGATTCCGGTGCTGATCGCTTCGTTTGCCGCTTATGCCTTCTCCTGGCTGCGGTTCCCTGGCCGCAAAACGCTGTTCGTGGTGATCATCGCGATGCTGGTCATTCCGCTGCAGGTTGCGCTCATCCCGGTGTTGAAGGACTATACGGCGCTGGGTCTGAACGGCAGCTATCTGGGGATCTGGTTGGCGCATACGGCCTTTGGTTTGCCGCTCGTCACGTACTTTATGTATAACTTCATCAGCCAGCTGCCCAAGGATTTGTTTGAGTCGGCCTTTATCGATGGGGCGAGCCATTTTACGATTTTCTCCCGGCTGATCCTGCCGTTGTCGGTGCCGGCGCTCGCTTCGATCAGTATCTTCCAGTTCCTGTGGGTCTGGAACGATTACCTGGTATCGCTGATCTTCATCGGCAACCAGCCGAGCGTACAGGTGATGTCGATGAAAATCGCCGATCTCGTGGGTTCGAGAGGCAACGACTGGCATTTGCTGACGTCCGCCGCGTTTATTTCGATGCTGATGCCGCTCGCGATCTTCTTCCTCCTGCAGAAGTACTTTGTTAGAGGGCTGATGGGAGGCTCGGTGAAAGGATGAACGAGCAGCCTTATGAACATTCGGCGGACCTGTCGCTGAGCAAATTCATCAGCGTTCATACGACCCGGGATACCCGGGAGGAAGAGCTGCGGATGCGAAGCGAAGAAGTGCTGCGCTTGGCCGAGAGCCGCGGCTTTGACGGGCTGGCTGAGGAGCAGCACGCTTACCTGGACGCGTTCTGGAGCCGCGCCGACGTGGAAATTGCCAGCGATCCCGCGCTCCAGCAGGGGCTGCGGTTTAATGCGTTTGGCCTGCTGCAGTCGGCTGGACGCGACGGCATGACCAGCATGGCCGCGAAGGGGCTCACCGGCGAAGGGTACGAAGGGCATTATTTCTGGGATACCGAAATGTACGTGCTGCCCTTCTTTACCTTTACGACGCCGGAGATCGGCCGAGCCTTGCTGGAGTTCCGCTACCGCACGCTGGAGCAAGCGCGGCAGCGGGCGAAGAGAACTCCGCCTATTTCCCGGCGGGCACCTGGTCAGCTAACGTAGCGTCAACTCTACCGATTGGATTCGCCATTTTTATCTATAAAGCCGCTGGCGTGTGGAACGCCGTGAACAAAAGCGACCCCTTTGCATAAAACAAAGGTGGCCGCTTTTATTTTGTGAGGAAGAAGGGAGGAAAAAAGAACTTAAGGTGTTTTGTACCCTTACGCGGCTGCAACTGCGGCGTTATGATAGGGAAGGATCAAGCAGGAAGTGTTTATCCAATTATGGAGATCTTTAACTAATGACGAAAAGGAGGTGGAGCACGATGTATCTGAACGACTTGGACGTTGCCAAACAGTATATTCGGGATCTTCGCCAGGAGCTGGACCGGTGTTTGCTGGCTGAGCAAATCCGGCGCAGGGAGCGGGAGAAGTCAAAGCGTGAGCGGTCTAAAGTACCCATAGGCTTCAACTCGGTACTGGTTACCATCCTCACCAGGATGAGAAAACGGCTGTAACCTCGGCCATCCCCTCTGGTATGTTCCCCGATACAAGAAAGACCGCCCCTCGTAAGGAACGGTCCTTCGCTTCGCAACGATTTTCCATTTTCCGTTTGTTTATGTCGTAAGTTCCCGGTTCTCAGTATCTAGTGTTTATCTGGATTTCCGCGTCCGAGAGGATTGATACAACTCATCGATGAGCCGCAGCGTTTTGAGGCCTTCTTCGCCGTCAATCGCAAAGCGAGTTCCTGTTCGGACGCGGTCATAAAAGTCGGCGATTAACAACTGATGGCTGGAGCCCCAGTAGGATTTGCCGATGATTTGTCCTGCGTCGCTAAGGTTCGCCGGCGGTTCGCAGACCAGGCTTTCCCGACCGTCCCGGGTCAAATACAGGCAATCGTCCCGCTGACGCAGCGTGCCGCCTTCAAACACCAGTTCCAGTTCAACTGGGGTGTTGGTGAGGTACGCATTGGTGGCGTAAAACAACCCGTGAACGCCGTCCGCAAACCGGAGGCTGGCATGCGCCGTATCCTCCACCTCGATCACGTCGCCAAGGGCGTCGGCAGTGACGCTCCCCTGGACGGAGAGGACTTCGCCGCCGAACCATTGGAGCAGGTCAAGCGTATGGATCGCTTGATTGATCAGCACGCCGCCGCCTTCCGTCGACCAGCGGCCCCGCCATGGGCTGTCGGTATAATAAGCTTCGTCCCGGTGCCAGGTGACGATGCCTTTCAGGCAGATGAGCCGGCCCAGCGTTTTCGATTCCAGGAATTCGCGGATTTTTCGGGATGAGTCGTTATACCGATTCTGAAAAACAACCCCCAGCTGTGCCTCGCTGCGCCGAGCTTCTGCCACCAGGTTCTCCGCCGCTTTGAGGTCATGTGCGAGCGGTTTTTCCGTCAGCACATGTTTGCCGGCACGGAGCAGCTGCGTCGCCATCTCCGCATGCAGGTGATGGGGCGTACAGAGGTGGACGACTTGAATATCGTCACGATCCAGCAAGGTCAGGTAATCGCTGGCCGCTTCGCAGGAATACGCCGCTGCGGCCTGCTCTGCCTTGGCGGCATCGCTGTCGACGACCACTTTCAGCTTCACGCCGTCCAGTTGCTGCACAGCCCCGGCATGCAGCGGAAAAATCGCTCCGCAGCCGATAATCGCCGCGCCGATCGGTTCTTGCATCGTCATCGTAAGGTCCCTTCCTGTCCTAGTAAGTTGGGGTGACGCGAAGTGCCTGCTGCTGAGCTTTTAGACACAGCTCTGCGGCTTTGAAGGCGTGCTCCTGGGTCATGGCGTTTTCCGTGCGGTTCAGGCAATCCAGAATCAGCTCGCCAAAGAACGGATAGCCCACCTGCCCGCGTACGGCAAAATGCTGCTCCCCGTCCTGATTCACCAGGTAGACATGGTCGCCCTCCGCATCCCGGGCGAGGTCGACGTATTTGCGCAGCTCAATATACCCTTCGGTGCCCAAAATGAACGTCCGTCCGTCTCCCCAGGTGCTGAGTCCGTCCGGCGTAAACCAGTCCACGCGGAAATATTGCGTCGCCCCGTTATCTCCAACCAACGTCGCGTCGCCGAAGTCCTCCAGCTCGGGGTATTCGGGATGATGATAGTTGGCTACCTTGCTGTGCAGCACTTGGGCATCCTTGCACCCAGTATAGAACAGAAACTGCTCGATTTGATGACTGCCGATGTCGCAGAGAATACCGCCGTATTTTTCCTTCTGAAAAAACCACTCCGGCCGCGAACCCGCATTCAGCCGGTGCGGACCAAACCCGGTCACCTGCAGCACGCGCCCGATCGCCCCTTGCTGAACGAGCTGACCGGCATACACGGCGGATTCCACGTGCAGGCGTTCGCTGTAATAGACCATATATTTGCGTCCGGTTTCGCGTACCTTCTGACGCGCAGCTTCCAGTTGGGCCAGACGGGTGAACGGCGTCTTGTCGGTAAAATAATCCTTCCCGGCGTCCATCACCCTAAGCCCCAGCGGACCGCGCTCCGACGGCACCGCCGCTGCAGCGACGAGCCGCACCTCGGGGTCGGAGAGCACTTGATCCAGGCTGTCTGCCCGGGCGGCTTGCGGGTACTGCTCCACGAACGCCTGGACTTTGGCCGGGTCGGGATCATACACCCACTTCAAGGTCGCTCCGGCTTCGACCAGGCCGCCGGTCATGCCGTAAATATGCCCGTGGTCGAGGTGCACCGCAGCAAATATAAATTCGCCGGGTTTCACGACGGCATGGGGACGTCCCTTCGGCGCATAGTTCATTCCGTCCTTCGCTTGAAAAGAGGGCTTCTGTTGTTGTGCATCCATCGTATCGCCTTACATCCTTTCGTGGATAAACTCGGCAAATTGGCGGAGCATTTCTTTCGAGCCGTAGTGGCCGCTGAAATCCTCGATCCCCAGGTAGCCGTCGTAGCCGACGGATTTCAGGTCCCGGAGCAGGCGGCTGTAATCGATCACGCCGTCCGCCAGAGGCGACCACTCGCAGCGCCAGGCTGCGGTGCCATCCTCGCGCGTACCGGTCTGCGACCAGGCGGCGTTTTTGACGTGGACATGTGCGAGATAGGGGCCCAGCAGCTCAAGTCCCATTTTGAATTGCTCATACCCTTCGTGCACCATGTTGCCCGGATCGTACAGGACGCCGATCTGATCGGGATCGCAGTGGCTGACGAGCCGATGGGCCAGGCTGGCGCTGGGCGCGATCGTCAGATGATGCGTTTCCACGACCCCTTTGACGCCGTATTGCTTGGCCAGGCGCTCTGCTTCCTTCAGATAGCGCACCGTTTTGTCGTACAGCTCAGGATAGGGGGTGGTGCCGTCATATCCGGCCGCGCCGACGCGGATCATTTTGGCGCCGAGCAGGCGGGCGACGGAGAATACGCGTTCCGTTTCCTCCAGATCCAGCGAGTTCAAATAAGGCGTGATGCTGGCGACCTCAAGCCCTTCGGCTTCGGTGATGCGTTTGAAGCGGAGCAGTTGCTCTTCAGAGGAAGACGGGTCGATCGAGCACAGATTGTTGCGCCAGTACGATGGTTTTTCACCAGCGACTTCGGCGGGAACTTCCTTGAAACGCCACTCCACGCCGTGGAGCCCGGCTTCGCGAGCGGCCTGCACCAACTCCTCCGGCGTCAAATCCGGGGTGGATACGGTAAATACGGACAATTTCATGGGCTATCGCTCCTCTTTGAAATCCTTAATGCTTACTCGTGTGCTAGACTAACGGCTCAATTCTCAATAAAGGTAAAAAATGGCCTTATTTTGCAAGGTTTGAGCGGATACGGAGAAATAAGGGACTTTTTTGTCCTTATTTTGAATGGGAAGCGTGCGAAGCGGGCGAAACTTGCGTGTTTCCGGAAAATAAGGCCCAAATTTACACTAGCGTTGCATTAACTTTTCAAACGATATTTCAAATCAACAATTTACTAAATTTGCAAATTATAGGCTGGTTTTCATGTACAAAAATAAAGAAATCCCCTAATGTTGAGTTGATCCAAAGGTTATCCATCAACCTCTCAACAAAAGGAGATTTCTATGGATAACAGTACAAATTTAAGTGTCATATGTCAATGTCTACAAATGTTAAATATTAATTCTTCCCGAGATAGCGTTTTGGATTATCGTGCTCGCAAGCTTTTTGTCGGTTCTTCCCTACTGCTGTTCATTGAAGCCCAGTTACAGCAACGAGAGTCTTATGCTGAAATGTCCGAGCATCTTGAAGCCAATGAAGATTTTCAAGCGATACTTGGTGGACTTGAAAGCATAAGCCCATCCCAACTCTCGCGGAAAATGAAGAAGCTTCCCCTAGAGAACCTTCACCTGCTTTTCATGCAAGTAACGAGACAAATCCAACAACTAACGGAGAGTAAGCCAGGAATCACGACTAAGATCGGAAAGCTCGCGATCATGGATTCTACTCAAATCACCTTGCCAGCGATTCTTTCCAAATGGGCTTACTGCTCTGCATCCAATCACGGCGTGAAAATGCACACTTCACTTCTAGTCGTCGACGCGAAGACGATGGTTCCAGATAAAATCATCGCCTCAACCAAAGATGTCGCAGACCACGAAGTTGCCCCAAACTTTACGGTCGATAAAGAAGTGACCTATGTGATGGACCGAGGCTATCAGGTGCACAAGCATTTTCAAGCCTGGGTGGACCAAGGGATGAAGTTTGTGGCTCGGGTTAAGGATAATACCCGATTGACGATCCTCAAGGAACGGGCTCTTCCCAAGCGGGGAGATTTCATTCGGGATGCGGATGTAACTCTGCCAGGGCAGCAAATGAAGTTGCGACTCATTGAGTTTCAGGATCAGCAAGGTCGTTTATATCGCCTTGTGACAAGTCGCATGGATTTGTCCGTGCACCAAATTGCAGATGTATATCGGCATCGTTGGCAAATCGAGCTATTCTTTAAATGGATTAAGCAACACCTCCGTTTAGTGAAGCCTCATGGGTACACCGCAGAAGCCATCTGGAACCAGATGTATATCGCGTTGATATCCTATGCTCTGTGCCTGTTGCTACGCCTGAAGCTAGAGTGCAAGCAAACCGTTTGGCAGTTACTTCGATTGATTCGACTCTATGCCGATCGGTCATGGACTAGGCTGCATGAAGCCTTATTCAAAAAGCCCACACGGAGCTCAAAAGGACGAACGAAGCGAAACGGTCGGCCCCCCAAGCAGGCGAACAAATCGATGAAGCCACGAATCATTGTAGAAGTATTGAACTAAATACTTAAATTTTAAAAAATGGGTAACGTGCGGGTCTAATCCCCTCTAAACTTTTTCAAATTTAAGCAAAGTGCGTCTGTAAAATATATACTAATCCGGTTTGTATATACTATATCGTTGTTCTGTATTTGTCTGAATCAAAGCAGAAAGAAGTCTTAATGCAACGCTAGTGCCAAATTTACCCTTATTTCGGCTCAACGGGCTGATTTGGAGCAAATAGAGGAAAAAAAGTCCGCTATTTGCTCGGAAGGCAGCCTGTGGGCAGGTCACCCGCCGCTAGAGTGCGTGCCGGCCACGTCCCATGGCGCTCCTGTGCCGCTAGAGCGCGTGCCGGCCACGTCCCATGGCGCTCCTGTGCCGCTAGAGTGCGTGCCGGCCACGTCTCATGGCGCTCCTGTGCCGCAGAGTGCGTGCCAGCCACGTCCCATCGCACGCTCTAGCGCCACTTCACTGCGCACCCGTCACGCCCATCGCGCTCCCGCACCGCTTTAATGCGTACCCGACACGTCCAGCACCTTGCCGCTGCCGGCTTCCTTGCGGAACGAGGAGGTGCGGATCTTCTCCTGCAGCTTGGCATAGAACAGCTCCTCGTCCAGCGGCAGTTCCACCCAGTCGTCGGTCCAGGCGGACAGGTGCATGGCGTTGGAGAGCGTCAGGCCGAGGATGCCTTCCTCGCCGGGGGCGAGCAGCTTCTCGCCGTGCAGCAACGCGTTCGTGAAGTTTTGCAAAATCCCTTTATGCTGCGGGCCGTCGCCGCCGCTCACCGGGATTTCGCATCTCCAGCATTCCGGCTGTCCAAAGCCACCGGTATACTCCGCGTTAAACTTCGGCTCGGGCACGCGCAGCCGCCAGAACGTGAGCTTGCCGTCTTCCACGACGATTTTGCCGTTGTCGCCGGTCAACTCGAAACGGTTCGTGCCCGGCGCTTCGCCAGTCGTGGTGACGAACAGCCCGGTGGCGCCGTTTTCGTATTCCACGTAGGCGGTCACGTCGTCCTCGACCTCGATGTTGCGGTATTTGCCAAAGTGGCAAAACGCGCGCACCCGCTTGGGCATCATCCCGGTCGTCCACTGCCATAGGTCGAGCTGGTGCGGGTCCTGGTTCAGCAGCACGCCGCCGCCTTCTCCGGCCCAAGTGGCGCGCCAACCGCCGGAGTCGTAGTAGCTTTGCGAGCGGTACCAGTTCGTGATGATCCAATTCGTGCGGCGGATCGTCCCCAGCTCCCCGGACAACACAAGGTCGCGAAGCTTGGCGTACAGCGGATTCGTCCGCTGATTGTACATGATGCCGAACTGCTTCCCGGACTTCGCCGCCGCTTCATTCATCTCGCGAACCGCTTTGGTGAACACGCCGGCTGGCTTCTCTACCAGCACATGGTAACCGCTCTCAAAAGCTTGCATCGCCAGCGTCGGATGATCATAGTGCGGCGTGGCGACCAGCACCGCATCCATCGCGTCCGAAGCAAACAACGCTTCCGGGGTATCAAAAGTCAGCACCGTCTCCGGCAGATGCTCCTTCGCCCACTTCAAGCGGTCGGGGTTCGTGTCGCATACGGCGGTCAGCTCCGCGCCCCGGATCTCGCCGCTGCTGAGGTTTAATGCGTGTGACGTTCCCATATTGCCAATCCCGATGATGGCGAAACGTACTTTGTCCATATAATCGCTCCCTGCCTCCTATATAAGTAGTACCATAATTGATATGAACGTCCTGTCAGCTTCTATATAGTCCTGTCGCTCTTAGCTTAGCTTGAATCGGAAGGGTTGAGAATGGCACGAATTAAGACGGTTTTGCACAAAATTAAGGTGTATTCGATAAATAAGACTGATACAATGGGATAAGAATCCTTCGGTATGAAAAGGTTTACAGCGAGACATAGGGAAGGGTGAAGAAGCCGATGAATGAGATGGACCAACTTGCCGGGCGTTTGCCCGAGAGCTTAACCGTCACCGTGACGCATGCACAGCTGAGAAGCGGCTTTCCCGGATGGAACCGGACGGAGCTGGCCCCCAGCTTTAATCGGCTGTATTTTATCGCGGAGGGGGAAGGGGCGGTCATCATCAACGGGGAGACGTATTATCCCCGGCCGGGTCAGCTGATGATCATGCCGGCGGGGAGCAGTCAAACGACGTTTACGAATCCGGAAAATCCCTATACCCGGTATTTCTGCCATTTCGACGCTCAGGTGGGGGAATGGCCGCTGTTTCATGCGAGGAGCAAGCTGTACATCAGCGATGCCGGCAATCCCGAGGACGTCCGAGCGACCTTCGAGGAGCTGATCCGTCAGTTTCAGTCCGGGGGACCCTTTGCCGGGTTACGCATGCAGGCTTGTCTGCTGAATCTGCTGGCCTGCTGTCTGGAGGAAGGCGGCTACCACGATTATTTGAAGGACTATATGCAGTTTACGGAACGGAACAAGCTGAACGGCGTGTTGAGATATATCCAGGAGCATCTGCACGAGCCGATCGAAATCGAGACGTTGGCCGACCTGGTGCATTTGCATCCGAACTATTTTATTCCCTATTTTAAAAAAATCATGGGAGTCACCCCGATGCATTACGTGCAGCGCAAACGGATGGAGGAGGCCAAACGGCTGTTGACCTATACGGACGACAGCATCGCGGACATCGCCGACCGGTTGGGCATGCAGCTGGCGCATTTCTCCCGCCAGTTTAAAAGTCATGCCGGGATTTCGCCGACCGCGTACCGCGCCTGCACGCGGTAATCTGCTCCGTGTTGAACCCAACTGAACTTAACCGCCCGCTCTCCGCGCTTTGATGCGCAGGGGGCGGGCTTTTTTTATGCTCACCTTGGATGTAAGGCGTTTTCCTGCATGAATCATTACATTGCGGTATAGCTGCGGGACAGGGGGGTTTTTAGAATGGGGGTAGAAAAAACATCCAGTTCTGGCATCGCAAACCGAAGTTCCACCATTTCACGATTGAAGGAGGCGTAAAGGTGAGAAGACGTTTACGGACAAGGAAAATGGCGCACGCATTCATCCTGCTGTTCGTCGGTGCATTGGCTTTCTCCGGACCCTTGGGATCCGCGCAAGCCGTACAGGCGGAGGAAGAAGCCGGGGCTTATGCCCGAAACGGCAACATCGTGCAGGCGTCAAACGGAAGGGTTTCGCTGGTTTACGATTTAGCGGAAGGAATCGGCAGCTTGTCGTGGAACGGACAATCGGTCGTGCAGCAGTTCGAGTCAAGCTTTCGCGAGAAAGGCGGCGAAACGCGTTCAACCCAGGAGGCGGTGGAAAGCACGGCGGAGTGGAGCAAGCTGAAACCGGACAAGTACGGCAAAAACGGCCGCAAGCTGACGATTCACAGCCAGCTGGCAAGCGGTGAGCAAATCGATTTGAACTTTTACTTGTACCCGAAGGTTTCGTACGTGTTGACCGACATGCAGGTGCAGCGGGCGGACGGTCTGAACGTGGAGGAGCTGACCCCAATTGCCGCACAGCGGATCGAGATCGGGGCGGGCAATGCGAAGAAAATTTTTACGACGCCGTATTCCAACAACTTCGATTTCGGGGTTGCGCCGGTGGACGATTTCGGGAAAAGCCAAAACGGAGCCGACCGTTTTGCTGGCGAGCAGCTGACCTGGGACGACTTCAACGGGATCAGCCATTGGGTTGCAGCGGTGTTTGACAACGAGAACAAGCACGGCTTTGTTGGCGGGGCGGCGACCGTCCAGAATTGGAAAAGCAGCCAAAAGCTCGGCGAAGCGGAGCTTCCTAACGGGCCGCTGACCGCATTTTCCCTGTATAACTGGGGTGGGAGTCATAGCGGTACGACGGTGTCTTCGGATCTGTTTTTCCTCGGGTATTACGACGATTATCAACATGGCCTTGAGGAATACGGCACCGTTTATAACCTCGGAGAGCCTCATATGGAGTGGGACGGCGACGTACCGATGGGTTACAATACGTTCTACTCGCATGACCGTTATGCCACCGCGGAGGCTATGTATGCGATGGTCGACTACGTGGCAGAGCATTTGAAGCCGCTGGGATATAATTATTTTAATCTGGACGGCGGTTTTCAACCGGAAAGCGGCCTGCCTTTTGAACAATCGATCACCAAGTTCATCAACTATGTGCATGCCAAAGGGCTGAAAGCGGGCGGATATTCGACGCCGTTTACGATTTATGAGGAGTGGATCGACCTGCCGATCGAGGGGACGGGATTAACCCATCGTGACATCTGCCTGAAGGACGAGCAGGGGAACTTGATCAAAACCTATCTGAACACGTACGCGCTGGACCTCAGCCATCCGGTAGCTCAGCAGATTGTGAAGCGGAATATCGACGATTATATCCGCTGGGGCTACGATTACATTAAGCTGGATTTTATCGATATGGGGATGTACGAGGGACAACATTACGATCCTTCGGTGAACGGAATGCAAAACTACCGAATCGGGATGGGCATTATTCGCGACGTCGTACTGGCGGCGGACCGCCCGATTTACATCAACGAGTCGATTGCCCCGCTGCTGCCGGCTGCGTTTGCCCATGGCCGTCGGACGGCTTGCGACACGTCGCTTGGCGTAGCGAGCTACTCCGGCATTGAGCGGCAGGCGTTTAATACTGCGGCTTCCTGGTGGACGAACGGAACGCTCTACGAATACAACGATCCGGATATGATCATTCCGCAGTACGTGATCCAAGGGTTCTGGTACAAGTTCAGCCAGCAGGACGCGAAGCTGCTGAACACGGCGGTGACGCTGGGCGGAGGGCATTATCTGATCGGCGACAATCTGCCTTTTATCGACGAGGATCGGTTGGCTTGGCTGCATAACGAGGAACTGCTGGATCTGGTGAAAAAAGGGCAGGCCGCCAAACCGCTGCAGATGACCGATTTTTACCATCATGAGGCGCATTCCCCTGCGGTCACCGTGCTGTCGGAAGGGAAGGACAACCGCGTGGTCGGGTTATCCAATTGGACCAACCAGGCGCAGGACATCCAGGTTGATTTGGTTGATCTCGGCCTCAAACCCAACAAAAAATACCGGCTGACCGAGCTGTACAGCGGGCGGTCGCTGGGCACGGTGCAGGGCACGTTAACGTACTCGCTGGAAGCGAAGGGCTCGGCCGTTATTCAAATCGCGGGTTCGGGAAAAACGGAGCCTGCGGACCCGCTGCCAACGAATTTGGCGTTAGGCAAGCCAGTCAACGTCTCCTCGACCTGGGGCGATCCCGGCTACGAGGCCGATAAGCTGACCGACGGCGATCTTACAACGCGCTGGAACGCTGCGGATGGGCAGCTGAACGACCAATGGGCGGAAATTGATTTTGGCACAGCAACGAAGGTCAATCAGGTTGTCGTGAAGGAGTTCCGGGATACGTATTTCAAAACGGCCAACTATACGCTCCAATATTGGGACGGTTCGGCTTACCGGAACATTACAAAAGGATTTACGCTAGGCGATAACCGGACGCTGACGTTCCCAGAGGTTACCACCACCAAGCTGAGACTTTACCTGAATACGAACTACGGGGTGCCTTCGATCTACGAACTGGAAGCCTACTATGTTCCTGGGGTGAGCGGCAGCCGCATCGATCAGGACGACAGTGATATCCGGTATGATTATTACTCCGACGTGCGGGCGGGAATTCAGCGGATGCAGACCTTCACGTTAGAGCATACGGATTTGCCTAAACTGGATGTTTACATTTACGAGAGCTATCGGAATGAGGTGCCAAAGGACGCTTATTATTTCGAGCTGGTCGTGTTGGACCAACAGGGTCAACCGGCGGAGAAGCTGTTTACGGCTTCGCTTCCGGCGTACAACATCCCGGGCTCGATCTCGCCTTATTCGATTTACCCACAGTTAAAGGGACTGGATACGAGCAAAACCTATGGTTTGATCCTAAAATCGCCCGGTTCGGACTATACGCCAAGTACGGACAACAACTACGGATTTGCCTACAGCGACGAGAACCCTTATGCGGGCGGGGAAGCCAAGCTGTCCACGGACGGAGGGTTAACCTGGTCCGCGGAAACGAATCGGGACCTGATCTTCACGTTATATACATCCGCAGATTGGGTGGACGAGGAGCTGGGCCCAACGGTCGAAAGTTTGACAGGGGAAACGCCATAAGTCATACGGAAAAGCAGAGGGGGAAGGCCGTGGGGCCTTTCCCCTGTTTTTTGAAGATATCAGCGTACTATGTCAAGTAGAATTTTTAGGTTTCTGGGTAACCCAAACACACCTAACCACCCAGATTTTCAAAAAAGTTAGCAACTGACAGAGAAGCGATGCTTGAAACCGGCCTTTCTCGGACTTGAAAGGAAATAGCCTCGTTTTTTCAATCCTGCGATGCAATCTGGCTGAGTGCAGAGTATACGCTAACGTACAATTCGCATTCACAGGGCGAGGTGGATAAAGCTGACATACGAGATCCAAGGTCTCCAAGAAAGTGATCCGATCTTCCCTCAGTCCCAGAAAGACCGGTTCCAAGATCTTGCTTAGTTAGGCCACCGCTAGTGTCGGCATAACGCAATTGAAGTTCAACTTCTTATTGACCTCATCAAGGATGTGATAATCAGAGCACTGCGATTGAAACGGTAAACGGTCTCGCAGCATGGCGAAAGCGACTTTGAGCATCTTATTACCCATTGCAACAAAGATGGCTCGTTCATGTTTTCCTTTTTCCTTCAGACGATCATAGAAAGGCTTAAGGTCCTTATTATGCATGCAGAGACTCTTACCTGCTAGATATACCGCATAACGAAGGTGATCGTTTCCCTGTTTGGAAATCTTGCGGTAGGAGCCTTTGCCGCCACCTGTTTGCTTAACAATGGGGTTTGTGCCAGCTTTCTTAATTAACTGGTTTGCGTTCGAGTACTGAGATACATCGCCGATTTCAGCATAAAGCTCAGCCGCGGTAGTCACTCCTAAGCCCGGGACGGTAAGAAGCAGTCGTCCGTCTGTCTGAAGGAGAAGGTTCTCGATCTCTTGTTCCAAAACATTAATTTTGGCATCAAATGTTCGTAAGTCACGTAGCTTCATTTTCAGTAACATAAGCTCAGGCCGAAGTTCCTGTAAGTTTCTCGATAACGCTTGTTCAGCGACGTGCAAGAGCTTCTGGATGGTGGTGTTTCGCAATTTGAGATTATGCTGAATCGAGAGCTTCCGTAGCCCGGTCTCCCCTAGTTTCAGGACAGCAGCGGGGTGTGGATAATGCTCCATGAAGAAGAGCGAGGCTTTCCCCCAGAAGTCACTGAATACTTTGATTTTTCGAGCTCTACCGGCTGAATAATCTGCATATCCTTGGTACTCGCGCCAGATGAGGTCCATAAGTGCTCGAATCTCTGTACGCAAGGAAGCACGCTTCCGTGTCTCAGAGCGCCGTGCTCGAGTCAAGACATGGAGCTGACGCTGCACGCCATTCAAAAGCTGGTTTTCAGTGGCTTTGTTGCTTTTGATGGCATGGGCGATGGCCACAAGATCAAGATCATCTGTTTTGCACCAATTCAGTGCGCCGGCGCGTTCCTCGAAGGTGGTATACGGATTCAAGATCTGAACGTGGTACCCTCGTTTCGCCATCTCGCGGACGATGTCTTCATAGTAATGGCCTGTTGCCTCAATACCCAGGAACAAGCGAACAGCCTCTGTGGCTGTAACCGCTTGATTAATCTTCTTGCAAAGCAGCTCCATACCAGAATTATTCGCTGAGAAAAAGAAGGGTTTTTCAATGATGTCGCCGAAATAATTGCATATTAAGGCTTTTTGGTGGAGCTTGGCCGCATCGATTGCAACGATGAGGACTTGCTCCAGGTTAACGCCCCTTAGCTGTTGACTGAACTTAGTTCCCTTACGGCCTTGAATGTGCGAGGATTTCCCCATGCGACTTTAACCTCCTGTGGTTGGTAGGTAAGATTGAAGCTTCCCTGTCAGGTGCTTCTTTCTTCGATAGTCGCTGGGGATTTCCTCTTTATATTTTGATTATATTACACGCCAGAAAGTATAAACTACGGGGATTGGCATCCTGATATCGCAAGAAAAACTTCCGCTAAACGCGGTCTGTCTACTTTGAATGTACGTCGATAGACGTTTTTCTTATTTGGTGACTACTCCCTGATCCGATATACTGATACCAAACTCATTTCGCCGGCCAGTCCAGACTCCCTGCAAAGTTGGTGCGCGGAAAGTCGGAAGGGGCAGGAGAACTCCTAGTATGATGGGAACCAGAGGAGGTGCAAACGATGGATGTGCTAAAAAATATGAACGAAGCGCTAAACTACATCGAGCGGAATTTGACGGAGGAGATCGATTATGGGGAAGTCGCCCGGATCGCCGTTTGTTCGGAGTACCATTTTAAACGGATGTTTTCGTTCCTGGCCGGGATTTCGCTGACGGAATACATCCGCCGCCGCCGATTAACGCTGGCTGCTTTCGAGCTGCAGCAGGGGCCGGTGCGGGTCATCGACCTTGCGGTGAAATATGGGTACGGTTCCGCCGATGCGTTTACCCGGGCATTCCAAGCCTTGCATGGCATCACGCCGTCGGAGGCGAGAGATCCGGGAGCGCAGTTGAAAGCTTATCCTCGGATGTCCTTCCAACTCACCATACAAGGAGGAAATGAAATGAATTATCGGATCGTAGACAAAGATGCTTTTCGGATCGTCGGCCTGCACAAGCGGGTACCGGTTCAATTTCACGGAGTAAATCCGCATATCGCAGAAATGGCGCAGCAGTTAACCCCGGAGAAGATCGCTCAGCTGAAGGGGTTGTCCAATCTCGAACCGGCCGGGATCATCAGCGCGTCGATTAATTTCTCGGAAGGGCGCATGGAGGAGCAGGGGGAGCTGGACCATTATCTTGGCGTGGCGACAACGCAGGTTTGCCCGGACGGCTATGCATCGCTTGCGGTGGCCGCTTCGACATGGGCGGTGTTCACTGCCGTCGGCCCATTCCCGGATGCGCTGCGGAACGTTTGGGGACGGATTTATTCCGAGTGGTTCCCGTCCGCTCATTACGAGCTGGCCGAAGGACCGGAGCTCCTATGGAACGAGAGCCCGGACACCTCCCTGCCCAACTATCGAAGTGAAATCTGGATTCCGGTGGTGCGCAAAGGCTGAAGCTTCGACTGAGCTATGGTTGTTCTCCGGCTTAACCTATAGTACTATCTGCTAAGAGAGAGTGTTGAGCAGATAGGTGACAGGAAGGAAGAAGGAGAACCATGGAAAACGAGAAGCGCAAAGTGGGAGTGTTGTTTGTATGCCTGGGGAACATTTGCCGTTCGCCCATGGCGGAAGCCGTCTTTCGGCATCTGGTGAACGAAGCTGGATTCAGCGAACGGTTTGTGATCGATTCGGCGGGAACCGGCAACTGGCATACAGGCAATCCGCCGCATCACGGCACGCGCCGCATTTTGGATCAGTACGGCATTTCCTATGAAGGGCTGAAAGCGCGGCAGGTGGCGCAGGACGATTTTGCCAAGTTTGACTATATCATTGCGATGGATAACCAGAACGAACGTGATTTGAAGGCGTTGGCCCGCAAGACCGATGCCCGGATCGTGAAACTCTTGGATCTGGTGCCGGAATCGCAGCTAAAGGAAGTTCCCGATCCGTATTACACCGGGAATTTCGAAGAGGTCTACGGCCTGGTGCAGCAGGGCTGCCGCGCTTTACTGGAATTGATCCGGCAGGAGCACGCCTTTGGCTAAGCGCAGATCAGCCTAAACAAGAGCCAACCACAAACACAGAACCCGTCCGGCAATCGCCGCGACGGGTTTCTTAATTGTTAGCTTTTGATCGCGCCCATCATGATCCCTTTGACGAAATATTTTTGCACGAACGGGTACACCATGATGATCGGCAGCGTCGCCACCATCGTGACCGCCATCCGAATGCTTTCGCTGGAGACCGGGATGCGCTTGGCGTTTTGCGCCAGCTGCTGGGCATCGGTCATCATCGCGCCGGTCTGGAATTGGTTAAGGATCTTGACCAGAACGGCCTGCAGCGTCTTAAGCTCCGGTTTATACGTGTAAATATAGGAATCGTACCAAGCATTCCAGTGGCCGATGGCCAGGAACAAGCCAATCGTCGCCAGCACCGGTACACACAGCGGAAGAACGATGCGGACGAAAACCTGCAAATCGTTGGCGCCGTCGATTTTGGCCGATTCCTCGATTTCGCCGGGCAACTGCTCGATGAAGGTGCGAACGAGGATCATCAGAAACACTCCGATCAGCCCCGGGAAAATAAACACCCAGAACGAGTCAATTAACCCCAACGCCTTGATCACCATATACGTTGGAATCAAGCCGCCCCCGAAATACATCGTAAACACAAAGAAGAACGAAAAATACTTCCAGCCGAGCAAATACCGTTTGCTTAAGGAGTAAGCCAGCATGGAGATACAGATAATCGACACCGCGGTCCCGATCACTGTCCGCAGCGCCGTCACCTGCAGCGCACTCCAGATTTCCGGGTTGCGGAAGATGGTAATATAGCTGGCTGTCGTAAACTCTCGCGGCCAGAAATACAGGTTGCCGCGCAGCGAGTCCGTCGCATCGTTCAGCGAGATGATCAGGATGTTCCAGAACGGATAAAACGTGACGAGAAAGATGCACGTCAGGAACAGGTACAAGGCCGCATCAAACAGATGCTCGGTCATCGTTTTTTGATTTTTCATGCAGTTCCCTCCATGCCAGGTTTAGAATAAGGACTGGCCGTTGATTTTTTTCGCGATTTGGTTGACGATCACCACGATGATAAAGGCGACCACCGAGCTGAACATGCCGACAGCGGAAGCGTAAGAGAACATCCCGTTCTGGATCCCGTAGCGGAACGAGTAGGTTGAGAGCACGTCGGAGTAATCCTTCGTCAAATCGTTCCCGAGCAGGAAGTGCTGGTCGAACCCGGCGTTCAGAATGCCGCCCATGGCCAGAATCAGCAGGATGACGATCGTCGGCTTTAGATGCGGGAACGTGATATAACGGATTTGCTTAAACCGGTTGGCCCCATCCACCTTGGCCGCTTCGTACAATTCCGGGTTGATGGAAGAGATCGCCGCCAAATACATGATCGAGCTGTAGCCCATATCCTTCCACGTATTGCCCAAGGCGACAATCCACCAGAAGTACTTGCCGTTTTGCAGGAACAGGATGCTCTCATTGGTAATATGGAGAAACTTCAGCAACGCGTTCACCGCACCATCCGAGGACAGCAGCGTAACGATAATGTTGGCCGCGATAACCCAGGAGATGAAATACGGCAAATAGGAGGACGTTTGCACGATTTTTTTGAATTGGACGTTTTTGATTTCGTTAATGGCCAGCGCGATCAGGATTGGCATCGGAAACGAGAACAGGAGTGTAATCAACGTCGAAGCCAACGTGTTGCGCAGGATGATCAGGAAATCGCCGTTATTAAAAAAATAACGAAACCACTGCAATCCCACGAATTCGCTGTGGAACAGACTGTACCAGAAACGGCCGAGCGTGGGCTGGTAGTTCACGAACGACATATACAATCCGGCCATTGGAGCATAGGCGAACAGGATCGCCCAGATGAGCGCCGGCAGCATCAAGAGGAACAGGTATTTTTGTTGTTTGAAGACGGGCCAAACTTTCCGGCGCGGGAGGTTCAGGTCCGTGCCTTCACGTAGCTTCAAGTCGGTTTGCATAGCGGCACCTCGCATTGGTTTTCTAGTTCAAGTTCAAGTCAGGACGTCCAGCCTATGGCTTAAAAAAATTATAAGACCCCCGAAAAATCCGTGTCGATAAAGCAAAACATCGAATCATGCTTGAAAATAACTTTCATGCGAAAGGAGGATTCAGCTCCCGAAGATGTAAGCGCTATAATTAAAGTGGACGCAGGAAGTCGTAAGTTGAAAGGACCGTCCTCCCAGGACGGTGATCAGGCATAGAAAGACAACCGAAGGGGGCTTGCGGCATGTACAGCATTTTTCTGGTGGACGACGAGCAATTGGAATTGGAGATGATGCGGGACTTCATCCGTTGGGAGGAGATGGGGATATACGTCGCCGGCGTCGGCATCAACGGGAAGGATGCCCAAGAGAAGATCCAAGCCATTCAGCCTGACATTGTGCTGACAGACGTCCAGATGCCCTTCATGGACGGCCTGGAGTTGGCAAGGTGGGTCAGGGAGCAGTATGACTGGATGCAGATTGTATTTCTGACCGGTCATGACGAGTTTAGTTATGTGAAATCGGCCTTGCACGTCGGAGCGGTCGGTTATTTGCTTAAGCCGCTGGATCTGGAGGAAATCTCCGGAGTAATGGCGCGGGTGAAGCAAAAGTGCGAAGAGGTACGTTTAAAATATAAATCGGTTCAGATGACGAAAGCCAAGTTGTTGAAAGAGCTACTCCACGAAAAATCACCGGTTCGGCAGGAGCAGCTCACCGCCGAGCTTCGCAAGCTGGAACGGGGAGGAGCCTCCGGCCCTTCCTATTCGCTGGCGCTTTGCAGCGCGGACCGCAGCGCAAGCGGCATCAACGGCGGAGAGCCCGACGGCACAGGGGAGGCGGGTTCGTTGGAAGCCGCGATCTCCCGTCTGCCCGAGGTGACGGAGGAATATTTCCACGCCGTCCGTAAGGACGCGGTGGTTGCTGTGCTGCAGGAAGGGGAGCTGGCGATCTTTATCGCGGCTGAACCCGAAAGCGGAAGCCAGCCCGCCATGACGCGAGAGCAGTGGGGGACGCTGCAGCAGACGGTCCGGGGATTGTTGGGGCTGTCAGTCACGCTCGCCATCGGCAACGAAGCGGTCGAACCGGCCGGCATCGCCCAGCTGTATGAACGGGTGCGCAGCTTGCGAGACGAGCGTTTTTTCCTTGGGCCGGGGCAGATTTTGGTCGCAGGTGACGTCAAACCGGGATACCGCTACGGCACGCTGCCGCCCTTCCCGGAGCAGGCGTGGCTGGAGGCGCTGCAGCAGCTGCGCAGCGAAGAGGCGGAAGCGATGTTGCATGATTATCTCATAAACGTTCGCCAGCTGCGGATCGATAAATCGCTTGTGTACGAGTGGGCGATCGACCTGCTGGACCGCTTGGAGGAACAGATTCACTGTCCGAGCTTAAACGGCCAGGCCGAACCGGTCAAACGTGCCGCCCTGTATCAATCGGTTTACGATTGTCAGACGCTGCAGGAGATCGAAGCGGCGATTTGGCGGGCGGCAGCGCATTATTTGGAGCTGCTGATGGAGCGGGCCACGGACAAGAACGCCAAGCTGGTGCATCAGGTCTGCCAGATCATCGATAATACGTATCATGAGCCGATCACCATTCAAAGCTTGTCCAGCCAAGTGTATTTGTCGCCGAACTATCTGCGCTCGATCTTCCGGGACAAAACCGGGATGACGATTCACGACTATCTGACTCGCATCCGCCTGGAGAAAGCGAAGGAGATGCTGGCGGATCCATCGCTGAAGGTACAGGATATCGCCCAGAAAATCGGTTACGAGAGCACGTCCTATTTCATTTCCTTATTCGTGAAAAACCAAGGAGTCACGCCAAATGAATATCGAAAAAATCTTTAAAGGGACGGAAGGAATGAACCCGATCGCTCGGCGGTTGTCCTTGTTCAGGCATCATTGGTTCGCCAATCTTCGGCTGCGCAACAAGCTGTTTATTATTTTCCTTCTCGTGTCTTTTATCCCGTGCTCCGTGCTGATTTATTATTCCTATACCTCCACGCGGAACACGATTACGGAGCAGACGTACGCTTCGTTAAGCGGGACGCTCAATCAGATCAATACGAACCTTGAAAACCGGCTGGGGTATTATGAGCAGCTGACCAATATTTTGTATATGGATGCGCAGCTGCGGAACTTTTTGTCCAACGATTACGAACAGGCCTATTATTATCTCGATGCGTTCCGCTACATCAATCGGACGATGTCCTCCATGATGATTTCCAACGCGAATATTCAGGGCATCACCATTTACATCGATAACAAGACGTTGTATTCCGATAAGCAGTACATCCGATATACCGAGGAGCTGCCGGAAACGGTGAAGCAGCAAGCGCTGAATGCGGCCGGGAGTCCGGTTTACACCCATATCGAAGATCCGCAAACCGGCACGTCCTACGTCACGCTGGCCCGTTCGCTCAGTTACTTTAGCTTGTCGCACCCTTACGGCATTCTAACGATCAATATCGACGACAAGGAAATCTATTCCCTGATCGAAAAAGAGAACGTTAATAAGAGCGTCTACATCATCGACGAGACCGGCCGCGTGATCAGCTCCGGTGATGCGGCGATGAAGGGGAATCAGCTGTTTGACCTTTATCCCATTCAAGCGGATTTAACGTTGTCCAGCGGGAAATTTGATAAGCGGATTGGCGGACAGGAGTTGTTTTTTACCTACAAAAAGCTACGCAACGGATGGACGACGGTAATTACCGTCCCTTATGACGAACTGCTCGCCAATACGAATAAAGCGACTAAACGGATTGTCTGGATTTCGGTCACTGTGATCGCGGTTGCCGCCCTGCTCATTTTCGTGACGGCGAAGGTGATCACGAAACGGATTGAGGGGCTGCTGCAGCAAATTCGCAAGGTGGAGCGGGGGAATTTCCAGGTTCAACGCATGCCGATGGGAAACGATGAGATCGGGCAGCTGTCGTACGCGTTCCAGAAGATGGCGGCGCGTATTCAGGAACTGATTAATGAGGTATACGTTAAGGAAATCGCCGTAAAGGATTCGGAGCTGACGACGCTGCAGGCGCAGATCAATCCGCATTTTCTATACAATACGTTGTCCTCGATCTCCTCGCTGGCTTTGAAGGAAGGCAGCATGCAGGTCTATCAGATGGTTAACCATTTATCGAAGTATTATCGAATCTCGCTGAACAAGGGCAAACGGGTGGTGTTGCTGGAACAGGAAATCCAGTTAGTCAAAAACTACGTTTCTATTCAGGCCATCCGGTTCCGCGGGATGCTGCATATGCACTACGATTTGGACGAGTCGTTGTTTAACCGGACGGTGATCAAGTTGATATTGCAGCCATTTATCGAGAACTGCATCCATCACGCGATCTGGAGTGAGACCGGCATCAACATTATCGTCAAGCTCAAGGCGGAAGGAGAGGATCTGTTGCTGCAGGTTATCGACGACGGACAGGGCATGACCCGCCAGCGGCTGGAGGAGGCGTTTAATAAATCAAGCAATCAATCCGGCTATGGTATCAAAAATGTCGACGACCGAATCAAACTGGCTTACGGGGAACGATATGGGGTGGAAATCTTCAGCCGGCTTGGCATCGGGACGAATGTGACGATCCGCCTGCCGCTGAATCCGAACGCGTCCGAGCTGGAAACGCGGCTGAATACGGGGTGATAACGAGCTATAGCAGGGGTTCAAACTGAGGGGAGCCGATGAAAGTCGTTTTCCATTATGAATAGTAACATTGCGTTATGGATATACATGGGGGCGCTTTTTACAATTGAGTTGAGCTTGAGGTCCAAGCGCAAATGTACAAGAGAGGGGTTTACGCAAATGAAGAAGAAGCTGCTATTCATGGTATCCTCTATGATGATCCTTGCCCTGCTCGCTGGCTGCGGGTCCGGGAACGCCCCGTCGGCGGGAGGAAATTCTCCTGCGGCGAACGGAGGGACAAACGGAGAGGCGGCAGATGATAAGTCGCCGATCACGTTGACGTTGTTTGACCAGAACACCGGGGATCCGTTTACGAACCCTGTGGCGAAAGCGATTACAGAAAAAACCGGCGTGACCGTAGAAATCCAGCAGCCCACCGGGAATCCAGCGGAGAAGCTGAACCTGATGCTGGCAAGTAACGATTTGCCGGACATCGTGCTAATGAGCCGCGGAAGCGACATCATGAACAAGTATATCTCCTCGGGAGCCGTGATCCCGCTGGACGATCTGATCGAGAAATACGGACCGAACATCAAGAAAATGTACGGGGATACGCTGAAGAAAACGCGCAGTGCGGACGGGAAGAACTACTATCTGGCCAACTGGTACGGCCTGGAGCAGTACCCGGTGTTTGGCTTCCTGATGCGGATGGACTTGATGAAGGAGCTGGGCGTTGGGGATAAGGTGAACAACGGCGAGCCGTTTACAGCCGAAGAGTTCGAGAACCTGTTAAAGGCGTTTAAGGAGAAGTACCCAACGATTGACGGCAAGGAAACCATTCCGATGACGTTAAATGGCGACAACATGAGTGGAGTTACCGGTACGTTCAAAGGAATGTATGGCATTATGCCGTATTACGAGAAGGACGGCAAGCTGCTGAAGGATATCCGCGATCCGCGGTATTTGGAAATGATGAAATTTATGAACTCCTTGTATCGCCAAGGCCTGCTCGACAAAGAATGGGTGACGATGAAGACGAAGCAGTATGAGCAGAAGCTGGCGGCGGGGAACGTATTTGCTACGGCGGATGCCAGCTGGAACGTGGGCGGAGCGAACGGTTTGCTGAAGGCGGATGCTCCGGACCCAGCTAAGGCGGAGGAAAGACAGTTCTATCAATATAAGGTGCTGGCACCGGGGATTGGACCGGACCAAACGACGTATGGGCCGAAGAGCTCGTTGGGTTGGGACGGTATCTCCATCACCAAGACGAACAAGGATCCGGTCCGTACGATCAAGTTCTTGGATTTCCTTGCCAGCGAGGAAGGGCAGTATTTGATGATGTGGGGCGTGGAAGGCGTGCATTGGGACATGAAGGACGGCAAGCACATGCCGCGTCAAGAAGTGCTGGACGCCTTCAAGAAGGATTGGGCGGAAGCTTCCCGCACGACCGGGATCCGCAAATGGACCTGGACGATCAAGAACGGACCAGGCTCCGACGGCACGCCGTATGACCTGATCGGCCGCGGGATGAGCGATCCGACGACGGACCTGGCGATCAAGAACCTCGCGGATACGTCGTTTGATACGGCGCCTTATGACAGCCTTGGCCCGGACGGCGGTACACCGGAAGCGATTATGGAGACGAAGGTCAACGAGACGATTAACGAGTACTTCCTGAAGATGGCCCTGGCTCCTAGCGAGCAAGACGTGGTAACCTTGTACAACACCATGATGAAGCAAGTAGAGGCTGCAGGCTTATCGAAACTGGAAGAAGTGTATAACAAGAAGTATCAAGAACGTATGGAATTGTGGAAATAAGACGGCCGTGACACGAGCGGCGGGGGATGAAGGTCCTCCGCCGCTTGTTTTTTGTTTGCACGGTATCTCTAATGTTCTATCAACTTCCAATCAGAACGACAGAAATCCAACCGTTGTTGTATGGTTCCGCTTACATGGCGGCCTTATAATGATCCCCAAGAGGTGATCCGATGCTTACCAAACTTGCAAAATACCGCTGGCAATACGTCATGGTGCTGCCCGCCGTCGTCCTGCTGTTCCTGTTCAGTTACGTGCCTATGGTGGGCATCCAGGTGGCGTTTCGGGATTTCCAAATCGGCACAACGATGTGGAACAGTCCTTGGGTGGGCTTCGAGAATTTTGCCTTTTTACGGGACGATCAATTTTGGCTGGTGGTGCGGAACACGGTGTACATCGCCGTTCTGAAATTCGTGTTCGGATTTCCGGCGCCGATCCTATTGGCGCTGCTGATCAACGAGCTGCGGCACAACGGGTTCAAGCGCTTCGTCCAATCGGTCAGCTATTTGCCGCATTTTTTCTCCTGGATCGTCGTTGCGTACATTTTGCAATCCTTCCTGACGCTGGACGGCGGGCTGGTGAACCAACTGATCGTGAATCTGGGCGGCGACCCGGTGTTCTTCCTTGGATCCACGGAGTGGTTCCGTCCAATGATTGTCGCCAGCAGCCTGTGGAAGGAAGTCGGCTGGAACACGATTCTGTACCTGGCCGCCATCACGACCATCGATCCGCAGCTGTATGAAGCGGCCAAGGTGGAGGGCGCCGGCAAATGGGCGCAGATGCGTCACATTACATTGCCGGGCATGATGCCCACCATTTCGATCGTGCTGATCCTCAGCATGCCCAGCTTGATCGCTGTCGGGATGGATCAAATTTATCCGCTGATGAACCCGGCCAATCAGCCGGTTGCGGACGTGCTGGATACGTATATTTTAAGAAGCGGCTTGCAGCAGGGGTATTTTGGAATGGCGACCGCCGTTGGGATGTTATCCTCATTGCTTAGCTTGCTCCTGGTGCTCAGCGCGAATCAGTTGTCTCGGAAAGCCAACGGAGAGGGGCTGTGGTAAACGATGCAAACTTCCACAAGCGATAAAATTAGTCAGGGCGTCATCATTTTCCTGATGCTGCTTCTCTGCGCCTCGGTCATCTATCCCTTCATGTATATGCTGTCGATTTCGCTAAACGTTGGCAGTGACGCAGCCAAAGGCGGGGTGTATTTGTGGCCACGGCAGTTCACTTGGGCCAATTACGAGATCGTATTGGGCAACGTCGTTATACGGCATGCCTACTTGATCACGGTAGCCCGAACCATTGTCGGCACGCTGGCCGGTTTGGTTGTGACGTTGCTCGCCGCATTTGGACTCTCTTACGAGCGGATGCCGTTTCGAAGCGCTCTGCTGACTTACGTGCTGATTACGATGCTGTTCAGCGGCGGATTAATCCCGTTTTACATTCAGCTCAACGAGCTTCATTTGCTGAACACGTTTTGGGTGTATATCGTTCCCGGGGCGTTCTCAGCCTGGAACATGTTCGTTATGCTGAAGTTCATTCAAGGAATTCCTGTGGCGCTTGTGGAATCCGCCGAGATTGACGGGGCCAACCCGGTCCGCGTACTGCTGTCGATCATCCTGCCGCTGTCGAAGCCGATGTTAGCCGCGCTTGCCTTATTTACGGCCGTCGGGCATTGGAACGACTGGTTTGCCGGGGCTTTTTTCGTCACGGACCAGAATCTGATCCCGGTGCAAACCTTCCTGCAGCAGCTGTTGTCGGCGCAAGACATGTCGACCGTGCTGGGCTCGAACAACAATATCGAAGCGCTTGCCCGCGGCACCCAGCTGTCCAATGTGACGCTGATGTCGATCAAGATGGCAACGGTGATGGTTAGCGCAATTCCGATCCTTTGCGTCTATCCGTTTTTGCAGAAATATTTCGTCAAGGGAGTGCTCATCGGCTCCGTCAAGGGGTGATGTGATCTCATAGAACACCACGGACCGGCAGAAGCATGTTGAATCATAAACGAAGGGGGAAACGAATTTGAATTCACGAAAATCTTGGACCCGAAAATGGATGGCCGCTGCACTCGCAGCGTTCATGCTCGCCATATCGGCTTGTTCCGGCGGCGGAGGGGGAAGTGAAGGGGCAGCAACGGGCAGCGCGGATGGAGGAAATGCAGGAACAGACGGCGGCGGCGTCGCATCCTTTAAGCTGTGGCTCGGCTGGACGGCGATGATCAACAACAACAGCATGGTGCAAAATTACTGGCGCGAGCATGAGCCGTTTATCGATCTCCAACTGGAATCCACTCAAGGCGATGCCATGACGGCGCTAAATCTGAAGCTGAACACAGGCGGCTTTGAGGATGCAGCGATCTTTGGACGCAGTGACATCGTTGATAACGCCATGATTCGCTCCAATACGATTCTGCCGCTGGAGCAATACTTCGATATGCCTGACAAGTACCCGGGGTTGGCTTCCATCCCGAAGGAATATTTAGAGCCTATGAAGGATGCGGAAGGCCATATTTGGTCGATTCCAACCTGGTTTGACCAGAATCCGGACGATCCCTGGCCGGGTTGGGCCTCCGGAGGCTGGTTCGTACGTACCGACGTCCTGGAGAAGGTCGGAATGACGATGGATGATCTAAAGACGCTGGACGGCGTGGAAAAATACTTAAGGCTGGCCGCTGAGCAAAAAGATGCCAACGGCAACAAGCTGATCCCGCTCAGCTTCCTGTCCGAGGCCAGCGACGAGAACGTCATTGTGAGCACTTTCGGCGTGACTACGGCGACGGCCGGCGGTGTCATCCCCGTAGAGAAGAAGGGTGACGACTACGTCTTCATCTACGACGACCCGCAATATAAGGCGGCTTATCAATGGATGAACAAGATGTACCGCGAGGGCTTGCTGGATCATGAAGTGATGACCGACAAGAAGGAGCGCTACAAGGAGAAAAACAAAACCGGACGTATTGCGATGAACGCCGGCGGTTTCTTTAATATGGACGCTCAGTTGTGGGAAATCCTTGACGGTCCGACGGAGCCGGCCTGGTATTATGAGACGATTCCGTACCCGCAGGTTGAGGGCGTTAGCAAGCCGGGTTATAACCAGATCATTAATCAGTACCCGGGAAATGACGTCTACATCAGCAAAAAAACGAAAAACCTGGAGGCGATCCTCAAGTTTTTTGATTACACGCTGCAGCCGAAGCCGGAACAACAGCAGGTGGTCAACGAAGGTCCGGCCGGCGTGTTCTGGGACTGGGTTGACGGTCCGCTCGGCAAATGGGAATACACGAACGCGGAATACCAAAAGCTGCACGACTCGGGAGATCAGGCGAAGAAGGTCAGCACCACGCCCGAACTCTATATGACCTCGTCCTACAGCAACGAATGGTACCCGTGGTGGAACTACAATTTGACCGAGCCGAAAGGCCGGCTCAAAACGATCGATTTCACCGAGAAAATCGGCAAAATGGGCACGATCCGCGTCGCGCAGCCGTATGACCGGGTCAAAGCGAAGGCGGGCGGCCTGTGGGAGAAATATTTGCCGGAGCTGGACGCCGTCAAAACGGAATACAAAGCCAAGCTGATCATGGCCAAGGACGAAGCGGCCTTCGAGGAGGCCTGGAACGAATTCCAGGCGGCGCTAGAGAAACGCGCCCACTGGAGCGAGCTGAAGACCGAATGGTATGAACAGCTGAATGTTGAAATGCAGAACGGGTAAAGTGGCCCCCTGCGCCAGAAACAAGGTTGCCCCGATCGATGGATGGATCGGGGTCAGCCCTGTTTTTGCTTGTGGAACGCGATGCGAATCCCGACGTGTGTAAAAGTCCACTCATCATCCGAGGGGAAGGAGTGCAGCTGACGTGAGAGCATGGCTAGAAAACCGTGTGATCCGCTTCACCCGGGGGATGAACCTCCGCAGGAAAATTTTTATCATGTACGGCTTGATTTTGCTGGTGCCCAGCCTGATTCTCGGCGGGGTCACGATGGGCATCGTCGTGCGCAGCTTTCACGAAAATTACGTGGCGACCGTCGACGAATCGATCAAACAAACGGCGATCAACATTGACTATAGCAAGAAAAGCTACGACTTGCTGGCGATCCGCACGGCGACCGACAGCGAGCTCATTGCCCGGCTGGGGCGGGAATATGCGGATATGACGCAGATCATCGACACCGTCGACTATCTGGATCGCAATTTTATGTTGACGAGCAAATATTTGCCTGGGATCGTGGATTTTCGCATCTATCATACCAACTCGACTTTGGTGGAGGACGGTCGGCTCTTGTGGCGGCCGCAGCAGCGGCTTCTGTCCGGTTTGGACGAACGAAGCTGGTACGAGAAGACGATGGCCTCCTCTACGCTGCTGCTCTGGAGCACGGCACCGGACGCACCGGGCCGGATCGTGCTGACGAGCAAAATTTTGAACAGCGCCGGGGAGCCGCTGGGCATGGTCTATATTTTGCTGGACTACAACGTCGTGTTTGGCAATTTGCTGAAACATCCTTTTGCCGATGGCGGCAGCTTGTACATCGTGGATGAGGAAAAGCGTATCTTAGCCACAACCAAACAGGATAAGATCGGCCTTCGCATTCTGGCGGAAGGCTGGCTGGAGGAGGGCGGAACGGATGACAGAAAGAGCGAAGGGGCAGGTAAACAAGCAGACGGAGTCGCCGCCGTTTATGACCTGACCGAGACCAAGCAGCTCGTGACGCTGGAGCCGCTGACCTCCGGGTGGTATGTCGTCGCTCTAACGCAGATGAAGTATATGGACGGACGGAGCATCACGTTGCTGGCGCTGATCGCCGGGACGGCCGTTTTGCTGCTGGCGTTGTCGATGTTTCTGATCACGACGATTATGAATAACGTCGTTCGGCGCATCCGGCGGCTGGGGCATCGCATGTCCGACCTGTCGCGCGGCGAATTTGACGTGACGATCCGCAACAAAGTACAGGATGAACTCGGCGATCTGGAGCTGATGTTTAACTCCATGTCGGAGCGGCTTGGCCATCTGGTGGAAGACATCCGAACAACAAGCCTGCAGGAACGAGAGCAAGCCTTTAAGGCGATGCAGGCGCAGATCAATCCGCACTTTATTTACAATTCCTTAAGCCTGCTGCGTTGGCGTGCGCTGGATGTGCAAGATGACGAGCAGGTCCGGATTATCGATGCATTGACCACCTTTTATAGGCAAACGTTAAACAACCAGGTTGCCGTCATTCCCATCCGTGAGGAATTAGAGCATGTAAAGGCGTATCTGGAGGTGCAGCAGCTGCGGTATCCAGGGCGGGTCCGGATCGAATGGGATATCGACGAGCAGGCTGGCTCCTTGTATACGTTAAAAACCTTGCTCCAGCCGATCGTGGAGAACTGTTACGCGCATGGGGCGATCACAAGGCAACAGGACGCTGTCATTCGGATCAGCGTAAAGCGCGAGGTTGGCTGTATGGTGATGACCGTGTTCGATAACGGCCAGGGGATTGCCCCGGAGCGGCTGGCTGCGCTGGAGGCAGGAACTTACCTTGGCAGCGGTAACGGGTTCGGGACGGCGAACATCCGGGAGCGGCTGGCATTATATTTTGGAGAGGCAGCGGCATTTAAGCTGGAGAGCGAAGCGGGAGCCTGGACGCGGGCGACGATCCGATTTCCGGCCTGTACCGAGCCGCCGATCCTCCGGAAGAAGGGGTGGATAGGAGATGGATTTGCTGAAGGTTCTGATCGTGGATGACGAGCCCTCCAACATTCAGGGCTTGGTGCGTTACATCCGGTGGCGGGAGCTGGGGTATGAGGAGCCGAAGACAGGAGAGTCGGGCGAAGAGGCGTTAGAAGCGATTAGGCAAACGCCCTTCGATGTATTGATCTCCGACGTGGCCATGCCTGGTATGAACGGCATCGAGCTGGTCGCCCGGGCGAAGGAACTGCTTCCTCAGCTTCAAGTGCTGATGATCAGCGGGTACAACGAATTTGAGTTCGTGCAGGATGCCATCCATGTCGGCGCGCAAGGGTACGTGCTGAAGCCGCTGAAGCTGGAGGAGGTATCCAGTCGCTTGACGGCAATGCGGGAAACGGTGGAGAACATGCGCAGGCTGGCCGAGCAAACCGAAGATTTGAAGCGAAAAGTGTCCGGCAGCCAGCGTCTGATCCAGGAACGGGTTCTCAGTGATCTGCTCGCCGGACTTGTTCCCGGGGAGGATAGGCAAGCCTCTTGGGACGGCTTGATGAAGCTGCCAGTAGGGGTTCGCGAACTCAACCTGTTCCTGTTCAGCCTGGATCACTTCTTGTCCCTGAAGCAACGGGCCGAAGAACGCGTGGTGCTGTCGGCCGCATTACGCCAGACGGTTGATGTGGCCTTGTCCGCGTTCAATTCGGTTTGGCTGGCGCAAACGTCCCCCGATGAAATGGTCGCCTTGCAAATGAACCCGACGGTGGAGGACAAAGCGCGGATGGAGAAGCAATTGAGGTTCGTTCAGGTGATTCTGCAGGAGCAGCATCACTCCACCGTAACGATTGGCTGCAGTCCAGCGGCAAGCACCTGGGAGGAGCTCCCCGATCTGTACAAGGAGATGAAGTTCCGCATCGCCCAGGCCCGCTTGATTGCAGATGGGCAAATTGTGCGGGGAGAGACGCCGGATGCCGGCGCGTTTGACGATTACCGTCTGCGGGAGCAATGGATGCCGGAGCTGATCCGGAAAATGGAGGAGGGAGATGCTGCTGCGGTCCGGGACACGATGAACCGGGTGGTGGATCTCCTGTCGGGGCAGCCTTCTTTTTCCTATGTGCAGGCCGTTGGCATGAGCTTTCTCAGCGAGTTGATCCGCACGCTTCGGCGGGGGAGCGAGGCAGACAGGGAAACGAATATTGTGCTTTGGCGTCGGATGCTGGATTGCAGCAGTACAGAGCAAATCATCGAATTCCTGATGGAATGCGTGGATCGGTACATGGCGGTGGAAGCGCGGGAACGGATGAATCAACAGCGCCTTTTGATCCGGAAGGTAGCCGCGTTCATAGACGAACGAGTGCGGGACAATTGGACGGTGAAGCAGCTTGGGGAGCAGTTTAATTTGAACGCCAGCTATTTGAGCGTGCTGTTTAAGAAAGAAATGGGCAAAACGATTTCCGAATACGTTCAAGAAACCCGCATCCGGCAGGCCAAGGAACTGCTGAGCGACCCGAACGTTAAAGTTTACGAGGTGGCGGATCGCGTAGGGATCCAGACTTCCGCTTATTTTACCTATCTGTTCAAGAAGCTGGTAGGCTGCACCCCTCAGGAGTTCCGAGATTATCGATAATCAAAAAAGGCATATCCCGTTATCAATCGGAACATCGTTGCATAGAACCCCGCAAGGTTCGACCTTATAATGGGGGCGAATAAGCGGAGAAGGGGTGGAGTTGAATGACCATAAACGGACCTATCACGGAAAAAGTTCGCTTCTGGGCGGAATCAGATACGCATAGGCATTTGGATAACGGGCTTGGCCGCTTAAGCTTTGATCTGGCCGGCGGCACCTTTGCCTGGACCTGCCGCGAAGCGCTGGTTTGGCAAGAGATTCGCAGCGCGTATCGGTGGCAGGGGAGGGAATACCATACCGGTCAGTATGAACGCCATGAAGTGATCGGGGAGCCGAAGGAGCTGAACGATGCTTTTGGGTATGGCCTGCAGGTGGGGATTCGTCATGAAAAACCGGGGTTACCGAAGTTGGAGCAGTATTTTTACCTTTATGAGCAGCAGCCTTTCTTCTTGATTCGGGTCGTTGTGGCAGGGGAGGCGGGGCTGAAGCTAAACCGCATTGCGGTGCTGCAGTCCGCCAAGCTGGATTTCGAAAAAGCCGATGGCAACGGGGAGGACCAACTGCATGCCCTGCGCATCCCCTACGACAACGATAAATGGGTGCGTTACATCGCGAAGCCGCTGCCTTGGGAGACGGAAAGCTATGAAGCGGCAGCGTTGTTTTATCCGGGCAGCCGGCGGGGCTTCGTTACAGGCTCGGTGTCCCATGATGTTTGGAAAACGGGCATCCGCATCCGAAGCGAACGGGCTGGCAAGCTGGACGAGTTCGAGCTGTATGCCGGGGCAGCGGGCGTGATGACGCGGGATACGCAGCCGCACGGGTATGTGCACGGGCCGCGGGTCGAATCCCCGCTGGTGTTTGCGGGATACTACGACGATTACCGCGAGGGGCTGGAGGCATATGGCCGTGCTAACGCGGCGGTGGAGCCGCCGCTGAAGTGGGAAGGCGGCGTGCCGTTTGGCTGGAACAGCTGGTCGGCGGCGATGAGTACGCTGGATTACGAGTTGTATACGTCAACTAGTGATTTTCTGAAACGCGAGGTGCAGCCGCTGGGCTTTGAGAGCGGGGAGACGCTCTATATCAACTTCGACGCCTTCTGGGACCGGCTGACGGCGGAAGAGATGGCGGATGCGCTGCGCCGGGTGCGGGAGAACGGGCACAAGCCGGGCACGTATTGGACGCCGTTTGCGTTCTGGGGCAGTCCGGAGCAATTCAGCCGGGAAGTGGAGGGCACAAACGGCAAGTATACGTACGGCGAGATCCTGCTTCGCGATGCAGAAGGGGAGATCGTAGCCGACATTGCCGGCGGTTTGGCGATTGATCCAACGCATCCGGGGGCGCTGCAGCGGATCGATTGGTTTACGGAGAAGATCATTCGCGAAGGCTTCGAATACGTGAAGCTCGACTTCATGGCGCACGGGGCGCTGGAAGGGAAGCATTATGACCCTTCGATCACAACCGGCATCGCTGCTTACCGCCACGGCTTATCTTATCTGGCGTCGAAGCTGTCGCCGGAGGCGGTCGGACGGCCGTTTTTTATCAATCTGTCAATTGCACCGCTGTTTCCGTACGCTTTTGCCCATAGCCGCCGCATTTCCTGCGATGTATTTGGGCAGATCGGGGATACGGAATATTTGCTGAATTCATTGACTTATGGCTGGTGGATGAATGACCGCTTGTACCGATTTAACGACCCGGACCATACGGTACTGTACAAAAGCTTCAATCAGGAAGAGACAGCCTGGCACGAAGGGCGCAGCCGGCTGACGGCGTCGGTCATCGCCGGAACGCTGCTGCTGCTTGGCGACGACTTCCGTAAGGAAGGAGCGGCAGAACGCGCCAAAGCATGGCTTGGCAACCGCGCGGTGATGGACGTCGCTCGTTTGGGGCAAACCTTCCGCCCGTTGGAGTGGGGCTTTGGTGATCGGGCAGCCGATGTATTCGTGCTGGAAGCTCTCGCTTCAGAGACAACCGGCGGCAATGCGCTGTATGTGGCGGTGTTTAACTTCGACGGGACGAGGGGAGCCCGAAAGACGGTATCTCTGGCGCGTGCGGGTCTCGATCCGAAGGTGCTGTACAAGGTTGATGATTTGTGGGAAGGCACGGAACATGAAACCGCAGGTGAGTTGGTCGTTGACCTGAAACCGGCGGAAGCGAAACTATTTAAACTCAGCGGACGGTGATCTGAACATGGCAATTTGGGTGGATGAACAAAATCGATTATTTGCGTTGCAAACCAACGGCAGCTCCTACGTGTTTGGCCTGAATGAGAAGGGCCGGCTACAGCATTTGTATTGGGGAGCGCCGATCGATCCGGCAGAGGCATTGCCGCTGCTGGGGACGCGGGGGCATAGCTCCTTCGACGCGGAGATCGAACGGGAAGCGGAGGAGTACAGCTTCTGGGGCGGTGTCGGGTATGTTGAGCCGTCGCTGAAAGTGACTTGGCCGGATGGGGTGCGTGATTTTTGCCCGAAATATATCGGGTGCCGGGTCGATCAGCAAAATGGGAAAGATACGCTAACGCTGACGTTTCAAGATGAGGTGTATCCGTTTGAGGTTCGCTTGAGCTATGCGGCTATTGCCGAGCACGACGTGCTGGAGCGGTCCGCCAGCTTCGTGAATTTGGGAAGCGAGCCGGTGCTCCTGGAGACGACACAATCGGCTGCCTGGACGATGCCGGCGCTGCGGAACTATCGGTTTACGCATGTCACCGGGAAGTGGGCGGGTGAGTTCCAGCTGCGACGTACTTTCTTATCCGAAGGCAAAAAGGTCCTGGAATCGCGGCGCGGCTTCACCGACGGCCATGCCAATCCGTGGTTTGCCGTCGATGACGGGACGGCGGCGGAGGACCGCGGCGACGTCTGGTTCGGGGCGCTGGCGTGGAGCGGTAACTGGAAGATCGTCGCCGAACAAACCGCGTTTGGTCACGTTCGCGTCACTGGCGGCATCCACGACTTCGATAGCACGTGGCTGCTTGGCCCCGGCGAGACGTTTGCCGTGCCGATGTTTGTCGGCGGATACAGCGCCGCCGGGTTCGGCGGGATGAGCCGGAAGCTGCACCGCTATCAGCACGATTACGTGCTGCCGAGCCGGGAGCCGCGCAAGGTGCTGTACAACTCCTGGGAAGCGACGTATTTCGATGTGAACGCCCAGGATCAAATGGCGTTAGCGGAGCGTGCGGCCAAGCTCGGCGTTGAGCTGTTCGTCGTTGACGACGGCTGGTTTGGGGCGCGCAATCACGATCGGGCCGGGTTGGGCGACTGGGTCGTCAACCGGGAAAAGTTCCCGAACGGGCTTGGCGAGCTGATCGATCGGGTGCAGGAGCTTGGCATGGAGTTCGGAATCTGGGTGGAGCCCGAGGCGGTGAACCCGGACAGCGACCTGTACCGGAGTCATCCGGATTGGGTGTACCATTTCCCGACGCGGGGACGGACGGAGCTGCGCAACCAGCTGCTCTTAAACATCTCCAAGCCGGAGGTCAAAAACTACATCCTGGAGTTCATGACCGATCTGCTTAGCCAGCATCAAATCAAGTTCATTAAATGGGACATGAACCGGACGGTGACGGAGCCGGGGATGAAGGATCATCCGCTGAACCGCCAGAAGGAGATTTGGATTCGGCACGTGCAAAGCCTGTATGAGATCTGGGCCGAGCTGCGTCGGCGTTTCCCGCACGTGGAATTTGAGACTTGTGCGGGCGGGGGATCGCGCATCGACCTCGGCATTTTCCGCTATGCCGACCAGGCTTGGCCCAGCGATAATACCGATGCCTTCGACCGGCTGAGCATTCAGGAGGGCTTCTCCTATGTGTATGCGCCGAAGATGATGACCTGCTGGGTGACGGAGTCCCCTACCGGGATGAACCGCCGCGTCCTGTCGCTGCCGTACCGGTTCCACAGTGCGATGATGGGGACGCTGGGCATCGGTGCGAACCTGAACCATTGGAGCGACGCGGAGCTTGAGGAGGCCGCCGGGTTCGTCCGGCAATACAAAGCGATCCGTCCGCTGGTGCAGTTCGGCGATCAGTACCGGCTGGATGCGCTGAGCCACCTGGGCGTGACGGCGGTCCAATACGTGGATAAGGCCCGCGGGGACAGCGTGCTGCTGGCGTTCCTGCATTCGCAGCGGCTGGGCGATCGCCTGCCTCGCTTGCGCCTGCAAGGCCTCGCGCCGGACAAAGCCTACGCGATCGAAGGGCTGCCCGGCACCTGGAGCGGCCGCAGCCTGATGCAAATCGGCATCGAGCTCCCGCTGCGTGGCGACTTCGACAGCGTGCTGTACCGGATTTGCGAAGCGTAGTGCGCGACCGAAACCCCAGCCGATAGAGGTTGGGGGTTCTTTACGTTGCCTATTTAGCGGTAAAAATGTCCCTTATTTTCCACTCCACCTTGGAAATCGAGGAAATAAGGGACTTTTATGGTGCTATTTTGCAGAGAGAGCGACGAAATGGCGGAATTTCGACCAGCATCCGGAGAATAACGCCCTTTTTGGTCGTTATTTTCTGATATCTAGCCGATGAAGCCGCAATAACGGTAAAAAATTCCGCTATTCCCGCTGAAAGGAAAATTTTTCTTGCCATACTCCCCAATTTAAGCCGGCGTTCGAAGAGATGATCCGCAGCTTCTCGGCTTCATAAACTGATGTGGTTGTTTTTTTGAAGCACGATAAGCTATTTTAGAGGTAACTTATCAGATGAATCGGTGAACAAGGAGGGATGGATGATGCGGCAGGTGGATCTATCGGAAATGATTCGCCCGGCAAGCCGACGGAAGCAAAAGGAGATCATCCGTACTTCGGTATCTTTAAAGCCTGCGCGATTGGAGGCCGAAATCAAGCTGTTAGCACGAAGCGTGAGAAGCCGATTTTTGAAGAGTCTTTCGGAAGGACGCATTCAAATCAACAGCGAGCGAGAATGGACCTTACGCTAAAAACCGGGGAGGGACGTTAGTGTCTACCATATGGGAAAGTGAAGGGTTTCGGGAAAAATTGATCGAGGTAAAAAAATCAGCCCCAAGCGGCATAAACCACTTGGGGCCGATCTTTTTTTCGGATCGTGTCCGAGACTTACCGGATCACGATTTTGTGAACCACGCTGTTCACCGCGCCGGCGTCATCGGTCACCGTCAAGGTGACGGTGTACGATCCAGCAGCGGAGAAGCGGTGTTTGACTTTGGGGCCGAGCTCGGTGCCGCCGTCGCTGAATGACCAGCTGTAGCGGACGATGCGGCCGTCGGCATCCGAGGAGGCGGAACCGTCAAAGTCAATTTGCTTATTCTTGGCCGCACGCTCCACGGCATGAATGACGGCTACCGGCAGGACGTTTGGCGTATTTCCGGGATCCTCGCCCGGATTTTCACCCGGCGCGCTGACGAACAAACGGCCCGGCGCTTGGAAATCGCCGCTGTTTCCAGCCGCATCGCGAACTGTAACCACGATCACGCCGCCTTCCAAGACAAGCGAGGCAGGTGTCGTGTACGTTCCTTCATAGTGCCCTGGTTCAGTTTCCGTCATCGAAATTCCGTTGCTCGAACCGCCCGATAACGATAACGGCAGTTCGATGCGGAACGAAGCCGTCAGCCCTGGAACGCTGTCAAAGGATACCGTCACCGCTTCACCTGCTGTTAAATGAACATCCTCTGCCGGTGTCAGATTAGTGATCTCCGGCAGCTCGGTATCCACGTAGACCGTCCGAGTGACCGTGGTTTCGTTTCCGGCGTGGTCCGTCGCGGTTACGGTGATCAGATTCTCACCGGCATTAATCAACATACGGTACGCGAACGCGCCGCTGCCTTCCAGCGGAACTTCTTGTCCGTTTACGGTCAGCTTGTTGATGAACTCATCAAGCGCAGAACCCGTCACGTTCAGCACTTCCGAATTGGTTCGGAAGCCGTCCACCGGTGAAACTATTTCGAGTTCCGGAGCGGTGGTGTCCAGTGTAATTGTGACTGGCAGTGAACGATCTGTTGCTTTTCCGTTCACGATGACTTCGGCGGACAACGCGTTGGCTCCGTCATGAAGCTCGATCGGCAGACTGAATTGTCCGTTTTCAACCGTAGTTTCACCCGCCAGCTCGGTGCCGTTGTACACCTTCACCTGAGCGTCGTTGGCTGGAGAGGTTCCGGTCACGGTAAAGGTAGATTGATTCGTATAAGAGCCGTCCTCCGGCGACGTAATGACCGGCGCGTCCACCGGGTAACGCACGATGGCACGAATCATGAAGTTGCCTTGTGCTTGTTCCGCCAAGCTCCACGCCCCATTGATTCGATTCCAGCTGCGACGGGCGTTCGGGCTGGATTCGTCGGCTGCAAGCCCCGGAGCGTTTGTTCCGGCCAAGGTTTGAATGTACACGATGTAGAAGTCGCCTTCGACAGTGACCGGTTCCGGCAGCTCGAGCACGGTCCATTGGTCATTACGCAATGCGGTACCGTCAAAAGGACCGGCTACTTGCCGACCTGGCGCTCCGTCAGGGCCGGATGCGTCGTAAACGGCGTATTGGAACTCGGTTCCGCCCGGAACAGGCCATTCGGTATTCCAGAATCGGATCGATGCGCCGGTGACTTGCACCGCGCCGGCTTCCGGCGTCATGCGTACCGCCCAGGCGTTGTTTGCCGCGTTGAAGGCCCAAGCATTTTCCGGCGTGCCATCATCGTAGGCGATTTCGCCCGGCAAGCCCACAAACGGCCTGAGCGCCAACGAGCCGTCGGCTGTACCGTTCGGCGGTACCGTAACGGTTAACGTATTCGCGTAATAATCGGCCGCTCTTGCCGACAAGGTATAGGTGCCTTCCAGAAGCTCTAATGAGAAGCTGCCATCAGCCCCGGTGATTTGCGGTGCAACCATCGCATCTTCATGCACCATTACCGTTGCGCCTTCAATCGGCTCCCCAGTACGTTCATCGGTAATCGTTCCGGTGAGCGTACCTTTCGGAATCGGCTGCAGGGTGAAGTTGACCTTGGCGTTTACCTGATCGGCGATGGTCACATTGGCCGTTTGCGGATAATAGCCGTAGGCTTCCGCTTTCAGCGTGTAATCCCCAGCAACATGATTCAAGCTGTAGCGTCCGGTGGCTGGATCGGTTTTTACAGAGCGCCCGGTTTCCACCACCGTCACGGTTGCGCTGGCCGGCAGGCTGCTGATGCCGATGTCACCGGCTGGCTTCGCTTGTTTCACCTGCTGCTCGAATTCGGCCTTGCTTGTGCGGGTCAGCTTGTAGGCCGGCCCGGATTTTACGGCCTTGTCCGTTTTTGCTCCGGCTTCGCCAAGCACGTTTTGCGTCACCTGATCTTCCGGTGTATTTACGCTAAGCACCTGAACGTTGTCGATGTACCAGCCGGCTTTCACAACGCTGCCGTCCGTCGTTAAACGGAACCGCACCTGAACTTGCTCTCCGACATAATCTTCGAGATCGTAATAAGCGGTGCTCCAAACCTTGCCATTGGTGCTATGTGAAAATTTGCCCAGCTCGTTCCATGTCGTTCCGCCGTCGGAGCTGATTTCCACATAACCGTTATCATAATTGGTTTCAATTTCAAACCAATGATCAAACACAAGGGTAGCATTATCGACGGTGCTCAAATCGATCGTCGGGGAGATGAGCGAAGCATTTGTTCCATTCTCATAGTTGCTGTCGAGATCGGTTCCCCATACGTTTGGCTCGGAGACAGCGCTAGCCGGACCGGGTTCCACCGGGGTGCCGCGTTCCCATTCGTCCCGCGTGCCGCTGTGCGTCCAGCCGTTATCGCTGCTGCCGTCAAAGTTATCACTGAATACCGTCACCGGACGTACAACTGTCAGCTCCAGCTCATTGGATTTAGGGCCTTCGTTGTCACTGTAATCCGTAGCGGTGACCGCATAATAATAGGTATGATCCGTTTCAGTTGTTGTGTCGGTAAATTCCGTTTGGCCGCTTGTACCGATCACCTCATAACCGGAGCCCGAAGTGGTCGAGCGGTACACCGTGTACAATTTCACGTCCTCATCGGCGGACGGAGACCAGGACAACTCGGCACTGCCGGCAAAGTTCACGGAGCCGGTCAGATCGGCAGGTGCTTCAGGTGCGGTGGCGTCAGGTACTTGCAGGGACAGATCGTCCAGGTACCAACCGGCCTTATGCACGGAGCCGTCGCTGGTCAGTCCAAACTGCAGGTAAACTTGCTCACCGGCATAGTCGCGCAGGTCCAGGTATTGTGTTTTCCAGCCGTCGCTTGTGCCAGTGAATTCCGCTACCGGTACGAACGCGTAATCGGTGTCTAAAGAAGCGATATACACCGTGCCGATATCGTAGCCCTCCTCAAGGTCATACCAATGCTTAAAAGAGAGCAATGCCCCTTGCGGACTATCGGTCAAATTGATCGGCGGCATAAGCAGATACGAATTGCTGTTGGGGGCGTAGGTGCCGGTCAGATTGCTGGCGTACACCTTCTCACCGGAGTAGGCGCTGCCCGGTCCGCTGACTGGCGTTCCCCAAGCCCAAGTGTTGCCGGCTCCGCCAGACTGGAATCCGATGGGTTCCGACTCGAAATCTTGCAAATATCCGGGCTCGATCCCGGCTGACACCGTCACAGAATAGTGCTCGCTGTCAAATCCGTTATTGCCGTAATCATTCACGTGAATATAATATTCAAGGCCGGCTGTTCCGATCAGGAAAGCGGGGATGATGGCTTCATATACGCCATCCTTCTCGTTTCCGGATACCCGTGTGGCCGGAATATATAAATAATGGCTGGTTCCAGCTTCTTTCGCATAAAAATCGACCGACGTGACCGCCACCTCGTCGCTGACACGGGCGGATAATGTCAAATCAAAGCCTTCATATATTAAGGTAGGCGGCGTATGCTCTAGGACCGGTTCGTCCAAGTCTTCTCCGCCGGTCACCACGCGACCGGAGACGCTGCCGATCCCTTGGAGAACAGAGCCTACGGCGTTCAACGCATTTACAATGCCGTATCCATACCCGTTATTAGGGACTGTCTCATACTCGGCGTCTGTCCGCGGTGTGGCCGTGCTGGTCAGGATTTCCTCCAGCTGGTCTACCGTGAGGGAATGGTTGGCCTGCAGCAGCAAGGCAGCGATGGCTGTCGTATGCGGGCCTGCCATCGAGGTGCCGTCCCAGCCGCCTTCATAGGCACCACCGGGAACGGAGGACCGAATGTTGACCCCCGGTGCGGAAACTTCCGGTTTAATTTCACCGTAAGGCGAAGGTCCACGCAAAGAGAAATCCGCCAAATTCCCGTTGATGTCCGTAGCACCGGTGGCAAACGCTTCAGGATAGTTAGCTGGCGCAGCTACCGAACCGGGACCGCCGGGGTTGAAGATATCGGTGTTGCCCGCCGAGAACTCAGGGAAGATTTGCGCGCTTCTCCAAGCTTGTACGATCGGGCGGAACCATTCATCAATACCGGGGCCTCCTCCCCAGGAATTGTTCACCACGTCCGGAGCCAGCTCCGGATGCAGATTCCCTTCGGCATCCACCGGGGCGAGCAACCATTGGCCGCCGTCCAGAATGATGGCATCCGTGGTGGAGGGGTTAAAGATACGGACTGCGATCCATTTCGCCCCAGGCGCGACGCCGATCTGGTTCGAGCCGTCCGGCTCCGAACCAACCATCGTTCCCATGGTGTGCGTGCCGTGGCCGTGGCTATCGGTAGGCAGCGAAGCATGGCTGTGCGGATCATACCAGCTGAGTTCGGGATTCACGATATTGCCCGAAGCATCAAGGGCCCGCCATTTGCTCCGTAGAGCCGGGTGGTTGTAATCTACCCCGGTATCGAGGTTAGCTACAACGATGCCGGTGCCGTCGATGCCCATATTCCACACCTCGGGGGCATTGACCTGGGCGATGTTCCACTCGACGCTGCTTGGAGTAACGTCGGAGGGAGCTTGACTTGTGCCGCCCAGCGAAGAAGAAATTTCGTCGGCCGGTTTCACGGCAGGCTCTGCAGCCGCATCTTTGTGGATTTCAACCTTTTGCAGATGTCGTTCTTCATTCGGCAGAATTTTCTCCACTTCGGGGAAAAGGGCGATTTGCTCCAGTACTTCTTTCGAGCTTGTCACCGCCATGGCATTTACGATAAAGTAGCTTTTGTAGTCTTTCACCTCTCCGGATTGCTGGGCTTTCCGCAAGTATTCCTCCAGCGCATATTGGGTGCGGGAGGCCGTTTCGCGCAGGGCGCTGACAACGGAAGTCCGTACGGACAGCTTCGCGGCGGAAGGAGTGGATTTCTCCAGCTGGGCTTTCTGAAGAGCCAGCTTGGCGACCGAAGTTGTATCGGTCTGCTCCTTGAGTTTGACCAGGTAGGTGACGAAGTCGTCTTGCTTAAACTGGGTCTGCAATTTAGCGTCGATCTTGGCTTCGGCCACTTGGGGCGCGGTCGATCTCAGGCTGCTTTGTCCCGATACGCTGCTGCTGCTGGCGGAGGCGACGGGAACGAGAGTTAACGCAAGAAGGATCGACATGCCAAGCGAGAAAGGTTTGCGAAATCTCTTGAGACTTATCAACTTCTTCACTCCCTTTGATTAAGTTTTAAGCCCAACATCCATCCTGTGACGGCCGCCCGGAGAAACGAATAGCTGAGTCCGGACGCATTACGCCTGACAAAAATTGAAGCAAGTGCCTCTTGGGTACATCACCTCCTTCATGTAAAATAGTGGAAGCGGGTGTAAGTAAGTCATGGTGGATGTGAGTTGAAGCCAATGCTGTGGAGAGAATCGTTTTAGTTTAGCAGGGGTCATAGAGTGAAGATAAGTTAACACGGAGCGCACCTTATTTTTCAACAATTCATAAAATAAGGTAAAATCTGGGGTTGTTACGGACAGTATATATCTGTAAAATCAGGTATACAAGTGGGTGGATGAGTAAAATATACATATTTTCTTATAAAAATAGGAAAAAATAACTAGAATTCAACGTGAACCACCGGAATTTATGTAAGATATCTTGACATCTTGCTGGCTTCGGTTTACATTAAGCACAAATTCATATCGGCGAATGAGGATGATGGGAGAGTCCGCGGGCTGATCCGAAAAGGGACGCCAGCTTAGCGGCACCGAAGGAGCAAGGGCCGGTCCTGCAGCCGGCAGCCGAATCTCTCAGGTACAAGGACCATGATCGGACGCCACTCTGGAGAGAGCGAACAGCCACCCAAGAGGTACATGGACCCGGATGTTAAGTTGAACCGGGAACATTAAACTTTCAGGTAACGGGGACAGAGCGAAAGGCAGCAGCCTTTTTGCTCTGTCTCTTTTTCGTCATAGAAAAAATGAGGGGAAGATGTAGCGATGCGATTTAAAAGCGTATTTTCTATTATCGGTCCGGCGATGATTGGGCCTTCCAGCTCACATACGGCCGGGGCTGTACGGATTGGACGATTTGCCCGTCAGCTGCTCGGAACCGCGCCGGTCAAGGCGGAGATTTGTTTCTACGGCTCCTTTGCCGAAACGTACAGCGGGCACGGTACCGATCTGGCCATCGTTGGCGGCATTCTGGATTACCGTACGGACGACGAGCGAATCCGCCAGTCGATGCAGGACGCTGAAAAGCAGGGGATTGAGGTGGTGTTTGCCACCGGAGTCCTGCCTGGGGCCCATCCGAATACGGTAAAAATAAAACTAACCCGCCAAGACGGAAGTCATATCGAGGTCATGGGGGCATCCATTGGCGGAGGGACGATCGTCATTCGCAACATCGACGGTTTTGAGGTGAAATGCTCAGGCGAGCTGCCGACGCTGGTCATCTCCCACGCAGACCGGCAAGGGGTACTGGCAGGGATTACGGCCTTGTTCAGCCGGGAGAACGTCAATATCGGCTACATTATTACCGATCGGAAAGGGCGGACCGCTGAGGCACTGACTGTTGTGGAAGCCGATTCGTCCATTCCGCCGGAATTAGTGGAGGCGATCCGTGCGTTGGAGCATGTCAGCCAAGTGTCCTATATTGATCTGACGAAGTAAAGCGAGGAGGGAGCACGATGCGTTTTAAAAATTTACGTGAGCTGGCCCAGCTCTGTGAGCGGGAATCTCGCACGATTTCCAGCATTATGATTCAGGACCAGGTGGAAGAGAGCGGGCAATCGGAGGAAGAAATTTTGGCCGCCATGAACGAATACTACCAAATCATGAAAACGGCGGTGCATAAGGGGCTGACGGAGGATATCGTCTCCACAAGCGGGCTGACCGGCGGCGATGCCAAAAGGGTGGAGGCTTACCGCAATCGCAGTGAGACCTCGGTTGGTGACATCGCATGTCAGGCCATGGCTTATGCGCTGGCCGTGTCCGAGGTGAACGCTTCGATGGGCCGGATCGTCGCCACGCCGACGGCGGGCTCGTGCGGCATCATCCCCGGCGTGTTCGTCAGCGCCCAAGAGCGCTTCGGCTGGGAGGATGAGCATCTTGTGCGCGGGTTGTTTTGCGCGGGGGCCATCGGGTACGTGATCGCCAACAACTCGTTTATTTCCGGTGCAGAAGGGGGCTGCCAAGCAGAAATCGGATCGGCGATTGGGATGGCGGCCGGTGCAATGGTTGAGCTACGCGGCGGGACGCCGGAGCAGGCGGTGCACGCCGTTGGCCTCGCGTTAAAGAACACGCTGGGGTTGATCTGTGATCCCGTTGGCGGTCTCGTCGAAATTCCTTGTATCGTGCGTAACGGCTTTGGGGCGGTGAATGCGCTGGCTGCCGCCGATATGGCCTTGGCCGGTGTGCGCAGTGCGATCCCGTCGGACGAAGTCATCGACGTGATGCTGGAGGTGGGCTCGGCGATGCCCAGCCGCCATCGCGAAACCGCGCAGGGCGGGCTGGCACAAACGCCTACCGGCCGCAAAATCATGAAGGAGCTGCGAAGCCGGAAGAAGTAGAAGGAGTTGCTCCAAAGGTTTTCTTTTTTCAGAGGTAGGGTATGGATTTTGACGGTCGATGACCGAACCCACTTTGCGGGAAGCGACCATCGCGAGGATCGAGCCCGGGAAGATGACCAGTCCGGCATGGCTGGCGGTTAATCCGAAGCGATGCACTAAAATTTGCGGCAGCAAAAACAAGGTGGCAAAGCTGCCAGCGATACGGCCGACATGATCAAGGCCATCGCTTTGCCGCGCCGCTGGATCGGAACGTAACGGGATAACGTAACCATCGACAACGAAACGACCGCTCCGGCACCGGATGCTTGCACGATGCGAACGGCGAGCAGAATCCAGAAGCTCGGGCTAAACAACCCGGCGACGGCGGCGAGGCCCAGTGTTGTTCGAAAATTATCGAATGATTGAAATATATCATGCCTTACCTTATGATATAAATAGGGGAGAATGAATTCATCACGAAATTTAGATATAAAGTCCAGCGGTATGATGTCAAGCTGTTGATTTAATCGAATTGGAAATTTCCCGTGCCTGTTGAGCGCGGAGTCACGAAAAAAGGGCGCATCAAACCAAACCCAGCCAAAAACCATGTCAGATACCAGATTTTTACTGGGAATTCGTGAAGGACTAAGGCAAAGGAGGCGTTAATCCTTGGCGCTATTCACCTTCCTTCGAGGCGTGTAGAGTTGGCCGCTGCGTAGCAGCACATCGACCAGACGCACGAGTTTTCTTGCCGTTAAGACGAGGGCGCGTTTGTGTTGATTCTTGGGCACTTCGTGATACTTCTTCCGGTAATATTCACCGAATTCTTCATCGCGCATCCTAACCGAGTTGGCAGCTTCAACGAGGTAGTAGCGCAGGAATCGGTTGCCGGATTTGATGCGGGCGGTGTCCTCCGCCTCGAAGACGCCGGACTGGTGCCTGCGCCACGTCAGACCCGCGTACTTGGCGACGGCGGCTTGATCCTTGAACCGTTCAATATCGCCGAGTTCGCCGAGCAGACCGGCTGCATAGACTTTGCCGATGCCGGGCACTGACAGCAAGCACTGAGCGCCTTGAATGCCGTCGAGGACCCGCTCGATCGCTTTGTCGAGATCCTTGAGCTGCTTCTGGATGCTGCGGATGGATTCGATGGAGGTGCCGAGCACCAGGTCAATCGAATCCTCCACGACCTTGGACAGCCGATAGGAGGCGCGGGCAGCTTGCTGAATGCAGCGGGCGACCCGCTCGGGATCGGGGAAACGATTGCGTCCCTTGTCCCGCAGATAGTCGGCCAGATCGGCCACGTCCATCTCGGCGATGTCATCGAGGCTGAACTTCTCGGAGAGCATCTCCATGAGCGCATGGCCAAACACGGAGCTGTCGACCTCGGTTGTAAACGCATTGCACTTGTAGAACAGGTTCTGCAAGAAGTACTGCTTCTCGCGAGCCAAGTTATGGACCAAGTGGAAACGCATGCGCGTGAGGCGTTGAAGGGCGACATACTGCTCCTGCATGACGATGGTGGTCGTCAGGCGGCCGAAGCGCAGGCGATCCGCAATGACCCAGGCGTCGAGCCGGTCGGTCTTGTCCATATCCGCATAGGCTTCTCTGAACTTGCTGATGAGCTTGGGGTTCAAGGTGAACACCTTGGCCTTGCGCTCTCGAAGCGCTGGATCCTGATGCAGGTACATGGCAGGGTGCCAGCTGTAGACGGAAGTGGCTTCCAAGCCGATGTGAATCTCGGTGACGGCCAACTTGTCCGCTGCAGCGACGATTTGGTCACGCAAGTGCGAGGCGCCATTCAAATTGTTTTTGACGGTGAGTGTCTCAAGCTTGTCACCGTCAGCGTTCATGAAACACGCTTCGAGCTCTTGCGAGCTCACGTCAATACCGACAAAAAGCTTCAAGTGAAATTCCTCCTTTCGCTAGGGATTCAGGGAATGGACGCTCCGGGATGCCTCCGGCGCACGCGCAGATCTATCACCCTCGCGTATGAGGACACACTTCGGGCCATGAGCTGCCCCGGATCTGCTAAAACCGGGCATGGGATGCCGAAGGGAACAGCCAGCGGGTAAGAAGCTCAGACGCGTACCGGAGAAACAGACTTAAGGAGTAGACGATGCTACTGGAGGCAGAAGGATTTCCCCGAATGGACCCTACGTTCCATTGTCCAGAGGCATACCGGAAAGTCCAGTCCCTGATGGAATTTTCAAAGAACAAGCTGGAAATTTGGAGGCTGTTTTCCATCCCCCGGGGGGATGGAAATGAACCTAAAAGAGCTTTTTAAAGATACTATACGAGGAGTTTTCCTTATGAAGGTTCTATATCACCCCGAACGGGATGAAATCCAATTGTCTTCCGTGTTGTACGCTTTAAGTGACCCGATTCGGCTTAGCGTTGTGGCGGAAATGCGCCGCTGCGGCGAACAGCCTTGCAATCATTTCGAGGTTCCCATCGCCAAATCGACGTTGTCGCACCATATCCGGACGCTGCGGGAAGCCGGCGTCATATCGACTCGGATCCAAGGCACGCAGCGGTTTATTTCGTTGCGGGAAGTGGATTTGGAGTCCCGCTTCCCAGGTTTGCTGACCTCGATCTTGGAGGCTTATGAGAAAACAGAACATAAAGAGCTAAACGTCAAATCGAAGTAAGATGATAAGCTGATCGTTAAAATAATACGAATATCCGATTAGGTAGAGACTTGAGCTATAAATCGGAGCCAAGGGGGAGCGTACCCGTGTTGAATATTGATCTCTCAGGACAAATCGCGCTGATTACCGGAGCAACCGGCCAGTTAGGCCGGGTAATCACCCGGACGTTGTCCGCTTGCGGAGCGAAAGTGGCGATTCACTACGTGAATAATGAAGCCAAAGCCCAGGAATTGCTGCAGGAGATTACCGAAGCCGGCAGAGAAGCGATGATCGTGCGAGGCGATATCACGAAGGAAGCGGATATCCAAGCGATGAAAGCGAAGGTAGCGGCCGAGCTTGGCGATCCGGATATCGTCGTCGCCAATGCCGTGGTGCAGTATAACTGGACCTCGGTTCTGGAGCAGCCGGCAGAGGATTATGTGAGCCAATTTGAATCCTGCGTTCTGCAGAGCGTGTTTCTGGCCAAGGCGTTTATTCCGGCGATGATGGGCAAAAGAAAAGGTCGCTTCATCGGAATTAATACCGAGTGCGCCATGCAGAATTTCCCCAACCAGTCGGCGTATACGGCAGGAAAAAGAGGCATGGACGGCGTTTACCGCGTCCTGGCCAAGGAGGTTGGGGAGTACGGGATTACCGTTAATCAGGTCGCCCCGGGCTGGACGATCAGCGATCGCGACCGCGAGCTTGCGGATCGGAATGATGCCGCTTATATCGCTGGAGTTCCGCTGAAGCGGCGGGGGGAAGATCAGGATATTGCCAATGCGGTTGCGTTCCTGGCTTCCGAGTTAGCCGGTTTTATCACGGGGGCGTACCTCCCGGTGACCGGTGGAAATGTCATGCCGGCCATCTAGGCCCATGACGACGACCAAGCTCTCGGGCAAGCAAGCCACCCCGAAGGCATACCTATCGGTACTCGGCCTGTGCTGGCTTGCGCTTGGATCGAGCGCCGCGGTACACCGCAGCCTTTGGGCATAGAGCTGCCGGTTGAAGCTGCATTGCCGGACTTAGACAGCGGGCTTCAGGAGGAGACCGGCCTGCTGCTGGCGCGTAAGCGGAGCGGAGCCCATCCGGAGCCTGAGCCGTGTCTTCTGCGAGTAGACAGCTATTTGTCCGACCGGATAGAAAAATTTGAGCAACTCGCATCGACCTGGGAATCCCAAAGCCCAAATACGGCCCCGGCTTTGTCATGTTGGATGAAGTGTTCATTTCTGTCCTGCAGGAAGTGTGGAACATGAGATTAGGGTAAGAACCGCTAAGGGAGTCTTGGCGGTTCTTTCTTTTTTCTCTTTTATAATAAACTTGAAAAATTAGTGACACAGATGCATAAATGGTCTATAATCAACGGAAGAAAGCATAATGTAACAGAATGATCAAATAAGTAATACAGTCGCCGGAGTGAGAGGAGGGACGCTTATCATCACGTTGGAGCATGTCAGCAAGACGTACAGCTTGCGAAACGGGCGATTTGAAGCGTTGCGCAATGTCTCCCTGCAGATCCCGGAAGGCACCATCCACGGCATTATCGGGCCCAGTGGGGCAGGAAAATCAACGCTGCTGCGAATGATGAACGCTCTGGAGCTGCCGGATCAAGGGAAAGTGACGGTTCTGGGCCAGGAGCTCACTGCGCTCCCTGAAACTGCGCGGCGCGAGGTGCGGCGCTCGATCGGCATGATCTTTCAGCAGTTCCACCTGCTGAATAACCGGACGGTCAGTGGGAACGTGTCGGTACCGCTGGAGCTCGCCCGCTTGCCCAAGAAGGAGCGCGCCGAACGCGTGCGGGAATGTTTGCGTTTCGTCGGCCTGGAGGACAAGGCCGGCCAATATCCGGCTTCCCTCAGCGGGGGGCAGAAGCAGCGGGTGGCGATTGCACGGGCGCTGGCGAGCCGGCCAAGCATCCTGCTGTGCGATGAGCCGACCTCCTCGCTGGACCCGAAAACCACGGCAGAGATTCTCGAGGTGCTGCTGCATATCCACCGGACATTAGGGATGACGATCGTGATCGTCACGCATGAAATGGACGTGGTGCGCAGCATTTGCCAAGGGGTTTCGGTGATGGAAGAGGGCCGGATCACCGATGCGTTTACGCTCCAGCGGAACGATGCGGAAGTGGGCACCGCCGCAATGGCTGGTTACCACGCTTCGTATCGGGAGCAGTTGCTTGGCGGGATGGAGGTGTAAGGGCGTTGGATTTTCTCATGATGATGTGGGATGGTTTCGTCCAGTATCGCAGTCAAATTGGCGAAGCGATCGGCGAGACCTTCGTGATGGTTGGGATCGCGCTGCTGGCGGCCTTACTGATTGGCTTGCCCCTAGGTACAGCCTTGTATCTGACCGGTAAAGGCCAGCTATATGAGCACTCCCTGAGGTACGGCCTGCTAAACGGGATCGTGAACGTCGTTCGCTCTTTTCCGTTCCTGCTGTTGGTGGTGTTTATGATTCCGCTCACCCGCCTGATCGTTGGCACGGCGATCGGGACGCTGGCCGCCTCGATTCCGCTGGCCGTTGTGGCAATCGCTATTTATGCGCGGTTTGTCGAGCAATCGCTGCTGGAGGTGCCGCGCGGCGTAATTGAATCGGCACGGTCCATGGGGGCGTCCAAGCTGCAGATCATCACGAAATTTTTGTATGTAGAAGCCCGTCCCGGCCTAGTGTTGGGGTTAACTTCCTCGACGATCAGCTTCATTTCCTTTTCGACGGTCATGGGTGTGGTCGGCGGCGGAGGGGTTGGCGATTTTGCCATCCGTTACGGTTATCAGCGGTTCGAAACCGAGCTGATGGCTGTGGTGATTGTGCTGATGGTAATTTTGGTGCAAGGAATTCAATTTATAGGAAATGCGTTGTCCCGATGGTTGGATAAACGCTAACAATGGAGGGAGAAACCATGCTGAAAACAGGAAAATGGATCATGTCGCTCGTACTGCTGATGTTGGTGCTGAGCGCTTGCGGTAATAACAGCAACACCTCAAATAACGGGACAGGTGTGGGAGCACCGGCAGCGGCGGATACGGAGACGACAGAGAACGGAACCACGGAAACTACACTGAAGGTGGCTTCGTTGATTCCGCCGATGACGGACATCCTGGAGCTGATCAAACCGCAGCTGAAGGAAGAGGGCATCAACCTGGAAGTTGTGATCTTGTCCGACAATGTGCAGCCAAATGATGCGCTGGCGAACAAGGAAGTGGATGCGAACTTCTTCCAGCACGTCCCTTGGATGGAGGAGTACAATAAAAACAAAAACGCCAACCTCGTTCCGGTTCAGCCGGTGTATCATGCGGTATACGGCGCTTACTCCAAACGTTATAAATCCATGGAAGAGCTCCCGGACGGAGCAACGATCGTGATCGCAAACGACGCGTCTAACGGAGGACGCTCCCTTGACATGCTGGACAAAGCCGGCGTGATCAAGCTGAAGGAAGGCGTAGGGATTAACGGGACTCTTGCGGATATCGTAGAGAACAAGCATAATTATAAATTCGAGGAAGTTGACCTGCTCATGCTGGCCCGGATGCTGGACGATGCCGATTTGGTGCTGATGACCCCGGCTTATGCCAGCCCGCTGGGACTTACGCCGAAGAAGGATGCCTTGCTGACGGAAACCGTCGAATCGGCATTTGCAATCACTTTGGTGGCTCGTGAGGACAACCGTGATTCCGAGCCGATTCAGAAGCTGGCAAAGGCGATTTCCAGTCCGGAGGTCAAGAAGTTTCTCGAGGACAATTACGACGAGATTGCGATTCCGGCGTTCTAATTCAGTGTCCTGACACGAAATCTCGACACGGCGCCTTGCTGATCGGAATAGGTCAAACTTCCCTCTTCATAGGATGATGTTAGCATATGATCCATATGGAGGAGGGGAGTCGATGCAGGTTCATATCGTCCAGCCAGGCCAAACGACGTATAGTATCGCACAAGCCTATGGCGTACCTTATGAGGATATCGTTGAAGCCAATGAATTGCCGAATCCGGAACAGCTCGTGGTTGGACAAACCTTGGTCATCCCGATTGTCGGCAGCTATTATTGGGTTCGGCCTGGGGACAGCTTATGGTCGATCGCCCAGCGATTTGGATTAAGTTATCAAGAGTTAGCCCGCGTTAACGCCATTAGCGTAGAGCGCCCCCTTTCGATCGGGTTTCGGCTGTACATTCCGCCGCGGCCGCGAAGAAGCGCTGAATTTAACGCTTATGTAGAACCGCGCGGCGGAACGGTTTCTCCGGCGCTGGAGGAAAGTGCGCGGGAAGCAGCGCAGCACCTGACATACCTGGCTCCGTTTAGCTTCTTAGCGCAACGGGACGGATCGCTTCGAGAGCCTCCGCTAAATCAATTTCCGGAAATTGCCCGGGCGAACCGGGTCGTGCTGATGATGGTGATCACGAATCAGGAGAATGATCAGTTCAGCGACGAGCTTGGCCGGATCTTACTCAACGATATCCCGATTCAAGATCGTTTTTTGGACAACATCGTCACGACAGCAAACAAATACGGATTTCGCGACATCCACTTTGATTTCGAGTATTTGCGGCCCGAAGACCGGGAGGCATACAACGCTTTTTTGCGTAAAGCCAAAGCGCGGTTCGCGGAGCAGGGCTGGCTGATGTCGACGGCTTTGGCGCCCAAGACCAGTGCCGGTCAGCAAGGCAAATGGTATGAAGGACATGATTACCGGGCCCACGGTGAAATTGCCGATTTTGTCGTGATCATGACCTATGAATGGGGCTACAGCGGTGGACCGGCCCAGGCGGTGTCGCCTATTGGTCCAGTCCGCCGGGTTCTTGAATATGCGCTGACGGAAATGCCAGGCTCCAAAATCATGATGGGGCAAAACTTATATGGGTACGACTGGACGTTGCCATTTGTGCCGGGAAGCACCGCACGGGCGATTAGTCCGCAGCAGGCGATCCAAATTGCCGCGCGGCATGGAGTCGCCATTCAATACAGCGAGCGGGATCAGGCACCGTTCTTCCATTATTGGGATGCGGAAGGAAGGGAACATGAAGTCTGGTTCGAGGACGCCCGCTCGATCCAAGCCAAGTTTAACCTGATCAAGGAGCTGGGGCTGCGCGGAATGAGTTATTGGAAGCTGGGTTTAAGTTTTCCGCAAAATTGGCTGCTGCTCGAAGACAATTTCGAGGTGGTCAAGCGGGGATAAAGATGAATTGTTGGGACATGATCAGGCTTTGTGATTTTTGCAACAGAGTCGCTTGACAGCCTGCGTTATGATAGAAACAACTTAAGTAATCCAAAATTAAATGAATAGAGATCTTCGGGGTAGGGTGAAATTCCCGACCGGCGGTGAGGTTTCGGCAAGAGGGAACCGCAGCCCGCGACTCGCAGATGGCCTTCACGGCCCGAAGCGACTGACTTGGTGAGAATCCAAGGCCGACGGTAAAGTCCGGATGGGAGGAGATCAATGAAGCTGAAGTTTGAATCAGGGACCTGCCATGGTCGCCTGCCAAGCTTATTTGGTCAGCCCCCGCAAAGCCTTTAGGAAGGTCGATGCGGGGGTTTTCTACGTAGACCCTCTATTCAAGAAGGGGACAGACACCATGGAGAAAGTCAAAGTAAGCAGTGGTATCCAAATTTCTGCTGGATTGAATGCAGGGGCACTTACGGGCGCATCCGGTCAGATTCAGCACTCGCCCAGAACGGCTCAAGCACGCAAATCGCGCAGCGGTTTCTGGCTTGTCGTGTTGGGTGCAGCATTGTGGGGCGTAGACCCGTTGTTTCGGGTGATCCTGCTGAAGTCGCTGACCTCGGCGCAAATCGTATTGATTGAGCATCTGATTATCGCGCTTTTTGCCATACCGGTCTTATGGAAAAACCGCACCGAGCTTAAAGGGCTTGGTTGGCGTCAAGGGGGCGCGCTGCTATTTATTTCGTGGGGCGGTTCGGCCATCGCCACGATTCTGTTTACGTTGGCCTTGTCAAGCGGTGACCTGAATGCAGTCCTGCTGCTGCAAAAAATGCAGCCGCTGTTTGCCATCTTGCTGGCCGGATTGCTGCTTAAAGAGAAGCTGCCGCGCCACTTTTTCGGATATCTGCTTATCGCGTTGCTTGGAACGTATTTGCTGACCTTCGGGTTTACGATGCCGATTGGGCATTGGAGCGATTTTGTGCAGATCGGCAGCCTGTTGTCGCTAGGCGCTGCCGCATTGTGGGGCGGATCCACGGTGATGGGCCGGTTGATGGTAGGGACGATGAAATATGAGACGGTGACATCGTTGCGGTTTATTTTGGCACTGCCGCTGCTGCTGGCTATCACTTGGAATGAAGGGGCCGCCTGGAGCCTGCCGACCGGCACCTCGCAAATCGCCGCATTTTCCCTCAATATGCTTGGACAAGCGTTGTTGCCGGGGCTGCTAAGCCTGCTCGTCTATTATAAAGGGCTGACAACAACCAAAGCGTCGGTCGCCACTCTGGCGGAGCTGAGCTTCCCAATGGTTGGCGTTCTGATCAACTGGATTGCGTTCCAGCAGTTGATTACAGTAGCCCAGGCATGTGGATTCGTGCTGATTTGGGGCACGTTATTCCTGATCTCCCGTCAGGGAGATACCAACCAATAATCCAGCAAGTCGATGAAAAAGCGGGATTTCCTCCTGTCCCACAGGATGGAAATCCTCGCTTTTTTTTTCATTCTCCACACCCCTCTTTGGTAAAATTTGTTATGTGATAATAAAAAGTATCAAAAAAGGATGAAGATCATTTGGCGGGATGGAGACGGTGGAAAGTTTCATGTTGGATTTCCAAAGAATCGGCGGGCCTTCATGCACCATACGCGGGAGACATTGCGGCAATGCTGGAAGGAGGGGATTCCCGCCTCGTTTATTTTGATCGATGTCGACCACTGTAAGACGATTAACGACTCCTTTGGCCATCATATCGGAAACGAGCTGCTGCAGGAATTCGCCGGGAAGGTCCATCCTCGACTGCGGGAGGGGGATTTGTTTGGCGCATAACAGCGAAAGGCCGGGCCCATTAGGGCCCGGCTTTTGAAGATTTCAGAAAGTATAAACTTCGGGGCACTGGCATCCTGATATCGCAAGAAAAACTTCCGCTAAACGCGGTCTGTCTACTTTGAATGTACGTCGACAGACGTTTTTCTTAAGATATCAGAAAGTATAAACTTCGGGGCACTGGCATCCTGATATCGCAAGAAAAACTTCCGCTAAACGCGGTCTGTCTACTTTGAATTTACGTCGACAGACGTTTTTCTTATGTTGCAGGCGGGTTTATTTCTCGTCCAGCCACAAAATCGCTGTTACACCGCGCGGATAATACCGGCTGCCGCAGATCACGCCGGCCATCATCTGGTCGCTCCAGCTCCAGTAGGCGTTCTTCTCGGAAGTCAACCAGGCCACATGCGCCGCATCGGCAGCTTGCCCTCGTTCGTCCCAAGGGAGGCCGAGGATCCGGCGGGCGATGAACTGGCAGAGATAAATTTTGCTGAGCCAGGAGTTGTTGCTCGTCGAGGACAGCTTCCAGCCACCGTCCTCGAACAGGCAGATCCCCGGCTGCAGCACCGTGTTCAGATGCGTGGAGAGCGCTGCGATATATGCGCCGAACCGACCGTTTGGATCCAGCGCTTCCTCGCAGCCGGTGTAAAGCGGGAAGATGAGCCCCTCGATCGCAGGAATGATCTTGGAGTCATTGTTCTCTTGAATGACGGCCGGAATGTAACCGCCTGGCAACAGGTGCGAGGTAATCGTGCCTGCGCACAGCTCGGCTTGTCGTCCGGCCAGCGCAGCCGCCGTTTCGCGGCCGTTGTCGCGAAGCAGCTTCTCCATTGCGACGTACGCCGCCCAGCTCTTGCCGGCCAAATAGATGTTGTTCCGCGCTTGCCCCAGCGAGACATCCAGGCTGTCATAGGTGGTAATCTCCGCTCCGCCCATCGTTCGGGAGCTGTCGAGGCCCATGATGCCGGTACGCTGGGACGGGTCAGGATGGTCGCGGTTCACCATGCTTTCCAGACATTGCTCTAGGATCGGCAGGTTGCGGTCCAACCATTCGCGGTCGTTCGTTTGATGCACGTAAACGGTGGCGCTTAGCACCCAGTTGACGAGCTGCTCATGAGTCATGTGAGAGAAGCAGTCATCGATCGCATGCAGCTCATAAGACGAATAGCCGGGACGGGAGAACGAGTTAGCCACGCCCATGTCATGCGTGAAGCTGATGCCGCCAGGATATTCGGTCGGATCCCCGGGAAACCGCACCGTATCCCGATAGCTGTAGCGGCTGGTGTAAAGGTCGAGTTCGTTTTTGACCGTCCATGGATTCATTTTTAGCTCGTAAAACAACTGGTCAACCAGCAAATCAAACGTATTCATCATCCGGTATTCGCCTTCATTGACGATCCAGAGCGGTTTGCCGTCATGCTCCAGCAGCTCAGTGGAACCGTAATAGCTGCGGATGGCATGCGCGAGCATAAACTTCTGGTCCTCGCTTAACTTGGCGTCGTTAACAAGCGCGTCCGCTTGGCGGGCGACCTCCAGCTTGCGGTCGAATTGTGCTAACGCATATTCAGCCACTTCTTCGATGTTCGCGAAATACCGCGTATAGTAGTAGGACGCATCCATCCCGGTCGTGACGTAACCGGCACGGTAGAAGCAAAGCGCAAAGCGGTAGGTGGCTTTCTCGCCGGCCGGGGTATCCATAAGCAGCGCGCCCACCGGCCCAAGGCCAAACCGGAGGTTTTCCGGAACCTTTGGCTTAAGAATCGATTCCATCTTAAAAAATCCGGCGCTGGTAATCCGCGGATCGCTCGCCGCAATAGCGGTATGGCGGCCTTGGCCAATGCCGCAAATACGTCCGCCCGTCACGTCCTCCAAGCGGCGGATGGCGCTGACAGGGTCATTGTTTTGCAGACCAAAGAAGGCTTTGCGCGTCGACGTTCCCCGGGTGTTGTCCACCGTGATCTCTGCAAGCACGGCCGGCATCAGCGCGAAACGCAGCTGCTCTTCCGTTGCCGTCTCGGGGTCAGGCACGCCTTCAAACGGAGAGATCAGGCGGAACGTCAAATCGCCGGCTTGCCATTCGTCAATCGCCGCACCAAACCGGCGGTCGATTTCGCTCCGGTTGTACGGGGTGATGAGATCGCTTTCTTTTTGCTGAACGGAATGCTGCTGGCTGGAGCCTGAACCGCTCTCCTCGGTCGTATAACGATCCCGCTCGTCCAGACCTTCGCCGAAGAACGGTAAAGCCCGGTAACGCTCTTGCCCATCATCCTGCAGTCCAATGTAGATGTTCTGTTTTGGCGGGCTGCCCAGCTCAAGGTCGAAGCCGCCGCTTTGGCCGGGATAACCTAGCGTAAAGCTGGCGAACGCTCCCATCGGGGAGTGATGCGCGTTAAAAAATATATTTTTACCCAAGTTAATTACCTCCTGTTCAATTCACAGCGGTTATGCTAGTTTGATTATAACAAGGCTTTGGAGGAACGCCCATGTCCAAACCGCCAATCGATTTATCCAAAACGTTCACGGTGGCGAGGCGGGGGAAAGCGATTATATAAAAAAGCGGAGGGATAAGGGTGGCTAGAGAGCATCAGGTTACCGAGTATATGCTGCCAAATATGGATTCGACGTTTAAGCTCTTTGCCGCGCATTTGCGTACGGTAACGCCGGAGTGGTCGTATCCGCGCCACAGCCACCCGCTGTTTGAGGTGAACTTGCTGCTGGCAGGCAGCCAGGAGATGATCGTCGGCGGCAAACGTTATGTGCAGCAGCCCGGCGATTTCCTGCTGCTTCGCCCTGAAGACGTGCATGAAAGCCGGGCGCTGGGGACGGAGCCAATGACGTATTATTGCTTGCATTTTAACGTCGACGAGCCCGTGCTTCGCGAGCTGTTGTGCCGAGGCGAGACACCGCTTCACACCGCAGACGGGCCGCTGGCCCAAGTCATTCGGCCGAGCTTGGACAAGCTGATCGCGCTTACCTCGGACGGGTCAGGTGCGAAGCTGGCGGACAAGATGCGGGCGATGGCTGCGGTGTTCGAGCTGTTTGCCGGCCTGAGCGAAGGGCTGGCAGAGCAGGAGTCCGGCGCGCCGAGCAGCCGGATGAACCGGATCGCGGCGGAGATCGCCGCCGCGCTGGAGCGCAGCGTCGAGGAGCCGGAGACGGCCTGGAGCGCGTCAACGTTGGGGAACGCAAGCTCCGGCAGCAATGGCGCCGGCGGGGATGGCTCCCATGGCAGCATCACCGGCGGAAGGAGTTCCGGCAGTAGCGTCTCCCGTGGTAACGGCTCCCACGGTCGTCGATCCGTCGACGTTCTGGACGGGGACCGGTCGCGTGAGACCGTCGCGGCGGTTACCGCTGGACTTGGGTACAGCGCGTCCTCCTGCAATCGGATCTTCCGCAGCGTGTACGGGATGTCGCCGCGCCAGTATTTATCGGCGCTGAAGCTAAAGAAGGCCAAGCTGTTGCTGATGGAGCCGGAGCTATCGGTCGAAGCCGTCTCGATACGACTTGGCTACAAGGATATTGCCCATTTCAGCCGTCAGTTCAAACGTTGGACTGGGGAATCGCCGGGCAAGTTTAGAGCACGATTTCATATTTAACTTTGAATTCATATCCATTTTAAATTGAAAGGGGCTAGCTGTTTTGACCATTGAAAATGAAAGCGCTGACTTATTGGCGTTACCGCGAAGCAAGCGGATTGTCTTTTTTGGCGACAGCATTACGGAGAACGGTACGTATATCCGGAACTTGGAGGCTTTTTTCCTGAAGCATCTGCCGGAACACCGGCTGGCCGCCGCTGGCGGAGGCGCTGCAGCAGGCCGAGGCACTGCTGCCGGCGATCGAGCGCGCCGCCGTGATGTAGGGCGGCGCGGAGAGCGCTGAGGCGCGCGAATGGATGGGGTTCGCGCGCACCGACCTATACTTCGGCGCCTTCGCGGACGCCGACCTGGCCCTGCTCGAGCAAGGCTGGCACCTAGCCTACTGCCGGCTGAGCCACCTCTACGGCTGCCCGTACGCCGCCGGGCAGATGGAAGCATTTCGCGCCTGGCTGACCGCGAAATACGGGCTCGCCCCGAAGCCGGTGCTGCTCGTCTCCGGCGACGCCGATCTCGACGTGCCGTTTGAGGAGAACGGGGCGGTGCTTGAGCGCACCTACCGGGCACATGGCGGCACGGTGACGACCATCCTCAAGCCAGGCGGCGGCCATCACCCGCACAGCTTGCCCGACGTTACGCCGATTATGCAGTTTGTCCTTTCTTCGGCTGCGAACCGAATACAGTAGCTGCCTATAGCCGTCCGATGTGTATCGGACGGTTTTCGTTAGGGGAGGGGAACATAGTCTAGCCGCGCTCTTTTCAACGATTATCCCGTTGCATCAGGCAATGAAGAAAGAAAAAGAAATATGATATGCAAAGTCGAAGTAAGATGCTGCAAGAAAACCGATAAGTACGGATATATGCGATAGGGGGAACAGAATCTCTCTGCGGCCCTTTTTTTGACGATTATCCCGTTGAATCAGCTGGTGGAGAATGAGAAGGAAGTAGTCAAGTCAAGTACAGTAGTAAAAAGATGCTGTGAGAAAACCGATGGATAGGAACATATGAAGGAACATATGAGCGACAACTCACTGAGTAGAGATAGATTGCGAAAAAAATTCGGTATAGCTGAATTCGGTATAGCTGTAAATGGGTCGATCAGCTGTGCTCGAAAGTCAAGGTAGGAGGCTCCTATTTCGTGTTGTTTGGCATTCCAATCAGCACCTCTATCATTGCTATTAATAACCTCTTAGTACCTCGATTAGCAGGTTTACGCCGCTGCTGCAAGGAAGGGCTTCTGACCACGTGCGATTAACTGGCGGTAAGGGATCGCTGGAATGGACAGGCACATTTGCAGCAGGTCCTGGCGCATTTCTTCCTCGGAAAAGGTCATGCGCAGGTAACGGCGGACGGTGTACTCATTCAAATACGCCTGCAAATGCGTTATCCCCAAGGCAACATACGTGCGTCTGATAGAGTCCCTCGCTTCTCTCACAACTCTCCGTAGGGGCAGATACATCCGATGAACGAAAGGGAACCACCGCTTGGTTGAGGTATGGACGTCTACATGCTTGTTGATGAACTCCGCGAGATCGCGCCGGGTAGCCCATTGCTCGCCTCCTCTTTTATGCGGTATCAGTTGGATCTTCACTCGCTCGGGCTCACCAGACTCCGTGACCGTGCAGCCGGCGACGACTGCGGTGGCATAAGGTTGAGAAGCTGGATGAAAGCGGTTGGTATCCGTCCCATACTGATCGCGGTTCACCTTTACCTCTCCGGAGAGCAGATTCCGGGCATCACATTCACCGAGGATATGGCGGATTTTGTGCAGCATGAGCCACGCGGTCTTGTAGGTAACTTGGATTACCTGACTCAACCGCAGCGCCGAGATACCGTCGGGAAGCAGAAACAGTTCCATGGCTTGGAACCACTTCACCAAAGGCAGATGGGTTCTTTCAAAAATGGTGCCGACCAAAGGCGAGGCTTGATAGCCGCATCTTCTGCACTCAAACAAAGGAAGTCGTCGGGAGGACAGGCGGGTGCATTTGGTATAAGCGCAGCGGGGGCAAACAAATCCGTTTGGCCACTTCATAGCGATGATCGCCTCGATGCAGTCGGCTTCACTTTGAAAACGGCTACTGATAGATTGAAGCTCTGCATTCGTATAAAAACCCATGCCCGATCCCTCCAATTTAAATCCCGCTAACTCAACGAATATGAACATATGTTCCCTTTGTTATCATTATACCAAACACCTGTTCGTGAATCAAGAAAAATATCCCAGATAAACCATCTTATCTTCGTAAAAACGGAACGATCAGCTCCACGGGCTATCTCATTTCTATCCCGCCTATGGAGTTCCCAGTTCTGAACCAAAGGGATAATCGTGTAAAGAGGCGTAGTTAGAAGATCCCCTTCGTCGATCTCCCCATTCTGAACCAAAGGGATAATCGTGCAAAAAAGGCGCGGTGAGAAGATCCTCTCCTAGATTCCTCGTTCTGAACGAAAGGGATAATCGTGTAAAAGGGCAAGCGGTTGTGAACATTGTTCGAAGACCTGTCACAATACTCCGGGAATTTCTGACAAACCTCCGGGTTTCTATCGACTCTTTTTTGGTAGTATGGTATTATGATAGTCTGATAACGTATTAGCGGACTAAAGCGAGGTTCTGAGCTAAGCTAATACTATTTGAGTTAATAGTATTTGAGCTAATAGCAATACTCAGGGGGAGAGACAGATGAAAGCTAACAAAAAAATGATCATGATGAGCCTAGTGATGGCTCTGGTGTTAACGGTGCTGGCCGGCTGTTCGGGGTCGGGAGCGGGGAAAGAGGATAATACGCTGGTGATCGGGATCGACGATAAATTCGCACCGATGGGCTTCCGCGATGAAAATAACGAGATTGTTGGCTTCGATATTGATTACGCCAAAGCGGCGGCGGAGAAAATGGGAATGGAAGCCACGTTCCAGCCGATCGACTGGTCGGCTAAGGAATCTGAGCTGAACAGCGGACGGATCGATCTGATCTGGAACGGATATACGATTACGGAGGAGCGTAAGGGCAAGGTCCTGTTTACGAAGCCTTACTTGAAAAATAGCCAGGTGGTCGTAACGCTGGCCGATTCGGAAATCACCCAGCTCAGCGATCTAGCTGGCAAGACGGTGGGCTTGCAGGCGTTGTCTTCCGCAGCGGATGCGCTGGACGCGGCTCCGATCAAGAGCGAGATCAAAACCATCTCGGAATTCCCGGATAACGTACTTGCGCTTACGGATCTCAAAACGAAACGGCTTGATGCGGTCGTGATCGACGAAGTTGTGGCGAGATACTATATGGCGAAGGAAGAAGGTACGTTTAAGCTGCTGGATGAGTCGCTGGCGCCTGAAGAATACGGCATCGGCGTGAAGAAGGGGAACGAGGAGCTGCTGAACAAGCTGCAGCAGGCGCTCGACGAGCTGAACCAGGACGGTACCGCGTCGGAAATTTCGAAGAAATGGTTTGGCGAAGACAAAGTGCTGAAGTAGAAACGAAACGCGTAAAAACCGGATTGCTTCGGAATCCGGTTTTTTGCTGGTTGTGTTAAAATCCAAGATGTTCCGAGGAGAGCGATCATGAGTCTGGAGTATTTGTTAAGTATCCTGGGGCCGATGCTGGAAGGGACGAAAACCACGATTTGGCTGTTTCTTCTGGCCATCGTGACATCGATTCCGCTGGGCTTCGCCTTTACCTTTATGGTTCGCAGCCGGATCAAGCCAGTCGCTTGGTTTGCCGGGGCTTATATTTATGTCATGCGCGGTACGCCGTTGCTGCTGCAAATGCTGTTCGTTTGCTTCGGGCTGCCGGTCATCCCGGTGATCGGCGAGTATCTCGTGATGGATCGGTTCGTCGCCGCTTGCGTTGCTTTTACGCTGAATTACGCGGCGTACTTCGCTGAGATCTTCCGCGGCGGACTGCTGGCGATCGACAAGGGTCAATATGAAGCCGCGAAGGTGCTGGGGCTCAGCCGCTGGCAGACGACAACGCGGATCGTGCTGCCACAGATGCTGCGCATCGCGCTGCCCGCTGTCTCCAATGAGTCGATTACGCTGGTCAAGGATACAGCGCTGCTCTATGCAGTGGCCGTTCCCGAGCTGCTGCATTTTGCGCAAACGGCGGTCAACCGGGATTTTACGATCGTACCGTTTGTGCTTGCGGGCGTGCTGTACCTGTTGATGACGTTGGTACTGACCGTGCTGTTTAAGGCGCTGGAACGGAAGTTCAAATTTGAGTAAAGGGCTGGAATCATGGATCAAGCAATCGTTCAAGTCGAGCATTTACGAAAATCGTTTGGCCAGCTGGAGGTGCTGAAAAACGTCTCCTTTAACGTCGCTACGAGCGAGGTGCTGGCGGTGATCGGGCCGTCCGGTTCGGGCAAGAGCACCATGCTGCGTGCCTTGGCCCATCTTGAGGAAATCGACGGGGGTACGATCCGGATTGGAGGCGAGTCGCTGGTGGACAATGGGCGGTATGCCGGCAGTGCCAAGCTCAAGGAAATTACCGCCCGTATGGGCATGGTGTTCCAGCATTTCAATCTGTTCCCGCACCTCACGGTGCGCGGGAACCTGGAGCTCGCACCCAAGCTGGTGAAAAGGCAGCCGGCTGCAGACATCCGCGCCAAGGCCACGGAGCTGCTGGAGAAGGTCGGGCTCTCCGATAAAGCGGAGGTTTATCCGGCCAACCTGTCCGGGGGGCAAAAGCAGCGGGTCGCCATTGCCCGGGCGCTGATGATGAATCCGGAGATTCTGCTGTTCGACGAGCCGACCTCTGCGCTGGATCCCGAGCTAACGGGCGAGGTGCTGCAGGTGATGAAGCAGCTCGCCGAAGAGCGGATGACGATGATCGTCGTCACGCATGAGATGGGCTTTGCGCGGGAGGTGGCCGACCGCGTGATGTTTATGGCGGACGGGGAGATGATCGAATCCGGCCGGCCGGAGCAGCTGTTTAGTGCGCCGCAGCATGAGCGGACGCGGTCTTTTTTGCAGCGGGTACTGTGACGTACAAATTCAAACGGCGGCAGCCTCAAACTTCGTAGTTGAAGTTCCGAGGCTGCCGCCGTTTTTTTGCCACCCTATTTTATTTCACCGAGTAAACCCCTTCTTTGTAAACCAACGTATAGATCATGCCAGAGTCGGTCAGAACGTACTGGTCCACTGCATCCTTGGACAAGCGGCGCTGTTTGCCGTCGACAGCAATATGGTATATGCCGGGCTCGTAGCCATGGGATACATAGTAGACGCCGGACTTGTTGACCTCGAAGGTCGTATCAGCAGTAGCTCCGGGCGCCAGGGCAGCCAGCTTCTTCTCCTGGCCGGTGGACCGCCAGCGTATCCGGGTGTCACCGATTCGCCGTTAACAAGCATGGTCGTGCTATTCACCTTGAACTTGACCGTTCGCTACCTATGGCCAGCATCATGTTTGGCATACCCATCCGCTGGATTTTGCCGTCGCCACACCGATGGGAATGATGAATGGGCTGGCCAATACCGGCACGCAACTGCTGGAGCCCATTTTGCATGCCCGTATCGTTGTTCCTGAAGAGAATGCCGGCCGGGTGATGAACGACCTCGTGCAGATGCGCGGCCGTTTCGAGCCGCCGCAGCGGCAAGGGGAACGCGTATTGATTGAGGGACATGTGCCGCTCTCGACTTCGCTCGATTACCCGATTGAACTTAGTTCGTATACCAAAAATGTTAGGGTCGCGCATAAAGGTATCCAAATACTGCCAGAATCCGCGGCGGGCTAACGCTTTGCCGATCAATATAAAGCATGGATACCTTCGATTTGAAAACTTCGCCGACTTCGGATTGTTCGACTTTCAGCCTGCGACGGATAATGGACAGATTGGTCCCTATTGATTCATTAAAGGCGTCATGCGGTCCGACGATCACGGTCTCCGCAAAAAAAGAATGCTGCCCTTTGCTCGCAGCATTCTGTGCGTGATCGTCTTTACATGGATTCGCTCAATAATAGCCGGGATAATTCGGCATAACTGGCAACCGGGGTATGGGGGAGATGCGGATCGGATTCGGGCGGGATTCCGCGGTGATTGAACCAAATGGAGTGCCAGCCGGCGCCGGCCGCCCCTACGACATCGTTGCGCCAGGAATCTCCGATATACCAGCACTGATCCGGTGCTATGCCCAGTTTCCCTGCAATCAGGTTGAACAAGCGTGCATCCGGTTTCGTCAAGCCAACCGCACCCGAGATGAACACCAGCTCGGCGGGAATCAGCCGATCGACCCCCAGTGCCCGGATCTTTCGCCATTGGTGGTTCGGCGGTCCGTTCGTAATGATTCCGACGACGGCGCCCCGCGCCTGGAGTTCGCCGATCAGCTCCAGCGCTCCGGGAAACGGCCGAATGTCAAATTGACGGCCTAGGTAAGCGGCCTGTACCGCCGCGGCTTGTTCGGTTGTCAGCGAGAGCCCAAACTCCCCTAGAGAACGCACGAAACGTTCGGTGCGCATCGATTCCAGCACCTGCCCGTAGGTGGGCGTACCCCCGGCTTGGGCGGAAAGATAATCGCTGTAATAGCGCATCCGGTGATACGCCGATTCATAGGGGAAGTTCGGCCCGGTGTGCAGGATCTCTTCCAGTGCCTCGCGAAAAGGCTGCAGGTGGTCGTATAACGTATCATCCACGTCAAAAAAGACCGCGTGGTTTGGCGTAATTGTGTTCATTGTGATGATCCCCTTCTCTTTACCAGCCGCAGTAGAAAACCTTGGCTTTTTCCTATAAAATGCTTATGTATTGTACTGGCTACGGGAGCCGTCGCCTTCCCATTATACGTGACAATTTCGAAAAATCCATAGTTCACCCGGTCCTTTTCGGATATGATGGGATCGGATTGTATACTTTGGGTGGAAAGGTTTGGAGCGGACGTGAAAAAGCCGAAACGATGGTTTACCTTAAGAAATCAAATCTTCATCAGTTTTATGCTGCTGATGATTTTTGTCCTGGGAATCGCCAGCGTACTCACTTATTATCGGATGTCCGCACTGCTGGAAACCAATGCTGAGAAGCATATCAGTCAAACCGCGATGCAGGCCAACGGCCGATTGGATGCGCTGATTGCCCAGATCAATACGCTGACCACGCAGGTCGCCACCGATGATTACGTCCAGAAGCTGCTGCTCGCTGAGGTGCAAGGGAAGGAGACGCCCTTTAGCTCGCGCCAATCGCTGCTGCCGCTGTTTAGTGACTATCAGGCCTATGTGACCGGCATCAAGTCGCTTGAGTTATATACTAACGATTATCGCCGATTGTTCCCGCTGAACGAAACCGAGTTGATCGACACGATCGATTCGGAATGGATTAACGCCGCGAATTGGGGCAAAGGGGCGCTCGTCTGGATTGGTATCGATCCGCGCGATCCGTCTACCGTGCTGGCGCTGCGCCGGGTGAGCTTGCTGGACCGCTGGTTTTCGTCCGGGGGATATTTAATGGTGCGGCTCGATCGGACTTATTTTCAAATCCATGAGCAGATCGACGAAGAGGTTGGGGAGTATATCCTGCTGGTTGACGGGAATCAGCGTCCCGTGGCATCCAATTTCAGCTTTCCTGCGGAAGAATTAAATTTGAAGGAGCTGCTGAGCAACGAAGGAAAAAATATCACCATCGGCGGGCAGAGGTTTATTGAGGTCAAACAAGCCTCCAAAGCTACGGGGTGGACGCTGGTCTTCTTCACGCCCATGAGCTACGTCACCAGCGGGATCTCCGCGCTGCGAACAGCTGTCCTCGCTTCGGGAGCCATAGGGGTGCTGCTGTTCCTGATCATGTCGCTGTCGCTGTCCACGATGATCACCCGGCCCATCTTCCGGTTGATCAAGGCGATGCGCGGGGCGAGATTCGGGGTGCTGCAGCGGAACCCGATGTTCTCGAGCACGATGGAAATCAACGAGCTGAACAATTCCTACAACCAAATGGTCGACAATATGAACGAATTGATCCGTGTCGTTTACGAGAAGGAGCTCCTGCAAAGCCGGACCGAATTAAAGGCGTTGCAAGCTCAAATCAACCCTCATTTTCTGTTTAATACGCTGGAGGCCTTCTATTGGTCGCTGGAGGACAAGGGGGAGGAGGAGCTGGCCAACCTGGTCGTCGGCATGTCCAACTTGTTCCGGTACATTATCAGCAGCCCCAACCAGGACGAGTGGGTGACGATCGAGGACGAGCTGGAGCATGTGGAACGATACCTGCAGCTGATGACTATCCGACTTGCGGAACGGTTAACCTGGTCCATTGATGCCGGCGAATTCCGCCATGTTAAAATTCCAAAGCTTCTGATTCAGCCGCTGGTGGAAAACGCAATTTTGCACGGGGTTGAAAAGCAACTCGGCCAGGGCAAAGTAAGCGTATGCGTCGAATCCTCAGACAAGGAAGGTTACGTGAAAATCACCGTGCGGGACAACGGTCCCGGCATGGATGAGGAAACGTTAAACGGCCTACTGCAGGCGATGGAAGGCGGACCTTCCATTTCCTCGAAGGGGACAGGCGTCGGGATTGTAAATGTACAACGGCGACTTCGCCTGTATTATGATGAGGAGCAAGGGAAGAAGCACGGTTTGCAAGTGACCAGCCGCCCGGGCGAAGGAACGTCCGTAAGCTTTGAAATACCTAGTGATTACGGGGGAACGGTATGAAGCAGACAAAAACCATACTTGTGGTGGAAGATGAACCGAGAACAAGACAGGGCTTTACGAAAACATTGGAAGCCTGGTCTGCCGGCCGGTACCGGATCGAGGCGGCGGACAGCGGGCAGGCGGCGCTGGCTTGGCTGGAGAATCATGTCGCTCATCTGCTGATCACGGACATCCGCATGCCCGGCATCAGCGGGCTGGAGCTGATCGAAATGCAGCAGCGCCATAAGCAGTTCAAGCCGGTGGCGATTATCATTTCGGGTTATGCGGAATTCGAATACGCGCAAAAAGCGATGCAGCTCGGCGTCGTCAATTACTTGCTGAAGCCGGTGGACAAGCACAAGCTGGTTCAGGCCGTAGAGCAGGCGTTGCGGGTGGAGGACGACCGGCATCGAATCGAAACGATGGAGAAGCTGGTTGACCCGCGGCTGCTGGAGACAAAGGATACGGATACGCAATATACGCCCCAGGTGCGGGAGGCACTGAATTACCTGGACGAGCATTTGCACGAGCCGATTACGATGCGCCAGGTGGCCGACCATCTGCATCTGAATCCGAGTTACTTCAGCGTGCTATTCAAAGAGCAGACCGACCTTACCTTCAGCGAATATATCACCCGGTTGCGGGTGCTCCGCGCCAAGGAGCTGCTGCTGCGGACGACGTTGTCCGTTGGGGAGATCGCTGAGCGTGTAGGTTATCAAAGCGACAAATATTTTATCAAGGTGTTCAAAAACTATGAAGGGATGAGTCCCAGCAAATACCGCAGCCGGACGAAAGAGACGGAAGATGACGCCTAAGCCTTAGCCGTTCAATTACGGATATTTGCGGCGAACGGTTTGTTGCCCTCTGCTTGCTATGGAAGCGGAATCATCAACGTGATAAACTTGGGTTGAAGCGGTTACACGAATAGCCGGGATAACTAGGGGGCTAAAGCATGTCCAACCAGAAAACAGCATCTACCCTGTGGATTGCGCTTCTCCTGCTGCTGGGACTTTCCGGCTGCGTCGGCGACAAGGCGGCGGGGGGCGGCGGGGCGGATGACCAAGAAGCATCGGCGGCCAGCGAGAAGGTAACGATTCAATTTATGCATTTGTGGCCGGCAGGTGCCTCTCCGCAGCAAAATAAACTGGTGAACGAGATCATCGACCAATATCAATCCGAGCATCCGAATATCACAATTCAGCAAGAAGTGATGGAAAATGAGCAATACAAAAATAAATTAAAAATTTTGTCCGCGGCGAACGAGCTTCCTGACGTTGGCGTCACCTGGGCTGCCGGCTTCATGGACCCCTACGTGAAGGGTGACCTGTTCGCCCCGCTTGACGATTTGCTGGAACGCGGCTTGAAGGACCAGTTCGTCCCGGGGGCGACCGATGCTTATGCGGTGCAGGGCAAAACGTACGGCTTGCCGATCGAACTGAACATCTCGCCGATTTATTATAATAAGGCGATTTTTGACAAATACGATTTGGAAGTGCCGCAAACCTATGATCAGTTCCTGGACGTGATCCGCACGCTGAACAGCAAGGGGGTAACCCCGATCGCGCTGGGGAACCGGGACCGGTGGACGGGCTCGATCTGGTATATGTACCTGGCCGACCGGATCGGCGGACCGGAAACGATGAAGCAGGCGATCGACCGCTCCCGCAGCTTCGAGGACCCGGCGCTGATTCAGGCGGCGGCGGAAATCCAGAAGCTGGTGGATATGAACGCTTTTAATAAAGGCTTTAACGGCTTGTCCAATGAGGAAGGCAAAATGGTATTCATGAAAGAACAAGCTGCCATGTTCCTGGCTGGGACCTGGGAGGTGCCTAACTTTACGAGTAACCCGGACGTGCCTCAGCAATTTAAAGACAATGTCGGGTTCTTCAAATTCCCAACCTTTACCGGCGGTAAAGGGGACATTAACAGCTGGGTAGGCGGACCGGGGGTCGGCTTGTTCGTTGCGGAGAACTCCAAAGTCAAAGACGAAGCGAAGAAGTTTGTGGAATATTTCATCAGCAAGTGGGGGGCCGAATCGGTCAGTACGGCCGGGGTGATTCCGGCAACCAAGGTGGATACGGCGGCTTCGGATTTGCCTCAGCTCTACATCGATTTGCTGGATGAGCTGAACAATGCCAGCAACCTGACCTTATTTGCCGACGTGCAAATGAAATGGAATGCGGCCCAGACGCACTTAAATATGATTCAAGCCTTGTTCGGTAAGGCGGTGACGCCGGAGCAATTCGTGAAGGAGCATGAAGCCGCGCTGCAGCAAGACGAATAAAGCATCCGAGCATAAAGCAAGAACCTTCCGCCCTAATGGCGCAAGGTTCTTTATTTTTGGGGACTATCCGACGTATTTGGATAAGGAAATCAGGGCAGTCATCGTAATGATGTTCAGCAGCGTGGAGATCAGCACGGTTTGCGAGGCAAAATCCGGTTCGTTGTCGTACTCCTCCGCAAGGATGGTGCTGTTGACTCCGGTGGGCATGCCGGAAGCGATCAGCAGCGCTTGGGCTGGAATTCCTTTGAGGCCCAGCGCCCATACCAAAATGAACCCGATCACCGGGCCAATCAGCAGACGCAGCGCGACGCTGACGTAGACGTCAATCCGATCGAGCCGCAGCGGATATTTTACAATTTGTGCGCCAAGCGTTAGTAAGGCGATCGCCACCATCGAGTCGGCGATGTACCCAAGCGGCTTGGACACAAAGTAAGGGATTGGCCATTGAAGCAAATGCAGCGCCATCCCAAGCACCAAGGCGTAAGGGACGGGCATCTTAAGAAACCCGATCAACGCGGCCTTCAGCGTGCCGCCGGACTTGGCCCGTTGCACGGACATCACGCCATAGGTGAACGTGACCAGGCTCTGGAACGTCATCACCAGCGCTTGAACGGAAGCAGCCAATGGATCGCCTTTAAAGGCCAACTGATTAATCGGCAGCCCGTAATTGCCGGAGTTGTCGAGGATCAGACTGTTAGTGAAGGCGGCCCGCATGCCGGGTCCAAACTTCAGAGGCCAGCTGACAAGCCGGCTGACCCCATAGAGCAGCAGGACGTACAAAATATAAAACCCCGTAACGCTTCCCAGAAGATCCGCGGACATCTCCGATTCGTACATGCTGACGAAGACGACGGCAGGCGTCACGAAGTAGAAGTTGATTTTGGCCAGCGTATACAAATCAAGCTTAAAGGCTCGCTGCATCAAGGCGCCTAATCCGATGAGGATAAAAATGGGCAAAACGACATCCAATACAATATCGCCGATCATCTCTTGCTGTTCACTTCTTTCTTATGCGCTAATATGGAATTAGACGCTTATATGGAATCGAATACCGTTTAATGGCAGTCGCTAGTTATTATATCACGCCTGCCGCTGCGTAGAAGATGCAAATTGATCTACTGCTGCTGAATTGCGTGAGAACGTGAAAAGGAGTAAACGCCTATGATGACCCTCTCCAGACAGTCCCATCCCGTCCTTCGCGACGTGGAACGATTGGTTCAGTTGGAGACGGAGCTGACGAAGTTTAATAACGAACGCTCGCTGATCGAGCAGTCGCGCGGCGGGGACGGTTCTGCGTTGGACGAGGGAATGGTGAAGCGGAAGATCCGGTACTACTACCGGGACGATTTTCAAAATTTCGTCGCTTATCTTGGCGGGGAGCCTGCAGGAATGGGTTCTTTATTTATGCGCGGCGATACCGGGTATTTGGCCAACGATTTTACGTTCCCAGCGTACCGGAAGCGCGGCATCCAAACGGCGCTGATCCGGCACCGGTTGCAAACGGCAAGGGAGCTCGGACTGAAGCGGGTTTACACCGATGTGGAGTTTGCATCGGCCAGCCATGCGAACATGCTGAAATGCGGTTTTGAGCTGGTGTATGTCAATACGTTTTGGATGAAAACGGCGCTGCCGCGATAAGCGGTTAGCGCTTGTTTATGGTTTGGCTGTTCGCTTGCGAAGCCGCTGCGGGATCCGCCGGATCAAGAGCTGGCCGAGCACCTCGGACAAGACGAGCCCCATCGCGATCGAACCGGATAGGAGGAAGGCTTTAGCGGCAAGCTCCACAGCCAAATTGTATTCGTTCTCCACGAACCGCCGCATCGCGTCATACGCCAGTCCGCCCGGAACCAACGGGATAATCCCGGCCACGCTGAATATAATGACAGGCTTCTTGTAAACGCGGGCAAACAGCTGGCTAAGGACGCCAACCAAGAACGTAGCCGCAACGGTCGAAAATACACTCTCCATCCTTGGCTCCAGCAGGATGTAGACGAGCCAGCCAAGCATGCCGGACAGGCCGCATTGGAGCAGGGTTCGTTTAGGAGCGTTAAAGAGGATGCCAAAAGCCCCTGAAGCAATAAAACTAATAAGCAGATGAACGAGTATATACATCGGACGGTAGGTCCCCTTTACATACGAATTAAATCAAAGTAAATACGACGGCGATTCCGGCTCCGATGGCAAAGGCGGTGAGAAAGGCCTCCGCTCCACGGGACAACCCGGATACGAGATGTCCGGCCATCAGGTCCCGGACCGCATTGGTAATGAGCAGTCCCGGCACGAGCGGCATCACCGAACCGATAATGATCTTATCCAAGTCCCGGCCTAGCGATAATTGCACAAAACCCGTGGCCAACAGGCCGATGATCAGTGCAGCGGTAAACTCGGCGAAAAATTTTACCTTCACCAGCCGATGGAACAGCAGATACGCGGCAAACCCCACACCGCCGCACAATATGCCCGGCAGGAAATCTTCCGCCTGGCCGCGGAACATTAAGGTGAAGCAGCCGCTGGACAAGGCTGCAGCCGCCATTTGCAGCGGCATCGGATAGGCGTGCTTCTCCGACTCGATCTCGCGCAGCAAGGCATGCGCTTCTGCTACCGTGACATCCCCGCTGTGCAGCTTCCGGGAGATGTCGTTCACCGCGGACACCTTCTGCAGATCGGTTGTCCGCTCCACGATGCGGATCAGCTTGGCGGATTCCGCTTCTCCGGATTGAAAGACGATCCCCGTCGGCGTCACATAACTATGCGAGCCCGAGAGTCCCAGCGCATTGGCCATCCGGGTCATCGTATCCTCCACGCGGTATGTTTCTGCTCCGCTTTGAAGCATGATTTTTCCCGCCAATAGACACACCTGTACAGGCTCCTGTCCTTGGACTGCAGCCATGTCGTTCATCACCGTCACCCTTTCAACAATCTGACGCCATTATATCATGACCAGGAGAGCAGAAAAACGGATTCGACAAAACCTGTCTAAATGTGTCGAATATAATCGAAAATTAGTAAAAATATCTTATTTTTGTCGCATTTATATGTTATGCTAGCACTACTTACATAATGCTTTATACATCTGAGAGGAACATTTGATGCTGCAAAGCTTAATTAACAATTTAACAATGCTGACGACGGGAATCCTTTTTGGACATATATTGAAGAGCACCTTGCCGGATCGCCTGCAAAAGGCGTTAGGGACCCGGTTCCTGCTGGGCATTGCACTTGGACTACTGGGTGTGCTGCTGATGTACTACCACTTTCCGCTCTCCAGGCATGTAGTGGTCGATTTCAGCCAGCTGCCCATCCTGATCTCCGTCTATCTGGGAGGCGGCATTTCGGGAGAGATTACGACTCTGTTGATCGTGATTTATCGGCTGTTTCTGCATGAGTTCGGAACGCATTCCATGATCGCCGCACTGACTTCGCCGGTGACGTTTTTCATTGGGTTCCTCTACCTGCGCAGGGAGATGACAACGATGCCGCGCATCATTCTCGTGCTTATGTTAAGTGCGGTGAGTATGGTGGTCATCTCTTGGATTCTGTACGGCGGCCATTCCTATCAGGAGCTCGGGCTTTATTTGCCGTTGTTCCTCATTGCCGGTTTAATCGCGTTTTCCATCCTTCGTTATCTCCGCAACAAGGACGACTCCATTCGCTTGATGAGGGAAGCGGCGAACCGTGATTTTTTGACGAGTTTGTACAATTCCCGGGCCTTTGCAAAGAAAATGGAGCAAAAGATCGCCGTTGCCCAACGCGACAACATTCCGTTCACCCTGCTGATCATCGACATCGACCATTTTAAGCAAGTCAATGATCAGTATGGTCACCTGGCAGGTGATGCTGTGCTGCTGCAAATCGCTGATGTGATGCGGGAGACGTTCTCGCCGCGGGATCATATTGCCCGCAAGGGCGGCGAGGAATTTGTGATTTTGGTCGATCGTTGCGATGCCGAGCAAATTAAAGTGATCGCCGAACGGTTGCGCCGCAATGTGGAGAACCATCGTTTTATTTTACCGGATGGAGGGGAATTAAAGCTAACGATCTCGGGAGGGAGTGCGACCTACCCGAATGTTGATGAGGTGGAGTTGTTCGTCAAGGCGGATCAGGCACTTTATCAAGCGAAGGAGGATGGACGAAACCGGGTGTACGTGACCTAGATCTCGCGCTAAGAATTACCTGTTCAAGACGGATTCCAATGACTATTGAAGCGATTTTAGGAGGCATATCATCGTGAGTCGACAGATTTCATTATCCATTCGTCAAAATCGGGAGCGGCAGGGTCGATGGGACTGTCCTTCTGGATCGCGTCCGCATCGGGCACATCGGGAAGCGGATCATCCTCGCTGACGAACACATCGTTAGGTTCACTGATGCCTTGGACAATTCGCGTATCATGCGGGAGCAGGTCATCGCCGGGAATATCATTCTCCGGGCGATACTCCTTGAGCAGCTTGTACCGCTCATATTCGAAGTCCGCGGAGTTTTTGTTGATATTGGGGTCCACGTCAGATCAGCGCCTTTCTTTTTTAAATTGCGATTCCCCCAAAAGTTTACCCCAAAATAAAGAGTATTACTTTGAGGAAGATTTTACCGAAAGAACCGATCGGCGGCTTCCTTGACGGTCCTCAGGAGGAATCTGCGTTCCAGATGCCTACCGGACTGGAGGCGGACGCTTCCGGAAATATTCTATGTCGGGCCATCATGCCATAGGCATCACCGTAAAACGAAACCCAATCGCAAGGTTCAGGAAATTCCCGGGCCTTGCGATTTTTTCCTGACCGAAGGATTCATGCGCTTGACATAGACTGGTTGACTTCCGACCAAGCTGCGGCTACAATGGCCTGTGAATCCCGGTTTCGAGCTGGCTTGGATCCGGGCAGAGGAGATGAGAAATGTGATAACCATTTATGATATCGCACAAAGGACCGGTTTTTCGCCTACGACCGTATCCAAGGTGTTTAACGGATATTCCGACGTCAGTGAGAAGACGCGCCGCAAAATTCTGGACGCTGCGGATGAGCTCGGCTATGTGCCCAATGCTCACGCCCGTTCGCTGACCACCAAACGCTCTTGGACGATTGGCGTGCTGTTTATTGAGCCTTCCGGCGCGGGCATCCTGCATCCGTTTTTTGGCGGTGTGATCGAAGGCTTCAAGCGGGTGGCTACCTCCAAGGGTTATGATCTGATGTTTCTTTCCAAGGATATCGGCGGCAAGAAAAGCAGCTATCTGGAGCACTGTAAAATCCGCGGTATCGACGGCGTGGTCGTGGTGTTGCCGGATGCAACCGATCCGTATTTTCAGGAGCTGTTGGAGTCCGACATTCCTTGCGTGCTGTTGGATCAGGAATCTTCCGACAAGAGTACGGTGTATTCGGACAATATGGAAGGCGCCCGGCAGGCCGTGGCTTATTTGCATTCCTTGGGCCACCGGAAAATCGCGCATATCGGCGGTGGTCCAACCTTCGCTGGCGAGCAGCGGTTAAACGGGTTTCGGCAAGCGATGCAAGAGCTTGGGCTGACGATCCATCCCCAGCATATCGTACAAGGAAGCTACGATTATACCGTAGAGAGCGGCAGCAAAGCGATGGAGGAGCTGTTGCAGGCGGACGAACGGCCTACCGCCGTGTTTGCAGCCGGCGACAATTTGGCGGTTGGGGCCATGATGGCGATGAAGCGGCATGGCTTGCGCGTGCCTGAAGACATTTCGCTGGTAGGCTTCGACGACATCGAAATGGCGAAATATTTAACACCTGCGTTAACGACGGTACGACAAAACACAGATGTACTTGGCAGCAGGGCAGCCGACATGTTAATCTATTCGATAGAAGGCGGGGAAGACGTGCAACAAGGCGTAATCCCGGTGGAGCTGATTATTCGCGATTCTTGCCGATCGCTGTAGACAGCTTGGCCTCTATTTTTTTACAAGAGATCGAAACCGGTTTCGTTCCGCGTATTTCTTCAATTTGTTGAAGATTGGGTGCGTTTTGCCGGCGCTGCTCTTGTATGTTTTGTAATCGATTACAGAAACACCAATTTCGGAAACCAAGGAGAGGATTAACGATGGCAAAATGGGTGAAGGTGCTCACTTCGCGTGATTCGGCGGACCGTCTGCAGCCGCAAGGGGAAGTGGCGGTTCAATCTGGCGCAGCAGCTGGCGCGGGACAGAAGCTGAAGGTCCTGCCGGAGCAGACTTACCAAACGGTGATGGGGTTTGGCGGTGCGTTCACCGAAGCGGCCGCTTATACGTTGTCCCGGATCAGCCCGCAGAAGCGGGAAGAAGTGATTCGCCGGTATTTCGATCCGGAGGAGGGGCTGGGGTATACGCTGGGTCGCGTGCACATCCACAGCTGCGACTTCGCGCTGGAGAACTACACGTATATCGAGGACGGCGACGTGGAGCTGAAAACGTTCGATATTTCCCGCGATCACAAATGGGTGATCCCGCTCGTTCACGATGCGGCAAAAACAGCCGGGAAGAACATTACCATGCTGGCCTCTCCTTGGAGCCCTCCGGCTTGGATGAAAACGAATGGCGATATGAACCACGGCGGCCAGCTGAAGCCGGAATATCGCGAGGTGTGGGCGCTGTATTATACGAAGTTCATCAAAGCTTACCGTGAAGCAGGCATCCCGATCTGGGGGATCACGGTACAGAATGAACCGGCGGCGGTGCAAACCTGGGATTCCTGTATTTACAGCGGCGAGGAAGAACGCGATTTCGTACGCGATTACCTGGGGCCGGTGATGCATCGGGAAGGCCTGGCGGACGTCCAAATTCTCATTTGGGACCACAACCGGGATATTATCGTCGAGCGGGCCTCCGCCGTGCTGAGCGATCCCGAAGCGGCTAAATACGTGTGGGGTACTGGCTTCCACTGGTACGTCAGCGAAGCGTTCGAGAACGTCGGCAAAGTGCATGAGCTGTTCCCTGACAAGCATCTCTTGTTCACGGAAGGCTGCCAGGAAGGCGGCGTGAAGCTTGGCAAATGGTTCACCGGCGAGCGTTATGGCCGGAACATCATCGGCGACTTGAACAATTGGAACGAAGGGTTCCTGGATTGGAACCTGGTGCTGGACGAAACGGGCGGTCCGAACCATGTGGGCAACCTGTGTGATGCGCCGATCATCGCGGATACCACAACCGATACGCTCCACTACAACAGCTCGTACTTCTACATCGGACATTTCAGCAAATACATCAAACCGGGGGCGGTACGCATCGGTTTAGAAGCCCACGCTCCGGCGCTGCTGGCTACCTCATTCCGCAATCCGGACGGCAGCATTGCGGTTGTCGTGCAGAACGAAAGCGATGAGGCACAGCCGTTTGCCCTGGAACTGGGCGGCGAGGCTGCAGGTGAGACGCTGCCGGCCCATTCGATTGCGACGTATATCATCCAAGGCTAGTTACATCTTTTTATTTAACGGAGGGATAGACCTTATGCCGAATTATACTTTTGAGGAAAATGCGTTCGTGATCGAACAGTTTGACCGGGCGAAGCCGTTCTCGAGCTTCCTCCCCGGCCTTGCCGGCTTGAAGGGGATTCCGATGTGGACGTTTTACGTCAACCGGGGGCAGGCGGTCTGCAGCTTTGGGATCCGGGACAAAAACAGCCCGATCATGGAATTCTCCCCGGCTAGCATTACGTATCAATCGGTTGCGATGAAAGGCTTCCGGACGTTTATCAAAATCGCAGGGAAAGCGGGGATCTACGAGCCCTTCCAAAGCGCTTTCCCCGATGCGTCGGCCGTTCGCCGCATGCACATTTTGACCAATGAGCTGACGATTGAAGAAACCCATGAAGCGCAGGGGTTGCGGGTGAAGGTGAGTTATTTTCAACTCCCCAACGACGATTATGCGGCACTGGTGCGTCAAGTGGAGGTTACGAATATTTCCGGAGCGCCGGTGCAGCTGGAGATGCTGGACGGGATGCCGGAGATTCTTCCGTACGGGGTAGAGAACGCCGGCTACAAGGAAATCGGGAATCTGCTGCGCAGCTGGATGGAGGTCGACAATCTGGAGAACGGAATTCCGTTCTACCGGGTCCGCTCCAGTACCCATGATGAGGCCGAAGTCAGCGAGGTGCAAAGCGGTCATTTCTACCTCACCTTTGGAGAGGACGGGAAGCTGCTGAAGACGATTGCCGACTTTGCGGTCATTTTCGGCGATAATACGTCGCTGGCTTATCCCGACCGCTTTGCCGAGCAGCCGCTGGCGGCCTTAACGGCGGCACCGCAGTATTGCACCAACAAGGTGCCTTGCGGATTTTCGGCATTAGCTGCCGAGCTGGCCCGCGGCGAAAGCCGCCGCATTTATACCTTAATCGGGCATATCGAAAGCGTTGAACGGTTAAATCGCAAAGCGGCCGAGATTGCCAGCCCTGCTTATGTTGCCCGCAAGCATGCGGAGGCTAGCCAGTTGACCGAGGAGCTAACCGCAGACATCGCCACGAAAACAGCCCTGCCGCTGTTTGATGCCTACTGCCGGCAGAGCTATCTGGACAATTTTCTGCGCGGCGGGTATCCGTTTATTTTCGAAAACGGCCGGGAAGGATTCGTTGTTCACTTGTATTCCCGGAAGCACGGGGATCTGGAGCGGGATTACAACTTCTTCTCGATCGCCCCGGAATTTTATTCGCAGGGCAACGGCAATTTCCGAGATGCTAACCAAAACCGGCGCAATGATGTATATTTTAACCCGCGGGTCGGAACGTTTAATATTCGCACGTTCTTCAGCCTCATTCAGGCTGATGGCTATAATCCGCTGGGCGTGGAAGGCACCACGTTCCGGGTTCCGGCCGAACGGGCGGCGGAGCTGTCCGCTTTTCTGGAGCAGGCGGCGGCCGATCATCGGGAGGAGTTGGCCGCTCTGTGCTTGGGTTCGTTTACTCCGGGGAAACTGATCTCGCTCGTTAACCACCGCGGCGTACGGTTGCTCGCGGAGGAGAACGAGCTGTTGACCGGTGTGCTGTCGCTCGCCGAACAGCAAATCGAAGCCTCCTTTGGGGAAGGTTACTGGACGGATCATTGGACTTACAATATGGACTTGATCGACAGTTATCTTGATATTTTCCCGGATCGCAAGGTGCAGCTGCTGTTCGGAGAACGGGAGTACACGTACTTCGACAGTCCGGCCCGCGTGCTGCCGCGCAGCGAGAAGTACGTGATCAGCGGCGGAAAGGTTCGCCAATACGGCGCATTGGTTCACGATGAGGAGAAAATGGCCAAATTCGGTCTGACGTTAAAGAGCACCAACTGGTTAAAAACAGAACATGGCCGGGGAGAAATTTACCGGACGACCTTGTTCGTCAAACTGCTGTCGCTGGGCCTGGTCAAGTTCGCCACCCTGGATCCGTTTGGCATGGGCGTGGAGATGGAAGCGAACAAGCCGGGATGGAACGATGCGATGAACGGCTTGCCTGGACTGTTTGGCTCGGGCATGAGCGAAACCTTTGAGTTAAAAAGGCTGCTGAAGTTCGTTCAGGAAGTTTGTGATGATCCTGAAGCTGCTGGCAACAACCAAGTCGTGCAAGTGCCTGAGGAAATCGCCGCGCTGCTCAGCGAAGTCGGGAAGCTGCTGGAAGCCCGCTTAGCGGGGAGCCTGGCGCCGTTTGATTATTGGGATCAGGTGACGACGGCGCGCGAGAAATACCGGGAAGCCATTCGTTTCGGGATCAGCGGGACGGAAACCTCGCTGGAGCTTCGTGCGATCGGCCAGCTGGCGGCCCGTATGCTCGAGCAAATCGAGCGCGGGATTCAAGAGGCTATCCGACTGGGCGACGGCGTGACACCGACGTATTTCGCCTACGAGGCGGCGGAATTTGAGCCGGTGACCGATGCCCAAGGAAAGCCGATCATCAGCGGATATGGACTGCAGAAGGCGGTCGTGAAGAAATTTACCGTTCGTCCGCTGCCGCATTTCCTGGAAGGTCCTGCTCGTTGGTTGAAGACGGTCGAGGACCGTAACGAAGCTAAGCGGACTTATGAGCAAATTCGCCGCAGCGACCTGTTCGACGACCAGCTTCAAATGTACAAAACCTCGGTCAGCCTGGATGCGGAGACCCATGAAATCGGTCGGATTCGCGCCTTTACGCCAGGCTGGCTGGAACGGGAATCGGTATTCCTGCATATGAGCTACAAGTACCTGCTGGCGCTGCTTAAGAGCGGCTTGACCGAGGAGTTCTTCACCGAGCTTCGCACTTCGTTGATTCCGTTCCTCGATCCGGCTGTGTATGGCCGCAGCACGCTGGAGAACTCGTCCTTTATCGCAACGAGCGTGAATCCGGATCCGGATACCCACGGCCGCGGTTATGTCGCCCGGCTTAGCGGATCAACCGCCGAGTTCCTTAGCATGTGGATGTCGATGATGGCCGGAAAACGGATCTTCCGCCTGCATGAAGGCAAGCTCCGGCTGGCGCTTAACCCGCACTTGCCCGGATGGCTCTTTGATGAGCAAGGCGAGGTGTCGTTCCGCTTCCTGGGCACAACGGAGGTCGTCTACCGGAACCCGCAGAAGAAGGATACCTATGGCCCGGATGCTGCAGCGCTTCGCCGGTTGGTGGTTCAGAAGCACGATGGAACGGAGCTTGCGGTTGAAGGCGCCGTGATCGACGGTGAGTTAGCGGAGGAGGTCCGCAGCGGCAAGGTGCGGCGGATTGAAGCGGAGTTGGCTTAACAGAACGGATAACAGCGTCATGAATAAATACTCCGGATAGGTAATGGACAGCAATGCCTGCTACCTTCCGGAGTTTTTTTAATAGAAAATGAAAACTATTCATAGATAAAACCACTTATCCAAGGTAAAATAACTGTGGCACGTTTCTTCTAAAAAAAATTATCACTATTTCCATAAATTGAAGGTTATTGCGAGATTTTAATCGAATGGTTTAAAGTAGCCCTACTCAGATCCTTTCGAACTGAGGCGCGTCAACCGGGTTAACACTTTATAATATCTCCAGAGGTGCTCTAATGAAGTCTTTGATCAAAGGATTTGTCGTCTTGTTTGTCATATTCATTGCTGCTTTTTACGGCATCATTTTTAGAAATTCGGGTGCAGCGGGCTCGGAGGTACAGCAAATCAGAAACTGGCAGGTCACTTGGACGGACCGGCTGGATCCTAATCCGAGCAAGGAATGGCTTGAGGGACTGGACGGCTGGACGAGTGTAAGCGCGGGAGAAGAGAGCCCGGTGAAGCCGGATAAGGGTATGGTTCAGTGGATCAAAATCACGCTTCCCCAAATAACGGAAAATTCCCAGGTCGTATTGATCGATAAAATATATGGTAAACACATTACGGTAAGTTTGGATGGAGCCAAAGTCTTCGAATCCCAGCGCAAATTTAACTTTAGCATCAACAGCGTGCTGGTGCCGGTGTCTTCGCACAATTCGGGTCAAACGCTGTATATCGGCGTATCCTCGACGACAAATACCATCGGGATCTTTGACCCGATTCGAATCGGAAATAACCAGGAATTGATCAAGAGCTTTGTGCGCGGCAACATCACCGACTTAATTTTGGGCAGCACGCTGATCTTCATCGCGGTGATTATGCTGTTCTGTTCTGTTTTTCTGAAGTATGTGAATATGCCGATGTGGTTCTCGCTGTGTGCGGTCATTTTTTCCAGCGGCTTGCTTGTGCTGACGTATTCTCCGTTTGTATTTTGGCTGTTTGACTATACGACGGCGGGCAGAATACTGGTGGTGATGTTTGATCTGGCTTTGTTCATCCTGCTTCCTTCGTTTATCTTTTTCTTTGAAAAAATCTTTGGTCCCGGTTATTTTGCTTTAATCCGGCGTTCGCGCAAAGTGTTTGTGGTCTTCTCCGCGCTCTGTATGCTATTGCTGTTAGCGAACGAGTTGTCCGGTAATCGCTACTATGATGTCTATAAGCTCATTACGACTCAATTTGCAGGTTATCTGATTATTGCGCAATTTCTGATCTTGGCTGGCATTTTAACCGTTTATGTAGCGAAAGGGAACAAAGAGGCGCTGATCTTTCTGGCCGGGGTACTCTCGTTCACGCTGCTATCCGCAGGCGAATTGATTTGGTATTACTATTACGACGGATACTATAAGCTGTTTTTGTGGAAATTAGGCATCGTTTGCTTCCTGACCTCGTTGATTATCATCTTGGGCCGAAGATTTGCGGAGAATCACCGGCAAGTCGTGGAATACTCCAAGCAGTTGGAGATGTTTAATAACGAGCTGCAGCGTTCGGAGAAAATGGAGATCATCAGCGAATTAGCCGCTTCGGTCGCCCACGAGGTCCGCAACCCGCTGCAGGTGACCCGAGGCTTTCTGCAACTGCTCGTTGAGAAGCAGCAGAATTCGGACAAGGTGTATTTAAGCATGGCGTTGGAAGAGCTTGATCGCGCTTCGGCGATTATTACGGACTTCCTCACTTTCGCCAAGCCGGAAGGCGGCAAGGTGACGACGCTGAACGTGCTGGAAGAATTTATTCATATCGAAGGGATCCTGATTCCTCTAGCGAATTTGCAGGGGGGCAAAATCACGGTTCATATTCCTAAAAACCTTTATGTGCGCGGCAATTCTTCCAAATTCAAGCAAGCATTTATCAATATTATCAAGAATAGTATTGAAGCACTTCGGGGCGAAGGCGACATCCAAATTTGGAGCTATGAAGAAAACGACGATGTGGTGATCCATATCAAGGACAACGGCGAGGGGATGGACGAAGAAGTGCTGGCCCGCTTGGGTGAGCCTTATTTCTCCAACAAAACGAAGGGGACGGGGCTAGGTTTGATGGTGACGTTCCGGATTATTGAGGTGATGAACGGTCAAATTCATTTTACGAGCAAAAAAGGAGCAGGGACCGAAGTCGTTATCCGCTTCCCCTCCGTTCAAGTTGAGGAGTATGCGATGGGATAAGTTCGTTCGGTCCCTGCCTGAGTGCTAGCGAAGATCGGTAGGGGTTATTCGCCCCAGATTCCTGCTGGTTTGATTTTGCTCATAACAACTTTCTCCGGTTGAGGCGGCAGTACGACGTAAAATTCGTCCGTGCTCTCCTCTACTGCTTTGATTTTGATGTGATCCGGGAGAACTACACCGAGTGCCTCCTGGATCGCAGCTTTCGGGTCGGCAAGTAGCTTCGCTTTGAAGCTAGGATCTTGCCAAGCTTTTTCAACAACTTGCGTTTGAAGGAGCGCTCCTGATGTCATAAGATCACCCTTTCTCAGAAAAAATAGTTATATTTTCCTTATTACTATAACATGGAATTCGATAGAACGCTAGGATAGGATCTTCTGATTTGCCAACCAATAGGCTAAACCGCCTTGGGCTAGCAAACTCCGCTCATCTCTTAAACTTTCTGCTCCCTGCCGGAGATTGGTTCTGAGATAGTCGTGGAACTCGTGTAAGTGCGTCAGACCCGGGGCATTCACCTCTAAAATTGCTGCATTCTGATCCGTTCGTTCGGCAAAAATGAACAGGATGTCCCGCACATGCAAGGCGTGTTTGACTTCATCCGGTGTAGGTCTGCGATCCGATGGAATTTGCAGTTCGTGCTGCACGACGGAAATCAGAGAATTATAGCTTCCTTCTCGTAAATCTTTCTCCCAATCCTCCCAATCATCCAGCATCTGGAGCGTCACCAATACGGCATCAACGGCGGCTTCGAAAGGAGCAATCAGCCGGTCGTGTTCGGTCAGGAGCAGCATGCCAGCCACGGACAGCTTTACAGGGGAAGCTTTATGCGCAATGCGAACCGGGTTGTCTTGGAAGAAATCATGTTGATTTTCTAACAAGACCGCTTCCGCCCATTCTGCAGCATATTTCCGGTAATAACTCCAAAACGGGGAATCGGAAGCGTACAAAGCGGCGTAAATGCGAGTAAATTCAAGTTGAAGCAAATTCGCCAGCGGCAGCTTCCACTTGTCCCCCGCCTCTGGATTGTCCATCACTTCATCGATTAAATGGTAATGCAGCATGACCAAGATCATGGCTACGGTTAACTCGCGGCTGAGCTCCGGCTTGGCGCCGGCAGCCTCCTGCATCCAGAATGGCAGTAAATAGCATATGTAGTTCTGGGAGCCAGATTTTTTCAACGCGTGGAATTTCCCCAAGTAATTGAGGCCATGTCCTCGAAATTCCTCCGGCAGCCCGGAAAGAATCGTCTCGGCCTGATCGAAAGCCGCCGCTAAATCCTTTTCATAGCTATGAAACCAATTCCAGTTCATAAATCGAACCTCCCTTATTAGGAACCATCCTCTTCATTATATAGGAAAATTTGTAGACAAGGTAGTTTGCTAGAAACTCAGCAAAGCCCCTTAGGATAAAAGGGGCTTCGCTAATCGTGTGCGATGTTTAAAAGAGTTGATGAATGCCAATGAGGATTAACAGCAGGCCGGAAATGACAGTGGCCCGGTTACCGAATTTCTCCGCGGCGACCTTCTCGGCAAAGCCGGCGCATGCGGCCAGCAACAGGTAGCTGAACAAACCAACGGACAGCGAAGTATACCAGATGTTCAGTTGGGTGATACCGGCATTAAAGCCGCCGGCCAGCGCATTCATGGCCAAGGCGATCCCCAGGACAATCGATTCGCCAAGACTGATGGATTTGGAGCTGTCCTTGTCTGCTTCTTCAGGATTGCGCAGCAAGCGGGTCAGCGGATTGACGTCATCCTCTTCCTGGATAGCTATGTTCTTCTTCTCCAGAAATGGCTGCAATAGTACCCATACGCCAACCCCAATGATCACAATCGTCCCCAACAACTGTCCGATCCAGGGATGGACCCACGAGGATAACCAGCTTCCGAAATAACCCGACACCAGAGTGGCCAAGAAGGAGATGGCGGCGATGGCCAGATTGGAATACCATGGAATGCGGATTTTTCGTACTCCGTAGGCGATACCGACTCCCGCATTATCCAAGTTGGACGCGATTCCAATGGCGATGACGGCCAACAGACTGTAAGAACCCATGATGTTCGCTCCTTTGCAATACATGATGACACAGCATATGCCCAGAAGAGGGAAATGGTTTATGGCCTAGCGTCGTCTTGTTTGCAGGGACAGCCGGAACTGATGATAAAGGGTTTCCATTGTATTCAATAAAGTAGTATAATGTCCACAAGGATACTCGATGGGAGTGATAAATGTGCTTGAAAACTTGTTGCGTCCGTCTCATTTGCTGCTTCTAGTCATCGCAGCATTGTTGTTATTTGGTCCCAGCAAGCTGCCGGAATTAGGGCGCAGCTTTGGCACGATGCTCAAGGAATTTAAGAGAGGCGCGCGCGGGGAGATTCTCGAAGACGAGCAGCCGCAGAAAGCGGAAGTTCAACCCGCTGCAGATACGAATAAATCATCTTGATGCCAATAAACGAGACTCCGATGGGGTCTTTTTTTTGTGAGGTTGTTATCGCGATCAAAAAAGCGCGTGCTGCCGGGAATACCCGGGCACGCGCTTTTTGGCTTGAACGGCGGGAAGGCCGTTTGCTTTCGTGCGTTAGACTTGCAACAGCAGAAGAATGATGGACGACAGTCCCAGACAGGTGCTGATCAGGTACAGGAACATAACCACCTGCTTCTGATTTAACCCGGCCCGAAGCAGCCGATAATGGACTTGGCTGGCATCGGCGACGTAAGGTGATTTTCCTTGCAGCATCCGCTTGATCACGACAAACAGATTATCGAAAATCGGTACGCCGAGGGCAAGCACCGGAATAAACAGGGACAGGACCGTAGCTTGCTTGAAGGCGCCGTCCAGTGCGATCACCGCCAGCATAAACCCAAGGAACGTAGCTCCGGCATCGCCCATAAAAACTTTGGCCGGCGGCTTGTTGTACCGCAGGTAGGCCAGCGTTACCCCAATCAGGGCAACCGAGAGCATCGCGGAGTTGGTTTGCCCTTTGGTTAAGGCCACCACAAACAGCGTCACGGCCGAGATCGCGGATAATCCTCCGGCCAAGCCGTCCAATCCGTCCGAGAAATTGATGACGGTGGTGACGCCAAAGATCCAGAGAATCGTTAAAATGAACTGAAGCCAGGCCGGCAACAGGACATAATCGCCGCTAAACGGATTTACAAAGCCACTGAAGGTGATGCCGGATGCATAAACCAGCACTGCAGCGGACACTTGGACGATCAGTTTAGGCAGCGCCGGAAAGTCTTTGCCTTTGGTTTTGTACCAGTCGTCGATGGTCCCAATGGCCAGCAAAAGCACCCCGCCGGCAAACAGCGCTCCCGTCTCCCAGGAGAAGTTGCGCGTAAACAGCAGGTATGCAATGAAGAACCCGGCAAATATCGCATAGCTGGCCGTCAGCGGAATCGGCTGACGATGGATCTTGCGTTCGACGTCCGCTCGGGGTTTGTCCACGAAGTCCAGGCGGAAGGCCAGCTTACCGAGCGGGGGAATCAGGAAATACACGATCAGAAACGATAACAGAAAAGTACATAAGTATAAAATCGCTACTCACCACCAGATGTTAGACTCAGGCTATTGATTATTATAAAAAGAAATCGGGACAATGTCGAATACTTGTATCACCCGCATCATAACGTGAAGATGAACGAAAGGGCAATAATGTGGTACATTAGAGTAGATACGACTGCTTTTGCAGATTAACTGCGTTGGATAACCTTTTAGGCAGGTACGGAGGGATTTGGAATGCAAGACGATTACGCGCGCAAGCTGGAAGACCAGAAAAGCTTATTTCGGCAATTAGGGATTAAGCTGGATGCGCTCTCCATTCACGAAAAAGATTTTGACGCCAAAATGCGGGGCTACGATAAGGAGGAAGTCGATCGCTTCCTGGATGACATTATCGTTGATTATGAACGCTTCTACGATATTATTACCGATCTGCTGGACAAATATAAAGAAATCCAGCGCCGGCAAGCGTATTGGGAAGAGGAGAAGAAGGCTCTGGCCCGCAGGCCTTCCTTTGATTTGGAAAATGCGGTGGATCGCAGATTGGTGGAGGACGGCATTCGCCAAGTGGAGCGAAGCCTGGAGCAATTTAAGCTGCATCTGCGCGGCGAGCGGTAAATGGAGTAGAACCGAACCGGAGGACTGTACCGGTTCGGTTCTTTTGTATATGAAGGGCGGAAGAGGTGCAGAATAAACCTGATGCTTGTTGGAATTTCATGCAATATTCATGAAAATGATGGTTGCATATCTAAAAGTGGAGTGGTATGATATAAACAAGATTTAGATTTAGTCTAAATTTAAGTTAGTTCAAGTTTTAGGTATTTGTCACAATGGCTTATCAAATAACTGATATGTTGAATGGAGGAATTCACTATGGCAAACCAAACCTTAACTCAAGCAAATCAAGAACTGCAGAAACAACTGAACCTGCAAATCGCGAACTGGACGGTCCTGTACACGAAGCTGCACAATTTCCACTGGTTCGTGAAAGGTCCAAACTTCTTTACGCTTCATGAGAAATTCGAAGCCCTTTATAACGAAGCGGCTGGTTATATCGATGATATTGCCGAACGTCTGCTGGCCATTGGCGGCACACCGATCGCAACCCTGCGCGAAGCCCTTGCGACGGCCAGCATCTCCGAAGCCAGCGGCAAGGAAAGCGCTGATGAAATGGTAGCAGCCATCGTAGCGGATTTTGCGAAATTGGACAGCGAGCTGAAGGAAGGCATGGAAGCGGCAGAAAGAGCGGAAGATGAAGCCACGAGCGATCTGCTGCTCGGCATCGTCTCCTCGCTGGAGAAACACCGCTGGATGCTGAACGCCTACCTTGGCAAATAAGTCCTTGGCGGATACATGAAAGACCTTGCCCAGCAAGCCTTCTTGCTGGGCAAGGTCTTTTTAGCAACTTACATCACTTTAAAGCGTTCGATCATCGTATGAAGCCGTTCGGCTAGACCGGACAGGAAGCTGGCGGAAGCATCAACCTCCTCCATAGCAGCCAACTGTTGCTGGGAGAATGAGGACATGTCCTGTGCGCCGACCGCCGTATGGCCCGCAAACCGCACGATTTCGTCAATCGACTGCACCAGTCTTTGCGAGTTGTCGGACAGGAGCCGAACCGCTTCACTGATATCAGCGATCGATGCAGCGGTAATTTCCGACGAGGCTGCGATGTCGGTAAAAGAAGCTCCGGCGCTGCGCACCAGCTCGACGCCTCGCTTCGTTTCACGGACGGTCTCGTCCATTGCGCTGCCGGTGAGCTCTACCTGCCCAACGATGTGGGTGATCAGCTCGCTAATTTGCTTCGCCGAGGCTGCGGAACGTTCCGCCAGCTTGCGGACCGAGGAGGCGACTACGGCAAATCCGCTGCCGTATTCTCCGGCGCGGGCCGCTTCAATTGAAGCATTTAACGCGAGCAGGTTGGTTTCGGCGGCGATGTCGGTCATGATGTCCAGGATGCTCTGCACTTCTTTGGAGCGGCTGCCCAGCTCCTCAATGATCGCAGAGAGCTGAACGATTTTGGCTTCCATGGTGGACATTTGCTCTACGCTGGACTGGATGGCTTGTTCCCCTTGGTTTGATGCGGCGGAGACCTGCTGCGCCGATGTTAAGACGCCTTCGGCATGGCGAGCGATCTGCCCAATCCGATCGGACATGTCACGCAGCATGGTCGCCCCGGTTTCCAGGTTCGTAAGTTGTCGCTCCGCACCTTCGGCAAGGGATTGGGTAATTTCAGCCGCTTGCTCACCCGCTTTTCCGGTTTGCTGTGCACTCGCGGATAGCTGCTCCGAGGACGAGGCCACCTGCATCGAAGTGACGTTCACCTCGGTGATCAACTGCCGCAAGCTGCCCACCATCTTCGCAAAATTTTGCGTTAATTTGCCGATTTCATCCTGACCTTGAAGCACGTTCGTCTGTACGGTCAAATCGCCCTCGGCAACCCGCTCCACCTGCCGGGACAACGTTTCCAGCGGCCGAATCATCCGGTGGATAAAGAAGTACACGAAAACAACTGCGGCGAGCAGGACAACGATGCCGATGATAAAAGGCAGGAGCAGGATGTCGCGAGTTCTCTCCCCGATGATCGAGGCGTCGAAGTTAATGACCATTAGACCGATGATCTCTTGGTCGGGGTCATGATTTTTGTAGATCGGGCCGTAACCGCTGAGCAGCTTCACGCCGTCATAAGAATAGACCTTGGTATACACAGGATGCTTCATCTCAAGAATCATGTCCCGGTCCTGATCATTGAAATAAAAAGCGTCTCCCGCTTGATATCCCCGGCTTTTGAGGTTCTGGTCAGCCGCAAGAATGGTGCCGTCCAGCGACATCAAAAACACTTCCTTAAACAACGACTTATGCTCTACCGTCCAGTTTAATCGTTTCTCCAGCTCCGCAAGGCCGGTACGGTCTCCGGAGGCAAGACGGGCAACCGCTTCCGGATCTACAAGCCCGGTGGTAATATTGGCACAGCCCACCGTTTCAATACCGACGGATGTCTCGACCTCACGATACGTTGTTTGATAAGCAAATATCCCGATCAGCAAACCAACTAGAAGCAGTAGTCCGATCAGAACAGAGGTAATTTTTTGAGCAAAACTCATATTCCATCTCCTATCCCCATAGGCTTGAAGACTGTATATGCCAGCAACACTAAGACACATTATATAGAGAATCGATGCGCTGGATGTAACTAATCGCACTTCTAATTGTCGAAATAAGTGAAAAAAGTGAGAAAAATATCACAAAAGGTGACGAGTCATGTCAGTAAATGAAGAAAAATGGAGATTATTTATCGCCATCCCTCTTCCGCAAGAGGTCAAGTATAAGCTGGAGGAGTGGTGCAGCGAGCAAAAAACGAGATTGGATTTCAAAAAATGGGTACATGCCGAAGACTACCATATTACCGTGCAGTTTCTGGGAGATACGGCTCCGGGGCGTTTGGACGAGCTGCTGGCTTCATTATCGCGGGCAGCAAAGGGGATGGGCCCGCTGGAATTGGAAGCGGCGGGGATTGGTACCTTTGGACGTCCGGCAAGTCCCAGCGTGTTATGGGCTGGCGTCCGCGGTGAGGTGGCCGGGCTGGAGAGCCTGCACAGCCGGGTGACGTCGGAGAACCGGGCACTCGGCTTTGTGCCGGAGGAACGGCGCTTCAGCCCGCATATTACGTTGGCCCGGAAATATCGAGAAGGGGCCAGATTAGATCCTGCAGCGCTGCAGACCCAACCGGAATTCGGCAGCTGGAGGGCCGATCGTCTGGTCATCTATCGGACGCATATGCACAAGCGTCCGATGTATGAGGTGGTTGGATCTGCGCTGCTGACTTAGTTGGCCTGCTGCTCGGCAGGGCTGGCCGTCTGCAGGCGTACGCGGACCGGAGCGGCTGCCTGATACAGCAGATGAAGGACAGCTTCTGCACAGCGGTCAGGCTGATAGCTGGGTTGCAGCAAGGCAGGCTCCGGTCCGGGTTGAAGATCCGAAGCGTGCCGATTGCGGATTTGTTCAAACCATACGTCCAGCACGTCCGGTGAAGTCAGCTCAGCCCCATAGCCGTGCTGAACGAAATATTCGCGATTCTTCTCCTCCTGACCTGGGATCGACTCAAAGAACAACATCGGGATGCTTTTGGCCATTCCCTCGGTGCAGGTCATTCCGCCGGGTTTGGTAATCAGAAGGTCGGAGGCATCCATCCATTTGCCGATTTGCCGCGTGAACCCGATCACCTTCATGTTTGGATGCTGAAGGGCCGGATGCGCACGTAGTCGAGCAGCAAGCTTCTCGTTGCTGCCGGTGCAGCAGACGACTTGGATCTCCTCTCGCCAAGCCGCCAGTTTGTCCAGCAGCTCCTCACGAAGCAGCAATCCCCAGCCGCCGCCCATGACAAGGGCAGTGGGCATATTCTTTAACCCCAATTCCTCCCGGGCGGACGACTTCTCTTGCTTGCTCCAGAAATCCGGGTGCACGGGAATGCCTGTCACCTGCACCTTGGAGGGGGCTACCCCGCGCTGCACGAGCAGAGCTTTGACCTCAGGGGCGGAGACGAGGTACCGATCCACACCGGGACTCATCCAGGAGCCGTGGGCATCGTAATCCGTGATGAGCGTGCACAGCGGCACGTTCAGATCTGAAGTGAGCTTCAGGTAGGACATGATGGCGCTGGGAATCGGATGCGTGCAGACGATCAGATCGGGCTGAAGCTGCGCGATGACTTCGGCCGCGTGGGTATAGAACATTTTGTGCAAGGCCAAACGGGCAAACTTGCCTACCGGCTTCTCGTACTTGTGCTTATAAAAAAGGCCTACCAACGCAGGGCTCGTATTTACCGTCATCCGATACGCGGATAGGATTAGGGGCGCCACCGTCGGATTCAGAAACGAGCCCAGCTCCAGCACCTTCGTCTGGATTTGCGGGTTTTTCCGCTTCAGTCCGGCCGCCAGCGCATGTCCGGCCTGCGTATGTCCACTTCCAAAGCCTTCCGATAGGATCAACACTCTTCTTTTTCGCATGAGGATATCACCTGCTTCTATTAGATCGTTCCGATTCATTGCTTCCTAATACTAAGTTTATGTTGTTTATATTCCGGTTTAAAGGGGCTGGGGACGGGTCGACCCACTGGACCTAGGTCGGGGAGAATCAAGGGAAAAGGGCCTTGGAACAAGCTGGTGAAAGTGAATGAAAAATTCTGAAAAAAACATCTTGCATTTCTGAAGCGAAAGGAGTAAAGTATGAATTGACCAAATGACCGAAAATGAATTTTAGTCATTTTTTGGCCGGGAAATGTTTTTCCATTATTCCAAGCGCAGGGAGGTGACATGGATGGCTGTGGTAGATCGCCGTAAACTCGTCATCGAAGCAGCAGAAAAGTCCTTTGCTTTATTTGGCTACAAAGCGACGACGATGGACCAAGTGGCGAAAATAGCAAATGTGGCAAAGGGAACCATCTACACCTTCTTCACGAACAAAGAGGAGTTGTTCGATGAAATTCTGCGTTCCGTCATTATGGAGATGAAGCGGGTCATCGAGCCGGAGATTGACGAGGAGAAGCCCTTCTTTGAGAACTTGCATCGGGCGATGGATGCGCTGCTGGAATTCCGCCGTGAGCATGAGCTCCTCATCAAGTTGTCCCAAGAGGTTCGCGACTTCGGCACTCCGAAAGCGAAGGAGGGATTGGAGCAGATCGAACACGCGATTCTGGAATATCTGGAGCGCCATCTGTCCCGGGCGGCCGAGCGGCAAGAGATCCGCTCGTATGATCCCAAGCTGCTCGCTTTCGTTGTGTTTAAGCTCTATATCGCATTAACCTCGGACTGGAACAAGAATAATCCGCCTTTGAGCAAAGAACAAATCAAGGAGTTTATCCGCGATTTTCTGGCTGGAGGCCTGCTTCTGCCAAGGGAAGTTTAAAGGAACTACATTCAACAATTTAGAGAAAGAAGCCACCAAGGGGAGAGAAAGCAAAAATGAAATCATTAAGTGTATTTTTCAAGGATATGGGAGCCACCTTTAAAAATCCTAAAGTGTTCATCCCGATTCTTGTTGTGCTGTTCATTCCCGTACTGTACAGCGGCATGTTCCTGACGGCCTTCTGGGATCCGTACGGGAAGATGAACGAGCTGCCGGTAGCGGTGGTGAACGAGGATCAGGGCGCGCAATACGAGGGGAAGGAACTGAAGGTCGGCGAGGACCTCGTTGCCGAACTGAAGAAGAGCGACGACTTCCAATGGAAGTTCGTCACCCGCGAGCAAGCGGAAACCGGGATGAAGAATAATGAGTATTACATGACGATCATCATTCCGGACAATTTCTCTTCACAAGCGACCACATTGATGGATGAAAATCCGTCGCCGGCTCAGTTGATCTTTGAGCCAAACGAAGGTTACAACTTCCTGGCCGCGCAAATCGGCGGTACGGCTGTGAAAGAGATCAAATCGAAAGTGTCCGCCAAAGTGACGGAAGCCTATACGGAAACCTTGTTTGACCAAGTGGAGAAAATCTCCGGCGGCCTCAGTGAGGCGGGCGACGGGGCCAGCACCCTCAACGAAGGGGCGGCCAAGCTTGACGACGGAACCAAGAAGCTGAAAGAAAATCTGGCGAAGCTCGTCGCCGGCACGATGAAACTCGAAGACGGCGTAGCGCCTCTGGAGAAAGGTACGCAGTCGTTATATCAAGGCATCAATGAAGTGAAGGACGGTGCTGGCAGCCTCGCCAGCGGCTTGAAGCAGCTGGAAGCGGCCAGCCAACAGCTGGAAGCTGGCGCAAAGCAAGCGCATCAAGGCGGTACCAAGCTGCAGGCAGGCCTTCAATCGTCGCTGGAAGGCGCGAAGAAGCTGGAAGCTGGCTTGACCGCATCTGAACAAGGCAGCGCCCAACTGCAATCCGGCCTGGAAGCGTCGGTGCAAGGAAGCGAGAAGGTAGCCGCAGGGGCGAACAGCGTGGCGCAAGGCTTGGAACAGCTGGCCCAAGCGAATCCGGAACTGGCGAAGAACGCGGCGGTTCAGCAGTTGATCGCGGCCAGCAAGCAGGTCGCCCAAGGCAGCGAGCAGCTGCACCAAGGGAATCAGCAGCTGCTGAAAGGCAGCCAAGACCTACACAGCGCCCAGCAGCAGTTGGTTCAAGGCGGGCAGCAATTAACGGCGGGCCAAGAGCAGCTGTTGCAAGGCATGACCGAGCTGAACGCCGGACAAGAGAAGCTGGCGAGCGGCCTGGAGCAATTTAGCGGCAAGCTGTCGGAAGCGGCGGCTGGCGGCAAGAAGCTGGCAAGCGGTGCCGGACAGCTGAGCGCAGGTGCCAAACAACTGCTCGGCGGTGTTGAGCAATTGTCTGGCGGCGTAGGCACGCTGGCGGACGGCTCGAAGCAGCTGGATGCAGGTGCGGGTGAACTGAAGGACGGCATGGATCAACTGACAGAAGGCTCGGGCGAGCTGGCTTCGAAGCTGACCGATGCCGCAGAACAAACCTCCGGCGTGAAGAAAACCGATGCGCTTGTGAACATGTATGCTCAGCCGATTGAGATCAACGAGCAGAAGGTTAATGAAGTACCTAACTACGGCACCGGCTTTGCACCATACTTCTTGTCGCTGGGCCTGTTCGTTGGGGCGCTGATCTCGACGCTGGTTGTGCCGGTCAGAGGCACTTCGGTGGCGGAAGCCAGCGGCTGGAGCCGCTTCGTAAGCCGTACGCTGACTTTTGCCGGCATGAGTCTGATACAGTCCTTGCTGGCGTCTGCACTGGTTCTTTACGGATTGGGGCTTGAGGTCAAGAGCGTTCCGCTCTTCTATCTCTTCGCCTTTGTCACCAGCTTGTGCTACATGTTGATCATTCAAGCACTTGTAACCTGGATGGAGAACCCGGGACGGTTCTTGGCGATCCTGATGCTGATTTTCCAACTGACGACCAGCGCAGGAACGTTCCCGCTCGAACTGATTCCGAACTGGATGAAAGCCTTCAACCCGATCCTGCCGATGACGTACAGCGTCAAAGGCTTCAAGGCGGTCATCTCCACCGGCGATATGCCGATGGCTTGGGAAAACATCGGATGGTTGGTTGCGTTTGGCGTTGTATTTCTGGCGTTTACGCTGGTGTACTTCCTGCGCCACGAACGCAGTACAGAACGCAGTCCTGAAGCCAACCTGAGCGTACAGTCGCACTAATCAAATCATGATTACAGAAGATCCGCTCTCTGGAATTCCGGAGGGCGGATCTTTTTTGTAGGTGGGTAGATATCCCTGAGCCGAGCCTTTTGCAGGGTGATCCCGAATCATCAGTCGAGTTTGGCCGGGACACATTCTTTACCGGGACATAAACTCTATAGTAACAAAGTTCCCGTCGGGTTACGGACCTTATGAGCAACGGGCAACAGGTTCGCTCCTACCCCTTAAAAAAAGGGATAATGGTGCAAATAGACACGCAGAGACAACCACACGTCTTCATATGGTGACGCTTTCGTGGCAAAACCGCCCTGTCACGGCCTAAAAGTTCTAATCAATAGTGCAAAATAAAGAGAATATAATGCAAAAACAGATGTGACATTTTCCGTTAGAATAAAAAGAAAGATTGAACCGGGCTTATCCGGCGTAGTCGCAGGACATAGGGACTGATCCATTCTATTCGCTAATGATGTTTGAACTACCTCTAAATAGAAAGGTTGCGTCAGATGATGAAACATACCGTTATACCTCCCAAGCAGGGACTCTATGATCCCGCTTTCGAAAAAGACGCTTGCGGCATGGGCTTCGTGGCTCATATCAAAGGGAAAGCCTCCCATGATATCGTCAGCCAAGCGCTGACCATGCTGGCGAATATGGAACACCGGGGCGGCCAAGGCAGCGAACCGAATTCGGGGGATGGCGCAGGTATTTTACTGCAAATCCCGCACCGTTTTTTTGCCGCTGAAGCAGCAAAGCTTGGATTTACACTGCCGGAGGCAGGACAATATGGCGTTGGGATGCTGTTCCTGCCTCATGACGAAGCGGTTCGGGCTAAGCAGGAGGAAGAGCTCGTGCGTATCGCCGAGGAGGAAGGACAACGCGTCCTTGGCTTCCGTACGGTGCCAACTCGCGACGATATGCTGGGCCAATCGGCCAAAGCGGCTAAACCGTTCGTCCGCCAGATTTTTATCGAGCGTTCCGCAGATCTGAAGGAGGATCTGGACTTTGAGCGCAAGCTGTACGTGATCCGGCGCCGGGCTGAACGCGCGATCCGCTATAGCGGCGCCGAGCAAGGGGATGCTTTTTACGTACCCAGCTTATCGTGCCGGAAAGTAGTCTACAAAGGGATGCTGACCACGGAGCAGGTCGGGCAATTCTACCTCGACTTGCGGGACGAGAGACTGGAATCGGCTATCGCGATGGTGCACTCGCGCTTCAGTACGAATACGTTCCCAAGCTGGGAGCGGGCGCATCCGTACCGCTTTATGATTCACAACGGCGAGATTAATACGCTGCGCGGCAACGTGAACTGGATGCATGCCCGTCAGTCGATGTTCAAGAGCGAGAAGTTTGGCGACGATTTGGAAAAGGTAAAACCGATCATCAATCCGGACGGCTCGGATACGGCGATGTTCGACAATACGTTTGAATTCCTGTACTTGAGCGGACGCTCCCTGCCTCACGTAGCGATGATGATGGTGCCTGAGCCTTGGGTTGGCCGGGACGACATGGACCCGGACAAAAAGGCGTTCTACGAATACCACAGCACGATGATGGAGCCATGGGACGGGCCTGCGGCGATGGGCTTTACCGACGGGATCCAGATTGGGGCGATTTTGGACCGGAACGGCTTGCGTCCATCGCGTTATTACGTAACGAAGGACGACTTGATCGTCCTCTCCTCGGAGGTTGGCGTGCTTGATATCCCGGCGGAGAATGTGCTCTATAAGGACCGGCTGCGTCCGGGCCGGATGCTGCTGGTCGACACGCAGGTAGGCCGGATCATTTCCGACGAGGAAGTGAAATCCGCCATCGCGAAGGAGCATCCGTACCGTGAATGGCTGAACGAGCATCTCGTTGAGCTGGAAGATCTGCCGGAAGCGAAAGAGCTACCGCCGGAGAGTCATGAAGACATTGCGCGCCGTCAAATGGCGTTTGGCTATACGTATGAAGACCTGCGGAAGGTGCTTGAGCCGATGGCCTTAACCGGTCAGGAAAATATCGCTTCGATGGGTTACGACGCGCCGCTCGCCGTCTTGTCCGAACATCCGCAGCGATTGTACAACTACTTCAAGCAGATGTTTGCGCAGGTTACCAACCCGCCGATCGATGCGATCCGCGAGGAGCTCGTTACCTCGACCGCAACGACGATTGGGCCGGAGCGCAACCTGCTTCAGCCGGAGCCGGAGAGCTGCCGTCAAATCCGGTTGGATTCGCCGATTCTGTCCAATGAGGACTTTGCGAAAATCCGCCATCTGCACCGGCCAGGGTTTAAAGCGATCACGATTCCAATCCTGTTCCCGGCTGCCGAAGGAGCGGAGGGGCTGCGCAAGGCGTTGGATACGTTATGCGAAGCAGCAGATCGGGTCATCGCCAAGGGCCATAATATCCTGATCTTGTCCGACCGCGATATGGATGCGGAGAACGCGGCTATCCCGGCGTTGCTGGCAGTATCCTGCTTGCATCACCATCTGATCCGTGAAGAGACGCGGACCAAGGTCAGCCTGCTGCTGGAGTCGGGCGAGCCGCGTGAAGTACACCATTTTGCGTTGCTGCTTGGTTACGGCGTCAGCGCAGTGAATCCATATCTTGCGTTCGAATCGTTAAAGGATATGATTGCTCAAGGGATGCTGCAGGGTATTTCGCATGAAAAAGCGGTGTACAACTTCATTAAAGCTGCGACCAAAGGGGTCGTTAAAACGTTGTCCAAAATGGGCATCTCGACGATTCAATCGTACCGCGGGGCGCAAATTTTCGAAGCGGTTGGCCTGGAGCCTTCCTTCGTAGACCGTTACTTTACGTGGACGCCGTCGCGGATCGGGGGCATTGGCTTGAAAGAAGTGGCCGCCGAAACGCTCGCCCATCATTTCCGTGCCTTTACCGATAAGGATGGCAATGACAAGGTGCTGGATTCCATCGGGGAATACCAGTGGCGCAGCGGCGGGGAAGAGCATCTGTTCAACCCGCAAACGGTGCATTTGCTGCAGCAGGCGGTCCGTACGGGCGATTATAAACTGTATAAGAAATTCGCCGAGCTGGTGCAAGGCGAGAACAATAAACATTTGACGCTGCGCTCTTTGCTGGAGCTGAAGCCGGTCGGGCCGAAGGTGCCGCTGGAGGAAGTGGAATCGGCTGCTTCGATCATGCGCCGCTTCAAGACCGGGGCGATGTCGTTTGGCTCGATCAGTAAAGAAGCGCATGAGACGATTGCGATCGCGATGAACCGCATCGGAGGCAAGAGCAACACCGGCGAAGGCGGCGAGGATCCGGCGCGTTATGTGCCGGACGCTAACGGCGATCTGCGCCGCAGCGCGATCAAGCAGGTGGCGTCGGGACGGTTTGGTGTTACATCGCACTACTTGGTGAACGCCGACGAAATCCAGATTAAGATGGCGCAAGGGGCGAAACCGGGTGAAGGCGGTCAGCTGCCGGGCCGTAAGGTGTATCCTTGGGTAGCGGAAGTACGCGGCTCCACGCCGGGGGTTGGCTTGATTTCGCCGCCGCCGCACCATGATATCTATTCGATCGAGGATTTGGCGGAGTTGATTTACGATCTGAAGAACGCCAATCCGAAGGCGCGTATCAACGTGAAGCTGGTTGCAGAGGCCGGCGTCGGAACGATTGCTGCCGGCGTTGCTAAAGGCCGCGCGGACGTCATTCTGATCAGCGGTTATGACGGGGGCACTGGTGCTTCGCCGCAAAGCTCGATCCGCCATGCGGGCTTGCCGTGGGAGCTGGGGCTGGCTGAAACGCATCAGACCCTAATCCTAAATAACCTGCGCGACCGCGTCGTACTGGAAACCGACGGCAAGATGCTGAACGGCCGCGACCTCGCTGTCGCCGCACTGCTTGGGGCTGAGGAGTTTGGCTTCTCGACTGCACCTCTGGTGGCGGTTGGCTGTATCATGATGCGGGTATGCCAGCTGGATACATGCCCAGTAGGGGTTGCCACGCAAAATCCGGAGCTGCGCAAAAACTTCACCGGAGATCCGCAGCACGTTGTCAACTTTATGACCTTCGTGGCAGAGGATCTGCGCGAATGGATGTCCGAGCTGGGCTTCCGCACACTGGAAGAAATGATCGGACGCACCGACTGCCTGGATGCGGTGAAGGCGGTGGATCATTGGAAGAAGAAAGGCGTCGATCTCAGCTCGTTGCTGCATATGCCGGAGCTTCCGGAAGGAAGCAGCCGCTATTGCACGAAACAGCAAAACCATGGGCTGGAAGAGACGTTGGATATGACGAAGCTGCTGCCGCTGGCTCTGCCTGCGCTGGAGCGCGGCGAAGCCGTCAGCGCCCGGCTGCCGATCTGCAACGTGAACCGGGCGACCGGGACGATTGTAGGCTACGAAGTTACCCGCCGTTATGGACAGCAAGGGCTGCCTGAGGATACGATCACGTTCCATTTTGAAGGTTCTGCGGGCCAAAGCTTTGGGGCGTTTATCCCGAAAGGCATGACCCTCACCGTCGAAGGCGATGCCAACGACTACACCGGCAAAGGGCTGTCCGGCGGTAAGGTGATTGTGAAGCCGTCGCCGCGTGCAACGTTTGTCCCAGAGGAGAACATCATCATTGGCAATACGTCGTTCTATGGTGCAACGAGCGGGGAGGCTTACATCCGCGGGATTGCCGGGGAACGGTTTGCGGTGCGGAACTCCGGGGCCAACGTCGTCGTTGAAGGCGTCGGTGACCATGGCTGCGAATATATGACCGGCGGACGGGTTGTCATCTTGGGTGAAACCGGCCGGAACTTTGCAGCCGGGATGTCCGGCGGGATCGCATACGTGCTTGATGAGAGCGGAGATTTTGCGGGCCGCTGCAACCTGGAAATGGTGCTGCTCGAGTCGGTGGAGGATCCGGCGGAAATCGATCAGCTGCGGACGTTAATCAGCCGTCACATCCTGTACACGGATAGTACGGTTGGACGCCGCGTGCTGGATCGTTGGAACGAGTACCTGCCGAAATTCGTCCGCGTCATTCCGAAGGACTACAAACGGATGTTGGAGCAAATCCGTAAAGTTGAAAATGAAGGGCTGAAGGGTGAAGCCGCGCTGCTCGCTGCATTTGAAGCGAATGCGCGCGAGCTGGCCCGTGCCGGTAACAACTAATAGATTTTAGCGATAGCAATGAGGAAGTTGACCGCCCCGGTTGTCTGAACAAGACTGCGGGGCGGTTTTGTTAGGTAAAAATAAAGCGATTGTGCGAACATACGTTTTTCGTGTAATATGATTTGGAGAATATTAGGGAGTGAATGGGAAAGGGGGAGCGGCCTTTGGCTGAACAAACTGTTGCATCGCAAGGCGGCAAACGAAGGACGAGACCTCTAGGGCATTATCTCGAAATGCTGGAGAAATACGTGTTCACGCAACGCAAGCTGCTGTTCAGTATGGCTGCGTTGCTGTTGATCTCGATCGCTTTGCAGCTGATTAATCCGCAAGTCATTCGTTATTTTATCGATACCGCGCAGGGGGATGGAAGTTTAAAGCCTTTATATATCGCGGCGGGACTCTTCATCGGCTTCTCTCTGATCCAACAGCTCGTATCGGTGTGCGCGTCCTACTTCAGCGAGAACCTGGGCTGGACGACAACAAACAAGCTGCGTGCGGACCTCGTCAGACATTGCCTGTCGCTGGATATGTCGTTCCACAAGTCGAACACTTCCGGTTCTTTAATTGAACGGGTGGACGGCGACGTCAACGCGCTGGCCAACTTCTTCTCCAGCTTCCTGATCCATATGCTGGGCAATTTGCTGCTGATGACGGGCATCCTGTTGCTGCTGTTCCGTGAAAGCATCTGGATTGGTGCAGCGATGAGCTTATTTGTCGTTGGTGCCATCTTTATGATTCGGAAAATTCGTGAGTTTACGGTTCCGGTGTGGACCAAGTGGCGTGCCCAAAATGCCGAGCTTTACGGGTTTATCGGCGAACAGCTGGAAGGCACCGAGGATACCCGGGCGAACGGGGCGGCCGGTTACGTGCTGGAACGCTTCTATGCCATGGCCCGGCGGATGCTGCCGGTACGCGTTCGCGCCTCGGTGGGCTTCGGTATGATGTGGGGGACAACGATTCTCGTGTTCGCTCTGGGCAATGCCGCCGCCTTTCTGGTTTGCGCCTGGTTGTGGAGACGGGGCGAGCTGACGATCGGTTCGATCTACCTTGTGTTTTATTACACGGAGCTGCTGGCTCAGCCGATTGAGAAGATCCGTACCCAGCTGGATGATCTGCAAAAAGCCGACGCCAGTCTAATCCGCGTCCGGGATCTGCTGAATACGAAATCGCGGATTACCGACGGTCCAGGCGCACCGCTGCCGAAGGGGCCGTTATCCGTGAAAATCGACCGCCTGACGTTCTCGTACGAGGAAGACGGAGAGCCGACACTGCATGAGGTGGATTTGATGCTGAAGCCGGGAGAAACGCTCGGCTTGCTAGGCCGCACTGGCAGCGGAAAATCTACATTGGCGCGGCTGCTGCTGCGCTTCTACGATCCCCAACAGGGCAAGATCGAGCTGTCGGGCATCGACATCCGCGAGTGCAAGCTGCACGAGCTGCGGAGCGGGGTGGCGATGGTGACGCAAAACATCGAGATTATGGAAGGCACCGTTCGCGATAATCTGGCTCTGTTTGATGAAAGCATACGGGATGAGGACATCATCGCGGTGTTAAATGAGTTGGGATTGCAGGAGTGGTATGCTGCTTTGCCTGATGGACTGGATACAGTGCTCTCCTCCGGAGGGGGAAGTCTGTCGGCTGGGGAAGCGCAGCTGCTGGCGTTTGCTCGGGTATTCCTGACGAACCCGGGGCTGGTTATCCTGGACGAAGCCAGCTCCCGTCTCGACCCGCTGACCGAAAACCGGATCGAGACGGCGATCACCCGGCTGCTGGAGTCGCGGACGTGCATGATCATCGCGCACCGTTTATCAACCGTGCAGCGAGCCGATCAGATCCTTATTTTGGAGAATGGCCGAATCGTGGAATATGGACCACGCAAAGAGCTGGCGGCTGACCCCGGTTCTCGGTTTAGCCGGATGCTGTCCGTTGGCCTGGAGGAGGTGTTGGCATGAGCACGCGGCATTTTTTCTGGAGATTGCTGCTGAATCGTCCGGCTTTTTATATCGCGAACCTGCTCTCCTGGACGATCATTCATATGATCCCGCTGCTTCCGGGCCTGATTACGAAGGCGTTCTTCGATGATTTGGAAGGCAGCGCCAACCTCCCATTCGGAGTTGAGGGACTAACGGCGTTGCTTATCGGCGTGGCGCTGGCGCGCATCGCGATGATCGCTGTAGGCTGCTGGACAGATGGCAGCTACCGATTCCGGATCAGCATGCTGCTGCGGCGAAATATGCTGGCCCATGTGCTTCGGGAGCCCGGCGCCAAAGCGATCCCTTGCGCACCGGGGGAGGCGATCAGCAATTTCCGCGATGACGTGGATCAAGCGGAGGAAGCGATGAGCTGGTCGGTGGATATGTTTGGCCTGATGGGCTTTGTTGTGATCTCCAGTTATATTCTGATTTCAATCGATGCGCAGTTGACGTTCTTCGTCTTTGTACCGCTCATTCTGGTCGTGACAGCCGCGCAAATCGCCACGGCGCGCATTCAGAAGTACCGGGCTGCCAGCCGCGCTGCCACAGCGAATGTAACCAGCTCAATCAGCGAGATGTTCGCGAACGTACAGGCGATTCAAGTCGCGGGAGCGGAAGAGCGGATCGTCCGGCGGTTCGAACGTCTGAGCGACGAGCGCCGGAAGATGATGGTCAAAGATAAGCTGATCACCGAATCGCTGTCCTCTGTGTTTACGAACTCCGTCAACCTCGGAACCGGAATGATTCTGGTGCTGGCCGGTTACAAGATGCGCAGCGGATCGTTTTCCGTCGGTGACTTGTCGCTGTTCATCTATTACTTAACCTTTGTCACCCAATTGATTTCGAACGTCGGGAACTTTATGACGTTTTATAAGCAAATGGCGATCAGCTTCTCCCGCCTGAAGCACATGCTTCAAGGCGCTCCGGCCAAGCTGCTGACGGTTCCGGCGTACATCGGAATCGGCAAGCGGCGGGAGTCGGACACCGATCACGGGATGAAGGGCGCAGCAACTGCGTTAAGCGTCTCGGGATTGGGGACGTATCCGGCTGAATCTCCGTTAGAGCAGGACGACCGGAATGTACTTGCAGCCGATCTGCCGGCAGAGCCGCTGCAGCTGCTGGAGGTAAGCGGACTAACCTATCGCTATCCGGAGACTGGCCGGGGCATCGAGAACGTTAGTCTGCGCCTGCCGCGCGGATCGTTTACGGTCGTCACCGGCATGATCGGCTCCGGCAAAACCACGCTGCTGCGGGCGTTGCTTGGCCTGCTGCCGGCGGAAGCCGGGGAGATCCGCTGGAACGGCCGCATCGTCCGTACGCCGGCTGACTTTTTTGTTCCGCCGCAAAGCGCGTATACGGCGCAAATCCCGCGCCTGTACAGCGACAAGCTGCGGAACAACATCCTGCTCGGGCTGCCCGAGGACGAGGGCAGCCTGACGCAGGCGCTGCACGTCGCCGTGCTGGAGGACGACGTGGCGCAGCTCGCGCATGGCCTCGACACGATGGTCGGACCGCGCGGCGTCAAGCTCTCCGGCGGCCAGGTCCAACGGACCGCGGCCGCCCGGATGCTCGTGCGCGAGGCACAGCTGTACGTGTTCGACGACCTGTCGAGCGCGCTCGACGTTGAAACCGAACGTAAGCTGTGGGAGCGGTTGTTCCAATCCCGAGGCGAGGCAACCTGCCTCGTGGTGTCGCACCGCAAGGCCGCGCTCTCGCACGCGGACCATATCATCGTGCTGAAGGACGGCACGATTGAAGCCGAAGGCACGGCGGAGCAGCTGCTCGCCACCAGCGCCAGCTTCCGCCAGCTCTGGTACGGCGAGGAGCCGCAGGCCGACGGGGCATAAGACTGCAAATCCCAGCCCAAAGCGCCAACAGGAGGTCTGAAGGGGGCGGCTGATGGCATTATGGCCCGGGTCAATCTCCGGTAGATCGCCTGGGTAAATCGTCCGGGTGAATCACCCGGGTAGATTGACCTATGTCAGCCCTCTGTCAGTCCCTCATCACTGCCCGGAGCTTTAGCTGACGGAAGCCTTATGGTAGAATAGGGGAAATTATCCTGATTTAACGGGATACAGTTCGAAAAGAGAGTGGGGAGTATCCTATGGAGATGACGCAGGAACCCGTCGTACGCATGCGGGACGTCACCAAGCGCATCGGCAGCAAGACGCTGATCGACCGATTAACGCTGGATATCCCGAGAGGACAAGTATACGGCTTCCTGGGTCCCAACGGAGCCGGGAAAACGACCACGATCCGGATGATGGTCGGACTGATGTCGATATCGGAAGGTGATATCCTGATCGAAGGGGCCAGCATTAAGGATCGTTTCGAAGAGGCGATATCGCATGTCGGCGCCATCGTGGAGAATCCGGAGATGTACAAGTTCCTGACCGGGTACCAGAATTTGCTACATTACGCCCGCATGTCTCCGGGGGTCACGAAACAGCGGATCTGGGAGGCGGTCGAGCGGGTTGGCATGCAGAACCGCATCCATGACAAAGTCAAGACGTATTCGCTGGGCATGCGCCAGCGGCTTGGGGTTGCGCAGGCCATCCTGCATCGGCCGAAGCTGCTGGTGCTGGACGAGCCCACCAACGGGCTCGACCCGCAGGGCATCCGCGAGCTCCGCGATTATCTGCGGGCGCTGGCGCGGGAGGAAGGGACGACCGTGTTTGTCTCCAGCCATTTGCTGTCGGAAATGGAGCTGATGTGCGACACGGTCGCGGTTATCCAGCAGGGACGGCTGGTGGACGTCAAGTCCCTGCACCCGGAAGCCGTCGAAGGCCGGGCGCAGGAGACGGCCTTCGACGTAAGCGATCCGCAGCGCGCGGTAGGGCTGATCGCAGGCGCTCGCCTCGAAGGCGGCCGGCTGATCGTGTCCGCCGACCGGAAGGCTGCGGCGGAGATCAACGCGAAGCTGGTCTTGGCGGGCATTGACGTGTACGCCATCCAGGCGGTGACGCGTTCGCTGGAGGATCAATTCCTGGAGCTGACGGGAGGGAAGGACATTGAATAATTTTCTCGCGCTGGTCCAAAACGAAAACATGAAGATTTACCGGCGGGTTCGCACCTGGATTATGTTTGGGCTGCTTGTCCTGCTGACGATCCTGTTTGGGGTGCTGTTCTCGTTGGACGGCGGCAGCCAACGGCTGAGCGCCTGGGACGCTTTGGACCAACTCAGTTTCCTGTATTATCTCGTCAGCATCTATGCCGCCGTTATTGCCGCTGACATCGTAGCCGGTGAGTTCACCTGGGGAACGATCAAGCTGCTGCTGATCCGTCCTTGGACGCGGACGAAGGTGCTGCTGTCCAAGCTGCTGGCCGTGCTGCTATTTACGCTGGCGATGAGCGCGGTATTTTTCGCCATCGCCCTGGCCGTTTCGTTCCTGATTTTCCCGAATGAGCCATCGCAATACCTAGGGGCAAGCCCGCTGAGCCGGATTCTGGAAAGTCTGCTGTACAGCTATATCGATTTGCTGGTAATTGCAGCATTTTCGTTTATGCTGTCGACGGTCTTTCGCTCTAGCGGCATTGCCATCGGACTGTCGCTCTTCATCTTGTTTGCGGGCAACATCTTTACGTTGTTGTTCCACCCGTCGCGTTATGCTTGGGCCAAATATCTGCTGTTTACCAATATGGATCTAGGCCAATATCGCGGGGGGCAGGTCGGACCGGCCGGGATGACGCTGGGCTTCTCCATCACGGTGCTGGCGGTCTACGTCCTGCTGTTCCTGGCGGTGGCCTGGCTCGTATTCAAGAAGCGTGACGTTGCTGCATAAGCTTGTTCCCTTGCAAAAAATAAGAAGCTCCTGCCTGACTCAATGGGCGGGAGCTTCTTGTCATCTTTGATTGGTCTACCCTGCTTCGGGGCGCGCGGCTTTCTTGACCTTGCCTTTGCCGCTAGAAGCCGATGGGGTGGGGGCGGGGGCCACCCGTTCCATTTTGCTCGATCCGTTCAGCAGTCCACCTTCAACGATGATCAGCTTGGCCACATCCACGTTGCCGTCGACTTGACCGCTTGCGGTGATTGTGAGTTTCCCTGTAGTGGTGACATCTCCGATGACTTTGCCGGCGACGATCACATCGGCGCCTTTAATGTTGGACATGGCCTCGCCGGTTTCGCCGATGATGATCTGTCCCTGGCAGTCGATCTCCCCATGGATTTGACCCTCCACACGCAGATTGGACTTGCACTCCAGCTTGCCTTCTACCAGGCTGCCTTGGCCGATCAGGGTATCGGTCAGACGGGGGGCTTTCTTGTCTTTGAACATAGCGCTTCATCAACTTCCTTTCCACATGCGGATTACTTCAAATAAGGCATCGGATCAACGGCTTTGCCGCCCTTGACGATCTCAAAATGCAAATGGGGTCCGGTACTGCGTCCGGTGCTGCCCAGATTGCCGATGCTGTCCCCTTTCTTCACTTCATCCCCGACGGAAACATCGATGTCGCTCAGATGCATGTACCAGGTTTGCAGACCGCCCGGGTGCTCAATCACGATGTATTTGCCGTGGGATCCGTCCCTGGTGGCGGTAACGACCTTGCCTGCAGCCGCGGCATACACGGGGTCCCCGACTTTACCGGCAATGTCGATGCCCGCATGGAAAGCTGCTCGGCCGGTAAACGGATCGGTGCGGTAACCAAAATTAGAGGTTAGCCGCGTAGACAACGTGGGCCATTCCGAGGGTGTGCCGGAGAGGGAGTATTGGGTCTGCTTCGCTTTTTTCAAGGTGAGCGGCACGTGCTTCTCCATCTCGTCCAGCATTTCGTTCATCGCGGCAAATTCGTCTCGCGTATTCGCTGCAAGTCTCTCGATCTCGTTGTCATGTACGGCAATGAACTCGCCGCCAACCCCGCTGTCCCCAAGAGCGTCCAGCGTCTCATCCCAGGACAACGAAGACAGCTTGCCGAGATTCTTCGCATCCCCCTCTCCGTATTTATCGATAAATTTCTGAAGCTCTGCTTCGAGCTCGGCTACCCGCTCCATCCGGTCCATCATTTCCTTGGACTGGCTCGATAAAGAGATCACTTCGTTCTGCAAGCGCTGAATCGCTTCGTCTTTGTTGGTCACCACCGCTTCAAAGGCTAGGGTTTGCTGCTCCAGCTGATGTTCCAGGCGGGAAACGGTCTGTTCCGAATGAACCTGCAGGCTGACGATCAGCCCGGAAATGGACAGCAGCGCCAGCAAAGGCACGGCAACGACAAGCGGCTTGGAGACTTGCATCTGTTTGACGGGCCGGCTGGCATCCCGAAGGACAAGCAGCGTCATCCGGTTGGGATTCGGTACGCTTACGCTCCTCATGGCATCCCCTCCCTACGCTTCGTTGGTTCTATAACTTATCTATTCCTATGATTCTTAAATCATGTCAAAAAAACAGGTCCTGTCTAATATAAGTGCGGCGGGATCCGTTATTTTCGAAATCTGTCATGAATAAACCGCAGCCCGGATGGTTAATGATGATGGCAGGGGAGGGTGGAAGGCATGCTCTGGCTGATTGGCATTTTACTGCTTTTTATCGTACACGTCGCACTGATCCTGCTGCTTGAATTCCGCAATCCCGCCAAGGCGGTTGCCTGGTTGTTTATCTTGTTTTTGTGCCCTCCCTTGGGTCCGGTCCTCTACTATTTCATGGCCCGGGACTATAGGAAGCGCAAAAAACTGCTGCACCGGGGCCCCGTCCCGTTCCATAGCTTACGGATGCTGCTGCGCGACCAGTTGGCAAGCCCGGTTCGCTTGGAGGAGATGAGCAACCCGGAAATGCTTCATCAGGAACGGCTATATCAGCTGCTGACGCATCATGCGGCAAACCCGATCACAGGCGGAAACCAAACGGAAGTGTATTCCGCCGGGGAAACGGCGTTTGGGGCCATGCTGGAGCGGATGGAGCAAGCGCGAGATCATATCCATCTTGAATTTTATATTTTCCGCAGCGACATGATCGGCTCGGCCTTTGCAGAAGTGATGGTCCGGAAAGCCCAGGAAGGGGTCAAGGTCCGGATGATCTGCGATGGGCTGGGGAGCTTTAAGCTGGAGCATGCGTTTATTGAGCGGCTGAGGGCTGCAGGGGTGGAGGTCTACTTCTTTCTGCCAGCGCGGGTTGCCGTGCGGAACCGCCGGGTCAATTACCGCAATCATCGCAAAATCCTCGTGGTGGACGGAAAGTTCGGGTTCGTGGGCGGACTTAATGTGGGTGACGACTATTTAGGCCTTTATGAAAAAATGGGGTACTGGCGCGATACGCATCTGCAGCTGGAAGGAGATTCGGTTTATTATTTGCAGCTCACCTTCCTGGAGGATTGGCTGCTGGCTTCGGGTCAGGATCTCGGGGACCCTGCTCTGTTTCCGCCCCATGAAGGGCCCGGGCAGGAGCAAGTGCAGATCCTGACCAGCGGCCCGAATTTGCCGCGTAACCCGATTCATGAAATGTGCTTTAATTCGATTGCGGTGGCGAAGCGCCGGATCTGGATCGCTTCGCCCTATTTCATTCCCGACCCCAGCGTATATTCCGCACTGAAAACGGCGGCATTAAGCGGAGTCGAAGTGAACATCATCATGCCTTATCATCCGGACAGCCGCTTGGTGAAGCTGGCTTCCTTGTCTTACGTGGAGGAGCTGCTGGGGGCCGGGGTAAAGTTCTTTCAATATACGAAGGGCTTTATTCATGCCAAAGTGATGCTCATCGACGACCTGCTCGCTTCGGTGGGGACGGCGAACATGGATATGCGCAGCTTTTTTTATAACTTTGAAATGACGGCGTTGTTGTTTGATCCGGGGACGATCACCCGGCTGGAGAGCGACTTCAAGCAGGATCTGGCCGATTCGATCCCGATTCGGTTTGAGGAATTCGCTCGGCGGCCGAAAGGGCAGAAGCTGCTTGAGCTGCTGGCGCGGCTGTTGTCGCCGTTGCTGTAGCGGAGGTTGCCAGCCGTTGTCGTTGTGCAGCGAAGGCTTCCCTTGTTTAAGACCGGCCGGGGGATTTTAAATGCTGCAAGATCAGCTTGAGGGACTGGGGAGGGACGGTCTCGAGCAAATCTCCCCGTTCCTTCAGTCGTTGACCGATATTCAGCAGGTTAAAATCCGCAGGCTTGGGGTTCCGCCGTACCTCATCCCAGGTCAGCGGGGTCGACACGCTGGCGGCTGCCCGGGCGCGCGGGGTATAGGGGGCGGCCAGCGTCTTGCCGCCGTAATGCTGCAAGTAGTCGAAGTAGATTTTGTCGCCGCGGTCTTTTTTTAGCCGTTCGATGGTAAATAGGTTGGGGTGTTTTTCGGTGACGTAACGGGCGACGAAATGTCCAACCATCCGCAGCTCGTCGAAGGTGATGCCGTATTCGATTGGCACGATGATCTGCACGCCGGTAGCGCCGGACGTCTTCGGCACGGATTGCAAGCCGAGCGAGGCCAAAATCTCCCCGACCAAAGCGGCCGCCTCCATAATTCGCGGCTCGTCCTCCAGCGTGGGGTCCAGGTCAATCATCCATTCGCACGGCAACTCCTCTCCGACATAATGCAGAGACGGATGGAATTCGATGCAAGCCAGGTTGCCGAGCCACAGCAGCACCGGCAGCCGGTCAAGCACGACATAATTGATGTTCTCGTGAACGGCGGTGCGGACGAAGGGCGGCAGCGGTTCGGGGGCATTTTTCTGGTAAAAAAACTTGCCGTGAATCCCGCCGGGATAACGAATCGTGGTCAGCAGCCGGTTGCGGCAATATTTCAGCAGGTAAGGCGACAGCTCGGCCAGCTTCTCCAAATACATCCGCTTGGTGATGCCGGCTTCGGGCCATAACAGCTTATCCGGGTTGGAGACGGAAATCTCTTCACCTTCGACGGTGATCGTTCCTTTAATTGTTCGGGGCATGACGGTTCCTCCTTGCTGAAATCGGATGAAAATCGGATGAAAGATGTTCGCCCTGCTTAGGGTTGTTGGTTCTAGGCTTGCCTGGGGACGGGGAAACTATGAGCGAACTAACGCCCGGAATGGTTCAAGAGAGGCAGGGGCAAACTGGGGAACAAGCGGAGGTTCGGGGTTGGAGAAGGTAAAGACAAGGATTGTGCACATTGGAGCTGGGGAGGTGGAGAGCGCCGCATGGAATGGAAACCGATCACACCGTTTGAACCGATTCGCAGCGATACGATTCCGCAAGGCGAAGAATGGGTGGCCCAGGTCAAGTGGGACGGGGTGCGGATGTTAACTTATCATGACGGCCGCGAGGTCAAGCTGATTAACCGCAAGGGCAACGATCGTAGTTTGCAGTACCCGGAGTTTCTCGATACGCATGAGTTTTGCCGGGCGCATTCGATGATTCTTGACGGCGAGATGATTGCCCTCTCGGGCGGCAAGCCGTCGTTTCACGAGATTATGCGGCGGGACAGCTTGCGGCGGGAGCAGGAAATTCGCTTTGCAGCCCAACGGATTCCTGCGATCTATATGATCTTTGACATCTTGCACTATGATGGCAAGTGGGTGAACGGAGAGCCGTTAGCGAATCGCCAGCAGCTGTTGCAGGAGCTGGTGATCCCCTCCGAGCGGGTGCAGATTGTCCCCAATGTGGCGGACGGAGAACTGTTATTCGACTTGATGAAGCAACGGGGCTGGGAAGGGATTGTCTCGAAGCGGCTCGACAGCACCTATGCATTTGGAGGCAAGGATGCCCGCTGGGTTAAGAAGAAGCTGGCCCGCGACCTGTATGCCGCCATCGGCGGGGTGACATATCGCGACGGTGGGGTGAACGCCATTTTACTGGGCTTGTACGACCCGGAGGGTCGGTTTATCTACATCGGCCATGCCGGCAGTGGCAAATGGAAGGTGGCGGATTGGCGCGACCTGACCGAAAACGTGAAGCCATTGATCATCCCCAAGCGTCCGTTTGCCAACGTCCCTGAACGCATCAAAGGGGCCGTCTGGATTCAGCCGGCCCTGACTGTAAAGGTGCAGTTCATGGAGTGGACGCCCGGCGGCACGATGCGCCACCCGATCATCCAAGGGTGGGCGAATGTCCCGCCCGAGGCTTGTAATATGGAGCAAAGCATGTAGCGTCTGGCCGGTGAACCAACAGGTGGTGACGGTGACGGCCTTCGGTCTATTTCGCCTCCGGCTTGGTGGTGGTGCGGCGTTTGGGCTTCGGCTTCACCGCCACGGTTGGCGTTACGGTTTCGTTGTCTGTGCCGGCCTTTTTGGCCTTTCCTGCGGCAGGCTTGGTTTCCGGCTCGGTCTTTGCTTTTTTGGCGGCCGGCTTGCGTGTGCGCTTTGCCGGAGCAGCGGCGGCGGGACCCGGATCGGTCGCGACCGGCCTCACCGCCTCGATGCTTGCCTGCAGCGCCGCCATCAGGTCGATGACGTTGGTCTCCGGTTTGGCCGGTGCCAGACTGATTTCCTCGCCGGCCACTTTTTGCTCGATCAGATGCAGTAACCCCTCGCGGTAGTCGTCGGTGTATTTCTCCGGCTCAAACGGGGTGGACAGCTGCTCGATCAGCATTTTTGCCATCGTCAACTCTTTGTCGTTCACTTGAATGTTCTCCGGTAAGTTAGGCACTTGGGAGATCGGACGGATTTCGTCCGGATAAAAGATCGTTTCGATGGCCAAGCATCCCTCCATTACGCGGATGGCGGCCAAGCTGCTTTTGGAGCGGATGGCGATTTTGGCGATTCCGATTTTTCCTGTTTCACGCATCGCTTCAAGCAGCAGCTGATAGGCGTTCCCTCCGGCTTGGTCCGGCGCCAGATAATACGTCTTCTGAAAATAAATCGGATCAATCTCCTTCAAATCCACGAAATCGATGATGTTGATCGTTTTTTCAGCGTGGGCGGACAGCTGCTCCAGTTCCTCTTTTTCAAAAAGGACGTACTTGCCCTTCTCGTATTCGTAACCGCGCGAAATGTCTTCCCAATTCACGTCAACGTCGCACGCCGGACAACGCCGTACATACGAAATCGGGCTGCCGCACACTTTATGAATGTATTTCATGGAGATGTCCTTGTCTTCGGTGGCCGAAAACATTTTGACCGGCACATGGACCAGCCCGAAGCTGATCGCTCCTTTCCAGACGGTATGCATGGTGTAAACCCCTTTCTATGCGCTTCCTTCAAATCCTCGCTTACGAAATTGCTGTTATTCCGTAGTATGGTTTGAAATCTATTTTCTATTTACGCAGGGTTAGTGAATCTTTCGTTCCGGTGCTCTGCGGTTGCGGGGGGTGCGGCGGACCGATATAATGAGGACAGGCCTAGCAAGGATTTGAGACATGAACTGTAACGGACACCAATGACGCTATTTGCCTGCAGGACGGAATTCTGGAATTTAACGGACAAGAAAGACCTTATTTACCGGATTTGGGCTGCTTATTCTTCCAAAACGTTGGAATAACGTCTCCTGAGTCCGTTAGCACGGGAAATGTCCGGGAAATCAGTGGTTAAGGTCATCTCGGTCCGTTAGCGGAGCTGGGGTGAGCTTGGGGCAGCTCTTGGGTCAGCTTAGGCAGCTTAGGTGCTCGAAGGAATGGCGATTTCGTTGGAACGTGATAAAGGTGGTAAGCTAAAGTGAGCATGGATCAAAACAATGGCAGCACCTCAGCGCGGTGGGTATACGAAGCCGAGGATCTGCAGGGGACGGAGCGGCTGGCGGAGGCGTTGGCGAAGCTGGCACAGCCGGGAACGGTGATCGCCCTGGACGGGGATCTTGGCGCGGGCAAAACGGCGTTTTCCCAGCTGTTCGCGAAGCACCTCGGCGTGAAGGACACCGTGAACAGTCCGACCTTTACTTTAATTAAGGAGTATGAGGGCAGGCTGCCTTTTTATCATATGGACGTCTATCGGCTGTCGCTGGATGAGGCGGATGAGCTGGGGCTGGACGAGTATTTCTACGGCAATGGCGTGACGCTGGTGGAGTGGGCCAGCTTGATTGAGGAACTGCTCCCGGAGGACGTGCTGCGGATGTACATCGAGACGGTGTCGGCCACGGGGCGGCGTATGCATATCAACGTGCAGGGGGCAACCTATGAGCAATGGGGGCCGGCCCTGAAAGAGATTGGAGTATCCGAGCCATGAACGAACATGAAAATATACGGCCATCGCAGCGGCTGTTAGCGTTGGACACCGCCACTTCTTCGTTGGCGGTGGCGGTGATGGAGGGCGGCTGCGTGCTGGCCGAGCGAACGATCCATGCCGAACGGAACCATTCGGCATATTTGGTCACGGCGATCGGAGATTGCCTGAAGGCGGCGGGGCTCGCCAAGCAGGATCTGGACGGGATCGCCGTCGGGGTGGGGCCAGGCTCCTACACCGGGATCCGGATTGCCGTCACGACCGCCAAAACCTTGGCGTGGTCGTTACGGCTGCCGGTCTACGGCGTCTCGAGCCTGGCCGCCTTGGCGCTGGGCGGTTGGGCCAGCGCCAGCGGGCAAGACGCCGCCGCGCTGGGCGAGCTCGCCGCGCGGCGGGGCGCGCCGGCCGGCCCAGCACGGCCGGCGCTGGCTGCCGGCGGCGATGCCGGGGGCGAATCCGCCCCCACCGTCGCCGGCAGCCACTGGATCGCGCCGCTGATCGACGCGCGGCGCGGCCAGGCCTATTCGGCGCTGTTCGCTGCACCAGCGCCGGGCGGTCTGCCGGAGCGTCTCGAACCCGACGCGATCCGGCTCATGGACGGGTGGGCCGACGAGCTGAAGCGGCAGCTGGAGCAGCTGCCCGCAGAGGAACGGCCGGCCCGCCTCTGGTTCGTGGGCGAGACCGAGAAGCATGAGGCGGCGATCGCGCCGCTGATCGCCGCCTTCGGCGAGCTCGTCCAGCTCGTGCCCTACGAGCTGGAGGGCGCATGGGTCGGCATCGCCGGCGTGGCGCGCACCGTGCTGCCGGCGGACGACGTACATGCGCTGGAGCCGAACTATACGCAGCTGGCCGAAGCCGAAGCCAAACGGCTGCGGAACGCTTAAGGCGAGGGGGCGGCGAAGCTGGAACAAGATATCGTATTTCGCAACATGACGCTGGCGGATCTACCGGCCGTCATGGTGATCGAGCATGAATCGTTTACGCTCCCGTGGAGTGAGGAAGCGTTCCGCAACGAGTTAACACATAACCATTTTGCACGGTATCAAATCATGGAATATCGCGGCGAACCGATTGGGTATGCCGGGATGTGGACGATCCTCGATGAGGCCCATGTCACGAACATTGCTGTTCGTACCGCTTATCGCGGCCGTCATCTCGGGGAGAAACTGCTGCGTCGGATGATGGACTGGGCCATTGAGCTGGGGATGGTCCGGATGACGCTGGAGGTGCGGGTGTCCAATATCGTTGCCCGCACGCTTTATGAGAAAATGGGCTTTACCCCGGCAGGCGTGCGAAAAGGGTATTATTCCGATAATCATGAAGATGCAATCATAATGTGGTGCGAGCTGCCAAGGTCGCAGTCGGAAACCGGGGAAGGAAGCGAAGGTTCGTGGTAAAGCAAGAGCAAGATGTGTATATTTTGGCGGTGGAAACGAGTTGTGACGAAACCTCGGCCGCCGTGGTGAAGAACGGGACGGAGGTTCTGTCCAACCTCATCGCCAGCCAGATCGAAACGCACCGGGCGTTTGGCGGCGTGGTGCCGGAGGTCGCTTCGCGCAAGCATGTCGAGAGCATTACGCGGATGCTGGAGGAAGCGGTGCAGGAGGCGGGAATTGCGCCGGAATCGCTGTCAGCGATCGCCGTGACGGAAGGGCCCGGCTTGGTTGGCGCGCTGCTCGTCGGCATTATGGCGGCCAAGAGCCTTGCTTTCGCATTGGACAAGCCGCTGATTGGCGTTCATCATATCGCCGGTCACATCTACGCCAATCGCTTGGAGGCGGAGATGTTGTATCCGTCCATGGCGCTGGTTGTCTCGGGCGGTCATACGGAGCTGGTGCTGATGGAGCGGGAAGGAAGCTTCCGCCTGCTTGGACGGACGCGCGATGATGCCGTTGGCGAGGCTTATGACAAGGTGGCCCGGGCGTTGGGCTTCCCCTATCCCGGAGGCCCCTTCGTGGACAAGCTCGCTGCAGAGGCGGAGGAAGCAGAGGAGCTGCCTCGGGCTTGGCTGGAGCCGGACTCTTACGACTTCAGCTTAAGCGGACTCAAATCGGCTGTACTAAACGCGGTGAACCAGCACAAGATGCGCGGCGAGGACGGCTACCAAGCGGCGATTGCCCGCGGGTTCCAAGAGTCGGTGATCGAAGTGCTGGTGGAAAAAGCGGTCCGCGCCGTCAAGGCAACCGGCTCCCGCCAGCTGTTGCTTTGCGGGGGCGTCGCTGCCAATCGCGGGCTGCGCGCGGCGTTGACCGAGCGCTGTGAGCGCGAAGGCATCGCCTTGTTGATTCCTTCGCTGAAGTATTGCACCGACAACGCCGCGATGATTGGCGCAGCCGCCTATTTGAAATGGCGCAGCGGTGAATTTTCCGACCTGGAGCTGAAAGCCGAGCCTTCCCTTTCGCTGGAGGGCTGGTCTGTCGGCCAGGGTTAAGGTTCAAATCGGGCCCATCGCCCAAAACAAAAGGCCGGACAAACTGTCCGGCCTTTTTTCTTAGTGTGCCACGCATGGCGATTAACTAGGTGGTGAAAGTCCACTGTGGGGGTTTGTAGTTACCAACCACTAGCCAAGAGCAAGGGTGTCCACCGCGAGGTGGAATCCAAAGGAAGCTGGAGGCAAACTTCCGGCCCAAGGAACACGAACATCATCAGGCATAGGATACGGGATGAGTCTGCTAAACAAGACGAAGTCCAATTAACTACACGGACGTACCAATGTAAATGATGTGGGTATATGGAAGGAAAGTGAATCGTCTTACCGTGGGAGGTCTCATGGACGTGAGGAGATGCACTTCGAATCACGGTTGAAACAAGATTTATCATGAGAAGTCAGCAGACGCCATAGTACTGCGAACAGTCGACGGTTCGAGGGAAGGGCTGAACCTTAGGAGGTGAAGTCAATGAAAGTTACCGAAACAGGAGCCAAGGGCAGCCAACTTCCAACGGAAGACTCTCTGCAAAAGAATAGTGCGGAACACGAAGGATATGCGGGAGTGCACAGTCCTGCGAGGATAACCGAAACCGACGACACCAACGCAACCGAGTCGAAGGACCGGTTGCTTGAGAAAATCGTTAGCAGGGACAACTTGAACGAAGCATTCAAGAGAGTCAAAGCGAACAAGGGATCGCACGGAATCGACGGGATGGGAGTAGATGAACTTCTACAATATCTCAGAGACAATGGCGAGACCATCAAGCAACTGATCTTGGGCGGCAAGTACCGCCCGAATCCCGTTCGAAGGGTAGAGATTCCCAAAGAGAACGGAAAGAAGAGAAACCTTGGCATTCCAACAGTGGTTGACCGAGTCATCCAGCAGGCAATCGCCCAAGTGCTTACGCCAATTTATGAGAGGCAGTTTTCAGACAACAGCTACGGATTCCGACCCAAACGGAGCGCACACCACGCGATGAAACGAAGCCAACAATACGTGCAAGAGGGATATCGTTACGTGGTGGATATGGACTTGGAGAAATACTTTGACACCGTCAACCAAAGCAAGCTCATCGAAGTGCTTTCAAGAACGATCAAAGACGGACGAGTGATCTCGCTCATCCATAAGTATCTCCGGGCGGGAGTCGTCGTGAAGCATAAGTTTGAGGACACGGAAATCGGCGTACCGCAGGGAGGGAACCTAAGTCCGATTCTCAGCAATATCATGCTGAATGAATTGGACAAGGAACTGGAAGCAAGAGGACATCGATTCGTGGGATACGCAGACGATATGCTCATATTCTGCCGGAGCAGGAGGAGTGCGGAGCGTACCCTGACGAAAATTCTCCCTTACATCGAGAAGAAGTTGTTTCTCAAGGTAAACCGGGAGAAAACGATCGTGGACGATGCGACAAAAGTTAAATTTCTTGGCTTCTCATTCTACCAGAGCAAAGGGGAAACGCGGGTCAGAATCCATCCCAAATCCGTATCCAAGATGAAAGCTAAAGTGAAAGAGCTAACGTCGAGAAGCAACGGAATGGGCAACACCGACCGGGCGCTGAAGCTTAGGCGTTACATCATGGGATGGGTAAATTATTTCAAGCTTGCTGACATGAAACAACTACTCCAAACCACTGATAAATGGATGAGAAGGCGTATCCGAATGGTCTTCTGGAAGCAATGGAAACGAGTGAGGACGAAACTCGAAAGGCTTATATCGCTCGGAATTCATGAACAGAAGGCGTGGGAATACGCAAACACAAGAAAGGGCTATTGGAGAATCTCCAATAGCCCAATCCTCTCGAAGTCCCTCGGTAACAATAGGCTGAAGAACCTCGGATTCCTTTTCTTTTCTGATTATTATCGACAAGTTACTGCGCATTCCTAATGGAACCGCCGTATACCGAACGGTACGTACGGTGGTGTGGGAGGTCGGCTGCCCAATTAATGGGTAGCCTCCTACCCGATTTCGATTCCTGGTATCACCAGGTTTTATAAACGTCGTCGTTTTCCTGCTTGGCGATATTTTTGGCAGGAGGGGTTGTGTCGGAAGCAGCAACTGCAGCCGCAGTTTCTTTCAATGCCTCGTTGTCGACCTTGTCGGCTCCGCCCATTTTACTGGTCCCTTCAAACACGCTGCCTTCTTCAATGGAAAGGGAAGAGGCGACCATGTTCCCGAACAGCTTGCCTTTGGATGTGATCGATAGCTTGTTTTTCGCATGAACGTTGCCGTTGACGGTGCCGGCGATGATGATATTGCGGGCCAAAATATTAGAATGGACCACGCCCTTCTCCCCAACCGTCACATCGCCTTCGCATTCGATGTCGCCGGTGATTTGCCCTTCGATGCGCACGCCGGCGTCCGAGCGGATTTTTCCTTCAAAAATGCTGCCTTCCCCGATCAAAGTATCTGTCGTGTTCGGGTCCAGCTTCACGGATTTTGCATTATTCCTTAATTTCATGGATCACTCTTCCTCTCCGGGTTTTCTAAGGTAATTGGCCGGATCGACCGTACTGCCGTTCTTGACGACCTCAAAGTGCAGATGGGGTCCGGTGCTGCGGCCGGTGGAGCCTAGCTCCGCAATGATCTCGCCTTGTTTGACGGTGGCGCCAACCTTGGTCAAAATTTTGCTCAAATGCATATAGTTCGTTTTCAATCCCGAGGGATGGGAAATCGTGACATAGTTGCCGCGAGCGCTGGTGCGTCCGGTTTCGATGACCTTGCCGTTGGCTGCAGCATAAATGGGGTCGCCGATGCTCCCCCCGATATCCATTCCGGCATGCTTCGTTAACCGCCCGGTAAATGGATCTTCCCGTTCACCGTAATCGGAAGTGACCCGGGTGGAATCTGTAGGCCAATAGGTTGGCAAGATCGCCATCAGCGCCTTGTATTCCTCGACGGCCACTTTGGTCTGCTCCAGCCGCTGCTGTAAACCGGGCATCTCCTTCAGCGAGGTAGTAATGCTCTCCTTCGTCTCCTGAACCAAATTCGCGATGTCCTGATCGGTCAGCGGAATCGATTCTCCGCCAACTCCGCCTTCGTCAGCGAGGTAGGCCTTCGCCGGAGTGCTGGTAGCGGCTGCTGTTTTGTCCTTCGCTTTGCCGGCCCCACCGTTCGTTAGCGATTGAAGCTCGGCTTCCAATTGCTCCAGTTCGCTCATTTTCGATTCGATCGTTTTCGATTTTTCCGACAGTTCCATCAGCTCATTTAACAGCCGGTCAATCTCCTGCTCCTTGTTGACGACGGTGTTCCTGAACTGGTTCGACGAATCCGACAGCTGGGCTTCAAGCGTCCCAATCCGGTTCGTGTGGGTGCGGTTCATCGCATATAGGACCAATACCGAAGTGAGCAGCGCAGCTGCAGCGACCAGAATGGCCAATAAGTAGAAAAAGCGAAATTTTAAACGGAACACGGGGCTGGTACCTTCCGGTACAATGAGCAGTGTGTAGCGCCGGTTCACGTTTTTTTTGAATCGAAACTTCATTTCTTCCTCCTGATCATCTTGAGTTGAGCCTGTCATTATGTAGGACCAAGATCATATCTTTCTAATGCCAATACAACTATTTCGGCAAATTGTGGCAAATCCCTTTTTCATTTAAAAAAATTTTGTAACTATTTTCACGGGTAAAGCAGGAATTTGTCGAAGGGAAGCGAAATGAGAAATGATTGGAAATGTCTTATTTCCTAGATGTGAGGAGGTAATTATGATCAGAATTGCCGGAATCGACGTTGGCAATGACAGCGTTAAGGTAGTAGTTGACGGTTCGCAACGACCGATCATTATTCCGAGTATCGTTTCTCCCGGATATGATAGACATGTGCTGCAAGAAGAGGACTCTCCGCTGAAGGCGCTGGATGTTCGAGTCTATAGCCCTAAATTAAAGAGAAATAACCAGCGGTATTTCGTAGGCCTATTAGCGATGGAGGACCAGGACAACTCCGAACTGGAGGAAACGGACAACAAAGCGACCAGCGATCAGTCTCTGGTCGTGGCGCTGACGGCGTTAGCCTATGCGGCCCTTGCCGGACAAACCTATCCGACCACGGGAACCGGGATCGAAGAGGTGGAATACATTCTTGGTACCGGGTTGCCGGTACGCACTTATGTGGCCTTTCACAAAGCGTTCGAGGAGCGGTTAACCGGGGAGCACGAAGTGACGTTCCTGTCCACGCCGGAGCTGCGCGGGCGTACGGTGCGCATTAACATCCGCCGTACGATCGTTTCGGTCGAGGGGGCGGCTGCCCTGTTCCATTTGGCCACAAACGATACGCTACAAGTACGGAACGAAGAACTGCATAACGGCTGCATCGGGATTTGCGAGATCGGCGCCTTGACCACCGATTTCCCGGTGGTGAAGCGGATGAATATCGATAATCAGTTCAGTACCGGTGAGCAGTTTGGCCTCGCTACATATCTGGATTCGATTATCCGCGATGTTGAGGATCAGTTCGGTTATCGCTTCCCGAGCCGTACGAAGCTGATCGGGCGCATCCGCAACCGTGAGTTCATCATTCAAAGAGTAGGGGAAGGACAAGCGGACATCCGGCCAATTGTTGACATGTATTTTAGCCGGGCGGCCCAGAAGCTGGTCGATCTGATCCGCAAGCGGTGGAAGAAATACCCCGATATCGAATGCTTCTACGTGCTTGGCGGCGGCGCGGCAGCCCTGAAATCGTACCTGATCGAAGCGGCTGGCCCGATGCGTTTGCGGTTTGAAGAGAATAGCGAGATTCTGAACGTGCAGGGTTACTTGAAGCTGGCCAAGAACAAGGCAGGGCAACAACCTAACCCGGCGTAAAACTCCTAGTCATTGTCCCGGCGGTGTGTGTACCGCCGGATTTTTTTTGATTTTGAAGCTCCTGGAACCGGTGATATTCTTTAAATTTAATCCTTCAGGTATAATAAGGAAAAACCGAAGGAGGCTGGGAGCCGTGAGCTACTAAAATACCTTTATTCGCGTGTCGGCTGATTGCCCCGTGGACCGCGGGATCGTCCCGGTGTCGACGAGAGCTGCGAAACCAGCCCATCTCATCCATCTCATTCAATATGAGCTGCCAGCTGGTTTGGATATACACAAGAGTCCTGATGGAGGGATCACAATGGGGAAAATGTTTGATTCGTTGTTGCCGGAGCATGAAGCGTTTTATTCGCCGGCAGCATCTCTTTTTTGTGGTCTCAGCACCGCTAAGTGCCGAGGGGCATGTTAATCTGTCGCCCAGAGGGGAAGATGCGCTTCGGATTCTGTTGCCTAACGAGGTTGCTTACTTGGATTTGACAGGCAGCGCGAACGAAACGGCAGCCCGTCAGCCTGGACGGCTTGCCGTCGTCGTTCGCTGAGTAGAGCAATATAGGAGAGATGAAACATGATGGAGGAAATTCAAGGGGAATTGTACACGGTGGAGACGATGCAGGCGGATTTGAGGGCTCTAGGCGTGAAGGAAGGAGTTACGCTGCTCGTCCATTCCTCGTTTAAAGCGTTAGGAAAGTGGGTGTGCGGCGGTCCTGCGGCGGTCGTCCTTGCTTTGGAGGCGGCGCTGGGCGAGCAAGGCACCTTGGTGATGCCAACCCATTCGAGCGACCTTGGGGATCCGGCCCGCTGGCAGAATCCGCCGGTGCCTCAGGCGTGGTGGGATACGATTCGCGAGCAGATGCCGGCCTACGATCCTGACCTGACCCCGCTATGGTATATGGGCGTCATCCCAGACACGTTTCGCCGGCAGAAGGGCACGATTCGCAGCGGTCATCCGCAGGTGTCGTTTGCAGCCAGAGGCCGAGAGGCCCTGAAGATCACGGCAGATCACGGCTTGGAGTTCGGGCTGGGTGAGCGCTCGCCGCTCGCGCGGATTTACGAGCTGCGCGGAGAGGTTTTGCTGCTTGGAGTAGGGCACGAGAACAATACGTCGATCCATTTGGCGGAGTGCCGGGCGAACTATCCAGGGAAGCAGACCTACACGGCCAAGGCGCCGTTGCTGGTGAATGGGGAAAGACGTTGGGTAGAGTTTACCGAGCTGGAGTACGATTCAGAGGATTTTGAGCGGCTGGGCGCCGACTTTGCGCGGGACACCGGGTTGGTGAAGCAGGGACAAGTAGCCGGGGCCACCGCGCTGCTGATGCCCCAACGGGAATTGGTAGATTATGCGGTAGGATGGTTGGAGCGCCACCGGGTTTCATAGGATACCGGATTGTGTTCCAGTTCCCATTTTATTGGTATAGCTGCCCACCTCTGCTGAAGAAGTGGTTTGACGATGTCCTGACTTTCGGCTTTCGTTGCTTACAGTGTCAAACATGCGAGTGAGGCGGATCTGGCACATGAAGCAGAAAAGGATGTGGAATTTATCCGGTCGCCAAGAGCCGTACTCGTCCATTGATTCTAAAATAAAGGGACAGCCTCGTAGAGCTTGGAAGCTCTCTCGGGACTGTCCCTATTGTATTGCTCGATGATGATGTTCCGCTGGATTCTGCGGTTAACGTGCTGCATCCTCGTCGAATCCGTACTCGACCTCAAGGTCCCAACCAAGCATCCCGCCCAGAAAATTGTGAACACGTTCAAAGCCCTGCGCCTGCAAGTAACGAGCTACCTCGTAGCTGCGTGAACCGCTGCGGCACACAAACACATATTCCTGCTTCGGATCGAGCTCATCCAGCCGGTCCGGAATTTCACCCATTGGGATTAATGGAATCCCGGGAATATGACCGGCTTCGTATTCAAACGGCTCGCGCACGTCGATTACGATCGTTTCGTTGGCGGGATCCTGAAGCAAGGCGTGCAGTTCGTCCTTATCGATATGGGAGATGCCTCCGATCATTTGGGGCATGGTATCAGTCCTCTTTTCCATAGAGTAGGATAGTAGATTACTTCTTTCGTTTAACCTTCGGCGCCTGTCGGCTCGTTAAAAATCCCCATGCTCAAGTATCTCTCCCCGGTATCCGGTGCGATGCATAATACGCGTTTGCCAGGGCCTAACCGTCTGGCTAATTGGATTCCTGCCCACACCGAAGCTCCGGACGACGGCCCAACTAAGATGCCCTCGCGAGCGGCCAAGCGCCGCGTCGTCTCCAGTGCATCTTCATCGCTGACTTGGACGATCTCGTCATAGATGGCGGTATTCAGCACCGGCGGGATAAACCCGGGGCTGGTTCCCACCAGCTTGTGCGGCCCCGGCTCTCCGCCGGACAGCACTGGCGAGCCTTGCGGCTCAACAACGGTGATATGGAGGTTTGGGATCTTACTTCGCAAATATTCCCCGGTCCCGGTAATCGTGCCGCCCGTGCCAGCCGTTGCGACAAACCCGTCGAGCCGGCCTTCCATTTGCTGCACGATCTCCGGCCCGGTGGTAAGCCGGTGAATTTCCGGATTCGCAGGGTTCTGGAACTGCTGCGGCATAAAGCTGCCGGGGATTTGGGCCAGCAGTTCTTTGGCTTTGGCGATCGCACCGGGCATCCGCTGCGCTGCAGGCGTCAACACGACTTCAGCTCCGTAAGCCTGCAGCAGGCGAATCCGTTCCTTCGTCATGTTGTCCGGCATGACCAGAATGATCCGATACCCTTTGGCTGCGGCGTTCATAGCCAGCCCAATGCCCGTATTCCCGCTGGTCGGCTCGATGATCGTGGCGCCGGGAGTGAGCAGACCTGCTTGTTCGGCCGTCCTGAGCATGTGGGCAGCCGCCCGGTCCTTGACGCTTCCGCTTGGATTGGCAAACTCCAGCTTGACGTATACGTCCGCATCCTGCGGTGAGACGAGCCGGTTTAATTTGACGACCGGAGTCTCGCCGATCAAGTCGGTGACGTTACGGACCGTTTTACGAGTCATGGCGGTTTGGCCCCTCTCTCTTAAATTTAAAGTTATTTTATTATTCTACTCGGGAACCTCTTATGGTTTCAAGCAAGCGCCCCTTGGAGAGCAGAATAAAGCCGGGCAACCCAACGCGTGGGGCCCGGCAGAATAGGATCGAGCTGGATTTTCAGACCTTTGCGTTACCAAGTGGATAAAGCGGTCCGTTTCCAGGTGTCTTTCGCAACGCAGACGTAAATATAGTTCTCATCCCAGGCGATATCTCCGGGGTTCCCTGGAGCCTTGGAGGAAGCCGGCGTGCGGGACTCGCGAATACGGATGCCGTCCCCCTGGATATCCAGTGCACTTTGCGGATCCTCTGTGCCGATACCAACTTGGCCGTTCTCGCGTTTGACCGTAAGCGCACTGTCGATCGCTTCTCCTTTATCCGAATAACGGATCAGGTTAAAATCCGCTCCGGCGTTGTTGCCGCTGAGCTCAGCGCTGTTGGCGCGCAGGCTCCAGAGCGGAGCCGTGGCATTATCCTTGCCGGTGACGGCGAATTGTACATCCCGATTACCTTCGCCAGCTACCCGCAAAATGCCGTCCATGACGTTGAAGTTGGACGAATGGGTGCGAATCTCTGCGACGTCGGTATCATAAGGGATTTCCAGGCGGGTAAACAGCTGATCCTTATATTCCCCAGTCGGCGACATCGTGGTTTCGATCGAAATATGCTTATGATCATGTTGTTCCGGATTGTTCGCTTTATCATGCGAGATAATCGCCGTTTTGTCTTTGCCTTGCTCATCGGCCCAAGCGATTGCCGGTTTGGCGCGGTCTCCTGTCCATTGCAGACGGATCAGGTCGGACAGATGGCCTTCACTTTCGATCCATTGCTTATTCGTTGACAGATGGAGCCGTTCGTTTTCCGGAAGGGCCAGACCTCCGCCAGGCAGCTTGGATTCCGTAAAAGGGGAAGTCGTGGAAGAAGCGCCTTTGGATGTGCCAAGCATTTGGCATCCTCCCACAAAGATGAGGCTGACGCCCAGTGCGGCGATTGAAGCGCATTTGACAAATTTCATTCCATTCTCTCCTTTTCGGTGAATATTTGACGGCGAATGTGTTTTTTCGGCCGCAACTCTACTAGAGATCATAAAGATTTTAAAATACGCAGGGCAATAGGCATTTCGAATGGTTTCAAGAGGCGCAGCTGAGAGATCATCACGAAATGGAAGAAAAATGGGAAGGAAGCATCAGAAGCTTGGGATGGTTGTGAAGCAAAACATCAGCTTGGAGAAAGTTGAGGAGATAGACCTAAGACGAAAGTTTTGTCAAGTTGTGGACAAGCTTATCCACAACTTGTTAGCTATCTTTGTGAAAAAAGGATGAAAGCTTGGTGTACCAGTGAATTGAGCAGGTTTCAGAAAATGATTTGTTGTGTTTTCAGAAAACTGTGGATATTGTGAATAATTTAGTGGATAAAACTAGCATGCGACAAAAAACGACGATATCCCCGCGAAAAAACGGCCCAGCGGGCCGTCTTGAAGTTTTGTTGATTCTGCATAATGGGGATAAAGTTGTGAATAACTTGAACGAGAAAAAATGAACAATTGTTTAAAAAATTGTGACCTTACCCCTCGGCCAGCGCTTCCCATTCTTCATAGGCGGAGGAGAGCTGTTCTTTCCTACGGTCGATCCCGTCTTGCCGTTCTTGAACCGCCGTATAATCCTGATACACCTCGGGGAGGGCCAGTTCGTTTTCGAGCTCGGCGATTTCTTCCTCCAGCTTGGAGATCAGCGCCTCCAGCTGCTCGATGCGGCGTTGGCGGTTTCGCTCCTCCCGTTTGGCCTGCTTATCGGCTTCATAGGAAGCGGCGCCGGACTTGGCGGCAGGTGCCTCCGGCTCGGCTTGTTTTTGAGCGGAATTTACGGATGCTTTCGCGGTCCCGGCGTTCGTCTGATCGGCGGCGAGTTCGGCAAGCTCCTGTTTTTTTGCCAAATAATCATCATAATTACCCAAGAAATGTTCTGCACCGTTCGGATGCAGTTCGACAATCCGCTCGGCCATCTTGTTCAGGAAGTAACGGTCATGGGAAATGAACAGCAGCGTCCCGTCGTATTCGATTAATGCGGACTCCAGCACTTCCTTACTGAATAGGTCCAAATGGTTGGTCGGTTCGTCCAGGATCAGCACGTTGGCCTTTAACAGCATCAGCTTGGCCAGCGCAACCCGAGCTTTCTCACCGCCGCTTAACGCCGCTACCTTCTTGAGCACGTCGTCGCCGCTGAACAGGAAATTGCCCAGTACGCTGCGAATCCGGGCTTCTTCGATGTGGGGAAATGCGCCCCACACTTCCTCCAGCACGGTGTTGGCCGGGTTCAGATGCGTTTGTTCCTGGTCGTAATAACCGATCTTGACCTTAGCTCCCCAGGTGATGGTCCCATCCGTTGGCTGCAACTCGCCGGTCAGGATTTTCAGTAAAGTCGACTTCCCGATCCCGTTAGGTCCGATCAAGGCAACCGTTTCACCGCGGTACAGGTCGAAGTTAACGTTTTGGAATAACGGTTTGGATTTGTCCGCAAACGCGTAGGACAGGCTGTTGACGTGCAGCACTTCCTTGCCGGTCATCACTTCGGCCTCGAAGGAGAAGCTTGCGCGTTTCGGATCGCCGAGCGGTCGGTCCAGGATTTCCATCTTCTCCAACGCTTTGCGCCGGCTTTGCGCCCGCTTCGTTGTGGAAGCCCGAACGATGTTCTTCTGAATAAATGCCTCCATCCGGGCGATTTCATCCTGCTGTTTCTCATATTGCTTCAGCTGGCTTTCGTATTCCGCCGCCTTCAGCTCGATATACCGGCTGTAGTTGCCCGTGTAGCGGCGCGATTGATGGCGTTCAATCTCTACGATAGCCGTGACAAGCCGGTCTAAGAAATAGCGGTCATGCGAAACGACCAGCAGGGCGCCGGAATAATTGCGCAAATAATCCTCGAGCCAGGTTAACGTTTCGATATCGAGATGGTTGGTTGGTTCGTCCAGCATTAGCAGGTCAGGAGCTTGGAGCAAAATCCGGGCAAGAGCGAGCCGGGTCTTCTGCCCGCCGCTTAACGTTGCGATAGGGGTGTCCGGCGCAAAATCGCCAAATCCCATGCCGTGCAGCACCATCCGGATGCGGGTTTCCATTTCATAGCCGCCGTGGTCTTTGAACCAATCGGATTTCAGCGCATAGCGGTCGAGCAATTCCTGGTGCGCTTTCTCATCCCGGGCCAGTTCCGGATCGGCAATCTGCTCCTCCATCCGGCGCAGCTCGCGTTCCGTTTCGATCAGCGGGGCGAACACGGCCAGCATCTCTTCCCAGATGGTGCGGTCCGATTGCAATCCGCTGTTTTGCGCCAAGTACCCGATCGTTGTCTCTTTGGCTTTGAAAATTTGTCCTCCGTCATAAGAGAGTTCGCCCGCCAAAATTTGCAGAAACGTCGATTTGCCCGCGCCGTTGACGCCTACGAGACCGATCCGGTCCCGTTCGAGCACCTGCAGGTTAATGCCTTCCAGCACGGGGGTCACGCCGTACAATTTCGTAATGTTCGAAGCTTGAAGCAGCATAACGGTTTCGATCCTCCAAAAAAAGATTTGCAGTCTGTGCATGATAAATAGAACAGATTCGGTGAAACACGTACCTTCAGTGTACATGAAACCAACGCGAAATGCATCGCTGATTGCTTGAAAGTTCAGCTTTTGCAAAGTGGATGCTTTAGTTTTCATTTTGATATAACAATGATACACTAAGGAAGAGATCAGCCGGGTTCGTCCAAGCCTCTTGAACGAGGGCCGGCTAACGTGAGCCGGGAACGGAAAGGGAGGTTACACATGGAGCCAGCGGATGCCAAAAAGGAGCTGCGCCAGCAAATGCTGGCGGTTCGCGCTCAAATCCCGGACGCTTCCCGGTCAGAACAATCACTGGCTGCCAGCCGGATCGCGGAGCTGGAGGTGCTAAAGCCCTTGCGGGCACGGCGCGGCGGGAAGCTGAACGTGTTCTGCTATGTTTCTTTCCGGGACGAGCCGGATACTCGGCCTTTACTGGCCAGCTGCCAGGCCCAAGGGGACCGGTTGCTTGTGCCGAAGATTGGTGCACAGCGGAGCCTAACCTTGCATGAGTTGACGGGGATGGCTGACTTAGTACCTGGCACCTGGGGAATTCTGGAGCCGGCAGCGCATACGGCCATTTGGCCTCCCGAGCGCTACCCCGAGATCGACGTCATTGTGGTTCCGGGGCTGGCTTTTGACCCGAAGGGGGGGCGCATTGGATTTGGCGGCGGGTATTACGATCGCCTGATCGACGAATTGTCCCGTCGCAGCGGCGGCTTAAGTCAGGTCGTCCTAGGCGCCCTCGCCTTGGAGGAGCTGATCCTGCCGGAGGCGATTCCGATGGAATCGCATGACTTCCGTTTGGATCTGCTGTTTACGGCAAAAGGAACGATATATATGAAGGAAAGTAGTGATAAGCTTGGCAAACTCGGAATCAGGGCAAGGCATGACGCATTTTAATGAACAAGGACGCGCCCGCATGGTGGACATTTCCGGGAAATCGGCGACCGTCCGCGAAGCCGTGGCGGAGACGAAAATCTCCATGCTTCCATCAACCCTCGAGGCAATTAAGGAAGGGCGGATCGGCAAAGGGGATGTGCTGGCCGTAGCCCAGGTCGCGGGGATTCAAGGGGCCAAGCGGACGTCCGATTGGATTCCGATGTGTCACCCGCTTGCGCTCACCGGCGTCAACATTACGTTTGACGATAACGGCCGGGACGAGCTGTATATTGAAGCCACGGTGAAGACGGAAGGTAAAACCGGCGTGGAGATGGAGGCGCTCACCGCAGTGTCTGCCGCGGCGCTGACCGTGTATGACATGTGCAAAGCGCTGCAAAAGGACATGGTCATCGGTCCGACGCTGCTGCGCTCGAAGTCAGGCGGCAAAAGCGGGGATTACGTGCGTTCGTAATATTTGCGGCGGCTGCTGGATTTTGATATAGATAAAGAAGATAGTTTGCAGTTGGAAATCAGCATGAATCGACATGATCCGGCATTACGTTGGACTTCAAAGGGAGTTCCTATATGGATGAGGAGGGTGACTTCATGGTTTGGAAAACAGCGATCCTTACCGCCAGCGACAAAGGAGCAAGGGGAGAACGTGAAGATACGAGCGCCCAAGTAATCCGTGAGCTGGTGGAGGAGGAATTGGGCGGCGAGATCGTGGAATATCGGATCGTCCCCGATGAACCGGATGAAATTATCGCCGCACTGATTGAAATGACCGATTATTTTCACGCTGATTTGGTGCTGACAACGGGGGGGACGGAGCTGGCGATTCGGGACGTGACGCCGGAAGCCACAAGGCGGGTGATCGAACGTGAAGTGCCCGGGATGGCGGAGGCCATGAGGTACCGGTTGATGCAGAAGAACCCTGCGGCGATGCTGTTTCGGGGAATCGTCGGCATTCGCGGACGGACGCTGATCGTGAATTTGCCGGGAACGCCCAAAGGCGTGCACGAAAATTTGGCAGCGATCATGGATCAACTGCCGGAAGCGTTGCTGATGGTGACGGGGCAATTCCGTTTATAATTCGATTTTCGTTTACACATTTACGGGCTTTATTTTTCTACTACTTCGCGAAGTTGTTAAAGAAATAGACTGTAACTGTGATATTCGTTATGGTATGATGTGGGCGAGTGATTTTATCGGAAGACCTTGTCGATTTCTATGCCGTAACGAAAGGAGAATTACCCATGAGCGCAGGCGGATTTTTGTTGATTGTGATCGCGGCGTTGCTGCTATTTGGTCCAAATAAATTACCTGATCTGGGGCGGGCGGTTGGACGCACGTTCCGTGAATTCAAAGAGGCGACCCGGGATATTGTGGATGATCGGCCGGAAGCCAGAAGAGCGGAACCCGCACCGCAACCGCAGGCAGAGGGCCCCAAACCGGACGACCGCCGTCTTCCCGAATAACCGGGAGCAGCAAGTCAGTTGCATAGGCGTAACCTTGATCCCTTCCTTAGCGGAGGGATTTTGCTTGAGATGGGACGGGAAGCCCGGCGGGGAAAGGAGAACCTGAGATGTCGGAGAAAGACAAAGCGCAAAGTCTCGTAGATCATTTGACAGAACTGCGTCGGCGATTGGTAGCGGTTTGCATCGTGTTTGTCGTGGTGCTGGTGGCGGCATTTTTCGTCGTCGATCCGATCTACCACTTTTTGACGAGAAACGCCATATCCGGCGTGACCATCGAATTAAACGCTTTTTCGTTCTGGGACGGCGTTGGCGTGTATATGAAAATTGCGATGCTGGTTGCATTTGGGATCACGCTGCCCTTTACGTTATACCAGGTGTGGGCGTTTGTCAGCCCTGGCCTGAAGCCCCAGGAACGCAGAGCGACCGCGAAGTACATCCCTTATGTGTTCGTCTTTTTCCTGGCGGGCCTAGCCTTTGGTTATTACGTGGTGTTCCCGCTGGCGATGACGTTTACCGGTTCGCTGAACAAGGAGCTGGGACTCGTCGAGACCTACGGAATGGCTGACTATTTCAAATTTCTGACCAACATCGTGTTGCCGATTTCGTTGTTGTTCGAGCTGCCGTTGATCATTTTGTTTCTAACGCAGCTGCGAATCTTAACGCCGCTTCGGCTGAAGAAGATGCGCCGGGTCGCGTATTTCGCGCTGGTGGTCATCTCGGTGATGATCACGCCGGCGGACTTGTTCTCCGCCTTCCTGGTGCTGATCCCGCTCATTCTGCTTTACGAGCTGAGCGTGCTCTTGTCCAAGCGGGTTTATGCGAAGCAGCAGGCGGTGGATGCGGTACGGGCGGAAATCTATAAATGAGAGAACGCGCCTTCGCGTAAGCGGGGCGCGTTTTTCTTTTGCCCGCTGGAGGCTTTGGCGCTGGGGTTCGTGTGGGCCGCAGTTGTAGAGGTGGAGTCGCCGCTCAGCCGCTGTTGTCCGCTCTTTGCCTTGATTGGAGCGAAGAGAAGGTGGTAGCAAATGGCTCCCAAAGCACTAGCGTTGCAATAAAACGCGTTACAAAGTCATGTCAGTCCCGGTGCGGGTTTGCTGTTGCGGTGAGCGAGTGCTGTCACGTGAGCAAGCCACTGTAACCTGAGCGAGCCACTGCCATGTGAGCGAGTCGATCTCGCGGTTAGGGGGTCGCTGACTCGGTGAGGGAACTTGTGTGCGTTGATGGGCTCCGGCGAACACCGTTGAGGCGAACCTGCGCTCTAACGCTTGCCAGCAACGCTATTGGGCCCAAAACGGCAGCGTAGAGAATCTAACGCTTATGAGAAGAGCTTATTTGCCCGTTTCGCCCTCGAAACGGGGCCCTTTGGCGCAAATAAGCTCGCTGACAAGCGTTAGAATTGAAATCCCCCTCATTTGGTCCAAATAAGCGCTGTGGCAAACGTTAGCCGGAACTGTTCACGTCGCCCGGTGGGTTAGGAGCAGGAGCGCAGTTAGGCGCAATGAAGAGGAGACGTAGTATTAAGAGCAGTTAGAAGTAGTTAGGAGTAACTATGAACAGTTAAAAGTAACTTGCGCGACGGCAGCGTCAATAGTTGGCAACAGGGAACTCGCGGAGTAACTAAATTAGCGACCCCAGAGTCACTTGCGGAACAACAACAGTAGAACTGCAGCAGTAGTGACAGTAGTGACTGTGGCAACAACAGCAGCGACAGCCGAGACACCTGCAGCAACAGCGAACCTGCGCTCTAACGCTTGCCAGCAACGCTATTGGGCCCAAAACGGGGGCGTTGTGAATCTAACGCTTATGGGGGCTACAAACTCGACCTTTTCGCCGCCCAAACTCCCAAAGGCGGACGTAAACGCTGCTCGGCGACTTCCCCACTTTTTATGCGGCCCCAAGCCCCGGCACCAGGCCGCCGTAATCCTGCGGGCCATGCTCGTCCATTCCTTCGGAATATTTATCCAAGCTCAAGGATACAATGAGGAAGGCGCGCACTTCATCCCATGAAACAAAGAAAAAAATTTGTACAAAGGAACTTGAAATCTATTCGCAACTTGAGTAATATAAAAGTGGTTGTTAGCACTTAGGATGATTGAGTGCTAACATATATAACAACATCTACACATAACACCACATATTTAAAAGGAGGCTGTTTTTTCATGATCAAACCTTTAGGTGAACGCGTTCTCGTGCAACCGATCGAGCAAGAGGAGACAACGGCATTTGGCATCGTGCTTCCAGACACAGCCAAAGAAAAACCGCAGGAAGGTAAAGTCATCGCCGTTGGCAGCGGAACTTTGAAAGATGGCGTCCGCGTTCCGTTGGAAGTTAAAGAAGGTGACCGCGTTATTTTCTCCAAATATGCTGGCACTGAAGTGAAATATGAAGGCAAAGAATATTTGATTATGAAAGAAAGCGACATCCACGCGATCATCGGCTAATCCGCCGATTCGTATCCGAACGAATATCTACACAACTATATGGGAGGTAATTGAACAATGGCAAAAGAGATTAAATTCAGTGAAGACGCCCGCCACGCGATGCTCCGTGGGGTTGACGCTTTGGCAAACGCAGTAAAAGTAACGCTCGGTCCGAAAGGCCGCAACGTTGTGCTGGAAAAGAAATTCGGCAGCCCGCTCATCACCAATGACGGCGTAACGATCGCAAAAGAAATCGAACTGGACAACGCCTTCGAAAACATGGGCGCTCAGCTCGTCAAAGAAGTTGCGACGAAAACAAATGACGTAGCCGGTGACGGTACGACTACAGCAACGGTTCTGGCGCAAGCGCTGATCCGTGAAGGTCTGAAGAACGTTACTGCCGGCGCTAGCCCAATCGGCCTGCGTAAAGGGATCGACAAAGCGGTTCGCGCTGCAGTCGAAGAACTGAAGAAGATCTCCAAAACGATCGAAGGCAAACAATCGATTGCTCAAGTTGCTGCAATCTCCGCTGCTGACGAAGAAGTTGGCGAACTGATCGCTGAAGCCATGGAGAAAGTAGGTAAAGACGGCGTAATCACGGTTGAAGAATCCCGTGGGTTCGCAACCGAGCTTGAAGTGGTTGAAGGGATGCAATTTGACCGCGGTTATGTATCTCCTTACATGATTACGGATACGGACAAAATGGAAGCCGTACTTGAAAATCCATACATCCTGATCACCGACAAGAAGATCAGCAGCACGCAAGAAATCTTGCCAATTCTGGAGAAAATCGTACAACAATCCAGACCGCTGCTCATCATTGCTGAGGACATCGAAGGCGAAGCTCAAGCCATGCTGATCGTGAACAAACTGCGCGGTACGTTCAGCGCGGTAGCTGTTAAAGCTCCTGGCTTCGGCGACCGTCGCGAAGCGATGCTGCAAGATATCGCTGCTCTGACTGGTGCCCAAGTGATCACGGAGAAACTGGGTCTGGATCTGAAGAGCACGACGATTGAGCAACTGGGTAACGCACGTCAAGTTATCGTTACGAAAGAAAATACGACGATCGTGGACGGCAGCGGCGACAAAGCCGACATCCAAGCTCGCGTCAACCAAATCCGTGCGCAACTGGAAGAAACCACTTCCGAGTTCGACAAAGAAAAACTGCAAGAACGTCTGGCTAAACTGGCTGGCGGCGTAGCAGTCATCAAAGTCGGCGCAGCTACGGAAACTGAACTGAAAGAACGCAAACTGCGCATCGAAGACGCGCTGAACGCTACGCGTGCAGCCGTTGAGGAAGGTATCGTATCCGGTGGCGGCGTTGCCCTCGTGAACGTATACAACGCAGTAGCTGCTGTTGAAGCAACTGGCGACGAAAAAACGGGTGTCAACATCGTGCTTCGCGCTCTGGAAGAGCCGGTTCGTACGATCGCTGCAAACGCTGGCGAAGAAGGCTCCGTTATCGTGGATCGCCTGAAGAAAGAACCAGTCGGCATCGGCTACAACGCGGCTACTGGCGAATGGGTGAACATGATCGAAGCAGGTATCGTTGACCCTGCGAAAGTTACTCGTTCCGCATTGCAACACGCAGCTTCCGTTGCAGGCCTGTTCCTGACAACTGAAGCGGTGATCGCTGACAAACCAGAACCAGAAAAACCAGCTGGTCCAGACATGGGCGGAATGGGCGGCATGATGTAAGATAGGCTGTAAAGCCTAACCTATAGAGGTCTCTCTTTTGGGAGGCCTCTTTTCTTTTTTCATTATTATATGCAAATGAACACTCAGTGTAGATTAGAGCAGGAGCGAATCCACCAATATCCTCATGTCGTCAATTTGTAGTTCAAATGGCACGAAAGCTCATTATAATGGCTATAAAAGTTGTGTAATCTGTGTATGTTGTCGTATATTTTAAGTCAAATACCAAGGAGGCTTACTAACGAATGATTCGCATTGGCAAAATCAGCTATTGGCATGTTCATGCAGAAGATTACACGAAGCAGGCACTAGAGCATCCCGAGACGGAGCTGGCCGCGATCTGGGATGAACTTCCCGAACGCGGGCAGGCCAAAGCGGCGCAGTACGGAGTACCGTATTATGCCTCGCTGGATGAGATGCTCGCGCAGGATGACATCGATGCGGTCATCGTGGATGCACCAACGAATATGCATCGCGAGGTCATGGTGAAGGCGGCGGAGGTGGGCAAGCATATTTTCACGGAGAAAGTGATCGCTCCTACGGCGAAGGAAGTATCGGACATTCTTGCTGCGGTTCGAAAAGCAGGGGTGAAGCTGATGGTTTCCCTGCCGCGCCTGTACGACGGCTATACGCAGACGATTGACCGCGTGCTTCAAGGCGGCAAGCTCGGCAAGCTAACCATGGCGCGGGTGCGGCTGTCGCATAACGGCGCGACCGCGAACTGGCTGCCCGAGCACTTCTTCTCGAAGGAGCAGTGCGGCGGCGGCGCCCTCATTGACTTGGGTTGCCATCCGATGTACCTGGTACGGCGTTTTTTGGGTATGCCCGAAAGTGTAAGTGCGAATTTCGGTTATGTGACGGGCAAGGAAGTCGAAGACAATGCCGTAGCCATCCTGCGTTATGCGGAAGGCGCGCTTGGCATCGCCGAAGCGGGCTTCGTGAACAGCCACTCGCCGTTCTCCATCGAGCTTCACGGAACGGAAGGCACGCTGCTGTACGGGTTCCCGGATGAGGTTCCTGTCGTTCGTTACAACGGCGGGAGCGGACAATGGGAGAAGCTGGCGCTGGAGGACCGATTACCTTATGCGTTCAGCCAATGGGTGGAACATATCAAGCAAGGCACCGAGGCGACGGACAATATCGCAGCGGCTGTGGATCTGACTAAACTCATGGAAGCATCGAATCGTTCGGTAGCGGAAGGCCGGCCGATCCGGATCGACGAACTGGCTGAATAAACATAACAGATGACCATTGAAGGAAAAGAGGGATCAAGATGCGGGCAGATCATCGCGAATCGACAGGGAAGAAGCCGGTTGACCGTAAAGCGGCGGGGAGCGCAAGTCCTTTTCCGTACGCCAGAATGGCGGAAAGGCAGGATGCACTCGACCGGCTGGAGCTGCAATTCCGCTGGGGTGGTTACGGCATTCGCGTGCTGCGCTGCCATCTGGCCTCGTTTCCTCCTGGACATATCATTCAGTTTCATAAGCACTCGGGCTATGAATTTCATTATATTCCGAAAGGCAAAGGCAAAGTCATTCTCGTCGACCAGACCTATGATCTCCACGAGGGCATGTTCTATTTGACCGGACCGGATCTGGTGCATTACCAGGAATCGGACCCGGAAGATCCGATGTATGAGCTTTGTCTTCATTTGGAGATCGAGCCGCTGGAGGCGGACGCCCAGCCCGGCGGCTGGGGAGACGAGTTGGAGGCAGCGGAGGCGGAGGAGTGCATCACCTCGTTGGATCGTTTGCCCATCGCACCGGTCGTTGACCGGTTCCATGCGATGAGCGGTTTTCTGGAGGCGTACCGTATTTTGGAGGAGCAGCCGATCGGCTTCTACACGCTGCTGAAGCAGGAAATCGTGCAGATTTTGCTGCGCACCGTTCGCGTGCTGGACCGGGCCGACGACAGAAGGGGAATTCCAGAACGGGATATGAGCTTCCATCGCTACAAGTTGGCCACGCAATACATTCAGGACAACGAGAGCATGCCGATCTCGCTGGAGCAGGTTGCGGAGGCAATCGGGATCAGTCCCCGGCAGCTTCAGCGGATCTTCCGCAGTGAAGGGCGGACGACGTTCCGCGATTATTTGGAGCATACGCGGCTGACCGCGATCTGTTCGGACCTGCTCCTGACAGACAAAGCGATTGAGGAGATCGCCATTGCCCACGGTTTCGCGAATCCCAATTATCTGTATCCGGTGTTCAAGAGCAAGTACGAAGTGACGCCAAGCGCGTACCGCAAAATGCATGCGGGCGAGCATTCGGCGCCCCATTCCAAACGAGAGAAGGAAGCGAGCATATGAGTAAACAATTGCGTATCGGCATTATTGGAAGTGGCGGAATTGCCAAAGCCCACGTAGCGGCTTACCGGAAGCTTCCGTTCGTAGAGATCGTGGCAGTCGCCGACGTGATTCCGGGCAAAGCCGCGGATTTCGTGGAGGCGCTGCAATTGGTTGGCGCAGCAGCCTATGACGGCCATCGCAAGCTGCTCGAGCAAGAGTTGGATGCCGTCAGCATCTGTACGCCAAACGTCTCGCACCATGAGACAACGGTCGATTCGCTGAAGGCGGGCAAGCAAGTGCTGCTGGAGAAGCCGATGTCCGTCACGTTGGCGGAGGCGCTGGAAATGACCCAGGTTGCGCGCGACACCGGCAACATGTTGTCCATCGGGTTCCAGCCCCGCTATGACCCGAATATGAAGCTGCTGCAGGAAATTGTGCAATCCGGGCGTTTAGGCAAGGTCTACTACGCCGAGACGGGCGGCGGCCGTCGGCGTGGCATGCCGGGAGGCACGTTTATCAGCAAGAAGCTGGCGGGAGCCGGGGCGATGGCAGACATCGGCTGCTATTCGCTGGACATGGCGCTGAATACGCTGGGGTATCCTCGTCCGCTTTCGGTATCTGCTTTTACGTCGAACCATTTTGGCCGTAACCCGCTCTATCATCCTGAAGCGTCCAGATTCGAGGTAGAGGACTTTGGCGTGGCGATGGTTCGCTTCGAGAACGATCTTGTGTTGCAGTTCAAAATCTCTTGGGCGATGCACATGGACACGTTAGGCGCAACGATGTTCCTTGGTACCGATGCGGGGCTCAAAATCACGCCGGCAGGCAGCGGTCCATGGTCCGGCGTATGGGACGGCTCGGTAGGTTCAGTTACGCTGTACCACGACGAATACGGACGTAACACCCAGACCCCGATTCCACTCATCGAGCACAAATTGAACCTGTTCGACGAGAAGGTCCGAGACTTCGCAGAAGCGGTTCGCGACGGTCGTCCTGCGCCGATCCCCGGCGAGCAAATTTTGATCCAACAGGCGATTATCGACGGCGTGCTGCGTTCCGCTGAATTGGGCCGCGAGGTGTCTGTAGAACTGCCGCGAAATGATTAATCTATCATCGATATAAAGCATATCTCAACAGTCCCTGCGCTTCTTGGCAGGGGCTGTTTATGTTATGTCCCAGAAATGAGGGGGGAGGCAGGATTCAAGAGACTTCTTGTCGAACTATAGAACTATATAAGGGATTTTATGGAAAAGGAGGGATATATATGATTGCAAATCGATCTTTTATCTAACATATCGTGAAAACTATGAAAATTTAACATTCGATTTACAATGATATAAGCCATCTTTCATTTCATCTATGTTAGAATAAGTGACAAATTAGGGGTTCAGGAGGATGCGGATGTGGACTTATCTGATTCGCCGTGCCATTTATTCGGTGATTGTGTTATTTATCGTCATGAGCGTATGTTTTTGTGCGATGCGTTTTATGCCAGGGAACATCTGGTCCCTAAGCATTGGGATGACCGAAGAGCAGCTCCAATTCGCAAACGAACAGAAAGCTCTCTATGGTCTGGACTTGCCCATTTACCAGCAATATCTCCGGTGGATCAATGACCTGCTGCATGGGAACTTTGGTCTGGAATATAACCAGATCCCAATTAATCTGTACATCTGGAGATATGTCTGGAACAGCTTCACCTTGTTAGGCACGTCCATGATCATTGCTTTGATGATCGCTATTCCGTGGGGAATCTATAACAGCAGACGGCAGGATGGGCTATCGGATAAACTTGGCCTGATCCTAAGCCTGGTTGGGTACAGCATTCCCGCGTTTGTGCTGGGGCATTGGCTGCAGGAGATTTTTGCCTTCAAATTGTTTTGGTTCCCGCCAAGCAGCATGCATACCCCGAACAAAAAAGGAGAGCTGGACGACCTCATCTACCACATGGTACTCCCGGTTGCTACAGTCACGATCGGATTGATTGCTTATTATATGAAAATGGTCCGCACCAGCCTAATCGAGGTGCTGCCTTCTGAATTTCTGAATCTGGCTCGCGCCAAAGGGGCTTCGGAACGAAGAGTCACCTATCGACATGCGTTAAGAGTTGGTTTAATCCCCGTCATTACCATCATCATGCTGGATTTACCGACCCTGATTTCGGGTGCCGCGGTGGTAGAGAACGTTTTTAACTGGGAGGGTCTAGGAAGCTTGGCGGTCTATTCTGCGCAATCCCGGAATTATCCCTTGCTTCTTGTGATCATCCTGATTATCTCCGCCTTTGTAGTGGTCGCCAACTTTCTGGCGGACTTGCTCTACACGATCGTTGATCCTCGGGTGAAGATCCATCGAAAGGGCATCCTGCGGCAATGATCAGCCGGAAGGCAACGAGCTGTTCAAGCGCTGCATGAACTCCCGCGGCGATATACCCTCTACTTTTTTGAACACTTTGCTAAAATAAAACGCACTCTCATATCCCAGCTTTTGCGAGATTTCATAGATCCGGCCTTCCCCGCGAACCATCATTTCCTTGGCCGCCGCAATTTTCGTCTCCGTGACGTATTCCACGAAATTGATTTTGGCCGTTTTGGAGAACAGATGGCTTAAGTAATTGGGGCTGAAGTTAAAAACATCCGCCACCTGATTTAAGGACAGCTTGCTGCTCAAATTCCGTTTCACATAGTCCTGCACGTTTCGGACGATTTGTTCTTTGTAGCTCTGCTTGCGGGAAGACAGGATTTCGCAGCAACCGTCCCGGAATTGCACGAGCCAATCGATCACACCTTGGGTGGTTTGCTTTTTATAGATCGCGCGGTACCCCTCCGGCTCGTTCTCGAAAATTTGCTCGACTACGTTCTCACCGTCTGCCAGCAAAGAGGTGGCCATATATAAAATATTGCAAGCCGCATCGGTAGCAGGCACAAGCAGCTCGGGCCGGCCGTTAAACCGGTCGATGAGATTCGTGATCATAGTATGCAATGCGTGGGTATCCAGCTCCTCAAAGGCGCGGCGGATCTCCGAGCGAGAGATGATGGCGTCTACTCCTGGGGAAGCCAGATGGGCCGCTTCGCTTTGGGTGAAGAAAACAAACGATTGCTGGTCAAGGGCAAAAGGCAGCGCCCGGCGGGCAGCCAGGTAGCTCTCGTGCAGCATGTACGGGTCCTCCACGGCATTCCCAACCGCGCCGATAATTTTCACGTTGAAATAGGAATGAAGAACCTCTGCCATATGGTGCAGGAGCTCCTCTACCTCCGGCATCCAACGCTGCGGGTCTGGATCCGAGAGGGGCAGCACAATCGCGAAGTTCCGTAAATCCAGGCTGGTCACGAAGCAGGGTCGCGACGACGCGAGCGTATCCTTGGCCATCTGCACCGTGCTGGAGCACAAAGCGACCAGCTTATCCCCGCGCGGGGGAACGCTCTCCGGCCCCTGAATCCGGCAGGAGCAGACGAGGTAGGCAGGAGCGGATAAATCCAGTTCGAGATCGTCTTTTTGCAGAAGGAACTGATTTTTGTTCTCGAACAGCTGATTAAACAGGCGGATAAAAAATTTATCACGCAGCGCATGCAAATTGCTGCGGTACAGCATACTGGGGTAGCTCTCTGCGGTTTTATATTCCCCCAGTATGGCTACGGCCTTCTGGACGGATTCGGCCAGGATCTGCGGGGTCAGCTCCAGCTTGACCAAATAATCCGCCGCCTGCAGATGAATGGCGCGACGCGCATATTCGAATTCCTCATAGCTCGTTAAGAAGATGAAGAGCGGAATCCGGCCATTTTTGCTGCGCACGGATTCGGCGACCTGCAGACCGGTTTTGACCGGCATCTTAATGTCGGAAATCACAAGGTCGGGACGCAGCGACTCGATCATCTCCTCAGCCTGGGCGCCGTTGTGGGCGATACCAACGATTTCGATCTGATAATCTTCCCATTTGAGCATGGACTGCAGGCCGATGCAGACAAGCGCCTCATCATCGGCAATCAGCAATTTAATCATACGATCACTTCCTTCCGGGGTTTACGATAACGACAAGTTGTAAAAGACGGAGGTCACGACTTCCGGTAAGGCAACAGCAAGTGCATTCTGGTAAATTCGTTTAGCTTGCTTTCGATGGAGAGACCGTATCGATCCCCAAAGGTCAGACGCAGACGGTCGTGTACGCTGCGGAGTCCGATATTTTCAAACAGGCCTTTGGAGCCGGGTTCTTCTTGCTTGGACAAGATCGCATCAATTTGGGCTTCACTCATCCCCACGCCGTTATCCTCAATCGTAATCCGCACGTCGTACCCGGTTTTGGCTACCATCACCGTAATGTTGCCGCGTCCCTTCGGTTCGATCCCATGAAAAATCGCATTCTCCACCAGCGGCTGCAGCGTAAAGCGGGGAACTAGACTGGAAAGGAGCTCCTCGTCTTCAACAATCTGTTCCATTGTAATCGTACCGCCGTAGCGATATTTTTGAATGAGGAAATAGTCGTTCATCAAGCTAAGCTCTTCCCGCAGCGGAACCAGCTTGCGTTGATCCTTGGCGATGCTGCGCAGCAGCCGCGATAAGGAGGTGACCATTTCCGCGATTCCCGTAGCGTTCTGAATTGTAGCCATCCATCTGATCGAATTAAGTGTATTATAGAGAAAATGAGGGCTGATCTGGCTTTGCAGCATCCGATATTCCAGCTCCTGCTTCTGCTTCTCGTCCGCTACTCGGGATTCCATCAGCATCAAAATGTCTTGGGACAACCGGTTGATGCCGCGTCCCACATCCCCCAGCTCGCTGTTCCATTCGATATTCCGGTCGATAAAGAAATTGCCTTGCGCGATCTTATCGATCCGTTTCCGCAGCTTTTCCACGGGCAGGCTGATCGTGCGAGTTAAATACAACATTATAAAACCGCTTAATGCGATCACCAGCACGGATGCGCCAATCATCAGCAGCAGCCAAGCGTTCAGCTGCGGAGCAAATTGCTTCTTGTCCAGCGTCTGGGACAGCATAACGCCTTCCCGGACCGGATAGGACACGGAGATTTGACGTTCTCCGTCCTGCTCCATCCATTCGAGCTTGGTGAGCGCCCCGGTGGCCTCGCTTTTGTCGTACGGCAACACGGTGTAAGGGCTTTCGAGCGGCTGCACTTTGTCCCCTTCAATGCGGTATGTTTGGCTGCCGAGGGTAAGCAGCAATTCAGAGCCCTCCGGCAGACTGTATCCTTTTAGCTTATCGGTGATCACGGAGGTGTTAGCCAGAAGATAGACCGTCCCAATGCGTGCAGCCCGTTCACCGTAAATCGGCAGCACGATCGGGATGCCGCTGGAGCGGGAGAATGGGTCCTGGATCACGCGTTCCCAAGCTTCCTTCGCATCTGCGGACAGGCCGGGCAACTGGGTAATATTATGGATATTCAGCGGAACTGAAGCGCTTCCAGAATTGTCAACCTGAATAAACTTGTCTTGGTGATCCGTGATGATCAGGCGACGCACGTAGCTGTTGGACCGGTTAACCCGGAAGTCCTCCTGCATCGATAAGAAGACATTCAGCCTGTCTTTGGCGCTGGCGTCCGGCGAGATGAAATAGTTCTGAATCAGTTGATTGGTAGGCGAGTTCGTGCTGCTGGTTAAAGCCAAGGTGTTCAAGTTATTGAGATCTTGATCGATGATGTGAGAGACGAGCTGCAGGTTGAATTCCGTCGCCTGAATGGTCGTTTTACGCTGAAAATACGAGATCAGCTCATAGCTGAAAAAAGACAGAATCCCTGCGATCAGCAAGGCAAACATGGTCATGATCAGGATGATCCGGCTTTTGATAGTGGCTTTTCTTGCGCGCGTGTCGATCACCTCGTCCGGAGTAAGATCACTGCGAGTTTTTACCGATATAAACTACAATAACATGAGTTGACTTCATCAGCAGCGGCCCGGATCATAAACAACCATTTTTACATCTTTTGAGTATGATTTTACAGCTTTTCATCCGTTTCTTGAAGAAGCGAATAGAAAAGTGTAGGAAATGAACGCAAAAATGTATGCCCTTACATTTCGGATTTCGATACCATGTACCTAAGGATTCGGCGTTGCCGATCTGGAAAACAGGAGGAAAAGGGGTTTGAAGATGAGACGAAAGAAAGTATTCGGTATTACCTTGGCGGCCGTTCTCCTTATGGGTCTGCTGGCAGGCTGTTCCGGCAACAACGGAAACTCGGGCAAAGCGAATACCACAGAGCCTCAAACGAACAATTCTGCAAGCGTTTCCAATGAGACGGGCGATAAGCCGGTCACGCTGAAATGGGCGCTGTGGGACTGGGAGGCAACCGCTTACTACCAGCCTTTGATCGACGCTTATAAGAAAGACCATCCGAACGTAACGATCGAATATGTTGACCTTGGCTCTACCGACTACATGACGATGCTCAGCACACAGCTCTCTGGCGGTGCAGCCCTGGATATTCTGACCATCAAGGACATACCGGGCTACGTCAACCTGGTGAAGCAGAACCACCTAGAGCCGCTCAAGAGCTTCATTGACACCCAAGGCATTGATACTTCCCTCTACGGCGGAACGGTTGAGCAAATTCAAATGAACGGCGATGTGTACGCGCTGCCTTTCCGCAGTGACTTCTGGGTCGTTTATTATAACAAGGACCTGTTTGATAAAGCCGGAGTTCCTTATCCAACCAACGATATGACGCTGGATCAATACGACGAGTTGGCCCGTAAATTGACGTCCGGCAGCGGCTCGGAAAAAGTATACGGCGCGCATTACCACACTTGGCGCAGTGCAGTTCAGTTGTTTGGCATCCTGGACGGAAAGAACACCATCGTGGATGGCAACTATCAATTCTTGAAACCGATTTACGAACGGATTCTGAAACAGCAAGACGACGGCATCGTGATGGACTACGCTACGTTAAAGACCTCCAGCACTCACTATTCCGGCGTATTCTACAATAATTCCGTTGCGATGATGAACATGGGCAGCTGGTTTATCGCTACGCAAATCGACAAGGTGAAGAGCGGTGAATCCCAGGCTACAAACTGGGGGATCGTGAAATATCCGCATCCGGACGGCGTACCCGCCGGGACAACGCTGGGAACGATTACTTCCCTGGCCGTGAACCAAAAGTCCGCCAACAAAGAAGCGGCTTTAGAATTCCTGAAATTCGTCACCGGTGAAGAAGGCGCAGCGGTGATCGCATCCACGGGTACGATTCCGGCGATCAAAAACGATGAAGTGGTCAACTCCATCGCTTCCATGGACGGCTTCCCGACGGACGAGAACAGCAAAGAAGCTTTGACGACCGAAAGAACCTATCTGGAAATGCCGCTGCATGAGAAGAGTGCGGACATCGATGTCATCCTGAACGAAGCACACGACAACATCATGACGAAAAATGCGACCATCGACGAAGGGTTGGCAGATATGGAGAAACGGGTGCAAGAGGTACTCAATAACTAATCGCTGATCTCGCAGGAGATTTTGATGCTGCCAGGGGCGGGCTTGAAAGCCCGCCTTTTTTTCCCAATGCTCTAGCACAAGTTGGTTTGGAGGAGAAATCATGCAGAATGAACCCGTGTTAGGAACCAAAGTGGTTAAAAGAAGCGCGTTATCCAAGAACGTCAAAGATCATTTGGTGGCGTACAGCTTTATTGCCCCCAACTTCATCGGCTTTGCCGTGTTTACGCTGGTGCCGATGGTTTATGCGTTTGTGCTCGCCTTTGTGAAATGGGACGGGGCCAACCCGATGGAGTACGTGGGGCTGCGCAATTTTTCCCGGTTGCTAAATGACAGCACCTTTCACAAAGCTTTCTGGAACACCATTATTTATACGATTGGCGTTGTGCCGTTAACGATGGTCTGTGCGCTGGCGCTGGCGATCCTGTTGAATCAGAAGCTGTTCGGCCGCAACTTTATGCGGACCGTGTTCTTCTTCCCCTATGTCGCTTCGCTGGTTGCCGTGGCAGCCGTTTGGAATTTCGTGTTCAGCCCTACGATGGGGCCGGTGAACAATCTGCTGCACGCGATCACCGGGATCCCGATTGAGGATTTGCCCCGCTGGGCCGCAGATAAAGATTGGGCGATGTTTACGGTCGTTCTTTTTACAGTATGGAAAAATATGGGTTACTATATGGTCATTTATTTGGCAGGTTTGCAGGGAGTGAATCCCGAACTGTACGAAGCTGCCGAGCTGGACGGGGCCGGTCCTTGGAAAAGATTCGTCAACGTGACGATCCCGCAGCTGGCACCTACCACGTTCTTTGTACTGATGATCCTGATCATCAATTCGTTTAAAGTGTACGACATCTTTATCAACCTGTTTGCCGGTGCTGATAATCAGCTGAACAACTCGACCCGGGTACTTGTCTATCAAATCTATAATACCGCGTTCCGCTCGCTGGATTACGGGTACGCCAGCGCTATGGCGATCGTGCTGTTCCTGCTCGTTCTGGGGATCACCTTGATTCAATTTCAGGGCGAGAAGAAGTACGGACAATAGGAGGATGCAAAAATGACAGGAGCTAACAAACAAGTCAAAGTCGTTGCCAAGATTTTTGCGTACCTGGTGCTCGCGGTCGTTGTGCTGTGCATGCTTGTTCCCTATGCGTGGATGCTGTCTTCCTCGCTTAAATTAAATAAGGATGTGTTCTCGTTCCCGATGCAGTGGATCCCGGATGCTCCAAGGTGGCAGAACTACGTGGAAATCTGGACGCGGATCCCGCTCGGCCGGTTTATATACAACACGGCGAAGCTGTCGGTGATCGTCACTTTGCTTCAGCTGCTGACTTCCAGCTTTGCGGCGTATGCTTTCTCGAAGCTGCGGTTCAAAGGGAGACATGCGCTGTTTCTTGGCTATATTGCCACCATCGCCATTCCGTGGCAGGCCTACATGGTTCCGCAGTTTATCATGATGCGCTCCATGGGGTTAAACAACACCCATCTTGCGATTATTTTTCTGCAGGCGTTCTCGGCCTTTGGCGTGTTCTTGATGCGCCAGTTCTATCAAGGCATCCCGGATGAGCTTTGCGAAGCGGCGCGCATTGACGGATTAAACGAATACGGGATCTGGGCGAAAATCATGCTTCCGCTCTCGAAGCCGGCGCTGTCCACGCTGACGATCTTCACGTTCGTCAATACGTGGAACGATTTCCTCGGGCCGATGATTTACCTGACCAAGACGGAACTCAAAACGATCCAAATCGGGCTGCGGATGTTCATTACGCAGTATTCCGCTGAATATGGCTTAATTATGGCCGCCAGCGTCATTTCTATCATTCCGGTGCTGATCGTCTTCCTGGCGCTGCAAAAATATTTCGTGCAGGGCGTGGCCTCGTCCGGTATTAAGGGGTAATAGATCATGGTCCCGGATAAAAAGGAGTTGAGGAAATGAAAGTAACGGTTAATGCTCCGCTCCAAACGCGCAGCGATATGGTGAACGTTTTGGAAGAGCTGGTGCGTCCCCTTCGGCCGTTCTATAGCGAAGGCGGCGCCCGGCTTGTGCTTGGCAAGAGCGGGGTGTCCTACCCGGCGGCTGTAGCGGAGATGGAAGGGTTCTCCCGGGTGCTGTGGGGATTGGTGCCGCTGCTTGCCGGCGGCGGCAGCAGTGAGTTATGGGACGTCGTCCTGGACGGCATTCGCTGCGGCACGAACCCGGAGCATCAGGAGTATTGGGGCGAGGTTGGCGATTATGATCAACGGCTCGTGGAGATGGCGGTTTTTGGATTTGCACTGGCGTTGATCCCGGAACACATCTGGGAACCGCTTCGCCCGGAAGAGCGTGACCGGCTGTACAGCTGGCTGAATCAGATGAACCAGCATCCTTGTTACGATTGCAATTGGTTGTTCTTTAACGTACTGGTGAATGTGGGCTTCCGCAAAGCCGGCTTGCCTTACGATACGGAGCAGCTGGAGCGGAATTTGGACCGGCTGGACGCGTTTTATCTGGAGGACGGCTGGTACAGCGACGGTGTCGGGGGACACAGCGACTATTACGTCCCGTTTGCCTTTCACTATTACGGGCTGCTCTATGCGCGTATCATGGAAGAGGAAGATCCGCAGCGTTCGCAAGTGTATAAAGAGCGGGCCGCGTTGTTCGCCGACGCTTTTCTCGCTTGGTTCGCCCCAGACGGGGCAGCGCTGCCGTACGGACGCAGCTTAACCTACCGTTTCGCCCAATCCGCCTTCTGGAGCGCACTGGCTTATGCCGGTGTGGACGTGTTGCCAATGGGGGTATTAAAGGGGCTGGTGCTGCGCAATTTGCGCTGGTGGTTAAGCCGGCCCATTCGCAGTTCCGAGGGGCTGCTTACGGTGGGTTACGCTTATCCAAACCTGGTGATGGCGGAGAACTACAATTCGCCCGGTTCGCCGTATTGGGCGCTGAAAGCGTTTCTGCCGCTGGCATTGCCGGAGGACCATCCGTTCTGGACGGCGGAGGAGCTGCCGCTGCCGGAGCTGCCGGCGCTGAAGGTCCAGCGCCCGGCGCATCTTGTGCTGGCCCGCGATCCTGCGACCGGTCATGTAGCGGCCTTCAACACCGGCCATCGCGGCACGAACGAGCACACCCATACCTCGGCCAAATACGAGAAACTTGTGTATTCCACCGGGTTCGGGTTTAGTGTGCCGCGCGCGGAGTGGGGCTTGTCCCAAGGTGCGTTTGACTCCATACTGGCGCTCAGCGAAAAGGGAGATAACCTGTACCGGGTAAGACGCCGGAACTTGGACACGTCAATTCAGGATAACGTGCTGTATGCGTTATGGAAACCTTGGTCTGACGTAGAGGTGCGCTCCTGGATCGTTGCCGGACTCCCCTGGCATGTGCGGATTCATCGCATCGAGACGAAACGACCGCTCGACATCGCGGAGGGAGGATTCGCGCTGGGGGTGGAAACGGAGTTGACGGAGTGGATCGAGGGGACGGAACGGACAGGGCTGGCGGAGCTAAAAGAGAAGAGTGGAGAGGGCCGGATCGCTGCGGGAGCAGCAAGCCCCTTTGGAGCCAGCGGGGTGCAAAGCTTGCTTGGCTTCGAATCGGTCGAGCTGATTCGCCCGAACGCCAATACCAATGTTCTGTATCCTCGCACCGTTCTTCCCACGCTCCTCGCTTCCCTGGAACCGGGGGTACACCTGCTCGCGTCGGCGGTTTACGGCGATCCGTCGCCGGGAGCCTCATGGCAACCAATTACGCTTGATGCGTTAAACCTCGCGATAGGAGAGCGGGAGATCGTGATAACGACCTGCTCGGGGAACGAAATCCATATTGAGCTGGCTTAGTTAACGCCGCTGTTTTGGGCTGCGGTGGAAGGAGGAATGCTGATGAACGTTCGCGAGGGCTGGGAGCAGCTGGCTGAAAGCCTGATCCCTTTGAAGGCTGATGATTACTATCCGCACGGCAGCGGGCTGGCGTTTTGGGAATCGCTGCGCGAGGCGCCGGAGGCCCCGGCCGAGCTTGAAGTGATCCGGAGCGAGGGGGAGCGGCTGCTGAAGTCCCCAGCGGAAGAGCTGACCTATTCGTTGTTTTCTTTATTTGCCGTTCAGGGTTCGCGGCTGGAGTATGAGCGGGTGTATTTTGAGAAGCGGCGGCGGCTGAACACCTTCGCCTTTCTGTCGCTGCTTGAACCGGAGTCGGCGGCGTACGAAGCGGCGCTGCGGGATGCCATCTGGGCGATCTGCAGCGAGTTTACCTGGTGCTTGCCCGCGCATGTGGATGCGAAGCGTCCGGTCTCGGAGACCATCGACCTGTTCTCGGCGGAGACGGGGTTTGCGCTAGCCGAGTTATCTTTGCTGCTAGGCACGCGTCTACCGGAGCTGCTGCGGGTGCGGATCGCCGAACTGGTGGATGAACGGTTGTTCCGGCCATTCCTTGAGAAAGGCCCTTACCATTGGGAGGAGCTGACGAACAACTGGTCGGCGGTTTGCGCTGGCTCGATTGGTTCGGCTGCGCTGCTGCTGATGACAGAACAGCGCGACCACGCCCGGCTGGCTCAGATTTTGGAGAAAACCGAGCGCAGCATGGGCTTCTATTTGCAAGGCTTCGGCGAGGATGGCGGTTGTCCGGAAGGGCTGGGATACTGGAACTACGGGTTTGGCTACTTTGTGTATTATGCCGACCTGCTGCTTAAGCGAAGCCGGGGGCAACGGGATTGGTTCAACGAGGACAAGGTACGGCGAATTGCCGAGTTCCAGCAAAAATGCTTTCTGGGCGGCCGGCTGGTCGCTAACTTCTCCGACGCGCAGCCATATGGGAGCGTCCAGCCCGGGCTGTCGCATTACCTTGCGGAGCGGTACGCGGAGGTGGAAGCTCCGCCTGCCTTGCTCCATGCGGATTACCGCGAGGATCACTGCAGCCGCTGGGCGCCGGCGCTGCGCAACCTGATTTGGCGGGACTGCAAGGCGGCAGGCACGGCGGAGTGGAGAGACGGCGACTTTGTGTTTGAGGACGCCGGCTGGTTGATCTCGCGCTTTACAACCGCAGGGGATACGTTTGGTTTTGCCGCAAAAGGCGGGCACAACGGGGAATCGCATAATCACAACGACTTGGGCCATTTCATGTTGGCGGGCGGAGGCGCGTTTTTTCTGTCCGATCTCGGGTGCGGGGAATATACGCGGGATTATTTTGGCGAGGCCCGGTATGGATATGACTGTAACGGCTCGCAAGGGCATTCCGTCCCGATCATCAACGGTCGTATGCAGCAGGAGGGACGGGAAAGAGCAGCTTCGATGATTCGCTGCGACACGTCTGCGGAAGCGTGCGAGTTCACCTTGGAGCTGTCCGGCGCCTATGAGGACGAAAATCTGCAGTCCTTCAACCGAAGTTGGGTTTGGAACAAGACGGAGCTGCCTAGCTTGGCGCTTCGGGACGACTTCCGGTTTACGGAAGCGCCGGACAGTCTGACGGAGCGGTTTGTGAGCCCGATTCAGCCGGAGATGGCCAGCCCGGGGCTGCTTCGTTTCGTTCGAGGCCGGCTGGCGCTGGAGCTGTATTACGACCCGAATCAGCTGGAGGCGGAGATTAAGGCACGAACCTACCGGGATCATTATGGGAAGGATTCGATATGGTACGCGTTGGATTTTCGGGTTAAGCAGCCGGAAGCGGGATTTGGCGTTAACTTTCTTTTTCAATTCGCCCGGCAATAAGGAGAATGGAGGAACGAGGTCATATGCATATGGGAAACGAAAGGGCATGGGTGGAAGAGGCCTGGACGAAGTCGCTGGACAAAACGCTGCGGAACACGGCGAGAATTGGCTCCGGGTTTCCGCACGCCAGCAAAGGCGGGGTTTATGATCTGGCTGAGCCGGCCTGGTGGACAGCGGGCTTCTGGCCGGGTTTGCTGTGGCTGCTGTATGAGGGAAGCGGCCGGGAGGAATTGAAAGCGCTGGCACAAGAATGCGAGACCAAGCTGGATGAGGTGCTGGACGGCTACGTGCGGCTTGATCACGATCTGGGGTTTATGTGGACGCTGACCAGCATCGCTTCCTATAAGCTGACGGGGAGTGAAATCTCGCGCATTCGGGCGCTGAAGGCTGCGAACTATTTGGCGGCCCGCTTTAATCTGAAGGGGCGCTATATTCGGGCCTGGAATCCGTGGAAGGAAGGGGAGCGGAATGAAGGCTGGGCGATCATCGATTGCTGCATGAACCTGCCGCTGTTGTTCTGGGCGTCCCGGGAGAGCGGCGATCCCCGATTCGCGCATGTCGCTGAAGCGCATTTGGACACCGTGCTCCATCATTTTGTTCGCGACGACGGCTCGGTCTATCATATCGTGGTCTTTGACCCGGTCACAGGCGAGCGGGTTGGGCCGCAAGGCGGCCAAGGCTACGCGCCGGAGTCGGCCTGGTCGCGCGGGGCCGCCTGGGCGATCTACGGCTTGACGCTGGGCTTCCACCACACCGGTAAGCCGGAGTATCTGTCCGCCGCGAAGCGGGCGGCGGATTTCTTCCTCAGCCAGCTGCCGGACGATCAGGTGCCGGCTTGGGATTTCCGCGCGCCGGAAGAGCTGCGCGAGCTGCGGGACTCGTCCGCCGGTGCCTGCGCGGCCAGCGGGCTGTTGCTGCTGGCGGAGAAGCTTGGCGGCGAAGGAACGGCCGCTACCAAGTACCGCGAAGCCGGCGAACGCATTCTGGAGTCGCTGTACGACAACTACGGCGCGTGGGACGACCCGGCGGAAGAGGGGCTGATCCTGCACGGGACGAGCAACTACCCGCAGGGGACGAACATCGACGTTCCGCTGATTTACGGCGATTATTTCTTTGTGGAAGGGCTCGCCCGGCTGAAGGGCGGCGGGCCGACGTATTGGGAATGAGGCGGACGCAGATATGAAAACAGGGTTGCTATACAATCGCATCTGATAGCGATTGGAGCAACCCTGTTTATTTTTTCTATGCCTATTTCTCTACATAAAACACTTCCGCGCTTGGATGCTCACCATAATTGCCAAAGCCCTTGCCAAACAACGTCAAGCCGCCCGGATAACGGGCGTCCGGCTCCACGGATAAGCGGAGCGTCCATTGCTTCTGCCGAATGTCAATGTCGTGAAGGGTGACGTCGGACATCTTCAAGCCGTCCATGTACGTACCGTCTGCCGTAATGCGCAGCCGTTTCAGCAGCCCATATTGATTCGCTTGTCTTGGCCACCACTCCGGGGTATATTTTCCCGGCTGCTCCCCGTAATCGCCAGGGCTCGTCCAGGTGCCCAAAAGCTTGCCGTTTAAGGTAAACGTAATATCCGATGGATAATCGTCCTTCGTTCCCGGGGCTTCGGACGCGATTTCCATCGTAAAGACCAGCTCCTCGGGCTTCTGGGAGGACAGCAAGTAATTGGGGGTTTTGTATTCGATATATCCCGTACCAAACCATAGAATCGCAGCATGAATCCGTTCCGGGTCCCAGAAGTACCGGGGATCGTCAAAGCTTCCGATGATCTTGTCGGTCGTTGCGATGCCACAGGTTGGCTCGATGTGAAAATCGGAGTAATGGCCTACCGGAATTTCAACCCGGTAGCTCTTGCGCTCGGCTGCCGCCTGCGCCGGAAACTGGATTTCTGCGCCGGAGACAGCAAGCGAGCAAATCTTCTGCAGGCCGCTCTTGCCGGGTGCCATATGGGTGGCGACTAGTCCGCATTCAGACAGCTTGCGCACATGCATGGTCATGATCGCGCTGGACAGCCCGACCGCAGCGGCTAACTCCTTAATGTTCATCGGGCGGTTGGCTAACAGACGCAGAATGTGCAGACGAACCGGGCTCGCCAGCGCCTCATACACGGGCAGCGATTGTTCAGATAAATCAAGTTTCATGATGCCTCCACCTCACCCGAATTTTAGTTAATCATTATATTAACGAAAAGTTATAAGTTTGACAAGCATCTTCCATGTCCTTGATTAATTTGGAAGTTTCATTGACGAGTTTGCGGTCAGACGCCTATAATATTAGTCGAATAGTTATTTAATTAATATTTATATTAACTAAGGAGTGAAATGACGGATGCCACTGCAAGGAGTGTTAAACGCCGATTCCGGCAAAGGAACGATTAACCGCAATATTTACGGTCATTTCTCTGAACATTTAGGCCGCTGTATTTACGAAGGGATTTGGGTTGGCGAGGATTCCCCGATTCCAAATACCCATGGCATTCGCAACGATGTTGTGGAAGCGCTTAAGCAAATCCGGATTCCGGTGTTGCGCTGGCCGGGCGGCTGCTTTGCCGATGAATATCACTGGAAGGACGGCATCGGTCCGAAGGAAGCACGTAAGCGGATGGTCAATACCCATTGGGGCGGTGTGGTGGAAAATAACCATTTCGGGACCCACGAGTTTATGGAGCTCTGCCGGCAGCTGAGCTGCGAGCCCTACATCAACGGCAACCTTGGCAGCGGAACGGTCCAGGAAATGTCGGAGTGGGTAGAATATCTGACCTTTGACGGCGTATCGCCGATGGCGGAGCTGCGGGCGCAAAACGGACGCAAGGAGCCGTGGAAGGTGACTTATTTTGGCGTTGGCAACGAGAACTGGGGCTGCGGCGGCAATATGCGCCCGGAATATTATGCTGACGAGTACCGCCGGTATCAGACGTACGTCCGCAACTATGGGGATAACCGGATTCACCGGATCGCTTGCGGTCCAAACTCAGACGATTATAACTGGATGGACGTGCTGATGCGGGAAGCCGGACGGTTTATGGATTCCATCACGCTGCACTACTATACGCTGCCAACCGATAATTGGCAGGATAAAGGGCCGGCGACCGGGTTCGACGAGTCCGCCTGGTTTGCCACGCTGCAAAAAGCGCTTCGCATGGATGAGCTGATTACCCGCCACCGCACGATCATGGATAAATACGATCCGGAAGGCCGGGTCGGATTGATTGTGGATGAATGGGGCACCTGGTACAATGTGGAGCCGGGGACCAATCCGGGATTTTTGTATCAGCAAAATACGATGCGTGATGCGCTTGTCGCCGGGCTTACGCTGAACATTTTCCACAAACATAACGAGCGCGTGCGGATGGCAAATATCGCCCAGACCGTCAACGTGCTTCAGGCCGTCATCCTGACGGAAGGCGAGAAAATGATCTTGACCCCAACGTACCATGTATTCGATATGTATAAGGTTCACCAGGACGCCGAGCTGCTGGATCTGTCGCTGGAAACAGGCAGCTACAAGCTGGAGGGCAGCGAGATTCCGGCGGTGACCGCCACTGCGTCGCGGGATGCCGAAGGGAAGATCCATCTCAGCTTCTGTAACCTGCAGCCTCATGCGAATACACAGGTGACGATCGACATTCGGGGCTTGGCAGGCAGCAGCTTGGCGGTGACCGGCACCACGTTGACCGGCGATTCGATCGATGCCCATAATACGTTTGCGCAGCCGGAGGCCGTAAAGCCGCAGCCGTTTGAGTCGTTTCAACTGGATGGCGGCAAGCTGACGGTTGATTTGCCGGCTAAATCGGTGACGACGCTAGAACTGGCGGCGAGGGATTAACGTCGGATGGCGGATACGTCATGCAGAGTGTGCCGGGACGATTTCCGGGTGACGGAGGAGCAGATCCAACGTTTGTTGAAGACGACGGCGTTTGCGCCCGAGCGCAGGGTAAGCGAGGAGCAGTATCAGGATAGGCTGCGCGTTTGCGAAGCGTGTCCAAAGCTGATGGACGGGATGACCTGCACGGTCTGCGGTTGTATCATCCCGGTGGTCGCCTGGCTGAAGGAGCGGCATTGCCCGCTGCCGGGCGGCGGATTGTGGGCGAGCATCGAGGCATAACATGAAAGAGGCTTCGACTTTATGGCAGCAGGGTAGAACCTTGCTTGCGCGCAAAGGCGAAGCCCTTTTTTCGGATGGAGAGATTTCGGTATGGGGGAGTTCAGGTCAGGCTATTTCGCCTCCTCCAACAGTTCCTTCGTATTGTTGCGCACGTTCCCAACGGCTGGGGATACGGGGTAAGCCCGCATTTTTGCGGCATCGTAAGGTTGAAGCAGCTTTAGCAGCGATCCCGTATCCGTGTTGTCCCGGGCCAGCCACTCGGCTTCATGTTCAGGTTGCAGGATCACGGGCATCCGGTTATGGATCTCAGCCATCAGCGAGTTGGGCTCCGTGGTGATGATCGTGCAGGTTGCCAGCTTGTTTCCTTGCGGATCGCTCCAGATGTCGTACAGGCCGGCAAAGGCGAAGGGGCTCCCGTCCTTCATGACGATCCGATAGGGCTGCTTGCCTCCGGCCCGCTGTTGCCATTCGTAGAATCCGTCAGCGGGGATGAGGCAGCGCCGGGTTGTCAGCAGCTTCCGAAACGCCGGTTTGTCCGGGAGCGACTCGGCGCGGGCGTTGATCATGCTGGCGCCGATCTTATCCTCCTTCGCCCAGAACGGCACCAGGCCCCAGCGCAGCTCGCCCAGCCGATTGCCCTGCTTGCCCGCAATGACGGCGGGGATGAATTGCATCGGCGCTACATTATAGTTCGGGGCGAATTTCGCCAGCCGGTTTTCCATGATGAGATACCGGACTATCAGTTCGTCCAGAGGAAGCGTAATCGTAAAACGGCCGCACATGGGGAGACCTCCATTGTATGGATCTATTCGTGGTATTCGTGATTCGTGGATTCACATTTTGTTGTATCCATTGTAATCGATTTGCTTACAGGCCTGCCAGCCCCGGGTCGATGTCTCTATCGATTCGGGGCTGCTTTGTTTAGCCGGAAGGAACTTCCGCCTAAGCTAAAGAATATGTATTTTTAGTAAAAAGACGACAAGCGGGGAGATCATCCATGGAACAAGTAGGTTTGGTGTTAGGCGGCGGGGCCGTACGGGGACTCGCTCATTTGGGCGTGTTGAAGGCGTTCGAACGGCACGGAATCCCGGTGGACGCGATCGTTGGTACAAGCATGGGCGGTGCGATCGGAGGCTTGTATGCTGCAGGCATTCCGGCAGAGGACATCGAGGACTTGCTGTATCACACGCCAAAATACCGGCTGATGGATCTAGGAATTCGCCAACGCGGGCTGATCGGCGGGAACAAAATCTACCAAACCGTCAACGATCTCTTGAGGCAACATGGGAAGGATGGGCTGAAGATTGAGGATTTCCCCATTCGGTTTAAGGCGGTTGCCGTGGATTTGATGCAAGGCAAACAGGTGATTTTGGATAAGGGCGATTTGGGAACGGCGCTGCGGGCAACGACGGCGTTTCCGGGGGTATTTGCTCCGCTGGTACGGGACGATCAGGTGCTGGTCGACGGCGGGGTGCTAAACAACTTGCCCGTCCAGGAGCTGAAGCGGAAGGATGTGGGACTGATAATTGCGGTGGATGTGACGCGCGAGCATGAGAAGAAGCCGCCCCGCAATATGATTGAGGTCGTTTACCGCTCTTACAGTTTGATGACCGCCGAACGGAAGCATACCAGCCTGCGGTTAGCGGATATCGTCATCCGACCGGATGTCGGTCATGTGTCCGCGTTTGATTTTTCCAAAATGGCCGATTGCATCAAGGCAGGGGAGGAAGCGGCTGAGGGCATGATGGATGAGCTCAAGGCTGAGGTGAAGCGGGTGAAGCCGGATTTCCTCTGAAGGAAGCTGGTGAATTCCGAATATTTGTTTTGACCGATTTAGAAGAACAAAAATGGGGGAGTTCCATGCGCTGCATCCGATACGACAACCATGGGCGACGCTGATTGCGATTGGGGCCAAACGGTTGGAAACGAGGAGCTGGAGAATTTTTAAGCTGATCTTCAGGTTTCTGTAATGTTCCTTTAAGAAACCGATGCTATTCTTTAGATACTCCCTCTTCTTTAATTGATATAGATATGAAGAAGCCACTCCGTACCAGGGGTGGCTTCTTCCATTTCCTTAGGCGTAAAAAAGCTAACGGAACGAGGAGACCTTATTTCTATTCCTACCAGGCTTAAAACAGATGTAACGGAACCAGATGACCTTATTTGGGCTATAGGCAGCGAATTCGCTGGTATTAGCATCAAATAAGGTCTTTAAGTTCCGTTACAGCGGGAAATCACCGGGAAATAGTACAATAAGGTCTCTGAGTTCCGTTACGGGTAAAGGTGATTACTTCAAATCCTCGATCGAGTTAATGTCCATGTAAACTGGAACGACCAGGCCGGTTTTGACGCCAGTCATGTTCGCGCCGAGATCCTCAACTTGTTCGCCGTATTTATCCCAATAATCCGCATGGGTGAGCGGCAGCCATGCGGCTGCAGTTGCATCAACGTCACCGCTGGCGACACCGGTCCACATTGGACCCGCTTCGACTTGGAGGGACTCGACGTCATAACCCAGCTTGCTTTCGAGTACATATTCCAGCAGGTTGGTGCTGGCGATTTCCGAATCCCATGCCACATAGCTCAGCTTGAGTTTGTCGCCGTTCACCGGTGTCAAGCCTTCGGTCCAGCTGTCCACGCGGTCGGCATGGCTGTCTGCCCAGGCTTTGGCGGCTTCCGCCGGGTCCTGACCTTCCTGAATCGCCGTCATAATCTCGCCCATTTCAACCGAAGTCCACTCGAAGCGGTTGAGGAACTCATAGGCGGTCGGATGGTCTTCCTTCAAGCCTTTCCGCGCCAGCGTGTGAATTTCTTCGGCTTCCCCGTAAACCTTCTGCGGATCCTCCAAATATTTCAGATCGTATTTGGAGAACATCCAGTGCGGGGTCCAGCCGGTAACAATGATCGGTTTTTCGGATTTCACCGCTTTGTCCAGCATCGCCGTCATGGCTGCGCCGGAGCCCTCAATCAGCTTCCAGCCGTCCAAGCCGTAGGTTTCGATCGCTTGACTTGTCGCCTTCATAATTCCAGCACCAGGGTCAATCCCGATGATTTCGTAGTTGACTTGCTCGCCGACGGCTCCGGCTGAGGTGTTGCCCCCGTTCGCCGAAGCATCCGGCGTGTTGTTGGCACCGCCGGCCGAAGGATTGTTCGCTTGCCCGCAGGCGGACAACGCCAACATGCTCACTAATCCTGCCAGTACCATCAACTTCCTCGTCTTCTTCAATTTCATCTCAATCTCCCCTTTGTGTTTTGGATTTAAACAGGTTTTGCGTAAAGCGGTCGAGCACGATGGCTAGGACAACCACGGCCAAACCGGCTTCAAAGCCTTGCCCGATCTTCAGTTGGGTGACCGCCCGGTAGACGGTGGCCCCGATGCCCTGCGCGCCGATCATGGAGGCGATGACGACCATCGAGAGCGACAGCATGATCGTTTGGTTAACCCCGGCCATCAACGTTGGCATGGCGAGCGGAAGCTCGACTTTAAACAGCTTCTGCCAGACCGTGGAGCCAAAGGCGTTCGCCGCTTCCGTCAACTCGCCGTTCACCTGCTTGATCCCAAGATAGGTGAGCCGGATCGTCGGCGGGATCGCGAAGATCACCGATGCGATAACCCCAGGGACCACCCCCAGGCTAAAAAAGGTTACAGCCGGCAGCAGATAAACGAATGCCGGCATCGTCTGCATAAAATCAAGCAGTGGCGAGATGACCCGATGGACCATTTTGCTGTAGGCGCTCCAGATGCCGATCGGAATCCCGAACAGGATCGAGATCAAGCCGGAGGTAATGACCAGGCCTAAGGTGTTCATGGTCTCGGTCCAATAGCCAAGGTTATCGATCAGCAGAAAACCGATTACGGTGAACAAGGTCAGCTGCCATTTTCCAATCAAATAAGCGATGATTCCGACGATGGCAATAAACAGCAGCGGATGCGGCAGCAGGAACAATCCGGCGAAAAAGTTAACGATGGTCTCAATCGTCATGGACAATCCGTCGAAAAATTCTCCAAGCGACCGCTCCATGGCGTCAACCAGCGATTCAATCCACTCGGCCAGCGGCAATTTCGGGATGAATTCCATCTGGGTTCACCTCCTCCTTCAGTTCATGATGTTCTCCGGCGAGGGCTCCCAGTACGGCGCCGCGTACGATAACGCCCAGCAAACGCTCCTGCTGGTCAACGACGGCCAGCGGAACCTTGGATGAGCTCATGACTTCAAATAGGTCACTCAGCACGGTATCCGGGGCCACGCGAGGGCCGTCCGTAATCAGAATTTCCTCCAGGCCGATGCCGGACTTGGCGGCACGGGATGCGTCTTCGGCTGTAATGACGCCCAGCAGGCGTTTGCCCCGGCCGATGACGAACAGGTTGGAGATGCCCCGTTCACGCATTAGTTCGAGGGCGACGCGAGGACCCTTATCCAACGTAACGGTTTCCGGCCGGCGCATGACGCGGGCTGCGGTCAGCACCTTGGACAGGTCCACGTCCTCGATGAACCGTTCCACATAATGGTTGGCCGGGTTCATCAGCATTTCTTCCGGCGTGCCGATTTGAACGAGTGCGCCATCCTTCATCAAGGCGATCCGGTCGCCGAGACGCAGGGCCTCATCCAAATCATGGGTAATGAAGACGATGGTCTTCTTCATCTTCTCCTGCAGCTCCAGCAGCTCATCTTGCATGTTACGGCGAATGAGCGGGTCGAGCGCGCTAAACGCTTCGTCCATCAACAGGATTTCCGGGTCATTGGCCAGCGCTCGGGCCAGGCCGACCCGCTGTTGCATACCGCCGCTCAGCTGCTCCGGCATCTTATGCTCCCAGCCCTTCAAGCCGACGAGATCGAGGGCCTGCATCGCTTTGTCGCGGCGCTCTTTTTTGGCTACTTTCTGAATTTCCAGTCCGTATTCCACGTTCTGCAGGACCGTGCGGTGTGGGAATAAAGCAAACTTCTGGAACACCATGCTGATCGATTTACGCCGCACCTCGCGCAGCTCAGCTTTGTTCATTTTGCGGAGATCCCGTCCATGCAGCAGAATTTCCCCCGCAGTTGGTTCAATCAATCGATTCAGCATCCGAACCAGTGTCGATTTGCCGCTCCCGGACAAACCCATAATGACGAAAATTTCACCTTCGCGGATGTCCAAGCTGACTTGGCCGACGCCGATGGTGATGCCTTTTTCCTTGAGCAGACGCTCTTTGGTGTAGCCTTGCTTCAACAATGGAATGGCCTGCTCGGCATGCGGGCCAAATAACTTGCTGACTTCACGAACTTGTAATATTGGCTGATTCATAGATTCACTCCTTTTCTAAAGCTTTAAGTTCCCCCTTCGATCTCGGCTTCGCTAACAAAATTGCCCAGCGAGGCAGTATCGCATCAATCCGTGAGGTAAGTGTAACAAATGGAATGAAAATAACGCAAAGATGAAAACTGTACGTAAGGAACGTACAGAAAAAACTGAACGTAATGAATCGGCGGATAACTCCGATATCCTCCCAAATGCTCCCTAGGCTGCGTCTTTACTTTTGGGCTTGACTTACTTAAGATAGAATAAGCGTTGAGCCGTATGGGGATTTAAGCCGTGCGGGTGGACGCGTTACAGCGGAGGTTTTTTTGCATATGAATAGGAGGTTGCAAGCATGAGCTTGGACCAGCTCACCGATGAGCAACAGGCTTTATTAATGAAGGTACGTAAACGCGTGATCGAGGCCATTGGCAGAAATATGGACTTGTATGGGGTCTCGTTATCAACAGGGCACTTATACGGTCTTTTGTTCTTTGCCGACAAGCCGATGACTTTGGACGAGATGGGCAAGGAAATGAAGATGAGCAAAACCAGCATGAGTACGGGCGTCCGCACCCTGCTGGATCTCAAAATGGTCAATAAAGTGTGGGAGAAAGGCTCCCGCAAGGACTTATATGAAGTGGAATATGACTGGTACCAGACGTTTACGGACTTCTTCGCAATTAAATGGAGAAAAGCGGTGGAGAGCAACATCCTGGTGCTGCGTCGCTCCATTGATGAATTAACCAAAGCGATGGTGGTAGAGGAGGAAGGACCGCTCCGTAAGGTATTGGAAGAAGACGTACGTAAGATGAAAGAATCGGTGAAATATTACGAATGGCTGGACCGCCTGATCGACGCGATGGAAAGCGGAGAGATCTATAAGCTGGTCCCCAAGGAAACCGAATCCTGACTTTCTTGTATAAAAAATATAACGCTTATTCCCGATCACGCTGTCATTGCGCAGCGCGGGGAATAAGCGTTTTTTTTTGGCGTATCAATAGACTCCGATGTCATCCAGCATCAGCTTGGCGGCGCCGCCGCTGAGAAGGAAGGTCAGCCGCTGGATTCCGGTGTCCGAATTGAAGCTGGGGTTGGCGGCCGCAAAGTCTGCCAAAGCTAGACGATACGTCTGATATACCGCTTCCGTCGGATGCTTGTATTTGCCGCCCGACAGGTGGCGCTCCAGCCAGGGGTGGATCGTAAACGAGGTGACGGGCAGCGGTTCGACCTCCATAAACCTCGTGAGCGGCAGACGGACGGAGGTACCGTTGCCGTCGGTAAGCTCTACCTCAACTGTGACGGAACCCGCAGCCAAAGCCGCATCGGGCGTATTGTCATCCTGCAGCTCGAAGCTGCGGTCCGTGAGCGAAAAGGCGAGCTCCTCCAGCTGGCCGCTGGACGGGAGGGGAGCACCTTGCTCCCAGCTTAACGTATAAGTGGACGGCTCATTGCCGCTAGGCTTACGCTCCAGCACGATTCCCCGGGACGGCTTGGTGCCGTTTTGCCGGTTCTTTGCCTCTTCCTCCTTCCAGGTGAGGTTGCTGCCCGCTGCTTTCCCTCCCCCGGGGAGACTCAACCGGTTCAAATCTTCATCGTAGCGGGCCCAAGCGGTAAATGTGCTGCGCTCGAACCGGTTGTAATATGCGGTGTCCGGGAGCCAGGCTAAGCCGGTGCGGTAATCCTGCAGTAGCGGGAGATAGCGGCCGAGCTTGGCGCTGGTGTTCGTTACCGAAGCGGAGCCGGACACAGCGTGGAGAGTGGTTGTTGCTCCGTTATTCCCCGCTCCCGCACCATGCAGCGTTTCCTCAAAGAAAGCCGAGATGTACACCTTCGCGATGCTCCGTTGTTCGGAAGGCGACAGCATCCCGTTCCGGCTGAGCAGGATGCCCTTCGGATAACTGACGTCCCGACCGCCCCAGCTGCTATTGAACTGGCTATGGTTGGCGTCTCCGATGTACAGCGAGGCTTTGAATCGATCTTTGCCTGACGAAAAACTTGTGCGCATGTACTGGCGGTCGCCTTCGAAGTCGCTGACGTCGCCATCCCGCGCGCCTTGCAGTGTCAAATAGCTGACATCCTTAAGCTGTGTGTATTTTCCGTCCACCTTTTTGTCGGTGGGGGCGATGGCGGCAACGGCTTGGATCTTGTAGTCCTCTAAGCTCGACATGAGCTCCGCGTCGTCCGCGAACCAATCCTTGTAACCCGCGGCCATCGCTACTGCTTGCCCGCCGCGGGAATGACCAACCAGTCCGATGCGGGTAAAGTCGATTTTTTCGTATAACGGATTATCCGGTTCTGCGGCAAATGTGCCGATCTGTTGCAAATGCTTCAGCAAAATCCAGGCTCGAACCTTCATATCGTTATCGGGAATTCCCGTCCATAGAGAGTAATTCAAGAAATTCTCATCGACGGATACGGCGGTGAATCCACGGCTGGCCAGCAGCTCTCCAAGATAAGCGTATCCGTCATCGGAGAAATCCTCCATCAGGTGGTTGCCGTGAACGATCAGCACGAGCGGGTAGCGGGTTTGGCTTTCGTCAGTGCTGTCCCCCGGGGCAGCACTTTCCTCCTCCGCTGCGACGGGCATCCAGACTCTTCCGTTCAGCGGAAGTGCCCGCTGATTAAATCCCCAATAGGCGGTCCGGTAGACGGACCACTTTTTAATATAGGCGGAGGCATCCACCGTTTCGGAGGTGATGTCGACCGCTTCCCCGTATTCGGGCTGCCAAGCGTCGTTCCCGCTGCCGTAGGTGAAGGTCGACACCTCATACGGCCCGGGTTCGGCGGGGCTGTCCAGCAGATCGGCCAAGCTTGGCACGGCCGCTGAACCGACGGCGGCGTCGCTGCTTGCGCCATCGCGCGCCTTGTCATCTTCGGCTTCGCCGGCTTTCCATATCCCGGCGCTTTGCACGCCTTGATAGGCTGGTACGGCGGAGCCGCCCCCTGGTCCCGCCGCGAACGGCCAGATCGCGGCGGCGGCCACCAGCAGCGCCGTCATCAGGGCGGCTGCCGCTTTATGGCGCAGCCGCAGCCTCCGGCTGGCGAGCGCCCCATAAAGCAGCCCGGCGGCGATTCCCGCCAGGCTGATCACCGCGGCCACGACCGCAGCCGCGGGCATCGCTACTTCGTTATAGTAGAAAATAACGAAGGCTGCGGCAAAATCGAACAGGACCGCCCCCGTAAACAGGCGGGGGATCGGCACGCCGATCAAAGCCAGCAGCAGCGCGGCGGTGTGGGCGGTCAGGTACAGGCCCAGCGTTCCCGCGAGCAGGAACAGCAGCAGGTCGACCGGTCTCCCCAACCCGGTCGGCATGCCCAGCGCCAGCAGGCCAAACGCGAACATGCCGGCCCCCCAGGGGCCGGCAATGGCGGATCGCCAAAAGGCGGTATCGTATCGGTAAGCATTCCGGATGCGGCGAGCGATCCGGTAACGCAGCGTCGGCTTGCTCATCAAAAGTTCAGTAACCACCTGAAGTTCCATGGCTTCCCCCAAAATCGTAGTCTCTCCTCTTCCCTTATTGTAACATGGGCCAAGGACCGGGAGAAACAGGGGAATACAGGGGCCGACCCAGCTGACCGAACGGGATAATCATGTAAAAGCGTCTGCTGCAGCACCATCAGCCGGCTGAGTCAGCGGGATAATCCCGTAAAAGCCAGCTCCAACACCTCTACCGACTCTGGCCGGGGCGCGGGCGGAAACGGACCCACGACCAGACGATCAGCAGGAGCAGCACGGCCAGGCAGGTCCCGATACTGATGCGGTTCTGCGCGTCGAACAAGAACAGCAGCGCAATGACAACGAGGCTGATCACGGTCAGCACCGTAATATACGGGAAGCCCCAGACTTTAAAGCTAGGTGACGCCGGATAACGCTGGCGCAGCTTTAACTGGGACAAGCAGATGGTGATCCAGACGAGCAGCACGACAAAGCCGGGTACCGCCATCAATAGACGGAACAAGCCTGCCTGATTAAAGACGGCCAACATGGAGCCGAGGATCAGAACAACCCCGCAAAGAATTAAGCTGTTGACCGGAACGCCCTTGGCGGAGATCCGCGCCAGCTTCGCTGGGGCTTCCCCGCCGGCGGCCATCGAGTGGAGCATCCGGGTCGCGCCATAGATGCCGGAATTGGCAGCGGACAAGACCGCCGTAATCAGAATGAAGTTCATCAGATGCGCCGCCCCCTGCAAACCAACCGAGGACAGCACCTGCACGAACGGGCTGGTCTGCTCACTGAGACTGTTCCACGGTATCAGCCCGCAAATGATCAGAATCGGTAACGTGTAAAACAGCACCACGCGCAAAATAAAGCTTTTGACCACCCGAGGCAACACTTTTTCCGCATCCTTGGCCTCCGACAAGGTCAGTCCGATCAGCTCGGAGCCGCCGTAGGAGAACATGACGACCAGCAGCGCCGAGAAGATTGCCGTCCATCCGTTCGGGAACAAGCCGCCGTAATCCCGGTAATTGTGCGGGAACGGAGCGCTCGCCCCAGGGATCAGGCCAAACAGCATGGCCGCGCCCAGGAGAATAAAGACAATGATCATCGCGATTTTAATCCCGGCCAGCCAAAACTCAAACTCGCCGTAACCGGCTACGCTCATTCGATTGATGGCCAAGATAAAGGCGGCACTGGCTAGGCTAAGCACCCAGAGCGGCACGTCCGGCAACCAGAACTGCAGGAAACTGCCGGCGGCAATCACCTCAATGACGCATACGGCCAGCCACATGAAGCAGTACATCCACCCCAGAATGAAGGAGATGCGCTCGCCAAACGCCTCCCGGATGAAGTCCTTCATGTTGCGGCCAGGATACACTGTCGCCATCTCGGCAATAGCGCCCATGACGACCAGCAGCAGCAATCCGGCAAAGGCATAAGAAAAAATCACGCCAGGCCCGGCCAGGCTGACGGTCTCGGAGCTCCCTTTGAAGATCCCGGTGCCGATAACGCCGCCCATGGCCATGAAGCTGATGTGGCGGGGCAGCAATTTTTTCTGCAAAGTTGAGGAATCGGATTTCACGTAAATAAAGCCCCCTAAATCTGAGTTGTATCCATTGGAAGTTGGATAAGCAATACGGACTTTATCTTACACTAATTCGCCCGCGGGAGGAAATGAAATCATACCCGGTTGATTAGTATCACATTTCGTTGATTGGTCAGATAGGCAAGGGCCCGGCGGCCAATATACAATAACTTTCAAGATCAAAAAAGCGTAAAGGGGAGAAGCGTTTATGGCCCGATTATCCACGGATCGGGAAATGCAACCCGAACCCGCCATGCCGCACATGCCTTATAAAAGAAGGAAGAGCGGGATCGAGCGTTTTTTTCGGCAAATCGACCTGCAGTTGATGGTTCTCCCGGCGCTTGCCCTCATCTTCGTGTTTAGTTATATCCCGATGTATGGTGTCTTGATCGCCTTTCAGGACTACAAGATCGGGCACAGCTTTACGGGAAGTCCGTGGGTGGGCTGGAAGCATTTTGCTTACTTCTTTAACTCCCCGGATTTTTACACGGTTATGCGTAATACGATCGTCATCAGCCTGCTGAAGTTTGTCATCGGGTTTCCGGCGCCGATTCTGCTGGCTTTAATGCTCAACGAAGTGCGGAAAATGGTGTTCAAGCGAGTCGTTCAGACGATTACGTATTTACCGCATTTTATGTCCTGGGTCATTCTCGGCGGCTTGGTCGCTTCGCTGCTCGCCACGGATAACGGCAGCTTAAACATGCTGCTGGAACGGCTGAATCTGATTCAGGAGCCGATTAATTTTCTGTCGCTCCCGGAATACTTCTGGACCATTCTGATCACGACCAACGTCTGGAAGGAAATCGGCTTTGGCTCGATCGTCTACCTGGCGGCGATCGCCGGGGTGGATCCCCATACGTATGAGGCCGCTTCGATTGACGGGGCCAGCCGTTTTAAGCAGATTTATTTGATAACGCTTCCATCGATTATGCCGGTGATTTCGATTTTTATGATTCTGGCCATCGGCAATTTGCTGAGCGCCGGCTTCGAGGATATCCTCGTGTTGGCCGTGAACCCGGCGCTGCGCGATGTATCCGACGTCATCGATACGTACGTGATCCGGGTCGGGATCAACAATTACCGCTATTCCTACGCTACCTCCGTCGGGTTGTTTAAAGCGGTTGTAAGTGTCGGACTGTTGACCCTCGCTAACTATGTAGCCCGCCGATCCGGCAACAGCTTATGGTAATCAGGAGGAGGTGCTCGCGATGTATAGCAGCAGAGGCGACCGGGTCATGGTTGCTTTCATCTACGTCTTCTTAACCATTTTTTCCCTCTCCACGTTATATCCGTTCCTGAATGCCATTGCGATCTCGCTAAACGAGGGGCTGGATACCGCAAAAGGCGGAATTACCCTCTGGCCGCGCGCCTTCACCCTGGAAAATTACGAGGTCGTCTTCCAGGATGAACGGCTGATGTCGGGCTTCATCATCTCCGTCCTTCGGACCGTCGTCGGAACGGTCAGCGCCATCTTGGCCACGGCGATCTTCGCTTATGGGATGACCAAGCGCGAGCTGATGGGGCGTAAGGTTTACATGCTGATGTGTATTTTTACGATGTATTTTTCCGGCGGATTGATTCCAACGTTTCTGCTGATCCGTAATCTGGGGATGTTTAACTCCTTCTGGGTTTATATCATTCCTTCGCTTATCGGGGTCTGGAACATGATCATCTTCCGTACCTTCTTCCAGGGGCTGCCCCAAGGGCTGGAGGAATCGGCCAAAATCGACGGCTGCGGCAATTGGGGCACCTTGTTCCGCATCGTGCTGCCGCTGTCGGGACCGGTTATCGCAACGTTGTCGCTGTTTACCGCGGTTGGGCACTGGAACGAGTGGTTCATCGCCAGCATCTACATTTCGAAGGAGGAGCTGCTGCCGATTCAGACCATTCTGAAGCAGATTCTCGCGTCCAATATCGTCTCCGAGCAGACGGCTAACCTGGATGCAGCGGCGCAAGCCCATATGGCGCAGGCCAAAACCGTCACCAGCAAATCGCTGTCGATGGCCACCATGATGGTCGCAACGATCCCGATCGTCCTGGTGTATCCGTTTGTGCAGAAGTATTTTGTCAAAGGGGTGCTGGTCGGGTCCTTGAAGGAGTAGTTGAAGGAACAACTGGCGGCGTTTAAGGCAGATCGTTCTGCTTTGAACATAAAAATGAAAGGCGAAAGGGGATAACAGTCGTATGAAAAAGCGGGGAACACGGTTAAGCCAACTGTTGATCATCATCATGGCGATTGCCGTCATCCTGGCCGGATGCTCCGGCGGCGGGGGCAACAGCGCGAGTGGCGGTAATCCTGCCGAAGCGCCGAAGGAGAACGGCAGCAATGCGGAGACGAACCAGGCGGAGTCTGCGGAACCGCAGCTTTTCGAGCTGGGGAAGGAGCCGCTGGAATTCACGCTTTACGGCAACTATGACTGGTACACCATGCCCAAATGGGGCGCCGACGAAACGACAGCTTGGGTGAAAGAGAACAAGAAGGTGAACATCACAGAAATTCCAAACGGCGGAAATACGGTGCAAAAGCTAAACACGATGATTGCCTCCGGCGATCTGCCGGACGTCATTTGGGGTGAGCGGGGTGCGGACGTCGAACGGCTGCGCGAAGCAGGCTTGCTGGTGCCATTGGACGATTATATCGAGAAGTATCCGAATTTGAAAAAATGGCTGGATCCGAAGGCAATGAACATGCTGCGATCCCCTGACGGCAAGCTGTATCAATTCCCGAACTGGTACACGAACCGTCCGAACGGCAATGCCGGATGGGTGGTCAACAAGAAGATTTATAAAGAGCTCGGTTCGCCTAAACTGGAAACAACCGATGATTTGTATGCTTACCTGAAGCTGGTGAAGGAGAAATATCCGGACGTCATCCCGCTGGAGACGGATTTGGCCAGCGAAGGTCACGGTCTTGATCAGATTTACTCCGCGTTTAAGGAGAACAATTTAAGTTTTCCGCGTTATTTTGCCGTACCCAACGGGGATAAAATGACTTCGATTTACAAGGACGAACCGTTCCGGGAATCGGTGGTCTACGCGGCGAAGCTGTTCCGCGAGAAGTTGATGACGCAGGACGCCATGACGCAGACCAGAGACCAGGTGCAGGAAAAGCTGATGAACGGCCGGGTGGCGGTGTACACTTCCTCCAATCCGACCTTGTATGCGATGCAGGCCCACGCAGCCTTGACCCAAAAGGATCCGGACGCCGGATATTTCATGATCTGGCCGATTCACAAGGAAGGGCTGGACAAAAACAAAATTTATCCCGGCACTTATAACATGCTCGGTTGGAACGCAGCGGTCATTACGACCAGCGCCAAGAATCCGGAAGCGATCTTCGCTTTCTTGGATTGGTGGACCGGTCCTGAGGGGATGACCCTGCAGATGTGGGGGGTTGAAGGCGAGTTCTGGCAAGGACGGGAAGCGGACGGCATCACGCCGAAGTTCACGGAGAAATATACGAAGGAAAAAGAAAAGCTCGCCGATTATCAAGCGAAGATGGACCCGTTGATGTGGGTTGGTAATACCGTGTACGTTGACGATATTAAAGGGAGATTCGAAGCAACGCTGCCGGAGAGCGAACGGAACTGGTCAACCTATTGGCAGTACGAAATTACATGGAAAACGCAGGGCGACGCTACGGAATTCATCAATTTGTTCCCGCTGCCGGATACCGAGGAGGGCATCACCTTCCAAAGCGGCAAGGACATTTGGCAGAAAGCGAGAGCGCAAGCGCTGTATGCGAAGACGGACGAGGAAGCGTTGGCGATCCTCGACAAAGCGCATGAGGACACGATGGCCATTGGGTTCGAGAAGCTGCTGGATTACTATACTCAGCGCTGGCATGAGAATTTGAAGATGATCCAAGGCAATTAACCGAGACAGGCAAGCTACTTGGCAAGGGGGCCCGATTCATTAGGCTCCCTTTTCCTGTAGCGCAGGGCGGGGAGGATTAGAGGATTTTCTCCGTTCTCAACGAACAGGGAGGCCGGGTATACTTAGGGGAAACGGAGCTGAAACCGAACTTCCGCAAGGAAAAAAGGGGGCTGACACGATCGTGTACAAGGTGCTGCTTGCTGATGACGAGCATCTTGACCTGGAGGGCATGAGGACGTTTATTCCCTGGTCCGAGCTGGGGATGGAGGTGGTGGGCGCCGTTAGCAACGGCTTCTCGGCCTGCGAGCTGATGGAACGGCAGGCGATCGACATTCTGGTCACGGACGTCAATATGCCGCATATGTCCGGGCTGGAGCTGGCACGCCGGGCGATGGACCGGAAGCCGGACGTCCGCGTCGTGTTTGTCAGCGGACACCAGGATTTTCATTATGTGAAGCAGGCGCTCTCGCTCAAAGCCTGCAGCTATGTGCTGAAGCCGATGGACGACGACGAGTTGGTCGCCTCGCTCCGGCAAATTACGCTGGAGCTGGAACATGAAGCGAATCGGAAGCGGACGGAGGAGCAGTATCTGAAAATGATGCAGGCGTTGCAAGCGCAAGGCGTTGAGAAGCTGGAGGACGAGCAGGAGCGGCAAGCTGCGGCGCGGTTGACCGAGTCGCGCCCTGCGCCGGGTTGCAGCCGGCTGATCCGGGAAATCATCGCGACGATGCAGGCGCGCCTCCACGAGAATCTCACCTTAAAGAACATCGCTCAGCAATTCGCCTTTTCGCCGAACTATCTAGGGCATCTTTTTAAGGAGGAAACCGGCCAAGGCTTCAGCGAAATGCTGACTGAACTGCGAATGGAACGGGCACGTAAGCTGCTCAAAGACCCGAAGGTGAAAATTTACGAGGTCGCCGGTCAAGTAGGTTACCGCTATATCCCTTACTTTAGCCGGCAATTTAAGGAGACCTTCGGGATGACGCCGATGGAATTCCGCAAACGGGAGTGAGGCCGACTTGATGAAAATCCACCGCGTGACGCCGCCCCGAGCGCTGCGTTACCTTCCGTTTGGCTACAAGCTGATGTTGACCTACCTCGTATTTATTTTGATTCCGGTGCTGGCGATCGGCTATTTTTCCCATTCTCTCTATCAGGAATCCATACGCAATCAAACCCGCAGTAATATCCAGGGGACGCTGCTGCAAATCCGGGACAACGTCGAATACAAACTGGCGGATGTCGAGCGCGTCTCCTCGATGCTCTATCACGATTACATGTTGATCACGCAGCTGCGCAGCTATGAGGAGGGCTGGAGCAGTTATGAACGGACGACGATGGTGCTTCAGCCCAAGCTGCATATTGCGATGAATGCGACCGGTCTGAAGCTCGCCATGTACGTTTTTCTGGAGAATGATACGCTGCCCGAGATTTATCACGGTTCCTTTGTGAATGAGAATCCGGATGCGCTTGAAGGCAACTATAATATCTATCATTTAAGCAGGCTTCAGGATAAAGCGTGGTACATAGATTTTCCTGAGGAGCGATACGGAGAGACGCTCGTTTGGCGAAAGGTGGAGAAGGACCGGGAACAGGGCAGAATCTCGCTGCTGCGCCGGTTGGTCGACAGCAACAAGCCGCTGGATTTGCGGGAAATCGGCTTCTTGCGGCTCAGCGTTCGGATCGGCGAGCTGTTCGGGGCGCTGGATTACCGCAAAATCGGCGAAGGCAGCCAGTTGCTCATCCAGGATGGGACGGGGGAGACGTTATACGAGTCCGGTGGGTTTGCAGCATCCTCTGGAACAACCGAGTATTTGACGATCCAAGAGGAGCTTGAAGGCCCAGGATGGGTGCTGACGGCCCGGGTTCCGCTTACGATCATGGAACGGGACTCGGCGAAGGTGCGCTGGTTTGTGATCTTGATCTGCCTGTTGTGCCTGATTGTGTTTACGTTTGCCGGCATGTTTATCTCCCGTTATTTCTCGATCCGGGTGACGAAAATCGTCTCGGTCTTAAACGCCTTCCGTGAGGGGGATTTGCATAAACGGATGCGCTATCGGGGGAAAGACGAGTTCTCGCAGATCGCTTCCGCCCTGAATGAGATGGGGCACAATATCAAGCAGTTGATTGAGCAGGTCTATCTGACCCGGCTTGAGAAAAAAGAGGCCGAGCTGGAGACGCTGCAGGCGCAGATTAATCCGCATTTCCTCTATAATACGTTGTCCTCGATCAGCCGGCTGGCCAAATTCGGGGAGATTGACAAGCTGCAGCGCATGGTGCTGGATTTGGCGAAGTTTTACCGCTTGTCGCTCAGCGATGGACGCACGATCATCCCGATCCATAGCGAGCTGGCGCAGGCCGAAGCTTATATTAACATTCAGCGTACGAAGTTCGGAGAGGCGGTGTCCTTCGACTTTGAGGTTGATCCTGCCATCCTGTCTTTGGCTACGGTGAAGCTTGTGTTGCAGCCGTTTATCGAGAATGCGCTGGAGCATGCTTGGTTTGGCGACCCGATCCACGTTCGGATTCAAGGATATACGGAAGGGCGGGAGGTGTGCTTCAAGATTATCGACGACGGGATTGGCATGACGCAGGAACGACAGCGGCAAGTGTTCAACCCGGCCCCCGGAGCAGATGGCGGCTTTGGCATTCGGAATGTCCATAGCCGCATTCAACTGCATTTTGGGTCGGAGTACGGGGTGAAGCTGTATAGCCGCCCCGGCATCGGCACGACGGTGCTGATCCGGTTCCCGGCCGTCCCTGCCGGTGGAGAAACGCCGGGCTCCTCCCGAACCTCTGCCAAAACGTCAAGCATTAGTCCTTCTGACAAGTCTTGACAACTATTGGATTCGCGGTTTTAATAGGGAGATAGTTTTGAACATCTTGTGAACAAAGAAGGCGAAACCAAATGAACGCACAACTCAAGAGCATTCATCCCTTGTCGTGGACCATTATTATTGGGACGATTTTTGGACGTATGGCTTCGTCCATGAGTATTCCGTTCTTATCTATTTACTTGATCAAATCGCTGGGAGCATCTCCCTCCGAAACCGGGATCGTCATTGCGGTCAGTTCGCTGATTGGGGTGTTCGCCAGCTTCTATGGCGGCTACATCTCGGACGTCATCGGACGCAAGCGGGTACTGTACATTTCGATCTTCGGTTGGGTGCTGGTGTTTATCGGCTTTGGGCTGGCGAACCAAGTGTGGCTTTTCTTTATCATGAACGCCCTAAACGGATTATGCCGGGCGCTGTTCGAGCCAACCTCCCGGGCGCTGCTGGCCGATATCACCCCGCAGGAAAGCAAAATGCTGGTATTTAATTTGCGTTACGCCGCGATCAATCTCGGCGTTGTAATTGGGCCGATCCTTGGATTGCAAGTGGGTGCTTCCGAGACGGGACTGGCCTTCTATTTCGCGGGTCTCGTGTATTTGGTGTACGGGTTGGTTCTGGTCTTCCAGTTTATGCTGCACAAGGAAATCGGGATCGCGGGTCATGGAGCAGGCGAGCGTTTGACGTTGAAGGGCGCCATGCAGGTGACCGGCAGGGACCGCACCTTTTTGTACGTGCTGATAGGCATGATTTTCTGCGTGCTCGGGTACGGCCATTTCAGCTCAACGCTGGCACAGTACCTGGAGATGACGCCGGGCATCCAGGACGGGGCCACGCTGTTTGGTTACATGCTGTCGCTGAACGCCATTGTTGTGTTGGCGGTGCAGTTCCCGATCGTCAAGTTTGCCGGTCGCTTCTCGCCGATTGTGCCGCTGGTTGCGGGCAATCTCTTCGTGTCCGGCAGCCTGCTGCTGTTCGGCTCGGTGCATGCGGTCTGGGCGTTCCTGGTGGGCGTAGTGATCTTTACGATCGGCGAAGTGCTGATGTTTACGATGACGGACGTGCTGGTTGACCGGATTGCTCCTGCCTCGCTGCGCGGGACCTATTTCGGCATGTTTGGCTTCAACCAATTAGGCAACGTGCTCGCACCGCTGGTGGGCGGTTTCCTGTTGGATGCCTTTGGCGCCCTGCAGTCTCTGCTCATCTTTGGGATCATCGCGCTGACGACCGCTTGCGGCGTGCCGTTCCTGCTGCTGGCGAAGCGTCACTTGACCGCAAAGGAAGCGGCGGTTGGGAAGGCGGAGGCGCAGGCGGGAGTGCCTAGCTGATCAGCTGATAAGGGGAGCCTCTTGCCTTTTGAAGTCTGGCAGAGGGTCAGGATCGCCGGACGGGATCGACTAACTGGATTTTCTACCGTTATTTTTGGACATTTTGGGGGAGCGGAGTAATTTAACTGGAAATCCTACTGTTAATTTGCCGGAATCGTCGCTTACAGGCGGTTTCGGGCAAAATTAACGTCAGGATTTCCAGTTAATTTGAACACATCGGGTGTATTTAAAGAAATTAACGGTACTTTTTACAGGTAAGCGTGATATGGGGATGACAAGTTCATACCACGCCAAAACGGATCGGGCGATTCAAGCCCGGTCCGTTTTATGTTTCGGCTGCTTGGGCCAGATGAACGCGGAGATCATAATGAGACCATCGATGACGAACACGATACTCCAAACTCGCAGGATCCCGCCCAGCGCTTCGGTCCGACTCGGATCGTTGATGAAGGTGATCATGCCAAAGAGCAGTGCTGCGCCAATCAGGAAAGAGAGGGCATGGCGCAGAAATCCCTTCAGCTCGTGCTTGGCATACTCCAGGCCATAACGTTTGGGCGGTCTAGCGTCCTTCTCTCCGACGAACAGATAACGGTACCAACGATCGGCCCAATCGATCATGCTCTTGCCGAAAGCGATCGAGACCCCGATATATACGGCGGCGATTCCATGGGCTGTCGTTGCTACGGCACCGTTATACAGGTCCACCCCGGTGAGGACGAACAGCAGCAGATCGATCACCGGCGTTAAGGCCAGCAAAGCCATCCCCAGCTTTGGTCGCTTTAGTCCATAACGAACGGATAATCCTGCAAGAATCACGATCCAAAAGGCGATCTCACAGGCCACTATCATCCAGGCGATAAAGTTCATAATGACCTCCAGTAACAGATGAAATGTAAAAAGGTTGAGTGTATTGTAACATCCTGTTTCAATTAATACAACTGTACTAAATAAATTGTGTGATCCGCCCTGGAGGTGCTAAACTAGAGGCATGCCAAAACTAGTAGATCATGAACAAAGAAAACAGATTATAGCCGAAGCAACCTGGCGGGTGATTTTGAAGCAGGGGATGGAAGGGGCCACCGTTCGCAATATCGCTAAGGAGGCGGGGCTTTCACCGGGGGCGTTGCGCCATGATTTCAACTCGCAGGAGGAGCTGCTGCGCTATGCGATGAACCTGGTGAAGGAGAGAGCGACGGAACGAATTATCGAAATCTCCGCGTTGGATCTGCCGCCGCTGGAGAAGGTGCTGAGGATTTTGCAGGAGGTCGTGCCGACCCGTGAGGAGACCCGGGCGGAAGCGGAGGTGTGGATGGCGTTCACAGCCTATTTCAGGCATAAGCCGGGGAAGTTTGATGCGCGCCATGACGGGTTGTACGACTTGATGCAGCGGTTGATCACCACCATGGATCAGCATGGTTTGCTGCAAGCCGGGCTGGATCGGGAGATGGAAACGGTGCGGCTGCACGCGTTGATCGACGGCATCACCTTACATGCCTTGCTTGATCCCTTACGGGTGAATCCAGACAAAATCAACCGCGTTCTGAAGGCTCATCTAGACTCGATTACGAATGCAGCCAAGGATGAATAGCCTGCAATAGCCTGCAATAGCCTACAACCGCAACGGGTTGCCCCGAATCCGGTAACTTGTCTTTTCCCGAGCAGGGCTAGTCTGCATAATCGGCCAAGTTCCCTCATAGACATGTATCAGTTTAGGAAATCAAACTGCAGAGGGGATGATCTCATGCGCCGTTTCACGTGGATGCTGACCATCGTGATAGCCTTAAGCTTCGTGCTGGCTGCATGCGGGAAAAAGGACGCCGACGGCGTCGTCAAGGATTTGGACAAATTGGTTGCCCAGTTGGAGAGTTATCAGGGCTCCGGCACGATGACGCTTTATACGGGTGACAAGCCTCAGGAGTACAAGGTGGAGGTCTGGTACCAAAATCCGTCGTTCTACCGGATCTCGCTCACCAATGCTCAAAAGGACGTTACGCAAATCGTGCTCCGCAACGAACAAGGCGTATTCGTACTGACGCCAAGCCTGAACAAGAGCTTCCGCTTCCAAAGCGACTGGCCGGAGAACCAAGGTCAAGTGTATCTGTATCAAACGCTGGCTCGCAGTATCTTAAGCGACAGCTCGCGGCAATTTGAAAGCGACAAGGATAGCTACATCTTCGATGTTGCGGCTAATTACAACACCCATGCCTTAGTCCGGCAAAAAATCTGGCTGGCCAAGGACAACTATGCGCCGAAGCAAGTTCAGGTATCCGATGCCGAAGCGAAAGTTGTTGTCGAAGTGAAATTCGATAAATTCGACTTTGGCACCAAGTTCGACAAGAACTCGTTTGACATGCAGCATAACCTCGATACAGCTGCCCAGAATTCTCAAGGCACGTTGCTGGAAGTTGACGAGAACGGCATGCTTGTGGAGAAGACGCCAACCGATGAGGCAGCGGGCGCAAACGGCGATGCAGCAACCGATGAAGCCAGTGGCAACACATCTTCGGCTGCACCGGCGTTGACGGAACCCTTTGGCGTAATTATCCCAACATATTTGCCGGATGGGGTCTTGTACCAGGATGACAAAGCCGTGGAAGGTACCGATCGTACGACTGTACTGCTGCGGTATGACGGTACATATCAATTTACGCTGACGGAGACGCGTTCGCCGGACCGCACTGCATCGCTCGTACCGGGTGAATTCATCGATATGGGCTTTACGTGGGGGCTGCTGACCGGCGATACTCTGCGGACACTCACCTGGACAGTGGACGGATTAGAATTCCGGATTACGAGCGAGAATCTGCCGGTGACCGAAATGGTCAAAATTGCCGCTTCGATGCAGGACCAAACCGGTAAGTAACACAAGGAACAGGCGGATTGCGGCTGTGCCGGAGGGGAGGAGCGTTCCCCAGGCCCCGTGGATTCGCCTCTTTCTTCTATAAGGGTGTATTAAGCGCCTCCTCAGGAATTGGGTTCTTTTGCAGAATTGACAGCCGCATTCATGAACATTACCATTAGGATATTGCTCAGATATTTGAACTCTCAATCTTTGGAGAAGGTGACCCGAAAGTGCAAGTGATGTATCGACCAACCCATGCGGAAATTGATTTGGACGCGCTGCGCAGCAATTTCGAAGAATTGCGGAGAAGACAACCGAAGGACATGAAAATGCTGGCATGTGTAAAAGCTAACGCGTATGGGCATGGTGCTGTACCTGTGGCGAAGGAGTTGGAACAGATCGGCGCGGATTATCTCAGCGTCGCCTTTCTGGACGAAGCGCTGGAGCTTCGGAAAGCCGGCATTCAGCTGCCGATTCTCGTGCTAGGATATACGCCGCCACACGGGGTTCGCACCGCTTGGGAGCATGATGTCACGCTAAATGTCTTCAGCAACGAAGTGCTGGAGGCGATTGAAGCGCTGAATCCTGCTGAATTCCCGCATAAGCTGAAAGTCCATATCAAGATCGATTCCGGCATGGGCCGCGTCGGACTGCTGCCTGGAGATGAGGCGGTCGCCTTCGTACGCAAGGCTATGCAAGTGCCGCATGTGGAAGTAGAAGGCTTGTTCACCCACTATGCCACGGCGGACGAGGAAGACAAAAGCTATACATTGGAACAATATCGCCGGTTTCAGGGCGTGGTGGAAGCGCTGCGGGAGCATAATATTCGCATCCCGATCATACATACGGGAAATAGCGCAATCGCCATTGATATGCCGGAACTGTCGGTGCAAATGGTCCGCATTGGCATCGCACTGTACGGCTTGTATCCATCCGACGAGGTGAGACGCGATCAAGTGAAGCTCACCCCGGTTCTCTCGCTGAAAACGGAAACGGTACGGGTGAAGACGTTGCCTGCCCATTCCGCCATTAGTTATGGAGCGAGATACATCACCGAGCAGGAAGAGCGGATTGCCACGCTTCCGATCGGGTATGCCGACGGATATTCACGGATGTTAAACGGCAAGGCGCAGGTACTAATACGCGGCCGCCGTGTCCCTGTAACAGGCGTCATATGCATGGACCAATGTATGGTATCGCTTCAAGCTTTGGCTGAGGAAGCCGAAGAAATTCAAGCCGGCGAAGAGGTTGTGCTCATCGGCCGGCAAGCCGGCGAGGAAATTACCGCCGGGGAGCTGGCTTCCGCCATGGGAACGATCCATTACGAGTTGATTTGCATGCTGGCCCACCGAGTGCCCCGGGTATACAAACGAAAGGGCGAATCGGTCTTATTGCTGAACCCGCTGCTGTGACGGAATTGGAGCAGCAGACAAAATTCAACAAAACTTTCCCTGCGTGAAGGAATTTATGCCAGGTCTATCGAATACTAAACATGGAAATGATCAGGTATGTACGGCACCACTGTTTTTGTTTATAATGAAATGCAGCATACTTGATATACGCTCGGCATATATTTCTTTTGTATAAATTTCCTTGAATAATGCTATACTGATTATCAGGAAACAGGGGCGAGTAGGTTTTGGGGGTGGAAGTTTTAAGATGGCTAATATGCACAACACCAAAAGAATCATGATCAGTTTGCCGGATCAGCTATTGCAGGAAGTTGATGGAATCGTGGCGATGGAGAACTCCAATCGCAGCGAGTTGATCAGGCAGGCCATGAAGCTGTATCTGAACGAGCGGAAGAAACGTTTCATCCGCGAATCGATGCAGCGCGGCTATATGGAGATGGCCAAAATTAATTTGTCCATGGCCTCCGAAGCGTTCCATGCGGAAGAAGATGCAGACATCACTCTGGACCGCCTAGTAAGCGGGGTGTAAACATTGATCGTAAAGCGCGGCGACGTTTTTTTTGCAGATCTCTCCCCTGTGGTAGGTTCTGAGCAGGGCGGGGTCAGACCGGTGCTTATCATCCAGAATGATATCGGAAACCGATTTAGCCCAACGGCCATTGTTGCTGCTATTACGGCACAAATCCAAAAGGCGAAATTGCCGACCCATGTTGAGATTGACGCGGCAACTCACGGATTTGACCGGGATTCCGTCATCTTGCTGGAGCAAATTCGAACGATCGATAAACAAAGACTAACGGATAAAATTACGCATTTGGATGAGGAGACGATGAAGAAAGTGAACGATTCGCTGCTCATCAGTCTCGGTTTAATTGATTTTTGAACATTTATCACTCATGTGTGCGTTTTAGAATGACTTTTTACGCTCCGGACGTTGTTCCGGGGCGTTGTTTATTATGCGATAAAATTCATAAAGGATCTTATAATTTTCCTATTTGTCGCGAGGGCAATTCGAGTACGATGAGAGTAATCACGGATAAAGGAGAGGTTGCCGTTTGAGCGCTCAATATGAAATCTATGACGATCCCTTCAAAATGTTGATTTTGCTGGCGACGTTCGTGGCCGAGCAGCAAGGCAGCGAGCTGGATTACGAGAACATCGTGCCCTTCGAGAACGACAAATTTTCACTGACGAACGGCCGGTTCCTGTACAAAAAAGATCAGGTCGAGATCACCTGGTACCAGTTCCTTGGACGCGATATCCATTGCAATAAGGATCTGACCCGCCAGGAATACAACCGGATGTTCGTCGATTGCATGGCATCGGTTTACGGAGTGAGCTAGGCTAGCGAAACGAGCAAAAGTGCAAGCGCAAGGGAGTTCCTTGGCGGCTTGCACTTTTTTATTGTTGCTTGGACGGTTGGGTGGTAGGGGGCAGTCTGGTAAGGTGGTGCGGCTCGGCTCGGCGGAATGTATTCGATTTTTCATATAGAATTGTGTTGATTTCGGGGATTAGGGCGGATTCTATTCGATTTTTCATATAAAAAAACGGATTCCGGCACCCGCAGGGCACATTCTGTATGAAATTTCATATATAATTCGCTAAAACCGGTGAATCTGGTGAATTGTATTCGATTTTTCGAACACAATGGTTGACTTAATCGGTCCGCAGCGCGTAAATCGGGCGTAGCTTGGCTGCCTTGTTCGCTGGAATCATCCCAAAGATGATGCCGATGAACAAGGAGAAGCCAAAGGCGATCAGGACGATCGGGAGCGATACGGTGGTCGTTAGCGACGAATAGTGGCCGATCAACGCGCTGGCGCCGTAGCCCAGCCCGATGCCAATCAAGCCGCCGAAGCCGCTAAGTGCCGTCGATTCGACCATGAATTGCATCAGGATGTCACGCTTTTTGGCCCCGATCGCTTTGCGAACGCCGATTTCCCGGGTGCGCTCGCTGACGGAGACGAGCATGATGTTCATGATCCCAATGCCGCCGACGAGCAGCGAAATGCCGGCAATGCCGCCGAGCGCCAGCGACAGTATTTGGGTTGTCGAATTTAGCGTGTCCAGCATCTCCTGGGAGTTAAAGATACTGTAGGCGTTGTCGGCATTTTGGAACTTTTTATCCAAGGTAGCTTCCAGCAACGCTTTGACGGTTTCAATCTGCTTGGTGTCCTCAACCTGTACCGTAATCGAACGCACACCGCGGCTTTGCAGAAAGCGCTCGGCCGTAGCGATTGGGATCAGCAGCTTATTATCGTTGGAGGCGGTCAGGCTGGAACCTTTCGATTCCAACAAGCCAACGATTTTGAAGCTGCTGCCGTTAAGCTGAATCGTTTGTCCAATCGGGTTATCTGTGCCAAAAAAAGTCTCGGCAGCTTCGGTCCCGATCAACGCCACCTTCATGCGGAACTCATTGTCCATGTCGATGATGTAACGTCCGGCTTGGACGTGGAAATCCTGGACCTCCTCGTAGGAAGGCGCGATGCCTTCTACCGAAAGACTGTCATTTACCGTTCCTTTCTTGGCCGTTACAGAGCCGTTGATCACGGGGGATACGGCCTTCACCCCTTCGATCTTCCCCAGAGCCATCGCTTCCTCAAAGGAGAGTGAGGTGGAGCTGCCCCGGCCCATGATGTTCACCGTAAGCAGGTCGGTTCCCAAGCCTTCGAGTTGGTCCGTAATCTGCGATGTGGTGCCTTGCCCCACAGATACGAGCGTAATCACCGAGGAGACGCCGATAATGATGCCTAGCATCGTAAGAAAAGAGCGGATCTTCGCTCCGGCGATGCTTTTCCAGGCCATTTTGATGCTTTGCAGAAGATTCATGCCCGGTTCCCCCGATCTTCAACAATTCGTCCGTCCTGGATTCGGATGACCCGTTTGGCTTGCTCAGCGATGGACAGATCGTGGGTGATAATAATGATCGTGTGGCCGAGTGCATTCAGTTCCTTCATCTTATCCATCACTTCGATGCCGGTCTTGCTGTCCAGCGCGCCGGTCGGTTCGTCCGCGAGCAGGAGCGGCGGGGAGCCGGCGATTGCACGGGCGATGGCCACCCGCTGCTGCTGCCCGCCTGACAACTCGGAAGGACGATGGTGCATCCGGTCTTCCAAACCAACGAGACGGAGCGACTCTTCGACTGATTTTTTTCGCTCCTTGTGCGGGACGTTGCGGTAGATGAGCGGCAGCTCAACATTTTCGTAGGCGGTTAATTTGGGCAACAGATTAAACTGTTGAAAAATAAACCCAATCTTCTCATTGCGAATCGTGGCCAGCTTGTTATCGGACAGCTTGCGTATGTCCTGCCCGTCAAGCAAATACGTCCCTTCGTTGGCGACGTCCAGACAGCCCAGCATGTTCATCAGCGTCGACTTCCCGGAGCCGGACGGGCCGATGATGGCGACGAATTCGCCATGCCGGACCTGAAAGCTGATATCGCTGAGCACGGTCATCATCTCTCCGGCCATACGGTAGCCGTGTCCGAGGTTCTGCACGTCGATCAGTGGGGGAGATATTGCCGCCATTATCGGCCACCTCCGCCGCTGAACCCGCCTCTTCCGGATGGAGCCGCACCGCCCCCGCCAGGAGCGGCGCCTCCGGCTCCGCCAAATCCGGCACTGCCTCCGCCGAACCCTCCCTGCATTCTCATTTGCTGTTGGGTGGAGGAACTCGAAGAGTTGCTGATGATCGTCGGGATCACAACCTCCTGGCCTTCGGTTAGTCCGCTGACAATCTCGATATATGATTCGTTATGCACGCCAACCTCAACGACCTGGATACGGCCGTTCATGCCGCTGGTGCCTCCGGCAGCACCAGCTGCGGCATCGGGCTGTGCAGTGCGGCCTGTGCTGGGCGTGCTGCCTTCGGCCGGTGCGCTGCCCGTGGTCGGCGCACTGTCAGCGGCCGGTGCGCTGCCCGTGGTCGGCGCACTGTCAGCGGCCGGTGCGCTGCCTGTAGCCGGCCCGCTGCCCGACCCTTGCGGACTGGCTGCGCCACCTGCCGCACTTGTTCCGTCGCTCCCCGTTTCGGGCAGCATGACGAAATACCGGCCGGCCCGCTGCTGAACCGCCTCGATCGGCAGGGTTAAGATATCCTTTTTCTCCTCGGTGATGATCGTTGCTTCCGCTGACATGCCTACCCGCACGCCTTCAGAATTGTTCAGGGCGATCGTGACATCAAATAACGACACACCGCCCGAGGCAACCCCTTCATTCGCGATGTCAGAGACAACACCTTCAAAAGTCTGATCCGGAAAAGCGTCAACTTGAACGTTCGCCTTCATGCCCTTTGTGACGCTGGGGATATCCAGCTCGTCAACCTGAATTTTGACGCTGAGCTTCTGGTAATCGTTAATGACAAACAGCTCGCTTCCGCTTTTAGCCTGTTCCCCGGCGGTGATGTTGACTGCGGTGACCGTGCCGTCAATCGGGGAGGTTAACGGATCGGGAGGAACCATTGCCTCCTGCAGCTTAGCGATTTCCGCTTCCGTATTGCTGATGTTTAGCTCTTGCTTGGCAATTGATTTTTTCGTGGCGTTTAGTGTTTGCTCGTCGGCGCCTTCTTGCACTTGACGTTTAAACTGATTTTGCAAATCAACCAGGTCCAGTTTCTGCATTTCCAGGGAGGATTGCTGTTCCTTGATGTTGTCGGTATTATCCGTGCCCTCAAATGTCAGCAGCACCTGGCCTTCTTCCACGACGTCTCCCGTCTTTACAAGAACTTCGCTTACTTTCCCCTCGTCCTTCGTACGTACGCTTTCGCTCTCGGTTGAGACGATCGTACCTGATCCGGACACGCTAACGGTAATGTCGCCCTTGCTGACCCGGGTCGTATTCTGAACGGGCGCCGCCGTCTGATTCTGCTTGTCCGGCAGCTTTAGAACAAGGATGAGGGCAATGGCGATCAGAACCAAGGCTCCGCCCCCAATCCACAACCATTTCTTCTTCATCGAATCCCTCCAACGATGATGTATTCTACCGGCAGACGGCAGTGCTTGTACCGGTTCTCTGCAAATCAAAACCATTTTAGAAGATGAAGATGAGGCGAACCTTAAGTGAAGCTGAAAGTTTTCTGAATGATTTTTCATAAAAAGACCAATTCACGGGAAATAGCCATGGCGCCATTCACAACGATCAAGTACAATGGATGTAACATATTTTGGGGAGGACTTTTTTTTCATGGATCAACGTCCGTCTGAAACATCTTATTCGTATTCCACGTTTAACCAATTTCCGCCGCCACCACCGCCGACGCCGCCCAAAACAAACGGCAAATCCATCGCATCGTTGGTGCTGGGCATTCTCTCGATCGTCATTCCGTATGTCGGCTTTATTTTGGGGATCGTTGCGATTGTGTTCGCCAGCTTGTCGTTTAAGGAGATCAAACGGAAGGGCGAGCAGGGCAAGGGACTTAGCATCGCGGGTCTCGTTTGCGGTATCATCGGTACGGCACTGTACGGTATCATTATTGTGATTGCCATTATTGCGGTATTGGTCTTTGCTTCATCGCCAGACATCTACGGCACGTTTTAAAGAACTGAATGAAAGCACCGTTGCCTTGGGCGCGGTGTTTTTTTTTCGTCAACTCTGACTTCGATGGGTTTGGACATGCTGGAAAAGGCGCGCAAAGTTTGTGATAATAGAAACAATCGCAATTTTTAGAATGAAAGAGGGATTTGGCCATGACGCAAACGGAGACGAACGGAACAGAGGTGCAAAGTATGGCCGATGCGGGGGAACAGGAGCGGATCTTCGCCCAGATCGCGAAGGAGCTGGGACTCTCCCTGAAGCAGGTGCGAACAACGATCGGGCTGCTGGATGAGGGCAATACAATTCCGTTTATCGCCCGTTACCGGAAGGAAATGACCGGGGAGCTGGATGAAAACCAGCTGCGCAATATTGAAGAGCGGACGCAATACCTCCGCAACCTGGAGGAACGGAAACGGGAAGTCGTCCGGATCATCGACGAGCAGGGCAAGCTGACGGACGAGTTGGCGGCCGCGATCGCGAAGGCGGTGAAGCTGCAGGAAGTAGAGGACTTGTATCGACCCTTCCGGCAAAAACGCAAAACCCGCGCGAGCGTAGCGAAGGAAAAGGGTCTGGAGCCGCTGGCGGAGTGGCTGTTGTCGCAGCCGAAGCAAGGCGATCCACTCACGGAAGCCGCGAAGTTCACCCAGGCTGCCGGGATGGAAGGAGGCGTAGAAACGGCCGAGGAGGCGCTGCAAGGGGCGATGGATATCGTCGCCGAGCAGGTGGCGGATGAAGCGCCGACCCGGGCTTGGGTCCGGAAATATACGATGGACCACGGAATGATGGTGTCCGAAGCGAAGTCACCGGAAGAGGAATCCGTCTACGAAATGTACTACAACTATCGGGAACCGGCCAAAAAAATGCCGCCCCACCGCATCCTCGCCATGAACCGCGGCGAGCGGGAGAACGTGCTGAAGGTGTCGCTGGAGGTGGACGCCGAGGCGATCTGCCGCCACATCGCCGGCCAGGTGATCCGCGGACGTTCCGCAACGGAGGACGTGCTGCGCGCGGCGATCGAGGATGCTTATAAACGCTTGATCGCCCCGTCGATCGAGCGGGAGGTGCGCGGCGAGTTGACGGAAAAAGCCGAAGCCCAGGCGATTTCGATCTTCGCCGGCAATTTGCGCAGCTTGCTGCTGCAGCCGCCGGTACGCGGCAAAACGGTGCTTGGCGTTGACCCGGCCTACCGCACCGGCTGCAAGCTCGCCGTTGTTGACGACACCGGCAAGCTGCTGGAGGTGGCGGTCACCTACCCGACGCCGCCAAACAACAAGAAAAAGGAAGCGGCAATCAAGTTCCACGAGCTGATCGACAAATACGGGATCGAGCTGATCGTGATCGGCAACGGTACGGCCTCGCGGGAGACGGAGCAATTTGTCGCCGAGGTTATCGCCGAGCGCAAGGGCAAGGACCGCGAGCTGGCGTATCTGATCGTCAACGAGGCGGGCGCCAGCGTGTATTCGGCCTCCAAGCTGGCGCAGGAGGAATTTCCGGATTTGGACGTGGCGGAGCGAAGCGCCGTATCCATTGCACGGCGGGTGCAGGACCCGTTGGCGGAGCTGGTTAAAATCGAGCCGAAGGCGATTGGCGTTGGTCAATACCAGCACGACGTGTCGCAGAAGCATCTCGACGAAAGTTTAAAGAACGTGGTAGAGTCGGCGGTAAACCATGTTGGTGTGGAGGTCAATACCGCTTCGCCGGCGCTCTTGTCCTACGTATCTGGGGTTAATGCGACGATTGCGAAGAATATCGTTAAGTTCCGCGAGGAGAACGGACGCTTCAAGAGCCGCAAGCAGCTGCAAAAAGTACCGCGACTTGGCGCCAAAACTTTCGAGCAGTGCGTAGGCTTCCTGCGGATCGACGGCGGCGAGAATCCGCTGGACAAGACGCCGATCCACCCGGAATCTTATGACGTGGTGCACCGATTGTTTGCCGAGCTGGGGGTATCGATGGATCAGCTGGGCTCCAAAGAGCTGAATGAGAAGCTGGCTGCGTTGAATCCGGACGAACTGGCGCCTCGCCTCGAGGTGGGCGTTCCAACGCTGCGCGACATTCTCGAAAGTCTGCAGCGCCCGGGGCGTGACCCTCGCGAGGAGCTGCCGCCGCCAATCTTCCGCACCGATGTACTGAAGATCGAGGACTTGGTGCCCGGCATGGAACTGCAGGGGACGGTGCGCAACGTCATCGATTTTGGGGCTTTTGTTGATATTGGCATCAAAAACGACGGGCTCGTACACATCTCCCAACTGAGCAACGGGTACGTCAAGCATCCGATGGACGTCGTCTCGGTCGGCGACAATGTCACCGTCTGGGTGCTGAACGTGGACGTGAAGAAAGGCCGGGTTGGTTTGACGATGCGGGGGCCTTCTGAGGTAAAGGCACAGTAAAACTCATAGAGAGCCGGTGATACGGGTGGGCCGTGTAACCCGGCTCTTTTTTACGAGAGCGAGGGCCGTTCTCCAAGCAGATTTGCTGCTGTGGAGCCGGCCCCTTTTTTTGATCAAGTGCTATTGCATGTGGTTGGTGGTTTCGGTCTGTTTTTTTTGACGACTATAATAAAAAAACCAACAATCGTTTAACAGCCGAATTTGACGGCGATCTCTCTTGTTAAAGGCATGCATGATCTGATTGCTAAGCCAGTTTGGCAAGCGTATCCCCTCCTCCGGAAACCCATTGGTATGGTTAAGGTATGGGGAATTCCCCCAATCCGTGCAAGTCCCCTGCAAATCGCCGGTAAATTCTGGATTTTGAACACGGTGGGGGAATGGAGAGGCAGGGGTGCGGTTTGGCCTTAACTGACCGGGGGGGGTCTGCCGGGGCTGACGCCACTCCAATGGAAGTCAGAAAAGGTTGGTGCTGCCTCTGCGCTGTTGGGTCTATTCTAACGGAACTCAGAGACGTTATTTGCTCGAAAACGGGCATGATCCGTTTCTAACGGAACCAGGAGACCTTATTTGGAGCGTGGACAGCGAAATGGCCGCAAAAACCGTGCAATAAGGTCTTTCAGTTCCGTTACAGCGGGAAATAGCCGGGAAATAGGCAAATAAGGTCTCTACGTTCCGTTAGAGCAGCACGGCGGGGGTGTGACGACGAGCTATACCCGGAAGAGCGCCGCTGCGGGGTGTACTAGGCTCCTCCGACCAAAGTGAAAAAGCCGACCAATTCCCTCTACCTTACGGAAAGGGATAATCCTGGCCGGCTTCATTGCTTCCTTGGCAGCAGCCTTAGAGTTACGCGCCTTCTTCTTCGTACCATTGCTCCAGCTGAGCCTGGAGGGCACGGATTTCGGTGAGCAGTGAAATCAGGGGATAATTTTCCTCACGGATCGCGGAGAAAGCGGACTCCAGTCCGTTAATATAATCCAGCCCGCTCGTGATCTGCAGCGATTCCTGCAAGAGCTCGAGCTGGTCGCATTCGGCAATCGCACGCGGCAAGGTCGGAACCTCGGCAGCCGTCAGTTTATCGATTTCCTTGTTCAGCCGCAAATTCAAAGCGCTAAGCTGGTAGGCGTAGTCACGGGGCATTTCAACGAAGATCAGATCCTGGTCCTGCTGTAAAATGACGTATCTCATTAGGGACATGCTTAACGATTCTCCTTTTCTATCCATCCTACTTGACAGTGTAGCGTAAGGAGAAGTTAAAATTCAAGTAACGAATCTAGCAGATTTTCATGCGCTTCTACGAACAGGAAGGGGAGAGACGATGACGGATGAGCAGCTGCAAGCCTGGATCGAGCAAATCTCGCTGCGTTCCTTCGGCGTGCCTTTCCGGCATAGGGCCCGTTTTAACAGCAGGTTAAGAACAACCGGAGGGCGTTATTTTATGAAAACCCATCATATCGAGATCAATCCCGCCCAACTGGCCGCCTATGGGGAAGAGGAAGTCGAGCGTATCATCAAACATGAATTGTGTCACTATCATCTTCATCTGGCGGGACGAGGATACCGGCATCGCGACGCGGACTTTAAGGCCCTGCTCCAAAAAGTTGGCGGCAGCCGCTATTGCAACGCCTTGCCCGGGGCAAAACAGCGCAAAACCTTGCCGCAACGCTATAAGCTGGTATGCGCCGATTGCGGGATGACGTATCTGCGTAAACGTCGAGTAGACCCAAGCCGCTACCGCTGCGGCCGATGTGCGGGGAAGCTGCGGCTCTATGCATTATCCGGCGGTTAAGGTGTGCTATACTTAAATCAAACAACCTAAGGAGTGATGTCAGATGGCCCAATCTCAAGCCAAGAAGCATCGGCAAAAGCTCATCCGAGAAGGCAAACGTAGCCCAGAGCTCAGCCGCAGTCCATTTGCGTTCCAAGATCTGCGAACCCGCAAGACGAAAACAAAGCAGGAACAACTTCATCGGCAAAAATATAAGAACCACGCTTCCATGTATGGAGACGATGGTTCTTATTATTTTAATCCTCGGAATCTATGCTTTTCGATACGGTTAAAAAGATCTCGTACATCGTACTTTCCTCCGACGTTTTGGTCTGGTGCTGCTTGAGAAACGCCGTGACCCAGTCCTGAAATTCCTTCGCCTCCTGCGGGGTCAGATACACGTGATCGGTGGTCAATTGCCCGGAAGACGTTTGCGAGCGGGATGCTTTCAAAAACCGCTTTTTGCTTTCATCATATAAATTGCTTAGCAGCTTCTCGGTTTCTGTCAAAGCAACCTGCCTCATGGAATCATCAAAATAACTCTTCTTAATCTGAATAGCCCCCTCATAGGGCTCATAGTACTTCGCCGTAATGCCGTTGATGATCTTCGTGTCCACGAGCTGCAGCAGACCGATGCTCTCCAGTTTTTTGGCGTGATAATAGACCTTGGCTGGAACTTCCCCCATCTTATCTGCCACTTCCTTCATCGTTGCCGGACGATTTAATTGCTTAAATGTATCCAGGATTTGAAGGCGATACGGGTCAGAATAGATCCGAATGTCCTCCAGGGTTTTTAATTCCTTCACATTGTCCACCAGTAAGCCCCCCACCCGAACCTTAAACGGTTGTCGTCATTGTTTTTAGTATAGCCTGGGTCTATCAAATGCGCAAAGCAGAGGAAGGCGTCAAATTTCCATAAAGCTTCGCTGCTTCAACAAGAGCAGTATCGGGATGAGCAGGAGGCACCCAAAGCTCACATACAAGAGATGGACGGGCATCCATTCCCCTATCACCCCGGCCAGCGCACTGCCCGCAGGGATCGCGCAGGTGCAGACCATCGAGTATAACGCTCCGACGCGGCCAAGCAGTTCCTTGGGGACACTTTCCATAAAGTAGGTCGTGGATGGGGTGTTGCACAATGAGACGGAAAGTCCCATGCCAAAGGAAAATAACGCAGCCAAAACAAGCGGTTGAACCGGAATGACTGCAGGCAGGTACATCAGCGCATAGTTGGCTCCAAGCAGCAGGTAACCGGTGAGGATGAGCCGGCTTTTTTTGTAGGCGGAGCCTTTCTTGCCAATCCATAATCCGCTGACAATAGTCCCGCAGATTAAGCTAAACCCCATCAAGCTTAGGCCGGCAGGACCTGAACCTAAAATTTCATCAACATAGACGGCGTTTAGGACGTTAAACGGGGATAAGCAGAAGTTCACGAATGCCGCAGCCATCACGATGGTTATCAGTAGCTTATTGGATACGAGATATTTTAACCCTGCTTTAAGTTCTTGAACAAAGGAGTTATCTGGTTGTGCAGCTTTGAGGTGAGGTGCAGGCGAAGTTGGGTTGGCGTTTGGGCTGGTGTTACGGATCAGCAGGATGAAGCCGGCCGCAAGGGTGAACGTAATTCCGTCAATCAAAATTGCAGCGGAGATGCCCAAAGTTGCAATAATGCCGCCGACGGTGGCCATGCCCGCTAATTCAGCCGCCCGCGAAGCGGAGGTGCTGAAGGAATTGCCGCTGAGCAGCTTTTCCTTGGGCAGCAGTTGGGGAACCAAAGCCAGTTCGGCAGGAGAGGCAAAGCATTCCAGCGTGGAGGTCAGAAAGGTCAGCATATAGAGATGCCAGGGGGCGAGCCAGCCTTGCCAATAGAGGAAGGCCGTGAAGCAGACGATGAGGCCGCGTCCCAGATAGGTGAACGCCGCGACCTTTTTCTTGGACCAGCGATCCACCAGTGTTCCCGCGAAAAAGCTGAAGGCGATGTTAGGGATGAAATTGAGGGCAAACAAGGTGCCCATCATCAGTGTGGAGCCGGTCAGTCTGTATACCATCCAGCTATAAGCAATCGAGTCAATGGAATCGCCAAAACGGGAAATTACACGAGCGAGCAAAAGGTACATAAACGGTTTATAAGCTGCCAGCTCACCGAACCGGATCAACGGCTGGCTTTTGACGCGCACTTCTTGAGACATGAACACTCCTCCTACACAATAAAAATGTTAATACGTTAAAAATATTTTTACGTCAAGTTTATTTTATCGTTTTTTTGATGGAATGCAAATCTTTTTTTGGCGGGCTTGTCCGACGGGAAGCGGCGGCAAATTCCTCTACCCGTTGTTCCGGTGCGAAACCAGGCAGGAGAAAGAAGGAAGGGCTTACAAAGTGCTTTGATTCTTGACTTTGCTGCGTAACTGTGATAAATTAAATGGTGTTCTCACTAATTTCGTTCCCCGATAGCTCAGTCGGTAGAGCACTCGACTGTTAATCGAGTTGTCACAGGTTCGAGTCCTGTTCGGGGAGCCATTTATATGGAGAGATACCCAAGTGGCTATAAGGGGACCCTCTGCTAAGGGGTTAGACTGCGTAAGCGGTGCGAGGGTTCGAATCCCTCTCTCTCCGTTTTGAGATACATCATGATAAGAGCCTCCGGCGATCCGGAGGCTCTTTGTTGTAAGAAGGATGAGAACTCTCGGATGGAGGGGGCGTCGAAAGCCGTCCAGATTCCGGAGGGCTTTTTCGTGTTTCGCGGGTGAATCGCAGGAAAACAAAAATTTTGTAAAATTAGGGCTTGCAAGCCGAAAATCTTTTTGCTATACTCAATTTTGTCGCCGCTTCTAGTGGTGATTAAGCTGTGGCCCGTTGGTCAAGGGGTTAAGACACCTCCCTTTCACGGAGGTAACAGGGGTTCGAATCCCCTACGGGTCACCATCCTATTTCTTTGATTCATCAATTTCATATGCGGTAGTGGTGGAATGGCAGACACGCTATCTTGAGGGGGTAGTGGGCGTACGCCCGTGGAGGTTCGAGTCCTCTCTACCGCATCCTAAGAAAGTGAAGAACCTTGCGTTTAGCAAGGTTCTTTCTTCATATGCCCGAAGGCATAGGCAAGGGCTAGATTTCGAGTAAGGTACGAATCGCATAAGCCACTCCATGTTCGTCATTGGTTCGGGTGACCGATGTGGCCAGGCGCTTGATTTCATCTACGGCATTTCCCATGGCAATTTTGGTTCCTGCGACTTGAAACATGGATATATCATTGTAGCTGTCGCCAATCACGACGGTATTGGTCAAATCCACTCCCAAATGACCGGCGAGAAATTGCAAAGCGTTACCTTTGTCGGTTTCCTTCGCGATGACCTCTACGATATGCTTGGCAGAGGAGGTCGTTTGCACCTGCGGCTGGCCGTTAAAATGCTGCGTGATTTCGTCGAGTTTGTCTTCGTTATAGGTAAACACCAAAAGCTTATACACAGGCCGCTCTTGCTCTATTAGCTGCAGCGGATGGTCGATTCCCTTGAAACCAAATTGAACGAATTGGATTTTGGCGCTCTCCCACAACCGGTCCCGATCGACCTCTGGATTTGCGCTGACCAGCATATCCATTTCAGCCAGCAGCTTTTGCTCGCCGTTTGAAGGGGAATAGATGGCTTCCGGACAAAAGATTTCGAAATAGACGTCCTGTTTCAGCAAATAACGAACGGCTTCCGCGGCAGCGTCCGGGTGAATTGGCGTTTCCCGCAGCAGCTTTCCTTCCCGGTCGAAAACCTCCGCGCCATTGGATGCGATAATGGGGATGGACAGCTCCCCGGTTAAATGTCTGGCGTCAAAGCTTGCTCTACCGGTACAAAGCGTTACGGTATGCCCCTGGTCCACGGCATGTGAAATGGCGTCCAAGCCTTGGGAGCTCGGGCGGCTGTTCGAGGTAAGCAGCGTTCCGTCCAGATCTACAGCGATCAGTTTCATTGTTTGTTTCCTCCTATCCTTCCATCATTGGTGAGGGTTATCTTTTGGTTATGAGTATAAATTATGAAATGCATTTCAGGTCAAGGAGAGATCAAAACGTGGCAACTCAGCTTTGGATAATTGTTCTGATTGGAGCAGGAACCTATTTATTACGGGCAGGTTCCTTGGTATTAGGCAGCCGGATCCGATGGTCCGATTCTACGAAGGAATGGCTGGCGTACGTGTCGCCTGCCGTGCTTGGCGCGCTGATCGGGCCGCTGCTGCTGCTCGAAGATGGAAAGTGGATTCCGCTCTCGGATAACCTGATGCTGTTTGCCGCTATTCCTACGATGATCATCGCCTGGTGGTCACGCCGTCTTCTGTTAACAGTAACCGCCGGCGTGCTGTTTTATGCTGGTTTTCACGCTTGGATTGGCTAAACAGGATAGAAAGATAGATAGAGGGAGAGGAAGCAGTCATGAACCGGTCGAAACGAAGTGAAGAGATTCAAAAGGCGCTGCGGGATGCGTTTCCGATTATGCTGGCTTATTTTCCATTGTCCATGACTTATGGTGTGCTTGCTGCGGCGGGAGGATTGCCCGGGGGAATGGCCGTATTCAGTTCGGTATGGATCTTCTCGGGAGGGGCCCAGTTTATGCTGCTAGGCATGTTAGCATCCGCTGCGGCTCCCGTGACGATCGTAACGACACTGCTGCTGTTAAACATGCGTCATGTCCTTTATGGGGCAACGATGGGGCCTTACCTGGCGACATGGCGGGAGTCCCCGAAATGGCTGGCAGCGATCGGCCTAACCGACGAAGGGTTCGCGGTCACTTCCAGCCGGGCAGCCCAAGGGGAGCCCATTTCGCCTTCTTATTATATAACTTTTGCGCTGGCGATTTATGGATCGTGGATTGCCGGTACAGCGGCAGGCACCGGATTGGGGAGTTTCGTCACCGCAGAGCTGGCTGAAGTCTTAACTTTTGCGCTGCCGGCGCTCTTCATCGCCTTGCTTGCCGGGGGCGAGCGTACTTTGCCATTCCTGGCCGCAGCCGGCTGCGGGGCAGTGCTCGCCACTTTGGCAGGGATGCTTCAGCTTGGGGGGATCGGCCTGATCGCCGGAGGTTTGGCCGGCGCTACACTTGGGCAGCAGCTCAGCCGAATCCTATCACGGCGTTCGAAGGCCGCCCGGGACAAAGCTGAACGTGCGATTCGCTAATGCTAAGCGTTTTGTGTAATTATTCTTGCTTGGGCGGCAAGTCCAGATTTGAGGAATATTTGGGATATAATGCCCGGATGCAATCAGGACAAATGTCGTGCGTAAATTCCGCGTGCGTATGCTTGATCAAGTAAGCTTCGGTGGTGCACCACATGTTGTCTTCATCCTTGATCTTCTTACATACGGCACAAATGGGAAGCAGTCCCCGGAGCGTGCGGATATGTGCGAGTTCATGCTGGATTTGAAGTTGCAGACGCTTCAGCCGGGTGATGTTGGTACAGGTGATCACGATGCCTTGAGGCGAAAAGGGGTTTTCTTCCGCATATGGGGTTAATTCGGCAAGAAACCATAACTCAGCATCTTTGGTAGGGGCCTTGAATTCAAATTCAAATCTCTCGGTTTCCCCGCTTAAGATTTTCGAAAATTGCTCCAACAGCAGATGGGGGTTAAAATAAGTATGATCATGCGGCCCATGCTGAAAAAACTGAAAAACATTTAATCCGGGCCGTGCCCAGCCCGGAGCAACGCCCAAAAAGGCGGCTCGGTTGGCCCAAGTTCGGTTGACAGAGATGATCGTTCCATTTGGTTCTATGATTGCAACGCTCTGATTCAAAGAATGATAGGGTGCCTTCCATTGGGGATTGTCATTCATGGCGGGTACGCTCCTGTCATGAAACTGAGGGCAGTCTTCCGACCTATTAAGTACTTGCCGGCGCTGTGTTAAGATATAGACATAGTTCCAGCATTTCACTTTATTATAAACGTATTTAAGTCGTTTCACAACTTTTAAATTACTTAAAAACGTCATCAAAGCTGTTGAGGAGGGTTGGAGAGAAGTTGTCAATCTACGAACGTATTGAACTGCTGATCAAAAACGCCGGAATGACGAAAAAGGCGTTTTGCCTCGAATTGGGGATCAGTACCGGGAACTTCGGGGATTGGAAGCGGGGAAAGTCCACGCCAAGTACAAATAAATTGATTGAGATCGCTGCTTTCTTCGATGTCAGCCTGGACTGGCTCATGACTGGAAAAGAGAAACAGGCGGAATACGTGCAGGACCAAAGAACGGAATATATCTCCACCGATAAAGACTGGATTTCGTTCATCGGCACGTTAACCGAAGCCGAGCGAGCTTTCGTTCGGGAATATATCGAGTTTGTTCGTTACCGGAGGCGAAAGTCCGGCCGGATGGACAAATAATTCCACTTTACTTTTGAATACTGCGAAGCTATAATAACCATGTTCGTCTGAACCTAGACTTAACATGCGCGGTAGTGGTGGAATGGCAGACACGCTATCTTGAGGGGGTAGTGGGCGTACGCCCGTGGAGGTTCGAGTCCTCTCTACCGCATTACAGAAGAACTTCTCGGAGGGATCCGGGAAGTTCTTTTTTTGCTTCTCATCGATTGGGGTGGGCGTGCGGCGTATGGGATGGTGATTTTTTGCACATTCTAATAAAATCTTGCGCAAAGTGCGTCAAATCAGGCCGTTTGGGCAGGTTTTCAAGTTGACACGCCGATAAAAATTCATTAATATGTCTAAGTACTAAAAGAGCTGCGCTCTGGAACGAAATTTGATAATACGGGTGATAACATGGCTTACAGACCGAATGTTGTAAATGTAACCAAGGCCGGCAGCAACGAAAATGACGGATTGTACGAGTTTATCGTGAATCTGGCCGATGGTACGGCGTGCCGCGTGTTTTACCACCGTAATCCCGAATGGCGGTTAACCAACGTCAGCAGGCTGCAAAAGACACCTTGCCCGGTCTGCCGTAAAGACTTCATTTGCGGATGTATGGAGAAGTTTACGGATGAAATCAACCGTCAGATGGTAGAGGGACAGTGGCTCGACAAGCTTACGTCCTAGTAAGAACGCTATGGCCAGCTGGCGACAGCAAGCACGGGAAATGTCCCGTGCTTTTTTCATATCTTCTATAGATGAGATTTGCGTTACCCGCAAACAGGAGAGGGGGCCAAGAGCATGTCAGGTCAACCGGATGAACGGAATGAGCATGTGATCTTATTTGACGGCGTCTGCCATTTATGCCAAGGAGCGGTCAAGTTTATCATTAAGCGTGACCCGGCTGGGCGGTTCCGCTTTGCCTCTTTGCAGTCACAGGCCGGGAGCCGGCTGCTGCAAGCTGCAGGAGCGCATGAGGAATCATTGGACAGCGTCGTGTTGATCGAACGCGGAACCTATTATATCCGCTCAGATGCGGCTCTGCGCATTGCTAGAGGCTTACGGTACCCCTGGCCCCTGCTGTACGCGCTGATCGTCGTCCCGAAGGGGCTTCGGGATGCAGTCTATCAATTCATCGCCAAACATCGTTACCGTTGGTTTGGGAAGGACGAAACCTGCCTCGTGCCGACCCGGGAGCTGAAGGAGCGGTTTTTGGAGGATGGGTAGGGTTAAACGGAAACTATGAAAAAGCTCTTGTCTATCATCCATAATTGTGATATTCTTACTGTAAAATTTAGGAATATAGAAACGGAACGGTAGCACCGTCCATTACTCGATTGTTGAATCGGGTTATTGGGCGGTGCTTTTTTTGTTCTCGTTTTCCTTGAAGGAGGGGATTAAGATTCCAATCAAATTGGTGCTGGCCGTGCAAGAGGAGGAGTATATCGAACCATTTTTACAGTATGTACATGCGAGCGAGTTCGATCGGCGTTTGGTGGTGATCGCGTTTAGCCGGAAGGAGGCGTTTGCCCAATATATGCTGGAATCCGGCGGAGAGATCGATGCGGTGTTGGGTGACCCGGCATTCCTTGAGGCGGCGGAAGCCATGAAGCGCCCCGGGCTTTACTTCATTGAACTGGGTGAAGGCGGCGGATCACAGCATTCCGGTAGCTTACGCGTCGACAAGTATCAATCGTTGCATCAGCTGCTTTCTGCGGTGATCGAGCTCGTTCAGGGAGGCTCGGGCAAGGAGGTGCGCATCGGCGGGAAGCCTTTGGTCATTGGGGTTTATTCGACCGTAGGAGGCTGCGGCAAGACAACGGTGGCCCTGCATTTAGCCCGACAGCTGGCGACTGAAGGGGGAAAGGTGTTTTACCTGAACCTGGAGACGATTGGCAGCGAACCGCCGTTTGCCGGGCAGAGCTCAAAGGAGGGGAAGCCTGGCTTAGCCCGGCTGCTGTACGACTTGAAGGCCGCGGAGGATCGGCGGGAACCGCCCCGTTATCCGATCTCCGCGTATGCCTACAGGCATCCCGTACTGCAAGGGGATACGCTGGCTCCGCCGGATAATCTGAATGAGCTGCTGGAAATGGAGCGCAAAGATACGATGGAGTTAATCGAGTACATCGCCGGCAGCGGCTTGTACGATTCGGTGATCGTGGATATGGACTCCTTTCCGGATGGCCGTACGGACGCGGTGCTGGAGCGGGCGGACCGCGTCGTTTGGATCGTTACGGATGACTGGGGAGTGATGCGTAAAACCGGGGGATGGCTGACCCATCTGGAACGAACTCGGCCGGATTTTTACCGGTCGCTTCTGAAGAAAACTCGCTTTACGCTGAATCGGCATACAGGCAAGCAGTTGACTGATTTGCCGCGGCCGGAGATGAAATTAAAGGCCACGTTATCGTACATTCCGGCCTGGAGTCAGGGCAGCCGTCAAGGGGAATTGCTGCATTCGCCGCTGTATCAACGCGATATGATTCGGCTTTGCCGCGAGCTCCAGGGCGAGGAACCGTCATTCGCTGGTGCGGGAGGGATCCATGATGGAGGAAGCGGACTTCACGGCCCTGCGTAATGAAATTCGCCAGGGGCTGGATGTCACCTCCGTTCTGAACGATGACCAGCTGATGGATTATATTGAGCGGCGCGTGTTGGAGGAGCGGAGATTAAGCGGGGCGACGGCGGCTGAGAAGCGCAAATGGGTGCGCAGACTGTACGATTCGTTTCGCGGGCTGGATGTCCTTCAACCCCTGGTTGAGGATCGCAGCGTCACAGAAATAATGATCAACAGCCATGAGGAAATCTTCGTTGAACGGGAGGGGCAGGTCCAGCGGATTCCCGTCCGCTTCGAGTCTCGGGAGCGCTTGGAGGACATTATCCAGATGATTGTATCCGGCGTTAACCGGGTAGTGAACGAATCGTCGCCCATCGTTGATGCACGCCTGCGGGACGGGTCGCGGGTAAATATCGTGCTGCCACCCATCGCTTTAAAGGGCCCAACGATGACGATTCGCAAATTCCCGGAACGGCCGTTAACCATGGAGCAGTTGGTTGCGATTGGCTCCCTGAGTGAGGAAGCGGCGGAGCTGCTGCAACGGCTCGTGCGAAGCAAATACAACATCTTTATCAGCGGCGGAACAGGCTCGGGGAAAACGACGTTTTTAAACGCCCTGTCCCAGTTCATCCCATCCGATGAGCGGGTGATTACGATCGAGGATTCCGCCGAGCTGCAAATCGTTACGGTCCCTAATCTCGTCTCGCTCGAAACCCGAAATGCGAATACGGAAGGGAAAGGCGAAATTACCGTGCGCGAGCTGATCCGATCCTCGCTGCGTATGCGGCCCAACCGGATTATCGTTGGGGAGGTGCGCGGGGCGGAGGCGCTGGATATGCTGCAGGCGATGAATACCGGCCATGATGGCTCTCTTTCGACTGGGCATGCCAACAGCACAGCGGATATGATCAGCAGGCTGGAGACGATGGTGCTGAGCGGAGCCGAATTGCCGCTTCCGGTTGTTCGTCAACAGATCGCTTCGTCGATCGATGTTTTTGTTCATTTGTCGCGGTTGCGCGACCGTTCACGCCGAGTGACGGAAATCTCCGAGGTTGTTGGTCTGAGGGACGGGGAGGTGGTGCTTCAGCCGCTGTTTACGTTCCAGGAAGAAGGGGAGCAGAACGGCCGAATCGTGGGTCACTTGCAAAGCAGCGGCGCAAAGTTAATCCATACGGACAAGCTGCGTATGTCGGGATTACCAGTTGATTAATGCACAGGAAGGAGAGGATGCGGTTTGTTGCTGAAAGCAGGATCCGGTTTGCAGCGTCGGAAGTCCGGGCTGAAACCGACGGCAGACCCAGCAAGTCTTGCGGACTATCGGGTGTATCCTTTGTCTCCGCGACAGAAGGTCATCTGCACGCTGGTTGGAGGAGCAGCTTTCGTTGCATTAGGCTATATTTTCTTCCATGCTCTCCCGTTGGCATTGCTGCTTTCGTTAGGCGGCTTATACACGCCGAAGTATTGGAGCGGTTACCTGCTGCGCCGGAGAAGGGAGAACCTGAGCCTGCATTTTAAGCAAGCGTTGTATTCGCTGTCCTCCTCATTGGCCGCTGGCCGCTCGGTGGAGAACGGTTTTCGCGAGGCGATCGACGATCTAAGGCTGCTGTATCCAGACGGGGATAATGATGTCATGCGAGAGCTTGCGATCATTTGCGCCCGGATGGATTACGGTCAGCCGATCGAGGAGGCGCTGCTGGATTTCAGCCGACGTGCGGCAATGGAGGATATCGACAACTTTGCCGATGTGTTTACGACCTGCAAGCGTTCCGGTGGAGATCTGGTGGAAGTGATCCGGCGGACATCGAACTTGATCGGTGAGAAGCTGGAGATCACACAGGAAATCAGCGTAATGATCGCCCAGAAACGTTTTGAAGCGAAAGCGATGCTGGCGGCACCGGTCTTGTTCTTACTCTTTATGCAATTCACTTCCCCGGATTATATGCGTCCGCTGCATCATGGCGCTGGGTTGCTGATCTCAGGTGTGGCGTTGCTGTTATATGCAATCTGCGCCTGGCTGATGTTAAAGATCATCGATATTCGAGTATAAAGGGGCGTTGGCTGATTGTACCTTGTGGTTTCGGGATTGCTGCTGTTCGTATTAAGCGGAGGCTGGCTATATGCTTACCAGAAATCTCGCTTCCTCTACCGGGGAGATCTGGATTTGCATCTGGAAGGATTAAAGCTTGTTCGCCTCTCGCCGCCAATGTTGCTGCTTTTGGAGCGGATCAAGGTATCTCAGCGATTTCCCGGCTTCTTCTTTAAAGTTCAGCGTGCCGTGCAGAAAATCGGCGGCAGCCGGCGCAGCCGCGAAATGACGCTGCTCTGGCTATCGGAGGCGCTCACGTACAGTTACATTTGTCTCCTGTTCGGGTGTCTGATGACGTTGCTGAGCGACGGCCCTGCCGGCTTAGGGATCGGCGTCCTGTTCGCTGTGTTGGTGCCGATGGCGCTGCTCAATGACCTTCATCGCAAGGTTCAGCGGCGGGAACAGGCTGTCCTGCTGGAGCTGCCGGAGCTGCTGAACAAAATCGTGCTGCTGGTAGGTGCTGGGTCAACCGTCCAGCAGGCGATGAAGTTATGCCTTGAGCGCAAGCGGGAGCAAATCGGACATCCCTTATACCGGGAGCTGCTGCAGATGCAGAAGGAATGGGAAGGGGGGGATTCATTTCAGCAGGCGATGGAAGGATTCAGCAAACGCTGCGGCATTCAGGAGGTGTCGGCTTTTACGACGGCAGTTCTGTTAAATTACCGCCGCGGCGGGGAGGATTTTGCCCTGGCCCTGCGAGACTTGTCCCATTCATTGTGGGAGAAACGCAAAGCCGTCGGCAGAACGCTGGGCGAGCAAGCCTCGTCCAAGCTGGTGTTTCCGATGGTGCTGCTGTTTATGGCAGTACTGATTTTGGTTGGGGCACCGGCCTTTATGATTATGAATTTGTAATGCACACAGAGGAGGAGAAAACATGTTAACGGCAATTCGCAAAGAGATGAGAAGTTTTTGGCGTAATGAAGAGGGGCTTGGAATGCTGGAAATGATCTTGATTATCGCGGTGATCGTTATTATCGCTGCGATCTTCCGCAAACAGTTGAAGGCGATTATTGAGAGCTTGCTCGATAAAGCCAAGACGAAAACGGAAAACTTCATGGACGAGACTTAAGAATGAAGCTGTGGCAGGATCAACGCGGGGTCTTTACGGTTGAAGCTTCTTTGGTGCTTCCGTTGATTTTTTACACGGTGCTGATCCTTCTGTTCTTCTGTCTTTACCTTTACCAACAGGCGTTGTTGGGACAGGCTGCCATCGTTGCGGCGGAGCGAACCGCTTATACCTGGGATAACAGCTACCGGGACGGCTTAACCGGAGCCTATGCCGATGGGAAGTACGACTCCCTCTACTGGCGCCTGGGGGATGACGGGTTGCTGCAGGCGATTTTTGGCGGGGACGGCGGCGACAGGGCAGTGAAGCTGGCATTGCCTGCGGATGCAGGTGATGGAGAGGCTCAGTCGCTTCCGCTGAAGAAGCTGAATCGGACAGGGGCCAGGCTGCCTGAAGGCATCGACGGGGAGATGCGCTATGACAACCGGCTGCTGCTGCGCAAGGTAAGTGTTGCGCTGGATCGGTTCGTCCCGCTGGCTCCGTTGGAGGCTTGGATTGACGATATCCATCAGCGCAGCCGCGCGGAGTCTTATGTGGTCGAGCCGACGGAATGGATTCGGACCGTTGAGCTTGCGCGATATTATGGCGAGAAGTTCCGAAGCGGCAAAGGTGAAGAAGGAATGGACAAGCAGGAAGCGCAGGAAGCGTTGATACGGTTTGGAAAATAACCGGAAGGAGAAGGAGGCGGAGATGTCGGTGTTTTCACGGAATCGCTCGGAGCAAGGGGCGGTTACGGTATTTTTTATCGTAATTTTTGCCGCGGTGTTTGCGTTTGTCGCCCTGTTTATCGATTTCGCCCGCATGTTCGCTTTGCAAGCACAGGTGGAGACCTTGGCGCATGCGGCTTCGAGATCCGTCCTGTCCGCATATGATCGCGAGTTGGCTGAACGGTACGGCATATTTGCATACGGGCAAACGGACGGGAATTACATCATGTCGAAGGTGCTTCAAGACCAATTTGAGCTGGTCCGGCAAAAGGACGGGTTCCCTTTGCTAAACGCAAGGCTGGATTCCTCCACCGCCAGCTTCATGCATCCAATCGGGACTTACCCGGTGTTCGAGCAGCAAATTCGCGAGCAAATGAAGTATCGGGCGCCCATCGACGTTACCATCGAGCTGCTTAATCGCTTTAAACCGATGGCCGGAGTGATGAAGGAAGCCTCTAATACGGTAGATTTGCTGGGGAAGTTGCAGAAGCTTTACGACCAGCGGGAGGCCAAGCTTGATGAGCTCTTGGAGCTGCAGCGCCAAGCCGCCAAGACGGTGGAGTCTTATGCGAAGGTGCTGTCGGGAGGCGGCGGGAGCGGCAGTCTCTCCACGTTGGCCGATGCCACAGCCGAATATCCTGAATTTGTGAGCCAAGTTGAGGCGGATGAGGGCCTGGAGCCGGAGGATCGGATGTATACAGCGGAAATCAGCCGCTACCGTTCTGCAACCAGCGGGTTGTTTGCTGCATTGGATCGCGCTTTGCGTACTGCAGAGCAGAGGCATGCATCGTACCTGCCGCAGGCGAAGTCGCTGCTCGATGAAGCGCGGCGGATCAATGAGCAGATGCGGCAAACGATCGCGGAGGCGGAAAATCGCCCGGAACAAGCGGCCTATAACGAAGTATCCGTCGGAACGAGCACCCGCAGCGGCAGCTCGGATCCGGTTGGCGAGGGAGCGGCAATCACCGAGATCCGGGCTCAAGCCGATTCGTTGCTGCTGTCCGATGAGTTATTCGCCGGCCTAGCCTCAGATATGGATCGGCAGACCGCGGCATTCGCTGAACTCCGGAGCGTGGGAAGCGCGCTGCTGGCGCAAAGCGGCTCCGTATTATCCGCCACAACTCCGCCCAGCTCTTTCTCTTCGAGCGTGAATAGTGCTGTCAGAGTAAGTGATGCCTATCTGCGTCAATTCGTTACTTCCGGCTCAAGCAATGTTTTAGAAGCGAGTGCATGGAGATTGGATGCCCATCGGTCCTCTGACAAGGAGCGGAAGGCCACAGAGCAGGCGGCAAGTGCAACACTGAAGGATGCAGCCAGTTGGATCCGCAAGATCGAACAGCTCAAAAACGGATTAAGTGAACATCAAGCGAAATTCGATCAGCTGAAGGCGAAGATGGAAGCGAACCGTTCGTTGAACCGTTCCGTGGCTGGCGAGGAGGCTGGGTCTACGAGCGTAAACGATGATCCAAGCGAGGCAGGGCGCGCCTCTATGGGGGTTATGGACAACATTTATGGCGGGCTGGCGGGCCTGATGGGCGGCATGTCGGATTCCGTTTATCAAATGGAATACGTTGCGAGTTATTTTCACTTCCTCGATGTCAGTGTCTTAAACGGTCTGTTTGAGGGCAAAGGCCAAACGGACCCGCTGGAAGTGATCCGCAGACAGCTGGCACCGGAAAGTCAAGAGGTCGAGTATATTCTGTACGGCGTGCATAATCCGGCGGGGAATATCGCGGCTGCGTTCGGGGAGATTTTTGCCATGCGGCTGGCCATTCGGACGATGGAGGGCTTAGTGAAAAATGCGGCAAAAGGCAATCCGTTGCTGGTTTTTGCTGCGGCCTTGCTGTACGGAGCGCAACATGCGCTGCAGGACATGATTTCTTTAACCCGGGACGGAAAGATTCAATTAAGCGACTATCTGAAGGTCGATCTGACCTACCGGGATTATCTCAGATTATTTCTGCTGCTCCATGGCCGGAGCGAACAACGATTGTCGCGGATGCTGGCCGTGATCGCGCTTAATACCGGGGTGGATCCGGCGGAACGGTCCACATATGTCCAAGGGAAGGTAACCGTGGCGATGCCGTTATGGTTTTTGCCGGGAGTAAGCAAAGCGCTGGGGAAAGTCGGCATATTGAAAGGTCATGTGGAAGGAAGCCAGTATTATGTGGCCAAGCAAGCGGATTTTTCATATTAAGGGAACGATGTCGCGCCGCTTCCGGAAGAGATTTTCGGAAGGAAGCATCACTCTGGAAGCCGCCCTAGTCGCTCCGGTGTTTGTGCTGGTTGTATTCTGGTTTGTTTTTCTCGTCCATATGACGCTGCTTTACGGACAACTGCATCTGACCGCAGCAAATGCTGTGAAACAGATCTCTGCTCATATTTATCCGGTAGCGCTCGCAGTCCAGGCTCAGCATAGTGAGGGACAAGAGGTGCAAGCTCCAGCCGCAAAGCCGGGTGATGAGAACTCAGGAGTTTCTTCGGCTGGGGGATCCGATGTCCCAGAGAGTACAACGGAAAGCGGTCCGTTTTCCTGGAAGATCCCGTCCCTGTCCCTGGAGGAATGGGCGAAGCAATATGCGTCCAACTTGCCGGAGCCGCTGTCGACATGGGTAATGGATGCTGCACTTAAAGGTGACGAACCGCTGCAGGAGCTTAAAACGAAAGTGTCCGAGGCCGTATTGGACCCGTTGGTCAAGCCGATGCTGCGCCCTTTTCTTCGCGGCACCCTGCTGGAAGAAGAACGTCTGCATGTCACCCGCGTTACGGTTCCGGATTTGAAGACGGGGAAGCAACCTTACTTTGGCCTCGAGTTAAGCTATGAGCTGCCTTTAAAGGTACCGCTTATCGGCCGGCAACTGGTGCTGCAGACAAGGGCGGAGGAGCGGTTGTGGATCGGCGACACCGGGGAGCTGGATCCCGGAGCTGGAAGCGGTGAAGATCAAACGGGTCAAGCGGCGGTCGTGATCGCTAAGCCCGACCCGGCGTACGCCGGACACCGAGCGACGGTTCTGGCTCAGGTTGCTCCGGGGTCAACCGCCAAGCTGACCGTGTATTACAAAAGCGGGGTCAGCCAAGCGAAATATTTGGGTGAGGCGACGGCGGATGACCAAGGCCAAATCAGCTGGACTTGGCTGGTCGGAGGAAACACCACGCCGGGGACGTGGAGTTTCGTGATTGAAACGGAGGAAGGCATACGTACGACGGCCACGTTCGAGGTGGTAAGCCCGCGTTCGCAATAGGAAAAGGAGTGAGGAACGGATGATTGAGATTTGGGGTTGTTTGCTGATGTTGCTTGCAGCCTTCGTAACGGATTTAAGAACGATGAAAATTCCTAACGTGATTACGGTTACGGGCATTTTCACCGGACTGTCTTATCACCTGTTAACGGACGGGTGGAAAGGCGCCTGGTTTTCAGCGGCCGGGGCGGCCACCGGGTTTGGGCTGATGTTTGCGCTGTATTTGCTTCGTGCGGTCGGAGGCGGCGATGTCAAGCTGTTTGCAGGAATTGGGGCCTGGACGGGCATCGCTTTAACTTTATCGACGATGATGTATTCGATATTGGCCGCCGGGTGCATCGGTCTGATCCTCTTGATTTGGCGCCGGGAAACCGGGCATCGTCTGCGCCGGATTGCCGGCAGCCTCCTTGGAGCGGCGATGCTGCGCAGCCCGGCCCCCATCCAGGCAGTCGCCAAACACCAACTTCAGTTTCCGTTTATGCTGGCTGTGGTGCCGGGAGCACTACTGGCGATTTACTATATGTAACGTATGGGGAGGGATGGAACATGCCGGAGCTGATTACTGATTTTGTCCGGGACGGCGGTACCTACATGATCCTGCAGACGCAGGAGGGGCTGAGGCCGGAAGATTTGAACCGCGTTCAACGCTCCATGCTGGCCGCGGTAACCGTACCAAATCTGCTGCGGCTTGATATCCGTGAAATCGATTATCAAATCAGCCTGCATTATGATATCACCGGAAAAAGAATGCTCTCCCAGTGCCTTCGCAGCGACAAGATCAGTATGCCGGAGTTTTACGGTTTACTGCTCCAGGTGGTTGCTGTACTGGAGGACAGCAAGAGGTATATGCTGTCTCCATCCGGTTTTTTATTGGATGAGACGTATATTTTTGTGGAGGAGCCGTTGTCCAGCGGGGCCATGTATTTTACATATATCCCTTGGAAGGAAGCGCCGCCCGAACCCCCGCTGTCTCAGTCGCTGCTATCGCTGATAACCCGGATGCTGACCTGTGTCTCCCGGGTCGAGGGGGATGGAATCCCGCAGTTGGTCCGATTATGCGGAGATGAGCTTTTTTCATTGGGAGAACTAAAAAAAATGCTGCTCAATTTATTGTCGGAGGAGCCGGACGCCAAGTCCATGGGCGGTGAGCGGGTTGGGGAGAGGAAATCTATTCTCAACGATCCGTCTCCAAGATTGGCAACGTCATCACCACTTTCGTCCCCCCGTTCTGCCGTCGTTAAGGAATATGTTCCTATTGGGGATCAGGCCGAATCGGGAAAATGGGCCGGGGCCGCTGCATCGAATGCCCATGATGCAACTGATGTAAGTTCAATAAGGGGAGCTTGGCCAGGTCTCGATGACGCGGAGGCAACGGGAGAGACGCGAATTAAACCAACCTACCTTGTACTAGGTCTCATTCTGGTCGATGCTTTAGGTTGGAAGTTTCTCTATCTCGATCGTCCCGGAACATTGGGGTTAGCGCTTGGCGCTATGCTTACTGTATTGTTAGGGGCGGCGGGGGTAGTGTTATGGCGTAAATTTTGCAGCAGTTCCGCCAGCTTGGAGGAAGAAGAGGCGGAAGTTGATCACGAGGTGGCCTCCGGGCCGCTCGGAACTTCGCATTCGTTGGACTTCACGGACGAACGGCATTTTGGCTCATCATTCTTCGGCAGAAATGCCGCAATGTCGGAACGTTCGGGTTCTGCGGCGGAGGCCTCGATGGAGTCGTTTGTGCCCCGGCTAGGCCTTCCGGACATGATGATGGAGCCCTCCGGTTCCGCCATGCCTGAGCCGGAATCCGAAGCGAGGTTATCGCCGCCTACGGTTCTGCTGAGCCGGACCGGCCTGGCAGGACAGGACAGCCCGGCCCGTGAACGCGTTCCGCGCTATTACTTGGAGCGGTACGAGTCTTTCGGCGGTGCGGCGGAGCGAATTCCACTGACGCCGGGCAGCTTTGTGATTGGCCGCTCCGAAGACATTGCGCAATACGTAGAGAATACTTCTGGTGTCTCCCGTGCCCATGTGGAGATCTTGGTGACTTCGCACGGCTGTACCTTAAAGGATCTCGGTTCAACCAATGGAACCTACCTCAACGGGGAAAATGTGGCACCCTATAAAGAATATCCTTTGCAAGCTGATGACGTGTTCGTGTTGGCGGAAACGAGGTTTAAGTTTGGAGTGGAAGCGGCCTGAACTCAAATTTGAAATGACCGTAGATTCTCACCGGAAAAGCAGGTATAATGAACGAGAATTATTCTCAATTACAACTTACATACACGGTTTACTGGAAAATTGATTAAAGGATGGTTCTCGACATGTCTGCATTAACCCAATCTTCTAAGCCTCGCTTGCGCTCCCGTCCCTTGGCGGCAACGTTGATTCTGATCGGCGGCGCGGCGTTGCTGCTATTTGCGATCAGCCTCTCGATTTCCGTCGGGGCGGCGGATATTAAACTCGCGACCGTCTGGGATGCGTTGTTCCACTTTCAAGCGGAACAAACCCAGCATCAAATTATTATGGAGCTGCGTCTCCCGCGCGCCTTAGCCGCTGCTTTGATCGGTGCGGCGCTTGCGGTAGCCGGTGCGATTATGCAGGGGATGACCCGCAACCCGATGGCCGATTCGGGCTTGCTGGGGCTTAACTCCGGGGCCGGCCTGGCGCTGGCTATTTGCTTCGCATTGATGCCGGGAACCCCGTTCCTGCTGACCATGCTGTACTCGTTTATCGGGGCTGGTCTGGGCGCTGGGCTCGTATTTGGCATCGGCTCTTTGACCAAAGGAGGCCTGTCCCCGGTCCGGCTGACCTTGGCAGGCGCGGCTGTCAGCATGCTGCTGACCGCGATCAGCGAAGGCATCGCCATCTATTTTAAGATTGGACAGGATCTTGCCTTCTGGTACGCCGGTGCGATTGCTGGTGCCAACTGGTTGCAAATCAAGATGGTTTCGCCCTGGGTATTCGCAGGTTTGCTTTGCGCCTTGCTGCTGTCAAGATCCATTACCCTGCTGAGCCTTGGCGAAGAGGTGGCAACCGGTTTGGGTCAAAGAACCGGCTTAATCAAGGTGCTTGGCATGATCATCGTCTTGATCCTTGCCGGCAGCGCAGTTTCAATCGTTGGCGCGATCGGCTTTGTGGGCCTGATGGTTCCGCACGTCGCCCGTTTTCTCGTTGGCGTGGATTACCGCTGGGTTATCCCTTCCTCAGCGCTGCTTGGCAGCTTGCTGATGGTGTTTGCGGATATTTTGGCACGACTGGTTCATCCGCCGCATGAAACGCCGATTGGCGCGCTCATCGCTGTCATTGGGGTACCGTTCTTCCTCTACCTTGCGATGAAGCAGAAGGGGGGATTGGAATGAACCGGATCGAAGCTCCTTTGCATTTGCGGCAAAAAGCCCGCAAAGCTTATATCGTAATGACCGTATTTGCGATGCTGATCATTGCGGTGTTCATTTTTAGCATGAACACCGGGTATATCCGGCTGTCGCCAATGGATGTATTTAAGACTTTGTTTGGAATGGGGACGGACAAACAAGAGCTGATTCTCTACGAATTCCGGTTGCCGCGGATCGTCATTTCCGTGCTCATCGGGATGGGCATGGCGGTTGCGGGCTGTATCTTCCAAGGGATTTCCCGGAACCCGCTGGCCGATCCCGGCGTGCTGGGGATTAATGCCGGAGCCGGCCTGGCGGTAACGCTGTTTATTTCTTTTTATCCGACGACGGCCAGTGCGCCCGTCTATTTGATGCCGGTCTTGGCTTTCCTCGGATCGGCCGGGGCAGCCACATTAATTTACGTGCTCTCTTTCAAAAAAAATTACGGGTTGCTCCCGATTCGGATGGTGCTGGTCGGGATCGCGGTAGCCGCTGGCATCAACGCGGCGATGATCGTGCTGCAGCTGCGGCTGCGTCCCGAGAACTTCCAGATGCTGCAGATCTGGTTGGTTGGCAGCATCTGGGGGACGTCTTGGAAGTACGTGCTGGCGCTGCTGCCTTGGCTGATCGTGTTGCTGCCCTACGTGTTCTTGAAGTCCCGCGCGCTGAATGTGCTTAACCTGGGGGATCAAACTGCAACAGGCCTCGGCACTTCGCTGGAACGCTCCCGTTTGGGCCTCCTGGCGGCTGCAGTTGGCTTGACCGGCTCCTGCGTTGCGGTGGGCGGCGGTATCTCCTTCGTTGGGCTGATTGCGCCGCACTTGGCCCGCCGATTGGTCGGGCCCAAGCATGAGTATTTGCTCCCGGCCTCCGCGCTGGCCGGCGGCTTGCTAGTGATCCTGGGCGACACGCTGGGCCGATGGGTCCTGCAGCCGGCCGAGATCCCGACGGGGATTGTGGTGGCGATCATCGGTGCACCGTATTTCTTGTACTTGTTAACGAAGTCTCGAGTGTGATAGATAGAGAGAAGCAAGATAAAGGCCCGGAGAACTGGATGTTCCAGTCCTCCGGGCCGTTTTTTTTCATTTGGATTACTTCAGATCGGCGACGGCGGATTCCAGATCGGGGAAAGCGAAGGTGAATCCTGCGTCCAGCATAGCTTGGGGGATGACCTTCTGCCCCTCGAGCAGCAGCAAGGACATCTCGCCTAAACCCGTTCGGAGCACTGGTGCCGGGAGCGGCAGCCAGAAGGGACGGTGATGCACGCGGCAGACCGTGCGTCCGAATTCCCGGTTCGTCACCGGCTGTGGACTTACCGCGTTCACCGGCCCGTGAATGGACGGATGCGTTGTACAATAATCCATCAGCCTTACCATGTCCCGCAGGTGAATCCATGGGACCCATTGCTTGCCGCTGCCGAGGCTACCTCCAAAGCCCAGCAAATAGGGCAGACGCATCAAGGGGTAAGCGCCGCCATCCCGCCCCAGCACGACTCCGGTGCGCAGCTTAACAAGGCGGACTCCACGGAACTCCCGGTCCGCCGTCTCTTCCCAGGCCGCAGTCACCTCGGCGAGAAAATCGGGAGGCGGCGATGGGATCGCGGTGCTCTCGTCAAACGCTTCGGTGAACGAGGGGCCGTAGATCCCCACAGCGGAGCCTTGCACGACAACCTCGGGCTTTCGCTTCATTCGCTCCACGGCGCGTGCTGCCGCCCGGGTGGACTCCAGGCGGGATTCCAATATCCGCCGTTTCGCCTGCTGTGACCACCGCTGGTTCAGCGTAGCTCCGGCCAGGTTGACGATCATTGAGGCGCCATCCAGCAACGAGGGGGTCTGCTCAACCTCCGCCCATGTCACCGAGGTAAGCCTCTCATTCCTATAGGTCGCCTCACGCAGCCAGCGATTTCCCTTGGCCGTCCTCCGCGTGACGACCATAACCTCATGTCCAAGGTCCAGCCAATACTCGGCTAAAGCCCGGCCGATAAACCCCGATCCCCCAAAAATGACCGCTTTCATGCGGCAAAACCTCCTTCATGCAAAAACATCCAGCAACCTAGTGCAAAACAAGGTGCCGGATGTGATTTTGCGCGGGTAGATGTTTATTTGTTCATTAGATGTTGGTAAGGGCGATAATCGATCTGATTTTTCTCCAAAAACTTGACGAGGAACTTGTTGTCGCGTTTCGGCGTGGCTATGATATAGCCTCGGATGCAGTGCTCCTGCGTAACCTCGGAGGCGTTCTCCTGCACCGCGATTTTGCCGATCTCGGCGGCAATCGAATGCTTGGCGATATCCCGGAACGGCCCCGGAACCGGCTCAACCAACCGGTCGAGGAATGCCTTGGTCTCGTCAGTCCAGAGATGGCGGCTCTTCTCAACCCAATAGTTCTGCCAATCCAGCTTCGACATGCCGTCCGCCTTCGGGAGCACTTTCAGGAATTTGCGGAACATAAAGTAACCGCCGATCGCCATCATGCCTAGCAGCACGAAGCCCCAAAACGCAATACTGTTCATAAACCAGCGGTTTGGGCCTTGGGCGGTCAATATGTAAACGGTCGTTTGCAGCACATTCATCACCTCGGAACGGATTTCGCTTTTCGCGAAAAATTCAGCTATTATGAATAGTAGAAATTAAATCTTTCAAATCAGAGATAATCAGCTAAAATTATACCTTATTTCTTTATTTATTTCAGCATTCAAGCTAAAATAGGTTTGTTTAGCGATTTAATGTCCAAAAGGGGGAAAACACTTTGCTGAAAATTGGTTCCCATGTTTCGTTCTCGGACAAGGGCCTGCCCAGCGCTACGGCCGAGGCGGTGAGCTACGGCTCCAGCTCGTTCATGATATACACCGGGGCACCGCAAAACACGCGGCGTAAACCGATTGAATCGATGAATATTGAAGAAGGCAAAGCGGCGATGGAGCAAGCCGGGATCGGCGAAATCGTGGTCCATGCGCCTTATATTATCAATTTGGGTTCTTATAAATCCAACACCTATCAGCTCGCAGTTGACTTCCTGCAGGAGGAAATCCGCCGCACGCATGCGCTTGGTGTACGTAACATCGTGCTTCATCCCGGCGCTTTTACGGACAAGGATGCCGAATATGGGGTGAACCGCATTGCAGAGGGACTAAACGAAGTCCTGAACGGAACCAACGAAACGGATGTGTGCATCGCCCTGGAAACGATGGCCGGCAAAGGCACAGAGGTAGGGCGGAGCTTCGAGGAGATCGCGCAGATTATCGACAAAGTCCAACACAACGAGCGGTTAACGATCTGCCTCGATACCTGCCATATCCATGATGCGGGGTACGATATTGTCAACGATTTGGACGGGGTACTGAAGAAGTTCGATGACACGATCGGATTAAAGCGGATTGAAGTCGTTCATATCAATGACAGCAAAAATCCGGTAGGCGCGGCCAAAGACCGCCATGCACCGATTGGCTCCGGCTGGATCGGATTCGAAGCGATCAATCGCGTTGTGCACCACGATGCGCTGCAAGGCCGGCCGTTCATTCTGGAGACGCCTTGGGTCGGGAAGGATGCGAAGACGCAACGTCCGATGTACGAAGTGGAAATCGCGCTGCTGCGGGGGAACGTTGCCGAACGGTTTGGCGATGCCTTCCTGAGCGATGTGGAGCGTTTGGCTGACTTTTTCGCCAAGCAGGACATCCATTCGCGTTCCTTTGTGTTAGACACGTGGAATCTGCTCAAAAACGACGCCAAAGCGAAAAAAGCGGACCCGCGTGAACCGATGGAACGCTTATACGACCTTACCGTGGAAGCAAGCTTATTCCCGGATCTGACGGAAGAGCAGATCAACCATCGCCTGGTGGCCTGGTTCGCCAGCGGTAAATAAGATATAGATAACACAAGAAGCAAGGGGATCGGAAGAACAATGGATACACATGTCAAAACGGGCGGACAACCCGTAAAGCCTTATGAAAGCAATCGTGCGCGCATGCTGATTTCCTGTCCGGACGGACCGGGGATCGTTGCGGCCGTATCCCGCTTCCTGTATGAGCATGGAGCGAATATCGTGCAATCGGACCAATATACGATGGACCCCGAGGGCGGGATGTTTTTTATGCGGATCGAATTTGATTTGGACGGATTGGACGGGCGGATCGACGCGCTCAAAAGCGATTTCGAAGCGATTGCTTCGCAGTTCCGGATGCAGTGGAACATCTATCAGCTCAGCCGCAAAAAGAAGCTGGCCATCTTCGTGTCGAAGGAGGATCATTGCCTCGTCGAGCTGCTCTGGCAGTGGCAGGCCGGCGACCTGGACGCTGAAATCTCTATGGTGGTGAGCAACCATCCGGATATGAAGGAGTACGTCGAGTCGTTTGGGATTCCGTATTACCATATCCCTGTGACGCCGGAGACCAAACACGAAGCGGAGCAAAAGCAACTCGAGATCGTTAGCGGCAAGGTTGACCTGATCGTGCTGGCGAGATACATGCAAATTCTCTCTCCGGCCTTGATCGAGCCGTACCGCAATCGTTTGATCAACATCCACCATTCGTTCCTGCCTGCTTTTGTCGGGGGAAAACCGTACGCCCAAGCGTATAACCGCGGGGTAAAGATCATCGGTGCCACCGCGCATTACGTGACGGAGGAGCTGGATGGCGGCCCAATCATTGAGCAAGACGTGCAGCGTGTCAGCCACCGTGACGATGTGAGCGAGCTGAAGCGCATCGGCCGCACCATCGAACGGGTCGTGTTAGCCCGGGCAGTGAAATGGCATATCGAAGATCGGATTTTGGTGCATCAAAACAAGACGGTTGTGTTTAACTAACCGGCCGTGCAGTTTCCATTCGAGCAAAGAAAAACCGGCATCCCAGACGGCTTGTCATGGGTGCCGGTTTTTTGCTATGATTACGCTCCCCGTAATACATAGTCACCGGCATAAACGGCGGATGAGTAACTAAATCAACTCAAAATATTTCATTCGCGAGAGAAGGTTTGGGAATAATGGTATGGAAAAGGGGAGAAGGAAGTGCTACAATAGATAAAGTCAAAATGATTTATTCAAAATGATTGTTTTGTAACCGCAGCGTTAAGGTTTCATGAGTTTCAAGATTTTTTCATCATTAAGGAGGAAATACGAATGCCACTTACAGACAACAATTCGATCGACAACCTCTCGATCACCACAATTCGTACGCTGGCGATCGACGCGATCGAAAAAGCGAAATCCGGTCATCCGGGCATGCCGATGGGCTCTGCTCCGATGGGTTATCAATTGTTCGCCAAAACGATGGTCCACAATCCAGACGAACCAACCTGGATCAACCGCGACCGTTTTGTTTTGTCCGCCGGCCACGGTTCCATGCTGCTGTACAGCTTGCTGCACCTGTGCGGTTATGACCTTCCAATGGAAGAAATCAAGCAATTCCGTCAATGGGGCAGTAAAACGCCAGGCCATCCAGAGTATGGTCACACTGCAGGCGTTGATGCAACAACCGGTCCGCTGGGCCAAGGCTTGGCCATGGCCGTTGGGATGGCGCTTGCCGAAACGCAACTGGCTGCGACCTACAATAAAGGCGATTTGAAAGTGATCGACCACTATACGTACGGCATCTGCGGCGACGGCGACCTGATGGAAGGCGTAGCCAGCGAAGCCGCATCGCTTGCCGGCCACCTGAAGCTGGGCAAATTGATCTTCCTGTATGACTCCAACGACATCTCGCTGGACGGTAAGCTGAACCTTAGCTTCTCGGAAAACGTGCGTCAACGCTTCGAAGCTTACGGCTGGCAAACGCTGCGCGTCGAAGACGGCAACGATCTGGCTGCGATCGAAGCGGCGATCGAAGAAGCGAAACGCGACACCGAACGCCCAACGCTGATCGAAGTGAAGACGATTATCGGCTACGGCAGCCCGAACAAGCAAGGGAAAGGCGGGCACGGCGGTACGCACGGCTCCCCGCTGGGACCTGAAGAAGCGAAGCTGACGAAAGAGAACTATAAATGGGTTTACGAAGAAGATTTCTATGTTCCCCAAGAAGTGCGCGAGCATTTTGCCAAAGTCAAAGAACGCGGTATTGCGGCATATCAAGCTTGGCAAGAAACGTTCAAGCAATATAAAGCACAATATCCGGAGCTGGCTGCTCAATTCGAGCGTGCGATCGCTGGTGACCTGCCTTCCGGTTGGGATGCGAAGCTTCCGAAATACAGCCCTTCGGACAAAGCCGTTTCGACTCGCGTCGCTTCTGGTAACGCGCTGAACGGACTGGCTCCGAACGTGCCTCAGCTGCTGGGCGGCTCCGCTGACCTGGAAAGCTCGACGATGACGCATCTGAACGACCTGGCCATGTATACGCCGGAAACCCGCGATGGCCGCAACCTGTACTTCGGCGTGCGCGAGTTCGGCATGGCTGCGGCGATGAACGGCATCATGCTGCACGGCGGCTTGAAAGTATTCGGCGGTACGTTCTTCGTGTTCACCGACTACCTGCGTCCAGCTGTACGCTTGTCCGCTCTGATGAAGCTGCCGGTGACTTACGTGCTGACACATGACAGTATCGCGGTTGGCGAAGACGGCCCAACGCATGAACCGGTTGAACAACTAGCTTCCCTGCGCATCATCCCAGGCTTGACGGTAATCCGTCCGGCAGACGCCAACGAAACATCCGCAGCATGGGCTTATGCAGTAGAAAATAAAGCGAATCCGGTGGCCCTGGTGCTGACGCGTCAAAACCTGCCGATCCTGGAAAACACGGCTGAAAAAGCACGCGAAGGCGTGAAGCGCGGCGGTTACGTTGTATCCGATGCGAAGGACGGCAAGCCGGTGGCTCAGATCATTGCTACAGGCTCTGAAGTTCAGCTGGCGATCAAAGCCCAAGCCGCATTGGCTGAAGAGGGCATCCATGTACGCGTCATCAGCTTGCCAAGCTGGGATCTGTTTGACAAGCAAGATCAAGCTTACAAGGACTCCGTCATCCTGCCGGATGTCAAAGCCCGCGTAGCCGTGGAAATGGCGCATCCATTTGGTTGGGAACGTTTTGTCGGCGAGAAAGGCTCGGTCATCGGCATCGACAAGTTCGGGGCATCCGCGCCTGGCGACAGAGTGATCGAAGAGTACGGCTTTACGGTTGAGAACGTCGTTAGCCACGTGAAAGCTCAATTGAAATAATTTTAGTGTAAGTTCAACAAGTCGGGTCAAGGCCGACTTGTTGAACAACCTCTTGTTAGGGGATGGAAGGGAGAGGGGAACGTGACCCAGCAACTGCAAAATGTGACTGTAGATAAGCAAGCCAACATCTATTTCGACGGCAAAGTCACGAGCCGGACCGTATGGCTTCCAGACGGAAGCAAACTGACGCTGGGGATCATGCTCCCCGGGGAGTACGAATTCGGCACGGATTCGCTGGAAGTGATGGACATCTTGTCCGGGGACCTGAAGGTGCTGCTTCCGGGCGAAACGCTGTGGCGCGAAATTAGCGGGCGTGGAACGTTCACCGTTCCCGCCAAGTCTTCCTTCAAGCTGGAGGTGCGCAGCGTCACCGATTACTGCTGCTCCTACGGGGCAGGAGCCGAGGCGTAGCAGCCTCCTGGCGGGATAACCAAAAAGGCAGGTATCAGCGAATGAACGACAACGCTGAACCTGCCTTTATGTTCCTCTCCTGTTGGAGCGGCTTTCTGATTATTCGCCGATTTGCTTGCCAATCCAGGCTTCATACACTTTGACGATGGAGGAGAGGTCCTCATCGCCGAAGCCTTGGGTTTGCCCCGCTTGGAACAGGCTCTTGGCCAGGTTCAGCATCGGGGCCGGGATGCCGGAGCCGTCGGTTAGCGCAGACGCGAGCTTCAAGTCTTTGAGCATCAACGCCAGCGAGAATTGATTCGTAAAATCATGCTCTATGATTTTGCGGCCTTTGAGCTCTGCGGCTTTACTGCCGGCGGAGCCCAGCTGCACGAGCTCCAGGAAGCGGTCGGCCGGCAGACCCGACTTGGCGGCGATCGCAAAGCCTTCGGCCAGCGCCAGGTTGTTGATGCCAACGATGGTGTTGTGGGCCAGCTTGGCGACGGCGCCGCTGCCGTTGTCACCCATGTGCAGCACTTTTTTGCCCATCGTGTCAAACAGATCCGTTACTTGCGCCAGCGTCTCCGCCGAGCCGCCGACCATAAAGACGAGCGTGCCGTCGATCGCTGCCGGCGAGCTCCCGGTGACCGGGGCGTCAAGGAACGCGCCGCCAAGTGCGGCTACCTGTTTAGCCAGACGTTGCACGAGCGCCGGTGAGATGGTGGAGCAGTCGATGACGGTCGTTCCGGGCCGGATTCCGGCTAAGACGCCGTTTTCCCCTTCGTATACTTCAGCGATGGAATCATCGTTGCTGACCATGGTGATGACAACGTCCGCTCCGGCGGCGGCTTCCTTTGGTGAAGGGGCTACGGCGGCACCCAATTCGGCTAACGGCGCTGCTTTAGAGGCGGTCCGGTTAAATACTGTTACAGGATAACCTGCGCGAAGCAGGTTCGAAGCCATCGGTGCACCCATCGTCCCGAGGCCGATAAATCCGATTGTTTTCAAGTTCGTCACCAACTTCCCATAAGAATTGAACATCATTTAATTATTTTAGCACGGGTTGTGGAAACCTGTATATTGTGCCCTTGTCATCGCTGGGAAATTACAGTATCCTAGGTTTAAGTTATTTGAGGCGGCGTTCAGCCCGGGTTTTTTTAAGATATCAGAAAGTATAAACTTCGGGGCATTGGCATCCTGATATCGCAAGAAAAACTTCCGCTAAACGCGGTCTGTCTACTTTGAATGTACGTCGATAGACGTTTTTCTTACCAGACAGTATTGAACGTTTCCTCTTGGATAGGGCCAGTTAAGATAAATATTAGACGGAGGAGAGTATCAGCTATGTCCAAAAAAGTGACTTTTGACTACAGTAACGCCCTGCAATTCGTTGGACAACATGAAATCGATTATTTTGCCGAGCCTGTTCGCGTTGCTCATGAGCAATTACATAATGGCACCGGGGCAGGTTCCGACTTCCTGGGTTGGATCAACCTGCCGACCGATTATGATAAAGAAGAGTTCACCCGCATTAAGAAGGCTGCGGCCAAAATCCAAAGCGATTCCGATGTCCTGATCGTCATCGGGATCGGCGGCTCCTACCTGGGTGCGCGCGCCGCAATCGAATCGCTGTCCCATTCGTTCTATAACCTCTTGCCGAAGGACAAGCGTAAGACGCCGGAAATTTATTTTGCCGGGAACAACATCAGCTCCACTTACGTGAATCACTTGCTTGAACTGATCGAAGGCAAAGACTTCTCCGTGAACGTCATCTCCAAATCGGGGACGACCACGGAGCCGGCGATCGCTTTCCGTATTTTCCGTGCGGCATTAGAGAAGAAGTACGGCAAGGAAGAAGCGCGCAAACGCATTTACGCGACGACCGACAAAGCGAGAGGTGCCTTGAAGAAGCTGGCTACCGAAGAAGGCTACGAAACATTTGTGATTCCGGACGACGTTGGTGGACGTTATTCCGTATTAACTGCGGTTGGCCTGTTGCCGATTGCGACTGCAGGTATTAATATTGAAGAAATGATGCAAGGTGCTGCCGACGCACAGAAGGAATTCAGCAACCCGAACCTGGCTGAGAACGCAAGCTACCAATATGCGGCTGTCCGGAACGCTTTGTACCGGAAAGGGAAAGTCACGGAAATTCTCGTGAACTACGAGCCTTCCCTCCACTACGTATCGGAATGGTGGAAGCAGCTGTACGGTGAAAGTGAAGGTAAGGATTACAAAGGTATCTATCCGGCATCGGTTGATTTCTCCACCGATTTGCACTCCATGGGCCAATTTATCCAAGAGGGCAACCGGAACATCTTTGAAACAGTCATTCAAGTAACAGAGGTGCCTAGCCACATCACGATCGAATCCGATCCGGCGGACTTGGACGGCTTGAACTTCCTGGCCGGCAAAACGCTGGACTTCGTGAACAAGAAGGCGTTCCAAGGTACGCTGTTGGCGCATACGGATGGTCAAGTACCTAACTTGGTTGTCAATGTGCCGGATTTGACACCGTACTCCTTTGGTTACCTGGTGTATTTCTTTGAAAAAGCCTGCGGTATCAGCGGATATCTGCTGGGCGTAAATCCGTTCGACCAACCGGGTGTAGAAGGGTACAAGAAGAACATGTTTGCGCTCCTTGGCAAACCGGGGTACGAGAAGGAAAAGGCCGAACTCGAAGCGCGTCTTTCCAAGTAATATAGGTAATTTCTATTAAATGTTTATCAGCGCCAGAAGCAGTTCACCGGCAAGTTCCGGAGGAGCTGCTTCTTGGCACATTCATAAGGATGGTCTCATATGCTAGAAAAGTACAAGACGGTCAGGCAATCCGGAGAAAAGGAAATCGTCATCAAGAAATCAAGGTTTATCGGGCACGTGAAGCCGGTGGAAACCGAAGCTGAGGCGCTCCAGTTTATCGAGGAAATCAAGAAGAAGCATTGGAACGCTACGCACAACTGTTCCGCTTATATGATCGGGGAACGGGACGAAATCCAGAAGCAATCAGACGACGGAGAGCCAAGCGGTACGGCCGGGAAGCCGATTTTGGAGGTGATCAAAAATCAGGGCCTCAAGAACGTGGCAATCGTCGTAACCCGGTATTTTGGCGGGATTATGCTGGGGGCGGGCGGCCTCATCCGTGCGTACACTGACGGAGCTGTCGCAGCGCTCGAAGCAGGAGAAGTGATCACCCGCGTATTGCATCAAGAAGTGTTTGTTGAACTGGATTACACCTGGCTGGGCAAAGTGGAAAATGAACTGCGGAACCGTGGCATCCGTAAGGGAGAGACGGTGTTTGCGGATAAGGTGACATTATGCTGTCTGCCGCTTCATCCGGAGGCAAGCGCCTTCATGGATTGGATGACCGATTTGACAGGGGGTCAGGCCGTGATGACGGAAGGTGACAAGGTTTATTTTATTGAAGGGGAATAAGGCCTATGGCAAGAAGAGCAGTTGATCAGGAGTTGTCGAGAGAAAGAATTATGGAAGCGGCCCGTCATTTGTTCATTACCAAAGGGTACCGCGGAATATCCATGAGGAGCATCGGTCAGCATTTGGGATACAGCCACGGCTCGCTATATTATCACTTCAAGGAAAAGGCCGAATTGTTTTACGCCATCGTGGTAAAAGATTTCGAGTCGCTTACCCACCTGTGCGAGCAAGTGACAAAACGACCGCCAGCCGACGGCCTCACCAAAGCGGAACAGCTGATGCTGGAGTTTATCAAATTCGGCTTGGAGCATCCGCACCAATACGAAATCATGTTTATGCTCAGGGATGAGGAGATCCTAGCATACTGTCGCAACGAACAAGCTAAATGTTTTAATATGTTCGAGTCGCTCATTCGCAGTTTTCTGCAGGAAGAGAAGCATCCGCTGGAGAAGCATCCGTCTCTTCCGCTCAGTATGTTTTTGGGTATGCATGGATTTATCTCTTACTACATCCAAGATCGGCTGACCTTTGAAGAGATTAAGCCGGCTGCTGTCGCCCACGTAAAGTTGTTAAGCCACAGCGTTTACCGTATAACGTCATAAGGCGTTTTTGTTTTCACTTCGCACTTTATCCAATTACACCAGTATAGCATCAATACTTTATAACACTAATTGACAAAACCGGCCATTCCGAGCTGAAGTTCATCGGGAAGTGCCGGTTTTCGTTTGGGTTTTGGCGAAAAAAAGCCGTACTCCCGCTTGGTTACTACTTTTTTTCAGATTGACGGAATGCCTAGGGTTTGGTAATCTATTCTTAACATTAATCCAAGTAAATTTATCAGAATTCAACGAATGATTGAACGGATTCGGGCAGCATTGAGAGGAACGGCAGCAACTTGACTTGGGCTTTCGAAACTGGAAAGGATGTGGGGTTTGGCATGCATGTAGAAGTGCGGAACTTAAATAAGCATTTTGGCAGCTTCCATGCCGTTCGAGATGTTAGTTTTGGCATCGAAAAGGGGCAATTAATCGGCTTGCTGGGGCCGAGCGGCGGCGGTAAAACGTCGATTCTTCGTATGCTCGCAGGTTTGGAGCAGCCGGATGAAGGGGAGATTCTGTTCCATGGACAGCGGGTCAATGAATTAAAGCCGCAGGATCGCGGAATCGGCTTCGTATTCCAGAGTTATGCCCTCTTCAAGCATATGACCGTATTCGATAATATTGCTTTTGGGTTGCAAGTGAAGAAAGTACCGAAGGCAGAAATACGGAAGCGGGTGATGGAGCTGGTTGAGCTGACCGGGCTGAGCGGATTCGAGCACCGCTACCCGCATCAGCTGTCCGGCGGGCAGCGACAGCGGGTCGCTTTTGCCCGGGCCTTGGCTCCGCAGCCGCAGCTCTTGCTGCTGGATGAGCCGTTTGCGGCGATCGACGCAAAGATCCGCCAGGAGCTGCGGTCGTGGCTGCGCGAGTTGATCGAGCAGGTGGGCATCACCTCCATCTTCGTCACCCATGACCAGGATGAAGCAATTGAAGTTGCCGATGAGATTATGATCATTAATCAAGGCCGGCTGGAGCAGAAAGGGACGCCATGGGATATTTATAAGGAGCCGCAGACCCCGTTTGTCGCCTCGTTTATCGGCCAATCGACGCTGGTGGAGCGCGCCGCCGATCTGAAGGGCTTCGAGGAAGAATGCGGAGGGCTGGCGACGAAAGCCTTGATCCGTCCGGAGTATATTGAAGTGGGCACTGAGCACGAGTTTACGCTGTTATCCGCAACCGCTCCAGGTGTGGTGAAGCATCTCCACTTCCGCGGCAGCGAATGGCTGGTGGAGGTCGAGGTCGGCGGACATACGCTGACGACCTTCCGCTCCCTGGAGAAGGAAACGTTGAAGGCAGGACAGGAAGTGCGCGTGCTGGTGCACCGCGCTTATCTCTTTGACGACGAACGAAGCTGGATTCTTGAGAATCCGCTGAAGCGTGAACCGCTCAGCGTGATCATTTAAATCTAAAGGGCTGTATCAAGGAAAGCGTAAACGGCTTTCCACGATACAGCCCTTTAGTTGTTATTTCATACCGGAAATCGAATAGTTTTCGATAATATGTTTTTGGAAGATGATGAAGATGATGATGATCGGAACAACCATAAATGCCGAGCCTGCCATCTGCAAGGCGTAGTCTCCGCCGTACTGGCCTTTAAGCAGCTGCAGGCCAACCGACAGGGTATATAGACTCTCGTCGTTTGCAATGATCAGCGGCCACAGGAAGCTGTTCCAGCCCGCGATAAAGGTCAGGATGCCTTGTACCGCGAGGATCGACTTGGAGATCGGCAAGGCGATCTGTACGAAGATACGGAATTCGCCGGCCCCGTCCAGACGGGTGGCTTCCAACAACTCGTCGGGAATCGTCGACATGAATTGGCGGAACAAGAAAATGCCGAAGGCCCCTACTAAGCCTGGAAGTACAATCCCAATCATCGTGTTGGTTAGGCCCATCATGTTCAGGATCAGATAGACCGGAATCATCGTGACCTGCCCGGGAATCATCATGGTGGCCAAAACGAGATAGAACAGACCATCCCGTCCCTTAAACTTGTACTTCGCGAAAGCAAAGCCGGCCAGGGCGTTCAGGAACAGACCCAGGAAGGAAAAGACAACGATGATCAACGTATTTCGCAAATAAACGCCAAACCGCATATTCTCAAACAGTTCTTGGAAGTTCTCCAGGGTGAACTGGTGGGGCCACAGGGTCGGCGGGATCTGCGCCACTTCGCTTTCCGGTTTAAACGACGACAGGATCATCCAGACGAATGGCAGCAGCATCAGCAGGCCCATCACGCCGAGCAGAATTCCGACCAGCCATTGCAGCGCTTTATCGCCCGAGGTTCTGGTTTGCATGTGTGTACACCTCCCGGGATGACATCAGACATCCGCTTCCTTGTTTTGAAATCTGAATTGGATCAACGTGATCAGGATAATGGCGAAGAACAGAATAAAGGAGCCTGCCGCAGCATATCCGAATTTGCTGAATTGAAAGCCGTTGTTATAAATAAACAAAGCTACGGAGATCGTGCCATCCAGCGGACCGCCTTTGGTCATGACAAAAGGTTCCTCGAAGAACTGCAGCCAGCCGATCATCGTGGTGATGGAGACAAAGAAGATGGCGAAGCGCAGCAGCGGAATCGTAATCGACCAGGTTTGCCGCCAGTTGCTGGCTCCGTCGATTTGCGCCGCTTCATAATACGTTTTCGAGATGCCTTTGATCGCAGCGATGAAAATAATCATGTTTAAGCCAATCGCCCGCCATACGGCCAGGATAATCAGCGAGATTTTCGCCATGACCGGATCTTGCAGCCAAGGGACAGACCCGAACCCCAGCGAGTTCAAAATATAGTTGAGCAGTCCCAGCGACGGGTTGTACAGGTAGCTCCATACGACGGCTACCGCCACGACGTTGGTAACCGACGGCATATAGAAAATGACCCGAAATGCTTTGAAAATACGGGCTTTACCGAAGTTGATCAGCAAGGCGATCAACAGGGAAATGATGATAACGAGCGGTACGCCGATAATAACGTAAAATAACGTGTTAAAAATGGATTTTTGAAACGATGGGTCCAACAGCACTTCCTTATAGTTATCGAAACCTACAAAGCTGATGTTGGAGAGGTCGGCCAACCCGGCTAAATCCATGTCGGTGAAGCTGATCACCAGGGCAATGGCGATCGGAAGCAGCGAAAAGAGCGCCAGCAAAATCAAGGTCGGCGCAATGAACAGGTAGGGTGCATTTTTTTGCGATAAGCCTTTCATCTCGGATCACTTCCTTTATTCAGCGCGTCTAAGCTAACGTCACCACCTCTGCCCGCCGGGGAGCCGGAGCTGCCGGCGGGCTGGAGGCGGTATGGTAAAGCTTTCGCTTACTTACTGAGGATTTTCTCAGCTTCGGCGTTGAAGGCGTCCATTTCTTTTTGGACATCCGCGCCGCCGCGAACGATACGTTCAAAGCTCTTCAAGTAGGTTTGAGCAATTTGCTCCCAAGTGGTGAGCAGCGGCATCGGTTCGGAATGCTCCAGCTGCTCTTGCAGCGCCTGATAGTTCGGATCGTCTTTGAGGGACGGATCTTCCCAAGCTTTCAAGTTGGTCGGCAGCGATTTGGTCAGCTGCATCCACTTGATTTGCGTTTCCGGCTTGCTCATGTATTGAATGAACTTCAAAGCTTCGTCCTGATGTTTCGTATATTGGAATACCGACAGATCGGAGCCGCCCAGCGCGGAAATATTGTTCTTCTTCGCCGGCAGCGGAGCCACCGCCCATTTGCCTTCCAAATCCGGTGCTTGCGTCTTGATGGAGTTAATCATCCAAGGGCCGCTGATGAACATCGGAACAACGCCCTCGCCGCTAAGCCCTTGTACCGGGTCCAATCCGAGGTCAATCGGCGCGGATCCGTCCTTAAAGAATCCGTTCAGATATTCCACAGCTTCAACGAACTCCGGCTGGTTAAACAGCGGCTTGTTCTGTTCGTCGAGCAGCTTGGAGCCGTTCTGGCGGGCGAACATAAACGCCAGCGATTGCTCGTTCATATCGATGCTGATCCCGTATTTCCCTTTGCCGCGGTCAGCCAGCTTCTTCGCTGCATCGCGAAGTTCATCCCATGTTTTTGGCGGTTGGTCATAGCCCACTTCCTTCAACAGGTCAGTCCGGTAGAAGAGGACGCGGGTTTCGGTATACCACGGAATCCCCACGATTTTACCGTCATATTTGGTCGTGTTTACGGCGCCCGAATAAAATTGATCCTCTTTAAACTCCGGATACTTGTCCACCACCGAAGTCAGATCCATCAGCGCGCCGGCATTCGCAAACTCCGGAATCCAGGTTGTCCCCATTTGGATGACGTCCGGACCTTTCTTCGAAGCGACTGCGGTCAGCAGCTTGTCATGTGCATTGGACCAAGGCAGGGCTTGGACATCCACCTTGATGTTTGGGTTCTCCTTCATGAAGTCGTCGGCGATTTGCGGTAGCGATTTGGCTTCATCGCCCATCGCCCATACGCTGATTTGCACTTGTTTGTCGCCGCCGTTTGCGGCCCCATTCCCGCTGCCGCCATCCGCCGCGTTATCTTTCGAACCGCAGCCAGCAAGAAGGCTAGCGAGCACCAGTGAGCTGGCAATCAGGGTAGTTGCTGTTTTTTTCCACATAAGGATCGTCCTTTCTGAAAATAATAGCTGTAAGTAATATGAGACATTATTTAGCGATTTTATGCAAAACAGATGAGCCGGCCTTGAGGACAGGCAACACCTCCTTCTCAAGCATAGAAATGGGTCCCCTTGTTTGTACCAAAGATGATGCCGCAGAACAGCGACAATAGACAGGTGAAACGTTTCGATTAAGAAAAATATGAACCTAGTTCCCGGAAAATCAGAACCAAGTGAAACGTTTCGATTCATTATAAAACAGATTGTAATCGTATTCAATATCTTTTTTTCGGATCATAACCCGGAGCTAATTTTGTTAAAGCGACTTTATTGAAACGTTTCTACAAATTTTGAAATCGCATTCCATGAAAATTGACGGATTTTTTGATTCGATATATAATCCAACTATTCAAATAATCGAAACGTTTCACCATCATGCTATAACAATAATCTTACATCGAAAAAGGTGGGGAACCCATGACACAACAACCCATAGAGAATTATCTGAAGCAGATGACCCTGGAGGAAAAAATCGACCAGTTGCTGCAGCTCGCCGTCCCGTTCTTTGAAGGAGCCCGGACCGAGGGAGAAATCACTGGTCCGATGCAGGAGCTGGGCGTATCTGAGGAAACAGTGCGTAACACAGGTTCGGTTCTCGGATTATCCGGAGCGCAGGAAGCGATCAACGTGCAGCAGGCTCATTTAAAGAAGAACCGCTTAGGCATTCCGCTGTTGATGATGGCCGATATCATTCACGGCTTTAAAACGATCTTCCCCGTACCGCTGGCCATCGGCTGCTCTTGGGATTTGTCTCTGGCTGAGCGAAGCGCAGAAATTGCTGCCAGAGAAGCCGCAGTGTCAGGGGTTCATGTCACGTTTGCCCCGATGGTCGATCTGGTGCGTGATCCCCGGTGGGGGCGGGTGATGGAGTCGACCGGCGAAGATCCATATCTGAACAGCGAATTCGCTCGGGCGTTTGTCCGCGGCTTCCAGGGCCGCGATTTGCGGAACGATACAAGCCGGGTGGCTGCCTGTGTAAAGCATTTCGCCGCTTATGGCGCTGCCGAGGGCGGACGGGATTATAACACCGTCGACATGTCGGAATGGCGGTTGCGTGAAACCTATTTGCCGGCTTACAAAGCCGCGTTGGAAGAAGGCTGCGAAATGGTTATGGCCTCGTTTAACACGGTGGATGGCATTCCGGCAACCGGCAATCGGCGATTATTACGTCAGCTGCTTCGCGAAGAATGGGGCTTTAACGGCGTGATCATCTCAGATTGGGGCGCAGTGAAGGAACTGATTCCGCACGGAGCTGCGGCCGACGAGAAGGAAGCGGCCCGCCGCTCGATCGAAGCGGGCATCGACATCGAGATGATGACTACCTGCTATATGAAGCATTTGGCGGAGCTGGTGAAGACCGGGGTGGTCGAGGAAAAACGGATTGACGAAGCGGTGCTGCGGATCCTGCAACTCAAAGAGAAGCTCGGACTCTTTGACAATCCTTATCGCGGCGCAGATCCAGAGCGGGAAGCGGAGATCGTCTTCTGCGAGGAACACCGGGCCGCCTCCCGCGAGCTGGCAACTAAATCCTGCGTTCTGCTCAAAAACGAAGGCGTACTGCCGCTGCGGCGGGATCAATCGATCGCGTTGATTGGCCCGTTTGCGCAAAGCGGTGACATTCTTGGCCCGTGGTCATGGCAGGGGTCGACGAAAGCGGCGGTTCGGCTTTATGACGGCCTAGTCGCAAAGGCAGGCGCGAGCCGGATCGTTGTTGCGGAGGGCTGCGGCATCGAGGAAGCCGATGACCGCCGGCTTCAGGAAGCTGTGGCCGCAGCGGCTGGCGCCGACGTGATCGTGCTGGCGTTAGGCGAAAGCTCGGAAATGAGCGGTGAGGCGGGCAGCCGGGGAGATATCCGGCTGCCGCGGGCGCAGCTGGCGTTGATCGAACGTCTCGCTGAGCTCGGCAAGCCGATGGCGGCCGTGTTGTTTAACGGCCGGCCGCTGGACCTGCACGGCGTAGCAGATCGTGTTGGTGCCGTGCTTGAAGCCTGGTTCCCAGGCAGCGAAGGCGGCCATGCGATCGCCGACCTGTTGTATGGGGACGTACAGCCGTCGGGACGGCTGTCGATGTCTTTTCCATATGCAGCAGGGCAGATTCCGGTGTACTACAACCACTTCAACACCGGGCGCCCGAAGGGAGCGCCGGACGCTCAGATTAGATACGTTTCGCAATATCTGGACATGCCAAACGAGCCGCTTTTCCCGTTTGGGTTCGGGCTCAGCTACACCACGTTTATGTATAGCGAACCGGAACTGTCGGCAACGGTTATGACACCAGAACAGCCGCTGACAATCAAGGTGAACGTGACGAATACCGGATCGGCAGCCGCTGAGGAGACCGTGCAGCTCTATATCCGCGATATCGCGGGGGACGTGGTTCGGCCGGTCAAGGAGCTGAAGGGATTCCGCAAAATCCTGTTGCAGCCGGGGGAAGCTCAGGAAGTCACTTTTGAAATTACCGAGGCGCAGCTGCGATATCACCATAGCGATTTGACATACAGCAGCGATGCGGGCGAGTTTGTGGCCTTTGTGGGTCCCAACAGCCGGGATGCCGCGGGCGTGCGATTTATTTTGCAAAAATAGAAATCATAAGGATCAAAGGAGTGGAAAGGATGACGACAGCAACGGAGGCGTGGAAAGTTCTTCATGCGGGGGACTTGACCTTTACGTTATGGAACAGCGGCGATCTGTACGAAATGAAATACCGGGACATCCTGATGAATCAGCTGTTATCCGGCCCGGTGGAGGGTTCGCTGAACAATCTGTATTTACGTCTGCACTTCCCCGAGGGGATTCGGGCCATTCCCTTGCTTGGCATTCGCTCGAACAGCCGGCTGAGCTTCGGGGCGGATACTGCGGTTTGGAAGGGGGAAGCCGAAGGGATTCAGTACGAGGTCGTGTTGAGACTGGATTCCCGGGGCATTTGGTTCTGGGACGTTCGGCTGGAGGGACAAACCTCGGTTGAGGTCGACGTTGTCTATGGTCAGGATATCGGGCTTGCCGAACCGGGAGCGGTACGCAGCAATGAAGCGTATATGTCTCAATACATCGACCATACCGTATTCCGGCATGAGCGGCGGGGCACGGTCATTTGCTCGCGGCAAAACCAGCCGCAGCGCGGAAAATTCCCTTATATGCAGCAAGGGGCGCTCACCGGAGCTGCGGGATATTCGACCGATGGCTTTCAGTTTTTTGGGTTGTCCTACAAAGAAACGGATCGCCCCGAAGCGTTGGCGCGCAAGGAGCTGGCAAATGAAATTTATCAATACGAGTTTGCTTACGCGGCGCTTCAAACGGGCAGTCAACTGCTGAATGGGCAAGCGCGGTTTGTCTTCTACGGACTGGTACGGGAGGATTATCCGGAGGCGATCGAGACGCTGGAATTCGAGGAGTTGATTGAAGACGCGTGGCGTAAATGGGAGGCCGCCCCTGTAAATGCGGTTGAGGCTGCAGCTCCAGTAACCTTAGCGACGGAATTGGGCGAGCCGCTGTCGGGTTTACCGATGGACGACGCCGAAATCGAGGCGCTATTCCCGCATCGTCAGCATGAGGAGCGGGATGGCGGGCAGCTGCTATCTTTCTTCACGGATACGCACGAGCATGTCGTTTTGAAGGAAAAAGAGCTTCAGGTCGAGCGGCCGCACGGCATCATCCTGATGTCCGGCGGGAACGACCGGGTAGGCAGCGAAGTGCTTACGACTACTTCGTACATGTACGGCGTATTTAATTCCCAGGTGGTCGTGGGCAACACCTCATTCCACAAGTGGGTTTCCAACGTACGCAATGCGCTGAACGTCTCCAAAGCGTCCGGACAACGGATCTACGTGGAATTGGACGGGGTGTACCGGCTGTTGACGATGCCGTCGATGTTTGAGATGGGCTTTAACTACGCCCGCTGGACCTATAAAATGGCGGACGATACGATCGTTGTCACCAACTATACCGCAACGGATTCCCCGGAACTTGCGTTGAACATCGTATCTGCGAACGGCAGAGCGTACCGCTATTTGGTGACAAATCAAATCGTTATGAATGATTTGGAGTTCCAACGTTCTTTTCTCATGGAGCAAAAAGAATCGGTGCTGACGTTCCGGGCCGACCGCGAAGCGCTGTCTGCTTCCGTATATCCGGACCTAGCTTACCGGATGCACGTGTCGGGAACAGGCTTTAACGTATATGATGAACGCCGGCTGGCTCCGGGTGCAGCGCCGGGCAGCTCGTCGCTGGTGGTGCTGGAAACGGAGCCTTGCAGCAATTGGACACTCACGGTGCAAGGTTTGCTGCATGGCGGGGAATCGAAGCCTGCGATTCGGGAAGTACAGGAAGAAGCCGTTCGGTACCGTGAGTTTTTGGGCCGGGTGATGAACGGCTTCCGGTTATCGCTGGAGGAAGCGTCAGCGCCTGCAGCTCAGGAACTGCAAAAGCTCAATACGCTGGCTTGGTGGTATACACACAATATGCTTGTCCATTTCTCGGTGCCCCACGGGCTGGAGCAATATGGCGGGGCCGCTTGGGGCACCCGCGATGTTTGCCAGGGACCGGCGGAATATTTTTTGGCGACGCAAAAATACGGGGTGGTCAAAGACATCCTGAAGACGGTGTATGCTCACCAATATGAGGACGACGGAAACTGGCCGCAATGGTTTATGTTTGATCGTTACTTCCGGATTCAGCAGGAGGAGAGCCATGGCGACATCATCGTCTGGCCGCTGAAGGTGCTAAGTGATTACTTGACGGCGACCGGGGACTATGGGCTGCTGGATGAAGAGGTTCCGTATACGGTCAAAGGAAGCTTTGAACTGTCTGCCACGCCGGCGACGATCCGCGAGCATGCGAAGAAGGAAATCGGCTATATCCGCAGCCATTTCTTGCATGATACTTATTTGTCTTCCTACGGCGACGGGGATTGGGACGATACGCTGCAACCGGCGAATGCCCAACTCAAGCACTTTATGAGCAGCAGCTGGACGGTGGCGTTAACGTATCAGACGTTCCGTCAGCTGGCGGAGGCGTTGCCGGAAGAGGAGCAGCATTGGGCAAATGAACTTGCGGAGCTGGCCGAGGGCATCAAGCGTGATTTTAACAAGTATATGCTGGGCACGGAAGTTATCCCCGGTTTCGTCTATATGGAACAACCGGGGCAAGCCGAATTGATGCTGCATCCGACGGATACAAAAACGGGGATCCATTACCGGCTGCTGCCGATGACACGCAGCATGATCGCCGAGCTACTCACCGCTGAGCAGGCGGAAGCGCATTACGGCGTCATTAAAGAGAAGCTATACCATCCGGATGGCGTGCGCTTGATGGATCGGCCGGCCAAATACCGGGGCGGCGTTAGCACACACTTCAAGCGGGCGGAGCAGGCGTCCAACTTCGGGCGTGAGATCGGGCTGCAGTACGTTCATGCCCATATCCGCTTCATCGAAGCGATGGCCAAGCTCGGCAAAGCCGAGGAAGCTTGGAGCGGGCTGCACAAGATTAACCCGGTAGGGCTTAGGGACGTTGTGCCGAATGCGGAGCTGCGGCAAAGCAACGTCTACTTCAGCAGCTCGGACGGCAAGTTCGCCACCCGTTACGATGCGGAGGAACGGTTTGATGAGTTGCGGAGCGGGAACGTGCCGGTGAAAGGCGGCTGGCGTATTTATTCCAGCGGCCCTGGAATCTATATGAACCAGCTGATCTCCAACTGCCTAGGCATCCGAGTGCGAGGGGAGGACCTGATCATTGACCCTGTGTTGCCGCCGCATTTGGATGGGCTGCGGTTTGATTTTGCGTGGATGGGCCTCCCGACCACGTTCATCTACCACATGAACGGCCAAGGCCGCGCAGTGCGGATCAACGGCCAAGAGATTCCGATTGGGGAGAATCCGGGATTTTACCGTAGCGGCGGCGTTCGGATCAGCCGGCAGGATTTTGCGGCGTTCGGGTCGAATGATCATAACGTCGTTGAAATCTGGATGTAAGTTGAATTCAAGATTCGACGTCGAAATTGCATCTGGGGAACACCTCGTGATCGGAAGACCATTTTTTGAACTACCGAATAAGATAGAGGTTCAAAAAGTGGGGTTTCCAGCACCGAGAAGGTTGGATGAAGCTTAGGGACTGAGTAGCGGAGCGTAGGCAAAACCTACGTGAGCAACTGAAATGTTTCCGAAGGAAACATGCATCGGAAGCATACGCTTTCCCGGCTGAGTCCAAGATTCGACGTCGAACCTGCATCTAAGAAACTCATCGTGATGGGAAGACTACTTTTTGAACTACCGATAAGGGGAGTAATGTTGTGGTAAGCATTAAGGACATTGCCAAAAAAGCCGGAGTCTCCATCTCCACGGTATCCTACGCACTGAATGGAAGTCCGAAAATTACCGACGAGACGAGTGCAAGAATTTTGGCGATCGCGGAACAACTGAATTATGTGCCCAATGCTGCCGCACGTTCCTTAAAAACCCGTGAGTCGAAGATCATCGGCGTGTATTTGACCGACTTCAGCGGCGCTTTCTACGGCGACCTGTTGCAGGGCGTAAAAGAAGTGCTGAACCAGAAGGGGTACGACATGGTCGTATGCAGCGGCAAGCAGTCCCATCGACTGCTGCCTGAGCGGATGGTAGACGGGGCGATTATTTTGGACGCTACGTTCTCTAGTCAGGAGCTGCTCAAGTACGCCGACATTGGGCATAAAATCGTGGTGCTCGACCGCGAGCTCAACCACCCGAACATCAATCAGGTTCTGTTGGACAACAAGGCGGGAGCGACCTTGGCGGTCGAGCACTTGATCGAGCAGGGGCACCGCAAGCTTTATGTCGTCACGGGGCCCAAGGGCTCCTATGACTCGAAGCAGCGGCTGAAAGCGGTGAAGCAGACGGTCGCCCGTTTCGATGGAGTGGAGCTGACCGAAATCGAAGGAAACTTCAATAAGGATGCCGGAGAACGGGCGGCTGAGCAGATCCTTCGGGACGTGACCACACCGGTGGGCGTATTCTGCCTGAACGACGAGATGGCGATTGGCCTCTACAATGCGGTGAAACGGACCGATTATGTGATCGGCAAAGACATCCATATTATCGGTTTCGATAACATCGAGTTAGCCGAATATACGGTGCCGCGTCTGGCGACGATCGACTATTCTAAGCGGAAGTGGGGAGCGCTGGCATCCGAGCAGCTGCTGAAGATCCTGGCCGGGGAACCGGTCGAGCATGAGCGGGTGTACGTGACGCTGGTGAAGGGCAATTCCGTGGGCCAAGTTTAATTCGGACAAAAAGAGAAGAATAAGGGTACAAATTACCCTTATTTTCACGTTGAGCGAATAACCGGGACGAATAACGGTAAAAAATGGCCTTATTCTGCGAAAACGAGCTTGAAATCCCCCTTCTGAGCACCATTTGGCGAAAATAAGACCCTAAAATGGCCTTATTTTCCAGAAATAAGGGGTTAAGGCTGAAATAAGGCCAAAAATTACCGCTATTTTGGCGCGACAAAAACACAAAGAAGCCGCTGATCCAACCAATCAGCGGCTTCTTCATATTTTATGCTCTTGACCGTACTTCCTGACGCATGAACAGGACGTAGGACAGGCCAAAGCAGATCATGGTGGCGGCCAGCAAACCGGTCAATTGCGGCCAGATGAGCAATAGGCTTTGGCCCAGTGACAATGGGCTTGCGATCGCCCCGACGAGCTGGTCCATCGTTAGCGGTCCCAAGGCGCGGACGCCGGGGGAGAGCATCGTCGAGATCGTCTCCGAGAACAGCTCTGTCGGGGACAGGCGGTTCAGCGTCAGCACGAGGTTCATCTGCCGCAGCTGCGCCTCCGGCGCCGCCATTTGCGAGACGGCCGTCGCGCTGTCGATCATGTTGATGATCATGCCATAGAAGATCGTAAAGAACAGCCAGATGGCGATGGACGACAGTGCCGACGTTGCTGCCTGCCGGAAGCGGATGGAGAACAGAATCGACAAGCAGAGCCAGAAGCCGATGTAGACCACCGCGATCAGCAGGAAGATGAGGATGCGGGCGAACTCCTCTGGAGTTGGCGGATATCCGATGGTAAACAACCCCAGCCCCATCACCAGCAGCCCCAGCGAAAAGACCACGACCGCAATGATCACCAAAGCAGAAACGAATTTAGCCTTGATGAAGTCATCGCGGTAGATCGGTTGCGACAGCAGGCGGCCCAACGTTCCTTTATTCCGTTCGGAATTGACGGCGTCGAACCCTAACGTGATTCCAATCAGCGGTCCTAACCAGGAGAGGAAGGTAGAAAAAGAGGGAACCGCCAGTGCAGAACTGGTTAAGGTATACATTTTCAGGAACAGGAACGTATCGCCCGCCCCGCCGCTAGCTGAACTGCTGCCCGAACGAATCGCCGAGACAGCGGAATAGATCGAGCCGATGCAGGCCAGTACGATGATGCCCATTAGGATCCCAAAGCGCCAGCTGCTCAAGTGGTCACCAATCTCCTTCTGGACCATCACCCAAAAAGAGGAAGACGAGCGCTCCCGCGGCGGATTCGCTTCTCCGCCGGGACGGAGCTCTGCCCATAGCTTGCGTGCCCGTTCCCGCCACTCATCCAGGCGCAGCTGCTCTTTGAAAGAACGGCTGCCCACGGTTTTGTTTGGCTGCATCATGACTCACCCCTTTTTTCAAAATAGCGATGGTAGATATCGTCAAGTCCGTATTCCTTGCGGCGGATGTACACAAGCTCCGCATCCTTCTGAATCACGGCTTCGGCGATTTGTGCGGTAAGGTCCCGTTCACAAACCACCGTTGCGGTAACGCCCCGCTCGATCTCGTCGTCCCCTTGCTGCGGGTAACGGATGTCACGGACGCCCTGGATGCTGGAAATGTTACGGGCTAGCTCCTCCGTCCAGCCTTTGGCGCCAACCTCTACATAGACGTTGCCGTCCGCATCCAGCTGTTTGGACAGGGTGCGGATGTCGCCGCAGGCAATCAACCGGCCTTGGACGAATAGACCAACCCGGTCGCATATTTGCTGCACTTGATGCAGATGGTGCGAGGACAGCAGCACCGTCAGCTTCTCGTCGCGGCTGAGCGAAGAGATGAGGGCAAGCAGCTCGCGCACCCCTTCGGGGTCGATCCCCAGCGTTGGCTCGTCGAGGATAATGACCTCCGGATTTTTGATGAGCACGTCCGCCAGACCTAACCGCTGCCGCATCCCGCGGGAGAACGCTCCGACCTTCTTGCCGGCGTTGTCCGCAAGTCCGGTTTTCTCCAGCAGGGCTTTGGCGCGTTGCAAAGCTTCTTGCTCCGATACGCCGTTCAGTCTTGCTGTATACACAAGATTATCCAGCGCCGTCCGATCCTCATAGAACCCGACATCATCGGGCAGATAACCCACCTTCCGCTTCACCTTCAGCGCCTCGCGCGTCGGGTCAAAGCCGCAAATCCGCGCCTGTCCCGAGGTTGGCTCGGCCAACCCGAGCATCATCAGGATCGTTGTGGTTTTCCCTGCACCGTTGGGGCCAAGCAAACCAAAGATTTCCCCGCGGGCGATGCTTAAGTTCAGATGATCAACGGCGGTGGCTTCTCCGTATTTCTTCGTCAGCTGCACGAGTTCAATGACCGGACGTTCGCCAGTAGCCGATGGGGTAGGTGTCTTGCCGGTTTCCGTAACCATGGATTATCTTCTCCCATATTTCCGGAACAGGTAATAGATGCCTCCGCAAACGGCCAGTATGATGAGAACCCCCACCCATCCCCATAATACGGACGATTTTACGGTAACCCGCAGATCAGCGTTCGCGCTTTTGTTCGCGGAGGAGGCAGTCAGACTGACGATGTAGTCCCCTGGGAGCGATTTTTTGCTGGATTTAATGGTGGCTTGAACCTGCTTGCTTTCACCCGGCGCGATCGATGTGATCGAGGAAGGCTCGAAGGACACCTCCCAATCCGTCGGAGCGGCCGAGGAGAAGGAGAGATCTTGCAGCTCAGCGGAGCCGGTATTTTGGACCACGAAGGTCAGTTTGCGTTCGGAACCTGCGCCCACGTCTGTGCTCAGCCGGTCATCCACCGTGGAAAACTTCATGTCGTACGTTCCCGTTACGACCGCTTCGATTTTGGCGTTGGCTGTGGTATCGCCGCTCGTTGCCGAAATCGGGATTTCATAGGTGCCGGCTTTGATTTGCTCCGGCGGCTTCACTTCAATCGTAATCGACTTCTCGGTGTTGGGTTCCACTTCAACCGAAGTGACGCTGTTGCCGTCAGCTTTGAAACGAACGTCCCAGCCTTGCTCGGCTTGTGCGTTGAAGGCGTAGGTCTGCTTTTGCGTCGTTCGGTTACGCAGCACCGCGCTATACGTAAACGTGGAGTCCGAATGGCCTTCCATGTTGGCTTGATCCAAGGTCAGCTCGGTTTTGAAGGTCCCTTGCTCGGAGACGTTAACGACCAGCGGCAGCGTTGCATCATCCGCTTTAAGATTGAACACGTACCGGCCTTTGTTAATTTGCAGCGGGACCTCAAGATCGAGGGTGAAGGATTGCGTTTCACCGGCCTTTACCGCCAGCCGCGAAATTTCGCGCCCGCCTGCGGTGAGTTCGTATTTCCAATCCTTGCTTTGCGTCTCCAGCGAGAGATTGGCCGAAGCCGTACTGCTGCCATGGTTGACAAGATCGATCGAATAAGACACAGATTCGCCCGGTGCAGCGGACCATTCCAAATATGGCGTGAAGAGCTCCAACGAGCCCGCCGCCGAGGCTTTGCCGACCCCGGATAAGGCAACGCTTAGGGTCGTGACCAGAATGAGCAGCAAGAACGCCGCTTTTCGATAGGTTTGAAGCATCTCTTGTACCCCCTAAGAAAAATAATGATGTTCATCAAAGGTACGCACGAAACGACGCTTTGGATTTATTCGATTCTAGAAATTTTTTTGGGGTTTTCAAGCGAATTCATTTTTGATAAAACGGGAGGTAAGAAGAGGAGAAATTTTGCGGGAGGGACAAGTATGGACCTGCAAAATGAAGAGATGACCAGGCAGCTGCGTGAGATGTGCAACGGTTCCGTCCGCGCATTTGATACGTTTTATGCCTGTTATTCTCCTTTTGTCATGCAGGTGGCCGGCCGTCTGGTTGGGGAGCGGATGGAGGCCGAGGATATTTGCCATGAGGTGTTTTTGGAGGTGCTGCGGCGGGGGCAAGATTATGACCCGTCGCGCGGGTCAATCAAAGCCTGGCTGGCGGTGATGACCCGCAGCCGCAGTCTGGACCGATTGCGGCGCAAAGCGCGGCTGAAGTATCCGGGCGATGAGGCGCTGCGCCGGGATGCGGTGGACGAAGACAGCTCCGGCGAGAATCAAGTCTTGTCCCGGTTGGAACGGGAAGCGCTCCGCACAGCGATCTACGCGCTGCCGGAGACGCAGAAGAAGGCGATTATGGGCTCTTATTTCGCCTTGCAAACCCAACGCGAAATGGCGGAAGCTTGGAGCGTTCCGATTGGCACCGTAAAGTCTTGGGTACGTTACGGGCTGAACAATTTGCGCAAGCAACTGGAGAAGCAAGGTTGGGGAGAACCGCTGGAAGGAGGGAACGAGCATGAACGGGCAAGACAGCGATAAGGTTCGCAACATCGGCGGGCCGGGCAACGAGAACGTCTGCATTCGGATGTACACTGAGCAGGAGTGGATTGATTGGTTGCTGGGAACGCTGGAGGAACCGCGGCACTCTGAAATGGCGTTGCACCTGGATAGCTGCACGGTCTGCCTGGAGCAGAAAACGTATTGGGAGAGCGTCCTGGGGATCGACGGCGAGGACGGTTCATTGCCGGGGCAGCTGAAGAAAACGGAGCAACCGGGGACGAAGGTGCAGCCAGAGCAAATGGAGCTGCCGGAACTGCCGGGGAGACCGGCTGTTGGCAACCGGGAGCTTACTCCAAACCTGGCGGCTGCCCCAGGACCGTCGCAGCCTCAACTGCATCAGCAGGCCGTTTCTCCTTCCGCGCAGCGCTTGGACCCGTGGGCGGGCGCTACCCCTTCCGAGCGGATACGGCGCAGCCTGCGGAGTCGGGTAAGATGGATCAGCTGGCGACGCCGAGCGTTACGGCTGTTCACCGTTCGTTGGAAGTGGACGGTGTCGCTGGCGGCCGCGCTGATCGTACTGGTCGGCATGGGGGTTGTCATCGATCACCTGAACCAGCCCGAAGCCAGCTGGGACCGCTATGTGCAAACCTACGAGCCTGAAGCGCTGCCGGTCCTGTCGAAGCCGGACACGATCTCTTATCCAATCGCCATGGGCCGCATGGAGCCGGAGAACGGCATGGTGTGGTACAATGCAGGTACCCGAGAGGTGCTGATGCTGGTCGGCGGGCTCGTTCCGGATAAAGGGCAGATGGTCCGCGTATGGATCGTGAAGGAAGGGGCGCGCGACAGCTTAGGGTTGCTGCAATACCACAACAACCGGGCGCATCTCTACGTCAAGGACAAGACGCTGAGTTATGGAGACAGCCTAGAGCTGACGATTGAACCCGCTTATGGCGCGCCGGAGATGAACGGGTTTTCTAATTCGATCTCGTTGGATTTGTTGGGGCGGTAGTGCCAAGCAAAGCGAGATTTGGGAGGTTTCCTAAATCTCGCTTTTTTACGCGAGAGTTGCAGGATATGGCGAGCGGGGCACGACTCGTAAAACTAAGGCGAGCGGCTCGGCAGGAGGGAGACATTTCGATATGGATCGGCTTGAGTTTATCGGCACCGGGGATGCGATGGGCGTTCCTAGAGTGTATTGTGATTGCGAGGTGTGCGGGGAAGCGCGCAGCTCCGGTGTGAACCGGAGGTATCGCGCTCTGGTGGCGGTGGAAGGTGAAGAGGGCGGCTTCCTAATCGATTGCGGACCGGATTGGCGGTCCGGGATGGAGCGGCGAGGGCAGCGTTTTGCGGAGCAAATTCTGATCACGCACGCCCATTTCGACCATATTGGCGGACTGCCCGAATGGGCCGATGCCTGCCGCTGGCTGGGTAGACGGGGACAATTGTATGCGCCGCAGGAGGTGTTGGACACGATCCTTCGCCAGTTCCCTTGGCTGGGCAGCCATTTAGATCTGCATGCCGTTGGCGCGGAGGGCACTCGCCTAGCCCGGTGGCAGATTTCCGCGTGGAAGGTCTTCCACGGCAAAAACGGCTTTTCGTACGCCTATCGATTAGAGAAAGATGGCTTCACCTGGGCTTACTGCTCGGATTCCATCGCCTTGCCAGAGGATCAAAAGCAGCCGTTGTTTGGCCTTGATCTGCTGGTGCTAGGCACAAGCTTTTATCACGAAACCGCCGAATTTACGACCCGGTCGGTGTATGACGTGAAGGAGGCACTGGAGTTGTTGAACGAGATTCGGCCGACGCGGACGGTATTCACGCATCTGTCGCATGACATCGATCTGCGACGCGATTATGGACTGCCAGAGGGAGTGTAGTTTGCAGTGACGGGAATGCAAATGTCGCTGCAGAAGGGGAAGTAAAGGCTAAGGGGCTCCGAGGGGATTTCCAAAGGATTTTCAAGGAGATGTCCGAGGGATTTACGAGCAGATGTACAGCTGTGTTCCAACGGATGCACCGGCGGATGTACGGCTTCGTTTCCCAGCGAATGTCCTAGCGGATGTCTGAACTTCGTTGCCAACCGTTGTCCAAGCAGATGTCTGAGCTCCGTTTCCAGCGGGCATGATAATGTATGCGAAAATTCGAATACATTTCACCCACGTGGGGTCATTTTGACCAAATGTATATGAAATTTCATGCTTAATCACCCCATTTTGACGCAAATGCCCTGAATCTATATGAAAAACCGAATAGATTTCGAGTTTTGGGCGTTTAACAGCAAATTATATTCGAAATTTCAGCTATATTTTAAAAAAAAACTAACTGGAAGGATCCAGTTAGTTTTTTGCATTCAGCACAAACTTCTCGATGACATGCTTCACGCCGTCTTCATTGTTGCTTAACGTGACATAGTCGGCGATTTCCTTCAGCGCTGGGATGGCATTACCCATCGCCACACCTAGGCCGGCGGCTTCGAGCATCTCATGGTCGTTCCAGGAGTCGCCGATAGCGATCGTTTCTGATAAGTCGCAACCAAAATGGGCGGCCAGGAAGCGCAGAGCATGGCCCTTGGTGCCTTCCTCATGCATGATTTCCAGGAAGTTCGGCTTCGACTTGGTGATATGAACGCCGTCCCCGAGCAGCTCGCGCAGCTCCGGCGCGATTTGGTCCAGGTAATCGGGTTCGTCGATGATCAGCATTTTTGGCGTTGGCTGGGCGACCAGCTTGGCAAAATCCGGCTCCACATAATATTGCGTCCGGTTCAGCTTGGTGTAGTCGATCAGCTTCTGGTTCTCCTCGCGGGCGTACAGCTTATCGTCAATGTACGTTTGCAGGTGCAGGTTGCGCTCGATGCAGTATTCGAACAGCTTGCGCGCTGCTTCCATGGGGACGTAACGCTCGTAGAGCACCTTTTCGTCCATCAGGTTTTTGACCAGTGCGCCTTGGTACGTAATAATCGGTACGTTAAGTCCCGTTTGACGGGCGATCGCTTGAGCAGATGCGTAAGCGCGGCCGGTAGCCAGCGTGACGACGACGCCCTTGGCCACCGCTTGCTCCAACGCCTGCTGTGTTGCAGGGGTGACCTCTTTGTCATCATTAATTAAAGTATCATCAATATCGATGGCAATCAGTTTATACATGGTTTCTCTCCTTTAAGGAAGATCTCTCTATCCAACCGATTCGGGGGATTCAGATTCAACTCCACCCGATTTTAATTCCGCGAGCAGCATGCCTCCCAGAATACATAGACAGCCAAGCCCAGTGGCCCAGCCTAATTGCTCGCCGCCAAAAAGCACGCCGGTCGCTGCAGCAAAAACCGGTTCCATGGCGAAGATGACCGCGACCCGGGAAGGACTGGTGAATTTCTGGCATACTGTCTGGATCCAAAACGCAAATGCACTGGTGGGCCCGATGGAAACGAGCAGCGCAAGCCATACTTCCGGCTGCATCAGTTGACCGGCTGTTTCGCTCCAGGAAGCGGTGCGCTCGAACAGCAGCGAACCCGCCGCACTGAGGACGCCCACGACCGCCATCTGCAGCGAAGCTAAGGGCAAGGCCGGATAACGGGGGGCAAATACGCCGGTATAGGCGACGTGCAGACCGAAACCAACCGCGCACAAAAACACGAGCGCATCCCCCAGGTTCAAGACGAGGCCGGAACTGCCGGCGAACGCCAGCAGGTAAAGCCCGGCGGCAGCCAGAATTGCGCTAATCCAGGTGAAACGCGAAATTTGATGTTTTAACAGCCAAAAGGACAAAAAAGGCACGATAACAACAGACAATCCGGTAATAAAACCGGCGTTTGAGGTTGAGGTATACAGCAAGCCAACCGTTTGAAACGTATAGCCTAAAAACAGGAATAACCCTAGCAGCGCAGCATGCCCCATCATGCGCCAGGACAATTGCTTCCATTCTTGCCGGTAGAACACGCTAATGATCAAAGCGAGCAGCAGCGCTGCCCCGATAAAACGGATGCCGTTAAAAGCCAGGGGCGGGAGCACCCGGACCGCATGCTGAACGATCAGAAAGGTGCAGCCCCACATGAACGCCACGAACAACAGCGCCAAATCCGCCAGGCGCGTGCGGTTCGCGGCAGGCTTATTCATAAAAGTAGAAGCCGGATGCTCGTCAATCTTCAAGGAAAATCAGCCCGATGAATTCGTCCAGCTCAATGTTGCCGAAATAGTGCTTCACGTCAACGCCGGCGAGCGCATCCCGTACAGCCGAATCCTCATATTTTACGCCTCTCAGCTTGTCCTCGATATCGGCTACGTCGCCGACACCAAAGAAATCGCCGTAAATCTTAATGTTCTGAATATGTCCGTCCTTGATGTTCATGCGCAGATCGATAATGCCGACGGGGAATTTTTTCGCGTGCTTCACATTGCTCTCCGGCGACAAACCATAGTTCCAATCCCAGTTCTTGTAGCGTTGCTCGGAAATTTCATGGATTTTTGCCCAATCCGCTTCCGTCAGCTTATATTGAGGTACTTCGTGCGGTTCCATGCCAAAAATATGCCGCAGCAGCTCAGCGCGGAACTCCTCGATCGTCATTTTGCGATCCAGGAAGTCGATGATGTTGGCCACCCGGCTGCGCACGGATTTGGTGCTCTTCGATTTGAATTTTTCCGGATTGGCGTTCAGCGCGGCCTGTACGTTGTCGAGGTTCAGATTAAACATCAGCGTACCGTGGCTAAACATGCGGCCCCGCGTAGCAAATTGGGCGTTGCCCGAAATCTTCTTCTCCCCAACCTGAAGATCGTTGCGTCCGGTCATCTCCGCATTCACGCCAAGGGATTTGAGCGCAGCGACCACCGGCTCGGTAAACTTGCGGAAGTTATGGAACGACTCGCCGTCATCCTTGGTGATGAAGCTGAAGTTCAGGTTCCCCAGGTCGTGGTACACCGCACCGCCGCCGGAAAGCCGACGGACGACTTGCACGCCGTTCTCCTTAACGTATTCCTGATTGATCTCCTCGATGGTGTTCTGATGCTTGCCGATAATGATGGAAGGTGCGTTGATATAAAACAGCAAATAGCTGTCGTCCTCCAGCGGCAAATGTCTTAAGGCATATTCTTCGATGGCCAAATTGACGGACGCATCGGTAATGCCTTCGTTATCGATAAACAGCATGGTTCTCCATCCTCCTATTTTGCGGCCGGCCGCCTGATTCTCAGGCCCCGGGATGTAGTCATACACGCATACGATTTTATTGTAAACCAATTGGTGTCGAAACCAAAGGGGGAGCAGCGTTTTTTGCCGGAAAAGAACGCAAAGTTCTTCCTTGTTGACGGAAAAAGACGGGACACCGATAATGGGGACACCTGAACTTTTTGGAAAGAAAAGAGGAATCGCTCGATGGAGTTAGAGATTTTTGGCCACGGCGGCGATCTGGTGACGGCTTCGGCCCGGTACGGCGTGGCGGCAGGGGAATGGACGGATTTTAGCGCGAACATCAATCCGCTGGGGCCACCTCCTGGACTGCTGGATGCGCTGCGCGAGGCGTTGCCCGGCATCGTGCGGTATCCGGATCCCGGGCACCGCGGGCTGGTCAAGCAGTTGGCTGAGCACCTTCAAGTCGAGGAGGAAATGCTGGTCATTGGCAACGGGGCGGCGGAAAATATGGCACTGGCGCTGCTGGGACTTACTCCGGAGAAGGTTGGGGTGGTGGAGCCTTGCTTTTCCGAATACCGTACGCTTTCGGAGCAGTTTGGTGCCCAGGTGCAGTTGGTATTTGGAACGGAAGCGCGGGCGTTTAAGGCCGCGCCGGAGGAGGTGGAGGGCCTGATTCGAGAGACGGATTTGGCGTTTATCGGTCAGCCCAACAATCCCAATGGAGTGCAATACAGCTTGGACGAACTGCGGCGGTTTGCGGCGGCCGGAGAGCGGTACGGCACGTATGTGGTTGTCGACGAAGCGTTTATCGACTTTATTCCGGAACCGAAACGCCGCACGTTGCTGCCGGAGCTTCGGGATTATCCGCATCTCATCTTGATCCGGTCGATGACGAAGTTTTATGCGATTCCGGGCCTCAGGCTCGGTTACGCGATCACGCATCCGGAGACGGCCCAGCGCATGCGGGACAAGCAGGTGACCTGGAGCGTCAACTCGTTGGCACTGCTGGCGGGGGAGTATTGCTTGAGGGCGGATGCTTCGTATGAGCAGGCGACAATCGAGTTGGTGAAGCGACAGCGTGACCTTCTGATGGGTGAGCTGACGCGTCTCGGGTGTCAAACCTGGCCGGGCGAAGCGAACTTCCTGCTCGTACGGCTGCCGGAGCCGTGGACGGCCGAAACGATGCAAACGGCGCTTGGGCGGCGCGGGGTGCTGGTGCGCAGCTGCGCGATGTATCCGGGGCTGACGGAGCGGGATATCCGGCTGGCGGTGAAGGATGAGCCGGCCTGCAGCAAGCTGCTGCGGGAGCTGGAAGCAATCATGCGCGGCTAAAGGACGGGTAAGCGTTCGATGTTGTGCTATTGAACTTAGGTGTATTAAAAGTTGTTGTTGGTGGACTTTCATGTTGGGAGGAAGGGAAGGATGACGATGGGAATGCCTTTTATGGCGGCCCGTCCGGGCGAAGTGTATGAATCCAAGGTATGGCCCGGCTTAAAGCTGGAATATGGGGAGCGGCATTTGCTGCTGGAGGCGCCGGAGGAGATGGACGGACTGAGCAGCGCAGTCTATGGCGGTGGATCTGGCCGGCTGCGCCGGATGGTCAACATCTACGTAGACCGCCAATACCGCTGCGACGATCCGGCGCGGGACATTGCGGAGTTGCTGGAGCAATGGGGATACCCGGCCGAGGGGACAGCGGGGCTGCTGACGGCGGTCCCGATGCGCTACGCCGCGGTGGCAGAGGAACGCGGCGAGGATTTCGCCGTCTTCTGCTGCGCGACGGCGGGGGCGTCGAACGCCGCGCGGGCGGGCGTTCGGCGGACGACGTTCCCGGCCTCATGGACGCCGGGAACGATTAATGTGCTGCTGGCCGTGGATGGGCGGCTGACGCCGGCGGCGATGGTCAACGCCGTAATGACGGCGACGGAGGCCAAGACGGCCGCGCTGGGCGATCTCGGCGTGCAAGACGCCGAGAACGGGCTTGCGGCCACCGGCACCACGACCGACGCGGTCGCGCTTGGCGTGAGTCAGCGGGCCGACTGGCCGCTGCTGCACGCTTACGCGGGCACCGCGACGGACCTGGGCGGCACGGTGGGCCGCCTGGTGTACGCCGCCGTAGGCGAGTCGCTGCGCGCTGCGGCCGCAGGCGCGGGGGCGCGCCGATGATGGCGGCGTGGTGGGTGGTGCCGGTCGCGTATGCGCTCGACCGGCTGCTCGGCGATCCGCGCTGGCTCCCCCACCCGGTGGTGGGGATGGGCAAGGCGATCGCCGCGCTTGAGGCGGCCATCCGCCGCCTCGTCCCGCCCCGCCGCTACCGCGCGGCGGGGGTGCTGCTGCCGCTGGTCGTAGCCGGCGGCAGCTTTGCCCTGACCTGGGCGCTGCTGCGCCTGCTCGCCCAGGTCAGCCCATGGCTGGCGGCCGCGGTGGAGGCCGCCCTCATCTGGACGACGATCGCCGCCAAAGGCTTGCGGGAAGCGGGCATGGACGTGGCCGGCCACCTGCTGCGCGGTGACCTGCCCGCCGCCCGCCGTGCGCTTGGCATGATCGTCGGACGCGACACGGCGCACCTGGATGCGCCGGAGATCACGCGCGGCGCCGTCGAGACCGTCGCCGAGAACATCGTCGACGCGGTGGTGTCGCCGCTCGTTTTTGCGCTGCTGGGCGGTGCCCCGCTGGCGATGGCGTACCGGGCGGTCAACACCCTCGATTCGATGGTCGGCTACAAGAACGACAAATACATCGATCTCGGCTGGGCCTCCGCCCGGCTGGACGACATCGCCAATTTCATCCCCGCCCGGCTGACGGCGCTATTGCTGTTCGCCGCGGCCTGGGCTTTGCGGCTGGATGCCCGCGGCGCGCGGCGAGCGGTACGCCGCGATGCCCCCAAGCATCCGAGCCCGAACAGCGGCTACCCGGAGGCCGCGGTGGCCGGGGCGCTGGGCGTGCGGCTCGGCGGAGAAAATTCCTACCACGGCGTCGTATCGTTCCGCGCTTATATGGGGGAGAAAACCCGCGAGCTGGTGCCCGAGGACGTAGCCAGCACGGCCCGCTTGATGTTCTGGGCCGCCAATGCCACGGTGATCCTGGGAACGGGGATCTGGATTGCGGTCACCGGGAATTGGGGTTGGATATAGTCGGAATCGTTGGCACGCAGGGGAGGTGGAAAGAGGATGAATGTGGAATGGTGGCTGGTTCGCCACGGCCTTACAGCATGGAACACGGAACGCCGATATCAAGGCCACAGCGATCCCCCGTTGCTGCCGGGAGAAGCGTCGGGTTTAACCGAACTGCGCCGGGAACTGGAAGGGGTAAACTTTGCAGCGGTGTATGCCAGCGATTTGCGGCGCTGTTTGGAAACGTTGGCTTGGGCCCGTCCCGATCTACTGGACAAGGTGCACATCGACCCCCGGCTGCGGGAAATGAACTTTGGCCAGTGGGAAGGCCAAACCTATGAGATGCTCAAGGATGACGAGAGGTACCGAGCCTGGATCGATGACCCGCAGGCGATAACGCCGCCCGGCGGCGAATCGTGGCAGGCTTTTCAATCGCGCGTATCGGAGGTATGCCGGGATCTGCTGGAGCGTTCTGGAGCTGTGAAGGGGACGGTCTCGGGCCCCCTAAGCCGGGCCAGCGACCAACCCGCGGAGCCTCTTTCGCTAGGGCTGGCGCCGCAACCCTCAGCATCAGCGCAAGAACCTTTGCGCCTGCTGATCGTCACCCACGGCGGCGTTATGTCGTTGCTTTGTTCGCTGCTGCAGCCCGGCCTGGGGTTTTGGGATACCCATGTTGGGCCGGGCGGGATTCAACGTTTGTATTTTCAAGGGCAAGAAGAATCAGAAGGGGGGAAAGGAAGTTGAAGCTAAGTCTGCTGGATTTCGTTCCAAGGCTTCCGGGCTATTCGGCGGAGGAGGCGCTCGAACAGGCGATCCGTTTGGCCCGGGAGGCGGAAGCGCTGGGCTATCACCGCTACTGGACGTCGGAGCATCACGGGATGGAAGGACTGGCCAGCGCGGCCCCTGAGGTACTGCTGTCCGCCATTGGAGCGGCGACCCGCCGGATTCGTCTTGGGTCTGGCGCTGTATTGCTACCGCATTACAGTCCGCTGAAGGTTGCGGAAAGCTTCCGGCTGCTGTCGGCCCTGTATCCGGGGCGTGTCGACCTCGGCATCGGGAGAGCTCCCGGCGGTGAGGCGCACGTGACGATGGCTTTAAGCGGCAATTTTCTGGAACGGGTCGGCCGCTATCCGCAGCTGGCCAAGGATCTGGCTGACTTGCTAGCGGATAATTACCGCTACGACGATCATCCGGTGATCGCCCGGCCGATTCCGCGGCTTCCGCTGGAGTTGTGGATGCTGGGCACCAATGTCAAGAGCGCAGGGTACGCAGCCGAGCTCGGAACGGGGTACGTTTTTGGCCAGTTTATGAGCGACAGTAACGGAGCAGAGATCCTGCGGTCGTACCGTGAAGCCTTCCGCCCCTCCGTTCACCTGGCCAAGCCGTCGACGATCCTGGCGGTGGGTCTCATCTGCGCGGAGACCGAAGCGCATGCAAAGACACTGGCGGCGAAGACGACGGAAGGGTTCCGCGATCGCGGCGGGGCGCCTTTTCAATGGTTTGCCGGGACAGCCTTGCAAGCCCGCGAGTATTTGCAGGACCTGCAAAACCAGTGCAGGAACGACGAGTTCCTGATCGTATCCCCCATCCCCGATTACGAGGAGCGGCTTCATTCCTATCGGCTACTGGCTGAGTTAGGTATATAATCCCGAGAAGCGGTCGCCCAACCCACTCCAAGCCGATCCAACATAACGATATACAAGTTCCCCTTGGCAACCAAGATATAGGCTAGGGGGCTTTTCTTTTCCTGGGGAAGGAAACAGGGGAACATCTACACACCTAAAAAAAACCTACCGGATATCCAAAGTCCACGCCTTGTTGAAAGCGCTTAAAGGCATAATAATGGGTTTATCCTAAATACAGGGGGTATGATCCAATGGTCAATCAGAAGCTATGGAAGAGAACTTCCGCAATCGCTTTAACCGCCGTATTGGCGCTGAGCCTGTCGGCATGTGGAGGCGGTGGTGCGAAGAATAATGCGGCGGCGAATGAGCCTGCCGGAAACGGGGGGAAGAGCGGGAGCGGAGAGAAGATCACCATCACGTTCCAGAACATCTATCCAGACCCGGCTACTCCGTCCTATAAAACGATCCATGCACTGGTGGAAGAGTATGAAGCAGCACATCCCAATATCCACATCGAGCTCGACACGCTGAATACCGACCAGCAAAAAATCAAGCTCAAAACGCAAGCGGCATCCAAAGAGGTTCCGGACATCACGATCGTGAACCCGGCCGCGCAAATGAAACCGTTCGTGGACGCCGGCCTGCTGGCACCGCTGAACGACATGCTGGACCAAAACGGGCTGAAAGACACGTACCAAGAGGGTCTGCTTGATTATTACAGCTTCGACGGCAACGTTTATGCGCTGCCAGACGGGAACAACATCGAGGTCGTTTACTATAACAAGGAACTGTTCGAGCAAGCCGGCATCACGAAAGTACCGGAAACGTTCGACGAATTCCTGGCTGACGTGAAAATTTTCAAAGAAAAAGGCATCACGCCGCTGGCGATCGGGGAGAAAGATTCTTGGACCGGTTCGTTCCTGTTCATGAACATCCTGCTTCGCACCAACGGCGGCCCAGGCTTCCTGCAAGACGTCATGGACGGCAAGAAAACGTTCGAAGATCCGGCCTTCATCGAAGCCGTTGACAAGTTCCAAGAGCTGGTGCAAGCCGGTGCATTCCCGGACGGCGCAACCTCCATTGACGCTACGGCAGGCGGCAACATCTTCAAATCCGGCCAAGCCGCCATGTGGGTGATCGGTTCCTGGGAAACCGGGGCCATCGACGCTTCGTCCGTTGCAGGCAAAGTTGGTGCGTTCCCGTTCCCGACGGTGGGCGGCAAAGGGGATCCCAACGAGTTCATGCTGGCGCCGGGCAGCGCGTTTGCGGTATCGGCGAATAGCGAGCACTTGCAAGAAACGAAGGACTTCCTGAACTTCTTTACGCTGAACTTCCCGAAGAAGCAATTTGAGAACAAAAACGCTGTCGGCCTTGGCCAAAAAGTTGACGGCGACCTGAAAGCGGCCGGTTACTCCGACTTGGCCATCGAAGTCGCCGAATTGTTCAACAAGGTGAAGGGCGGCGACCTGGCGTTCGACAATACGATGAACCCGGCAACGGCGCAAGTCCACCTCAGCAGCATCCAGAACCTGTTCGTGCAGAAAGTGGATTCCGCTCAAGTGGCCAAAGAGCATCAAACCGCCTATGAAGCCAACAAGCAGTAATTCCATTAGCCAATAACCATACCTGATCTTCTAAAAAAAGTTACCTTTCCATCGATGCGAAGTAGCCCTTGTAAGCATTCGTGCTAGAGCGCTTCTTCGCATCGCATTTCTATTGGGGGGCGGAGAGATGAAAGTACTGAAGGTGCCCGCACGCACAATAGCCGTCTTCGTATTGCCTTGTCTGTTGTTGTATGTGTGCTTGGTGTTTGTTCCGATACTCGTATCGTTTGGGACCAGCCTGCTCAACTGGGACGGGATCACCACCCCGAAGTTCACGGGACTGTCCAATTTCCGAGATATGTTCTGGAACGATCCGGTCTTCTGGCCGTCGGTCCGGAGAACGCTGCTTTATGCGGTAGCCTCCATGCTGGAGATTCCGCTTTGCTTGTTTTTTGCGATTTTGCTTAGCCGTTATTTGAAAAAGGGGAACACGCTGGCGTCGATCTATTTTACGCCGGTCATTTTATCGGTTGTGATCATCGGACAACTCTGGAAAACGATCTATAACCCGACCTCGATGGGCGGCATGCTGAACGGCGTGCTTATCGCCCTGGGTCTGGACAGCTGGACGCATAACTGGCTGACCGAGCCGAAAATCGCGATGTACAGTCTGTATTTCGTGTCGCTGTGGCAGTATTTCGGCTATCATTTGTTGATTCAATATACCGGGGTGCAGAACATTCCGGACGAGATTTATGAAGCTGCAAAAATCGACGGGGCAGAAGGGTTCAAAGCAGACCGCTACATCACAATGCCGCTGATCGTCCCGATCTTTAAAATATCGATCGTCCTGGCGTTTATCGGCTCGTTGCAAGCGTTCGACCTCGTCATGGTGATGACCGCAGGCGGACCGGCGCATGCCACCGACGTCATCTCCACGCATATGTACAACAGCTCGTTCCTGTCCTTGAAATACGGGTACGGCAGCGCGATTGCCACGTTCCTGGTTCTGTTGTGCCTCACATGCACGGCGATCATCAACTCCATCTTCAACAAGCTTGAGCGCAAATACAGCTAGCAAAGGAGGCGAGGTTCATGCGAAAAATCAAAAAAGGAATCGTATACCTGCTGTTTGCGATTCCGGTGGTTACCCAGCTGTACCCGCTGTTGTGGCTGCTGCTGTATTCTTTGAAGACGAATGAGGAGATCATGGGCGGAAGCTTCTTCGCCTTGCCGAAAGAACTGCAGTGGCACAACTACAAAGACGCTTACGAGTCCGGGAGCTATTTGAAATATTTATCGAACAGCGTGATCGTTACCGGCATCACGATGATCTGCGTCATCCTGCTCAGCTCGATGGTGGCGTATGCCATTTCGCGGTTCCGCTGGCGGTATGGGAACATGGTCATGACCATCTTTTTGATGGGGATGATGATTCCGATGCAGGCTACGCTGCTGCCGTTGATGGTGATTTTTAAAAATGTCGATATTCTAAATACGCATCTGTCGCTGATTTTGCCGTATATCGCTTTTTCCACCCCGATCTCCGTCTTTATCCTCAGCGGGTTTATGAAGAGCATCCCGGCGGAAATCGAGGAATCGGCGTTTATCGACGGAGCGAGCATTTATCGGATTTTCCGCAGCATTATTTTGCCGGTGTCCGTCCCGCCAATGATGACGGTTTGTATTTTAACCTTTATCACGATTTGGAACGAATACATCTTGGCCGCCACGTTCATTTCGTCGGAGAGACTGAAGACGCTGCCGTTTGGGGTATATACATTCGTCAGCCAATATTCTGTAAACTACGGAGCCATCGGCGCTTTCCTTGTGATGGGGGCGCTACCGGTCATTTTGATCTATTTCTTCCTGTCGAACCAAATTACGAAAGGAATGGTAGCCGGAGCAGTAAAAGGGTAAAGATTGCGCTTGCAAAATAAGGACGCCATCTTATAATGAAGGAGCAGCAGGACACGGGGTTGGGAGGGAGAAAACAGTTGCGAAACAGCTTTCATTCCATAAACCATCGGTTGTTTTTGCTGTTTCTTTTTTGTATGTCGGGCATTTTGCTGATCGTCAGCGTGCTCTACTACAGCCGGACGACTGAGCAATATCACGAGAAAATTAGTGACCTATCGCAGAAAAACGTAGCTCAAACCGTCGGGCTGTTTAGCCTGCTTTATGAAGGGTACGACAGCTTGTCGAAGTCGATCACCAACAATTTTGAAATGATCCGCCTGCTGAACGAAAAAACCGACGAGCCGGCGGTTGCCTATATTAACGAACAATCGATTACGAACATTATCGGGGCGATCTTTTACTCGCGTGATGATTTGGTGGGCATTCACGTTATCACCAACCGGGGGAAGATCTACAATTACGGCAACTCGATGAATGTGCTGGATCCGTCCTATCCCCAGGAAGACTGGTACCGCCAGCTCCGCGATTCGTCCGGGAAATTGGTATGGTTAGGCGTCTATTCCCACTCGCTGATCGATTTAGCCGAGGACAGCCCGGTGTTTGCCTTTGGCCGGCAAATTTTTGATTTGAACGAGCACAAACCGATTGGCGTCGTGCTTTACGAGGTGAACCCGGGGCCGGTGCTGGATGCTTTGGATAATCTCAAGCTGGGCGAGCATAGCGAGGTCTATCTCGTCAATCAGCAAGGCCAAGTTGTCTCCTCGTTGACCGAACCGGCACCGATGCTGGACGACCTCCCGAAGCTGGATGCAGCCCGCAACTTGGTTGTAGAGCAGGAGGGTTCGGGGATCACGGTGGCGTCCCGCCTGCCTTTTTCCGACTGGTCGGTGGTCAGCGTGACTCCCCGGCAGGATTTGAATGTAGAGTTATTGGAAACGAAGCGGTATTTGCTGATCGTCATTTCGATCCTGATCATCGTCTCCGCCGTCGTCGCCAGCATTGTGTCGCGGACAATTGCCAATCCGCTGAAGAAGCTGATCCGCGAGATGCGACAGGTGGAAATAGGGAACTTCCGCGGGATGGTGAACGTCTCCTCCTACCAGGAGATTAATATTCTGGTCGCCTCGTTTAACCGGATGGTCAGCCGGATCGAGGAGCTGATTGAGCGGGTGAAGATCTCCTCGGTCAGTGAGAAGAACGCCGAGCTGCATGCGCTGCAGTCGCAGGTGAATCCGCATTTTTTGTATAACACGCTGGATATGATTTATTGGATGCTGGATGAGAAGGAGAACGACCGGTTAGGCGAGCTCGTCTTATCGCTGTCATCGATGTTCCGCTACAGCAGCGAGTGGAAGGACGGAGCGAAGGTTACGCTGCGCGAAGAGCTGGAGCAGATCAACCATTATTTGACGATTATCTTGATTCGGCTGGAGGGCCGGCTTCGGGTGGAGAAATCGATCGATGAACGGTGGCTGGACATTCGTCTGCCGAAAATGACCGTTCAGCCGATTATCGAAAACGCGGTGAAATACGGGCTGGAATCGCTCAAACGCCAAGGTGTGCTTAAGTTATATACCCAAGAGGTTGGAGATGTGCTGAAAATCGTGGTGGAGGATAACGGCAACGGGATGACGGCCGAGCGGCTAGCTTGGTTGAAGCAGTCGATCAACTGCCCGATCCCGAAGGTATCCGGCACGGGCAGCAGCGGCATTGGGCTGCAAAATCTGCACCGCCGCCTTCAACATATGTTCGGCGAACGTTATGGTCTGGAGATCGAAAGCATTCCTGATCAAGGAACCAAGGTGGCCGTCGTGCTGCCGCTTCCGATGGAGGGGGAGGTTGCCACATGAATATTTTGATTGCCGATGACGAACGGGCGATTCGCGAGGGCATTAAGCGAACGATTAAGCGGATTTATCCGGAGTACGGGGTGGAACTGGCCGAAGGGGCTGAGGAAGCGGCGAAGCTGATGGGTGAGAAGCGATTCGACATCGTGCTGACCGATATTTTGATGCCGGGAATGAACGGCCTGGAATTCATGCGTATTTTCAAACGCAGATTTCCCCGGGTGAAGTGGGTGGTCATCTCCGCGCACAGCGAATTCGCCTACGCCCAGGAGGCGGTGCGGCTGGGAGCTCGCGATTATCTGCTGAAGCCGATCGGGAAGACGCGCCTGCAGGAAATTATCAGTACCCTGGCCACGGAGGTCCGCGAGGAAAGCGAGCTGACGAAGGAAGAGGAGCTCTTAAAAGCCAATCTGAAATATTTGCGCGAGGGCGTATTTCAGCGATTAGCCTCGGGTCTGGATATCGGGAACTTGGATTTGACGCCGTTTATGGAGGACTATCAAAGCTTTTATTTGATGATGGTTCAGATGGATGCCGGGGACAAAAACGTAAGGCTGGAGCATTTTATCGTTGAAAACGTGTTGTCCGAGCTGATCGAGTGCCATGGCCGGGGGTTTGTTGTCAGCTATGACCGCCAAAGCCTGCTGGGACTGATCACGCCGCGGGAGCCGGAGCGAATCGAACGGTTTCAGGAGGAAGTGAAGGCGCATTTGAAGCACTATTTGAAGGTGCCTTTTCAAATCGTGCATTCAGGCTTAAACAACGATTTCAAGTCGGTGCCGCAGGTGGTCATGCGCATGAAACAGGCTTCCGATTCGCCGGTTGCCTTGCTGGATCCGCCGAAGGGCAGCGGGGAGAAAGCGATCGAAGTTGCCCTCCAATATATCAAGGAGCACTACAATGAGGAGCTTTCTTTGGAAAAGGTCGCTTCCGTCGTCTTCCTGAACCCGGCGTATTTCAGCCAGCTGTTTAAGCAGAAGGTGGGACTCGGCTACAAGGAATACGTAACCTCGCTCCGTCTGGAGCAAGCGAAGCAGCTGCTGCTGAACCCGAAGCTGAAGATCGCGGAGATTGCGGAATACCTCGGGTATCAGGACATCCGCCATTTCGCGCAGATGTTCCGCAAGAAGTATCAAGTCACGCCGAATGAATACCGGCAGCAGCAGAATATTAACATCTTGCTGGCCAGCAGCGGCAAGCGGAGTAAGTAGGGAAGAGCGTTCTGTTCTGGTGTACAATGGGAGAATGAACGAATAGACGAGAGAGGATGCCGCAAGATTGCACCCAAGATATAGGATGGTATGGATTGTTCAAAGAGGAATGTGACGTGTTGTGTTACATTCCTCTTTTTTATTTACAAAATTCCGTCGATTATTTGCACCCAACTTCGGAATGCCTAAATTTTTCCTTTCTATACCTTTAGTCCTATTCTATAATGTTAGCAAAATTTACATATCAGGGGTGGGAGTATGAATCGGAACGAAAGGTTGGGAAGAATCGCTGCTTGGCTTAGTGTCGGCTTCACGGCGGTCCTGGCTGTTTGTGCGTTATGGGCAAAGACGCCATGGTATATCCCCTGCCTTGTGCTATTTACTTTGCTCAGCTTGGGGTCTTCGTTGTTCTTTGGAACCGGCCTGCGGGCAGCACTGGGAGGCGGGGCGCTGGCGGGCAAGCGTTCTCCTTCGGGGACAGGTGAATCCCAGCGGGAGGAAACCGATTGGACGGCAGTATTCAATGAGTCGCTAGTGGCGGCGGATCGACTGCAGGCGGCGGTTGGCGAAGTGAGCGAGAGCCTCGAGCAGCTGCAACGATTAGCCGATACTGCAGCGGCCGAGGATCTGAAGCTCAAGCAAAGCAGCGAACGTTCGCTGGAACAGGTGCAGGAGAGCCTGGCGGCAATGGAAGAGGTGGCGGCCTCGGCCTCCCAAATCCATGACGCAGCGGGGCATTTGCTTACCCGCAGCGAAAACACTCGAGCCGAGGCCATGCGTATGGCGGGAGCGCTCGAAACCGTAGACGGCACCATTCGTTCTTTGGCGCAATCCCAAGAGTCGATCGTGGGGCCGATGGAGGATCTGGAGGGGAACACCCGGAAGCTGGGCGCATTGTATCGGAGCTTGGAGGAGATCGCGGCAGAGGTCGCGTTGCTTGCGCTGAATGCGTCGATCGAGGCGGCTCGTTTGGGCGAGCAGGGGAAAGGTTTCGATGTCGTCGCCGTGCGCATGCGCCAGTTGGCGGATCAAAGCACCAGGGCGATCAACTCCTCCGCCCCGTTGTTCCAGCAAATCTCGGCGGATGTCGAGCGTGTGAAGTCCACGCTGATAGAGGGACGTGACTCGGCCCTGGAAGGAATTTCGCTGATGAAGCGAATGGGGGAGGACATCCGGTTCATTGCGGATGAAGTGGCAGAGGTGAACGGGCTGGTTGCCGAGGCGGGACAGCGAAGCCGGGAACAAGCCGAGCTGACGCGGAATATGGAGGCGATGCTAAGCGAGGTGCATGAGGCTCTCAATCGGAGCATCACCCATGTGGAGGGAGCGCTGGCTCGGATGGAATCGGAGCGAGAGCATATTTCCAAGCTGCAGACGGTGGTCGTGGGCTTGGATCGGGCCCAGGGCGAACTGATGGTATCATTGAACTCCGTCCATTCCGGGGCGGATCCGGCTGCCGGTGGCGAAGACGCGGTGGCCCTTGGTCAAGCCTATGCCCGGAAGCTGCTGGAGGCAGCCGAACAGCCAGGTTTCCGCATGCTGGAGCCGGCTAGTCACCGGGCTGCACTGGAGCAGCTGTTAGCCGCAGAGCCTGGTCTAGAAGCGGCCTGGTCGAACCGCAAGGACGGCTCTTTTATCGTATCCATTCCGGAAGCCGGCTTGCTTAACGCCAAAGGACGGGACTGGTTCCGCCAGGCGATTGCCGGAGAGACGGTCGTCTCCGAAGTGTATATCTCCGCGATCACCAAGCGGCGTTGCATGACGCTGGCCGTGCCGATTGTCCGGGAAGGTGAAGTCATTGGTGTCCTGGGAGCCGATTTGTCTTTAGAACGGGGCTAATCAAAGGAATAACGGATTAGTTATTGTCAGTCCTCCGCTTTTCCCCTATAATCCAATAGAGAAGAAAGCCTTAAGACAAGCGTACAATTTGTGCCCGTAGGTCCTGGAGCAACGGTGAAGCATACCGTACCGCTTCGGGTTAAAAGGGAAGCCGGTGCAAATCCGGCACGGTCCCGCCACTGTAAACAGGGACGAGCTCATGATGCCACTGTCGCCCGCGAAGGGAGATGGGAAGGCGAGTTTTCGTCGAGACCTGGAAGTCAGGAGACCTGCCACGGGAATTCAAGACGGTCCTTCGAGGAAAGGATAACGTTCTGCCAAGAGCATCATGGCTTGGCGCTGCCATCGTGGAGTCTCTCCGCTTTGCGCGCGCACAGCATGACTTTGTAGACGTAACCCCATCCGCTAGGATTGGGGTTTTTTCTTTGTGCCGGTAGAGGGTTAGCCGGACTTCTTCGCCGCCGGCTGCACAACGTACCGCTGGAACACAAGGCGTTTCTTTATTTACTGAAAAATAAAGCAAGGGGAGATCTGGAGATGAAAAACTGGAGAAGACTAGGAAGCCTGTGGCTGCTGGCGTTGCTGCTGGTGCTTGCGGCCTGCGGTAACAATAACGCCGTCACCCCGGGGACAGGGAACACAGCGGACGCTGCACAACCGACGCAAAACGCTGGAACGAACGCGGCGGCGGACAATTCGGCGGCACAAGAGACGACTTACCCTTATACCGTCACTGATTCTACCGGTAAAGAGTTTACGTTTGAAGCCGCGCCGGAACGTATCGTCTCGCTGGCGCCTTCGGAGACGGAAACGCTGTTTGCACTGGGACTGGACGAGCAGGTCGCTGGCGTATCCGACCTGGATGATTATCCTGAAGCGGTGAAGGACAAACCGCGGATGGGCGGGTTCCAGGTGAATGTCGAGGCAATCGTGGCGGCGCAGCCGGACCTAATTCTTGCGGCGAGCCTGATCGATGAAGCAACGGTCAAAAACTTGACGGATATGGGATATAAAGTGTTCCAGTCCAATCCGAAGACGATCAACGAAGTAATGGAGCATATTCGGACGATCGGCGAAATTACCAACCATCAGGCTGAAGCTGCTGAAGTGGTCGGCAAGATGAAGGAAGAGGTCCAAACGGTAACTGATGCGGTAGCTTCGCTAAGTGAAGACCAGAAGAAGAAGGTCTACATCGAGTTTTCTCCGGGATGGACGGTTGGCAAAGGCGAATTCATGGATGAGATGATCACGTTAGCTGGCGGCATCAACGTTGCTTCCGATGTCAAGGGATGGTCCGAGATCAATGAGGAACAAATTATCCAAGCGAACCCGGACGTCATTTTATACGCGAAAAGCGTTGTTGACGAAAATAACAAGACGTTAGCGGACATCATCAAAGGCCGTTCAGGCTGGGACCAAATTACGGCCGTGAAGGAGAACCGCATTATCGCTCTGGACGATAACCTGCTGAGCCGTACGGGCCCTCGCGTCACGCAAGGGCTGATTGAAGTGGCCAAGGCGGTTCACCCGGATTTGATCCAGCCATGAAGCGCGGCAAATTCGCCGGATACGGAGTCATCGGGCTCTTGCTCCTGGTTGTGACGCTGCTGCTCTGCATCGGCATCGGCTCCGTTTATGTGCCTGCTGGAGAAATCGCGGCGATCTTGCTGCACAGGCTCCCGGGGTTAGACCGCCTGATCACGCCGGATTGGACGACGGCAGCCGAGCAAATCGTCGTCCAGGTCCGGTTGCCTCGCGTGCTGCTCGGGATGCTGGTCGGCGCTTCGCTCGCCGTAGCGGGCGCCGGCTTCCAAGGGGTGCTGCGCAACCCGCTGGCGGATCCGTTTACACTGGGCGTATCGTCAGGTTCGGCAATCGGTGCGGCGGTGCTGATCTTTTTCGGATGGCAGTTTTCCCTGTTTGGGATCTTTACGCTTCCGATGGTTGCGTTCCTGGCGGGGGCGGTTACGTTATGGATCGTGATTTGGCTGGCTAGAGAGAACGGACGGCTGCCGATTGAAAGTCTGGTTTTGTCCGGCGTCGTGATGCAATCGTTCCTAGGGGCTGTTGTCTCCTTTTTAACGGCAATGTCGAAGAAAACCATTAATGAAATTTACTATTGGACGATGGGCAGTTTAAGCTTGCGCGGATGGTCGTATACGGCCATCCTTTTGCCGTATTTGCTGCTGGGAGCCTTATTCCTTTGGAGCCGGGCTAAACATTTGAACCTGCTGACTTTAGGTGAACGTCAAGCCTCCCATTCCGGGATGGCCGTAGAACGAACCAAACTAGCTGTGTTGCTCGTTGCTACACTGATGACGGCGGCTGCGGTATCCGTGTCAGGGGTAATCGGATTCGTAGGCCTGGTCGTTCCGCATATGATCCGTCTGATCACCGGCCCGGATTATCGGCTGATCATTCCTTTGTCGGCGCTGGGCGGCGGGATATTTATGATGTGGAGCGACTTGGCGGCTCGCTCGCTGCTGGCTCCAACGGAGGTCCCGCTGGGCATCGTCACCGCCTTTGTGGGGGCGCCTTTCTTTGGGTATCTGTTGTATCGGAAGAAGAAACAGAGGGAGGAGGAGCTGCGTTGATCAAGGTGTCTGGGGTTGCCAAGGCGTTTGGCCGGCTGGAGGTGCTTCACGGTGTGGACTGGCAGGTTGGCTCCGGTGAGTTTTGGGGCTTGATTGGACCCAACGGCAGCGGCAAAACAACCTTGCTCAACTTGATCTCCGGCGTGGAGAAGCCGGATGCCGGCGAGATTGCGTTGAGCGGACGACCGCTTTCGTCGTATTCGCGCAAGGAGCTGTCGCGCAAGGTCGCCGTCCTTCAGCAGGACGGGCTTCCGGCTGTGGCTTTTACGGTGCGTGAAGTGGTGGAAATGGGGCGGTTCGCCCATCAGGATTGGCGCGGCAAGGAGATCGGCGGGGCGAAGGCAGGCGAACGCCTCATTGATGGAATTATGGAACGTCTCGACCTGAAGGAGCTGGAGCATCGTCCGCTGAGTGCGCTTAGCGGGGGGCAACGCCAGCGGGTAGCACTTGGGAAGGTGATGGCTCAGCAGCCCGAGCTGGTGCTGCTCGATGAACCAACAACCTATTTGGATTTGCGTTACCAGATGCAATTTATGGAGCTGGTGGCCGAATGGCAGCGCGATGCCGGACTTACCGTCGTTTCAGTGATGCATGATTTGAATTTGGCTGCCTTGTTTTGCAGCCATCTCTTAGTGATGAGCGGCGGGCAAATTGTGGCGCAAGGCGCGCCGGACGGCATTTTGTCACCGGAGCTGGTTGAAACCGTATTTGGAGTTCAGGCCCACCAAGTGGTTCATCCGGATTCGGACGTTCCGCAGCTATTGCTGCGCCGGGCAAGTTTAGGTTAAGGGTACGAGTCAGTAATACAGAAAAGGGGAATATGGTTATGGCATACAATTCAGTCGAACAGCTTGCGCAAGCAATTACTCCTTTGGACGAAGCAGCGATGAAAGCGGCGCAGGTCCATTTGGACCAGTTGACGAAGCCGCCGGGAAGTCTCGGGAAGTTGGAAGGATTGGCAGTGAAGCTGGCAGGCATCACGGGAATCATTCGTCCGGAGTTTCCAAAACGGTCGGTAATCGTAATGGCGGCGGACCATGGCGTTTGTGAGGAAGGGGTCAGCGCGTTTCCGGCAGAAGTGACGCCGCAGATGGTGCATAACTTTTTGGCCGGCGGCGCAGCGGTGAATGTGCTGGCACGCCAGGCTTCGGCTGACGTCGTTTGCGTGGATATCGGGGTGAATGCAGAGATGTCACATCCGGGGCTGCTGCAACGTAAGTTGCGTTACGGGACAGGAAATATGGCCAAGGGACCGGCGATGAGCCGGGAGGAAGCCGAAGCCGCCATTCGAGTTGGGGCCGAGGTGGTGGCTGATGCGGTGTCCCAAGGCGTTCGACTGTTCGTCACCGGGGAGATGGGTATCGGAAACACCACAGCCAGCGCTGCGATCATGAGCAGTCTGACGGGGATCGCACCGCAGCAGAGCGTTGGGCGTGGAACCGGGGTCAACGATGAACGGCTTCGGCACAAAATTTCCGTCGTGGAGCGGGCGCTGGAGGTCAATCGCCCGAATGCCAACGATCCGCTGGACGTGCTAGCTAAAGTCGGCGGGCTGGAGATTGCCGGAATGACTGGCGTCATTCTGGGAGCCGCAGCTCATCGCTGCCCGGTCGTGATCGACGGCTTTATTTCAACTGTGTCCGCGCTGCTGGCGGTACGTATACAGCCGAATGTGGCCGACTATATTATTGCTTCGCACGTCTCCCACGAGCAGGGACACCGTGCGCTCCTGCAGGAGCTTGGCCTTAACCCGATGCTGGAGCTGGATATGCGGCTTGGGGAAGGCACAGGCGGCGTGCTGGCGCTCCATCTTGTAGATGCGGCTTGCCGGATCGTTGCTGAAATGGCGACGTTCGAAAGCGCGGGCGTCGCGTCCGGTGAAGGAAATGGTGGGGGGACCGAGTGATGAAGATCCTGGTGACCGGCGGAGCCCGCAGCGGCAAAAGCACATTCGCTGAACGTTGGGTCATGAAACAGGCAACATCCGCTGATTACGTTGCAACGGCGCAAGCGTTTGACGATGAGATGAAGGCCCGTATCAGGTTGCACCAGCTCCAGCGGGAGCAAAGCGGGTTCACCTGGACGACGCATGAAGCGCCGCTTGAACTAGCAGAGATGCTGCAGGAGTTAGGTAAGCGGCCCGTTGCAAAGGAGGGCGCGGCCGCCGAAGCCGCGGGTCCGGTTGTGCTGGTCGACTGCCTGACGTTATGGTTGTCGAACGTGCTGCTGAGCGCATCGGAACAGGCCGATGGTGTGGACGCCGTTTTGACGCGGGAAATTGAGCGGTTGACCGCTGCGGCCGAGGCTTTTCCCGGCACTTTGGTGATGGTTACAAATGAGGTCGGCAGCGGGATCGTGCCGGAGTATCCGCTTGGCCGGCAATATCGGGATTGGGCCGGGCTGCTGAACCGAACGATGGCGTCGATCGCGAATCAGGTGTTTCTGGTTACCGCCGGCATCCCCATCGAGTTGAAAAGCAGGGAGTATCGCTTATGACGAACGGACCAGAGCACAAAGCGCCCTCCGGGGCGGGTAAGCATGGAGCTCTGCAGCCGATCTTGGCGGCCTTCCAGTTTCTGTCACGCTTTCCGGTACGGGCTGAACTGGATTTTACAACGGACTTGCTGCGGCGCAGTATCCCCTATTATCCGCTTGTCGGAGCAGCAATCGGCGCTGTCGTCTGGGCAGGCGGCTTGCTTGCCGACTGGCTGCTTCCTTCGTACCCGGCAGCCATCCTTTCCTTATTGATTTGGGTTGGATTAACTGGAGGTTTGCATTTGGACGGTTGGATGGATACGGCCGACGGACTGCTGAGCTACCGGTCACGCGACAAGATGCTTGAGATCATGAAAGACAGCCGGGTAGGCGCCATGGGCGTGCTGGCCTGCGTCCTATTGCTGATGCTCAAAGCCTCGCTGCTGACCTCGCTCTTCCAAGGGGGCCTGCTGACGTCAGGGCTGGCGATATGGCTGGCACCTCTGTGGAGCCGGTGGTTTATGACCCGGGCGATGCACCGCTGGCCCATGGCCCGGCAAGGTGAGGGATTGGCTGCGCAATTCCACGGCTTCAGCGAACGGGATGCCTGGGGGAGCACCATCATGGCGGTGACGATATCCGTTGTAGTGTTGCTGCTCACTTTGCTCGTGTTGCTGGGAGGAATGGAGGAATCGGCTTTGCTGCGATCGCTGCTGTTTATCGGCCTGTCTCCCTTTATCGCCTGGGCGGCGGGAACTTGGGCCGCTCGACGAATCAATGCCAAGCTCGGCGGTTTGACCGGCGATACCTACGGGGCGCTGGGCGAAGGGTTGGAAGCTGTCCTGTTGCTGCTTGCAGTGCTGATTTTTGCCCATTGATAACTCGCGGAGCGGAGGTGCTCTTGGGGGAGGGGACCTTCTACGGCGAGCGCTTTTGCATCATTATCCCCTTGAATCAGAACCAAGGAGAAAAGAAGAAGGTTAGAGCTGGACAGATTAATCGAGAATCCTAAGAGAAACAGGTCGACTGTTAAGTAGCGGAGAATCAAAATCGTGCATTATCACCGTATGCTGAATGAAAGGGATAATGGTGGAAAGGTCGAGCGTCATCACCACCACCTGATCGAGAGGGATAATGGTGGAAAGGTCGAGCGTCATCACCACCACCTGATCGAAGGGGATAATGGTGTAAAAGGCCCTGGCAAGATACTACACTGCTGCACGGTTTGGAAAGGAGGGGAACGCGATGGGCGAAAATCATAAGAAGCTTCTGGATCAGGATCAGGAAAAAAGCGCATCAGCATCAGGTGCTGTACTCATGGTTCAAGGGACGGCGTCTGACGTGGGCAAGAGCGTGATCGTGACGGCGCTGTGCCGTATTTTTGCGCAGGATGGGCTTAGACCAGCTCCGTTTAAGTCGCAAAATATGGCTTTGAACTCGTATGTTACAGCGGACGGCCAAGAGATTGGACGGGCCCAAGGCATTCAGGCGGAGGCTTGCGGCATTGCCGCCACCACCGACATGAATCCGGTACTGATCAAGCCAACTGGGGACATGCATTCGCAGATCGTTGTTCATGGGCGTCCTTACCGCCACTTAAGCGCATCTGATTATCGTGAGGAATTTTTGCCTAAAGCCAAGCCGCTGGTGATGGAAGCGCTCAGCCGGCTCCGCGACAAGCATGGCATTGTGGTGATCGAGGGGGCTGGGAGCCCGGCCGAAATCAACCTGAAGCAACGGGATATCGTCAACATGAACTTGGCTGAATGGGCGGATGCTCCCGTGATCTTGGTGGGGGATATTGACCGCGGCGGCGTTTTTGCTTTTCTCGTTGGTACCCTGGAGCTGCTTGAGCCACACGAACGCGCCCGCGTAAAAGGGTTCATTATCAACAAGTTCCGCGGCGATTTGTCTCTATTGCAGCCCGGGCTGGATTGGCTGGAGCAGCGGACCGGAATTCCCGTACTAGGAGTGCTCCCCTTTCTGCCTGATCTGGATATCGAAGCAGAGGATTCCGTTGTCCTGGATACCTATCCTGCCCATCCAGAGCAAGCGCCAAGTAAGGAACTGGACATCGCAGTCATCCGTTACCCGCATATTTCCAACTTCACCGATTTTGATCCGTTGGCCGCCGAACCGGACGTGTCGCTACGTTATGTAAGCAAGCTGTCGGAGCTTGGGCATCCCGATGCGGTGATTTTACCGGGGACCAAGGATACGATCAGCGATCTGGAATTTTTGCGTAGGCAAGGGCTGGCGGAGGCTATTTGCAGCCTGATTGAAGAGGAGACGCGCACCCAGCTGGTCGGAATCTGCGGCGGATATCAAATGCTGGGAGAACAACTGCATGACCCCGAAGGCGTGGAGTCCAATGAACCGAGGTCTGCGTTAGGATTGGGCCTGCTCCCCTTGGCAACAACCTTCCTCCCAGGCAAAAAAACGGTACGGGTGCACGGCTATACGTGCGAGGACCAGCCGATATCGCTGCACTCTAAGAACCGCCGGCTGCCGATCTCAGGCTATGAGATTCATGCCGGCTCGACCCAGCAGCTGCGGGACACTCGTCCCTTATTTATGCTTCGGGTCAATGAGGAGCCAGTACAAGGGTCAGGGACAGCCCCGGAGTTAGAACAGGCTGAGACGCAAACACATCCGGAAGGCGCAGCCCGCGCCGATGGCAGGGTGTTTGGGACGTATCTGCACGGAGTGTTTCATAATGATGCCTGGCGACGTGCTTGGCTGGACGGACTGCGTACGAGCAAAGGGCTCGAACCTTTGAGCGTCACCTTTGTTTCTTCCTCGCGGAAGGAGGAAGCCTTCGATCGGTTAGCGGAGCAGGTTCGCAGGCATTTGCGCATGGATCTCATTTACGACATCGCCGGGATCCAAGGTAAGCTTTGACAAATCGGGTGATGTTAGGGTAGGATAAAAGTACGCTTAATTTTCGATGGGTAAAGTCGAAAAGCGGGGGAACCAATCTTTTGGGGCGAATCGTTGTAGGATTAACGTAGGGAACCATCTTTCCCGAGCCCGTCAGCTAACCTCGTTTGCAGTGGATGGGTCATTTTAATATTATTTCAGTCATCAATTAATGACCCTGTTCTTTGAAGCGGGGTCTTTTTGCGTTCTGCAAGACCTTTGACCCGAGCATTCGGCGGAGTACTCGCATTCACTGCAAGTTTCGAGCTTCTTCTTTACGCATCGCACTATTAAAGGAGGAGAGGATTTATGGCTAGTCCGAAGTACATCACCGATATTGCCAAGGTGAGCCAGTTGTCCGAGCAGGAGCGGCAGGAGTTGAAACCGATTACGGACAAATTCGTTTTTCGGGTGAATGACTACTATTTGAATTTGATCGACTGGAATGATCCAGAGGACCCGATCCGCAAGTTGGTGATCCCCAATACGGGAGAGCTGAAGGAATACGGGCGTTGGGACGCTTCCGACGAAGCGGCGAACTATGTGGTGCCTGGCTGCCAGCATAAATACCGCACGACCGCGCTGCTGATCGTGTCCGAGGTTTGCGGCTCCTATTGCCGGTATTGCTTCCGTAAACGGTTGTTTCGCAACGATGTGAAGGAAGCGATGGCGGATGTCACGCCTGGCATCGAGTATATCGCCCAGCATCCGGAGATCAACAACGTCCTGTTAACCGGCGGTGACAGCTTGATTTTGGCTACAAAGAAACTGCGTTCGATTCTCGAACGGCTAAGAGCCATTGAGCATGTAAAAATCATCCGACTCGGCTCCAAAATTCCTGTTTTTAATCCTATGCGTATTTATGAAGATCCGGAATTGCTGGATCTGATTAGGGAGTTCTCCACTGTAGACCAACGGATTTATGTCATGGCGCATATCAATCATCCGCGCGAAATTACCCCTGAAGCCCAAAGAGGGTTCCAGGCGTTACACGACGCTGGGGCTATCGTGGTTAATCAAACGCCGATTCTCAAAGGCATCAATGATGATGCGGCCGTGCTTGGCGAATTGCTGGACCGCTTATCGTGGGCCGGCGTCACTCCGTACTATTTCTTTATCAATCGTCCCGTTGCCGGAAATGCTGATTTCGTGATCCCGCTGAAACGAGCATATCAACTGGTGGAGGAAGCGAAAGCCCGTACATCGGGGCTTGGCAAACGCGTGCGGTTTTCAATGAGCCATTCTTCGGGAAAAATCGAAATCCTGGCCATTGAAAACGGGCAGGCTTATCTCAAATATCATCAGTCCCGGGACGGTGAATACGGCAAATTTATGATTTTGCCTTGCCCGGATGATGCTACCTGGTTCGACGATCTGCCAGGCAGTGAAGCGTACTGGAAGAAGCCGGAATCGAAGCTGGATACGCAGTCGGATCAGCCAACGGAAGACGCTGCAAGCGCAGTGTCCATTACGGGATAAAACAAAACGTACCCTTCCGCTTCCCCGATCAGGGGAGCGTGAAGGGTACGTTTTGTTTTTAGAGTCAGATCCGGAATTTTGCGATCGACTCCTGCAGCGCCAACGCCTGCTCATGCAGCGAACGAACCGTACGCGCGTGATTTTCCATTTCGCTCAGTTGTTGCTGCGAATAGCTGCTGATTTGCTCCATGTTAGCGAGCGACTTGGCGGTAATATTGGCGGATTCCTCCACCGATGCGGTCACTTCCTCGGTACCGGCGGATACCTCTTGGGTGGATGCTGAGACCGATTGAATCGTCAAGTTCACGTTCTGAATCAGCTTAGTTAATTGTTCAAACGCCTGACCAGCTTGCTTCACCCGTTCTGTTCCGGAGACGATTTCCTCGCTGGCCCGTTGCATAGCGTTGACGGAGTTTTCCGATTCTTCTCGAATACTGAGCAGGTTCTCACCGATTTCCTCCATCGCCTGGCGGGACTGCTCAGCCAGCTTACGGACTTCTTCGGCGACGACAGCAAACCCTTTGCCGTGCTCGCCGGCTCGTGCCGCTTCGATCGCCGCATTCAGTGCCAGAATATTAATTTGCTTCGTAATTTCCGTAATGGTTACGACAACGTTTGAAATTGACTCCGAGCGATCATTCAGCGTGCGGATATGCCCCAGCGTCCGATTAGCCGCATCTTCTACATGCTGCATCTGCGTAACCGCCGTTTGTGCCAAAGTATTCCCGGCACCGGCTTCATCCGCAGCTTGTCCAATCTGTTCGGTGACTTCGGCAGACGAAGCGGCAATGTGCTGTACACCTTGCGAAATTTCTTCCATCGCACGGGCGTTTTCGGCCGCTGCGGACGCAATCGTCATGCTGCCGGCTTCGATTTCCTTCGTCGCTACATTGGAACGGGCGATCAGATCCTCAAACGTCGTAACCGAACGGGACAAGTTCTCTGAGCCGTCGACGACCGCCCGGGACGTTTGCATCACGGCAGCGAACATGTCTTTGAGCTGATGAGTCATCGTTTGGAAGCTCCCGGCTAATTGGGCGATTTCGTCATTTCCTTTCACTTCGATGGTATGGCGGAAGTCCCCGCCAGCCATTTGTTCCGTGACCGTCACGAGCTTTCGGATCGGCTTCGTGATTCGCGTACTAACAAAGTAAGCTGCCGCCATGCCCGCCACAATGACAAGCAAGGTGATGCCGATACAGATGTATAAAATTTGGTCTTTCTTCTTATCGATGAAGGTAGCGTCAAGGCCCACGGCGAGCATCGCTTTGCTGCCGGGAATCGCGATGAAAGCTGTTTTGTGCGAGCCGAATTTGTCGGTATACAACTCACTGATTTGTACCCCGCCATTGGCCGCAGCGGTCATGGCCGGCTGAAGCTCCAGCTTGTCGCCGGGGGTCATCTCCGAGTTCTCATTCGTCGCCAGAACTGTAGCGCCGTCATCTTGAATATGTAGTAAATAAGCAGTGCTCAAGTTGTAGTCCTTAGTGCTCTTCGTCAAATACGATTCCACCGCAAAACGGGAGTTATCTTTACCGCTGAGCAATTGCAGGGATTGGGTCGTATCTAACCGTTTGAAGATGTCTTGAGTACTAGTTTGCAGCACTTTATCGAACTGTGGCAGCACATTTTGCTCAATGATCCCCATAGAGATGTTATAAAAGCTGACGCTAAATAAAAGTGAAGATACGACAATAATCACCGCATAGGTACTCATCAATCTGCGGCTGATGGAGCGATTAATGACCTTGAACACGAAAATCCTCTCCGTTCCCCTTAAAAAATGTGAAGTATACGCCTGGCTGTCTCTCTTTTCTTTTTAACCAGCGGTTCATAAATATCATTTTATAGGAAAAAAGGTCCTTTGAAAACGAAAAATTCCTACATTTTTTGGTTTTCGTAAAAAGTTTCAAAAAAAACGTCTAAATCTATCGGAAAAAGCTAAAAAGAGAGCCCTGCGAATCATTTTTTGGAGATCGCCAGGGCTCTTCGAGTATAAATATCACATTACATGTTAGATATAAGTTAATTGTTTCGGATAAGATGTGAGCACTTCAACGCCGGTTGCTGTGACTAGCACATCATCTTCGATACGAACTCCTCCGATGCCTGGCACATAAATGCCAGGTTCAACCGTAAAGACGTGGCCTTCTGCGAGGAGAAATTCGTTCTCCCCATGAACCGAAGGGAACTCGTGCACGTCGATCCCCAGCCCATGGCCAAGGCGATGGATAAAATAAGGTCCATAGCCGGCAGCTTCGATTACTTCGCGGGCGGCGCGGTCAATGGAGGCGAAGGTGACGCCCGGCCGGATGGCGGCAATCGCAGCTTCATTGGCTGCCAGCACCGTTTCATAAATCCGGACGAGTTCCTTGGTCAGCTCGCCAACCGCGAAGGTACGCGTGATGTCGGATGCGTAGCCATTCGCATAAACGCCGATGTCAAACATCAGCAGATCGCCGCGCCGGATTTGCCGGTCGCCGGGGACGCCATGCGGCAGGGCAGTTTTCTCGCCGGACAGCACCATGGAATCGAAGGAAGGCCCGTCTGCGCCGAGCTTGCGGATTTGGTACTCGACTTCCGCAACAAGCTCGTTTTCGCTTACGCCTTCCGTTGCTTTTTTCAGCGATTCGCTAAGCACCTGTTCGATCAGATGTACGGCGTGCTTGATCTTGCTGACTTCTTCTGGGCTTTTCCGCACCCGCATGTCCCGAAGCCAAGATCCAACATCTACAGATTCGGAGAACGAGAGCTTCTCCTGCATTCGCTCGAAGTTGGCCACGGAGACCTGCTCCTTCTCAAAGCCCAGCGTACCCAGCGAGCCCGCGAGGCGTTGCTTCAAGAGGGCGTAAGGGTCGTCCGTATCGCTATGGGTGATGATCTCCGTTAAGTCCGCGGCTTTGCGGGCTGCCTCTTCATCCAGCGCAGGGACGACCAGAAAAGGCTCGCTTCCCGCCTGAAGGACGGCGCCGAGGAAGCGTTCATGCGGATTGCTCAGAAAGCCGGTAAGGTAATACACATGCTTCGGATCAGTGATCAGCAGCGTGTTGACGCCGGATTCACGCATTTTGCGTTCTAATGCAGTCCATTTATCATTCATTTTGCAAAAAACTTCCTTTCGTTCAGTCTCTTGTTCCATTATAGGCCAATGCGGGGAGGAACGATAGTTAGGATCGTTGCGCCGGGCGGGCCAGGGCGGGACGGATTGCTTTTTTAGGTAAAAGGTTTACTTTTTAAATATTTTCAATAAAATAGGAAGAAGTTAGATTATTCAAATTTGAATATGAAACAAAGGAGAGAAGATGTTGGCTACTGCAACGAAAAATTCTACCCGGCTCATCTTGTTCGGATTAATGCTGGGGATTCTGATGTCAGCGATGGACAACACGATCGTGACGACGGCCATGGGGACGATTGTTGCCGATCTCGGCGGGATGGAGCAGTTCGTTTGGGTGACTTCGGCCTATATGGTGACGGTGATGGCGGGGACGCCGATTTTCGGCAAGCTGTCGGATATGTATGGCCGGAAACGCTTCTTCTTATTTGGCATCGCGATGTTCCTGCTTGGCTCCGTGTTGTGCGGGCTCGCCGGAAGCATCGTGCAGCTGAGTATTTTCCGCGCGATCCAGGGGATCGGCGGGGGAGCGCTGATGCCGATTGCGTTTACGATCATTTACGATATCTTCCCAGTGGAGCAGCGGGGGAAAATGACCGGACTCATGGGTGCCGTGTTTGGCACGTCGAGTATTTTTGGCCCATTGTTGGGCGCGTTTATCACCGACTCGCTAAGTTGGCATTGGGTTTTCTACATTAATGTGCCGATCGGTATCGTGTCGTTGGTGTTGATTATCTTCTACTATAAGGAGTCGCTGACGCACGCGAAGCAGCAGATCGACTGGGGCGGGGCATTTACTTTGGTTGGCGCTGTGGTGTGCCTAATGTTTGCCTTGGAGCTGGGCGGCGAGAAATACGCATGGAATTCCAGCGTGATTTTGGGCTTGTTTGCGGGATTTGCCGTGTTGTTTGCCGCGTTCCTGCTGCTCGAAACGAAAGCGCAAGAGCCAATCATATCGTTTGATATGTTTAAAAATCGGCTTTACGCGACAAGCTGTTTGTTGGCTTTATTTTACGGGAGTGTATTTATCGTTGCTACGGTATATATCCCGATCTTCGTGCAGGGCGTCTACGGCGGATCGGCGACCAACTCCGGCATTATTCTGATGCCGATGATGATCGGTTCGGTGGTCGGCAGCATGCTGGGCGGGATGCTCGCTTCCCGCATACCATACCGCACGGTGATGGCCTTGTCGGTGGTTTGCTTCGTCGGCGGTATCTTTGCGCTTAGCACGTTAACGAATGATTCGTCTCGCATGCTGCTTACGCTTTACAGCATCCTGACCGGCTTTGGCGTTGGCTTCTCCTTCTCGGTGCTTAGTATGGCGTCCGTGCATCACTTTGACATGCGACAGCGCGGAGCGGCGACATCAACCAACTCGTTCCTCCGTTCGCTGGGCATGACGCTGGGGATTACGATCTTTGGTATCGTGCAACGCAACCTGATGTCGGGGGCCATGGCCGATGCGTTTGCTGGAATGGGACAAGGCGGCGGGAATTTCGGCGATACCCGGGAAGCGCTGAGTCCGGAGAAAAGAGCGCTGATTCCGCCGGCGATTTTGGACAAAATTACAGAGGCGTTGTCCATTTCGATCGCCCATACGTTTATGTGGGCCCTCATTCCGACCGTTTGCGCAGTGCTGGTCGTGCTCGCCATGCCGAAGGACCGAATCGAGCGCAAGGCGTTAAAGCCGTCGAATCAGCGGGGGTAAGCAGCAATGAAAGCTTTAGCGATCCGTCTTTGTATTTTGGGTCTGCTGCTCGAGGAGGATCAGCATCCTTATGAGATGCTCATCCGTATCCGGGATCGGTTCCTCGACCAGCACGGCAATTTCAAAATCGGTTCGCTGTATTACGCCGTCGACCAGTTGGCCAAATCGGGGCATATCGAGGCGGTGGAGACGATTTATGGCGAGGGCCGTCCGGACAAGACGGTCTATCGGATCACGGACAAGGGCCGGGAGTATTTTCAGAAGTTGCTGATCGATCGGTTCCAGGAGGAAGTGTCCGGATATCATCCGCTGCATGTTGCTTTGGTCTTTGCCAGGTATGGGGACCGGGAGAAGCTGATCGCCATGTTGCAGGACCGGATTCGGAAAGCGGAGCATGAGGTCAATTTGAGCTATCAGGTTTACGAAGAACATCGGGGGATCGTACCAAGGAGCGTGCTGCACCTGATGGTCGGACGTTACGAGCATGCCCGGACGGAGCTCAATTGGCTGCGGCGGCTGCTCAAAGACGCCGAGGCCGGACGGTTGGGGGACCGCGATCCGGTTGATTTGCTAAACGAAGAGGAATAAAAGAAACTCCCCGGGCACCGTGTGCGATTTTCGCTGACGGTATCCGGGGAGTTTTTTTAGGTTTATCTATTTGAGTTTTGGTCTGGTGCATCCGGCCGCAGTTCTTTGACCAAGCTTGGCGGCGTTCGGCCTTCGAGGGCGGCCACCAGGTTTTCAGCGGCCCGCATCGCCATTTGCCGGCGAGTTTGGTCTGTCGCTGATCCGATATGCGGCAAGGTCACTACGTTTGGCAGCTTCAGCAGCGGATGGTCCGGATCGATCGGTTCCTTCTCGAACACATCCAATCCCGCGCCGTAGATTTGACGGTTCTGCAAAGCGGCGGTCAGCGCCTGCTCGTCAACGGTAGCCCCTCTGGAGGCGTTGACGAACACAGCCGTCGGCTTCATCAAGGCAAATTCCCGAGCGCCGATCAGCTTGCGCGTTTCCGGTGTGAGCGGCGTGATCAGCACGATAAAATCCGCTTCCTTCAGCAGCTCATCCAGGGTGCAATAAACGGCACCCAGCCTAGCTTCGGCTTCCGGTTTCCGGCTGCGGTTGTGATACAGCACCTGCATCCCAAAGCCGAATTGCCCCCGATGGGCCACCGCTTCGCCGATTTCCCCCATCCCGATGATGCCAAGCTTCTTGTGGTGGACGTCGAGACCAAACAGGTTTTGGCCGTCACCGCGTTTCCATTTCCCTGCCTTCACGTATCGGTCCAGTTCCGATACCCGGCGGGCGACGTCCAGCATCAGGGCGAAAATCAAGTCGGCGACGGTGTCGTTCAGGACGGCCGAGGTGTTGGTTCCCAGCACGCCGCGGGCTTTCATCGCCTCGAGATCAAAGTTGTTGTAGCCAACGCTGATATTGCTGACAACTTTTAATTTGGGGGCATGATCCAACAGCTCCTGATTGATGCTGCGGTCCGCGGTCAACAATCCCTCGACGTCGCTTAAGCTGGCTAGAAGTTGGGCGCGGGTGATCGGTTCGTCGCCTTCCCATTTGCGGATTTCACAATGCTCGGCCAGATAATGTTCGACTTCCGGGGGGATCGGCCGGGAGATAAACACTTTTGGTTTCATGAGGTTCTCCTCTCTCAGGGGGATAGATCCATTGTTACGCACACCACGTAGACAAGGATTTAGCGATTATCGACTTTTTCCGGATACATATCATGATTAAGCAGGCGATGTTCCGCCATCGCTTCGTACTTGGTGCCGGGACGGCCATAGTTGCAGTAAGGATCGATGGAGATGCCGCCGCGCGGCGTAAATTTGCCCCAGACTTCGATGTACTTCGGATCCATGAGCTTGATCAAATCGTTCATAATGATGTTCACACAGTCCTCATGGAAATCGCCATGGTTGCGGAAGCTGAACAGATAGAGCTTTAACGACTTGCTTTCCACCATTTTGATATCGGGAATATAGCTGATGTAGATGGTGGCGAAGTCAGGCTGTCCTGTGATCGGGCAAAGGCTGGTAAACTCCGGGCAGTTGAATTTTACAAAATAATCACGGTACGGATGTTTATTGTCAAAGGTCTCTAATACCTCAGGCGCGTAGTCAAAAGGGTATTTGACGCCCTGGTTGCCCAGCAGGGTCACGTCTTGCATTTCTTCGGGTTTTCTTCCGGCCATGTGAAGCCCTCCTTATAGATATATTCATTAAAGCAATCTAGCGGACCGTACAGCCCTTATTTGCCTTTTTCCCGGACATTTCCTGTTGTAACGGACTCCAGCGACCTTATTTGGCTTTTATCGCAGCCGATGTGCTGTTTTACATCAAAATAAGGTCTACTGAGTCCGGTAGATTTGGAAAGCTCCCTCGGAGCCTCAAATAACGTCTCTGGTGTCCGTTAGCCGCGGGGTGGAGGTCTCGGCTGCATTCAAGATTCGATGCCGAACCAGCCTCCTCGAATCCGCCTCGTGATCGAAAGCCGATTGATGAACTGCCGTTTCAATGAAGGTTCAAAAATCGGGTTTGGAGCACCGAGAAGGTTGGATGAAGCTAGAGACTGAGTAGCGGAGCATAGCTAGGAGCTATGTGAGCAACGGAAGGCTCGGCTGAATTCAAGATTCGACGTCGAACCTGCACCCTCGAATTCGCCTCGTGATCGAAAGCCGATTTTTGAACTTCCGCTACACGCCGCGTTTGTTGCCCCAGACGAGGGCGTGGAGCTGCGGCAGCACCCGGACATTGTTCAGGTCCGGCGTGGCCATTACCTTGTCGATGAGCGCTTCGTAGCGGCGCAGCAGGTCGGACGCATGCTCCTGGATGTCCATCCGCTTCACGTCCGGGTTGCCCACCTGCACGTACATCGGCACGTTGGGGTAGCGAGTGTGCACCCGCTTGGCGTAAGCCAGATCGTCATCGTCAAACACGACGACCTTCAAGCTGACGGCGAGCGGGTGAGGCCGGGCAGCCAGCCTAGCGACGATATCGTCCAGCACGTCCCAGTTGGTGTCCATGCCCGAGCTTGGCGGCTTCGGCGACAGAGTCACCTGGTCGACCTCGGCCAGCCAATCCTGCCAACGCGAGCCTTGCGTCTCGACTGCGACGGTGATGCCTTCGGCGTGAAGCAGCTCCACCAAGCTGGCCAGCTGCGGCAGGAGGGCGGGGTTGCCGCCGGACAAGGTGACGTGGGAGAAACGGTCGCCGCCGATGTCGCGCAGCTCGCCAAGGATTTCCGCCGGGGTCAGGCGGCGGATCATCTCCTTCGCGCTGCCGTCCCAGGTGAAGGCGGAGTCGCACCAAGAGCAGCGATAATCGCAGCCGGCGGTGCGGACGAACATCGTCTTCTGTCCGATCACCATACCCTCGCCTTGTACGGTGGGGCCAAAGATCTCCATGACGGGGATCGGCAGCTCGCGGTGCTCTTGTGTGGTCGCTTCCTTACTCATCCTGCATCCACTCCCGTCTCGCTTCCGCATAGCTGGTTGGCGTCTCATAGAGGCGGACGAACTCCGTCCGGGCCTCCAGCACCGGATTGCGATAAGCTTCCGATTGCAGCGCCTCCTCCATCTTCTCGAACAGCCACACCACCATATTTTCGGCGGTGGTATTCATCGGCGGCAGCGTTTCATTAATGTAACGATGGTCCAGATAAGCTTCAATTTCGTTCTTCCAAATCTCCTTGATCGTGCCAAAATCAACGGTCATGCCGATCTCATCCGGCCGGCCGCTGATGCCAAACACCACTTTGTACGTGTGGCCGTGCAGGTTTTTGCATTTGCCGTCATACGCATGCAGGTGGTGCGCGGCATCAAAAGTGAATTCCTTGCTCACCAGCACCCGGCGGCGGTGGTAACGTAGCTGGTCCCGGCGGATGTCCTGGTCCAGCTTCTGCAGCGCTTCAACGATGCGAAATTCCCCCGGTGTCCGGTTCATCGTGAATTCGCCTCCTGGCGTTCCAGCAAGTATTTGTCCAGTCCAGCTTTTCTCAGCTTGCAGGCCGGGCATTCGCCGCAGCCATCGCCGATGATACCGTTGTAGCAGGTGAGCGTCCGTTCGCGCACGAAATCAAAGGCTCCAAGCTCATCGGCTAGCTTCCAGGTCTCCGCTTTGTCGATCCACATGAGCGGCGTATGGATCACAAACTCGTAATCCATCGCCAAATTCAAAGTCACGTTCAGCGATTTCACAAACACGTCGCGGCAGTCGGGATAACCGCTGAAGTCGGTCTCGCAGACGCCGGTAACGATATGCTTGGCACCTACGCCTTTGGCGAGTACGGCAGCAAAGCTGAGGAAGAGATGGTTGCGGCCGTCCACAAACGTGCTTGGCAGCTCCCCCTCCTGATGCTCGATCGCAATGTCGCTGCGCGTCAAAGCGTTGGCCGTTAATTGGCCAAGCAGGCTCATGTCTAACACGGTATGCTTGATGCCAAGCTCGGCGGTAATCGATTTCGCGCATTCGATCTCCAGCTTATGGCGTTGGCCATAATCAAACGTCACGGCCTCAACCTCGCCGAATTGCTGGATCGCCCAGAACAGACAGGTTGTGCTGTCTTGACCGCCGCTGAACACAACAACCGCTTTTTCCTTTTTAAGCATAAAAAAACCCTCCGTCTTCTTTAATAGTGAAGCAGGAATCCTTCGTTCCCGGCCCATTGTGATAGAAGAAAGAGAGTTCTTGAACTGGTCACAAAAAAACAAGCCCATTTCGACCGGCAGGGTGTCCTTGGCGCTGCGACTCCGTTGCCGTTCAGCAAACGGGCATGCGAGCGCGAAGAACCCGCCGAATCAAGGCAGGGCATTTATAGTTTTTTATAGAGGGAGTTCTCGAACCTCTCCCGTGTATTCCCGTAGGAATAAGCACGGATTTCTTCTTCAATTTCGTTATGCACTGGGGAGCGGGCCTCCAGGCACAAACCCCATTATAACATATTTTGCGCAGAGGGGAAGTGAAGGCGCGATCACTCAGTTAAAATGTTACTAAGGAGGCATCGGTTCACTCACATCGAAATGTTACCGAAGGGATGTGTGTTGAAATTGAGCATGAAAACACGACGTGAAGTGATCCGTACCTTGGCTGATCAATACAAGAGAGCGAAATCGCGAAATGAAAAATCTGTAATCCTTGATAATGCCGTGAAGGTGCTGGGTTGCCAACCCGTAACGTCTGCCTCCACTGGGTAACAAAATTACGTGAGTGAACCACTATCCTTCGGTAACATTTTTAAATGAGTTGACACGGAAGGGAGGGTCGGGTGTACTATTTTTAATGAAATTGAGCTAATTTGGTTCACAAACGAGCGAAACTCACCGATAGCGGTTTGCAGCCTGTCTTTTGATGGCCTGAATGGCGCCCATATGAAGTCCTTCATGGAAGATCGTTCTCACAAGTACCTGCTCAAGGGTATGCATCCCCATATCCGTTGGCGGATACTCCTCCTCCAGCCGATCCCGGTACTGCTGCTCTATGAAGCGAGGCTGCTCCTGAAGCAGTGATATCAATTCTGACAATGACGGGGTTTCGTCCGTAAAATGCGATGGGTTCGTTCCGTAACCGAACCATTGATTAAAGCTCATCGGGACCGGCATATCCTCTTTCGTAAGCACGCGTATCCATAAATACTGATCCAGAACCACATGCCCCAGATTCCATCTGATATTGTTGTTGAAACCATCCGGTACAATGTCAGCCTCGTCTTCCGACACGTCTTCAACCACCTTCATCAGCTCTCTGCGGTATGTATGCAGCTGCTCAAACAATACCTCATGTCTTCTTTCCATCGAAATACCTCCCAGATTCTGATATCTTAATATAATTATGTGAAAAAATATAAAATCCTTTTATTTCGAAAAAATAGGAGCGCCATAAATGCGCCCCGCTAAGCCTATCGAACCTTCCGCTTCTTTTATTCAATCAACGGACTCCTGAACTGCGTCACGATTGCTCGGAAAGGTACCGATCAGATCCAGCTTGATCCAATGATGCCCATTGCTGACCTCACTCTTGTATACCTTCGTTTTAGCACCCTGATTCGCGAACACAAGATCGTTGACACCGCGGTTGAACAGATCGACAGCTGCCACGCCCCGGCTGTCATCCGTAAAGGTAATGCCAACATCCTTGGACACGTCGGTGAACACGTTGCCATCATTCAAGAATAAGGGCTTGGATTCATAGCCCGACATGCTTTTGTTATGAAATGCAGGCCAACTGGCCGCATCCTCGACGATATAACCTGGCGTAGTCGCAAGCGTCCCCATGTCGAACCAGTACTCCTCCTCCTCATCTGCCGATATAAAACCGTTCGTCACCATCAAGCTCATATTTCCGCTGTTATCCGCATCGAAGAAGCGAGCTCCCCAGGCCCATCCCGATTGCTGAATGCCCATTTCCTGTGCTCGGTCGACATACCTTCCGTTCTCATCTTCATGCCATAACTGATTTCCTTCCAGCAAATATCTTTCCTTACCTGCTGGTAGCGCTCACGGGATGCCAGGCGGTCGGCGGGTTTGACGTGGCCAAAGCGCTGGCCAACAGCGCAAAGACGACGAGCAGTGAGTCGAAACAGACGGTTACCGTCGAAGTTGTTCCGGCTGAATCGGCCAAGCTGACTGCGGAGGACCAAAAAGCAATTGATCTTATTAATTCTTTCTCTCTGAATATCGATAGTGCAAAGGTGCAGGATACCAAACATATTTCGATGAAAGGCTCCGTCGGCTTGAAGGGAGAGAAGATTCCGTTCCTCTTCTTCATGGACGACAAGGGGATTGCGCTGCAGGTTGAAGGCGCGAAGCAGCCGTTGTACATACCTCAGTCCATTGAGGGCGTGACGCTGCCTGACACGAGCGAATTGGAAGCCGGGGCGCAGGAGCTGACCGTCAAACTGGCGGAATTCGTGCTGAAGCATTTCCCGAACCCTTCGGTATTGACCGTGAAGCAAACTTCCTCGCAGGTAAACGGGGAGACGTTGAGCTTGACGAACCTGCATGCGGAAGTGCGCGGCGACGAGCTGTTTGGGCTGATTAAGCCGTTCCTCGCCAGCGCGGTGAAGGATGAGCAAGGGCTCAGAGACCTGATTGGGGATTATTACGTTCTGCTGATGCCGTTCCTGAACCTGCCGGGGGACGAAGAGGATGCCGAAATCACGCCGGAGCAGGCGCAGGAAGCGAAGAAGGAAGCCGTGGATGAACTGTAAAAGCTTCAGCAAGGTATTGAAGAGCTGCTGGCCTCTTACGACGAAACGGTAGACGAATTGTTCGAGAATACGCCGGAGCTGGCGACGGTATTCGGCAAGGATACGGTGTTGAAGCTGGACCTGTATTTTGACGGCAAGCTGAACATCCGCAAGCAGTCGATGGATTTGAACATTGCGCTTCCAGCTTCCGAGGAGCTTCCGATCTCTGCGATTAAGGTGCGCAGCGACAGCGAAATGTGGAACATCGGCGGGACAGTAACCGCGGATCAAGTGGATACGAGTGTCGGTGTTATCGACGTGACGGAAACGGAGTTGACCCCAGGGCAAATTTTGCGCAATTTCCAGGGTTCCGCTCCGCTGTACAAATTGCTCAAAGAAGACCTTAATTTGACCCATAGACAGCTTGTGCTCGATACCCAAAGCGACTACTATGGATTGATCACGAAGAACGGCATCTCCTTTGTACAGTTGCGTTACTTGGCTGAGCAGTTAGACGCCGAAGTGAAGTGGACGCCGGGGTCTGGCCAGATTGTCGTGATCGATGACCTGACCGGCAAGGAGATCGTTCTCAAGGTCGGCTCGAAGAAAGCGGCGGTGGATGGCAAGGTGGTAACGCTGAGCCAGCCAGCCTTTGTCCATAAGGACGGGTTGACTTACGTGCCGCTCCGATTCCTGGCAGAGGCGCTTAGCGCATCCGTAGACTTCGACGCTGACGGTTGGATCACTATCGTTAGAGAATAAGCGGTGCAATCAAAACGATAATGGAGGGACCTTCCCAAGCTATCCTGATGATGGCAAAGGGAAGGTCCTTTATTTTGGGCTGACGATTGATTAATTGTCCTAGCCTGTGTATAATGATAATCATTATCAGTAGAAAATGGGGGAGCAATACAAATGAAGGTGTTCAAACATCGATTTCTTGCGGTGGCAACGGTTCTGTTGCTGACAGTTGTGCTTGCGGCTTGCGGCCAAAACGGCGGCAATACGGCAAACGATGCGGCGGCGTCGAACCATAATGCAGCGGGAAGCGCGCAATCCGGCAACGGAACCAACGATTCCGCCGAAGGACAAGCGGCAACGAAGGTTTACAAGGACTATACCGGGCAAGAGGTTGAGATTCCAACCAATCCGCAGCGGATTGTATCCATTACGCATCTGGGTGATCTGCTGGCTCTCGGCGTGAAGCCGGTTGGGGCGGGCTCGCTTGCTCTGGAAAACTCGGTTCTGCTGAATAAGGAACTGGAAGGCGTGGAAAGCGTCGGTGATATCTCAGTAGAGAAAGTGCTGGAGCTTCAGCCGGACCTGATTATTGTCCCGACCTATACACCGGCCGATATCGTTGAGCAATTAAAGAAAATTGGTCCGGTTGTCACCCTGGCCACCACAGGCTGGGAGGGAATTGACCCGCTGGAGGAAGTGAAGACGGTGGGTGAAATGCTGGGCCGTGAGCAACAGGCGGAGGAATTTATTACCCGGTATAAGCAAAAAGCCGAGGAGGCCAAAGCCAAGCTCAGCGAGGTGATCGGACCCGACGAAACCGTGGGCACGTATTCGATCTGGGCGAAGAACTTCTGGGTATGGCCAAAAACCCGGGATGCCGGCTATAACCTGTACGAAATGTTTGGCTTGAAGCCGCAGGAGAAGATCGAGAAAGAGGTATTCCCGACCACAGGCGCGGATATTTCTTTGGAGGTCGTTCCGGAATATGCTGCGGACCATATGTTCGTGACGGTGTATGAACCGGACGGCGGGAAGGAACGCGCAGAGGAAGTCATGAATGGACCGGTGTGGAAAAACATCCCTGCCGTGAAAAATAACCACGTGTACTTGCTGAACTACAAAGAGTTCTGGATGGTGGACGGACTGAATCTGGAGAAGCAGCTGGATATTCTCGTGGACCTCGTCGTCAGCCAAAATCAAAAATAAAACAACCAACCCAAGAGGGCCGTTCCTCGCGTCGTTTGCCGATGCGCCAGAACGGCTTTTTCATGTCTAGCGCCAGCCGGCAAGCCAGCTTACAAGATCTGCCGGTGGATGGCCAACGCCCATTCCTCCGCGATCATGCGCTCGGGAAGGAGATCGCCAATCAACATGAGATAAGTGGATCATTGACAAAGAAGACGCTAGTTTCTAAGATATGTTTATTCGTAATGATTACGTTTAATACCCAAGAATAGGATGGATCGATATGCTAAAAATGAAACGGGGCGACGTCCTGCTGATCGTTGTTCTGGTCTTGTTGGGTTCGACGTGGCTCTTCCTGCGCCAGGTGCTGGAAAGCCGGGAGACGGTAGACCCGGCAACGCTTCGCGCCGAAATCCAGGTGGACGGCGAATCCTACCGCAGCGTCCCCTTGGACGTCGGGGAGGAGACCATCGAAATCCACTCGAAATACGGGAACAATACGCTAAAGGTCTTTGACGGGGGGATCCAAATGATGTACGCCGACTGCCCGAAAAAAATCTCCATGCAGATGGGCTTCATCTCCCGGCCCGGCGAGACGATCATCTGTGTGCCCAACCGTGTGTATGTGGAGATCGTCCGCAGCGGCGCTCCAGGCCCGGATGATAACGGCGTAGACGCCTATATCCGCTAGTTTTCCATCCCCGACAGATCCTCCCATGTTTTCACCGAATCCTCGCTAGGATAGACGTAGGGTCGTTTGTGATCTTGGAATTTCTCGGATGCGCTCCGCGTTAACGGTAAGGATCGCCTTGCCCTCCCGCGTTTGCGGCTCAATGGTTCCTTCCACCTCAAGCCAGCTGTCTTTAGTCAGCTCAACAAGCGGCTGGTCGGAGGTGACCACGAGCCCAAACGCGCTCCGATCAGCACGAAAGGCAGCGCTTCCAGCAAGATGCTGAGAAAGCTGGTTTTGAACGTTTGCAGCTCGTCAAGCGGGACCTGTCGAATCAGCGACGGGTATAGGACCGTCAGGCAGGCGAGCGCGAAAGCGGCCGGCACAAGAATCGGCAGCATTCGGGTGATGGCTTGTTTATTCATGGCGTACTCCTTTTAGACAAAATCAGGATCTAGTGCAGTATTATACTATTATTTTCCAAGGCGTTTCAGAACGAAGTTGATAGATTCGTTCGCAGATTCGTATCGATAGTTGACAAAGCCCAGGGAAGGAAGATATAGTATTGATTGTTAATCGTAATAATTACGAATAAGCCAGAGCGGGCATCTGGTCTTGCATACGAAAGGGGATGAAACGAAATGAATGAACATATTGCGCGCCCGATTCCCGTTACGGTGCTGTGCGGATATTTGGGTTCGGGCAAAACAACGCTGCTGAACCACGTCTTGAGCAATCGCCAGGGGCTGAAGGTGGCGGTGATCGTCAATGATATGAGCGAGATTAACGTCGATGCGGAGCTGATCAGCGCCGGCGGGAGTTTGTCACGCACGGAAGAGAAGCTGGTGGAGTTGTCGAACGGCTGCATTTGCTGTACGCTGCGCGAGGATTTGCTCAGAGAGGTGCAGAAGCTGGCAGCGGAGGGGCGGTTCGATTACATATTAATCGAGTCAACAGGGATCAGTGAACCGGTACCGATCGCCCAAACGTTTACTTATGCGGATGCCGAGACAGGGATTGATTTGACGGGGATCGCCAAGCTGGACTGCCTGGTTACCGTAGTGGACGCCTACCGGTTCTGGCATGATTTCTCCTCCGGAGAGACACTTCTGGAACGAGGGCAGCAAGCAGGAGAAGGCGACAATCGCGATGTGGTTGATTTGTTGATCGATCAAATCGAGACCTGCAGCATTTTAATTTTGAATAAATGCGACCTGGTAGACGAGGAGGAGTTGAAGGAACTGGAGGGTGTCCTGCGTAAACTGCAGCCAACCGCCAAGTTTATCCGCTCCACGATGGGCTGCGTGGATCCGCAGGAAATTTTGAACACAGGCTTGTTCGATTTCGAGAAAGCCAGCCAATCGGCCGGATGGATCCGGGAACTGGAGTTGGAAAACCATACGCCGGAAACGGAGGAATACGGTATCGGTTCGTTTGTGTACCGGCGGAGACGGCCGTTTCATCCAGAGCGATTGGCGCAGTTTATGAGCCAGTGGCCAGAGGAAGTGGTGCGGGCGAAAGGGCTCGTTTGGATCGCAACGGAGTCCGATATGGCGGCGAATTTGAGTCAGGCCGGGCCGTCGATTCAATTTGGTGCGGCTGGTTATTGGCTAGCCTCACTGTCTGATCGTGAGCGGGAGGAGCTGTTTAACGAAGAGCCGGAGCTGCGGCGTAAATGGGACGATGTGACGGGCGACCGGATCAATGAACTGGTGTTTATCGGCATTGGAATGGATCGCGCCGGGATTGAACGGGAGCTTAATGCTTGCTTGTTAAGCGACGAAGAGATGCAGATGAATTGGGCGAACTTCCCCAATCCGCTGCCGTGGATTTCGGCGGAAGAGCTGGCGGGCGCCAACTAAAGACTAATTCTTGAGGAGGAATAGACATGCGAGTGGTCATCACATTAGCTTGTACGGAGTGCGGGGATCGAAACTATACGACAACCAAAAATAAAAAGACCCATCCCGAACGTCTGGAACTGCGGAAATACTCGCCTCGGCTGCGTAAATACACGATTCATCGGGAGACGCGCTAATTGAGCTTGGGAGAGTTGGTACCGTTGGAGGGCGATTTGTCGTCTTTGTTAATCGTAAAAATTACGCTTTAGAGAAGAAGGGGTAACATGATTTTATCCTCGATGGAAAACGTCGTGTTTGGGTATGGCGACAAACCGGTCATTGACGGGGTGTCCCTCGAAATCCATGCCGGCGAGTTCGTTGGCATTACCGGACCTAACGGTGCGGCCAAGACGACGCTGCTCAAGCTGTTGCTCGGTCTGCTGAAGCCGTGGAGCGGGAGCGTGAAAATCAACGAGGAAGCGTTGGTGGAGGGCCGGCTGAACGTAGGTTACGTCCCGCAGCAAGTCGCCGCGTTTAACAGCGGGTTCCCTAGCCGGGTGCTGGAGCTGGTGAAGTCGGGGTGTTATCCCCGGCTCGGTTTGTTTCGCCGGTTTGGTGCAGAGGAGCAGCAGATCGTCGAACGCAGCTTGAAGCAAGTGGGGATGTGGGAGCAACGATACCGGAAAATCGGCGAGCTGTCAGGCGGACAGAAGCAGCGGATTTGCATTGCTCGAGCCTTGGCCGGGCAGCCTCGGGTGCTGGTTCTGGATGAACCCACGACGGGCATGGACCGGCAAAGCCGCCAAGGATTTTATCAGCTGCTGCGGCACATGACGGACCAACACGGATTGACGGTGATCATGGTGACCCACGGCCCGGAGGAAGCGGAGGCGTATCTGGACCGCATCATATCCCTGGAGCAACAGGAAAGCGAGGAATGGCAATGCTTGACTACGCGTTCATGCAGCGTGCGTTTTGGGCCGGCGCTTTGATCGGCAGCATCGCCCCGGTCATCGGCGTCTTCCTGATGCTGCGGCGCCAGGCGCTGATGGCCGATACGTTGTCCCACGTTTCGCTGGCTGGTGTAGCCCTCGGGGCTGTGCTGGGCTGGAACCCGGCCTTGGCCGGCTTTGTCGCTGCCATCCTCGGCGGGCTGCTCATCGAGCAGTTGCGTCGGAGCTACCGAGCGTATAGCGAGATGCCGGTTGCGATCGTCATGACTTCGGGGCTGGCACTCGCCGTCGTGCTGATGAGCTTACGAAGCAACCTGAGCCAAAGCTTCAGCGCGTACCTGTTTGGCTCGATCGTCGCGGTGAGCGACACACAACTGGTGTTGATGGCTGGCGTCGCTTTGCTAGGCGCCGCGTATTTCATCGTGCTGCGAAGACCGCTGTACAGCCTGACTTTTGACGAAGAAACCGCTCGAATCAGCGGGATCCCGGTGAAGTGGCTGTCGTTCTCCTTCGCGGTGTTTACCGGCATGGCGGTGGCGGCGGCGATCCCAATTGTTGGCGTGCTGTTGGTGTCCTCGCTGATCGTGTTGCCAGCCTCGCTGGCGCTGCGGTTGGCCCGCGGGTTTGCGGCAGCGATTGTCATCGCAGTTGCCTCCGGCCTAACGGGGATCTTCAGCGGGCTAACCGCTTCGTATTACTTGGATATGCCGCCCGGCGGGACGATTGCGTTGATTTTGCTGCTGTTTTTATTAGCCGGCATCGCGGGGCAGAAGGTACGGGGATCCCTAGCTCGGAGGAACGGGCGCAGCGTGAGGCAGGCGGCGAGAAGCCAAGGGGAGTCTATAACCTTGCCGTCGGAAGAAGGCGGAAGAATTTAGTGTGGAATCAAAGGGAGAGATGAGAATGAATTTACAATATGTGAAAAGGTTCGCCACTGCGGCGGCCCTGAGCTTGATGCTGGTGATCGCCGGTTGCGGCGGGGGTGGACAGCCCGCAGGGAATGCTGCCAATTCGGCGAATGCCGCAGAGAAGACAGCAGGCAATAACGAAGCGGTGAATGCGAAACAGCCGTTGCGGATTCAAACGAGCTTTTACCCGATCTACGAATTTACGAAGCAGGTGGCTGGCGATCTGGCGACGGTTGAGCTGCTCGTTCCCGGCGGTGTGGAACCCCACGATTGGGAGCCTAGTCCTCAGGATATTCGGAAGCTGACGGAATCCGATCTGCTTATCGTAAACGGTGCCGGAATGGAAAGCTGGCTGGAGCAGGTGGAGGCCTCTGCATCCGGCGGCAAGCCGGAGATCATTGAGGCCAGTGAAGGGATTACGCTGATGGAAGGCGGAGAAGAAGAGGAGCATGGGCATGACGAGGAGCATGCAGCCGAAGAAGAGCATGCCGACGGGGATGAGCATGACGCAGATCACGCTGCGGATCACGACGCAGATCATGAAGCCGAAGCTGGAGAAGCCGCTCACGACTCCGATCATGATCATGGCCACGATCACGGCGGGCTGGACCCGCATGTTTGGTTGTCACCGGCGCTGGCAGTCCAAGAGGTTCGCAACATTGAAGCCGCCTTGGCGAAGGCTGACCCGGAGAACGCCGCGAACTATAAGCAAAACGCCGACGCATACGTTGCCCAGCTAGAGCAATTGGATCAAGATTTCGCCAACGCGTTCGCTAATGCGAAACGCAAGGATTTTATCACACAACATGCGGCATTTGGTTATTTGGCTCAGGAGTACGGGCTGACTCAAGTGCCGATCGCCGGGTTATCCCCTGACCAGGAGCCGTCAGCGGCGCAGATGACGGAGATCGTGAAGTTCGCCAAGGAGCATCAGGTGAAGACGATTTTCTTCGAGACGTTGGTTTCTTCCAAAGTAGCCGAGACGATTGCCCGGGAAATTGGAGCGAAGACAGCGGTCCTGAACCCGATCGAAGGACTGACGGCCGAAGACGAAGCAGCTGGCCGGGACTATCTGTCGCTGATGCGTCAAAATCTTGAAGCTTTGAAAGCTGCGTTAAACGAGTAACTTCACTGGATACGATATGTGCTCCATAAGCAAAGCAGCCCAAAGCCACATTAGGCAAGGGCTGCTTTCTTTTTCTAACGAATGTTTTTACCATAGAAGATTTCATCCATTTCGGTGACCAGCATCTCGGTAATCTGCTTTTGCTCTGCGGGAGACAGATCGTCCTTCGTGTACCCAAACAGATAGTTGTTTAAATCAAATTGCTTCAACTTGCATTTCGTGTGAAAAATATGCTCCGGGTACACATTAACATCAATCATCTGATACTTCTCGATTACTTCATCGGGAATATAGTTCTGGATCGAGCTGATATCGTGGTCGATGAACAGCTTGTGGCCGTTAATGTCGCGGGTAAAACCGCGCACGCGGTAATCGATGGTCATGATGTCCGCCTCGAAGGAATGGATCAGGTAGTTTAGCGCCTTCAGCGGCGAGATCTCCCCGCAGGTCGAAACGTCGATGTCGGCGCGGAACGTGCTGATGCTCTCTTTCGGATCGTATTCAGGATACGTGTGGACGGTGATGTGGCTTTTGTCGAGCTGTATCACCACAGATTCCGGCAGCGGTCCGGGCGATTCGTCAAACGACTCGGTGGGCACCTCCACCACGGGGCCTTCAGAAATCAGCATCGTTACACTGGCCCCCTGCGGAACGTAATCCTGGTTCGCGATATTCAAAATATGAGCGCCAATAATTTCGGAGACGGTGCTGAGAATTTTCGTCAGGCGGTCGGAATTGTACTGGTCGTCGATATAGGCGATATAGGCTTCGCGTTCCTGTTTGGTCCGGGTGTAACAGACATCGTACATATTAAAGCTTAACGTTTTGGTCAGGTTGTTGAACTCATGCAGCTGAATGCGCTGCTCCGGCGTCAACTTCATGAGAGATCCCCCTTAGCATAGGTGTACCCTATTGGTTATTCCCTTTTCTTCTGGAAATAAAACGTTCCGCTGCTGCTGTATCCCCATCTGGTGAATCGATGTCTAGTCTTTCGGGTCCTGAATCGAATCTGCTGGAGATGTCTTCCTTCCCTATGATTCCCACCTTATGTTAGTTTGACAGAAATAGCATTCATATTGTATCCTACAATCAAATTGAATTAGACCTCACTTTCTAGCAATGGTGGGGTAGAGGCGCGATATTTAACAGTCTTCGGTGGAGCTTGAGCAGGCGATGAGCCCGGGGAGAAGGAAATGTCGCCGAAGCGGTATACAGGCTCGCTGTATGCTGCTGGGCCTGCAGTTAATAGCTGCAGGACTGTCTTGGTAGATGACCCGATCTATCAAGTTGCGCTATCTCGTCGAGGGGAAAGTGGGTGTCAGGACGGAAATGAACCCATCAAACGGCCTCGGTGTGTATCCGAAGTCGTTTTTTTGTTTCTGTTTTTATCGATTCATTATTTTGTATGGAGAGTGAAGAAAAATGAGAAAAACCTGGTCGTTATCCATCCTCATGTTATTGTCGGCGGTGCTGATCCTTGCAGGGTGCGGCTCTTCCTCCGGCGGCAAAGACGATAATACGTTTAAAGTAGGGCTCGAAGCGGGGTACGCTCCGTTTAACTGGACGCAAAACGATGATTCCAACGGCGCGGTTCCGATTGACGGCAGCTCCGAATACGCGGGCGGCTACGATGTGGAAATCGCCAAGAAGATTGCCGACGGCCTCGGCAAGAAGCTGGTGATCGTCAAGACGGAATGGGACGGTCTGGTTCCGGCGTTGACCTCCGGTAAGATCGATGCCATTATTGCCGGGATGTCCCCGACCGAAGAGCGTAAGAAGACGATTGATTTCTCGGATAACTACTATAAATCAAACCTGATTATGGTGGTGAAAAAGGGAGGCCCTTATGAAGGAGCTACCTCGATCCAAGATTTCAGCGGCGCGAAAATTACGGCCCAACTGAATACGTTCCACTATTCCGTGATCGACCAAATCAACGGGGTGAACAAGCAACCGGCGATGGATAACTTCCCGGCAATGCGCGTGGCCTTGGAATCCGGAACGATTGACGGTTATGTATCCGAGCTTCCGGAAGGCGTCAGCGCCGCAACCGCGAATGAGAATTTCGCTTACGTGGAATTCCAGGACGGCTTCACCACCTCGGATGATGACACCGCCATCGCGGTTGGGCTCGAGAAGGGCAGCGACTTGACGGCGAAAATCAACGAAATTCTCGCGGGCATTTCCGAAGATGAACGGTCCGCGATTATGAACGATGCGATTAAGAACCAACCTGCAGCGAACTAAATAAAGCACGGGACATAAGCCGGCTGCAATGGGATTGCAGTCGGTTTTATGCGGTGCGGGAGGAAATCAAATGACTTACGAGTGGATCATCCAAATTATTACCGATAACTGGCCCATGTTTTTGCGTGGAGCCGGGGTAACGTTATATATCTCGCTCATCGGCACGATGATCGGTGCGGCGATTGGTCTGCTGGCCGGCGTGATCCGAACCATTCCGGTGCCGGAACGCGGGCTCAAACACTGGCTGCTGAAGATCGTTAACGGCCTGCTGACCATTTACATTGAATGCTTCCGGGGAACGCCGATGATCGTTCAGGCGATGGCGATTTTTTACGGATCGTCCCTGCTGTTCAATTACGATATGGACCGGACGTTTGCGGCGATCTTCATCGTTTCCATTAATACGGGAGCTTATATGGCCGAGATCGTGCGCGGGGGCATCTATTCGGTGGACAAAGGGCAATTTGAAGCCGCCCATGCGATTGGGATGACCCATTGGCAGACGATGCGCAACGTGGTGCTGCCGCAGGTCATTCGCCATATTTTGCCGGCGACGGGCAATCAATTTATTATTAACATCAAGGATACCTCGGTGCTGAACGTCATTTCCGTGTCGGAACTGTACTTTATGACCAAGTCGATTGCCGGGAACAACTTCCGGTACTTTGAATCGTTCTTTGTGGCCAGCGTGTTGTATTTGATCATGACGTTAACCGTAACGAAAATTTTACAGCGTATCGAAAAAAGGCTGGACGGCCCCGAAAGCTATACGCTGCAGCGCTAGCAGAAAGCAGGAGTGAGGATGGACAAGGTAATCGAAATTCGGCATTTGAGCAAATTTTTTGGTACCCACGAGGTGCTTAAGGATATCAATCTGTCGGTCAGCAAAGGAGAAGTCGTCAGCATCATCGGCTCCTCCGGTTCCGGCAAATCCACGCTGCTCCGCTGCATCAATCTGTTGGAGAAGCCGAGCGGCGGGGAGATTATCTACAATGGCAACAATATTTTGGAGGATCTGCAGAAGGCCTCGTTGTACCGCCGGCATTTGGGGATGGTGTTTCAGCAGTTTAACCTGTTCAACAATCATGACGCGCTGAGCAACTGCGTCGTGGGACAAGTCAAGGTGCTGAAGCGCTCCAAGGAAGAAGCGACTGAAATCGCGATGAAATATTTGCGGGATGTCGGGATGGAGCAATACATTCATGCCAAACCGAAACAGCTCTCCGGCGGACAAAAGCAGCGGGTAGCCATCGCCCGCGCCTTGTCGATGGACCCGGACGTACTGCTGTTCGACGAGCCGACCTCGGCGCTGGATCCCGAGATGGTGGGCGAGGTGCTGAAGGTTATGAAGGAGCTGGCCTACTCTGGACTAACGATGATCGTCGTTACCCACGAGATGGAGTTCGCTCGGGAGGTGTCCGATCGGGTCGTGTTTATGGACCAGGGGGTCATCGCCGAAGAGGGAACGCCAGAGCAGATCTTTAATGCACCGAAGCAGGAGCGGACGAGAGAGTTCCTGAAGCGGACGTTAAATCGGGAAGGGTAAGACGAGTCAAATGGAGATAGCGGCGGAACCTGGATGTAGATCTGGGCTCCGCCTTTTTTTGTCCCCATTCGTGCGGGCATCGATCAGGATCGCGGCGTTTGCTCCCTGTAATTGAAGGAATGCCAAACCCCAAAGTTATCCTTGACGTTGATCGTGCGTCTCCCGCCCATGGAGGCATCGACGTAGTAAGGGTAACGGCGGCTGGCGGTAAAATGACCGCGGTACGCGCCGGCAAACGTTACCGGCACAATCTCAAACCGGATCTCGCGGGGGGTTACGCTCAGAACATGGGTCGTCTGCGTGGAGTTGCCATAGTTGCTCTCATGCTTTTGCTGGACGCTGCTATCCGCTTTTAGCATATTGATGTCGCTTTGCATCGCGGTGATCGTTTCTCGCAGGCCGGTCACATCGGGAGCTCCGCCAATCTGCGGGATGCAGAGCCGTTGTCCCACCCGCAGCGAGTTCGGATCCACTCCCGGGTTCGCTTCCAGGATGCTGGCGACGGTAACGCCGTATTCCTGCGCGATCTGATACAGCGTATCGCCGCGTTCGATGACGCGGGACACATGATTCGGCGGGCAGGAGGGGATGCAGATCACCTGGCCGATTTGCAGGTTGTTCGGGTCAAGGCCCGGGTTCGCGGCTAAGATGCGCGTGACGCTTGATTCCAGCCGGAACGCGATGATGTTCAGCGTATCCCCAGGCTGCACCGTGTAGGGGTAGTGCTCTGCGGGGCATTGTCGATAATAATGGGAGTTAAACAATAGAACTTCCCCTTTCGTTTAGGCTTCTTCCTATACCGTATGCGATGCTTGGGCGTCGGTTACTGGAATCTCGCTGCGGACGGGCCGCTGTCTTCGGCAATCAATGGGGCTGCATTGCGGATCGACGGAGGCTTGGTGCGCAGCATCGTTTGAGTTCCTTACAAATCCGGAATCTGCCAATCGATTTCAGCTAAACCTTTCGAGCGCAAAAATTGATTGGCCCGCGAAAACGGCCGACTGCCCAGAAATCCCCGATGAGCCGACAAAGGGCTGGGGTGCGGTGACTTGATCAAATGATGCTCGCGGTTTGTGATCAGGGCCGCTTTTTTCTGGGCATGGCTGCCCCACAGCAGGAACACGACCGGCTCCCGCTTCTGGTTGAGCGTTTCGATCACCTTGTCAGTGAATGTCTCCCACCCGATGTCCTTATGGGAGTTCGGGGTATCGGCCCGCACGGTCAGGACGGTGTTGAGCAGCAGCACGCCTTGCTTTGCCCATGGGACCAAATAGCCGTTGTTAGGGATACGGCAGCCCAAATCGTCCCGCAGTTCCTTGAACATGTTCTGCAGGGAAGGCGGAGCTTTGACCCCCGGTTTGACGGAGAAGCTGAGCCCATGTGCTTGTCCTGGGCCGTGGTATGGATCCTGGCCGAGAATCACCACTTTGGTGTCGGCGAAGGACGTATAATGGAGCGCGTTAAATATATCATACATATCGGGATAAATCGTTCGGGTACGGTATTCATTCGCCAGAAACTGGCGCAGCTGCAAATAGTACGGTTTCTTGAATTCGGGCTCCAGGAAGGGGGCCCAATCATTGTGAAGAATCGTCAAGCCGAGTCACCTCGCAAGTTCTAGAATGCTTAAGTAGACTTCGACATCAGCGAGCCTAGTTCCTCCTTGACGCGTGCGAAGGCGCTCGCTTGCTTGGAACACCGTGCTAGAATTCAATATAATAGAGGTAATGTACTAACGGGCGGGAGGACAGGCGATGAATAAGCAGGAACAGGTACTCCTGGAATTCAGGAATTTATTTAATAAACTGGTCTGGCTCAATAAAATGAAAATAGAAGACCGACTGAAAGGGGTTAAGCCTTCCGAAGTCCATTGTATCGAGGCGATTGGGAAGCAGGCGGAGCCCAATGTGACTCGGCTTGCTGAGACCCTCTATATGACGCGAGGAGCCATTACGAAATTAACGAAGAAGCTGATGGACAAAGGTCTGATCGAAAGCTATCAGAAGCCGGACAACAAGAAAGAAATCTATTTTAAACTGACCGCGCAAGGTCAGAACATTTTTGATATCCACGAAGAGTTGCATGAGGAACTGCAAGCGCGCGATCAAGCCGTATTTGAGCAGGTGACGGAGGAGCAATTTGATCAGATGCTGCACTTTATTGAACGATATAGCCGACACTTAGATGAGGAAATGAAGAAACAAGGGATCTCCCTGCACGACATCAGCAGGAAGTGATTTGGCACAACACATAGTTAAATTCCAGGCAGTCCACTCGATTAGGAGCGACTGCTTTTTTTTGTTTCGATAATTGTTGACAAGGAAACAATAATACGTTATGTTTTTGTTGACACAGAAACAAAATGACTATAATAACATCCGAGAGGAGAATCCCATGCAGAACGTAAAAGAGAAAGGAAGAGAGTTACCTAGAGAAATCCTCATGGCTGCCTGGGCAATTGCCCTTGGAGCCATTGCTCCTATGCTTGATTCAACGATGGTGAATATCGCGATCGATATCCTCACCAAAGATTTTCAGACGACGCTGGATATTATTCAATGGTCCATCACTGGTTATGTGCTTGCCCTTGCGATGGCGGTACCGGTCTCCGGCTGGCTGATGAACCAATTTAACGGGAAGAAGATTTTTGTCGGCGCCGTTGTTGCTTTTGGCATTATCTCCGTCTTTGTCGGCTTCAGTTGGAATGTCTTCAGCTTTATATTTTTTCGCTTGGTGCAAGGATTTAGCGCCGGGATCATTACCACGCTGATGTTCACGCTTCTAGTCAAAACCGCAGGGCCGGATTATCTGGGGCGAGTGATGGCGATCGTCAGCACACCGATGATTTTTGGCCCCATCCTGGGACCGGTCATCGGAGGCTTCATCGTTCAATGGGCGTCCTGGCAATGGATTTTTTTCATTAATGTGTTGATTGTTCTGATCTCCGCACCGCTGATGATGAGAAAAATCCCCAACTTCGAGCCGTTCAACCGAGACAGCAAACTAGATGTCATTGGGATCGCCTGCTTGTCCTTCATGAGCGCTGCTTTGATCTATGGCATTACAAAGGCGGCGGACCATGCCTCGTTTAACAATCCCGAGACTTTGTTATGGGTGGGCATCGGCCTTGCTTTAGCCGTTATCTATTTCGCGTACAACCGTTTCACGAACAATCAAACCGTACTCCCTTTGAACCTGTTTGTGCATCGGAGTTTTCTGGCTTCCAGTGTTGGACTGTTTCTGGCGAATATGGCCATTATGGGACCGATGCTCATCTTGCCGTTGTTCTTTCAAAATTTCCGGCATTTCACGGCCATTGAAGCTGCGCTTGCGTTAATTCCCCAAGGCCTAGGGATGCTCGTTACCCGTCCGTTGATCGGCAAAATGATCGATCGGATTGGCGCGAAATACGTGGTGATAGTGAGCCTGATTCTATCGCTGATCGGGTCCGTTCCGCTGATCTTTATCACTGATCAAACGAGCATGGTATGGATTTCCCTTGTCTTGTTTATTCGGGGATCCAGCATCGGGGGCATTAATCTCCCGTTAACGAGTGACGCCTATACGGGACTAAACGATCATCAGCTTTCGGAAGCCGGCGTTGGGATCAATATCATCGAGAACCTGGGTGCCAGCTTTGGCTCAGCGGTGATCGCCACTGTTGTTGCAACAGTCGTCCAAGGCCTGCAACCCACGGTGGCAAATAGCTTAAAGGGCTATCACGCCGGATTCCTGGTTTCCACCCTCGTCCTCATTCTGATTTTTATCCCCGGGCTGTTCCTCACCCATAAGAAGAGGGCGATGAGCGCATAAAACAAGCCGCGAGGTTCTCCTCGCGGCTTCAGTTCATTCTTTATTTATCAAGCCATTGGAAATGGAAGGTGCCTTCTTGGTCAACGCGTTCGAACGTATGGGCGCCGAAGTAGTCGCGTTGGGCTTGCAGCAGGTTAGCAGGCAACCGCTCGGAACGGTAGCTGTCGTAGTAAGCCAGAGCGGAGGAGAAGGCCGGTACCGGAATGCCGCGGGTTACAGCAGTGGCAACCACTTGTCTCCAAGCGTCTTGGTAGTTCTCGACGACATTCTTGAAGTAATCGTCGAGCAGCAGGTTTTTCAGATTCGGGTCGCGATCGTACGCATCTTTAATATTTTGCAGGAAGCGAGCCCGAATGATGCAACCGCCGCGGAAGATCATGGCGATGGCGCCATAATTCAGATCCCAGCCATATTCCTCGGAAGCGAGACGCATTTGCGCGAAGCCTTGGGCGTACGATGCGATCTTGCTGGCGTACAGCGCCTTGCGGACCGCTTCAATGAATGCTTCCTTATCGCCGTCATACGGCTGGGTGGCCGGACCGTTCAACCGTTTGCTGGCGGCCACGCGTTCGCTCTTCATTGCGGAGATGAAGCGGGCAAACACCGACTCGGTGATGATCGACAGCGGTACGCCAAGATCGAGGGCGCTTTGGCTCGTCCATTTGCCAGTACCTTTCTGGCCGGCGGAGTCCAGGATCACGTCCACCATCGGTTTGCCGGTAGCTGGATCCTTCTTGCCAAAGATGTCTGCCGTGATTTCGATCAGGTAGCTGTCCAGCTCACCGCTATTCCATTCCGTAAAAATCTTGTGCAGTTCATCAACGCTCAGCCCCAGCACATCCTTCAACAAATGGTACGCTTCGCCGATTAGCTGCATATCCCCGTACTCGATCCCGTTGTGAACCATTTTCACGTAGTGGCCGGCACCGTCCGGGCCGATGTAGGTGGAGCAGGGATCGCCGTTCACTTTGGCCGAAATCGCCGTCAAGATTGGCTCAACCAATTCGTAGGCGTCCCGTTGGCCGCCAGGCATGATCGCCGGGCCTTTCAGCGCGCCTTCCTCGCCGCCGGATACGCCGGCGCCGATAAAGCGGATGCCTTGGGCTTCCAGCAGCTTGTTGCGGCGCTGGGTGTCCGGGAAGTGGGCGTTCCCGCCGTCGATCAAGATGTCCCCTTTCTCAAGGTAAGGGACCAGTTGGTTGATCGTGTCGTCGGTTGGCTTGCCGGCTTTCACCATAATTAGAATTTTACGCGGCGTTTCCAGCGATTGCACAAATTCCTCGATGCTGTAGGTGCCAACGAAATTTTTGCCCGGCGCTTCCTCCAGCAGTTCTTTGGTTTTCTCAGGCGAACGATTATACAATGCAACGGAGAAGCCTTTGCTTTCGATGTTAAGCGCGAGGTTCTTGCCCATGACGGCGAGACCAATCACGCCGATTTGTTGTTTTTTCATATATACCTACCTCCAAACCTATCCTCTCTAATCTATGAGGTAAAGCTCTTATTTTACGGATTTCTTCCAATCGGCCGCGAACTTCTCCAGCCCTTGATCCGTCAACGGATGTTTGGCCAGTTGTTCGATGACCGCGAACGGAATAGTAGCGATATGCGCTCCGGCTAAAGCTACGCGGGTAACGTGATCCGGATGGCGGACAGAAGCGGCGATGATTTGCGTATCCAGGGTATGCACACGGAACAGCTCCGCAACTTTCGATACTAGCTGCACGCCGTCTTCGGAAATGTCGTCCAAGCGGCCGAGGAACGGCGATACATAAGTAGCGCCTGCACGAGCGGCCAGCAAAGCCTGGTTGACCGTAAAGATCAAGGTGACGTTGGTCTTGACACCTTTTTGCGCCAAATATTTGGTTGCTTCGAGACCTGCCAGCGTCATTGGCAGCTTAATCGTGATTCGTGGATCATGGTTGTTGATTTTGATCAGCTCTTCCGCTTGGGCAATCATCTCTTCGGCTGTGACTGCATCCGGCGTGACTTCCGCCGAAACGGACTCCACGTCGGGGACGGCCTTCAAGATTTCCTCAATGCGGTCCTCGAACTTGACGCCTTCTTTGGCGACGAGGGAAGGATTGGTTGTCACCCCGGATAAGACGCCGATTTTATGGGCTTTTTTAATGTCTTCCAGATTGGCCGTGTCAACAAAAAATTTCATCGTAATCCCTCCAAATTTATAAATTTTAGATTTGAACGATCAGGGACAAAAAGTTCCGTATTCCCCCTTATTTGATGGACAAGGACTCTTGAGACGATGGGTTACCGGTGCTCTCTGCGGAGGTTGCCGCTTCGCTATCGCGGTCGAACCACCACTCGAACCCGTCTTTGGCCAGCAGCTCGTAGGCCGCTTGCGGACCGAAGCTGCCTGCCGGATATGGATATAACGGCACCTCATTCGCAGCGTAAGCATCCAGGATTGGCTGCACCCATTTCCAGGACAACTCGACCTCATCCCAATGCGCAAAGAAGGAGGAGTCGCCGCGAAGTGCGTCATAAATCAGGTTCTCATAGGCTTCAGGCACTTCACTGCCGCTCTTATGGGAGCCGATCAGCACCTTCGTGAGATCCTGTTGCTGAGCTTCGCCTTCCGTATTCAGACGCAGGTAAATGCTCTCGTTCGGGCTGATTTCGAACACGAGCAAATTCGGTTTACCGCCGTTGTTGGCTGTGGAGACTTGCTTCACCGGCTCGCGGAACTCAATGACGATCCGTGTGGCTTTCTCCTTCATGCGTTTGCCGGTACGGATGTAAATCGGAATTCCGCGCCAGAAATCGTCATCGATTTGCAGTTTGGCTGCGATGAAGGTATCGTTTTGGGAATCCTGCGGGATCCCGGCTTCGTCTTTATAACCGACAACCGGTTTCCCTTGAATGGTCCCGCTTGTATATTGACCGCGGACCACTTGGGTTGGGACGTCTTGACGCAGCAGCGGCTCCAGTGATTGCATCACATGCTTCTTCTTCGAGCGCACTTGCTCCGAATCGTCGCCTTTCGGCAGATGGGCGGCAAGCATCATCAGCAGCTGCAGCATATGATTCTGGAACATATCGCGCAAGGCACCGGAATGGTCGTAATACCCGGCTCTTTCCTCAACGCCAACGGTTTCGCTGGCCGTAATTTGCACGTTTGCGATGTAACGGTTATTCCAGGAAGCCTGGAGCACCGGATTCGTTTGCTGCAGCAGATGAAGCTTCTGTACCATCGGTTTGCCGAGGTAGTGGTCGATGCGGAAAATTTCCTCTTCGGTAAAAGCTTTGCTAAGCTGTGCATTGAAATCGCGGGCGGATTGGAGATCGCGGCCAAACGGTTTTTCAATGACAAGCCGTTTCCAGCCTTTCGTGTCGCCTAGTCCGCTGTCTTGAATATGGTTTGCAATCGTCTCGAACAGCTCTGGACCAACCGACAGATAAAATAACCGATTGGGCTCCGCCCCTAGGGCCTGTTCGCGTTCTTCAACGAGCTTCAGCAGGCTTTGATAGTCTTCCTTGCGGTCGACGTTCAGGACATGATAGCGGAAGAAGCTGAGAAATTTGTTCACAGCCTCTGCATCGCTGGCTTCCCGTCGTGAAAAGCTGTGCAGAGATCGTTCGATGTTTGCCTTAAAGGTTTCATCGGACCATTCTCTGCGGCCCAAGCCGATTACGCTAAAAACTTCCGGCAGCTTTCCATCCAAAAACAAATTAAACAAGGCAGGGTAAATTTTGCGTTTCGCTAGATCCCCAGTTGCCCCAAACAATACAAACGTATTGGCATCCATCTAGGTTCTCTCCTCTCAGCATAGCTTTTCTCTTATCCATTAATGGAATACAGGTTCTCTGTTTGTGGGATCCGGGATGTTGCCCATTCCCAACCTCTAAGCTATGGATTATTTGGAATGACTCCAATATAATACGAATATCACCATAGGTGAAATTAATATATTTGACAGGAGCTATAGACCAGGTTTATGACAAACAATTATGAACTATATAAAGTGTTTTATTGGGCAGCGAAAACCGGCAGCTTAACCCAAGCAGCCAATGCGTTGTTCCTGACGCAGCCCAGCGTCAGCCATGCCATCAAGCAGCTGGAGGAAAGCTTTGGCCTTTCGTTGTTTTACCGTAACTCCAAAGGAGTGTCGCTGACGCAGGAGGGCGCGATCTTGTACTCGTATATCGAGCAATCGCAGATCTTGATCTCCCTGGCGGAGAAAAAGATGGCCGAGCTCAAAAACCTCGAGACCGGTGTTCTGCGGATCGGCGGCAGTGACTCGTTGTTTAAGCATTACTTGCTTCCGTATTTGGAGGATTTTCATCGACGGTATCCGGACGTCGGGATTCAGCTGCTTCACGGGACAACTCCGGAGATCATGGGTTTCTTGAAGGAGGGGAAGATCGACCTGGGCGTAGCCCGGATGCCGATCGTCGATCCGCATATCGAGGTGCGGGAGGGCATTCAGCTGCAGGACTGCTTTGTGGCCGGCTGTGCCTATGCCAATCTCAAGGACAAAGTGATTTCGCTGGAAACGCTGCTGGAGCACCCGCTGATCTTGTTCTCGCGCAACAGCCGCGCCCGCATGGCGATCACCGAGCTGTTCTATGAATATGGCTACGAGCTGAAGCCTGAAATTGAGGTTGGCAGCGTCGACCTGCTGATCGAATTGGCGCGCAAAGGACTGGGAATTTCTTATGTGGCCCGGGAGTTCGTGTCGAAGGAACTGGAGGACGGCTCGCTGTTTGAAATCAAACTGGACGTAGAGCTGCCACCGTCCCAGGTGGGCATTATGAATATGCGGAACGTGCCGCTTACGACTGCAGCCCAGAAGTTTATGGAGGAATTCCAGTTATTTCGAAAATAACTATAATAACAAGAAGGGAGGGAATTGCTAGTAAGGAATCTCTTCCTTTCTTCATGTTGTGAATAGCTCGTTTAAGTTCCCCCAATCGGCTATTAGCAGCTTCTTTAACCATTCAATCTGCTCGTTTCCAAGAGCGTTCGCGACGATCTGCTCCAGCGCTGCCTTGATGGTGGCGTTCTTCTCATAACAGCTTTCGCCCAACGGCGTTAATTTCAAGCTTTTTTCCTTCTTGTTATGCTGGGCTGGTATGACCTCAACCAACCCTTTGGCTTCCAAGCTCTTAATGAATTTGTGGGTCGCCTGCCGCGAAATATCCACCTGTCTTGTTACCTGCGAAATCGTTGGATTTTGCTGATAAATCCTTGCCATGATAAACCATTCTGAGTTGGAGATATATATCTCGTTCCGTTCGTTCCACACCTGCTCACAGAGGGAGCGAAGCTGGACATGACGTTCGCTAATCAGATCGATCAGGTTCAAAGATTCAAATTTGGGATGCATGGAATCCCTCCATTTCCGTTCCTGTTGCTAGTTCTCCTACACTATACAAAGACGGCCGGAAGTTGTCAATTTAGTTGACAAATTAACGGAAAAGGAGTATATTAACAATAGTCAACTTAGTTGACAAAATAGAGGGGCGGGATCACGGCCATGTTTGATAAGGGGGATTTGATCAGTTATTCGGTGCATGGCGTTTGCCGCATCGACGAGGTTTGCGTAAAATCGCTGGCCGGTGTTTCCAAGACTTATTATGAACTGCATCCGCTGAGCAATGAGACCTTAAAAATCAGCATTCCGGTCGATAGGGCGCCCTTGCAATTGCAGAAATTGATGGGGCCGGAGGAAGCGATGGCGTTAATCGACTCTTTTATGGCACCGGGCATTCCATGGATCGATAACAATCATGAACGGCATCACAATTACAGTGCGATTGTCAAGACAGGCGACCGGGAGGGAATCGCGAAGGTTGCCAATACGTTGATGCGCAGGAAACAATGGTCTGAGCAAAATCATAAGAAACTCGGCAATCAAGACAACCAGCTGTTATTGGGCATACAGAACACTTCATTTAACGAAATGGCCATCGTGTTAAAGACCACATACGATGACGTTTTGCAGGCTGTCCAGGAGAAGGTTGCCGTGAATCAGTCATAAACGGGTTCTTTATACGAGTTATACGAGGAAAGAGAGGTGCAGCTGCACCTCTCTTTTTGGGCTTATTGATAACATTGATTTCTAAACCTTTAGCATGCCGCGGAACCCTCTGGCGCCATAATAGGATTCCGCCCCGTTATGGTACACAAAGACTGTGTCGTAACGACGGTCGCAGAAGAGGGCGCCGCCAAGCTTACGGATGGAAGCAGGGGTTTGCACCCAACTGGAGGTCTTCAAATCAAATTTCCCCAGCTTCTGCAGTTCCCGGTATTGCTCTTCCGTTAACAGCTCAATTCCCATAGCAGCCGCCATGTTCATCGCGCTGTCTTCCGGCTTATGCTGCTTTCTCGATTCCAGGGCTTCATGGTCGTAACAGACGCTTCTGCGGCCCTTGGGCGATTCCGCCGAACAATCTACGAATAAGATTTGATCGGTTTGCTCATCGTATCCAATAACGTCCGGCTCGCCGCCGGTCCGTTCCATTTCATGGAGCGACCACAGTTTATCGGGCTGCGCCTCCAGCTTCGCTTGGACCTGAGCCCATGCCAACTCGGGATGGCGATTCATGTTTGCCTCAAAACGCTTGCTTAAAACCTGGAGCAATTCTTCACTTTGTTCCGGTGCTAAAACCTTGAGTTCTTTGTTCATCATGAGCAACCTCCTCAAAACTTGTTGATTTTCACCTCTACAGTTCTTCCGTGCTTAGCGTAAAACCTTCAATCACCGCGTCCTCATCAACCTCAATCAGAATGCAGCGTTTGCCGTGATAATTGACTTGCTTCAGGTACTTTAGATCTTGAGGGCTGACCGAGATCGTGGCTACCTTCGTTTCGATCTTGATCGATTTCGAAGTAAACTTCGGCACGACGCTGCTTGCTTTGATCTCATAGTTTTTGTCGTCAACAACCGTTTGGTACGCCAGCTCCACCTTTTCCGTCGTAACGTTCTCCACGCCGCTGGCTGTCAGCACGCGCTCCACATCCCTATAATCCAGCTTCGGCGGTTCTTCCTCCTCGTGGGTTTCAATCACCTGCTGAATTTCTTCGTATACGCTCGCAATCGTGGAGGCGTCAAGCTGATCTCCGGCAATTTCCTTGACGATGTCCTCAAAGATCGCTCTCTCTTCCAGCGCGGTTACCGTCTTCTCGGCGTTTAGGACCTGATCGATAAAATGCTGATTTGGATCATTCGCTTTGCCCGCGCAATAGAGTACCCGATTCACATCAGAGAAGCCGTCCGTAATGCTGGGATAGAAGAAGCCTTGCTCCGGCGAGCGCAGCTTGATGATTGGATCAACGATCACGTTGTACTTGAACTCGCGTTCGACATAGTCGAACATAAGCGTTTTTCGCTGCGGTTCGGTTGAATTGATGCTGCACAAAATAAACGGATTCGCAAACATCTCATCAGTTTCGCTTTCCTCGGCTTCCTCATTGCGCTCCTTGGTGGGCTTGTAGTATTGCCCGCGGACGAAGGTGATTACCGTATCCCGTTCATACGTCGTATCCTCCAGCATTTTCTCTACCAGCAGAAGCATCAAATCATGCCATTCGTCGGCATCACCGGTCACGAGAGCTTGATGCAGCAGCTCCTGCGAAGGCTTGTCCGTTTCCGGGTGATCCTGGAACTTTAGCTCGAACAGCTTCTGATCCAATTCTCCGGACAGCAGTCTTTTGAAATTGCCCATATGCAATTCCTGCTTTTCTCTCTCCAACAGCTCAAACGGTGTACGCTCAAAATGATAGATTTCGTTCGTTTCCTTCATAATATAGACGTTCAGAATGTCGTAAATACTTAGTCTTTCATGATCCAGTTTGAATTGCTTGCGGATATAAGCGAGTTCCTTCTTGATCAAGATAATTCCCCTTTGCAAAAATTCAATATTTGCATTGTACTATAATGCTCGTCACCTGTCATGATACGTAAAAAATGAAAAAGACCCAAACCGTTAATGAAGTGCACCCCTTAGAATAGACATTGGAAAAACCCCTGGTTATTCCGATGAATTCTAGGGGGTGCATTTTTTATGGCAATCAAAGGACAACGATTTAAATCATACTCTGAGGAACTGAAGTTGGAGGCGATACGTCTTTATTTGGAGGCAAAATGGACGTATCGGCAGATTAATGAGCACTTAGGGATTCAAGATAAGGATCGGATGAAACGCTGGATGCGAAAATATCGCGAACAGGGGGAGTTTGGTCTACTCGACCAAAGGGGGAGACGAAAGGAATATGTGGATCAGGACCGCTATACGAAGCAGTTACAACGGGAGAATGAAATGCTAAAAAAGTGTTTGGAAATCTGGAAACAGGAGGTAAAGAACAAAGGTATGCATCCATTCGGAAAGCCTCACAAGGGTACAACATCAGCAGCTTGTGCAAGTTGTTTGGTGTCTCCAGAAGTGGATACTACGCTTATTTGAAACGTCAATTGAAGATGATTGATCGGGATCACGATGCAAAAGCCTTAATCCAAGCCGTATATAATCGCTATCGTGGTATCTACGGCTATCGACAAATTCAACTCTTCCTACTGCAAGACGAGGAGGTGTGGATGAATCATAAAAAGGTTCTTCGTTTAATGCAACAATTAGGGCTACGTTCACACATTCGACGTAAGCACCGTTTTAACTATGCTTCGAATGTAGGCAGCCGCGTCGCTGAGAATACGCTGCAACGTCAATTTAAGGCGGATGCCCCTAACCAGAAATGGGTAAGACTTATTTAATAATGAAATCGTAGCGTATCACATGAGTCTACGTAATGATAATCAGCTTGTACTTCAAACCTTTAAGAAGGCCTTGAATCAAACGAAAGACGTGACGGGATTGATCGTTCACAGCGATCAAGGATTCCAGTACACGCCTCACGCCTACCACGACATGCTGCTGAAGGTTGGCGCCCGAATCAGCATGTCTAGACGAGGCAATTGTCATGACAAAGCCTCTATGGAGAGCTTCTTCTCGCATCTCAAAACAGAAGGGCTCTATCCCTATCATATCCGAACTCTAGACGAGACACAAAGGCGAATTGAAGAATATATTGAGTTTTACAACAACAAACGACCACAAAGAAAACTAAACAAGCTGACGTCGAGTGAGTTTCGACGCCAGCTCGTAGCCTAGGGGCTTTTTCCAATGTCCACTAAACGGGGGCTTGACCAAAAAGCAAAGGCGGCTTAATTTTTTCTTCTCTTCAATCAATTCATTGCTGGAAATTCCGAGTATCTCGTATGCCTGTTGTACCATATCACGATCTTTATCGAATATTGGATTCGACAGGTCGTAGATTCCGCTTTTGGTTTGTGACATGATGGAGGCTTTAAACCATAGGATGGAAGCTTGTCATACTCTCCTTCCCGATGTACCATCAAACTTCGATTAATTCAAAACATTTAGATGGAGGAGATGTATTCATGCAACAATTCGGTCCAGAATGGTTAAAACCGGCTTTTGATCATAGGTTTAATGAATTGGTGAGGCAAGCGGGTATGCAGCGGGAGATTGATCAATTACAAAACAGGCATCGAGAACTTGAGAATTTACTAAAAAGTGAGTTATCACAAGCCCAGTATGAGTTATATCTTGAGATGGAAGAGATCATCAATTATCGCAATACTCTCATAATACAGCAGTTATACTTTGCTGGACTAAAGGATGGGGTTCAGTTGTTGAGAGAGTTACTATAGTCTGCCATAAGGCAATTTGATAAAAGATCGTTTTGATATTGGATTTTCCTTATCAATACGATCTTTATTTTGGATTCTTCGATTGATGTTGGACTCTGACATTCAAGTTGAGTATCGGTTACGACAGCAATAGCCAGTCCTCTCTGTTATTCCAGAGAGGGGTTGGCGACAGCAAAATCCTTCCGACCATCTGTTAAAGATGTCGTTCCGCTGAGGATTGTTATTCCTTATCATCAACCTCGCCATATTCATTTTCAACAAGTTTGATCATCTCTGAAGGCGTAGTGTTAAGAGCCTTCGACAATGCAAATATCGTTGTAAGGGTCGGTTGATAAATACTTCTTTCCAACATTGAAATGTATGTCCGGTCAAGGTCACTCCTGAAGGCAAGTTCCTCTTGGGACATCTTTTTGGTAACTCTCAAGGACTTAAGAACTTTGGCGAATGATAATTCTAAAGTCATAAACACGCCCCCTTAAATTTTCTATTATTATTCAGTATGGGAGCAATTTCCACGTAGTATACTCTACAAATGGGGTTTATTTTGGGATAACTTTGTAGTAATATTGAACTACGAATAGTTCTAAAGACTCAAAATGACACTAACTGTTATAGGCATTGTCGCATTTAGTCTATTATGCGGATAATTGTTGAAAGATGACGTGAACTTCATATTTCTCATATCGAAGGGCAAACCTATTGAAAAATAGGGACGCAAAACTATGGACCTAAGGAAGTTGATTCTACGGTCGCCAAGTTGCCAAGAGTGAGGTGAATGTATCTAAAACATCACTCCTATGGATGTTTTTTTATTTTTACTCGGGAGGGACAAATATGGCAAGAATCCTGATCGCTGACGACAGCCCTTCTATTCGTTTCTTGATCTCAGCCTTAGTTACCGAAGCAAGCCATGAGGTTGTCTTACAAGCTAAAGACGGACTCGAGGCACTAAACGCATACCACGAAACGAATCCCGATTTATTAGACTGAAAAAGGATGTAAAAGTACTTTCAAAACCATTTGATGTCAATGAGTTTTTCGAATCTATTGCCACAACCTTAGCCAACCATAGTTGATAGGAAAATAGATTCAAGGACCTCTCACACATAAGACTCATACTAAATATCCGAAAATTCAGATATTATCTGGCTTGTAGTGAGGTGTTTCCAATGTCAGAACATATCAGTGAACAAGAAATCATTAATTTGTTGAAAAAACTTGACGAAGCTCCTAGTTCTCAGGTATGTGAAGAGGCTGGATCATTCTCATCTACTACTCAAGGAGTAGACGCAAATGCTGTGGTCACTGATGGGTTTATTAAGGTTGAACAAGGCAAGATTACGGTTGGAAACCCCACCAATGGTGGTAAGTTTCCGGCTATTAATGCGACTCCACCAGTCAAGTTAATGGTGGATGGAAAACAGATCGATAAAGAGACGAAGGTTACATCTGAAAGCGTGATCAAATGGGAGATTGAAGAAAAGCCTTTATTTGAGATAACTGTATCGGATGACAAAATAGAAGCATATCTAACTATTAATCGGACACAAAGATATGCGTGGATATTAGCAGATAAGACTCCTTCATTAAATGTGACTTTGACTGCTGAGGAAGATCTTACAATTATATTGGAAACCTTGAGTTTACAAGATATTATTACGGCTGTTGAAAATATGAAGATAAAAATGAATCTTGATGTTGTGGCGATTCAAACGGAGATCCTCCGACCTTCTTTTCGACCTGTAACCATTGCTAGGGGTAAAGCCCCAGTCCAAGGTCGGGATGCACAACTTGATCTATATTTCTCTGAAAATATCGAGAACATATTTACTGAGGTCAGGGGTTATATCGACTATAAAAATCATATGAAAATTCCTTCCGTCAAGAGCGGAGATGTTATCGCCAAAAAGACCCCTCCTGTCGAAGGCCAGGCGGGGTATGATGTTTTCGGAAACGTGTTGCTCCCAGAACCAGTCAAGGACATTCGTATTGCAGGAAAGGATAATGTGGAGATAACACCCGATTCCATCGTCATTGCTCTAAAGGAAGGGCGACCTAGAGTTACAGGAAATCGGATCAAATACTTTGATATCAACACGGCATTTATCGTACCAGGAAACGTTGATATGCAGACGGGAAATATTGTGTTTGCTGGTGATGTGATCGTGTATGGCGATGTCACGGACAACATGATCATTGAATCACTTGGAAACATTTATGTGGCTGGCAGTGTTTTCAATGCAACATTAACCGCGACTGGCAGTATCGCAGTCAAGGGAAACGTAATAGGAAGTAATCTTTATTCAGGGTATTTCGGAATGCTTTACAACCGACTCTATAACAGTTCTAAACAATTGATCGAAATACTTGAAAAAATGATGGAAAGTGCGAAGTTATTGCTTCATGAGTTGGCCAAGAAAAATATGCAGGTACGTTATGGACAAGTCTTAGTGCTGATTACGGAAAACAAATATCAGCAAGTCGGGGATGTTGTGAAAGAATTGTTAGGCGTAATTTCTAGTATTCAATCTTACAATAAAAATGATTTACAGCAGTTGAACTATTACTTGGAGTTATTTCTGCAACCAACAAAAATAATTGAGGTAATGACCGCACCGAAAATGGAAGATTTCTTGCGTATTCTGAAAGAAGCATATATGAGAGTCGCATTAAGTCAAGAAACGAATGTGCAAATTGTCATCAATCAGGGGCAAAAATCAATTCTCAAGTCGAATGGAGATATTCTCATTCGTAAAGAAGGAGTGATCCAATGCGATCTCTATTCAGCAGGGAACATCATCTTCTTATTGGACAATTCCGTATGTCGGGGTTCCAAACTTGAGGCGGGAGACACCATCTCAGCTATGTATGTTGGAGGGACTACTGGAGTATGGACAAGCCTTAAAGCTGCAAAGAAAGTTATTGTGAAGAAAATGTTTGAAGGCAAAATCATTGTGGACCGGTATAGTATGGATATCTTTGAACCAGTTGAAGAAATGACGTTTGACCGCAATACCATTAGACAAATGGCATAAGAAAACGGGGTGATTCTTATTGATAATACATGGTTTATTGGGAGAAGATTAAACAACAATATCTATTCCAAGCAAGGCAGTTTGCTTCTGCCAAAGAACAGTATTTTGAACACTCGCCATCTTGATCTTCTACGTCAACATGGAATCGAGATTGGGGCAGAAGATACCGAGTTGGTCACCGAAGTAATCGTTGATGAAGCGATATCTGAAGTTCAGTCGATTTATGAAAAGATACACCAAAATTCCAGTCAACTTTCAAATCAAGTTATCCGTCATATTGTTATGCCGAAAATTCAAGAAATTTGTTTCAATAATAACCTTTCAAACGTCATATTGGACTTAAGCAAGAAAGATCATTACACTTATCGACATTGTATCGGTGTTGCAATCCTCTCCTACTTAATTGGTAAATGGTTGGGGCTGAAAGAAGAGGAACTGAATGACCTCGCCGTAGCGGGGTTGCTTCATGACCTTGGAAAGACCAAGATCCCTGATTCGATCTTGAAAAAACCAGGCAAACTCAGTGTGGAAGAGTATTCTGAAATGAAACGCCATACTCACTTTGGGTATGAAATGGTTAGCAATCTTCCAGGCATGTCGGAACAACAAGCATTGGTTGCCCTTCAGCATCATGAACGGGAAGATGGCAGCGGCTATCCTTTCGGGGTCAGCGGTGATAAGATCACTTACTTCAGCAAAATTGTAGCCGTTGCCGATGTGTTCCATACGATGGTTTCAGAGCGGGTATATAAGAAGCCAGTTCCCTTATACCAAGTGTTTCAAGAAATCTATCAACGTGCATTCGGATTATTCGATCCGATCATTGTTCAATGTTTTATTACCAACGTAATGAACAGAATGATCGGGGATTCAGTTCTCTTATCAGATGGTCAAGTGGCTCGCATAGTTATGCTGCATCCAGATGACTTGATCAATCCGCTGGTTGAGTTTCAAGGGCAATTTTATGATCTGCGGCATTCTAAAAATAAAATCTTGGGCTTTACCAGCAACCAGTAACGACGAGGTTGGGAAAATTCTGATATTTCGGGTGCATTAAAGGAACTCTTTAAACATGCGAATATTGCGCTGTATAAAGAGAAGCGGAAACGGGCAAAGGCATTGAACGGAAAAAGACTCGGCATTGAAAAACAGTAATTGAGATGAGAGGTATGTACAACCTATGTAATAGGGGCTGTAAAATAAACTGTGTAAACTCTCCAACCAATCTATTAAACTAGGAGAAAGGTTGGATGGAAAGGATGAACACAGTGGCCCCAAAGTTCAGCAGAGATCAAGTGAAGGCCTTCATTAAAGACAACGATTTTCCAGATTAGCAAGGTGACTTTAACAGGTGATTTGCCGGTGGCCCACTAACCATTGCACGTCCATAGCTTCGCGTGTGATACGAGATCAGAAGTGTCTCAACCAGCTTAATCATGGTTTGCGCAATAGTGGGTGAACAGTTTGTGTAACGGGCTTGTTCGCCCCAATTCTTGATCGTTCTCTCCCGACTACAGCTATCATAAATCAAAAAGAGGCTAACCAGATTAAGCTGGCTAACCTCATAATACGAAAATTCTTGACAGACTCCGAAAATGTCCATTACCCTGAGCATTTTCTACGCTCTCAACAATTTGAATTATCTTGTTGAAGTTACCAGCCTAACCCCGATGATGTTTTTAAAGGGTTAGGCTGCTTTTCGTTTTGACAACTGGTTTAGGCGCCCTATTATTTGTCAATACGATGTGTTGACACTACACACTCCACATGACTCGTCTGCGGAAACATATCCACCGGCTGCACCCATTCCAGCGCATATCCGCCGTCCAGCAGCGCTTTGCAATCCTTTGCCAGGGTGGACGGGTTGCAGGAGACGTAGACGAAGCGCTTCGGTTTCGTCTTTAGCACCGCTTCGAGGAAGCGGGGATCCAGCCCGGTGCGCGGCGGGTCAGCGACGATGACGTCCGGGGCGAATCCGGACTTGACCCAGCGGGGGAGTAACTCCTCGGCGTAACCGGTGTAAAACTGAGCGTTATCCCGGCCGTTCCGGGCTGCATTCGCTTTGGCGTCCTCGACGGCTTCGGGGATCGATTCGATGCCGCGAACCTCCTTCGCGTAAGGTGCTAGCCACAGGCCGATCGTGCCGGTGCCGCAGTAGGCATCAACGACGGTTTCTTTACCCGTCAGACCCGCAGCTGCACGCACGGATTCATACAGCTTGACCGTTTGCAGCGGGTTCAGCTGGAAGAAGGCGCGGGGCGATAGCGTGAATTCCAGATCACCCAGCGATTCCTGAATGCTGTCTGCGCCCCACAAGATCTCTGTCCGGTTGCCAAATACGAGCGAGGTGTTCTTCGGATTCACGTTCATTGCGATGCTGGTCAGCTCGGGCATCGCCAGTCGCAGCTCCTTGACCAGCTGCTCCCGGCGCGGCAGCTTGTCGTTGGCGGTGACTAGCGTGACTTGCAGCTGCCCGGATTGGAAGCCAACGCGGACGACAATCGTACGGACCAGCCCTTGGTTGCTTTTTTCCTTATATACTGGAATACCTAGTCGTTGAAGCACGTCCCGGGTCTTGTCCACCACCTCGTTCACCTTCGGGTGTTGAATGGGACAACCGGTAATATCGATCAGCTTATGGGAGTCGGCCGCATACAAGCCGGCGATCATGCCCTCTTGGGACATGCCTAATTGCAGCTGCGCCTTGTTACGGTAGCCCCAAGGGTGATCCATGCCCAGCATCGGCTTCAACCGCACGTCCTGCAGGCCGGCGTAACGCGCAAACGCCTCCCGGATGATCTCCTCTTTGCCGGCTAACTGTCCCTCGTAGGACAGATGCTGGATCTGGCAGCCGCCGCAGATGCCGAACACCGGGCATGGCGCCTCCAACCGATGCGGAGAGCGCTTCTCGATCTTTCGAATCACGGCAGCGATATATTTAGGCTCCACGCGGGTAACCTCTGCATGTATGACCTCACCGGGAATACCGCCTTCGACGAACACGGCTTTCCGCCGATAATAGCCGACGCCTTCGCCGTTAATGCCCAGCCGCTTGATCGTCACGACGATCCGGTCGCCGGTACGTACCTCATCGGCCTGTTCCCGCTTGGCGATCGGCGGCTTGGGCCGCGATTGCGTTTTGTTGCCCGGGCGGTTGCCGGAATAGTTACGTTCTTTCATGAATCCTGATTCTCCATCCTGTTAGGTTTGTACTAGACTCAATATACCATGGGAATCCAAGGGATACCATGACCTGCATCGACGAAGGGTTATGGCAGCTGCAATAACAGAAAAACCAGAAACCGGTGCCAGCAAGCGAGAGGTTGATCCAACCAAAGATTTTGGCGTATTTCTGTTCCTTTTGCTTCTGCTGAACCTTATAAATCGTTTGATCCACCAGAAGCAAGACAAGTCCGGAAAAGAGTGAGATGGAAGCGGTAAAAGCAAACACGTGATTCATCACATGCACCTGATTCATGACATGCACCTCCTAATTCGCTTTTAAGCCGGTTCGACGGATCGAAACACTGAGTTTCACGGATCCCGGGATGTTCGCATACATCTGTCCCCAGTCGCTTTTCTGGTGAATGTGCTAGGATATAACAGAACAAGGGTTTCCCGAACCCCGTAGATCCCAATCGTGGAGAGCACGAGCAACAAGTACAAGCTGGCGCTGACGGCGATGCCCAGCATGACCGACTTCAAGCCAATTTAAGAGATGAACTGATTTCATCGACATCATGATAACAAACAAGAAGGGGAAGATGACAAACGGCCAATAAATCAGGTGAACATAGGCAAATTGAAGCGCATGAATAATCGTCAATGGTTTGAAAAAACTGGTTGAACAGCGCCGGGACAATCAGCGCATCCCAACTGTTCGAGGAAGAAGACGAAGGTGATGGTTTTGAAGGATGCTTCTTCTCATACGCTTCGTATTTGGATTTCCAATCCAGCATATCTGCCGCCTCCGGACGAATTGTAGGATTATTAGAGAGTGTTGGACTTTTTGGAAAAGTTCATGTAGCGTTTGCGGCGGTTGCCCAATTCTCCAAACCCCGGTAAACTAAAAAAGTGCATAAAGCCGGTCTGTCCCGAAAATCCGGGAGGACGACGGCCGATTGGGAAGTTAGGAGAAATCAAGCGAAATGAGCACGGAAGCACTTACGATGGAACATGCGCAGCAGCTGCTGCAGAAATATTACGGATATCCCGATTTCCGCGAAGGGCAGCGGAGAATCGTCGAGAGCGTATTGTCCGGCGCGGATACGCTGGGCATTATGCCGACGGGCGGAGGCAAATCGATCTGTTACCAGATCCCGGCTCTGATGTTGCCGGGTCTGACGCTGGTTGTGTCCCCGTTGATCTCGTTGATGAAGGACCAGGTCGATGCGCTCACGGCGATGGGCATCTCCGCCGCCTACATCAACAGCACGCTGTCGGGCAAGGAAGTGAACGACCGCATCCGGGCGGCGCGCCGCGGTGAGCTGAAGCTGCTCTATGTTGCGCCGGAGCGGCTGGAGCTGGACTGGTTCCGCGAGGAAATGAGCGGTCTATCGATCTCCTGCGTCGCCGTCGACGAAGCGCACTGCGTCTCGCAGTGGGGCCATGACTTCCGGACAAGCTATCTGGCGGTCTCCCCGTTTGTGGAATCGCTGCCGCAACGGCCGATCCTCGCAGCCTTTACAGCCACGGCCACGCCGGAGGTCATGGACGACATGGTCCGTCTGCTGCGCCTTGCGAATCCGGCCGTGTTCGTCACCGGCCTCGGTCGGGATAACCTGGCGATGTCGGTGCTGCGCGGTGAGAACAAGCGCGAATTCGTCCTGAATTACGCGACGACCCATGCGCATCAGCCCGGGATCGTCTACGCCGCAACCCGCAAGGAGGTTGACGACCTGTACGAGCGCCTGCGCCGCGCCGGCATCCCTGCCGGCCGCTACCATGCCGGCTTGTCCGACAAGGAGCGGGAGGAGAGCCAGGAGGCTTTTCTCTATGACGACATTCGCGTGATGGTGGCGACCAACGCCTTTGGGATGGGGATCGACAAATCGAACGTCCGTTACGTGATCCACTACAATATGCCGAAGAACATGGAGGCTTATGTTCAGGAAGCGGGCCGGGCTGGCCGGGACGGCGAGCCCAGCGAATGTATCCTGCTGTTTAGTCCGCAGGACATCATGACGCAGAAATTCCTGATCGAGCAAAACCCGCAGGATGGAGAACGCAAACGCAACGAGTACCGCAAGCTGCAGCAGATGGTTGAATATTGCTACCAGACGAGCTGCCTGCGCTGGGCAATGCTGGATTATTTCGGTGAGGCTCACGACCGCACGCCTTGCGGTGTTTGCAGCTCCTGCCGGGACGAACGGGAGCTCGTCGACATGACGCGCGACGCGCAGATCGTCTTCTCCTGTATCCACCGGATGCGGGAGCGGTTTGGCGTCTCGCTGGTCGCTTCGGTGCTCAAAGGTTCGCAGAACAAAAAGGTGCTGCAGTACGGCTTTAATCAGTTGCCTACCTATGGCATGCTGCGCACGCGCACCGAGAAGGAAATTTCTGAACTGATCAATGTGTTTATTGCGGAAGGGTATTTAGCCTTGTCCGAAGGGCAATACCCGGTCGTAAGGCTGCAGCCGTTGGCGGTTGAGGTGCTGAAGAGCCGCCATCAGGTGATGCTCCGTGCGCCGGAGACTGCCGCCGCGTCCTCATCGTCATCTAGCTCGCGGCGCCGCAAGTATGATGAAGGGCCGTCCGCCGTCAACGAGACGGTGTTCGAGCAGCTGCGCTTGATCCGCCGCGATTTGGCCGAGAAGGAGCGGGTGCCTTCCTATATTATTTTCAACGATGCGACGCTGCGCGAGATGAGTGTGGTCTGTCCGACCAGCGAAGCGGATATGCTGAGAATCAAGGGCGTCGGCGAAGTGAAGTACCGTAAGTACGGAAAGCCGTTTCTGGAGTTTTTTCAAAATATGGAGTAGGGTTGTGAGCATGTGAAAGTCATATTGGCAACGCTGAACGCAAAATTTATTCATACCTCGCTGGCGATCCGGCTGCTCAAAGCCTACAGCGGCAACGAGTTTGACATCGATCTGGCCGAATATACGATCAAGGACCCGGTGATGAATATCGTGTCGGATCTGTTTAAGCGGAAGCCGGATGTCATCGGGTTCTCCTGCTATATCTGGAATATCGAAGAGACGATTCGAGTGGTGGCCTTGCTGAAGAAAGTGCTGCCGGAAGTGAAGATTGTACTGGGCGGCCCCGAGGTTAGCTACGACACGAAATACTGGATGGAGCGCATCCCGGAGGTGGATTTTATCGTCATGGGGGACGGTGAGGAGACATTCCACCATTTGCTGCAGGAACTGTCCGGGGAGCAGAAGTTCCACTTCGTGTTTGGCGCGGCCTATCGCAAAGGAGAAGAGGTCGTACTGAATCCGCCTCGGCCAAAATCCGATCTGAACACGCTGCCGTCGCCGCATCGTTTTCCCGAGGATATTCCGAATCTCGGCAAACGGATCGTGTATTTCGAGACCAGCCGCGGTTGCCCGTTCAGCTGCCAGTTTTGCCTCTCAAGTATTGAGGTGGGCGTGCGGTATTACGATATCGAACGGGTGAAGTCGGACATCCTGTACCTCATCGAGCATGGCGCGAAGATCATTAAATTTCTGGACCGCACGTTTAACATTAACCGCAATTACGCGATGGAGATGTTCGAATTTCTGATCAACAACCACCAGGGTTGCGTGTTCCAGTTCGAAATCACGGCGGACATCATGCGGCCGGAGGTGCTGGACTATTTGGCGGAGAACGCGCCGCCCGGCATCTTCCGCTTCGAGATTGGCGTGCAGTCGACAAACGATCCAACCAACGAGCTGGTGAAACGCCGCCAGAACTTTACGAAGCTGACCCGGACCGTCACCAAAATCAAGGAAAGCGGCAAAATCGCCCAGCATCTGGATTTGATCGCCGGATTGCCGGAAGAGGACTATGCCACGTTCCGCAAAACGTTTAACGACGTGTTTGCTTTGCGTCCCGAGGAGCTGCAGCTTGGCTTCCTGAAGATGCTGCGCGGAACCGGGCTGCGGAATGACGCGGAGAAATACAACTACGTGTTCATGGACCATGCGCCTTATGAAATCTTGAGCAATAACGTGCTGCCGTTTGAGGACGTGATCCGACTGAAGCGACTGGAGGACGTGTTGGAGAAGTATTGGAATGCGCACCGCATGGATCACACCGTGGAGTATCTGGTCACTCACGAGTTCGATTCGCCGTTTGACTTCTTCCAGGAGTTTGGCGACTATTGGGAGGAACAAGGCTGGCAGCGGATCGGCCATCAGCTTGAGGATTTGTTCACTCGGCTTCACGCGTTCCTAAGCGGACGCACTTTGAAAGAGCCGGAGGTTGTGCTTGGTTTAATGAAGCTCGACTACCTGCTTGGACACAAGTATAAGCCGCGGAAAATCTGGTGGGAGGACCGGGTGGACAAAGACCGGCGCAGCGCGTATTTCCGTGCGCTCGCAGAAGCCCCTGCTGCTTTGTCAGAGCAATTTGCGGCATACGGCCTGGATGAACGCGAGCTGCAGAAGTATGCGTGCATCGAAGAGCTGCCGTTTGCGCTGGGCGATGTACTGCGAGCGGAAGGGTCAGAAGCGCCAGCAAGCCCGGCGAACGCAGGGGATGAGCCGCAAGGCACGCTGCTTGTTGTCCTCTACCAGCAGGAAGCGGACGAGCGGCCGGTGTATTTCCACGCCCCTTTAAGCGCTTGGTCCCCGGAGCATTGCACCCTGGTCAAGTGAGGAGAGCAATAACGAAAAAGCGAGCCTGCAAACCGGCTTCCTCTTCCCGAGGAGCCGGTTCAGCAGGCTCGCTTTATTTGTTTATTCTGCGTTCGCTGCTTCGGGCGGCAGATGCCACTCCAGCCAATTCAACACATCCGACATCACTTCGTCGCGGTTGATTTCGTTCAGCATTTCATGACGGCCGCCGGGATACAGCCGCACCTCAACGTCCTTGAGGCCCAGCTGATGGTACAGTCCGGCGAGACGCCGGACGCCGGCGCCGTTTTGGCCGACCGGATCGAGGTCGCCGCCAAAGATATAAACCGGCTTATCCTTAGGGATGGAGCGCATCTTCTCCGGGCGGTGAATCTCCTGCAGCAGGCCAAAGAAGCCGTAAAAGAAGCCGGCGCTGCACAAGAAGCCGCAGTGCGGGTCGGCGATGTATTTATCCACCTCGGCCTCGTCCCGGGAGAGCCAGTCGAAGGGCGTCCGCGCCGGGAGGAAGTTACGGTTAAAGCTCCCGAAGGTCACCGCGTTCATCAGCAGGCTGGGATGGGTCTCGCCTTGCAGCAGGCTTTGTAAGCGGGCGAGGCTTCGCCCCAGGCCCAGCAGCCCCCGGGGACCATCTGTTCCCGAGAGAATAAATCCAGTATAAGGCTCCGGGGCTAGGTACATGACCTTCTGCGTCAGAAAGGAGCCCATGCTATGGCCGAGCAGAAACAAGGGGAGATCGGGATGCTCCTGACGGATAATCTTCGTAAGCTGAATCATATCCTTCGCCATGCCGGTAAAGCCTTGTTTGCCCGGCCAGCCTAATTCCTCTGGACTTCCAGCCGTGCGCCCGTGCCCGCGGTGATCGTTCGCGTAGACGATAAAGCCGTGGGCGGTCAGCAACCGGGCCAGGCGCTCATAGCGCTTGGCCGTTTCCGCCATGCCGTGGGCGATTTGCAGCACACCGCGCGGCGGGTCGGCGGAATCAGCGGCGATCCAACGATACACGAAGACCCCATGACTTGTGTCATTGTCGAACGTAAACGTATGCTCTTTCAAGCGTAGCCCTTCTTTCCACGGAATTATGGGAAGACCTCAAGCGAGAAACGCAGGCTGGAAAAATTCGATCCGTTCGCCGTCCGGTCCGTTAAAGAAGAAGAATCGGCTGCCGTTCGGCAGACTGCGGATTTCCGGGTCGAGACCGGATAAGCCTAATTTGGAAATCCGGGCATATTCCTCTTCGATATCACTAGCGGTAAAGGCAATATGATGCACCTTGCCCTCATTCGGCAACTCTTCTCCTTCGGGGAGATTAATCAGCTCGACCTCAACGGATTCCTGGCCCGGAAAGGTTAGGAAAGCCAGACGCAGCGGGTCTCCCACCTCACCGATCGTGGATAACAGCTTCATGCCGATAATCCGTTCATAAAACTCGATGGAATCCTCCAGAGCCGAGACGCGAATTCCAATATGCTCGATTTTGCGAATACCCATACCGATGACCCCCAGTTCAATTCGAATTGGTTGATTTCTTTTCAATCGCGATCAAATACGGGGCAGCCGGCCTTTGCGGCTGCCGGTACAGGATCGCCTGCCCGGCGGAAGCGGGCAGTGCAGCCGCCCAGGCTTCCACCGCCGCCGCTTCGGCGTCGCCGCCGGGATGGCCGGGGTAGAGGACGGCCGTCAAGATCCCGCGCGGCCGCAGCAGGGCCAGAGCGGCCTCCAGGGCGGGCAGCGTGCTGTCCGGCTGCGTGATCAGCGCCGGGTCAGCGCCCTCGGCTGGCAAATAGCCGAGGTTGAACATCACGGCGCCGAGCCGCCCGTGCACGTCCGCGGGCAGCACGGCCGCCATGTCCGCGTGGCTCGCCTGAAGCAAGGTGACGCCGGCGATGGAATCCGCCGGCTCCTTGTCCAGCCGAGCCTTCGTTAGGGCCAGCGCCTGCGGCTGGATATCGAAGGCGAACACTCGCCCCTTCGGACCGCAGGCTTTGGCCAGGAACAGCGTGTCCGCGCCGGTTCCCGCCGTGGCGTCGACGGCCGCGTCGCCGAGCCTCAGCCGTTCGCCGGCCAGTTTATGCGCGAAGCTTAATACGGAGAGGAAGCCCATAAGCGCTCAACGTCCTCTCCAGTATTTGCCCTGCCAGGAATCGCGGCGCTTCAGCTCCGCGTCGATGGCGTTGAGCACTTCCCATTTTTTGAGGCTCCACATCGGTCCGATCAGCAGGTCGCGCGGCGCGTCTCCGGTCAGCCGATGCACGATCATTTCTGGCGGCAGAAACTCAAGCGTGTCCACAATCAGCTTGACGTATTCGTCCTGTTCCAGGAAACGCAGCAATCCTGCTTCGTACTGCTTCACCATCGGCGTCTTGCGCATCAGATGGAGCAGGTGGATCTTAATGCCCTGCACGTCCATGTTCGCCACGGCGCGGCCGGTCTCCAGCATCATTTCATGCGTTTCCTGCGGCAGGCCGTAAATGATATGCGTGCACACCCGGATGCCGCGTGCGCGCAGTTTCTCCACCGCATCGAGGTAGCATTGCGTATCGTGCGCCCGGTTGATCAGCATGGACGTCGACTCATGGATCGTTTGCAAGCCCATTTCGACCCAGAGGTAGGTGCGCTCATTGAGCTCGGCTAAATAATCCACGACATCGTCCGGCAGGCAATCCGGTCTCGTGGCGATGGATAAACCGACGACACCCGGCTGCTCCAGAATCGCTTCGTAATATTCACGAAGCACCTCCACCGGCGCATAAGTATTCGTATAAGCCTGAAAATATCCAATATATTTCGCATGCGGCCACTTCAGATGCTGCCGGTCGCGGATCGTGGCAAACTGCGTTACCAGATCGTCCCGGCGGCTTCCGGCAAAATCGCCCGATCCCCGGGCGCTGCAGAACGTGCAACCGCCCTTTGCGATCGAGCCATCGCGGTTGGGACAAGTGAATCCGGCATCTAGCATCACCTTAAATACCTTGTCTCCGAACTCTTGGCGCATCTCGAAATTCCAGGTATGAAATCTTTTGTCTCCCCACAAAGCAGGAGTGTCCGTCATCAGTGTACTCATTGCGGCTCCTTCATTTTGTCACAAAATATTTTTTGCATATTTATACAACGGCGAAAGCCCCGTCCGTACGCCGCTTCCACTGAATTTATTGTATCAAATTTCACTGGAAAAGGGGAATGCTGCTTGCCTGTTTCCTTGCGGCAGGGTACGGAAATATGTTATTTTGAGAATATCAATTTCGTTGGACCCCAATTCCAAAATATATCGAAAAAGGAATCACTCGTCTCGTCTCCCCGGCGAACGGTTGGTTCCTTTTTCATTGTGCGCTTTACATTTGCAGCAAACTTCGGCACAATATTGCAAGGAATGGATACCAAGAAAGCGGAGGAATAACATGCGTTTACGCGGCAGAAAAGGAATACGGGAGCATTTGGAGGAGCAGCAGGATCTGGTTGTCCTGAATCCCCGGGAATATAAAGGACGCTGGGCGGAGGTGTTCGGCAACGGCCGTCCGATCCACATCGAGCTTGGCATGGGCAAAGGTCAGTTTATCAGCGGCATGAGTGTAAAATATCCAGACGTGAACTTCATCGGCATGGACATGTATGATGAGTTGATTCGCCGGGCGAGCGAGAAGGTGCGCGCGAAATGGGACGAGCAGGGCGGGCTGAAGCCGCAAACCGTTCGTCTGGCGCTGGGGAATATTGAAATGATCGAGGAGTTTTTTGCGCCAGGGGAAGTGGAGCGCATTTATTTGAACTTCAGTGATCCATGGCCGAAGAAGAAGCATTGGCGCCGGCGCTTGACGCACCCGCGGTTTTTGGAGAAATACCGTCATCTCCTGAACGAAAACGGCGAAATTCACTTCAAGACTGACTCCCGCGTGCTGTTTGAATTTTCGCTGAATGCCTTTGCCGCGGTTGGATTGCAGATGAGCGACATTTCGCTTAGCCTGCATGAAGGCGGGATTAATGAGGCCCATGTCATGACGGAATACGAAAGCAAATTCGTAGGACAAGGCATGCCGATCTACCGCTGCGAAGTAATGGTTGGCGAAGCGGCCTTACAACGTTACCATGAGCGGAAGATGGAGATGTTTAAATAGCAAAAAAATCGGAGCAGGATAAATCCTGGCTCCGCTTTTTTGTAAATCGCCTTCCTGATCAGGCTGGTTATTTTCGGATGAAATTCGTATTTCCAAGTAAATCAATGATAGCTTGAGCACTTTGCATCGGCCGGAACCGGGCGATATGGTTCAAGACCTCTTCCCGTTTGCGAACGACTTCATCGTATTGCTCAGTCAAACGTTTGATCCAATCGGTGATATCGTCCAGTGATTTCATGGGCGTTCCCCAACCTTGCTGAGCAAAATAATGTGAATTTTCCTCTTCCTGGCCGGGAAGCGGCTGGTGGAACAGCATCGGGATGCCTTTGGCCAACCCTTCCGAGCAGGTCATGCCGCCCGGCTTGGTAATCAGCAAATCGGACACTTCCATCAGCTTGTCGATTTCCTTCGTGAACCCAAGCAGATGGATGTTGGGATGAATGAAACGGGGGTCCTTTTTCATTTTCTCCAGCGACTTCTCGTTGCTGCCCAGGCAGAAAATGACTTGGATTTGCTCCCGGTAAGAGGCGAGCAGTGCATTGACCGCTTCGTCCTTCATGAAGCCCCAGCCCCCGCCCATGACCAGAACGGTAGGCATATCCTTCAGATGGAATTGCAGGCGGATATCTTCCTTCCGATGGCGCTCCCAGAAATTCGGATGGATCGGGATGCCGGTAATCAGGATTTTATTATTGTCTACGCCCCGTTCCATCAATTTCTTCTGCACCTGGTCGGTGGAAACGAGATAACAATTCACTTCCCGGCTCACCCAAGCACCGTGCACATCATAATCGGTAATGACGGTACAGAGCGGGACGTCCAGCATACCTAGCCGTTTCAGGCGGGAAATAACCGCGCTGGGGATCGGATGGGTGCAGACGATCACGTCGGGATGAAGCTGACGGATAATTTGAATTGTACGCGTATAAAAAATCCGATGAAGAGCCATCGTCGTCAATCGGTTTAAAGATTTTTTGTAGTTGCTGCGATACATCATACGGACAAGCCGAGGCTGCGAGGACACCGTTTTCTTGTAAGCGGTGATGATGATCGGCGCCACCCTAGGGTTCAAAAAACTGCCCAGCTCTAGGACTTTCGTCTGTATGTTTGGCGCAATCTTTCGTAAACTGCTGGAGAGCGCGTAGGCCGCTTGCGTATGACCGGCTCCAAACCCCTCGGATAAAAGTAAGACTCTCTGTTTTTGCACTGGTTTCACCTTATTCCTGCAAGGTTTTCCTACTGTCTACAATATCCCCTTTAAGCCCATAATGCAACCGTTCCAAGCGCTACAGAGGAGCCGATGACCGCTCCTGCCAAGGTGTCTGAAGGGTAATGTAGGCCTAAATAAATACGCGAAACTGCCACGATCAGAGCGATCGGCAACAGCACCAGAATCAAGCTTGGGACCGCGGCCATAAACGGTACCGTTATAGAAAAAATGGCCGTCGTATGCCCGGACGGAAACGAGTGGTCCGTCAGCGGGTTCCGGAACGTATTGGTGCCCGGCAGCGTTAAGTAGGGCCGAAGACGCGGGTAGGTTTTTTTGACGAGTGCTACTGGAAGATGACTGATCGCGAGCGCGACGCAGGATTGCAAGCCGATTTTGCTCCATGGCTGCGGAGCCGCAAGCCAGATGAGCAAGGACGAAAGGATGGTGAACCAAGCTCCCCCTAAATGAGTTAAATGATACAGCCAGAAATTCAGAAAACTGCGGTGCAGGCGGCCGTTGATTCCTACAAAGAGCTGTCGGTCGAGTTGTTGAAGCTTATGGAATAAACGAGTCATAATATCCCTCCGCACGATGGTTGGCCGCGTTCTAGTCCCCGGAAACTGCCTGTCCCGTGGCTGCTCTTTTCAAATAGCATGGCATTTTCAAGTTAGACTAATCATATTTTTATTCTATGGCCTTTTCAAGGACGTTTTTTTGCGCTGCAGGCCGTGCTCTTTTTGACTTTTCGTTCTTCGCCCTTGTACAATGATTCAAATCATAGCAGATCTGTTTAAAAAAATGGTGCAGATTTGTTAACTTTTTGCCAAGTGAGTTCGTCTATGTAATTGTAACGCCAACAAGGTGTCCAGCCGAGCAATAAAAAATTAAAAAAAGAAATAAAAATTGCCAAAAGTGATGAAAATAGGATGTAACCGTACCTGAAAGCAGGTTGCGGGGCCCCCGTATGCCAAAATTCACCGGTCTTCCAGTTTTTTGCGCAACGTAAGGGCCATAGTTGCTTTGACAAACAACGTCAAGTTGTGGAAAATCGTATTTGGTTTGAAAAAAGAGCCGGCAACGAGTCCAAAGAAAGATCTAGAAAGAAAGAGCAAGATAAGAAAGAAAGGGTCATTCACAATCTAAAACTCCGAGAGATAAAGAAAAAAACAATCGGGGTAAAAAGGGGGCAAGAAATCATGTTGGATGTCATCTTGATTTCACTGCAGGTCATTCTGGCAGTGGTTGGGGTGTATCAATTTGGTTTGGCTTTATTTGGCATGTACAGAAAGAAGAACAAGGTGCAATACGAACCGAGCAAATCCTTTGCTGTGCTGGTTGCAGCACATAACGAGGAAAAAGTGGTCGGGGCGTTGATGGAAAATTTGAAACAAATGAACTACCCGAAAGAATTGTACGACGTGTTTGTCATTTGCGATAACTGCAGCGATAATACCGCAAATATCGTTCGCAGCCACGGGATGAACGCTTGCGTGCGGACCAACCCGAACTTGCGGGGGAAAGGCTATGCCATCGAATGGATGCTGAAGCAACTATGGAAGATGCCGCGTCAATACGACGCCGTTGTGATGTTCGATGCCGACAATTTGGTGCATCCGGACTTCCTGCGGGAAATGAATAACGATCTTTGCGCCGGCGCGCGGGTCATCCAAGGCTACATCGATACGAAGAATCCGGAGGATTCCTGGATTACCGCTTCCTACGGGATTTCGTACTGGTATTGTAACCGCCTGTGGCAGCTGTCCCGGACGAACCTGAAGATGGCGAACTTCCTTGGCGGCACAGGAATGTGCTTTGAAACCGAGCTATTGAAAGAAATCGGCTGGGGCGCTACAAGCTTGGTAGAAGACCTTGAATTTACGATGCGTTGCGTTGAACGCGGGGTATATCCGGTGTTTAACTATGACGCGAAGCTGTTCGATGAGAAGCCATTGACGTTTAAAGCGTCGGCGCGCCAACGTCTGCGTTGGATGCAAGGGCACTTCACCGTCGCTCGCCGTTATTTCTTCCCGCTGCTGTGGAAGAGCATCAAGGAGCGGAACATGGTGAAGCTGGACATGGCGCTTTATGGAGCCAACGTGTACATCGTGTTATTGACGTTCCTGCTGACGGCGTTTATCTGGGTCGACCAATCGTTGCTGGAAGGGCCGCATGTTCAAACGTTGTACGGCTACCTGCCGATGTGGGTGTCGTATGTGGCGGTTGTCGCAAACGTGTTTATTTTCTTGATGGCGATGTTCCTGGAGAAGGTCAAATCCAAGAAGGTCTACGCTTACTTGGTCCTGTTCCCGATTTACCTGATCTCCTGGTGGCCAATCACGTTCTACGCGTTCTTCACCCAGAACAACAAGCAATGGAGCCATACGCAGCATACGCGGGTGGTTCGCCTGGAAGAAGTCCAAAGCAACAAGGTGAGTTAAAAATCGATTCGCTCCCAGCTTCATCCAACCTTCTCGGTGCTGAAAAGTCGATTTTTTAACTTTTGATTAAATGTTACAAAGTTTACGAAGCGGGCTCGGCGTCGAATCTTGAATTCAGCCGGGCCCTTTGTTTGCCCAAGTTGGCTTTTCGCGCCTGCTGGGAGAATAGCGGCAAAAAATAGCCTTATTTGCTGCGAAATTGGAGTTTGCGGTAAAATAGCGGAATTTATTTCCCTTATTTTTGCCGGAAGGCGCGAAAACAAGGGATTTTGCTGCGAGTTTGTGGAAATAAGGCCATAAAATGGTCTTAATTTGACCCATTAGAGCGCCTACAGCGAAATAAGGGTAAAAATGTCCTCTATTACTCCGAAAACATCGCCAACCCGCCCATGAATCCGCCCATGTTTAATCCGGTCTCATCAGACATTCGTTTTTTTGCCAACTCCCCTTGACTTGGTAAAATACACATGGTATAGTATTTGAGGTTGCAAGATATTTTTGGATTGCAAGCAGAGGCCCCGGCTTCTCACCTGACCGACGCACGTGTTGGCTGGTTTTGATCCGTTCATTTATGAATGCAATGTTCATGAAGAATTGACGATCAATAAGGGATGCGGGTATTGGGCCTGCATCCTTTTTATGTGTGTGAGTACAGGGTCCAAGTCATTACTAAGACTACTTGGAGGTGGAGGATTATCAGTAAGGAACATTTGATCAATGAAGAGATTCGTGCGAAAGAAGTCCGTCTCGTAGGCGCTGAAGGCGAACAAATCGGCATTAAGCCGCTGCGCGAAGCGCTGCAGATGGCGATGGACCTGAATCTGGATCTGGTGAACGTTGCGCCGACTGCCAAGCCGCCGGTATGCCGGATTATGGACTATGGCAAGTTCCGTTACGAGCAGCAGAAGAAAGAGAAGGAAGCCCGCAAGAATCAGAAAATTGTGGACATCAAGGAAGTGTGGTTCCGCGCGAACATCGAGGAACACGATTTCCAAACGAAACTTCGCAATGTGATCAAATTTTTGAAAGATGGCGACAAGGTAAAATGCTCGGTTCGCTTCCGCGGACGGGAAATTACCCATGCCGACATCGGGAAGAAAATTCTCGACCGCGTCAAAGATGAGGTTGCGGAAATCTCGAACGTTGAACGAGTTCCGAAGCTGGAAGGACGCAGTATGATCATGATCCTGGCACCGAAAAACTAATCGTTTGTTTTCTATATATGATCGTTCCAACAGCGGAATGACCTGAAAGAGAAAACGGGCGTCACAAACTTTGAGGGGGAAGTACAATGCCTAAAATGAAAACCCACAGCAGTCTGAAAGACCGCTTCAAAATTACCGGATCCGGTAAAGTTAGACGTTACAAAGCGAACCGCAATCACTTGCTGTCCCATAAGTCCAAACGTGCAAAACGTGTTTTGGCCAACAGCCCTGTTGCATACGCAGGTGACGTTCGCCGCATGAAGCAGCAACTGGCGAACTTGAAGTAATTTTCGAAGGAACAATTTACACAACTTATTGGGAGGTTTTTTAAATGGCAAGAGTAAAAGGCGGATTCGTCGTTCGTCGTCGTCATAAAAAAGTATTGAAACTGGCTAAAGGTTATTTTGGTTCGAAACACCGCATTTTCAAAACTGCGAACGAGCAAGTGATGAAATCCTTGCTGTACGCTTACCGTGACCGCCGCGCGAAAAAACGCGACTTCCGCAAACTGTGGATCGTCCGTATTAATGCCGCAGCTCGCATGAACGGTTTGTCCTACAGCAAATTGATGCATGGCTTGAAGCTCGCTGACGTGAACATCAACCGCAAAATGCTGGCTGATCTCGCAGTTAACGACCTGAATGCCTTCAATTCTTTGGCAGCTGTCGCTAAAGAAAAAATCAACGCTTAAAATTCAAACGATTAAGGCGCTGTTTCCGGATCCTTCCGGGACGGCGCTTTTTTTGGGGAATAGAGCGGTCCGAGGACGATTACATAGGCAGGAGCAGAAGCGTGAATGACCGCATGGGTATGGTCGCAAAGCTGAATTTGAATGTGCTTTTTGCTGGAAATTCATGGAACGACCCCCCGGATGAGCTTATGCGTTTGGAACAGAAGATCTTAAGTGCATGGTATGGAATTGTTGAAAATATGGAATGCTGTATAAGAACCGCACGACACGTCCGTCGATCCTTACAAACCTGGGAAAACACCAATGTTTGCGCGTGAATTAGGTCTGAATGTTCGGAAATAGCGTGGTTAGCCGGATAATCTCACATGATGCGAACATTGGATGATAAATTTGTCGAAAGTAAGCGTTTTATCAAAGGTAAAGGCGAAAATTATTTAACCCAAGGTTATTAAAAGTATGGATTTTAGTATATTTTACAGGTATAATCTGTCTGTGTGGTCAACTTAGATTAGACTCACAAAATTTTAAGGGGGATTAACCGCAATGAACAAAGCCTTCAAACTTTCTTTACTCTTGGTGCTCGCATTTACTCTGATTTTGGCGGGATGCGGTAACAACAATGCAGCAAACAACGGCGGAACAACCAATACGGGGAATGCTGGAAATACAGCAGACAACACGCAAGCAGGCAACGGCGGAACGGCAACCGATGCATCGAAGTTTAAAATCGGTCTCGTTACTGACGTAGGCGGCGTAAACGACAAATCCTTCAACCAATCGGCATGGGAAGCGCTCGAAGCGCTGCATGAGGAGCTAGGCATTCAAAACAAATATCTGCAAAGTGCTCAAAGCTCCGATTATGTTCCAAACTTGAACCAATTCGTACAAGGCGGCTATGACTTGACTTGGTCGATCGGCTTTGACCTTGGCGATGCGACATTACAAGTTGCTCAAGCGAATCCAAACGCAAAAATGGCAATCATCGACAACGTGGTTGATGCTCCTAACGTAGAGTCCGTAACATTTGCCGAAAACGAAGGTTCCTTCTTGGTTGGCGTTGTTGCTGGTCTGACCACGAAAACAAACAAAATCGGCTTTATCGGCGGGATGGAAAGCCCGGTTATCAAACGCTTCGAAGTTGGTTTCCAAGCGGGTGTAGCTGCGGTTAACCCAGATGCAAAAGTAACGGTTACTTATGCAGGTGCATATGACAAACCGGACGTAGGTAAATCCTTGGCAAGCCAATTGTTTAACGATGGCGCAGACATCATCTTCCCGGCTGCAGGTCAAACGGGGAACGGCGTATTTAACGAAGCAGCTGCTCGTAACCAAGCCGGCGGTGCTAACAAATTGTGGGTTATCGGCGTAGACAAAGACCAATCGCTGGAATTCGGTGACGAAGTAACCCTGACTTCCATGATGAAACGCGTTGACGTTGCTGTTAAGAACGTAACTCAACAAGTCATCGACGGTAGCTTCAAAGGCGGTCAAGTCACGAACTTGACGCTGAAAGAAGACGGCGTAGGTTTGCCGGAAGAGAATCCGAACCTGAGTCAAGAAATCTTGGACAAAGTCGAAGAATTCAAACAAAAAATCGTCAATGGCGAAATTACGGTTCCTGCTGAGTAATCAGCAAGCGCAAGACATTTACGTCCGTATGGACAGTGGAATATAATTAAGTCATTCAAGCGAGCAAGGCCAGTGGATCTACTGGCCTTGTTGCTTGCGTTAATCCCATAATGGTGAGGGTGGTTTCATGAGCGCTGAAGCTCCCGTAGTCGAGTTGAAGCAAATCACAAAACGGTTTCCCGGTATCGTCGCGAACGATTCCATCAGCCTAACCTTACGCAAGGGCGAGATTCACGCCTTGCTAGGCGAGAACGGCGCGGGTAAATCAACGTTGATGAACATTTTATTTGGTCTGTATCAGCCGGATGAAGGCACAATCGAAATGAATGGCCAGCCGGTGACAATCGACAATCCCAACAAGGCGATTAAACTAGGCATTGGGATGGTGCACCAGCATTTTAAACTAGTTCATCCTTTTACGGTGACCGAGAACATCATTCTTGGCATGGAACCGAAAAAGGGACTTAATATCGACTATAAATCGGCGACCGCCCAAGTGGCGAAACTGTCGGAGCAGTACGGCCTGCAAGTTGATCCCAACGCGAAAATCCACGATATTTCCGTAGGGATGCAGCAACGGGTCGAGATCTTGAAAATTCTGTTCCGCGGCGCAGATATTCTTATATTTGACGAACCTACCGCTGTTCTGACTCCTCAGGAAATCGAAGAACTGATGGCGATTATGAGACGGCTGGTGGCAGAAGGCAAGTCCATCATCTTGATCACGCACAAACTGAAGGAAATCATGGAGATTTCCAACCGAGTTACGATTATTAGACGGGGCAAAGTGATCGATACCGTCGAAACAGCAAAGACGAATCCACAAGAACTGGCCGAGAAGATGGTGGGCCGCGGCGTGACCTTTAAGGTTGATAAAAAAGAACCGCAGATTGGCGAGCCTGTCCTGCAGCTGAGAGATTTGAAAGCGAAGGACAAGCAGGGGATTCAGATCCTGAACGGGCTGAACCTGGATGTGCGTGCCGGGGAAATCGTCGGCATTGCCGGGGTTGACGGCAACGGACAGAGCGAATTGATTGAGGCGATCACTGGATTGCGTAAAATTGATTCCGGCTCCATCAAGCTGTCGGGCAAGGAAATTGCCAACCTTCCGGCGCGCAAGATTATCGAAAGCGGGTTGTCCCATATCCCAGAGGATCGTCATAAGCACGGCTTGGTGCTGGACTTTTCCATCAGCGAAAACATGATCCTTGAGACCTATTACAAAGCACCTTACAGCAAGGGCGGTATCCTAAATCGGCGGGCGATCGACGAGCATGCCAAGCAATTGGTTGAAGCGTTTGACGTGCGTACGCCAAGCATAGAGACGAAAGCGCGCTCCCTGTCCGGGGGGAACCAGCAGAAGGCGATTATTGCGCGGGAAATAGACAAGAATCCAGATCTGCTGATTGCTGCTCAACCGACACGGGGACTGGATGTCGGAGCGATCGAATTTGTTCATAAACAGCTGATTGAGCAGCGGGATCAAGGCAAAGCGGTGTTGCTGATCTCCTTCGAGCTGGATGAAATCATGAACGTGTCCGATCGGATTGCCGTCATCTATGAAGGCCGGATCGTCGGGGAAGTGCTTCCGCACGAAACCAACGATCAGGAGCTGGGTCTCATGATGGCGGGAAGCCTGGAACGGGGAGGTCAAAGCGTTGGATAAGTTGCGAAAAATATTTACGCTAGATAGCATTATTCTTCCGATTGTAGCCATTGTGCTTGGCTTATTGGTCGGCGCGGTGGTTATGCTGGTCGGCGGATACAATCCGTTAGTAGCTTATGGTGCCTTGGTGCAGCGGGTCGTAGGGAATCCGTACGATTTCGGCGAAACCATCCGTCAAATCACGCCGTTGATGTTCACGGGGTTAGCGGTCGCTTTCGCCTTCCGCTCCGGGATGTTTAACATCGGTGCGGATGGACAAGTCTTGATCGGCATGACGGTGGCGACAGCGGTATCGCTGTCCTTCAAGGGATTGCCATCGGCCATCCTGGTGCCTTTAGCAGTTATTGCCGGGGGAATTGGCGGCGGACTTTGGGCTGCCATTGCGGGATACCTGAAGGCCAAACGGGGCATCAATGAAGTTATCACCACGATCATGTTGAACTGGACGGCGCTGTATCTTTCCAACTACATCATTCGTAATTTTTACCTGCTTAAGGGCCAAAACCGTTCGGAGAACATCGATGCGTCCGCTTCGATGACGTTCTTAAACGATGTGTTTAATAACGCACGGGTCCATTGGGGAACGGTAATTGCTTTGCTGACAGCCGTATTCTTCTTTGTGTACCTCTGGAAAACGAAGCAAGGCTATGAAATGCGCTCCGTGGGTCTGAACCCAAATGCGGCGGAATACGCCGGGATGAACGTCGGCCGCAACATCGTGAAAGCGATGTTCATCAGCGGTGTGTTTGCGGGTCTGGCCGGCACGTTTGAGGTGCTTGGCGTGTTTCATTATCAATCGGTGTTCGCCGCGTCTCCGGGATACGGGTTTGACGGTATCGCCGTGGCGTTGCTGGGCATGAACCATCCGTTTGGCGTGGTGCTTGGTTCGATCCTGTACGGCGTATTGACGTACGGCTCGGCCGGGATGAGCTTTAGCGCCGGTGTACCGCCGGAACTGATCAAGATCGTAATCGGTTCGATCATATTCTTTATTGCCGCTCAAGGCATTGTAAGAATCGTGCTGAAGCCGTTTTACCTGAAGCGCAAGAAAGAGAAGGTGTCGTAAGATGGACGTACTTACACTGCTTGGTCAATTGCTGAACTCCACCCTTGTCTTTTCCACGGCGTTGATATTTACGGCGCTTGGCGGTATCTTTTCCGAGCGTTCCGGCGTCGTTAACATCGGCTTGGAGGGTTTGATGATATTCGGTGCGTTTGCGGCTGGCGTAGGGACCTACTATGCCCAAGAAGCAGGGATGGGCAGCTTCTCGCCGTGGGTTGGCGTGATTGCGGCGATGGTAGCGGGAGCGCTCGGCGCGCTGATTCATGCCATTGCTACGATTACGTTTAAAGCGGATCAGACGATCAGCGGGATCGTAATCAACTTCCTGGCAGCGGGCTTGACCGTGTACATCGTCAAATTGATTTTCGACGGAGCCGCTGAAACTCCGCTGGTTACCGTGTTCCATAAGGTTCCAATCCCGATTCTGCGCGATATCCCGATCATCGGGGAAGGCTTCTTTAACTCGTACCCAACGACGTATCTGGTGTTAATCCTCGTCGTGGTCATTTACTTCGTGCTGTTTAAAACGCCGTTTGGACTGCGCCTGCGTTCTGTCGGCGAACATCCAAGTGCGGCGGACACGCTGGGCGTTAACGTGACCAAAATGCGTTATATCGGGGTGCTGCTCAGCGGTGTCCTCGGAGGGATCGGCGGCGCTACGATTACGCTGACGACAACCAGTACGTTTGCCCATAATACGATCTCCGGCCAAGGCTTTATTGCGATTGCGGCCATGATCTTCGGTAAATGGAACCCGCTGGGCGCCTTTGGTGCGGCGATGTTCTTTGGCTTCTCGCAGGCGATCCGCAACTACGTGCAGTTGTTCGATTGGTCGAGAAGTATTCCGCAGGAATTTATCTTTATGATCCCTTACGTGCTGACGATTATCGTCCTCGTTGGTGCGGTGGGTCGATCCTCGGCGCCGGCGGCGCTTGGTACGCCATACGATCCGGGGAAACGTTAAGCTTCAAGTTGAAAGGATGCTACCATTGGTCAGCATCCTTTTTTTGCCCTTCTGGAGTTAGAAGCCCGTTTGTCAGCGGTCAAGGCGATGGTGTATGCCAGGGTGGAGACAGGCGCATATGCTAAGGGTGTACACAAAATAGCCGAGTCAAACGGTTCGGCCAGAGCGGTTTTCACGGCTATAGGATCTAACCTGACAGGAGGAATTCGGATGGGCAGAACGGTTACGAGAAAAGAAGCCGAGAAATGGCTGGGCAAGCAGATCGCGGCTTATAAAAAAGACGGCACGGTGGTTACAGGGAAGCTGGTGAAAATTAGCGGCAATCGCTTGATCCTCCGCCAAGCTCCCGGCAAAAAAGTCAAAACCAAAGCGTTAATCCCGCTTGTATTGTTTGATCTCTTAGCGATCGGCACCGCTCCATACGCCTTTGGCGGTTATTCGTACGGGGGGTATCCGTATGGCGGAGGCGTACCGTACGGCGGTTATCCTTCCCCGTATTTCTGGTAAGCTGGCTTAATTGCGGCTGGGCAGTCTTTTTTCCAGCTCATAACATTGGGACAACGGGATGTAACGCTGAGTCCGATATCCCAATTTGCGGTAAAAGAGGTGGGCTCGGGTGTTATCCCGGTCCACCATTACTTTTGCCCGTTGACATCCCCGGGAGACCGCGAAGTTTTCCGCATGGGCCATTAACGTTTTGCCATGACGCTGCCGTTGGTGTTCCGTTGCCACCGCCATCATATCGATATATAACAGGTCGCCGTAAATAAGAAAATGGATGAAAGCGACGGGATCCGCTTCGTAGGTTGGTGACGCAATCAGCGATACGCCGCGTGACAGCCGCACTGGGAGATCCTTAAAGACCGCTTCAATGTCCTGAGGAGGCATATGGGTGAAGGGGACAAGCTCCCTGCGGATGAGATCGTAGATGACGGGATCGTCCTGTTTCGGCCTTCTGTAACGAATCATACGCGAATCTCCTCCTAACCGTGCATAAGATTGGGCGCTATCTTTTATCATATGAGGGAGAGGAGGGAAAGGGTTCCTGTTGGAAACTTTAATTGTTTAGGGTATTGACGTGCGGTGTCATCTAATCATATAATGTTCCTAAACATTTGAAGCATATCTTGCAAACGGCAATGATGAGGACGAAGCTTTAAGGGCTCTTTGCTCAGAGAGTGGATGGATTTGCTGAGACCACCACCAAAATCCCTTAACTGCGAGCTCACCTCGGAGCTGTTTCCCTGAAAAGCTGCAAGCCATCCGCGGTGGCGCTTGCGACAAAGGCTTAGTAGGGGGAATCGTCTGGTCCGCGTTATGGACCACGAGTAAGGCAGCTTAGGCTTTTACTCGTCAAGGCTTGGCACTGCGAGGTGCTGGGTAAAAATGGGTGGTACCACGGAGGATTAAACCTTTCGTCCCTCGGAGCAGGAAACTGTTCCGGCGGACGGAAGGTTTTTTTAGTTTAATAAGAGTTTCAAAAATTGACTTTTAAAAAACAACCTATGAAAAGGAGGATGACTGATGAGCGCGCAAATTCCAGAAGTGCGGTCTACAGAACAATTACGAGAGAAATGGATGAAACCGGAAGTCATTTCGGGTTCCGAAATCCTGCTTCGCAGCTTGCTTTTGGAAGGTGTCGAATGCGTCTTTGGTTATCCGGGCGGAGCGGTGTTGTATATTTACGATGCGCTGTACGGATTTAAAGACTTCCATCACCTGCTAACGCGACATGAGCAGGGCGCCATCCATGCGGCAGACGGGTACGCTCGGGCTACCGGCAAAGTCGGCGTATGTATCGCCACCTCCGGTCCGGGAGCAACCAACACGGTGACGGGGATCGCCACTGCGTTTATGGATTCAGTTCCGCTGGTTGTGATTACGGGGAACGTCGTTTCCAGCCTGATCGGTACGGATGCGTTCCAAGAAGCAGATATTACCGGCATTACGATGCCGATTACGAAACACAGCTATCTGGTTCGGCGCGTAGAGGATTTGCCGCGAATTATTCACGAAGCATTCCATATCGCGAACACGGGACGCAAAGGACCGGTTCTGATCGACATTCCGAAGGACGTATCCGCAAACAAAACGTTGTTCGAGCCCGTCCAAACCATCAACCTGCGCGGTTACAACCCGACGGTGGTGCCAAACCGCTTGCAGCTGGATAAATTGGCTGCGGCGATCCAGGAGGCTGAACGTCCGGTGATTATTGCCGGGGGCGGCGTCGTTTACTCCGGCGGACATGAACAGCTGTTCGAATTCGTTAATAAGACGCAAATTCCGATTACAACGACTTTGCTTGGCTTAGGTGCTTTCCCGAGCGGCCACGAGCTGTGGATGGGAATGCCGGGAATGCACGGCACGTATACGGCCAACCAGTCGATTCAACAATCCGATTTGCTGATCAACATCGGGGCGCGGTTTGACGATCGGGTGACCGGTAAGCTGGACGGATTTGCTCCGCATGCCAAAGTGGTGCATATCGACATCGACCCAGCGGAAATCGGCAAGAACGTTTATGCGGACATTCCGATCGTGGGAGACGTCAAAACGGTGCTGGAAATGCTGAATCCACTCGTATCCCGGGCGGACAAAGCGGATGCTTGGAGAGCACAAATCCAACGCATGAAAATCGAGAAGCCGCTGAAGTATAAGGACTCGGATACGGTGCTGAAGCCGCAGTGGGTCATCGAGATGCTGAACGAAACGACAGGCGGCGATGCGATCATCACGACCGACGTAGGTCAGCATCAAATGTGGACGGCCCAGTACTACAAATTTAATCAGCCTCGCTCCTGGATCACTTCGGGCGGCCTCGGAACTATGGGCTTTGGCTTCCCTGCCGCTATTGGTGCACAAATGGGACATCCCGATCGGCTGGTGATCTCGATCAACGGTGACGGCGGCATGCAGATGTGTGCTCAGGAGCTGGCGATCTGCGCGATCAACAACATTCCGGTCAAAGTCGTGGTTATCAATAACCAGGTACTCGGCATGGTTCGCCAATGGCAGGAATTAATTTATAACAACCGCTACAGCCATATCAATCTCGAGGGAAGTCCGGATTTCGTCAAACTGGCGGAAGCTTACGGCGTCAAGGGCCTGCGGGCAACCAACAAAGAAGAAGCCAGACGCGTATGGCAGGAAGCGCTCGACACGCCGGGACCGGTACTGGTGGAATTCGTGGTCAGCAAAGAGGAAAATGTATATCCGATGGTTACCCAAGGCTCCACCATTGATCAAATGTTGATGGGGGACAGTGAATGATGATGAAAAGCCATGCGATCTCTGTTTTAGTGAACGACCAGCCAGGTGTTCTGCAGCGTGTTGCCGGCCTTTTCGGACGGCGCGGTTTTAATATCGAGAGCATTACCGTAGGGCAATCCGAGGAAGCAGACTTGTCCCGGATGATCATCGTCACGCAAGGGGACGACAAAACGCTGGAGCAAATTGAGAAGCAGCTCTACAAACTGATCGACGTGATCAAAGTTGTGAATCTCAGCTCCAGACCGATGGTGGCGCGCGAGCTCGCTTTGATCAAGGTTAAAGCGGAGCCGGCGGAGCGCCCGGAAATTATGGGCGTTGTCGAAACGTTCCGCGCCGCCGTCGTCGATATCGGGACGCACAGCATGATCGTCCAAGTAGTGGGCGATACCGAGAAAATCGATGCAATGATTGAATTGCTCCGTCCATACGGGATCCGGGAGCTGTCGCGCACCGGCGTGACCGCCATGATCCGGGGGAACGCGTAAAACGTAAACAAGGCTTCACCAAAGCTCATTGACACTACAGTAGAATTGCCGCCGCGCGCGGCTTCACCTCTCCGCTCGCTGCCGAGCGGGTGTTTGAGGGGATCGATCAAGCCAAGAGTTCACTTTACCGCTTCAAGGCGTCGGTCCGTTGAAATACCCGCTCGTTACAGGCGGAGGAAACCATATTATACTAATTATCAAGGGCACAGCTTGACTGTCCCGCAAATCTTAGGAGGGCATAAGAAATGGCAGTTACTTTGTACTATGAACAAGATGCAGATCTCAGCGTATTGAAAGGAAAAACCATTGCTATTATCGGTTACGGCAGCCAAGGACATGCCCATGCGCAAAACCTGCGCGAAAGCGGACTGAATGTCATCGTTGGCCTGCGCGAAGGTAAATCCTTCAACAAAGCGAAGGAAGACGGTTTTGAGGTATTGTCCGTTGCGGAAGCAACCAAACGTGCAGACGTTGTGCAAATCCTGATGCCGGATGAAACGCAAGCTGCGGTTTATAACAGCGAAATCGCTCCTAACCTGAAAAAAGGCGCCGCATTATTGTTCGCTCACGGCTTTAACGTACATTTCGGTCAAATCGTACCTTCCCCGGACAATGACGTGTTGCTCGTTGCGCCAAAATCCCCAGGTCATATGGTTCGCCGTACTTATGTTGAAGGCTTTGGCGTTCCTGGTCTGATCGCGATCCACCAAGACGCTACCGGCAAAGCGAAAGAAATCGGACTCGCTTATGCGAAAGGGATCGGCTGTACGCGTGCAGGGGTTATCGAAACTTCGTTCCGTGAAGAAACCGAAACCGACCTGTTCGGTGAACAAGCTGTATTGTGCGGCGGTGTATCTGCCTTGATCAAAGCCGGCTTCGAGACGCTGGTTGAAGCAGGTTATGCTCCAGAAATGGCATACTTCGAGTGCTTGCACGAAATGAAGCTGATCGTCGACCTGATTTATGAAGGCGGCTTGGCGACCATGCGCGATTCCATCTCCAACACGGCGGAATACGGCGACTATGTTACTGGCCCGCGCATCGTAACGGAAGAAACGAAGAAAGCGATGAAAGAAGTGCTTTCCGATATCCAACAAGGGAAATTCGCCCGTGACTTTATCCTGGAAAACCAATCCAACCGTGCGTTTCTTACGGCAACTCGCCGCAACGAAGCGAACCATCCGATCGAAGTGGTCGGCAAAGAGCTGCGCGGTTTGATGCACTGGATCAAGAAATAAGCGGTATACCGCTCCTATTGTAAAACGTAAGATAAGTATTAACCTGAATATCCAATGCGGCCGTGCCAATGCGTGAGCCGCATTGGAGCTTTTCGGAGGAGGTGCATGGCATGCGCAAAATCTACATTTTTGATACGACGCTTCGGGATGGGGAGCAGTCTCCCGGAGTCAACCTGAATACTCGCGAAAAGCTGGAGATCGCCTATCAGCTGGAGAAGCTGGGAGTCGACCGGATTGAAGCGGGCTTCCCTGCAGCTTCGCCCGGGGATTTGGCAGCCGTGAACGCCGTGGCGCGTGCAGTTAAAAAGTCGACGGTAATCGGCTTGTCGCGTTCGCGCACCCAGGATATCGATGCGGTTCGCGAAGCGCTGCAAGGAGCGGAAGACCCTTGTATTCACTTGTTTCTGGCCACCAGCCCGATCCACCGGCAATATAAGCTGAAGATGAGCAAGGAACAAGTCCTGGAAACCGCGCAAGCGGCACTTCGTTATGCGAGCAAGTACTTTTCGAAGATCGAATTCTCCTGCGAGGATGCAGGTCGGACCGAACTGGATTTTCTCTGCGAGATGACGGCGATGGCGATCCGCGAAGGTGCATCGGTGGTCAATATCCCCGATACCGTTGGATATTTGTATCCAGAGGAATACGGCAATATCTTCCGTACGCTCAAGGAGAAGGTGCCTGGGATTGAGAAAATCCAACTGAGCGCCCATTGTCATGATGATTTAGGCTTGGCAACGGCGAACTCGCTGGCGGCGATCCTCGGCGGAGCCGACCAAATCGAAGGAACGATCAACGGGATCGGGGAACGGGCCGGCAATACCGCGCTGGAAGAAGTAGCGCTGGCGCTGGAAACCCGGTTTGATTTCTTCGGTGCCAAGACCACGCTGGAACTGTCGGAAATCGCCCGTACGAGCCGACTTGTCAGCCGTTTGACCGGGATGGTCGTGCCGGGCAACAAGGCGATTGTGGGCGCAAATGCGTTTGCCCATGAATCCGGCATCCACCAAGACGGTATGCTGAAGGAGAAAACGACTTACGAAATCATGTCCCCGGAAACGATTGGGCTCAAGGAAAGCAAGTTGGTGTTGGGCAAGCATTCTGGCCGCCACGCATTCCGCGAGAAGCTGGTTGATATGGGGTATACTTTGGACGACGAGCGGTTAAATGAAGCCTTCGCCAAATTCAAGGCGCTCGCCGATAAGAAGAAGGAGATCACCGACGAAGACCTGCTGGCGATCGTTGAGGAGAAACTGGTCGATACGCCGGAGGAATTCCGCCTCGAGACGATCTTTGTCTCTTACGGCAACGAGGCTACACCTGCAGCGAAGGTGCGGCTCGTTACTCTTGGCGGCGACATTATCGAGAAGGAAGCCGAAGGCAACGGTTCGGTTGATGCGATTTATAACGCCATCGATCTGGCTTCCGGCGAGGAAGTCAAACTGGCGGACTATTCAATCAAGTCCGTTAGCCAAGGCAAGGATGCCCAAGGCGAAGTGCATGTCGTGCTGACGCAAAACGGCATTTCAGTACAAGGCCGCGGCATTAGCACCGACATTTTGGAAGCGAGCGCTCGCGCCTATGTCGATGCCATTAATCGGTTGATTGAGAAGCGAAAAAGCCACTCTACGATTCGGGCTTAACTAATACGCGGATGTGCGGATACAGCGGAGTTGATTCATGCAGCTTCGCTGTTTTTTTGATGACTTATAGTTAAAACCTATGACCTTAATAGATTCTATATCTTTGTCTATCCTTACCCGGTGTGTTACAACTGAAGAAGAGGATGTTCACGAAAGGGAGCTGGAAGCAATGGCAGAAGTCAAGAAAATCGCAGTCATCGCGGGTGACGGCATCGGGCCGGAAGTGGTGGCTGAAGCGGAGAAAGTGTTGAAACGGACAGAGGAACTGTTCGGATACCAGTTTGAAACGGAGCATGCGTTGTTCGGCGGGATCGCCATCGATGAGAAAGGAACGCCGCTGCCGCAAGAGACGCTGGAGATTTGTCAAAAGGCTGATGCTGTTCTGCTCGGGGCTGTAGGCGGTCCAAAATGGGACAACAATCCGAAGGAGCTGCGCCCAGAAACCGGCCTGCTCGGTATTCGTAAAGCGCTCGGCTTGTTCTCGAACCTGCGTCCGGCGGTGGTATTCGATTGCCTGAAGGACGCTTCGACGCTGAAACCGGAAGTGCTTGAAGGGACGGACCTTATCGTTGTGCGTGAGTTGACCGGCGGCATCTACTTCGGTGAGAAATACCGCCGCGATACAGAGCAAGGTCAAGAAGCCGTGGATACCTGTGCATATAACGTAAAAGAAGTTGAGCGGATCGTTCGCCAAGCGTTTGAGATTGCCCAGAAGCGCCGGAAGAAGCTGGCTTCGGTAGATAAGGCCAACGTGCTGGAAACGTCGCGGTTGTGGCGTGAAGTCGTGAACCGGATCGCACCGGAATATCCGGACGTTGAGCTGGAGCATGTTCTGGTGGATAACTGCGCGATGCAGCTGCTGCGCCGTCCTGCCAGCTTCGACGTAATCGTAACGGAAAATATGTTCGGCGACATTTTGAGCGATGAAGCGGCCATGTTGACCGGCTCGATTGGCATGTTGTCCTCCGCTTCCTTGGGCGAAGGCAGCTTTGGGCTGTATGAGCCTGTACACGGTTCGGCACCGGACATCGCAGGCCAGAACCTGGCGAACCCGATTGCGACGATCTTGTCCGTTGCGCTGATGTTCCGCTTAACCTTTGGCTATGCTGATGCAGCCGACGCGATCGAAGCCGCTGTAACCGACGTGCTGAATGCCGGACATCGTACCGGCGACATTGCCGTTGACAAGAGCAAAGCGATTGGTACAAAGGAAATGGGCGATCTGATCGTAGCTGCGATGAAGAAATAAATCAATCTGCATGGGGCCGTTTGATTGACTTTGGAAATGGCCGATGTTACCATGTGGGAAGAAATAAGAAGAAGGACCCCCTGTTTGAGCCTGGCTCAAATCGGGGGTTTTTTGCCCAGAAGCTTTCTCTGGCGAAGGATTGGCCAAACTCCCAGGATTTACAATCCATACGCAGGAATTTGAAGCAAGCTTCACGAATAAATTATATGAAAATCCCGGCTTCAGGGAGAGCCAGGAAGAGGAAATGAACCAAACGCGGGAAGGGGTGAAGGGGAATGAGCTTTTGCTGCGGAGCCAGCATGCTGGGGACAAAGGGCACCTTAAAGCATTATCGCACGCAGGTACATAATGTGCCCCTGTTATTTTGCCCGGTGTGCCACCGGGTTGAGGTTCATTATAAAGTGGAGAACGAATACGAAATTCTGGCCGAATACGCGCATGGTGACGGAGTGGCGGAGATTGATTTTCAGGATTTTGTGATGGAGGACGATGACTCCATTTTCGGAAATTGCGTAAATCGGGAAGATGAAGATCCCTTGGCCATTGTGCAGAGCCAAATCGATATTTCGCTGGACCTCATGTCTGTTGCCAAACAAATCGGCGACGAGAAATGGACGGAGGAGCTAAAGAAAAGGCTGGCGGTCATGAGCCGTCGCCGGGCCCGGCTGCTACACAACAATCGTTAAATCCTAGAAATAGTCTTCCGGAAGGGAGACTATTTGCATTTTTTTAGGACTATGGTAGTCGTTTTGCGTTGATCCCACTTTTTTCGACAGTTTCTCTGATTGACGGTATTTGGAAAACTTGATTATGATTGAAACAGGTGGCTTTTGACTTATCGGGAATTGAACCATGGACAAGTATGGCATCGCCTGGTGCGAAATATGACATAGATCGCATAACAAGGTTGAGGTGAGTGCACCGCGTCAGGGTAAAGGTCATCTAGGTAGTGATGGTATGTTGTCTTGCAAGGCAAAGTACATCATTTGAATAAAGGGGGAACCAAGCTTGTTGAGTGAATTTCAAGAGACATTGCTCCAGTCCGTCAAAGCATACCAATCGCCCCAACTCGTAAAAAACAAGTATGAGAACGTACTCCAACACCTGGACAGCGGAATCATGCTGTTTGACTGTGATGGGGTTCTAACCTTTATCAATGTACAGATGGCCAAGCTGCTTGAAATGCCGCGCCAATCCCTGATCGGCTGTAATTTATTGCAGCTGCTGCGGCATCCGCATCTCAACCAATTTAAGAAGCGTAAGATCTTGCGTATTTACCGGGAGACTATCTTTCACCGCAAAAAGTACCATGAGTTAATTGACGAATACGGCAGACATTGGCTGATTACGGTTACATACGGGGATCAGATGGATGGGGATTTTCTGCTTAGCGTCAAGGATGTTTCTGATTTTAAACGGATCGAACAAACGGCTTATCAGAACGACAAGCTGGCGATGCTTGGAAAAATTTCCGCGGCGATTGCGCATGAAATTAGGAATCCGCTTACAGCGATCCGCGGATTTATTCAGTTGCTGCGGCCTCATTTGCTGCAGCTGGGCAAGGATGAGTATGCCCGGATTATCTTAACGGAAATCGACCGGGCGAACGATATTATCCATGAGTTTCTAAATTCTTCGAAGCCTTCGGCTCCGCAGAAATCGACGGTCAACGTTTCTTCCTTGTTGAAGGAGGTTGTTCTGCTTACGGAGAGCGAGGCGTTGATGAAGGGATGCCAAATGATCCTTCACGAGCCAAACGAGGAGCTGCTCGTCTCCATCGATGTTAAGCAGATCAAGCAGGTGCTGCTGAACATTATCAAAAATGCGATGGACGCCATCGCCGAAGTAGGCGGCGACCACCAAGGGGTGATCGATATCCGGGCGGAGAAGGAAGGCAAATCGGTTTGTATCTCGATACAAGATAACGGCGGCGGAATGGACAAGGGGATGCTAAGCCGCTTGTTTGATCCGTTTTTTACGACGAAGGAGAAGGGAACGGGATTGGGATTGTCGGTGAGTTACCGGATCATCCGGAACCATCGGGGGAACATTTCCGTGGACAGCTTAAAAGGAGCGGGAACGATCTTTACCGTTTCGCTCCCGCTGGCATTATAAATTAATCTTTAGGGCCTTTGGCCGCAGATGGCGTAGAGGACGCCGCGTACTTCCCGCAAGCTGCAGAACAGGACTTCTGCTGCGAGCAGGAGGCGCAGGCGCCTTTTTTGCTTTTCTTGAAGCCGCGGTATAACGCGAAGGCAGCATATCCAAAAATAGCGGTAAGGATGATGATGTCGGCCATAACAGGCAGCTCCTTTCGTTTATCGAATTTTGCTTAAGCCAGTCCGAATCCTAGCCGCCATCCGATCTGATAGATCAAGAAAGCCACGAGGTAAGCCAGCGTCAGCGAATAGCCGATAGCAAATAACGTCCACTTCCAGGAAGCTGTTTCTTTGCGAAGAACGCCAACCGTTGCAAGGCACGGGGTGTACAGCAGAACGAAGGCCATAAAGCTGTAGGCCTGCAGCCCGGTGAAGGATGCGGCAATTTGGCCTTGCAGTCCGGCCATATCCGGAACATGGTAAATGATGTTCATCGTTGATACCACGACCTCCTTGGCCATAAACCCGGTAATCAGCGCTGCCCCGGATTGCCAAGTGCCGAAGCCTAGCGGCTGCATGACGGACGCGAACAAGCCGCCGATGGCTGCGAGGAAGCTGTCATCCATGTTGTCCGCGACGCCACCCGGACCAAGGTACGTGAGCAGCCAGATCAGCACGGAACCGCCGAGAATGAAGGTGCCGGCTTTGCGCAGGAAGCCTTTGCCCTTCTCCCAGGTGCTGCGGAACAGGGTGACGCTTTGCGGCATCCGATATGGCGGCAGCTCAACGATAAAGAAGGAACGTTCGTTTTTGAACAGGAACAGCGAGAACACTTTGGCCAACCCAAGCGCCAGCACGATGCCAAGCATATACAGAGAAAAGACGATCAGACCTTGCGACTCAGCGAAAAAGATGCCGGCAAATAAAGCGTAAACCGGTAACCGCGCGGAGCAGGACATCAGCGGAATGAGCAGCATGGTCAGCATCCGTTCCTTCGGCTGCTCGATGCTGCGGGAAGCCATAATCGCCGGCACATTGCAGCCAAAGCCTAGGATAAATGGAATTAACGCTTTGCCGTTTAGACCGACGATTTCCATCAATTTATCCATCATGACGGTAATCCGGGCCATGTAACCGGAGTCTTCAATGAAGGAAATGATCAGGAACATGATGAAAATCTGCGGAATAAACACCAGTACGCCGCCAACGCCGCCGATGATGCCGCCCGTGATCAACGCCTGCGTGAAGCTTGAAGCCCCTATGCCGGTCAGCAGACCCTCCACACCGCTGATCAGCGGACCGCTGATGAACCCGTCCAGCAGATCAGAGAGCGGGTTGCCGAGCCAATCAAACGTCAGCTGGAAAGTGAGGTACATGAAAACCATAAACAGCGGGAGGCCGAGAAACGGATGGGTGACAATACGGTCGATGCGTTCGGTCATCGAGTGCGGTTTCTTCTGTGAGGCATCCACGGCTTCACTGCAAATGTTCTGAATCCGCTGGTTCCGGACGGAGCGGATATACGCTTCCGCGGAGGAAGCCAAATCGTTCGCAGCCAGCTTCGCTTCTACTTCGGCCCGGATCTTCTGCAGCATGTGCAAGTTGGTCTGCGGCGGAAGCGCGGAGATGACCGCCGGGTTGTCCTCCAGTACCTGCAAGGCGATCCAGCGTAAGGCCGGACGTTGTTCCTCCCAGTCTGCTGCAAGCTCACGCGTGATGTCGTGAATGGCTTGCTCGATCACTTCGCCATAATCGATCGTAAATTCCGGCTTTTGCGCCGATTCAGAAGACTGTTGTTCGATTGCCCGCAGCACTTCTTTACTGCCTTTGCCGGTACGTGCAATCAGCGGGAGAACGGGAACGCCCAGCAGGGCCGCCAGCTTCTCTGGATCCACCTTCAACCCGCGGGCCTCGGCAACGTCTATCATATTTAACCCGATGATTACCGGTTTGCCGTATTCCAGTAGCTGCAGCGTCAGATATAGGTTACGCTCCAAGTTAGAGGCATCGACGATATTCACGAGCACGGAAGGGGGCTCGGAGGCCAGGTACTCGGCTGCAATCCCCTCATCTCGGGACAAAGGATGCAGGGTATAGATCCCGGGCAGGTCGGTGAGCAGTCCGGTTGTGCTTCGCAGGTGCCCGACTTTTTTCTCCACCGTTACGCCGGCCCAGTTCCCGACATATTCGTAAGAGCGGGTTAAGGCATTAAACAGTGAGGTTTTCCCTGTGTTCGGGTTCCCAATGAGTGCGGCGTTGTTCATGAGACTGCCACCTCGATATGGGCCGCTTCCTTCTGGCGGATGCCCAGCAGTTGCCCGGCGCATTCCAGCGTGACCGGACCGCCCCATAAGCAGTACCGTTTCACGACCACGCGGGATCCTTCCCGGATCCCGAGATCCGCGAGGCGCCGTTTCAGGATCGGGTCCATATTGCCAATTTGCGTGATGGCACAAGTGGTCCCGGGTTTCAAACCTAGCAGGCAGCATCGGCAAGGTTTCATGAAAACTTCCTCCTTCGTCATGTAAGTAAGCCGAAAACGGCTGAAAAATCTAGTTGATTAAACGCTATTGAGAATCAATCTCAATTAAATTCACAAGTAATATAGCACGCACCGCTGGCCCATACTGTGATTTACTTCATAACGAAGAATGGAAACTTCGTGATCCAAAGATGACTTTTCGAACAACTGCTAAAATAAAAGTTCGAAAAGTCAGGTTTGAAGCACCGAGAAGGTTGGATGAAGCTGGGACTGAGGAGCGGAGCGTACGTTTTGGGTACGTGAGCACCGGAAGGCCCGGCTGAATTCAAGTTTCGACGTCGATAGAAACTTCTTGATATACTTCGTGATCCAAAGATGACTTTTCGAACAACCTTTAGTAAGATGGATAGTAAAACGAAACGATGGAGAGGAATATGCCAGATGAAAGCCAATAAATGCAAAATCGTCGACTGCACCATCCGTGATGGAGGACTGGTGAACAACTGGGACTTCAGCGTAGAATTTGTCCAAAAATTGTACGCGGGCCTGAATGAGGCGGGTGTGGATTATATGGAAATCGGCTACAAAAACTCGCCGAAGCTGCTGAAAGGCGCCGATGAAGCCGGTCCTTGGCGGTTTCTGGACGACGATTTCCTGCGCAAGGTAATTCCTCAAAAAGGAACGACGAAGCTATCCGCACTGGTCGATATCGGCCGGGTAGACGAAAACGATATTTTACCGCGCAGCGAAAGCCTGCTCGATTTAATTCGAGTTGCTTGCTACATTAAAGATGTGGACAAAGCCCTGCAGCTGGTGCAATTGTTCCATGATCGCGGCTACGAGACGACGTTGAATATTATGGCGTTGTCCAACGTGATGGAGCATGAGCTGCTGGAAGCCTTTGAGATGATCAAAGATAGCGTCGTTGACGTTGTCTACATCGTTGATTCCTACGGAAGTCTCGATTATAAAGACATGGAGCATTTGGTCAACAAGTTCAAAACCCATTTGCCAGGTAAACGGCTAGGTGTTCACACCCACAACAACATGCAGCTGGCTTTTTCCAATACGCTGGTGGCCGCTGAAAATGGGGTTGAACTGCTGGATGCCTCTGTGTATGGCATGGGACGCGCGGCCGGCAACTGTCCAACCGAGCTGCTTGTGACCCATCTGAAGGGTACGAATTACAAGCTGCGCCCTGTACTAGAAGTTCTGGAGGAGCTCTTGATCCCGCTTCGCGAGAAGGAAGAGTGGGGGTACCTGATCCCTTACATGATCACGGGGACGCTTGACGAGCATCCGCGTTCCGCGATGGCGCTGCGGGCTTCGGACGACAAAGACAAAGTCGTCGATTTTTACGATAAGCTGACGACGCCGGAGACAACGGTTCATCGTCCCAAAAAATCATAAAAATTAAGCCCGGGCCTTGTGTCCGGGCTTCTATTTTTCCTCGACAAATTTGAGAAGAAGGCAGGAAATAAGCGGAATATGTTGAATAGTAGACTCATGACGGATCGATAAGTACTTACCTCCGGAGGTTGATACGCATTGAGGATTAGGGCAGAGGAACGAACGACAATCATCCAAGGGGTAATCGGATTGGCGGCGATGATCGGGGTTGTCCAGTTGTCGGCATGGAACGGATATCCGCCGGGGACGGACGCGGTTGTTCAGACGCTGCATCTTTTGGCAGGCCTCATGTGCCTGGCCGTATCATTCGCCATATTTGCGCAGGGATGGATTCTGTTTACCGACAAACTTTCCAAGCAGCGGCTTTACACGGCCGTTTTATTTTCGATGATCGGGATATTGGATATCCTGTATACCGTTTTATACGGTGACATCTCGCTGCTTGGCTTCGAACCGAGCGAAAATTTGGCGACCTGGTTTCTGGTGATCTCACATTTGCTAGGGGCCTTTGGGATGCTGCGGATCTTTGCTGCAACGGACCAGCAGGTGTCCGGACAGCAGAAAGTGACCATGTTTGTCAGTGCCGTCTTGGTGACACTGGCAGGTCTGTTTGTGTTAAACCGGTACCAAGACCGCTTGCCGACATTATTTGAAACGGAGCTTCTACAACTGGTTTTGCAAGCGGGGATTCCTCTGCTCTACCTCCTCGTGGCTACGGCTGTCCTTTATCGGCATCGGGCAGAGCGCCCGCCGGCGATGATGACGGTAACCCGGTCACTGCTCTTCATGGCGATGGGGCATGTCTTGCTGACCTGTCCGCCGGGGCATGTTGAGGGGTTAACCCAGGCGGCGGGGCAATGGTATATGGGCATTTCGTATTACATCGTATTAAAAGGGGTTTACCGGCTGACGATTGAAGAACCGTTGCGCGGCAAACTGCTCGTGGAAGCCCAGATGAAGCATATGGCTTACCATGATGATTTAACCGGACTGCCGAATTTGCGGCAAATGAAAGAGCAGTTGGACGAGCTCTTGGGATTTACGCGGGCTTGTATCGGCGTGGCGGTTATCAATATCGACCGGTTTAAGGCGATTAACGACTCGTTGGGTTACAGCGCGGGGGACAAGGTGTTGACCGAGCTGGGAAGTCGGTTAGCGGTGCTTGAAGGCCCTCAGCAGTGGGTGTACCGGATGGGCGAGGACGAATTCGCCGTGGTCTTCTCCGAGCTGCCGGATGCTGCGGCCGCCGAGGACCGGGCTAAACAGCTGTTAGCCTCTGTAGATCCGGGGGTACTCATCGACGACACCGAATACCATATTTCCTTGAGCATGGGTTTGTCCGTATTTCCGAATGACGCCGACTCAGTGAACGAGTTGATCCAATTTGCCGATATGGCGGTGCACCATGCTAAGGAACAAGGCGTGGAGTTTCTGCGTTATCATGCAGCGATGAAACAGCGTACCCAAGCGAAGGTGGAGCTGGAGAACGATATGCGCAAGGCGCTGGAGCGGGAGGAATTTTTCCTGGAGTTCCAGCCGCAGATTCGTTTGGATACGGGGAAAATGGTTGGGATGGAAGCGCTTGTCCGTTGGAACCACCCGAAGCGGGGACTGATACCGCCAAGTGAATTCATTCCGCTGGCCGAAGAGAGCGGGCTGATCGTTCCTCTCGGCGAGTGGGTGCTGAAGACGGCTTGCCAGTATAATAAGAAATGGCAGATGGACGGTTTTGAACCGGTTTGCGTATCCGTCAATTTATCGATGCGCCAGTTCCGGCAATATAATTTAGCAGAGCACGTGAACGCGATCCTGCGTGAGGTAGGGTTAGATCCGCAATACCTGGAGCTGGAAGTGACGGAAAGCATGACATACGATATTGAAACCGCGCTAGATCAGCTTCATCGCTTGAAGCGTTTAGGGATACATATCAGCATCGATGATTTCGGCACAGGCTACAGCTCGCTTTATTATTTGAAAAGCCTGCCGATCGATCGGTTGAAAATTGACCGCGCCTTCGTCAAAGAGGTCATGTACGACGGGAACGACGCGGCGATCGTCTCCACCATCACCACTATGGCACATCACTTAAAGCTGAAGGTGACGGCCGAAGGCGTAGAGAACGAGGAGCAGTTGGAGTTTCTGAAGCGCCAACGTTGCCACGAAGGACAAGGATATCTGTTTAGCAAACCGGTGTCTGCCGGTGTGCTGGAAAGCGAGTTCCTTAGCCGGTTAGCCGGCTAAGGAATTTTTTTAAGATATCAGAAAGTATAAACTTCGGGGCATTGGCATCCTGATATCGCAAGAAAAACTTCCGCTAAACGCGGTCTGTCTACTTTGAATGTACGTCGATAGACGTTTTTCTTAAGATATCAGAAAGTATAAACTTCGGGGCATTGGCATCCTGATATCGCAAGAAAAACTTCCGCTAAACGCGGTCTGTCTACTTTGAATGTACGTCGATAGACGTTTTTCTTAAGATATCAGAAAGTATAAACTTCGGGGCATTGGCATCCTGATATCGCAAGAAAAACTTCCGCTAAACGCGGTCTGTCTACTTTGAATGTACGTCGATAGACGTTTTTCTTAAGATATCAGAAAGTATAAACTTCGGGGCATTGGCATCCTGATATCGCAAGAAAAACTTCCGCTAAACGCGGTCTGTCTACTTTGAATGTACGTCGATAGACGTTTTTCTTAAGATATCAGAAAGTATAAACTTCGGGGCATTGGCATCCTGATATCGCAAGAAAAACTTCCGCTAAACGCGGTCTGTCTACTTTGAATGTACGTCGATAGACGTTTTTCTTATGATTTAAGAAAGGATGAGTTGGGTGTAAGTGTTGACTTTTGATCGAACGTTCGATTATAATGTGGCCATGAAAAATAAATCCGATAACAAAACAGAGCTGATCTATCAGACAACGATTGAACTTCTCAATGAAATTGGACTATCCGAAATATCCATGTCCAAAATTGCGAAGAGGGCGAATATCTCTTCGTCGACCATTTACTTTTATTTTGAAAGTAAAGAAGACTTGCTGATTAAACTATACTTTAAGCTCAAGGAACAAATGCATGAGAAGATGTTTCTTGGCGTAACGGCCGATATGTCAGTCAAGGCTGCCTTTGAGAAGATCTTGCGTAATTATTCCAGTTATATCGTGAATAATCAAGCAAATTTTCTGTTGATGGAACAGTTTCTTGATTCGCCGTTTATACAAAAACACTGTAAAGATCAAAACGGTGGCGTGTTCAAGCCGATGTATCCTTTATTCGAAAGGGGGATTAAGGAAGGACTGTTTAAGGATTCGGAAACGAATCTTCTCGTTACTTACTCCTGCTTGCCATTTGTCCAAATGGGCAAAGAGTATATCAATGGTGAGTATGAATTCAGCCCTGCCAACATCGACAAAATGATTCAAATGAGCTGGGATGCGATTAAAGCATGAACGGCCCATTTTTTTAACCTTTATCGATCGAACGTTCGATAAAAAGAATGAATTTTATAGCATTTTGAACGAACTCGATTAAAAAAAGGGGGTGAGGCTTATAAGCACTAAAGTAGAACTCGGCAATACAAATCATTCCGAAATGTTGATTTCTTAACATACGAAACAAAATGACAAAGGAGAGATTTTTTTATGGAAAAAAGAGCTCTTGGGTCAAGCGGGCTGAAAGTCTCTGCTATGGGATTAGGCTGCATGACCATGTCTGATTTTTACGGCAGCGACCGGGATGAACAGGAATCGATACGGACGATTCATCGAGCATTGGACCTTGGTGTAGACTTCTTGGATACCTCAGATCTGTACGGTATCGGAGAAAATGAGAAACTGGTGGGAAAAGCGATTCAAGATCGGCGTGACGAGGTCGTTTTGGCTACCAAGTTCGGGGTCGTACGCGACAGATGGGGAGGCCCTTGGAGCTATAACGGAAGACCGGAATATGTTAAGGCAGCCGCTGAAGCAAGCTTGCGCAGATTAGGCGTTGACCACATTGACCTGTATTATCTGCACCGGATCGATCCCTTCACCCCCATTGAGGAGACGGTAGGGGCGATGGCTGAGTTGGTTAAAGAAGGGAAGGTCCGTTATATCGGCCTTTCGGAAGCCCCGGCACATCTGATCCGCAGTGCACATGCAGTTCATCCAATCACAGCAGTGCAAACGGAATACTCCTTATGGTCCCGAGACATTGAAGACGAAGTTCTTCCTACTCTCAGAGAGCTTGGCATCGGATTTGTCGCCTACAGCCCGCTTGGACGCGGGTTCCTAACCGGGACAATTCAGCGCTACGAGGATTTGGATTACGACGATGTAAGACGAAATTTCCCAAGATTTCAAGGACAGAACTTACAGAAAAACCTTCAATTTGTTGCTCGGATTCAAGAAATGGCGGCTGAAAAGGGATGCACCGCCCCTCAACTGGCGTTGAAATGGATTTTGATGCAAGGTAACGATATCGTGCCGATTCCAGGAACGAAAAGAAGAAAGTATTTAGAAGAAAATATTGCAGCCTTGCAGGTTGAACTTACGGATTCGGACCTTCAACGTCTCAATCAAATCGCGCCCAAAAACGTTGCTGCAGGACATCGTTAATTACAGAAAATGAAGGAGGATCACCATGACTGAATCCATAGATTTTGAACTAGGCATCAATACTTTTCTAGAGACCTCACCAGATCCTGTAACGGGCAAGAGAATCAGCCATTCCGAGCGGATTCGTAACGGGATCGAAGAGATCGTTGTTGCCGATCAAGTTGGCCTTGATGTGTTTGGAATCGGAGAGCATCAACGGTTTGATTTTGCCTCCGAAGCTCCAGCCGTCATCCTTGCTGCAGCGGCAGCTTTAACCAAGCGAATTCGGCTCACGAGTGCCGTTACCGTCCTTTCCTCGGATGATCCGGTTCGCGTCTACCAATCATTTTCAACGCTGGACAGCATCAGTAATGGGCGGGCCGAAATTATGGTGGGGCGAGGATCCTTTGTTGATTCGTTCCCGTTGTTTGGCTACAGCTTGAATGACTACGACGAATTGTTTGAAGAACACCTTGAGTTGCTTCTAAAGATTAGAGCTTCGGAAAAAGTCACCTGGCGAGGGGGGCATCGCCCGGCGATTCATAATCTCGGCGTCTATCCGCGAACTGTCCAAGACCCGCTTCCGGTGTGGATTGGCTCCGGCGGACGACCAGAATCGGCCATACGAGCAGGAATGTTGGGATTGCCCATCGTCTTTGCGATCATCGGCGGAAACCCGGAAAGATTTGCTCCGTTAGTCGAATTGTATAAACAAGCAGCTGCGAGTGCAGGTCACGATGTAAGTAAGCTTAAAATTGCGACACACTCGCACGGCTTCGTCGGAGAAACCACAGAACTGGCTGTCGAGTTACACCGACCTTACACGGTCGTTCAAATGAACGAACTCGGCAGAGTGTTGGGATGGCCGCCATACAGCGCTGCATCCTACGATGATGCTCGCAAGATGAATGGTGCCCTCTATGTAGGTGATCCTGAATATGTTGCAGAGAAGATTCTTCTCGTCCGCAAAAAGCTAGGAACAAACCGTTTCTTCTTGCATCTGAATATCGGCACGTTGCCACATCGTGAAGTCCTGCGTGCCATCGAGATGTTTGGCACCCGCGTTGCACCGATTGTTCGAAAAGAGATTGCAAAAGAAAACAAGCAGACAACCGTTTAAAATATCCTTCCCTGCGGGGAGTCATATATAAGGGAGTTTTGATGCGTATGACACAAAAGTCAGCAATTGACGACAATGACGGTATATCCAAGGAACCTGGGGTCGCCTTGAAGTTAGATCATCATGTTGAACTTGCTCTTCCACCGGTGAGAGCCGGATTTTCAGATGATGGACGTCTTGCTTTGCAAGTCGGTTCTGATTTTCTGATAGGCGACATGTATCTTGCGAACATTCTGAAAACGATTATTGCAAATGAAAGTTTCGTATATATGTATTTGAACGAGGATGTGTCACATCTTTGCGATTTGTTGCTGGAGTCAGAATTGATTTTATTATCTGAACGGCTTAAGGAACACTTTGCTCATACGGTTAACCATCCAGTGGACCCTTTCCAACCCGAAGGGATTGCCCGATTATTAGGTCTTGATGCTGCTTCAATAAGCAATGAGGCGAATCGAAATCTTTTGCTAGAGAATTTAAATCATTTATTGGTGAGACGATTCGGTAAAATTTCCGACACAGGCAAGTATAGAGAATCTTCTGGCTTGAACAGAGCTATAGAGATTCATCATGAAGGCACTGCAAACCCTACACTGAAGATAACGTTAAATAAGAATGAGGGTGAACATACGTTCCTTGACTCTCATTTTAAAACAGAAGTTATTTCTACGTACGGAATTTCAGCGGTAGGCGCCTCCGAGGCGGTTGCAGATATTGGCAAAACGATAACGACGTTTGAACGTATTATTCCTCGGCTTGGAATGTACTATGCTCTATCCCAAGCTCAGATCGCTTTGCTTCGTTTAGGATGGGGCTCAAAGGACTTGGAAGTAAGCGATAGCGTAATCAAAAACTGGATTAGCGAGGTTACCGCCAAGCTATTACCTGCAAGTAGAATGCCGAGCGAAACCACGATTTTATATTTCATCAAGGCGACTTTAGCGGATGGTTCCGAGGTGAATGGGATGTGGCCAAATACATTATCAGCCGAGTTATTTTACAACCTCGAAACCGGCCGTGTAGATAAATATGTTTCCGAGCATGAACATGACTTGGAACTGAAAGATGGTAAGAGATTTACCATCGCCAACACGGCAGATGGTGGTGTAGCCGTCAGAGCGGCTCCAGCCGATACGACGGACACCCATCATACACTTCAGTTCTATAACGATACAGAACATTTGGATAAAGGTTTGATATTACCAACTGAAGACCGGTCAGTCTCTCTACTTGGCCAAATCAATCCTACAGCCGGTCGTTTTAAAACATCACATTTGAGAGCCCCTAAAGGAAAGGAATTTAAATTTGTCCTGTGGGGATCCAATAATTTTGATGTTTATATCGTGGAAGAAGGTCAAGGCGGAGTTTATACCATTAACGATAACTCCGTTTCGTGAGCGCGGGGATGGCGAGCCCACCTGCCGGCAGCAAGAGCTGCTGGCAGGTTTCGCTTGCGCTCGCATGCGAAACGTGATATATTAATTTCTGCCTTCTCAAAAAGGCCTGCATTACTTCGGGACGTAGCTCAGCTTGGTAGAGCACCTGGTTTGGGACCAGGGGGTCGCATGTTCGAATCGTGTCGTCCCGATCTGTACATTGCGGGTGTAGTTCAATGGTAGAACTCCAGCCTTCCAAGCTGGTAGCGTGGGTTCGATTCCCATCACCCGCTCCATAATGAAGAAGCTTAAATCCTTACTTCGGTAAGGATTTTTTTGTTGTTGCGGCGGAAGTAGTTTAAAATTTATTTTCTCAATTTTTGATATTTGTGATTTAAATCACATATATAGTGAAATAAATCACATATAATAAAGACATCAAAGATGATCATCCGAAAAACAAAAAACCAACGATAAATAAGAGGAGTGGTTCTTATGTTTAACAATTTCCTGAGAACAAACAAAGTGGCGATGTGGCTCCTGACCGTTATCCGCGTCTACCTGGGCTACCAATGGATCGAAGCCGGCTATCATAAAATCACCGGCGGCTTCGATGCCGCAGGCTTCCTGACCGGAGCGATCGCGAACAGCACTGGCGACCATCCGGCCGTACAAGGCTGGTGGGCAGCCTTCCTGGAACACTTTGCCTTGCCGAATGTCGGACTCTTTAACTTCCTGGTGCCTTACGGCGAATTCCTGGTTGGCCTGGGGCTGATCCTCGGTACCTTCACCACCTTCGCTGCACTGATGGGCTTCGTGATGAACGCCGCGTTCCTCTTCTCGGGTACGGTAAGCACCAACGCGCAAATGTTGATCCTTGAAGTACTGATTCTCGTCGCTGCAGCTAACGCTGGTAAAATCGGCCTCGACTACTACGTGATGCCTTACCTCCGCAAGTTGTTCCACAAAAAAGGCGATGCCGGAACGCAAGCCCCGACGCCTAAGCAACCGCTGAACGTTAAACACACGGCGTAACAAACAACCATAAAGCAGAAGGGCTCTCCTAGAGAGCCCTTCTTTTTTTAAGATATCAGAAAGTATAAACTTCGGGGCATTAGCATCCTGATATCGCAAGAAAAACTTCCGCTAAACGCGGTCTGTCTACTTTGAATGTACGTCGATAGACGTTTTTCTTAATATGACATTGCGATGTCTTATTTGTAGGGTATCCTTGTCATCAAAAGGAGAGGGTACGCGTGCAAATGAACCGTCTGTTTGAAATCGCCTATCTGCTGCTGGAGCGTAAAACGATCACTGCCGCCGAGTTGGCGCAGCGGGAACCGGAATCGGTTGCCCGGATGAGGGCGTTCCTGGAAGCGAATGGATTAACCGAGAATTTCGATGACCTTCGCAAGCATCATGAAATCTATCTGTCGGACCCGCGCATAACCGCGCCGGAGAAGATGAAAACCGTGCTGCGGCATCCGGTAAGGCGGATCTAAGTCTTTGGATCAGTCGGATTTGCCGGGATGAATCACTTTCACTCGGCCTACCTGACCGTCCTGTAGCCGGACCTTAATGCCGTGCGGATGGGTCGCGGAGTTCGTCAGAATGTCCTTGACTATGCCGCGGGTTAGTTTGCCGGTGGGCTGATCTTTTTTTAATACGATGTCCACGGTGAGGCCAGGCCTGATGTTCTTGCGTTCGTTGCCGTTCATTGGGCGGGTCCCTCCTTGACGTGATGGAGTAGCGTTTGGTATAACCACTTTAAGATACCATAATTCACCACTGACTTGCCAACGGCTGTCCGTTTAGCATATAATAGCAGGTAATTATGACATGAAATGCGTGGATGGAGAAGAGTAAGCAGGAACCGACCAACAGGGAAGGGGCGCCGGAGATTGAGAGCGCCGCTAGGGAAACGGAGCTGCCGAAGTTCGCTCCGGAGCAGTTCCTTGAACTGCCGCTGCGAATCGTTACGCCGCAAGGCGTATGGTTGCAGCCCGGCACATTAGGGGATACCGGTTACGAGCCGTTATTTCGTTGGAGCGAGAGCAATGCGCACCTTGCGAGCCATGTGGCTGGCTGAGGTTTACGCGGTGCTCTAACAAGGGTGGTACCACGGTCTTTTCGTCCCTTACGGGAGAGAAGGCCTTTTTATTTTGCCTTAAGAGGTTATTCAATAAGTCATCTTTTGATCACGAAGCAGGACATGAAGCGGATTCGACGTCGAATCTTGAATTCAGCCGGGCTAAGCGTATGCTTACGATGCATGTTTCCTACGGAAACATTTCAGGTGCTCACGTACCCCAAACGTATGCTCCGCTTTTCAGTCCCTAGCTTCATCCAACCTTCTCGGTGCTGAAAACCTGACTTTTTGAACTGACGCTTGTGACTCGGAACGGTTTTGTAAGAAACCGAATCGAGAAGCAGCGCTCATAACATTTTTAGGAGGAGCTATTCATGAAAGAACGTCTTGAAGCACTAAAAGCGGAGGCGCTCAAAGAGCTGGCGGAAACCGTCGATGCCGGGCATTTGAACGACCTTCGGGTCAAATATTTGGGCAAAAAGGGCGCATTAACTGAAATTTTGCGCGGGATGGGGGCCTTAAGCGCCGAGGAGCGTCCGGTGATCGGTCAGATCGGCAACGAGGTCAGAGCCGCCATCGAAGCGGTGATTGAAGAGAAGCAAGCGATGTTCCAACGCCAAGAAACCGAAGCGCGGCTGGCCGCTGAGAAAGTGGACGTCACGCTGCCGGGCCGCCCGCTGAAGCAGGGGAGCATCCATCCGCTGAACCAGGTGATTCAGGAAATCGAAGAGATTTTCATCGGCATGGGGTACCGGATTGCGGAAGGCCCTGAGGTTGAAACGGACTACCACAACTTCGAGGCGCTGAATCTGCCGAAGGACCATCCGGCCCGTGATATGCAGGATTCCTTCTACCTGACGGAAGATTTGCTCATGCGGACACAAACGTCCCCGGTACAGGTGCGGACGATGGAAGCGATGCAAGGGGAAGTGCCGGTCAAAATTATCTGCCCGGGACGCGTATTCCGCCGGGATGACGACGATGCAACCCACTCGTTCCAGTTCCATCAAATTGAAGGGCTGGTTGTAGGCAAACGCATCCGGATGAGCGACCTGAAAGGCACTTTGCTTGAGTTCACGCGCAAAATGTTCGGACCTAACACGCAAATTCGCCTGCGCCCCAGCTTCTTCCCGTTCACGGAGCCAAGCGTTGAGGTTGACGTAACGTGTATGAAGTGCGGCGGCCATGGCTGCCGGGTGTGCAAACAGTCCGGCTGGCTGGAAATTCTGGGCAGCGGGATGGTGCATCCGCGCGTGCTGGAGATGAGCGGCTACGATCCGGAGCAATACAGCGGCTTCGCATTTGGGATGGGTGTAGAACGGATCGCGATGCTGAAGTACGGCGTTGATGATATCCGCTACTTCTTCAACAACGATCTGCGTTTCCTGCAGCAGTTTGCCAGAGTTTAATTTCACGTAAAGAGGGAAGGGAACTGACAATGAAAGTATCAACCGAATGGTTGTCTGACTATATTTCGCTGGATGGGGTAAATGTTGAAGAGCTGGCGGAGCAAATCACCCGGTCCGGGATTGAAATCGATTCGATCGAAAACCGCAATCAAGGCGTTTCGAACGTTGTGGTTGGTTTTGTCAAAAGCAAAGAAAAGCATCCTGACGCTGACAAGCTGAACATTTGCGTCGTTGACGCGGGGCAGGGAGAGGATCTGCAAATCGTATGCGGCGCGAAAAACGTGGCGGCCGGCCAGAAGGTACCGGTTGCGCTCGTAGGCGCCAAGCTGCCGGGCGGGCTGGAGATCAAGAAAGCCAAGCTGCGCGGCGTCTTGTCGCAAGGGATGATCTGTTCGGCCAAAGAGCTTGGCCTCAACGACAAGCTGCTGCCGAAGGAACAGCAGGAAGGCATTCTCGTATTGCCTGAAGAAGTGGAGATCGGCACACCGATTACCCAACTGCTGGGGCTGGACGACAAGGTGCTGGACTTCGACCTGACGCCTAACCGGTCGGATTGCCTGAGCATGATCGGGGCTGCTTATGAGGTAGGCGCGATTTTGAACCGCGAAGTAAAGCTGCCGCAGCCTGAGCTTGCCTCCTCTGGCGTACTGGCCAAGGAACGGATTCAGGTTAAGATCGACGCACCTGAGCTGTGCAGCCGGTATGCGGTACGTTACATCGCCGATGTCAAGGTCGGCCCATCGCCGTTGTGGATGCAAAACCGGCTGATGGCAGCGGGGATTCGCCCGATCAGCAATATCGTCGACATCACCAACTACGTGATGCTGGAGTACGGGCAGCCGTTGCATGCGTTTGATGCTGACAAGATCGCCGGCGGCATGCTGGGCGTGCGCCAAGCCAAAGCTGGCGAGAAGCTGGTGACACTGGACGGTCAGGAGCGTGAGCTGGAAGCCGGCGCACTATTGATCGTGGACGGTGAAGATCGTCCGGTGGCTTTGGCGGGCGTCATGGGCGGACTCGATACAGAAGTGACCGATCAAACGGTTAACATTGTGCTGGAGTCGGCGAAATTTGCCGGCGCCAGCGTCCGTCGCACGTCGCGGACGCTGGGGCTTCGCTCGGAGGCTTCGCAGCGGTTCGAGAAAGAGGTGGATCCGGCTTCCGTCATCCCGGCGCTGAATCGCGCGGCCTCGCTGATGGCAGCCTATGCTGGCGGCCAAGTGGCTGAAGGGATCGTGGAGATCGTTCATCAAGAGCCGGAAGAGAAAGTGATCGCCCTGTCGCTTCAGAAGCTGAACGATTACCTGGGCACGAACATTTCCTCGCTGGAGGCGAAAACGATTCTGGGACGTCTCCGCTTCGAATGTGCCGGCTCGGAGGAGGTCATCGAAGTTCGCGTGCCGACGCGCCGCGGCGACATTACGCGCGACGTGGATTTGATCGAAGAGGTGGCGCGGCTCTACGATTACGACAACATCGAGGCAACGATGATCGAAGGGGTAACGACAGTCGGCGGCTATACGAAACCGCAGGCGCTGCGCCGCACGATCCGCCAACTGCTCACTCATGGCGGCTGGCAGGAAGTGATGGGTTACTCCTTCATCCGGGAAGGGGCAAGCGCGAAGTTCCCGCAGCTGGGGGAAGGGGATCGGGAGATCCGCCTGGCCATGCCGATGAGCGAGGACCGCAGCGTGCTGCGCGGCAGCCTGCTGCCGGGAATGATCGACATCGCCGTTTACAACCGCAATCGCAAGCAGGACAATCTGGCATTGTTTGAAATCGGCAGCGTCTTCCGCACCAAGGAGGAGAAGCTGACCAAGCAGCCAAGCGAGCTGCCGGTGCTGTCCTTGCTGCTGGCCGGCGAACGGGCAGAAAAACGCTGGAACGCTCCGGCGGAGAAGGTGGATTTCTTTGATCTCAAAGGTGCGTTGGAGAGCCTGTTCGAATACTTGGGGGTTGCTGAACGGATGACGTATGAAGCGGATGGGCCGCAAGGCTTCCATCCTGGACGTTCGGCTTCCATCTTCCTGAACGGCACGTCCGGCAAGGAACGGATCGGTACGCTGGGTCAGCTTCATCCGGAGCTGCAGCGGGAGCTGGATCTGGATGATACGTATGTTGCCGAGCTGCTGCTTGAACCGCTGTACCGCTATGCGGGCGAAGCTTACGTTTACCAAGAGCTGCCGCGTTATCCGGCGATGCAGCGCGATATCGCTGTTGTCGTGAACTCCGATGTGGAAGCGGGCGCGTTAATCGGCGTGATCCGTGAAAAGGCCGGCGAGCTGCTGGAATCGGTGGAGGTATTCGACGTATTTACGGGTGCCAAGCTAGGCGAAGGCAAGAAGAGCGTAGCTTTATCGCTGGTATATCGCCATATGGAACGGACTCTGACGGACGAGGAAGTTGCCGCAGTACACGACCGGGTGGTCGAAGGGCTGTCGCAAACTTTTGCGGCGGAGCTTAGAAAATAGCAGGAATTGGACGAAGTCACATCGAATCATTTGTAGAACGACCGATTCGATGTGACTTTCGTGCAATTATCCGCATCTAAGAGACGACTTACAGGACCGAAGGAGGCACATAACGTTGAGTAACCAAGGCCGAATTAGCGTAAACGTAGAAATTTACGGAACTTCTTATAAAATCGTTGGAAGCAGCGCGGAATATATGAAGCAAGTCGCGCGCCGGGTGGATGAGCATATGCGCAGCATCGCCCAGGCCTATCCCCATCTGGACACGCCGCGGCTGGCTGTGTTGGCAGCCGTGCGCATGGCGGAGGAAGCGATCCGGGTAGATCAGCTGCAGAACGAACTGCAGAATGCCAAGCAGGAGAAAACGGTCCTGCTTCAGGAGAACTCAGTGCTGCAGGATTTACATGCCAAGCAGGAGAGCATGTATAAGGCGCTGCAGGAGGAACAGCAGCAGCTGAAGAACGAGAAGCGTCAGCTTGCCGGGCAAGCGGAGAAGCTGGAAGCCTCCCTGCTGGGGCAGGAGGAGGAGGCGCGCAAGCTTCGCAGCCGGGTACAAGAGCTGGAGCGGCAGCTGGCTGAGCAGCGCGGCAGCAACTCGCAGCTGCAATCCAAGCTGCGCCAAGCCGAACAGCAGACGGCGCGGGAGAAAGAGGAGGCCGCGAAGCTGCAGAAGCAGGTGAGCGAGCTGCAGCGGCGGGAGCAAGAAGCCAAAGCGGCCGAGCAACGGGCGCAGCAGCAAAGCGTGAAGCTGCAGGAGCAGACGAAGCAGCTCCAGAGCACGCTTCAAGCCGCGCAAGCGGAGGCAAAGCAGCTGGAACAGCGGCTGCAGGAAGGCAAGCAGCGGGAGGACAAGCTCCGAGCCGAAGTTTCAGCAGCGCAGCAAAGTGAGAAGTCGTGGCAGAAGCTGGCCGAGAAGCGCAGCGAGGAAATCAGCCGCCTGGAGATCAGCTTGCTCGAGGCTTCCGATAAGAGCGAGCAGTTGGCCGCCGAAGTGAGCCGGTTGGAGCAAGCAAACGGCGAGCTGCAGGCCGAGCGGGACAAGGCGTCGGCGCTGGCCGCCGAGTTGGATTCGCTGCGCTCCCGGTTGGAGCGGGCTGCCAAGGAGCGGGAACAAGCGCTTCTTGAGGCGCAGGCAGCCGGAGAAGAGAAACGGCAGCTGGAGCAAGAGCGGGACGAGCTGAATCTGCGGTTGCAGGAGCTTGAGGACAGCCGCAAATTGGCGGCGCAGCTGGCCGCCGAGCTGGCGAGCTACCGCGAGGCTGCGGAGCAGCGGGAGCAGGAGTGGCGTAAGCAGTGGGCCTCGGCGGAACGTGAGCTGAGCTCTTGGCGCGAGAAGGAAGCCGAGTTGCAGCGGAAGCTGGAGGAATGGCAGCAGGAAAGCGCAGCCGGCAGCGAACGCGTCATCACCATGGCGAGCGACTTCGAGGCGTTGGAGGAAGAGAAACGCAAGCTTGCGGAGCAGCTGCAGGAGGTTACGGATAGTTACGAGGTTATTTCCCATCAATTCAGGCTGTTGCAGCTGGAGCGGGAGAAGGAGCAGGAGCGGCAGGCCGAACGGGAAGAAGAGTACCAGCGGCTGAAGGACGACTATGCCAAGCTTCAATCGGAATTTAACGAATGGATTGAATTGCTGGAGCAGGATCAAAGTTAATGGCGAGAGGATCGCTTTGATGCGATTCAATGAGAGCAAGAGCCCGCGGCTGTGCGCTGCGGGCTCTTGCTACATGCGTTTATTCAACGATAATTTTGGAGATCATGGCGCTGTGGCCGGAACCGCACATCACCGAGCAGGCCACTTCGAACTCACCGGCTTCGGTTGGCACGATCACGGCGGAGTCGTTCTTGCGGTCCAGCTGCAGCTTTAAACCGGGCACGAGAATGCCGTGATTACCGGAGGCGTTCTTGAAAACGATTTTGACCGGAACATCTTTCTTCAAATGGTATTCGGCTTGATCGAATTGATAGTTGCTGGCTTCAATGACCAGTTCCGCTTCCGGTTGGATATTATTCCCGGCGGCACTGCTGTTCTCAGCCGCTTTGCTGCCGCTGCAAGCGGTAACAAGTAACAAGAGTACGGAAGTTGCAACGATGGCTATGCTTTTCTTCACAATAATCCCTCGCGATACAGTATATTTGTGGCAATTTTAAGAATATCATACCGTATTTTGCAGAGGGTGGGTGGTTTAAGGTTTGAAGAATTGTTGAACTTCCTTCAGTTATAAGTCAAGAGGCCGTTCCTTCCGCAGTGAATGGATCACTTGCGGAGGAAGGCCTCTTAGCCCTGAACACAGCCATTAACGATTGTTTTTGTCTTTGGCAGCGTTAAAGGGAGTTGCGACAGGGATGAACAGGTCAATAATCCCGATGACCAATGCAGCAAGTAATGCACCGATCACAGAGACGGAAACGCCGGAAATGATGAACTGGGCAAGCCAGATCACGAGTGCACTCGTAAGAAAACCGACGATTCCTCGCCCGAACGGGGTAACCTTCGTTCCGAAAATGCCTTCAATGGCCCAACCCAACAGGGCGATGACCAAGGCGAGAAGTAAGGCGCTGCCGAATCCACCGATGCTGAATTGCGGTACAAGCCATCCCACAACCAGCATAACTAAGGCGGAGACGATGAATCGCACGACGTGTCCCAGAAAATGCATGTTACATAGCCTCCTTTTGAGAGTAAGTACGTTTGGCTATACGCAATTATCATGTTCCGCAAATCGCATTCTTATGTGTCCAAGGGGGCAAATGGCGAAAAATGAACGGTTTCGTTATAATGGGATCATAGCCCGAGGGGAGTTGTGAACGTACTTGGACGAGAAAATTTTGAAAACCATGGAATATCAAAAAATTATAGATCAGCTGTCCTCTTTTTCCCAAACGGCACTTGGAAAAAGAACAGCCGAAGCGCTGCGGCCCGTCACCGATCTGGAGGACGTCAAGCGGCTGCTTCAAGCCACCGATGAAGCGTTTAAGGTGGACCGTCTTAAGGGGGCGCCCGGATTCGGCGGAATCGTGGATATCACTCCGGCGGTCAAGCGGGCCCGGATCGGCGGGACGCTGAATCCGCACGAGCTGCTGGGCATTGCAACCACGCTGGAAGGCTCGCGCCGGATTAAACGGTATATTGCCACGATGCACGAAGAACATGAAGTTCCGCTGCTGTATCACTTAAGCGATACCTTAAGCGATCAGAAGCCGTTGGAGGATGCGATCAAACGCTGCATCGACGAAAGCGCGGAGGTGCTCGATTCGGCTAGTCCGGAGCTGGCCACCATCCGCCGCGAGCTGCGGAGCGGGGAGGTGCGGATCCGGGAGAAGCTGGATGCGATGATCCGCTCCGCTTCGGTGTCGAAGATGCTGCAGGATCAGCTGATCACGATCCGCGGCGACCGCTTCGTCATCCCGGTCAAAGCGGAATACCGCGCGCATTTTGGCGGGATCGTACACGATCAGTCCGGATCGGGAGCTACGCTGTTCATTGAGCCGGAATCGATTGTGGCGATGAACAACAAGCTGCGCGAGACGCGGCTGCGTGAGGAACGGGAAATCGAGGTCATTTTGCAGAAGCTGACCGCCCTGGTTGGCGAGCAAGCCGAGCTGTTGCTGTACGACGGGGATGTGCTCGGCCAGCTGGATTTCATCTTCGCCAAAGCCCGGTTGGCTCGCGAATTAAAGGGGACGCTGCCGCGGATGAACGACCGCGGGTTCATCAAGCTGAAGAAGGGGCGCCATCCGTTGATTCCGGCTGACCAGGTCGTGCCGATCGATGTGGAGCTGGGGAACCAGTACACGACGATCATTGTCACCGGTCCGAACACCGGGGGGAAAACCGTCACGCTGAAGACGATTGGTCTGCTTAGCTTGATGGCGATGTCCGGGTTGTTCGTGCCGGCGGAAGACGGCAGCCAGCTTTGCGTATTTGATGCCATCTACGCCGATATCGGGGACGAACAGAGCATCGAGCAGAGCTTAAGTACCTTCTCCAGCCATATGACGAACATTATCTCGATTTTGCGCCAGATGACGCCGAAGAGCCTGGTATTGCTGGATGAGCTGGGTGCGGGAACCGACCCGGCGGAAGGCTCGGCGCTGGCCATTGCGATTTTGGAACATATTCATTCGCTGGGCTGCCGGATGGTGGCGACCACTCACTTCAGCGAGCTGAAAGCCTACGCCTACGAACGCAAAGGCGTAATTAACGCCAGCATGGAGTTCGACGTAGCGACGTTAAGCCCGACTTACCGCCTGCTGGTGGGCATTCCGGGCCGAAGCAACGCGTTTGCTATCGCCGAACGGCTGGGGTTGCCGGAGCGAATTCTGGAGTATGCCCGCGGCGAAGTGACTGAAGAGGACATGCGCGTCGAGAACATGATCGCTTCGCTGGAGCAGAACCGCCTTGGGGCGGAGCAGGAGCGGGAAACGGCCGAGAAGCTGCGGCGCGAGATGGAAGAGCTGCGCAGACGCCATGCCGCCGAGCTGGAGAAGCTGGAGCAGCAGCGGGATAAACGCCTGGAGAAGGCGGAGGAAGAAGCGGCAGCGATCATTGCCAAGGCAAGGCAGGAGGCTGAGCGGATTATCAGCGACCTGCGCCGCCTCGCGATGGAGGAAGGCGCGGCCGTGAAGGAGCACAAGCTGATTGCAGCTCGCAAGCAGCTGGATGAAGCCGAGCCGCAGCGCCGCAAGAAGAGTGCAGCGGCCCGCAAGGCGGCCAAACCGCCGCGGCAGATCGAACCGGGCGACGAAGTGATGGTATACAGCTTGAACCAGAAGGGGCACGTCGTTGAGCTCTCCGGCAACAAGGAAGCGATCGTACAGCTCGGCATCATGAAGATGAAGGTGAGCCTGGACGACATGGAGCTGATCGCTGCGCCTCCGGCTAGCAAGCCGGTTCAACGGACGGCTCCCAACGTTAAGCGGACGCGCGATGAGAACGTCCGCACCGAGCTGGATTTGCGCGGAGCGAATTTGGAAGAGGCCTTAATCGAGGTTGACCGTTTCATCGACGAAGCCTACTTAAGCAATTTAGGCCAGATCTACATTATTCACGGGAAAGGGACCGGGATTTTGCGGTCCGGGATCTCGGAGTATCTTCGCAAGCATAAGCATATCAAGAGCTTCCGCCTCGGGAACTACGGGGAAGGCGGAACCGGCGTGACGGTCGCTGAGCTGAAGTAAGAACGAATCGCCTCAAGGTATAAAGGGAGAGGGCGCTATGAAGGAAAGCATTGATCCGATCTTGGAGCAACCGCTGGGGCTGATGATCGGGTATTTTTCCGTGGCGGTGTTAGAATTGATTGTGTTTCTTTCTTGCTTCGAACTGTTTGCAAGATATCGCTGCTGGCAGGAGATCAAGCGCGGCAATATGGCCGCGTCCCTGGCTACCGGCGGAAAAATCTTCGGACTGGCGAACATTATCCGTTATGCGGCGGCACATCCCTCGATTTACGACTTCATGATATGGTCATCGGTCGGAGCCTTGCTGCTGTTCGCTGCATATTTGCTGTTTGAATTTTTAACGCCGGTGTTTCGCATCGACGATGAGATTGCAGCGGGGAACACCAGCGTAGGTTTTATCGCGATGGCCGTATCGGTGTCAGTGTCTTTTTTGATCGGCGCTTGTATAGGTTAGGGATCTCAGTTGAAGGAGTAGAAACGACGTGAAAAACCTGGTCAGGGTGCTATTTATCGCCTCTATTCTGTTTTTGGCCGCGGGCATTATTTATTTGTGGAATGCTTAATTTGGTAACGAAAGGACGAAGTTGGGAATGGATACAACGATTTGCCCATGGTGCCAAACGGAGATCGTTTGGGATGAAGAGCTGGGGCCTGAGGAGGTATGTCCGCACTGCCAAAATGAATTAAAGGGCTACCGAACGATCAACATTACGCTGGGTTCGGAGGAGGAGTTCGAGGACGAGGAGAATGACCATCCCTTCCATGATCGGAAGCATTCCCATGGTGATGATGACGAGGATGCGGATGACGATCTCTACTGGGATGAGGAAGGGGACTCGCATCTCGGAGGCGTCCGCCGGGTCGAGGCGTTTACGGCATCGGGCGGCGATTTGCTGAAGTACGAGACCGGCGTGGAGAAGCTGCTTGACGGGCAAGACGAGGTACCCGAATGCCCGCATTGCCGGGAATATATGGTGTATGCCGGGAAGCAGAAGCTGGTTCCGGAAAACGGCGAATTTGTTCCTGCCGATGGGGACCGTCCGCTTCTGTCGGGCGATGCGGAGCTGAACGTATACGTCTGCACCGCGTGCTTCCATGTCAGCCGGTTTTTGGGTGAAGACGCCCGGATTGCCATGATTCGTACGATTGCCGGTGAAGAAGACAACAAGTAAAAAATTTGGCAGCCACTGGCCCTGTCCTTGATGGACAGGGCTTTTTCGCGTTTGGGGGCCTGCGGGTATGCTTGCTAAGGCCTCATGCTTCGGTCATTTTTGGGTATCTTACAGGGGGAACTCGAAGTTTGGCCGGGAGGAGCGAATCTATGAAAAAACAGCTGAACAGCCAATCCATCCTGCTGCTGGCGGTGAACGGTCTGTTCGTGCTTGCCGGCGCCTTGTCGGGCACGTTCCTGAACGTCTACATCTGGAAAGTGAAAGCGGATTTTAACCTGATTGCCTGGTTTACGTTCAGCCAGCAGCTGGCCTTGGGACTTGTCTTTTGGATTGCCGGGAAATGGGTGAAGGAACGCGACAAAATGATCTTTTTGCGGCTCGGCATTATCGTCTCGGGCATCTTCTATTTGCTGGTGCTGTGGACGGGCAAACATACGGTGGACTACATATGGCCGCTTGGTTTGTTGTTCGGAACCGGTTCGGGATTGTTCTGGCTGGCCTTTAACGTCGTGTATTTCGAGGTGACGGATGTCGAGACGCGGGACCGATTTAACGGCTGGGTGGGGATTCTCGGTTCGGTGATCGGGATCTTTGGCCCGTGGATCTCCGGCTGGCTGATCTCCATGAAACACGGCGAGGCCGGATACCGGCTGATTTTTACCATCTCGTTAATCGTGTATGGGGTAGGGATCTTACTCAGCTTCTGGCTGAAAAAAAGAAAAACGGGCGGGCCTTATCACTGGCTGGCTCCCGTGCAAATGCTGAAAAAGGGCAGCCCGTGGCGCCAGGCTGCGCCCGCTTCGGCCGCCCATGGTCTGCGCGAAGGCGTATTTTCGTTCCTGATCAATTTGCTGATCTTTATCAGCACTTCTGCGGAGTGGCGGATTGGGCAGTTTTCACTGATCACGTCCCTTGTCTCCCTAGTCAGCTTCTGGGCGGTAGGGAAGTGGCTGAAAATCCGCGCGCGCTACTACGGGATGTTGGTCGGGGCTTTGCTCATCACTGCGGTGATCATCCCGTTGCTCTGGAAGGTCAATTACGTCACCCTGATGATGATGGGGGTAGGGACGTCCTTGTTTTTGCCGCTTTACCTGATTCCCGTCATCTCTTCAGTGTTCGACCTGATTGGCAATAGTCCGGAAAGCGTGGAGCAGCGGGTGGAGCTGATCGTGCTTCGCGAGCTTAGCATTACGGTGGGGCGCTTGGGCGGAACGCTGTTGTTTATCGTGGTCTATTCCCTCATTCCGCGCATGTCAACGATCACCTGGCTGATGTTCGCCTTGGGGGCAACGCCGGTGCTGAGCTGGCTGGCCCTGCGCCGGCTGTTGAAGCGGGAGGCGGCCAAAGCCGCCTGATGCGTCTAACTCGGCGGAGTTGGCACGGGCTTCGAGGTTCGCGTCAAGTTGGGATGCGGCCCGATAAAGGGAAGGCCGTCCCGGGATTCTCCAAATACGGCCCCCCCCAGGCGTAACTGATGGACAGGTGCTCCTGTTCCGGAAACCGTTTGTGGATTTCTTCCAACAGGGCGAACATATCGTTCCTGGAGCGGGGCATACTATCGTAAGAAGGATCAGATGGATCAGAAGGATCATCCACCAGGAGGGAATGTTGATGTTGTACTCACAAATGCAGCCATTGTCGATGAAAGAACTGGATTATATCGCCGACTCCATCTCCAACGAGGAGATGCTCACGAAGCTTTACGCAGCGGCAGCCGCCGTCTCGCAAAACTTTGAAATCGAACAGGCGATGCTGGAGCACATCCGTGCCCATGAGCATCATCTGCACCTGTTAACGGATGCGCTGCGTCAGCATCAAATGGCGGCTCCGGCTTCAACCCCAAATTAATTTTGCTTTCGAGGAGGAATATCCCGATGAATCAGACGGACATCCACGAGCTCTTACCCCAGAACGATTTGTTAAAATCGATTTTGGCCGATTTACGCCGTACTGTTCGAGAATATACGACCGCTACGACGGAGTCGTCCTGTCCGGCCATACGGCAGATGTTTACCGAGTTGACGAACAGCACCTTGCGATTGCAGGGAACGCTGTATGAACTGATGAAGCACCAAGGCATTTACTCAGCGCCGGCACCGGCACCGCGCCAATTGTTGGACAAGAAGCTGCAAGACGCAGAGAAAACCCAGCAGGAGCTGCGTCAGTTTACCGAACGGCGAACTTCCCGCTGGACGCCCCATGCCCATCAGGCTAACGTGGAGGAGCATCAACCTAATGTACTTCCGCCGTATTCGATCTAAATGCCTAACCGTCCTATCCAAGAGCTTACTTGGAGTGGACGGTTTTTCTATGCAGACGCCCAAAATTCATGTAATATAAGTATTAAATTTGTTCTGCAGACCGCTCAAATGAAGGGCTGCGGGGCATCGCTGGAGGATGAGGGATGAAACAACTAAGCGAATTAAAGCTCAAACTGCTGGACCTCCTCAAAGAGGACGCCCGCCGGGATGCGAACTTACTGGCGACGCTCGTCGGCTCAACGGCGGAGGAAGTGGCGCAAGCGATCCGTGAATTGGAGGAAGATCACGTGATCGTCAAATACGCGACCGTGGTGAATTCAAGTGCACTGGAAGACGAGAAGGTGACGGCGTTAATCGAAGTGCAAATTACACCCGAACGGGGACGCGGCTTCGATACGATCGCGGAGCGGGTATACCTGTTTCCCCAAGTCAAATCGGTATTTTTGATGTCCGGCGCATATGACCTGCTGGTGGAAGTCGAAGGCCGCAACTTGAAGGAAGTGGCGAGCTTTGTCTCCGACAAATTGTCCACCCTGGAGTCGGTGTTGTCGACGAAGACCCATTTTATTCTAAAAAAATACAAGCAAGACGGCATCATCTTCGAAGATCCCGAAGAAGACCGCCGTTTGTTGATATCTCCGTAAAGGAAGTAATGTTATGAGTATTCAATCACAGCGTGCTGAGCAATCGAGTAAAACGATGACATCGTATTTGGCTCCGCGGGTCCGCGAGATTCAACCCTCCGGCATCCGCCGCTTCTTCGATTTGGCTAGCGGAAGCAAGGATATTATCACGTTAGGCGTGGGCGAACCGGATTTTATCACCCCATGGCATGTCCGGGAAGCATGCGTTTACTCCCTGGAACGCGGGTATACGAGCTATACGTCCAACGCGGGAACGCCTGAGCTTCGGGAAGCGATCGCTGAATATTTGTACACGAGTTATCAGGTGAAATACGACCCGAAAGACGAAATCCTCGTCACTGTGGGCGGCAGTGAGGCGATTGATCTGGCGCTGCGGGCGTTAATCGAACCGGGCGATGAGATTCTCGTCCCGGTGCCTTGCTATATCTCCTACTCGCCGATTGCCATGATCGGGGGAGGGGTGCCCGTCGAAATCGAGACTTACGCCAAGCACGATTTCAAGCTCCAGGCCGAAGACCTGAAAGCGAAGATTACGCCCAAATCCAAGGTTCTCATTTTAAATTATCCCAGCAATCCGACGGGCGGCATCATGACATACGAAGATTGGCTACCGATCGCCAAAATCGTCGAGGAGAACGATCTCATCGTCATTTCCGACGAGATTTATGCGGAGCTCACCTATGGGCAGAAGCACGTTAGCTTTGCTTCGATTCCGGGAATGAAGGATCGGACAATTCTGGTTAATGGGTTTTCCAAAGCGTTTGCGATGACCGGCTGGCGGATGGGTTATGCATGCGGACACCCGGACTTGATCTATGCCATGCTGAAAATTCACCAATATACGGTGATGTGCGCTCCGGTTATGGGGCAAGTGGCTGCGCTCGAGGCGCTGAAGAACGGGCTGGAGGAGAAAGACCAGATGGTTGAATCCTACAATCAGCGTCGCCGCTTGATCGTTCAGGGCTTGCGCGACATCGGCCTGGAATGTCACGAGCCACAAGGGGCGTTCTATGCGTTTCCTAGCATCGCGTCTACCGGACTCAGCTCGGAGGAATTCGCCCAACGCCTTCTGCTGGAGGCGAAGGTGGCGGCGGTTCCGGGGAATGTCTTTGGCGCCGGCGGGGAAGGGTTCTTACGTTGCTCCTATGCGACAGGAGTGAATCAGCTCAACGAGGCGTTAAATCGAATGGAGCAGTTCGTCCTTAAATTGAAGCAAGGCTGATTTTGCAAATTACTTAAGACCTACCTGAGAAGATGGAGTTAATGGGGTTAATTAACAATTCTTTCATTTTCTAATTGCTTTAATTTTAATGGACATGGTATAATTTGATTTTGGAAGAAGGTTTTAGTTTCTCAGGGAGGGATTTCTTTTGTGCGGTGAGTACAACGTGCCTTACAATAACGCTTTATTTACTGATGGCCGCGTCATGAGCCCGTGCATGGATCAAGAGGAACGGCCGCATTCACCGCAAGCCGTAACGCTGGAGGATGAAATTCACTTGCTTCGCAGCAAGATGGAACGGCTATTTCTGCAAGAAAAATCCTTTACATCGGACATCGTGATTGAAATCAGCAGCTTATTGGACCTGAAAATTAATGAATTCATGAAAACTATGAAAACCACTCCAAAATCCATTCGACGTTAACCTTGTTTGATCCTTGAAGTTGAAGGAGATCCGCCTTGCGGGTCTCCTTTTTGCGGTTCCAGCAGTTGCATGACCAGCCGGGCTGTGATTTATGGTAAGATGGTACGAGAGTATGTCACGGGGAGGAAAAACGAATGTCGATCTATACGCGTTCCGGCGACCAAGGGCTAACCACGGTCATCGGCGGTCGAGTAACAAAAGATGATGCGCAGGTTGAAGCCTACGGTTCGATCGATGAGCTGAATAGTTTCGTGGGACAAGCAGTCAGTTTATCGGACGAGGTGACGTTTGGCGATCTTCGTGAACAGCTGCTGGAGATCCAGCAGGAGTTGTTTGATTGCGGCTCCGATCTCGCCTACGTCAAGCTGTCGGAAAGCCGCTACAAGGTGACGCCGGAGCTCGCACAGCGGCTTGAAGCATGGATTGATCGTTACGAAGCGGACAATCCGCCGCTTGAGAAGTTTATTTTGCCTGGGGGAACGCCGCTGGCTTCGGCCCTGCACGTTTGCCGGACCGTATGCCGGCGCGCCGAACGCCGCGTCGTTACGCTGAGCCGGGTCAAGGAGATTAATGCCGAGGTGCTGATCTATCTGAACCGGTTGTCGGACTATTTCTTTGCAGCGGCTCGCATGGCTAATCATCGCCAGCAGGTGGCAGATATCGAATACGTGCGGAGCGGGAAGGTGTTTGGCAAGAAGTGAGTTCCGAATATTATGATCCGATTGAATATCAAGTCCCTGCAGCGGAGGACGGTTGGACGGTCAAAAGCGTGCTCCAACGCCGGATGGGGATCTCCCGCAAGCTGCTGTCGCGGATTAAGCTGACCGAGCGCGGGGTGATGCTGAACGGGGAGCGGGTATACATCAGCGTCCCGGTGAAAGCCGGGGATACGGTGAGCGTCTCGCTGGAAAAGGAAACGTCAACCGACATCCTGCCGGAGCCGATACCGTTTGATATCGTCTACGAGGATGAAGCGCTGCTGATCGTCAATAAAGCGGCGGGATTGATCGTGCATCCGACGCATGGTCACTACACGGGGACGCTGGCCAACGGCGTCGTGTATTATTGGCAGGAGAAAGGCGAGAAATTCCGCTTCCGCCCCGTGCACCGGCTGGACCAGGAGACGAGCGGCTTGATCGCCATCGCCAAAAATGCCTACGTGCACCAGCATATTTCCGAGCAGTTGATCGCCGGTGAGGTCACCAAGAAATATACGGCGCTGGTGCACGGTTGTCTGGCGGTGCCGGAAGGAACGATCGACGGCCCGATCGACCGCGATCCTGCCGAACCTCACCGCCGGATTGTCACCCCGTCGGGCTATCCCGCGTTGACCTATTATAAGGTCGCGGAAGCCTACGGCGACGGGGCTCGGGTTGAGCTGCGTCTCGGTACAGGACGGACGCATCAGATCCGCGTGCATATGACGTCGATCGGCCACCCGCTGATCGGCGACAAGTTCTACGGAATGCCGGGGCTCGCGGAGCTGCCGGCACCTGCACGCGAACGAATCGCCCGCTTAGATGCGGCGATCGGGCGACAGGCGCTCCACGCCTCAGAGCTTGGCTTCCGCCATCCGCTTACCGGTGAGGCGCTGACCTTTAAGTCAGAGCTGCCAGAGGATATGCTCAAGCTGGAAGCGATGCTGCGTTGGGCGAGTTTTTAGGAAAGTGGTAAGGAGGAATAAGGAACGTGAGCAAACTGAAGGTTTATCATTATCCGCAATGCGGGACATGTAGAAGTGCAATTAAATCGCTGCAGGCCAAAGGGCATGAACTGGAGCTGCATCATATCAAGGAAACGCCGCCGAGTGCTGCCGAACTGGATAAGCTGGTGGAACTCAGCGGGTTGGAATTGAAGAAGTTTTTTAATACGAGCGGTGAGGTATACAAGACAATGGGCTTAAAGGACAAGCTGGCGGGGATGTCGCGGGAGGAGCAGCTTCAGTTGCTGTCCTCGAACGGCATGCTGATCAAGCGCCCGATCGTGACGGACGGAAAGACCGTAACTGTCGGTTACAAGGAAGAAGCCTATGTACAGGCTTGGGGCCAATAAATTTGAACGAGAAGGGTGGCTTGGGTGAATCGTGGATTTGGCGCAAAGCAGTAAAAATACGATTCTGCTAGTGGACGGAATGGCGTTAATGTTCCGCGCCTATTACGCTTCGGCCGCAACCGGGTATATCCGGCGGACGAAAGCGGGCGTTCCGACCAATGCGGTGTACGGGTTTATGCGTTATTTTTGGGACGCGGTGCAGAAGTTTGGGCCGACGCATATCGCCTGCTGTTGGGATTTGGGCAGCAAGACGTTCCGGACGGAGCAGTTTGCCGATTACAAAGGAAATCGTGCGGACGCGCCAGAGGGTCTGATTCCGCAGTTCTCCATGATTCGCGAGGTGATGGACAGCTTGGGGATTCCGAACATCAGCTCACCGGGTTATGAGGCGGACGATTGCATCGGAACGCTGGCAGCTCGCTTTGGTCAGGAGATGGACGTGCTGGTGCTGACGGGCGATCACGATATGCTGCAGCTGGTCAGCGAGCGGACAAGCGTAATCATCATGAAAAAAGGCCACGGCAACTACATGGTGTATACGCCGGAGGCCTTGATGGAGGAGAAGCAATTAAGGCCTGAACAGATCGTGGACCTGAAGGGTTTGATGGGGGATACGAGCGACAACTATCCGGGCGTGCGCGGCATCGGCGAGAAAACCGCCTTGAAGCTCGTGCAGGAGCACGGCTCGGTGGAAGGCATCCTGGCCAATCTGGACCAGTTGTCCAAATCGGTCCGGGCCAAAATCGAAGCGGATCTCGACATGCTGCATCTCTCGCGGCAGCTGGCCAAGATCCGCTGTGACATTGAGCTGGAATGCGATGTAGAGACCTGCCGGTTTGAGCTGAATCCGGCGCAGGTAATCTCCAAGTTCGAGGAACTGGAGATGGCCAGCATCAGCGCCTGGATGGGTGTCGTTTAAAAGTGGCCATTAAGGTCAATGGAGTCCGTTGCACCGAGAAATTGCCGGGAAATAGGTGAATAAGAGCAATACGGTCCATTACGCAGGTTGCTGTTTTTGCGGTTTTGCGTACAACTTTAATCCGTGAAGTACGGTTCACCTAATACCTGGTACAGAAAGGTGCGCAGTTCGGTGCCTTCCTCCTCGTTCAGGTTATAAATATGTTCGAGGTACCCTTCCTCCTCCAGGTCGTCGGTGCCAAGAATGGCCGTACGGCCGTTGTGCAGGTCGGTGACCAGCTTCTTCCCATAGAAACGATTGGTTGTGGTGACCGCCAGGTCATAACGCTTCAGCGATCCGCCGATGAACGTGACGAACCGGGTCGAAGTGTTTTCGGTACTGTCGGACAGGAAATCAAGCTCTTGATGCGGGTCGCTCATCCTGTAATGCCTCCCTTATTTCGGAATGTCTCTAGTTATTATACCGGAAAACGGAAGACAATGGGAAAATGATTCCTATGCATTGACAGCTTGGTTGATTATGGTATTATTAGGGATAACAGGTTACGTTTGGAGGAAGCACCTCTTTTGCGAATTTCGCAGAAGAGGTGCTTTTTGTTTTGCGCAAAAAGATGAAATGACTCCTTCGTAACTGAAAATTTTTCAAGGAGGGACAGGTTGATGCGGGTTGTATTTTTGAACAGTCTGGAGAAGAAGGACGGCGGGGCCATGATTCGGGGGGCCCAGGTGTGGATTGGAGAGGAGGACGGCGTTTGGCGGATGGGCTGGAATGAGGTGACAGCAGACAGTGAGCAGGAGGACCTTTGGTACGAAGGGGCTTCATGGTCGGAGATGCTTCATATTTACCGCCATCGATTGGCCGCCAAGCTAGGCGAGGGGTTTCGCCCCATAATGGAGGGAATCTGGGACGAGAAGGAAGCGTTAACCGGACGGGGGATGGCGGCGCAGAAGCTGTTTTGCTATAGCGAATTAAACAGCAATGAACCGGTATACAACGAGTTGACGGCCTGGCGTCGGAGAAAAGCTTCGTCTGAGCGCAAAGCGCCTTACTTAATTGCCAGCAATCGGTTGCTGCGGATGATCAGCGTATTTCTGCCGCAGACCGTGGATGAGCTGTTGCAGCTGCCGGGCGTTGGTGAGAACAAGGCCGGCGAATATGGCGCCGAGCTGCTGGAGATCACTCGGGCGGCCGAGCGGAAACGCGGGTTCCCGCTGGATTGGGTCGAGCAGGAAATCGACGACGAGGTTTTCCGTACTTGGCTGTATAAGCAGAAGGAAGTGAAATACCGGGCGGAAATGGAAAAGTTCAACGTCCGTCGAGCGGTGCTCGAAGCCTTGGCCGCAGGGCTTAAGGTAGAGGATATTTGCGCCCGTACGGGCATCGAGCGGCGGGATGCGGTGGAGCTGCTGGAAAGCTTGGAGAAGGAGGGCTACAACACCGAGGATTTGGTGAGTGCCGAACTTGAGGCCATGCCCGAAGCGGAGCAGCAGGCCGTATGGAAAGCTTACGAAGAGCTGGGGGACACGCTCCTGAAACCGGTTCTGCAAAAGGTGTACGGGCCCGAAGCCAGTGAAGGCGGCAGCGGCAACCTCGATACGCTGTACGAGCGACTGCGCCTGATCCGCATCCGGTACCGCCGCCAGCGCGAGAACGCCCGGCACGCGGGTTGAGGCGGCAAGGGATGCTTTTGGGCAGTAAGGCGGTAAGTGTGGTAGTGCGGTAAGGGTAGTAAGTTGGGGGATGAGTGGTAAGTGCAGTAGTGCGGTAGTGACTGTTGGTGCCGTAAGAGTGGTACGTGTTGCTACTCGCAAGAGTCGCAAATGCAGCAGGTAATGAGGGAATTTCGAAGTGTTTGACCGCCGACGGCCGGATGAACTGTAAAAGTGCAGTTGATCCGGCCGAAAATGCCGCCAAAATGCATTTTAACTGTAAAAGTACAGTTCATTTCGGGAGATTTTGCGGAAAGCAGCCCATTTATCGAAAAAAGACTGCACTTTTGCAGTTAAGAGTCGATTTAGGGGGGGATCGCGGCAAAATAACTGCACTTTTGCAGTTCACGCTCGACTCGCCTAATTTAAACGGTCAGGGGGATTCAGGCGCACGTCCAACAAGGGGCTAGTGCAATACGTCTTGCCGTTCTCAAATGGCCAAAGCCGCAACTTAAACGGCGCATTATCAAGCGTCAGCCTAACGCCCGCGCACACACATCTCGCACCTTCAAAGGGTTAGGCTTCCTAGCAAACGTCTCGCCCAACCAAAAAGGCCAACGCGGACTCCAGCCCGTGTTGGCCTTACTTTCTATATCCAATCTCTCTTCCGGAAGATGTAGTACATGCCGAGGCCGAGCACGGCCATGATGCCAAGGACGATAAAGTAGCCGTACTTCGAATGGGTCTCCGGCATATAGTCGAAGTTCATCCCGTAGATCCCGGTGATCAGCGTCAGCGGGATGAAGATCGTCGTAATCGCGGTGAACACGCGCATGATTTCGTTGGCGCGGTTGGCGATGGCGGCCTGATAGGCCTCGCGTAAGTTGCCGACGAGCTCGCGGAACGTGTCGAAGTTCTCGGAGATCTTCACGGCGTTTTCGTAGATGTCGCTGAAGTATTTTTGCAGTTGGTCGTCGATCAGACGAAGGTCTTTCTTGTTCAAAATGTTGATGACTTCCTTCTGCGGACCCAGCACTTTCTTTAGCCACAAAATTTCACTTCGCAGCCCGATGATTTCGTTCAGGTGCGAACGTTTGGTATGCATCAGGATGTCTTCTTCCAGCTTCTCGATCTTCACTTCAATCCGATCGCCGACGGTGAAGTAGTTATCAACCACCAGGTCGACCAGCAGGTACAGGAACCGGTCGGGCTCGCTGACCTCTTGCTCCCACAGGATCGGCTTCACCGCACGCAGCTCGTTGATTTTCTGTTTAGTAACTGTAATGATATAATGTCGTCCCAAGAAAATGTTCAATGCACGCAGGAAAATTTCCTCGTCATCATACCGAATGCTGTTCACGACGATGAAATAGTGGTTGTCGTAGGTTTCGATCTTCGGACGTTGCTCTTCTTCGCTTAAGCAGTCCTCCACAGCCAGATCGTGCAGTGAAAATAAAGGCTGCAGCAGGGCAAGGTCATCCACGCCCGCGTCGATCCAATAGAAGCCTTCTTCCGGAGGGGTGGTTGTCAACTCCACGTCCTCTACGGGGGTAAATACGCCGGCTAGAACATGACGGATTTTCATATGCTTTCACTCCTTTCCCCGGGCCTGAAGGCCTGGGATGCTCTTGTTGCAGCATAGGAAAGGGACCAACCGCGGGTTCGCCCGGCAACGGTCAAAAAGGCGTTTATGCAAATACCGGGAAACGAAAGTGCCCTTTACGTTCCGCAGGTACCCAGCGGGTCGGTTTCCTATGCAATTGTTTGACCTGGGTGTTCCTCTGCGGACTCGGGTCGCCTTCCATTCTCGGTTTCACCTCGCTATGATCAGGTTACATGAATATGCGTCAAACCCTAGGCCCGTCTGGGCCTAAAGGCACTTGTCTAGTATAACGCCAGCGAATGAAATGTTTCAACCCAAAAGTATACTATGTGCACTGGATTCAAGCGGTCCATGAACACCGTGTGATTTTTCTCGCAGAGTTCTTGACGGAATACCATCGGATACTTTAAAGTGAATGTCAGGGAGTACGGGCGATGGCCCAGGCCCCCGAAAATAACTAAATACAGCGAAATCTTATCAAGAGCAGGTGGAGGGACTAGCCCGATGATACCCGGCAACCGGCGATGAAACCCATCGCAGCGGTGCTAATTCTTGCAGGACCGTCCGTTTCGAACGCTGGACGGCTTCTGAGAGATGAGAGAGGCGCATACCGAATACGTAATGACCTTTCTCCCCGTGAGAGAGGTCATTTTTGTATAAACGGCCCCTCGAAACGGATGATGAATTAAGGATGACGCTACGATTAAAGGAGTGAAACCACATGCCGATTAAAGTACCGGACCATTTACCGGCCAAGGACGTGTTGGCCAACGAAAACATCTTTGTGATGGATGAAAGCCGTGCATACCATCAGGACATTCGCCCGCTGCGGATCGCGATTCTGAACCTGATGCCAACCAAGGAAACGACGGAGACACAAATCTTACGTTTGCTGGGGAACACGCCGCTTCAGGTGGAAATCGTCCTGCTACATCCGAGCACGCATACCTCAAAAAATACGTCCGCAGAGCATCTGGAGATGTTCTACAAAACGTTTGGCGATATTCGTAATCGCCGCTTTGACGGCATGATCGTGACAGGGGCACCGGTCGAGCAGTTGGATTTTGAAGAAGTGAACTACTGGGAAGAGTTGAAGGAAATCTTCGAGTGGTCCAAAACCCATGTCACTTCGACCATGCACATCTGTTGGGCCTCGCAGGCCGGATTGTATTACCACTATGGCGTTCGTAAAGTTCCACTGGCGAAAAAGTGCTTTGGTGTCTTCTCCCACACGGTCAACGATCCGAAGGTAAAGCTGCTGCGTGGGTTTGATGAAGTGTTCCAAGTGCCGCATTCTCGTCATACGGACGTGGAACGCTCGGACATCGAACGGGTGCCGGAACTGCAGATTCTGGCGGAATCGGAGGAAGCCGGCATTTATTTGGTCGCCACCCGCGACGGTAAACAGATCTTCGTGACCGGGCACTCCGAATACGATCCGGATTCGCTCAAATGGGAATATGACCGGGATGTTGCCAAAGGCTTGGAAATCGATCTGCCGGTAAACTATTTCCCGAATAACGATCCGACTCGCACCCCGCGTTCTTCGTGGCGTGCCCATGCAAACTTATTATTTTCCAATTGGTTAAACTACTATGTGTATCAAGAAACACCGTACGATATCGATCAAACGGCCGATTTTGTATATGAGATCTAAAAGTGGAGGGATTGCAGGTGGGGGAGAGAAACAAGGAATGGCTCATCGAGAGTAGATTGGCACAAATCGGATCGGTCGAAGAACCGGTCACAGGCGCGGTAAATTATCCGATTTATCAAGCCACGGCGTTTCGGCATCCGCGTCTGGGGCAAAGCACGGGCTTCGATTATATCCGTACGAAAAGCCCTACCCGCAAAGTGCTGGAAGACGCAGCGGCCGCTCTGGAATCCGGCGATGCCGGGTTTGCCTGTAGCTCCGGGATGGCCGCGCTGCAGACGGTATTTACGTTATTTTCTCAAGGCGACCATCTCATCGTATCGTTGGATCTTTACGGAGGCACATACCGTTTGCTGGAGCGGATCATGTCCAAATTTGGCGTAACCGCAACTTATGTGGATACGAACGATTTGGATGCACTCGAACGTGTACGTCAAGAGAATACAAAGGCGGTTATTATTGAGACGCCAACCAATCCGCTGATGATGATCACCGATCTTGAAGCGGTATCGACATGGGCGCGGTCCCATGGCTTGCTGACGATCGTCGACAATACGCTGATGACGCCGTATTTCCAGCGGCCAATTGAGCTTGGTGCGGACATCGTTGTTCACAGCGCGACAAAATACTTGGGCGGCCATAACGATGTCCTGGCCGGTCTGATCATCACCAAAGGCGAGGAGCTGTCTCAGGAGATGGCGATCCTGCACAACTCGATTGGGGCGGTGCTCAGCCCGTCCGATTCTTATCAGCTGATGCGCGGAATGAAGACGCTGGCGCTGCGGATGGAGCGGCACGAAAGCAACGCGCTGGCGATCGCCAAATTCCTGCAGACACATCCACAGGTAGCCGAGGTATTCCACCCGGGATTGGAGGATCACCCAGGGTACGCGACGCAACGGAAGCAGTCGAGCGGCAATACGGGGATCTTCTCCTTCAAAGTAACGGATGCTCGGTACGTAGAGCCGGTGCTGCGCAATCTAAATCTGATTGCATTTGCCGAAAGTCTCGGCGGCGTGGAATCGCTGATGACGTATCCTGCAGTGCAGACGCATGCTGACATTCCGGAGGAGATCCGCAATGCGGTGGGCGTGGATGATCGGTTGCTGCGGTTCTCCGTTGGCATCGAGCACGTTGATGATTTGATTGCGGACCTGAGTAATGCACTGGAAGCGGCGCGGCAGGAAGTCGAAGGGGGACAAGGCGCATGAGCGGGCAGGAGAAACGGGAAAACAAATTTGAAACGAAGCTGATTCACTTCGGCAGCGAGGTGGACGAGGCTACCGGCGCGTCCAGTGTACCGATTTATCAGGCGTCGACGTTCCATCATCACGATATTTTTAATCCGCCGCAGCACGATTACAGTCGTTCCGGCAATCCGACGCGGCAGGCGCTGGAGGATTACATTGCGGTATTGGAAGGCGGGGTCCAAGGCTTCGCGTTTGCCAGCGGGATGGCCGCCATTTCCACAACGCTGATGCTGCTCTCGGCCGGCGATCATATTATCGTGACCGAAGATGTGTACGGCGGGACCTATCGTCTGCTGTCCAATATTTTAACCCGGATGAACATCGAAACGACGTTCGTCGATATGACGCAGCCGGAGCAGGTAAAGGCGGCTTTGAAAGCCAACACGAAAGCCGTCTATATGGAAACGCCGTCCAATCCTACGTTAAAAATCACCGATATCGCGGAAATCTCCGCGTGGGCGCGAGAAAATGGGTTGCTTAGCATCGTGGACAATACGTTTATGACGCCGTATTACCAGCGCCCGATTGAGCTGGGGACAGATATCGTCCTGCACAGCGCAACGAAATTCCTCGGCGGACACAGCGACGTGTTGGCCGGCCTGGCGGTGGCCCGGACGGAAGAATTGGCCCGTCAACTGAAATATGTGCAGAACGGGCTGGGCACCGTCCTTGGCGCGCAGGATTCATGGCTGCTGATGCGCGGCATGAAGACGCTGGGGGCGCGGATGGCGCACAGCGAAGTGAGCGCGCGCAAGCTGGCCGACTGGCTGAGCCGCCGGAGCGACATCGCGGCCGTGTATTATCCTGGCTTGCCGGATCACCCCGGCCGCGAGGTTCAGGAGAAGCAATCCACCGGTTATGGCGCGGTGGTCTCCTTCGACGTTGGTTCAGGCGAGCGGGCCAAGCGGGTGCTGAATCGGGTGAAGCTGCCGCTCGTTGCGGTCAGCCTGGGTGCCGTCGAGAGCATCCTCTCTTACCCGGCGATGATGTCGCATGCCTCGATGCCGCCGGAAGTTCGCGGCGAGCGGGGCATTACCGACGGGCTGCTGCGTTTCTCCGTCGGGCTGGAGGACATCGACGATTTGCTTGCCGATTTGGACGAGGCGCTTGCAAATAGCTGAATAGGCTCGTGAACGGATAAAAAGGCCGCGGTATGCGGCCTTTTTGGCATTTTCCTCTGTATGTGTCACCGTTTCTTCGGCGTCTGCGCCGTGATTGGGTGCTGTTTTTCCTGGGCGGACTGTGTTACGATTGAATTAACATTTTAAATTTTCAGGTATCGCCTGGGATTCATTTATTTGTTCTAAGTCCAGCGGTATGATGTCAAGCTGTTGATTTAATCGAATTGGAAATTTCCCGTGCCTGTTGAGCGCGGAGTCACGAAAAAAGGGCGCATCAAACCAAACCCAGCCAAAAACCATGTCAGATACCAGATTTTTACTGGGAATTCGTGAAGGACTAAGGCAAAGGAGGCGTTAATCCTTGGCGCTATTCACCTTCCTTCGAGGCGTGTAGAGTTGGCCGCTGCGTAGCAGCACATCGACCAGACGCACGAGTTTTCTTGCCGTTAAGACGAGGGCGCGTTTGTGTTGATTCTTGGGCACTTCGTGATACTTCTTCCGGTAATATTCACCGAATTCTTCATCGCGCATCCTAACCGAGTTGGCAGCTTCAACGAGGTAGTAGCGCAGGAATCGGTTGCCGGATTTGATGCGGGCGGTGTCCTCCGCCTCGAAGACGCCGGACTGGTGCCTGCGCCACGTCAGACCCGCGTACTTGGCGACGGCGGCTTGATCCTTGAACCGTTCAATATCGCCGAGTTCGCCGAGCAGACCGGCTGCATAGACTTTGCCGATGCCGGGCACTGACAGCAAGCACTGAGCGCCTTGAATGCCGTCGAGGACCCGCTCGATCGCTTTGTCGAGATCCTTGAGCTGCTTCTGGATGCTGCGGATGGATTCGATGGAGGTGCCGAGCACCAGGTCAATCGAATCCTCCACGACCTTGGACAGCCGATAGGAGGCGCGGGCAGCTTGCTGAATGCAGCGGGCGACCCGCTCGGGATCGGGGAAACGATTGCGTCCCTTGTCCCGCAGATAGTCGGCCAGATCGGCCACGTCCATCTCGGCGATGTCATCGAGGCTGAACTTCTCGGAGAGCATCTCCATGAGCGCATGGCCAAACACGGAGCTGTCGACCTCGGTTGTAAACGCATTGCACTTGTAGAACAGGTTCTGCAAGAAGTACTGCTTCTCGCGAGCCAAGTTATGGACCAAGTGGAAACGCATGCGCGTGAGGCGTTGAAGGGCGACATACTGCTCCTGCATGACGATGGTGGTCGTCAGGCGGCCGAAGCGCAGGCGATCCGCAATGACCCAGGCGTCGAGCCGGTCGGTCTTGTCCATATCCGCATAGGCTTCTCTGAACTTGCTGATGAGCTTGGGGTTCAAGGTGAACACCTTGGCCTTGCGCTCTCGAAGCGCTGGATCCTGATGCAGGTACATGGCAGGGTGCCAGCTGTAGACGGAAGTGGCTTCCAAGCCGATGTGAATCTCGGTGACGGCCAACTTGTTCGCTGCAGCGACGATTTGGTCACGCAAGTGCGAGGCGCCATTCAAATTGTTTTTGACGGTGAGTGTCTCAAGCTTGTCACCGTCAGCGTTCATGAAACACGCTTCGAGCTCTTGCGAGCTCACGTCAATACCGACAAAAAGCTTCAAGTGAAATTCCTCCTTTCGCTAGGGATTCAGGGAATGGACGCTCCGGGATGCCTCCGGCGCACGCGCAGATCTATCACCCTCGCGTATGAGGACACACTTCGGGCCATGAGCTGCCCCGGATCTGCTAAAACCGGGCATGGGATGCCGAAGGGAACAGCCAGCGGGTAAGAAGCTCAGACGCGTACCGGAGAAACAGACTTAAGGAGTAGACGATGCTACTGGAGGCAGAAGGATTTCCCCGAATGGACCCTACGTTCCATTGTCCAGAGGCATACCGGAAAGTCCAGTCCCTGATGGAATTTTCAAAGAACAAGCTGGAAATTTGGAGGCTGTTTTCCATCCCCCGGGGGGATGGAAATGAACCTAAAAGAGCTTTTTAAAGATACTATACGAGGAGGCAGTGATATGACTGCAATCGATGATATATTAAACAAAGCGCTGCAGGGCGGACGCCTGGATTTGGAGGATACGATCCGGTTGTTCGAATCTGACGAAGTGGAGAAGATCGGGCATACCGCCAACATTTTGATGGAGCGCAAGCATCCCGAACCGATCACGACGTTTGTGATCGGACGGAACATCAACTATACGAACATTTGTGACGTATATTGCCGGTTCTGTGCTTTTTACCGCCGGCCAGGTTCTGAGGAAGGGTATGTGCTTCCGGACGAAGTGATTTTTCAAAAAATCCAGGAAACGGTGGACGTAGGCGGCACAGAGATTCTGATGCAAGGTGGAACCAACCCGAATTTACCATTTAGCTATTATACGAACTTATTGAAGGCGATTAAAGAGCGGTTCCCGAACATCACGATGCACTCGTTCTCACCTGCGGAAATCATGAAGATGAAGGAAGTGTCCGATGGGCTTTCGCTGGAAGAGGTCTTGCGCGAAATCCATGCAGCAGGTCTTGATTCGTTGCCGGGCGGCGGAGCTGAAATTTTGGACGACCGGACACGCCGCAAAATCAGCCGCCTGAAAGGCTCCTGGAGAGACTGGATGGACGTAATGCAAACCGCCCATAAAATCGGAATGAACACGACGGCCACGATGGTCATCGGGTTTGGCGAGTCGATGGAAGAACGGGCGCTGCATCTGCTGCGCGTGCGGGAAGCACAGGATGAATGCATCCAGAACGGTTATCCGTCGGAAGGTTTCTTGGCCTTTATCCCTTGGACGTTCCAGCCGGACAACACGAACCTGAAAGCCGAACGGCAAACGCCGGAAGCCTATCTAAAAACGGTAGCGATTAGCCGAATTGTGTTGGATAACATCAAAAACCTGCAGTCCTCTTGGGTGACGATGGGTCCTGAAGTCGGCAAGCTGTCGCTGCAATACGGTTGTAACGACTTCGGCAGCACGATGATCGAGGAGAACGTTGTATCGTCCGCCGGTGCGACGCATAAAGTGAACATCGAATCGATCCTGTCGATCATTCGTTCCGCAGGCAAAGTTCCGGCTCAACGCAATACCAAATATGAGATTTTACGTGTGTTTGATGAAGAAGCTACGGTCGAACGCGATTTTATTATGCAAAACTAACTTGATTCTCCTATAAAATATTGCTGGCAGAACTGCCTTTCATTCCATGAACGGTTCCCGTATATCCGCTACCTTCCCACCATATACTTGGAGAAGGAAGCGGAAGGGGGCCAGATTCATGGATTTTTTTACTGTACGCGTCAATTGTGGTTCCGCCGAATCGGAGGAACGGTTCAAAGCTTTGATACAGGAGGCCGTCAGCAGCTTACATAACCGCGAGGTTCGGCTTAGCTTTCAAGCAGCCGAAGGCGGGATGCTGGAGGCGTTGCTTATCGGACGTCCAGACTCCAGCGGCGGGGGGCAAGCTGCTTGCGATCCACAACTGATCGACCTTTTGTCGCTTGGCATCGCAGAATACATCATCAGCGAGAAGGAAGAAGAGGTCGCCGCTCGAGTCATGAGACGGGATTACAGCTTCGAATCCCGCGAGGAAGCGCAGCAGGTTCATGACATGGTGGACCGGCTTCTGGCCGAAGAAGCTGTTACCGGCTGTGCCCGAGAGGAACGCAAAGCGTTGGTACAAGAAGCGCTACGCGAGTATTTGCAGTCTTCCTCCGACCTCCATCTGGAAGGGTTCGTCTGGTTTCGCCTCAAGGCTTACGAGGACAAGCTGCGCGAAATCGTAGATTATGCCGTCGACGAGTTTTTGCTCGACAAGCAGTATGAGGAATTTATTGGGCTGCTGCAGTATTTCGTGTATTTTCAGGAGCCTTTGACCCCGTTAGTTCATTTGATGCATAAGCACGATCATGAATTTGCGATTCTGAACGAGCAATTTACGCCGATTCGTGTGCCGGCTTCTGGCGGGGTTGTCGCGCGGATTGCCGATCAGGAGATGCAGATGGAGGACGTGATCGTCAGCACCTTGATCTCCCTGTCCCCGGACCGGATTTTGATTCATACCCAGGAACCTGATGCCCAGGTGATTACGACGATCTCGCGGATTTTTGGCGATCGGGTGGAAATCTGCTTGCTTTGCCCGCATTGCCAGCTGTTCCATCAGGAGACGCGGCGTCTAGATCAAGGGTAATGAAGAGGCTTCTTGACGATCCGGGAAGTTCGCATTATAATTACTTCCATTAAGTGAACAACCTTAAATAGCGTGGACAAAGACATGAGCCAGAAGGCTTGAACGGTACAGAGAGAGGGAACTTGGCTGGAATTCCCTTCGGATTCGCTTTTGGTTTACCCCTTTGTAGCTGTATTCCCGAACCTTCGTGAAGTAAGGAATACCGGTTCATTCCCGTTAACGAATGCCGAATTAAGGGCCGTTTCCGAGTTGTGATGCACGGGTGAGTGCTGCGGATTGGCCGAATGAGGGTGGAACCACGGGTATTTAACGCTCGTCCCTTTCCGGGACGGGCGTTTTTTGATTTGTCCGCTTCCGGTAAACAATCACATATTTTAGGGAGGAAATCAAGGTGGCAGTATCTGTTATTTTGCCGGACGGTTCGGTTCGGGAGTATGCGGAAGGCAGCAGTCTGGAGGATGTCGCTGCTTCGATCAGCAGCGGTTTGCGCAAAAATGCGCTGGCCGGAAAAATCAATGGCGTGGCGGTGGATTTAAACACGAAGCTGATGGATGGCGCCAAAGTTGAGATCATTACTGGGGATTCCCAAGAAGGTCTGGAAATCATGCGTCACAGCAGCGCCCACTTGATGGCTCAAGCGGTGAAACGCTTGTTTGGCAACAAGGAAGTGAAGCTGGGGATCGGGCCGGTCATCGAAGACGGCTTCTACTATGACATGGACTTGGAGCATCCGCTTAATCCAGAGGACCTGCAAAAGATCGAAAAAGAAATGGAACGCATCATCGGTGAAAACCTGCCGATTACCCGCCGCGAGGTTAGCCGTGAAGAAGCGTTAGCGATCTATACGGAGCTGGATGATCCGTATAAGCTGGAGATCATTCGCGAATTGCCGGAAGGCAGCGTCATTTCGATTTATGATCAAGGCGAGTTCTTCGACCTGTGCCGCGGGCCGCACGTGCCTTCGACCGGGAAAATCAAAGTGTTTAAGCTGCTGAGCGTGGCTGGCGCGTACTGGCGCGGCAACAGCAACAACAAAATGCTGCAGCGGATTTACGGTACCGCGTTTATGAAGAAAGCGGACCTGGATCATCATCTGCACATGCTGGAAGAAGCGAAGAAACGCGACCACCGGAAGCTGGGGAAGGAACTCAACATCTTTACGTTCAACAACCTGGTCGGCCAAGGCTTGCCGATTTGGCTGCCGAAGGGAGCGACGGTTCGTCGGACGCTGGAGCGTTATATCGTTGATATCGAAGAAAGACTGGGTTACCAGCATGTATACACGCCGGTGCTGGGGAACGTGGATTTGTATAAAACATCGGGTCACTGGGAGCATTATCAAGAAGACATGTTCCCGAAAATGGCGATCGATACGGAAGAATTCGTGCTTCGTCCGATGAACTGCCCGCATCACATGATGGTTTATAAGAGTGATATGCGCAGCTACCGGGACTTGCCGATCCGCATCGCCGAGCTGGGGATGCAGCATCGTTATGAGATGTCCGGCGCATTAACCGGGTTGCACCGTGTGCGTTCTATGACGCTGAATGACGCTCATATTTTCTGCCGTTTGGATCAAATCAAAGATGAATTTAAGCGCGTCCTGGATTTGATCAAACAGGTATACAACGATTTTGGGATTCATGAGTATCGGTTCCGGTTATCTTACCGTGATCCTCAAGATACGGAGAAGTACTACCAAAACGACGAGATGTGGAATACGGCGCAGCGGATGCTCCGCGAGGTTGTAGAGGAAGCCGGCTTGCCATTCTTTGAAGCAGAAGGCGAAGCGGCGTTCTACGGACCGAAGCTCGACGTGCAGATCAAAACGGCGCTTGGCAAGGAAGAAACGCTGTCGACTGTGCAAATCGACTTCCTGTTGCCAGAACGTTTTGAGCTGGAGTACGTTGGCGACGACGGCCAGAAGCATCGTCCGGTCGTGCTGCACCGCGGGATCCTCGGGACGATGGAACGTTTCACGGCCTTCCTTCTGGAGAACTTTGCAGGGAATCTGCCGCTCTGGCTCGCTCCGGTTCAAGCGAAGGTGCTTCCGGTGTCCAGCAACTTCGACGCTTATGCTCGTCAGGTCGAAGACAAGCTGCGGGCTGCCGGCATCCGCGCCGAAAGCGATCTGCGCAACGAGAAGCTCGGGTATAAGATCCGCGAAGCTCAGCTTGAGAAGCTGCCGTACATGCTCGTCGTAGGCGAAAACGAGCAAAACGCCGGCACCGTTTCCGTCCGCAAACGCGGCCAAGGCGACCTTGGCGCCAAAGCGGTGGATGAAGTGATTGCTCAATTGCAGGAGGAAATCCGCAACCACGTGATTTAGTTCGTGTGCGTTTCGTCTGCACCGTCCGCTCGGGCGGATGAGCGGAGTAAATGTTGCACTTTTTACAACATTTTTGTGTGGGGGAAGGCCCAGTTGAATTAACCCAACCTCAAAAGCTCCAACTGCAAAAGTGCATTGCGTGATGTGCAAAATCCCGATTTCAAGGGGCCTTAGGGAAAGTGCAATTCATTGAGGGAGTTTTTGGCTGAATCGGCGGTTTTGAGCGGAAATGAACTGTATTCATGATTCGACGTCGATCAAGCCTCTTCGGTAAAGCTTCGTGATGAAAAGCCAGGATGTATAGAATTGGGCGTATGTGGAAAACCTTTCGAATAAGGGGGAGGTTTTCTCATGCGCCAATTTCATTTCTGGCACAAGTTTAGTACACGCTGTTTGCTTGCAGGATTGCTTGTATTTACGATGGCGGCGGATCTGCCGGTTGGGGGCTTCCAGCCGCAAAGCATTTACGCGAACCGGCAATACCGGAATTACGCAGAATGGCTGGGGCTGAAGCAAACGCAGCAACTGCAGGCGGTAAGAACAACACGACAATACCAATATCAACGGGTCATCATGATGAACCCGGAACATAAACAGGCTCAACAGGCTCAGCCTGAGCGTAAGAAAAAAGCGGTGGAAACGGTCAAAGTGCTGGCAACCGGTTATACCGCCGGCTATGAATCCACCGGCAAGAAGCCCAACCATCCGCAATACGGCATCACGTATTCGGGCGTTCGGGTGCGGCGTGACAAAGATACCGTCTCGACGATTGCCGCCGACTTAAAGATTTTTCCGATTGGCACGATCCTTTATATTCCGGGGTATGGCTACGGGGTCGTTGCCGATAAAGGCTCCGCGATCCGCGGTCATAAAATCGACCTTTATTTTGATACCATCAAGCAGGTTTATAAGGAATGGGGCAAAAAAGAGGTTGAGGTCCAGGTGGTTCGCAAAGGAGACGGCAAGTTGACCGAAGAGATGCTGAAGGAGCTTGGCAAAGCGATGGAAGTGAACAAAGAAATTCCTGAAAATCTTTGGGACAAGGCGATTTAAGCTTCGCCACCCCTTCGCTTTTTCGCTCGCATAATTCATCTTCCCGGTTCGCATAATAAGGTTCGTGGTCCACGACGAGAGGGCTGCGAAAACGCCAACGACTCACGGAATCGGCGTATGCGAGAGGGAGGTGAGAATCATGGCAAATCAAAAGAAAGCCGCTTCTCCAGGTTACAAAACACCTAACGAGAAGTTTAATGAAGAATTTGCTGAAGAAAGCACAGCAACCGTTGCTCAGAAAGCGAAAGCTTCTCGCAATGCAACGACTTCAGTGAACAAACAACAATAATGATCGCGTAAAGCGAAAAGAGCGTCCCTTGAGGGACGCTTTTTACATATATTCCCTTTCCCCTCGGTCTTGGGACCGATCAAGCTTTCCATCCCGCGCCGCTGTTCATCACCTTACGCTTCAGGTAAACTGGCATTAGTAAGAGGCAGTCCATTGGAGGTAACGAGATGAGAAATGGCTTATTTGGAAGATTTATTGGAGGGATGGTGCTGATCGGTATCGGGGCAGTTTTTCTTCTGAATCAGTTCGGGGTGACCGATTTCAGCATCGGCGAAATGTTCGCGACATACTGGCCCTTGTTTCTGATTTTAGGAGGGTTGGTGAACTTAAGCAACGGCGGCTGGCGGGGCGGTAACTTTGTCGGCAGTGTCGTATTATTGCTGATCGGCGGGTATTTCCTGGGCCGCAATCTGAATTTAATTGACTTAAGTCCGGGCGACTTTTTCCGCTTCTTCTTTCCGGTGATGTTGATCATCGGCGGGTTGTTCGTCTTGTTCAAACCGCGTGATCCGCATCGGCGCAAACGGCGCGACGATTTTCCGCCGCCTCCGATGCCGCCGCTCGATCCTCCGCCACCAACGTTCCATCCGGAGATGGAGTCTCCGCTGGATTCGATTTTCGGATCGATGGAGAAGGAGAAAGAGAAGGAAGAAGCAGCTAAGCAGGAAAAACCGCGTTTTTCCCATCCTAATTTCGGGCACCACCATCATGAAGGTGGTTCAGGAGGCCATGGATCGGTCATCCAGAAATCCGGATTTATCGGTGATGTTCACTTGGGTCAGGATTATTTCCAGCTGAAGCCGATGAATATCTCCCATTTTATCGGCGATACGATCATTGATCTGACCAAGGCGCAAATTCCTTACGGGGAAACGAAAATTAATGTTTCGTCCTTCATCGGCGACGTGAAAGTGTTCATCCCCGACGATATGGACATCGGTATTGTGGCCACCTCCAGCGCGTTCATCGGCGATTTGAAAGTGCTGACGCAGAAGCAAGGCGGCTTCATGAGCAGCGTCACCGCCGAATCTCCGTATTACGGTGAAGCCAGCAAGCGGATTAAGCTGATTGTCAGCGTGTTTGTGGGCGACGTTAAAGTGAACATGGTAGGGTAACCCATGATTGTGCGGCGGATCTTGATGAATACGAAGTGGGAGCTGTTGTGTTATTTCTTGCTCACCGGCAGCCTGACGGCGGTTGCCTTCTATATCGGAACGACTACCGGGGTGATCGTGGTCAGCGATTCCTGGGTGTGGATTTACGATATGGCAGGCATCGCCGTTTTGGCGCTGATTATCGGCTATATCGCCGGTCGGCGCATCCAGGGGAAGATCGATCACTTACACCTGAACATGCTGCAAGTCGCCAAGGGGAACTTATCGGTGCGGATGCCGGAAACGGCGGACCAAACCTTTAACGGAGTGTACCAGGAATTTAACAACATGATTGATGCCATGGAGAAAAAAATGCAGCTGCTTCAACAGCTTGGCGAGCAAGAGGTTGTCGAGAAGGAGCAGGCAGCGGAAAAAGCGGTGCTGGAGGAACGCAGACGGCTGGCCCGCGATTTGCACGATACCGTCAGCCAGCAGCTCTTCGCCATTCATATGGCGGCTTCCTCTTTGCCAAAGGTGCTGGAGAATAACGCTACTCAGGCAGAAACGGTGCTGAATCAGCTGATCCAGATGTCGAATACGGCGCAAAAGCAGATGCGGGCACTCATCGCTCAGTTACGTCCGATGGAGCTGGTTGGCAAATCGTTGGCCGAGGCGCTCGATCAGTGGTTTCCCGACTATTGCCGGCAAAACGGACTCAAAGGGATTAAGGATATGGACATCCAGGGAGATATGTCGGAAGCGAAAGAGCATCAGCTGTTCCTCATCATCCAGGAAGCGATGGCGAATATCGTGAAGCATGCCGGGGCTAGTATGGTCAGCTTGTCGTTGCGAGAAGGTCCGCGTCAAGTGGTGTTGAGCATCAGCGATGACGGACAAGGCTTCAGCAGCACGTATCAGAAGCAGGGCTCCTACGGGCTAACGACGATGAAGGAGCGGGCGGAGAAGCTTGGCGGCAATGCGGAAATCATTAGCAAGCCGGGGGCAGGAACAACGATACGGGTGCATATTCCGAAGTTTGAGGAAGGGAAAGGGGGAGCTGCGGATGAGCAAAATCAAGGTGATGATCGTCGATGATCATGACATGGTACGGATGGGGTTAAAGACGTATTTGATGCAAGACCCGGGATTCGAGGTGATCGCCGAGGCTGGAGATGGTCGTGAGGCGGTAGAGTTATTGGAGCGAGGACTTCGGGAGGGGCAGCCCGACATCATTCTGATGGATTTGATGATGCCGGGCATGAACGGAGCAGAAGCAACCAAGGAAGTGCGGAGCCGGTTTCCGGATATGAAAATCGTGATCCTCACCAGCTTCTTGGAGGATGATCTCGTCGTGCAGGCGGTTGAAGCCGGTGCGGTCAGCTATGTGCTGAAGACGGTCTCAGCCGAGGAGCTGATTTACGCGCTGCAAGGGGCATACCGCGGGATGCCGGTGATGACGGGCGAAGTGGCCCAGGCGCTCACGCGCGGCCTCCGTCAGCGAACCGTACAAGGGGATGACTCGGGGATGACCGAGCGGGAGAAGGAAGTGCTGCTGTTAATCGCCGAGGGAAAAAGCAACAAGGACATCGCCGAGGAGCTGCATATCAGCATTAAAACGGTCAAAACCCACGTCAGCAACCTGCTGATGAAATGCGAGCTGGAGGACCGCACGCAGCTAGCAATCTATGCCCACCGGCAAGGATGGGTAGGGCGTTCATAGATTTATCATCATATCGGTAAAATGAGGCGTTATCCATACGTTGGGACCGCCTTTAACGGAAATAGCGCCTGATGGGGCGCTATTTTTGATGCTTCGGCACGGCTCGGTTAGATCTCGAAAATGGCTTTAGATCAGCAATTCTAGCTTTTATCTCCTTTTTAATTGTTTTTAATGTATGTTTAAGGTTTCTGGTACAGAATAAAAATCAAGAAAACAAGAAAAACAAGTTACCCCTGAACCACTCGGGGGAAGGAGGTCAATGAATATGGATGATCAAAGAAATAAATCGGGCCAACCTTTTGAAGACGACGCCAACGCCAATGCAAATGAACCTAAGCGTCAAGAATCTTCGGAGTCGAGCTCTTCCTATTATTATTCTTACGGACCTTTTCAATCCTATGGAAAAAACAACGAGGAATCCGGCCAAGCAACCGGCTACTCGCAAAGCCAACCTCAAGAAGTAGAAGTGACGAGACCGCAGCCGCTGAAACCTTATCCTTCTTCCTATGAAATGATTCGCAGCTCAGCTGAACCAACGAACGGTTCCAATGGAGACGGACGCAGCAGCTTGCCGGCAGCCAAGAGTGTGAACTGGCAATACAACAGCAAACCGCAGCGTAAATCCTCCGTTCGTTCGGTAATCGCCGGTGTATTGGCCGGCATGCTGATTATGACCGGCGCGATGTTTTATGCGGACCGCGCGAACCTGTTTACGCCGGATCAAGCCGCATCTTCTTCGGTGCCGGCATCGAGCAACGCATCCAATAGCAGTGGTACTACTGAATCGTCCGGCAAGGCAACCACTGCATTGTACCCGGTAACGGATTCCGGTGAGGTGACGAAAGTCGTGAATCAAGCTGGGCCGGCCGTTGTTAAAATCGAAACGTTAACCGATGCCAGCAAGCAAAGAAGCAGCAACCCGTACAGCAACGATCCATTCTACCGTTACTTCTTTGGCGATGACTTCTTTGGCTCTGGCGGCAATGGCAGCAACAACGGCAGCGGCGGCTCCTCCTCCGGCTCGAGCCAACTGGTGCCGACGGGGATCGGATCCGGATTTATTTTCGATAAAACGGGCTACATCTTAACGAATGAACACGTTGTGCATAACGCCGACGTTGTGCAGGTCACGGTCCAAGGCACAGATAAGCCTTATGAGGCCAAAGTACTTGGCACCAGCTATGAGCTTGACTTGGCCGTTCTGAAAATCGACGGCGACAGCAACTTCCCGTCGATTCCGCTGGGCAACTCGGACAACACGCAGGTTGGGGAATGGCTGGTAGCGATCGGGAACCCGCAAGGCTTTGACCATACGGTGACGGCCGGGGTGCTGAGTGCGAAGGAACGCGACATCACGATCGCCGGGGAAAACGGTGAGAAGGACCGCGAGTACGAGCATTTGCTGCAAACCGACGCTTCGATTAACCCCGGGAACTCCGGCGGTCCGCTCTTGAACCTGAACGGTGAAGTGATCGGGATTAACGTTGCTGTAAGCTCGGATGCGCAGGGCATTGGTTTTGCGATCCCGACCAGCACAGTTACCGAAGTGTTGGATAAGCTGAAAAACAACGAGAAAATTCCACAAAAACCGGTACCATTCATCGGCGCGACTTTGATGACGATGACCGAGGAAGTTGCGAAGCAAATGCAAACGGACGTGAAAGAAGGCTCTATTGTTACGGACATCGTGTTCAAATCGCCGGCTTATAACGCTGATCTTCGGCCGTACGATATTATAGTCGGGGCTAACGGTACCAAATATGCTACCAAAGAGAAATTGATTGAGTTCATTCAGAAACAGCAGGTCGGTGCGAAAGTGACGTTGAACGTCGTACGTAACGGCAAGAACATTGACCTTGAGGTTACGATTGGCGATAAAAACGAGTTTACCAACGTAAACTAATTCGCACGGGAAGCAGCCAAGGCGGTAAAGGCGGCAGGCAGGAGCAGCCTGCCGCCTTTTTGGCTTCCAGATGCGGGTTTACCGTTTATTTTGGTACAATGGAGACAGTAGAGCTTGCTGCCAGCAAGCGAAAGGCAAAGGAGAGATAGCTCGTGAGATCGGCGATTTTGGTCATAGATGATGATGAGAAAATTACGTCGATGCTGCGGCGCGGCCTCGCATTTGAGGGGTATGACGTGTATACAGCTCAGAACGGAGCGGAAGGGCTGTCGATGATGCTGAGCGCCGACCCGGATTTGATCATTTTGGACGTGATGATGCCCAAGGTAGACGGATTTGAGGTCTGCCGGCGGCTGCGCGAGGGCGGAAGCACCGTACCGGTGCTGATGTTGACCGCCAAGGACGAGGTCGAGAACCGGGTGAAAGGCCTGGATATCGGTGCCGATGATTACCTCGTCAAACCGTTTGCGCTGGAGGAGCTGCTGGCTCGGGTACGGGCATTGCTCCGGCGTAAGGACTCGGGCAGCCGATCCGGCAGCCAGCGTTTGATTTTTGAGGACATCATCATGGATCTGGACTCCCGTGAAGTGACGCGGGCTGGTCAGCGTTTGGAGCTGACGGCGAAGGAATTCGAGCTGCTCCATCTGTTCATGCAAAATCCGAAACGTCTGCTCACACGTGATTTAATTATGGATAAAATTTGGGGTTACGACTACAGCGGGGAATCGAATGTGCTGGAGGTATATATTGCCATGCTTCGTCAGAAGACCGAGGAACACGGCGGCAAGCGCGTTATTCAGACGATCCGCGGGGCCGGTTACATCCTGAGAGGAGAGGCTTAAGTATGTCGATCCGGCTGCGGCTGACTGCATGGTATACCGGAATTTTGGCCGTAACGCTGATCCTGTTCAGCGCTTCGATTTATGGGTTGGTCAGATACAATACGTATCTGGAAGTGAGAAACCGGTTGGAGGATCAGGCCAATCGGATCAAGAACTCCCAAAGCTACAGCATCACCCAGGGACTGGATTTGTATTTGGATCCGATGCAGGCGAATCGGTTGGAGGACGCACAGCTGTTTGTGCAGATTCACAATTATACGGACGGTCACACGCGGTATTCGCAAAATTTGCTGAATTGGAATATGAAATTTCCGGTTCCCACCGGGGATTCGGCGAGCAAAATTGCGGGATTTAAACGGGTGCAGTTATATAATCATTCCTTCTTGCTGTACCAGCTCCCAATTACCCTCGATAACCAGTTGATTGGTTTAATCCAGTTAGCGGCGTATACGGGCGCCGAAGACAAGCTGATGAGCCGGATGAGTACCGTATTGTTATTTGGCTCCATCGTTACCATTTTGGCGGCCAGCTCGTTGGGTTACTTTCTTGCGCGCAAATCGATGGCACCCATCGGTAAAGTCATTGAGGCAGCGAATGGCATCCAGACCGGGAATGATTTGAGTGTAAGAATTGACTACGAGGGGCCGAACGATGAAATCGGCCAACTGATCGGGACCGTCAATAACATGCTGGCCCGAACCGAAGGCTTCTACAGGGAGCTGGATGAAGCTTATTCTGCACAGCGCCGGTTCGTGTCGGACGCTTCCCACGAATTGCGGACGCCGCTTACGACCATTCGCGGTAATGTTGATTTATTAAAACGGATGTGGTCCCAGGATGTGGAGCAGCGCGATCCAAGCGAGGAGGAGCGGGTTCGCAGCTTCTCATTGGAGGCGGTGAACGACATCGCTGCGGAGTCCGAGCGGATGAGCCGGCTGGTGAACGATCTGCTGTCGCTGGCCCGGGCCGATGCCGGGCAAACGTTAACGAAGGAACCGATCCAGTTGGCCCCGGTCGTGGAGGAAGTGGTCCGCCGGGCGCAATTTTTGCCGAGGAAAGCGGAGTGGGTCCAGGGGGATCTGCAAGCGCTGGACGGCGTGACAGTGAACGGCAGCAAGGATTATTTGCAGCAGATGCTGTTTATTTTTATTGAAAATGCGTTTAAATATACCGAGCAGGGCAGCGTCACCATCGATGCGATTCGATCTGGGGGACAGATCGGCATCCGCATTGCGGATACGGGCATCGGAATGGACCGCAGCGAGGTGCCGCATATTTTTGAACGCTTTTATCGGGCGGATCCGTCTCGCGGGATGATTCAAGGGACCGGATTGGGCTTATCGATCGCCAAATGGATCATCGACGAGCATGAAGGTTCGGTGGAAGTGTTGACCAAACGCGGCGAAGGGACGACGTTTATCATCTGGCTTCCCATTGTCTTTAATGCCCTGCCGGAATAGTTTATAATAGAGAGGCTCCCCTCCGTCAGGAATCTGGGGGATTAGAAAGCAGGGATATTTGATGGAAGTCATTAAAATTTCACCGCGCGGTTATTGCTATGGGGTCGTAGACGCGATGGTTCTGGCTCGTCAGGCGGCGCAGAACCTGGATCTGCCGCGGCCGATTTATATACTTGGCATGATTGTGCATAACAGCCATGTCACGAACTCCTTCGAGGACGAGGGAATTATTACGCTGGACGGTCCGAACCGCCTGGAGATTTTGAATAAGGTAGAGAGCGGGACGGTAATTTTTACCGCCCATGGGGTGTCTCCAGAGGTTCGCAAGCTGGCCCGGGAGAAAGGGCTCACCACAGTGGATGCCACTTGCCCGGACGTCACCAAGACCCATGTGTTAATCGAGGAGAAGGTTGCCGAGGGATATGAGGTCATCTACATCGGCAAGAAAGGACACCCTGAGCCGGAAGGCGCGATGGGGGTGGCTCCAGGTAAGGTACACTTGATCGAGAAGGAAGAAGAGATCGATCGGCTTAATCTGACCGCCGACAAAATCGTCATTACCAACCAAACGACGATGAGCCAGTGGGATATTAAGCATATTATGAAAAAATTGCTGGAGAAATATCCGGGCGCAGAGGTGCACAATGAGATCTGTCTAGCGACCCAATTGCGCCAGCAGGCGGTTGCGGAACAGGCGGGTCAGGCTGACCTCGTGATCGTTGTCGGCGATCCGCGAAGCAACAACTCCAACCGGCTTGCCCAGGTGGCTGAGGAGATTGCTGGAGTGAAGGCGTACCGCATCGCGGATATCACGGAGTTGAAGCGCGAGTGGCTGGAAGGGGTCCGCAAAGTAGCGGTCACCTCGGGGGCATCAACGCCGACGCCAATTACGAAGGAAGTCATTCAATATCTGGAACAATATGATCCGGAAGACCCGGCAACTTGGGAAATCGTTCGTACGGTAAATCTAGCGAAGTTGTTACCTCCAGTGAAGGTCGGAGCTCGAAGCAGAGGAGAATAAAACATAGATTTATAGAGCTGAAAACCGCGTCCCATCGCGGTTTTCGCGCATTTACCAACATTTGCGGGGTTCAATAGGAGTCGATTCATGTTATACTCGTTGTAGAAAGGTTACAAAAATGTAACTAAGCTATTAACTACAACGAAGGAGATGACAGAATGAAATCGAATCGACTGAAACGTTTGGTGACAGGTGGACTTACTGCTATGTTGGCAGCAGCAATTGTTGTACCAGCATCGGCCTCGGCGGCCTCGAATACGACGACGAATAAAACTTATACGACATATAAGGTTTATACAACTTACGGCACGAATACGAATACTTGGACGAACTATTTTACAATTCCTTGGTATCTATATTATCCAACGAAGCCAGTCCAAAGCGGTAACCAAGGCACTACGGGCGGCCAGACGCAAACCGGAAATACGCAAGGTACGACTCAAGGAACAACTCAAGGTACTACGCAAGGCACAACCGGTAATACGCAAAGTGCGGTAACCGACAAGTCGCAATTTGCAACGGAGGTTATCCAACTGGTGAACCAGGAGCGCGCGAAGCAAGGCCTTAAGCCGCTCACCGGTGACGCGGAACTGAACAAGATGGCATTGGCTAAAGCGAAGGATATGAGCGATAACAACTACTTTAGTCATACGTCTCCAACGTACGGCTCGCCATTTGACATGATGAAGAAGTTTGGTATTCAATTCAGCTACGCAGGCGAAAACATTGCCATGGGGCAAAAAACGCCGGCTGAAGTCGTAAAAGCTTGGATGAACAGTGAAGGACACCGTGCAAATATTCTGAACGCCAACTACAACCTGATTGGGGTTGGCTACTACAATGGGTATTGGGCACAGGAGTTCGTAGGAAGATAAGGATATAAGCGAAAGGCCGGAGAATTGTTCTCCGGCCTTTTTATGTGCGGTTGCGGCTGAGAACGAGGCGGGGGAGTGGCTCGCCGCCCCCTTTTTACACCATTATCCCTTTCGATAAGGGAGCCAGAAATGGATTGGCGAAGGAGGATGTGTTTTCCGTGTTGTGCCTCTTCCTGGATCATCTGATTACGCGGATTAAACGGGATAATGGGGTAAAAGAGTCTGAAACATGAAGGAGTTTCCGCGAAAGCTCAGTTTATTCCACATATACCTACGCCGATTAGGGTTGACGGGCGAGGTAAATTCGGCTATAGTTACTTTAGTGGTTAAAAGCTTAAAAGCGCACAAGCGTTCAAGCGAAACAGTGATTGTGCATTCGAATATTTGTTTTTAGCTCGTACACGCATCGCCTAATAGGAGAAAGGATGGGATCGAAATGATCGTTATTACTTCAAACCAAACCCCAGAGGAGCGCGTTCAGGAAATTATCGCTGTCATCGAGAAGGAAGGCCTGCAGACTCATGTATCTCGTGGGAAAGATCGGACTGTGATCGGATTGATCGGTACGATTGAACCAAAGCTTGCTGAGCACCTTCGTCAAATGAAGGACGTTGAGAACGTCATTAAAATTTCGAAATCTTACAAGCTGGCTAGCCGGGACTTCCATCCTGAGGATACGGTCATTTCGATCGGCGACGTTAAGATTGGCGGAGACGAGCTGGTTGTCATGGGCGGCCCTTGTGCCGTAGAATCGCCGGAACAAATCGACGAGATTGCGCGTCTCGTGAAAGCAGCCGGCGGACAGGTGCTGCGCGGCGGTGCATTTAAGCCGCGTACGGGTCCTTACAGCTTCCAGGGCATCGGTGTGGAAGGCCTCATCATGATGGCGGAGGCCGGCAAGAAGCACGGTCTGCTGACCATTACGGAGGTCATGACGCCGGAATACGTGGATGTGTGTGCTGAATATGCGGACATTTTGCAGGTGGGTACGCGCAACATGCAGAACTTCGATTTGCTGCGCAAGCTGGGCACCTGCAACAAGCCGGTTCTATTGAAACGCGGCTTTAGCGCAACCTATGACGAGTTCCTGAACGCGGCCGAGTACATTTTGGCGGGCGGGAACCCGAACGTTATGTTATGCGAACGCGGGATCCGTACATTTGAAACGTACACGCGCAATACGCTGGATCTGTCGGCCATTCCGGTGCTGCAGAACTTGAGCCATTTGCCGGTAATCTCTGACCCGAGCCATGGCACGGGCCGCCGTGAGCTGGTGGAACCGATGACAAAAGCATCCGTGGCTGCCGGGGCAGACGGTCTAATTATCGAAATGCACACCGATCCAGACAACTCGATGACCGGTGACGGCGTACAGTCTTTGTTCCCGGATCAATTCGCTGCATTACTGCAAGATTTGGAGAAATTGGCACCATTGGTAGGTAAACGTTTTGATACCCCAAAAGCTGCACTTCGCGTGTAAGATAGACGGACATGTGCAGCGCTTTCACAGAATAGACAAAATCCGAAAGCCCATTCGCCATGCGGTGAGTGGGCTTTTATACTATTTGTCTATTAATTTGTACTATGCGTAATAATACCTTATATCGCATGTAAAAATACCTTACATAAGTATTGACGACTTCGCCTTCATAGTCCTATAATGACGACATAATCATACTAAAGGATGAACGTTAAACGCAAAAATAAGATTTAATGTTCGTGATTTTGGGAGGAAAGAGTATGTCAGCAGAGATCGTTTTAAAAACAATCAAGGAAAAGCAAATCGAGTGGGTAGATTTCCGCTTTGTTGATCTGTCGGGACGTCAACATCACATTACGCTTCCGGCGAAAGAAGTGAATGAGGACACCTTCGTAAACGGCGTTGCTTTCGACGGATCCTCGATCCCTGGGTTCCGCGGTATCGAAGAATCGGATATGGTGATGATGCCGGACCATGGTTCTGTATTTGTTGATCCTTTTACCGCACATCCGACGTTGAACGTATTTTGCGATATTTATACGCCGGACGGCGAACGTTATGAGCGTGACCCGCGCAGCGTAGCGGTTCGCGCAGAAGAGTATTTGAAACAAAGCGGTGTCGGTACCGCGGCATACTTTGCTCCGGAATCCGAATTCTTTATCTTTGACGATGTTCGTTTCGAGAGCGGTATGAACAAAACGTTCTACTCGGTAGATTCCGAGGAAGCGATTTGGAACACCGGCCGTACAGAAGAAGGCGGCAACCTGGGTTATAAAGTGCCGGTTAAAGGCGGCTACGTTCCGGTAGCACCAACCGACAAGCAACAAGACATCCGCAGCGAAATGTGCCGTTTGCTTGAAGAAGCCGGCATTCGCGTTGAACGTCACCACCACGAAGTAGCAACATCCGGTCAAGCGGAAATTAACTTCCGTTTCGACACGCTGCTGAAAACGGCTGACAACCTGATGGTTTACAAATACATCGTGCATAATACCGCCGCTCAATTTGGTAAAACGGCAACGTTTATGCCTAAGCCGCTGTTTGGTGACAACGGCAGCGGGATGCACGTACACCAATCGATCTTTAACGGCGATACTCCACTGTTCTACGAAAAAGGTGCTTATGCTAACCTGAGCGAAATCGCCCTGAACTACATCGGCGGGATCCTCTACCATGCACCGGCGATCATCGCCTTCACGAACCCAAGCACGAACTCGTTTAAACGCTTGGTACCTGGCTTCGAGGCTCCAGTAAACCTGGTATACTCGAAGGGGAACCGTTCGGCTGCTATCCGGATTCCGGTTGCTGCCGTAACGCCAAAAGGCTGCCGTATCGAATTCCGTACGCCAGACTCCACGGCTAACCCGTACTTGGCCTTCTCCGCTATGCTGATGGCTGGCCTCGACGGCATCAAGAACAAAATCGATCCGGTGAAACTGGGCTACGGACCGTTCGACAAGAACATTTACGAGCTGTCGGATGAAGAGAAAGCATCGATTCGCAGCGTTCCGGGCTCCCTGGACGAAGCGCTGGACGCTTTGGAAAGCGATTATGAGTTCCTGACTCAAGGCGGAGTCTTCACGAAAGCGTTCATCGACAACTTCGTGGAAATGAAACGCGCCGAAGCCAGAGCTGTTGCAGTTCGTGTACATCCTTACGAATTTGGTCTTTATTACGATCTGTAAGCCGAGTAGCTATCATACGAACAACCTCTCTATCCGTTGGATGGGGAGGTTTATTTTTTTGCGAACTGAAACCCTTTACAAACCGAGGAATAGATCAGATAATGAAGATATCGAAACCGGTTTCGTTGCTTTATGAAATTGGTTTTTTGAACTCTTGGATGATTTGGGGTTCCGAATCATTTCGGAACATCTGATTTCAACGGAAAGGATGAGGGAAATGGCGACAAGCGGCTGGAAATTCCATGGGAAGGAGGGTGTGTTTCGGCTTGAACAGCCTGAGTTAAGCAGTTATTTGTATTTTCCTTTGGTTAATGATGCGGGGATGATGTCCTCGGTATCACCGAATTTGCATGGGCAAGCGACAACGGGGCATAACTCATTTCTGCTGGAGCCGATCTCGGTGGAGAGTTTGCATAACTCTAAAGCGGCGCGGAATTTTTGGATCTATCTTGATGGTTATGGGGCCTGGTCCGTGACGGGGAATTCGGCGCGGCAAAACGCGGCGTTATTTTCAGAGGAGAAAGAGAAGACTTTGCTGGAGGCCGGGTTCTTATGGCATAAGATCACGCGGGAAAGTGCCAATCTGAACTTGAGAGCCGAAAGCACCAGCTTTGTTCCCGTGACGGACGATAAAATCGAACTGATGAAGGTTCGGCTGACCAATACCGGGGATACGGAACTCACCATTACACCTACCGCGGCGATTCCGCTGTATGCGCGTTCTGCTGACGATCTGCGGGATCACCGGCATGTTACCTCGTTGCTCCACCGGATATATACCTCCGCTCACGGCGTAGAGGTTCAACCGGCACTGTCGTTCGATGAGCGCGGGCATCGCGTGAACAAAACGGCCTACGGCGTATTTGGAGCCGCGCAGGATGGGACTGCTCCGATTGGATTCTTCCCGGTGATCGAAGACTTCATCGGCGAAGGCGGGGCTTTAGACTGGCCGCAGGCGGTGGTCGCCAATCGTCAGCCGGATGTTGAAGCAGGCGCCGAAATCGAGGGGTATGAAGCGGTTGGTGCGCTCAAGTTTGCCACAACCCAGCTAGCGCCGGGGGAATCGGTGTCCTATGTTGTAGCCATGATGATCGCTGATGACCGGATCGATACGAAGCGCATTGCTGCAGCATATTTGTCAGAGGCCCGATTTGATGAACTGCTGGAACAAAACGAAACTTACTGGCGGGGCAAGCTGGATACGCTCGCTTTTCAATCCGGAGATGAACAACATGATCTTTGGTTGAAGTGGGTGACGCTACAGCCGATTTTACGCCGTTTATATGGAAACTCGTTCCTCCCGTATCACGATTATGGGCGCGGCGGACGAGGCTGGCGCGATTTATGGCAGGACTGTCTGGCCTTGCTGGTGATGGAGCCGGATGAAGTGGGGCATTTGCTTTACAACAACTATGCCGGCGTGCGGATCGACGGCAGTAATGCGACGATTATCGGCGCGAAACCGGGCGAATTTATCGCTGACCGCAACAATATTCCGCGGGTATGGATGGACCATGGGGCTTGGCCGCTGTTAACGACGCTACTGTATATTCATCAAAGCGGGGACCTTGGCTTTTTGCTGAAGCCGCAGACGTATTTCCGCGATATTTTCACCAAACGTTGTAAGGAACGTGATCTTGCCTGGACGCCGGAGCAGGGGAACAAGCTGTTGTCGCAAGATGGGCGTATTTACGAAGGGAGCATTTTGGAGCATATTCTGCTGCAAAATATCGTGGCGTTCTTTAACGTAGGCGAAAATGGCAATATTAAGCTGGAAGGCGCGGACTGGAACGACGGACTGGATATGGCGCCGGCACGTGGAGAGAGCGTTGCGTTTACAGCATTTTATGCCAGCAATTTGCTGGAGCTCTCCGAGTTGATTCCTCGGTTAGCACAAGCGCCGGGCGGAACGGATACGATCGAGATTGCCGAAGAAATCGCTGTGTTGCTGGATAGCCTGGGAACGCCGATTAACTACGACAGCATTCCGGCGAAGCAGGAGCTGCTGGAACGTTATTTTGACTCCGTTGTGCCGGCCGTCAGCGGGCGGAAGCGGAAGTTTAGCGTGCAGCAGGTGGCGGAGGATCTTCGGCGGAAAGCGGATTGGGCGTTTGAACATTTACGGAAGCAGGAATGGATCCGCAGTGCGGAAGGGTTCGAGTGGTTTAACGGATATTACAACAACGATGCCGTACGGGTGGAAGGAGACCATCCAAACGGGGTACGTATGACGTTAACCGGTCAAGTGTTTACAATCATGGGCGGCATTGCGACCGAGGAGCAAGTTGGCAAAATCACAGCAGCGGTGGATCGGTATCTCAAGGATGAGCGCATCGGTTACCGGCTGAACTCACGGTTTGGTGAAATTCAACAGAATCTGGGGCGGGCGTTTGGGTTTGCTTTTGGCCATAAAGAAAACGGGGCGATGTTCAGCCACATGACGGTGATGTACGCCAATGCGCTCTATAAGCGCGGATTCGTCCAGGCTGGCAAGCAGGTGCTGGATTCCGTTTACCGCTTGTCCGCGGATTTTGAACGCAGTCGGATGTATCCCGGGATTCCGGAATATATTAACGAACGGGGCCGCGGCATGTATACTTATTTAACGGGATCGGCCAGCTGGCTGCTGTTGACGCTGCTGACGGAAGTATATGGGGTCAAAGGCGATTACGGAGATCTGCGTCTGGAACCGAAGCTGACTGCAGAGCAATTTGATGCAGCGGGAGAAGCGTCGGTGATCACCAGCTTCGCCGGACGTAAGTTGCAGATCGTTTATCGTAACCTGGAGCGTGCCGAATACGGGAAGTATCGAATCGGTCACGTTACCGTAAATGGCGTATCGCTGGATTCCAGCTCTCGTGAGGGGGGCTGCCTTATTCCGCGTCAAGAGATCGAGGCGCTGCAGGAAGGAGCCGTTCACCGGATAGAAATTACGTTAACCGCGTAATAGATTAGGAAGGGAACCCATGGCTTATCATTTAAAAAACGACCGATTGCACGTTGAAATTGCCGAACTCGGCGAAGTGTACCAAGGCACCCGGTTCGACGGGGCCGGAATCATCACAGGCGTTAAGCTGGACGGACAACATCAATTCTGCGTGCCGGAAAGCCTGACACCCGGAACCGGAACAGGAGGCATTGGAATTTGCAGCGAATTTGGCATCAAGGAAGCGATTGGGTATGAGGAAACTCAGGTGGGTGAACGGTTCCCCAAGCTGGGTGTAGGCTTGCTCACACGGCCGGATGATGCGGAGTACTTTTTTTACAGGGATTACGCCTGCCAGCGTTTTGAGACTCGGGTGGAGCAAAGTGGTGAGCAGCAGATTTGTTTTACGACCGAGCCTGTGGAATGCCGGGGATACGCCATGCGTATGCAAAAAAGCATCAAAATCTCCGGCAACCTTCTGTCCGTCACTTACATATTGGAGAACACTGGGAGCCGAGTGATTATGACCGACGAATACAGCCATAACTTTCTCGGTATTGACGGATATGCGGTCGGGCCGGATTACGTGCTGAAGCTGCCGTTTGCTCCGGAGATCTGGAGCGATGATCCATCGACGCTGGAGGGCTTGGTGTTTGAGGGGGATCAAGTGACCTGGGAGCGCCGTCCAGAGAAGGACTTCTATTTCCGAATGACCCCCTTCGACGGGCGTGAAACCCCTTGGCTGTGGGAGCTGCAGCATCGGCCCAGCGGACTGACTGTACGTGAGCGGAGCAAGCTTCCGTTAAGCTCAACCGCTGTTTGGGGGCACGGCCATGTCATTTCCCCGGAAATGTTCGTTACGGTCCATGTGGCACCAGGGGAACGGCAAAGCTGGACGCGAAGTTATGAGTTTAGTGAGATTCCTTGAGTGATCGATCTTAGTGAAGTTCACATGGCCAGCGATGCAGCAAGACCTGGAAAAACCGATCACCCCTTTCCCTTGATGAAGCGTTAATGTGTCAATTCTGCAAAATAGTGAATTTTTGCGAAATAACGGCTTGCTGGGAGATCGAATAGTTGCTATGATAATCGATAATTGTATTCGAAACCAGACATCGATTGTAAAGGGAAGGATGGGGAGAAATGAGTAACAGAGCTTATAACTTTAATGCGGGCCCAGCCGCGTTGCCGCTGGAGGTCCTGGAACGGGCCCAGGCCGAGTTCGTTGATTTCCGCGGGACAGGCATGTCGATTATGGAGATGTCCCACCGGGGAGCCGTCTATGAGTCGGTTCATAACGAGGCAGCTGAACGGTTGCTGAAGCTGTTCGGCCAACCGTCCGGTTATCAGGTGCTGTTCCTGCAAGGCGGGGCCTCCACCCAATTCGCCATGCTCCCGATGAACCTGCTTACGGAAGGCAAGACGGCCGGTTATGTGAAATCGGGCAGCTGGGCGAACAAAGCGATAAAGGAAGCCAAGCTCATCGGCGAGACGTTTGTTGCCGCATCCTCGGAGGAAGATAAGTACATGTCCCTCCCGGACTTGAGCAACTTGAATCTGCCGGAGAATACCGCGTATTTGCATGTCACTTCCAACGAAACGATCGAAGGCACGCAATTCCGCGAGTTCCCGGACACCGGCAGCGTTCCGTTGATCGCCGATATGTCCAGCGATATTTTGTGCCGTCCGTTTGATTTGACCCAGTTCGGCATGGTGTATGCCGGAGCGCAGAAGAACCTGGGACCGTCTGGCGTAACTGTGGTGATCGCTCGCGAGGAGTTGCTGCGGGAGTCGCCAAAGCATCTGCCAACGATGTTCCGTTACGATACGCATGCTGAGAACAACTCGCTGTACAATACTCCGCCATCCTTCTCGATTTATATGGTGAACGAAGTGCTGAAATGGATTGAAGAGCAAGGTTCGCTTGAGGGGATCGAGAAGAAGAACCGGGACAAGGCCGATCTGCTGTATCAAGCGATTGATGCTAGCGGCGGTTTCTACCGTGGTTGTGTCCGGCCGGAGAGCCGTTCGATCATGAACGTGACCTTCCGTCTGGCGAACGATGAGCTGGAGAAGCTGTTCGTGAAGGAATCGGAGAAGGAAGGCTTCGTGGGACTCAAAGGCCATCGCAGCGTCGGCGGCCTGCGCGCTTCGATTTATAACGCGGTTCCGAAAGCCAGCATTCAGGCTCTTGTCGAATTCATGGAACACTTCCAAAAAACGCACGGATAAAGATCGCAGCGGGGCTTCCGCTGGAAGACCCCTGCTATTCCTGAGAACCCCCAACTCGCCTGCTCGCAGGCGGTTCGGGGTTTTTTACAGTCAAAATTTGATATAATGATCAAGTCCGGTCTATGACGGGCCGGGTTTATTTTTCTAGGACGAGGAGTTCGATCATCATGGCCTTACATATTGTGCTGGTGGAGCCGGAAATTCCGGCCAATACGGGAAATATCGCGAGAACGTGCGCCGCGACGGGCATACATCTGCACCTGGTGCGTCCGCTTGGGTTCCGGACAGACGATGCTACGCTGAAGCGGGCCGGCTTGGATTATTGGTATGCGGTGCATATTGAATACCACGATTCGTTTCAGGAAGTGGAGGAGAAGTACGCGGGAAGCCGGTTTTTCTTTGCCACGACCAAAGCCAAGAAGCGGTATACGGATTTCAAGTTCCAGGACGGAGATTTCTTTGTCTTTGGTAAAGAGACGAAGGGCTTGCCGCCGGAGATTTTGGAAGCCCATCCCGACACGACGATGCGCATGCCAATGACCGACAAGGTTCGTTCGCTGAACTTGTCCAACTCGGCGGCGATTATTGTGTATGAGGCGCTGCGGCAGCTTGATTTTCCAGGGATGCAGTAAATACGATTAGCAGCGCGGGGAAGGGGCTGCGCATGGGGGACGCGGAGCCAGCGGCTGCTTGGCTCCCGGGCCCGCAGGCTGATGCGGGAAGAATCAACCTTCGCTGACATGCAACTTGGTGTAGGATAGAGGACAGATGATGAACCTAGAGCAAAGTTGCAGGGATTGGCAGCTGAAATGTTGATCTCTTTCCCACGGCATAACTGCTGGCGATCAAGCGGGGAATGGGCCGACGCAATAGCCATTGGCGGAGTGCCAAAGGAGTTGTCATTGCAGGCATTCCCGGAAAAAATTTAAAAACATGGAACTGTAGCAGGAATCCCAAAAAAAATAGCGAAATATAATAGATTAGGTATTTGGTTCTATTCTTACATAACTATTTTTCAGGAGAGGTGTACAATTTTATGAAACCTGCTGGTGTGGTCCGTAAAGTGGATCAACTCGGGAGAATCGTGTTGCCTAAGTCACTTCGCAAGAGATATCAAATGAACGAGGGAGATCCCGTCGAGATTTTGGTTCAAGGGGATCACATCATTTTGGAGCGTTACCGGCCGAAATGTGTATTCTGCGGATCGATGGAAAGCGTAAGCGACTTCAAAGAGCGGTCCATTTGCAATCAATGCCTGGTCGAAATGAGCCAACTGTCCTAGTCTCCATCCAGGACATTTGATGCGTTTAACGGCCTCAGAGCATAAGCCTAAATAAGCTTCCCGTGCGGGAAGCTTATTTATTTTGTCGAATTTGCTCATACGGGGTCGGTCTCCACAGAGGGGGCGGAGGATGGTGGAATTTTGATCCTAACGGACCGTAGCGACCTTATTTGACGATTTCCCGGTTATTTCCCAATATAACGGACTCCAATGACCTTATTGGCCTTTTAGAGCAGAGATGATGCGTATTTTCTTCAAAATAAGGCCTTCTCAGTCCGTTAGAATTCGGTAAGTCCACCGATGGGAGCAATAACGTCTCTGATGTCCGTTAGCTGGGGGAGAGTGGGCGTTGCTTGAGACGATTCGAAAACAACGGAAGGCCCGGCTGAATTCAAGATTCGACGCCGAGCCTTCTTCTTTTGAATGACTTCGTGATGGGAAGCCGCCCTTTTGAGTTACCGGTTCAATTGAGAGTCAAAAGAGCGGGTTTTCAGCACCGAGAAGGTTGGATGAAGCTTAGGGACTGAGTAGCGGAGCGTAGCAAAGTGCTACGAGAGCAACGGAAGGCCCGGCTGAATTCAAGATTCGACGCCGAGCCTTCTTCTTTTGAATAACTTCGTGATGGGAAGCCGCCTTTTTGAGTTACCTCTTAAAGGCCTTTGGTTTTATCGTCGTTATAGGATGCAGTCAAAATCCCGCACAAAAACATCGCCATAACGAGTGCAATAATCCAGAATGTTAAAGAGAATGACAAGCCGAACACCTCCACGTTGTACTCCTTCCCCTATTATACCCGGCTATCGTCCAAAAATAAATCAAAATGTGATGGATTTCATAGACGAGTTGTTATCGGAGGAAGACGGTTGGTAGCGACTCATTTAAAAAACAAGAAATGCGTTGGCACAGGACGAAGTGTACCGTCGGACGGGTGGTTGATCACCCGGCCATTGACAACCAGGGAGGAGGAGCCTCCGCCGTCCAGGTTGTAGGCGTCCTGTACGCCCAGGTTTGCCAGCTTGTCTTGCAGTTCTTCCAGCGTTGCGCCGGAACGGCCCTTTTCGTTATCGCCATCGACGACCAGCACCAGCAGCTGATCATCCTTGTAATTTCCGATCACCGTACGCGGCGCTCGCAGCGGGGATGTCTTCCATTTGTCCGGGATCGGGAGCTTGACTCCATTTTGCAGCAGAATCGGGACAAAAGATGCGCCGAACTTCGGTTTCAGCTTGTCCAGGCTCTCTTTGTTTTGAAATTTGCCGCCGATCAGTTGCCCCGATTGATTAAGTCCAACGAAAAATAAATCCTTATAGGAAGGATCAAAGCCGTTCACATATTGCCCATTGAGGATCGTGGTGCTCAAGGGGTAACGTTGCCCGCGAGAATCGGCAAATCCGCCGGCGTTAATGCCGGCAACCGCGCCGTAGCGTTGCACCGCTTGCATAGTCGTTTCCGCTCCGCCCAGCCGATCTTTGCCCAGCGTCATTTTCATGGCATCCGGCGACTTGAGTCGAATCTTCATCGCATACCCGCGGTACGTGCCGGGGTTCACTTTGTAGAGCTCGATGCGAATCCGGTCGCTTTGAATCGTCTCAAAAGGTACGCCTAACTTGGATGTGATCCGCCGATCGTAGATGGATTCGGGTTTGGCGGAAGCGGTTCTGGCATTTTTGACGATGTCGCTCATGGTTTGGGTGGTCTTCTGGTAGAGCTCGGCCGTCTTTCGGATGGAGGAAATGGTCGTCTTGGCGTCTTTCTCCGCTTTGGTTAATCCTTCCGAGATGGAGGCGGTGGTTTGGAAGACGTCCGCTTCGGGCGTGATGGGGTGCGGTGACCGGTTCCAATCAATCGCGGCCCCGCTGATGAAGAGAGCGATCAGCAATCCAATCAAGGGTCCAGTAGCCAGCAGGAAAAAACGGTTGATTTGTTTAACTGGCGTGATCATTTCAGCAGATCCATCTTTTTCTGAAGCGCGGCCAACTGCTCCTTGACCTCGCTTAATTGCGAAAACAATTTGTTACTGTTATCCGTTTTTTCGCTGGTGTTGTCCTTGGTGAATTCGAGCAATTCGTTGAACGTTTGCACTTTGTTTTGCAATTCCTGGACTTCGTCGGACAAAGCGGTGAGCTGGGCTGTATAATCGGCTTTCATCTGCTCGGCTTCGCTTTGCCATTTGGCGTCCAGCTGGTCAATCATCGACTGCTTCAAATGGTTGCTATACATATAGGCCGCAGTGACGCCGGCACCGATCAGCAGAATCCAAATCAGTATAATCAGGGCTACGGAAGGCCGCCGTGTTCTCCTGCTGCGACTTGGTTCGGTGACGGTTGCAGGTTCCGTAGAGTAAGGCATGGGAAATCACCTCTAAACATATTTTCATGCGCTTTTCGTGCAGCTTTCATTCTATCATGTCGACACGAGGTTCGCAAAAATGATAGATTTGGCAATCCTTCGTCAAAATCAAGCACGATGCAGGGGTTGGCTCCTGTTGTCTGGAAAATTTGTCCTGCAGTACAATTGCAGATACAAGCGAATGGGAAGCGGGGTGTTCTTGTGGACACGGGCTTGGAAATGCTAAAACGCCGGCTGCCGCCGGTCTTCGCCCGGGAAATCGAAGACGGGGTGCGGGGAGGCCGCCTCATTTCACTGGCTGGGCTGCAAGGGAACGGGGGCGGCGTGCGGCTGGAATGGGAATCCGCTGCGGACGGCCAAGGACAAGGCGGATCGAAGGCAGGGCGCCGCGGTGCTGGCGCCTTGCTGGAATGGCTGGCTGAGGCCTATGAAGAGGCCGAAGGCATCCGCACGGACCCGCAGCAATGGTTGCTGGCTGAAAGCGCCGACGGGGCGCTTGATCTGTTGCTGCGGGTGCTGGTGCCGGGCGGCGGCACGGTGCTCGTCGAGACGCCGGCCGCGCCGGAGGCGCTGGAGCTGATGCGCCGCCGCGGAATCCGGGCGGTCCCGGTGGCCTGTGACCGGGACGGCATGCTGCCGGACGATCTGCGGCGGAAATGTGAGCCGACCGGGGGGAGGCCAGCTTTCGTGTACGTGACGCCGCATTATGCCAACCCGTCCGGCCGGGTGTGGAGCCGGCAGCGCAAGCTGGCGCTGCTGGAGATCAGCGAGCGGTTGGGGTTGCCGATCGTCGAGGATGATACGGCGTGTTTGGTGCCGCTCGCGGAGGGGGCTTTTGCCTCAGGAAGGGCAGACGGGATGAAGCGGATGGGGGGTTCCGCTGCAGAGGCAAGTCCGCAACCCGAAGGCGGCGAGCGGGGAAGCCAGAAGCAGGAGTATATCCAAGTAGTGGAGACGACCAAACGCGAGGATAAGGCTGGGTCTAAGGTGGAATCCATCCTAGAGGATAATGCATCAAAGCGTCAGCAAAAGAAGGAAGCAGTGATCGGTGCGGCGAGTGAGAGAAGAAGCACAGAGGACAGAGAGGCCAGGCAGGAGCGCAGCAGCCAGGCGGACGATGTGGGCAATTGGAATGAAGCCGGGAACAAGGACGAGATGGTGAATAGGAGTGAGAAGGACAACAAGAGCAGAGGCAAACGTGGGGAACCGGACGTGGACCCGAGGACTGAACCGAGTGGAGTGAAAGCAGAAGGAGATGATGGCAAGAGCGAGGCAGTCAGCCTGTTCGAGGGTGAAGAAGCCCAGGAAAAGAACCGGGCTGAGTACTTGGCCGACGGTGCTGGGGCCGGCGCGGACACCACCACATCGCTATATGTGCTGCGCCAGCAAGCGGGACTGTGGGGAGCCGAGATTCTCAGCCTCGGCTCCCTGGAGCGGACGCTGACGCCGCAGCTGCCGCTGGCCTGGCTGCGCGGCGAAGCGAAAACGATGGAACGGCTGCGCCATGTTCCATCGCCTGGCAGCTCCAGCGCCGCGGGTGCGGCCGTGGCCGAGCGAGCCCGGCGGCTCCACGCCTGGCTCGCCCAGCCGCCGGGGCGCGGGCGCGCCGCCGCCGCCGAAGCTGCGGCGGCGTATGCCGCGCGGCGCGCGCTCGCGCTGGAGCTGCTGCAGGCGCCCGCTTGGCGCGGCGCCTGCGTGGAAGACCCCGGCGGCGGGCTGTTCCTCTGGTTGCGCCTGCCCGCCGGGGTCTCCAGCGAAGCGCTGCTGCGCGCTTCGCTGCTGGAGGGCACAGCGTTCCTGCCGGGGACGCTGTGCTATGCCAAAGAGCCGGATGATCGCTTCATCCGGCTCACTGTCGCCGCGCATGAACCTGCGCGGCTGCGCGAAGGGCTGGCGCGTCTCACCGCCGCCCTCGCCGAATTCACGGCGCGCTCTGCGGACTAAACCAGAACCAGACCACCCCAATCCTACCAAAGGAGAAGTAACCATGGAGACGTTGTGGGCAATCGGTAAATTCGTTCTTTTTATTGCCGGTATCGGGCTCGCCATCTATGTGTATCTGTTGTTCATGAGAGGGCTTAGCCAAATCCCGGACCCGAAAGAGCCAAGCGATAAGGATTAGAGTGAAACGGGCAGATTCGAGACTGAAAATGACTGCCATCCCAGAGCCAGCGCAAAATAAATAAGCTCAGGAACATGTCCTGAGCTTATTTAAGGTCCCTCCACTAGGGAAGGTGCCTACTCCTGTTTCTTTTCTGCGGTCGCCGCCGTCCGCCGCCACCCGTCCACGACGTGGGCGTACTGGCGCAGCCCTTCCGCGCCGGCCGGCGTCAGCGCGTAGCGCCCGCGGACGACGCGGCGGAACCAGCCGTAGTAGTCGCGCTGTAGGATCGCGGCGGCGCTGCCAACGCCGCTGCGGTCGCGCGCGTCCTTGGGCGACATCTCGCCGCCGCCCTCCTCGATGGCGAGCGCCACGCGCAGCGCCCGTTCGCGGTAGGCCGTCACCAGCTTGGTGCCGGTGCTGCCGCCGACGTTGTAGTCGCCGCTGCGTTCGTGGAACTCGTGCAGCAGCTTATCCACTCGGCGTTTAACCACCTTCGGCCCCGGCATGTATAAGGCTCCGTCCCCCGGCTCGCATAGGACTTCCACGAAGGCGGGTTTCGTTTTATACCGGGTTACCGTGATCAACCCCAGTCCCAGCCGGCGGCAAAGCATCGTAATTTCGTTCCACCGCTGGTTGTGCGCCCCCTTTTTGGCGCGGTTCCGCTCCACGGCCAGATACACCTCGGGGCTCAGGCGCTGGCGCTCCAACCCCTGCAGCAGCAGAGGAAGATTAAACGTCTTTTTGATTTCCACAATCAGCGGCTCGTTGCGGTCAGGCCGAACGCCAACCAAGTCGCAATGCCGCACTTCCCCTTTAATGACATACCCTCGCTCCTCAAAAAAAGCCTTCAACGGAGCGTACAATTCCGTCTCATGCTGTACCGCCATGACGATCCCCTTTTCCTCATCGTTCCCATGATCCTGTTCAAGATTATATCACAAAGCCGAATTCCTACTTTTTCCATCTGAATATTTTCATCGGAAAAACGGTCAACTTCTCCCTCACCGGCGCATAGGTATGTAATACACTTTTTTATCGTGGATGCTCCATAATCTGGTCACGTCAGTTCTAAAGATGGGGACGCGGGAGAACCCCTAAAGCGGGAGTACAGGAGGTACCTAACATGGACATTTTTGAGCGAATAGCGGCTTATCGGGCGGAAAGCGACTCCTTGTCGTGGAGCGGCACATTTAAAGATTATGTTGAACTGTTGGCCAAAGACCCTTCGCCGGCGATGACCGCCCATGCCCGGGTCTATGAAATGATTAAATCCTATGGCATCGAAGAGGAAGACGGCCGGAAAAGGTATAAATTTTTTGAGCAGGAAATCTTCGGGCTCGATCGGGCCATCGAAAAGCTGGTCGAGGAGTATTTTCACTCCGCCGCCCGCCGGCTCGACGTACGCAAGCGGATTTTGCTGCTGATGGGGCCGGTCAGCGGGGGCAAGTCCACCATTGTGACGCTGTTGAAGCGTGGGCTAGAGAAGTTTTCCCGGACCGATAAAGGGGCGGTGTACGCCATCGCCGGGTGCCCGATGCATGAGGACCCGCTTCACCTCGTTCCGCATGAGCTCCGGCCGGAGGTGGAGAAAACGCTGAACGTCCGAATTGAGGGCAATTTATGCCCCGTTTGCCAGATGAGGCTGAGGACGGAATACGGCGGCGACATCGAGAATGTCAGGGTCGAGCGGGTACTCTTGTCCGAAGAGGAACGGGTTGGCATCGGCACGTTTAGCCCGTCGGATCCGAAATCCCAGGATATCGCCGATTTGACCGGCAGCATCGATTTTTCCACAATCACCGAATATGGTTCAGAATCCGATCCGCGGGCCTACCGCTTTGACGGCGAGTTGAACAAGGCCAACCGCGGCCTGATGGAGTTCCAGGAAATGCTGAAATGCGATGAGAAGTTTCTATGGAATCTTTTGTCGTTGACCCAGGAAGGGAATTTCAAGGCGGGGCGGTTTGCGCTGATCTCGGCGGATGAGCTGATTATCGCGCACACCAACGAAGCGGAGTACAAAGCGTTTATTGCCAACAAGAAAAATGAAGCACTGCAGTCGCGGATGATCGTCATGCCGATCCCCTATAATCTCAAGGTGTCACAGGAGGAGAAAATTTACGCCAAGCTGATCGGCCAAAGCGATATGAATCACGTTCATATTGCTCCGCATGCCCTGCGGTCCGCAGCGATTTTCTCCATCTTGACCCGGTTAAAGGAGACGAAGAAGCAAGGCGTCGATCTGGTGAAAAAAATGCGCCTCTACGACGGCGAAGAAGTCGAGGGCTACAAGGACGCCGATTTGAAGGAGCTGCAAAACGAGTACCTGGAAGAAGGCATGTCCGGCGTGGATCCGCGTTATGTCATCAACCGGATTTCCAGCGCGCTGATTAAGCAGGACTTGCATTGCATGGGTGCACTTGATATTTTGCGGGCGATCAAAGATGGTCTTGACCAGCATGCTTCCATCACGAAGGAGGAACGCGAGCGTTACCTGAACTTCATCAGCATTGCCCGTAAGGAATACGACGAGATTGCCAAGAAAGAAGTGCAAAAAGCGTTCGTTTACTCGTTTGAGGAATCGGCGCGCACCTTGTTCGAGAACTATCTCGACAACATCGAGGCGTTCTGCAACTGGACGAAAATCCGCGACCCGCTTACCGACGAGGAGCTGGATCCCGATGAGCGGTTGATGCGTTCGATCGAAGAGCAAATTGGCATCTCGGAAAACGCGAAGAAGGCGTTCCGGGAGGAAATTTTGATCCGCATCTCTGCGTATTCGCGTAAAGGGAAGAAATTTGAATATAATCACCACGACCGGCTGCGGGAAGCGATCCAGAAGAAGCTGTTCGCCGACCTCAAGGACATCGTCAAAATCACAACCTCAACCAAAACGCCGGACGAAAACCAACTGAAACGCATCAACGAGGTCAGCAAGCGGCTGATCGACGAGCACGGCTACTGCCCGGTGTGCGCCAACGAGCTGCTGCGTTATGTCGGCAGTTTGTTGAACCGGTAAAGCGTGGCAGCTGTAAGGTGGGGGGAGATCCCTCCACCTTTTTTGGCGTGCTTGGGTGTGCATCACGTCACTCCACGTCCCACCACGTCGTGCTCTCCCATTAACTTATTTGGATTCATGTCCCTCCACGTCGCGTTCCCCCACCAACGAACTGGATTCACCTCCCGCCCGTCGCGCTCCTCCACCCAACTAACTGGATTTTCTACCGTTAATTTCGAGCCGAGAAGGCCATTTGAGTAAATTAACTGGAAAAAGTACCTCTAATTTCGCATCAAACTCGCCAAACCCGCGAAACCGCCAAAATTAACGTTACTTTTTACAGCTAATCCTCTCCTAAGTGCAAAATGAGCAAAATTAACAGTAGTTTTTACAACTAATTCCCGTCCGAGCTCCGAACTCCAAGCGTCGAACCTCCTAACTAACTTATTCCGCCGCCCGAAGGCATTTGGCAAGAGGAGCCGGATTCCCACGCCAAGCTTCACCGCCTACTGGGTATTCGCATACGATAATTTGAACTTGAAACGTTGGAGGCGAATAACGAATGAGTGTTCAACCATGGGGTTATCCTCAGCATCGTATCGTTTATCAGGCTGATCCGCAACACGTCCATCATTTGCGGACGGTTCGTGACCGGGTACACGACATCTGCCGGCAGCATATCAATCAGCGGGTGCGCATTGAAACGATGGAAGGTCATGTGCATGTTGGTCGAATCGTTGGCTGCCAAGGCGGGTTACTGCATTTGGCTGTTCCGCGGCAAGGGGGGCAGCGTGCCATTGGCGCTCCTTATTGGGGGCTAAGTCCCAGCGATGAGACCATTTTAACGCTGGTTCTCTACGAACTGCTGGTCATCGCTTTGCTGTCCTGATGGATCCGCAAAGTAGAATGCTGCCCTGTGGAGCCCGTAGGTAAGGAAGCTGCACTAAAGAGCTCCGCAGACCAGCACGCTCCCCTGAAGAACCCGCAGGAAAGAATGGATGCACGAAGGCGAAGTGCTTCGCAGACCAGAACCTGCTCCGTCTGGCTCAACACACCAGCACGCTGCTCCTAAGTGCTCCCCAGAACAGACAAGAGCCGCCAGATCAATTGATCCGTGCGGCTCTTCTTCCAGATTGAAACATCCAAGGAATCAACAACGTTAGTTAGTTAATAGAAGAAACAATAGGGGGCGATACCTTGGCAAAGAGTGATCAACTCATGTTAACCATAGTTGCAATCGCGATTCTAGCGTGCACTTTCTGGACCGGTTATGCGATTGGCCTGCGGCAGAGACCGCCGATGGATCCTTCCGATGTCCAGCAGGCCATTCATTCCAGATGGGTCAAGGCCAAAGCGATTTCTATTTCGCTTTAAAAGTCATGTAACTCAAAGCATCTTCCGAGTATGCTTCTGCCCGTCATAGGAGAAGAGCGCCCGCTTTTCTTCCACCACCGTCTCTAGGTGCACGGGGCGGCCCCACAGCTTGTAAACGTAGGGTAGCGTATGCTCCAGATACTTGAGGTCCAGCTCAATCCCTTCATATTGATGCTTCAGCAACAGCTCACCGGAGCGCAGGTAGTCGCCGTCCTGGACGACGATGTACGGCGAGCCGCCGTTGACGCGGGAGGCGATCAGCTGGTCGCGGACATTTTCCCACGATTTGTCGGTGATTTTCCACTCTGGACCTTGCTTCTCGAAAATGTACAAGTCCAGATCGCGGACGAGATCCTTGGTTAAATAGCTGCGAAGGAAGGAAATGTCCGAATCGAGCTCGCGCACTTCGAAGATTTTCTCCCGGCCTTTTCCGGGCTCACGGCCAAAGCGGCGGCGCTCCTCTTCGGTCGGGTTATCCCAGCGGCGCTCGATGTCCTCGAAAATCTTGAGCCCGAGGTAATACGGGTTCAGGCTTTGCCGCGACGGCTGAACGACCAAGGCGTTCAGCTTGGCGAATTCGACCGTTTCGTCACTGGTCAGGTCGAGCTCGCGGATGATGCGCTGATGCCAATACGAAGCCCACCCCTCGTTCATGATTTTCGTCTCCATCTGCGGCCAGAAATACAGCATCTCCTCCCGCAGCATGCTCATAATATCCCGTTGCCAATCTTCCAGCACTTCCGAATATTCCTGGATAAACCAAACGATATCCTTCTCCGGTTCGGGCGGGAAGTGGACGGTGACCTCTTTGGCTTCCTCGGTGCGTCCGCCCGGATGTTCATCCAGCGTCCAAAGATCGTCGTAAGTCCCTGTCTTCACCGGCCCTTGCCGCCCCTCCTTCGCCCGCCGAAGCTTCTCTTCCATTTGCCGCCGTTTGTCATAACGCATCGGCTTGATTAACTGCGGATCGACGTGCTCTTGGATCGCCAGCACAGCGTCGATGAAGCTCTCTACTGTTTCCGCACCGTAGGCCAATTCGTAACGTCTAATCCGCTCGGCGGTGGCGGCCATGCTCTCCACCATATCCCGGTTGGTGGCGGAGAACCGCACGTTATTTTTAAAGAAATCGCAGTGGGCGAGCACGTGAGCGACGATCAGCTTGTTCTGGATCAGCGAATTGCCTTCCAGTAAAAAGGCGTAACACGGGTTCGAGTTAATGACGAGCTCGTAGATTTTGCTTAACCCGAAATCGTACTGCATCTTCATCTTGTTAAACATTTTGCCGAAGCTCCAATGCGAAAACCGGGTTGGCATTCCATAAGCGCCAAACGTATATATGATATCGGCGGGGCAAATTTCATAGCGCATCGGATAATAATCAAGTCCAAACGAGTCGGCGATTTCCATAATTTCCGCGATGGCGTATTCGAGCTGTTCTAATTCGCTGCTCAACTGGCCGCACCCCCTTCGCGCTTGTGGAAGAACCGTTTTAACGCGTTATAAACCTCGCCTTTTTCCTTAATGACGTAATACATGAATTTCTCCTGCTTGATCGTCCGGTAGGCGGACATCAAGGTGCTGCCGCGATTGTACTGGTTGACTTCCCCGTAGCCAAACATGTTGCTGCGCTTCATCAGCTCGCCAATCAGCTTGACGCAGCGCTCATTATCGGAGGTCAGGTTGTCGCCGTCGGAGAAGTGGAACGGATAAATGTTGTAGCTGGACGGCGGGTAACGGGTGTCGATGATCTCCAGCGCTTTTTGATATACCGAAGAGCAGATGGTGCCGCCGCTTTCCCCGCGGGTGAAAAATTCTTCCTCACTGACCTCCTTGGCCTCGGTATGATGCGCAAGAAACACAATCTCGACCTTCTCGTACTGCCGCCGCAGGAACCGGGTCATCCAGAAGAAGAAGCTGCGCGCGCAGTATTTCTCGAACGCCCCCATCGAACCTGATGTGTCCATCATCGCCAGAATGACCGCGTTGGAGTGGGGGACAACGACCTCCTCCCACGTTTTGTAGCGGAGATCGTCTGGAGATATGCCGTGAATGCCGGGGGTCCCGGCGGTGGCGTTACGGCGCAGGTTTTCCAAGATGGTGCGTTTCTTGTCGATGTTGGACATGAGGCCTTTTTTGCGGATATCGTTAAAACGGATGGATTCGGTTTCCATTTCTGTCTTGTCTTTATCCTGGATATAAGGCAGTTCCATCTCTGCGAACAACATATCCTCCAGCTCTTCGATGCTAATCTCCGCTTCCACGTAATCGTAGCCCGGCTGATCGCCGGCCTTGCCGCCTTTCCCGCCTTTTCCGCTGTCCTTCGGACTGTCCTGGCCTAGCACGTCTCCTACCTCGCTGCTCCCGTCGCCTTGGCCGACATGCTTATGTTTCTGGTAGTTATGAATGAAGCGGTACTCTTCCAAATTGCGGAGGGGGACCTTAATGATCTGTTTGCCGTCTGACATGATGATATTTTCTTCGGTGATGAGATCTGGCAGATTTTGCTTAATAACCTCTCTCACTTTCTCCTGATGACGTTGTTGATCCTGATACCCTTTCCGGTGCAGCGACCAGTCCTCTTTGGAGACGACAAAGTGATATCGATCAGGCGTTGGCATAGATGAACACCTCCATATCGGGATTTCCCGGAACGCTATATTTGTGGATGTAAATAAAGTATATTCACGGAGAGGGGCGATATGTGAGGGAGCTTGCGCCGGTTTGGAAACAATAAGGCTGGAAAAAGGCGGAGATTCCCGTTAAGCTAATAACAGTTAGATTAGGTTAGGTTTGCGAAGGGGGTCACGAATTGGTGCCGATGAATCAGGTTTGGCTGGAGCTATATGAAGCCGCGGATCAATTTAAGAAGCTGAAGCCATGGGAATGGCTTTCGGACGTTCATTTGTTTGGGGTTCGCAGTCCATGGGATCACCGTATCGGATATTGCTGCGTGATGGGGAGCGGCAAGGAAGTGTTTGGTATGGCCGTTTATTTGGGAACGGAGGGCCTGCAGACGGTGCTTGACATGTTAAATGGGGAATTCATAGGCGATCCGCTGTTTGCGCAGCATTGTTATATGCTGTCCTTTGGCAGCCGGGACGAGCTGTACCCGGAGGAATATGAACGGGTGAAGGAGTTAGGTTTATCCTTTCGCGGCAAAACTGCCTGGCCGTCCTTCCGTCTCTACGAGCCGGGTTACGTGCCTTGGCCGATAACGGACCGGGACGATATTGTCTTCTTGACGGAGATCCTCAGACAAGCGATGGAAGTGAGTCTTTCCTATCGGGAGGATCCCGATGCTCTATTGGAAGGCAACGGGGAACGTTTTCTCGTGCGGATTCCCGTTACCGGGGAGGGTGCGGGTACGACCGAATGGATCAGCGAATGGCTCAAGCCGGACCAGGCGGATCGGCCGCTGGAGCCAGCCGGACGAGCGGTCATGGTGGACGAGCTGCGCATGGTCAAAGCAAGGCGTGCAGTCAGCGGTGATGCGGGGGTCTGGGAGGTAGACAGCTTTTTTATCCCCATGCCCATTGAAGACGAGGAACGTCCGTTTTATCCGACGATGAACGTGATTGCGGATCAAGAGACCGGGCAGATCCTGCATTACGGGTTGACCAAACAGGCGGAAGCGTCCGAGAACCTTGCGGATGGTCTGCTGGGGTTGATCGAGACGTATAGAGTGATGCCGATGCGGCTTGTGGCCCGTACTTCCAGAGTGCTGGACGAGCTGGCATCGGTGATCGCAGGGTTTGGACTTGTCTGCAGTGTAGAACCGCAGCTGCCGGCGATTGAGGAGTTCCAGCAATCGGTAGGAGGCAAGCTATTATAACTAGATAAGTGCAGGATGATAGCCGGGGTTTCCAGCGTAGTTGCTGGGAGTCCCGGTTTTTTAAGATATCAGAAAGTATAAACTTCGGGGCATTAGCATCCTGATATCGCAAGAAAAACTTCCGCTAAACGCGGTCTGTCTACTTTGAATGTACGTCGATAGACGTTTTTTTTAAGATATCAGAAAGTATAAACTACGGGGATTGGCATCCTGATATCGCAAGAAAAACTTCCGCTAAACGCGGTCTGTCTACTTTGAATGTACGTCGATAGACGTTTTTCTTATGCCCCAAGGTCGGAATAAATTGGAAATGCACAGTGAACCCTAATAAAAATCAACCCCAAAAGGAGGAGTAGGCATGAGATCGGGATCCTCTTTAAGAAACGTGGACAGCCATGCATTAATTCATGAAGCGGTGCTGGAGGAGGCCAAGGAACTAACGGAGCTGCTCGCACGCTGCCTGAGTAGGGGGGAACAGGAGAAGGCGCTGGAGCTCAAACGCAGCTGAAGGACATGATTGTTGCCTTGACCCGGGACCTTCAGCTGCTGCGGGAGCTGCTGTCGGGCACACGCAAAAAGGGAAGGCCAGAAGGACTGAATCCCTCTGGCCATCCCTTTTTTAATATTCCGCTAGGCGAGCTTCTTCGTGTATAAAATGCCGATCGTTTTGGCGCCGCAGTGGCTGGAGATGACGCAGCCGGCGTTGGACACCGCAACCTGGCGGGCGTTCGTTTTGGCCTCTAACGCTTCCTTCAGCACCTTCGCGTCCTCATCTGCCAAAGAGTGCGTCACGAAGATAAGATCTTTATCCATCTCGGATAGATGGCTAAGCGCATTGTTTAACAGCTGATCCAGCGCTTTTTCCCGGCTGCCGCGGATTTTGTAAGCCGGAGTCATTTTTCCGTTCTCGACCTTGATGACGGGCCGGATTTTCAGCAGGCTGCCAACGATGTTCTGCATACCGGAGCAGCGGCCGCCCTTATACAGATAATCCAGCGAATCGATGACAAATTCGGTCTCGACCTGCGGACGAACGGCCGTCAGCAGGGCAACGATTTCCTCAACGCTCTTGCCTTCTGCAGCGGCGTTAACGGCTTTCATCACCTGCAGACCGATGCCGGTCGATAAATTCAGGGAATCGAACACCGTCACCATCCCTTCGGCAAATTCGTCTGCGGCAATCAGCGCATTCTGATAAGTTGAGGACAGCTCTGAGGACAAGCTGATATAGAGAATTCTCCGGCCTTCCTCAATATGGGGACGAAACGCTTCGATAAAATCCGCCGGTGACGGTGCCGCCGTCTTAGGCAGCTTGCCCGTCTCATCGACTTTCCGGTAGAGCTCGGGCACCGTCAGATCGATCCCGTCCTTGTAGGTTTGTTCCGAAAACGTAACATACAGAGGCACAATGCCGATGTCGTACTGCGCAATCCATTCAGCGGGGAGATCACAAGTGCTGTCAGCAAAAATTTTAATGGAACCCATATAAATCCTCCTAAACGTCATGGTTATCTATGGGACTTATGAAGCCGCCGATTTTCTTGTATACATAATCGCGACGGTATGGGGGCCGCAGTGGCTCGAAATCACGCAGCCGGCTTCCGCAACGGCAACTTCTCGCACACCGGTCTGCTCCCGCAAAATCACGGCCAACCGATGCGCCTCCTCCTCCGCGAGCGTATGCGCGACCAGGATCAGATCCTCGTCCATGTGATCCTTGTCGGCCAGGGCATGATCAAGCATGAGCTGCACGGCTTTCTCCTTGCGGCCCCGTACTTTGTAAGCCGGGATGATGTTCCCGTCCACCAGCTTCAGTACCGGCCGAATTTGCAGCAGGCTGCCGATAAAATTTTGCATGCCGGAGCAGCGACCGCCTTTGTACAAATATTCCAGCGTATCAATGACAAACTGCGTCACCACTTGGGGGCGTAAGGCGGCAACTTGTCCAGCGATTTCTGCGGCTCCCCATCCTTTCTCGGCTAGGCGCACGGCCTTCATGACGAGCATTCCGATTCCGCTGCACAGGGTCAAGGAATCCACAATGTGAATCCGGCCCTCGGGAAATTCCGCTGCTGCGATTAGCGCGTTCTGATAGGTGGACGACAGCTTGGACGACAAGCTGATATACACGATGTCCATTCCTTGATCGATGTAAGGGCCAAAGGCGCTCATAAAATCTTTCGGGGACGGTGCTGTTGTCTTAGGCAATTGTCCCTCGGCCTCCACTCGGCGATAGATATCGAGCGGGGTAATGTCGATGCCGTCCCGGAACGTTTCATTGCCGAATACGACGTAAAGTGGAACCAGGCCGATGTCATACCGTTCGATCCAACCGGCTGGCAGATCCGAGGTACTATCCGCAAAAATTTTCACTTTAGACATAAGCAGTCTCCTTGGGTAGTTGATGCAAATCACATGTAATGTAAAAGATGAACTTTCATACATTCTATCAAAAAGAACAAGACAAGGAAAAGCCCCAAGACCGACCAAAGACCCGCGGGGTTTAGGGCTTTCGGCAGCTGTCCGCGATGGACGCCGCCGATTCGAGGGAAAGCTTACATGGTACCGCGTTATCCTAGGCCGTGAGGCTTCCAAGCACGATTAGCAAGATGAAGAGAACGAACGGCAAGACCGAAAAAATCGTGCCTAATATCGCAAACACTTTCCTCCGATTACGGATCGCCAAGCCTACGATGCCCAGAATCAATCCAATCAAGTCCAATAAGCCGGAAATCAGGAACAGCAGAACGCCAAGCACGGTCCCGCTTCGCTGCATCAGGTCTTCGGCGATGACCTCCGCAGGCTGGTCCACGAGATCCATCGCTGTAGAAATAATCAGTGCCAGCGCAGCGATATAGCCAATTACGGCAAGTAAGCTGAGTACGAAGGAGGCGATGCCGGGGCCGGAGAATTTCATCCGGTTTGTTGGCTCGTGGGGGGCAAAATAGGGTGATACAGGATCTTGCTCCGATTGACGATAATCCATCCCAAAACTCCTTTATAGACAGTAATGTAAACCTATTCAAGACCATCTTCAAATATCCTCCTGAAAATTGCAAGGATATTTTTGGTTGAAACGGTGGTGGAAATCAGGCTAAACCCTGCGGTATGATGGACACGAAGGCTATGGGACATGATCAGAAAGGGGCGAAATCGATAGTGCAGCGTAAATATGCGGGGATCGGAGCGATTGTCATGCTTCTCTCCGTGGCGTTTGGTGCGTTTGGCGCCCATATTTTGAAAGAGCGGATCGGGGAGGCAGCAATCGGCACCTTTGAGACCGGAGTCCATTATCAAATGATTCATGGCATCGCCATGCTGCTGACCGCGTTATTTGCCGTGAAGTGGGGAGATTCCAAGCGGCTGCTGTGGAGCGGACGGTTATTCCTGATCGGCGTGATCTTATTTTCAGGCAGCTTATATGGCCTTGCCACCTTGGACTTACGATGGCTTGGTCCGGTGACACCGCTTGGCGGCGTATCATTTCTAGCAGGCTGGCTGCTGCTCGCACTGGAAGCCTGGAAGGCGGCACCTCGGGCTGGAGCATAAAGCTTAAGGAGATTCAAGCCCTAAAAGGGCTGGCGCAACCTGCATCTGCAGGAACCGCCAGCCCTTTTTGCTGCTTTTATAATGAAATGATTTACGTATCCAAAAAGTCGATGATCTCGCTCAGCTTTAGCGTGTATACCTGCTTCTCGTCGACGTGGTATACGCTCACCGCGTAGGTTTCCGGAAGGAAATTTAAGATTCGGCACGGCATACTCGTCCGCTTACCGTTACGATTGACGTACAAACGGACAAGCTTATTGCCTGTAATATAGCTTTGAATCCAGGCTTGGAATTCATCGCTTGTCGCCAGCTCCTTGAAGTTGCTCGAAGCCGGCTCGCTTTTCTTCTTCTCCACCACAGCGGGTTGTTTAGACGTTTCTTTGCCGTTATTCTTAGCCTTGACGGCTTGGGCGGTTTCGATGCGGGACTGCGTGCGGGAAGCTAAGGTAGATTCAATAATTCGTCCCAGCTCGATTCCGGAGTTGATGCGGTAATCTATAATGTCAGGGCTGTCGTTCAGCAGCTTCAACAGCGCTTGCAGAGCCAGCGGGTTCGTTGTCCCTTTGACTAGAATTTCGACGTTAAATAAATAGCCCACTTCTTCTTGATTATGATGTTGACCGGTTTGATTTTCCATAATTCCCCCACAGTGATTTCAAGTTAGGCAGAGAAAGGTCATCCTTTTCTGTTGAAAATCCTCAATAATAATAGCACCACTATGACAACAATCATAGCCCAAACATCAAGAAATTTACACAAATCTATACATCTATGGATCTTTTGTTTCACCCCGCCTGAATCAGGGTAAGATAATGACAACATTTTATTGAAGAAAGCAGGGGATAAGGATGGCCAAATCGGCAGCCAAACCAGCAAAGAATACGAAGAAATCCAGCCTGGAGCAACTGCTGAACGAACAAGTTGCCAACCTGAACGTGCTTTATGTGAAGCTGCACAACTATCATTGGTATGTGAAAGGGACAAATTTCTTTCGGCTGCACGCCAAATTTGAGGAGTTGTATAATGAAGTTACTGAACAAATGGATGCCATTGCCGAGCGAATGCTGGCGCTGAAGTGGAACCCGGCAGCATCGCTGGAAGAGTATCTGGACCTGGCCACCATTCAGGAGGCAACCGGGAAGGAGGAGCCGCAGGCGATGGTTCAGCATGTGCTTGAGGACCTGGCGACCTTAACGGAGGCGTACAACGAAGGGATTGGTCTCGCGGATCAGGTGGAGGATAACGTCACCAGCGATTTGTTAACCGGTTATCTTGGCAAATGGGAAAAACACATGTGGATGCTCCGGGCGTATTTGGATTGATAGCTCTTACCGGAGTCGAAGACAGCACGCATTCCAAGAGGGCTTGGCCGCAAACGCGGGCCGGGTCCTTTTGCATTCTGTGACAACGATATTGCATAACGGTGAACATCCGCCGCCATACGTTGCTTATGCCAATAAAGTAGGTTAGAATGAAGTGAGAATCAGTGAGAATCACTTAGAATTATTCTAATGTGATAATTGTTATGATATAATGGCAAGAACAAGGGCGGCGGCCCTAAGCAAATAACGTTAATTTTCGTGAATGGAAGGAGCAGTTACATGGCAACGCATTTTGTAGTTGAGGGTTTGAAAGCAACAATCGAGGAGAAGGAGATCCTGAAAGGGATTAACCTTGAGATAAAAGGCGGGGAAATCCACGCCATTATGGGACCAAACGGAACCGGGAAAAGTACGCTGGCTTCTGCGCTGATGGGCCATCCGAAGTATGAAGTTACGGATGGTAAAGTGACGCTGAACGGGGAAGACGTGTTGGAGATGGCCGTTGACGAACGCGCCCGCGCCGGTATGTTCCTGGCGATGCAATATCCTAGCGAAATCGCTGGCGTAACGAATGCAGACTTCCTGCGCAGTGCCATTAATGCCCGCCGCGGCGAAGGGAACGAAATCTCCCTGATCAAATTCATTCGTCAAATGGAAGAGCAAATGAAAGTGCTGGAGATGAATCCAGAGTTTGCGCACCGTTATTTGAACGAAGGCTTCTCCGGCGGGGAGAAGAAGCGGAACGAAATACTGCAAATGCTGCTGCTGGATCCGAAGATCGTCATTCTGGATGAAATCGACTCCGGTCTTGACATCGACGCTTTGCGGATCGTGGCGAATGGTGTAAACTCCATGCGCAGCGAAGACCGCGGCTTCTTGATTATTACCCACTACCAACGTCTGTTAAACTATATCAAACCGGACTACGTTCACGTGATGATGCAAGGCCGCATCGTGAAATCCGGCGGTCCTGAGCTTGCCGAGCGCCTGGAAGCGGAAGGTTACGATTGGGTCAAGGAAGAGCTGGGTATCGTGGACGAAACAGTTGGTCAAGAAGCCTAAACGGAAGGAGGAGTAGAGAATGACGACACAAACCGTACTTCCGGTAGAAGCGGAGCAATTGAAACAACTGTCCGCGAAGCGCGGCGAACCGGACTGGCTGACGGACAGCCGGACGAAGGCGCTGCAGCTGGCGGCGGAACTGGAACTGCCTCAATTGGAGAAGACGCGGATTGACCGCTGGGATTTGAGCAACTTTGGAACGCTTGCTGAAGCTCGGGTTGAAAATCCGCAGCAGTTGCCTGACAGCATCCAATCGTTGGTGGACTTGACTGAGCAGAGCAATTTGCTTGTTCAACGGAATGCAGATACCGTATTTACTAAGTTGGCACCGGAGCTGGCGAGCCAAGGGGTGATCTTCACCGATTTGGAGACCGCCGTGCGGGAGCATGGGGATCTGGTGAAGGCGCACCTGCACAGCGTGATCAAGCCGGACGAGAATCGGCTGGCAGCTTTGCATGCCGCGTTGTGGAATGGCGGGGTTTTCCTGTACGTTCCGAAGAACGTGGTGATTGATACGCCGCTGCAAACGATTTTCCTGTTGGATGATGCAGGTTCTGCGTTCACGCCTCACGTCCTGATCGTGGCGGACACGAACAGCCAAGTCACCTACGTGGATAACTATATTTCTGTGAATCTGAATGGAAGCATCGTGCATAACGGTGCAGCCGAAGTAATCGTGAAGCCGGGCGCCAAAGTCCAATTCGCTACGGTGCACCATTTGGCCGAGCAAGCGACGGATGTGACATATCGCCGCGCCGTTGTTGAGAATGACGGCAGCATCGAATGGATCATCGGCGAGATGAACAATGGCGATTCGGCAAGCGAAACGCTGTCGATCTTGAAAGGGAACGGCTCGAACTCTGATGCGAAGGTCATCGCCGTTGGTTCGGGGAAACAACGTTTGAACTATACGACGAAGGCCGTACATTACGGGAAGAGCTCGAACAGCCAAATGATTACCCGCGCGGTGATGCGGGAAGAAGCTACGGCGATTATTAACGGGATCACGAAAATCGAGAAAGGTGCCACGAAAGCGGACGGCCAGCAAACCGAGAAAGTGCTCATGCTGAGCCCGAAAGCCCGCGGTGACGCCAACCCGATTCTGCTGATTGACGAAGATGACGTTTCCGCAGGACACGCCGCTTCCGTTGGGCAGGTGAACCCGGAACAAATTTACTACTTGATGTCCCGCGGGATTACCCGTGCAGAGGCGGAACGCTTGGTGATCTACGGCTTCTTGGCGCCGGTGGTTTCGGATATCCCGCTGGAACCGTTGCAGAAGCAACTGCAAGGTCTGGTGGAAAGGAAGCTGGGACAATGAGTATCCATGCTGAAGAGCTCAAGAAGCAATTCCCGATTCTGCAGCAAGAGATAAACGGGCATCCGCTCGTTTATCTCGACAGCGCGGCTTCCTCGCAGAAGCCGGCCGTCGTGATCGAAGCATTAAAGCATTATTACGAATGGGATAATGCGAACGTGCATCGCGGCGTCCACACGCTGGGCAGCCGGGCGACCGATGCTTACGAGAACGCCCGCGAGAAGGTAGCCCGATTTATCGGGGCTGCGCGCCGGGAAGAGATTATTTTTACCCGGGGCACAACGACGTCGCTGAATTTGGTTGCATCCTCTTACGGAGCGGCGAATGTCGGTGAAGGCGACGAAATCGTCATTACTCCGATGGAGCATCATAGCAATTTGATTCCTTGGCAGCAATTGGCGTTGAAGAAGAAAGCTGTATTGAAATATATCCCGCTGCAGCCGGACGGTCATATCGATTTGGCGGATGCGGAGAAGACGATTACTCCCAAGACGAAGATCGTGGCGACCGCCTACGTATCCAACGTCCTGGGCGTTGTTAATCCCGTCAAGGAGCTCGCGGCGATTGCTCATCGCAACGGGGCGGTTATGGTTGTTGACGGCGCGCAGAGCACCCCGCACATGAAGGTTAACGTACAGGAGCTGGATGCTGATTTTTATGCTTTTTCCGGCCACAAAATGTGCGCACCAACTGGAATTGGGGTACTCTATGGAAAGAAGCATCTGCTGGAAGCCATGGAGCCGATCGAATACGGCGGAGAAATGATCGACGATGTCGGATTGTATGAATCAAGCTGGAAGGAGCTTCCGTGGAAATTTGAAGGCGGGACGCCAATTATCGCGGGTGCGGTTGGGTTGGCGGCAGCCATCGATTTCCTTGAAGGCATCGGGCTTGAGGAAATTCACCGGCACGAGGCCAAGCTTGCCACTTATGCGATGAACCGCCTGTCGGAGATCGAAGGACTCACCCTCTACGGACCGCGCGAGCGTGAAGTAGGGCTAATCACCTTCAATCTGCAGGACATTCACCCGCATGATGTTGCGACCGTGCTTGATGCTTCCGGGATCGCCATCCGGGCGGGTCACCACTGCTGCCAGCCGCTGATGCGTTGGCTTGAAGCAAGCGCAACGGCTAGAGCAAGCCTGTATTTATACAATACGGAACAGGATATCGACCGACTGGCGGAAGCTTTAATCCAAACAAAGGAGTATTTTGGGTGATGCAACTAGACGATTTATACCGCCGTGTCATAATGGATCATTATAAAAATCCGCGGAACCGCGGGAAGTTTGAGGAAGGCGCGCTGACGGTCGATTTGAACAATCCGACCTGCGGCGACCGCATTTCCTTGCAGTTGATTGTGGAAGGAGACGTCGTCAAGGACGCCCGCTTTACCGGGGAAGGCTGCTCCATCAGCATGTCGTCGGCTTCGATGATGACTGAGGCCGTCAAAGGACGGACGATCGAGGACGCGATGGAGCTAGCTGGACGGTTCTCCCGGCTGATGATGGGAGAAACGGTGGAGTTTGACGACTATGAAGATCTTGAGGCCTTATCCGGCGTTAGAAAATTTCCTGCCCGCATCAAATGCGCTACGTTAGCTTGGAATGCGCTGAAAAAAGGAATCCAAGCGGAAATCTAATCCCCTGAGGAGGTAGCCGAACATGGCCAAAAAAGCACCGGAATTAGAAGAGTATAAATACGGTTTCCGGGATGAACACAAGGCGATCTTTCAATCCGGTAAAGGCTTGACCCGTGAAATCGTAACGGAAATCTCCCGTATTAAAGGCGAGCCGGAGTGGATGCTTAATTTCCGCCTCAAATCGCTTGAGCAGTTCGAGAAAATGCCGTTGCCGCGTTGGGGCGGAGATTTGAGCGAGCTCGATTTTAACGATATTCAATACTACGTGAAACCATCTGAGAAACAAGGTAAGACGTGGGAAGAAGTCCCGGCAGAAATCAAAGAAACGTTTGATAAGCTGGGGATTCCAGAGGCCGAGCAGAAGTTCCTGGCCGGCGTCTCCGCGCAATACGAGTCGGAGGTCGTATACCATAGCATTCAGAAGGACCTGGAAGATCAAGGGGTTATCTTCATGGATACGGATTCCGCATTGCGTGAGTATCCGGAACTGTTCAAAGAGTACTTCGGTACGGTAGTTCCTGCTGCGGACAACAAGTTTGCGGCTCTGAACAGCGCCGTATGGTCCGGGGGCAGCTTCATTTACGTGCCAAAAGGCGTGAAATGCGAAGTGCCGCTGCAGGCTTATTTCCGGATCAACTCGGAGAACATGGGACAATTTGAACGTACGCTGATCATCGCCGACGAAGGCAGCTTCGTGCATTACACCGAAGGCTGCACGGCGCCGATTTACAGCACGAACTCGCTGCATAGCGCGGTCGTGGAAATCATCGTGAAGAAGGACGCTCGCGTTCGCTACACGACGATCCAGAACTGGGCACCAAACATCTATAACCTGGTTACGAAACGTGCGGTAGCCGAAGAGAACGCAACGATGGAATGGGTTGACGGCAATATCGGCTCGAAGTTGACGATGAAGTACCCAGCCGTTATCTTGAAAGGCCGCGGCGCGAAAGGCAGCGTGCTGTCCATCGCCGTTGCCGGCAAAGGTCAGCTTCAGGATGCCGGTGCGAAAATGATCCACCTGGCGCCGGATACAACGTCGACGATCGTGTCGAAGTCGATTTCCAAACATGGCGGTAAGGTCACTTACCGCGGTCTCGCTTCCTTCGGCCGACAAGCGGAAGGCGCGAAATCGAACATCAAATGCGATACGCTGATTCTCGATAACGAGTCGACGTCGGATACGATCCCATACAACGAGATCATGAACGACAACATCACGCTGGAGCATGAGGCGACCGTATCGAAGGTGTCGGAGGAGCAGCTCTTCTATCTGATGAGCCGCGGTCTGACCGAAGAAGAAGCAACGCAAATGATCGTTATGGGCTTTATCGAGCCGTTCACGAAAGAGCTGCCGATGGAATATGCGGTAGAGATGAACCGCTTGATCAAATTTGAGATGGAAGGCTCGATCGGTTAAAAGTTTAGGCCAAACGAAAGGAGAAGCCCCTGAGCGGGACTTCTCCTTTTTTTTGCGTGGTTGGGCTCTACTGGCGGATCGTTACGCTGGTTCCGATCGGCACGATCCGGGCTAGCTCGATGACGTCCGGGTTATACATTCGGATACACCCGTGTGAAACCTCTTTGCCGATGGAGGAAGGATCATCAGTGCCGTGGATCCCGTAATGGGGCTTGGACAAGCCCATCCAATAGGCGCCAAACGGCCCGCCGGGATTGGGGGCTTTGTTGACGATGGTATACGACCCTACAGGGGTTTGCGTGAGCATGGTTCCGATCCCAACCGGAAACCCACGTACGACGTTGTTGTTATCCAGCAGGTACAGCATGCGATCCGATATATCCACGATGATGCGGTAATTGGGCATGTAGGCGCGCCTCCCGTTGTTTTTTGCTAGTGTATGACGGGTAGGCATAAGTTGGTTGGGCGAATGCGTAAGAGCCGATCGCCAAGGCTTAAGGCAAAATAAAACCCGGGTCCTGTGCAGGCCCGGGAGAATTCCGTATTAGAGATATACTTCTGCGATTGAGGTTTCGCGTTCTTTGGACAGGTCGACAAATCGGGAATCCGTCTTGACCAGCGGACGGAAGAAGTCCGTTTGATTCGTCATGACGATAGAACCGATCTCGCCGGTGCTCAGCATCACTTTCTTGCCGATGAAGTTCGGCAACAGATGACGGATCAATGCTTGCGTTGGCTCCGGGCTCAACTGGCCGAAGCTAAGGCTGTTTAACTCGCGCAGCACGGACAGCAGCTCCTGCTTCGAGCGGTAGACCCGGTTGGAGGTCATCGCCGCATACACGTCTGCAACCGCGGCGATCTTGGCGAACGGATGGATATCCTTGCTTGTTAAGCCATGCGGATAACCGCTGCCGTCCTCCCGTTCGTGATGCTGCAGCGCCACCAAGGCCGAAAGCTCGTCTCCGGTAGAATTGAGAATAATGTCATGACCGTATTCGGAATGACGCTTCACTTCTTCGAATTCCTCCGGCGTCAGCTTGCCGGGCTTGGATAAAATGCTCTGTGGGACCTTGCTCTTGCCGATATCGATCAAGTAGCCGGCTTTCCCAGCCTTGTAGGCTTCTTCCTTAGGATACCCTAACCAGGAGGCGATATAATAACTGAGCATGCCGACTTGCATGGAATGATGGTAAGTATAATTGTCACCGTCACCAATCATCAGCAATAAAGAGACGACGTCCTTCTGGTTATCCAGTTCTGAGATCATCGGCTCTAACAGCTTGTCCACTTTCGCTTCGTCGATCGTCCCGTTCGTTAGCGCTTTCAGGAACAGTTCCTCGAAACCGTCAACGGCTTCATCCATATATGGCTTGGCCCGGAAGGCAGGATCCGAAGGGAATTCGGCGTCTAAGGTTTGCGGTTCGATATCTACGTAGTCGATCCCATGCTGCATTAGCTTAACGATGGAATCGCTGCTCAATTCACAGCCTTTCTGCAAAACAAAAACGCCGAAATGATTAAATACGTCATGTTGGAGACGGTCGCCTGGACTGAGCTCCATAATATGTACTTTCAAAGACGATGACACCTCGTAATCTTCCTGTTTTTCTTAATCATATCAGGAAACAAATGGGTTGACAACGAAATTGTTAGGTTTGTCAATCACCCGAAAGGAGGTGTTCTCCCGGTACACGAGGGTCCCACGGACCAAGTCCATGGCCCTTCCACTCCGAACCGTCTTCCCAGATTTCCTTTTTCCAGATCGGGACAATCTGCTTAAGACGTTCAATCGCGTAGCGGCTGGCCTCGTAGCATCCGGCCCGGTGAGGTGCCGATACGGCGATGACGACACTGATTTCCGCGATATCCACGCGACCGATCCGGTGGCTAATCGCACAGCGGGTTCCTGGCCAGCGCTCCGTGATCTCGGCGCCGATTTGGCGCAGCTTGGCTAAGGCCATCGGCACATAGGCTTCGTATTCGAGATGGACGGTCCGTTGACCTTGCGTCCATTCCCGGGTAGTCCCGGTAAACGTTAGAACGGCGCCATGGTCGGGGGTGATAACCTTAGCCGTGATCTCCTCCACGGACAGCGGTTCTTCCGTGATGATGTACAGTTGATCGTCCGCCGGATCCGAAGCATCGTTCGAACTCCATTCTCCGCCGGATACCGGCGGGATCAGTGCGATCTCGTCCTCCGCATGGATGGGCGTATCGCCTGCAGCGTACTCCTGATTTACCGCAACGAAGGAGGCGGAAATCAGCGCAGCTGCTGAGGGATAAGCCTCAGCTAACGCTTCCTTTAACGAGGCTGCTGTAATTGGACGTTCTGGATAAGGGTATGCAAAGCTTAAGGTTGACGTACCGATCCGGTCCGCCAACCCGGCAAAAAGAGCAATTTGAATATTCATAGGAGTCTCCTCGGAATAGTTTGTAAGTAATATACATTATAACAAGACAACGATCAATTTTAAGGTATATAATACACATTGAACTCTAAAATTTAGAATAAGCCGAATAGATTGAGAGGGCAAGGAGGTAGTGCTTATGCCGGAGACGAACCAGGAAACGTTAACGATACTCTACACCAACGATATTCACAGCCATTTTGAAACGATGGGGCGCATCGCGGCGATGATTGATGAGTTGCGTGCCGAGGCGCCGGCTTCTACGCTCCTTCTCGATATCGGCGACCATATGGACCGGGCGGCGATCGAAACCGAAGGCACCTTAGGACAGGCCAATGTGGACGTGCTGAACCTAACGGGATACGATGCGGTAACGATCGGCAATAATGAAGGGCTGACCTTTACGCCGGAAATGTTGGGCCAGGCCTACGCCGGCCTGCACAGCTCCGTCGTTTGCGGAAATATCGTAGAGATGCGGACGGGACGGCCCCCAGCGTGGATGCAGAGCCGTCTGGTCGTGCACAAGCAGGGGTTTAAGATTGGGCTGGTGGCTGCGACGGCTGCGTTTGCTGAGTTCTATGAGCTGCTGGGCTTGGAATCCCTGAATCCGCTGGAAACGATCGCCAGGGATGTAAGTCAGCTGCGCGATGAGGTGGATCTGGTCATTGTGATGTCCCATTTAGGCCTGCCGATGGATCAGCAGCTGGCCGAGACGGTACCGGGCATCGACCTGATCATCGGCGGGCATACCCATCATTTGCTGGAGGAGCCGCTGCGCATCGGATCAACGATGGTTACGGCTGCAGGGAAGTTCGGCAACTACTTAGGGAAGGTTGTTGTTCTCCGGGAGGCCGTAACCGGACGGTTATCGATGGACGGGGTTTGCCTGCCTGTCCGGGAAGGGCCGAAGCTGGAGCAGGTGGAGACGGCCATCGCCTTGCAGAGAGAAGCAGCAAAGCTCCGGTTGAATCGCACGGTTGCGGTGACGGATCGCGAGCTGCCGGTGTCCTACGAGGCAGAATCTCCGTTTGGCAATCTGCTGGCTCAAGCGGTGCGCCGTCATACCAACAGCGAATTTTCTCTGGTGAACAGCGGTCAGTTGCTCGCTAGCCTGCCGGCTGGAGAGATCAGCGAAGGAATGCTGCATGAACGTTGCCCTTCGCCGATTAACCCTTGTACGATGCGGCTGTCTGGGGAAGATATTTTGGCAAGTCTGGAGGAATCGCTGCTTGAGGAGAAGAGGGGTAAATTCATTATGGGATTTGGCTTTCGGGGAAAGGTGCTTGGCGGCATTTGCGTTGACGGATTGGAGATTGAATACAACCCTGACGCTCCCCCTTTCGAGCGGATCATCCGGGCAAGCGTTGCGGGCAAGCCGTTGCGGAGCGACCAGACGTATCTCGTAGGCACGCTGGATATGTTCACCTTTGGCGTCGGTTATGAACGATTAAAGCGGGGGACGGAGAAGCGTTATATGCTCCCTGAATTTTTGCGCGATCTGCTCCGCTTTGAACTGCAGACGGCCGGCGCAGTGGATACCTGTTTTCAATCCCGGTGGAAAAAAGTAGAATAACTATAGCACGAAGTCACACTCGATCAGGAGGAACGAATGAGTCTTATTGTCTCGATTATTTTAGCCATTGTGGAAGGTTTAACCGAGTTTATTCCGGTCTCGTCGACGGGACACATGATATTAACTGCCAAGCTGATGGGATACGATGATCAGTCGCCGGAGATGAAGACCTTTGAAATCGTCATTCAGCTTGGGGCGATCCTTGCCATGGCCTGGGTTTACCGGGAACGGATCTTAAATCTGCTTGGCTTAAGCAAAAAAATAACGGTCGTTGACCTGAACGCCCCGAAGGGCCGTCTTAATTTAATCCATATTCTGCTGGGGATTGTGCCGGCGCTGGCTGTCGGATTTTTCTTCCGCGATTTTATCAAAGGCCTGTTCAGCTCGCAGACGGTATTGTGGGCGCTTGTCGTTGGCGGCCTATTCATGATCTTCGCCGAATGGTTTAATAAGAACAAAGCGGAGGTTACTGCGCAAGAAATGGATCAGCTGACCTATAAACAAGCGCTTCTGATCGGGTTGTATCAGTGTATCTCCGTGCTCTGGCCCGGCTTCTCCCGGTCCGGCTCGACGATCGCCGGCGGGATGCTGAGCGGTGCCAGCTACAAAGCGGCTGCCGACTTCTCGTTCCTTATCGCCATCCCGATCATGTGTGCGGTGTCCGCTTACGAAATGCTGGATTCGTACCGCTATTTGACGTCCGAAACGATCGGGTATTTCTTGATCGGTTTTGTGGTTGCTTTTGTTGTGGCCTATGTGGTCGTACTGGCGTTCTTAAAGCTCATCCAAAAGGTGCAGCTTCGCCATTTTGCTTATTATCGGTTTGTTTTGGCCGCCTTGTTCTGGATCTTTATTATGCGTTAATACAACACTTCAAGGGCGGGCAGTATTTCAAGCTGGAATGAAATCCAGGAAAAAGATTTATAATGAGGACGGGAGAAACGTCATCTTACGACAGTAGATATGTCCGCTTTCGCACTCCATCCGGATTGCGGGAGCGGACGGAATAGAAATGGTGGTAGTGGATAATGAGAAAACAGACGATAACGATAAATGAAGGCATTCGGCCGATCAGCCCGAGTTATGATCCATGGGACCCGATTTTGTCCCTGCGGGAGTTTGGTCGTCATGCCTTAACCAGCGTCGAGCTGACGGTAACGAATTTATGCAATATGCGTTGCGAGCACTGCGCGGTTGGCGACAGTCTCGTGCTGAAGGAACCCGAGCAGCTTCCGCTGCCGCTGATTCTGAAGGCGCTGGATGAAGTTGAACATTTGCAGACGATTAGTATCACGGGCGGCGAGCCGACATTTCGGCGCCAAACCGTGGAGGAGAAAATTATCCCGCTGCTGAAATACGCCAAGGAGCGCGGGATTCGTTCGCAAATCAATTCCAATCTGACATTAGACTATGAACGTTACGAGAAGCTGCTTCCTTATTTGGATGTGATGCACATCTCGTTTAACTATACAAGCGAACGCGATTTCCATGAGATCGGATTCGCTCGCAGCGGACACCCGGTCAAGCCGGAGGTCGCTTATAAAATGTACGAGACGATGATTGAGAACACACGCAAACTCAGCGAAGCGGGCATGTTCGTGTCTGCCGAGTCGATGATTAACTATCGGACGCACCGCAAACTGCCGGAGATTCATCGCATGATCGTAGAAATGGGCTGCAAAAGACATGAGGTCCATCCGATGTATGCGGCCGATTTTGCCGAAGGGTTGCCTGTGCTGGCGTTAAGCGATATGCGAGCGGCGATCCACTCGCTGCTGGACGCTCGGGATCCGGACGTATGGATGCTGTTCGGAACGCTGCCTTTCTTTGCTTGTAACGGGAATGAAGAAGACTTGCAGCTGCTGCGCAGGCTGCGGAAAGAGCCTAACGTGACCGTTCGCAATGATCCGGATGGACGTAACCGCGTAAATGTGAATATGTTCACCGGGGATGTCTTTGTAACGGATTTTGCTGCCATCCCGGCCTTTGGCAATGTGCGGGAAGGGAAGCTGGACGAGATCTTCAGCCGCTGGCTGACGGAGCATCCATTAAACCAGAAGGTCAACTGCCACTGCGATGCGGCTGGTTGCTGCGGCCCGAATCTCTTGGTTGCGGACATGTATTATCAAGATACGGATTTTAAATCGCGTAAAGCGGCTGCTCTATAAGTAGAACTAAACTAGAAAAGAGGCGTATGACATGCCGGTAGCCCTCGATGCTCATACCAATTTTGAAATCGGCAAGCTGATATGGAACTTACTGATCGTCCTAATTCTCGTCTTCTTAAACGGATTCTTTGTGGCTGCCGAATTTTCGCTCGTGAAGGTTCGCCAATCCCGGCTGACTCAACTGGCCCGGGAGGGCAACCGCCGGGCGAATTACGCACTGAAGGTCAATAAGCGGCTCGACACCTACTTGTCGGCGACACAGCTTGGCATCACGCTGGCATCGCTGGGGCTCGGGTGGGTCGGAGAACCTGCGGTGTCCGAGCTTTTAATTGAACCGCTGATGCATAAGATGGGCGCAACCGATCCCACTCTGATCTCCACGGTCTCGGTGGCGGTCGGTTTTGCGATCATTACGTTTTTACATATTGTGATGGGGGAGCTGGCTCCAAAATCGCTGGCGATCCAAAAGTCGGAAGCGGCGTCCTTATGGCTGTCTTGGCCGTTGTTGATGTTTTATCGCTTATTCCTTCCCGTGATCTGGCTCTTGAATACAGCGGCAAACGGCGCGCTCCGGCTGATTGGAATTGAACCGGCCAGTGAGAGCGAGGCGGCGCATTCCGAGGAAGAAATTCGCATTCTCATGGATCAAAGCGCCAAAAGCGGCGTCATCGATAAAGATGAAATGAAGCTGGTGGACAATATTTTCGACTTCTCCGACATGCTGGCCCGTGAGGTCATGCTGCCGCGGACGGATATGGATTGCTTGTACACGAATTTGAGCTGGGAAGATAATATGAAAATCGTAGCCAACACGAAGCACTCCCGCTATCCGGTTGCCGTCGAGGATAAGGATCAGATCATCGGGTTCGTACATATTACCGACCTGCTGCTGCCCGATTCGGAGAAGCCGCTTCGTTTGGAGGAGATGGTTCGCCCGATCCTGAACGTGCCGGAGTCGATGGAAATCAGCCAGGTGCTTCGCTTGATGCAGAAGAAGCATTCTCAAGTAACGCTTGTCGTCGATGAATACGGCGGAACGGCCGGACTGCTGACCGCGGAAGAAATTCTCGAGGAGATCGTTGGCGATCTCCATGACGAGTTCGAGGATGAACGTCCGGATATCGAGAAAATAACGGATGATGTCTATTCGGTGGACGGCCGCTTGTTGATCGAAGAAGTCAATGAACTGGTCGGCAGCGACATTGAAGACGAGGAAGTGGACTCCATCGGTGGCTGGTTGTTTAAGGAGTTGGAAGGCACCCCGGCCAAAGGCAAAAGAAAACAGGTTGACCGCTTCTTATTCGAGGTTGAGGAAGCCAGCCGATTGCGCATCACGCGCGTGAAGGTCATCCGCCTCGTTGTCGAGGAGCCGGAAGAGGAAATCGAAGAGGAATAAAGCCGGACAAGCTTCATCCGGCTGCATAACGCTGTCCCTGGGATTTAGGGGCGGCGTTTATTTTTTTGTAAAAATACGTCTCTTCTGGTTCATTATTTGGGCGATTGTCATATGTTATAGGTAGGATGCAGGGAAAATTTGGTGGCTTGCCTGCATGACCAATGCTTGAAGTAAGGAGGAAGTTTCTTTGAACCATCCTCAAGAACGTGTGTGGACCCCGTATATTGGCCCATTCGATCCGTGTCCGCCGATCACGCAAAAAACCTACAGCACCCCTCCGCAGCTGTTTATCCACTTTCAACCTCCGAATTTGCCGCAGTTTAGCCCGATGGACGCCCTGAGACACGGTACGTTATGGCCGGCTTTGTACAGCCCTTATGAATCCAAATGGGGAAAAGGACGGTGATCCCATGTCGACAAATCCCAACAACCAACCGTTCGATCAGGAGTTTTACGAGAAGCTTGAGAAGCTGCAGGCGCTGGACTTCACGCTGGTAGAGCTGAATTTGTATCTGGATACGCATCCGGATGATCTTGCCGCGATCCAGCAATTTAATCAGCTGACCCAGGAGCGGACGCAGCACGCAAATCATTTTCAACAGTTGTATGGCCCGCTGCAAAACTTCGGGCGCGCGTATTCGAAATTCCCGTGGGAATGGTCGAAAAGCCCTTGGCCTTGGCAGGTGTAGCAACCTGCCTTCCATCTGTGACGGGAAGCTAAAGGAGGTTAAACAGGCGATATGTGGGTGTATGAGAAAAAGCTGCAATACCCGGTACGCGTCAGCAAATGCGATCCGCGGATGGCCAAACTGCTGATCGAGCAATACGGCGGTGCTGATGGGGAGCTGGCAGCAGCGCTGCGTTATCTGAATCAGAGATATACGATTCCCGACAAGGTGATCGGGCTCCTGAACGACATTGGGACAGAAGAATTCGCCCATCTTGAAATGATCGCCACGATGGTCTACAAGCTGACCAAAGACGCGACGCCGGAGATGCTGAAGGCGGCCGGGATGGATCCGTATTATGTGAACCACGACAAGGCGCTCTTTTACGAGAACGCGGGCGGGGTACCTTTTACGGCGACGTACATCCAGGCGAAAGGCGATCCGATCGCCGACCTGTACGAGGACATCGCAGCCGAGGAGAAGGCGCGGGCTACATATCAGTGGCTCATCGACATGACCGACGACGTGGATATCCAGGACAGCCTGAAGTTCCTGCGCGAACGCGAAATCGTGCACAGCTTGCGGTTCCGTGAAGCGGTAGAAATTCTGAAAGAGGATCGGGAGCATAAGAAATTCTTCTAATTTTGAAATGAACTTATTTTATCGTTGAAGGGGATCTGATCATGGCCAAAAATAAACGTGGAAAATCGCTTTGGAACTTACCTTCGCGCGGTCGTGGAACGTGTCCAGTGTGCGGAAGCACGCGAATCAAGCTGCTGTATGTCAAAAACACAAGTGCAGGGCAACAGCTGAAAGTCTGCAAGAATTGCTCGAACGCCTCGCAGGCAAGAATTGATGCAGCAGGCCAGCAGGCGGGTTGAGTTAAGGAGTCAGTAGGGTACGAGGTAACAGGAGAGAAACGGCGAATTTCCGCTTCTCTCCTGTTTTTACGTTATCGCATTCTTTCAGGGTCTATGATTCTTCTTCTAGCTAATGTCTGTTACTCCTTGCATCGTTTGAAGATATCCATAAAGAAGTAATACAGAATTCAGTGTAAATAGAACCCCGAGTATTAAAAATAAGTTTCGAAGTTTATGTCTATTTCTCATCAAATACATATTGCTGGTTTTTTGGCCCACAGCAGGGCTATAGATATTTTAAGCATTCCAAGCATAATAAGTCCACTCTAGGTTTTTAACTTTTTTGACCTTGAATCAATTTCCACATTTGATTTGGAAGCGAGTGTGAGAAATAAGGCCTTTTTTTACCGCTAAACAGCAACGCAACGGACTCCATACCTCGATAAGCTGGGGGAAACCCGCTGAATTTTATTTTTGATCTGAAAACCAATAATATAGAATAGAGATCTTTTTTATTCGACGAATTATACAAAGTGAGGTGATGATGAGAATGAATTTGCTGGAGAGATGGACGCGCGGAGCGAAATTTGTTTTGATTCTGCTGGCCATCGTGTATGTGTTCTCCTTAGTGAGGCCGTTTTTTCGCCCAATGGAGGCCGTCATCGGGGCCCTTTTGATTCCGCTCCTGCTGTCCGGTTTCTTTTACTATTTGCTCCGCCCTGTGGTCCAGTACATGGAAAAGCATAAGATTCGTCGGTCCTTGGCGATCCTTATCCTCTATGTCGTTATGGCGATCTTGGCCATGGCCTTTATCGCGGTGGTCTGGCCGATGTTGCAAGCCCAACTGATCAATTTAGTGCAAAACATCCCCCAATTTATAAGCTTGCTTGAAGAGCGACTAAAGGAATGGGGAGAATTGCCTTTCCTTGCGTCCATTTTTCCTTCCGATTCCGGATTAGCCGACAATTTCTCGGAATATTTAAGCCAGGGAATCTCCTTCTTGACGAATTACTTGAGCGGTTTCTTCTCTTTCTTGTCCCAGTTCGCGATCGTGATGTTTACGTTCCCGATCCTGCTCTACTACATGCTCAAGGAAGGGCATCGCTTCAAACGCAGCCTGGTCAAGCTCTCGCCCATCCGTTATCGGAAAGAAGTGTATCGCGCTGCCATTGAAATGGACAAGGCGCTGAACGATTATATTATCGGCCGGGTGATCGTAAACGCAGCGTTGGGCGTACTGATGTTTATCGGCTTCCTGATCATCGGACTGCCGTATGCGCTGTTGTTGACGACGATTGCGGTTATTATGAATTTCATCCCTTTGTTTGGGGCGATTATCTCCGCCATTCCCATTGTCATTATCGGGCTCATCGAGTCTCCGTCTACCGGCATTTGGGCGTTGGTCATCATTTTGTTGGCGCAGCAGATTCAGGATAATGTGATCTCACCCTACGTGTTCGGAAAAAAGCTGGACATCCATCCGGTGACGACCATTTTGCTCGTTTTGGGAAGCGGCAATTGGTTTGGCATCATTGGGATGCTGATCGTCATCCCGGTGTATATGCTGTTAAAAATTGCCTGGAAGCGGATTTACAAGCTGTTCCTCCGGTCGCAATGGGAAACATTGTGAGGATTATGCTATAATTGGATTGTTCAGAAAGGAACAAGCAATCGAATACTAGGTAGCGAAAGGGTGCCGATAATGAAACGCAATACCATCTTGGCGGCGGCCGGGTTCATTGTGGTTGCCGCGTTGGGAAGTTATTTTCTTATCACGGGACAAGCCGATAAGCAAACGGAATCAAAAGCTCTAGACGCTCAGAGCATCAAGCAGATGGTTCATGACTACAGCGTGGGTAAACTTACCGCTAAGTCTGCTTCGATTACGTCCAGCCATTTGATCGTGGACGGGGATACGGCGGACTCGAAGACGTATGAACTGCCGAAGGACGAATTTTTCGTCTCGATCGCGCCTTACGAGAATCAGACACATCCTTGCGAGATTCATAGCTTGACCGGATGCCGCGGCGAGATGACGGAGCAAGAGTTTCAAGTCAACGTCACCGATGCGAATGGGAATACCGTGTTGGACCAAAAGATGACGTCCCAGGCGAACGGATTTATCGACTTGTGGCTGCCTCGCAATCAAACCTACCGGATTCAAGTCAGTCATGACGGTAAAACCGCCGAGTCGGAAATCTCCACATTTGATGGAGATCAAACCTGCATTACTTCGTTGCAGCTCAGCTAGTGCTAAACGTATAAAAATGACGGACCCTCATCAGAAGGGTCCTTTTTTTTGGATCGATAATTAGAACAAGAGGATTGCGCCGCCCAGCATCGGGGTGAGCACCATGCACGTTTTTAGCCAAGCCGCAGGCACGCGCTTCGTGAGCTTGGCTCCAATATACGCGCCGGTCATCGTGCCGATGACAACGGTGGCGAGCAATTGTACATCCAGGTACCCGATGGTAATGTAACCGGCCCCTCCGGCGAGGGCAATTGGCATAATGACCAGCATGGTTGTTCCGGCGGCGTATCGCATGGACATTCCAAGGAGCAGCATCAGCCCCAGTTGGATAAAGGGGGTCGACCCGATTCCGAACAGCCCCGATAAAGCGCCGGTAATGAAGCCAACGAGCGGTGCATTCACCCCAAAGCGCCAGCCTTTGCCGGATGAGGCGTCCATGATCTCGGGCGTCTTCGGCCGCCGGGAGACATAGGCCATTCGAAACCACAGGGCGAATCCGGAAGCGAACAGCATCCCGGAGGTCAAATATCCCAGCTGCTCTTCGGGGATCAGGGATGACCAGCCCGAGCTGATCCACGCTCCCGCTGCAACGGTTAAGCCGACGCCCCCCCGGGCCGCAGCTTCATATTCCCTTCCCGGTAATGGCTGATCGAACCGGAGAAAGGTTATCGCGGCGTTCGAGGAGAATTTTGCTACTGGTCCTTTTACGTTAGCTTACCGAATTTTGTTGGTGTTGTTCCTGGTTTTTCAACCTTGGCTTGGAGTTGACCATTTTGGGAACGAGATCGATCTCGCTTCTTTTTCATGCTCATTTTATCTTGCAGTACCCAGCTGATCGTGATGTACTTCCTAGACGAAGTGTGATGAAAATTATACAATACGGGAAGTTAACAACAAGCTGCGTGAACTTTCAAATGAGGTGAAATGATGCAACGAACACAGAAATGGAGCAAACGGGCCGTGATCTTAGGCTTGACGGCAATGCTGATGACCCTCCTCTCCGGCTGCGGGGGGAATGCAGGGAACAAGGAGAAACCAACGGCCGCGGAGCCGGCCTCGAAACAATATTATATTTTTGATACGGTGGTTAACATCAAATTGTATGATGACCCGAAGGCTGAGGAACATTTGGATCATATCGATACGATGCTAAAAACCTTGGATCAGGAGTTAAGCCGGACCTTGGAGACGAGCCAGCTCTACAAAGTAAATCAGGAAGCCGGCAAACAGGCGGTTGAAGTGTCGGAGGATACGATGAAGGTGCTGAAACGCTCGCTTGATTACGCCAAAGAGACGAACGGGCTGTTTGATCCGACGGTCGGCGGGCTGGTGGATCTTTGGGATATCGGCCATGAAGGAGCCCATGTTCCGGCTCCGGAGGATTTGCAGCGGGAACTTAGCCTGGTGGGATATCAAGACGTAGTGGTCGACGAAGCCAAGCGCACCGTCTTTCTGAAACGGCCTGGGATGGTGCTGGATCTCGGCGGCATCGGCAAAGGGTATGCGGCGGACGAGGTTGCGGCCTATTTGCGGGCGGAAGGCGTCAAGAGCGCGCTTGTCGACCTCGGCGGCAGCAGCATCATCGTGATTGGAAACAAGCCTAATGGAGACAGCTGGAACGTCGGTCTACAAGATCCGGATAGCTCGCGGGGCACGACCATGGGAACGATCCGTTTAAGCGACCAAGTCATTGATACTTCCGGAATCTATGAACGTTACTTTATCGAGGACGATGTGATGTATCACCATATCCTGGATCCGAGAACCGGCGTGCCGGCGCAAAATAATCTAAAGAGCGTCACGATTCTGGCGGATAACGCAACGGACGCGGACGCGCTGTCGACCTTCGTTTATGTGATGGGCCTGGAGGAAGGGCTGCAATACATCGAGGACTTGAATGACGGGACGGAAGCGATGTTTATAACAAAAGACAACAAAGTTTACGTCACGTCCGGTATCAAAAATTCGTTTAAGGTGACAGATCCGCAGTACACGCTGGTTGAATAATAGAAGGCTAAGGACGTTCAAGCGATTGGACGTCTTTCTTGTCTTATTTGCTTATCAGACGCTGTCTGAAGGATATTGGCATAGGGATCTGGGAACGTCAGCACCTCAAACAGAACGTCTCTTAGTAGGAAAAATAAGATTTTCCACATCCCCCAAAAGACTAGAAGGATCACTACCCATTTCTTGATGGACTTCATACTAGGTATCTCCGATGATAAATTTCAGTGTGTTTCGCCAGACGTTCTTTCTTCCTTTATACTAAAACGAAAGAGGTAAGGAGTTGGTTTCGATGAAATTGATGTTGATTTCGGATATCCACGGGTCAAGCGCTTGGCTGGATCGGGCGATGGCCAAAGCGGCAGAGGAGCAGCCCGATCAAATGATCATGCTGGGGGATTTCCTGTATCATGGGCCGCGAAATCCGCTGCCTGACGGATACGATCCGAAGCAGGTCGCGGCAACGCTTAACGAGCATAAGCATAACCTGATCGCTGTTCGCGGGAACTGCGATGCAGAAGTGGATCAAATGCTGCTGGAATTTCCGATGATGGCGGATTATGCCATGCTCTACTTGGAAGGACGTCGTATTTACGTCACGCATGGGCACGGATACAGCATCGAGCAGCTTCCGCCGCTAGCGCCGGGTGACGTGTTTATTCAGGGACATACGCATGTGCCAGTGGCTGACGTCAAAGACGGCATTTATGTTCTGAACCCGGGGTCCATCGCCTTGCCGAAGGAGAATTTCCCTAATTCCTATGGCATTTTGAAGGCAGGGGCGTTTATCGTTAAGGATTTTGCCGGGGAGATCATCAAACGGATTGAGTTTGCTCCATGACAAACGAACGGGTCGAACAGCAGCTGCGCACCCTCCCGGCCGCGCCGGGGGTGTACTTGATGAAGGACGCGGCGGGAGGCGTCATTTATGTCGGCAAGTCGAAGAACTTGCAGCAAAGAGTGCGCTCTTATTTTCATGCCTCCCGTCACCGCTCCAAGAAGGTCGAGAGATTGGCGCATAACGTCAAGGATTTGGAGATCCTCAGGACCGACACCGAATTCGAAGCGCTGATGCTGGAGTGCCGGCTGATTCGAGAACTGAAGCCGATGTATAACAAAAAGATGAAGAGTCCGCACGGTTATGTCTATTTGGTGATCCGCGACACGGACGGGATTTGGGACCTGGAGGTCGTAGATGTGCCGGAGGCCCCGGGAATCCGCCAAGTTTACGGACCTTATTCGGCGAGCCGACATTCTGTGGAGGCGGCAGTCCGGAGCGTTCGCGAAGCCTTGCGTATCGCTTGCAGCCGTCCCCGTTCCGCTCCCACTGGAGTACCCTGTTTGAACCATTCGCTGGGCTTATGTCTCGGCGCATGTTTGGGCGGGGAGGCGGTTGAACTCAACAACCGCGTGATGAACCGCTTTGCTGCGCTGCTGGATGGCTCGGATTCCAGCCTCCGGGAAGAGTTGGAGGGACGAATGCGGGACTCTTCCGAACGGGTTGATTTTGAAGCCGCAGCCAAACTCAGGGATGCCCTTCATGCCATCGATCTGTTTGCGAGACAAGAGGAGATCGCCGGATTTGTTGAGCAGAACGGGAATTTCGTGGTCCTGGAACGTTGGAGTGAGCGGAAGGCCAAGTGGTTCATATTGCGGCGAAATACGATCCTGTATAGCCGGAAGGTTGAAATTTCAGAAGGAAGCTCCCGAGCCTCTCTGTCTCTGAAAATGGCGGAGAAGGCATTGGCCTGTCTAAGCCATAGCTCTCCTCCCCTGACGGGCAAACCTACCCGAGATGAAATAGATGAGGCTCGGATCATCTACCGTTATTTACAAAGCAGTGAGTGCCGCTTCGCGCGGATTCCACAGGCATGGATTGAAGCCGCAGTTACGGCCCGGATCGCACATCTGCTAGAAGCGATCATCTGAAAGAATCGATGAAATGATCTTTCTATTGACGGCGCTTACAATAATAGTTTATGTTTAAAAAGGAAATATAAACCATTATTGTAATAAAGGAGGATTTGTGATGATCATGATCCGACCCAATGCTGTCCGTGACATCCAGAGAATACTCCGCACTTTCCTACTCTGTATGATTCTTGCTGCTTTGACCTTAAGTAACTCCATGTTTGTTCCTTCTGCCCAAGCCGCAGAGGGAGATTCCGGCATGAATGTGTCGAGAATTGAGCAAAGCGGTTTCCTGAAAGCCAACGGTACGGTGCTGCGGGACAACTACGGCACAGGCAATATCGTCAATCTGCGGGGGACCAACCTAGGCGGTTGGTTGTTGCAGGAGAGCTGGATGTCACCGCTTGGCGTGAAGGACGAATGGACGCTGCGTGAAACGTTGACGAGCCTGCATGGCGCGCAAACGGCGGAAAGCCTGATCAAAACGTATCAAGACGCTTGGCTGACTACGCGGGATTTGGACAATATCAAAAACATGGGGATGAATATGGTCCGCGTGCCTATTCTGTACCTGGAGCTGATGGACAAGTACGGCAATTGGAAGGCGGATCCGTGGAGCAAGCTGGATTGGCTCGTCCGCGAAGCGGGGAATCGGGGCATTTACGTTCTGCTGGATCTGCACGGTACGTTTGGGGCCCAGAACACCTTCGATAACTCGGGCGAGGTCAACTCGGATCCGCAGCTGTGGAAGAACCAGCAGTATCAGGATCGTACCGTCCGGTTGTGGGAAGGGATTGCAGCCCATTTTAAAGGCAATCCGACCGTGGCAGGTTACGATCTGTTAAATGAACCTGACCGGGTGAGCAAGGAGCAGTTGAACGCTTTTTATGACCGACTCTATAAGGCGATCCGCGCAATCGATCCCGATCATACGATCTTCATCGAAGCGGCCTGGAACTGGAACCAGCTCTATGACCCGGATACGTTTGGTTGGACTAACGTGGTGTACGAGATGCACTATTACGCGATGGCCGGCAACGAGGCTTCTGATTGGAATGTGCAGAACAATCTGGTGAACACCGCTTTGCAAGGACTGCGCGATCACCAAGCCCGGTGGAACGTGCCGGTGTATGTCGGAGAATTTTGCCTGTTTGATTTTACCGATCTGTGGGAGAAGTTCTTGGCTGGAATGAACGCCTCCAATATCTCTTGGACGAACTGGACGTATAAGGTCAGCTCGAACTACGGGAACTGGGGTTACTTCAACAACAACCCAAATCCGGTGCCAAACATCTTAAGCGACAGCCCGGCGACGATCGCCGCTAAATGGAGCAAATTTAATACTGAGAATTTTCGGCCAAACACCACACTGCAAAATTTGGTGAAAAAATATACGACCGGGTCAACCCCGCCTCCTACGCCTACCGGGTTCGTTTATTTGATCTCGGAAGCGAATAAGAAGATCGTCAGCGCGGAGAACGCCGGCAGCGCTCCGCTGGTCGCAAATCGCGATACAGCCCAGGATTGGGAGCTGTTCGAAATCATCAACAACAGTGATGGAACGATTTCGTTGAAATCCAAAATCAATGGAAAATACGTCACCACGGACTTGAACGACGGCGGCAAGCTGATTGCCCGCGGCGAGAGCATTCAACTATGGGAGAAGTTCCGGAAGGAACAGCTGGCCGACGGGGCGATCGCCTTGTTCGCCTTGGCCAATGACAAGTACGTGACAGTGGAATTGAATAACGGAGCTGGACTGGTGGCTAACCGGGATCAGGTTGGGGGCGCTTGGGAAGCCTTTTGGCTGATTACCCAGTAATGGCAGCCGAAGCTCAGACAAAGGCAACGGGGAAGTGTATACGTCCCCGTTGTCTTTTTTAAGATATCAGAAAGTATAAACTACGGGGATTGGCATCCTGATATCGCAAGAAAAACTTCCGCTAAACGCGGTCTGTCTACTTTGAATGTACGTCGATAGGCGTTTTTCTTAAGATATCAGAAAGTATAAACTTCGGGGCATTGGCATCCTGATATCGCAAGAAAAACTTCCGAACGGGATTTCATTGATAAAATTTGCTTAAATTGGGAATAACATATCCACACCCTTTGGTGAAAGGAGGAAATCCCTTGCAGATCAAGGAACGCCTTCATTCTTCAGTCGATGAGAACATCGCATTATTCAAACGGATATTTCCCGGCGATTCCACTATTAAATTCCGTAAATTTCAACATCGAGGTCAGTGGAAAAGTCGGTGATTGGGCCACCCTAGGGGTTTACCGAAACGTTGATTACCAATTTGTCGACCGCCCCGGTCATGGAATTGTTTGATTTCGCCGATACGGTGAATACACCTGGCATTAGCAGCATACTCCCGATGATTAGCCTGAAGGATCATCAGCGGTCGAAATCCGGGTCAATACGCACACCGTAATTGGGACTCTTGATTACGTATTAGGCCTACTCGTTGTACAACAACATTATGGAGATGTGGGATTTTGCAATGAAGACCTATGACTTCTACGCATTTCCATTTCAGGTTATTTTTCCAATCTTGTTGCTGCTGGGGGCCGAGATCAAGAGACGTTGGGGAACTCGGGCGAAATTAGGATCATGCTTCGGTTTACAAGGAATGCTGATTGACATATCATGAGGCTATATCATACATACGGAAGGAATGTGGAGATGGAGAGACAGGCTGTCAAGCTTTCTAGGCCGGAAGCGATGATCTTTGACATGGACGGGACGTTATTCAAAACAGAAACGCTGCTCATACCGGTTTTTCATAAGGTGTTTGACCAGTTGCGAAAAGAAGGGTTGTATGCCGGGGAGACGCCGCCGGAAGAATTGATCCTGAGCTGCTTGGGGATGCTGCTGCCGGACATCTGGCGCCGGGTGATTCCGAACCATAGCGAGACGGTGCATCGCCGGGCCGATGAACTGCTGCTGGAATATGAGCTGGAAGGGCTGCAGCAGCTGGCTACCGAGTTGTATCCGCAAGTGCCGGAAACGTTGCAGGAGCTCAAAGCACGGGGCGTACGGCTGTTTGTTGCCAGCAACGGGCTAGAGCATTATGTCAAAGGAGTGGCCGAGGCGCATGGAATTGCTCCGCTGTTTGAAGGGCTCTTTAGCGCAGGGGAGTTTCAAACGGCGACCAAAGTCGATCTCGTCAAGTTGCTCCTAGATCGGCATGGCATCACCCGCGCGTGGATGATTGGGGACCGCTCCTCGGATGTTGAAGCGGGCAAACGGAACGGGCTAGCCGTGATCGGCTGCGCCTATGCCGGCTTCGGGGATGACCGGGAGCTGGCCGGCTCCGACGTGCGGATTCGCAACTTCGATGAACTGATCTCCTTGTATGATCAGGCGGCGGAGGAAGCGTAATAGGCAAATAACAAGCAGTAAGCCGCTTCCCTCCTAATTGGAGGGGGAAGCGGCTTTTTGCTTATGCAGCCATAACGCGTATTCCAGCGGCCTAATGATCGCTGCGCGGTACGCTTGGGAGTCGCCCGATTGATGGAACACTTCGCGGGCAGGTTTGGGGTTCACCTCAAGCAGGTAGATCTGGCCATGGCGGTTGATCGCCAAATCTAGTGCCAGCTCGCACAAGGCCCCAAACGTCTCCTCGAGGTAGGCTGCGACCTCCAGACTGAGCTTCTCCGCCGCCCGGCGCACCTCCTGCTGCCGCTCCTCGCTTGGGATCCACTGCTTCAGCAGCGTATTCATCGCCACGGCATGACCGCCGCCGTGGAGATTGGAGGTGACGCTGCGGGGAGGACCCACCCTTCCGGCGCAGCCGGTCACTTCCCATTGGCCTTGACCGTTCTTCTGCACCAGCATCCGGTAGTCGTGAACGCGGCCGCTGGGCAGCTTGATCTGGATGCCCTGCTGGGCGATGAAGCGTCCGCTTCCTTTCCAGCCCAGCAGGAACGTGCCCAGCCGGGATTTGTGGATTTTCTGGGGAGCGATGATATTGCGGTTCTGTCTCCGTCCCTGGATCAGGAAGAGATTGCTGTCCAGGCGTTCTACCCGCAGGATGCCGCGGCCTCCCGTGCCGTTAATCGGTTTGACGTAGACGGCGGAATACTTTTTGAGCAGGTTAAACACATCGCTGCTGCTTTGAAATAACACCGTCTCCGGCAGGTTGGACCGGAATCGGCTTTTGCGGGACAAGGTTTGATATATCGTCCACTTATTGCGCAGCGGCCGGTTGAGGAAGGTCAGATGACGGTAACGCGCCCGAAACTTCAGCAGCTGCTCGAACCGCTTGCTGCGCTGGATCCGGCAGCGGTCAAAGATCAGGTCTGGGAAGCTGCGCCATTTGCGGAACCATTTCTTGCCCTTTGGATCGTACTCGAGGGCAAGGATCTGCTTTTTCTGGTCAATCACGTCCATTGGGGTGAACACGAATATGTCCAGGCCCATTTTTTTTCCCTCAGTGATCATGCGCTGGTAGATATGGCGTTCCTCCAGCAGCTTCTTGTCATTGAGGTACAAGGTCAGGATGCCCAGGACGGGTTGTGACAATAATATCACCTTCTTTGCTGGTATGGGAGACCGACGTTGCAGGCGTTGGGGAAACGGGCCGGGTCTCCAGCAGAAGCAGCGGTTTCCCGTTCGGATCCCGGGTCAGGCCCGAAGCGTACATCCCTGCACGAAAGCACATGCGCAAGCTCTGAATCTGACTCAACGCCACCCGGAAGCTAAGCTGCCCCAGCCGAGTCAGCTGGGCTTGGAGCAGCCCCGCGCCGATCCCGCGGCCGCGGTACAGCGGATGGACGACGACGACGCATAGCTTGCGGCCGTAATCCATGACGCAAGAGGCGCCGGCCAGCCGCTCCCCGTCCTCCGCTCGGATGCGGGCAACGAGCAAGGAGCAGCCAGGCCGCTTCAAGTCGCTTGGCGTCAGCCGGAGCAGATTCCGGAGGACGGTGGGCGGAACGCGGCCGGAGTTATATTTTCGGATGAAAGCTAATATTTCACTGTGCTGCGGCTCCCAAGGAGCTCCATCCTCCAAGGTCACGGCTCGAATCTCCATCACGACCGTCCTCCTTTCGTGTTGGTCGTAGTTCGTTTCACGGTTTGTGTTTCGGCTGGCGGTATAAATACTGGCTGTATTGAAAAATCCGCTCCAGCGATTTCTTGCGAATATGCGGCTCATCGAACTTCATCGGCTTGGCGTTCGCTTCGAAAAACCACAGGCGTCCGTCGGTGTCCACCCCAAGATCCATGGACATCTCCCCAAGCAGGAAGCCCGATTCCTTCTCGATTTGCTTGGCGATCAAGAGGGCGCTGGACTTAATCCGGCTGAGGAGCAGTGTCGTCATATCGGACCCGAAGGCGGGGAGAAGCATCTTCTCCGGGTCTTCAATGCTGCCGCCTTGCGGAACATGGGTTGTAATCCGTTTCGGTCCGGCCAGACGGGCGCCGATCCCGGTCACCATCCAAATGCCTTTGCCGTTCTTTTGCACGAGCACGCGCATGTCGAAGTGGCGTCCACGATAGGAGGTCAGCTCGATGCCCTCCTGCATGATGTAGGGCGTCATCCCGGCTTCTCTTTTGATTCTCCTCCACAACAAGGGCAGTTTGGCGGTTCGATAAATGATGTTTCGGCGCTTCTTCCCTTGGATTGTCAGCCGGTAAGGTCTCGGATGATCCACGTCCAGTCGCAGCAGCATGATCCCTTTTCCGGCTTTTCCGCCCTCAGGCTTAAGGTACAGGGAGCCGTATTTCTCCAGCATCGCGGTCAGCGTTTTGGGTCCTAGCATTTTTTTCGTGTCCGGCACAAGCGTTTTGGTCGCCCGGCCTTTCTTCAGCCATTCAAATAGTCGCCGTTTATTGAAGAAAAAAGGATTAAACAGATGAATCGATTCATGCTGGATCACCTCATCGATTTTGCGGCGCACCTCCGGCTTCTTCTCATCCTCCCGGAGGGGGATGCGGTTGTAGATGACGTCGGGCAAGGGGAACCAATGCTTCTTCCACGTCTTCTCCTCCGGGTGGAACAAATATCCTTGGACGCGTTTGGCGCTAAGCTTCAAGTCTTTGGCCGTTAAGACATATACGGGACAATCCAGCTCTTGCCCGGTTTTGACGAGGTCTCTGAAGTTGCTGCGGTTACCGCGGAATAGCCGGACGTTATCATCCACGGTCAGCACGGCGACGACGGGCTTCTTCTCGTTCAATACTGGATTGTTCATGAGCCATCTCTCCTCCGGAATTTGCTCAAGTAGAGGCAATGATCCAGGATGTGGTCTACTGACGCCTTCCCTTCTGCCCGAAGTGAAGGGTGTTTAAAGATCGAACGGCCTGGCTTGGCGTTCGCTTCGAACATCCAAATTTTCTCTTCCCGGTCGATCCCGATATCAAATCCGATCTCGCCGATCAAATGCTGCTGATGGGATTCAATCGCTTCGGCCAAGGTGATTGCAACGGCTTTCGCGTTCCGCAGTACCTCTTCAGCACGCGAGCCAAATGCTCGGGTGAGCGCCTGCTCTGGAGTGAGCAGGGAGCCGCCGTTCTTCAAGTGCGTGGTTACGCTGCCTTTGCCGGCTTTTTTCGCGCCGATGCCAACGACAACCCATTGGTTCTTCCCGTTCTTGTGCATGTGAAACCGGAAATCGATCGGGCAGTTGTCGATTTCGATGAGACGAATCCCCTGCTGGGCCACGTATCCGCGGAGCGCCCGGCCGTGTCTGGCTTGCAGCGTGCGCATTAGGCTGTTGAAGGAAGAGAAGCGCAGCAGGGCGTTCCGGCCATTTTTCCGATACCTGGCATAATAACCGCTTCTCGGGATGTAGGACAGGCGATATATCCCGTTGCCCAGACTGCCGCTGTTCGGCTTGTAATAAACCAGGGAATGCCGGTCCAGCATCTCCTTAATTTGCTCCGGCGTCGGACTCATAATCGATTCGGGCACGTAGCGTCCCACCGTCGGGTCTTTCTCCAGCAGGCGGTAAATATCGGATTTATTAAAAAAACTCCAGTTAAAGAAAGGAATCCTCCGGCGGACGAACCGGTCCCGAAGCTGACTGATCGAGCTGGTCGTTTCGGCTCGGCGACTGGGGAGGCGGTTATACACCACGTCGGGCAGCGGTACCCGCTTCCGCACGAACCGCCCAGCTTCGTTCAGAAAGTAGCCGTTCACCGTTTCGTCTCCCCAATGGATATCCCGCGGGGTGAACGCGAAGATATAGGATATCCGGCTTCCCTGCCGAAGGAGTTGCTTGATGAATGCGGTGCGCGAGCCAAACGGGTTCGTTGGCGAGGACGTGGGGCCGTCGGACAACACGCCGATAAGCGGGCCGATCTGCACTTCTCCCTCTTGCTGGCTGCGGAGGTAGACGCCGCCGGGTTTGGGGATTTTAATGCCTCTGCGAACGCCGCTGGCAAGGTACAAGTGGTTTCCCGCTTTATTAATCCGTTTGATGGTGGCGGGGACCCGATCTCCCCCGAGTCTTAGATGAACCAACTTTTTTCCGGACAGCTTCAGATTCTTCATAAGAGCCCCTGACACGTAAACCACCCGGTCGGGGGCTTGCGTGAAATGGACGTTGCAAAAAGTCAAACTCATGGATTTTATCCTCCTAAAAGTGATCAGGGTTTGCTCAGCAGTAAATAGCGGGCATAGCCTATCGGATTTTCCAGCGACCTTCTGGCGGTTTCCGGATCGCCGATCCGAAAGAACGAGGAGCGCCCCGGTTTGGAGTTGACCTCCAGCACCCATACACGGCCTTGGCGGTCAACGCCGAAATCAAGGCCCAGCTCCGCCAGCCTGCCGAAACGGGTCTCCAGATAGGCCGGAATCAAGAGTGACAGTTTGCGGATTGCGGCTTCAGCGGCTTTGCCTTCAGACTCCCCGAGTTCGCGAATGAGATAAGGCAGTGCCCGATGGGCGGTACCGCCTCCATGCAAATTGGAGGTTAGCGAATCCTTGCGGCCCGCGCGGACCGCCATCCCCGTCAAGCTCCATTCGCCCTTGGCGTCTTTCTGCATGAGGACGCGGACATCAAAGGGTTCGCCGTCCGAGCTGTTCAACTGCAAATACGGCTGAACCAGGAACGGCTGTCTCCCGGTAAAGCGGTCAATCCAATCCAGCCCTGCTCGCTTGGTGGAAAAGCGACGCCGGAAGACCGTATTCCGCCCGCTCCGGCCGACAACCCTGACTTCATCACGCGGCAGATGCCATTTGACGTGCAGCGTCCGTTTGCCGTGCGTACCGTTCCGCGGCTTCAGGAAGGCTTCTCCGTCATGGGCTTGCAGCCATTGGTCCAGCTGAGCCTGCCCTTGGTACAGCGCCGTTTCCGGTAAATATTCGGTAACCTCCGGGCATTCAAGCAGAGCTTGGTATACCGCCCATTTCCCCGCAAGACCCCGGGCCAAATAAACGAAGGGATGCTCTTTCGCCAGCCGTTCGAGCAAACGATGCTTGCGCAGCTGCTGCTTGCGGTCATGGATCAGGCAACGGTCGTAAATGATGTCCGGCCGGGGGCACCATTTGCGAATCCAGGTTCCGTGTTCAAAGGTGTAGGCGGGAATGCCGGCAGCGTTCCCCAAAGCGATCCAGCTGAGGCAGAAGACGTACACGTGAAGCCCATGCCTTGCGCCGATGCGGCATAATCTGCGGCAGAACGCAACTTCCGCGAAGGGGAGCGGACCGCTGCTTTCGGAGACCAGGATGCCAACGTTCCCTTGTGATGTTTTGTACATGGCTGATTCCCTCCTTCCAAGAGGCCCTCCAAGGGCAACCTCTAAAAGCCGGACAAATAGCGGGTATATTCGATCATTTGCTTGACCGAAGGGCGGATCTTGTCTTCGCCGATCGGAGTATTATCGTTCTTGGACGGCTTGGAGTTGACCTCCAGCAACCACACCCGGCCGCTCGTTTCCACCGCCAAATCAATCCCGAACTCCCCGAAGTGGGCCGGGATTTGCGCATCGACACTCTGGGCGACGTCCAGCGCCACCTTCTTCAGCTTTAAGGCGAGTTTGCTTTTGATTCCAGCCGGCAGCGAGCTGCGGGCAATCGCGTCCTTCACCTTACTCAGCGTGCCGCCGCGAGCCAGATTGGACACAAAATGATGGTTCCCGGCGATCCGGGCCACGATGGAAGTCGTATTCCATTTGCCGTACAGGTTCTTCTGGACCAACGCCCGAAAATCAACCGGCCTATGATCCACCTCGATCAAGTGAAGCCCCTGCTGGATTTGGTAGCGAGTCGTTTTCATTTTGCCGGATAACGCGGTGAACAGCTTAGCGAGGCTCGGATATACTTGGCGCTGTGCGCCACCAACCTGGGTCGATAAGGTCTGGAAGGCGCCGCCTTCAAGCCGCGAGATACGGATGATGCCTTTGCCCAAGCTTCCCTTGATTGGTTTCAGGAAGACGACGGGATATTTGCTGCACATCGCTTTCAACATCGCGTAATTGCGAAACAGATGCGATTCCGGCAAATAACGCTGCACGGAGGCATCTCGGCTAAGCGCGTCGAACACTTCGGTTTTGTCGAGATATTTCTCGTTGAAAAAATGGCTCCCGTAGCGGGATTTTACTTCTTTCATAAAATGCTGTACGCTAGGTTTGTTCTCCAATTTCCGCGAATTCAGCCGGTTGTAGAATACATCTGCGGCGGGCAGCTGGGTTTGCTTCCACCCGTTGCCATAGACCCAGCCCGAGATCTGGCTTGTGCTGGTGCCGATATGATTGGGGGTAAAGAAATAGACGAATACCCCTTGGCGCGAGCAGGCGTTCACGAGCTCTTTGCAGAACTTGGTCATTTGGCCAAACGGCCGTTCCGGATTACCGGGGAAATCCTGACTGAGCAGAACTCCTAACAGCGGACCCAGTTGAAGGGTCGAGGAATGCGGCCGATAGATGAGTCGCAGCGGCGACCGCGGTTGGATTCCCATTTTTCTAGCCAGACCCGAGCTCATGCGAACTCCGTCGGATCTGGATAAGGGAATGACCTTCACGCGGTGCCGAAATGATCCGAAGGTGAGTAGAAGCGGAAGATGCGTTGGGATTTTCCACTGTTTGATCAGCATGTCTCCGAGCACGAGAATGTCGTCTTCAAGAATGCCCGGACTCATGATTTGTACCGTAATTTTTTTGGAGGGCATGAATGCGGATCTCCTTCCAAGCTAAGCTAGAGTCTTGGATGCAAGTAAAGATCATCTGCGTAAAATGCATGTAATGCATCATATGAGGACATAGAATCCTTGGTGATTAACCTATGCCCGTTTTCGGCGGCTTCCGGGCGAAGGAATAAAGCGATTTACTCCTTGCCAGGCGCGGGCCGAAGACGGATATCGCGGAAGATAGTTAGGGCAGCAGCCTAAGAGAAAGAAGGAGGAAGAGAGGGTGCCCGATTGGCTTTACGTGTTGGTGAGCGTCGCGGTGGCTGCTTTTGTCGGCGGCGTGACCAACCATTTTGCGATTAAAATGTTGTTTCATCCGCGCAAGCCCATACATATCGGCAAATTTCACGTTCCCTTTACACCGGGACTGATCCCGAAACGCCGTGACGATATCGCCGAATCATTGGGTCAGGTGGTGGCCGAGTATTTGGTGACGGCCGAAGGGCTGCAGGAAACCGTGCAGCGTCCGGCGTTCCGGAACAAGGCGGAGAATGCCTTGCGCGGCTTCGTGGAACGCGTAAGCTCCAGCGAGTTAACGCTTCGGCAAGCGGCACTCCGGGTGTGGAGCGAGGAGGAGTTCGAGGCGCTGAAGTCCAAGCTGGCGGCTGGGGCTAGAGCAACGGCGATGCGGGGGCTGGCGCGTCTATGGGAACATGCGGACCTAAGCAGCCTGCCAGTGAAGCGGCTTGTTCCCGGTTGGTCTGAGGAGAACCGCAAAGCCTGGAGCGCTGCGCTGGCCAGTGCGTTACTGGGCGTCGTGGAAGAGGAACTGCTGTCGGCCAACGGACAGCGCATGCTGTCGAAAATGGCGGCGGGGCTGATGGACCGGGCCGGCGGATTCCTTGGCACGATGGCGGCGATTTTTGTGGATGAGGACAAATTGGTGCAAAAAATGACCCCAGCGCTCGTTCAGGCGCTGCGGGGCGAGGAAGCTTTAAGCAAAACCGCCCAAGCGATCGAGACGCGGCTGGAGCTGTACGGCGAGAAGCCGGTGGCGGAACTGCTGGCGCTCTTAACCGGCGAAGAGGCGCTAAGCTGGCTGAGCGGCAAGCTGGAGCAGCTGCCGCTGGAGCGTTGGCTGGAGCAAGCGGAGAACCGACCGATTCGCTCGTTGATCGAGCCGTGGAAAGCGTCGGTGCAGGGCTTCGTTCCGGTGCTGACCGAGCGGCTACTGCGCTTGATTGCCAAGGGCATTCCGGCGGCGATGCAGGCGGTGGATTTGCCGGGCCTCGTCGAGGAACAGGTGCAGAGATTCCCGATCGAACGGCTGGAGGAGGTCATCCTCAGCGTCTCCGGCAAGGAATTTCGCGCCATTACTTGGCTTGGCGTATTGCTTGGCGGAATCATCGGCTTGTTCCAGTCGCTGTTACTGCTATGGTTGGGTTAGGCTGACGGGCGAGGGCTTGACGGTTGAACCGCCCGCCCGGGTTACAGTCGTGGGCTATGGGCCACGCAACTTGCTCTAACGCTTATGAGGAGCGCTAATGGTGCCGAAAAGAGGGAAATGAAATTCTAACGCTTACTGTAGAGCTTATTTCCTGTTTTTCGCGATAAACAGCGGTATTTTCGGTTCGATAAGCTTTCTGATCAGCGTTAAAAATTGTACTCCTCGTTTTTTGGGCAAATAAGCTTCTTGATCAGCGTTAGCACAAGAACGCAAGAAAGCGAGCTAGAACGGAAGTTAGATAGTAAGCTAGAAAGCAAGCTAGTAAGCAAGCTAAAAAGCAAGTTAGAAAGCAAACTGGAAAGCAAGCAGGGGACAGGCTCGTCTTACGCCCGCTTGGACTACACTAAATCAAATTTGGAGGTTTAACTTAATGAACATTTATGACAAAGCACATGAACTGGCGGCAGCCTTGAAGGACAGCCAGGAGGTAGCCGAAATCACGGCAGCGATGAAGCTGGTGGAGGCCGATCCCGAAAGCAAACGGATGCTCGACGATTTTCGGGTTCGCCAAAATGAAGTCCAGCAGCGAATGATGGCTGGAGAGATGCCGACGCAAGAGGAAATGGAACAAATGGAGAAACAGTTCGAGGTGCTGAGTCTGAACTTGAATATCCGTCGTCTGTTTGACGCCGAACGCCGGCTTAGCGTGATCATTCAGGACGTCAACAAGATTATTACGGACAGCCTGGCCCACCTGTACGGCGCGGGGATCTAACTTCGCGCTGTTACGCACGCTTTCTTGATTCACAAGTTTCTATCATATTCCTGCAGCCCCGTTCATAGAGATAGAAGAGACAAGGGGAAGACCTCATCAACGTATCTCGTAATCTATGAAAATAAAGGAGCTGCAGAGGATGAAAGTCGTAAGAAAACCAAGCAAATGGAAGCATGCCGTTTATCTGATTCTGGCATTAGCGATGCTCGTTTATGCCTTGCCGATGATTTCGTTTGAGCCTGGAGCCGGCTGGGTGTCGGTATTTGGCGCGGTGTGGGCAGGGTTTGCCTTCCTCGTCATCGGGGCTCACCTGCATTTCCTTCTTGGTGTCAATGAAGAGAAGCAGCGGGAGCTGGACCGAATCCGGCGGGAAAAATACCGGGAATGGGAGCTCCAATGGGGAGCGGACGGAAAACACGGTGAAAAGGCATAAGCCCGTGCTAAAAATGGACAGGGACTGTTCCGGAAGTGTAATGATCTTCCGGAACAGTCCCTTTTTTTCGTCCTCGGCTCATTTTGTATGGCACTACCTCTCGTCTTCGCCGGTCAGCATTTGATCGTTGCTGGCTCCGTGCGGGACCATCGGGTAGACGTTTTGCTCCCCCCGTACGTTAAATTCCATCAGGATGGAGCCGCTGCTCGCCGGCATTTATGCCGGAGATACGGCGGAGCTTAGCTTGAAGGCGACGTTCCCGCAATTTAGGGAGATGGGGCGGAAACATCGCAGTTTGATCCTCGGCCTCCTGGCGAGCAAGAAACAACCCGCTCCGAAGCCGCGGGAGGGAGTGCCGAAGGTGGCGTATAACAGCCTATTTTTGACGTTGGAGGGCGGATTAACCGTGATGACGGACGCTTTGGCCGCGGCCTTACAGGAAGAGCGTGTGATCACTGGACAAGCGGTGGTTGGACTGACACGGCAGGGTCACCTTCAGTGGAGATGAGCGGACCAAGGTGGAAGCCGTCATCCTGGCGACTCCAGCTTATGCGGCGGCTCGCCTGCTACAGGATCAGATCGCCGCTGCGGTCTATTTGGAGCAAATCCGTTATGTTTCGGTGGCAAATTTGGCGTTTGCCTACCGGCGCGAGGAGATCCAGCATGATTTGAACGGGTCCGGCGTATTGATCCCGCGCGGCGAAGGGCGGATGATTACGGCAATCACCTGGACGTCCTCCAAGTGGCTGCACTCAGCGCCGGCAGATCGGATGCTGCTTCGGACGTATATCGGCCGTTTGGGGGATAAAGCCTGGACCCGGCTGTCCGAACCGGAGGTCCGTCGGCGCGTAGCTGCTGAACTCAAGGAGTTAATGGGGATCGAGGCTGAACCGCTCTTTTGCGAAATGTCGTCATTGCCTGCCTCGATGCCGCAATATCCGGATGGTCATGTGGAGCGTCTGCAAGAGCTGCGCGTTGAGCTGGAGCGGACGATGCCCGGCGTCTTGCTGTGCGGTGCGGGATACGGCGGGGTTGGCATTCCCGATTGCATTCGTCAAGGCAAGGAATCGGCGGAAGCGATGTTAACCGGGTTAGGAGATGAACGGTGATGCAGCAAATTCAATTAAAGGACTATAACGAGAACCCGTTTATTGTCATCTGGGAGGTGATGAGAGCTTGCGCGCTGAAATGCCTGCATTGCCGTGCGGAAGCGCAATATCGCCCTGACCCCAGACAGCTGACCTTCGAGGAGGGGAAGCAGCTGATCGACGATATCGCGAAAATGGACGATCCGCTGTTTGTATTTACCGGCGGCGATCCTTTGATGCGTCCGGATTTGTTTGACCTGGCACGATATGCGATCCATAAAAAAGGCCTGCCTGTGTCCATGACCCCGAGCGCCACGCCAAGAGTTACCTTTTCCGCCGTAAGTAAGGCTAAGGAGGTCGGTCTCTCCCGCTGGGTGTTTAGCCTCGACGGCTCGTCCGCAGAGATTCATGATCATTTCCGGGGGACGCGGGGTTCTTTTGAGATGACGATGAAAGGAATTGGGTATTTGCAGCAGCTGGATATCCCGATTCAGATCAATACGACGGTGTCCCACTTGCACAACATAAAAAGGAGGCTGGAGGCCTCCTTTTCTTTTCTGAAAAACCTAAGCTTGAATCGGTTCAAATGTCACCTTCCAATGATCCGCTGCCAGTTGTTCGCATTCATGACGGTAGCCCTTACCTTCAAGCACCTTCAGGAGCGGGACGGGCTTCATTGTGGCGTGCAGAACAAGGCTGTCACCCTCCTGCAGCTTCCCAACCGTGTCCATAATAACGCTGAACGGCTCTTCGCCGCGGCGAAGAATCGGCCGAACGTCGAGTTCAACGATCTGGTTTGCCATTTATGGATTCACCTCCACGTCCGTCCGTTCGGCGGCAAATGCTTGGCAGAGCCGAGCTGCACCGCTGAGTCCCTTCATGCCGCCGTACAGCGTATAGAAGAACGAGTCCGGCGCATCCAGCGAGAAGGACAAATACTGCTTTGGATCGATCCCCAGCATTTTTTCAAACAAAGCGGAAGTATCGTAGGCATAGAAACAGAAATAGGTGTATTGGAATTCCGGCATTTTTTCCGCGATGGTGAGGACCTCGCTGGCATAGCGTTCCAGATTGCTTTCCGCTTCCTCAATCATCCGCAACGCATCCTCGAGCTCGACGGCAATCTTAATCGTTTTCTCATCGACAACCGTAATCATTGCCATAGGGCATTCCCCCTGCTTAGTTTTTGCCGATTTTCACCTGGAACATCTCTGGCCCCTGCTCAATGTACTCCCAAGTGAAACCGCCGGGATGCATGGCCTCGAACTGAAACCGGAGCGGTACCGGGTCATGGTCGTTAATCAGCAGCATCGCTTCCCCCGGCTCCAGGGAATTAAAGGTTGCAAAAATGGTCTTATGCTTGAGCTGCGGCGGATATTCGGTGGCGTTGACAGTAGCTTTGAATTGACTCATGGGAAGTCCTCCTAAATGTTTAGAATTTAACGATTCGCCCCCATTATAGCAACGGACTTGAGCGGGATTGTGATATCAGTCACAAGATGCGAAACCGTCAAAAATTTCTCGGCGGATTTGTCCGGAAGCTGCCATGAATCAAGTGATTTCTGTCACTTGGGTGCCGATGCCGGACGATTATAATGTGCGTAATTTGAATTTGATGGCTCACGATTAGAAGGAGGAACCGATAACATGCGCGTCCGAGATTACATCCCGAATCAACATGGAGCCTGGGCCATGCTGATCGTTCCGTTTCTGTTTGGCATGCTCGCCTCTACCCCCGGGGCGATCCACGGTTTGTTGTTTGTGTGCTGGCTTCTCATTTATCTGTTTATGTTTCCTTTGCTGCAATGGATTCGGAGGGGAAAAGCCAAGACCAAAGCCAAAGCCGACCGATACCGCAAGCCTTTGCTGCTCTACGGTGCGTTGCTGGTCCCTGCGGCGCTCACTTTGGTCCTGCTTCGCCCCGAGGTGCTGAAGTTGGCTCTCCTGTTCGTGCCGCTGTTTGGGGTGAATGCCTTCTATGCCAAGCAGAAGCGCGAACGCGCTCTGCTGAACGACATCGCGGCGATCGTGCAATTCAGCTTGATGGTGTTTATCTCGTATCAGCTTGGAGGAGGAACCGATCTTCGGCTCGCCACGGAACTGTTCCTGATCAGCACGTTGTATTTTGTAGGGACCGCTTTTTACGTGAAAACCATCATCCGCGAACGGAATAATAAGCGATTCTATTGCTACTCCGTAGCCTACCACGTTATGCTGATGATCTTGGCCGTATGGCTGCTCTCTCCGGCGCTGTGGATCGCCGCATTGATCCTGCTGGCTAGAGCGGTCTGGTTCCCGCGGACGGGGATTACCGCCAAGCAGTCCGGCATGCTGGAAATTGTCTATTCTGTTATTGTTCTTGCCGCCTTCTGGATGACCTACGCCTGAATGTGTATAATGAATACAGAATAGTACAGATTCGGGCAGGGGGTATAACAGTTGGAGGGACCGGAAGAAAGCGTAACAAAACACGAACAGCTGCTCCAACATATCGAAGGACTCAAGATTGGAACGAAAATCTCCGTGCGCAAGCTGGCCAAAGCGCTGGGGGTAAGTGAAGGTACCGCCTACCGGGCGGTGAAGGAAGCGGAGAATCTCGGGATCGTCATTACGAAGGAACGGATCGGCACGGTTCGCGTGGAGAAGAAGCCGCGCAACATCTCGGACCAGCTCACCTTTGGCGATGTGGTTGAGATCGTCGAAGGTCATGTGCTGGGCGGCGGAGAAGGATTGAACAAAACGCTGAACAAGTATGTCATTGGCGCGATGAAAATCGATGCCATGGCCAGATACATTGACGCCGGCAGCCTGCTGATCATCGGGAACCGCGATAATGCCCATTCACTTGCCCTGGAGCAAGGCGCCGGGGTATTGATCACCGGGGGGTTCGGGACGAGCCGCGAGGTGAAGACGCTGGCGGACAAGCTGGCATTGCCGATCATCTCCTCGCGTCACGACACGTTTACCGTCGCATCGATGATTAACCGGGCGTTATTTGACCGTTTGATTAAGAAAAAAATCATGCTGGTGGAAGACATCGTCAGCCGCAAACCGCGGGTGAGCATGCTGAAGGCGACCAGCAACATTTCCGATTTTGATCAGTTGTCTTTAGAGACGGGGCAGCAGCATTTTCCGGTGGTGGACGAGTGGAACCGGGTCATCGGGATCGTCAGCCGGAAGAACGTCGAAGAGCTGAGCGGCGACCAGCCGATTGAGAAATGCATGACCCGCCATCCGATCACCGTTGGCCTGCAGACATCGCTCGCTTCGGCAGCGCAAATCATGGTCTGGGAAGGGATCGACTTCTTGCCTGTCGTGGACCGCAACCGGAAGCTGGTCTCGTCGGTGACGCGCCGCGAGGTGCTGCAAGCGATGCGGGACGTACGGAATCAGCCGCAGCTGGGCGAAACGTTTGAGCACTTAATGTGGAACGGGTTTGCCGAGGAACGGGACGAAGAGGGGAAATTGTTCTTCCGCGGAATGATTACGCCGCAGATGGCGACCGATTTGGGGACGATCTCGCATGGGGTCCTGACCTCGCTGATGACCCAAGCCGGACTTCGCGCGGCCAAAGACGCCAGCGGCGGCGACTTTGTGGTCGATAACCTGACGACCTATTTCGTCCGTCCGGTGCAAATTGAAAACCCGGTGGTTATCACCCCCGTATTACTGGAGATGAGCCGCCGGGCTTGCAAGCTGGAAATTATGTTAACCTATCAGGATTCGCTGGTTTCGAAGGCGGTCATGACGCTGCAGTCCATCGACCATGCCTAAGCAGCGGAGCGGGGATCCTGCATGCAAAGAGGGATAGCCTAACGGCCTGGGGCCGCGAGGTTATCCCTCTTTTTGCCGGGCATATAAGCCATGGTTGCGGAGGCCGGCGAAGATGTTAAACGCCCCCAGCACCATAAACACAGCGCCGATGACAACGCGAAGCGTCGAGCCGCTGAACAGGAACATTTGGATGAGGGCCAGAACGATCAGCATCACGCCCATACTGATATTCATTTTGGCGGCCGCCATTCCCCGCGTCTTCGGATCGAGCGAACGCCGGGACTTAAAGCTGAAGAAGACCGAGCCCACGCAACTGATGATCAAAATCACGTAAAGAATGGATTGGATCGTTTGGATCATGAGAGGTTCGTAGCTCCTTTAATCGTAGAGTGGATACGCGCTTGAGCAGCAACAGAACGTCGAATTCCTGCAAAAATACAGTTTTTAATCGCAAAAACAGTTATTCAATCCACATGCTCTTGAAATGGAGAAAATTCCTGCACTTTTACAGTTTTGTTTGCCGTCTCAAGTGAATTACCTCATATTTTAGCATGATTTGCTAGAGACGAATATAGGGCCGCATGTCCACCCAAACCTGAAGCACCCCGTCACTCACCAGCATCGTCTTGATTTGAATCGCGTATTCCTTGTCGCGAACGACATAGATTTTTCGGTTTAACAGCGTGCGGGCCATTTTGGCATCCGAGTCAATATCAAAAATATTTCGACCCCGCAGCACCTCTAATTCGTTGTGAAGCTGCTCGGCGACCTCCTTCACCGCCAGCGAATCGAGCGGCGGATCGCGTTCCTCCACGCGCACCTTGATCTCTTTGATGACGGTGGAACGGTTGTTGTATTTTTTTAGCGTCCGAATGTCCTCTTCGGCTTGATGCAACTGGATGGTCAGGTCTTTGTTCTGGATCCACAGCAAATTGTAGCTGGTCTGATAAATGACGTTATACACGATACTTCCGGTTACCATGCCGAGGATAAACACGGCGGTGAATTGCATAAACCTGCGAAAGCCCGTTAGCTTCGGTTGTTTCGCCTCTTCATTCATCCCCGTCCTCCCCCGCACATCCAGCGCACCAATTCCGAACCCATATGCGCCCCGAGAAAGGCGAACAACAGGTACAAGATCTGTTTGATGGCCGGAGACAGGTTCCCGTCAAAAAAATTGCTCTCAATGACCCGCATCGGGTCGATCGTGCCGCCAACTGCAGCAGCCAGCGCCCATATTTTAATGCGGTCGGCAATGTCCAGCATCGTCTGCGTCGGAGGCTGCAGTGAAACGACTGCGCCGATGCCGCCAACCATGGCGCCCCCCACCACAATTCCGAAGGCGATAAAGAAATCCATGACCGCTTTGGTCAAAAACGTGCTCATGCGCGCTTGCCCCTTTCCGAGGTTTGTCCGGTCTTTCTACCATTCTATGGGCGGGCAATGCCTATGTATGATAAAATATTAGAGGTAAACCGATTGAAAGGAAGGGATCGCATGGACAGCTTTGTTCATTTGCACGTACATAGCGAATACAGCTTGCTGGACGGAGCAGCCCGGCTTGAGGATCTCGTCGCCAAGGCGGCGGCTTCCGGCATGAAGGCGCTGGCGCTGACGGATCATGGGGTCATGTACGGCGCGGTTCCTTTTTATAAATTGTGTAAAAAACACGGCATCAAGCCGATCATCGGCTGCGAGGTCTATTTTACGGCAGGCTCGCGCAAGGAACGGGGAAGCCGGCAGGATCAGCCGATCCATCACTTGATTTTGCTGGCCAAGAACGAGACGGGCTACCGCAACCTGATGAAGCTGTGCTCCATCGGTCATCTCGAAGGCTTCCACTATAAGCCGCGAATCGACTGGGATGCGCTGCAGCGGCATCGCGAGGGCTTGGTCTGCCTTAGCGCTTGCTTGGGCGGGGAAGTCCCGTTCCATCTCCTGCGCGGTCATTACGAGGAAGCGAAGAAAGCGGCGCTGCGTTATCAAGCGGCGTTTGGCGAGGATTTTTACCTGGAGCTTCAGGATCACGGCATCCCCGAGCAGAAAAAGGTAAATCCGCTTCTTGTCCAGCTGGCTGGAGAAATCGGTGCCGAGCTTGTAGTCACCAATGACGCACATTACCTGAGCAAGGAAGACGCCGAGGTCCAAGACGTGCTCATTTGCGTAGGGACAGGGAAAACGGTGGACGACGAGGACCGGCTCAAAATGCACACCAATCAGCTCTATCTGAAAACCGCGGAGGAAATGGCCCAGCTGTTCCCTCACTTGCCGGAGGCGTATGCTAATACCGCGAAAATTGCCGATTCCTGCGAGTTGGAGCTGGAGTTTGACCGACATATTTTGCCGGCCTACCGTCCGATCCCGGAGGGGCATACTGCAGGCAGCTACTTGGCGGAGCTGTGTCAACAAGGATTGGTGGACCGCTACGGCGAGCTGGACGTTTGGCGTGACCTGACCGAGCGAGAGAAGCTGGAGCAGCGGCTGCGGTACGAGCTGGAGATCATCGCCAGCATGGGCTTCTCCGATTATTTTCTGATCGTGTGGGACTTTATCGCCTTTGCTCACCGGAACGGAATCGCCACCGGACCGGGACGGGGCTCATCGGCGGGCAGCTTGGTGGCATACGTGCTGCGGATCACCGACGTGGATCCCATCAAATATAACTTGTTGTTTGAACGGTTTTTGAACCCGGAGCGGGTGACGATGCCGGATATCGATATTGACTTCAGCGACGAGCGGCGGGATGAAGTCATTGCCTATGTGGTCGACAAATATGGGGCAGAGCATGTCGCGCAAATTATCACCTTCGGTACGATGGCGGCGCGCGCGGCGGTCCGCGATGTAGGGCGGGCGCTGAATGTGCCGTTTGGCGAAGTGGACAAAGTGGCGAAGCTGATTCCGGGCCATCTGGGCATGACGATTGAACGCGCGTTAAAGGAAAGCCCGGATCTCAAAGCGATGTATGACGGGTCCGAGCGGGTGAAGCGGCTGCTGGACATGGCGATGAAAGTTGAAGGCATGCCAAGGCACGCTTCGACCCATGCCGCCGGGGTGGTTATTTCGCGCGATCCGTTGACCGATGCCGTTCCGTTGCAGGAAGGCAGCGAGCATACGGCGTTAACGCAATATTCCATGGAAAACCTGGAAGCGATCGGTCTGCTGAAAATGGACTTCCTCGGCCTTCGCACCTTATCCATCATCGAGCGCTGCATGAACTGGATTAAGGAGCAGTCGGGGGACGCCCCCGATTTCCGGCTGGTCCCGGATAACGATCCGGCCACATACGAGATGCTGGGGCGCGGGGAAACGACCGGCGTGTTCCAGCTGGAGTCCACCGGGATGCGCCGGGTGCTGAAGGAGATGAAGCCGTCGGTGTTTGAGGACATCATCTCCCTGCTGGCGTTGTATCGCCCGGGGCCGATGGAGTTTATTCCGAAATACATCGCCGGCAAGCACGGGCAAATCACCGTCGAATATCCGCATCCGGATTTGGAGCCGATTTTGAAGGATACGTACGGCATTATCGTCTACCAGGAGCAGATCATGCAGATCGCCTCTCGCATGGCGGGCTTCTCGCTGGGCGAAGCGGACCTGCTGCGACGTGCCGTCTCCAAGAAGAAACGTGAGGTGCTCGACGAGCAGCGCGGACATTTCGTCAGCGGCAGCGTGCAGCAAGGCTACACTGAGGATGAAGCGAACGTCGTTTATGACATGATCGTCCGGTTCGCCGATTACGGCTTCGCACGAGCCCATGCGGCCGCCTATGGCGTGCTGGCGTTCCAAACGGCCTACCTGAAGGCGCATTATCCGGTGCAGTTTATGGCGTCGATGCTGACCGCGGTTACGGGCAGCCACCGCAAGGTGGCGGAATACATCGTGGAATGCCGGCGGATGGGGATCGTCGTGCTGCCGCCGGACGTGAACGAGAGCAGCGTTCTGTTTACGCCGCAGGTAGGGGCTGGTTCTGCGGATGCAGCCCTTTCGGGTGAAGCTAAGGGCCGCGATGCGAAGGACGGACACGCCGGATCCGGACAGGAGCCGCCGGCCCTTGGCGTGATCCGCTTTGGCTTGGCCGCGATCAAAAATGTCGGCACGCAGGCGATTGAAAGCATTTTGCGCGAGCGGAAGGAGCGTCCGTTCGACAGCTTGCTCGATTTTTGCCGGCGGGTGGATTTGCGGACATGCAACAAGCGGGTGATCGAGTCGCTGATCCAAGGCGGGGCGTTTGATTCCTTGCCGGGTCACCGTGCGCAGCTGCTGGCGATGCTGGACGAGACGGTCGAGGCGGCGCTGAAGTGGCGCAAGGAGCGGGATGAACTGCAGATCCAGCTGTTTGATTTCGTGGAATCGCCGAACTGGGACATCGAGTACCCGGATGTCCCGAAGTTTACGGCAGCCCAGCAGCTGGATTTGGAGCGCGAGCTGCTCGGGCTGTATTTGTCCGGCCATCCGCTGGACGATTTCGACGCCTTGCTGGAGGGAGAAGGCGTCGACCGGCTGATGGATTTGGCCGAAGCGCCGGACGACACCCGCACCGTTGTGGCGGGGATGGTCGTGTCCGTGAAGACGATCACAACCAAGCAGGGGAAAGCGATGGCGTTCATGGAACTGGAGGACCAGATCGAGCGCTGCGAGGTTGTGTTGTTCCCCGAAGTGTGGCGGCGCTCGGCCGCCCACGTCGAGAAGGGGGCTTTGCTCGCGTTGCGCGGCGTCGTCCAGCAGCAGGACGAAGGCTTTAAGCTGCTGGCCGACGAAGTGGCTCCGCTGAGCGAGCAAAGCCTGGCCCGGCTGCGCCGCGGCCTTGCGCGCGGGCGCGGGCCCAGCGCCGCCGGTGGCACCGGCGGCGCACGCGGTGCGGCCGCGGGCTCCCGCGCGGCCGAGGGAGCGCCTGCGGGCGCTGCGGGCGGGCTTCGCCCCGCCAGCGCCCCAGGCGCAGGCGCCGCGCCCGCGTCGGGCGCGCGGCGCGAGCGGGAGAAGACGCCGGCGCAGCGCGTCTTCATCAAGATCACGGCCGCGGCGGAGAACGCGCGCCTGCTGGAGCGGCTCAAGTTGCTGCTGGAGCGGCATCCCGGCCCGATCGCGACGGTGCTGTTCTACGAAAGCACCGGTAAGCTCTTGGCCTTGAACGAGCGCTACAGCATCAAGCCTTCGCCCGCTTTGATCCGTGAAATGGAGCAGATGCTTGGCCCCGACACGGTCAAAATCAAATGACGGCGATCTGCCAATCTAGAGTCGCCATTACCCGGTTGCCAAAACCCGGTTCTGCACATGTGTGCAGTGCCGGGTTTTTAATTTGCCGGACCCCCACATCAGTTGCAACGGACTCCAGCGACGTTATTCCAGCATTTACGAGAAGACAGGCAAAATAACGGACCTGAGAGACCTTATTTCTTCTCATAGCGCCTGGAATCTCCTGTTTAGAGTTAAATAACGACCGTGGAGTCCGTTACATCGGGAAATGTGCGGGAAATGGGCAAATAGCGTCGCTGAGGTCCGTTAGCGCCGGTAAGCTTCGTCTTGGCGAGGAGCGGTTGGTGGGCGACGGGAGAAAGGGACATGCCATTAGCGCTTGGTGAGCAGATCCGCAGCAAGGGACAAGTTTTAACGAACATTTTCGGAGGGTGGTGCATACACTTAGGAACACGAATGACCAAGAATCGATCATGAAATGAATTCCGGCATCGTCAACAAGCGGGGGCTCCACAACTGGCCACAACGGTCCACATCGATTGGAATCAGTAAATGAGCAGGTACCGCTGCTCAAGAGGTGCGTCGGCTATTTGACGTTGACATTTGAGTAACGCTCGCACTTGATTGACATTGGCACCTGATTAACGCCAGCATTTGTCTGGTGCTAGCACCTTTCTGACGCCAGCACATGTCTGATGTCAGCAACTATCGGTCATCAGCAACTAGCAACTATCTTGCAACAGCACCTGCTTGACATCAACAACTGGAAGTTACGTTCACAACGCGTAGACAATCGACAGATGGACAGCACCCCGCAGCGTGACTACAACCCCATCGCGACAAATACCGGCAGCGGCGGTTGCGCCGGGATCAAGGGAGGAAGATACGATGACATATGAATTGGCGAAAGCGCAGCTGCTGCGCCGCGGAGTGAAGCTGGAGGATATCGCTCAAATTGTGCATTCGCTGCAAACGGCGTATCATGCCGATCTGACGCTGGACCAATGCTTGGAGAGCGTCAAAGCCGTGCTGCAGAAGAGAGAGGTTCAATATACCCTGTTTACGGGAATCGCCCTCGATGAGCTGGCCGAACAGAAGCGGCTTCCAGAGCCGCTGCAGGCGATCATGGAGGCCGACGAACCGCTCTATGGCGTGGATGAGACGATGGCGCTCGGCATAACGAGCGTGTTTGGGATGATTGGCCTGACGAGCTTCGGCTATTTGGACAAGGTCAAACCGGAGATCATTGGGAAGCTGAACAATCGCGGCGAACGGATTCACGTCTTTCTCGACGATTTAGTCGCCGGTCTCGCTGCCGCAGCTTCCGCCCGGATCGCCCATAAGCATGAACAGGCCGCTACGTACCCATCGAGTCCCTCTTAAACGAACTAGAGCAGCTTGCCTTTGGACGAGATGCCTCCCTAATCCAACGCCCTTAACCCATTTCCTCTGATAACAGCTTACAGAGAAATGCCCCCTGTAACTTTGATCCTAGCGCCGGGCTCTGCGGCAAATCCGTGCCGCGAGCCGCTTTCGGCGCGGGTTTCCTTTTGTTGCGGGATTTTTGAAAATTATGTTATCATTACTCTATTATACGGGCTCAAAGATTAGGTTAGGGGGCTTTGAAAAGGGCATGTGGACTGTTATGTATATTGCGCCTACCGCGAAAGTTGCGGACATGATCAAGACGAAACTCACCGAAGAAGGCTTCCTTGTCCAAACACGTCCTGTTAATTTATCCAAACAGCAATATGAGATTTTAGTACCTTCCGGGGAACTGGAAGAAGTGCAAGAAGTGTTGAATTCGATTTTGCATCCATAGCAAAGGGATTCGAGATTCCTAGTGCAGATGAGGCCTAGAAGTGCGGGTTCATATAGGGTCGTCTGGGTTTTTATAGACTTTGTGGAACTGCTACGATAAATAAACGGCTGAAGAGGTGTAGTTGTGTTCAAAGATTTGTTTCAGAAGAAGAGGAAGTACGCGACCATTCCCTCAGGACGAACCGGCAATGAAGAGGGCTCGCCGCAGGCAGATCGCCCCAAACGCGAAATTCCGGAAGGCCTGATGAATAAATGCGGCCGCTGCGGCGCGATTCAGTACAGCAAAGAACTGGAGAAGAATTTGATGGTGTGCCCTTCCTGTGGACACCATATGCGGCTGAACGCTCTGGATCGGATTCGCTATACCTTTGATGAAGGCAGCTTTACGGAGTACGATGCCGACCTGATCTCGGTCGATCCGCTGAAGTTCCCGGGGTATGCCAGCAAGCTGGAGCAGCAGGCTTTGAAATCGGGATTACGCGAAGCGGTGGTGACCGGCGAGGGGACCATCCATGGCTATCCAGCTGTGGCAGCCGTGATGAGCTTCGATTTCTTCACCGGGAGCATGGGATCGGTTGTAGGGGAGAAAATTACGCGTGCGATCGAGACGGCCATCGAAAAACGCCTGCCGATGATCATTTTCTCCACATCTGGCGGAGCGCGGATGCAAGAGAGTATCCTCAGTTTGATGCAGATGGCCAAGACGAGCGCCGCTTTGGCCCGATTAAGCGAACATGGCGGTTTATATATCTCAGTCATTACAGACCCGACGACGGGTGGTGTATCGGCTAGTTTTGCCATGCTTGGCGACATTATTGTGGCCGAGCCCGGGGCCGTGTTTGGTTTTGCCGGAAGAATCGTTATTGAGCAGACGATCCGTCAGAAGCTTCCGGACGACTTCCAGACGGCGGAATTTAACCTGCAGCATGGTCAGATCGATCTTGTCGTGCACCGCAAGGATATGAAATCGACGCTGGCGAAATTGCTAGAATTGCACGGCGTGAAGGGAGGAGTATAAATGGCAGGCGAATTGCCTTTTGAGACGCCTCTTGTGAAGCTGCGTGAGAAGATTTCCGAATTGGAGCAGTTTGGCAAAGAGAAGGGAATCGATTTTACAGAAGAAATCGCGCGCTTGGAAGAGCGTTACCGGCAGCTGGAGGAAGAGATCTACAGCAACATTTCTCCCTCCCAAAAGATGCACCTGGCCCGCCATCATCAGCGACCGACATCCCTGGATATGATCGGCCTGATCTTTGAAGATTTCATCGAACTCCACGGGGACCGGGTGTTTGGTGACGATTTGGCCGTCGTTGGCGGGCTCGCCAAGCTGGGCGGCGTACCGGTAACGGTGATCGGACAGCAGCGGGGCAAGGATACGAAGGATAATATCGCCCGCTTCTTCGGCAGCGCTCATCCGGAGGGCTTCCGCAAGGCGCTGCGACTCATGCAGCAGGCGGACAAGTTCCGGCGGCCGATCATTACGTTTATCGATACGAAGGGCGCCTATCCGGGAATTACGGCGGAGGAGCGCGGGCAATCGGAAGCGATCGCTCGGAATTTGCGCGAGATGTCGATGCTGCGGGTACCGATCATCTGCGTTGTTCTCGGAGAAGGCGGAAGCGGCGGCGCGCTCGCCCTTGGCGTAGGCAACCGCGTGCTGATGCTGGAGAATGCCATTTACTCCGTTATTTCGCCAAACGGAGCGGCCTCGATCCTTTGGAAGGATGCCTCCAAGGCGGATCAGGCGGCGGAAGCGATGAAGATCACCGCCCAAGATCTACTCGCGATGGGCGTCATTGAAGAGATTGTTCCCGAACCGCGCGGCGGCGCGCACCGGGATTACGATTCGACAGCCGCCTCGATCAAAGAGGCGTTGCTTCGTCATTTGGAAGAACTGTCCAACTTGAATCCCGATGAGCTGGTGGAGGACCGTTATCGGAAATTCCGCAAAATCGGCGAGTTTCAGGTGGCAGGCAAGGCAGAAGAGCCGAAGGCACAGGAAACTGTGGTGCCGGAAACGGTGGCTGAGGTCGCCGGCATCCCTGAGGATGAGAAGTCTTCAGAAGCGCCAAGCGAACCGGAGGCGGCTTCGAAAGTTCAAACTGCCAAGCCAAGTTAAAGTTTCACAGCGATAACCTTACGGGGGAACCTACGGGACCTGCGGTAAGGTTATTTTCGCTGTTTTCGGGAAATACTGGAAGTTTAGATGCCGAGAATCCCTGCGCTTAGCCAAGTCGTTAGGCGCGTAATCATGGATAGTTCGTTACAATATGATAAACTTCCTATACAAATCGACAAAACTGTAGTAAATTTAGTTGTTGGAAAAGATTATATAGAGAGAACTATTTTAAACGGAGGAAACCCAAATGCGCAAAACAAAAATCGTATGTACTATCGGTCCTTCTAGTGAATCGTTAGAAAACATCAAGAAGCTGATCATGGCCGGAATGAACGTCGCTCGCTTGAACTTCTCCCACGGTGATTACGAAGAGCATGGGAACCGGATCAAGAATATTCGTCAAGCGAGTGCGGAGCTGGGGAAATCGATCGCCATACTGTTGGACACCAAAGGTCCTGAAATCCGTACCGGTAAATTGAAAGAAGAGCCTATCGAGCTGGTACAGGATGAATTCATTACCTTGACGACCGAAGAAATTCTCGGCGATAAGAACCGGATTTCCATCACATACAAAGATCTTCCTGGAGATGTGGAAGTCGGTTCGACGATTCTGATCGACGACGGTTTGATTGGTTTGACAGTCGTTGACATTCAAGGAACGGAAATCAAATGCCGCATCGTCAATGGCGGAACGATCAAGAGCAAAAAAGGCGTGAACGTACCCGGCGTAAACATTTCCCTGCCAGGCATCACTGAGAAAGACGCTAACGACATTAAGTTCGGGATCGAGCAAGGCATCGATTTTATTGCCGCTTCCTTCGTTCGTAAAGCGAGCGACGTGCTTGAAATTCGTCAACTGCTGGAGCAACACAACGCAACTCATATTCAAATCATCTCTAAAATCGAAAACCAACAAGGTGTGGACAACCTTGATGAAATCCTGGAAGTATCTGACGGCCTGATGGTTGCTCGCGGTGACCTCGGCGTGGAAATTCCTGCGGAAGATGTACCGCTCGTGCAAAAACGCATGATCGAGAAATGTAACCGTGTTGGCAAACCGGTCATCACAGCTACGCAAATGCTTGACTCCATGCAACGCAACCCAAGACCTACGCGCGCAGAAGCCAGCGACGTGGCTAACGCGATTTTTGACGGTACGGACGCAATTATGCTCTCCGGTGAAACGGCTGCCGGGAAATATCCGGTGGAATCGGTGCTGACGATGTCCCGCATCGCAGAGAAAGCAGAATCCGCTTTGGAATATCGTGAAATCTTCTTGAAGCAAAGCAATGCCCAACAAACGACCGTAACCGAAGCGATCAGCCAAGCAGTTGCCAACTCGGCGCTGGAGCTGAACGCGAAAGCGATCATTACTTCGACGGAAACCGGTTATACGGCACGGATGGTCTCCAAATATCGTCCGAAAGCACCAATTATCGCTGTGACGACGGAAGATCAAACCTTGCGCCGCCTGGCCCTGAACTGGGGCGTAACGCCGGTGAAAGGCGATATCGCCAGCACGACGGACGAAATGTTCGACAAAGCGATGAAGGGCGGCTTGGATTCCGGACTGGTGAAGGAAGGCGACCTCGTAGTCATTACTGCCGGGGTACCGCTCGGACGTTCCGGTTCCACGAATCTGGTGAAAATCGGGCAAATCCGCAAGTAGCTTAAGGTTTATATACATCGACTTCAAGTCACAAAGAAAGCAATGGGGCCCGCTGAGGGACCATTGCTTTTTTTGCCGCCGAACGGGAACTGTACCTGCGGCAGCATCAGGCAAATCAGAAAGGAGCGGAGAATCGTGTACGTATGCGAACTGTCTATTGAGCCGAAATATTCGGAGTTTGACATGATGGGGATCATTTACCATGCCCGTTATATCGAGTGGTTCGAGCAGGGGAGGCTGCATCTGAGCCGGAATCTCGGCTTCGATTATTTCGATATGGAGCAGGCGGGGTATATCTCGCCCGTTCACGAAATGAAAGTAGAATATAAACGCGGGATCCGGTACGGGGATACCGTCCTGCTTAAGACCCGGGTCATTGAGAACAACGGGGTCAAAACGGCCTACGGATATGAGGTGTATAACGGGGAAGGCACGTTGTGCGTCGAGGGTTCTTCTTCGCATTATGTCGTTCGCCGCGAGGATTTCAAACCGGTGCAGTTCAAGAAGGTGTTCCCGGAATGGTACGCGGCGTTGGAGGAAGCCCGAAAACCGTAAAATTTTGATTATGTGACGCGGAGGCGGTAAAATACAAGTACAGGAATGTGATAAAGGAGTCCTGATATGCGTAAATGGATAGCCGCTCTCATCGTGTTGATTCCGATTGTTGAGTTTTGGGGGTATATGTACGTCGGAGAGAAGCTGGGCGTTGGGAAGACGATATTTTTGACGCTGGCGACTTCGGTCATCGGCGGGTTGATGATGCAATTTGAAGGACGTAAGGTGCTCGCGGATGCCCGAGCTCAGATGAGCGGCGGCCAACTTCCGGGACGAATGGTCCTAGATGGCTTATGCGTATTTGCCGGCGGGATTCTGCTGCTGATCCCTGGCTTCATTACCGATATCATTGGGTTTACGATGGTGTTTCCGCTGACGCGTATTCTCTATCGGATCCCGCTGATGAAATGGGTCAGCAAGAAGATCAAGGACGGAACGATTACGTATTTCCGCCGTTAACTCTGGTGGCAGGCAGCCCCTAAACAAGTCAAGAAAGGCATCTCGTCTCGGAGGGACGGGATGCCTTTTTTTTTCAAGCGTGAAGCTAATTCTATCTCAATCGACCATGCAAAATATAGTTCCGCAAATCCCGGACAACACCTGCACGGACGGCAGCACCCAGGATGACCAGCGTCACCGGACCGATGATCAGTCCCAATACGCCAAACAGCTTGAGCCCAACAAACATGGCGATCAGCGTGGGCAGGGGATCAAGTCCTACGCTGCTGGCTAGGACCTTTGGTTCAATGAGCTGACGGGCCAGCAGGATGACGCCGTACAAGACGGCCAGTCCAATCCCCAGCGTGTCGTGACCGGTGGCAAAGGCGTAGATGAGCCAAGGAATCATCACTGTACCGACACCGAGATAGGGCAACAGGTCGACAAGGCCGATCAGCAGGGCGTAGGTGAAGGCGGAATCGACGCCGAGGATGAGCAAGCCGATGAGAACGATAAACGCGGTGATCGAGATCATGATAAATTGCGCGCGCAGATAACCCGATAACGCCCGCTGGAGGTCGCGCCAGATGGCGCCTACGGTTTTGCGGAACGGCGCAGGGACCGAGGCGGCCAGAAATCGCATATCCCGCTCCCAATGATTGCTGATAAAAAAGGTGGCCAGCAGGATCACCCCGAGGATCACCCCTAAATTCGGGAGCGAGGAGAGCAGGTTGACGATCGTTTCCAAGACGTGATTGATAAGACGGGATACAAACGATCCGAACCTTTCAGCGGTATTGTCGATGTTTTTGTGGATCGTATTTTCATAGCCAGGGTTATCCGCAATAAACCGGTTGATTTCGGTAATGATCGACTGAATGCCTTCGCTTTGCGTCCATGAGATGAGCAGATTCCTCCACTCGGCGATCCGGTGATCAAAGGATTCGGCGAAATGAATGAGCTCTTTGACCAGCCGCGTTAAGGCCGCTGACACAATGATTCCTGCACTGCCTACATAAATGAACAATGAAAGCGTCACGGCCAGCCATTTAGGCACTTGCAAGTGTCTTTGGAACCACAGGACCAACGGATTCATCGCGTAGGCGATCAGCCAGGCGATAAGAAATGGATAACCGAGCGGGAGGAGCCAGTAGATCGCCAGGACGGAGACGATGAGGACAATGCATATCCAGCTGCCGCGCAGCACGCGCTTGACGATCACGTGATCCAAGTGGCATCTCCCCTTTTTCCCAGAAACCTGTCCTAGTTCAACTCTATGATTTGTCCACCTCGAATATTCCGCAGTGCACATTTTTTGGAAGTTGTGATATAATTCATTGCACAACTGCAATCGTTTACAAAATTTCTTTATTGTTGTGATAAAATCATTTAATGTACCCGGCGGTGCTGAAGCGGTTCCCATGTTTTCGGAAATCCAGTATGATGAAGAAGTAAGCGGTGGAGCTCTATTTTTGCAATTATAGGCCCGTTATTGGTTAACTTCGAAAATTTAAAACTTTCAATTTTGAGAGTGTTTCATGGGCTTGTTTGCTCACAAAATGTTAACAAAGGAGAGATGAATCATGACAGCTACGAAAGGCCTGGAAGGCATTGTTGCGGCAACCTCTTCGATCAGCTCCATTCATGATGGCGTTCTCGCTTATCGTGGTATCAATATCGACGAATTGGCGGAACGTGCGAGTTTTGAAGAAACAGCTTATTTGTTGTGGTACGGCAAATTGCCTAATCGAGCCGAATTGGACCGCCTGCAGCAGCAATTCAGCGATTACGCCGAAGTTCCTGAAGCGGTGCTAGAACAGATGAAGCTGTATCCGCAGACTGCTAACACGATGGCAGTGCTTCGTACTGCCGTATCGGCTCTTGCTTTGTATGATGAGAACGCCAATGACAACTCCCGCGAAAGCAACCAATTAAAGGCGATTAAGCTGCAAACCCAAATACCGACCCTGATTGCCGCGTTTGCCCGGATCCGGGAAGGTAAGGAGCCTGTCGCTCCGCTGAAGAACGTATCGATCGCACACAACTTCTTGTACATGCTGACCGGCGAGGAACCGGATCCGATTGCCGTTCGCGCTTTGGATCAAGCGCTGGTGCTGCATGCCGACCACGAGTTGAACGCTTCGACGTTCTCTGCACGGGTAACGATTGCAACGCTGTCTGATATTTACTCCGGAGTGACCTCCGCGATTGGCACCTTGAAGGGACCGCTGCACGGCGGCGCCAATGAAGCGGTGATGAATATGCTGGCCGAGATCGGGACGCTCGATCAAGTAGAGCCGTATATTCAGAAGAAGCTGGCCAATAAGGAGAAAATTATGGGCTTTGGCCACCGGGTATACAAAAACGGCGATCCGCGCGCAAAACACCTGCAAAATATGTCCCGTCAGCTGAGCATTCTGAAGGGCGATACCACGTTGTACGATATGTCCGTCAAAGTGGAACAGCTGGTCACCGCGCAAAAAGGGCTGAAGCCGAACGTTGACTTCTATTCCGCTTCCGTATATACGATGCTGGGCATTCCGCGTGACCTGTTTACGCCGATTTTTGCCATCAGCCGCTTGTCCGGTTGGACAGCTCATATTCTGGAGCAGTTGGAAGATAACCGCTTGATCCGTCCTCGTGCGGAATATACCGGTGCTACCAATCAGAAATACGTTCCTATCGAATTAAGATAAACAGCAATACGGGAGCTCCAAGGAACATTGTGGTAAAATGGAGACCGTGAGATGCAGCAAACAGACTTGAAGGAGGAAAACGTAAAAATGTTGAAACTCGAAAAGTTTGATCTTCCTACTGAAGGCGAGAAAATTACGATTCAGAATGGGAAGCTCCAGGTGCCTAACAACCCGATCATTCCGTTTATTGAGGGCGACGGGACTGGCCGTGATATTTGGAAAGCTTCGAAACGCGTACTCGACGCCGCCGTGGAGAAAGCCTACGGCGGTGAGAAGAAAATCGCGTGGTATGAAGTGTTCGCCGGCGAAAAGGCCTTCAATACATACGGGGAGTGGCTGCCAGCGGATACGCTGACGGCGATCCGTGAATATATTGTGGCCATTAAAGGACCGTTGACTACGCCAATCGGCGGCGGCATCCGCTCGCTGAACGTGGCGCTCCGTCAGGAGCTGGACTTGTACGTCTGCCTTCGTCCGGTCCGTTATTTCCAAGGCGTGCCTTCTCCGGTGAAGCATCCTGAGCTCGTGGACATGGTGATTTTCCGCGAGAACACGGAGGATATCTATGCCGGCATCGAGTATAAAGAAGGCTCCGAGGAAGTTAAGAAAGTGCTGGCCTTCCTGCAAAACGAAATGGGCGTGAAGAAAATCCGCTTCCCGGAAACGTCCGGTATCGGTATCAAGCCGGTTTCGGAAGAAGGGTCGAAGCGTCTTGTTCGCGCAGCGGTTGAATATGCGATCAAGCATGGCCGTAAGAGCGTTACGCTGGTGCATAAAGGCAACATCATGAAGTTTACGGAAGGCGCGTTTAAGAATTGGGGTTATGAAGTGGCGGAAGCCGAATTCGGCGATAAAGTGTTTACTTGGGCCGAATACGACCGGATTAAGGAACAGTCCGGTGTGGATGCAGCGAACCAAGCGCAGAAAGCGGCAGAAGCCGAAGGCAAAATCATCGTGAAAGATGCAATTGCCGATATTGCGCTTCAACAAGTATTGACGCGGCCGACGGATTTTGACGTCATCGCTACGTTGAACCTGAATGGCGACTACTTGTCCGACGCCTTGGCAGCGCAAGTAGGCGGCATCGGTATCGCGCCAGGCGCTAACATCAACTACGTCACCGGACATGCGATCTTCGAAGCAACGCATGGTACAGCTCCGAAGTATGCGGATCTCGACGTGGTGAACCCGGGCTCTGTGATTCTGTCGGGCGTCATGATGCTGGAGCATCTGGGCTGGCAAGAAGCGGCGGATCTGATCTATAAAGGCTTGGAAATTTCGATTAATAACAAAACGGTGACCTACGACTTTGCCCGCTTGATGGACGGAGCAACGGAAGTGAAATGCTCCGAGTTTGCTGATCATGTCATCAAAAACATGTAATCGTTCATTTTAAGCTTTAGCAGGGCAATCTCCGTTGATGTAGACCCTCCCTAGCGTTTGGCAGGGAGGGCTTTTTTTGCCTTGTCCTTCAGCGATTTCTTTGGTTTCCATCCTTTGTTTCCATCCATAAATAAAATAGATTATAATAAATGTAATTGACACGAAAGGACGGTTAGGTCATGTACCAAGTCATGTTATTCCTACATATTGTCGGCGCATTGGCGCTTGGCTTCTATCTGGTTCTGCCGTTTGTGCTCGGCCGAATCGGCAAATTGTCGCTGGCGGCTCAGGAAGGGACGGTATCGGCAGTGATCTCCCTGAACCGGTACGCGCAAATCGGGCTGATCATCCAATTGTTGACGGGCGGTTATTTGATTGGACAAGGCACTTACTCCGTCGCGTGGATGATTGTGATCGTCATCTTGTACCTGGCGATCGGCGCGTTTAGCGGAATTATGGCCAAGCCGCTGCGCTTGGCGCTGGAAGGAATTCGTAAGAATCAAACCGTGACGGCGGAGGAAGGGAAGCTGCGTACATTAAGCGCTCTGCTCTCCGTGACGGTATTGCTTATTTCGTTCTTTATGGTGTTCAGCACCATTATTTAATCGAAAAGTTCAAAGACCTGCCGGTAGATTTACCGGCAGGTCTTTTTGCTGAACGCAGCTTTAAGCCGCGTTGGCGCTTGGTTAGGAAGGACTTTGATTCGCTTTTTTTAACTCGTCCAAATGGGTGAACATTAATTTTAAAATATCGAGCGCCAGTTGTTTCTCTTTCGTAGAACGGTTCATGACGATCTGTTGGATCTGATCCAAGAAATGGTCGTCACTGATCTCAATCGAATCGTGGAGCAAATAATCAACGGTAACGCCCAATTGATTCGCCAATTTCACCAGCGTTTCCAGGGACAAACTGCGTTCTCCCCGTTCGATTTGTCCTATGTATGCGTCCGAAACTTCAATGCGTTCGGCGAGTTTTTCCTGGGTCAAGTGCATTTTATGCCGTTCTTGACGCAGCCTTTTCCCCAATGCCTCGTAATCCATATTACCCCTCCTGTATTTACCTTAAGTTAGAACCTGATGGAAAGATAATAAACTACAGGTTTTGTTTGTATTTACTGCAAGTACGAATTGGGTTATTATGGAATTACAGGATTTTTTAAATTATATCCTATTATTTATTCTAACTAAATATAAGGAGATCATGTATGTCTTCCTCATCAACTTCAGTTTCAATTATTATCGCTGTCAAGAATAACGGAATCGATTTGTACACGACGATGGAATCTTTGAAAGTGTCGCATACGACCTTGCCTTATGAAGTGATTATCGTTGATGAAGGTTCGATTGACGGGTGCTGTGATTTTTTGATGAATTACCGGTTCGATCGGCCGATTCAACGGATCAAGGGAGAGCCCGGAACATCGGCGCGCAATCTCGGCGCAGCGCATGCGAGAGGGGATTACCTGATCTTCAGCGGCTCTCATTTATATTATGATGACGGATGGATGGAGCGGCTGCTGGAGCCGCTGATGCAGGGACAAGCCGATGCCGTGTCACCTGCGTTTGAGAAGAGTGAACGCTCTACTGCCCCGGCCGGTAAGGACGTCGGAGGGATGATTGGCTTGTTGCGCCGCTACCCGATCCAGAGTGCAGGTCAGAATCTGGACATCCCGTGGTTGTCCTGGGAATGCTTTGCGGTCCGGCATGATACGTTTCGGGAGATGGAGGGGATGGTGGACGGCTTTTTCGGCAAAGATGTGGAGACGGCTGAATTTTCCTTGAGGCTTTGGCTGCAGGGTGGAACCTGTCGCATCGTCCCGGATGTGACGTTAATGCAGGTGTTCCGTCAGAATTTCCCCTATGACAATAGCCGGGAAATGTGGGGTGTGGATCTAATGACCCTTGCTAATTTACATTTTGGGGATGAACTGATCTCGGTTTGCCGGGAACAGGTGAGTCAAGCGTTTGGCGGAGAGCTGCTGGAAGCGGACCAGCTCAGCCAACGGGCTTTGGCTCGGAAGGAGAAATTTGCCTCCCTGCGGAAGCGCGATGCAGAGTGGTTGTTTAAGCGATTCGGGATCCATTGGAAATCGTAGACGGATAAGCTGGGGCTGTCAGGCTATCCTAAGAGGTGAGTGAGTGGACAGGTACGTTCGTACCTATTTCACCAATTACCGTAAAGGAGGATGCAGCAATGGCAGGTAACGGACAAGCGAAGCAAACCTTGCCGCCTCAGCATCAAAATCATCAGCCCGGCATCGAAGCCGAGATGCACCCGCGCCCGGTTTATGAGGGGAATTACAAGGCTGCCGGCAAGCTGACGGGCAAAGTAGCGCTGATCACCGGAGGCGACAGCGGCATTGGCCGGGCTGTGGCCGTAGCTTACGCCAAAGAGGGTGCCGATGTGGCCATCGTCTACTTAAATGAGCACGAGGACGCGAACGTGACTCGGCAGGAAGTCGAACAGGAAGGGCGCAGATGCCTGTTGATCGCCGGTGACATCGGCGACGAAGCGTTTGCCGAGAAGGCTGTACAACAGACGGTACAGGAGCTCGGGCGCTTGGACATCCTGGTGAACAATGCTGCTGAGCAGCATCCGCAGCCGGACATTACAGCCATTACGTCGGCGCAGCTGGAGAAGACATTCCGGACGAACATCTTCTCCATGTTTTATTTGACCAAGGCAGCGATGCCGCATTTACGCAAGGGCAGCTCGATTATTAATACCGCATCGGTAACGGCTTATAAAGGCAACCCGCAGCTCATTGACTATTCCGCCACCAAAGGGGCGATTGTCAGCTTCACGCGGGCGTTATCGATGAACGTCGTTGGGAGCAAAGGCATCCGGGTGAATGCCGTTGCCCCTGGACCGATTTGGACGCCTCTCATCCCGTCTACCTTTGATGAGAAGCAGGTATCCGAGTTCGGAGGAACAACGCCGATGCAACGTCCCGGTCAACCGGAGGAGCTGGCTCCGGCTTACGTATTCTTGGCTTCGGACGACTCCTCGTATATGAGCGGCCAGGTGTTGCATATCAACGGCGGTGAGATTGTAAACGGCTAGCCTTCGGGCTGAGATTCTGAGATTGGATCAACCCATGCAATCGAACCCTCAAGAGATTCGGCACAGTACCGAACAAGCTTGAGGGTTCTTTCCGTATTTTTCGCCGATTCAGCCTTTCAAAGGAATTCTTCAGTGATAATTCTCACTCATTTCGGAGCTGATTTTGGACAGAAATCGTCAACCGAAACGAGTTCTTATGTTATTATTAATCTGAAGAATGCGATAGGTTAACGACACCATGTGATGAAGGATATTACGCGCCAAAGGGTCAAACAAGATGGCAGGGAGAGGGGAATCTTGGATCATGCACCAGTTTGAAGAAAGCGTATACGAATTGATTGTGGAAGCTTCAACGAAATTGCCGGGCGACGTTCGGCGTGCAGTGAATCGGGGCCGTGCCTTGGAAAACCGGGCGACACGGGCCGGTTTGGCCATGTCGACCATCGCGCAGAACATTCGGATGGCGGAGGAGCAGGTTTCACCGATCTGCCAGGATACCGGGATGCTCACGTTTATGATACACACGCCGGTAGGGGCGAATCAAATTGAAATGAAAAAGGCGATTCACGCCGCGGTGAAGCGCGCCACGGAAGAAGGCAAGCTGCGTTCCAATTCGGTAGATTCGCTCACAGGAGCGAACAGCGGAGACAATTTAGGCCCAGGGACGCCAGTCATTCATTTCGAGCAATGGGAGCAGGACTCGATCGACATCCGGCTGATCTTAAAAGGCGGCGGGTGCGAAAATAAAAATATCCAGTACAGCCTTCCAACCGAGCTGGAGGGGCTGGGCCGTGCCGGACGGGACCTCGACGGCATCCGTAAATGTATCCTGCATGCCGTGTACCAAGCGCAGGGGCAAGGCTGCAGCGCAGGATTTCTTGGCGTGGGCATCGGCGGCGACCGTACGACGGGATACGAGCTGGCTAAACAGCAACTGTTCCGCCCGCTGGATGACGTGAACCCAAATCCGGATTTGGACCGACTTGAAAAATATATTATGGAAACCGCCAACCAGTTGGGTATCGGAACGATGGGCTTTGGCGGGGAAGTCACTCTCTTAGGCTGCAAAATCGGGGCGATTAACCGGCTTCCGGCAAGTTTCTTTGTCTCCGTTGCTTATAACTGCTGGGCGTTCCGCCGTCAGGGCGTGGAGATCGATCCGGCAACCGGGGCGATCCGTGAATGGCTTTATGAACGCGGCAGCGAGGTGCCGGTGGACGGCGAGCTTGAATCGGTTGCAACAGGAGCAGCTGCCGAAGGGACTCCAGCGCCAGCCAGCAGAGAAGTTGTGCTGCAAACCCCAGTGACGGAAGAGCAAATCCGCAGCCTGCGGGTGGGCGATGTGGTGATCATCAACGGGGAAATGCACACTGGACGGGATGCTCTGCACAAATATTTAATGGATCACGACGCCCCGTTGGATTTGAACGGTGCGGTCATTTACCACTGCGGACCGGTCATGCTGAAAGACGAGGAAGGTTGGCACGTGAAGGCGGCCGGACCAACAACCAGCATCCGCGAAGAACCGTATCAAGGGGATATCATGAAGAAATTTGGCATCCGCGCCGTGATCGGCAAGGGCGGCATGGGGCCGAAGACGCTAGCTGCCTTGAAAGAGCATGGCGGCGTGTATTTGAATGCGATTGGCGGGGCAGCGCAGTACTATGCGGAATGTATCAAGAAAGTCAACGGCGTTGATTTCTTGGAATTTGGCGTTCCGGAAGCGATGTGGCATCTCGAGGTCGAAGGTTTTGCGGCGATCGTAACGATGGATTCGCACGGGGACAGCCTGCATGAAGGCGTGGAGAAAGATTCGTTGGCGAAGCTCGCCGCATTTAAGGATCCGGTGTTTAAATAAACATGAAAACCTTTCGCTCGCGCCTAACCCTCATCCTGATGATTTTGCTGGGCATCTCCATGCTGGCTGCCGGCCTGGCGATGGCCCAGATGTTTAAGAATATGCATATTCGGGCGTTGGAGGACAATATGGCCCGGGAAATTAACTTGCTGGAAGCTACCGTGGATTTCGTTTCCGCCCAAGGGAATCCCGAGGCCCAGGCCTACTACGAACGTCAAGCGAAGCAATTCGAGGAGCTGACCGGTTCCCGAGTCACGTTCATTACCCTGGACGGGAACGTTGTTGGCGATTCGGAATCCAATCCTGAGCATATGGATAACCATGCCCATCGTCAGGAGATTGAATCTGCAGCGGGCGGGAACGTCGGGAGTGCGATCCGGTACAGCGAAACGATCGGCGAAAATATGCTGTACGTCGCCCAGCGCGTGACCGCCGGCGAATTTGACGGCTATATCCGTCTTTCGATGAGTTTGGCTGACGTGGAGGAGGGGCTAGCCCAAGCCTGGATGTGGCTGTTTGGCGCGTTGCTTGTTCTATTCCTCATCGCGGGGCTGGTGAGTTACCGGGTGGCGGCGGGGTTAACGAAGCCGCTGGAACAAATTACTCGCGTAGCCCACCGTATCTCTCGATTTGATTACGACGCGAGAGTCAAGCTGGCCCGTAAGGACGAAATCGGTCAACTGGGCATGGCAATAAACGGAATGGCGGACAGCTTGCAGCAGCAGCTCAAGCGGATCCGGGATAACGAGGATTTGATGCAAAGCGTCCTCGCAAATATGACCGGCGGTATTCTTATGGTAGATGCCACCGAGCATATCGCCTTGATTAACCGGAAAGCGGAACGCATCCTCCATACCAAGGGCGAGCTGGTGTTAGGCAAACCGTATCAGGAGCTCAAGCGAAATTACGAATTCGTTAAATTTATGGAGGAAGGCATCGCCCGGAAAGAAGCGGTACAGGAAGAACGCAACGTCTACGATCCCGAGGAGAAAATATTGCATTTCGACGGGGTGCCGATGTTTGAGGATAACGGCAACTATCGCGGCATGTTGTTCCTGGTGCAGGATGTCACCGAAATCCGCAAGCTGGAACGGATGCGCAGCGAATTCGTGGCCAACGTATCCCACGAATTAAAGACGCCCATTGCCGCGGTCAAAGGCTTTGCCGAAACGCTGCTCGCCGGCGGGGTGAAGGACGAGGAGACCACCCGTTCCTTCCTGCAGATCATCTATGATGAAGGCGACCGGTTGAACCGGCTGATTGGCGACCTGCTTGAGCTGTCCAAAATCGAATCGAAGCGGGTGCCGCTGGAGTACGCGCCCGTGCAGTTAAGCGAGCTGTTTGACAGTCTTTATGAAGTGCTTCTCCCGGCTGCGGAGAAGAAGTCGATCTCGATGTCGCATGACGTGCCCGAGCATTTATTTATCGAAGCGGACGAGGATCGGCTGCGGCAAATCTTTATGAATTTGCTGTCCAATGCGATCAGCTATTCCTTGGAAGGCGGGAAAGTGCGCGTTTCCGCAAGCATCATAGGCGAAGGCGGGGACGAGGAGAAGGTGCGTATTCTCGTTAGCGATACGGGTATCGGCATCCCTAAAAAGGATCTACCGCGAATTTTTGAACGGTTCTATCGGGTAGATAAAGCCAGATCCCGCAGCTCAGGTGGGACAGGACTTGGCCTGTCCATCGTCAAGCACCTCGTGGATCTGCACCGCGGCACGATCCGCGTGGAGAGCAAGGTTGGCGAAGGAACAACGTTTATTCTGGAACTGCCCCTGATGCATTCCCTGGATGATTAGGATCGGTCCGGGGATCATAAAAATAAAATGTAAACCGTTTTTTGTTTAACTTTACACTACGTTAACATTGCCGTGATATGCTGGGCTTGTCATTAAAGTGATATTGGTTCAGAGATGAACTTGTACCGCAAACAAATGGAGGGTACTATGACTCAACGTCTATTGGTTATCGAAGATGAACCGACGTTATCCCGGCTTTTGTCTTACAACCTGACGAACGAAGGCTATGAAGTTATCGTAGAGGATCACGGGCAAATCGGTTATGAAACCGCACTGCGGCAGGATTTTGATTTGATCTTGCTGGATTTGATGTTGCCGGGCATGAACGGTTTTGAGATCATGTCGAAGCTGCGCAGCGAGGGTGTGAAGACGCCGGTGATTATCCTGACCGCCAAAAATGCGGAGGAAGAGGTCGTCCAGGGCTTGAAATCCGGTGCTGACGATTATATCACGAAGCCGTTTGGCGTTGCGGAGCTGTTGGCTCGTGTTGCCGCCGTTCTCCGCCGTTCCACCGGCAAGGAAGAACGCGAGAAGCCGGCTGAGCAGGATAATTCACAAATCGTGCTGGGCGCCTTGACGATTTACCCCGAGAAATACGAGGTCACGTTAAACGGGGAACCAATCACGCTGAGACCTAAGGAGTTTGAGGTGCTGCTGTACTTGGCTCGCAAGCCCGGCGTGGTGATGACCCGAGACGATCTGATGAACGCCGTGTGGGGATTTGACTATATCGGAGGACAGCGGACGGTGGATGTGCACGTCAGTTCGCTGCGCAAGAAGCTTGAGCTGGATCCGCAGTCCGTGCATATCGATTCCATTCGCGGTGTTGGCTATAAACTGGTTGTGAATAAGAAGCAAGCGTCCATCATGTAACTTTTATGGTGGACGTTCTTTTTTACATAGGGCTAACATCCTGGGAACATAAGCTTAACATTATCCCTCTATGATTAGATCGAACGCAGCGTTTACATATGGGGGAGTGAAGCAGGTTGGGAAAACAGGCCATAGCACTGCTGGAAAGCTCGACAGATCAAGAGACAGGGAGCGGGACAGCAAGCAGCGAAGTAGGCGAGATTCACCGTGCGGTGTTGGTGAGGCAAGAGGATCGCTCGAATGGAGGGCGGGCAGGTGCAGGAAGTAGGGGGCTAACAACGGTTGAAGCCCGTTCCTTCTGTCGCAAGGTTCCGGTTATTGGCCCGGAGGTTCCCTGTCGCCAGGTGATGGGGGAGTTTCAAAGGCAGCCTGAGCTTCCGTGCATCGTGATTTGTGATGAGGATCACAAATCGTTGGGGCTGCTGATGCGGGATCGGTTTTTCCGCCACTTGGCGGGGCGGTTTGCCGCTGATCTATTTTATGAAGTCGCATCGTTTCAGTTTGCCGAGCAGCAACCTTTGATTTGCGAAGGTGATACGCCTGCTGGTGAACTGCTGGATCTGGCGTTGGGAAGGGAGGGAACCTCCTTCTACGATGGTCTGATCTTAACCGATCAAGGGAAATATTACGGAATCCTGACGATTCAGGATCTGATGCAGATGTCCCGGGAGCTGCAGCGGGAGGCGGATGAAGCGAGGCAGGCGGCGGTGCGTGACAGCCGCGACCGGGTCGTAGAGATCGAGCAGTCGATTGCAGCGGTGGCGGAATCGGCAAAACGAAGCTTGCAGGAGACCGAGCGGATGAATGATTTATCGTTGGAGGGGCGGCAAGAGCTGGAGGCCGTGAAGGCGTCGTTTACCCGCGTGCTCGAGATGGCCCGTTCCCAAGAGAAGCAAATGGCCAAGCTGCTGGAGCAGATGCAGCAGATCTCATCGGTTGCGGATCATATCCGCAGTCTCGCGGACCAAAGCGGCATGCTGGCGATGAACGCCTCAATCGAAGCGGCACATGCCGGCGAGCACGGGCGCGGGTTTGCGGTCGTCGCCTCCGAGGTTCGTAAGCTTGCACTGCAGACCAAGCGATTCTCGGAGGAAATTGGCGACACGTTAGGGGTGGTGAATCACTTGATTCAGCAAACGGCAGCCACCGTCTCCTCAACAGCGGAGGAGATGGCGGAAAGCCACGAACGGGTCGGTAACGCGGACGGGACGTTCCAAGCGCTGGTGGAGTCCGCCCGGGCGGCAGAGCAGCGCAGCCAGGAGATGTTCCGCTCATCGGAAACGGCGGCCGAGCGAACGAGAACCGTGCTCTGGGAGTTACAACATTTAACATCACTTTCGTAAAATTTTACACCACGTTTACAATGTAGCTCATGTGCTTTTACATAAGTGCGATAGAATACAATTGTTTGACATGAGACAATTCGCGAATATGCGTATACTAGCTAAATCGATGTAGAATTGGCACGGGCTCGCGGGAAGGCGGGTACCGTGCTTCAAGCTTGCTTGGCATTCCCCGGCCCGTAACGGCTTAGAGGCTGCGGCCGGTGGCTTAGACGTATTTTGGTGAAGGAGAACTGCAATGAAACCTATCATCCGGATTCAAAAATTAAACTTATATTATGACCGATTCCATGCGTTAAAAGACGTTTCTCTGGATATTCCGGAAAAAGCAATTACCGCTTTCATCGGCCCCTCCGGCTGCGGCAAATCGACGCTTCTCCGCACATTGAACCGGATGAACGATATGATTCCGGGCACGCGGATCGAAGGGGTTGTCCAAATTGCCGACACCGACATTTACGGCGACGATGTTGAAGTGGAGGCTTTGCGCAAACGGGTGGGGATGGTGTTTCAGCAGCCGAATCCTTTTCCGAAATCGATTTATGACAATGTGGCTTATGGCCCGCGGTTACACGGCATCAAGAATAAAGCGGAGCTGGACGAGATCGTGGAACGAAGCCTTCGCCAGGCCGTGTTGTGGGACGAGGTGAAGGATTTCCTGAATCGGTCGGCCCTGAGCCTGTCCGGCGGACAGCAGCAGCGGCTTTGCATCGCCCGGGCGATCGCTGTGCAGCCGGATATTTTGCTAATGGATGAAGCCACTTCAGCGCTGGACCCGATCTCTACCCTCAAAATTGAAGAGCTGGTGCAGCAATTAAAAGATAGCTATACGATCGTTATGGTCACCCATAACATGCATCAGGCGGCGCGCATCTCGGGTAAGACGGTCTTTTTCCTGAACGGAGAAATTGTGGAGGCGGACGATACGCAGAAGCTCTTCTCCACGCCGCAGGATCCACGCACTGAAGATTACATTTCCGGTCGTTTCGGATAACAAGGAGGCTGCAGCAAGATGATTCAAAGAAAGGAATTTGATCAGAATCTGGAGGATTTACGGCAGCTGCTGAGAAAAATGGGCGAGCATGTGGAGGATGCCTTGACGGGGGCGATCAGCGCCCTGCAGGCCCTGGACTCGGCCAAAGCGAAAACCATCATTGAACGCGATGTCGAGCTGAACCGGATGGAAGAGCAAGTGATGGACCTCGGCTCGCGCCTGATCGTGACTCAGCAGCCGGTGGCCAAGGACCTGCGGCGGATTATCGTGGCGTTTAAAATTTCCAGCGATTTGGAGCGGATGGGAGACTTGGCGATCGATATCGCGAAGGTCACCCTGCGGCTGGAAGGCCAGCAGTTAATCAAGCCGCTCATCGATATCCCGAAGATGTCCGAGCTAGTCATACTGATGGTGCGGGAATCGCTGCAATCGTATTTGGATGAGAATACCGATCTGGCTTACAAAATGGCCAAGGATGACGACGAGGTAGATCACCTGTACAGCCAGATGATTCAAGAGTTGTACGGGTTTATGATCGAAAACCCGGAATCCCTCCAGCAGGCGATGCTGCTGACGCTGGTGGGCCGATACATCGAGCGAATCGCCGACCATGCAACCAATATCGGGGAAAGCGCCGTTTACCTGGTGACCGGGCATCGTCCTGACCTGAACCAATAACTTTGAAATGAAGTTTTTCGTGCGTCCAACCGGTCGCAGCTGGCGAAATTACGCAGGCTGCGACCGGTTTTTCTTTTCCAAGGACGGCTTTGGTGTTATCGGGATGGCCCCTGTGTTATCATAAGATAAGGTAGAATACTGTGGACGAGGTGTCGTATGGAAAAATTGATTCTTATAGATGGGAACAGCATCATTTACCGGGCATTTTTTGCGATGCCGCCGCTCACGAACTCCAGCGGGTTGCATACGAATGCCGTTTACGGTTTCACCAATATGCTGCTGCGCCTGATCCAAGAGGAGCGCCCTACCCATATGCTGGTTGCCTTTGATGCGGGCAAAGTGACGTTCCGGCATGAAGGCTATCAGGAGTATAAAGGAGGACGCGACAAAACGCCGCCGGAGCTGTCCGAGCAATTTCCGCTGATGCGCGAGCTGCTGGAGAGCTTTGGTATCGCCTGGTTTGAACTGTCCGGGTACGAAGCGGACGACATTATCGGCACCTTGAGCAAACGGGCGGAAGAGGCCGGTCATGAAGTGCTGGTCGTGACCGGCGATAAGGATATGCTACAGGTCGTCAGCGATCGGGTTAAAGTGGCGCTAACGCGCAAGGGTGTCAGTGAAGTCGAGCCTTACGGCCCGCAGCAAATCGAAGAGAAATATGGGTTGAAGCCGCTGCAAATCATCGATTTGAAGGGCCTGATGGGCGATACGTCCGACAATATTCCGGGAGTGCCGGGAATCGGAGAGAAGACAGCCCTGAAATTGTTGCATCAATACGGTTCCGTTGAGGAAGTGTTGGCCCATACCGACGAATTGAAGGGCAAAATGAAGGAAAATCTGGTCAACCACGCAGAGGACGCCCGCATGAGCAAGCAGCTGGCAACCATCTTCCGCGAGGTTCCTATTGAACGGTCCTGGGAGGAGATGAAGTTTGACGGCATTCCGGAGGAAACCGCGGTCCCGATGCTGCGCAAGCTGGAGTTTAAGTCGCTGCTGGAGCGGATGTCCTTTGCCGGCGGCGAGAATGCAACCGGCGAAGCGGCTCGCGCGGAGCAGGTTGACATCCAGGTGACCACGGTGGACTTGGACAACCTTAAGGAGCTTACGGCCGATTTGCCAAACATCGAAGGAATCATCGTGGAGTCCCACGGGGAGAACCCGCATCAGGCCGAAATGATGGGCATGGTGCTGTCTACGGCCAGCCGCCACTACTTCCTGTCGTTTGACGTGCTGCAATCGGAGGCTGCGGCGGAAGTGCGCGCTTGGCTGGCGGACGAGCAGGTGCCGAAGCGCGGGTATGATCTGCACCGGGCGGATTTGGTGCTGTTCTGGCATGGCGTTGCTTTTGCCGGAGCCGAGCACGACGTGCAACTGGCGGCCTATTTGCTTGATCCGACGGAGAGCGACCAGACGATCAGCGGGCTGGCCGCGAAATACCAGCTGCCGCAGGTTCCCGGAGACGATGAAGTTTATGGCAAAGGCGCGAAATTCAAAGTGCCGGAGCCGGATGTATTGAGCCGTCATCTGGCTCGCAAGGCGGATGCTTTGCTGCGGATCCTGCCTTTGCAGCGTGAGGATTTGGCGAAATACGAGATGGAGAAGTTATTTTATGAGCTGGAAATGCCGTTATCTCGGATTTTGGCCGACATGGAGAAGCAAGGCGTTGCCGTCAACAAGGAAGCCTTGAAAGAGCTGGGCGTGGAATTTGAAGCCCAAATCAATAAACTGGTTGCGCGTATTTATGAGATCGCCGGCCAGGAGTTTAATATCAATTCCACGAAGCAGTTAGGGGAAATTCTGTTTGATAAGCTGGGCCTGCCGGTCATCAAGAAGACGAAAACCGGCTACTCCACAGATGCGGAAGTGCTGGAGAAGCTGGCGCCTTACCATGAGATTGTGCAGTTTATTTTGGAATACCGCCAGCTGGCCAAGCTGCAATCGACCTATGTCGAGGGGCTGCTGAAGGAGATTTCGCCGAAAACGGGCAAAGTGCATACGTATTTCCGGCAGACGATTGCCGCTACCGGACGCTTGAGCAGCCAGTATCCGAACCTGCAGAATATCCCGATCCGGCTGGAGGAAGGCCGCAAAATCCGCAAGGTGTTTGTGCCGTCCGAGGAAGGCTGGTTTATTCTGTCCGCGGATTACTCGCAAATCGAGCTTCGGGTGTTAGCGCATATTTCCGGGGATCCAGGGCTGCAGGAAGCGTTCCTGCACGATATGGACATCCACACGAAGACGGCCATGGACGTGTTTGGCGTAGGACCGGATCAGGTGGACGCCAATATGCGACGTTCCGCGAAGGCGGTCAACTTTGGCATCGTCTATGGGATCAGCGATTACGGCCTGTCCCAGAACCTGAACATCACGCGGAAGGAGGCTGCTCGCTTTATTGAGCAATATTTTAATGCCTTCCAAGGGGTTCGGCGTTACATGGATGAGATCGTGAAGGCAGCTAAGCGTGACGGATATGTTAAGACGCTGCTGGAGCGCCGCCGTTATCTGCCCGAGATCAACGCCTCGAATTTCAACCTGCGTTCCTTCGCGGAACGGACGGCGATGAATACGCCAATTCAGGGGACAGCGGCGGATATCATCAAGCTGGCTATGGTGCGCATGGATGAGGAACTGCATAAGCACGGATTAAAGAGCCGCATGCTGCTTCAGGTGCATGACGAATTGGTGTTTGAGGTGCCGCCGGAGGAGCTGGAGTTCATGAGCAAGCTGGTTCCGGAGACGATGGGGAAAGCGTTGGAGCTCTCTGTACCGCTGAAAGCCGAAGTATCCAGCGGATTAAATTGGTACGAAGCGAAGTAAGCTCTGCGCATGACAACAACTTAGATCGAGGTGAGAGGATATGCCGGAATTGCCGGAGGTGGAAACGGTCCGACGGACCTTAACCCAATTGATCGTGGGCAAGACGATCCAAAGTGTTCATGTGTTTCTGCCGCGCATCATCCAACGGCCGGATGATATCCGACGGTTTGAAGCCGAACTTGCCGGCCATACCATCTTAGAGATTGGCCGCCGCGGAAAATTTTTGCGGATTATCATGGATGGGCTGGTGCTCGTCTCCCATTTGCGGATGGAAGGGCGTTACGGGCTGTATCAGCCCGGAGAAGAGGTGGAGAAGCATACCCATGTCATTTTCCGGTTTACGGACGGGACGGAACTCCGCTACAAGGATGTACGCCAGTTTGGTACGATGCATCTGTTTGCTCCTGGGGAGGAGTTTACGAACAAGCCGCTGGTGAAGCTGGGATTGGAGCCGCTGGAGGAGTCGTTTACCCTTCAAGCATTCCAGGATAAAATTTCCCGGCGAACCACGAAAATCAAGCCAGCCTTGCTGAACCAGGAATACATCGTTGGCTTGGGGAATATATATGTAGATGAAGCATTGTTTCGGGCAGGCATCCACCCGGAATATCCGGCGGACAAGCTGACCAAGAGGCAGCTGGAGCAGCTTCATACCGCCATCGTTGAGACGTTAACCGAAGCGGTAGAAGCTGGTGGCTCCTCCATCAAATCGTACGTGAACGGGCAAGGTGAAATGGGGATGTTTCAACATTCCTTGCGGATGTACGGCCGCCAAGGTGAGCCTTGTCTGAACTGCGGACAGCCGGTGATGAAGACCGTTGTAGGGGGGCGGGGCACGCATTTTTGCCCGAATTGTCAGCCGCCTTATCGGACAAGCGGGTCTGCACGCGCCAAGCAACGGCTAACGAGATAGAACGAGGCTCCAAGTTATGAGTGTGAGGTGGATAGGGTTATGAACATCGGACTGACCGGAGGCATTGCGACCGGGAAAAGCACGGTTTCCCGATTGTTGGCCGAGCGTGGGGCCGCCATCATCGATGCGGATGTGATCGCCAGGGAGATTATGGAGCCGGGCCATCCGGTATTGGCCGCCGTTAGCGAACGATTTGGCCCGGGCGTGCTGCACCCCGATGGAACGCTGAATCGCAAGAAGCTAGGCGAGATCGTCTTCTCGAATCCGGAGGAGCGTAAGGCGCTGGAGGCACTAACGCATCCGGCGATCCGCGCTGAAATGAAGCGGCGCATGGAAGAGCTGGAAGCAGCGGATCCTCACAGATTGGTGGTGGCGGATATCCCGCTGCTTTATGAATCGGGTCTTGATCCGTTATACGATCAAATTATGGTTGTCTACGTCCCCCGCGAGGTACAGTTAACCCGGTTGATGTTGAGGGACGGGTTATCGAAGGAGGCGGCCGAGCAGCGGATCAGCGCCCAGATGGATATCGAAATCAAGAAAGAGAGGGCGGATATTTTGATTGATAACAGCGGTGGACTTGAGGAAACGAAGCGGCAGATAGATGACTTTTGGCGGGATCAGGGACTACGATGAGGTGGCTTCGCAAAAAAAGAGTCTTGCTTCTGTTGTTTATCGGTTTCATCATCCTCATCTTTTTTAATTCGGCATGGCTTTCGTTGTTTTACCCGATTTATTATAAAGAAGAAATCCGGCGGCATGCCAAGAACAACGGCCTGGATCCGTTTATTGTTGCAGCGATCATTAAGGTGGAGACGAACTACAAATCGGGCGTGGAGTCCCGGAAAGGCGCGCTCGGAATTATGCAGATCATGCCCGATACGGCGGAGTGGGTGATTTCCAAAGCGAAGTTGCCCAATACAACGCTGGAAGACATCCGCAACGAGACGGAAACGAATATCCAGATCGGCACCTGGTATCTGAGATCGCTCTCCCAGCAATTTGACGGTAACACCATCGCCATGATCGCAGCGTATAATGCCGGACCAACCAATGTGAAAAATTGGCTGAAGAGCGGGAGATGGGACGGACGACTGGAGACGGTGCAAAATATTCCTTTTGGCGAGACCCGGCATTACGTCCAGCGGGTATCCCACTATTACAAACAATATTTAAAGATATATGATGATTTTTAAGGGGGCCTAAGGTTATAACAAAAGAAAGCATTGACCGACCTTACGCCAGCCAATGCTCTCTTCAGTTGATCGGTTATTTGAATTGACCTGCCAGCTGTTGTTCAGCCAGGGTCACCAGACGTTTCGTGATGAAACCACCGATCGAACCGTTTTCGTAAGAAGTCAGGTTACCAGCATATCCGTCTTGTGGGAAAGAGATGCCAAGCTCCTGAGCGATTTCATATTTCATTTGATCCAAAGCTCCGGATGCTTGTCTAACCACCAGGTTGTTCGAAGAGTTATTATTTTGGGCCATGATTTGTTCACCTCCTTGTGGTTGGTAACAGTATTATGTGCTGGACTAGGAATTTCAATCACATGAATTTGCAGTAATTTATTGCCATCCGGTGAGACAGGCCGTGATGACGTCATTTAGAGGGGAGGTGTTCTAGTTTGAAATGTCCTTATTGCGACTATTTAGGCACCAAAGTGCTTGATTCGAGACCGGCGAACGAGAACCGTTCGATCCGCCGCCGGCGTGAATGCGAGAAATGCAACCGGCGGTTTACAACGTTTGAAATGGTGGAAGAAGTGCCGTTGATTGTGATCAAAAAGGATGGAAGCCGCGAGGAATTCAGCCGGGAGAAAATGCTGCGAGGTCTGATTCGAGCCTGCGAGAAACGTCCGGTTTCCGTCGAACAGCTGGAATCCATCGTATCCGAAGTGGAACGTTCCTTGCGCCACTCGGCGAACGCCGAGGTAGAGAGCCGGCAAATCGGCGAATTGGTGATGGAGCAGCTCTATCCGGTGGACGAGGTTGCATATGTACGGTTTGCTTCGGTTTATCGTCAATTTAAAGATATCAACATGTTTATGAAAGAACTCAAAGGCCTGCTGTCCAAAAATACAGGGGTCACGGAATAGTTCACTTCTCAAGCACTCTTCGCCGGCCGGCGCGGGAGTGTTTTTTTATTTTTTGCATAGAATAAACCTAAAGACTAAGGTGCCCTCTTATTTTACACAAAGTTTACAAAACGAGAACACAGCATTGATCTTCGCTTTCTATAATCAAACTGTAAATCAATTAAGGGGGAAACCTAAACAATGAAAAAGAGTATGTTATTGATTTTGACTTTGGTGCTGAGCTTCGCGCTGGCAGCATGCGGTCAAAACAACGCGGCACCAAACAACACGGCCGGCACCAACGGAAGCACTGCGGATGAAGCATCCGCGAGCAACGGGGGTAATGCAGCGACATCGGAACTTTCCGGGTCGATCTTGGCTGTAGGTTCCTCGGCTTTACAACCTTTGGTAGACCAAGTTTCGAAAAAATTCATGGATCAGAATCCGAATGTTTCTATACAAGTTCAAGGCGGCGGAAGCGGCACCGGGTTGACGCAGGTTTCCGGAGGCCAAGCGGACATCGGGAACTCCGACGTCTTCGCAGAAGAGAAGCTGGATGCGGCTCAAGCTGGTGAACTGGTTGACCACCAAGTTGCTGTCGTCGCGATGGCAGCTGTCGTTAACCCGGACATCACTGTCGACAATTTGACAAAAGACCAACTGGTCCAAATTTTCACGGGTAAAATCACAAATTGGAAAGATCTTGGCGGTCCGGACCAAGCGATTCAAATCGTAAACCGTCCGTCGAGCTCCGGGACTCGCGCCACATTTGAGAAATACGCGTTGGGTACGAAAACGGAGGACCTGCAAGGTTCGATCCAAGAAGATTCCTCCGGTACGGTAAAGAAACTGGTTGGCGAAACGCCGGGGGCGATCGGATATCTGGCCTTGTCCTACCTTGACGATACGGTCAAAGCTGTGAAGTACGAAGGCGTGGACGCAACGGAAGAAAACGTAGCAAACGGAACTTATCCGGTATGGGCTTATGAGCACATGTATACGAAAGGCGAGCCAAACGATGTCGTGAAAGCCTTCTTGGACTACATGGTTTCCTCGGATGTTCAAGGCGACAACGGCGACGTAGTAGAGCTTGGCTATATTCCGATCAGCAAAATGCAAGTGGAACGCGATGTTGACGGCAACATCACGAAGAAATAACCAGCAGATTCGATAACATCATATCAGTGCGGCAAGAGGCGGACGGTTCTGCCTCTTTCTGTGCTGTTCTTAAAGGGAGAGGTTTCATGGCTCAGTCCGGCGGAAGAAAAAAAATACAACCGCATATCGTCGAGGAATGGACCGGCAAAATTTACGCTTCATTTTGTATCGTATTGCTGGTGGTTACGATCTTCTCGATGGTTTATTACGTAGCAACCAAGGGGTTAAGCACTTTTGTTCAAGACGGAATCTCACTAGGTGAAATTTTCGGCAGCACGAACTGGAAGCCGGATGGGGAGCCGCCGATGTTTGGCGCCCTGCCGTTTATCTTGGGCTCGTTCAGCACTTCGATTCTGGCGGCGCTGATCGCAGCACCGCTTGGCATTTGCGCAGCATTGTTTATGGTTGAAATTATGCCGAAGTTCGGCAAGAAGTATTTGCAGCCGGTCATCGAGCTGCTGGCCGGGATACCTTCGGTCGTGTATGGTTTTGTGGGGCTTAGTATCATCGTACCTTTTTACAGGGATATTTTTCCGGGACAAGGTCTGGGGATCTTGGCGGGAGCGACCGTACTGTCGATCATGATATTGCCGACGATCACGTCGATCGCCACCGACGCCCTGTCTGCCCTGCCTCCCGGCTTGAAAGAAGGTTCCTACGCCCTTGGCGCTACGCGCTGGCAAACCTTGTCACGGACCGTATTGCCGACGACCTTACCGTCCTTGCTGACCGGGGTTGTACTCGGCATGGCTCGGGCTTTCGGGGAAGCCCTGGCGGTGCAGATGGTTATCGGGAACGCGCCGCATATCCCGCGCTCGCTCTTTGAATCCACCTCGACCTTGACCAGCGTCATTACGCTGAGCATGGGGAATACGGTCATGGGCACGACGCAGAATAACGTCCTCTGGACGCTGGCACTAATCTTGATGCTGATGACGTTTGTATTCGTCTTTATCGTGCGTTGGCTGGAAAGGAGAGCAAAACGATGAGCGCCAAAACCGTCGACAAAATCGCAACAGTTGTTATTATCGCTTTAGCTGGCTTAATTGTCTTGATTATGGCGGGGTTACTCGGCTTTATTTTAGTCCGGGGGCTGGGTCATATCAGTTTCGATTTTCTCACGTCACCTCCTGAAACGATTAAGGCAGGTGGCGGGATTGGCCCGCAATTGTTTAATTCCTTGTTCCTCTTGGTCTTGACCATGATCATCACGATTCCGCTCGGTATCGGCGCGGGGGTCTATATGAGCGAATACGCTAAACCGGGGAAAATTACCGATTTTATCCGTTTGATCGTTGAGGTATTGTCCTCTTTTCCATCGATTGTCGTGGGTTTGTTTGGTTTGCTCGTGATCGTGAACCTGTTTGGCTTTGGCTTCTCCCTGTTCTCAGGGGCGTTAGCTTTGACGATCTTTAACCTGCCGCTGATGGTGCGGATTACCGAGCAAGGGTTAGCCAGCGTGCCGCAGGCGCAAAAGGAAGCCAGCTTGGCGCTGGGCTTGTCCAAATGGAAAACGATCCAATCGGTGATGCTGCCGATCGCCATGCCGGTGATTCTGACCGGGACGATCCTGGCGGCGGGCCGCGTGTTCGGCGAAGCAGCTGCCCTGTTGTTTACGGCCGGGATGAGCAGTCCGCGCCTCGACTTTAGCAACTGGAATCCGTTGAGCCCTACGTCCCCGCTGAATCCGTTCCGTCCGGCGGAGACGCTGGCGGTTCATATCTGGAAGATCAATTCCGAAGGCTTGGCGCCGGATGCGCCTGAAATTGCCGCCGGTGCGTCGGCCGTCCTGATTTTGACCGTGCTGGTGTTTAACTTGCTGGCTCGCTGGCTCGGACGCGTGATGCTCAAGAAATTTACGGCGACGAAATAGGAGGGCGAAGCCAAGTGTCAAATATTGAACTATCTACGAAAAACTTAAGCGTCTATTACGGAGAGAAACAAGCCGTTAAAAATATATCGCTCGATTTCGCTTCCCGGCAGGTAACCGCCTTGATTGGCCCTTCGGGCTGCGGCAAGTCCACATTCCTGCGCAGCCTGAATCGGATGAACGATTTGATCCGCGGGGCGAAGATCACGGGGGAAATCTGGATCGGGGACGACAATATCAATGATCCGAAGACCGATGTCGTGCTGCTGCGCCAAAAGATCGGCATGGTATGGCAGCGGCCAAACCCGTTCCATAAGTCCATCTATGAAAATATCGCTTTTGGACCGCGTTACCACGGGATTCGGGACAAGAAGAAGCTGGATCAGATCGTTGAGGAATCGCTCACCAAAGCGGCCCTTTGGGACGAAACGAAGGACCGACTGCACAGCTCCGCCTTGGCCCTGTCCGGCGGCCAGCAGCAAAGACTGTGCATCGCCCGATCGATTGCGGTCAATCCAAGCATCATCCTGATGGATGAACCGGCCTCGGCCCTGGACCCGGTATCCAGTGCCAAAATTGAAGAGCTGATCGCCGAGCTGAAGCAGGAATACTGCATTATCATCGTCACGCACAATATGCATCAGGCGGCTCGGGTGTCGGAAAAAACGGCGTTCTTCCTCATGGGGGAGCTGGTTGAGTACGGCGATACGAGTAAAATCTTTACCAATCCGTCCGAGAAACGGACAGACGATTATATCAGCGGCCGGTTCGGATAAGATACGTCTCTCCTTTTGCCAACTAGGAACAGGGCTGGACCCGGGGCGGGGAACCGCCCCGTTCGCGGTCCCTTTTAGATTGGAAAATCTCCGTATATACTGATAACATAAAGAGTGGACTGATTGGCGTGGGCAGCGCCTGCAATGGCTAAAGGAGATTTGGATGATGGACGTATTGGATTGGATTGAAAGGATGTTTGAGCATTACGGCTATTTTGTTCTGCTGCTCGGACTTCCCATCGACTTTATCGCGCTGCCGCTGCCTCCGGGTCAAACGACTCTGACCTATACGGGATATTTGGCATATAAAGGCGTGCTAGGTTTCCTGCCGGCACTCTTCGCTGGATATGCTGGGGCGGTGATCGGGGTGACGATTACCTATTTCGTCGGACATCGGGTCGGTGTGCCGTTGATCGAACGCTATGGCAAGTGGATTATGGTCAAGCCCTCACATTTGGACAAAACGAGGCGGGTCTACGAGAAATACGGCAATAGAATGCTGCTTATCAGTTTCTTTGTGCCGGGTGTAAGGCAGTTTTTTGGTTACTTTGTTGGCATTATGCGCATTCCTTTTCGAACCTTTGCCTTGTATGCTTACACAGGAGCAGCGCTCTGGGTGACTGTTTTTGTAAGCATCGGATTGGTGTTTGGCGAACAGTGGCAAGTTGCCATCGACCTGGTGGAGAAATATTTAAAGTTTTTCTTTATTGGGCTGGGCGCGCTGCTGTTGGTGCTCGTGTATTTGAAATGGCGGCGATGGAGGCTGAAGGTAGCCAAGTTGTCCCGGTAATACCTCAAAGGCGCTGGAGCTGGCTCCGGCGCCTTTATTTATTTCCGCTTTTTATTTTTATTTTCGGGTTTGCTTTGGTGCAAGATGAACTCGTCAAGCAGCGTCTCCTCAGTATCACCGCCGTTCTGCCCCTTTTCCTCCTTCAGCTTCAACAGGGAGAGCAAATCGAAAAGATCCCCAAGCACGGTGAACCCGGCACCGATAATGGCCAAGTCGTCCGAGGATAGGTCATTTTCTTGGATTCTTTGGTATTGACGCCTCTTTTTTCCTCCCAAGAACACCACCTGCTTTTAAATCTACTTGTTTCATCTTATGCAAATGGCTATTGGCTTGACTAGGCGTGAGCTAGGCTAGAGCCGCCGTCTCATATTCAGCATGGGTACCTGGTGAACGTATACCCATTTTTGCCTCTCTCCGCGAATGTCCCGATCGTTCGCTAACGAACTGTAATATGATGTTCTATATTTAAAAAGGAGGGAAAATCAATGTCGGGATATGAAAATGGCGTAGGTGGCGTAGGTTATGGTGGTTTCTGGACTTCCACAGGGACGATTCTGGTTCTCTTCATCCTGCTGGTCATTGTTTCCAAAGCGTTTATCTTTTAATTGAATAGTACCTCATGCAAAGGCCCTGCTGCAGCAGGGCCTTTGTTCATTTTTGCATTTGTTAGACAATTGCTCTAAAGCCCCGGCAGCGGCGCAAATCGCAGAGGAGTACCAGCGGATCAGCGGGGCACTCATCGAGGCGATCCGCACGCAATGGACGGACGAGCAGCTCCTGAACACAACGGAGATCGCAAGGTGAACCCTGGTCAAACGGGGCATCGCTCCGGTTTACGCTGATGCATCAGGCGCATCATCGGGGACAAATGACGGTATTGATGCGTCAGGCGGGACTGCGAGTTCCTGATATTTACGGGCCAACCTACGAATCGTGGATCGAGCCAGGGATGGAGCCCCTCGCCTAAACTGGGCCAGGCGGTCACAAAAGCAGCAACTATTTCCAGTTATTGCCGGAATCTCTGGAGGACGCCTCCTTGCATACCTATGTGCCTTACTACTTGCTTCCGTATGGGAAAGCTCTAACGATTGTGGAGCCGGATGTCCTGATCGGACGAATGGTGGAAGTCACCCCTTCGTTCCCCCTTGTAAACCAAACCCCTTGGACATAAACCGCTGGGACAAGATGTACAGCACGATGGACGGGATCGCATACAGGATGGAGAAGGCCGCAAGATTGCCGTATTCAATCATCCCGTATTGACCAAAGTACTGGTATAACTTCAGGGAAGCGGGGAAGTTCTCCGGATTTTGCAGCAAAATGTACGGGACAAAGAAGTTCCCCCAGCTGCCCGAGAAGGTGAAGATGGCCACCGTGCAAATGCCCGGCACCATCAGCGGCGCTACGACTCTGCGAATCCCCGTAAATACCGAGGCCCCGTCGACCCATGCCGCTTCCTCCAGATCCAGAGGGACGGAATCCATGAAGTTCTTTAGCATCCAAATGCCGTAGGGCATGGATGAAGCTACATAGAACAGGATAACGCCAAAGATTTGGTCATACAGCTTCAAACTTAGAAACAGCTGGTAGACCGGGACCATCACCGCCGTAATCGGCAAGGAAGTCATAAACAGGATGGTCAACATAAACGGCTTCTTGTATTTCATTTGATAACGGGACAACGGATAGGCGGCTAACAGTGCCAAGAGGACGACGAGCAGCGCCTGCCCCAGCGACATGATCAAACCGATCAGGAAAGCGCGCTGGTTCTCGCGGCTGGTGATCACGTTGATATAATTATCCGCCGTGATCCGCTGCGGCATTTTCAGCGTCTGCATGGCATTGGGATCAACCGAAGCAACCATCACCCAAAGCAAGGGTAAGACGAAGCAGATGCCGATGATCGTGAGGATCGTATAGGGCAAGATCCGGTAGATGAGTTTCCGTTGTTTTGCGTTCATAAGGAGTTCTCCTTGCTCTTGGACTATTTCAACGAGCGGGTATAGAACAGGCTAAGCACGATTCCGATGAGCAGAAGCAGCAAGGAGATCGCGGTTCCGTACCCCAGTTGATAGTTCACGAAGGCTTGGTTGTACATGAAGATCGGCAGTGTGGTCGTAGACGTTCCCGGGCCTCCGCCGGTCATGGCATAAATCAAACCGAACACGCCCAACGTCTGTAACGTGACCAGCATCATGTTGGTCATAAACGAATCTTTGATATAAGGGATGATGATCCGAATCAGTACCTGCCATTTCGAAGCTCCGTCGACCACCGCCGCTTCTTCCACCTCGCTGGGCACGTCGTCGAGAGCCGCTTGAAAGACGAGCATTGAGAAGGCGGTGCCGTGCCAGATGTTCGCGAGGATGATCGTCAGCATCGGAACGGTATACAGCCAGGTGACTGCCGGAATCCCCAATGAGGTGATGATCGAGTTAAGCGTCCCCTCGTCGCCGAAGAAGCTGTACAAGCACAACGCACAGACGATTTCCGGGGTTACCCAGCCGGCGAGGACGATCGTGCCGATCACCCGCCGGAACGTCCGGTTTCTGCGCTTCATCAGCAGGGCGATGAATAAGCCGAGCAGCTGCTGGCCAATCACCGCGGAGCCAAACAGGAAGACCAGCGTGTTCCAAATGCTGATCTTGACCGTCGGGTCCTTGAACATGTGAAGGTAGTTGTCAAACCCAACGAATTTTAACTCTCTTGCCGATTCCCCCGTTAAAGCCAGGTTCGTAAATGAATAGAAGAAAGTAAGGAAGACCGGAGTGATAAAAAACACCAGCATTATCACAATCGAAGGGAGCAAGAAGTACAGCCACGTGTACGTATTTCGTTTTCTGGAATATCCTTCAGCCGTCATGCTGCTCATGGTTCGTTCTCCTTCCGGAAGGCATTGCTTTGCCGCTTGTTATGATTGGTCATTTTCTTATGACAGCGTCCTCGCCTACGATGCGGGTGACGTCTTGGGCGTATTTTTGAGCTGCCTCTGCGGGGGAGGTGCCTGTGGCGACGGATTCAACCATCGTCTGAATTTGTGTCGATACTTCCGGGTACTTATCCTGAGCAGGCCGGAACTCGGCGTTCTGCAGATATTCCGTAGCGATTTCGTTAAACGGCATTTGCGTGTATTCCGGATCTTTGGCGACGTCGGCTCGCACAGTAATATTCCCTGAGGAGGTGACGAGCTTCTTGCTGTTCTCTTTGTTTAATGCGTATTTGATAAACTCCCAGGCTTCGTCTTTATGCTTGGCGTTGCTCGGAATGGACAGCGCCCAACCACCGGCAAGGGTAATGGTCCCCGGTGCCTGACCTTGGCTCGTCGGCATCGGAGCAAAGCCCAGCACATCCTTGTATTCCGGCCATGGGGAAGCACCGGTTTCCAGATAGTTGCCGGTAATCCAGGAGCCGTCGAGGGAGATGGCCAACTTGCCTTGAGGCAAATATTCACGGGAAGCGGTGTTACCGGCCTGCCCGTTCAGAACCTTGGAGAGAGGCGGTCCGAGCTTTTCCTTGTTTACGGTTTCAATAAACCCTAATGCGTCCAAGATACCTTGGCTTTCGATGATCCATTTTCCGCTTGCATCGTCATACAGTCGTTCGCCGGTACCGTAAAGGAGCATTTCGTACGTCTGCATGGAGGTGGCTTCCCCAGTCGCCTTGCCCATGTTCATCCAGATCGGGACGATGTCCGGGGCTTTTTCCTTAATCGTGCGAGCCGCATCAAGCACTTCCTCCCAGTTCTTCGGCGTCCACTCTTCGGGAAGGCCGACCTGCTTAAAGATCTCTTTGTTGTACCAAAAGCCACGGGAATCCGTGTTGTACGGTACGCCATACACTTTGCCGTCGCTGGCGGTAACGCCTTTCTTCATCGCCTCGATAAACGAGCCGTTCGACCAATCCTCCCAGTCCTTCAGCCGCTCATCCAGTGGTTCCAGATAACCGGCGCTGGCGTCCGAATTGAGGATGAATGTGTCCTCCGTCACGATATCCGGAGCGGTGTCTTTGGATTTCAGAGACAAGGCGACTTTCGCAAAATAGTCCCCTTCAGAGGCTTGAATCGGTGCTGGTTTAATCTCGACATCCTTGTTCGGGTAAGCGGCAGCGATCTCTGTCAACCAACGGTACAACGTGCCTTTTTCTCCGGCTCCGTCATCCCGATAGGTCACCGTAATCGTCGTTTTTCCGGAGCTGCCCGACTTGTCGCCCGACCCGGAACACCCGGCTAGCAGCGCCCCGCCTAAAGCCGTACACAACAACATGGAAGCGATGGCCCAACTTCTTTTTTTCATAAATGCCATGCTGTGATCCCTCCCTGGTAAGTAGTCTTATTCGGGTTTTGAGCTCAACCCGATGGTTTAACGCATTAAAAAAATACTGTGTACATCCCTTCCAGTAAAACATACTTGCCGAAGGAGCAATTTATTCAAAAAAACTCCACGAATAAATATTGACCGAATCGGTTTACGGAAGTATGCGAAATACGATCACACGGTGACGGATTTCTTCGAGCGAATCAAACAAGCCGCGAACATCAGGTCGCGATGATCGATAAGCATCCGGCGTTACTGTCTTTCTTGACCAGCGTTTATTTTGAAACGAATGAGGAGGTTCATCCGGAAATTAAGGCGATCTTGGCCAAAGGGGAGGAGGTTCGGAACCGGATCGCTTTGACCGGCGTGGATGAATCGAAGTTTAAGGAAGGCATTGATCTGAAGCTTCTCATGAACATGTTGACTTAGATGGCGGAGGGGTTCACCAACCAGATGTCCAGGGAGAACAAACTCGATATCGAGGAAATCACAAGGGGGTTCCATGGGCGTGATCGAATTAAGAAACCTCACGAAGCGATAGGGCAAGGCCAGAGGGATTACTGACGTGAACCTTCAGGTGAAGGAGGGGGAGATCTTTGGCTTTAGGCATTGATTTGGATAGGATTACCTCGATTTTGGGGTTATATTCCATGATCTTCTCTTTTATCGTCCTGTGCGGGGCGATTCAGGCGATGAATCTTGGCGTGTCCATCTTGACGAAAGAATCGCGGGAGAGAACCGCGGATTTCCTGCTGGTCAAACCAGTTTCGCGGGCCAAGATCGTCAGCTCCAAGCTGCTGGCTGCGATGCTCCTCCTGATCGCGACGAATATCGTCTTCTATGCAGCAGCGTTTCTCATCGCAAACGGAGTCAAAACGGAGGATTTCAGCCAAAAGCTGTTTCTGCTGATCCATATGACGTTATTTTTTGTTCAGTTGATGTTTTTGGCGATTGGTATGGCGTCGTCCGTGTTTTTTGCCAAACTCCGGAGCGTCCTTCCGTTATCGCTGGGCGTGGTCATCGGATTGTATCTGATCGGCGCCTTGCTCGCAAGCGGGGAGGACAAAGAGATGATCCGCTTCATCTCGCCCTTCAAATATTTCGCACTTAAGGCCTACCTTAGAGGCTTGATCATCTGGAGCGTATGCATGTTCTTGCTAGTTGTCAGCGGAATGAGCAAGTATTCGGCTCTTTTGAAGTCACGCAGATCAGTGGATTTTTTGCCATGCTGTTTTTGTATATTGAGCTGACGGTCGCGATTCACGCGGTCCTGCTGGGAAGCTTTGCGATTTCCAAACTTACGGACTTGACAGATCAGCTAAACGCACTGAACGTGCTCTCTCCCTTCAAATACTTCAGCTATGAGCGTATCTTAAACGGAGAAGGCCTTCATGCGGGGATTGTCGCGCTATCCCTCCTCCTTGTGGCGGTGCTGGTTGTTGTCACTTATGCGGCTTATCGCAAAAGAGAACTAAACGTTTGATCGTTGCACGAGTGGCGGTTAGAACGCCCATGCAAGAGGCGCGGCCGGTTGATCCGGTCGCGCCTCTTTTTTGCTTGGCGAAACACTTGCCTTGCTTACATGCGATCCGGAGCCGGCAATCCGATGACATCCAGCGCCTCCGCGATGGTCTCCTTAAATTTCGCAGTAAGCCACAGACGGTAGGGTTGCCGCTCGGGCTCGGCTTTTAGGATCGGACAGGCGGTATAAAAATGATTAAACAAGGTGGCGAGCTCATACGCGAAATGGCAGATCGGTGTAGGAGAAAGTTCCTCACACGCAGTGCTCAGCGTATCCGGCCATGCTGCGATTTGCCTCAGCAGGGCGTGTTCGGCACGTTCCTGCGGTGCGATGTCCTCCGGCAGCGACTCCATCCGAGGGAGCCCGTCGGCTTGGGCTTTGGCTAAGATGCTGGCGGCCCGGGCATGCGCGTACATCAGATAAACGCCGGTGTTGCCGGTGGTTTCCGTGGCCTGCTGAATGTCGAATACTACTTCAGTCGGCAAGGCGAATCGCAGCAGATAATAACGGATCGCCGCTGCTGCGATCAGCCGGCTGGACAACCCTTCGGAATCGGACCGCTTGGCTTCGATTTGCGCTTCCATAAGGTCCAGCAAATCGGACACTTTGATGCCGATCCCTTGTCTGCCGGACATAGCGTACGAGGCTTTGCCGTCCGAGGTGTCGAGGCCAAGCTCCCGGGCTGCGCCAGGGCTTAGCGATACGACGCCGTAACCGACGTGGCGCAGCTTCTCCGCTTGGGCTGTGAAGCCTAACGCCTCCAGCGCTTGCTTCACCATCGCCTGCGGATACGCTTGCCTGTGGTCGATCACGTTGACGACGAGATCTGCCTTGCCGTAATCGGCGGCGACACCTTCTGCACTGGTTGTCCAGAGCCCATCTGCAAACGGTTTGTACCTGAAATCGTTCCCCAGCAAACCGAACTTCCAAAGATGATAGGCGATATCCTTGGCCGTATACGTCAAAATTCCGTTGGACCGAACGAGCACCTTATCGGCCTGATGCTCGGCTTCAGACTCCACATCTTCTGCTGCAGGTTGCTTCAGGACCCAGCAGCCCTCCAGCTTACCGGACGTTTCCTTATGGAAGAGTGCGGTCTGCTGCAACAAACGGAAGGCCGTGTCCCAGAACCCTTGCCGGACAATGTTGCTCTCCCAGACCAACAAATCATAATCAATCCCAAACGCCTTCATTTCCTCCAGATGCTCCCGCACGATACGCTCTGCCGTAAGCAAGCCAACCCAAGCCAGGTTCCCGTCTCCAGCTTCCAGCGCCTGCAGCACCTTCGTTCTCTGCTCCAACAGCGACGGTTGATCATCGTATTCCTTGTTAACCCGGGAATAGATGTCCCAACAGAAATCGCCGAATCTCACGTGGGCAGCCTGATGATCCACATTCAGCAGCCCAACGACGGTGTCTGCCAACTGATTACCCAGATCGTCGATGTAATTATGCACTTCGATTTGGTATCCGGCCCTCTTGAGCAGCCGCGCCAGCGAGTCGCCGATACAGGCGTTTCTTAGATGACCGATATGAGCGGATTTGTTCGGATTGATGGAAGTATGTTCGATCACGACCTTTTCGCGAACTGCCCGCGGAAGTTGAAAATCCTTGCGGGCCCATTCGTTCCAATCCAGGCGGAAGTTCAGAAAGCCCGGCGGCGCGGTTTCGATCTGGTGGAATAGCCCCTCCATCCGGCCGGTTTGTTCCAATTCATTCTTCAGTTGTGCGGCAATATGCAGCGGTGGTTGACGCAGCGTTTTGGCCAGCTGCATCGCGATGTTGGTCGAATAATCCCCGTGTTCCGCACGGGCGGGCCGCTCGATCACAATGTCCGGGAGCTCCTCGGTGCTGTGGCCAAGCCTTGAAAGGACTTGTCGTACGGACAATTCAAGATATTTTTTCATCCAACTGCTGATCATAAAATCCACTCCTCCCTGGCAAAAAAATAAGCCTTCATCTCATCAAAGAGACGAAGGCATTACGCGCTCGCGGTACCACTCTTGTTGTTAAACTTCATGTTTAACCACTCTGAAGGATAACGGTCTTGGGCCGTGGCTGCTTACTCGACTCACGTTCAGCAACCATTCTCATGGGTCCGTTTCACTGGAAGCCCTGTACCGGTTTCCACCCTCCCGGCTCGCTTGGACTAGAACAGCCAGCTACTCTCCCAATCGTCGAATGTGGGATATTTTGTATTATTATATCCGCTTAATTTGGAATGTCAATCCTGGACTTCCCCAATATCAACCCACGAGCCCGACTTCTAGAGTAGGAGAAGAAAATTTTGGTCATACTCTTACTACTTCCATCAGAACAAAGGGGCTAGCGACATGCAACAACCGGACGAGTTTATCGAAACAACTGCAGCAAAACCTGGAAGGTCTTCGCGAGCTTCTCGGGAACAGTTCGGATGTCGTGTTCCGTCAGCTTTTGCCGGCGGACTGTACGCAACTCGCTATCGTTTACATCGAAGGACTTATCGACAATCAACTCTTGCAACAGGATGTGATTCGCCCGATTCTGAAGACCTCCTCAGACGGGGAGATGACGCCAACTCAGGTTAAGGACAAGGTCGTCAACGTCGGCGGCGTTAGCTCAGTGACCACCTATGAGGATGCGTGCAACGGATTGTTGTCTGGCGGTGCGCTGATCCTGATCGATGGGTATATGGATGGTTTGATTGTCTCAATTCCCGGGTTAGAGGAACGCGCGATTGCCGAATCGAAGGCCTATCCAAATATTCGGGGGCCTCAGGACGCATTCACGGAGGCGATAAAACCAAAACAGAGCTAGCTATCATGTACATGCACGGATTAGCGGATCAACAGATCGTAAGTAAGTTGACTGAAAAACTAAACAACCTCCAGGTGGATCGCGTGCTGGAGGGTGAATATATTGAAGAAGTTCTGAATCAGGATAACAAGCTTACGATTTTTCCTATGCTGTACAACACCGATCGTCCAGATACGATCGCAGCGGGCGTAATGGAAGGCCGAATTGCCATCTTTATTGACGGAACGCCATTCGTTCTCCTTGCCCCAACCTTATTCGTCGACTTTCTTCAGTCCGCCGAGGATAATTATCAGTCGTATCTTAATTCCGACGGTATTGTTATTGAGCTTAATGGCCCAACGTGAAGGGGTCCCTTTTCCAGCTTTCCTTGAAGCGTTGATCATGGAAGTCGTTTTTGAGATTTTGCGGGAAGCCGGGCTGCGGATACCGAGATCGATTGGTCAAGCTGTGTCCATCGTGGGTTCTATCGTCATAGGACAAGCGGCGGTCGAAGCGGGCATCGTCTCTACCGTTATGGTGGTTGTCGTAGCGATTACGGCCATATCCAGTTTCGCCATTCCGTCCTATTCCATGTCGATCCCGATCCGGATGCTGCGTTTCGGGTTCATGGCGATTGCTTCAACCCTGGGGCTTTATGGGCTGACCGTCGCTTTTATTGTGCTTGTCGTGCATTTAAGCGGGCTCCACTCCTTTGGCGTTCCTTATTTATCGCCCGTCGCTCCCTACAAGGCACGGAAGCAATCGGATGCCATCCTTCGCTTTCCCTACCAACCTGGAGCTAAAGGACCGTAGAAATCAAGGAGATGATCCCTGTGTACCGACAGGTAAAGCGATTTGTTCTTGTCCCCATATCCCTCGCGATGATCCTGCTGCTGTCAGGTTATTGGAACCGCAATGAATTAAATGAACTTTCGATCGTGCTAGCCATGGGGATCGATAAAGCGGATGACCTTTACGAGGTCAGCTTCCAGGTCGTGAATCCAAATCAGATGTCGCGGAAGCAATCGAGCGAGCGTACGCCTACGTTCGTATTCTCGGTACGTGCCGATTCCATTAGTTAAGCTGTGCGAAAAAACGGTGGGCATGTCGTCGCGGAAATTGTATATGTCCCATCTGCAAATTTTATTCCTGGATGAGGCCACGGTATTTGGTGAAGATGTCTTTGCATGGACATGCTGCGAGATGAATTCGGGCAACGACTTGCTTGAAGATATGTCTTATGATACATTATTTTTCATAATGAATGTTTCGGTATGAAGCACATACCGCTTCGATCTGACTTGCTCTTGGAGCAAGGGGGAACGGGGCGGTTTTTTTTATTGACTCGGAAAGGGAGTGTGCATGATGAGTGAGTTCGATGATGTTTACTTGGAGTGGCTGGAACGGCAGATCGACGAGGAGACCAACCCAAGAAGAAAGGAGTTTCTCAAAAAGGGATAAAGCCGGGGGACAACGGATTTTCTGCGGTACATTTGGTATCCCGCCATTGGAAACCTCAATGATCTCTATCCTGAGTATGAGGTTCGCGACTTTAATAATGGCTTCCGCTACCTCGATTTGGCCTATCGACCGGGCAACGCCAAAGGATGTATCGAGATTCAGGATTATCGAAGCCATGCTCGGGATATCGAGGCCGGGCGGTTTAAGGATTTGTGTATGAAGCAAGCTCTGCTGGCGTTAGACGATTGGTTGTTCCTACCGATTGCCTATCTATCCATTCGGGAAGACCCGGGAGTTTGCAAGCAGCTGGTCTTATCCTTTGTTGGTAAGTTCCTGTCCAACGCCGTACCTTCTAACCTTCATTGGGCCGAAGCGGAAACCTTAAGGTTTGCCAGACGACTGATGCGCCCCTTTACGCCGGCAGAGCTCGCGGATCATCTCAGTCTATCCAAGCAGCATACACGAGCAATTCTACATGCTATGCACAACCGAAAGTTGCTGGAGGTCGTAGGCGGGAGACAACGGTATCGAACGTTCCGGCTTCCGAACGCGCGTTAGGGGCAAGGCGCTCGGATGGCAGGATGTAACTGGGGCTAAGGCCAGCTCTAAATCCACTTCTGGTGCTGAGGCTGTTGCTGGTGTGAATGCTGCTGGTGCGAATGCCATTGCTGGTGCTAATGCGATTACTGGTGCTAACATAACACTAACTCTAACGCTTGTGAGCAACGCTATTAAGGCAAATTTGCTCTCGAAAAAATTCTAACGACGATGAGACACTCTATTAAGGTGAAAATCGAGAAAAATAGGGGGAAACAGAGGAATAAGCTCTGTAGTAAGCGTTAGAATCGCAAAGTGTCCTTTTTGGAGCAAATAAGATCTGTGGCAAGCGTTAGCGGTTAATCGGAGGGGATTCGCAGACCCACGGGGGTAAAAGAAAGCACCGGCAGGCACTAGGAGGTAAAGGATGCACCCGCAAGCACTAGGAGGTAAAGGATGCTCCCGCAGGCACTCAAAGTCACCTCTAGGCACTCATAGCACTCATCAGCACCCGCAGGCCAAGGGGAATGAACTATGTTAGAATGAAGAAGAATATCCTTATTCATGCAGAGGAGGAAAAAGGTGAGTACATCCATCAGCTTGCATCTATGGTTCGATAAACAGGCGAAGGAGGCCGCAGAGTTCTATTGCTCCGTATTTCCGGAGTCCCGAATCACGGGGGTTACGACGCTAAACGATACCCCTTCGGGTGATTCCGAAATGGTTTCGTTTACCGTTTGGGGTTTTCCGTTTATGGCGATTTCGGCTGGACCGTACTTCAAGCTAAATCCTTCGATCTCGTGCATCGTCAATTTCGACCCTTCTAGAGACCCTAACGCCAGAGAAATGCTGAATGAAGTGTGGAACAAGCTGTCTGACGGCGGGACTGCGCTCATGCCGTTGGATCGATACCCCTTCAGCGAGTGGTATGGCTGGATTCAGGACAAGTACGGGTTTACGTGGCAGCTGATGTTAACGAATCCGGAGGGGGAGCCGCGTCCACCGATTGTTCCGTCCATGATGTTCACAGAGGATAACTGTGGCAAAGCGGAAGAAGCACGTGAATTTTATCTCTCCGTCTTCCGGAATGCGAAACCGGGCACGATCGTGAAGTATGGCCCCGGACAAGAACCGGACCGGGAAGGGGCGGTCATGTTCACCGATTTTATGCTGGAGAATACCTGGTTTGCAGCGATGGACAGTGCGCACGCTCATGGGTTCGTCTTCAACGAAGCCATTTCCTTCTTGGTGAATTGCGACACGCAGGAGGAAATTGATCATTATTGGGAAAGTCTCTCCGCCGTTCCTGAGGCCGAACAATGCGGTTGGCTCAAAGACCGGTATGGCCTCTCGTGGCAAATCACTCCGTCCGCCTTGGATGAGATGCTGACCCAGGGAACCTTGGAACAACGGAATCGAGTGACGCAGGCGTTTCTGAAGATGAAGAAGTTTGACCTCTCGGAGTTGCAACGGGCTTTTGAGGGGAAGTAAACTCTATGGCAATGGCGCGGTAATCGCTAACACGCTTTCGTACGGAGTGAGGAAAAAAACGCCCCGGGATTCCTAATCTTGAATCAGGATCCTCAGGGCGTTTTTCGCCACAGAATTAAAAAAACAGCCCCGAATGGACTGTTATATTTGCATGTATGGTGGAGCCTAGGGGGATCGAACCCCTGACCTCATCGCTGCCAGCGATGCGCTCTCCCAGCTGAGCTAAGGCCCCGTATGAGCGACTTCTTTATTGTATAAAAACGTAGTCAAGCTGTCAATATCCCTTCAGCGAAAAAATGTGTTCCTCCTCCCATCCAGCCATCCCGGTTACCGAATGGGAGGACCACGCCGGTTTCACGCGGTTTACAATTTGATGCTCGTGATTTTGGCGACCGGGACGATCACCTGCCGACCTGACTCATCGATCATTTCCAGGGCATCGTTATGCACGGTGACCAATGTGCCTTGTATGACGGAGCCCGTCGTCTCAATAGTGATGCTGAGTCCGATCGAGGCTTTCATTTGCTGCCGGGTCGCCGAATCCGGGAAGGAGGCGGCCTCAAGCGCCTGCTCCAGATGCTCCACCCGGCTGGCTAGCAGCTCGAGTTCCGCTTGCAGCAGGCGAATTCGCCTTCGCAGCGGTTCATTTAGCAGAAAGCGCAGGAGGGTCATTGCGATTCACCTCTTTTCCCTCTGATTCTCGTCTCTAGTAAATGAGACAATATATCATATGAAGCTAGATTGATAGAGTTTCGGGTGGGGCTTACTTTCCGGCGGATACCCTTTATGTTATGCTGAAATGAGATACGGAATCGTTAATAAGGAGAAGGATGAACTATGATCAAGCATATCGTATTGTTTAAATTGAAGGATGCATCCCCGGAAATTGTGGCACGTACGGTTGAAGTGCTGCGCGGCATGCAGGGCAAAGTGGAGCAGCTCAGAAGCCTTGAGGTTGGCACCGACGTGATCCGTTCCCCCCGTTCCTATGACATTGCGCTCATTGCTACCTTTGATTCGCTTGTGGATTTGGAAGGATATCAAGTTCATCCGGAGCACAAGAAAGTGATTGAGCACATGAACGAAGTACGTGAGAGCCAGGTCGCAGTCGATTTCGAATTTTAGGCTGGACCGAAGGAGGGAACCCCCGTGTATTATGTAAACCGGGAACAAATCGAACGCAGACTGGACATGCTGCCGGAATTGCTGCAAGCCCTTCGTGAATCGGCGGAGGCAAGCTCATCCCTGCTGGGGCGTTATGCGGAGGAGCGGGCGTTGCATTTGGCTCTGGAAATCGTGACGGACGTCGGCAGCTATTTAATCGACGGGTTTATCATGCGTGACGCCAGCAGCTATGAAGACATTGTTGACATCCTCTTGGATGAAACCGTAATTGATGCGAAGCTGCACGCTACGCTCATCGAGCTGGTTCGGCTGCGGAAACCGTTAGTTCAGGAATATTTTGCTTGGGATCGCCAAGAGGTCGAAGGACTAAGGGGGCGGCTGCCCGAGGCTTTGCAGGATTTTTCGGCAAATGTGCTGAAGTATTTGGATCAGGAAGGCGTCTAATCTAAGACGGACAAGCCCAAAAATTATTCCTTACAAGTGTGACCGGACAGACCATTGCTGCTTATAATACATTATCGATATGGGCATTCGCGGAGAAAGCCAAAAAGGAGAGATGAGTCGTGAGCAAAGGAAACAAAGGTTGGATATGGGGGGCAGCCATCGGCACGGTTGCCGGTGCGGTAACGGCGCTGTTATTTGCCCCTAAAGCCGGGAAAGAGCTGCGTAAGGATATTGCCAACGGGGCTCGTCAAGTCGGAGAGAAGACGCAAGAGGTTGCCGAGAAAGTCTCGGAGCAAAGCACCGTTCTTGTCGGTAAGGTGAAGGAAGCCGCTGAAGTGCTGATCAGTGAAATCCAAAGCCGTCGTTCCGAAAAGACCACCGATGAAGATGAGGTAATTGCTCAAGTCTCCGAATTTGCAGATGAGGATGAGGAGACTGCGGCCGAAGAAGAGACAGTGGCCCTTGGCGTCGTATCGGAAGAAGAAACGACGGAAGCCGGTGAACCGGTGGCTGCAGCTTTGGAAGCGGCGGCAACTTCCGACAACGAGGAAGGCCAATAATTCGATCGGCTGTCCACAGCGATCGCCCGAAAAAGACCCGCTCCCGGGTCTTTTTCCCGTTTTCTCCGCCCTTGCGGGTTTTCTTGCACTACAAATTGAGTTAAGATTTAGGTACCCTCTGTGATGCGAAGTCATAAAGTAATGAGAAGGATTTTACACTAAACATAAAGGAAGCGGTATGTTCGTGCAGCAAGCTATCGCCATATTAGACTCGGGAGTGGGAGGCCTCACCGTCTGCAAGGAAGTGATGAGGCAGCTTCCCAGAGAGAAAATCATTTACTTCGGCGATACGGCCCGGGCTCCTTACGGTCCAAGGTCGCCCGAGGAAGTCCGCTTGTTTACCGAGCAAATCGTCGATTATTTAATCCAGTTCCATCCGAAAATGATTGTCATTGCCTGCAACACTGCAACAGCGGCTGCACTCGATTTCATCAAGGCCAAGGTTGATATCCCTGTAATTGGCGTCATTCATCCTGGTGCACGGGCAGCGATTAGCGAGACGAAGACCGGAAAGGTTGGCGTCATCGGGACGGTGGGTACGATCCGAAGCGGGGCCTATACGGTGGCGTTACGTGAGTTGAATCCGCAAACCGAAATCGTCAGCGAAGCTTGTCCTGAATTTGTTCCGTTGGTAGAGCATGGGTTGTATGAAACGAAGGAAGCGCTGCATGTGGTCGAGAGATCTCTTCGGGAGATGAAGAAGCAGCCTATGGACTGCTTGATTCTAGGCTGTACCCATTATCCGTTCTTGAAGGACCCCATCCAACGTGTCATGGGGCCGAACGTGAAGTTAATCAGTTCTGCGGATGAAACCGCCCGCGAAATCAGCACCATCCTGCATCAACGGGGGTGCTTAGCTCGCGGCAACGGTACTCCCGTGCATCAGTTCTTCTGCAGCGGGGATGCCGAAATGTTCCGCAAGATCGCCAGACAGTGGTTGGGCGAGCAAGTCGAGCTGAGTCCCATCGTTTGGCAGGTATCCAGCCCGGTGAGGTAAACAATCAAAAAACCTTTGGGGGAGCTTAAAAATCCCGCCCAAAGGTTTTTTTGAACCACGTCATAGTTCGTCACGCTGTACCGTTCCCGTTACGGGCGAATGATCCGAATGGAGCCGGGTTCCAAGGAAGCGCGAAGCGGCGTGGTTGCCACGTGCTCCCCGTCACCTAAAGCAAGGCGCGGCAGAGAGCTGGAAATCGTAATGTTTTGGCCCTTCAGCATCGTTACGAAGGAGAGCTTCGTATGACCTCCAAACAATACGGTTGGAAATAACAGGAGCAGCTTCAGCTTGGAGCAATCGTGCACGACGCACAGATCGAGCATTCCGTCATCCGGCTTGGCGTCCGGACAGATGGTCATTCCCCCGCCATAGCTGGAAACATTATTTATTGCTGTCAGCCAGGCTGACTCGAACCGGTAAGTAGTTCCGTCACATTCGAGCGTTAACGGTCCGGGACGATAGGTTAGAAGGGTATGAAAAATGCCGATGATATAAGCTAACCTGCCAAGTCCAATCGCGTTGCATATTTTTTTGTAGCGGCTGTTGTTGACATTGTTGGCAACCTGAGCGTCAAAGCCGACAGCCAGTGCGGTCAATGTGCTGTCTCCATCGATGGAGATGAGATCGGCCGCCGTTGACCGGCCGCTCAGCAGCACCTTCAGTGCGCCGCCTACCCGGCGCGGGATGCCGAATCCACGGGCGGTGTCATTGCCCGACCCGGCGGAGAATACGGCCAGCGGCACGCCGGAGTGGCGCATTGCGGGCAGCAGGCTATGGATCGTGCCGTCGCCTCCGATTACGCCCACCGCGCGCCAAGGCACTTCCCCGGATAGCTTGGCCTGAAGGAATGTATGCGCTTGCTCGGCGCTTGTTGTGTAGACGTGCTCGTAAGGAATACCAAGCCGTTGCAGCTTTTTGCTGATTTTATTCCAACCCCGGCGGCCTTCGCCGTTACCCGCATTTGGATTGACGATAAACAAATACATGATGACTCCCCTATCTATGATGGCAACACCAATTTGGCATAGTTTCAGTCTACTGAAGTTTGGAAAAAATGAAAATCAAAATTTTTTAAACCCCTGTCGATCGACGAAAGGAGTGTAGGCCGTGCAACTGATCGCCATGATCACCATGCTGATCGACCATGTTGGGCTGCTGTTTTTTCCCGGAGATGTACTGTGGCGGATTATCGGACGAATTGCCTTCCCGATCTATGCCTACGCGCTGGTCCAGGGTTATCAACACACTTCCAATTACCGGAAGTACGCTTTACGGTTGTTACTGATTGCTGTACTTTCGCAAATTCCTTATCAGCTAGCCTTCGATACGAACGGTCTAAATGTTGTGGCGACCTTGTTTGTCTCTTTATTGGTTCTGCGCATGCTGGATTCATCGAAACCGGGGCCGCTGTCCGCGATCATTATCGCCGGTGTCTGCGTGATCATGGAGGTACTTCCGTTTGATTATGGCGCTTACGGCCTGCTGCTGGTGCTGATCTTCAAATTTGCCAATCAAGGAAAAGCGGTGGCGATGCACTTGCTCCTGAACCTCGTGTATCTGTTCGCCTACAGCTGGGTGATTCAGCTGGCCAGCATCCTGCCGACGCTGGTGATTGCCTACGGGCCGGGGCTGTGGCGAAAGCTCGAAGCCTGGCGGCTGCCCCGCTGGGTGTGGAGAGCTTTTTATCCTGCGCATTTAGTGGTGCTGGCGATCTTGGTGTACCTGTTGTAAAGAGAGAATGGAGCCAAGTTTGGGGGTGGAAAAATCCGGGGTTTTTCTCGGATTTTTTTTAAGATATCAGAAAGTATAAACTTCGGGGGATCGGCATCCTGATATCGCAAGAAAAACTTCCGCTAAACGCGGTCTGGCTACATTGAATGTACGTCGATAGACGTTTTTCTTATTGGGCCATGAACCATGGTACAATAGGGTATCCTAAGTAGCAGCGCAATACTTACGCCGAAACGGGAGGGATGGAAATGAAATGGAAAAGCTGGTGGTCGCTTCGTCGTTGGTCCCATATTTTTCGCCGGACTCTCCCGCTGCTCACTTCGGGCAACATTCCGCTTACCGATAAGCTGTTGCTGGTCGTGCCGGCGCTTGCTTATTGGGTTCTGCCGGATGTGCTGCCGTGGATTCCGATCGACGACATGGCGGTGACGATGCTGCTGATGGATTGGTTTGTGACCCGGGCAGAGCGGAAATATCCGGGTGCTTAGCGTTGAGCCTTGCTTGTTGAGCTGTGTTTCTTTACAATAGGAATGTTAGGGGAAGCCATTTTGTGCGATAGGAGAGATCATATGAGAGTCAAAATTACCCGCAATGCGGCGAAAGTGATACAAAAGGAACTGGCCAAGGAAGAAAACCAAGGGTTGACGCTGAAGGTATTCATCACCCATTCTCATGGCGACCATGCTCACTACGGCCTGGATTTGGTCAAGCCTACCGAGAACGACCAAATCGTCAAGACCGATAAGGACATCGATGTCATCGTGGAAGGAACGGATCCGTTGTTGGATGGCGTGAAGATCGATTATTTGTATTTTCCGGAGGAAGGCTTCGTGATTACCAACCCTTCCAAAGGCAATCACGGGGATCACTAAGCTAAGCTTTAGCTAACGATAAAGAAGGGACCTGGCATGGCTAACGATATTCGGATTTGCGATAAATGCAATCATATCCGCATGAAGACGTTTGTACCGAAGCTGCAAAAGCTCGCGCCGGATGCCGAGATCAAAATCGGCTGCAAATCGTATTGCGGTCCGTGCGGCAAAAGAGCGTTCGTATATATCAACGGCAGATACGTCAGCGCACCGACAGAGGACGAGGTGCTGGCGAAGGCTGCGCCTTTTGTGAAGAAACCGAAGTAAGGGAAGGAATTGAAACCGCCGGAGCTGGGCTCCGGCGGTTTTTTTAAGGGTATCAGCCGTTTCGGATTCTGCCTTTTAAGCTAATCATGTCTTTCCTGCGATAGACACTGTAGATGAGGCCGATGGCAGCTAACTGAGCCAACAACTGGCTTCCTCCAAAACTAAGAAAAGGAAACGAAACTGCAGAAATCGGGAGCAATCCCAGCGACATGCCCATGCTCCAGAATAAAGCTCCAAGTCCGGAAATGAGCATTTTCCCATAAGTATCGCTGGCGCAGCAAAAATCCGAGCAGCCGATCGTGACTGCGTTCGCTTAGCAGCATCGGCAAGAGGTAGGCCGCTGTGACGAATGCCAGGTAAGCGGCTGCCCAGGGACGTGCATACCTGGAGATGGCTAACATGAAGGTGAACGTGGCGGCATATAGCAGAAGGCTTGCAGACGACGGAATGGATGCAAACAGCAGTAAAGGAAGGACACCGAGTAGAATGATTTTCCCTAAAGCCTTCCCGTACCCCTCATTCTTCTCGACCCTGGACAGCAGTCCGGCTGCCGCGATGATAAAGAGATAGGGGCAGAGCACTTTAATACTTATCCCTCCGAAAATATAACCCCGAACGCCATTGATCTAAACTGGCTCCAAAGATGGGCAGCCCAAATAAGACCTACCGATAATCCATAAATCATCCAAGGCCTTAAAGCGGGAAAGAGCGACGCTGGCGACACTCCATTTCGTTCTTCCCGATAACGGTAAAAAAGTTCGCTATATCGGCCAATTTACGTAACTGACCGAGAATAACGGACTTTTTTGGCTCTATCTAACGGTAGTATAGCTCCAAATGGCGATTTAGCCAACTGTCCACGAAAATAACACCATAAAAGGGCGCTATTTCGCGATATGATCAACAATTGGACGAAATAACGCCCTATATTACCGCTATTCCACTCGCTCGCGTTGCTCGCCGCGCGGCCCCTTAATCCTCCTTGCGGAACGTCGCAATCAAATCGGAAGTGATGATTTCGTCTGAGATGCGCAGGCGCTTCATCGCTTCTTCGTGCGGAGCGCGGCATGCCTCGATGTCGGTAGCGTTCCGGCTGGTCAAGTCGTAGCAGCTGCCATTCGTGAACAAGTTATCGTCGGACGGAATGTAGTACCGCTCGCCGTCCGTAAACGCGCCTGAGCGCAGCACGACCAAACGATCCAGCGCGTGGTCATTTCCGGTGCCGGCAAACAGATTATGCCCCATCATGTAGTAGGAATCCGAGGATATGCCCAGCAGATGCAGCAGCGACGTCGCCAAGTCGAGCTGACCGGCAGGCTCCTCGTAGACGCCGGCGTGCTGGCCGTCCGGCAGATGGATGAGCAGCGGCACCTGATTCATGATTTGGTGCATATCGAGATCGCTTAGCGACTTGCCGAAGAACTGCTCATACACCGCTTTGTCGGTGATCGAGTTGTCGTGGTCCCCGTAAAATGCCAAGATCGTATGCTCCCACAAGCCTTCTCGCTTTAGGCCCTCCACGAACTCCCCAAGCGCGGCATCCACGTAATGCACGGCCTGCAAATAATCGCCGAAAATAGTGCCTTTGAACTCACCGGTATCCAGTTCCTGTACCGCAGCCGGCAGCGAATAGGGATGATGGCTCGATAAGGTGATCATAAACGAATAAAAGGGCTGTTTCTCCTGAGCCATGATCGTGAGCGACTGCCGGAAGAAGGATTTGTCCCCCAGCGACCAGCCCAGGGGCTCGTCCAGTTGGAAATCTTTTTTGCTGAAAAACCGGTCGTAGCCCATCGCTTGATACATATTGTTACGGTTCCAGAAGCTGCCCTCGTACGCATGAAAAGCATCGGCGGTATAGCCGTCTTGCGTCTTCAGAATCTGCGGCAGCACGTCGAACGTATGGTTAGGGTAACGGACAGCAACCGAGCCTGTTGGCAACGGATGCAGGGAGCTGTTGGAGGAGAAGTCCGCATCCGAGGTGCGCCCTTGACCCGTCTGATGATAGAAATTCGAGAAATAAAGGCTCTCATCCATTAGCTTGTTGAAGTTCGGCGTGATTTCTTGGCCGCCAATGGTCTTGCCGATCATGAAATTCATAAAGGCTTCGGCCTGAATGACGATCACATTGCTGCCGGCGTACGCCCCAAACAGGTCATTATCCGCATGGCGGCGCTGGCTGGCTTCACTGAACCACTGGCGGATCTCATCCTGCTCCTCGGCGCTGACCGTTTGGACGCCTCCGAGATGCTCCTTGAGGAACCGGCTCGTATCATAGTAATGGAAGCCTAGCAAGCCGGTCACATTGTATAAGGAGACGTTCCACCAGTTGTTTTCGAACAGCCCCACCGCCCAGGTTTGGGTATAGAAGCGAATGGGCCCCATCGTGAGCGCAAAGCCGAGCACAAAGACGCCGATCCCCGTATAGAGGCGGCTGAATCGGCGCCAGCCGACCGAGCGGCGGGCGGTGCCGCCAAAGGAGACGGGCGCGAAGGAGCCGCCGCCCAGGCCGGTGTAGGCGTTGTAGCCGCCGGAGCTGCGAAGCCAACCTGATTGACGGCGGCTTCCGCCACCGCGTATCAAGCGCCGGACAGCCTTAAACGCCGCCCAAACGGCCCAATCGGCGATAAGCCACAGATCGGCTACGCGGATCAGCTCGCGAATGCTTCCGCCCAGATCCCCGACTTGTCCGGCCTGCAGCAGGACGGGCACGGTCAGAAAATCGCCGAAATAGCGGTAATAGATCAAATCGGCGAAGATGAGTACGGTGAGCAGCACGTTTAGCACGCCTAACGCGATCCCTCTGCCACGCGGGGGCAGCCACAACGTCCAGAACGAAGCCAGTAGGATGGAACCGACGGCGATCAGATCGTCCAGCAGGTTCATGTCGATATAGCGGGCGTGCAGATTATTATGCAAAATGACAAGTTTCATGAAGATGGCGGCCACAAAAAAGAAATAGACGAAATGGCGGTACTGCAGCCGAATGCTGAATCGACTGCCGAAACCGCGAGGAGATGTCAAACGCAGCATGACGACATGTCAGCTCCTTTCCTTGCAAAGGTGTAAAAGGGAGAGACCCTCCCTCTGCACCTAATGGCGCGGAGGAAGGGGCCCAAGATACTGCAAATATTGGCATTCGATACGCCCGTTGTACAGCTTGCGGCGCTTGTCCGCTTTGCGCTGGAAGTCGTGCTCGAACTGCTTGGTCGGAGTCAGCGCGAAAAAGGACCATGTCGGCAGTCCGGCCATCACTCTCCCAAGCTGGGCGATCAGCTTGCGCACTTCCTTCTCTTCACCAATCCGCTCTCCGTAAGGCGGGTTGGTGATCATCACGCCGTAATCGCCCTGCGGCTGGATCTTGGCGGCAGGCATGCAGGCGAACCGGATTTCGTTCGCCAGCCCGGCGCTTTTGGCCGCGGCTTTGGCGATTTCGATCGCGGCCGGGTCAATGTCGCTGCCTGCGATGTTCAGCGGCACGTCATCCCGTACCGCGTCAATCGCCTCGTCGCGCGCTTGCTGCCACAGCTCTGGCGGTACAACCGGCCAAAGCTCGGCGTTAAACGTGCGCCGCAAGCCCGGCGCGATGTTCCAGCCGATCATCGCCGCCTCGATCGGCAGCGTCCCCGAACCGCAGCACGGGTCGTAGAACGGGCGCACCGGGTTTTGATTCCAGCGGCTGAGCAGGATCATCGCCGCCGCCATCGTCTCCTTGAGCGGTGCTTCGGTCGCGTGCTTGCGGTAGCCGCGCTTATGCAGCGCCGGACCGGTGGTATCCAGTGTCAGCAGCGCCTTGTCGTTGAGCAGGTTCACTTCGATCACGTAGCGCGGTCCGGTTTCTTCGAACCACTCGGTATGATAGGATTGCTTCAGCTTTTCGACAATTGCCTTTTTAACAATCCCCTGACACGCCGGCACACTGCTGAGCTGCGATTTGTGCGAGCGGCCCTCCACCGGAAACTCCCCGTTGGCCGGGATAAAATCCTGCCAAGGCAGTGCTTTGGTACCCTCAAACAGCTCGTCAAAGGTGACGGCAGTAAACTCGCCCATTTTGATGAGGACGCGGTCCGAGGTTCTGAGCCACAAATTGCAACGGCAAATGTCGATCAAATCTCCGGTAAAATTCACCCGGCCGTTCTCCACAGCCGTATCTTCATAACCTAATTCTTTTAATTCACGCGCCACCACGGCTTCCAGGCCCATCGGGGCGGTTGCGATCAGTTGCAAAGGTCCAGCCATATTTACGTCAATCACTCCAGCTTCGCATAGACTTGTGAGAATAGCGGAAAAACCATACAATTCAGTATAGGCCAATGTCCAACAAGTTACAAACGGTTCTTCGATTAAGGAATGAACGGATGAAAGGAAGATTAATCCATGCTGACACCGGAAGAATACGGTGATGAATTATATGCCAAGGATGAAGTGCTGGAACGGGTGACCGAATCGATCGCAAACCATGGGATGCGGGATGTGTCGATTGCACCGGGATATGGGCGGCTGCTGACGCTGTTAGTTAAGCTGGCTGGAGCCAAATCCGTGCTGGAGATCGGTGCGCTGGGCGGGTACAGCGGCATCTGCATGGCGCGGGGATTACCTGCGGACGGGCGGCTCGTGTCCCTGGAGCTGAAGGAGGAGAACGCCGAGCTGGCGCGGAGCAATTTGCAAGAAGCTGGATTCGGGCAGATGGTGGAATATATGGTAGGCCCCGCGCTAGACAGCTTGCATACCTTGGAGCAACGGGGGGAGCGGTTTGATTTCTTTTTGATTGATGCGGATAAGGAAAACTACCCGAACTATCTCGAATATGCGATCAAGCTGGCGAAACCGGGGGCGCTGATTGCCGGCGACAATATCCTGCTGCGCGGTCGGACGTTAAATCCGGACAAAAACGGGCCGTCGGTGCAGGCGATGCGCAGGTTCAACGAGATGATCGCCCGAGACGAGCGGCTGATCAGCACGCTGCTGCCGGCGTATGACGGGCTGGCGCTGGCGATGGTGAAATAAGGCATCCGACAAGAAACATAAGATAGACAAGAACCTGCTGGAATGGCGGGTTTTTTGATGTGGCAAGTTGCCAAGAATGCACTATTTTTTACAAAAAAATAAATAATTGTTCACAAAAATGCAGCAAATCGTGTATAATTTGGACATCAGCAATATTCCCCATAATTAACATCCTCTTCTATTCTTGTTAATTCCCTTCATGATCTCACGGCGAAATGAACTTACGGTATAAGCTCCTTTGGGGGTTTATATATACTTCCTTCAGAAAGGGGGGCGTTTAGGGTTCCTGCAGAAGGTATGTAGAAGGTAGAATCTGAAATGCACAGCCAAGGATCAGACACAAGGCACATTTCCAATTTCAAAGGAGGGACAAGCATGACTTCAACACGGCTAGCACAATCGTTAGTTTTGAAGGCGCTTACTTCTTTGTTGGTCATGGTGATTGCTGGAATCGGAATGATCCTGTTATCGGAACAAGCTTCGGCCCACGGCTGGGTGGACGGGCCGGCAAGCCGGGCGATCTTGTGCAAAAACGGCCAGAATACGGACTGCGGTGCGATCGTGTACGAGCCTCAAAGCTTGGAAGCGCCCAAGGGCTTCCCCAATTCCGGCCCGGCGGATGGGAAGATCGCCAGCGCAAATGGAGCTTTCCCCAAACTTGATGAGCAGTCGGCTAACCGCTGGACCAAAGTGAACATCTCGGCTGGTACGAACACCTTCACCTGGAAATTTACCGCTCCCCATGCTACGGCAAACTGGAAATATTACATGACGAAGCCGGGCTGGGACCCTAATGCCCCGTTAACGCGCAATTCCTTTGATCTGACACCGTTTTGCACGGTTAACTATGGCGGTGTGCAGCCTCCGTTTACGTATTCGCATACTTGCAACGTACCGGCGCGGACAGGGTACCATGTCATCTTAGCCGTTTGGGAGATCGCCGATACCGCGAATGCCTTCTACAACGTCATTGACGTGGATTTTGGCGGCGGCAATTCAGGGGACACGACCGCTCCAACGGCGCCGACTGGTCTGACGGCTACGGCGGTCACCTCGAACTCGGTTACGCTGGGCTGGAACGCCTCCAGTGATAATGTTGGCGTCACCGGCTATCGGATTTATAACGGCAGCAACCTGGTCGCCACTGTATCGGGATCGACGCTTAGCCATACCGTGACCGGGCTGAATGCGAACACGTCCTACACGTTTACCGTCAGGGCGGTGGATGGAGCGGGCAACAGCTCCTCGCCCAGCAATTCGGTGACGGTGACGACAAGCCCGGCCGCTAACGATCCCGAGGCTCCTTCGGCTCCCGGCAACCTGCATGTCATGGGGACAGCTACGTCCTCCAGCGTGACGTTAATGTGGAATGCTTCCAGTGACAATGTGGGTGTAACAGGCTACCGGATTTATCGCGGATCCACCTTGTCCGTCACTGTGCCTGGGACGCAGACCAGCTTTACGGTAACGGGACTTAGCGCTGCGACTTCGTATACGTTCACCGTTCGTGCGATTGACGCGGCCGGCAACGAATCGGCAGCCAGCAACGCGGTGCAAGTGACGACAGCGTCAGCCCCCGCTGCGCAGCCTTGGGCCCCCAATACCGCTTATGCGGTAGGGGAATTGGTCAGTTACAACGGGGCGATCTACGAATGCCGCCAGGCCCATACTTCCCTAGTAGGCTGGGAGCCGCCGAACGTACCGGCTTTGTGGCTGCTGAAATAACCTGAATAACCTAAAATCCCTCGGCTTGCCGCCGAGGGATTTTTTTTTCGCCGGACATTTAGTTGTCATGGTGCTGAACAGGGGGGTTATTCCATCTGGCTGCCCAATTTTCCATCTCCTTCAGCGCACTCTGGAAATCGAGGCCTTTAGGAGTTAGTGAATATTCAACCGTGACGGGGACGGTGGGGAAGACCTGGCGGTGAACGATGCCGCTCTTCTCCAAATGACGCAATGTGTCGGTCAATGACTGCGTCCGGACGATGGACAAGGCGCGCCGAAGTTCCTGGAACCGTTTCGGTCCTTTAGACAGCTCGAACATGACAAGAAACGACCATTTCGCCCCAAGAATTTGCAGCACAGAGCAGATATTGCCGAATTCGTCGTCGTTACGTTCCCAAAACTTAACGATATGGATGCTAACGCTTGGCGTCTTTCTAACCGCGACCTCAGAGCTAACCGTCTCAGGGGTGATCAGCCAGATTGCGGGGGATTTTGGTATTACATTAGGCCTTACCGGGCAACTGGTCACGGTTTTCTCATTGGCTTATGCCATCGGGACCCCGCTGCTGATTTCCCTCACGTCACGTTGGGATCGCAAAAAGCTGCTTCTCTATGCTCAGCTTGCCTTTATCGCCGGCTGCCTCGTGGCTTGGGTGAGCCCGAATATCGCCGTGCTGATGATCTCGCGCGTGATCTTAGGAGCGAGCTCGGGCGTGTTCCTTGTCGTTTCCTTTGCGGCGGCTGCCAAAAACATCGCTCCGTACAAAATCGGAAGTGCCATCAGCACCCTGGTTCTGGGTTTCAGTCTTTCCATGATATTGGGCGTTCCGATTGGGATCGCCATCGCCGATTGGTTGAACTGGAAAGCGATCTTCTTGTTGCTTGGTCTGATCAGCGCCGGAGTCGCCTGGTTGATTACCAAGCTGCTGCCACCTATAGAAGGGGATGCGCCTGTACCTTATTTTCAACAGTTTAAGGTGCTGGGGAGCAACCCGCACGATTGCGGCAGGGCTAATTGCACAAACCGCGGCTTTGACCGTTTTACCTTTCACGGCGGGAGCGGTTTTTCCTGGGATTGGCTTTATCGGTTTGATGGTTGTAGCCATGTTTATGACCGGGCCGGCGATCCAAAGCTATTTTATTCAACGTTCGCCTGAATCTTCCGGTATGGCACTGAGCATCAATACGTCCATGACCCATATTGGTTTGGCTGCGGGGGCCGGGACCGGGGGAGTGCTGTTCCAGCAGGTATCGACGCTTCACTTCCACCCTTGGTTGGCAGCTACGATGGTGGGGATCGGGCTAGGTATTGCATATGTCGGATTTGCAGGGGAACGGAAGCGGCGTTCACAACTTGTGATGAAGGATGATAGAATTTGATTGAAAATGATTGATTATGATAGAATATGATTGATTTTTGCGTAGGATATGATACGATGGTTGGAGTTGGGAGGGGGAACGATGTTAACCGAAGAAAGACATCGCCGGATTCTGGGACGGTTGCAGGAGGTAGGCACCGTTAAGCTTCAGGAGCTCTGCGTCTTGCTTGAAGCGTCCGAATCCACCGTAAGGCGCGATTTAGCCGATTTGGAAGAACAGGGGCTGCTTCGCAGAGTGCACGGCGGTGCGACGCTCCCGATGATGCCCGGAGGCTTGGAGCCGGGGATGGTGGAGAAGTCCGCCGTCAATCTCCCGCAAAAGCAGCAAATTGCTGAAATGGCGTCCGGCTTGGTACGCAGCGGGGAGGCGATTTATCTGGATGCGGGAACGACGACGTTGGCCATGATCCCTTATCTGCGAGGGAAATCGATCACCGTCGTGACGAACGGCTTGCCGCAAGTGGAGGCGCTGTTGGAGGCGGACATTCCGGCTTATCTGCTCGGAGGTCTGGCCAAAAAACGCACGAAAGCCCTAGTCGGCCACCTGGCGTTGGAGCAATTGGCACATTTTCGGTTTGACCGGTGTTTCCTTGGGGCGAATGGGGTTCATCCCGATGCGGGGTATACGACGCCGGATCCGGAGGAAGCTGCGTTAAAACGCCGCGCTCATGAGCAGTCCTCCCTAACGTATGTACTTGCCGATTCCAGCAAAATCGGGAACATTGCCTTTGCCAAGATGTTCGAGTTGGAGCGGGCGACGCTTATTACGGAGCAGGTTCCGGAACGCTGGCGCAAGCCCATCACGGAAATCACAAACCTAATTGGAGGATAAACCCATGATGATCTATACCCTCACTTTAAATCCTTCCATTGACTATATCGTGGAGGTTGACGACCTGCAGCTCGGCGGACTTAATCGTATGAAACGGGACCTGAAGCACCCCGGCGGGAAAGGTATTAACGTCTCCCGCGTTCTAAAGCGGCTTGGGGCGGACACGACCGCTATGGGGTTTCTTGGCGGCTTCACCGGTGATTTTATTGAAGCAGCTTTACAGAAGGAGGGGATTCCTGCCGATTTTGTACGCATTCGCGGCGGAGAGACCCGTATCAATATTAAGCTCAAGCATGGCGAGGAAACCGAGATTAACGGCGGAGGGCCGCCTATCACGGCGGAAGAAGCGAATGCCTTGGTGGAGAAGCTGTCCATCTTGAGGGAAGGCGACCTGGTCATTTTGGCCGGCAGTCTGCCTTCAACGCTTCCCGGTGATTTCTATGAACAGCTGATCCGGATGTGCCAAAAGCAAGGGGCTGAGTTCGTCATCGACACCACGGGTGAACCGCTGCGCCGGGCGCTGGCGTACCACCCGCTGCTTGTGAAGCCGAACAATCATGAACTGGCCGAGCTGTTTGGCGTCGTGATTGAGACCCGGGAGCAGTTGATCGCTTACGGCCGCAAGCTGCTGGAAGAAGGGGCACAGCACGTGTTGATTTCGATGGCCGGGGAAGGCGCTCTGCTGATCAGCGGCGACGAGGTTTACCATGCGAACGTCCCACCCGGCAAGGTGCGCAACTCGGTTGGTGCCGGCGATTCGATGATCGCCGGATTTACGGGGATGCTCGCCTTGGGCGGAGACTTGATGGAGGCGTTCCGGGCCGGCGTTGCCTCGGGCAGCGCCACCGCTTTTTCCGACGATTTGGCCGAGCGCGGGCTGATCGAGGAGCTTCGGACGCAGGTGAGTATTGAGAAGATTGGATAAACCCGGAACCCCTAAACCTAGGGTATATCAAGATTAAGACCCCCAAGTTTCGCTTGGGGGTCTTGTTATCCACACTAAGAAATTTGATGGAATGCTTGGAGTTCTCTCCGCTGCCTTTAGGGTCCGTCGTGGTACAAATGCGCCCAGCCGTTGCCAATGACCTGCGGACGACGGGGATTGCCGTCGCTTTGCTGGTAAGGCCGCAGCCCGTAACCCTGGTTATACGGCGGATGATAGGAATGTGACGCAGAAGTCTGTTGCGCCTGGAATTGCGGGTTCGGTTGATGACAGCCTAGCGGAGGACCGATGATTACGGTTTGATTCAGCGGTGCGAACGCGGCTCTCACTTTTTCAACATCCAGGCAATAGGTGTGGGCGAACGCTTCAGGCGGAGTTAGCCGCAACATATCGGAAGCGGGAATGATCTCCGGAATCGGCTGATCAAAAATAGCCAGAAAACGCGTCCCATCCATCGTCGCGGTGTCATAATGCCACCAGCCTTGCGGGACGCTGGTCGCCCAACCGGGACGGGTGGGGTAGTGTTTCAGTTCTTTGGTAAACGGGTTGATGATCGAGACGACGACTTCACCCGAAATGCAATACACCAGCTCCGAGGCGTTTTGGTGAATATGCATTTCGATGACGTTACCTTTGTCGAGGTAGGTATCCAATAACGACATATTGCCCAGCGTATTTAGCTGCTGAATGGATAGTGTGTTGATGAAGTTACGTTGATCCTTGCGGAATGTCGTGTTCCGGTTGACGTCGAACGTGAACTGTGCGTTTGGTGACGTGAAATCCATATAAGAAACCGCCATGTTGTTCCCTGCCTTTCCGATGTATAGGCGCTATTGCTTCTACAGAATATCTATGTTTGAAATCTGGTTGATATGTATGTTTTGGGGAATCTTATAGGAGCCCTCGGGTTTGCATTTTCGGCAGACGGTTTGTATCATGAGGTCAAAACAGCATTTACATTAAAGGAGACAGGTCATGAGTAACGTTCCGAAAATACTGATCGTTGCCAGTGCGGTTCTTATCGTGATTGGCTTGCTGTGGATGTTCTTGGGGAGGTTTGTGCAACTGGGGCGGCTTCCGGGGGATATTTCGGTCGAACGCGGCAATTTTCGGTTCTACTTCCCGATCGTAACGTGTATCGTGCTCAGTGTCGTGTTCTCTATAATCATGGCCGTGATTCGGTGGTTTATGAAGTGATCCATCTAGGGAGGAGACCCTCCATCCAAGAACTGGCTGCTTGGCTGTTCGCTTCTGCCGCCTCCATAAAACTGCAAAAATCTTTTGCAGTTTTATACTTCGGCGGCCTGCCAGTGATGAAAGTTGCAGGGAGGGAGGGGTACTCCCCTCAATCTCCCCCTATAACCGCAAAATCGCATCCTTATGGAGTTCGTACTTTGTAACGTGCTTTCCTTCCGGTCCCGCGACTGCGAGGAGAACCCCTTTCGCGCTTAACGATTGCAGCGTACGTACAGCGGTCCGATGATTGAGGCCCAGGTGGGTCTCAACATCCACGGGTCGCAGCGGCCGGGCAAGCGTGCAGGCTAGGCGCAAAATCTCCCGCTCCCTTAGCGTAAGCGGATCGGCTGGGGAAGCGGCCGGCAAGTAGCGGTTGAGCACCATACGAAGCAGGGTGACGCACAGTTCCGGCCGGTTGGCGACATCATCGTAGGCGAAAGAAATCACCTGAAACCCCATCGCGGCCAAAAACGTTTCCCGGTTCAGCTCATAGCAATACTTTTGCCTGTCCATATCTTTGACATGGGGGCCATAGCCTTTAATTTCAATAACCAGCTTGACCGGCCCAGCTAACCAAACGAAATCGCAAAAATAGGACAATCCCCTCCAGTCCAACACTTCGTACTCCGGGTGCAGCCCCTCGAAGTTACCTTGAACCTCCCACCACACCTTTCGGCAAAAGAGCTTTTCGGCCTCTCGATGCCCGCGTTCCAAACGTCCTTTGTGTTCACCGGTCCTACGCTTCAGGTGCTCCTCAATAAATGCGGCGTGCGCTTGTTCAAACGCCATCTCCGTTCCCATCATTCCATCCCTCCCAGGAAAAAAAGAAAACGCCCCGGCTCCATCAATCTAAATGGATCGGGACGTTCTTCGTCTTATGGCCATTATACCTGGCAGAAGACGTCTTGGAAACTATCTTATTCGCAGCCTGTGTCGTGAGGGACAGATTCACCGCTAAGGCGAACTGTCCCCATATTTGTTGACGTAATGCGAAAGGGCCAAAAGCGGCCAGATATATCGATAGCTGTGATAGTGCACGTAAAAATAACCCGGCAACCCGGCTCCCGTTGGATAAGTGGAGGGCCAGTCATCCTCATGCAATAGCGCGATCAACCGGGCAACGCCTCGCTCGATCTCCGGCGCCCGCCGATCGTGGACGGCGATCAGCGCATCCAACGCCCAGGCGGTTTGGGACGGCGTGCTGGCATGGAGCGGGACGTACCGTCTCACCTGATCGCTGCGGCATGATTCGCCCCAGCCGCCATCTGCATTTTGGATGCGGATCAGCCAGTTAGCCGCCTTGGCGATGCCCGGGTGATCGGCGGGCATGCCCACGGCCATCAGCCCGGTGAGTGCCGCCCAGGTCCCGTAGATGTAACAGATCCCCCAGCGACCATACCAAGAGCCGTCCGCCTCCTGATGGCTCAGCAACCAGTCAGCCCCGCGGGCAACCCAATCCTGCCGAACGCTCAGCTTGGCGAAGTTACCCAAATACTCCAGCGTCCTTCCGGTCAAGTCCGCTTCGGAAGGATCCGTGGCTGCGGATTTCGCCCCTTCAATCGCCAGCCAGGTGAGCATTTCTTTGTTGGTGTTTTTTTCGAAAGCGGGCCAGCCGCCGTCGTTATTTTGCATCGACCAGACCCAGTTGAGCCCGCGGTTCCATGCGTCTAAGACCGCAGGTTCGCTGCCGTGTAAGGCAGATAGGGAACGGAGGGCGGCGGTGGTGTCGTCAACGTCAGGGACGAACGTATTTGTCTCCGAGAAACCCCAGCCGCCGGGTACGATGCCCGGATTATGAATCTGCCAATCGCCGGGGCGGCGATGCTGACTGCTCCGCAGGTAATCGGCGGCCCGTTGAATGGCCGGATGGGAAGATGAAACCCCTGCTTCCTGTAAAGCGTAGGAGATCAACGCGGTATCCCAAACGGTGGAAGGGGAGTTCTGGATCGTGACATAGCGGGTTCCCCATTGGCCGGTGCTGTCCACCGTAAACTTCATCTGAGATAACCCTTCAACCGCACGTTGGATCACCGGATGCTGCGGTTCGTATCCCAGCGCCAGCAAGGCGAACACCATCAGCACAGTACAGCTGGCGTACGTGTACAGCGTCCCGTCGCCTTCAATCCGATCCAGCATGTATTGCTCGGCTCGGTTTACAGCAGCTTGCCGGATGCGCTGGGGTGTACCTACCAGATGCGCCAGCCCCGATTGGATGAGCTTCAGCGGTTCCCGGCTTTCCGGGGTTAGCGTGAGCGGGTCTTCCTCCCCGTTGCGGGCGTCGAGAAACAGCTCACTTAAATCGGGCGTCCGCACCGATCTGGTGCGAAAGTTTCGCTCGGCCATGATCAGAAGCGGCACGAGATGAACTCGCGAATATCCGGAGAAATCATAAAAGTTCAGGGGTAACGATTCGGGCAGCAGCAGGATTTCGATGGGGATGAGCGATAAGGAGGCCGGCCATTTTCTTTGTCCAGTGGCGGCCAGGATGGCTTTGGTGAGCAGGCTTCGCGCTTGACCAATGCCGCCCCGATCCAGGATATATCGTTTCGCCCGTTGGATCGGTTCATCCTCCGGCCGGCTGTATCCGGAGCACAGCAAGGCGTAGTATGCCTCAACCGTAGCGGACAAATGGCCCTCCTTGTCGTCATGATACCATCGCCAGCAGCCCTCCGGCTGCTGGGCGGCGACGATGCGATCGTGCAGCTGTCGGATCAATTCCTCCTTGTCGACATTTAACGTGCGAAGGAGAATGATCGTGCACGCGTCAATCGTGATGCCGTTTTCGAAGCAAAAGCGCCACGAACCGTCCGGCTCCTGCCGCTGAATCAGTTCCTCGGATAATCGTTGTATTTCTTCCCGGATCTCGCCGTTGCTCAGTGCCATCCTTGCTCCCTCCCTTTACCTGTCACCTCATTATATGAGTGGGGGATGGTGTAAAGTCCGGCGATAATTCGGTATAGTAGATGGAAGAAGTTTGGTGATGAGGATCCTATAGACCGTTACCTAAAAGAGAGGGAACCAAGTGATGACGACAAGACTTTATTTTGACGATGCCTATTTAACCGATTGGACCACCCGCGTCAAGGACAAGCTGGAGCGGGAGGACGGCGTTTACGTCGTGCTGGAAGAGAGCGCCTTTTACCCCCATGGGGGCGGACAGCCCAACGATACCGGAAGGATTGGCGGGATTCCTGTTCTGGATGTGATTAGTGAAGGCGATGAGGTGCTGCATAAGGTGGAGCGTTTCCCAGAGGAGGCCCAGGTGCGCTGCGAAATCGACTGGAACCGCCGGTTTGACCATATGCAGCAGCATAGCGGACAACATCTGTTATCTGCGGTTTGCCGCGAGCTTTATGAGGCGATGACCTTGAGCTTTCACCTGGGTGAAGATTATTGCACCATCGATGTGGACCGGCCCGAGCTGTCATCGGAACAGCTGGAAGCCATTGAACGCGAAGCAAACCGCCATATCTATTTGAATCACAAAATCTCCGGCTACTTTGTCACGCAGGAGGAGGCGTCCCGACTGCCGCTCGTGAAGCCGCCGAAGGCGGTGGACCGCGTCCGCATCGTCGAGATGGAAGATGTGGAGTACAACGGTTGCGGAGGTACGCATGTGGCGGCGACCGGCGCGATCGGGATGATTAAGCTGCTGAAGACCGAGAAGCAGAAAGGGAATGTCCGGATCTTTTTCAAATGTGGATACCGAGCCTTAAGAGAGTTTCAGGAGCAGCAACACATCTTAGGCTCCATCACCGCCAAATTAAGAACAGGCCGGGACAGCATTCTAGAGCGCCTCGACAAATGGGAGGACGAGCAGAAGCGACTGCAACGGGAGTTCGATACGTTAAAAGAAGCGATGGACGAAATGACCGTTCGTGAGTTGCTTACCAAGCGGGAAGGCGGGATCATTGCGCAAATTTTCGCGAACAAGTCCTTGAAGGATTTGCAGATCCTCGCACAAAAGCTGACGGCGCATAGTGATGCAGCGGTCCTGCTGGCAACGGAAGCCGAGCAGAAGGTGGTGCTGGCCCATAACGGCAGCCGTTCGCTGTCCTGCGGCGCATTCTTCAAGGAGCATCTCTCTGCATACGGAGGCAAAGGCGGCGGCAGCGACAAGCTGGCACAGGCCGGATTCAGCAGCTGGGAGGATGCGCTCACATTTTATGAGTTTGTTAAACAAGGGCTGTAATGAAAAATACCGGGCGTCAACCATGCGGATGCTCACGGATCAAATCGACAAAACGTTGAACCGCTGGAGACAGCGGTTCATTTTTTCGCGTATAGACCGAGATCGTATTCATCAGGTCCACGCCTTCAACGAAGACGCGGCTCAGTTGTCCGCGCTCCACGTATTCCCTCACCACCAGCGCTGAAACGAAGCTGGCCCCGTACCCGGCAATCACGGCTTTGACGGTTTCGTTTAACCCGTTAAACTGCAAGGCGATGCGTGGCGCAGGAGCATTGTAGGTACGGCATAACGCCATAAATCGCTCCCGCGTCGAGCTGCCGATCTCCCTCATAACAAAAGGTTCCTTGACCATGTCGTGTAAGGAGACGCGTTGTCCCGCATATCGGTGTTTTGGGGAGACCACAAACCACAATTCGTCCCGGAACATTTCCTCCGCGTAAACGGATTCGGGGTGAGCTTCCGGCAATCCGCCGTAGATCGCCAAATCCACCTCCAAATTCAGCAGTTGCTTTAGCGCATCCGTCGAATTTGTGGTGTTGATGCTCATCTCCACATGCTCGTATTGCGATTTGAATTTCGCGATCCAGGTCGGGACGAGGAAGTGCGCGGGCAAATAGGTGGCTGCCAGCCGGATATGACCCAGCTCCCCCATTTTGTAATTTTGTAAAAACTGCTCGATTTGCTGCTCTACCGCAAAGAGGCGTCTGCTGTATGTAAACAGCTTGTTCCCGACGTCGGTTAAGGCGATGCCGCGTCCCTGTGCTTTCAGCAGGGGCAACCCCAGCTCTTTTTCCAGCTTTCGGATCTGGGTAGAGATGGCCGGCTGGCTGATGTTTAATAGCTCCGAAGCGCGCGTCACACTGCCCGTCTCTGCAATGACGTGAAACAGCCGTAAAGCATGCAAATTCATTCCATCTAGCCCCTTCCATCGTGGAGGAGCGGCTTGTCCAACACTTGGCCGACGCTTTGAAATCCGGGGAATGGGACCGCAAATACGGAGCTTACCGAACCATGCCCGCCATGACAGGTTCACTCCGGCTGATCGTTAGCGAATCCAAAGCATGATGAAAAAGTCCATTGTCTTATAAGCCGTCTTCACCGCAAACGCGCGTGAGGCGGCTTTTTTGCGTTTTCTTTACCGTGCGATAACGATTTTGATGCCCCCTTGATCTATGCCTAACGTTCCGCTGACATCCAAGCTATACACTGGCAGAGGAATTCGAACAAACCCACATCAACCTGCACAAAAAAGGAGGCTTCCGTCATGAGCGAGCTGGATCACCAGGTGAGTCTGCCATCTAGGGGCCATTCCGTGCCGTCTGCCTCTGCTGCGACTCGTCGCCCTGCCCATGCCGCAACCTTAAGACAACAGAAATATCGAGAACATGCGCTGGCCTACACGTTTCTAGCTCCATCGCTGCTCCTGTTCGGCGTATTTTTGTTCTACCCGCTGCTAAAGTCGGTGTACTTGAGCTTACACAGCACCGACCCGACTGGCCGGATCGCCTCATTTGTTGGCTTCGACAATTTTACTAGCCTTTTTACTTCCGGCTTGTTTGCCAGCGGCATGAAGGTGACGGCGCTCTTTGCCTTATTCACCGTGCCGACTGGAATGCTGATCGCCTTGGTGCTCGCGGCATTAACGCATCATCTTCGGCGGGGAAGACGGTTTTTCCAGTTCGCCTACTCGCTGCCGTTGGTGCTCTCCGTTGGTTCAGCGGCTGTCATCTGGAAGTTTCTGTTTCACCCTACATTAGGCATGCTTAACTACTTGCTTGGTTTGGCCGGTATTCGTCCGGTACCTTGGCTGATCAGTCCTGACTGGGCTTTGTGGTCCGTGTCGCTGATGACCGTTTGGATGAATATGGGCTTTAATTACATCATCCTGTCCAGCGGGATGCAGGGAGTTCCCGACGAGCTGTACGAAAGTGCCAAGATCGATGGAGCCGGACCGCTGACAACGTTTCGCAAAATTACGCTGCCGCTCCTGTCACCAACGTTATTTTTCCTCTTGGTTGTGTCCATCATCAGCGCTTTCCAGTCGTTTGGGCAGATCAACATTCTGACATCGGGTGGGCCGATGAACCGTACGAACGTATTCGTCTACACGATCTACCAGGAGGCATTCGTGAACTTCCGGTTTGGAACGGGCAGCGCCCAAGCGCTTCTGCTATTCCTGGTAATCCTGCTGTTGACCTTGATCCAGTTCAATTGGGTGGAAAGGAAAGTTCACTATCAATGAACAAGCTGACCTTAAGCCAAATTGTCGTTCTGTTGTTCATGACCGTTGCCGCCGTACTTGTGCTTTATCCGATTGTTTACAGCCTGTTTATGTCCGTGATGACGCCACAGGAAGCCAGCGCCTATCCACCGCATTTGGTGCCGCATTCGCTGCATTTGACCAACTTCACCGAGGTGCTTCGTATCGTTCCGATCGCCGTGTTTATCGGGAATACCTTCCTGGTCTCCGGCATTGTGATGGTCGGTCAACTGATCACCTCCAGCCTGGCAGCCTATGCCTTCGCCAAAATGGAGTTCAAGGGCAAAGGCCTGATGTTCAGCTTGTTTGTCGCCACGATGATGGTGCCTTGGGAAGTGACGATGATTCCCAACTATTTAACCGTACGCAGCTTAAATTGGCTGGACAGCTACCAGGGGCTGATCGTCCCGTTTTTGGCTACCGCCTTCGGGACGTTTCTGCTTCGTCAGTTTTTCCTGCAGCTGCCGAAGGAACTGTTCGAGGCTGCGAAGATCGATGGTTGCGGGCATGTCCGGTACTTCCTGTTTCATGTGCTTCCGCTGGCTAGACCGGCGCTTGGAACGTTGGCGGTGTACTCTTTTTTGAGCATGTACAACAGTTATCTGTGGCCGCTTCTGATCACAAACAGCAAATCGATGCGCACGGTGCAGATCGGTATCTCCATGCTGGAATTCCAGGAGACAACCTCCTGGAACCTCGTATTCGCGGGGATTACGCTGGTCATTCTGCCGTCCTTGCTGCTATTGGTGTTTGGACTCAAGCAGCTCGTTCGCGGGATGGCGGCGGGAGCGCTGAAAGGATAAGGGATATCCAAATCATTTGATGAGGGAGAGATTCGAATAATGAAAAGCTTTCGCTTCAAAAGTATTCTGCTGCTCATGGCAGCGTTGTTGATCGTTATAGCCGGATGCGGCGGGAATACGAATAACGCAGGAAGCAGCACGGCAACAGGGGGAACCAATACTCGCGGTGAAGATTCGGCCAGCGCCAGTTCTGGGAAGAAGCCGGTGCATCTAACCTGGTGGCACTCGATGTCGGGGGCTGGGGAGAAGGCGATTAACGGGCTAGTCTCGGATTTCAATGCCAGCCAATCCGATATTGAGGTCGAAGCGGTATTCCAAGGAAGTTACGACGAAAGCTTAAATAAGTTGAAAGCTTCACTTGGCTCAAAAAGCGGCCCGGACCTGATCCAGGTGTACGAGATCGGCAGCAAATTTATGATCGACTCCAAGGCGATCACGCCGGTGCAGAAGTTTATTGATGAGGATGGCTACGACCTCTCGCAGTTAGAGCCTAACATTATTCGCTACTACACGATCGGCGGCCAATTAAACGCAATGCCTTTTAATACTTCCAACCCGATTCTCTACTACAACAAGGACGCTTTCAAAGCGGCCGGACTCGATCCTAAAAACCCGCCGAAAACGTTCGAGGAGTTTGAAGCGGCAGCTACCGCATTGACCAAGAAGGGGCAGCCAGGCGCTGCGATCGCCGTTTATGCCTGGCTCATCGAGCAGTGGTTTGCTAGCCAAAATGCCGATTACGTGAATAACGGCAATGGGCGTGAAGGGGATGCCACCGAGTCGCTGCTCGCATCGGAGGCGGGCGTGAACATACTGGAATGGTGGAAAAGGATGGTGGACAATGGGGTGGTAGCCAATCTGGGCCGCAAAACCGATGATACGGACGCCGCCTTTGCTGCAGGCCAAGTGGCCATGACCCTAAATTCAACTGCGGCGCTGCGTAACATCGTGGGAGCGGTTGGCGACAAATTCGAAGTAGGCACCGCCTTCCTGCCAAGACCAGCCAGCGCCAAAGAAGGCGGCGTGATCATTGGCGGCGCCAGCTTGTATATCATGAACAACAAATCGGAAGAACAGCAAAAAGCGGCCTGGGAATTTATCAAATATGTAACCTCCCCGGCTGCGCAGGCGAAATGGAGCGTAAACACCGGCTACTTCCCGATTACGAAGGCGGCTTACGACGAGCAGGTGCTGAAGGATAATATGGTGAAATATCCGCAATTCCAAACTGCCGTAGATCAGTTGCATGCGTCGACCGAATCTACAGCAACCTCCGGTGCGTTGATGGGCGTCTTCCCGGAAGCGCGGCAATTCGTGGAAGCGGCAATTGAGGAAGTGCTGAACGGACAAAAAGCTCCGAAGCAGGCGCTGGAAGACGCCGCCAAGCAAATTACCGAGAAGATCAGGCAGTATAATGTAACGGTGCGAAAATAATCTTACATTTAGTAGTCAAGCCGGGAGATGTCCCGGCTTTTTTTTACGTGGGAAGCTTAACTGTAAATCCTACAGCTAATTTCTAACATTCTCCTCGTATTCAGAAAATAACAGTAAATCCTACCGTTAATTTTGAGGAAATGTGCACTTCTGGGGAAAACCGCCTGAAATAACGTTACTTTTTCCAGTTAATTAAGCTAAAACAGCGGTTTGGCTTCAAAATAACAGTAGGATTTCCAGTTAGTTGTCTCATTTCCCCGAGCAAAGAGATCGGCAACCGATATTATTCAAACATAAGCCGGGAGGCAGCCTGCAAATCTGCAGCTTACCTCGGCGCCGTCACCTTCGGCCGGGCGTACAGCTTCACGCGCACCCAGAGCATATTAATCAGCAGCAGGATGCCGGAGATCACAAACAAGCCCTCGATGCCGATGTACCCGGCGAGAAAGCCGCCAATCAGCGAGCCCATCATGTTGCCGAGGGCGAGGGTGCTGCTGTTGAAACCAAACGCCCGGCTCTCCATGCCGTCCGGGGTATAATAGCGGATCAGCGCATTGACGCTAGGCAGCAATCCGCCCATGAACACGCCCATCAGGAACCGAACGGCGATCAGCTGCCATACCGTCTGCACGAACGCCTGCGGGATCAGCGTGGCCGCCGCTCCAATCAGGCAATAGGTCAGAATGCGGTGGGCCCCCAGCTTGTCGCTGATTCTGCCGAGAACCGGCGAGGTAATCATATTGGAAATGCCCGTGACGGCGCTGACGAACCCGGCCCAGAATGCCACATCGGCGGTTTGTCCATGCAGCTTCTCTACATAGAGAGGCAGCAGCGACATCGGGCTCAGCATGGCGAACTGCAGCAAGAATGTTACGGCGAACAACGCGGTGAGCTGCGGTGTTTTGTTCAGCTCCAGGAAACCTTGCAACACAGAAGGCTGCGGCGTATGCAGCGCCTCCTCCCGGTCGAACTTCTCGCGTACGAAGAGGAGCGCCAGCATGGATGCGATAAACAGCAGCACCCCGGTAATGTAAAAAATCGGCCGAAATCCAATCTGCTCCGCCATAAGCCCGCCAATCAAAGGTCCGAGGATCGTACCGGCCACGTTGCCGGACTGGATCGTGCCCATCGCAAAGCCCATCCGCTCCTTCGGCGCCGTACCTGAGATCAACGCGACGGAAGCCGGGTTAAAGCCGGAGATCGTCCCGTTCAGGAGCCGCAGGCCAAGTAGGTGCCACGGTTGGGTGGCGAAGCCCATCAACGTAATGACGATGGCCATGCCGAAGCCGGAGCGCAGCAGCATAATTTTGCGGCCGTATTTGTCGGCGAGCTTCCCCCATATCGGTTGAAAAATAAACGAAGTCGCGAAGTTAGCGGCAAAAATCATTCCTGCCCACAGCCCAATCGCCTGCTCTCCCTGCACGTGCAAATCCCGCGCCAGGTACAGCGAGAGAAACGGTGTAATCATCGTCATCCCGGCGTTGACCAGAAACTGCCCGAACCAAAGCACAATGAGATTAATCTTCCAGGTATTCAATTGTGCTTTCACTTCCTTTCGCTGGGATTCTAGGATGCGAGAAACCAGATCAGAGTTATACCAGTATACACCATTGAAAACCGGGTCCGGGGCATTCTTCATAGCATCTTCATCCGATTGTCATAGGTTCGCCACGTTGTGATAGTTGTTACTTATTTTTAAGTAGGGCATAATGTAAATTAGAATGTTTATAGTGTAGCTTTAATGATTTGTTATCAAAATTTGGTTTCTACGAGTATTGGAGGCGTGCGGTTTGGTTTACAATGATCGCTTGATCCGGGCCCTGCGGAAGCAGGAGGTGGATCGCTTTCCGGTTTGGTACATGCGCCAGGCGGGCAGGTATGATCCCGATTACCGGAAAATCAAAGAGAAATACAGCTTATTGGAAATTTGCCGGCAGCCGGAGCTGGCGGCGGAAGTGACCATGATGCCCGTCCGTAAGCTTGGCGTGGACGCGGCTATTTTGTATTCCGACATTATGAATCCGGTTGCTTCGCTGGGCGTCAAATTCGACATCGTCAAAAATATCGGTCCGGTCATCGAACAACCGATCCGTACGCTTGCGGATATTGAGCGGCTTCGGCCTATCGACGTTCACAAGGATTTATCGCATATTTTGGAGACGATCGCGATTTTGGACAAGGAACTGGATGTGCCGCTGATCACATTTGCCGGCGCGCCGTTTACGATTGCCAGCTACTTGATCGAAGGGCGGCCGTCCAAGAGCTACAGCCGCACCAAAGCGATGATGTATGGCGATCCGGAAGCTTGGTTCAAGCTGATGGACAAGCTGGGCGATATGGTAATCACCTACCTGCGGGCCCATGTGGAAAGTGGAGGCAAGGCGTTCCAGCTGTTTGACAGCTGGGTGGGCGCGCTCGCTCCAAAAGATTTTCAGCGGTATGTACTCCCAACGATCACCCGTATTTTTACCGAACTTCAGGATTTGGATGTACCTAAAATTTATTTTCCTGGCGTCAGCTCGGGAGAGCTGCTGCCGACGTTAACGGATATCGCTGCCGATGCCATTGGTCTTGATTGGCGGGTATCGATCTCGGAAGGCCGGCGCCGGACGGGCGGAAAGTTTGCAATGCAAGGCAATTTGGACCCGTATGTGCTGACCGCGCCAATGGACGTCATTAAGGCGCAGGCAAAGGAAATTATCGATGACGGCCTGAACGCCCCTGGATTTGTTTTTAACCTGGGCCACGGTCTGTTCCCGGAGGCCTCGCTGGATAAACTGCGCGAGCTGACGGAATTCGTGCACGAATATTCTGCGGAAGCGATCGTGCATCAACCTGTACGGCGTGCGTAAGAATAAGCCGCATTGGATGAAGGACACACAACTTTCAACTTGAGGTGAACTGATATCGTGAAAACAAAAATCGGAGTTTTGGTGATGTCTTACGGCACGCCGCAGAGCTTGGACCAGGTCGAGGCGTATTATACGCATATTCGGCGTGGACATCCCCCAACCGCGGAACAACTTCAGGAACTGGTCAGCCGGTATGAGGCGATTGTAGGCGGAGTGTTCCCGCTGCGTGCCAATACCGATAAGCAGGTCGCTGCTTTGCAGGAAACGTTGAACCGGATGTCTGCGGACATGGACGTCGAATTCATCTGCTATCAAGGATTAAAGCATGCTTATCCGTTTATTGAAGATGGTGTAGAGCAGATGGCGAAGGACGGCATCCGTGAGGCGATTGGCATCGTGCTCGCACCGCATTATTCCGTAATGAGCATCGGCGGGTATATCAAGCGGGCGCAAGCAAAAGCGGAGGAGCTGGGAGTGTCGGCACGCTTCGTGGAGAGCTATCATTTGCATCCGAAGCTGATCGAGGCTTTTGCCCAGCGTGTGTCCGCCAAGCTGGACCAGTTCGAGGAAGCCGGCGCATTGCGGGATGAGGTGAAAGTGCTGTTCAGCGCCCACAGCCTGCCGGAGAAAATCCTGCAAATGGGCGATCCTTACCGGGATCAATTGCTGGAGACCTCCCAAGCCGTCGCCGAGAAAGCCGGCGTGAAGAACTGGCAGTTTACGTGGCAAAGTGCCGGGCGTACCGCCGATCCGTGGCTCGGGCCGGATATTTTGGACACGCTGAAGGAATTAAGCGAGGAGCAGGTAGAGGACGTCCTGGTCGCTCCGGTCGGCTTCGTGTCGGACCATCTGGAAGTGCTGTACGATCTGGACATCGAAGCCAAAACGATCGCCAAAGAGCTGGATATGCGGCTGGAGCGGATCGAATCGCTGAACACCGAACCTTTGTATATGGAAGCGCTCAGCGACGTCATTATCAAATCTTGGGAAAAGAGATGAGAGGGCATGCGTGATTCTTCACGTCAAGTGGTCGTTATCGGCGGGGGGCTGACCGGTCTGTCTGCGGCCTTTTACGTTCGTAAATTCTACAAAGAACGGGGCGTGACCCCGCAAATTACGCTGCTGGAAAAGGGGAACACCCTCGGCGGCAAAATTGAAACGTTGGAGAAGGACGATTTCGTGATCGAGAAAGGTCCGGATTCCTTCCTGGCCCGCAAGACGGCCATGATTGACCTGGCGAAGGAGCTGGGGCTGGAAGGCGAGCTCGTGTCGATGAACCCAGAGGCTAAGAAGACGTACATCGTCAGCGAAGGGAAGCTGCATCCGATGCCTTCGGGGCTGGTGCTTGGCATCCCGACCGAGCTGGGACCGTTCTTGCGCAGCGGTCTTGTCTCTTGGAGCGGTAAAGCCCGGGCGATGTTGGACCTCGTGATGCCGGCACGGCAAAGCGAAGAGGATGAGTCGCTTGGCGCATTTATCGAGCGCCGGCTGGGTGCCGAGGTGCTGCAAAACATCACCGAGCCGCTGCTCGCCGGCATTTATGCGGGCGACACTTACAACCTCAGCCTGCAATCGACCTTCCCGCAGTTTGGCGAGGTGGAACGGGCATACGGCAGCCTGATTAAAGGCATGATGTCCGGCAAGAAGCCCACGGAGACGCACACCGGCACAAAACGCAGCGCCTTCCTCACGTTCCGCAAAGGGCTGAAGACCTTGGTCAACGGCCTGGTCGAGTCGCTGTCGGATGTGGACTGCCGCTTGCGGACCGAGGTGGTGGAAATTCGCCGCACCGGAACTGACGCGTACGAGGTCGTACTCGCCTCAGGCGAATCGCTCCCGGCGGATGACGTGATCGTTACGGTGCCGGCGTTTGCCGCCGCCGAGCTGCTGCGGCCGCATGTGGATGTGGCCGCGCTGGACGCAGTGAACTACGTGTCCGTGGCTAACGTTGTCATGGCTTTTGATCGCAAGGATGTCACCGGCCAGTTCGACGGCTCAGGCTTCCTCGTGCCGCGCAAGGAAGGCATGAACATCACCGCCTGCACGTGGACCGGCATCAAATGGCTGCACACGAGCCCGGAAGACAAAATGCTGCTGCGCTGCTACGTTGGCCGTTCCGGCGACGAGGAGAAAACGTTTTTGCCTGACGAGGAACTGCTGGAGCTGGTGCTCGGCGATTTGAAGCGGCTGATGAACATCACGGCCCGGCCGTTGTTCACAGAAATTACCCGCCTGCCAAAATCGATGCCGCAGTATCCGGTGGGCCATCTGCAGCAGGTTGCTGAGCTGCGCAGCCAACTGGAGGAGAAGCTGCCTGGCGTATATGCGACGGGGGCGGCATTTTACGGCGTTGGCCTGCCCGACTGTATCAAGCAAGCGAAGGAGCTGGCGGAGCAGATGGCAGACCAGCTGAAGGTCGCTCAAGCTTAAGCCAAAGGCCGGCTAAACGGCCTGACATAGGACTTCCTGACCCCTTGCCCGCAAAATAGGCGAGGGGTTCTATTTATTTCCGGAGACCTGATATAATAAAATCAAACGGTCGGCTTTTAAGCACGAAGGAATGGAGACAGCGCCTTCCATCGTAACGATAGATCTATGCAAAAAGGAGTCCGTAATGTACCCATCAAGATCGGAAAAATACAAGAAGAAACAGCAGGAAAAAAAGCGGCGTCAAAACCGGATTTGGCTGACGTTAAACTTGACTCTCATCACTTTAATTTTCGTGCTGGGAGCTTACTTTTATTTGGAGGAACGCACCGGGCAGGCTGGATTGGACTCGGGAACGGAGCAGCAGCTGCCAGGCGCATGGAGCGACACCGGATCGGATGTTGGCGATCCGACGACCGGAGAGACGCCGATTGTGCAGCCGGATGATCGCGATGCTGCGTCGACGGAAACGGAAGACGAGAGCGAGCAGAATCCAACGAATACAGGTGAGAACTCATCCGGAGAAAATAACACCGATACAGGTAACGAGGATGAAGATGGAGCAACGAATTTGCCATCCAATGCTGGTGCAGACTTAAGCGAGGCAGGCGGCGATGCGGCTCGGCTGTTGGTTCATTTTGCAGGGGATACGATGTTCTCCGGCAAAGTGGAGGAGCGGTTAGAGAAAGCGGGATACGAGCTCCCGTATGAGTACGTGCGGGGATTGTTCCAGAACGACGATTTAAGCGTACTGAATTTAGAGACGCCTGTGACGACCGGCGGGGAGCCGGCGGAGGATAAAACCTATGTGTTTAAGTCGCCGCCAAAGGCGATTGAACCGATGGTTCAGGCCGGCGTGGACGCGGTGAATTTGGCGAATAACCATGTGTTGGACCAAGGCGTTCCCGGTCTCCTGGATACGATGAAAGCTCTGCGGCAGCAAAACGTGATGTATGTCGGGGCTGGCAAGAACAGCAAGGAAGCGTACGCTCCGGTTTATCTCGAACGTAGAGGAATCAAGATCGCCCTGTTTGGCTTTAGCCGGGTCGTCCCGGAGCCAGGGTGGGTCGCTGGAGCAAACAAACCGGGGGTAGCCTCCGTGTATGCGCCGGAAGCTGCGCTGAACGCCATTAAGGCGGCCCGCAAGAACTCAGATCTTGTGTTCGTGATCGCCCACTGGGGCAAGGAGCGGACGACCAAACTGGAGAAGCACCAGCAAGAGCTGGCGCACGCCTTCATTGATGCCGGGGCGGATCTGGTCATCGGCGGTCATCCGCATGTGATGCAAGGGCTGGAGCAATACAAAGGCAAATGGATTGCATACAGTACGGGTAACTTTATTTTTACGAAATCAAAGGATCCGAAGACGTGGGAAACTGCAGTGTTTGCCGCTTCCTGCACACGCGACGGGGATTGCGATCTCAAGCTGATCCCGTTTCGTACAGAACTGGGCCAGCCCGTGCCGATGAGCGCCGAGGACGGAAATAAACTGTTGAAAGAAATCGAAGGCTTCTCGCCGGGGGTACGGATCTCGGAGGACGGAGATGTGAGCGCCTCGAAGACCGGGCGGATTCAAGAATCCGGTACTTCGCTGTCAGCGGATGACCGGACATAAGTGGAAGGTTCGTTTCCGATAAGAAGGAGGCGAGAGCATGCGTAACCCATGCGTTGCCCATCGCGGTTTCTCTGGAATTGCCCCGGAGAACACGATGGCTGCGGTCCAGCTCGCCATGGAGCAGGAGGATGTCCACTGGATCGAAGTTGATGTACAATGTTCAAAGGACGGCGTGCCTTTGCTGATTCATGATTTTACGCTGAACCGCACGACAAACGGAAAGGGACCGGTCAAGGATAAAACCTGGGCGGAGCTGCAAACGCTGGATGCCGGGAGCTGGAAATCCAAGGCCTACCGTGGGGAACGGCTGCCAAGCCTTGATGAATTTTTGGATGCCGTTGCCGGACGACTGCGGGTTAATCTGGAAATCAAGACCGAAGGGAATATGTACCCGGGGCTGGAGGAAAAGGTGGTCGCTGCGGTCAAACGGCGGCATATGGAGCACGAGGTTGTACTGACTTCGTTTGAACCACGGATACTGGCGAAGATCAAGGAGATCGGCCGGGGGATCCGCACGGGTCTGATCATCGACCGGCAGCCCAAAGATTTGCTGCTGCGGCTGAAGCTGTTGCACTGTTCGTTCTTATCGATTTATTATCGCGCATTAACCGCAGAGATGGCTGCCAAAGCGTTTAAACACGGCATTGAGGTGATGGCTTGGACGATGGATGATGTGAAGTCGCTGCGGAAGGTGGCGGCGATGCATCCTGAAATCCTGCTATGCACGAACCGGCCGGATGTCTGGCGCCAAGCGATCGGTAACGGGAAAGTGAAAAATTCGATTGGGAAATCACAATCCCCTGGAGGAGAAGATGACGATGAACAAATTAATCGCTAATGTGTATTGCGTAGGCCGAAATTACCGGGCACATGCCGAGGAGCTTGGCAATGAGGTGCCTACTGAGCCGATGATCTTCCTGAAACCGTCCCATGCGGTGACCGCCATGGACGGCAGGGGGCTGGAGCTTCCGGCGGACCGGGGCTCGGTGCATTATGAAGCTGAGCTGGTGCTGCGTATCGCCCGCGATTATAAGCCGGGGATGACGGTCGACGAATTGGTGGATGTGATCGCGTTTGGGATCGACTTCACGCTGCGCGACGTGCAGAACATCGTCAAAGACAAGGGCAATCCGTGGACGCCGGCCAAAGGCTTCCTGCAATCGGCGCCAATCACGCCATACATCGCTTTCCCCGGCGCGGTGGAGACGGCAAATGAAGATTTTGTGCTGCGGAAGAATGGGGAGATTGTGCAGCGCGGCAATATCAGCCGGATGATTTTCCCGCTGCAGCAAATCGTTGATTATATCGCTGAGCATTATGGGCTGGGCGAAGGCGATTTGATTTTCACCGGAACGCCTGAAGGGGTAGGCCCGGTATATCAAGGGGACAAGCTGGAGCTGTCCTACGGCGATAAAGTGCTTGGCAGCTGCACAGTGGCTGTCGGTCCTTCGGCAAAATGATGATGGATTGGATTATTGGGGCGCTTTGCGCCCTAATCGTGTCTGCAGCCGCCTATAAGAAGCGATCGTTATCGCTCTCCGGCATGCTGGCCGCATGGATCATGGGAACCGTATACTACGGGGCCGGCAACTTGTTCTGGTTTGGGATCTTGCTGCTATTTTTCGTCAGCTCGTCGGTCTTTTCGCATTTTCGCGGGGATCGTAAGGCGGAGCTAGAAAAATCGTATGCCAAGAGCGGCCGCCGGGACGCGGGGCAGGTGCTGGCGAACGGCGGACTGGGGATGCTAGCTTGCCTTGGCAACCTGTTTTGGCCGGATCCGGCGTGGGCCTACTTCTTCGTAGGCACGATGGCCGCAGTAACGGCGGACACGTGGGCAACGGAATGGGGCGGCCTTAGCAAAAGCGTGCCGCGTTCGATTCTGAACGGCCGCCGGGTTCCTCCGGGAACATCGGGCGGGGTGACGATGCTGGGTAGCACGGCGGCGCTGGCCGGGGCCGTATGCATCGGCGGGGCTGCATGGCTGCTGCGCATGTGGACCGGAGATGACACTTATGCCGGAGTAGGTTCCGCGTTGCTTGCGCTGGTGAAATGGGGGCTGATCGGCGGGATTTCCGGCTTGGCCGGGGCTTTTGCCGACTCCTGGCTGGGCGCGACGGTTCAATATATGCATCGCTGCGTCGTTTGCGGCAAAGAGGTTGAGGTGGCGACGCATTGCGGTCAGGAGACCGTGGTGCTGCGAGGTTTTCGCTGGATGGATAATGATATGGTGAATTTACTCAGTTCCCTGGCGGCGGGTTTGCTGGCTTGGGGAATCGGGATGATAGGATAAAGTAGGGATTCGAGCATGAACATATTAACGGTGGAGCATCTGACCAAAACCTATGGGGAGAAAGTGTTGTTTCAGGACGCTTCCTTTGGCATGGACGAAAACGATAAAATCGGCATCATCGGCGTCAACGGAACGGGCAAATCCACGTTCCTGAAGGTCATCGCCGGTCTGGAACAAGCCGATTCCGGCAAAGTCGCCATCAACCGGGACGTCCGCGTGACGTTTCTGGCGCAAAATCCCGACTATGATCCGGACATCTCCGTGTTGCGCGGCGTGTTCCAAGGCGGCGGGCCTGAGCTCCAATTGGTGTCTGCTTATATGGAGGCAGAGGAAGCGATCGAACGGGAACCGGGGGATGCGGGGCGGCAAGCGGAACTGGCGCGGCTGTCCCAGGAGATGGACCGACTGCAGACATGGACCCTGGTCAGCGAGGCCAAAAGCGTCTTGTCCAAGCTGGGCATCACCGATTTTACCCAGAATATGGGCAGCTTGTCCGGGGGTCAGCGGAAGCGCGTTGCGCTCGCCTCAGCGTTAATTCTCCCATCGGAGCTATTGATTATGGACGAGCCCACCAACCACATCGACAATGAATCCGTCGCTTGGTTGGAGACGTATCTCCAGAAACGGCGCGGGGCGTTGCTCCTGATTACGCATGACCGTTATTTTCTGGACCGCGTCTGCAATGTGATGCTGGAGCTCGATCACGGCCGGTTGTTCCGCTACGAGGCGAATTACAGCCGTTTCCTGGAGCTCAAGAGCGAGCGTGAGGAGCGTGAAGCCGCCTCCGAACAGAAGCGGCAAAATCTGCTGCGGGGTGAGCTCGCTTGGATTCGCCGCGGAGCCAAGGCACGTTCGACCAAGCAGAAGGCGCGGATCGAACGGTTTGAGAAGCTGCAAGCGGCCAAGACGGAATACAAAAGCGACAACCTCGAAATCTCGGTGGCTTCAACTCGATTGGGGCGCAAAATTTTGGAGATCGAAGGGCTGCGTAAATCAATTGAAGGTCGGCTGCTCATCAGGGATCTGACCTACACGGCGGTCCCGGGCGACCGCGTGGGCATCGTGGGGCCTAACGGCAGCGGGAAATCGACGCTGCTGAACATGATCGCCGGTCGAATCGAACCGGATGCCGGCCATATTGTGCTGGGCCAGACGGTGAAGCTGGGTTATTTTACTCAGGAGCATCGGGAAATGGACAGTCAGCAACGGGTGATCGAATATATCAAGGAAGCAGCGGAGGTTGTGACGACGGCGGACGGCTCGCGGATTACCGCATCGCAAATGCTGGAGCGGTTCCTGTTCCCGCCGGAGATGCAATGGACGCCGATCGGCAAGCTGTCGGGCGGTGAGAAGCGGCGACTGTATCTGCTGCGTGTGCTGATGGGAGCGCCTAACGTTTTGCTGCTGGACGAACCAACTAACGATCTCGATATCCAGACGTTGACCGTGCTGGAGGCGTATTTGGATGAGTTCCCCGGCGCCGTCTTTGTTGTCTCCCATGACCGGTATTTCCTCGATCGGACCGTGGACAAGATTATGGCGTTTGAGGGCGGCGGAGTCGTTGCTGTACATGTGGGCGACTATAGCGATTACGAGGAACGGACGCAGGAGAGCGGTGCGAATGGCGCGGGTAAAGGGAGCGAAGGTAGTTCAGCGGCTTCGGGCTCGCGGAAGGCAGGTTCTTCGGACTCAGCGGCTGCCAGAGATTCAGCCTCCCAAGCCAACACTGGCAACCGCAATTCAGGGCGTGGCGAGAAGCTGAAGTTCAGCTATAACGAGCAGCGGGAGTTCGAAACGATCGACGCGACCATCGAAGCAGCCGAGCAACGTCTTGCCGCTATTTCCGAGGAAATGGAAGCTGCGGCGAGCGATGCCGTTCGCCTGCAGGAGCTGATGCAACAGCAGCAGGAAGCGGAGGCCGAGCTGGACCGGCTGATGGAGCGCTGGACGTATCTGAACGAGCTGGCGGAGAAGATCGAAGCCCAGCGGAACGGGTGAGGGTGGTTGCAACTTTTTCGGGATGCGGCGATGCAATTCAGCATTGGATGTTACACTTGCGGCAGGTACAGCAATGAGAGCAACAACATTGTATTCGATTTTTCGCATACAATTGTTCCCTTTTGCGGCGATAACCCGTATTCTATTCGATTTTTCATATAGAATTGAGGGATTTGTCCTTCGGAAGCCGAAATCTATATGAAATTTCATATACATTTCGTCGAAATCCCCAAAACGGGAGAATTCTGTTCGATTTTTCATATAAAATGAAAATTTGATGCGCAACATTTTGCGCAGTCCGGATACGATCATTACGGTGGCGATTACGCCCATCATGATGATGCTGTTGTTCGTCTACGTATTTGGCGGCGCCATTGAGTCAGGTACGGACAACTACGTGAATTATCTGCTGCCGGGAATCCTGTTGATGGCGATCGCTTCCGGCGTCGCGTACACCTCGCTGCGGCTGTTTAATGATATCAAAAGCGGACTGATGTCGCGCTTCATCACCATGCCGATCAAGCGCTCGTCGGTATTGTGGGCGCATGTGCTGACCTCGCTCTTTTCCAATGCGTTAACGCTCGTGGTGGTGTTCTTGGTCGCCCTCTTGATGGGCTTCCGCTCCAGCGCCTCTCTTCTGAAGTGGCTTGCGGTAGCTGGGATACTAGGTCTGTTCACACTGGCGTTAACCTGGCTTTCCATTATTCCTGGCTTGACGGCCAAATCGATGGAAGGGGCGACGGCCTACTCGTACCCGCTGATTTTTCTGCCGTTTATTAGTTCGGCTTTTGTTCCCACCGAAACCATGCCAAAAGTGATCCGCGCGTTCGCTGAGAACCAGCCTGTTACCTCCATTGTCGATGCCGTTCGTGCCTTGCTGTACAAGGGGACGGTTGGGAATGAGATCTGGATCGCGCTTGCCTGGTGTGTAGGCATCACGGTTATCGCATATTTCTTTGCGAGTAGAGTTTTTAAAAGTAAGTTAGGGTAATACGCGCTAAGATTTAAAGGAAACAAGGGCTATTTTTACGCCAACTAGGATAACTTCATAGAATTAGAAAATCCTTGCCATCTCTTAAACAGGGAGAGTAAGGATTTTTTTACTTCCTATTAAATGCAAAATTGACCGCAGTATAAAAAGAAGATATATTTATTTCATACATATAATTCCAAACTCATTTTATCTAAAGAATGCGTGGTGAGAAAGCCAATGAGTACAGCTACGATTCTGGCGGAAGTTCACTCCTTTATGAAAGAAAATGAGCTAAGTTTAAGTCAATTCTCGGCAAAGTTAAATATTAATGCGGGTACGTTAAGTTATATTTTAAACGGTAACCGTACCTTGACCATCGATCATTTGGATCGGATTTCAGAGGTCATGGGCTTACCCATGGGGCATTATTATGAGCATTATATTAACGATTATCTCCAAGAGAGAAATCCAGATTGGCGGAGAGTGGCCCCTTTCCTTCGGAAATGTGCTGAATTGAACAAGCTGGATTGCATTCGCAGAACGATATGCATGTTGTTGGATAATTTGACGTACTCTACGTCCTTATTCGAGCTGGCCGAGGAGTTTTATGAGAAGGGATTATATGGTGCTGCGGAGATTCTGTATGAAAATGTGGCCATGAGCGAAACAAAGCAACATTCTGAGCGGTTAGCTTTATGCCAGTATCGGCTGTTTAAGATTCGGATTGGGTCGGACCAGGCTCACAATCTCAAAATTGCTTACCAATTTGAACCCTACGTAGATCGGCTGGATGAGGTTACGCAGTTGGACGCATTAAAGGACTTGGCTAACCTGTACCGCTCGCTTCGTGAGTGGGACCGGCTTGAGGTTCTAGCTCTCGAGATGGAACGCAAGGCACGCCTCCTCTATTTCAGCAACAGACGCTCAGAAAAGGAATTTTACGAAATGCAACGTCGGCTTAGCAGACCGATGTTTGTATACATTGTTTATGCTAAACTATTATGTGCAGAAGTGTATGATGGTAGAGAAGATTATGCTAAAGCGTTGGAGTACACTTATCAATATGCTGATTTGAGCTGGGTACGAGAAACGGATGAGGATACCAAGCATTGGTTAAGTTTATTCCAAAAATGGTCGAGGGCCAACATCTGTGTCAATCGACTCAAGAGCGGTGAAATCGAATATCTACCTGAATACGTAGAGTTTATGGTAGAAAACCCTGATGAATTCATACATTCGATTTCGAATGTGATGTATGCTGCGAACCGATACCATATTAATGTAGATCATATTCTAGATCAATTTAAGTCGGAAATTGAGGTATATATCAATCGTAAACAAACGAATGACTTATATAAAGACCAGGTTCTACCTAATAGTTACAATCAATTTTTGTATGATCTTACCAATTACTATCTACGTAAAAAAGATTACAGACTGGGGTTTAATTATTTGCTGCAAGGCCTTGAGAATTCAGTTATAATAAATAATAAGGAAGGCCTTCTAGATTTTATGATATTATTTGAACTTCATAGGCACATGGCTTCAGTAGAGATCTGTCAGAATTTTAAGAATATTGTAAGTGAGGTGAAACGAGGTTTATGAAATCTAAAGTCGTTGTTATTTTAGCGGTACTTTTTTCTTTAGTTTTTACTGCTCCTAGCGCGATTCACTTAGATCAACCTGCTTACACTACTTATGTTCAAAATGGTGGCGCATAAAAAACTTACATAAGAGACTATTAGAGTTAACGCCTATTCGTTAAGTTTAACGAACAGGCGTTTTTTCTTTTACCGAATCACAATCATCTGCCGCAAATCCCGGGAATCGCCGTTTAGCTTGGTTTCGGCGGCGTTCAGCTGCGCGGAGCCGTCGCCGTCGAGGAAGATGCCGTCGACGAGCTGGCCGTCGGCTAACGCCGCCTTGACGGCGGTGCGGAACGCTTCGGCGGTGCAGCGGGTGGGGGTGACGATCAGCCACAGCTGGCCGTTCGCGTCATACGCGAGACCGGAGCGGAGCCGGTTCTCATCGGGATTCGGCAGGTGCTCAGCCTCCACCGCCGCAGCCCGCCATCCGGCGTCATCCGGCAGCTTCATGCTGACGCCGCCTTGGGCAAAATAGCGGGTGCGGTCCGTAACGGCCAGCTCGCTTGCGGCGGATACCACTTGCACCGAGAAGCTGCCCGTGGCGCCGTCCCACACGAGCGTGCCGCGGGCGTATTTAGCGTTGAACCACCCGGACCCGTAGGCGCCGGCCGTGCCTTGGACCGGCTGATCGTTGTTCACCGCCAGCGACAATACGGCTTCGTTGTAAAAGAATCCGCCGTTCATCCCATATACGCGGTAACGTCCCAGCCGCTGATCCGCCGCCCGCAGTTCAATGCGCTCCGGATCTACAACTAAGGCATGCAGTTTGACGCCGTTTGCTGCGGTAGTCTCATGATATTCATAATGGCGGGGGAGCAGGTAGCGGCTGCCCCAACCGATCATCAGCAGGATGACGAGAAAAATCGCCATGACCGAAGCCATGGCGATTCCCCAGCGTTGCCCCTTAATCGGCAACATAAGCGGCTAGCAGGCGGGTCGTATTAATGACCGCCAGTTTATGTGTCCGCTCCATGGCGTGCGAGGCGTGCACGCCCGGTCCGATCAGCGCAGCGCGGATATTGTGGCCGCCGCGCAGGGCAGCCGAGGCATCGGAGCCGTAATACGGATAAATATCAACCGCATGCGGGATGCCAAGGCCCTTGGCAAGCTCGATCAGCCGGGTGGTCATCTCGTAGTCATAAGGGCCGCTGGAGTCTTTCGCGCAAATCGAGACATCGGTCTCTTTGCAGCTCAGATCATCGCCCATAGCGCCCATGTCAACGGCGATCATTTCGTTCACGCCGTCCGGAATCCAGGAGGCGCCGTGCCCCACTTCCTCGTAGTTGGAGATGAGGAACACCAGATCATGTCTCGGCGTCCAGCCTTCACGGCGGATCGATTCGATCAGCCCGAACATGGCCGCTACGCTGGCTTTGTCGTCCAGGTGGCGAGATTTAATGAATCCGCTTGGCGTGATCACGGCGCGGGCATCAAACGAAATGAAGTCGCCGACCCCGATCCCAAGCTTCAGCACGTCCTCTTTACTTTCCACAACCTCGTCGATCCGGACCTCCATGTTCTTCTCCTCACGTTTGAAATCGCGGGCATCGCTGTAGACGTGAACGGAAGGATGGGTCGACAGAATCGTGCCGGTATATACTCGGCCGCTGCGGGTGTGAATTTGGCAGTATTCGTTCTCGATACTGTTCATCATGAACCCGCCAACGGAGGTGATTGCCAGCGTACCGTTCGAACGGATGGCGCGCACCATGGCGCCTAACGTGTCAACGTGGCCGCTGAGTGCAATGCGCCGCGACGAATCGCGGCCAGGCACGGTCAGGATCGCTCCACCTTTTTCATTAAAGCTGCAAGGTACACCCAAGGCTTCGGCCTCACGCCCGATGAACGTCATGACATTGTGTGTAAACCCGCTTGGGCTTGGGGTGTCCAGCAAGGATTTGAGCAAATTTAAAATATAGGTTTCATTCGGTTGGATATTCATGGGAAACCTCCTTTATGGGTTAGGTCGGACTCTTCATTACGCGTTAAGGCTGGATGGGGGAGTCCTCCTCCGCCGATTCGGCTCCCGCTCCAGCTTCAGCTTCAGCTTCATTGCCGGCAGATTTCTTCTTCTTGCCGCGCTCTGGCTTCTCCGGTTCCGGGAAAACATAGCCGGTAGCCTCCTGGATATGTACAAGCTTGGCATGCAAGCCTTTGACTTCACGCTGCAGCCGGTAACCGCGGTAAATGCCAAACGCCCCGACGATAATACCGCCAAGCAGCGTACTGCCAAGGATCAGCAAAATCAACGGAAGGCTGACGGAGCCAAACAGCAAATTGACCTGCACCGGATCGACGTTAATCACCGCAAATACGGCGGTAATCAAGGCAAAGAACAAAGCCAGAATTAGGGACCATTGGATTTTCATGAGGGTACACCTCCTTCTAGGACAGTATAAAATCCCTTGTCCGCTTGGAGCAAGGGATTTTGTAGTCGCTATGGCCCAGGACATGTTAACTCGTCAACTGTTCCATTTGCTCGATCACGTTCTCGAACACGCTCATCGCTTCACGGATCGGCTGCGGCGAGGACATGTCGACCCCGGCTTTCTTCAGAATGTTAATCGAATAGTCGCTGCCGCCGCTCTTTAGGAAGCCGAGGTAACGGTCAACCGCCGGTTTGCCTTCCTCAAGAATTTGCTTCGAGAAGCTGGTCGCTGCAGAGAAGCCGGTAGCGTATTTGTAGACGTAGAAGCTCGTATAGAAATGAGGGATCCGTGCCCATTCCATTTCGATATCCTGGTCAACGACCATGTCTTTGCCATGGTATTTCACATTCAAGTCGTAATAAATTTCCGACAGCTCCTGCGGTGTGAGCGATTCGCCGGCTTCCGCGCGCTCATGGATGAGCTTCTCAAATTCGGCGAACATCGTTTGCCGGAACAACGTCGTCCGGAACTGGTCGGCGTAGTAGGTCAGCAGGTACAGCTTCTGCTTCGGATCGGTGGATTTCTTGAGCAGATAATCCATCAGCAACGCTTCGTTGGTCGTCGAGGCGACCTCAGCCAGGAAGATAGTATATTGGGCATCACGGTACTTCAGGGCTTCATCCGAAAAATAGGAATGCAACGCGTGCCCCATCTCATGCGCCAAGGTGAACATGCTGTTCAGATTGTCCTTATGGTTCAGCAGCACGTAAGGATGGGTGCCGTAAGCGCCCCAGCTATAAGCGCCGGTGCGTTTACCTTCGTTCTCGTACACGTCGATCCAGCGGTTTTCGAAGCCTTCACGCAGGACCTTCAGGTATTCCTCGCCCAGCGGCTTCAGCCCTTCCTCGACCATTTTCTTAGCGTCTTCATAAGGGATTTCCCACTTATATTCCTCAACGAGTGGAGCGAACAAATCGTACATATGCAGTTCGTCAACGCCCAGCAGCTTCTTGCGCAGCTTCATGTAACGTTGCAGGAGCGGCAAGCTCTCATGCACCGCGTCGATCAGGTTCGTATACACTTCCTTCGGAATGTTGTCGCCATATAGGGACATTTCCAGCACGGAAGGATATTTGCGGACCCGCGAGTAGAACATGTTCTTGTTCACGTTCGCGCTCAGTGTAGCGGCGATGGTATTCTTCTGCTTCCGATAGGTTTCGTAGACGGCTTTGAATGCCCGCTCGCGTACTTCGCGGTTGGGGTTCTCCAGGAACTGGATGTAGCTGCCGTGGGTTAAATCCACTTCGTTCCCGTTTTCGTCTTTGATTTTCGGGAATTTCATATCGGCATTGTTAATCATGCCAAAAATTTGCTGAGGCGCCTGCGACAAATTGCCTACTTGGGCCAGCAGCGCTTCTTCCGTTTTGCTCAGGACATGCGCCTTTTCGCGTTTGATTTCCTGCAAGGTGAACTTGTAATCCGCCAGCACAGGGTCGTTGATCAACTTGTCGAGCTCCTGCTCCGGCAGGGCCAAAATTTCCGGCGTAATAAAAGACAAGGCCTCGCTGACTTCAACGCTTAACTTTTTCGCTTTTTGCACAAGGGCTTGATATGTAGGGTTGGTCGTATCCTCATCGTGATGAAGATGGGCGTATACGTAAAGCCGCTCAATTTGCAAAGAGAGTTCATCTTCCAGCTCGAAAACGGCTTTGATATGTTGTGCATCCGTGAGTTTGCCTTCGAATTCGGCGGCTTTGTCTTTCAGCGCCTTGAGGTCGTTATACGATTTGTCCCAAGCGGCTTGATCAGGGAATAAATCCTGGAGCTGCCATGTGTGCTCCTTCGGTACTTCAGAACGTTTCATTACGGTGCTCATCGGAATCCTCCTTTGGACTGGGTAAAATGATGATGCCGGCTGGCCCATCGCAGCACTGCCAGGGAATGCGGCAGCTAGCAGGGCGCCGGTGAGCAACAGGGGAATCGCACGTGAGATGCGCTTAGGTCGCATACCAAGAAAACCTCCCTTATGGATGTCGGGAGCCCAACGCGATTTTCGTACCTTAGGGTCCGGTTCGCTTTGGGCATTTTCCTAGTATGGCCGCCTGCTGCGGGAAATATAGGGGATCAAGCAAGGAAGCTGTAGATCATCAGCCCAAACGCCAGTGCAATTAGCACGACGGAGGCCAAGGCCAGACTGCGCCTTAGACGCGGCTCCAGCCGATCCTTGTTCAGGATGACCACGACGCCCAGCGCAAAAGCGCAAATGATGAAGATCAAGAGATTGGAAGTGTCCATCAAAATCAATGCTCCGTTTCGTACGAGATTGGACGGCGGGCTACACCTGCTTAAACGCGTTCATAATTTCATTCCATTCCGCCTCGTTGCCGGCATATTCCTCTTTTGGGAACCGGCGCTTCACCCAATCCATCATGGCAGGGCGGCTGAGGAACGTATGCGATTCCTCGCCCCATTGGTCGGAAATTTCGCGGAGAACGATGTATCTGCCTTGAACCTCTACCGTCATCATATTCCATTTGTCTTTTTTGTATATTTCGTGTTTTTTGATCATCTCTGACGTTCTCCAATCTTTGGCTTTGCACCACAGGTATGAAACCCGCGGGATATTGGGAATATTTTATGTAAAATGATAACTCACGCCCCCGAGGAAAGCAAATGAAACCATACGATTCTGGCGGCGGTTTTTGGCGCGAAAAGTTATGGGCGAACTGACACGTTGCATTGTCGGTGGGCATAGAGTATAATATGGGTATTCGTCAATGATGGCGATTATTTTTAGGAGGTTGTTCATTTGAAAGGTACAGTTAAATGGTTTAACGCAGAAAAAGGCTATGGCTTCATCCAAGTTGAAGGTGGCGAAGACGTATTCGTACACTTCTCCGCTATTCAAGGCGAAGGTTTCAAAACTCTAGAAGAAGGCCAAGCCGTTGAGTTCGAAATTACTGACGGCAACCGTGGTCCTCAAGCTGCTAACGTAATCAAATTATAAGATCACTTCCGTATTAGCGGATCACTTATAAAGTTTGGTACTAAGCGCGATAATGAAAGGCACAGCTCTTTATAGGGCTGTGTTTTTTTGTATACATAGATAGAATAAAATTAATTGGTGACAATCTGTTGTCACCATTACTCTGCTATAGTGATGTTAACGGGAGGGGAACCAAACGCGATGAAGCGAATGGACCGGATGATGGCGATTGTGATAGCCTTGCAGCAGCGCCCGGAGACCGCACAATCCTTGGCGGACAAGCTGGAGGTGTCCAAGCGGACGGTGCTTCGCGATATGCAGGCTTTGGCGGAAATCGGCATTCCTTTGGTTGCGCTTCCAGGACCGGGCGGCGGCTACCGCCTCATGGACGGCTTTCGGCTGCCTCCGCTGCAGCTTGACGCCGGCGAGGCGCTGACCGTCCTGCTGGCTTTGGACGGCATCGGCAAATACGCCGACAGCCCCTTTCGCGAGGCGAAAAGGACTGTCGCCGACAAGATCCGCTCCGCTTTGCCCGAGCAAATGCTAGGGCAAATTGCTCCATTGCTCCGGCACGTGGAAATGGAGGTGCCGGAGCGCGGCATCAAGGCGCCGTTCCTCAGCGCCTTGATGGCATATGCTGCCGGCGGGAAGTGGATCCGAGCAGAGTACCGCTCGCTGAATTATCGCCGGCAGCTGACGTTGAAGCCGCTGCGCGTGTACGCCGCGCATGGCTTCTGGTACTGCGAAGCCGAGTCGCTGGAGCATGGGGAGAAGCGAACGTTCCGCGTCGATCGCTTCGTCGAGGCGGCCGAGACGTCTCCCCCACCGGGTGCGGGTGCCGGAAGGGGAGAGGCCGCCAAAGGGACTCCTCCCCGGGCGGCAACCGGGAGAGAGGATTTCCGGCTGCGCGTGAAATTGACGTATCGCGGTTCGCTGCTGGCGGAGCAGGATCCGCATTTTGGTCAGGAGGTGCAGCAGGTGGAGAAGGCCGAGTGGCAGCTCGACTGCACCCTGCCGGGTTCGGAATGGGATTGGGCGGTTTCCTATTTCTTTGGTCTTGGCCGGGATGCGGAAGTCCTCGAGCCCCAGGCGATGCGCGAGGAGCTGCATCAGCGCGCGTTGGAGCTGGCCGAGCGGTACCGGACTTAAGCTGATACCGCCGACTTGAACGCTTAGCTTAGACCTATTTATTTCGAAGAAGAACGGTGGGTGAATGCATGAAACCTAGAGTGTCGGTGTTAACGATTGGTGTGGAGGATTTGGAAAGAGCGGTGCAATTTTATCGAGATGGCCTTGGCTGGGCGACGGAGGGGATCGTAGGTCAAGAGTTCGAGCACGGGGCGGTTGCCTTCTTCGATTTGCAGGCGGGACTGAAGCTGGCGCTGTGGAAGCGGGCGGATATCGCCCATGACACTGGTCTAACGCTTCATGCCCCAAGTCCAACGGAAATTACGCTGGGTCATAATGTGGCGAGCAAAGCGGAAGTGGATCAAGTGATGGGGCAAGCGAAAGCAGCTGGAGCTAAGATCGTGGTTCCGCCTCACGATACGTTTTGGGGAGGGTACTCCGGATATTTTCAAGATCCCGACGGGCATTTGTGGGAGGTTGTCTTCAATCCTGAATGGGTATTCGAAGCCTGAGTGGCGAAGGGGACGAGAATTTTATGAAAAAACGGGACGTATTGGAACGGGCCAGTACTTTTATTTATTCGCATGCCCGGCTGTTGGATCGCAAGCGGTTTGCTTACCACTTTGAAGGAGGGAGCGCGGAGGAGGTGCTTCGCGCGCTTCGCCCGTACCAGAACGGGGATGGCGGATTTGGTCATGCGCTGGAGCCGGATATGCGCGGTCCGCATAGCCAGCCGGTGGCAACCGAAACGGCGTTGCTGGTGATTCGCGAGGTGGGCGGATTCGGGTCGGATCTGCTGGACGGAGTGATCCGTTATCTGCGCAGTTTGACACTGCCGGGAGGCGGCTTGCCGCGGGCAACGACGGAAGTGAATCGATATCCGCATGCGCCGTGGTGGACGACCGAGCAGGACGGGGGCCCCTCGATCAACCCGACGGGAAGCATCATCGGCATGCTGCTGGGGCAACAGGAACGCACCGATTTTTTCCGTGAGGATTGGTTCCAAAATAATGTCGCCTATCTGTGGGGATGTGTAGAGCAAGGCCTTCCCGAGGATTATCATGACGCGGTTCAGTGGATTTCCTTCCTGCAGCATGTGCCAGATCAGGAGCGGGCGGCGAAGGCGCTATCCAGGTTGGATGCCTGGCTGACCGGACCAAACGGGATTGAGCGGGATCCGCTGGCGGAGGGGTACGTCCATAAAGTGCTGGACTACGCACCAACGCCGGAGAGTTACGCGGCGAAGCTCATCTCGGAGCAAGACATCGAGAAGCACTTGAATTGGTTGATAAGCACGCAGCAGGAGGATGGCGGTTGGGCGCTCACGTTTCCGGCAGTAAGCCCGGCGGGCGAGCAGGAATGGCGCGGTTGGCTGACCATAGAGAATTTGAAGACGCTGAAGGCTTACGGCCGCTTGTCCTAAGCCAGATTAGAAAGAGGCTCGTTTCCAACATGTTGCTGGAAAGAGCCTCTTCATGTATGGACTTTACTCAACGATCCGCAAAATCTCGGATACTTCCTTCCGCGGCACCGGCTTCGGTGAGATCGCCGGATGGCCCAGTGCGATCACCATATTCACTCCGCGATCGGCAGGAATGTCGAGGAATTCGCGCAGCTTATCTTCCGCGAGCAGTACCGGACCGGTCATCGGACAAGTGGCGAGGCCTTTGGCATGCGCGGCCAGCATCAGGTTCTGCGCGGCCAGACAGCTGCTCTTGAGGCCTTCTTCGTCCCAAATTTCAGGAGTGACGAAGGAGATCGGGTCAAAAATTCGCTCACGGAACTTCGAGGTGTACGGCGCAGACAAAACTACGATTAACGCCGGAGCGCCGGAAAAAGCGGTAGCATAAGGACCAAACGATTTCACAAGCAGCTTGGCTTCCCGATCCTTCCCCTGTTCTGTGGCGCGTGCTGCGATTTCATGCAGGCTTTCCCAGGTAAAATCCTCGATCTGCTTGATTTTATCTGCGTTCATGACGACGATGAATTCCCAGGTTTGCGAATTCGTGTCGCTGGGCGCATAGCGAGCGCAGTCGATGAGATCCTTGATATCGGAGACACTGACAGGCTCTTGGGTAAATTCCCGGATACTGCGGCGGGTTTGAAGGATGTCCCGAAACAAAGCGAAATCCATGCGTTTTCACCTGCTTTATCAAATTTAACACCAGGTACTATCATCTGATAATAACTATTATATAGGAAGACTTGTCCTTTGAACAGAGACAAACAAGAGGCGAAGCGCCGTGACGGCACTTCGCCTTGATTCATTAGGCTTTATGCTCGAATTTCGAGGGGGTGTTCTCTCCCGGCCCCTTCTGAAAATAACGGCTGGCGAACCCGACGCACGCGACCAGCGCCGCTCCCATCGCCGTCAGGTAGAACGGCTGTCGGCCGAGCTGCTCAAACATCACGCCGCCGAAGGTTCCGCTGAGCAGTCCGGCGAGGCTCGACCAGACGATGGTGTACAAGGCCATGCCCGTTGCCCGAAATTCGTCGGGGATCAGCCGGGTGAGCATGCGGATAGCCGTGACATAGAAGATGCCAAACGTCACGCCGTGCATCGCCTGGATCGCGAGGATGCCGTATGGCGACCCCGTCAGCCCCATCAGCAGGAACCGGACGGCGAACAGCAGGCTGGCTAGCAGCAGGAGCGGCAGCTCTTTATATTTTTCCCCATGGAAGCTGAGGTAGATGAATACGGGGATTTCTGACAGCGACGAGGCCAGCATCGCCCAGCCGATCAGATTCTCGTTAGCCCCCAGCTCCTTCAGGCTGATCGAGATAAACGCTTCGTTCATCCGCATGCCGATCGCCAGACAGAAGACGCAGCCAAAGAACCATAGCAGCTCTTTTTGCCGCAGAATGCCCCATATGCCCGACAGGTCCATCTTCGCCACGGTTGTTGGCTGGTCCTTGACGAACAGGATGAACCCGAGTGCAAGTCCGGCGATGGCAATCGACACCCACATCGTATTGGAGGAGCCGATCCGGGCGAGCACGTAACCGATAAGCAAGGCAAAGAAAGCATATCCAAACGAGCCAAACAGCCGGATGGAGATGAAATGGATGCCATGCTGCTTGGCGGTTGTGATCGAGATTGTATCCGACAGCGGAAAGACCGGATAGAAGAAAAAGTAAAACAACGTAATAACCGCCATGATGAGAGAAAACGAGGTCGACGCCGATAAAAGAAACGTCAGCGCAATTTGCCCGATCAACAGGATGAGCAGGACTTTCTTAATCGTTTGATAACGGTCGCTGGCCAGACTCCATAGCAAATTGGAGACGACGGAGATCATGGGTCCCAGCGCGTACAGCAAGCCGATCTGGCTGGTCGAAAATCCCAGCTGGGCGTAAAACAGCGGGAAGTAGGAGGAAACAAGGACACTTGTTCCGTATATTGTAAAGGTAAAGGCGCGCAGCCATGCGATATCCATGCGGGCCGTGGTTTTCCGATTCATGGGGTTTACGTACTCCGTTTCTGCAGTCACATCATTTTTTTGCGTTATGCTAGCAAGTATACCAGAAATCCAGAGGTTCGGCGGCAATAAAAATTCCTTTTCATTGACGAAAATCCTTTATACTAAATCTTAAGAAGGAGGCGAAACGCCATGATCGAAGGATTTGTATACGATGAGCGGCTGGATATCCATGTGCCGATGCTGGAGCGCCCTTTTGACGAATATGAGCTGGATGAACGGCTGGCGATGATCGCCTACTGGGAGGAAGTCCGCGGCCGGATTCCAACGAAAGTGATGGTGCTGGAACAGTCCATTGAGCACAAGCTGAACGAAATGAACGAGGAGACCGACTTTGAGCGCAGCTGCCGTCTGAATGGGGAGATTGCCGAGCTGGCCAGCCGGATCAACGATTTGCTGATTTGGTACCGTACGGTCCAGGAAGAGCCCTCGGCCAAAAGACATATGTGATTTTGTTTATTTGTGCTTAAAGTTGGATCATATTATAATATAGAATGGTTTTCAGACAGGCCGTATTAACAACGCAGTGGAGGCAAGCCATTGATAGAACTTGAGCAAAGCCGAAACCAATTCCCGAAGGAGCCGCTCCGGCTGATGAGTCGGGTTTATAAATTTATTTTGCCGGATGTCCATAAGGAGTTGGAGCGTTGGCGGAAGGATGCCGATGCGATTCCCGATCCTGAGCTAAGGCGACAGGCTTTGGCCAGCATCGCGACGAAGAAGTTCCATTGCCAGGGCGGTTCCGTGTATGCGGCCGCCAATTTACCGATGCGTCACGTCTTGATTCCGCTTATCGTTGCGTTTCAAACGATCAGCGATTATTTGGACAATTTATGCGACCGAAGCACCTCCAAGGATCCTGAGGATTTCCGGCTGTTGCACCAGAGCATGCTCGACGCGGTGAATCCAGCGGCACAGCTGCGAAATTACTACGCCCTTCGCGAGGAGCAGGACGATGGAGGTTATTTGCACCGGCTGGTGAAGACTTGTCAGACGCAAATTGCCGAGCTGCAGGGTTACCCGGCTGCCATGCCGTACATCGTTGATCTTGTAGGACTTTATACCGACCTGCAGGTGTACAAGCACATCGATCCGCAGGAACGCGAAGCGAAGCTGCTGAGCTGGTGGGCTGAGCACGAGCACCGTGCCCCGCATTTGCGATGGAATGAGTTCGCGGCAGCGACAGGCTCCACCCTTGGGGTGTTTATGTTGTTCCTGGCGTCTAGCCACAAAGGGCTGGATGAACGAAGCGCACAAACGATCCACGCGGCTTATTTTCCGCATGTCTGCGGGCTGCATATCCTGCTGGACTACTTGATTGACCAAGCGGAGGATGAGCTTGGCGGGGACTTGAACTTTTGCAGTTACTACGATAGCAAGGAAACGATGTTGAGCCGAATCACGTTGATCGTCGAGGGAGCGCGGCAGGATATCCGGAAGCTGCCGGCTTCCTCGTTTCATAAAATGATCATTGAAGGCCTGCTGGCCTTGTATTTATCTGATCCGAAGGTCAGCCAGCAGGACGAAATCCGCGAGGTATCCAAACGGTTGATGCGCCGGAGCCCGCTGATGCGGTTGTTCTTTTTCGCTAACAGCCTGTGGATTCGCAAGCATCTTTAAGATTTAGTGCATTGTTAACTTACTTACAACTGAATTAGGAGGAATTATCATGTCAGCAGTTAAAAAAATCGCAGTGCTTACCAGCGGAGGAGACTCCCAGGGGATGAACGCAGCTGTACGCGCCGTTGTCCGGAGCGGGTTGTACTACGGCCTGGAAGTGTACGGGATTCAACGCGGCTATCAAGGCTTGCTGAATAATGACATTTTCCAAATGGACATCCGCAGCGTTGGCGATATCATTCAACGCGGGGGGACAATTCTTCAATCCGCACGCTGCCTGGAGTTCAAGACACCGGAAGGCCAACAACGCGGCGCGGAAATTTTGCGTGAGCACGGCATCGACGGCCTTGTCGTCATCGGCGGCGACGGCTCCTATCAAGGGGCAGAGAAGCTGAGCAAGCTGGGCATTAAGACGATGGGACTGCCGGGGACGATCGACAATGACATCTCCTTTACGGACTACACCATCGGTTTTGATACCGCAGTAAGCATCGTCGTGGACGCGGTCAACAAGCTGCGCGACACGATGTCCTCTCACGAACGGGCTTCCGTCGTTGAGGTTATGGGCCGTCATTGCGGCGATATCGCGCTGCATGCCGGTTTGGCTGCGGGGGCGGAGACGATCCTTGTACCGGAAGTACCGTTTGACCTGGACGAAGTAGCGGACCGCATGAAGCAAAACTTTGAAAAAGGGAAACGCCACAGCATCGTGATCGTAGCCGAAGGCGTTGGCAGCGGCGAGGACGTTGTGCAGGCGATTAAGCAGCGCCAACCTTCCGTTGAACCGCGCGCGACGGTTCTTGGTCACATTCAACGCGGCGGATCGCCAACGCCGTTTGACCGTAACCTGGCCAGCCGTCTCGGTGACTTCGCCGTGCGCAGCCTCATTGCCGGCGAATCGAACAAAGCCTGCGGCGTGATCGGCGGCGAAATGGTATTGACCGACATCGAGAAGGTTGTCAGCACGAAGAAGCCGTTTAACATGGAACTGTACGAGCTGGCGTCGCGGTTGTCGCAGTAAGCATCCGCACGGATTGCTCAGAGTTAGGCCTAATTGACTAAGGGGAGTCAGGTTTATAACCTGGCTCTTTTTTTGTTCCAAAAAACTGTGGGGAGGTAGATGGGATGTCAGACAACGCAAAAATCAGGTTCGAGAACGTGACGAAAACTTTCACCGTCCGTGACCCTAAAAAAAGCGGGGCAGCTCAACTGTTTACGGCGGTCAAAGATTTGAACTTCACCGTCAGGGAAGGGGAATTTCTAACGCTAGTCGGGCCAAGCGGTTGCGGAAAATCTACGCTGCTGGATATGATCAGCGGGTTGTCCGCTCCGACCCGCGGGAGAATTCTGATGGACGGCGAGGAAATTACAGGTCCCGGCTTAGATCGCGGCATCGTGTTTCAGCAATATGCCTTATTTCCTTGGAAGACGGCCCGGGGCAACATCGAGTTTGGATTGGAGGCCAAAGGGGTACCCAAGCAGGAACGGAAGGAACAAGCCGATCATTTCCTCTCCCTTGTCGGGCTTGCTTCCTTCGGCGACCGATATCCGCATGAGCTGTCCGGCGGGATGAAGCAACGTGTCGCCATCGCTCGCAGCCTCGCGTTTAACCCGGATGTGCTGCTTATGGATGAACCGTTTGCAGCATTGGATGCTCAGACGCGGGAATCTTTGCAGGGGGAATTGCTGAGAATCTGGGAGCAAACGAAAAAGACGATTATTTTTATCACCCATGGGATTGATGAGGCCGTTTATCTGGGGGAACGCGTTGTCGTTCTCACACCGGGCCCGGGTACGGTAAGACATATCGTTGATGTACCGCTCAAATCGAGACTCGACGATGCGGATGTTCGCTCTCATCCCGATTTCGTAAAGATCCGTCATGAAGTCTGGAATTTGCTTCACGAGCCGGTGTATCAAGGAGCTTATATCTAAACGAAAAAGGAGTGGGTACGAATGGAAACCGCAAAGTCCGTCCCTGCAAGCCTGCCGGCAAGGAATATAAAAGTGGCTCTTGTTGCAGGTCTGCGCAAATTGGTACGGCAATCGATTGTTCTGATTGGTTTGTTTCTGTTATGGGAAGCAGCACCCCGGTTGGGGCTGGTGGATCCGGCATTTTTGCCGCCATTCACTGATGTGATCCGATCGCTGGTTCACTTGATTACTTCGGGAGAATTGCTCCAACACTTTTCGGCGAGTATTGTCCGTTCGCTGTCCGGATTTCTGTTAGCACTGATTGTGGCCATTCCGCTAGGACTAATCATCGGCTGGTATCCGGTAGCCCGAGAACTGCTGAATCCCATCCTTGAACTGTTCCGGAATACCGCGGCGCTGGCCTTGCTTCCGGTGTTTATGCTGCTGCTCGGCATCGGGGAGACTTCCAAAATCGCGATTGTCCTTTTCGCTTGCGCCTGGCCGATCCTTCTGAATACGATCGCGGCCGTTGGTAACGTTGACCCCTTGCTCATCAAGTCCGCCAAGTCAATGAAGTTATCCTCTTCCAAGCTGTTTTTGAAGGTGATTTTACCGGCCTCCGTGCCAACGATTTTTACCGGTATCCGCATGGCGGGGACGGGGGCGATTCTCGTATTAATTGCCGCCGAGATGGTCGGGGCGAAGGAAGGGCTTGGGTATCTGATCACGTATTCGCAGTACAATTTCGAAATTCCTAAAATGTATGCGGGGATTCTCGCCATCTCTTTGCTTGGTCTGATCATTAACTACGGTTTAGTGAGTTTGGAGCACAAGTTATCGAAATGGAATACGCAGACGAACAGTTAATTGGCGAGATTTAGGGTTTGGAATAACGTCAATCGACGTTTTTCTTGTAGTCAAAATATGACTAAACAAATTGGAAAACTAGGAGTGGTGAACGATGTCAAACAAGCAAATGAAATTGGGAGCTTTCTTTAATTTGCCAGGGCATCATGTGGCGAGCTGGCGGCATCCGCAAACCGAGGCTCACCGTACGTTCGACCTCGAGTATTTGCAGGATTTGGCGCGGTTAGCTGAGCGGGGGAAATTTGATATGATCTTCTTCGCCGACGTCCTTGGCTTGCGCCCTTCCGGTAACCAGGCCGCTTCGGCACTCAAGCTGGATCCGCTGATTATTCTCGCAGCGCTCGCGTCCGTCACGAAACATATTGGCCTCACCGCGACGCTGACGACGACCTATAACGAACCTTATCAAGTGGCACGCAAATTTGCGGCGATCGATCACTTATCCAAGGGGCGTGCGGCTTGGAATGTCGTCACCTCTGCCAATGAGCGGGAATCACTGCTGTTCGGAAAGCCCAAGCATCTCGAGCATGCCCGCAGATATGAACGGGCGGATGAGTTTGTGGAAGTCGTGAAGAAGCTCTGGCTCTCCATCGAACGGGAAGCGATTGTTCTTGACAAGGAAGGCGGCCGAATCCTGGACGTAGAGAAGCTCCACCCGTTGGATTTTGAAGGCGAGTGGTTTAAAGTTCAGGGGCTGCTTGACGCACCTTCGACGCCGCAGGGGCATCCGGTCATCGTACAAGCGGGATCGTCGGAGGCGGGAAAAGATCTGGCGGCCAAAACCGCAGAGGTTATCTTCACCGCATGGCAAACGCTGGAGGAAGCCCAAACGTTCTATCGGGATGTGAAGGGCCGCCTTGCGAAATATGGGCGTAAACCGGACGATCTGAAGATCATGCCGGGGGTGTTCATTACGGTGGCGAAGACGGAAGCGGAAGCGATCGCCAAGCGGAAGGAGTTAAACAGCTACATTTTGCCTGAAGTCGGCTTGGAGTATTTATCCAACTTCATCGGGACGGATCTGACGGGCTATGATGTGGATGCACCGCTGCCGGAATTTGCGGCGTCAGAGGACAAGACGAATCCGCAGATTCGCTCCAATCTGATCCGTGCGCTGGCCGAACGTGAAGGGTTAACTACGATCCGCGAGGTGTATGAGCATATTGCGGGAGCACGGGGGCACCGGGAAATTGTGGGCACGCCGGGACAGATCGCGGACCAACTGGAGGAATGGTTCCTGAATGAAGGGGCGGACGGCTTTAACATCATGCCGCCTACGTTCCCGGAAGGATTTCGGGATATCGTCGAACTGGTCATTCCGGAGCTACAGCGGCGCGGATTGTTTCGCACGGAATATGAGAGCACCACATTACGCGGCAATCTAGGGTTATCTGTTCCCGCTTATCCCTCTCGCAAAGAAGCGCCATCCGCTTTGATCTAAATCCAAACGAAAAATAAAGGTCGGTGTAAGTAAATGCATAAACCAAGGAGACAATCCATAACGCTGCTGGCGGTGGTGCTGGTTGCCGGGGCCTTGCTGGCGGGTTGCGCTGGGGGCAGGGCCGAGGCGAACGGAGGAGAAGATAAGGTCCTCCAATACAATTCGTCCCCAGGCACGGTGTCATTCCCGGAGCTGGCAGAGGACCTCGGCTATCTGGGGGATGTGAAGCTGGAGTCGATCGGGAGTACGACAGGTGGTCCGGAAAGCATTCAATTAACGGCGACGAAGCAGACCGATTTTGGATCGGCTTTTAACGGGGCGATCATTAAATCGGTGGCCCAGAACGTAAAGATCAAATCCGTGGTCGGCTCGTACGGCAGCGATAAAGATACGTATATCGGCGCTTATGTGCTGGAGAGCAGCTCCATCCGGACGGCCAAAGATTTTATCGGCAAAAAGGTCGGAGTGAACACGTTAGGCGCGCATTTGGAATTTATGACCAAGGATTACTTGCGTCTAGGCGGATTAACCGAGAAAGAAATCAGCCAAGTCACCTTGGTTACGGTGCCCTCTGGAAACGCGGAGCAAATTTTGCGCAGCGGGCAGATCGAAGTCGTCCTATTGAGCGGCGTGGCCAGAGACCGGGCTTTGGAAAAGGGCGGCCTCGTGGAATTATTCAGGGATATCGACGTTTATCAGACGGAGTTTACGGCGGGCGATTACTTTTTACCGAGGAGTACATTAAGAATAACCCGAACACGGTAAGGCAATTCGTTGAAGGCGTCGCAAAAGCGATCGAATGGGAACGCACCACGCCGCGGGAAGAAGTGATCAAGCGAATGGAAAGCATCGTAGAGAAGAGAGACGGCAAGGACGCAAGCCTGAATCTGAAATACTGGAAGAGTCCAGGGATTGCTACGGAAGGAGGAGTGATTACTCCGGAGGAATACCAGCGCTGGATCGATTGGTTGGTTAACGAGGGTGAACTGAAGGAGGGGCAATTGAAACCGGAGGATCTGTATACCAACGAATTTAATCCCTATGCCAAGTAACCGATATGGATGAAGGAGGCCGCTCCCTGTTGGGGCGGCCTCTTCTTGATGCCCGTTGATGAAACTCCACGATATGGGGAAGTTTGCTATAATAAGTTGAGCTTAAGGGTCAGAGGAGGATCTCACATGTACCTGTATCGTTTGGAGGCCGACACCTCCGCCGGTCCGTTTACGATCATCATTGCTGCCGAAGGGGAGGAGAAGGCGTTTGCTGCGGCGGAAGAGCATTTGCAGCGGCAGGTGCTGCCCGCTCCCACAATCACGGAGCTGTCGATTGTGGAGAAGAAGCGGATCGTGCCCGGGGCCGGGTACGTGGTGGCTATCGGCGAACCGCGCTAATGACAGAAGCCCGTGACCGAATGAAGGTCACGGGCTTCTCTGCTTTTATTGCGCTTCCGCAGGATGAATCTGACGGCTGGCCAGGCGGCGCTGGATCACGATCAGGCGATACAGCAGCAGAACGGCGGCGACGGCCAGACCGGTAATGAGACCAATCCAGTATCCGTAAGGGCCTTGCGAGGTGTAGTTGGCCAGGACGAACCCCAGCGGCAGTCCGATGATCCAATAAGCGAGCAGCGAGATCCAGAAGCCGGGACTGACGTCCTTGTAACCGCGCAGCACGCCTTGGGTTGGCGTTGCAATGGCATCGGACATCTGGAAGAAGATTGCGTACACCAGAAAGTGCTTGATCAGCGATACGACCTCGGGTTCGCTTGAGTAGAGCTGGGCGACGCCTTGACGGAACAGCATCAGCAGGACGGCGGTGGCCAAAGCCATAGCGGCGGCGGTGCCGATGCCAAGCGCCGCGTATTGCCGGGCATCCTTCAGCCGGGCGGCTCCGGTCTCGAAGCCCACGAGGATCGTCAGCGCCAGACAGATGCTGAGCGGAATCATGTACAGCGTTGAGGCGAAATTGTTCGCCGCTTGGTGGGCGGCGATCGTCACCGTATCGAACCGGCTCATGAGCAGCGTCACAGCGGCGAAGACCGCCGTCTCGAAGAAGATGGCGAAGCCGATCGGGACGCCGAGACGCATCAGCTCACGCCATTTTGCCAGTGAGACGCGATGCAGCTTGCGGAAGACGCCGTACGCCGCGAACGGTTCTTGCCGATGCACGATCCACAAGGCGATGAGAAAAATGCACCAGTACGTAAAAGCCGTAGCGATCCCGGAGCCGATGCCGCCAAGACGTGGGAAGCCGCCGTGGCCAAAAATAAGCAAGTATCCGGCGCCCACATTTAACGGAAGCGAGATCAGCGTAATCATCATCGATACCCGGGTCTGCCCCAGCGCGTCGATAAACGACCGCAACACGATGTAACCAAACAAGGGTACGATTCCCGAGGAAATCGCCACTAGGAAATAGAAAGCAACATGGTGGACCTTAGGCTCCAGATCCATCGAATTCAGCACGGGGGAGACGGACAGCGCACCGGCAAGCAGGACGACCAGGCTCACGGCTACCGATAACCATAACGCCTGGATGACGTGATAGCCTACTTTGTCCCTCGCCCCGGCACCAATCAGCTGAGAAACGATGGGCGTGATGCCCATCAGGATGCCGCTGAGTCCGGTTTGCACCGGAATCCACAGGCTTGAACCGATCGCTGTGCCGGCCAGGTCTGCCGGACTCGCATGGCCGGACATCATCGTATCGAAGAAAGTCATCAACGACATCGTGACCTGGGTGATCAGAATCGGAACCAATATGCGTAAAAATTGAGCGTATTTTTGCTTTAGCGTATGCGTTTGTTTCATAAACCAACTTAACTCCGATCATTTAGTTACTTGAGTACAAGCCCAACCAACCGTCAAACCCGGGCAGCGGGCCCGGGTTTGACGGCGGTGCAGCTTTATTATTCATAATCGACGCCGGAAGTATAACGGTTGGAGGCGTTCCAGAGCAGGAACTCATCCACCTTCATTTCCTTCAGCGCCCGAATTTGTTCTTCCACTTCATGCTTGCCGTATTTGATATAATGACCGCTTCCCAGCCAGCTGGCGGTAAAGTCCTGAATCCACGGACGAATGATCGGCTGCTTATCGCCTAGTTCCGCGAGCTTCGTTTGTGTATCCTGCACCGCACCCTTAATGGTCTGATAAGGTGCTTTGTCGGGGTCCTTCGCATTAAACCAACCGGTTGTATAATGGCTAGGATAAATCATCGGAGAAATAACATCCACGTTGTCGGAGATCTTCACAAAATCCTGGCCGATGCCTTCGGCCGAAGGCACGGATGCGGCGTACCCGAAAATATCAACGGATACTCGAACCCCTAACGGCTCCAGCTGCTCCATGGCGTATTTGACGAACGAGGAGACGGCGTCGACGCGGCTCATCTCATTTTTCGTATAGCTCAGACTGTCTGCGCGCTTCTCGAAGCCTTCCGGGAAACGCACGTAGTCGAATTGGATTTCCTTAAAGCCTAGTTCCGCTGCTTCCTTCGCGATTGCGATATTGTAATCCCAGACCTCTTTGTTATAAGGATTTACGAAGCTGTCTCCTTTACCGTTGCTCCATACCGATCCGTCCTTATGGCGGAAGGAGAGCTCCGGATGCTTCTTGGCCAAAATCGTATCCTTAAACACGACGATCCGGGCAATTGGATAAATATCATGCTTCTGCAATCGGGCCATTAACGCATCGATGTCACGGATGAACGGCTGCGGTTTCCCCCATTTGTTCAGCTCGGGATTATCGGTCTTGTACGTGATATATCCCAAATCGTCCTTAATGTCGATGACCATCGCATTCAGCTCGGTTTGGTCGACGAGATCAACGAGCTGATCCATACGGGATCCCCCGGCACTATAAGCTGTAACGTAAATGCCTTTCACTTTAGGGGCATCCACCTGCGGGTTTACTTTCAGTTCCGATGGTTTGATCGGATTGTCCAGGCGGCCTTCTGCTAGATTTACCTTAAAAGTGTGAGCGACCGATGCCCACATCGTGTCCGCCTGTATGGCTTCGTTCCCCGTTGCCTGCTCCTGAGGCGCTGCTCCGCTGCCTGTTCCCAAGGCCAGAAGTAGTAATGTCCAGATGATGTTCACATGATATCTCTCCCTTGTTTGCACTCGCTGTTAATTATATCGGAAGAGCGGCCCTCAGAGGGAACAGGAATGTCATAATTGGTAAAAAGTTTCAGAGTTTCATAGACGATAAAGCGCAAAAAGTCGTTTCCCCTGCATAAGCAGAAGAAACGACTCATCCTGCATGGAAGCGTTACATATTAATGAAGCAACGCCGGGTTTTGATGCTCGCAGATGCTGAATTGAATAATCTCCAGCGCATCCTGCGGTTCCAAGATGGTCAGGCCATCCCGGAGGAGAATCGTAGAATTCAGTTCCTTTTGGTTCAGAAAAGGCAGCATATCCGGAAACCATTTCTTTACGATTTGTTCCAGTCTTACCGTTTCCATTTCCACATCCATCACCCTTTCCTTTCAGAATCATTCGCCGCGGAATCAATCCTAAATCGGAAAAGCAAAAAGCCTGTGAAATACGGGGTAAAGCTGAACCCTTTGAAATTGTGAAGGAACCGCTGTGACTATTATAACAAAGAAGCGGCTGTTTGAAAACGACCGCTTCTTTCAAGAAAACACTTAATGACGGCGAAACGAGCCCATGACCCCGACCGTTTCCACGATATTGACGAAGGCAGCGGGATCGGTTTGCTTGATGATTTCCCGCAGTTCAGCCAGCTCATAACGGGTCGTGACGGTCATCAGCATATCTTTTTCCTTATGGGAAAAGGCGCCTTGGGTTTTCATCAGCGTTACCCCGCGCGGCAGCGTCAGCAGTCGTTCCAGCAGCGCTTCAGTTTTGTCGGTGATAATGAACAACGTGACTTTGATATGGCTGATATGGATCAGGTCAACGACCTTGCCGGTAATATAAATGGAGACCATGGAAGCCAAAGCCAGATCCCAGTTGCCCTCGAGATACCCCATCGCTAGGATGACGAAGCCGTTTAATCCGACGATCACATTGCCGACGGGGAAATCGCGGAAACGGGTCACGATCGAACCCACGATATCGAACCCGCCGGACGAGCCGCCGACGCGGAACGAGATCCCGCTGCCGATGCCGACCAGCACGCCGCCGAATACCGCAGAGAGCAGGGTATCCGACGACAGCAGCTTGTCCGGCGACGGGATCAAGGCGATGAACCAGGTCGTGGCGGCAACCGACAGGATGCTAAGTCCGATAAATCGTCTCCCTAGCAGAAACAATCCGGCGATCAGGAGCGGCACGTTATAAGCCAGATACATCGTGCTAATATCGAGTGGAGTGAAGTAGGCTGTCAGCATCGCTAACCCCGACACGCCGCCGCTGAGCAAATGAAGCGGTACAAGGAACAGATTAAAACCCGCAGCGATCAAAGCCGCCCCGAGTACAATGACAACCGCATTTCGAATTTCCTTTAACACCATCGTTCACCTCACGAAAATAGAGGAAGTATCCCAACCTGCTTGCTGGTATTCCATTTATGTTTTGTGCTATAATGTTTGAGATATTCTTGAGTAGGTACTCTTTTCCATTTTTCAAGCTAGTACCAAGCTAGTACTATGTAAAATTTACAGGCGGATTGGACAGCCTATATACGTTTGAAGGTCCCCGAGGTCAGGTTTTGAGTGTGGGCAAAGCAGGACTAAACGCTACTTAAGAATACCGTTAAGCTGGTGGAATGTCCACTATATAGAAGGAGTATGATACATTGAACACATTTGCAGATTTCGGCCTAGAGCCTAAAGTATTGCAAGCTATTACGGAACTTGGATTTGAAGAAGCAACACCGATCCAGGCGAAATCCATCCCGATCGCATTGTCCGGTCGCGATTTAATCGGACAAGCCCAGACGGGTACGGGGAAAACCGCGGCCTTCGGCCTGCCGCTGATCAACAAGATCCCTAAGGAAGAAGACCGTATCGTTGCGCTGGTTATGACCCCAACTCGGGAGCTGGCCATTCAGGTCGCTGAAGAAATCGGCAAGCTGTCCCGCTTTAAGGGTACCCGCTCTCTTCCCATCTACGGCGGACAAGACATCGTACGCCAAATTCGCGCATTAAAGAAGAAGCCCCAAATTATTATCGGTACGCCGGGCCGTTTGCTTGACCACATCAACCGGAAAACGATCAAGCTTGACGATGTGAAAACCGTCGTTCTGGACGAAGCTGACGAAATGCTCGACATGGGCTTTATGGACGATATTCAATCGATCCTGAAGCTGGTTCCAGAAGATCGTCAAACGATGCTATTCTCCGCAACTATGCCGGCTAATATCCAGAAGCTGGCTCAGCAGTTCCTGAAAAATCCGGAGCACGTGTCCGTTATTCCGAAACAGGTCAGCGCGCCGCTCATTGATCAAGCGTACATCGAGGTTCATGAACGGCAGAAATTTGATGCTTTGACCCGGTTGCTGGATATGGAGTCGCCAGAGCTGGCGATCGTGTTCGGCCGGACGAAGCGCCGCGTCGATGAATTGTCCGAAGCGCTGCAGAAGCAAGGCTATTCCGCCGACGGCCTGCACGGGGACCTGTCGCAGAACCAACGTGACAACGTCATGCGTAAATTCCGTGACGGCAGCATCGACGTTCTCGTTGCAACCGACGTGGCTGCGCGCGGTTTGGACGTCTCCGGGGTTACCCATGTCGTGAACTTCGACCTGCCGCAGGATCCGGAAAGTTACGTTCACCGGATCGGCCGTACGGGCCGTGCCGGGAAAGAAGGGGTAGCGTGGTCCTTCGTGACGCCGCGCGAAATGGATCACCTGCGCTTTATCGAACGGATTACCCGTCATAAGATTGCTCGCAAGCCGCTGCCAAGTATTGCTGAAGCGATCGAAGGCAAGCAACGGATTATTGCGGAACGCTTGATCGAGCTGGTGGAGAACGGTGAACTGAACGAGAACAAGGGCATTGCGATCCAGCTCTTGGAGCAATACGATTCGGTGAACCTGTTGGCGGCTGCGTTTAAGCTGATCACGGGTGACAAGAATGAGAAAGTTAGCATCGAGCTGACACCGGAAGAACCGATCCGCGTGAAACGCCGCAACCCGGACATCCGCTCCAGCGGGCGGAAACCGTCAGGTTACGGCAATCGCGGCGGTGGATACCGGCGTGATTCCCAAGGCGGCCGCGGAGGTTATGGCAAAGGCGGATACAACCGCGACGGCCGTGACTATCGTTCCTCCGACCGCAAGCCGCGTACCAGCTCGGGCGGCGGAGACCGCAGACCTTCGAAATACGACGACAACTCCTCGTTCGACAATTAAGCGGATCCTGGAGGTTGTCCGAATATCCTATTAATGAAAGAAGACGGAGGAACCTCCGTCTTCTTCTTGTTTGTTCATTACAGATGAATTGTACGGCTCACGATTACGAGCAGAATGAACAGAACCAGAATCGTACCCGTGGAAGTCCAGAATCCACCGCCATATCCTACGCCGGACATGTGATAACCTCCTTTGATGATGTTGATGGTTTGAAGTTACGGTATATACTATGGCACAGCGGCCTGTTGAGATTAGACGCTTACCCAAAGCAGTACAAATTAGGCGCTGGAACGAGCTGGACGAATCATGTATAGTTAATATAGGCAGAGCGATCCACTATACAACGCTTGAGAGGGGAACTTTACTTGGAATACAAAGGTTTAATGGGCGGATTTTATAAAATTACCGAATGGATTATGCGGATTGCCGGCAGTAACCTGCTGTGGCTGCTGTGCTCATCGCCATTTATGATCGTCCTTGCGATGAAGCTGCTCTTGGTGTTGCAATCACCGACGCCTCAGCCGGAGACGCTGACGATTTGGGTTATGGGTGTTTTGGCACCGTTTACACTGTTTCCAGCAACCGCCGCTTTATTTTCCGTGACTCGGAAATGGGTGATGGGGGAAAGCGACTTGAGTATTATCAAAGTCTACTTCAAAGGGTACAAAGAGAACTACAAGCAAAGCATGGTCGGCGGTATTTTCTATACGATCCTGTTCGCGATTATGTATGTGGACTATGAAGTCTACATGAACCAGATGAACAACCTGCAGATGATTGGCATGGTGATGCTGTTCTTCCTGTTGATCTTATCCCTGTCGTTGTTTAACTTCTTCTCGCTGGTGGCGCATTACCATCTGGGTGCGCTTCAGTTGATCAAGAATGCGATCCTGTTTACAATTCTTCGGCCGTTTCGGACCTTGTCCACGCTGATCTGCGCGGGTGTGCTTGGTTTTCTGACTTTACGCTTCGGCTGGTTGATCTTCTTCGGGTTCGGCAGCTTAACTGCCTTCGTGGCGTTTTATAACTTCTACATCGCTTATAACAAGATCCAGGAGAAGGTGGAGCGGATGCGCCAAAACGAAGACGCTTCGAATAATGGTAGCACCCAGCAAGACGACGAGGACCTGGCGCTTGAACTTCCTTCGAGTGAGGAAAAAGAGAAGGATTGAAAAATGGCTTAAATTGCCATCATCTTCCTTGTTAGATGAGTTTACATTTGCTTAATGAAGCCGTATAATAGGTGTACGTCCTGCGATGTGCGTTTCGGTTTCCGTTATTTTGAACCAATGACAGTTATCTCGGGAGACCTACATTGCGCCGCCGCTGAAAGGCCCTATCCATCGGATGAGGGGACTTCAAAAGCGTCGTTGCGGTCACCCACCTGCGGGTGCAGGTTCGAGATAATGTAATCGGACGGCATAGGCGGGTCTATGATGAAGCATGAGAATGGTACCTTGTACTCTTTTCGCTTGAGAAAAGGGACAAGGTGCTTTTTTGTTTGTGCCAAAATGTTCAGCCTCGCTTTTGTTTGTCTGCCAAGAATGTTAAACTAGAAATTAAGAAAACGCATACCCAAGTCACATGGGGCAGGATCGTGAAGGAGGAAGAACAGTTGTCATTCAAGCGAACGTTAATCGGCATTTTCCGCAGCCAAGAAGGGACCAGCGACCGTGCGAAGATGCCCGAACTCAAAACAAGATATTATCAATTATCCAAAGAGAAATGCTGGGAGGAAGTTTCCTCAACCTTAAAGAAAATTCCGGGCTATAAGGTGCTGCATGAAGTGCCGTCCGTCGGCGAGATTACGCTGGAGAAACGGACCAGCCTCGGACGCGTGATGGACATTACCGTATCGATCGTGGGCACCGGGCCGGTACGGAGCGCGATTGATATTTACTCGGCGACACGTGGATCGATGGGGGATCTCGGCGCAAATTACCGTAACATTCTTCAACTTTTCTCTGTGCTGGATAAGAAGCTGGCGGCTTATAAAGTGTCCTCGAACCAGTAAATCCGCTTGACTACGACAAAAAAAAGCGAGCAGGGAGATTCCTCTCCTACTCGCTTTTCGTTTGTGCCGAAGGGCCTTCGATTAAGAAAGCAGCGCTTTAACGGCAGCCACCGGTTTTTCATAATCCGGATGCTCGGTCATTTCCTTCAATACTTCGACGTATTGGATCTTGTTGTCTTTATCGACGACAAACACGGCACGCATGTCGAGCGCGAACTCTTTGATGAGCACGCCGTAGGCTTTGCCAAAGGAGTTGTCTTTGTAATCCGACAACGTGATGACGCGATCCACGCCAGCGGCGCCGCACCAGCGGGCTTGGGCAAAAGGCAGGTCGGCACTGACCGTCAGCACAACGACGTCATCGCCAAGGCCGGCAGCTTCTTGGTTAAACCGGCGCGTTTGCGCGTCGCAGACGCCTGTATCCAGCGAAGGAACCACGCTGATCAGTTTGATTTTGCCGGCGAAGTCCTGGAGTGTGGCTTCTTCCAGCAGGTTTTTATTCAAGCGGAAATCCGGAGCCGTATCGCCAACTTTAAGTTCCGGGCCGATCAGCGTGATCGGATTGCCTTTAAATGTAGCTACATTTGCGCGTTCTTGGGCCATGTTTATTTCCTCCTAGTCAGATGGATTTATTCAATCAAATTTAATTATAATCGTTTTGAAAAGAAAATGTCCAACATTAGGAAAAACAACGGTAAGGAGGGATCCGATGATTTTCATACGATACGAAAACTGGCGAAGTTACCTGCGATATTATCCCGTTACCTGCTTGCTCCTGGCGGCCAACATCGTGATGTTTATCGTGCTTACGCTGAATGGGGGATCGAGGAACGGGCTCACCCTGCTAAGGTTCGGGGCAATGAGCGACATCGAGCCCTTTGCCGGACAAAGCTGGCGGTTGTTTACGGCGATGTTTCTTCACAACGGGTTTGATCACCTGTTTTCCAACTCGTTTGCGATCCTGGTATTTGCGCCGCCGCTGGAGCGTCTGCTCGGCTGGTGGCGATATGCCTTGGTCTATTTGGGCAGCGGACTGGTCGGAAACCTCATCAGTATGGGGGTGTACCAGTTTAGCTCGGTCCCTCATATCTCGGTTGGGGCCTCAGGCGCTGTCTATGGTGTGTATGGCGCGTTTCTCTACATTGCCTTGCTGCAGCGTCACCTGATGGATGAAAGCTCGCGAAAAACGCTGTACAGCCTTCTCATTATCGGGGTGATCTATTCGGTATTGGTTCCCAAGATCAACCTGGCCGCTCATTTTGGCGGGCTTGTCGGCGGCTTTTTTATCTATGGACTCATTGTCCGCTTGTTAAAACGGCGTTGAACCAATGGATTGTAAATGGTACATTAAATTTAGAGTATTATGTCATCAGAAGATGTTCGATGTTCGTAGCACATGCGAAATGGAGCGATCAGATTCGTGGAATTAAGACAACTGCAGTATTTTGTAAAAGTGGCGAGGAAAGAGCACGTGACTCAGGCTGCCGAGGAACTGCACGTCGCCCAATCGGCGGTAAGCCGGCAAATTCACCAGCTCGAGCAGGAGCTTGGCGTTAATTTGTTTATGCAGAAGGGCAGGAATCTCCACCTTACCGCTGTGGGGCAGCTATTCTGCAGCCGGGTGGAGATGATTCTGAAGGATCTCGACCGGGCCGTGAGCGAGGTGCACGAATTTCTCGATCCGGAGCAAGGGGAAATTCGCTTAGGCTTCCCCAATAGCCTAGGTATTCATATGATTCCCAGCGTGGTGGCGGAATTCCGCAAGCTGTATCCCAATGTGAAGTTTCGTTTTAGGCAAGGCACTTATCCTACGTTAATTCGGGATGTGGTTTCAGGGGAAGTGGATTTAGCCTTTATTTCTCCGTTTCCGGAAAATCATGATCAAGTCACCGGCAATGTGGTATTAACCGAGGATTTGGTGGCCATCCTTCCGCCGGGGCATCCTTTGGCTGGTGAGCAAAGCATCAAGCTCAGCCAGCTTAAGGACGAGAAGTTTATTTTGTTCAGCAAAGGCTATTCCTTGCGGCCAATCGTTTGGCATGCCTGCCTGGAGGCAGGGTTTACGCCAAAAATCGCCTTCGAGGGCGAAGAGACCGATACGATCCGGGGGCTGGTTGCGGCTGGGATGGGCGTAAGTCTGCTGCCGGAAATGGCGCTGTTTCAGAGCTTTACGCTTCAGCCGATCCGTGTGCGGATTTCGGAACCTAAGGTCACCCGTACCATTGGGCTGATTCATCGGGTCGACGAGAAACTGCCGCTGGTAGCCCAATCGTTCCGAATGTTCCTGCTGGAATACTTTGGGCTTCAGGTGGATACGCCGCCAAACCAGCAGCAGTAATTGAATCATCATGGAACGTTCTCCGAGATGTGGGGACGAAAAAAAAGGCTGCACGATCTCGAGCCCATGGGCTCGGTACCGTGCAGCCTCTTTGTTTGGTTTACTTGTTATTCGCGGTTGCTTGTGAAAATCAGGATGTAACGCAGCAGCTCCAAAATGGAGATCAAAGCGGCAGCTACATAAGTCAAAGCCGCGGCGTTTAATACTTTGCCAACTCCGCGTGCTTCATTAGGCGAAATAAAGCCTTGTTGAAGCATGATCTTGCGGGCCCGGTTGCTGGCGTTAAACTCGACCGGCAGCGTCACGATCTGGAACAAAACGGCCGCGGAGAAGAAGATAATCCCCAGACCGATCAGGTTCAGCGCGCCGAACAGGAAACCAGCCAGAAGCAAGAAAGGAGCAACCCCCGAGGCGAAGTTCACCACCGGGAACATCCGATGACGCAGCACCAGCATCGGGTACTTCTGCTTGTGCTGGATTGCGTGTCCTACCTCGTGGCAAGCGACGGCTACCGCAGAGATGGAGCTCTCATAATACACCGGCTCTGACAAGCGGACCACGCGGTGAATCGGGTCGTAGTGGTCCGTCAGGGCGCCGTGCACAGGCTCGATCGGGACATCATAGAGACCGTTCGCATCCAGCATACGTCTTGCGGCATCATGGCCGGTTAAGCCATAGAGGTTCTGGACCTTCGCCCATTTGTTAAATGTGCCTTTGACCCGAAACTGCGCCCACAGGGACAACCCAAATGCGAGCAGAATGGGGATCAGCATCACGTCTGAATACATGAATCATTCCTCCATATGATTTAGTTATCAAAGAAGTAACTGAGGTTGTTTCAGGAGTAAAAGTTAGGAAAAGGGTCCGTGATTCAATAACAGCCGGATGGCTTCCATGCAGGCCAAGCTTTGCGGCAGCAAATTCGCGAAGGCGCGTTTGGCCTGGTTGGGCTGCAAGCTGGAAATGAGCGGCTCCAGCTCTTTGACTTCGCGTTCCAGCTGCTGCATATGGAGCTCTAATGAGCTTAGCTTCTCCGTCACTTGTTCTTCCGGAGAAACTCGGTGCCACTGGTCCAGCTTCTCACGGATCTCTTCCAACGTATATTTCTCCTGTTTCAATTGATTAATACGTTCCAGCCTGATCAAGGTTTCAGCACTGTATAAACGATAATTTGTCTGGGTTCGCTTCTCCGGGGAGATCAGCCCGAGCTTCGTATAATAATCGATTGTACGCTCACTCACATCAGCTGCCTTCGCTAACTCTCCGATCCGGTACAGTTTCTTTACTCCAAGTTCATCACCTCTCCCGACAATTCCAAAGGATTGAGTTCTATATTTATTCTATTTATCCCCATAATACTTAACAACAAGCATACAGTCAAACGTCATACTTTATTTTTGTCAGTAACTATAGGAGGATTCGTTAAAGGAGGATTCATTAAAAAACATTACATTCAATGTAATAATACATACAATTTAGCGATTTTTTTTGAAAAAAGTATTGTCATCCCTGAAGCTTTCTCTTATAATCACATTAACAATTCATTATGTGTTAGGAAACTTAACATTAGGGGAGTGTTCAAAATGAAGAAGAAATGGCTTTACGGAGTACTCATTTTTCTTGCATCGTTTGCGTTTCCGGTCTCGGCATTCGCAGCGGAGGGAGAGGTTACCGCTCCGGTTCTGGAGCTCGGCCTGAACTCGCTTTTCGTATTCGTCGCAGCCATGCTGGTATTCTTCATGCAAGCAGGCTTTGCTCTTCTTGAAGCAGGTACGGTTCGGATGAAGAACGCCGGACACGTTGCCGGCAAAACCGTCCTCACCTTGGGAATTGCTATTCTTGCTTGGTGGCTATTTGGTTTTGGCTTCGCTTTTGGCGACGGCAACAGCTTCCTGGGTACAACCGGGTTCCTGTTCGGCGGCGAAGGGGATATCGGTTCGTTCGGCGTATTTGCTGAAATTGGCGTACCGTTAAATCTGATGTTCCTGTTCCAAATGGCATTTGCTGCTGTATCGCTGGCGATCGCTTGCGGCGGGATGGCAGAACGTGCGAAGCTCAGCGTTTATATTATCTTCGGCACGATCTTTATCGTTCTGATTTATCCGATTGTCGCTCACTGGGTATGGGGCGGCGGCTGGCTTGGTAACTTGGGGATGCAAGACTACGCTGGTTCGACGGTAGTTCACTTAACTGGTGCTACAGCGGCGCTTGCAGCAACCATTCTGCTCAAACCGCGTCTTGGCAAATACAATAAAGATGGTAAACCGAACAACATTCCAGGTCACAACCAAGTGTTGACGGTACTCGGTGTGATCATTTTGTGGATTGGCTGGTTTGGTTTCAACCCAGGTAGTGCATTAACTCCTTTGGGTGATGGATTCTTTGGTTATGTGTTGATGACAACAAACCTGGCTGCTGCAGCTGGTGCAGTTGCTGCACTGCTCATTTCCTGGGCAGTTCTGGGCAAGTCGGATATTCCAAGCATGCTGAACGGTGTGCTGGCGGCTCTCGTAGCGATTACTGGTTCTTGTGCGTTCGTTGATGCTTGGGCTTCCGTCATCATCGGTGCGGTTGCTGGGATCTTGACCTTCTTTACGGCTAGATGGTTTGAACGCGCTGGTGTGGATGATCCGATTTATGCCTTCTCTGTACACGGGATCGCCGGGGTATGGGGGGCGATTTCTACCGGTCTCTTTGCAACGCCGGAGCTGGCTGAGACTACAGGTGTAGGTAAAGCAGGCTTGTTCTATGGCGGCGGTTTTGGACAATTAGGGGTTCAGCTGCTTGGCGTGATCGGGACTTTCGCCTTCGTATTGGTACTGTCGTTCCTGATTCTCGGAATTATGAAATGGACGATGGGGCTGCGCGTCACGGAAGAAGAAGAAACGATGGGGCTGGATATCAGCGAACACGGTACTTACGGATATCCGGAGCAAATGAGCTTACTGAATAAAACAACTTCGTCTGGTATTCCTGCAGAATAATTGAAGATTGATATCCTGACGTGAGGCGTCCGGAAGAGAAAGGAAGTTGGGCTTATGAGTCATGAGACGGCCATGAACAACGCAAATTTAAGCGAGATCCGGTCCGCCGCAACTCCCGGTTTGCTAAGAGCGGCCAGAATCGATGAGCAGAATCGCTTGTATAGCAAGCTGACATCGATGCCGATTCAGGATTGGAACCGTGAGGTCTCGGACCTGCATGATGCCGTCATGACCCAAGCTTGCCGATGCTGTGAAGAAGAAATGATCCAGGAGGGCTTCGGCCCTCCTCCTTCGCATTATGCCTTTATTGCGTTTGGAAGCGCCGGTCGGGCGGAACCCACGTTATGGAGCGACCAGGATAACGGTTTGATCTACGGGGATGGTGATGCGGATCAGCTGGAAGTCTACTTTGAGATCTTTGGTCAGAAGCTGTCAGAGATTCTCGAGCAGGTTGGTTATCCCCCATGCCCGGGCAGGGTCATGGTGTCCAATCCGTTATGGCGCGGCAACCTCGCTTCGTGGGAGAAGCAACTGCTGGAATGGCGGGACATTCTGGCTTGGGAACAGGTTCGCTACTTGATGATTGCCGCCGATTTGCGCCATATCTGCGGGAATGCGGAGCTAACCGCTGGCTTGCGCAAGACCATGAAGCGGATTATGGAGGCGGATCAAGGCGGAGAACGCGATGTGGTGGCGGCAATTCTGCGTAATACCGTCCGTCACAAAGCGGCACTAAATGTGTTGGGGCAAGTGATCACAGAGCAAAGCGGTGAACATGCCGGGGAATTTGACGTGAAATACGGGCTGTACATCCCGATCGTGAACGCCGTGCGTTATTTGGCTTTGCAATACGGGATCGAAGCCTCGAACACCTGGGAACGGATCGCTCAACTGCTTCAGCTTGAGGCTGTTCCGACGCGGTGGCTGGAATCGTGCAGTCGCGCGTTTAACACGGCGGTCAAGTTGAGATCGCTTGTATCGCCGGTTATCGAAGACGGCTTGCTCACGGGTTCTCACTACTTGCCCCAAGACATGCTAAAACAGAAAGAGCTCCGGCGCGAGCTGCGGGAATCGCTCAGTACGGTCAAGGTCATGTACCGCACACTCCAAAGGCAGCACCGGTATGCGGAAAGGAAATGGTTATGAAAGAACCGATGAAGGGAAATGGTGGTTTTTGGGATGCTTTTAAGGGCGGCGGAGTGTCGCCAAGGATCGCCTCGATGCTTGGTGCTCCCAGCGCACAGCAGATCGCTTTCGTTCGTTCATTAACCAAAGGACAGCGCCGTCCGGAGACGCTTCACGTTCCGCTGGCTGAATTAAAAACGGCCGTCTTCGATTTGGAGACAACAGGATTTCATTACCATTATGGTGATGAAATCTTGTCCTTTGGAGCCGTGAAAGTGGAAGGGGAGCGGATCACCGATGAGGTGTATTACTCGCTTGCCAAACCCGCTTGCCAAATTCCTGAGCGGATTATAGATCTAACCGGAATTACGCAGGAGATGGCCCAGTCGGCTCCATCCTTGCTGGAGGCGTTGCGCGAATTTATGGCATTTGTGGATGACCGGGTGCTTGTTGCCCACGGCAGTGCGCATGACAAAGCTTTTCTGGACGTGGCGTTATGGAAAACAAGCAAAGCTCATCTCGGGCATCGGGTGCTGGACACGATGATGATCGCCCGTAAGCTGGAACCGGATCGGCGGATCTCCGGCAGCCTGGACGAATGGCTGGAAGTGTATGGGATTCCAGTGGCCCAGCGCCATCACGCGCTGGAGGACTCCAAGATGACGGCTCAGCTGTGGACCGCGTTAATCGCACGGTTGAAAGAACAAAACGTGATTACTTTGGGTGATCTGTACACTTTTTTAAGCAGAACGTAAGCCTTTGCCGTCTTAGTCTTCCCGAAGCTTGACGGGCAGCAGACTATAACCTCCTGTATGAGCACTTATACCATATGCTTGAAGCGTGAAGCCGTCCGGTTCGCCGGGCGGCTTATCGTTTGACGGATTTGCGTTTGGCTTGTCGTTGAACGAGTGCATCCGACCACCGATCAGGTACAAGCGAAGGCGATCGGCAAAATTCGGAAGCTGGCGCAGATCCTCTGGCGAAGGCCGCGGCGGTGAGTTGGGGTGGGTATGATAGACGCCGATCAACTGCGGATCAAAGCAGCTTCGGACCCAGGAGACCGGGTCGAGTTCAAAAGCGTGCAACGGAGTCTGCGAATGGTTCGCCACGGGGAAATAACGTTCGATTCTGCCGATGCGGCCGTCAAATGTTCCGAGCAACAGCCCGCAGGCTTCCTCCGGGTAACGATGTTGCCCATCCTGCAGCATTTCGTCACGAATATCCGGCGGCAATATCCAGGATTGATTCATTTTGCATGCTCCCGTCGATGAAATGATAGAGTTCACCTTTTTCTCGATCCATTGTAACAAATCGTTAAAAAAGGGTACAATAATTACGGTAAACCTAAATCTTCAAAACCAGATGAGGTCATAAAAGGACGGGCAAAAGATGAAACGTAATCGATGGATACTCGCCGGGTTGCTGGTGTTGCTGGTTATCGCCTTGCTGGACCGCGGGGGGCAGGAGGGCTGGTTTGGCAGCTTCCTCAGCGGCTCCAAGGAGGACAATAACGAACCTTCGCTTAGCGCTATGGCAGCAGAAGGGGCTCCAAAGCCGGGAACGGCTGCGCCAACTTTCGCGTTGACAGGATTGGATGGCAAGACATATGAGGTTGGGGGCAAGCGGGATAAAGTGCTGCTTCTGAACTTCTGGGCTTCCTGGTGTGATCCGTGTAAGGAGGAAGCGCCCGAGCTGAAGGCGTTATCTGAGAAATACAAGGATTCGCTGGACATTTATGCCGTGAACGTTACATTGTACGATAATCTGGATGAGGCTAAGGCCTTCGTCAAAAAATATGGCTACACCTTCCCGGTCCTCTTGGACGAAAAGGAGGAGCTTTACCGGAAATATAACGGGATTGCCTTTCCAACCAACGTGCTGATCGACGAGCAAGGCGTGATTCGCGACGTCATCGTTGGTGTCATTTCGCCGGAAGAGTTGGAAGCCAAGATTAAAAGCCTGATTTAACAAGTAAAAAGCCCGAATCGCCGTCAGTAACGGAGATTTGGGCTTTTCGCTTAAGAGGTGATGCTTAATGGTTGACGAGTCCCCATCCGGCGGAAGGAATCTCTTCATAGTCCTCCCGTTTTGTCTGCCCCAGCAGCGCGTAACGGATCGAGTCAACGAGCGCTTCCCAGCTCGCTTCAATGACGTTGCTGGACACGCCAACGGTATTCCAGGAGTTGTGATAATCCTGGGATTCGATCAGTACACGTACCTTCGAAGCGGTGGCATCTTTGTCGTCAAGAACGCGCACCTTGTAGTCCGACAGATGCATATCCTTCAAGCCCGGGTAATAAGTGATCAAGGCTTTGCGAAGCGCATTGTCGAGAGCGTTAACCGGGCCGTTGCCTTCGGCAGCGGTGTAGACACTGACTCCGTCAATCTTCAGCTTGACGAAGGCTTCGGAAACGACAGGACGGTCAGCGGTTTTCTCAACGAGCATCTTAAACGATTCAAAGACGAACAGTTCCTTCATATCGCCATTGGCCTGACGCAGCAGCAATTCGAGCGAGGCGTCCGCACCTTCGAATTGATACCCTTGATGCTCCAGTTCCTTAATCTTGGCGATCACTTGTTTGGTGTTCTCGTTCTCCGGATTGAATTCGATTCCCATCTCCTGCGCCTTGGACAGGATGTTACTTTGCCCGGCCAACTCGGAGACAAGCACGCGCTGGCGGTTACCGACCAATTCGGGAGCGATGTGCTCATATGTCCGCGAATCGCGGAGGATGGCGGAGACGTGAATGCCTCCTTTGTGGGCGAACGCGGCGTTCCCGACATACGGCTGGTTGACCGGCATGTGCACGTTAGCGATCTCGCTGATGTAACGGGCGGTATTGGTCAGCTGCTTTAACCGGTCGGGCTCGAGCACTTCGTAGCCCAGCTTCAGCTGCAGATTTGGAATAATCGAGCAAAGGTTGGCATTGCCGCAACGCTCCCCGTACCCGTTCATCGTCCCTTGGATTTGGGTTACGCCGGCCCGGACGGCGCTAAGCGAGTTGGCGACGGCCAGCTCACAGTCGTTGTGGGTATGGATGCCCAGCTTCGAGCCGGGAATCACTTCGCACAATGCGCTGACGATATCATACACCTCATGCGGCATCGTTCCGCCGTTCGTGTCACACATGACCAGCCAGTCGGCACCAGCCTCCTCCGCTTTGCGTAAGACGGAGAGGGCGTATTCCGGATTGTTTTTATACCCGTCAAAAAAATGTTCCGCGTCAAAAATGACCTCCAGCCCCTGCCGCTTCAGATAAGCGATCGAATCGGAGATCATGGCGAGGTTTTCCTCTAGCGTGGTTTGCAGCGCGGTATGCACATGGAAATCCCACGATTTTCCGACCAGCGTCGCCGCTGGAACACCGGCTTCGATCATCTTATTGAGACCAGCATCATGTTCGGCTAGGCTGTCTTTTCGGCGTGTGCTGCCAAAAGCGGTAATCTTGGCCTGCAGCTTCAGCTCCATGACCCGCTTAAAAAATTCAATGTCCTTCCCGTTACTGCCCGGAATTCCACCTTCAATATAATGGACCCCAAGGTAATCCAGCTTTTTGGCGATCTTCAGCTTATCGTCCGCCGACAGGCTGATGCCCTCGCCTTGGGTACCGTCGCGTAAGGTTGTGTCGAAGATGGATATTGGCTTTGACATGATCGAAGTATCCCCCTTTAGCCGTGGATGAGGGTGGTTAGCTCTCCCCGAATGTTTAGTTTTTAATTAATAATTATAACATCAACATGTTAAATGGAACACGCTTTTTTAAGATATCAGGCGATATTGACCGTCTTTCCGGGGACAGGTATGCTGAACTTAGGAGTAACGTATGATAAACGAGGGGTAGGAAATGAGAGATACCGCTGATTTTTACCCTGCGCGGGGAAGAGTCATTTTGCATGTCGATATGAACGCCTTTTATTGTTCGGTCCATGAGGCGGAAGAACCGGAGAAATATCGGAACCGTCCTACGGCGGTAGCGGGAAGCGTGGAGCTGCGCAAAGGAGTGATCGTCACCTGCTCGTATACCGCGCGTAAAATGGGAGTGTCGACCGGAATGACCGTCAGCCAAGGGCTGAAGAAATGTCCCGAGCTGATCGTCATCCAGCCGGATTTCCATCTATACCGCAAATATTCCCGGGCGTTTATGGACATTGCGTACGAATACACGCCGCTCCTTCAAGCGGTTTCCATCGACGAATGTTATCTCGATATCACCGGCTCCAAGCAATTTGGAACCCCGCTCGAAATTGCGAGTCAAATCCAACAGCGGATCCGTCACGAACTGGGCCTTCCCTGTTCGATTGGGATTGCTCCCAACAAGCTGTTAGCCAAGATGGCTTCAGATATGAAAAAACCAAACGGCATCACCGTATTGCGCATCCGGGACGTGCCGAAGCTCCTTTGGGACAAACCGTGCAGCGACTTGTTTGGCATCGGCCGAAAGACGGCCGAGAAGCTGAAGTCGATGCGGATCTATACGATCGGGCAGCTGGCGGCTGCGGACGAGCGCAAGCTGATCGAGCGATTTGGGGTGGCCGGTTCTTGGATGAAACAGGCGGCGAACGGCAGGGATGATTCGCCGGTGAGCGATGAGCGCGAGCGAAATAAATCGATTGGCCACACCACCACACTGCCGCGCGATATTAGCCGGATGGAGGACGTGCAACGCGTGCTGTTGAACATCGCGGATCAAGTCGCGCGCCGACTGCGGCGGCAAAATCTGATGGCACAGACGATCCAAATTACGATCCGCACCCCGGACATGAAGACGATCACCCGCTCGCACAGTCTGGATACGGTAACCGAGCAGGCGGAGGTGATTTACCGGGAAGCCTGTGAGTTGTACCGCCGCCATTGGAGCGAAGACAAGTCGGTTCGTCTCCTAGGGATCACTTTACAAAATTTGGTTCCAAAGGAGGAATCCGCGCTGCAGCTCGATCTGTTTGATTATGAGCGGCAGCCCAAAAAAGAGTCATTAACGCGCACAATGGACATGCTAAGAGACAAGTTCGGGGAAGACGCCGTGCTGACGGCAGGAATGCTGACCGATGATCCATCGGCATTGATCCGCAATCATCGCATTCGCGGGACTTCGCTGCAAACCGACTTTCTTCGCCAGAACCGGGACGATTCGGACGGTCCACGTTCGGAGTAGGAATGATCACGTATTGGAATTGGAATAATACGGAAAACGCATTGAAATTGTAAACTATTTATATTATATTGGTCATGGTGATATAAAAAGCACCGGACTCGTACCGTTTATTCAGGAGGCAGATAAGAGATGGCGAAATATACTTGGGTTGAGAAGGACACATGCATCGCTTGCGGCGCTTGCGGCGCAACAGCACCGGATATCTACGATTATGACGATGAGGGTTTGGCCGAAGTGATTTACGGTAATGACGGCAACCGCGGGATCACGGAGATTCCGGAAGATTTGTACGACGATCTCCAAGACGCTTGCGACGGCTGCCCAACGGATTCCATCAAAGTTGCAGATGAGCCATTTAATAAAGAAGGCTAAACCTTTGGAATAACTGGGATAAGGAGCACCCTGCGCCGATTTTGGCGGGGGTGCTCTTTTTTATTAGATGATGCGGTGATCGCGATCGGGGGCTGGGGTCTACTACCTCTGCTGCCCCCCTTTGCACGATTATCCCGCTGGCTCAGGTCGCTTTGTGCGGCTCTTTGAGGGATTATCCCGTTGGGTCCTGATGAGTTCTGAACGAAAGGGATAATCATGCAAAGAGCTGTGCAGTGATACGACTGAGGAACGGCGGCGTTTTTACCTTGATACCGACCTGCTGGTAGGTACTAAGTCGCAAAATTGCGGGATTGGCGAGAATTGGGTTAGGAACGCGGATTTTTTTGCCGATATAAGTAATGAAAGGGGATTTCTCAACTACTCTCTAATCTGGAGGAACTGATGGGGAACTCGGCTTACCTTAAAAAATACGTGGAAAACCACCCGAACAATAAAATGGCCTGGTACCTGCTGGGCAAAGAATATGAAGCGAACGGGCAAGCGGGGAAAGCCCACTATTGTTATATTCAGGCGGGCAACGTGTACGAGGCGTTTGAATCCAGCAAAATTCCGCTACCGGAGGAAGTGCTGGCCGGCTATAAGGAAGGGCTGTTGCAGGAGTCACACCGGAAGGAGAAACGAAGCCGCTTCCTGCGCAAGCTCAGTCTTGCGCTGTTGATTGCGCTGCTGGTGTGGATTCCTTCCGCCCATGCGCCGGGGGATCGGCAGGCGGCGGTGCCCGTGAACGCCGCCGATGCAGGTGCCGGTGACGATGCCGACCTCGGGGAGGCATCGGCGGAAGCGCAGAAGCCCGCCGGGGATGAGGCGGGCGAAGGTGCGCCTGCGGGGACGCCGGCCTTCTCGGAGCCGGCGTTCACCGCCATCGGCTTCGGCGGCGACCCTGCCGGGACGCAGGCGGAGGCCTTGGGCGGTTTGCTCGCGCTGCAGCGGCAAACCGCCGTCCCCCTGCTCCATGCCGCAGCGCTGGGCATGGAGCAGGCTGGCGACTGGCTGGTCTGGTCGGACGACCTGCCCGTCGCGTTTGGCTTGGAGCAGAGTCCGGCCGATGGTCGGACGGCGCTCCAAGCCTATGATGCGCGCGCGTGCGAATGCGCGCCGCCGGATTCGGCCGCGCTGCAGGAGCGCGCGCGGCAGTGGATCCCGCAGCAGGAATCGCTGGGCGTGCTTGCCTCGGCGATGATCCACTACAAGCAGGCTAACGGTGTATGGCCTGCTAGCCTGCAAGACCTGGCCGGGCCGTATCCCGACAACTGGATTGCCGGGACCGATCCGACCATGGTGCGGGCGTTTAAACCGCTGCTTGCGCAATTAAAACGCGAGGGTACAGGCGCAACGGGAAATGCGAATGCGCAAGAAGTGCTCGCGGAGGGGATGGCTCCGGGGCAGCGGCCTTTTTTTGCCGAACCTTATGAAATTATCGTCGATACGAAAACGCACACATTGGCGGTGGTCAGCGGGAACGTCTTGATTCGGAGTTATCCGGTTGGATTGGGCGGCTCGCGAACGCCGGAGGGCACGTTTGTCATCTCCGAAAAAGTGATCAACCCGAACGGAAGGGATAGCGGGGAATTTGGCAGCCGCGGCATGCAGCTGTCGGATACAAACTACGCGATTCACGGAACGAATGAGCCGGACAGTATTGGAAAGGATGAGTCGCTAGGCTGCATCCGGATGGGCAAGAAGGATGTGGAAGAGCTGTTTGATCTGGTTCCGAAGGGGACGAGGGTGAGGATTGGGAAGGGGATTTTGCCGAAGCTGAAGAACGTCCCGGCGGAGCGTTTCGCCCTGGGCGATAGACAGGATCAGACTAATCCCCACCGCACTTACCATTGGCTGAACTAGCTTAGGTTACGATCAATAGGACGGTAGTCACGATGACCAGCGCGGCAACGATGGAAATGGACCAGATGAGCGCTTTCTTGTTGACTTCGTCCTTTTTCTTCTGGAGTGTAGGCGGTTTGCGCTTGGCAGACATGAACATTTCCCCTCTCTAGCCTAGTTTAAAGCGATATTAGAGATGCTTTCTCCCTTATTGTAACGGCTTTCACGGCAAAATTCCATCACCTTGTTGTTTCTTTCACGTGCGGTTTAGGTTAAACTTTTCTTTTCTAACAGAAACAGCTAAACTGATAATAGCAAAAATGCAAAGCGTAAGATCGGAGTGAATTGTACAACGTGTTGTATCGCGCATTGGGAAAACCGGTGTTTTTCCGGATGGATCCGGAGAATGCCCATCATCTCGTTATCAACGGATTACATACTGCCGCTGCCGTCCCTGGAGTGTTGCCGCTCTTACGCGGAATGTACGGCGTGCCGGAAGCGCCGGAACTGGCGACGGACTTATTTGGAATTCATTTTCCTTCCCCGGTGGGGTTAGCTGCCGGTCTTGATAAAAATGCCGACGCGGTGCCAGGTTTCTCCGCGATCGGATTCGGATTTATGGAAGTGGGTACGGTGACGCCGCTGGGACAGCCCGGCAATGACCGTCCAAGGTTGTTCCGTTTGCCTTCCGACGAAGCGTTGATTAACCGGATGGGCTTTAATAACCGCGGAACAGAGGCGATGGCACAGCGTCTGAAGGCGCTGAAGCACCGCCCGATTCCGATCGCCGTCAACATCGGCAAAAATAAAATCACGCCCAACGAAGAAGCCTACCGTGATTACGAGAAATGCATTTCGGACTTATATGAATACGCCGATTTTTTCGTTGTGAACATCAGTTCACCAAATACGCCGGACTTACGTAAATTGCAGCATGGTAATGAGTTGGCTTCGCTGCTGACTGCTGTAAAGGACCGGATGGCGGCCGAAGCAAAGCGGCATGGCAAATCGAAGGCAGTGCTGGTTAAAATCGCGCCGGACGTGAGCTTTGATGAGCTGGAATATATCGTCGACACCATCCGCAACAGCGGCGTTTCTGGCTTAATCGCCACGAATACGACGTTGTCGCGGGACGGGATCACACACAAGAACGCCCGGGAAGCCGGAGGCCTAAGTGGGAAGCCGCTGAACGCGCGGTCAACGGAGATCATCTCGCGCGTCTATCGGCAAACGGAAGGCCGCTTGCCGATCATCGGATCGGGCGGGATTTTCACGGCGGAAGATGCCTACGCCAAAATCCGGGCTGGGGCCAGCTTGGTTGAAATCTACACTGCGTTGATCTACGAAGGCCCGGAAATCAATCGCAAGCTGCATCGCGGCCTGCGGGAATTGCTGCGCCGGGACGGCTATCGCCATATCTCCGAGGCGGTTGGGGCGGATCACCGATAAGCGGGCCGGCATAGATTTAAGCCGGGGGACAGAAGACAGGAGGCATAAGGATGGACAGTAGGGATTGGGGAACATTTTTGCTTCCATATGAACAAGCCGTAGAAGAACTGAAGGTTAAATTCAAGACGATGCGCTCCGAGCTGAAGAAACGCGAAGAGTATGCACCGATCGAATTCGTGACCGGACGGGTCAAGAAAATCTCCAGCATTTTGGACAAGGCGAAACGGTTAAATGTGTCGATGGAGAATCTGGAGACCGGGATCGAGGATATCGCGGGCATTCGCATTATGTGTCAGTTCGTTGAGGATATCCGCCGGGTTGCGGAATATATTCGCATGCGTAAGGATCTTAAGGTTCTTTACGAAAAAGACTACATCACGAACTACAAAGAAAGCGGCTATCGCAGCTTCCATATGATCGTGGAATACCCGGTGCAAACCGCGCTGGGTCAAAAGCAAGTGCTGGCTGAAATTCAGATTCGTACGCTGGCGATGAATTTTTGGGCGACGATTGAGCATTCTTTGAACTACAAGTATCGGGAAAGTCTGCCTGAAGAAATGCGGGGCCGGCTCAAAAAGGCTGCCGAAGCTGCATTCGTACTGGATAACGAAATGTCCAGCATCCGCCAGGAGATTTTGCAGGCGCAGAAGAGCTTCGAGGATGAATCCAACGTGGTTTCCTCCGTGCTTGCGTCGATTCATCAATTATATTTTTACCATCTGGTCTCAGAAGCCATCGAAGCACAGGATCGGTTTAACCGGCTGTGGGAGGCGAAGGATTTTGATGGGCTGAAGCAGCTGCAGGTCGAACTGAAGGATCTGATCAAGCTGCACAAAAAAGTGGAGGAGCCCGGGGATGAGCTATGAGCCGCTGTTTGTGGCGTATCTCGTTTACTTCAACCGTGACCGCGATTACTTCGAGTGCCATGAGGTGCTCGAGGAATTGTGGCTGGAGCAGGGGCATGATCCGCTGTACAAGGGGCTGCTGCAGGTCGCTGTCGGCTTGTTCCATGCGCGGCGCGGCAATTTGTCCGGCGGGCGGAAGATGCTTTGTTCCGCTTTAGAGCGGCTAGCACCCTATCCGGAACACACGCTTGGTATTGAGCTGGGGAAGCTGCGCCGGGACACGGAAGTGTACGTCCGGCAGCTGACGGAGGGGGATCCCCAAGCCTTTACTTATTACGACCTCACGATCCATGTGCTGGACCCGGAGTTGGTTCGCCTGGTGGCGGAGGCCTCGAAAAACATCGCCCCGAACATTCCGCAGCGGCGCACGCCGCAGCGCGGGGAGAAGCATGAGGAACGACAGCAGAAGCTGGAGCAAAGGAAAGCGCGTGAACAAGGCTGAGAGCGGCCCGTCCCCCGGTGTTGGGGAGACGGGCGTTTTGCGGTATGCCGTATGCTGTTTGCTATTTGCCGTTTGCGCAAGGCTGCAATAGGATTGAGATAAAGATTGGATGGGACAGGCATGGCGGTACAACTACCAAAGGAATTTATAGAACGGATGCGCGAGCTGTTGGGCGAGGAAGAGTTTGCGCACTTTTACGCTTCCTATGACAGTCCCAGGTTTGCAGGAATCCGGGTCAATACGCTGAAGATCGATCCGGAGGCATTTAAGGCGGTGGTGCCGTTTGATTTGCGGCCGATCCCTTGGTGCCAGACAGGGTACTACGTCGAGGAGCAGGCAAAGCCGGGCAAACATCCGTATTATCATGCCGGGCTATATTATATTCAGGAGCCGAGTGCGATGGCGCCGGTGGAGCTGCTGGACGTCACTCCCGGGGAGCGGGTGCTCGACCTTTGCGCGGCCCCCGGCGGGAAGTCAACGCAAATCGCGGCGAAGCTGCGCGGACGCGGTATGCTGGTCACCAACGACATCAACGCGGAGCGGACGAAGGCGTTGGCCAAAAACATCGAGCTGTACGGCGTCCGAAACGCCGTCGTGCTGGGTGAGTCGCCGGAGCGGATCGCGCGGGCGTTTCCTTCTTTTTTCGATAAAATTCTGATCGATGCGCCTTGCTCCGGCGAGGGCATGTTCCGGAAGGACGAGGATATGGCGCGGCATTGGGAACCGGAATGGGTTCGGAAATATGCCGGCATGCAGCAGGAGATTTTGAAATCGGCTGCGTCGATGCTGGCGCCGGGCGGGAGAATCGTGTATTCCACCTGCACGTTTGCGCCGGAAGAGAATGAAGCGACGATCGCCGAGTTCCTGCTGGAGCACCCGGAATTTCGGGTTGTGCCTTTGCGCTTAGATGACGGCATCGCCCCCGGGCGGCCGGAGTGGCTCACTTGGCTCGCTGAGTGGGGTGAGGGCAAGATGTATCCGCCGGAAATCGCCGCACAAACCGCCGGCTGCGGCAGGCTCTGGCCGCACAAAGTGGAGGGCGAGGGACATTTTCTCGCTGTGCTGGAGCGGCATGGGGCGGAGAAGTTCCAGAAGGAAGCCGAAGAAGATCGTAACGTCTCCTCGAAATGGGGAGGGGGCGCTCGAGATAAACGGAATCCCCGTCACCCCCATCGGTCCCGTCCCGGTACTGGTCGTGATTCGAAGGCTGTGGATGATCGGGAGGTGCTGGAGAGCTGGCGGACTTTTGCCCAGGAACAACTCGATGGAGCGGAATTGCCGGGGGAACCGTTGCTATTTGGCGGCAACGTCTATCTGTCCCCGCTGGCTAAAGAGCGGCTGGACGGCTTAAAAGTCGTGCGCCCCGGCTGGTATGTGGGAACTGTGAAAAACGGGCGTTTGACGCCTGGACAACCTTTGGCAACGGCGTTGTCGCCAACCGAAGCGGTGCGGGTGCTGGATCTCCCTTCTTCGGACGGCGAGGTGATCCGATACCTGAAGGGAGAGACGCTGCAGGTGGACAAGGAGCGGATTCGCTGCCGGGAAGGCGCCAGCCCCAAAGGCTACGTGCTGGTCACGGTCGACGGCTATTCGCTGGGCTGGGGCAAATGGCAGGATGGCTTGCTGAAGAACGAATATCCCGCCGGGTGGAGGTGGACATAAGATGAGTAAGGGCAAGAAGACGCAGCGGCTGGACAAAATTTTAGGCCATCTTGGTTATGGCACCCGATCGGAGATTAAAAAATACGTCAAACAAGGCCGGGTCACGATCAACGGTGTGGTTGTCAAGGACAGCGGCATTCAATGCAATCCTGATGTCGATGTTGTGGAGCTGGACGGGGAGCAGATTTTTTACCGCGAATTCGTCTATTTGATGTTACATAAGCCGCCCGGCGTCATCTCAGCTACGGAGGATATGAGGGAGAAAACCGTCATTGATTTGCTCCCGGTGGATTTTCAAGTGTTCTCCCCATTCCCTGTCGGTCGGTTGGACAAGGATACGGAGGGCCTGCTGCTGCTGACCAACGATGGTCAGTTGGCACACGACCTGTTATCTCCGCGCAAGCATGTGCCTAAAACGTACGAAGCCGTTGTTCTCGGCCATGTCGGCGATGAGGAAGCCGCCCGGTTCCGGGAAGGCGTAGAGCTCGACGACGGTTATGTCACCTTACCCGCCGAGCTGAAGGTGCTGGAGCACAGCGTAGATGCCGACGGAACCCGCATTTCGCGCGTCCAGCTGACCATCTCGGAAGGGAAGTTCCATCAGGTAAAGCGGATGTTCGAGGCCATCGGCTCGCGGGTCACCTACCTCAAGCGCCTATCGATGGGCCCGCTCGTGCTCGACGAGAGCCTGCCGCTTGGTGCTTTCCGCGAGCTGACCGAGTCCGAGCTACAGTCGCTGCGAACATACAAAAGCCCCGGAGCGACAAAAAAGTAGCCCTCAAAGTAACTCAAACTTAGCACCACAGTAAGCGAATCCCGCAGGGAGAGCGCCGGGTTTGCAGGAATGAGGCAAAGAAGCACGTAGTAGCCCCAACAAACCAGCGGTTTGCGCTACAGTAAGCGAATCCCGTAGGGAGAGCGCCGGGTTAGCAGGGATGAGGGAAAGAAGCACACAGTAGCATCAACAAACCAGCGGTTTGCACCACAGTAAGCGAATCCCGAAGGGACAGCGGTTTGTTTGCACGGAGTAGAAGGATAAAAAGCCCTACGTCGCAGTGTTCGCCAGTTAGCAGGAGCGCCCCAAGCAGAGCGTGCCCGCAGGGCGACAAGCGGCTAAACGCACGAAGTCTGCCCGGGTGCGCCGACAGAAGCAGAGTTGAGCAGCACGGTTTACCAGGGTACCCGGGAGCGCCAAAAGTAAGACGTACCCGAAGGGGGAAAAGCGTTCCACGAGCCAACCTAAGCGATTCCCCAAAGGGGAGAGCGTGCAGGAGCGCCTCTGTGCCTCCCACGTTCCTCGCCATTGCGGGAGACCAGAGGGCAGCAGGCCCTCGGGCCCCCTCCCTTACGGTAAGGGAGGGATGGGGAGGGTTGAGACAGAAAGGAGACACCACCATACATGAAATATAAACTGATTGCTTTGGATGTAGACGGCACGCTGCTGACGGATGACCATGTTCTGACGCCGGGAACCATCGAGACGATCCGCGCCATCGCGGAGCAAGGGACGGAGTTCGTGTTGTGCACCGGCCGGGCTCCTCGGAGCTCGATTCCGTATATGCGCGAAATTGGCTTGGACGGTTACGTGATTTGCCATAACGGCGCGGCCACGGTGGATGTGCGGACCGAGGAGGTCGTCCACGAATTTGCGATGAATCCGCATGGGCTGGAACCGTATATGGAGTATTGCCGCAAACACAACGTCCATTTTGACGTGAATACCACCTTTGCATTGTATGTGGAAAATTTGGCTGGGCTGACCCAGGAGACTCTGGACGTGTACCACCAATTTTTTATGGAACCGGAGGATATGCCGGCTTGGGCGGATTTCAGCAAACCGATCGTAAAGTTCACCGCGGCCGGCGGGATGGAGGAGCTGGATCGGGTGTACGCCGACTGGAGCCAGTGGACGCAGGAGTTTAATATGCTGCGCAGCGGCGATTTTTTTATCGACTTGATGCATAAAGAGGCCTCGAAAGGAGCGGCTCTGCGGAAGCTGGCGGAAAAACGCGGAATCCCGGCGGAAAACGTCATGGCGATCGGTAATTATTATAACGACTTAACGATGCTCACCTATGCCGGACTGGGCGTGGCGATGGACAATTCTCCGCTCGAGGTGAAAGCTGCCGCCAATGCCGTAACTGCCTCGAATAACGAGGAAGGCGTGAAGCGGGCGTTGGAAAAATATTGTTTAGAAGTCTAACTGCATGAAGATAGATCAAGCCGAGCCCGGAAACGGGTTCGGCTTTTTTGGGTGCTCATAAATGGTCAGTCTAGGGAGATTCGCGGCTGCTCGGCGTCCGGCAGGGGACGGGATTTGGGGCGGTGCAGCAGCCAGACGAGGCCTAGGCCAAAGCCCAGCAAAGCGAGGAACGTTCCCCCGGCGAGTCCCAACGTTCTAGGGGTCACGGCTTCCAGCAGAAAACCGGAAGCGAGCATGGCGACGCCCATTACGGTATTTTGCAGGGTGGCCAGGCCGCCGAAGAACCGGCCTTGCCATTCGCTTGGAATCAACTGCATCAGAACCGTTTCGTTGCAGGCGTTGCCTACGCTGGTGATGACCGCTGAGAAAGCCAGCAGCCCAAGCAGCAGGAGAAATGAAGGCGATTGGCTGCTGATCACTTGAAAGATTCCTTCGAGCCCAAGTGTAAGAACCGCAGCAGTTCGCATATGACGGGCCATCTTGCCAGCGAGTCCGGAACCGATCAGCATCCCGGCCCCCAGCGCCCCATACAACAGCCCAATGCCGACGTCTCCCATGTGGAACACTTCAGAGGCGTATACGCTGATCAGCACGTTAAAGATCCCGTCCCCGATCGGCCAAATGGTAAAGACAATCAGCATGATTCGCAAAAAGAAGGATTGGCTCACCAGCCGGCGAAATGCGGTGGACGGGTGAATCGCGGGTTTCGGGCTTGGCTCAGCGGTATCCGTTGCTGTCGCGTCTGCCCGTGCTGCGGGCTGCTCGGCAGGATTCAAACGAAGAAGCAGCAGGCCGGAGACGAGGAAGGACAGGGCGTTAAGCACAAAAGACACCTGGCTGCCAACCGCAGCGGCTAGGATGCCGCCCGTGACAGAGCCGCCGATGAGCACAAAGCCCACCATGGCCTGCTCCAAGCTGTTTACTGCTAGTAAGTTCTCCCGACGGACGAGCCGGGGAATCAGCGACATGCGGGCCGGGGCGTAGATGGCTTCGCCCGCAGACAAGGCAAACGAGCTGACATAGATGATCCAGACGTCTCCGGCATCGTGGACAAGAAGCGGTGTTAACGCAAAGAAGATCCGGATCGCGTCGGTGAAGAGCATGATCGTTCTTTTGGTGAAACGGTCGGCGAGCCACCCGCCAAGCGGTCCGAAGACGAGGTAGGGAACCAGGCGAACCGCAAAGGTGATGCCGACGGCCAGACCCGAGCCGGTCAACGATAATAGCAAGCCGAGGACAGCAACCTGGCTGAATCGGTCGCCGATGCCGTTGACCAGACCAGCCGCAAACAGACGGCGATAGGAGGGTTCCTGGCGCAGGATTCGTAAAGATTTCATGGGATGAGGCCAACTCCTTTTATATATCAATCTAATTAAATAGTTATCTAATTACTAGTTCGAAAAAAGGCAACAAGGCGAAAAGGCACTGCCTTATTGCATGGCGAGATATAACCCGATGCGCTGCTGCTGCGATCAGGATGGGCTCTTGTCCCAGAGCTCCGGCGGGTTCAGCTCGTAAATATCATTTTCGCGGTACATAAAATGGTTCATGATAAACTCGCGGCGAATCGTAGCATAATCCTCGTGGTATTGCCGAATATATTCGTTGATTTCTTTCTCCGTATATTTGCGGTGCGGCTCCAGGCCCTTGACGAGACGCTCAAGCACGATCAGCTTCTTCTTGCGTTGGGCCGGCAGATGCTTTAAGGTACCGTCTCGATTAAAGAAGTTGTCCTGGATGGCAGCTTTACGTGCCGCCTCATCGTGCTTGTCCTCGGCTGCGGGATTCGCCTTGCCGACTTTCAGAATCGCTTGGGCTTGTTGGGTGAGGCTTTTTTCGTTCAAATAAAAATAAATCGTATTCTTATCGCGGCGTTCGTACACCAAATCCGCCTCCCTTAACTTGGTCATATGATGGGTAATCGTCGGCGGCGTGACGCCAAGCTTTCCAGCCAGCGCCTGACCGTGCAACGGGCCGTTCTGAAGCAAGGCGATAATCCGGATGCGGGTCACATCGCCAACGGCTTTATGAAAATTAACTAACCGGTCGAGCTGCATACTCATCCCTCGCTAATTCGATAATCGTTTAATTAGATGACTGTATTATTTCATCCTCAGCTGTTTCTTGTCAAGGGATAAAAAAATAGCGGTGGAATCCAGGCCGGATTCCAACCGCTTTACAGGCTCATTGCAGCATTAAACCAGAAGCGAACGGGAAACGATAACGAGCAAGATGAAAAGGACCAGAATGGCTGCCGTTGAAGTGAAGCCCCCTCCGTAGATTCCACTCATTGTTATTCCTCTCTTACGTCAGGATGGTTTCCCGTTTAAAAACGAGATAGTGCATTGTATGTTGCCAAGGAGGTATACGTTTGGACATCCGGCAGGAGTGACCTGCAAATAGGCAAATCCGAAATTTTAATGCCGCAATCCTTTGGGCAGGTGATTTTTCAGCTGTCCGCCGCTGGCTTTGCCCCAGCCCAGCGGGTATTGGCCGTCGCCGCAGGCGACGGTCACGAGGTGCCAGCCGCGCAAGGAGGCGGGCACTTCGAGCGTCTCGCCGCGCAGGTAGGCCGCGACGAGAGGCGAATTCTCGTCCAGCGTCCACAGACGCGGGTCGGCTTCGTTCGCGCTCAGCGCCATGGCCAGCGCATGGGCGGGCTCAAACCGGCCTTTGCGGACGTCGCCGAGGTGCAGCCCGGCGCGTGGAACCTTCAGGCCGGTCAGGTGTTCCGGCGTCAGCGCCAAACCGCCGCTGGCTGGCAGCAGATAAAGCGCCTCGCCGAACAGGAGCGGGGTGCCTCCAGCGGGAGGCGCGAAGGCAGGCAGCTCGTCCGCCGCCCAAGCGCGGAAGCTGTCCCAGGCCGCGGCGGCGCTTCGCTCGGACGGACCGGAGCGGGCGCCGCGCTTGCGGTCGCGCTCACGTCCGCCGCTGCGAACTCCGTCTGCCCCCGCCCGTCCGGCGCCGGCAAGTGTGATCGCGCTGTCCCTCTCGTCATTATCCCGTTCGATCAGGGCGACGTAATGGCCTTCCCCTTGCTCGCGGTGCGGCCAGATCCGTTTCTCGGCAATCAGCCGCAGGAACGGGTACTCCGCTAACAGACGGGCGATGGTGTCCTCGTTCTCATGGCGGTTAAACGTGCAGGTCGAGTAGGCGAGCCGGCCGCCGGGCTTCAGCATCGCGACCGCGTCCTGAAGGATGTCCCATTGCCGGGCAGCGCACAGCTCCACGGCCTCCGGCGACCACTCGCTGATCGCGTTGGGATCCTTGCGGAACATCCCCTCGCCGGAGCAAGGGGCATCCAGCATGATGCGGTCGAAGGCAAGCGGGAAGCGGGCGGAGAGCGCCGGCGGTGCCGCCTGCGTCACGACGGCGTTCCGGATGCCCAGGCGCTCCACGTTTTCCGCTAGAATGCGCGCGCGCTGCGGGTGAATTTCGTTGCTGATCAGCAGGCCTTGCCCGGCCATTTTTGCAGCGATTTGGGTCGTTTTGCCGCCGGGCGCAGCCGCTAGATCCAGCACCGTCTGACCGGGCTGCGGGTCAAGCAGCTCCACGGCGGACATCGCTGACGGCTCCTGAATATAATAGAGACCGGCAGCATGGTATGGGTGTTTCCCCGGCCGCGTGGATTCCTCGTAATAATAGCCCGTCCCGCACCAGGGCACCGGACGCAAGGCGAACAGCTCCGCGAGCTGGTTTGCCGCCGGGGAGGACGGGGTGATTTTTAGCGTATTTAATCTTAGTCCATAGGTGCGAGGCGCATCATAGCTTGCCAGAAACGCCTCGGTCTCGGCCGGGCCGAGCAGGGCCGTTACCGCCTCAAGGTATGCGGCCGGCAGGGATGGATGACTCATCGTTGTTGCTCCTTCCAAAATCTAAAAAAGGCCATCGGAGGCCGGATCATCTCTACTTCAGCAGTTTATCATATCGCTTTTTATTCACAAAAGAGGCAGTTGATAAAGCAGTGACTTTTTGATGACTCGCAAAAAAGGGGAATGGATGTTCCTTCCTGCCTATGGCATAATGGAAAAAGAAGCGGACTTTTCGCCAAAACGTAACGACATGCAAAGGAGAAGCACAATGAAACTGCTGCAGGCTTTATTTTTTCCACCGGAACAGCCCGGGGGCGTATCGTCGATGATTCCGTACCTGCAAGACCGGTTTAATCCTCCTCATTGGGAGATGGAGTTGTTTTCTCTGCCAAAACGGATCCGTTCGAAGGGGAGCGATCCCGTTATTTTTCATACCTTTGATTGGCAGCAATACGGGGACAGCCCGATCGTGCAAAAATACGTGCAAACCTATCGCGACTATCTGTGGTGGACCAAGCTGCGACTGAAGCAGCCGTACGATCTCATCCATGCCCATCACCCGATCGCGGGGCTGGCGATGAAGGAAGTGTTTCCGCAGACGCCGGTCATCCAAAGCATTCATTCGAGTTATGAAAAAGAACTTATTCTAAACGGCCGCATCCGGGAGAACGGGCCGGAGCACCGGTTTCTTACGTCGCTGTATCGCGAACTGGAGCATCGCACCGACCGGTTGTTCACCGTATCGAAATCCTTTGCCGAATATTTGGCGCCGTACGTGGACGATCCTGCGGCCATCGGCGTGATTCCCAACGGGTTTGACGAGAAGCGGTTTAAACCGGTCCCTCATGAAAATGAAGTCGCTCAGCTCGTCACCGTCTGCCGTCTCGTGCCGGCCAAAGGACTGGATACGTTGCTGCATGCATGCGCGGAGCTGAAGAAGCGCGGTCATAACTATGTGCTGCACATCATCGGCGACGGTCCGATCCGTCAGGAGCTGGAGCAGCTGGCGCAGCGATTGGGCATTTATGACGAGACGATTTTTTACGGGTATACGTTGCATCCCGAGGAATTTATGCCGTTCTTTGATATCTTCGTGCTGCCTTCCCGGGCGGAGGCATTTGGCAATGTGTTTGCCGAGGCGGCGCTGTGCAGTCTTGCGCTCGTCGGAACGCGGATCGGCGGGATTGCCGAGCAAATTGAGGACGGTGTGAACGGTCTGCTGGTGCCTCCGGAAGATCCGAAGGCCTTAGCCGAGGCGCTGGAGAAAGTGATCGTGGATCCGGATTACCGTTATCAGCTGGCCCGTAGCGGCTCGGAGAAGGCCAAAACTCATTACTCGCTGAACCGGGTGGTCCACGAGTTGAAGAAGCTGTACCTGCAATTCAAATAGGAAAGAGTTGTTGTGCGGATGAAAGCCTTTCGTTTTCTACACGCGGCCGATTTGCACCTGGATACCCCATTTTCGGGGATGTCCGGTGTGCCGGATCGGCTGCGCGAGTTATTGCGGGAATCTACCTTTACCGCGTTCGAGCGGTTGATTCGGCTTGCGATCGAGGAAGCCGTTGATTTCGTGGTGATCAGCGGCGATATTTACGACGCTTCAGATTCTTCGCTGCGCGCACAGCTGCGCCTGCGAGAGGGCTGGGACAAGCTGGGGGAGCACGGCATTCCGGTATATTTGATCCGGGGGAACCATGACCCTTTGTCCGGCCGGAGGCTCAGGTTAGCCTTGCCCGATCATGTGACGCAGTTTGGTCCCAAGGCGGAAAGCGTGATCGCTGTACGGCGCAGCGACGGGGAGCCGGTGGCGGTGCTGACCGGGGCTTCTTATCCGACCCCGGCGGTGCATGAGAATTTGGCGATCCAGTATCGGCGCGAGCCGGGCTCGGCGCTCTACCACATCGGGCTGCTGCACGGCAACGTGGACGGCCAGGAAGGGCATGACGCTTACGCGCCATGCTCGCTTCGCGATTTACAGGCCTCGGGATACGACTATTGGGCGCTGGGTCATATCCATAAGCGGCAGATTCTTTGCGACTCGCCGTGGGTCGTGTACCCAGGCAACATTCAAGGGCGCAGCTTAAAGGAAACCGGCCCGAAGGGCTGCTATCTGGTGGAGGTTGCGGAGAACGGAGAAGCGGAGTTGTCCTTTCGGCGCCTCGATCAAGTGTTGTGGCTGGAGAGCGGCCTGGCGATCGACGGTCTGGCTACGGAAGAAGCGTTGAAGGTGAGCGTCGAGGAGCGGCTGGACGAGCTGCGGGAAGCCGAGCCTGATCGGATCACGGTGGTTCGGTTGATTTTTACCGGGCGCGGGCCGCTGCATGGGATGCTTCAATCAGGACCGGAAGCGGCGGAGCTGCTGCAGGAGCTGCGGCGCAAAGAATTGGGACGCTTCGAGGCTGCAGGGCTGGGCGAAGGAATCGTATGGCCAGCGGGCTTCAAGCTGGAAACCGGGATGGAGCTGGACCGCGAGGGGCTGCTTGCGGAGGACAGCTTCCTCGGTGAGCTGTTCCGGTTAGGAGAACGGACGGCAGCGGAGCCTGAACGGGTGGAGGAGCTGGTTGGCACCGCGTTGGCCCCGCTGGCGGACAACCGGCAGCTGCGGCGTATATTGCAGGAGCTGAATTCGGAAGCCAAGCTGGAGCTGGTACGCCGGGCTGAGGAGCTGGCGGCTACCTTGCTGAATGAAGATACGCCGTCGTCGCGGGAAGGGAGAAGCGTCTCATGAAGCTGGAACGGATGCAGATCAGCGGCTTCGGCCGCCTGAACGGGCTCGACGTGGAGTTGCCCGGCCAGGTGACGGTGCTGTACGGCCCCAATGAAGCGGGCAAAAGCACGCTGCTTGGCTTCGTCCGGGCGATGCTGTTTGGCATCCCCACCCGGGCAGCGGCGGCCGAACGGTATGAGCCGCTGCGGGGCGGAGCGCATGGCGGGGTGCTGAAGATCCTGGGCGACGACGGGACGCGCTGGATGATCGAGCGGTATTCGCAGCCGCCGGAGGGGCGGAACCTGCCCGGCACACGCGGCGACCGGCTGCGGATCACGCGCAGCGATGAACGCGGCGGCGTGCGGGAGGCGTCGCAAGAGGAGATGCAGCGGGAGCTCCTCGGCGGTCTGTCCAAGGCGATGTTTAAGCAGCTGTTCGCCGTGTCGTTGACGGAGCTGCAAGAAGTTGGCGCCTTGCAGTCGGAGGAGCTCAGCCGCTACCTGTTCCACGCCGGGATCGGCGGCGGAGCGGCGGTGCTGCGCGGGGAGAAACGCTTGGTCCAGGACATGGACAAGCTGTACCGGCCGCGCGGGCGCACGCAGGAAATCGCTCAGCTCCTCCAGGCGGTGGAGCGGCTGGAGCGCGAGACCGAGGCGGCCAAAGCGCTGCTGCCGCGGTACAACGACGTGCTGGAGGAGCTGGAGCGGCTGGCCGCGCAGCTGGCGGAAGCCGAAGCCGCCCGCGCGGCGCGGGGCCGGGAGACGGCCCGGCTGCAGCGGGCGGCGGCCAGCCGGGCCGATTGGCTGCAGCGCGAGGCGCTCCGCGCGGAGCTGGCGGCGCTGCCGCCGGTCGCCCGCTTCCCCGCGCAGGGGGCGGCGCGCTGGCAGGCGCTGCAGGCGGAACGCGAGCGCCTGCAGCTCGAGCGCAGCGAGTGGGCCCGGCGGCGGGAAGCGCTGCAGGCGGAGCTGGCGCGGCACCGCCCGGATGCGGCGGTGCTGGCGCAGGAGCCGGCGCTGCGGCAGCTGGCCGGCCGCCTGCCGGGCTACGAGGCCCGGCAGGGCGAGCTCGCCGAGCTGGCGGCGGAAGCGCTCCAGCTCGAAGGGCGGCTGGCCGAGTGCCTGCGCAGCATCAACCCGGCATGGGGCGCGGAGGATCTGCGCGCTTTTGCCGGGACAGTGGGCGAACGGGAGAGCGTTCGCCGGTTTGCGTCGCGGTTTGCCGCGTACGACAAGGAGATGGAGCTGCTGCGGAGCGAGCGTGCCAAGCAGGAGCGGGCCGCGGCAACCGCGGAGAAGGCCGCCTCGGCGGCGGTCGCGCGGGTTGAGGCCAGCGCGGCGGAGGGGCGGCGGCAGTTCGCCATGCTGGTCCCGCAGCAGCCGAGCGAAATCCGCGCGCTCTGGAGCGAGCTGCGCGGCGAGCTGGACCGCTGGCGGGAAGGCCAAGGGCGGCTCGCGTCCGAGCAGCGGGCGGCTGACGCCAGGGCGCTGGCCGCAGCGCAGATGCGTGCGCTGTACCGCAAGCTGCTCGCCGGCTGCGGCCTGCTGACGGTGGCGCTGCCCGTCATCCTGTGGCTGACGGCGGACGCGCCTTGGGCGGCCGCAGCCACAGCGGCGGCGCTGCTGGGCCTGGACGCGGCCCTGGCGCGGGCCGCCTTCCGCAGCGCACCGCCTGCCGGCGAGCGGCGGCTGCGCCGCGGTGCGGCCGCGTTTGGCGCCGGGGACGACGCCGGCCCGGAAGCGCGCCTTGGCGCGCTCCTGTCCCGGCTCGTCCGCCATCCGCAGAGCGCCGCGGCCGCTTCCCGGTCGCGCAGCGGGGCCGCCCCTTCGTCCGGTCCGGTGGACTGGGACGAGGAGGAGCGGCAGCTGCGCCGGCTGATGGAGGCGTGGCAGCTGTGGGATCAGCGCCACGCCGCGCTCCAGAGCGAGGCGGAGGCCGCCTTGAGCCAGGCCTCCGCCGCCCGGGATGAGCTCGCGGCTGCCGAACGCGAGCTGGCGCGCCGCGAAGCCGCCTTTGAGGAGTTGGCCGGGCAGTGGGAGACATGGCTGACCGAACGAAAATTGTCTGCCGATCTGTCCCCGGAGGCGGCTGCGGACGTGTTCCGCCTCGCGGAGCAAGGCCGGGACTGGCTGGCCCGCTTGGATGGGCTGGCGGCCAAGATGGCCGCGCTCCGTGCGGAGAACGAGCGGTTTGAACAGGAATGCTTGGCTTATGGCGACCAAGCAACCTCCGATCAAGCCGCGGCAGTTCTGCGAGCAGCCTTATCTCACCTGGACGGCGCGCTCGAAGCGAAAAAACATCACGACCAGCTTTCCGCCCAGCTGTTACCGCTGGAGGAGGAAGGACAGCGCTTAGACGACCGCTTGCGGCAAGTGCTTGAATCGGAGCAGGCGTTGCTCGCCGAAGCGGGCGCTGCAGACGGCGAAGAGTTGCTGCGTCTTGGTGCTGCGAAAGAACGGCGGGAGGCTTTGGAGCGGGAGCTTCGGCAACTGGAGCTGATGTTGTTCGCGGGACTTGACGACGCCAAGCAGGAGGAGTTGGAGCAGCTTCTGCGGACGACGGAGGAATCGGAGCTCCGCCAGCGCTTGGAAACGGTGGAGCAGGAGTTGGCGCAAGCGGAAGCCTGGCTTGGACAGCTCCAGGAACAACGCGGACGCTTGCTGCAGGAGCAGGAAAGCTTAGCCGCCCGCTGCTTGCAGGACGATCTGATGCAGCAGTTAGAGGAGCAGCGGGCGGCCTTGCGCGATCGTCTCGATCAGTATGCGGTGATGGCGGTTTGCCATGAACTGATCGGCCGCGCACGGCGGGTTTATGAGGAAGAGCGTCAACCAGCAGTGCTGCAAGCCGCCTCGGGATACTTTGCGGAAATGACCGGCGGCACCTATCGCCGCATCGTCATGAAAATCGGCACGCAGGAGCTGATGGCCGAGCATTCGGAGCTGGGTCCGCTCGAAAGCGCGCTGCTCAGCCGAGGGACAGCGGAGCAGCTGTACTTGTCGATGCGGCTGGCATTATCCGAAGCGGTATCGGGTCAAACGCCGCTGCCGTTGCTGCTGGACGACCTGTTCGTTAACTTTGACGAAGGCCGCTTAGTCGGGGCGATATCGGTGCTGCGGAAGGTTGCGGAACGCCAGCAACTCATTATGATGACTTGCCATGAGCATGTGGTTCGGCATGTCCAAAACCTGTTGCCGGAAGCGAAGGTCGTGCACATGTAGACCCATCACATAAGTTAGGCAGCGAAAGCTGCCTGGAGCCCCCGGGGTTAACCCCGGGGGGTTTCTTTTTGCCGATACAACCCGAGTATCAGCGCCCAGATCAAACTGAACAAGCCAAACACGGGATATAGCACCGATAGCAGGGAGCTAAAACCAAATTGGCTGGTGATATAACAGATACACAAAATCGTAACCGAAATCAGCATCGGCGGCACTTGAACCCGCTGCTGCAGTTGGAGGGTCACCCCATACACGTCGGCGACAAAGGTGCTGAAGATTTCCATGAAAATGAGCAGGACATAGATCAGTTGGATGGTTGTCCCCAACTGCTGGGCAATGCTGCCCATCGGGATTTCGTATTGCACGATCCCCGGCATGTAAGCCGACAGGGCAAAATGACCGGCCATTAACATAAAGCCAACGCCCAGCCCGCCGAGAACGCCGCCCAGGACAATGACCCGGCGGCTTTCGGTATGGCTGCCGATCGGCACGAGCACCGCCTGAGCCATGGACAGGTTAAAGGCTGCATACATCAGCGGCGACGCCCAAGCTGCGATCAGCGGAGTATCCGTCTCCAACGTCAGGAAACGGGCCGCCCCCGGCGAGCCCGCGGTATTTATAATGATCGCGAGCGAGAGGATCAGCATCATCGGCACCACGATGGAGTTTAACTGCAGCACTCCGTTGATTCCCCGGCCTAGCAGCAAATAGGTAGCAATCAAAGTGATCCATAGGCCTGTCTGATAATGCAAGCCCAAGTGTTCCATAAAGACGGAGCCGGCTCCCGCCAGCATCACGCTGTTGACGCCGATGAGCACGATCAACGTAAATATGCTGAGCGCACTGCCGATCCGTTCGCCAAACAAGCGGCGGTTTAGGTCTTCATAGGAAGCTGCTTTAATGCTTCGAGCGAGCAGCATCATTTTGGTGCCAAGCCAAACGAACAGCAGCGTGGACAACAGGATCGTCAATACGCCCCATTTGCCGTACCGGGTGAAAAACTGGAGAATTTCCTGTCCCGTCGCGAAACCGGCGCCAACGACGGTGCCGATGTAGGTGAAGGCGATCTGCAGAACTTTTACGGCATTTTTCATGGTTTTCCCCCCGGTTCTTGTGCTATATATAGTACAAGGTATGTTGTCCAAGAACTGGACATGACTTAAAACCTATAGGTCGTCCAAAAAGTCATCTTTCGAGCGCGGCAGGTTTGCTCGCCGTCAATATAACGGAACTGAGAGACGTTATTCGCCGGAGAATGGGACTATTCAGATTCTAACGGAACGAGCTGACCTTATTTGGGACAAATTCAGCTGATTGACCGTCAAAATGGTCCAATAAGGCCTCTAGGTTCCGTTAGCGCGGGAAATAGCCGGGAAATGGGCAAATAAGGGCCGTACGTTCCGTTACGCCCAGCCGCACACCGCTCCCGCATGAACTCGAAATCTGACTTGTTGGACGAAGCTATAGATCATGATCTTTGGAGGAAATGATATGGAATTGTTAAAACAAAAGATCGTCGAGCAAGGGGTCATCGTCTCGGACCAAGTGCTGAAGTTGGACGGGCTGCTGAACCATCAGGTGGATCCGCAACTGACGATGGAGATGGGCAAGGAATTTGCCAGACGGTTTCGCGACCAAGGGGTTACCCGCGTCATTACGGTGGAGTCGTCGGGGATCGCGGTGGCGTTTGCGACCGCTTATGAGTTAGGCGTCCCGCTTGTATTTGCGCGGCGGAAGAAAACGCTGCTGGCCGAGCCGGACATGCTGTGCGAGCGTGTCCCTTCGTTTACGAAAGGAATCGTGACGGACATTCTGGTGTCACGCGATTTTCTTGGGGAGAACGACCGGGTGCTGTTCATTGACGATATTATCGCGAATGGCGACGCAGCCCGGGGATTGATCCGAATTATTGAAAGATCCGGGGCGGAACTGGTTGGAGCGGGAATCGTCATCGAGAAATGCTTCCAGCCCGGAGCCCAGGCGATTCGGGAGCAGGGGATCCGTCTGGAGACGCTGGCCCGCATCGCATCGTTGGAGGGCGGACAAATCACGTTCGCTGACTGAGGACAAACGGGCGAAGAAAATGCAGCCAAATTACGGTTAATCCTTTGCAGGCCTCCGTTTTTTCGCTATAATGAGGATTACTAGGGAGAGGAGGCTAAAAGAATGGGGAAAGAATTGGCAGTAGACGCGGAGTTTTTTCTTTCGAAATTGTCCGAAGCGAAGGTAACTTTTGAACGTGCCCTGGATTGCAAACATACCGAGTTTGATGACCTTTATCCCTATATGCTTGAACATCCCCAGTTTTTCTGGTACAAACGCTATGTAGCATGGTCGCAATTGTTAACGATAGCCGGGCTGTGCCAAGAGCTCGATGTGCCTTGGAAGGAACAGTTCAGCCCGCAACAAGTAGGGTATTTGGAGCAAAGAGTCATGTCGGCCAAAGTGCTTGATTTCTGGTTTGAAACGAATGACAGCAGGGAGCACGCTTCGCGATAATCCCCTGCGCAAGGTCCAAAGCGACCTGATACTGTCCGGTGCTGCACCGGCTGCTTAAAGCATTCAAAATGATCGAAGTCCCGCTGGTTCGCCGGCGGGGCTTTTTCTTGCATTTCCCTAAGGCGAAGGATGGACGGGACCTGCAACTGTTGTATAATGATTCCCAGGAGGTGGGGTATCCGATGATCTCGGATGAATTATTGGACCAATACCGGCTGTCCGGAGAAAAAATACGCGTCGTACGCGACGGCCTTCCGGAAAACGACGTGCGGGGAATCGTCGTAGCTTGGGACGACACGCATGTGTTAATCCGCAAACCGAACCGCAACGTGGTGAAGCTGGACCGCAATTACATTTATCAGCCTGCGAAAGAGCCTAGAATTTCGCCGGTGGATTAAGATATGAGGGAAAAGGGGAACTTAAGGAAGGAGATGTGCCTTGAGGTTCCCTTTTTCCATGCGTTCTCTCCGGGACGAACCTGCCGCCTGGGCGGTTCCGTTCAAATAAGCGCGCATCCGGGAGGATACCTCCTGTTGCAGGCCGGCCCACAAAATCCTCATCTTTCCGCGATAGCCCCGGCAACGGTATTCCGCCTGAATGCCGTTCTCATCCTGGTGAATGCGTTCGATAGCGATGTTCCGCTCGCGGAGATTGCCGTGGATTTCCGAGAGAACCAGCGCCGCTCGCCGCTCGCCGTTGCGGATGAGTTCAACGTAAGCTTCGGGGCTCTTCAGCAGCCCGCTTTGCTCGAGAATTCGGGCGTCCCTTTGAAATACTTTTTGCAAAAAACCAAGCAGCAACGCGCTCTTGATCAGCGCGAGTTCCTCTTCCTTAATGCCGGGAACGGCCATAGGTCAACACCTCTTTATGCGAACTTATGTTCTTATCATAACCCAATAGATTATTTTTAATCAAGGGGGCTTATCCGAAAGTTGGGCATTGACTTTTTTGGGTTGGACGTGGTATGATCTATCTTGTCGCTGCAAAATATGATTTTGTACGATACCGATTATGCGGTCGTGGCGGAATTGGCAGACGCGCACGGTTCAGGTCCGTGTGGGCTAACCCCCCGTGGAGGTTCGAGTCCTCTCGACCGCATTGATTTTAACGAAGAAGAGCTTTTGATTTGCCTTTAGGGTGAATCAGGAGCTTTTTTTTGTTTCATTTTGTGGGGAATCGCGTTGACAAATCGAAAAAGCTAGCCTAATATCGATTTAACTTAAACGTATAAGTTATAGACCTTAATCGTTTAAGTTGAAATTGTCTATCGAAGGGGTGACTAGGAATGGGAGCGAAAATCGTCACACTTGCCAACGTGCACTCCAAGCTTTTGGGGAATTCGCGGGAGGTTTACGTCTATTTGCCCCCTTCTTATGCGGAGTCGAAGAATCGTCGGTACCCGGTGCTTTATGCGCAGGATGGACAGCATATGTTTGCGTCCGACGCGAAGGGAGATTCGTGGGAAATGCATCAGACGGCGGAGCGGTTAAGGCGGGAAGGCCGGATGGAAGAAGTGATTATCGTAGCCGTCTCGTCCATTTCGGATCAACGGGGCTCGGAGTATTTTCACAATCATCCGGGAGTTCGGGAAGCTTTCCATACGGCCTGTAAGGGGGAGTTGTACGAAAGGTTTCTCATCGAGGAGCTGAAGCCGATGATCGATGCTAGGTTTCGTACTTTGACGGATCGGGAGCATACGGCGATCATCGGTTCGTCCGCGGGGGGACTTGTCTCGTATCATATCGCGTTTCGCCGGCCGGACGTATTCGGGCAGGTGGCGATCCTGTCGCCATTTCTGGTGCATGCGGTGGTGAATAAGCAAGGGGACGGTACGAACAAACAGGAGCCGCTGATCGAACAAAAAGTATACCATTCCTTCCCGGTGAAACCGCCGTCGTTGCGTGTTTGGGTCGATATCGGAGGAGCGGAAGGGCTTATCATGCCTCGTCACGTACGGGCGTTTGTGGATGAAATGATCGAAAGCGGCTTTACGCCGGGCGAGGATTTGATGTTTTTGCTCGACGAGACGGCAGGCCACTCCCAAGCCGATTGGGCAAGACGGTTGCATCGTCCGCTAATGTATCTGTTTGGCGAGATTGGACGCCCTTGCAGCCTGAGGCTGGCCGGGAGAAGGCAAGTCGGGCTAGAAGGATACCGGGTTCGGCTGTATCCGAAGGTGACCTATGACACGGGCTTCGAAATGAGTTTACTCACGGCGGAATATAAGGTGGACTGTCCGGAAGTGTTGACGGTGGGATCCAACGGCTTGATTGTTCCGCTAGCCTCAGGGAAGGCCGACGTAGCGGTTCAATTCGGCGGCCTTACAGGAACGGCAAACATAGAGGTGATTCCGGAATTATCCGATCACGTGCAGGTCGAAATCAGCGTGACCGTTCCTCCGTCTACCCCGGCGGATGCTCAAATCCATGCGGGGTTCGAAATCCCGAAAGTTCGGGACGGTTTCTACCAGGGAAGCTTTTTGCTGCCCAGAGATCTGGCGTTTGATGTGAAGGTATCCCGGGGCTTTGGTTGCCATGAGCGCAGAAAAACGAGTCGACGCTTCGACACCTCCGAGCCGGTTCGTCTGCATTTCAATGTGGAGGAATGGGAGGATGATTCAACTTCCTGATTCTATGCGGGACAAGTCAGTAGCAGTTGCCTTCAGGGATATGCTGTCATCCTACCAGAGTGCTAGTGAATCGATGAGGTGTTAGATGTGAAAAAAGCAACGATGAAAGACATCGCCCGTGAAGCGAAGGTTTCGGTGGCGACGGTCAGCTACATTTTAAATAACGTAGACAACCAGAAAATTACGGAAGAAACGCGTTGCCGAGTGTTGGAAGCCGCGAATAAGCTGAATTATATCCCAAGTCTTGCGGCACGTTCGCTTGTCCGGGGTAAATCCGGCATGGTAGCCTTGCTCTTTAGCCGCGGCGAGCGGGACGGGGTATGGAAGCAGCTGTATTACGGCAGGTTGGCCGAACGGATGGAAGCGCTCTGCAAGCAGGCAGGTTATCACCTGCTCGTGCTGGGGATGGACGGTGAGCGACCCAATCCAGAGATCATCCGGCAGCGGGAGGTGGATGGGGTACTGTTGGCCGGAGTGAAGCAGGAAGTATTCCGGGACATCTCCATCCACTTTAGCTTTGGGGTGCCGATCGTGCTGCTCGACACCCCTATAGACGATCCGCTGTTTCATAAAGTTGTGATTGATTACCGGAAGGCGTTCACCTTATGGAGAGAGCGATCGGCCACTAGCGAACGGCGCTTTTTGGTGCTGGACGACTTCACGAACGAGAACACGATGAAGACGATCATGGATGCGGCTCAGCTCGAACCGAAAGCGGTTTTCGTGCTGACAGCCGATAACGTGGACAAGCTGCCCGATTTTTTGGCGCGGTTTCAAGGGGGCAGCGGGATCGTGGTAAATGAGTTTGTTGGCATGATCGTTGCGAATGCCTCACATGGAATGGAGCTTGAGTTGACCGTCCTCTGTACGAGCGGATGTCCTGAACTGCTGTCTCCCGCGGTCCGCAAGTTAACTTCGGAAAGAAATCGGGGACAGGTTGAAGTTGCTTTTGAGATCATGCAGTTTTATATCGAATCGAAGGATAAGGCCTCCCAAAAAGTGAGCTCCAAAACCGAAGCGGGATATGAAGAGTATGTTTTGATCCCGCTGCAGTGAGTGTGTTTCCATTCAGGGGCACGCCCCTCTATCATACGGGATAATCCTGCAAAAGCCCCCAGCCAACGAACACTGCACACGCGGCTTTAAATCGATTTCCGAATGTTCCCCGGCGAATGCGCAGACTCAGCTTCCCGATACTGCCCCGGCGTCATACCCTCTACCTTTCGGAAGGAACGGATAAAGTTCTGCGAGTTGTTGTATCTCAGCTTGGCTGCGATCTCCTTGACGGGCATTTCCGTGTTGCGCAGCCATTCTTTGGCCATCTTGAAGCGGTACATCGTGAGGTATTCGCTGAAGGAGTAGCCCGTTTCTTTCCGGAAAATGCTGCTGATGTAGTTCGCGTTGTAATGAAGACGGGCGGCGCAAGCCTCCAAGGTCAGATCCGTGTCGTACTCGTGGTGAATCAAATCGATAATCTTCTCCGAAATGTTCTGGTATTGGGCGTTTTGCCGGTTATTAAAGATGCGGATCATCGGTTGAATGACCGTCGTCCAGAACCAATCCTCGATTTCCGCTTTGGTGTGCAGCACCAGCATCTCTTCAAATAATGAGCCGCTGCCTGCAGGCCGGATCTGGTGCAAGGCGATCCCCGCTTCCTGCATCATCACCAGCAGATTGTTCAGCAGGCGGGTCAGCGGAATTTGATATTCCTGCGGCGACAGCTCCTGGCTAAACAAGGAGTTAAACAACCGCGCGTTCACTTCCTTGGCTTTCTCCGTTTCCGCCAGCTTGATGGCGTCTAGCAGCTTGCTTTCCTTATGCGTCGGGTAATTGACGTTCAGGACATGCTTGCCGGAGTTGAGGTTCTCGTATTGAATAATGACCCCGGTCCCCAGCTTCATTCGATATTTCAATGCTTCCATCCCTTCGCGGTAAGCGATGGGCAGCTTCGCGATAGACTGGAATGGCAGGCTTAAGCCAATGCTGACATGGACCTTCAGGCATTGATGGATTTCGTGCTGCAGCTTCTCCGTCCAGGCATAAACGGCTTGGCGAAACGAATCGGGCCCCTCTTCAGGACTTCCGATCAACGTCACGATCGTCTGATCCATAATCACGGGAGTGAACCGGCTTTGGGGATCCAGCAGTTCCTCGATGATATTTTGCGCGGCGAACAGAAGCAGGTTGAGATCCTTTTTGGCATAGGCCGAATCCTCCGTAAAATCCAGGGCTAAGGTGAATACCGCCATCGTTCGCCAAGCGTGGATCTGCTCCTGGTAGCCGTATTGTTCAAGCTTCTCCAGTAATTGGCTTTTGGTGTAATGCCCTTGGTACGCTTCAATCAAGGAAAAAGCCCGCACTTGTCGGATATGCTGACGAACTTCCGTTTCGAGCTGCGATTTGGACTGGAACAAACGATGATACTCTTCGCCAATTAGCTCAAATTCATCGGCATGCCCCCGGCGGACATCAGTTTTGCGCCGGCCGATCAGATGCAGAAGGCGTTCAATCGGCGAGTACATCCGACGCGAACCAAACCAAGCCAGCCCGATCGACAGCACCAGCATGAATAGGCAGACATAGAAGGTGAACAGCCCGATTTTTCCTGCTTCCCGGGTCAGGCTGCCGATGGAGGTTACCGAGAGATACATCCATCCGTTCAGCTGGGAGCGCAAGTAGGTGACGGCATAGGCCTTCTTGCCGATGTTTGTCTGAAACTGCCCGGAGGGCTGGGCCTCGTCCGCTAGCAGGGAGGTATCTTCCCATCCGGTCTCCTCCAGCTGCTGCCCGATCTGCGACGGATCGGGATGCATCAGGATTTGCCCGCGCTCGTCTACGACAATGACGATGTCCTCCGTCTGGATGTCCGTCGCCACAACGTCCTGCAGGCTGCAGGCGGGAAAATTAGCCAACGCCAGCCCGTATTTGTGCAAGCTGGAGACCGGCAGCTTCTTGATCAGGCTAATGCTATAATGGCAAGGTGCGGAATCCGCATTCTCCTCGCTGTAAAACCAGGAGGACGGCGTTAACATCCAGGTGGTGTCATTAGGCGTGTCCATCAACCGTTCAAGGCCTTCACGGTCCTTATATTCGCTCATCCGGTACAAGCCGGAGTTCTTCACCATCCAGTCTTGCTGCAGGTTAATCAGAACGACGTCCTCCAGCCTCGTGTCGAAGGATTGCATGTTTCGGATTTCATTACGCAGGTCGTTATATAATTTGAAATCGCTTTCAGTTAACGGGTTTTGAAGAGCCCTTTTGAGTACGGTCGAGTTCACGACTTGATTTAACGTTTGGTTGACAGTTGTTAACTTCCGTTCTACATTGGAGTTAATTTGCGAAATTAGCTCAATTTTGCTTCGGTTTACATTTTTTTGGATTTCCCGGGTTGAAGTCAGATAGGAGAACGTACCGATGAACAGGACGGGCAGCGTACTTACGGCGATTGTAAAAATCATCAGTTTGCTTAAGAAGCTTAAAGGTTTCACCAATCTCAGCACCTGACCTTATCGTTAAAAAGTCGTTATTTCCAAGTGTATGACGTCTGTCAAATAATAGCAATAATCATCTCGTGAGGCAATAATCATTTTGTATTATTCTTCGGTTTGGGGGGCTTTGACCAATGATTAGAACAAAAGACGGGGGCCGCGGATTATCCGCGATTGCGCTACTCTTACTCGTGCTCGTACTCTTGGTTTCCTTGCTAAGCGGGTGTATGAACCGGAACACGCAACTCCAGGCATCCGATCCTGATCGGCCTTATTTGTCCGTTTTGGTGCCGCTTCATTTTCCTCAGCCGCCATCAAAGGAGATTGTAGCCAAGATCGAGGAGTTAACCGACGTTCGGCTGGATCTTAGATGGGTGCCGGAGGGCGTCTATACCGACAAAATGATGACGGGGTTAACCACAAACTCCCTTGCCAAGGTCAGCTTTGTGAAATTTTCTGATTATCATCTGGTAAAGAATGCGATCCGCTCCGACGTCTTTTGGGAAATTGGGCCGTATTTGGCGGAGTTTCCGAACCTGAGCAAACTGGATCCGGACATATTAGATCAGGCGGCTGTAGACGGAAAGATATATGGGCTTTATACCGAACGACCTTCCTCACGGCAAGGGATCATTTTACGCAAGGATTGGCTGGAGCGACTTGATTTGGAGGAGCCCAAAACGCTGGATGAGCTTTATGAAGTGCTGCGGCAGTTTACATATGGGGATCCGGATGGCAATGGGAAGCAGGACACGCTTGGCGTCGTGGATCGGAACGATCTGGTGTACGGTATTTTTAAGACGCTCAGCTCTTATTTCGGTACCCCAAACAACTGGAAGATCGAGGATGGCCGGGTCATTCCGGAATTTATGACGGATGAATATCTGAATACGATGAATTTTATGAAAAAGCTGTATGACGAGAAGCTGATTAACTCGGATTTTCCGCTGACAAGCAAAGAGGTGCAACGGGATCGGTTCATCCGCGGCGAGGCGGGCGTTTTGATCGGAAGTATGACCGACGTTCAGCGCCTTGCCATTGAAGCGCGGGCCATCAACCCGGATGCGGATTTTACGCTGGTGAACCGGATCAAAGGTCCGTACGGTTATAAAGTATGGTCGATTCCGAATTTTAACGGCCTGTATCTATTTTCTAAGAAGATGATTCCAACGGAGGAGGATCTGAGAGATGCGCTGCGGTTTTTCGACCGGACCATGGATCGGGATGTGGCCAATTTAATGAAATATGGCTTCGAAGGCAGACACTACCGGACGGAGAACGGGATGGTCATACTGCCGGAAGAAACGTCGCAGCTGCGGGTGAACGAGGTGAATCCGTTATATTCGCTGATGATCGCCGATATCAGTAACCCCAATTTGATGGAGGTCGCGCAAAAAGAGCATTTGACTCAAATCGCCGAACAGCTTAGCAAAGACAACGAAGCGTTCCTGGTGGACGATCCGACGGTTCGGCTCAGCTCGCCGACTTATGATGAGAAGAGTGCGGAGCTGTCCACGATCATTAGCGATGCCACCTACAATTATATCCTGGGGCGCATCGACGCCCACGGCTTCCGCCAAGAGGTTGAGCGGTGGAAGCAAAGCGGCGGTCAAGCCGTAATCCGCGAATTTGAGGAAGCGCTATCACGCCGATAATCATTAGTTCAGGTTCAACGCTTAGCAGCTGCCGTTATGAGGAAATGATTGTTTCCGTACTGCCGCCATGACGATACCGTGGAAGAGTAAGCAATCCAAACCATGGGAGGTCCAAAGGTTATGAAGAAACGATCCTTCATCCTCATTCTGACCGCACTGTTATCGTTAAGCGTTGTGCTGGCCGGTTGTGGAAGCGCTAACAATAAGGGGGGCGGCAGTTCAGCTGCGACAGAGCCTGCCGCGTCTACTTCTGACAACGGCGGGAACACAACCGCAGAGGCGGAGAAACCAACGGAAATTACGATTATGCTGCCGTTAAATACGTCGGAGACGCCGCCGGATACGATCAAAGCTGAGCTGGAGAAGCTGACGAACACGAAGCTGAACTATCAGTTTTTCCCGGCGGACACCTATGAAGAAAAGCTGAACACCGCGTTTGCCACGGGCTCCTTGCCTCAAGTCACCTACCTCAAAAACCAAACCACGTTTATTCAAATGAAAGAAGCGATTAAGGACGGACAGTTTTGGGAAATCGGCCCGTACTTAAGCGAATTCCCGAACCTGAACAAATTAAAGCCGGAAATTCTGAACAATACGAAGGTGGAAGGCAAGCTGTACTCCCTCTATATCGGCAGACCGCTGGCACGCCAAGGGATCATTTACCGCAAAGATTGGGCCGATAAGTTAGGCTTGTCCGCACCGGCCAATGTGGACGAATTGTTTGAAATGGCCAAGGCGTTTACGGAACAAGACCCGGACGGAAATGGCCAAAAGGATACGATCGGAATCGCTGACCGGAACGAGCTGGTCTACGGAGCGTTCAAGACGGTATCCGCTTGGTTCGGCACGCCAAACAACTGGGGCGAGAAGGACGGCCAGCTGCTGCCGGAGTTTATGTTCCCGCAATATATCGATACGATGGATTTCTTTAAGAAGCTGCGGGATAACGGCTACATTAACCAGGACTTTGCAGCGACCAGCAAAACCGATGCCGTCAATATGTTCACAAGCGGCAAGGCCGGGCTCTATATCGGCGGGTCCATGCAGGACATCGATTCGCTGAACAAGGATCTGATCAAAAATGTGCCGGACGCCGTACTCGACACGCATAGCATGGTAGCCGGTCCCGACGGGAAGTTCGCCCAGTGGATGATTCCGGGCTACAACAATATCATTCTGTTCCCGAAATCGGCGGTGAAGGATGAAGCGGAGCTCAAGAAGATTTTGGCGTTCTTTGACAAGATGATGACGCCGGAAGTAGCCAATTTGATGTACTGGGGCATTGAAGGCACGCACTATACGGTCGTAGAAGGCAAAGCCAAGGCTGCGGATAACAAAGAATTGATCGAGCGCGAAGTGAAGCCGTTTAAGGACAGCGTCATCGGGGAACCCGAAACCAACGGCATGTACGAAAGCTACAATACGCTGCCAGGCCGGATCCATGCGGAAGAATTAATCAAGGAGAACGTCAAGGTGGGCGTGCCTGACCCTACGGCGGCGCTGGATTCGCAAACCTACGCGGAGAAGGGCGTGGAGCTGCAGCAGTTGATTACGGACGCCACATATCAATATATTTACGGTCAAATCGACAAGGCGGGCTTCGAGAAAGCGATCGAGCAATGGAAGAGCCGGGGCGGCTCGAAGATTATCGAGGAATATAACGCAGCGAGATAAGAGAGGAAGATTCGTATGAGAGACGCAACAGCTCCTAGTTCACTCGCGCCAAAGCTTCCACCGCCCGAAAGACGTGCGAAGGCCGCACAGCTCCGCAAGCGGCTGTGGAGAAATAAATGGCTGTATGTGATGCTGCTGCCCGGCGTGCTGTATTTCATCATCTTCAAATATTTGCCGATGTACGGGCTGATCATTTCCTTTCAGAACTACAAGCCGTATAACGGCATCCGGGGCAGCGAATGGGTAGGATTGGAGCATTTTCAGCGGCTGTTTACGGAACCGGACTTTATGGTCATTTTGAAAAACACGGTGATTTTGTTTGCGCTCAACTTGTTTATCTATTTCCCGGTGCCGATCATCCTGGCGTTGATGCTAAACGAACTGAGAGGGAACTTCTTCAAAAGGCTGTTCCAGACATTCGTTTACTTGCCGCATTTTATGTCCTGGGTCATCATCGTGTCGATTACCTACGTGATGGTGACGATGGATGGCGGGATTATTAACGAGCTGCTGGTGTACTTCGGCTTTGAAAAGATCAACTTCCTGTTGAATCCCGACTGGTTCCGACCGATGTACATCCTTCAGGTGATTTGGCGGGAGGCCGGCTGGGGGACGATCATTTACCTGGCCGGCATGGCGGCCATCGATCCCGGATTGTATGAGGCGGCACGGATGGACGGAGCCGGCCGGATGCGTCAGGTGTGGCATATTACGCTTCCGTCGATTCGGGGCGTGATCATTACGCTGTTTATTTTAAAAATCGGGCATGTGCTGGATTTGGGCTTCGAGCATGTCTATCTGCTGCTGAATTCGATGAACCGGCAGGTTGCGGAAATTATCGACACGTATGTGTACACCGCGGGGCTGCGGCAGGGGCAATACAGCTACAGCACGGCGATTGGGTTCTTCAAATCCGTCATCGGCCTGATCCTGGTCATGCTGGTCAATAAACTATCCAAGAAGTTCGGGGAGGAGGGCGTTTACTGATGGTAGAGGACCGATCGGTCAGCGGCCGTATTTACGCGGCAATCAATTTTACGCTGCTGGCCATCATTGCGTTGATAACGGTGCTGCCCTTCGTGCATGTCGTGGCCGGTTCATTTACGACAAACGCAGAGCTGGCGGCGAACAAATTCGTGCTGATTCCCAAAGTGTGGAGTCTGGAGGCTTATCGGTTTATTTTTTCAACGAATACGATCTTTAAGGCGATGGGCGTCTCGATTGGCGTCACGCTGATCGGTACGTTGTTCAGCATGCTGCTGACGGCGCTGATGGCTTACGGGTTGGCCCGTAAAGACCTCGACGGCCGGAGAACGATCAATTTTCTGGTTGTCTTTACGATGCTGTTTAACGGTGGGTTGATACCGACGTTTCTGGTTGTGAAGGAGCTGGGGATGATCGATACGTACGCCGCACTGATCATTCCTTCCTCGATCAGCGCGTTTAATATGATCATTCTGAAGAACTTCTTTCAGAACATTCCGGAGGGCTTGGAGGAGTCCGCGCGGATCGATGGCTGCAACGACTTTGGCATCTTGTTCAAAATCGTGCTGCCGCTGTCGATGCCGGCGATCGCTACGATCTCGCTCTTCTATGCGGTTACGTATTGGAATACGTACATGTCGGCGATTTTGTATCTGAACGACAGCGCCAAATGGCCGATCCAGGTGCTGCTGCGGCAAATCGTCGTGCTCGCGAGCGGGCTGGACCACAGCGCTGAGCTGGATGGAACCGTACCGCCGCCGGATCAGACGATCAAGATGGCGGTCATCGTGGTTGCCACTCTGCCGATTCTGCTGGTGTATCCGTATCTGCAGAAGCATTTTGCCAAAGGGGCTTTGCTGGGGTCGATGAAAGGTTGAGTGATCCATGGCGATGAAATACGAAGCGGAAGGAGCTGGGAAAAGATGAGGCAACGTCCAGACACTCCCTTGGAATGGGCGAAGAAGGCATGCGATTCGATGATGGACATTTACACGGATGCGGGAACTCTCCCTCCCGCCCATCGCTGGCATTATCATCAAGGCGTCTTTCTGTGCGGCATGGAGCAACTGTGGGAGGTCGTTCAGGATGAGAAGTACATCAAGTACATTCAACAATACGTGGATGATCGGGTGGATGAGCAGGGCAATTTGATGTTCGCTCGCGATGAGCTGGATGCCGTGCAGGCCGGATTGCTGCTGTTCACGTTATACGAACGGACCGGGAAGGCCAAATACCGGATAGCAGCCGATAAACTGCGCTACCTGTTGCTGACGCTGAACCGCACGAGCGAGGGCGGTTATTGGCACAAGGATAAGTATCCTTATCAGATGTGGTTGGATGGTCTCTATATGGCCGGTGTATTTTCGCTGAAATATGCGAATGCGTTTGGGGAAGCAGGGCTTCGGGCAGAGGTGCTGCACCAGGAGAAGCTGATGCGCAAACATATGCGCGATGCGAAGACGGGTTTGCTGTACCATGCCTGGGATGAGAGCCGGCGGATGCTTTGGGCGGATCCGGAAACCGGCTGTTCCCCGGAATTTTGGAGCCGCTCGCTGGGCTGGTATGGTTTGGCGTTGTCTCAATTCCTCGATTTGCTGCCGGCAGATGAGCCCGGGCGGGAGGAGCTCGCGGGGGCGTTATCGAGTTTCGTGGATGCGCTGATCCGTTATCAGGACAAGGAGAGTGGGCTTTGGTATCAGGTGGTCGACAAAGGCGATCGGCCGGATAACTGGCTGGAAACGTCAGGCTCCTGCCTGTTCGTATACACCCTGGCGAAGGCGGTGCAGCAGGGCCTTGCCGGTGAAGACGCCGGGCAAGCCGCATTGAGGGGATATGAAGGGCTGACCCGGGTGGTGGAATGGGACGATAAAGGCCGTTTGGTGCTGCCGGATATCTGTATCGGCACATCGGCCGGGGATTATGACCATTACGCTGCGCGCCCGAAAGTGAAAAACGATCTGCACGGGGTTGGCGCGTTTGTGATGGCCTGCACCCAAATGGAAATGTTCCTCAGCAGAATGGAGGATCCCGCGGATGTGCACATATAATATCGTTGATTATGGTGCGGTGAAGGACAGCGGGGTTCCGGCAACCGCGGCCATCGCGGCCGCGATTACGGCGGCAAGCGAAGCCGGAGGAGGCACGGTGGTCGTGCCGGCCGGGACGTTCGTGACCGGAGCGATTTTCCTGAAGAGCCATATCGAGCTTAGGTTAAGTCCCGGGGCGGTGTTGTCCTTCAGCACCAACCCGGATGATTATCCGGTCGTAAAGTCAAGATGGGAAGGGGTGCAACGGGAGGTTCATGCCTCCTGTATCTACGGGGAAGATCTCGAGAATGTGAGCGTCACGGGGAGCGGCTGCATCAACGGGAACGGCCAGCCCTGGTGGGAGAAGCACCGCAACCGTCCGGAGGAGCTGCACTATCCGCGTCCGAAGCTGATCAGCTTCGACCGCTGCCGGCGGGTGACGATCAGGGACGTTTCGCTGGTCGACTCGCCCAGCTGGACGGTCAACCCGATTCGCTGCCACAACGTGACGATCGACAACGTATCGATTCTGAACCCGGCGGATTCCCCCAATACGGATGGAATTAACCCGGAATCGTGTTCGAATGTGCGAATCAGCAACTGCCATATCGATGTCGGGGACGATTGTATCGCGATCAAGGCAGGCACCGAAGAAACGGCGGAGCGGGTTCCCTGTGAGAACATTACGATCACAAACTGCACGATGATTCATGGTCACGGCGGGGTGGTGATCGGGAGCGAGATGAGCGGAAATATCCGGAACGTGACGATTTCGAACTGCGTCTTCCAGCACACGGACCGCGGCATCCGGCTCAAGTCCCGACGCGGCCGAGGAGGCATCGTCGAGGATATCCGCGTCAGCAACCTCGTCATGGAAAACGTGATCTGTCCGTTTATTATGAATCTGTATTATTTCTGCGGTCCACGCGGCAAGGAGAAATACGTGTGGGACAAAAATCCTTATCCCGTTACGGAGGAAACTCCGCAGTTCCGGCGGATTCATTTCTCCGACATCACGGCGCGCGAGGTGCACGCCGCTGCCGGCTTCTTGTACGGGTTGGCGGAGCAGTACATTTCCGAAGTCACCTTCGACCAAATCGAGATTTCCATGGCGAAGGACGCGGTTCCCGGCCGCCCCGCCATGATGGATGGAATCGAGGAGACGGCACGGCGCGGGTTCTACCTGGGAAATGTGCGGGACGTACGATTTAACCAAGTGTCGATTGAAAACCACGAGGGTCCGGCTTTTTATATCGAAAACGGGGAAGACGTTGAACTGACGGCGTGCCGCTCGAAGCGGACCGCCAAGCCGGAACCCTTAGTGGAGCGGCACTAGAAAAAGTTGGACAACACCCGTTTGATTTCGCTTGGGCTGACGATTTCCGGGCCAAAGAAGGTTTTGGCACGCTGGCTGTCCGACCAGGGCTCGATCGTCATGGCATCTTTGATGCCGGGAGTCTTCCAGGTTTTTACTCTTTCAAAGGACATTCCTGTGTTTAAAGCATGGATATGATTGATCCAAATCGGTTCTTTGACATGGATAAACTCATGGGGCACCTTTAGCGCGTCACGCCAGCTGAAATTCGGCCGCTGACCTTGCAGAAACTTCCCGACATCATGGATTGTCGCGCCGTAGCTCGGCAGCCAGAAGAAAAATTTGCCCAGCCGGTGTTGCACCGAATCGTAAATGTAGCCGTATTGGGGGACCAATGCGGCTGTATTTTTTTTCGGCGTATAAGCGTGCAGTCTGCGGATGAAATCTTTGTGGTACATATCGTCGCTCGATAGATACACCCGGTAGTAGCAGTCATAGCCTGCGATATCTTCGGCAACATGGGCATAATAACCCCTTGGCGTCACAAACTGAATATTTCTAGGCAGAGGTACGTACCGGTCGAGGATTTCCCGGATTATTCGCTCGGAGGCGGGATCGTAGATGACATAGCAGGAAAAATCTTGCGAGGTTTGCAGCTGCAAGCTTTTTCGCGTGCAGGTCATGAACAGAGCCAGCCTTTTCTCAATCCAGTTTCGAGTTGTCCGTTCCGGCGTTCCTCCCCAATCGTTAAAATGAATCTCAATGATTAGTTTCTTCTGTTTGCCCCCATTCTCTGGCATAACGGTTCAGCCTCCTTCAATTTCACGCCGCGAAGATTTATTTCAATCTTCTAGCATCTTATGCGAGAATCTGATTTTGGTATGGACAGGAGGTGTGCACTTTTCGGGTCGATGGCGCAAATATCGGGATTCCCCTCCCAAGCAGGAATAGGGTGCTATAATGATTGGCGTACAAACCGATCTACAGGGGGAGGACATGAACGATGCTCGAACAAACGGATCGCTCGCGGGTGAAAGGCTTTCTCCGCGCAGAGGGAACAAAAATCGTCAACGGGGATGGAGAAGAGATCCTGCTGACGGGCTGGGGACTGGGCAATTGGCTCTTGTGCGAAGGTTATATGTGGTTATCCCATCACTCCCGGTTCGATCGCCCGCGGCGGATTGAGGCCGTCATTCAGGAATTGGCCGGAAGGGATTATGCTGAGCAGTTATGGAAGCGTTTCCGAGAGAACTATGTGACCCGAGAGGATATTCGGCGGATGGCGGAGCAGGGGTATAACTCGGTCCGCATTCCTTTGAATTGGAGAGTGCTGATGGAGGATGAACCGGGCATTCGCTGGAAAGAGGACGGATTTGCATTGATCGACCGTTGTTTGGATTGGTGCGAGGAGTTTGGCCTCTACGCCTTCTTTGATTTGCATGGTGCGCCGGGCGGACAGACCGGAGCCAATATCGACGACTCGGTTGACGACTTCCCTCGCCTGTTCACCGATGAAGACAACTGGAACAAAGCGATCGAGCTGTGGAAAGAGCTGGCCCGGCGGTATCGGGACCGCTGGATCGTCGGCGGGTACGACCTGTTAAATGAGCCGGTTCGCCCCGGTTTGATGGAAGGGAAACACGAGGATTTTCTCGTGCGGCGGCTGGCGGATTTTTATGAGGAAGTGATCGCGGCGATTCGGGAGATTGACGACCGGCACCTGCTCTCGGTGGAAGGGCATCATTGGGCGACGAATACGGCTGTTTTTTATAAACGTTACGATCCCAATATGGTGATCCATTTCCATCGGTACGCCTGCAAACCCGGCAAAGAAGCGTACGAGGAGTTTCTGGCGCTGTCCGAGGCGTTGGACCAGCCGCTATGGCTCGGCGAGACCGGGGAGAACGAACTGGAGTGGTTTGCGGCGATGTATCCGCTATCCTTGTCGCTGGGGATCGGTTATAACTTATGGCCGTGGAAGAAGATGGAGCGAGCGAACTCGCCGTATTCGGTCAACAAACCCGAGGGCTGGGACGAACTGCTTGCTTATGTCGAAGGTGGAGCACGGCCAAGTTATGAGCGTGCACGGCAGATTCTTGATGCTTATTTGGAAAACATCAAGGTTGAGAACTGCACTCCCCATCCAGAGGTGACAGCGTCGGTATTCCGCAAGCCGGGCTGCCGGGTTCGCGGCACGGATTTTGATGAGCTGCCGGGCAGAGGCATCTCGTTCAGCGGACGCCGCACGGAAGGGAACATTTATAAGTACCGGGCCAAAACGGGCATGAAAATTGTGCCGATCTCGGATGAGCCACAACCTAAGAAATTTGGGTTTGACTGTGGCTGGCAAAATCTCGCTCTGGAGCTTACGGACAGCGAGTTTGCCGCCTATTCGTTCTGCGGCATCGAAGCGGGCAACACGGCGACGCTGGAGTTGATTTGCCGGGAAGATGCGGTGATCACTCTAAAGCAAGATGGGGTTGAGCGAGGGCGTATGACGCTTTCTCCAAGCCGTGATGTCGGCCGCTTCAGCGCCGTGCTTGGCGAGGCAGCGGATACCACGCTGACCGTCAGTGTGGAGGCGGGCCGAATCGAATTACATGCCATAACAGTGGAATAAAATGAAAAAAAGGCTTGACTCTTTTCGCGGCGCATGATATTTTATATCTTGTCGCCGCGAAAAATGGTTTAACGGCTTTCGCGGAGAGGTAACACTAAGCGGTCGTGGCGGAATTGGCAGACGCGCACGGTTCAGGTCCGTGTGGGCTAACCCCCCGTGGAGGTTCGAGTCCTCTCGACCGCATTCGTTCAACTGTAAGAAGCTCTTGAATTCTCCTGTAGAATTTAAGAGCTTTTTTGCATACTAGGCATGAACAGCGGATCTGCCCCTTTCGGTCCGTTCTTTTGCAGCATGATCCCGTTGGATCAGAGGGGAAGAAGAACCAAGGTGAGCATTCTGATCGAAAGGGATAATCATTCAAGAAGTGCGGGCAGGAGACCAACGATCCAAGCGAGGTGAGGCCGAATTGTTCCGAGTGGCGGTTTGCGATGATGAAGAGCGGCAGCGTGAGCAGATCAAGCAAATGTTGCTTACGTTAATCCGGGAGCTTCAGCATCTGGATGAGCAAATCATCGAAGATCACCATTCAACCGAGCGGCCAGGCAAGATGGTTTAACATTCAGCCTTCCTTGGCCGGGCGGACGATTACCGTGAACACGGAAGGAAGCGGCGGCTTCATCGTATATGACGAACAAGGGTTGATGGTTCACTCGTCGATCATTAGTAAGCAGCCTTCCATGAAACTGCCGGCCGGCGGGAAATAACCTTATTGAACTCAAAAGCCGCTAGCCGGGCATATGTTGCCGGGCAGCGGCTTTTTTCAGCGCTTAGGAGGGTTCCGGGCAGAAGGCAGGGTTTACGGTGGATAAATATTGTGCGTAACCCGGATCAAGCCTAGCCAATTCGGCAAAATAGCTGCCGATCCCATGATTGGTAGATAATGAAGTATCGGCGAAGTACAAGGGGTAAGAGGCGGGGACATGTCGGTAGTAGTAGGTTTTCGCTTGTTTGGGCAGCTTGAACACAGTCGGAGGGATGTGGGTCACCGCATCAAATTCGTTATGAATTCGGTAACTGTTCGGGACGTACTGAGTAAAAGCTTGAACGAAATCCGGGTCTCCAACGCGGGGAGAACCAAACGTAAACAGGATGGGAACCCGGTTCGTATTGGCGGCGATATCCATGGCACATAGCGTAGCTAAAGCGGCCCCGAGGCTGTGACCGGTGAGATATAACGTTTTGTCCTCTGGCAGCCGGCGCAGCGCCGAGTGAATCTGGCGGCGGGCCGATGCATAAATCCCGGTAAATCCCCGGTGCGTGCTGCCGGCATCCTTGGCCCATTTGAATTTCTGCTGGGTTGCGATGGCATCGGCGATCCAATTGGAGGCCGAGCTTGTTCCCCGGAAAGCGATGATGATCTCATCCGGCGAATGCCAAATAAATCCGAAGCGTTCCCATACTCCGATCAAAGATTTCGCTTCAAGCGTATCGTACAGCGCATAGGGAGGCGGAAGGACAAATGAACCGTCCGGATTTTTGAATTGCGCATAGGTCTGGCTGCACACTGCGGCTAAGAACATCGCGCGCTGGACTTGATTCTGGTTAAGTTCCATATTCCACCCTCCCTGCGTCTTCCTGATTTCAAATATATTAAGCGCAAGGAAGGAAGATGCTATAGTACGCCATTGACCCGGTCTTATATAATAGGGACGACGACTCCTATAGGAAGGTAAGGGTGGCAGTATGGTGTGGTTAATTCTAGTCATTATTCTAATCTTGGCATTTGGTTTGATCGCGACGATAAGGATCGGGCAATCGCAAAGCAACCAGGAGGAAAATCCGCGTTATACCCAACAAACGGGCCGAAATTGGCTCCGGCTGGGCGTGATGTACGCCATCGGCGTGCTGGCGGTTGTGCTGGTCTTAATCCTGTTTATTTAGAGGCGGAATACGCCGTGAATTATCGGCTGAACCTGCGGTGACGTTGAAGCGGCGGGATTTCGCCGTTTCAACTTTTTATGTAACCGCTGTCATCAGAAGTGAACATTTATGGTTGCTGGGGGGATCGAAATGAGAGAGCTTTGCCGGGTTCTGATCGTTGATGACGAACTGTTGGTGCGACAGGGCATTAAGCACCATTTGGATTGGGAGCAGCTAGGATTTCAAATTGTCGGCGAGGCGGCCAACGGCAAAGAGGCGTTAAAGCTGGTGGAGCAGCTGTCCCCTCATATCGTCATTACGGACATTGTCATGCCGGTGATGGACGGGGAGGAATTTACCCGCGTGCTGAAAGCCCGCTACCCGCAGGTCGAGGTGATCGTGCTTAGCAGCTTCGGGGAATTCGAATATGTGCGTTCGACGTTCCAAAGCGGCGTGGCGGATTACATTCTCAAGCCCAAGCTGGAGACGGAGGAGCTCTTGCAGGTGCTGCAAAGAACCGCCCGCAAAATCCCCGGGCTTACGCTCCAGGAAGCAGCGCGCGGAGAGCTGCCGCTTGACCGTCTGCTTGACCGGCTGATTGACGGATACGAGCCGGAGGAGCCGGATAAACGGCTGGCGGCGGCTTTCCCCTACGATCGGTTCCTGCTGACCGGCACGGATGCCGGGCCGATTGCTGGGGAGCCGGAAGGGTATCTGGAGGGGCTTGCGACAGGGCTGGAAAGCCGATTATGCGAACTGTCAGTTCCGGTGCGGTTCCAAAGTATTTTTACCGGGGACAAAAGGTTGCTGATGCTGCTGAATTTTTCCGGTGCGTACAGCCAGGAAGTGATCGAGGCGATTCGCGAGTACGCGCGGAACAAGGCGGAGGCAATGCCGGAGACAACGTGGGTTATCGGCGGCGAATTTACAGAGCTGAGCGACTTGGGGAAAGTGTATCGGGATGATTGGCAGAAGCTGCTGGGCTTTCGGTTTTATTTTCCGGGGAAAACCGTCCTACAGGCGGATGAGCTGCCCCCGGCTCGCGCGCTTCCTGCGTTCGACATGAAGGAACTGCTGTCCGGACTGAAGCGGGGGCAGGCGGAGGAAGTATTCGCGAGATTGCGGGAGCTCGCCGCCGAAGCGGCCGGCAGTTACTTGCAAACGCCTTTTGAATTCAAATCGTTCCTGGGGAACGCTGTCTTCCATGTCACCATTGCCACCTTGGAGCTTCACCGTGAAGCGAAGGAACTGGACGGATTAAAATACGCTTATTTCAAAGCGATCGATGAAGCCCGGGATGCCGCCGGTGCTTTACAGGCGTTTAACGCGTTCCTAAGCGAAGTGGAACCGCTGGTAGCCGCCCGCGTTCCGCTCCCCAGCGACGGCAACATGAAGCTGCTGCTCGACTATATCGAGGAGCACTATGGCGAACCGCTCACCTTAAGCTCGCTTAGCCGGCATTTTCACTTTAATCCGTCGTATTTATCGAGCTATTTCTCCGCCCACAACGATGAGGGGTTCAGCGAATATTTGAACCGAGTTCGGATTGCCAAGGCGAAGGAACTGCTGCGTTCGGACGGTTTGCCGATCTCGGAAATCGGCAGCCGCGTCGGCTATTCGGACCCGAGTTATTTCACCAAAGTGTTCAAAAAACAAATGGGGTTGTCGCCGCGGGAATACCGCCGGCAACAGCTCGCCAAGAGGGGATGACGGATGAAGCTGATCGAAAAATTTCGCCGCAGCCGCCTGATATCCAAGCTGTTCGTCGTAATGACGGTCAGTATTGTTGCCGTGTGCCTGCTCACCTCGTTGATTACCATCCGTATGGCGGAGCGGCTGTTCGCTGAGACGTTCAGTATCACCAATGGAAAGGTGCTGAATCAGATCAATACCGGACTGGAATCATTTAACGACTCTGTCGTTAACGCCGTCACTTTTGCCTCGCAAAGCGGCTCGGTCAAGACGTATCTCACCGGCGGGGATACGAATTCGGTGGCGATGTCGAAGGTCTACTACCGCATGGCGGAGCAGATGGAGCAAATCTCGTCCAATCTGGGGGCATATGACGTGGCTGTCACCATTATCGGGGTAAATGGGCGCAGCTATTCCACCGATCCGAACTATTGGCCGGTGTCTCCGCAGGATCTTGCCGATGATCCGTTAACCCGCCAAGCCGCGGCCGAGCCGCTGCGGGTACTGTACCAATACGATGAACGGGACGGGAAAGCGGGCAAGGAACGGTTTATCGTGGCTACGAAAGCGTTGGTCGACCGAACCGGCGGTCTTAGTTACGGGATGCTCTATATCGCGATTCGGGAATCAGAGTTTCGGCGTTTTTTTGCCAACTTTACCAGCAACGGCAACGATGTCCTGGTACTCGACCCGACAGGCGTCATTGTCTCCAGCAACCGCGCGGAGCTGATCGGCGGCAAGTCGCCGGAGCTGCTGCACGATGTTGAGACGCTGAAGCGCGACCGGCTGGATTATTTAAACGGTACAGCGTTTGGTCAAGATGCCATCATTCTGGCGAATGAGCTTCCGCCCTATCGCTTCTATCTGGTAAATCTGATCGACCGGCAGTACACCGCCGGGCAGATTATCAACATCCGCCAAGTGGCGCTGATCTGCTTGACCATCATTGGCGTTGCGCTGTTAGTTCTGTTCGTCATATCACGCCGGTTGACGCTGTCGTTAACCCGTTTGGTTCGGCTGATGTCGACGATCACGAAGAAGGATTTCCGCAATTATATCTCCGTCAGCGGCAGCTATGAGGTGAGAGAGCTCAGCAAGGCGTTTAACTATATGCTGGACGAACTGAACGATTATGTGCAGCGGCTGTTGGAGACGCAGAAGGAGCAGCGGAACGCCGAACTCGCCGCATTGCAGCGGCAGATCAACCCGCATTTTTTGTACAATACACTGGCTTCGATCAAGCTGCTGGTCCAGAAGGGCAATAAGGAGACCGCCGCCGAGACGATTAATGCGCTGATATCCTTGCTGCAAAATACGATCAGCAATGCCAACGAAACGATCACGATCGAGCAGGAACTGGAGAACTTGAAAAACTACGTATTCATCAAACAAGTCCGGTACGGTGACCGAATCAAGGTGAGCTATTTCGTATCGCCTGACTGCATGCATTGCAAGGTCCCTAAGCTCATGCTTCAGCCGTTTATCGAAAACGCCTTTTTCCATGCGTTTAACGTGAAAACCGAAGGCACGATCTACATTCTGATCTCGAAAACGGAGCACTCGCTTGTTTGTGAAGTGGCGGACAACGGGGACGGGATGGATCATGGCGGGCAGGAGCTGATGCTGGAGCAACGAACCTTTGAGGAATCGGTTCCGGACACTTCCAAGGGGCGGAGACGGAAACTTGCGGGCATCGGCATTCAGAACGTCAATCACCGGATCAAGCTGTTGTACGGAGAGTCCTACGGTGTGCAGATCTCCAGTGTCAAAGGAGAAGGGACCCAAATTCGCATTGTGCTCCCGTTGATAGAGGAAGCGGAGGTCACCGGGGATGCGGTCTAAAGATTTTCCCATTTTCCAAAGAAAAGACTACTGTCGCTAAAGCGCCTTCCCAACATGGACAAGAAAATCACCAAACCACACAAAGATATTCCTAACGGCCGGTTCAACCGCAATGCTATCCTAAAAGCGAATAAAAGGAAGCGCTTACTTCAAGGTTGAAAGCGCTGCCCATCATTAAACACGAGGGGGATGAACCGAAATGAGAAAAAGCTTGATTGTGTTGCTTGCCAGCTTGCTGCTGACGCTGGTGGTGTCCGCTTGTTCCGGAGGCTCCGGAAATTCCGGCAACGCTGGGAATGCGGCGAATACGGGCAATTCGGCCGATCCGGGTGCAGGAAGCGGCGGTGGGGAGTCGCAAGGCAGCCAAGAAATTACGGTTTGGGCTTGGGATCCCAACTTTAACATTGCGGCATTGAACCTGGCTAAAGAACGTTACGAAGCGAAGCATCCGGACGTGAAGGTGAACATCGTGGAATATGCGCAGGACGATATCGTTCAGAAGCTGAACACCGGGCTCAATTCGGGAACGACCAAAGGGCTGCCGAACATCGTGCTGATTGAAGACTACCGGGCGCAAAACTTCCTGCAGGCTTACCCTGATGCGTTCCGCGATATGTCCGACGTGATCAAAGCAGAGGATTTCGCCGAGTACAAAATCGGGCCGACCAGCTATAACGGCAAGCAATACGGCGTTCCGTTTGACTCCGGGGCGACGGGGCTGTACGTGCGGACGGATTACCTGGAGCAAGCGGGATATACCTTGGACGATGTGACGAATATCGATTGGAATCAATACATCGAAATCGGCAAGAAGATCAAGGAAGTCACCGGCAAAGACATGCTGACCCAAGACCCTAACGACCTCGGGTTGATCCGGGTGATGGCGCAGTCGGCGGGAGAGTGGTATCTGAAGGAGGACGGCAAAACGCCAAATTTGGCAGACAATCCGGTGATCAAGGAAGCGCTGGAGACGTACAAAGCGATGTTTGATGCGAATATCGTCAAGATGAATTCGGACTGGAGCCAGTTCCTGGCAGCCTTTAACAACGGGGATGTGGCGACAGTGCCTACCGGTAACTGGATTACGCCGTCCGTCAAAGCCGAGGCTTCCCAATCCGGTAAATGGGCGGTTGTCCCAACGCCGAAGCTGGCGGGAAGCGCCGCATCGGTGAACGCCTCCAGCCTTGGCGGCAGCTCCTGGTACGTAATGAACCTGGATGGTAAGGACGTGGCAGCGAATTTCCTGGTGGAAACGTTTGGTTCGGACAGCGAGTTCTACTCCCTGCTTCTGGAGAAGATCGGCGCGATTGGTTCGCTGAAGGCAGCGTCCAGCGGTGCAGCTTATGATAGATCCGACGAATTCTTTGGCGGCCAGAAGATTTACGCCGATTTCGCCAAATGGACGGAAGAAGTGCCAAAGGTCAATTACGGCCTGCACACCTATGCGATTGAGGACATTCTGGTGATCGAAGTCCAAAATTACTTAAACGGCAAAGACGTGGACAGCGTCATGCGCGACGCCCAGGCCCAGGCCGAATCCCAGCTGCAATAAGCGAAGCTTGAAGGAACCGACGACAACCTTGGGCTGTTCCCAGTTCAAGGTTTCGTTGGTTCCTGACGGCCTTATGGACTACAAAGAGAAGGAGATGAAATCAATGAGAGCATCCGGGCCTGCGCTGCGCTTACGCTGGAAAACTTCGATTGTCGGTTGGTCATTTGTCATTGTAGCTGTGCTGATGATTGCTTGGTTTTATTTTTATCCGATGATCCAAGCCTTTCTCCTGTCGCTGCAAACCGGCACCGGTTCGAACCTGACCTATCACGGGCTGGGGAATTACCGGCGGTTGTTCACGGACTCCATGTTCCTGACAGCGGTCAAAAATACGTTGATCTACCTGATCGTACAGGTGCCCATCATGGTATTGCTGGCGTTGGTACTGTCTGTCGTGTTAAACGACCGGAATTTGAAGTGGAAAGGCTTCTTCCGCACGGCGATTTTCCTGCCCTGCATTACGTCGTTGGTCGCTTATTCGGTGATTTTCAAATACCTGTTTGCAGGCGACGGACTGGTTAACCTGATGGTGCTGCATTTGCACATCATATCCGAACCGATCCCCTGGATCACTGACCCGTTCTGGGCGAAGGTGACGATCATTATCGCTATTACTTGGCGGTGGACCGGATACAACATGATTTTTTACCTGTCGGGGATTCAAAATATCGAGCCAACGATTTACGAAGCGGCCAAAATCGACGGGGCGTCGGCGGTTACACAGTTTTTCCGAATTACGATTCCGCTCCTGAAGCCGATTATTTTATTTACCTCGATCACCTCGACGATCGGCACGCTGCAGCTGTTCGACGAAGTGATGAACATTACGCAGGGCGGACCCGGGAATGCCAGTTCTACGATCTCGCAATACATTTACAATCTATCGTTTAAATACTCGGCGAATTTCGGGTATGCGGCAACGGTGTCGTATTCCATCGTAGTGATGATCGTTCTCTTATCCATCATCCAGTTTAAAGTGGCAGGTGATCGCGATGCTTAGGGCGGCCAAACGAATTTCCATGTACGTATTCCTTGCCGTAGCGGCGTTTGTCTCGATTTTTCCGTTTCTATGGATTATTGTGAGCTCGACAAACCCGTCGGTGGACGTCACCCGGGGCAAGCTGCTGCCGGGCTCCCATTTTGGGGCAAACCTGCGCAACCTGCTGGATTCCGTTGATATCCTAAATGCGCTTAAGAATTCGCTGGCCGTCTCCGTCTCCACGACGCTGCTCGCCCTGCTGATCGCTTCACTGGCGGGTTATGGCTTCGAGATTTACCGCAGCAAAGCGAAGGACATGGTATTTAACGTGCTGCTGCTGTCGATGATGCTGCCTTTTGCGGCTTTGATGGTGCCGCTCTACCGCATGTTCGGCCGAATTACCAATCTATTGCCCTTGATCGGTATCGACACGCTGGCCGCGGTTGTGCTGCCGACGATGACGACAGCGTTTCTGATCTTCTTCTTCCGCCAGAGCACCAAGATGTTCCCGAAGGAGCTGCTGGAAGCGGGCCGGATCGACGGTTTATCCGAGCTGGGGATGTTCTTCCGCGTTTATGTGCCTACGATGAAGACAACGTATGCGGCAGCGGCGATTATCACGTTTATGAGCAGCTGGAACAACTATATGTGGCCGCTGATCGTGCTGCAAACACCTCAGAAGCAGACGGTGCCGCTGCTGATCTCCACGCTGGGTTCCAGCTATTCACCGGATTACGGGCTGATCATGCTGGCGATTGTCATTTCGACGCTCCCGACGGCCATTGTTTTCTTCGTGATGCAGAAGCATTTTGTGGCCGGGATGATCGGGTCGGTGAAATAATGAGGGGCTCGCCATTAATGATAAGTTGGCAGCCAATCCCCATGCGCTTCGATCAAGTCATCACACATCGCGATAATATCGTCGATGGACAGCTCAGCGGACGTGTGGGGATCCAGCATGGCGGCATGGTAGATATGCTCCTTCTTGCGGGTGATCGCCGCCTCGATCGTCAAGAGCTGGGTATTGATGTTCGTCCGGTTTAAGGCAGCGCATTGCGGCGGCAGATTTCCAACATAGGTAGGAGTTACGCCGCTGGCATCCACGAGGCAGGGAACTTCCACGCAGGCTTCGGCCGGGAGGTTCGGAATCAGCCCCGTATTCATGACGTTGCCGCCGATTTTGAACGGGACATTGGTTTCAATGGCTTCCATGATGTACGAAGCATATTCGTGTGTGCGCTCATGCGTCAGTTCCCGGTTGCCGACGAGCTCCTCGCGCATGCGCTCCCAATTCGAGATTTGCTCGACGCAACGGCGCGGGTATTCATCCAGCGGAATTTGAAAACGTTCGATTAGTTCAGGATAGTTCCGTTTGATGAAGTAAGGATGATATTCGGCGTTATGCTCGGATGATTCCGTAACGTAGTATCCAAATTTCAGCATCAATTCGAACCGAACCATATCATGATGCGGCTGTTTTTGCTTCTCTGCCGCAAGGCGTTTGATTTCGGGATAGAGGTCAACGCCGTCCCGGGTAACTTCGAGCAGCCAAGCCATATGGTTGATGCCCGCGATTTTCGCCTGAACACCTGTAGCGTCCAGCCCCAGGCTGCTGAACAATCCTGGCACGCAAACCTGCACGCTGTGGCAGAGACCAACGGTACGGACCTGTCCATACGTATTCATGACGTTGGTTAGCACAGCCATCGGGTTCGTGTAGTTGAGGAATAAGGCGTCCGGGCAAACTTCACGGATATCCGCGGCAAAGTCCAGCATGACAGGAATCGTCCGCAGGTTGCGGAAAATGCCGCCGATCCCCACTGTATCGGCGATCGTTTGGCGCAGCCCGTATTTCTTCGGAATCTCAAAATCCGTAATCGTACACGGATCGTATCCGCCGACCTGGATGGCGTTGATCACGTATTTCGCCCCTCGCAGCGCTTCCTTCCGGTCGGTGTAGGCTTTCACGACGCATGTGCTGCCGCTGCTGTGCTTCAGATTGTTTAGCATGTTCTCCGAATCTTTGAGGCGCTGCAGGTCGATATCGTACAAAGCCAGCTCGAAGCCCTGCAACGCGGGAGTCAACATGCAATCGCCTAACACGTTTTTGGCGAATACCGTACTTCCAGCCCCGATAAATGTAATTTTGGACATGTTAGATCTCCTCCTTTTTCCTCCTCAATATAGCTCTCCACCTGAAAGAAAGGTATGGAGGAATGAAAGGGAAGTATGGAGGAATGTTGTATTTTGGCCTGCCATCCCTTACGCTAGGGAGAGCAGGCCATTATGCTTTCAGGAGGTTGTGGTGATTGATTCCCGAGCACGACTTGTTTGAAGTCCATATGAACCCTGATGACCGGGAGCGGGACATCACGGTCTTGTTTAGCGGACAAGGGCGGCCGCACCCGAACCATCGCATCGGGCCGTCCGTGCATGACTATTTTTTGCTGCATACGGTGTTTGAAGGGAAGGGGACGTATACCTGGGGAGGACAGGAATATTCTTGCCGGACGGGGGATACCTTTGTCATTTTTCCAGAGGGATTGTTCACTTACGAGGCGGATTCCCTAGATCCGTGGCATTACGCATGGGTTGCGTTAAGAGGACCGGGGGTCCTTCGGCAGCTGGCGGATGTCGGCATTACGCCGGATAAACCGGTGGTTAGCTCCGGGGAGCCGGAGGAATTACGGGAGCTTTACGCTCGCCTGCGATCATCGTTCCGCCAAAGCGATCACCCGCATTTGGAAAGCCTCGAGGCGGCAGGCTGGGTGACGCTGCTGCTTCATCATTTTGGGGTTGCGAACCGGGAACACCTGCCTCGTTCCGCTGCGAAGGAGCCGGCAATGATCGACCGGCAGGTGGAGCAGGCGATCCGTTGGTTCCAGCTGCAATATCCGCAGCAAATCGGCATTGAAGAGCTGGCGCGCAATTTAGGGTACCATCGGGCCCATCTGTTCAGCGCCTTCAAGGCCCGGACAGGACTGTCGCCGAAGCAGTATTTAACGAAGGTACGGATCGAAAAAGCGAAGGAGCTGCTCGCCGGCCCGTTAACCATCGACCAAATCGCTTCCTCTGTTGGTTTTAACGATGCCTTGTACTTCTCGCGGCAGTTTAAGAAATCCACGGGTATGTCCCCTAGTGAATATCGCAGCGGGAACGGGAGGGGAGATAAGAGGTAGCCGCTTAAAAAACACCAAAGACGTTGTGCATACAACGCCTTTGGGGGATATTCTATTCGCCTGACCAGCGCTGCAACACCATCAAGGCGGCTCCTGTGGCCACGGCGGATTCGGTCAGCTGCCCTTGGGTGAACAGCGGATTATACTCGGGATAATGGTAAGCATTTTGCTTGGCGACCTCCACCGCGGTATCAAAGACAAGCGGGTGTGCGCTGATCAAAGGGCCGCCCAAGACCACGTATTCAGGATGCAACGCATTAATCAGATTGGCCAGTCCGGTGCCGAGGCAGACGGCCGTTTCCTGAAACTGTTCTGTGACCAGCGGATCATCCTGCGATAAGGCGTCCACCAGCGAAGCGAAGTTGATCTGCTCCGGGGCCAGGCCGGACAATACGCTGCTGCGGCCAGCCTTCAGTTCAGCACGAACTCGGTCCTCCAGCGCAGGCACGGATACAAAAGCCTCCAACGCGCCGGAGTTGCCTTGATTACGGAGCTTGGGCCCGTTCATCTGAATGATCATTTGCCCAATGGCTCCCTCGGTATCGGCGGCACCTCGAAGAATCCGGCCTTCCGACATGGCGGCGGAGCGGATATTCACGCCAACATGCACGTAAAGGGCATGACGGATCGTATCCGAGCGCAGCGCCCAGTGTTCACCGATCAGCGCGGTGTTGGCGCCGTTGTCAAGCTGAGCAGGGATGTCCAGCCTCTCTTCAAGCATGGCACAGATCGGGACATGGCTCCAGTAAGGTGCGGGGAACCACTCCGGTTCGAGGATGATGCCGTTTTGGTGATCCAGCGGGCCCACCGCCCCGATGCCGAGACCCAGAACGTCGGCGGATGTGATGCCGTGCTCTTGAAGAAACGTCTTGGCGGTGTCGGCAACAAGGTCAGACAGCACCTCCGGCGTCATGTGTTCGTCCATTTTCCAGCGGGCCCGCGACAACGGGGTCAAATGCATGTCATACAATCCGAGGACCGAGTAAATTCGGGAAATCTCCAGCCCCAAGATATACCGATACTTCGGATTGGTCTGGAACAGGATCGGCTTGCGGCCGCCGGTCGAGTTCCCCAGCCCGGAGATGACGAGCAGCCCCCGGGAGGTCATCTCCTCCAGGAACCGCGTCATGCTGCTGGGGGTGAGCGGAAATTCGTTCATTAAATCGGCTTTGGAGACGGTGCCGAGAAATGAAATTCGATCATAAATCTGCTTCTTAATTGAAGGATTGGAATGAGTCAACATCGATAAAGGTCTCCATTTCCAAGTTCATACAGCAGGATATTTTCAGGTATCAAGTATAAAGTATAAAGGGAGTTGGAGTGTAATACCAGTCCTTCTCAACCTTGTTCTGCACGTTAGATTAAGTATTTTCCTGTTGACTCTCTGAAAAAGAAATGATAATATATTTTTTGTTGCTGCAAATGATTGCATCAACTATTTATGCGGTCGTGGCGGAATTGGCAGACGCGCACGGTTCAGGTCCGTGTGGGCTAACCCCCCGTGGAGGTTCGAGTCCTCTCGACCGCATCATTTCATCAATGACAGGCTCCTGATCTGCTGTTTCTAGCAGAGCAGGAGCCTTTTTGATTACTCAATATCTTAATCAGGCGTAGCTACAGGTATCCAACCAGTTAGCAGCGCTCCGCCTTCCGAATGGTTACCTGCGGAGAGCTCACCTCCGTGAAGCCTTACAATTCTTTGTGAAATGGTCAACCCTAATCCGCTACCTCCAGTTGAACGATTTCTAGATGCTTCACCACGATATAGAGGTTCAAAAACTCGATGTAGTTCTTCCGAGGAGAAGCCCGGGCCTGTATCACGTATCATAAACTTTATTTTGTTACCTTCTTTATAACATTGAACAACAATTTCACCATACGAGGGTGTGTGTCTGACGGCATTATCCAACAAATTGTTCATCGCTCGTTCCAATAAATGCACATCACCGTTAATGAAGCAGTCGTCTGCAGCATGGGTCGAGATCGAGAGGTTCTTTTGGTGAGCTAGCGGACTTAAACTTTCAACCGATTTCAGGATGATGAATTTAAAATCAATCTTCTGATTATGAAGATCCATCTGCACATGCTCCATCTTTGTAAATGTGAAAAGGTCCTCTACCAACCGGTCCAATTGCGCCGATTTTTCCTTACAAACGGCCAAATATTTGGTTATTTTATCCGGGGATTGGGCAATGCCTTGTTCCAAACCATCCAAGTAACCTCGTAAAGCGAACAACGGGGTACGCAAATCATGAGCGACAGCTGTAATGACGAATCGGCGTTCTTCTTCCAATTCCGCTTGTTTTTGAAAAGCTTTTTGCATCCCTATCACCATCACTTCGAATGCATCGCGTACCTCAGAGATTTCGGTGATATAGGATCTAGGCAACTCTACGTCCCAATCTCCTGCAGCGATTTTTCTAGCTGCAAAGCTCATCTTTTCGAGAGGCTTTAGAAGAAACCTTCGCATTTCAACACCGACAATAAAAAAAGCTAACAATAGCCCGGTAAATATCGAAATGAACTTAGCCGCATTTGACTTCGGAAGATAAATAATGACCTTTCCAAGCAAATGCCCGTCCTCTATAATGGAGAACCGTTCGGTAGAAGGCAATACGCCATGGCTCTGCGGATTAGAACGGTAAATTTCTTGATCTGATGCAGATAGAATAGTCGCTTCCATTTTCGCTTGTTGCAACTCATGATTCAATTGGTTTTGCCAATTCGGATCCCTCCATTTGTTCGAATTGGTTTCGATCAGCTTTACGATCTTCTCGATCCATTGTCCTTGCAGAATCTCGGCTTGAGCTCTGTTTTTTGCGAAGCTGAGCGTTTTTGTCTCTATGAAGTGTGTTGTCACATAAAAGATCCACGGCACTAACATTAAGAAGAAGAAAAGCAGTATAGTAAACGAACGAATACGAAGTGTTCTCATCTTAACCTCCCTCGAAGCGATACCCTATTCCCCATACGTTGACTAGGTATTGAGGATGGTTCGGATCGGATTCAATTTTCTCGCGAAGTCGACCGATGTGCACCCGAATCGTATGCCTGTCACCTACCCCATTCCAAAATTTCGAAAGTATCTGTTCATATGAAAAAACATGCCTGGGGTGTTCGGCAAATAATCGCAATAATTCATATTCCCTCGGGGTGAGCACTACACTCTTCCCATCCACGAATACTTCTCTTGTGGATAGATTTAGCTTGATGCGGCCAAAATCCAAGATTCTCTCACTCATTTGCAGTTGGGAAACAGAACGTCGTAGTACAGCTTTTATCCTGGCTACAATTTCACCAGGTGAAGCGGTTTTGACAATATAATCATCGCCGCCGAGCGTCAGGCCGCGAATCTTGTCCACATCGTCGCTGCGTGCGCTCAAGAAAAGGATCGGAACGTTACTCTTCTCCCGAATCCGACGGCATAACTCAAACCCGTTTTGACCCGGCATCATGATGTCAAGAACAATACAATGAATGGAATTCTGCTCAAACAATGTCCAAGCTTGAACAGAATCGCAAGCGGTTATAACGCGAAAATTTTCATACTCTAAAAAGTCGCTCAATAGTTCGACAATGCTTTGATCATCGTCTACAACCAGTATGGTACTGATTTCACTCATGAATATCCCACCTTTGAAAACTAGTTTATCATTTTTCCCCATGAAACTAACAGAACCACCTAATTTGTGATGATTTGTTTATTGTTTTGTGACCTTTATACAACTTCATTTGAGATACTCGTTTGTTACGATACTTCTTGCCGAGTCGGACAGCAAATATCGCGAGTTAGGGCCCGTTCTACGCAAAAACGGATGAAGGAGGTTGACATAAACTTGGAATACGGAAGTTTCTCATTTTTTCCATTCGGTGCTCTATTTTGTCTTACGCTTTTTTCTTTTGTCGCAATTCGAATTTATCTGATTCGTCATCGCTACAGAGATTCCAATCCAAAAGACCGTGACATCGCATTGATTCTAAAAGGTCGGATGGCGAGTGGTGAAATCGACGAGAAGGAATATCACAGGCTGAAGGATCTTCTGATAAAATAATTTTTCCCTGATACGATCCGCAGGTTCGAGGATCAATCTATTGACTTTGAATATGAGGAGGTTTATGGATGTTAACGGTTCAAGTCGTGCTTTTTGATGGCTTTGACCTTCTGGATGCCATTGCGCCTTACGAGGTTTTTTGTGCCGCGGCAATGTATGCTGAAAACGCGTTAAGCGTAGAATTCGTTACCGCTGAAGGGCCGAGATCCGTCACCAGCGGCATCAACGGGTTAAAAATTGAAGCGAGCGGCAGACTGAACCCGGAACGTACGGGCATCATTCTCGTACCTGGTGCGTCGGGTGACGTCGAAGGAGATGGGCCGAATTCGCCCCCAGCCATTCTGTCTCGGGCATTGAATACGGAATTGGCTGGATTGATTGAGCGAGCACTCGGGCAAAAAGACATCGTCGTTGCCACGGTTTGCGGCGGTTCCCTGTTACTGGCCATGGGAGGGCTCTTGGAGGGCAGACCGGCGGTAACGCATCATCTGGGCATGAATGTACTTGGAGCAACCGGAGCCATTCCCGTCCCGGCACGCGTAGTGGATAGCGGCAATCTGGTTACTAGCGGCGGCGTTACTTCGGGACTCGATGTAGCGCTGTATCTGGTGGAACGCGAGCTTGGACCGCGTATCGCGCACGCGGTAGAGCAGCTGTTCGAATATGAACGGAGAGGAACGGTCTGGCGGGAAGAAGGAAGGGCGCCTAGCTCTCACAAGGCAGAGACCGACGAAGAAACGAACATCGCGACGAACAATACGGGGATGATTTATGATACCTCGGAAATCAAATTACCCGGAGAATCTGAGTTCGACGGGGATTGGGATACGACAATTGCTACGCCTGTTGGGAAACTGGAGGTCAAGCTCTCCATTTCCATAAGGAATGGGTTGATCCAAGGCCAGGCCACACAAGGGGATGAGACGGTCGAGTTTATAAACCCCTTACTTCAGGACAATAAGCTTACCTGGTCGCTGCGCGTCACGAAACCTATGCGGTTAAATCTAAAATTCGAAGTTATCGTGCGTGGAGATGACATGATTGGATTCGCCAGGGCCGGCATACTGCCTGCATCCAAATTAACAGGCAAGCGTGTTACCTAATGAGGGGATGGATCGCATGAAGGAATGGAAAATATCATACGGACTTTTGGCCTGCATCAGTATTCTATTTATCCTTTACGCTTTGGTGGCCAATTTTATTATCGATCCTGGAGCCAAGGCGTTTTTAAGCCATAAAATCGGCCTGAAGCGCGAACTAAATCTTCCAGTCTGGATCAACGTTATGCACGTTCATGTTGCGTTTGCCTGCATCGCCATGGCGACGGGGTTGCTGAACTTCTCCAACCGCGTCTTTGAAAAAAGCCGCAAGCTCCACCGTATAAACGGCTACGTTTATTTAGTATCCGTCCTTCTTGTCGTGATTACTTCCGGATATATGGCTCCTTATGCTACTGGAGGAAAAATAAGCAGTATGGGGTTCAATGCTCTTAATATAATATGGCTGTTTATCACCATTATGGCGCTTGTACAAATCAAAAAGAAACGTATCATTCGGCACCGGAACTGGATGATCCGAAGTTACGCCTTTTGTTTTACGAACATGACAATTCATCTCATCACCTCCCTTTTTTATCAGGGATTTGGTCTCATTTACGCTACCAGCTATACAATTGGCGTTTACGGCTCTATTGTGCTGCTGTTGATCATTCCTAACATCATTATCAGAAATATCAATCGATCCAGAAAGGCAGTGTAGGATGAAAAAAATTATAGGAGTACTCATGTCGTTTGTACTAGTTCTATGTCTAGTTACCTCTACAGCAAGTGCGAATTCAAAAGAAAATAATGATCCATTCAAAGACAAAAGGATGCATGTTCAAATCGTCTTGTTCGATGGTTTCGATCTGCTGGACGCATTAGCACCATACGAAGTATTCGCTGCTGCGGGAATGTACTCAAAAGGAGCAGTTACTGTGGAATTGGTTTCCGCAGAAGGCAAGCGTTCTGTCCCGAGCGGTCTGAACGGGCCCGCTCTCGAAGCGCAAGCTGCATTAGACCCAAAGCGTCCGGGAATCATTTTGGTGCCTGGGGCTTCGGGCAAGCCAGCGGGAAATTCGGAAGATGCCATTCCAAATATATTAAAGAAGGCCATGAAGACAGGCTTGTCGGAAAAATTGAAACAAGCTTTTAACAATGAGGATGTTATTGTAGCTACAGTATGCGGTGGTACACTACTGCCTGCGATGGGAGGTTTGTTGAAAGATAGACATGCGGTTACCAATCAAATAGGCATGGAAGCGTTAGGATCTCTCGGTGCAATTCCGATTGAAGCAAGAGTCGTTGAAGATGGTCCTCGCTTCGTAAGCGGGGGAGGCGTGACTTCGGGTCTTGATGTGGCCTTGTATTTGGTTGATCGTGAGTTAGGTCCCCAAATCGCAAATGCTGTAGAAAAGTTATTCGAGTACGAGAAAAGAGGCACGGTGTGGCGAGCGGAAGGCATTGCGCCGATCAATTTTAACGAAAACTAATACCGATCCGATAAGAGCAACAGCGGCAGACTAGGATGCAAAAGACCCTAGCCTGTCCGCTGTTGTTGGCTCGATCACAGGCCAAAAGAATGCAACTGGCCTTGGTTTGGCTAAATTTTCATGAGACTGACTTGCATCTTATCCAAAACAAAGTTATCATAGATACATAAAGTCTTTAATTTGAAATGGAGGAGTGCTATGAAAATTCACAAGCAACTGATTATGCGTTTGAGGTGATGTTCTATTTTTTAGTGGCAACAACGCCGGACAAGATTACAAGACCCATCTTATGACAAATTAAAGATATTATATATCCATAGTATATTTAATTGAAAGGAAGATCACGATGGCTATTCAACATGCGAAAGATTCTACTTTTAAAGAGATGGTGCAAACGGAAGGTATAACAGTAGTGAATTTTTGGGCTGCTTGGTGCGGTCCATGCAGAATGTTTGCACCTGTATTAGAGGAGTTTGAAAAGGAAGCAAATGATTCCATTAAAGTCGTTAAAGTTAATGTAGACGAAAATCCGGTAATCTCTTCACAATTTCAGATTATGAGCATACCGACAACCATTATATTCAAAGATGGACAGCCTCTATATAAAGAAATAGGCATATTGTCGAAAGGTGAACTGCAGCAGCTTGTTGCCTCCAAATAAATCAACAAAAAAGGGGAGATTCTTTTGACTTATGATTGTGCTATTATCGGCGGAGGCCCGGCAGGACTCAATGCGGCTCTGGTACTTGGACGAGCCAGACGCAGTGTTGCGTTATTTGATAACAGCCAGCCCCGAAATGCGGTTACACATGCTTCTCATGGATTTATAACAAGAGACGGTGTGACACCAGCTGAGTTTAGGCGTATTGCATATGAGGAGGTTCTGGGGTATCCCTCCGTTGAACTTTTACCTTGGGAGGTAACCAAGATTCACCGGAATGATCACAGGTTCGTCGTCGTGACGTCAACCGGAAAACAGATTGAAGCACGCAAATTACTGATCACCACGGGACTTAGGGAGATTTTCCCGGATATTCCAGGTTTACGTGATTGTTATGGAACAAGTTTGTTCAGTTGTCCCTACTGCGATGGTTGGGAGCTTCGAGATCAGCCGCTAATTGTTGTTTCCGAGAACTCTGGAGTGTTTCATATGGCCAAGCTGCTCTATACCTGGAGTAAAGATCTTGTGATTTGTACAAATGGGCATGCGGTTCTGGACAACGATCAAAAACAATTGTTGAAATCCAGAAACATCGAAGTGGTTGAACAAGCAGTAACGATGTTTATCGGTCATGAGGGGAAATTGCGGCAGGTGGAATTTGCGGATGGCACGCGAATCGAGAGAACGGGAGGATTCATTACACCGGAATGGAAACCGAAGGCGTCTTTTCAGGGTTCGCTTGGTTACGAGGTAAATGAGTTTGGCGGTATCGCCACAAATGAGTGGGGCAAAAGCTCGGTTCCAGGTGTGTATGCCGCCGGGGATGCAGCTTACGTAATGCCTTCCCAGTTGATTTTTGCTGCAGCAGGCGGAAGCAAAGCGGCGATTGGCATCAACATGGAGCTGACAGAAGAAGATTTCGTTTAGCTCTAAGTGGACATGTCCTTCTCTTGGGGAAAAAGTTTCTTAGAGAGAAGGACTTTTTTCAAAAGTCATAAGTGTAATGGCTACATATAACAGAAAGGGATGAAGAGGATGATGACGAACGATTTTTTTAATGATGCCGTTTGGGAAGCAGCTTGGAAGAATGATCCAGATACAGCGGTTAGCAAAATGAAAAAAGCTGGAATTGATCCAGCACATACTTTTGACCATAGGGCAAAGTCATTTAACGAGCAGGCGTTTAGCGAAGAAGGCAGGCGAAGAACAAAACGGATTATGAATTGGCTGGAAAGTCAGGGTGTGACATTTAAAGATATCTCCATATTAGACATTGGAGCGGCCTCAGGCGGATTTACAGTGCCATTTGCGGAGAGAGGGGCTAGTGTTACTTCTGTGGAGCCTAGTCTTCCATTAGTTGAGCTATTGAAAAGTAATATAACGGGATTAAAGAACGGGAATGTAGAGATTGTGGCTGAGCCTTTTGAAGACATTGATATTCAAGCAAAGGGGTGGGAAAAAGCCTTTGATTTCGTATTTGTCTCCATGTGCCCGGTTATTGTCGATTGGGACAGTGTGGAGAAAGTGCTGAGCTGCGCACGACAGTATTGCTATATCAGCCTGTCTGTCGGCTCCAGGGAGCACAGTCTGGTAAAAGAGATTTGGCCTTTGGTCACTGATCAGCCCATGAAAACGGAACATTTGGAAATGGCTTATTTGCTCCATTTACTGTATCTCAAAGGGTATTCCTATCAGTCGCTCGTAACCCGGGAAATGAAATCTACAGAAGTATCTAGAGACACGGCGCTCCAGGAGGTTATGGAATGGCTGAGAATTTTCGGTTTGACTGCGGACGACCAGAATAGGAAAATCATAGCCAATTATTTGGAACGGACCTATCCGACGGATAAGGTTGTCATCCAGCAGGGTGGGCGTTTTGGCAAGGTGCTTATTCAATTGAAGGATCAGAGCATGTACACCGGTGTCCAAGAATTTCCCCATAAGTAATTTCTTTAACTGTATAATGGATAAAAAATATCTGTAATATCTATAAACTGGAGTGTCCGTAGTAAATTGAGGAACGTTATGAAAAGAAAACCTGTAATCATTGTCGCATCTCTAATCGTCGCGAATTTTTTGGCACAACTCATGCAAACCATGCTGAACACGGCTTTGCCACAAATGATGCTTGACCTTGGAATCCAGGTTAATCGGGCGCAATGGCTGATCACCGTCTATCTTCTGGTTTCTGGAATTGTCATCCCTGTGACGGGATTCCTGATCGGAAAATACTCGACGAGAACCCTGTTTTTCGCATCCGCTGGGGCCTTTACGACAGGGACGCTAATTGCCGGCTTCTCCGTCGACTTCACATTGATCCTATGCGGACGAATTATTCAGGGGATTGGCGCCGGATTGCTGGTACCGGTGTTCCTGAATACGATTATCCTAGTGTTCCCAAAGGAAAAACTCGGGGCAGCGATGGGGCTGGCCAGTCTCATTGTGGGACTCGCCCCTGCACTGGGGCCGACGATTTCCGGCTTCGTGATTCAAAATCATTCTTGGAGAATCTTATTCTATGGGGTGGCGCCCATAGCGATCGCGAACCTGTTTGTCGCATATTATTGCTTGGAAAACGTTTGGGATACGCATAAAGCGAAATTGGACTGGAGATCTATTCTCTATTCGAGTTTGGGCTTCGGTTGTCTGTTGTATGGATTTAGCATCCTTAGCGATCAGGGAAAAGGGATTCAGCTTGCGCTGACCTTCCTTATCGTGGGATTCGCAGTGTCGTTTCTGTTTGTGAAGCGCCAATTCAAACTGGCCGTCCCTTTGCTTGATTTCAACGTATTTCGTTACCCGAGATTTACTTATGCATCGATTATAGGCGTAGTCCTGTTCATTGTGATGGCCGGGGTGGAACTGCTGCTCCCGATATATGCACAAAATGTCAGGGGACTACTGCCTAGAGAATCGGGGCTAATGTTGCTCCCAGGTGCATTGCTGATGGGGGTGTCCGGAGTGGTTTCGGGTAAAATCTACGACCGTTATGGCGGTCGCTATTTGATTCGGATTGGCTTCTTCGGGATAGCCGCCGTAACGGCCCTATTAACGATAGCGCTATCGATTCACGCTCCGTATGGTCTGTTGGTAGGGTTATATGCGTTGCTTATGACCGGGGTCGGTTTTATGATGACCCCAATTACTGCTTTTGCCATGGCAAGCTTGCCGAATTCGATGATGAATTACGCTTCGCCGATGACCACGGCCATACGTACATTGGGCATGTCAATGGGCGGGGCTCTGCTCATCACCTTGGTGACAATTACCGCAGATTACAGCTCATTATCTTTTCCGATCAATATGCATCAAGGAATTCAAGCCGCATTTTGGTCACTAGCCCTCGTTGCAGCGAGTGGTTTTCTTCTTACCTTCTTTGTTCCATATGGTAAAGGTTCAGTGGAATCGTAGGTCTTGGAGTGTTGCCAGTTACAACGAATAAAGGAGTAATAAGGGAGGCGATATTTGACATAAGCCAATATAAAAAGTTATTATGGGCACATAAAGTCCATAATTGAGGTGAACATCACGTTATGAAATTTTCTAAAGCGACAAACTATGCTCTTCATACTATGCTCTTTCTTGCCGCATTCCCGCCGAACAAACTTATCGGCGTACAGCAATTGGCGGAGAGACAAGAGGTTTCTCCAACGTATTTATCCAAAATCCTTACCAAGCTGGTCAAGGCAGGAATGATTGAATCGACTTCAGGAGCCAATGGTGGATATCGCTTAAAACGGAATTGGGAAGAAATCTCGTTTCTCGACGTGATTCATGCCATTGAAGGCTCCGCCTCCTTATTCGACTGCGAAATGAATCATGGATCAGAGTGTTTAGTTCAGAAGGTGATGGTATCGGCTGAAGAGAAGATGGAGGACTTTTTAAAAAACCAAAAATTATCTGAGATTGCTAAGAAAATGACGGTAGTTCTTTGATAAACAACATTAGATTGATACCATTTTACAAGAACAGCCTCGCATACTCGTTTTTTGGAGCGGTTGCGAGGCTGTTTTTTTTCATTCGTTCGTGCGAAGAAATCCTAGTAGATTGTCCAGTACTTTATAGGATAACCGTCCCCTTGCTTCCCGGGTTGAAACCCGATACTTTCGCGGTATAGATGATTTGGGGGTAGCGGTGAAGCTCAGCTTTGAACTCCCCGGCACCGTCCGCGTCAAAAATCGCATAGTTTCCGCTCGCTTGGACCCATTCCCGAAAGGCAGCGGCATCAAATGGTGCACCCAGAGAGGTATTCACCAAAATTTTACCATGCCCCAAAGCGGCGAATCTTCGGGCCCAAGGAGCTGGGTGTTTCTAGGCAAATGCATGGAGATGATTTCTGAGGTTTGCAGCAGATCGTGAAGCGGAGCATATGCATACCCTGCCTGCTCGCAATCCGGTTTGCGGCTCCGGCTGAAATATTGGACTTGCATGCCGAAGGCGGAAGCCCGATGCGCTAAAATTTTGCCGGTCGCGCCCATCCCGATGATCCCCAGCTTGCGCTGCTGCAGCTCAATCGGTTCACTTTGCCATTGGTGCGGGCCCAAGCCTTTGAGCAAACGGATGAGCTCGCTCAAAGTGAATTCGGCAACCCCTTCATCGCCGTAATCCCGGACGCCACGAACCTCGATGCCGCGGGCCCTTGCCGCAGGGATATCGACGTTGGCCGACCGCTCATCATACAGGCTGCAGCACATTCCGATATATCGAATCGCAGGGCTCTTTGCGATCACCTCATCATCGATTCTCGTTCTCCAGGATACCAAGACACAATCCGCTCCTTGGATCCTTTCCATTAACTCGTCTTTGCTTTGCGGATCGTGGTCAAACCGAAGGATGGGCTGTTTCGAGTGCTTTTGCAATTCCTCGAAGGCCCAGGCTTCGAGCCCAACGTTGTCCGCGCATACAATTTGGTTAAACATGATTTCTACTAAAACCTCCCTGATCCAGCAGCTTACGCACGTCACATGCTTGTTTTCTACTATATCACGAAGTGACGGTTTCTCGCTGAACCCTCCAGTAGAAACGCCATAAGGACCTTATTCCGGGAGGGTTTCCAGCAGTAGTTCAGCCAGTCGGCACCCCTTGGAAAGCAGGTCGGTTGCATCAAACGGGGAGGGGCCAATCGGCGGAAACCAGTCTTCTTGCTCCGCAAGCGTTCGCGGGTTTGGAACGCCATCCGGTTTGGCGGCGTCAGCTGGATCCCAAGGAACAGACCCCGCTTCCTCGACGAGGGGCCATACTTGCGAATCCCCGCTCATCGAGATGTATCTTACCATCGCCGCCGCTTCTGTCATGTGACGCAACAGACCGGCTGCCTCCTCGCTGAAACCGGAAACGACAAGCAAACGCAAGGCAAGCAGCGAGTTATGAAACCGGGTTAATCCCTGCAAGTAGGCATACGCCTTTACGTTCTGCGGCACCGGCAGCTCCAGCAGCGCCTCCTCCAACCGATCGGCTGATTGGTCCAAGAGCTGGAGCCATGCGGCGTGGCGCTGTTCCATTTCAGCGATCGTCTCCTCGTAACCATACATCGGTTCTTCACCTCGATTGTTCCGATTCATTATCTGAAGATACTTTAATCGATGAAATGCATTTCAGGTCAACCCTTTATTGGCGGAAAAAAGAGAAGGGTGAAGTGAACGATGGAGGCGGCTAAATAAGTGCGGAAAAAGGGTTGTTCCGTCAAGCTGCTGCGAAAGGGCTTATTCCTTCCAAGGCGAATGATGGATGCAGTCGCAGAAGTTAGTCCGTTTAAAGTGAATTTTACCCGCGGCATCCCCGCTTGCACCTCAAACTGCTGGGGGTCGAAGACGTCGTCGAATACTTGGTATCGGGGGAGGCGGACTTTGCCGTGACGATCCTGCAGGAGGAAGACGAACGGTTTGCGGTCATTCCTCTCTATCAAGAGCCGGTGGTGATGTTTCCCGAGACGCATCGCTGCCGCCAACTGGTTGATGCGGCTTGTGCAATCAAGGGGTTTACGCTGCACCCCCACATCGAAACAACCACCATCGATTCCTTGCTGCAGCTAGTCCGTTCCGGCGCAGGCGTAACGATCCTGTCCAAGACGCTGTTGGAAATGTACGATTTGGAAAAATTATGCCTCCTTCCGCTGCGGAATCCTTCTTTGACCCGGAAGGTAGGGATCGTGTACCTGAAGGATAAATACCTTGGTGCGGCGGCACGGGAATTTATTACGCTAATTCAAGAACGGGTCCAGACGTTGAAGAAGATCCAGGTGCAGGGCTGATGGGAAGAGAGCCGACCCCTGGGGAGAGAAGTCTGATTTAAGGCTTCACTCTCCGGGGGGCTTTTTTTATAGGTTGGATCAAGCTCAGGTAAGGGCGGCGTAGCGCATGTTTCCGGACAGGGACAGTCATACTAGCAGAAAGGAGGCTGGTGTGGATTGACGGCGGGAGAAATCGCTTTTTACTTTCTGCTGTATGCGTTATTTGGCTGGCTGCTCGAAAATGTGTACAACCTTTTTACGCAAGGCGAGTTCTGGAAGGAAGGTTTTATGAAAGGACCGTTTAAGCCGATGTACGGCGTTGCCCCAGTTCTGTTGCTGTGGCTTGTCCAGGTGGGTGGAGGACACCGGCTACTGCTTACCGGATTGCTGTGCTTAATCATCCCCACCGTAGTGGAAGGAGTTAGCGGCTGCTTGCTGCTGATGTTGTTTGGTCGGAGATGGTGGGATTATTCGGGGTTGTGCTTCCAGCTTGGCGGCCATATTTGTCTGAAGTTTTCGTTGTATTGGGGCGTTCTGTCGGTATTCACGCTGAAAGTGGTGCACCCGCTGGCGGAACAGGCCTATCGAAGCGTTTCTCCTGTTTGGCCGGTGGTTGGTCCGGCGCTGCTATTGTTATTTGCCATTGATCTGGCGTGGACCTGTCTTACGCGGCGAAGAGAATATCGCGGGAGCTTGATCTAGCCCATCGTTGCTTAAGAGAAAGGAGGAAGCCTCATGTCCTATTTCAAAAAACTGGTTCGACGGATCCCAATACTGGCTGCCGGTGGTCTTGCCGCGCTGTTGCTAACGGCCTCGATTAGCGGACAAGCCGCGCCGACAGCAAATAATTTAGCAGAGAACCCGGGCACGGAATCAAGTGAACTGAAGTCAGAAACACAAGATCATAAGGCCGCCCTCAAACCGCGATCCGCTTCCCACAAGGTGGCGGTGATTATCGACGATTTAGGGAACGGGATGGCCGGTACAGAGGAAATCCTCAACCTGCCGATCAAATTAACCGTGGCGGTCATGCCATTCCTGGAAACGACGCAGGAGGATGCCCGGCGGGCGCATGAGTACGGGCACGACGTGATCATTCATATGCCGATGGAGCCCAAGCAAGGGAAGGCGGAATGGTTGGGACCTGGGGCGATCCTCTCCAGCATGACAGACGAGGAGATCCGGCAAAGGGTTGAAGCCGCGATTGACCAAGTTCCCTATGCCATCGGGATGAACAATCATATGGGCTCGAAGGTGACTGAGGACGAGCGGGTGATGTCGGTGATTTTGGAGGTATGCCGCGAGCGGGGGTTATTTTTCATTGACAGCAAAACGAACTCTCGGTCCGTTGTTCCCCGCTTAAGCGAGAAGATGGGGCTGCCCCGGCTGGAAAACGATATTTTTCTGGACGATGTAGGCAGCGAAGCGCATGTTACGAAACAACTGCGGCAGGTCCTGAACATCCTAAATAAAGGTAAGCGCAATAGCTGCGTAACGATCGGGCATGTAGGGGTACAGGGTAAGAAAACCGCGGCCGCCTTGCAAAAGAACATCCCAATTTTACAGGCTGTAGGTGTCCAATTCATCGGGACGAGTGAGCTGGTCTGGGAACAAATTAGTCCTAGCCTTCAGCTGGGACCGGGGTTTACATTACCGTAAAGTATTCGGCGATGCCGCGATACAATGCTTCGGCAATCTTCTGTTGACCGCGTCTGTTCGTGAGGATAGCGCGGTCTTCCTCGTTGCTGAGGAAGCCCATCTCTACAATTACAGCCGGACAATCGATATGGTTCAATAAATAAAACGGCTTGCCAAGCTCCGGGGTTCGGGAAACGTCCAGCTGGTAAAACCGCTCCAGCGACCGTTGAATCGAAGCGGCCAGTATGGCGCTGCGTCCTTCATTCTGATGGAGCACAAGCGGTCCGCGTTTGGCCGGATTCCGTCCCCAGTTGACATGCAGGCTGACGACGATCGAAGCGGGCAACTGTTCGCTAAGTTCCTTGCGCTGCGCCAAATCCCGCAGGTGCCGCGAGCGGCTTGGAAGCCAGCGGTTGTCGTCGCTTAAGGCGTAATCACCAGTCCGGTTGAGAATCGCGCGGTAGCCGTGGCTTCGGAGGACGACGTAAAGCCGACGCCCGATTTCGAGATTGATGTCCTTTTCGAGATATTGTTTATAAGACGTGCCGCCGTCGATTCCGCCGTGGCCGGCATCGATCAGAATCACCGGCTCGGGGAAGGCATGCCTGAGGTCGTTGCCTTCATCCGCCGCGGCCGGAGCGATGCCGCTTCCCAAGGCAATGGAGACCGTCAACGTTAGCGTTAACAGGCATCGTATCATTTTTCCCATTTGTCTCACCTTTCAGGAGATACTTCCTCTATAGAGTGAACCTGCGGCGGGCAAATCATGCATTCCGCGGCTGCGGTCATACGTCTGGGGATTTGCGGGTTTAAGGTGGAGGGAATCGGCGCAAACTAGGGCTAACGAAGAACGACAATGCGAGAAAGGAGCTTATCTCCATGGCCAAAGGTGACGAATTGGTCAAATATATCACCGAACGGGTAGTAGATTACGTGGAAACCCCGCGGGAAATCCGCCGCGAGCGGTCGAAGGCGAAGGAACCGTGGAGCCGGCGCTGGTTCGGCATGATCCCGTCCTCCATCTCCCTGTGGGCCGGGCAGCTTCCCAAGCCAAAGAAGAAAGAAGCCCAGAGAAAAGAACAGGCTTCTCACTCACGGAAAGTTTGAGTAAGCCGAAGCTGAACCCGGTTATTGATGACAGCCGCCTTCTGTCCCGAAAGGGAGATGGCGGCTGTTTTTAGATGCGCTTGGGAGCCGGGGATATTCTTTCTTTGTCATTGCCATCGTCATCTTCGCCTTCGTGCCCATTTGCCCTGCACCAACTCATCCCCCTCGCGCCAACTCATCCGCTAACTGGACCAACAGGTGAACGCCTTCACGAATTTGTGCCTCATTCTTAAACGAAAAGCTGAGTCGGATCCGGTCATCCATTTCCCCCAAGGGATCACAAATCGTTCCGGGGACGAACGTCAACCCGCGGCGGACGCCCTCGGTGAGCAGTTGATTGGAGCTTAAGCCTTCAGGAAGGCGGACCCACAAGTTTAATCCGCCTTGCGGACGGTACCACTGCCATCCGGTGCCGGCGGCAAGCGCTTGCTCCATCACGTCCCGGCGAATCTGCAGCGCCGTCCGAAGCTTCTCCAGGTGCTGCTGGAGCCGCTCGGACTCGAAGCAGTGCTGGAACAGCTTCTGGTTGACCAGCGGCGTGCCGTTGTCGGCCAGCGATTTGGCCGTCAGCAGCGGGGCCATTACCGCCGCGCGAGCGGCAACGGCGCATATACGCAGCCCCGGCGCCAGGTATTTGCTGAAGGTGCGCAGGTATACAACCCAGCCTTCCGTATCGTAGGAATAGAGCGGTGGGGGAGGCGGCGCATCGAAATAAACGTCATGAACCGCGTCATCCTCGACGATCAGGCAGCCGTAGCGCTCGGCCAGCTCCACCAGCCGCTTGCGTTGGCTGGCCGGCACGATAAATCCCGTCGGATTATGAAATGTAGGATTCATATAAAACATCCGGGGTTTATGGCGCTTCATATAACCCTCAACAAGGTCGAGGTCATATCCGTCCCGATGAATCTCCACAGGGAGGAGACGCGCGCCCCGCTGACGGAAGCAATCGAGCGCCGAGCTGTAGGTTGGGCGTTCCACCAACACATAATCCATCGGACGAAGAAAAACGCCAGCCAGCAGGTCGATCGCTTGCTGGCCGCCGGTCGTGATCAGCAGCTCGTCGCAGGAGACTTGAAGCTTATCTTTTCGCTGCATATCCGCACAGAGCAGTTCCCGCAGCTCCTCGTCCCCCTGGACGGAGGAATAGGTGCCCAGCAGCTTAGGATAACGGTCGAACACCTGCTTCACGTGGTCTGACAGGAACAGATTCGGCAGCAGGTTCGGGTCGATGAGTGCTTGGGAGAAAGAGTAGACCGCTGGGATCTGGTGAATCTCGCTTAAGGTATTCTGCAGATGACCGGTCCCGTGCCGAGCTAGAGCGTTAAACGTTGTTCCGCCTGCTCCGCCGGTGGTCAGGTTGGAACGGGTGTTGCTCGCATCCTCGGGTTCGGCGGGATCAGTATACGGTCGGCCTCCGGACACGTAATAACCGGATTTTTCCTTGACGTAAATGTATCCTTGCTCCTTCAGCAGCCCGTAGGCCCGGAAGACGGTTAACCGGTGAAGCTGCAGCTCGCCCGCTAACTCACGCACGGAGGGCAGCTTATCGTGCGCCTTCCAATCCCCCCGATGAATCCGGTCCAGGATATACTTATACACTTGCGTATACCGAATCCTCCCAGGCTCTGCCGGCTTTGGCCTTATGTTCATCGCCATCTCTCCTTCGCTTTGTGGCGTGAGTCTATTTTATACATAAAAACCAAGTATCTGTTCTATGATGAGTCATCTGTTCTGTCCTCTTTCCTGTATGATACATTTCAACAGCTGAAAGGGGAAGATTTCCATGATTGTGGTCAACTATTTGATCGTATGTCTCGTATTTGGCACGACGTTTTTAGCGATAAAAATCGGGGTAGATCATGCGGCGCCTCCGTTTTTCTCCGCGGGGATCCGCTTCTTCGCGGCCGGGGCGATTCTGTTTCTGTGGATGGTTTGGAGAAAAAAAGCGGAGTGGACCCTGCTGCTGCGCAAGGAAATGCTGGTGACGGGAGCTTTGCTGACCTTCGGGACGTTTGCGTTACTTTATTGGGCGGAGCAATACGTCACGTCCGGCGTCGCTGCGGTATTATCGGCTACAGGGCCGCTGATGATCCTGCTGCTGCAGATGATGGTGCTGCGGCAAAAAGCGACGGGACGCGCCGTCCTGGGCATCATGATCGGTTTGGCCGGGGTCATGCTGCTGGTGCTGCCCAACATGGTGTCGGTACAGGCCGGACCCCGCTGGGTAATCGGTTGCGCGGCGATTTTGACCGGGGAAGTAATGTATTCGATCGGCGCTCTGTATACCAAACGAGTCACTGAGAATTTTGCAGCGGTGTCGCCGATTGCGCTGAACGCCGCACAAATGATTTACGGCGGCTTGCTGCTGTTCCTCCTGTCGGGCTTCACCGAGCGGGTGACGGCGGGGGACCTGCTAGAGCCGACTGCCTTAGGCTCGCTGTTATATTTAACCGTGGTGGGTTCGATGGTGGGGCACAGCTTGTTTTACTGGCTGGTGGCCAAGACCAACCCGGTGTTTCCGTCAACTTGGCTGTACGTATCGCCGCTGATTGCGATGACGATTGGCGTATTGTTTTACGGAGAAACGGCCGGATGGTTTGCGGTGTTGGGCGGGGTCGCGATTATCGCCGGCACGGTGTTGACCAATCTGGACAGCTTGCGCCAGCTGCTCAGCCGACCGGCACGATTGACGGCGCAGGCCGCCGCAGAGGGAGGTACGGGTTCGGCGGCGGGTTCATAGGGTCCGCCGGAGGTATTTGCCCGGAGAAAGCTGCAAAAGTGCAGTTTTTTTCGGGGAAATCCTGATTTTTCAGCGAAAGCCTGCAAAACTGCAGTTATTTTTCGCGAATTGGGGCAAATGGCACTAGCGTTGCATTAAGACTTCTTTCTGCTTTGATTCAGACAAATACAGAACAACGATATAGTATATACAAACCGGATTAGTATATATTTTACAGACGCACTTTGCTTAAATTTGAAAAAGTTTAGAGGGGATTAGACCCGCACGTTACCCATTTTTTAAAATTTAAGTATTTAGTTCAATACTTCTACAATGATTCGTGGCTTCATCGATTTGTTCGCCTGCTTGGGGGGCCGACCGTTTCGCTTCGTTCGTCCTTTTGAGCTCCGTGTGGGCTTTTTGAATAAGGCTTCATGCAGCCTAGTCCATGACCGATCGGCATAGAGTCGAATCAATCGAAGTAACTGCCAAACGGTTTGCTTGCACTCTAGCTTCAGGCGTAGCAACAGGCACAGAGCATAGGATATCAACGCGATATACATCTGGTTCCAGATGGCTTCTGCGGTGTACCCATGAGGCTTCACTAAACGGAGGTGTTGCTTAATCCATTTAAAGAATAGCTCGATTTGCCAACGATGCCGATATACATCTGCAATTTGGTGCACGGACAAATCCATGCGACTTGTCACAAGGCGATATAAACGACCTTGCTGATCCTGAAACTCAATGAGTCGCAACTTCATTTGCTGCCCTGGCAGAGTTACATCCGCATCCCGAATGAAATCTCCCCGCTTGGGAAGAGCCCGTTCCTTGAGGATCGTCAATCGGGTATTATCCTTAACCCGAGCCACAAACTTCATCCCTTGGTCCACCCAGGCTTGAAAATGCTTGTGCACCTGATAGCCTCGGTCCATCACATAGGTCACTTCTTTATCGACCGTAAAGTTTGGGGCAACTTCGTGGTCTGCGACATCTTTGGTTGAGGCGATGATTTTATCTGGAACCATCGTCTTCGCGTCGACGACTAGAAGTGAAGTGTGCATTTTCACGCCGTGATTGGATGCAGAGCAGTAAGCCCATTTGGAAAGAATCGCTGGCAAGGTGATTTGAGTAGAATCCATGATCGCGAGCTTTCCGATCTTAGTCGTGATTCCTGGCTTACTCTCCGTTAGTTGTTGGATTTGTCTCGTTACTTGCATGAAAAGCAGGTGAAGGTTCTCTAGGGGAAGCTTCTTCATTTTCCGCGAGAGTTGGGATGGGCTTATGCTTTCAAGTCCACCAAGTATCGCTTGAAAATCTTCATTGGCTTCAAGATGCTCGGACATTTCAGCATAAGACTCTCGTTGCTGTAACTGGGCTTCAATGAACAGCAGTAGGGAAGAACCGACAAAAAGCTTGCGAGCACGATAATCCAAAACGCTATCTCGGGAAGAATTAATATTTAACATTTGTAGACATTGACATATGACACTTAAATTTGTACTGTTATCCATAGAAATCTCCTTTTGTTGAGAGGTTGATGGATAACCTTTGGATCAACTCAACATTAGGGGATTTCTTTATTTTTGTACATGAAAACCAGCCTATAATTTGCAAATTTAGTAAATTGTTGATTTGAAATATCGTTTGAAAAGTTAATGCAACGCTAGTGGGCAAATGGAGGATTTGGGGGCAAAAAGCCTGCACTTTTGCAGTTATTTTAGATAAAACGGCGATTCCGTCTCAAAAAACTGTATTTTTGCAGGAATCGCCTGAAAGGGTATGCGTGATTAAGCCAAAAAGAGCACTGCCAGCTAAGGGCAGTGCTCTTCTCTATAGGTTCAGCAGCTAGAAAGTGACGAATTTACCGCTGGCCATCAAGGCATCCAGCGCGATCAGCCGGAGGGTGGTGTCGGTGCCGGTGACAACGTAGACGGCCTCGGTTTCGGCCCCGGCTTCTGCCGATGCTGCGGTTGGTGCCTCGGACAAGCTGTCGCTCTTCCAAATTTGATAGCCGTAGACCGGCAAAGGAAAGGAATAAGTGCGTTCGGCTCCGGAAGCCGCATAGACGAGCTTCTGGCTCGCTGTTAATTTACCGGTGAAGGCGTCGGGCTTCAGCGTCAAAGGCTTGGCCGTCATCCATCGCAGATTGTCGTAAGGATCGAAGCGGGATGACGTATAGACCATAGGGGCGGGCGATAGGGAATCGCGGCTGCCGGCGGCCAGCCGCGGCGGCGCATAGCCGCCCGCCTGCTTGTCCCAGCTGCCCGTCGTTTCGGGCAGCCATTCGCCGTCGGCGGCATTGACGTAGCCGGGTTCACCGCTCTCCGGCAGGTGAACCCTCCACGCGGCCAATGCCGGGCCGGCGTAGAGCGGGACGGCGGTCACGCGTCCCGCAGCGGCTGCGCCGAGGCCGCTCTGCCGCAGCGCGGCCTCGAGCAGCGCTGGGTCGAATACGGAATAAGCGCCCATTCCGTATTCGACCAGCTTGTAATCTCCGCTCTCCGTCGCGGAGATGATGAGATAGCCGCGCGGCGCAGGCGCACCGCCGCCGCCGGCTAAGGTGACGAGCCAGCTGTGCGTGCCCGGTCCCAGCGGCTCGATGGTGGCGGCGGCGCTGGCCCAGGCTGTAAACGGCTCGGCCTGGGCCAGCTTGTCGATGGCCTCGGCGGCAAAGCGCCGCAGCGCCTCAGGCGCTGGCGCATCCGCCGTGGCCCGGGGCGCCGCCAGCGCAGCCGGCCCGGTCCACGCGCCGGCTGCGCTGCCTACGCCTTCGGCGGCCGCCGTACTCAGGCCGCCGGGGCCGCCCGCCAGCGGCAAACCTGCGCTGGCTGCGCTATATAAGATGCTGGCGCATAAGAGAATTTTGCAAGTGATCGATCGTTTTTTCAGGTTGGTTCGGAGATAACGCGGTTGTCGCATGACATCGCCTCCCTGGCAATTCGTATGGTACCTTGGCCTGTTGATTTCGATTGCTTGTCCATTGTACCGAAGCCGGTCCAAAAAGGATGTTGCAACCTGTCGCGCGGTTTGGCCGCCATCGGCTTCTATTTTTGCGGTCTTTTAGCGAGATCCGTCTATTTCTCGTCACCTCGGCGAACGCAGATGAAAGATGCCGCAGCCCAAGGCGGATACGACAATTCTCGGCTCGTATTGCCAGCGGATTTCCTCCCGTCTCGCTTCGTATTGCTCGGTTGCGCCTTGCGCCCGCTCGGGTTCGGGATCCTTGATCAGATCCTTGTAATAGGCGTCGATCAGCGCCAGCTCATCGCTCAGCCGTTCGCGGGCTTCCTGTGCCCAGGTGTCATCGTAGGCCTGGATCTGTTCGGTCAGACGCTGCTCGAGTGCCAAGCGACCGGCATCCAAGGACAGCCGGGTAGGCTCGATATGGATATTCTCCGGCAATCGGGGGACCAGCGGCTTGCCCACGATCCGGGACTGAAATGATTCATCGACCTCGCCCGACAGTAAGGATACGCCGTAAAAATGCAGCTCCTCCCGCTTCATATCGCAGCAGAACTCCACCTTAAAGCAGACGCCCAGCCACGGCTCGTAAGCGGCGGGCAGCAAGGCCGTCCGCTGCCGCTGCCCCGGCTCCTCGAACAAGTACACATAGCGGCCGCCTTTCCGCGCCGCCTCAAAGATCTGCTTGAGCCGCGAGCTGCCAAACGCCAGCTCCTCGCGTTGAATCCGGCCGGGGCCAAGCACCGGCAACGGCCGGACCGCCCCAAAATAACGTCCCAGCAAGGTGTCCTCCTGGGCGTTTTCCATCTGCTGCCCGGCGTCCGCCTGCTCCTGAGCGGCTTTCGCCTTCTCGACCGCTTGGTGCGCCTCCGGGTCAAAAATAAACGAAAACGACATCGTTTCTGGCTCCGCCCCGGTCCGATCGATGAACCCCCAATAATAAGGGCGGTTCGTCAAATCGCGGTCGGCGCGGGGAGAGAGCTTCACCGTGACGTGATGGGGCGATTTTTCGAGAAACTGGCATTCCGTCGCTTCCAAATAAGTCATCACAAAATCGCGAATCTGCTCTCGGGTCATGGACATAACCGCAACTCAACCTCCCAAGAGCTGCTGCAGACCGCCGTTGTTCCCACGTTCTTCGGCTTCCGCATCCAGCTCGGATTTAATCGTATCGAATTCGCGTCCCAGCGAGTCGACACGGCTGGCGATTTCCTCGTCGCTGCCGGATTCCAGAATGATTTGGTAGAGGCTTTTTTCCAGGGAATGCTGCTTCTCGAACCGTTCCAAAATCACATCCAGATGGCCGATGACCATTTCGAACATATTGATCTTCTCATGCAGCAAGTGAAGGATATGCTCTTCGATCGTGCCCTTGGTGGACAGGTTATATATATGGACGTCATTGGTTTGCCCCAAGCGGTGGACGCGGCCGATCCGCTGCTCTACGCGCATCGGGTTCCACGGCAAGTCGAAGTTGATCATCTGGTGGCAAAACTGCAGGTTGATCCCTTCGCCGCCGGCTTCGGTGGCGATCATGACCTGGGCGCGGCCGCGGAACAGGTCCATCATCCAGTCTTTCTTGCCGCGATTCATTCCGCCCCGATACGGCACCGCCGTCATACCGCGCTCGCGAAAATATTTCAGCAAATACTCCTGCGTCGCCCGATATTCGGTAAACACGATCACCTTGTCGTTCATTTCGCGGATCAGCTCCATCGCTTTCTCCGCTTTGCTGTTGGCTTTGATCTGGCGGATCAGATCGACGAGATCCCAAATCCGGTCGCGAATCGGGGAGTCCGGAGCCAGCTTCTTCGACAAGTTCACCAGCGTGACAAACACAGCGTCGCGGCTGCTGCACACCTCGCGCTGCAAGGTGACGAGGGACAGCATGCTGTTGAGGTCTCCGCCGTTGGCATGATATTGGTCTTTGACAAAGGAAGTTACCCCGTTGTACAGGTTCTTCTCCTCCGGGGATAACTCCACGTCGATGTTGCGTACGATCCGCTTGGTGAACTCCAGATCACCGTCGCCGCGCCGGTTGCGGATCATCACCTTGGCCAGCTCATCCTTGAGCTGCTCCTCATTCTTCGGCAGCCGCTTATCGACGACGAAATTCGCAGCAAACTCGCTTTGCCCGCCCAGTTGACCCGGCTTCAGCAGCGTGATCAGGTTAAACAGCTCGCCGAGGTCGTTTTGCACCGGGGTGGCGGTGAGGAGCAGGCAATATTTTTTCCGCAGCTGCAGCATGAACTGATAATTCGACGTTTTCTTATTCTTCAGCTTATGGGCTTCGTCCACGATCACCAGGTCATATTCGTTGTTCAGCAAAATGTTCTTATGCGGGTCGCGCTTTGCCGTGTCCATGGATGCAACCACCACGTCGTTGTGCCAAGAATGCTCCTTCTTCTGGGCTACGGCCGGAATGCCGAACTTTTGGTTCAGCTCCCGTACCCATTGCAGCACCAAGGAGGCCGGCACCAAGATCAACGCTTTTTTCACTAATCCGCGCACGATATATTCCTTTAAAATTAAGCCCGCTTCGATCGTCTTCCCAAGCCCCACCTCGTCGGCTAAAATAGCCCGTCCGCGCATCTCGAACAGGACTTTGCGAGCGGTTTCGGTTTGATGGGGCAGCGGGGTGACGTTATTGAGATGCTTTAGGCACTGCATCTCCTCAAAGCTTGTGACAAGCGAAGCGGATTCGGCCTCAAGGGCAAGGTTAAACAGCTTCCAATCGTCCCAGGGACCGCCCTTTTGATGCCGGGTCTCCAGTTCGTTGAACCAGCTCCGGTCGAAGTCGATGGGAATCGGGGCGAGCAAGTCTGGCGACGCGGCCGGGTGGGGGGAAGGGCCGGAGGGATGTGGATTCATAGTGTAAAACCTCCCTTTCGGTACGTATTTGTCGGCTCGATTACGGAGAGAAAAGATCCGAATCTGGCAGATCTTGTGCTTAAATTGCAGACGTAGGTGTAGTATGGACGAAAAGGAAGGAGTTCATAACCTTGTAAGAGCAAGAGGGTGGTTTATCTCATTAAAAAAAAGCCGGCCGGGGATCATCTCCCTGACCGGCGATTGCTTGATCTATTTTACTCCGCTTTCACCAAGATTTTGATTTGATTCCGCTCTTTGAGGAGTCCTTCAAAGCCTTCATCGATGGCTTGATCCAGCTTAATGCGCTTCGTCACCAGCTTGTCCGCCGAGAAGTAGCCTTGAGCCATCAAGCTGATCACCGCCGGGAAGACGTCGCGGTAGCCGATAATGCCGCTTACGGTACGTTCCTTCATGACGATGTTTTGCGGATGGAGGGAGGCTTCCTTCTCGAAAATGCTGACGATCATCGTTTCACCGCCGATTTTGGTGGATAGGATCGCCTGGGTTAGCACGGGAGAAACCCCTGTCACTTCATAGGCTACGTCCACACCGCCTTGCGTGCGCTTGTGAATTTCTTCGACGGCATCGTATTCTTTCGGATCGATGACGATGGCGCCGAGCTCGGCAGCCTTCTGCTTCCGTTCCTCAGACAGCTCGACCGCATAGATTTCCGAAGCCCCTGAAGCCTTCAGTGCTTCGATCACCAGCAGACCGATCGGTCCGGTTCCAAAGACAGCTGCTTTGTCGCCCACTTTAAATTTACTGGAGCGGACTGCATGAAGTGCTACAGCGGATGGCTCAACCAGGGCGCCTTGCTCGAAGGATACCGAATCCGGGATTTTATGTAGCATTTGTTCCGGTACGTTGGCATATTCGGAGAATCCGCCGCCTCCGCCCGCCAGGCCGAAGAAGCCCATTTTATCGCAAAGATTGTATTTCCCTTGCTTACAAGCCTCGCAGGTTCCGCAGGCATAGATCGGTTCAACCACGACGCGATCGCCGACGGCCACGCGGGTGACGCCTTCGCCAACTTCAACCACTTGTCCGGAAAATTCATGTCCCATGACGATCGGCGCTTTATCTCCGCTTAACGGGTGGGTTTCCAGAGGGATAAAAATCGGGCCGGCTACATATTCGTGCAGATCACTGCCGCAAATCCCGCACCATTCCACCTTGATTTTCGCTTTGCCCGGTTCCGCTTTTGGCTCCTCGATGTTCTCCAGTCTTAGGTCCTTGACGCCATGCCATCTTAAAGCTTTCACTTGAACTCATCTCCTCGTAAGTTATGAACCTCAATTTCTAGTTTACTCCTTTTTGGGGGCAGGATTCCCATTGATTTGTTAAAATTGTGTTAATTCAAATCTAATAAAACTTAGGAGATGCTTCCCTGGTTTCTTGGAAATGGTTACAAAGCGGTTTTATAGTTTTGAGTCTGAAAAATAGAGAGAATTGAAGGAAACAGGGGGTTGGGCGAGATGTATTCGGATTAAAGCCTAAAATTTCACCCTGAACTGCTATGACAACGAGATATTGTATAGTATAATGGTATTCGCACACAATATATTGTGATTCATACATATGATATTACCGTTTACAGGGTGTGTGCCGCGGTGATCAAGCGGGCGATTTCCGGCTTGATACAGCGTTTTTTTCGTTTTTTTGCCTAATTTCGACTTTAGGAATCGAGGCGAATGACTGATTAATTAAAGGATACTCTGAATCAATTTTTAGGAGGGTGTTTTCTTTGAAAACTGTGCAAAAACAGCGCCTTGAGGGGCTAAGTGAGAAAATCTTCTTGGACCGGTACGCCTGGAAGGACGCGGATCCTAGCCACGCCAAAGTGGGCGATGTCGTACTCGTTCTGACGAAGGACGACCCAAAATTCCCGACGAAGGAAGTAGGGGAGGTTGTTGCCCGTGACGGCCGTAAGGTTACGGTGAAGACCCGCCGGGGCGATCTGGTGGAGACCGACGTCGAGAAGCTGACCCTCAATATCGAGAAAACGCCTGAAGAAATGTGGGACCGTCTGGCCAAAGCGATGGCTTCGGTTGAGGAAACGCCGGAGAAGCAGAAGGAATGGGAAGAGAAATTCCGTTATATTCTGGATGATTGGAAGCTTGTTCCGGGCGGACGGATTGCGGCTGGTGCCGGTGCCAGTGATGAGTTAACTTTGTTCAACTGTTATGTTATTCCTTCGCCGAAGGACAGCCGGGGCGGCATCATGGAGACGCTGTCCGAAATGACCGAGATCATGGCTCGCGGCGGCGGCGTAGGCATTAACTTGAGCTCCCTGCGTCCACGTCGTGCGATCGTTCGTGGCGTTAATGGCTCTTCCAGCGGTGCTGTATCTTGGGGCGGCTTGTTCAGCTACACAACCGGCCTGATCGAGCAAGGCGGCAGTCGTCGCGGTGCGCTGATGCTGATGATCAACGACTGGCATCCGGACGTGCTGGACTTCATCACTGTTAAACAGACGATGGGCCAAGTGACCAACGCGAACTTGTCGGTTTGCGTCAGCAATGCTTTTATGAAAGCTGTAAAAGAAGACCTCGATTGGGATCTGGTATTCCCGGATACAACTTACGAGGATTACAACGAGGTGTGGGACGGCGATCTCGATAAATGGAAAGCCGATGGACGTAAAGTGATCCACTACCGTACCGTCAAAGCGCGTGAGATCTGGCATACGATCATCGAATCGGCTTGGAAATCCGCTGAGCCGGGCGTGGTCTTCATGGAATACTACAACCAAATGTCCAACAGCTGGTACTTTAACCCGATCATCTGTACGAATCCGTGCGGTGAGCAAGGGCTGCCGGGCTGGGGCGTATGTAACCTGTCGGCGATGAACTTGTCCAAGTTCTACGATGAAGAGAAGCACGATGTGGCATGGGATGAACTGGCGACAACTACGCGTTATTCAGTTCGTTTCTTGGACAACGTCATCAACAAGACACCTTATCATTTTGAAGAAAACGAGAAGAACCAGAAGAAAGAGCGCCGCGTTGGCCTTGGAACGATGGGTCTGGCCGAGCTGATGATCAAGCTGAACATCCGTTACGGCAGCCCGGAATCGCTGGAATTCCTCGATAAATTGTATGGCTTTATTGCGAAGGAAGCTTACCTGGCCTCTGCAGATATCGCAGAAGAGAAAGGATCCTTCCCGGCATTTGAAGCAGATAAATTTTTACAAAGCGGCTTTATGAAGAACATGACGGAAGTGTATCCAGAAGTTGGTGAAGCTGTCCGCACCAAAGGGATTCGCAATGTCACGATCATTACCCAAGCGCCAACTGGCAGCACAGGGACGATGGTTGGCACTTCGACTGGGATCGAACCGTACTTCGCCTTCAAATATTACCGTCAAAGCCGTCTCGGCTTCGACGAGCAATTCGTGCCGATCGCGCAGGAATGGATGGACGCGCATCCAGGCGAACCGCTGCCGGATTACTTCGTAACGGCGATGGATTTGTCGGCGGAAGATCATATCCGCGTACAAGCGGCGATTCAGCGTTGGGTGGACAGCTCGATCTCGAAAACGGCCAACTGCCCGTCCGACTTTACGGTTGAAGATACGAAACGGCTGTATGAGCTGGCCTTCGACCTTGGCTGCAAAGGCGTAACGATCTACCGCGATGGCAGCCGCGATGTGCAAGTTCTGCAAACGGAGAAGAAGGAAGAGAAGAAAGAGGAAGCATCTGCTCAACCTAGCGCAGCGGCAACTCCACAACCGGCAAATGCTTCGGTTCAAGCCAGCAGCCCAAAAACCGGCGAACAATACAAGAGACGCCCGCAAGTGCTGCATGGAGCAACGTATAAAATCAACACGCCGTTTGGCATGGCCTATATCACGATCAATGACATGAACGGGACTCCAGGTGAGATCTTCTTGAACGTAGGTAAAGCTGGTTCTGACGTGTTCGCGATGGCAGAAGCCCTTGGCCGCGTCTGCTCGCTGTTCCTGCGTTACGGCGACCATGGCGAGAAGGTTGAGTTGCTGATTAAGCATCTCAAAGGCATCGGCGGTACGGGAGCGATCGGTTTTGGTCCTAACCGCGTTGAATCGATCGCGGACGCCGTCGCCAAAGCGTTGGAGACGCACGTACAAAACGGACCTTACGGCGACCACGACCCAGCGCCGGTAGCCGCAACGGTTGCACAGGAGACAGCACACGTTCACGGCACGGCAGACGGCTCGCATGGCGGCTACAGCCACGGCAGCGCACCGGCCACCTCGCGCGACCTGTGCCCATCCTGCGGCTCCGCCTCGCTGATCAACATCGAGGGCTGCAAAACTTGCAGCAACTGCGGGTATAGCAAGTGCTCGTAAGAATTAGATAAATGAATTTTTTCGAAAAGGCAAAAAGCCCGAAGCAAAATGGGGCTGCCCCCCTGATTTGAGACAGGGGTCAAAACACCTTTACTAAACAGCCAGTTGCCGAAATTCAATCGGTGACTGGTTGTTTAGTTTCGCTTGAATTCGAAATACGTTATAGTATGTGATATACTCTCGAGTGGTCTGCTCAACGTGTGTGTTGTCAGAATCGTTGAGAACTATTTCAAAAATGATGAGAGTGAAATTTCATAATTAATGAGAAACGCATAGATATGCATTAAAATGCATATTTTTTAGAAAATTCCCGCACTGTGATCATGGGGGCAAAAAGTCCGAAGCAAAACATACCGCTTCGGGCTTTTGTTTTTTCGGCAGGAAGTAAGTTCATTTAGTTAGAGGAAATACTTTTGAATGAAGATCGGGAAAAGTCTCGACGTAAAAAACTTCAATATGTTGATTGAGCAGATAATCTTTAGCGAACGGATTTTCGGTGAATCGTTAAAATCTGACCTTTACTTTGCAAAAATGTGAATGCATGGGGATAAAAAGTGGAGTGCTGCTCACGATACTCCAAAATGTACCTCGAATCAGGCGACCCGGATTATTACATCTGCGTGTCGTAATAAAAAGTTGAGGAGTAAGCACCACGGAACATCTATCGCTTTATACGGTATGTACAGATATCTTGCGTCTTGTTTCCTTTAATGCAAGCACATGAACTTTAGATGTAGATAATGGATTGTACTGACATGTGGTTTGGTGTAAAATGAGATATATGTAAAGAATTAGCATGTTTGTCGACACGCCAAGATATATTTACAAAAGTTATGTAATCAAACTTATTAGGTGATATGAGACTAGTGCATTTCTAAACTTAGCTTAATACAAGTCCAGCGGTATGATGTCAAGCTGTTGATTTAATCGAATTGGAAATTTCCCGTGCCTGTTGAGCGCGGAGTCACGAAAAAAGGGCGCATCAAACCAAACCCAGCCAAAAACCATGTCAGATACCAGATTTTTACTGGGAATTCGTGAAGGACTAAGGCAAAGGAGGCGTTAATCCTTGGCGCTATTCACCTTCCTTCGAGGCGTGTAGAGTTGGCCGCTGCGTAGCAGCACATCGACCAGACGCACGAGTTTTCTTGCCGTTAAGACGAGGGCGCGTTTGTGTTGATTCTTGGGCACTTCGTGATACTTCTTCCGGTAATATTCACCGAATTCTTCATCGCGCATCCTAACCGAGTTGGCAGCTTCAACGAGGTAGTAGCGCAGGAATCGGTTGCCGGATTTGATGCGGGCGGTGTCCTCCGCCTCGAAGACGCCGGACTGGTGCCTGCGCCACGTCAGACCCGCGTACTTGGCGACGGCGGCTTGATCCTTGAACCGTTCAATATCGCCGAGTTCGCCGAGCAGACCGGCTGCATAGACTTTGCCGATGCCGGGCACTGACAGCAAGCACTGAGCGCCTTGAATGCCGTCGAGGACCCGCTCGATCGCTTTGTCGAGATCCTTGAGCTGCTTCTGGATGCTGCGGATGGATTCGATGGAGGTGCCGAGCACCAGGTCAATCGAATCCTCCACGACCTTGGACAGCCGATAGGAGGCGCGGGCAGCTTGCTGAATGCAGCGGGCGACCCGCTCGGGATCGGGGAAACGATTGCGTCCCTTGTCCCGCAGATAGTCGGCCAGATCGGCCACGTCCATCTCGGCGATGTCATCGAGGCTGAACTTCTCGGAGAGCATCTCCATGAGCGCATGGCCAAACACGGAGCTGTCGACCTCGGTTGTAAACGCATTGCACTTGTAGAACAGGTTCTGCAAGAAGTACTGCTTCTCGCGAGCCAAGTTATGGACCAAGTGGAAACGCATGCGCGTGAGGCGTTGAAGGGCGACATACTGCTCCTGCATGACGATGGTGGTCGTCAGGCGGCCGAAGCGCAGGCGATCCGCAATGACCCAGGCGTCGAGCCGGTCGGTCTTGTCCATATCCGCATAGGCTTCTCTGAACTTGCTGATGAGCTTGGGGTTCAAGGTGAACACCTTGGCCTTGCGCTCTCGAAGCGCTGGATCCTGATGCAGGTACATGGCAGGGTGCCAGCTGTAGACGGAAGTGGCTTCCAAGCCGATGTGAATCTCGGTGACGGCCAACTTGTTCGCTGCAGCGACGATTTGGTCACGCAAGTGCGAGGCGCCATTCAAATTGTTTTTGACGGTGAGTGTCTCAAGCTTGTCACCGTCAGCGTTCATGAAACACGCTTCGAGCTCTTGCGAGCTCACGTCAATACCGACAAAAAGCTTCAAGTGAAATTCCTCCTTTCGCTAGGGATTCAGGGAATGGACGCTCCGGGATGCCTCCGGCGCACGCGCAGATCTATCACCCTCGCGTATGAGGACACACTTCGGGCCATGAGCTGCCCCGGATCTGCTAAAACCGGGCATGGGATGCCGAAGGGAACAGCCAGCGGGTAAGAAGCTCAGACGCGTACCGGAGAAACAGACTTAAGGAGTAGACGATGCTACTGGAGGCAGAAGGATTTCCCCGAATGGACCCTACGTTCCATTGTCCAGAGGCATACCGGAAAGTCCAGTCCCTGATGGAATTTTCAAAGAACAAGCTGGAAATTTGGAGGCTGTTTTCCATCCCCCGGGGGGATGGAAATGAACCTAAAAGAGCTTTTTAAAGATACTATACGAGGAGGTACTTAAGTGAAAAAATCTGAATTATCATCTTATATTTGGAAAATAATTTGGTTGGTCGGTTTGGTTATATTTGCAATTATTTCTTTTAATTATCAAACTCGAGTTCAACAAACTGTGGATGAAACATACAATTTTATCCCAATTATATGGATTGATTTGCTCATTACATTTTTATTTGGTTCGTCTATTTCTTCTTTACTTATAAAAATCTCATCTTCTCGTGTGTTGGGAGTCATTTCAGGTTTATCATTAGTTTCAAGCATTATTAACACTCATACTAATTCTACACAATATACTGCCAAAACACTTAAAAACTTTGATAATAGTGGGACTACAAAAGTACGACAAACCAAAGCAGAGCTTTCTAAAAATAATAGATTAGAAACTACCTCCCATACTTTTGATGTAAATTTTAGTATCGGCCACTATAGCTCCCCAGGTCAAAAAAAGTTAAACTTAAAGTGGACTTATTATGTTTGGAATGCTCAAAATATCTATAGCCCTGCTGTGGGCCAAAAAACCAGCAATATGTATTTTTCCTATACATCAGGCTAATTTACCTAGAAAGTGGAGGTTATCACATTGGGAATGTTCGGTTGCTTTGTTCTACTGCTTTGTTTACTCTTTCAAGCTGTATTTTTGATGAGAAGCAAACATAAACTTCGAGACTTATTTTTAATACTCGGGGTTCTATTTACACTGAATTCTATATTACTTCTTTATGGATATATTCAAACGATGCAAGGAGCAACAGACATTAGCTATTTATATGTTTTCAATTTAAATATGGATCAGGTTTTCCCATATTTCAAAACTTCACTTGGATTAGCACTGGTCAGCTTCACCATGTACCTTTTCAGAAAAGTTCAAGAAGAGGAAGAAGAATCATAGACTTTGAAAGAATGCAGTAACGTAAAAACAGGAGAGAAACAGAAAATCGCCGTTTCTCTCCTGTTACCGCGCTCCCTATTATCTCTTCACTTCAACCCGCCTGCTGGCCTGCTGCATCAATTCGTTCCTGCGAGGCGTTCGAGCACTTCTTGCAAACTTTCAGCTGTTGCCCTGCACTGGTGTTTTTGACATGCAGCAGCTTGATTCGTGTGCTTCCGCACACTGGACACGTTCCACGACCGCGCGAAGGTAAGTTCCAAAGCGATTTTCCACGTTTATTTTTGGCCATGATCAGATCCCCTTCAACGATAAAATAAGTTCATTTCAAAAATTAGAAGAATTTCTTATGCTCCCGATCCTCTTTCAGAATTTCTACCGCTTCACGGAACCGCAAGCTGTGCACGATTTCGCGTTCGCGCAGGAACTTCAGGCTGTCCTGGATATCCACGTCGTCGGTCATGTCGATGAGCCACTGGTATGTAGCCCGCGCCTTTTCTTCCACAGCAATATCCTCATACAAATCGGCAATCGGATCGCCTTTTGCAGCAATATATGTCGCCGTAAAAAGGACGCCGCCAGCGTTCTCATAGAACAAGGCACGATCGTGGTTCACATAATAGGGAGCCATTCCTGCTTCCTTAAGTTGTTCCACAGTAGCGTCCTTCGTCAGCTGGTAGACCATCGTGGCGATCATTTCAAGATGGGCGAATTCTTCTGTACACATTAGTTATCGTTTATGGATTAATCGTTAAAAGGAGATAAATACCCCATTGAACACAGGTCTATAGTCTTAGGCGTGTTTATGTATATTAAGCATTTATATAAAATATCATGATTTTTCTATGATTTCATTTCCACATATCGCCAATATAGGTCTTTTACTGTAGAATTAAATCGAAAAGAACTAGTAAATTTGTCATATGTTAGGGGATGCCATGGACATCACTGAAAAAGATTACTTTAAAGAAAGGCTTGATCAACAGATAGAATGGTACGATAAAAAGAGCCAAAATCATCAAAAAAACTATAAATGGGCCAAGAGAATTGAGTTTGTCTTAGCTGCTCTCATCCCACTATTATCAGGTTTTTCAAAAGATACTTCGTTCATTTCTATTTCTGTTGGTATATTGGGTGCTGCAATAGCGGTTATTGAAGGACTTATGAGCTTGTCAAAACACCATGAGAACGGATCGAGTACAGAAGCATTTGTGAGACTTTGAAACAAGAAAAGTACACATACTTAACGAGAACAGGAGTCTACAAAACTGAGAACCCATTTGCATTACTAGTTGAGCGAGTAGAAAACATTATTTCGAGAGAAAATGTTAACTGGGCCAATATAAATTCAAAAAAACCTGAAGCAAAAAAATAGTTAAACTTTTTTTGTACACTACTCGGGTCTGTCAAGATTTCTGTGTAAACTCATTCCAAGCAATCCCCCCGAGGGGGATTTGGCGCTTCTAACGTAAATAGTTACTGACCCGATCCGGAAAGAAGACCGAAAGCTGAAGGAGCATCTGCCCCCAGTTTTGGACACGGCCTGTCCATTTTCGTGTCACATCCATCGTGGCCAGGTAGAGCATTTTCAGCAGGGCTTCATCGGTAGGGAAAATACTCTTCCCCTTGGTCACCTTGCGAAGCTGCCGATGGTAACTCTCAATCATATTTGTGGTGTAGATGAGTTTGCGGATCTCAGGCGGATACTTGAAGAAGGTGGAGAGCTCCTCCCAGTTGTTGCGCCAAGAGCGGACTATAAGCGGATACTTAGCGCCCCAGACTTCCTCGAAGCGCTCCATCTCTAGCAGCGCTCCTTCCTCGGTTGCGGCTTTGTAAATGGGCTTGAGGTCGGCAGTCACCTTCTTCAAATCCTTGTACGACACGTAACGAGTGGAGTTGCGGATCTGGTGAATGATGCACTTTTGAATCTCGGTCTTTGGATAGCAGGCCGCAATCGCTTCGGAGAAACCACTCAGATTGTCCACACAGATGATGAGAATGTCTTGGACACCACGATTTCGCAGGTCATTTAGCACGCTGAGCCAGAACTTACTGGATTCATTCTCCCCGATCCACATACCGAGTACATCCTTATTCCCGTCCAGGTCGATGCCAATCACCATGTAGGCCGCTTTGTTAACTATGGCCCCGTCCTGCTTCACTTTAAAGTGAATCGCATCCATGTAGACGACCGCGTAGACGCCTTGAAGCGGCCGATTCTGCCATTCCTTAATGAGAGGCACGATTTTGTTGGTGACATTGGAAATGAGCGTAGGCGAGACTTCGATACCGTAAAGGTTTTGCAGATGGTCTTGAATCTCTCGTGTACTGACACCTTTGGCGTACAGGGCGATGATCTGATCTTCAATGCCAGTTACATTCTTCTGGTGTTTCTGCACAACAACGGGCTCGAACTCACCCATCCGATCCCGTGGAACTGCAATTTCCTGCTCTCCGTATTCGCTGACCACCGTCTTCTTGCTCTTGCCATTTCGGCTATTTGGCGTCATCTTGGCTTTGACCTCGTGCTTCTCGTAGCCTAAGTGCGTATCGAGCTCTGCTTCCAGCATTTCTTGAAGAGTTTCAGCAAACAGTTCTTTCAAAGCATTCTGCGCGTCTTGTGCTGTTACCAGCTTGTTCTCCTTAATGAAGGCTCGCAATTGCTCTTTCGTCCAAAGTCCCATGTATTCTCCCCAACCTTTCTATGTCTTCCATTTTACTGGGTTTAGGAGTTTACACAAACTATTTTACAGACTGTTGGTCGGGAACCCATCGAGCCCTTTGATTTCCGCTTTAAACACTTACATGACGAAACGAGGGATATCGTCAACAACCGAAGGAACCTATGGTGGGAGTGATCATCTGTCATTTTTGGAATCTGGTTTTGAAGCAGTCACCATTACACAGGAAAATATCCAAGGTTTCCATACAACTGACGATACCCCGGATCATCTCGATTTTAAAGCTGCTTGATCAATATGTCGAGGTCTTATCCAATTTTATTCTGGAACAAGGGGATTCTCCTGAGTTTGTTCATGGTGATCAAACTGTTCAATCGCAAATCTCTCCACTCACGTCTGAACAACAGGCAACCATGAGTGAGCTGCTAGAACAAGCTGAAAAAGAGCGTGAGAGTTTGCGATTGGGAGAATACAAGCTGATAGGTCCGGATGAACAGCCGCTGCTGGTGATTGGATCGAATGAAACATTCACTGATAAAAGTTCTGCGGAACAAGCTGTGGTGGGCTTGATGTTGCCTGCGAAGATTGGTGAATATGCTTTTGGCTCCGCCGTTGTCAGCTTAACGTTTCCCAATACTGAGACCAACGATTTCAATGGCACAGAGTTAAACAAAGTTTATAAATATAAATCTGAAATCACGACTGAAGATATCGAGGGCTTGGGATTGATCTACAAAAACGATAATGGGAGAGGCGTCTCTATATCGATAAGTAAAACGAAATTCGACTTTGATGGGCAAAATATAAGCGAATCAAAAGAGATATATAACGGACGTGAGTATAGAGTCGTTTATATACCTGATTTCATCATCTTATTAACCGAAGTAACCGTTCACGGACAGCAATATTATCTCCAGATATATGGGGGGATAGACCACCATGTGAGCTGCGAAGGAACGTCGTTTGTGTTGGATTGGACAAGCGAAGACTCGCCGGCGGCGCTAAAATGGACGGATGGAATTGACTGGGGAGAGCTGATAGAAGGCATGGGCATTTAATCGATTCTCTATCCTATAGAGGCTACCTCTCGGGTCATATGACCTTATGAGTATATCGGAATTACTTCAGCCTAAGCTGACAAGCTTAGGCTTTTTTCTACATTTAAAACTTATTACATATATTGATTATGTCATATTGAATGTTACACGAAAATGGATATATAAACCAATTTATTCCTAGAAATTTACACATATTAAGCCTTAGAGGTGACTTTTACAAAAAATATCTTGGAATTTTTCTTATAGCATATTGAATATATTCATTTATATCGAATATTATTAACACATAGAAAAGAAAACGCTTGCAACTAAGGGGGGAGTCTATCGCAAAGTTAGCAGCTTAGGAGTACAAGTCACTAGAATCCATCCAACGAAGCTTTAGGAGGTGAACACAGCATGGGATCCAGTAAATTACGCAAAATTTGGTATTTCCGGCACATCTACTTGTTTTTACTTCCGGCGATCATTTGGTATCTCATTTTTGCCTATTATCCGATGTACGGCATTTTAATAGCGTTCAAAGATTTCAAATACAATCTGGGCATATTGGGGAGCCCATGGGCTGGCTTTAAGTATTTCGAACAGTTCTTAAACGATTCCAGCTTTTACGATGTCCTCCGCAATACCTTGTCCATCAGCGCGCTCAAACTGATTTTCGGATTTCCAGCGCCGTTGATCCTGGCCTTGATGCTCAATGCGGTGATGCACCGGAGGCTCAAGAGAGTGTTCCAAACGATTTCTTATTTGCCGCACTTCGTTTCGTGGGTTGTTGTCGTGACTTTGCTGCAAAAAATCCTGTCCCCGAACGTTGGGCTGATTAATGACATCCGGTATCAAATGGGGTTGGAACCGATCTTCTTTATGGGTAAGCCGGAATTGTTCTATCCGCTGGTCGTCATATCCGACATCTGGAAAGGGGTCGGTTGGGGATCGATCATTTATTTGGCTGCGTTAACGAACATCGATCCGCATTTGTATGAGGCTGCGGAAATCGACGGGGCCGGAAGGTGGAGTAAGCTGTTTAAAATTACGCTTCCGAGCCTGACGCCAACGATCGCGATCCTGCTCATCTTCTCGCTCAGCGGCATTCTGAACGCAGGCTTTGACCAGATTTGGCTGATGCAAACCCCGGCTACTTTAAGCGTGTCGGAGATATTGGACACTTATGTGCTTAAAACAGGACTCCAGCAAGGGCAATTAGCTTATTCCACTGCCATCGGTTTATTCAAATCAGCGATCTCACTTGGGCTCATTGTGCTTGTCAATTATATCTCCAGAAAAGTGAGCGAGGTATCGCTATGGTAATAAGCCAACGGCAAGCATGAGGAGGTTGTGCGCATGGGGGCAAAAAGGCTGACGTCGGCGGACCGAATCTATATGGTGCTTAACTATTCGGTGTTGTTTATATTTTGCGCCACGGCGCTGTATCCCTTTATCTATTTCCTGGCCCTTTCGTTTAATGACGGCTACGACGCGATGAAGGGCGGAATCTATTTTTTTCCTAGAGTCTTTACGTTAGAGAACTATGCAAAAGCGTTTACCAACCCATTGATCTTAAATTCGTTTTATATTTCGGTGACCCGAACCGTTATCGTTACGGTTGGCTCGGTATTGTTGACGGCTTTGCTGGCTTATGCGCTTTCGCGGAAAGGCTTGCCGGGCCGAAAGTATATCGTCTTCTTCTTTTTCTTTACCACTCTGTTCAGCGGGGGCTTGATCCCAACCTTTATCCTGTTCCGGCAAATCCACATTCTCAACACGTTTTGGGTATTGGTGCTGCCTTCCCTTTACAGCTTCTTTAACGCGATTATTATGAAAACCTTCTTTGACGGAATTCCTGAGGCTTTGTCAGAGTCGGCCCGGATCGATGGTGCCAGCGAGTTATCCGTATTCGCCAGAATCATCCTGCCGCTCTCGATGCCGGTGCTGGCGACCATTGCCTTGTTTGTTGGGGTAGGGGTGTGGAATGACTGGTTCACCGGGCAGTTTTTTATCCAAAATGAGAAATTACACCCTGCCGCGACATTCCTGAACAAAATGATCAGTGAAGCTTCCTTCCAGTCGATGACCTCGTCGTCGGGGAACAGCGGTTCTGCGATTCAAAACATGACCGAATCCCAGCTGGAGCTGCGGGGAGTGACTCCGGAAGCCTTGCGGATGACGTTCGTCATCATTATTACCACACCGATCATTTGTGTGTATCCATTTCTCCAGAAGTATTTCGTGAAAGGCGTATTGGTTGGTTCGCTTAAGGAGTAGTTGGTATAAAAGGCTAAGCCTTTTATATAAAAAATGTTCATTGAAAGGGGAGTAGCGTATGAGCAAAAACGGGTTGAGGAGCGGTTTTATCATCACACTGATCGCCTTACTGCTGACGGCATGCGCAGGGTCAGGCGGGAATAAGGAGGCTAGCACGGTTAACTCGGGTTCGAACGAACCGGGTAGCGTGAATGAGACGGGTGCCGAAGAATTTAAGCCTGTCACCTTAACGTACCTCAGCGCCTGGAATGGCGGCGGAGGCGCCTTCCCGCAAGATCAGGAGAATAATCCCGTAGCTCAAAAAATCCGGGAAAAAACCGGGGTCACTTTAAAACTAGAATCGATCACGACCAGCGAAGTAGAGAAACTGAACACCATCTTCGCTTCCGGCACAGTTCCGGATATCGTGAATGCCCCATTCTGGTCGACGACCGGGGGAGAAGGACAAGTTATCAAGAAGGCGGCCATGGAAGGCCAGATTCTGGACTTAACACCTTATCTGGATAAGTACCCGAATGTAAAAAGACTGGTGACAACCGGGATCGCCAAGGATTTTAACGAGTTCGATCTGAATAGCCCGGATTTTGAAGGAAAAACCTATCTCATTCCTACAGAAACTCCAGACGGAACCCCTGAGAGCATTCATAACTGGAACTATGGCCTTTATGCCCGGGGAGATATTCTGAAGGCGTTAAATGTCAAAGCCGAGGATATCGATACGCAAGAAGAACTGTATGATTTGCTGGTTAAAATCAGAGACGGCGGCTTTAAGGATATTGCCGGCAAACCGGTCATTCCGGCAGGTACGATGTGGAATGGCTGGGATTATGGCCAATTCCTTGCCGGTTGGTCAGACTACAACATTTCGGACTACCGTGAAGAAGGCGGTAAGCTGATCCATTGGACGCAATCCAAGGATCATGAAGAGCGGCTGTTCTACATGAGAAAGTTGTTAAACGAAGGTTTGTTTGACCTTGAAGCCTTCAGTAATACGAGCACAACCGCAAACGAAAAGCTGACGACAGGCAAGCTCGCTGTATTCGGAGCTCAACCGATGTTAGCGGAGTTGTCCAAGACGCTGTATAAGACGAATCCGGAAATGCAATATGAGCTGCTTGGACCGATGAAGAATAAGCGCGGAGAAATTCGGACGCAAGTCGAGAAACCCGGACGTTCCGGCTTCCCCGTCCTGTTCTTAAGCGCGAACATCAAAGATCCTGATGCGGCGTTGCGTTACATTGATTATGTGAACAGTGAGGAAGGACGTTTGCTTGCCTACTACGGCATTGAAGGCACGCACTACACGCTGGAAAACGGGATTCCGCAATGGATTCCGGATGTGAAGAAGCAATTTGATGAGAATCCGGATCTGAAGAGAGACGCAGGGCTGAATTTCCTTCCGGGACGATTCATTGGCGCTTTCTCCGATTCCGTCACTTGGCCAACGCCAGAGGATCAAAAAACGCAGTGGCAAAAGCTGGAGGAGAGCTTCTCGGCCAGAATGCCGATCAAAATCATCGACAAGGTCAGCGCCAGCTACCTCGCGAGAGAATGGCCAAAATATGAGGAATACGTCAATAAGACCAGCAGCTTGAATTTTGATGATGAATTTAAGAAAGCACTGTTTGCCTCGTCGGATGAAGAAGCCTTAAATATGCTGCATAAAGTTCAAGAGAAATTTAGAGATGCGGGCGTAGAGGAAATGGCAGAGTTTGTGGCGCAAAAAGCGGCAGAACGGGATGATGTAGGGTTCTAACCCCTACTCATCCTGAAGATGAAGGAGGGAACGAGGATGTTAAACGTGGCGATGTTAAGCAAATGGCATGTGCATGCAGAGGATTATGCCAGAAAGTTGCAAACCCATGGGAACGTGAAGATCACCGCGGTCTGGGACGAACAACCTGAACGCGGCAGAGAATGGGCGGCCCGCTTAGACGCGGACTTTGAGGCGGATTTGGACACTCTTTTACGGCGGGAAGATGTGGATGGCGTTGTGGTAGATGCTCCTACGAGCATGCACGCCGACGTCATGGTGGCTGCTGCTCAGGCCGGCAAGCATATTTTCACCGAGAAAGCGATGGCGCTGACTACGGAGGAATGCGATCGAATTTCGGCAGCGGTACGTGAGGCTGGCGTTAAGTTCTGCATCTCCTTCCCTGCCCGCACGAGACCGCAAGAATTGTTCGCGAAGCAGCTGATCGATGACCGGATCCTAGGGGATGTTACGCTTCTGCGTATTCGGAACGGCCATGACGGGGCTTTGAACAATTGGCTTCCGGAGTACTGGTATGATGAGAAGCAAGCCGGTGGCGGAGCGATGATGGATTTAGGCTGTCATCCGATGTATCTCGCCAACTGGTACTTAGGGAAGCCGAAACGGATCACCTCCATGTTCCATTACTTCACCCAGCGCGCCGTGGAAGATAATGCGCAATGCTCCATCGAGTTTGCCAACAATGCGGTTGCTCTGGTCGAAACTAGCCTAATCACCTATCGGACTCCTTCTGCGCTTGAAATTTACGGCACGGAAGGCACGTTGATCATCTCGGATTCGAACGTGAAAGTCATCTCGAAGAAGTTCAATTCCCCCTTCTCCGGATGGATTACGCCAACACAGCTCCCTGCAGCGCAGCCGCTTCCGATCATTCAATGGGCGGATGCCTTGCTTGAGGATAAGCCGATGCCGTTCGGACTGGAAGATGGAACGAAATTGACGGAGCTCCTGGAAGCAGCCTATATCGCCCACAGGGAAAACCGAACGGTGGAGTTCAAATAGCGCGGAGGAGGGGAAACGGATGAGAACGGTAAAGGTTGGGATCATCGGTTGCGGATTAATTGCGAATGACAAGCATATGCCGAGTTTAGCGAAGGTGGACAATGTACAGATGGTGGCCTTCTGCGACTTGATCCCGGAAAGAGCTGAGGCCGCCGCGCAAAAATTCGGTACGCCAGATGCCAAGGTGTTCACGAATTACAAGGATCTGCTGGCGATGGAAGAGATCGAGGTTGTACATGTGTTAACCCCCAACAGTTCTCATGCCTCGATCTCCATCGATGCGCTCGAAAGCGGCAAGCATGTCATGTGCGAGAAGCCCATGGCCGTCACCGGTCCCGAGGCGAAAGCGATGTACGAGGCTCACTTACGAACCGGCAAGAAGCTCACCGTCGGTTACCAGAGCCGATCCAGCGCCAAGAGCCAACTGCTCAAAAAGATGATCCAAAATGGCGAGCTGGGAGACATCTATTTTGCCAAAGCGGTGGCTACCCGCAGAAGAGGCGTGCCGACCTGGGGCGTGTTCTTGGATAAAGAGAAGCAGGGAGGCGGTCCGATGATCGATATCGGAACCCATTCCCTGGATCTGATCCTCTGGTTGATGGATAACTACGAACCGGAAAGCGTCGTCGGCAGTGTGTTCTATAAGCTGAAATACACCGAAAATGCCGCAAACGAATGGGGCTCCTGGGATCCCAATGAGTTCGAAGTCGAAGACTCCGCATTTGGCTACGTGAAATTCAAAAATGGGGCTACGGTGATTATTGAAACGAGCTGGGCCCTGAATATTGCAGACGGCGGAGGCAACCTGCTGTGCGGCACGAAGGGCGGGGCGGACTTTAATAACCGTAAACTGCGGATCAACGGCGAAAGAGACGGAAGCTTGTTCGTGAATGAAATCGACGTGGACCCAAACGCAAGAGAACTGTTCCGCGGGGAGAAGTTGACCGATTTCGAGTATGAAGCCAAACAATGGATTCACAGCATCGTCAACGACACCGACCCTCTGGTGAAACCAAGGGAAGCGATGATCGTGTCTCAGATCTTGGAGGCGGTCTATCAATCCGCGGAAACGGGGAAAATCGTTTATTTTGATCAGGAATAAGTACGCGAAATAATAAATCTCGTAATCCGTCCGTGAAGCGACAGCTTCACGGACTTTTTTGTGATTGTTTGATTCAATGGATGTTGTATCTGCCATTGCCTAATTTTTGTCTTTTGTAATTTTTTTAGCGGTAACTTGTGCTGGAAATGAATCATCACTTACTTCAAAGAACACTGTAACCTCATCACCTTTTTTATATTTTGAAGGTGTAATTTTATTTACCCAGATGGCTTGAGAATACTCATTGGATTCCAATACTTCTTTGTAATTCTTGCTCAGGTCTTCCTTTTTTAAGTGTGAAATTACTAAAATTTTTTTATTCTCTTCATCTACCGTGTGTACAATCCCTTTCAAAACTTCATTGTTCTTGCTACAGGCAATGACTAATAAGAAAAAAACAAAGATAAGTGTCCATTTAACAATAGTTCTAGATTCTTTAAACATGGACTTTCTCCTTTGAAGGGTTGAGAGTTAGTTTAAAATTGGTTGCACAGGTATTGCATTCAGTACATTTCCGATATAGGAGTATACGGCATTTCCATTATAGCGACCTTAGCAGTGGTCAACATTAAAGATTCGTAGCTGCCCTTTTAATGACATGCCTTCTGGTCGGGGCAGAGGCTGAATCTGTTTCATCACGCCGATCCACTGGGAAGTTCCGGACTGATTTCGTAGCCATTTTTCTCAATCCAGGAACCCAGATCAACGCTAACCGGCGTATCTGTATCCGGACGGCTCCGATGCTTAACCGAAGCAACGGTCACTTCCGGGAGCACTTTGGTCTTAAAACAATCTCCTCAAACAAACAAGGGATGTTTGCTCTGCTCGTCGTTTCTTTCACGGATACGACCCTTAAAGGCTCCACCTTTTTCACCAAGATCTCATGATGAGGTGTTCCGCCTCGTTCGATCTGTTCCAGTCTGGCCTCGATCCGTCTTAATCGATTGACTTCAGACTCGATCAAGGACTGCACTTCTGCTTGTTTGAGTCGAAACATCCCTCTCATTTCAACGCCAAGATCCGATGCAGGACAAGCAATTGCTCGCTTGTATAATAGCGATAGCCGCTTTGCTGGTCCTTATAAGCAGGCTTCAGCAAATCAAGCTGATCGTAGAAGCGTAACGTTTTGACAGGAACTTGACTCAACTTGGAGAATTCGCTGATCTTGAACATCCTCATATTCCTTTCTCATCTTAACGAAATGATCGTGAACCCATTATAAACTCTCCATCGCAGTGGAAAGTCAAGGGGGGGATATACAAAAAACGCAAAGCCGTCGCTTTGCGTTTTTTTGCGGTATGAGAGAGCGGTAGAGGGTGTAACATCATCCGTTTCTATTGACTCTACGGTACTCGAGGTTATTTTCCATGACAAGGGCGGCGTTACCGATAAAAAACGCATTTCCAGGGAACTTTGAACGTGCGATCTGGACCTTACGGCGGTTGCCTGCAGCGATGATGCGGGCATTAACCTCCTGCTCAAAATGCTGAAACAGTTGGTCTTTAGCAAACCACAGGTCACCTCCGATAAAAATACACTCCGGATCATATAGGTTCACGATGTTGATCAGGCCGCTCAGAAGATAATGATTCATTCGCTCCAATGCGGCGGAACAGATCGCATCGCCAGTTTCTGCCTTGATGAGCAGCTGCATCCAATCTAAGTCGTGCGGCGCGCCATTCTGATGCGCCCAATGGAGGGTAGCGCGGACGCTGCTCATGGCCTCCAGACAACCGCGCTGCCCGCATGCGCATAACTCCCCATCGGTTTGCACAATCATATGACCAATAATCGAAGCCAATCCATTCGTGCCGCTATACAAGCGTTGATTGAGGATCACTCCTCCGCCGATCCCGGCCGTGACCCCCACATACACGAAGTTGTTATACTGCTTCCCGCCTCCATAATACATCTCCGCCAAGGCGGATACGGCCATATCGTTTTCAATATAAACGGGAAGATTCCAACGTTCCTTCAACCGGGGAACGATATGAATGATGTCGATATTAAAATCAGGCGGATCGATGATGACGCCTTCCGTCATATTGATGGGGCCAATACTCGCAATCCCAATGCCCCAGACCTTCTCGATGGGGACATTTTGGAGGATGACCTCGCACATGGCCAGCAAGCCGCTGATAAAGCTGTCCTCGGTCGTAAATTGCCCGATCGGAACCTGATTGTGAAGAACAATCGCGCCGGTCAGATTGATAATTCCCACTTGCAAATAATCCCGGCCTACGCTGATGCCTAGCGTCAGCAAACTGTCGGGGACGACTTCCAACAAGGTTGGGCGCCGTCCCGAGGTTGAAGCGCTAGTCCCGCATTCGCGGACGATTCCCTCCTCCAAAAAATCAGCAATCAGCGAAGTGATGGTCATTTTGCTTAGCTGAGTTTTTTTGCTCAGCTCGATTCTGGATATTGGACCACATGTGGCAATGGTCTTTAAGATGAGAAACTTATTCGTTTCGATCATGTTCTGATGATTTACGCCCCGCATTGATGCCATCTCCATATGTAAGAATAGGTATTCCTTTACAATTTCAAAGTATATTACTCGTATTATATCACAGTTATGTGAGGTTCGTGCTATAGCAGTTTTCTCAACACTTCTGCAGTTTATATCGCATCCGAGAGGACAAATAGTAAACGTGGATTATTAATTGCGGTTGGATTTTAAAATATGCGCTATAACGAAGAAAATATTATGTTTTAAAATTTCTGATTTTGTATTGACATCCCGTTGAAAGCGATTTTATAATCCAATTAGTAAGAGATATTTACTATTTGCTATTCCCGTATGAAATCGCAGCCTCTTTAAGGTTTCGGAACCGAGTTCATCAAGCAATCTGCCTATAACCTGCGGGGATACGAATGGAGTGATGGATTTTGTTATGCGGATAGGAGTGGATATTGGCGGCACGAAGGTATCTTGTGCGCTGGTAGGAGAGGATAAGACCATTCTTTCAAAAGTAAGCTTTGATACAAGGGGGGGACGGCCCTATACGGAGGTGCTGCGTGATATCGCGGATTCCATTTATTCTGTTCTGGACCTAGCTGGAATCCGACTCGATGAGGTTGAGGCGATTGGCCTTGGCTGCCCGGGAATTTTGGATCAGCAAAAGGGAGAAGTGATTTACTCCAACAATATTGCCTGGGAGCATGTACCGCTTGTAAAAACGCTGCAGAACTATGTACCCAAGGAAGTCTATATCGACAACGATGCCAATTGCGCTGCATTGGGCGAGTATCTCTGCGGAGCGTCCCAAGGAACAAGCTCATCGGTTACCGTCACGCTTGGCACCGGGGTTGGCGGGGGGATTATCCTTGGCGGACGAATTCATAGCGGATTTAATTCGGCGGCAAATGCGATCGGGCATATGGTCATCGTGTCCGGGGGGGTGTCGTGCACCTGCGGGCGACGAGGCTGCTGGGAATCCTACGCCTCCATCACGGCACTGGTTCGTATGGCTGAGGAGATGGCAGCGCAATTTCCGCATTCCCTTCTGGCCGAGGTGAAGAGGCGCTCCGGGCAATTTAACGGGAAGAACATTTTTGATACCGCCAGACAAAACGATCCCGCAGCCTTAAAGCTGCTGGACAGATACTACTTTTTTGTGTCAGAGGGGATTATCGACATCATTAATATGTTTCAGCCTGAGATGATTGTAATCGGGGGTGGAATTAGCAGCGAAGGCGACTATCTGTTGCAGCCCATTCTTGCCCATGTAAAAAAGGGGGTGTACTGCAAGCAAGTTCCGCTGCCACAAATTACGATTGCCAAACTAAACAATGATGCCGGACTCATTGGCGCAGCTTACTTGCACGGGTATCAGGCAACGGCAGTAAAGCAAGGAATCAAACGCGTTTAGTCTACAAACCCGCTTGATGCACATCGTGCCGCGGGGTCATTGTACAGATCAAACAAGGGGAGGATAAATCGATGTCTGGCAAAAAAATGATGTCCTTATTTCTTACCATGTTCCTAATGACGGGAATCCTTGCAGCATGTGGTGGAGGGAACGCCTCCGATAACACCTCTGGAAACACCGGAAATACAGCTAAATCCGAGAATACACCTACTCAGACTGGCGGAAAAGTAGAGTTTTGGCTGGATAAACTGGGCGATGCGGAAAAAGCGGCTCGTTTGTCTGAAGCCTGGAAGAAGGATTCGGGGATCGAGATAGAGTTCACCAATTACCCTGATGTAGCCGCCTATCAGACCTCTATCCAACAAACGATCGATGACCCCGGTGCTCCAGGCTTGTTCACCTGGTGGAGCGGTCCGCAATTGGAAACGCTGGCCAAAAACGGCAAGCTGGCAGATCTGTCTGCGGAATGGGATCACTACATCGCTGACGGTGTTTCCGCAGATATTAAGGAAGCTTTCACGGTGGGCGGCAAGGTCTACGCTGCTCCTTACAGTCTCCGCTACATGTCCGTACTCTATAATGTGAAAGTATTTGAGGCTGCCGGCGTGGCAGTTCCTACGACATTCGAAGAGTTTCTAGAGGCCTGCGAGAAGATCAAGGCCAGCGGCGTCACCCCGATTGGCTTGAAGAACGACTCCTGGGCTAGCTTCATCTGGTTCCAGCAATTAATTGCAGCTTACGATCCTCAGCTGTATATCGATATTTGCAATGGCACCAAGCCCTATACGGATGAGGCTGTGAAGGAAGTAATGGCGATCTGGAGAGACATGTTTAATAAAGGTTATTTTGGAGAACCCATTGTCTACAGCGATCTCCATAAAGAATTTGCGACAGGCGTCGTTGCGATGATGTTGGAGGATAGCCCAACCGTTACTGGTTTACAGAACGATTACGGCATGGAGCCCGGAACCCATATTGATGCCTTTATCCTGCCTAGCATGAGGGGTGGCAAGGGGACGATCTTCTTTGAAGCTTCGCCAATTGTCGTGACCGAGGCTAGCTCCTCCAAAGAACAGGCTCTCACCGCTCTGCGCAGCTTCTACAAACCGGGTACCCAAATGGTGATGGTCAACGACCACGGCATTGCCAACATTAGTACGATATCCGTGGAAAATCAAACCATTCAGCGCATTTTGGATATGACCGGAGATTCTTCCAAGTACCAGCTCCTGCTTCGCTTCTATGAAAATACTCCCGAGGATCTACGCAATACGGCCATTGATGAGCTCTCTCGCTTTATGTACAGCGGCGCGTATATTGACGATGTGCTGAATACCATCCAGGCTAAGGCGGATGAAGTATTCGGTTAAATTACGAAGGAGTGAGGGGGTTCCTTTGAAGAAAAGCAGCTTCGCTTGGACGAATTATCTTTATCTGCTGCCGGCGGTTTTGCTGGTTGCTGTCTTCTTTGCCACATCCATAGTGTACACAGTTCGTCTTAGCTTCTATGAATATGACGGATTTTCCGCTATGCGGTTTGTGGGCATAGAAAACTATCGCCATCTGTTTCAGGATGTGAACTTCAAAATTTCTTTTATGAACACGGTCATCTGGGTTGTGTTTTCCCTTGTGTTTACCTTAGCGCTGCCGCTGCTGTTGGCCGTTTTTATTAAGAACAGTTCCTGGGTTGGCGGGTTTAAAAATATTTTCTACTATCCCACGGCACTGTCGAGCACCATCGGGGGCATTATCATGGTGGCCATTCTCTCGAAATACGGCATTCCTCAGCTGTTTGGCTTACTGGGATTTAAGAGCTGGGTTCGCGATTGGCTAGCCATCCCTTATGTCAATACCTTCATCATGATTTTGATGGGAACGTGGCAGGGCGTTGGCTTGAACACCATTCTATTCATTACCGGGCTGACCACCATTCCCGCTTCCCCTATTGAGGCTGCCAAGATCGAAGGCGCGCGGACGATTCAGCTTTACACCAAGGTGATTTTCCCGCTTCTCCAGCCTACCACGATGGTGGTGTTGCTGATGTCTTTGGTGAACAGCTTTAAGGTGTTTGACTCGATCTGGGTCATGACAAAAGGCGGGCCTTACCGAACTTCCGAAACCTTGGCGTTGACGATGTATCAGGAGTCCTTTATCCACGGTAAATTCGGTGTCGGTGCGGCAGTGGCTGTGGTGCTCACCATCATGATCTTGATCGTCTCCTATTTTAATATCCGCAACTCCTTCGGAGACACCGACCGGACGGCCTGAGGAAGCGTGAAAGGAGAGCCCATCCTATGAAAAAAGTAAGCCAAGGAAGAATCGCCGTAAATTCGGTGCTGATCATTCTATCGATTTTTTGGATATTCCCGGCTTTGTTCGCCATCATCGGGATGTTCAAGAAGAAGCAGGAATATAATCTGGGGAACTTCTGGGATCTGCCGAAGGGAATAAGCCTGGCCGAAAATCTAAAGGGAATTGCCGGCGCCTTCGGCATGGTGAAGGGGATGGTCAACAGTCTCCTATATGCTTCTGTTTCGGCGGGGGCAGCCGTCCTCATCGCCATCCTGGCCGCCTATGCCATTTCCCATCTCAAGATCAAACGGCCGATGTTCTGGTTCCTATTTATCTACAGTGGAACGATCTTCCCGTTCCAGATCTATTTGATTCCGGTTTACAAGGGACTGACGGCCACCAAGCTGTACGATACCCAATTGGGGATGATTTTGTTCTATACGGCAATCTGCGTGCCTTTCTGCATGTTTGTGCTCCGGAATTATTTTCTTGGCATATCGAAGGAAATTTGTGAATCGGCAAAAATCGATGGTTGCAACAGCCTGCAAATTTTAGGGCATATCTTTGTCCCCATGTCTACCGCCCCGTTGGCTGTTATCTTCCTTACCCAGTTCAATTGGGTGTGGAATGAGCTCATGTTTGGTCTGACCTTCACGAAATCCCGGGAGATTCGTCCAGTGATGGCTGCGATTTCATTAATGGACAAAGCGAATGTACCGGTGATTCTTATGGCCTGCGTGGTAGCATCGATTCCTACGCTGCTGTTATTTTTCTTGCTGAACAAACATTTTGAGGCTGGCTATGCTTACCAGAGCAAGTAATCCTAAATGAACGGAGTGGCTTTATGAAACTATCGAAAAAATGGAAAGTCTTCCTCATTCATCACTCACACACCGATATTGGCTACACCGAGCGGCAGGATAAAATTATCCATTATCATTGCGATTTTATTAAACAGGCCGTGGATATTCTGAGAGAGATTGATCGCACCGGCAATGAAGCTCGCCAAGGCTTTGTGTGGCAGTGTGAAAACCATTGGCAGGTCAAAAACTTCTATGACCATGCGCCTTCGGACTATATTACGGACTTTGAAAAATATGTGCGGGAAGGACGGATTGGCCTTTCAGGCAACTATTTAAATTTAACCGAGCTGGTTAGTCGAGATATTCTCTACGATTGTACGATTCAAGCGAAGAAGTATGGCGAGCAGATCGGTTATCCCATCCGCAGCGGAATGAGCGCCGATATCAACGGGTTTGCCTGGGGATATGCGGATGTGCTGCAGGAGTGCGGCGTGGAACGCCTGTTTTCCTGTCTGCATCCCCATCACGGAATGTTCCCTCTTTATAAAAAACAGACCCCGTTCTACTGGCAAGGGCCGTCTGGGAAGAAGGTGCTGGTTTGGAACGGAGAGCATTACCACTTTGGAAATGAGCTTTGCTTTTCGCCGCACGCAGCTTCGACTTATATGATTTTCGATGAAATCAGCAAGAAAATGAGAGGCAATCAGCTCTTTACGACCAGCCCCGAGGATACGGAGCAAACGGAGTTAGCCATTCTCGATGAACGGCTGGAGCGCTATCTGCAAAATCTGGAGGCCGAGGGGTATCCAGGCGATTTTGTGCCCTTCATGGTTTCGGGCGCGATCACGGACAATGCCCCGCCAAACGTCAAGATTGCCGAACGGGTTGACTTGCTGAACCGGAAGTACGCCGGAACCTTGGAAGTACGGATGGTTACTCTGGACCAATTTTTCGATCGTCTGGAAGCAGAATGGAAGGACATTCCGGTGTACCAGGGGGATTGGAACGATTGGTGGGCGGATGGCGTGGGCTCCACACCGGCGGTTGTCAAGGTGTATCGGGAGGGGCAACGCAAGTACGATCTCTGCAAAAAGCTGGATCCCGATTCCACTCTGGGGGATGCGGGGTTGATGCAGAAAGCGGCGGAAAATCTGATCCTCTACAGCGAGCACACCTGGGGTTATTCCTCCTCCGTGTCGGAACCTTGGGAAACTCTGGTTGGGGAACTGGAGCACAAAAAATCTGCTTACGCGATCAATGGCAACACTGAGGTAGCGGATAATCTGGACCGGATTTTAGCGAAAAAAGGGGAGGTGGCCATCCGGCAAGACCGGCCGCAGCACTATCGAATTATCAATCCCCACGACATTCCGCTGGAGACGACCGCCAAAATCTATATCGAGTTTTGGGAGTATGTTGATGGGTTGAACTACAGCCTGGATGTTCCCATCGAAGTGTTTGATTTGGCAACAAATGAGGTGATCCCGCATCAGGTGAAGCGTATCGCCCGGGCCTACGAAATCGAAATCCCTCTTAAGGTGCAGCCCAAGGAGGAACGCAACGTCGGGGTTCGTGCGACTGGTCGCTATCCGAATGGCACCTCCCAGAGCCATGCCCATATTGGCGCGGAGGGGGTTGAAGATGTGCTGCAGCCTGGGGTGTTGCGCGAGGATGTGGCCTGCGTGGAGACGGCGTTCTACCGGGTGGAGTTTGATCAAAAGCGGGGGATTACCTCGATCATCGATCGGAAGACCGGAAAAAATCTGGTCCGGCAGGACGCGATCTACGCCCCGTTTAGCGGAATCTACGAGGTGACCGATATCCGCACCTCCCCGACGGAGGAACGCCGGCGAATGGGACGCAACCGTAAATCCCCGGCAACGAGACGGTATGAAGCTCACCTGACCGATATCCAAATTGTTGAGAGCGGGCCGTTGTTTGTCTCGCTGCAGCTCGACTACAGCCTGGAGGGCACGCGGTTCTACAAGGTGTTCCTGAAGCTGTACCGGGAGATCAATAAAATCGAAGCGATGGTGCGCATCCACAAGGATAGCGTGTGGGAGCCGGAAAACCTTTATGTGTCACTGCCATTTACGGCGGGCGACGATGAGGTGAAGTATGTGGACAAAACCGGCTGCATCCTTCGTCCGGGCATTGATCAGCTGCCCGGCAGTAATATGGAATTCTATCTGATCCAAAACGGATTGGTGATGGAAGCTGGCGAACGGCAGGTTCTGGTCGCTGTCAAAGACACGCCTTTGCTGACGTTTGGCCCCCTGGAAGCAAAACCGATCCAGCTATGCGACGGCAACAATTGGGAGCTGAACCGAGGGGAAACCTTTGCCTGGGTCATGAACAACTACTGGGAGACCAACTTCAAGGTTGACTTGGGCGGCTTTTATGAATTTGCTTTTACACTGTCCAGCCAGGAAAAACAGACAACCGAAGCAGCGATGCGCCTTTGCGAGGCTTATAACGAGGGCTTGCTCGCATTCTACATCTAATCGTTGAGGAGCACTTAGATATGAACAACACGAAATACCGCAATTATGACTTGGAGCCGGTATTGGACATCCCGGGCTGGGATGACCATGCTTTTTCGGGATGGGAAGCCATCCGGGAAGAGCTGAGGCGGCAAATGGATCAATGCCGTATATTCGTTTTTGATTGTTATCCAGGCACGGACAAAGAAGAAGTGGCTAGGGAGCTGGCGCTTTTGTCTCCAGCGCGGATGGTGGACTGCGAAACCTGCCTGTTGCCGCAGGAGCAGCTAGAACAGCTCTTTGCCCCCAGCCTTCCGCCGGATCCGGTTTTTGGTGTGATGTTTTACGGCAAGTTGGATTATTGCTTTGACCCCGCCTCTCTGGATGCATTGCGGACAGAAATTGAACGATCCGATGGGCCAATCTTTCTCTATGGAACCGGCGCGTCGCTCGTCACCAAAGGAGATTTGCTCGTATACCTCGATTTGCCCCGTTGGGAAATCCAGTTGCGCTATCGCCGGGGAATGACGAACTGGCTAGCCGACAATCCCGATGCGCCCATTCTGGAAAAATACAAACGCGGCTTCTTTGTCGAATGGCGCATGGCGGACCGGCATAAAGCCAAGTTGCTGGGAAGTTTGGACTATCTGATAGAAACCACCACGCCGGGGCAGCCCAACATGGTTACCGGGAACGCCTTTCGTGCCGCTCTTCAATCGGCGGCTTCGCGACCGTTCCGTCTAAAGCCATATTTTGATCCGGGGGTATGGGGCGGGCAGTGGATGCGGGAGAATTTTGGCCTCCCCGACGGACCGCCGAACTATGCCTGGAGTTTTGACGGGGTACCCGAAGAGAATAGCCTTCAGTTTCGCTTCGGGCAGGTCACCTTGGAGATTCCGGCGATGGACCTGGTGCTGTTCTGCCCCCGTCCTTTGCTGGGTGAGCGAGTACACGCCCGATTCGGGGCGGAATTCCCGATCCGCTTTGATTTGCTGGACACAATGGGGGGCGGGAACTTGTCTCTTCAGGTACATCCGCTGACCGAATACATCCAACAGACCTTTGGCATGCACTATACCCAAGATGAGAGCTATTATATTTTGGATGCAGCTGAAAACGGAGAGGCTTACGTATATTTGGGACTCAAAGAAAATGTGGACAGCGAACGCATGGCGAGCGATCTGTACCGCGCGAAAAGTGGAGAGGCGCCCTTTCCGGCAGAGGAGTATGTCAACAAAATCCCGGTCAAAAAGCATGATCATTTGCTTATTCCTGCAGGTACGATCCACTGCTCAGGCAAGGACACGATGGTGCTGGAGATTAGCGCGACCCCTTATATTTTTACCTTTAAGCTTTGGGATTGGGGACGTGTAGGCTTGGATGGTCTCCCTCGTCCTACCCATTTGGAGCATGGGTTAAAGAATATCCAATGGGATTGGGACACCGCTTGGGTCAAGGAGAATCTCATTCAACAGGGGAAAGTGCTGGAGGAAAACGAACACCTTAAAGTGGAGCGAACCGGCCTGCATGTGCGGCAATTTATCGAGACCTTCCGTTACACCTTTTCGCAGGAGGTAGAGATCGCCTGCAAGGACAGCGTACAGGTGCTGAACCTAGTTGAAGGAGGGCAAATTACGATCTACAGCAAAACCGATGCTTTTCCTCCTTTCGATGTTCATTATGCCGAAACTGCCATTGTTCCAGCAGCCGTGGGGACATACTCGGTCCGGCCCTCGGGAGTTTCGGAAGGGGAGAAGGTCATGATCATCGTTGCATCGGTCCGCTGAGTTCGCTACCATCGAATGATGGCAGATTACGCCGAGCTGGTGCCGGAGCTTAAATCGACATTCCTTACAAGTACTTTGGAGCCGGATGCTTTGGCCATGTTGATTTCGGCAGCAATCTCTATGCCATTGGCAGGCGAACGATCCCGTTCCATGATGAACTGGATCGTTCACTTGTTTTCTTTATGAAAGAGGTCTCCTAATTTCGGAAGAGGTTACGCAATTTCGGAAAATCGCAGGAAGCGCTTCGGAATGTCGTATAATTTCTAAGAATTGACCATTCCGAAGGAGCGACTGTAGACATGAGACCTACACAGGTGAACGTAAGCGGCGGCATTAAATTGAAATCGCTTCCAGAAGGCGGGCGTGTCATCGAAATCTCCCCCGATGGGGGAAGACTCCATTTTGCCGGCCTGCGGTTCAAGAAAGGCCAGTACCTGGTGATGGAGCTGACGGTTCAATCGATCACGGAGTTTCAAATGGTGCTGGGATTCTCCAAGCGTGACCCCGGTTCGGAGCAGGGTGTGCCGGATTTGTATTGCATGACCGGCTTCTTGCCCCAAATTCGGATTCGTACTTATTTTGATCTCGTACATCTAGATGCCCAAAGCATCTATCTGGAACGAACGCCAGGCAAACTGAAGTCGTTCCTGCAGGGAGCCGCCTTGGAGCCGGAGCAAGCCCAGCATTTCGAGATGATTTTTCTGCCCTTCTATACGAATCGTTCCTTGATCTTGCATGATTTGTATCTGGCGGACGAGAAGCCCGATTGCAGCCTAGGAGCAGAAGTGGAACCGATCGTCGATGAGCTGGGACAGCTGAAGATGAAGGACTGGAGCGGCAAAACGGGTTCGGCGGACGAATTGGTTCAATATTTGCGGAAGGAAGCCGAAGCCGGTCCGGCAGCGGATTTTGGACCGGAATATAGTGTGTACGGAGGGTACAAATCCATTTCCTTTGAACCGACGGGATACTTTCGGGTGGTGCAGCATGACGGCAGATCTTGGCTGGTGGACCCGGACGGGTATGCTTTTTACAGCAAAGGGCTGGATGTAGTCGCTCCCGGGGAAACGGGACGGATCGACGGTATCGAGCCTTGTTTCGAGTGGCTCCCGGATGAGGAGGGGCCTTTCCGCCCTGCGTTCGAAACGAGAGGGGGGCGGAAGGGGGAGCGATATTATAGTTATGCCGTCAGCAATTTGATTCGGGCCTTCGGCGAGAATTATGATGAGGCTTGGAGCCAAATGACCCGCTCCCGGCTAATCGATTGGGGATTTAATACGATCGGAAACTGGTCGGATCTGAACTTTGCCCAATGGGCGAAGCTGCCCTATGTAATCCCGCTGGCCGAGTTTCCGATGACAGAAGTGCCCGTGTACCGGGATTTCCCGGATGTGTTCAGCGAGGAATACCGGGAGGCCTCGGAGCGGTATGCCGCGCAGCTGAAACCGTTTAAGGAAGATCGCTGCCTGATCGGATATTTTATGTCCAACGAACCGCATTGGGCGTTTGGGGACCGGGTGAACCTGGCGCGGGAAATGTTTCGCAGCGCGCATGCTTTTGCCAGCAAGGAGGAGCTGATTCATTACCTTGAGCACAAATATCAAGAAGATCCCCAGGCGCTGAGCGAGGCATGGGCGATGGAGCTCGCCGATTTCGGCGGGGTCCGGCAACTTCATTATGATCAATTTACTGATGCGGCCGATGCGGATCTATTGGAATTTTCCCGCAGGATGGCGCATGAGTTTATTCGAGTTCCAGCTGAAGCTTTAAAGCGGGTAGACCCGAATCATTTGAACCTCGGCATCCGGTACGCCTGGATATCGTCGGAGCTGGTGCTGGAAGGGAGCGAATATTTTGATGTTTATACCTATAACTGCTACAAGTTCAGACCGGATGAGGCGGATATCAGGTACATTTATGAACAGACCGGGAAGCCGGTGATGATCGGGGAGTTCCACTTTGGGGCCCCGGACGTCGGGCTGCTAAGCCCCGGCTTGAAGGGCGTCTATACCCAGGCGGATCGCGGCAAAGCCTACCGGTATTACACGGAGTTTGCGGCGAGTCAGAAGCATTTGGTCGGTACGCATTATTTTATTCTGAATGATCAAGCGACGCTTGGCCGATTCGACGGGGAGAACTACCAAATCGGGATCGTGGATGTCTGCCACCGGCCCTATGAAGCTTTTGTGCAGGAAATCAAGGCCACCCATGAGGGATTGCTGGACGTGCTTCTAGGGAAAAGAGAGCCGTACGATGTTCAGCCAAAAGAGCTGATTATTAAGTAAGCATTGAAAACCCGTACCGAAAAGTACGGGTTTTCATTTTTAGCCGAAAAACGAATACACCGAGACGAAATCTGGAGCATATCCCTACGATCCGATCCCAAGTACAATAGATACAGATAGGTGAAAGTGCTTACATTAATAGACTAGAACAGCTTGGAGGTCAGAGGGGATGGATATGCAGCCGTCGACGCAACCCGCAGCCATGCAAGAGATAGAAACGCCGCCCTCGTCAAGGCGGAAATGGCTGAAGAAACTTTACTCGCAAAGGCATATTCAAATTATGGCTTTGCTCGGCATCGCTTGGATGATCATCTTCAACTATATTCCAATGTACGGTGTCATTATCGCTTTTAAGGACTACGACATTATTCGAACGATTGCAGAAGCTCCATGGGTCGGTTTGGAACATTTCAAAGAGTTTCTGTCCGATGAAAATTTCGGCTATGTGATCAAAAATACGCTGGGGATCAGTTTCCTGAAGCTGCTCACTTTTCCGTTGCCGATTATCTTCGCCTTGTTCCTGAACGAAGTTCGCTCGCTCCGGTACAAGAAAGCGATCCAAACGATCTCCTACCTGCCTCACTTCCTGTCTTGGGTTGTGCTCGGCGGGATCCTGGCAACCTGGTTGTCGGATGTAGGGATTATTAACGAGATCTTTATGGCTTTGCATATTATCGATAAGCCGATCTCCTTCTTGGCGGAGCCGAAGTACTTCTGGACGATCGTCATCACCTCGGATGTCTGGAAGGAGCTGGGATGGTCAGCAATTATCTATTTGGCGGCCATTACGAGCATTTCGCCCGAGATGTACGAAGCGGCAACCATTGACGGAGCTGGGCGTTTTCAGCAAATGTGGTATGTGACGCTTCCAGCTATCAAAGCGACCATCAGTATTTTGTTCATCCTGGCTGTCAGCGGTGTGCTGAACTCCAACTTTGATCAAATTCTGGTGTTGCGTAACTCACTGAACGATAGTGCAAGTAATGTAATCGATTATTATGTCTATTACACGGGGATATCCTCTGGCCGTTATTCGTACTCAACAGCAATCAATTTGTTCAAATCTGTGATTGCACTTGCCCTGCTGCTGATTGCGAACCAAGTAACCAAAAAACTCAACGACACTTCGTTGTTTTAGGCCAAGGGGGACCTGCTTATGTTTTCATTACGCCGCAGAACCAAAGGCGATGTCGTTTTCGATACAGTTAACAATTTGGTCATGCTCGTCGTATGTTTTGTCACGCTATATCCGATTTGGTACGTGTTGGTGAACGCTTTTAACGACGGGAAGGACGCGATGCTTGGCGGCATTTATTGGTGGCCGCGGAAGTTCAGCTTTGAGAACTTCGAAGCGGTCTTTGATAATCCCGGCATCATGACGGCGATGGGACTCACGGTTGCCAAGACCGTCATTGGGGTTATAGCACACGTCTTCTTTACCGCGATGGTCGCGTACGCTTTCTCTCGCAGAGACCTGATTGCAGGAAAGTTCTATATCTTGATGGGAACGATCACGATGATCTTCTCCGGAGGGCTGATTCCAACCTTCCTGCTCATTCGCGATCTGCATATGCTCGATAAGTTTATCGTTTATATCATTCCCGTGTTGTTCAGCTTCTTCGACTTGATCATCTTCATGACCTTCTTCCGGGAGATTCCCGATGGCCTGGAGGAAGCAGCCCGGATCGACGGAGCGAATGATTGGACCGTCTTCCTGCGGGTCGTGCTGCCGGTATCGCTGCCTGTTCTCGCCACCATCGCCTTGTTCCACGGGGTGTATCAGTGGAATGACTATTTTACGGGGATCATCTATGTCAACAACGAGAACCTGCAGCCGATTCAGACATTCCTGTACCGGGTTGTGGCCCAGTCCAGCTCCAATATCATGACGACAGCGGTGCAGGGCAGTGCGATAACCAAAACGGTCACTTCCCAATCGATCAAGTTGGCGACAATGGTCGTGACAACCTTGCCAATCGTATTTGCCTATCCGTTCCTGCAACGCTACTTCGTTAAAGGGATGATGATTGGTTCGATCAAAGGTTAAGAGACCGTCTTTGGCGAATTCGCCATCTCACAGTTGGTAACTCCTCCGTGCCGCATTACGGCGGCTCTGGAGTTGCACATAAATGGAATCACATCAAATGAGAAAAGGGGTAAAAAGCATGGGCATGAAAAGAAAGTCCAAAAAAGTGATGATGCTGCTGATGGCGGCCATCATGGTCCTGTCCCTGGCTGCTTGCGGAGGCAACAGCAATAACAGCAAAGAAAGCGCTAACAACGCTGCTACTAACAGCAACAATACCAGCACGCAGGACACCACCGATCCGGCTGCAACACCATCGGCAGACGAACCGGGATGGAAATCCGATACGTCCCCCATCACCTTCGATTGGTACCTGAACTTTGCTTGGTTCCCGAATAAATGGGGCGTTGATCCAACCTCCCAATACGTCACGAAGAAAACCGGGGTTAACATCAACTTCATCGTCCCTGCCGGGAATGAGAACGAGAAGCTGAACACGCTGATCGCTTCCGGCAAGCTGCCTGATTTCATTACGCTGGGCTGGTGGGAAGACGGCGTGAAGAAAATGATCGAGGGCGGACTTGTGGAGCCACTGAACAAATTGGCTGAACAATACGATCCTTACTTCTTCAAGGTGGCCGACCCGGATAAACTGGGCTGGTACACGCAGCCAGACGGGAACGTATACGGTTATCCGAACTCTTCCTCGTCTCCGAAAGACTATGAGAAATACGGCGACAAATATGTATCCAACCAAACGTTTGTCGTACGTAAAGATATCTATGAAGCGATCGGCAGCCCGGACATGCGGACTCCGGAAGGCTTCATCGCCGCTCTGAAAGCGGCTCAAGAGAAATTCCCTGAAGTGAATGGCCAGCCGCTGATTCCGCTTGGCTTGCATGAGTTCACGGCTTCCGGCAACGACTCCCTGGAAGGATATTTGCAGAACTTCCTGGCGATTCCGAGAGAGAAAGACGGCAAGCTGTACAACCGCGAAACGGATCCGGAATATATTACTTGGTTGAAAACGCTGCGTAAAGCCAACGAAGAAGGCTTGTTGGCGAAGGACATCTTCATCGACAAACGCGCTCAAATGGAAGAAAAAATTGCGCAAGGCCGTTACTTCGCAATGCTGTATCAACGCACCGATTTTGCAGCTCAACAAGGTACCTTGTATCAACAAGATCCAAACAAGATTTACATCGCCGTGGACGGTCCGGCTAACTCCAAACTGGATCCGCCTACATTAAACGGCCCTTCGATCTCCGGCTGGACAGTCACCCTGATCTCTAAGGATGTGAAGGATAAAGCTCGCGCGATCAAATTCCTGACGTACCTGATGAGTGAGGAAGGACAGAAAGACCTGTATCTGGGTGAAAAAGGCGTCAGCTACGATACCATTGACGGGAAAGATCAATTCAAACCGGAAGTCTTCGATCTCATGAACAAGGATCGTTCCGCTTTCGATAAGCAATATGGCTCCTCCTTCACGTTCTGGATGATGCAAGATACGAACATTATCCAACAATGGCAGCCTGAATCGGTAGAACCGTACAAACAATTGGAAGACTGGACTCGCGGTAAAACGATAAGCGTATCCGAGTTCGACCTGCTTGATCCGCTGGCAAACTCGGAAGAAGGCATCATCCTCAGCAAAATCAAGGATCTTCGCGGCAAAACATTGCCGAAGCTGTTGATGGCATCGTCCGAGGCTGAATTCGATAAGATCTGGGCGGATTACATCAAGAAGCAAGAAGATCTGGGGCTTGCCAAAGTCCAAGCGTTCCAGCAAACTAAGTATGAAGAGAACAAGAAAAAACTTGGCATGCAATAATCGTTAATGCCCCAAAAATGCCCGCATTTCGCGGGCTTTTGGGCTTTTATTCAAAGGAGTCGCTCGGCATATGGGAAGAAGCAAACCTTGGACAGCATGGTGGGAGTCATTTAAGTATTGGTTTGGGCGCCGCTCACTTCAGAGCCGCCTGCTCGCTTCGTATATCTTTATCATCTTGGGACCCAGCGCGCTGGTGTCCTATTATTCCTATGGATTGATCAACAATATGTATATCCGGGATGCCGAGGACAAGAACAACTCGTTGCTGGAGATGGAAATCCAGCATATCGAGACGCAGATTGAATCGATGGTACGGGCGGTGCAGGTCGCCTATGATGATATCGAAGTTCGAGATTATCTAGCGAATACCACCGAGCCCGGCACCGAGGAACTGGTGAATTTCAGTAACCACAGCTTTAAAAGCCTAACACGCATTCAATATTACAACCCGAATGTGGAGCATTTGCGCCTGTTCTCAAGCAGCAACGTAACCGAAATTTGGCCGATCTTTTTCCGGGAGAACCGGGTAGCGGATGAGCCGTGGTATCAAGAAGCGAAGGAATTAAAGGGCATGGAGTCTTGGTCGTTTTTGCACAATGATCCAGACATCATGGAACGGTACCAAGGGCAGACCCCCGCCCCAACGCCCAAAGTGTCGCTGCTGCGGGAAATGAGCATTCCGGCAAATCATCATGTCGGAATGGTGCAGGTGGATATGCTGCTCGAAAAGTTCAGTCCAAGAACTTACGCGGCGGCTCCGAATAGTGACTCGCAAATGGTGCTGATGGACAACAAAGCTCAAATATTTACCCGCGCTCAGGGCTCCTATCTCCAAGCGAATCCGGGGTTGGAGCAGGCGATCCGGGAGCGTCTTATGAATTATCAAGAAACGGGCGAATGGAATATTGACTATAAAGAGAACGGAAAATCATTTCTGCTGCTGCACAAGCCCATCGAGCGAATCAACGCGGATTTGGTGAATGTCGTCTCGATGGACGGCGTGTTTAAAGAAATTTCACATATGCGAAATATTTTGATTGGCGCCAATATCGGATTTATTACGTTGGTAACGGTCATTGCTTATATCCTCAATGCGTTTATCCTGAAGAATCTCCGCGTGCTGACCGAAGAGATGAAGAAAGTCCGGCGCGGTGAGGCCTACAGCGGCATCACGATCCGCGGCGGCGGCGAGGTTGGGGAGTTGGCGCATCATTTTTCCAAGCTGATGAACACCATTAATACGCTGGTGGCTCAAGCCGTATACAAAGAAGCGCTCACGAAAGAAGCGGAGCTGCGTACGCTTCACAATCAGATTGATGCCCATTTTTTGTATAATACGTTAGAGAACATTAAAATGCTGGCCGAGATCGAAAATCAAAGACAAATCTCGGATGCGCTGACTTCTCTCGGAGGCATGATGCGGTACAATTTCAAATGGTCCGGGGAGTACGTCAAGCTGCGGGATGAGCTTCGCCACATCGAAAATTATATCGATGTGATGAATATCCGGTTTGATGAACCGATCGAGCTGCGGCTGGATATTCCGAGTGATCTCCTGGATATGGAGATGCTTAAAATGTCGCTTCAACCAATCGTCGAAAATGCGGTGAAGCACGCTTGGGCAGGGGATGAGACGGGGCCGCGGAACATCTCGATTCAGGTGCAGGAATTGCCGCAAAGCGACATCCGAATCGTTGTCACAGACAACGGTAGAGGGGTCGACGAAGCTTCGCTGTCCGAACTGAACCTGGAATTGGATAAGGTGGGGCTTACGGATAAGGTTCCGGGGAATTTTGCGCCGAAGTCGCCAAACCAATACGGGATTGGCCTTCGCAATGTTCAAGAGCGCATTCGGTTATATTATGGTAAACAATACGGCCTGAAGGTTTTCAGCGATCAAGGACAGTACACGGAGGTAGTGATGATTATGCCGAAGGTGCTGTTAACAGGGAGGGGTGGCACAGATGATAAAACTACTGATCGTGGATGACGAGAAAAATATCCGGCTCGGACTAAAAACCATGATTGAACGCGAATTCCCGGACCAATACGAACTGACCACGGCAGCTCAAGGGGCGGAAGCCCTTGAATTGTACCGGGCCCACGGCGCGGACATTATCATAACGGATATTCGGATGCCCGTGATGGATGGGATTGCGCTGATCGAGAATGTGTCAGAAGGACCGCAGCCGGCCGAGCAAGCCGGTCGGCCTCAGATCATTATCCTCAGCGGTTACGAGGACTTTAGATATGCCAAGGCGGCGATCCGGTACCAGGCTGTCGACTATCTGTTGAAGCCGATCCGCCGCGATGAACTGTTTTCCGCGCTGCGCAAATGCCAGGACAATCTGGCGAAGCGCTCCCAATTGGCGGAGCAATTGGCCGCTACGGAGAACTACCGGATGCAGGTTCAGTCCGTTCGCCTGCAGGAGCTTCTGCTGCAACGGGAATTGGCCGCGGAGGATCTTGGCGTCTGGAGTTCCGAAATCGGTTTCGATCAATATACCTTCCCCTTTTCGGTTGCGGCGTTGACGTACAAGAACGTGGACGGAAGCCGGATGAAGAAAGAGGATTTGAAGTCGCTCGCGCAGCATATGTTTGAAAGCGTGGACGGCGTACTTAGCGCTTCCCTGCTGGATCTTGAAGGGCGAATGATCCTTGTCGGGGGGCCGCGCAGCAAGTTTGAGGATTTGTCGCTCCTGGCGGCGGAACGTGAGCTTGACGGGATGTTGATCGGTGTCAGCCAGGAGGGGAGCCGGCTCACGGATCTGCCGTTGTGCTACCACCAGGCGTGCGAATCGCTGAAATACACCTTTATTTATCCGAAGACTCGATTGATCTGGTATGAGGACTTGCAGATGAAGCGGTTGTCTTATCCCGTGCCGAGGGAGGCCATCCGTAAGCTGGGCAATATCCTGGGCACGAACCGGGAGAAGGAGATAGGAGCGCTCCTCCATGAGATTTTTCGGGTTGACCAGTTGCCTGAGATCGATATGTCATACCTGGAAGCGGTCAGCCGGCATATGAATGAGGAGGTGCTGGACGAAGTGTTCCGCGTGTACGGCGAAGCCTCCGTCGACGTGCTGAAGCTGTATCGCAAAGTGGGAGACATGTCGAACTTCTGCCATTTTCACGACTACTTCCGGTCGCTGGAGCAGCTGTTGTCAGACCTCGACGAATACATTAAGGAGATCCGATCCGCTCATAGTGAGCACGGAGATATGAAAGAAGCGGTGGCGTATATCGAGAGCCATTACGACCGGCAACTGAACATGGCGATCGTCAGCAACCATGTATCCCTGAATTACTCCTATTTCAGCGAGGCGTTTAAGGCGTATACTGGCGAAAGCTTTGTGACCTACTTGAAAAAAGTAAGAATCCGCAAAGCGAAGGAACTGCTCGGAAAGGGTTGGCTGAAGCTGTCGGAAATCAGCAATGCCGTCGGGTTCGAGAACACCCGTCATTTCTCCCGCGTCTTCAAAGAACTGGAGGGCGTGTCTCCGCAGGAGTATCGAGACAAGTTAGTGGCCGGCAACGCCCGGTTCGCAGGAGCCGACCTCCCCACGGACGGCGAGTGAAAATCCGATTCATCAGGCTCGTACCTATAGGGTGCGGGCTTTTAATTTTTTGGAGAATGATTAGATTTTAGATGATAGAAATAGACCCTAAGAGCACCGATGTTGTATAATTTATCCAAGTGTGCGATGAAAGCGCTTTATTTCCTTGGCCCAGAAGTCTGCTGCGGAAAAGACCATTTCGGAGGGGATGAAGGGGAAGATGAAACGGATTCCGATGATGCTTCAGTTGGGAATCATCCTGTTCTGCGTCATGGCGGTTCCTGCGATCATTCTGACGTTGTACAGCGGTACGCAGATTTTGCGGTACTCAGAAAAGGCGATTGCAGAATCTTCCCTGGCGGGGCTGGATGCGAACCGAAGGCTCAATGAAACGGCCTTAAATAATCTGGCGCAAGATACGGTCCGTCTGACTGCGAACCGGGTATTTGACCGCATTCGTTCGTTCGAAACTTATGCTCAGCTGCAGGAGAACTATCAACATGTCAGCCAAGCCCTGGTCGTGCTCCGGGAACTGGTGAATTTGAATCATCGGGTGAACGGGGTGTATTCCTCTTATTTCTACCTGAGTGACGCGAATTATGTGATCTCAACCGACAAGGGCATCACAACACTGGACCGCTATGAATCGATAGACTGGCTGGATGAAGCGTTGGCCGGGCGCCGAGGGATTAGCGGCGTATGGTTCCCGCGCAAGCTGGCCACTGGGGAGACCGTTGTATCTTATGTCTTGCCGCTCAGCCGCTTGTCCACGACAACCCGCGGCACCATCGTAGTCAACTTGCGGGAAAGCCAGATTGGGACGTATTTACAGTCCACTGAACCTGGGGAGCAAGGTTATATGCTGCTGGACGCGGACGGGACGATCCTATCGCATAACGATAAGTCACTGCTGCTTACCGATGGGCGCAATCAACCTTATATTCAGAAGATTCTGGAGAGCAAAGCGGAGGAAGGGTATGCCTTCCATGAGCTGGACGGGGAGCGGCTGTTATATACGTGGTCCCATTCCAAGCTGTTTGACTGGTGGAATGTTAACGTCTATTCCATGGACGCGCTGATGACCAAAACGAATAAGCTGCAGCACAATATCGTTTGGCTGACGGCTGTCGTTATATTTGCCGGCTCAGTGCTGACGGTGTTTCTCGCGACTTGGCTGTCCAAGCCGCTGCGCGAATTGGTGAGGACCGTAAGATCCCGCGGCAGCCGGGGGGTATCGGACAAAAATGAACTGGCCTTCCTCAACTCGGTTTTCAACCGGATGCAAGAGGAAGAGGAGCAGCTCTATAAGCTTCTGCGGGAACGGGAGCAGGATGCCCGCAGTCTGGCGGTTCACCGTTTGCTGCGAGGGGAAGAGGTGCAACACGTCGAAGAGATGTTTCCCGAAGCTTATTACCTGGTGGCCGTTCTCTCGATTGACCGGTACCGAAGCTATGTGGACGCGACGAACCCGGAAACCCGCAGCTATCACCGGTATCTGATCGTCACCCATAGCGAAACTGTGTTTCCACCAGGGATATCGGCGCGGTGCGTTTATCAAGGCGAGGGATGCTTCGCCGTGGTGGTCAATTTCGGAGAAGGAGAAGCGGATGGCGGATACGAAGGGATGAAGGAAGCGCTGGGGACGCTTAGCCAGTATGCAGGCAATTTGCTGGGTCATTCCGTGACCGTAGGCGTTAGCAGCCGGACGGAGAGCTGCTCCGAGCTTCAGGATCGGGCAGCGGAGGCGATGGAAGTCATCAAGCAGCGTATGGTGAGCGGTGGCGGCGGGATCTCCTTCTGGAGCGAGGAGGATGAATGTGGGCGCGGCAAGCATTATCTTTATCCCGCGGATAGCGAGAGGCGGATTCTCAATTACTTGGCTGCGGGTGAGCTTGAGCGCCTGATGGAGGAATTAACGGTGATTCGTCAGGAAATTCAATCGTCCCCGTCGATTTCCTACGACAACATCATGTTTATATATCATCAGTTGGTTGGGGTTACGATTAAGCAGCTCCGGGAAAATCAAATCAATCCGACGCGGATTTTTACCGGGCGGGGCAACATCTATTCCTCCATCGCGTCCATGGACACTTTGGATGAGTTGGATGCGTATATGCGCGAGTTCTACCGCGATATTCTCCAGTACCTGGCCCGCAAGCCAGAGAGCGATGCGGGGTATGGGGAACGCATTCTTCGTTACTTGGATTCGCATTATTGCGAAGAAATCGTATTTGAGGAGATGGCCAAAGAGATTGGCATCAGTTATTCCTATATGCGCAAGATCGTTTACGAGATGACGGGGACCAGCTTGATCGATTACATTAACCTGCGGCGCATCGAGAAAGCGAAGGAGCTGCTGTTGGAGTCCGGGATGACCGTGAAGCAGATTGCGGCGGAAGTGGGTTACGGGAACGTCCAGAGCTTTAACCGGTTTTTCCGGAAATATGAAGGGATGCCGCCGAGCGGTTACAAGGCAAGCAAGCTGCGGAGCTCGGGATAGATACGGTGGAGCTGTATTGCTTCGGAGAGAGCCGAGGCATATAGCTCCATTTTTGCTACAACCTATCAAATTTGATCTTTTTGCTGCAGGAAACAAGCGATTTGCAGGCTTTAGAATCAAAAATGAAGCTTAGTATCAAAACTCATGATTTACGGCGGCCGGGCGGGGCGGTATGATTTGACACAAACTCACCATCGCTAAACCGCAAGATGAGATGGAACCGAGTCCGAAACGAGCCAGGCCAGAATGTACGAGGAGGTGAATGTTATGAAATTTGTAAGCGCTTCAAATGTGAAGTCCAAGCCAAAGCTGGACCCTTCGTTAGGTCGGGGGGCCGCATTTTATCTTCGGCGGGACTGGGAGCTTTATGTGCTGCTACTGATTCCGTTGTCCTTTGTATTGCTGTTCAAATACGCACCGATGTCCGGGCTTGTGCTTGCCTTTAAAGACTATAAAATCGCCCGGGGGTTCTGGGGCAGCGAATGGGTGGGCTTTGAAGTGTTTGCCGAGATCTTCGGAAAACACGACTTCGGTCGCGCCGTCCGTAATACGTTATTGCTGAATACGCTGGACCTGGTTTTTAGCTTCACGATTCCCGTGCTTCTTGCCATCCTGCTCAATGAAATTAAGAACGTGAAGTTCAAACGGATTAATCAGACGCTGCTCTATCTGCCGCACTTCCTGTCTTGGATCATTATCGGTGCCATCGCATATCAACTGCTCAGCGAAAGTAACGGCGTCATCAATAATCTGATTGCGATGATGGGCGGTACGCGGATTCCCTTCCTGCAAGAAGATTACAACTGGTTAGTCAGTTATCTGGCCATTGGCGTGTGGCAAAGCATGGGCTGGGGAACGATCATCTATCTGGCCTCCATGAGCGGCATCAACCCCGAGCTGTATGAGGCAGCTACCGTGGACGGCGCCGGAAGGTGGCGGAAAGTATGGAATGTAACGCTGCCTTCGATTCGCCCAACGATCGTGACGCTGCTCATTATGAATTTGGGGCGGGTCATGGAAGGATCTTTTGAACGGATCTTTGCCTTGCAAAATAAAGCGACCACGGAATTCACGACGACGATCCCGGTTCTGGTGTACCGCTGGGGGATTGAGAGCGGGAACTTCAGCCGCGCCACCGCGCTGGGGCTGTTCCAGTCCGTCATTGGACTCGCGCTCGTGCTGATGGCCGATCGGGTCGCCAAGAAGCTTGGCGAAGACGGGTTGCTCTAAGAAAGGAGGCGAACCATGAAAGCATCCGCAAACACGCTGCCGCTGCGCCGCAGCAAACGCTATGATATCTGGGATGTCCTCATCCATCTCGCTATTGTTCTCGCCTCGCTCGTATGCCTGCTGCCGTTTCTCCACGTCGTCGCCAAATCGTTAAGCGATGATGCGTATGTCATTGCAAACAAGGTGTTCTTATGGCCCGAAGGGTTTACCTTGGAGGCGTACCGTAAAATTTTTGCCGACGCCAGCATCCTGCGCTCCTTGTACGTGTCGGTGGTGGTGACGGTGCTGTTTACCCTGCTTGGCATGATCATTACGGTTTGTGCAGCTTATCCCTTATCCCGTAAGCAGTTGAAGGGCCGCACGACGTTGACCTTCCTCTTTATGTTCACCTTGTACTTCAGCGGCGGGATCATTCCCGAATACATGCTGATTAGCAATCTCGGCATGCTGGATACGTGGTCAGCGCTCATTCTGCCCCAGGCGTTCAGCGCCTTTAACCTGCTGATCATGAAGACGGCGATCTCCAGCAGCATTCCGGTCAGTCTGGAGGAATCGGCGCGGATCGACGGTGCGGGGCATTTCCGCATCCTGTGGAGCATCGTGCTCCCGCTCTCCAAGCCGATCCTGGCTACGTTGTCGCTGTTTTACGCGGTTGGCCGCTGGAACGCTTATCAAGACGCTCTCTTTTACATTAAACAACGGGTGGATTTACGGCCATTGCAGCTCAAATTGTATTACCTGGTCATTCAGGCGAGCGAAAGCTTCCAACTGGAAGCCACACAAGTATCGTTAAGCAATCCCGAGGTACTCAAAGCCTCGTGTGTTGTATTCGCTACCCTGCCGATCTTGTTCGTGTATCCATTCATCCAGAAGTATTTCGTCCAGGGGGTCATGCTCGGGGCGGTTAAGGAGTAGCCATCTATTCATTAGGGGGAATCGATATGGGTAAAAGGTTCACTTGGATCTTAAGTTTGGTGATGATCGTTGGTTTATTGTCAGGCTGTATGGGAGGCAGCAGCAAGAGCGCCAATTCGGACAACAACACCACGGAGCCGTCTCCTTCCTCCAACACGAACACCGATGGCAAATATCCCGATTATTCGGCTGGTTTTCCTGAGAGGGTCACGCTTGAGCTTCCTGTTTATGAAAGGGCTTTCGAAGGCTGGAACGTGACCGACAACTACTACACGCGTTGGATTCAACAAGAATTCGGCGATAAGTACAACGTTGACGTGAAATTTATTCCGATCACCCGCAGTAACGAGGTAACGGATTATGAGCAGCTGCTGGCTTCGCATAAGGCGCCGGATATTATTTTCCATTATGATATGCCTCAGGCTCTGGCCTACTACGGGGAAGGCGTGATGCAGGAGCTGGATTGGAACGAAATCGAGCATTATGCGCCTACGTATTGGAAAACGATGGGGGACACCATTCAGCAGTATGGCGTGGTCGATAAGAAAAACGTGTTCTTCTTCGGCGAACGCCCCAGCTTGGACAGCTTCACGACGCTGATCCGTAAGGATTGGGTTGAGAAGGTGGGGATGAAGGTCGAAGATCTGACTTCCCTCGAAAAATATAATGAGCTGCTGGGCAAATGGCGTGATGCAGGCCTTGGCGTCGGCGGCGAAACGTTGAAAAAGAACAACTACACGTTTAACTACGCGTTCCGCGATTGGCCGATCGACGAGAAATACCGTGCTCTTTACTCCGACTTGGGCGTTGCCGATCTGACCACCGCCGATACGGAGCGTTACTTGCGCAACCTGAACTATCAATACAATAACGGCCTGATTGATAAAGAATTTTATCTGCGCGACGACGAGAACAAAGCCAAGGCTGAATTTGTAGCAGGGAAAACCGGTACCTTCAGCTTCTATCTCTCCAGCAACACTGACGTAATCACCTCGACCTTAAAAAATAATCCGGATGCCGAGTTCGCGGTACTGGACCCGCAAGCCGGGGTACCGGAGGGACGGAAGCCGCAGGGACGCGCTTACTGGCCGTTTGGGATGATCATGGGCATCAACTATGAATCCTCTGACATGGAACGCGCCGCGGTGTGGATGTATCTGGAATGGATGAGCCAGCCAGAGAACCTGTTCTTCCTGCAAAACGGTGTTGAGGGCCAAAACTATACGTTGGATGCCGATGGAATCGCGGTGAAAAATCCGGATTTTAAAGGGGAATCCGTCCTCTCGCAAAATAACAACAAAGACTACTGGTGCCTTGTGGTTGAAACGGTGAAATACGATGATCCGGTAAAAATGCGTGAAGCGTACCTCCGCAGCATGTCGCCTCCAGGGTATGAAAATTTGGCGAAGGATTCGTTAGCTTTTTACGACAAGTATGCGGAGTACCGCACACCGGACGCCTTGTTCAGCGTGGTGCTTGAGAAAGTGAATGAATATAAGGCAGATCTGAATTCGCTGTTCCAGGAGCTGTATGTCAAGATTGCGATCGCGCCGGAAAGCGAGTTCGATGCCACCTACGAGGCCGCGAAGAAAACGTACCTTAATGCGGGTTACCAGGAGATTTTGGATGAGAAGCAAGCGGCGATTGATGCCGGGAACTTCAAGTAGGAGTTAGCCGTTCACACGAAGGGAGATGGAAAGATTGAAACTAAAGGCAGCCCCTTCCGAGTTGAAGCAAATTGCCGGGCGCATCGTGGAGTACACCTTCGGGATGGACCTGACCTGGGATTGGCCGTGCGGCGTGGCTTATTACGGGATCAGCCGGGCCTTTGAAGCGACAGGGGAGAAGGCCTATGTGGAGCGAATGGCCCAGTGGTGCGACGAGTACATCGACGCCGGACTTCCGGTGTGGACTGTAAATTCCTGCGCGATGGGGCATATGCTGCTGACGTTATATGAACAAACGAAGGAGCAGAAATATCTCGATCTGATCCTGAGCAAAATCGACTATCTGCAGAACCAAGCTCCCCGTTTCGGGGACCGGGTGCTTCAGCATACGGTATCTGCGGGCAATGATTTTCCGGAGCAATGCTGGGCAGATACGTTGTTTATGGCGGCGTATTTTATGCTGCGTACCGGTATCCTGCTGGGCGAGAAGCCGCTTATCGATGATGCGCTGCATCAGTTCTTCTGGCATATCAATTACTTGCAGGACGAGGACACCGGGCTCTGGTATCATGGGTACAATCACATCGGCAAAGATCATATGTCCGGGATCTACTGGGGGCGCGCCAACGCTTGGGCTGCGTACACGATGTCCCGTGCGGCCAAGATTTTGCCGGAAGCTTATTTGTATCCGCCAATGATGCATATATGGAGCTCTTTGCGCGATCAGCTTGCTGCGTTGAAAAAATTACAGCACGAGGACGGTTTATGGGGCACGGTGCTGGATTACCCGGACGCTTACGGTGAAGTGTCCGCTACGGCGGGCATCGCGGCGGCGATGGTCATCCAGGGCAATCCGCTGCATGCCAAATATGTGCAGAAAGCGTTGGAGGGCGTGCTCAAGAACGTCACCGATCGTGGGCGGGTGCTCAACGTTTCCGGCGGGACCGCAGTGATGAAGGACATCGAAGGATATCTGGGCATCGATAAGAAATGGGCCCAGGGCTGGGGGCAAGGGCTGACGCTGGCCTTGCTGGCGGCTGTTCTCGAAGACGACGGCTTGGATGAGCTTGGTAGAAGTTGATTTTTTGCTAGTCTTAGTATACATTTGTATACATAACAAAAATAACGTATACGAATGTATACAATAAGGAGGAGCCACATGCGAGACGGTAGACACGGACCCGGAGGGCGTTATGAACGCGTTCATCATGAGCATCGGGATGGGCGAGGACACGGTAGAGAGGAGAAGCGAAGATTTCATGAGGAAGCCGAGCCGCAGCTGCGCAGCGCCCAAACCTTTAGGCGCGGCAAGGCGATCGCCTTTCTGGAACGGATGCAAATTAAACGCGAAACCTTGCAGAGGCAGCTAAGTCAGGCGGAATTTGAGGCGATTAAGCCGGTGATTAGCGGAGAGCTGAAAGCGGTTGACGAGTTGATTCAGGAGTTTATCCATCTGTTTGGCCTGCATGAAATGAAGGATGGAACGGATGGCTCCGACGAACAAGCGTAGCTGAAAGGATCGGGTAGCGAGATGTGGAAGGGGCGTACCAGCTTCGTTATTGCCCATCGGTTAAGCACCATTCAGGATGCGGATCTGATCGTTATCATTAACGGCGGGAACGTGGAAAAGTTGCGGTCGTCACAGGTGCAGCATCCGGAATGGGCAAAGCGATCGCGCCAGGCGCGGTACAAACGAACATTGGTTCAACCCTTACGGCGATCAATCCGTTTGGCATGGAGCGGGCGCAAGTCGGAATCGGTGTAAATCCCGGCGCGGGCCAACCTGAGGAAATTGCCAAGGTAGCCTTGTTCCTCGCTTCCGATGATTCGAGCTTCGTTAACGGTACGACGCTTACGGCGGATGCCGGATGGACGGCGTATTAAGCCATTCGCTTACATAGGAATAAAAAAGGGCTTTAGGCCGCAACCTATCGCACATAAGCAGGCCTAACATGAAAGGCAGAAGGAGTGTGCATAGGTGATGGCGAATCCATCCAAAGATACGTCCAAAGCAGCCCGGGAGCAAACCCCGGAAAAGAAGCGGGCAACCCCCGTAAAACGTGCCGAGGATACGGAATTTGCCGATGAATTGACCCAAAGCGATATTCAATCGGCTTTTAAAAATCCGGTCACCGGTGAGGAACGTTTGTACTAGGCGACAATAGATTCTCGACTCAAGGCAGCCCTGTTTTGTTCGGGGCTGTCTTTTGTTTTGAGGGTGTAGATCTGGGCGAGCTTGACTTTTGCTCAGGATATGTATAAAAACAAGAGGGAGAGTTTAAGGTCATTTATTCCATTTGTTCGTTACTTAAGGAGGTACATACCCAATGTCTACGATCGATTTGATCAAAAGCCGGAGAAATATAAAAGCGTTCAAACCCGACCCGATTGATGAGGAAGCACTCATGGGCTGGCTGGAAGCTGCAAGCTACGCGCCAAACCATCGCTTTAACGAGCCGTGGGAGCTATTGCGCGTTGGACCGGAGACGCGAGCGAAGCTGAAGCATAAGAGTGATTTCTGGGGAGCTCCCGTTGTGATCGCGTTGTTGTCCAAGCCGGGAGCCACTCCGCTCGCGCGGGATGAGAATGTGATGGCTGCCGCTTGTTTTGCACAAAACTTTTTGCTGGCTGCTCATGAAGCAGGTGTCGGTACGTTCTGGTCATCCGTCGGAAGTTCGGCGCAAAACCGGGAAGTGCTTGGTGTACCCGAAGGCTACGAGGTCATTGGCGTATTTGGGATCGGGTATCCGGCCGAAATTCCGGAGGCCAAGCCAAGAACACCCATCGCGGAAAAAATCAAGACGCTGCCGTAACCCTTTATAGATGCGTAAATGCCCAAATCCGCCTTTGCTCCAATTGGAGAGGGGCGGCTTTGGGCATTTTTTCATATTGATAAACGCAAAAAAGCGTGCTATATTGGTATAGCATGCGCGCAAATTTAATGTATAAATTTAAATTTTCCCTAATTTTATTCTACAGAAAAAAGAGCGCCGCGTCAACCCCCATTTTTACAAAAAGGAGTGCTGGTTATGGAGAAGGAGCTTCACCAAGAGCTGGAGCGGGAGCAGGAACGGTTGGACCGTGTCATGGAAGTCCTCGCAGAGAGCATTGGCGAACTGGAGGAGGATACCTCACGCCGCAGAAAGGAGGTTGTCGAGTTCCGCAAGCATTTCTGGGAGGACGTCACGGTGAACGTGGATAATTTCGACGATTTTCTGGAAACGGTGATCAGCTTGCGCCAGCAGGCCGAAGTATTGTCATTAAGCCAAAGCAGCCATCGCCAAGCCTCCAAACGCCGGGCGGCGCTGCTGCGGATGCAGGAGAACCCCTACTTCGGACGGATCGATTTTGCGGAGGAAGGGGAGCCGGAGACGGAACGGGTCTATATTGGCGTATCTTCTTTAATGGATCCAAGCGGGGAGAAGTTTCTAATCTACGATTGGCGGGCTCCCATCTCCAGCGTGTATTACGATTACGGGCCGGGTCCAGCCCAGTATAATACGCCCGGCGGGACGATCCGCGGGGAACTGAAGCGGAAATGGCAGTATCTCATTCGCCGCGGACGGATTGAATCGATGTTTGACACCTCGCTGACGATTGGGGACGAGGTGCTGCAGCAGGTGCTCGGGCGTACGGCCAATACGCAGATGCGCAGCATCGTGGCTACGATCCAGCAGGAGCAGAACCGGATCATCCGGCATGATCAAGGCCGGTTGCTGATCGTGCAAGGCGCCGCCGGCAGCGGGAAAACGTCCGCGGCTTTGCAGCGGATCGCGTATTTGCTGTACAAATACCGCGACCGGATGACGGCCGATCAGATCGTGTTATTTTCACCCAATGCGATGTTTCAGACTTACGTATCCGGCGTGCTTCCCGAGCTTGGAGAGGAAAATATGCAGCAGGTGACGTTCCAGGAATACCTGGATCACCGGCTTAGCAAGATGTTCGAGGTCGAGGATGCTTACGCGCAGTTGGAATACGTGCTGACGGCGAAGGAGGATCCGGATTACCAGGCGCGATTGGCCGCGATCCGGTTAAAGGCGTCGGTGTCCTTTTTCGAGGCGATTCAGGCTTACCGGTCGTCCTTGGAGCAAGGCGGCATGAAGTTCCAGCCGATCCAATTCCGCGGGGAGACCTTGGTGTCGGCGGAAGAAATGGCAGAGCGTTTTTACGGCGGGGAGGAGTCCCTGAGAATGTCCGGGCGGATCGAACGGCTGACGACATGGTTGAATGAACGTATAGGCGAGATCGAGAAGCAGGAGCGCCGCAAGCCCTGGGTGCAGGACGCGATTGAGCTGCTCAGTAACGAACAATACGAACGGGCCTATGAGCGGATTCGGAAAAAATACGGCTTAACCGTGGATTCCGACGAGGAGATCGATGGCGAACGCTTGGTGAGGGAGCTTGCACGTATGGTCGTGCGCAGAAAGCTGAAGCCGATCCGAGAACAGATCCGGGAACTGCGGTTTATCGATCTGACCGGGGTGTATAAGCAGCTCTTTGAAGATCCAACTCATTCCGGTGCTTGGCTGGAGACGGAGACGCCGGAGGTTCGAGATGCCTGGTCGGAGATCTGCCGCATCACATTTCAGAGCCTCGATAAGGGCAAGTTGTTTTATGAGGATACGACACCATTTTTGCTACTGCATGAGCTGATTCTTGGGTTCCAGGCGAACGTATCCATCCGCCATGTCTTGATTGATGAGGCCCAGGATTACTCCCTGCTTCAGTTTGAGTTTATCAAAAGGCTGTTTCCGGCCGCGAAACTGACGGTACTCGGCGATTTTCATCAGGCGATCTTTGCTCATGCCGCTGAAACGGCGGATTTCCAGGGATTGCTGCGTCTCTATGGGCCAGAGCAAACGGAGACGATCCAGTTGCGGCGAAGCTATCGGTCGACCCGGCCGATCGTCGAGTTTACGCGGAGCTTAATCCCCGGCGGCGAACACATTGAACCGTTTGACCGAAACGGAGAGCTGCCGGTGCTGACGCAGGTGGCTGATTCGGATGAGTTGCACCGACGTATTGAAGCCAGAGTCGCTGAATTGAAAGAGCAAGGGGCAGCTACGATCGCGATCATCTGCCGGTCGGCAGCGGAGAGTGCAGCCGCTTATGAGGACTTGCGGGGAGACCGAATCGCCGAGCTCAAGCTGGTCACCCGTGATTCAGTCGAATACAAGCAAGGCGTGGTGGTCATCCCTGCTTATTTAGCCAAAGGCATCGAGTTCGACGCGGTGATCCTTTACGATGCTTCGGCAAGCTCTTATGGAGAGGAAAACGTGCGGAGATTGTTTTATACGGCGTGCACCCGGGCAATGCATCATTTGCAGTTGTTTAGTGTAGGTGCAGCAAGTCCGTTTATGGAGCCGGCGATTACCCAGGGGCTTGTGTTGGTTGAGCCGTAAGGCGGGAGAAGCCAAGGATGAATTAGGCGTGATCCCATTGACATCTCGTTATAGGAGGAATATATTGGAAGTAGTAAGTGATAAGTAGTAAGTAGTAAGTGAATGGTCAAATCTCGGAACTTTGAAATGTGGTTCGTGTTGGTGGATCTCATCGATTCCTGAACGAGAGGGGAGTTTAGCGATGGCAGAGTCGAAGGAGCTTACTTTGGTCCAGCGTTTCTCGATGATTGCGCTGAATGCACAGCGAAGCAACATGATGACAACCGTGAAGAAAATCTCGCTCCGTGCGATGGCGGCAGCGGTCATCCTGGAGGTGCACTTGGAAGGCGGCATCGCCGCTGCGAATGGCAACATCGAGGATGCACCCGTGCCGGGGAAGGACAATTTGCACGTAGACTTGGCTTACCGGGAATTGATTTTGCAGTCCGTTCGATCGAAAGCGCGTGGACGTCAACTTCCGCTCACGTGGTGGTTGAAGCGAGCCTCTTCGCTGCCTAAGCGGACCATGTCCCGTTTGGAGCTTGTCATGGCCAAGACCCTTTCCGATCAAGGAAGGTTGGAGGAGATCCCGGATTTGCTCGGGTGTGATATGTTTTACGAGTCGGCAGGCGTTTCGGTGAAAGAATACCGCTGTCCGATTCATGAATATACGAGGATTACAGAGGAGTTTCGGGCAGAGATTCTGGAGGAGGGGCCCATCAGCGACGATGCGGTTTGCCTGTTGTGGCTGCTGCGCGAAAGCGGCTGTTTGCCGGATCTCTTTTCGCGGAATGAGCTGGATCTTGTGGCGTTAAGAATTAACGAGTTGAACGCAAACTCTTCGCTGGCCCAAACCATCTTACCGCTTCAAATCTACCGGGGATGGGAATTAGGAATAAAACATGCTTTGCGGATAAAAAGAAGCTTTATTCGCACGACGGCCGGCACCGGCTTGCTGTTTCTGTTTCCGTTGCTGGATCGCTCGCAAGCGGTTTTTATTGAGACGGAGGCCTGGTTCTCCGACTCCAAGCACCGGCTGGAAGCCGTCAGAAAGCGGCTTGAGTCGCAAGGCCATATATTTACCGTGCTGAAGGACGGGGAGATTCCGATGATCAAAATCAACAATCTGGTGTATGAAGCGGTCCCGCATTTTGTGACGGTGCGCATTCCGATTCAAGGGGTGCGGCTGATTCCGAAACGCCCGATCTAAAGGAGTTCTGCCCCATGTCCAGACAACGATCCATGGAAGTCATTCAAGCTTCGGAATTCGTCACGATTGGCGAACTGGCTCGATTGACGGCAACCCGCTACAGCACGTTGAAGTTCTACACAGAGGAAGGGATGCTGCCGTTCGAGCAAGCCGAAGAGAATTTGACGCGTCGATACCGGCGGGAAGAGACGGTAGAGCGGATCCTTCGGATCAAGCAACTGCGTTCCGAGGGGATGTCCATCCCGGAGGTCAAGGCGAAGCTGATGACGGAATCTTAGAAGCATATGATAAGAATGACCCTGCGAATGGCGGGGTTTTCTTTTTTCAGATATCAGAAAGTATACACTTCGGGGCATTGGCATCCTGATATCGCAAGAAAAACTTCCGATCAACGCGGTCTGTCTACTTTGAATGTACGTCGATAAACGTTTTTCTTATAACAGAATCGTTGCTATCGCCCCCTCAGGATCGGTTGTATAATTATGGAAGACTCCAGCCTCTACAGGAATTTCAGAGAATCCTATTATGAGAAAGGGGGATGCTGCGGAATGAAGCGCGGTCTTCAGGTGACCAAATCATTAACTTCTTTCCCGCCAGCCCTAGATATGAAATCTAGATCCGAATTAGTGAATGAATTGGGCATTGCGAAATATGACCTGAGTCAATTCATCGTATGATCGATGTTAAGGGGGAATTTACATGCGAAGAAACGTAGATGAGAAGCTTCGGATTGAACTATTCGAGCTTAGTCATTCCGAAGCTTTGTTTAAGCTCATTCAATCGAACCGGGATCATTTTGGCAAGTGGCTTGAATTCCCTCATCACACCCATACCGTTAACGATACCAGAGCGTTCATTGCTAGAACGATACAGAAACAGGCCTCTGGGAATGGAGGTTGGTGCGGCATCTGGCAGGAGCACCAATTAATCGGAGCCATTGGGTTAGTACAAATCAACCGGAAGGATCAAACAACCGAAATCGGGTATTACCTCGCGCAGGAATATGAAGGGAAAGGAATTATCATCCGATCGTGCCGTGAAGTCATAAAGTATATATTTGAAGAGTTGGCACTTCATCGAATCGAGCTTCGAGTTCACCCCGACAATGCAAGAAGTCGAAAAATCCCGGAAAGACTCGGATTTGTTCAGGAAGGGATTTTGCGTCAAGCGGAATGGTTCATTGACCGTTACATCGATAAAGTGATTTACGGGCTCTTAAAAGAGGAGTGGAATCCAGGCATATGATGATCAGAGCGGAAGAACCTAGAGATGTCCAAACGAATTGAACGGATTCAGGGGGACCTCCACTATCCAAAGGCCTTTTTTGAGAAATGAGCCAGGAGGAAGTGTTGTTCGCAGAATGAATGATTTTGAGCGTGTATATGAGATCATGTCCGCATCCTTTCCGGAGATCGAATATCGAACCAAATCCGGGCAAATGGAGTTGTTGTGGCATCCGGAATATCGGCTGATCACCGAGTCGGATGAGAAGGGACAGATTATCGCTTTTTTGGCGGCTTGGGAATTTCCGACCTTTCGATTTATTGAGCATCTTGCCGTAGATCCCTCTGTGAGAGGAGGGGGAATTGGGAAAAGGTTGGTAGATACATTTTTGAAGTCTTCTGACAAACTGACCATATTAGAGGTGGAACTTCCGGAAAATAACGTCTCCTGCAGACGGATCCGGTTTTACGAACGGCTTGGCTTCCATCTCAACGATTACAGCTATGTCCAGCCGCCGCTGCGGTCCGGTGGAGCCGAGCTTCCTCTGAAAATTATGAGTTACCCGAAACCTCTCACTCAAGAGGAGTTCCTCGCGTGCAGAGCGCTTATTTATAGCAAAGTATATCGCGTGCCTGAGGCGTAACATGGGCCATCCTGCGAAATAACAACAACGGAGGGATGAGATGAAACGTTTTTATCTAATTAGGCATTGCAAAGCGAATGGGCAGGAGCCCTCGGCGGAACTCACAGAAGAGGGACGTCAGCAAGCGGAGCAACTGGCTGATGTTTTGTATGACAGACCGATTGACCGCATCGTTACCAGCCCTTATCTTCGAGCCGTTTCCACGATCCAACCGTTAGCAGAACGATTGGGCTTACCTATCTATCAGGATGATCGGCTCTGTGAGCGAGTTTTGGCTTCTCATGAATTGCCGGACTGGATGGATCATTTAAGTAAATCGTTTGACGATCTCGATTTGAAGCTGCCCGGAGGGGAATCTTCACGTGAGGCGATGAACCGGGGAGTCTCTGCCATCAAGGACCTGATTCAACGGCCAGAGGAGAATATGGCTGTCGTTACCCACGGGAATTTGATGTCCTTAATCTTGAAACACTATACTGGTTCATTTGGGTTCAAGGCATGGAGCCGGCTGACGAATCCAGATGTGTACCTGCTTGAATTCTCTAGCAGCGGGGGGACGGATATCCAACGTTTCTGGATCTAGACTGACAACGAAGCGAAGGAGGTGTAAGCCTTGTCTGGACACGAAGAAATGTTAAACGGTGGAAACGTCAATCAGGTCGTGAAAGTAGGGGGAACAGTTCGGAAAGCGAATTAAAAGAAGGCCTGATCTATTTTACTTTGAGGAGAAGAACCTTTTAAGCATATACCCGAAACCAAGGCGTCTCTAGAAAACGGGTAGAGGCGGGAGAAGCTTGGGCCAAATCGCTGGGTTGTAAGGAGATCGGCTCGGATACGGAGCAGGACAATCGCGGGAGTCAAGCGTTTCATCAACGCATTGGATTTAGGGAAGCTGGCAGAATCGTGGCGTTTATTAAAGCCATTGATTGACCTCGAAAGGAAAGGATGAATTAATATGTCCCATCTCATCGGAAAGCAAGTGGTTTTTAGACAATATCGTGATTCGGACTTGGACTATAGCATTTTCATGAGTGTATTAAAAAGCGAGTTTGAGCAGCACTCATGAATCGCTTTGTAATTATGACGGTCGGAATGACGCATAGCGGAAAAACGACATTTGCCGCGGAGCTGGAAATCGCCATGGAGCCTGATGCAGTCGTCATTGATCAGGATAATCATGCAGCATTTATTAACGCCCATTATCGGAAGCTGCGACCCTCAGAAGGGCCAAACACGTTAAAATTCTCCATCACTAACACGATTGTGACGTATGCGGTAGATCATAGTTCCATGCACATCATTTTAAGCAATTCGAATCTGCATGAACCCTCGCGAAGGGATGTGCTTCGCTTTTTTCAGGAGAAGGGGTTTAAGCGTATTCTGGTTTACTTTGATCTGCCCTTGAACTTGTTAGAGGAACGAATCAATAGGACGCAGAGAAATAAAACGATCTTTCGCAGTGCATCTAGTTTTCAGGAAGTCTTAGATCGACAAAGAGGCTTAAAACTGGATCGACCGACTCCAGAAGAAGCGGATTATTTCTTTGTCATCAAGGATCCGTGCGACATCCCTGCAATCATTGCGCAGATCAAGAAACTCATTACATTGAACGAAGTGAGTTTGCCCAAAAAGCTATAGCCCAAAAGTACAGGAGGGGATCGGCAACGGCCGGTTTCCTCCTGTTCCGATTTTTTTGGGGCGATATAAGGTCGTTGTCTGGAATTCCTCCCGCTTCTACCATAAAGGGGAAACAGTAAGGCTTCTTAGTCCGTCTTGCGAATCCCTTGCATAGAAGAGGTGACGAAAAATGAAAACGATATCGGAGTTGGAGCAGCGGTTAAGCGAGCCCTCAGACCGGCTGATTCGGGATCTGGCCCAACTGGACGGCGATGTGCTGATTCTTGGGGTCGGTGGAAAAATGGGCCCCAGCTTGGCGAAGCTGCTCGCCCGGGGCTTGGCCGCCGCAGGGAAGACCACGAAGGTCACCGGCGTGTCGCGGTTTTCTTCAGGAACGCTGCGGGAAGAGCTGGAGGCTGCCGGCATTCGCACCATTTCAGCGGACCTGCTGGATGAAACCGCGATGTCGCACTTGCCGGAGGCGCCAAATGTGATTTACATGGCTGGCCATAAGTTTGGAACGACCGGGCGCGAGTATTATACCTGGGCAATGAACGCTTATTTGCCAGGGCGGGTCGCGGAGAAGTTTAAGGCGTCGCGGATCGTCGCTTTCTCGTCCGGCAATATTTATCCGCTGACGGAGATCACGAAAGGCGGGGCTTCCGAAGAAACCGCGCCTGCGCCGATTGGTGAATACGCGCAATCCTGCTTGGGGCGGGAGCGGGTGTTTGAGTATTTTTCTCGTAAAAACGGTACTCCGCTGGTCAACTTCCGGCTGAATTATGCGATTGATATGCGTTACGGCATCTTGCTGGAGGTCGCCAAAGCGGTGAAGGAGCGGGAGCCCATCGACCTGAATATGGGCATGGTCAACGTCATTTGGCAGGGGGACGCCAATGAAATGGCGATTCGCTCGCTGCTCCATTGTGCTTCACCGCCGAAGACGATCAATGTCACCGGACCGGAGACCGTATCGATCCGTTGGCTGGCCGAACGGTTTGGCGAAGCCTTCGGGATCCAGCCGATATTCACCGGGGAGGAACAGCCGACCGCATTATTGAGCAATGCCTCCACCTCCCATGCTTTATGGGGGTATCCGCTAGTTTCCTTGAGACAAATGATGCATTGGACGGTCGAGTGGATTGAGGCCGGGGGCGCAACTTTAGGCAAACCTACGCATTTTCAGGAAAGGGGAGGGGTGTTCTGATGGGCAAGCAACCGCAGTTGAAACCTGAACTGAACCAGCTGCTGCATCGCGGAACCGTGATCCCCGCGCACCCGCTGGCGCTGGACGCGGCGCGCCGGTTGGATGAGCGGCGGCAACGCGCGTTAACGCGGTATTACATCGCCGCCGGCAGCGGCGGAATCGCGGTCGGTGTCCACTCGACGCAATTCCAGATCCGCGACCCTGAGATCGGCCTGTTTGAACCGGTGCTCCGCCTGGCCGCCGAGGAGGTGGATGCCGCCGGGCTTCAGCGCCCGTTCCTCAAGGTGGCGGGCATTTGCGGCCCAACCGACCAGGCCGTTCGCGAAGCCGAGCTGGCCGCCGGGCTCGGCTACGACCTGGGGCTGGTCAGCAACGGCGGGCTGGCGGACTACAGCGAAGCCGAGCTGCTCCGCCGTACGGAAGCGATCTCGGAGGTGCTTCCCGTCTGCGGCTTCTATTTGCAGCCGGCCGTGGGGGGAAGGCGGCTTAGCTTTGCGTTTTGGCGCGAACTGGCCGAGCTGCCGGGGGTGAAGGCGATCAAAATCGCCCCCTTTAACCGTTACCAAACGCTGGATGTGGTACGGGCGATTTGCGAATCCAGCCGCCGGGACGACATTGCCTTGTATACGGGGAATGACGATAACATCGTTGCCGATTTGCTGACGGTCTACCAATGCCGCACCGCCGCGGGGCAAACGGTGGAGAAGCGAATCGTTGGCGGCCTGCTGGGTCACTGGGCAGTGTGGACGTCCAAAGCGGTGGAGCTGCTAGAGGAAATCCTCGCTCTCCGTGAAAGCGGAGCCCCGATTCCTTCGGAGCTGCTAACCCGCGGCATCCGAATTACCGATGCGAATGCAGCTTTTTTTGATGCGGCGAACGGGTTTAAGGGCTGTCTTCCCGGCATTCATGAAGTGCTGCGGCGCCAAGGCTTGCTGTACGGGAGATGGTGCCTCGATCCGGAGGAAGAGCTGTCGCCGGGACAAATTGAAGAAATTGATCGCGTCTATCGCGCATATCCTGATCTTAATGATGATCAGTTTGTCCAAGCCGGGTTGCAGCAATGGCTGGGTCATTAACGTGTGTGGCTTGAGAGCGGTCAGGAACCCTTGGCCGAATGAGGAGACATGAGGGAGGCAAGCAGAATCCATGGCGCTTAAGAAGCAGGGAAGCTTGGAAACACGGCGTTTTTATTGGAATGAGGAGGATCGAACATTTATCGTGGATGCCTGCCGCAGGCATTGGCCGGAGGAAGTGGAGCAGGTGCTGCACCGGGCCAGGTTGGCTGCGCGGAACACGTTTATTTTCACCCATCGCTGGGATATGGAACGATGCGAAGAGGAAGTTACCTTCGAGAACGGGATCAATTGGTATTACCGGCATAACGAGGATTTGGAATGGCTGGTGATGCTGAACCGCGCGAGGTACATGGGCGAGCTGGGGCAAGCGTATTGGTTAACCGGCGATGAATCGTACGCTCTGGCGTATATTCGGCTGCTGAAGGATTGGATGACGCAGAATCCACTGACGGAAGACGAAGTGCGGGAAAGCGCGGACCTAAGCTATAACGTCAAGGACACTTGGCGGAAGCTGGACAGCGGCATCCGGATCACGCATTGGCTCAAGGGCTATTATTGTGTGCGCGGTTCGAAGCATTGGGGGGCGGAAGAGGAAGCGTTATTCCTCGAAGCGGTCCGACGTCACGGGATGTATCTGAACATCGCTTATACGCCGCATGACCGGCAAAGCAACTGGGGCTTTCTCGAAACGAACGGCTTATTTCAACTGGCGCTCTTGTTCCCTGAACTGGAGGAAGCAGCAAACTGGCTGCAAACAGCGATTGAACGACTGGCTGAAATGTGTCCGCTCCAAGTCTATGACGACGGCCTGCAAAATGAACAAAGCAGCATGTACCACCATGAGGTGCTGCATTGCTTATTTGAATCGGTGTGGCTTGCGGAGCTTAACGGCATTACGTTACCTTCAGTCCTGCGCGATACCTTAAACCGTATGTACACCGCCTCGCTGACGATCGTTCAGCCGGATGGACGCCAGCCGAATTTTAGCGACAGCGACAGTACGGATATCCGCGATGTACTGGCGCGAGGGGCGGTGCTGTACCGACGGAGGGATTTGAAGTCGCAAGCTTACGCTGTGCTGGATTACGAAGGGATCTGGTATTTCACGCAAAAAGGGTTCGAGCTTTACGAGCAACTTGAAGCTAAAGCGCCGGATTTCGTCTCCAAGGAGCTGGCGCAAAGCGGGTATGCCTTCATGCGCAGCGATTGGCATCGGGCGGCCCGTTACCTTTGGTTTGATAACGGGCATATGGATGTGATTCGGGCCCACGGTCATGACGATGCCCTGCACATCAGCCTATTTGCTTACGGCCGCGAGTTTCTGGTTGATCCGGGGCGTTGCACCTATATGGAGAACCGGGATCGTCAGTATTTTAAGGAATCGCTCCAGCATAATACGGTCTCTGTCGACGGGCAGACGATTTCGGACTATGTGGATTCCTGGAAGTGGAACAACGTCGCCCGTTCGCTGGGCCGCGTATGGCGGACCGCTCCGGAATACGATTATGCCCAAGGGGGCCATGACGGCTATTGGCGCTTGTCCCATCCGGTTCAAGTGCTGCGGCAAATCCTGTTCGTCAAGCCGGATTATTGGGTTGTCGTCGACACCTGCCGTTCCCATGGAGACGCGGAGCATGCGTATGCGCTACCCTTTCATTTGGCCGAAGGGCTTGAAGTGCGGTTTCAAGCCGATGGCCATCTCGTCATCGGAGACGCTGGCGACGGCGAGGGACCCGTGCTGCGAATTTTACCGGTTCACCCGGTGAAGATCGACGTGGAACCCAGCTGGATTTCCCGTAACTATAACGAAAGAACTCCGTCCTGCAGAGTGATCCTTCGCCAATCTGGCCAAGGGTTGACGCAGTTTGTTACGGTGTTATACCCTGCCCAGCGGCAGAGCGAGGTACCGCCGGTCATCCGTCTGCTGGACGTACGGGACAGCTACGGTAATACCGTTCCAAAGGAGTTGGCAACGGCCCTGTCGATTACGCATGGCGGCGGGGAGGATGCGGTGTTATTTTCGCACCAGGGTCCTCGAAGTTATCAATTTGCCGGCGTTCACCTCAGCGGCGATGTGCTGCTGGTACGCCGATCTAACGCGGCAGCATCCCCCATTGAATCGTATATCGTTAACGTCTAGCGTGCATGCGATTTTGGGGCGATTTAAGGACGTTGAACTCTAATTCGGCGTCCATTACTTTGAAGATAACCACAACACCACTCTCATCGACCTTCTTGAAAAAGCTTACACGGGGTGGAATAAGCAAGGGGGATGGAAATGGGACGTCTGGGTAGAAAGCGGAAAGGCATAGGGGCTATCGTCATATTGACGTTCATGTTGGTCGTATCGGCTTGTTCCGGAGGAGGGAACGGGGCTCCGTCCAGCAATGGCGGCGGTGAGGGACAACCGCAAAATCAACCGCAGGAGGCGGCCGACAAACCGGTGGAGCTGAGACTCGGCTATTATTCCTCGGCGCAAACCGATGCCAAGATGCAGGAGCTGATCGCCAAGTTTCAGGAGAAGCATCCGAATATTAAGATCAAGACGGAGTCTTCACCGTATAATCAGTTCTTCCAGAAGCTCGATACGCAAATCGCTGCCGAAAGCGCGCCCGACCTTTGGTTGTCCGACGGCGTGCTTGTCCCGAAATACGCAGAGCGTGGCGTGTTAAAGGACTTAACCGAATGGATTGAACGGGATTTGCAGAAGGACGACTATTACGGACTTGACTTCAACAAGGACGCGAACGGGAAATATTGGGGCGTCCCGCAGGGCATTCAAATCGCGGTTCTCTACTATAACAAGGACATGTTCGATGAAGCAAAAGTGGAGTACCCAACCGAAGACTGGACCTGGGACGATCTCAAAGCAGCGGCTGAGAAGCTGACCAAGGATTCGAGCGGCGTGTATGCGACCGATCCCGCTTTTGACAAAAACAAAGTGACGCAATACGGCCTAACGTTCTTCAGCATAACAGAAGGCTGGATGACGGTGCTGAAATCGTACGGAGGCGGCGTGTTGGACGAAACGTTGACGAAGTCGATCATCAATACCCCGGAGAACAAGCAAGCGATGGAATGGATCGTAGACGGCATGCAGCGTGAGCTGTTAACAACCCCTTCCGATTTAAAAAGCTTCCAGAGCAACATGGCCCCCTTCCCAAGCAAAGCGGCAGCGATGCGCATCGGGATTTACGCCCGCACGATCGACGCCAACGCGGCAGGGCTTAATTACGACGTGACCTTGCTGCCTAAGGGTCCGGAAGGCAAGCGGTTCTCCCCGGTAATCGCCAACTCCTGGGTCATCAATAAGAAGGCGGAAGGCGCCAAGGGCGAGGCAGCCTGGGAATGGGTGAAATATTGGGCGACCGAAGACGACGTACAAAAAGAATGGGCCAGCTTAGGCGAAGCGGTGCCGGTGAAAAAATCGGTGGCCAACTCTGAGCAATTCTTAAGCGGTAAGCCCGACAACAAGCAGGCGTTCCTGGACAGCTTCGAATTCGCCGGAACGCTGGACGTCAACGCGGTCTGGAGCGAATGGGTCGGCAAGTTTGGAGACAGCATCAACCGGGCTTTCGAAGGCGAGATCAGCGTCGACGAGGCGTTAACTCAGTCGGATAAGGATGTGCAGCAGGTGCTGGACGAATTTTATAAGAAATAAGGCCGGGTTGTACATTTCGATAAGAAAGCGTGATGAACATGGTTGAAAAATCGGTGGAACTTCGGACGGGAGACGTGACTCAGGTCGAGTCTCCTCCGATTCGCCGAAGACGAAGTCGCTTGCATAACGACGGCAAATGGGGGCTCCTGATGGTGACCCCCTATATCATTCATTTTCTCGTGTTTGTACTAGGTTCGCTGCTGGCCTCCTTGTATTTCAGCTTCTCCGAGTATGACATCCTGAATCCGCCGAAATGGACCGGATTGGACAACTACACCAAACTGCTGAACGAGCCGGTTTTCTGGAAAGCGCTGTGGAACACCGTCTATTTCACGATCTTGTTCGTGCCGCTACAAACCTTTTTCGCCCTCGTCCTGGCGGTGGCGTTAAACCAGAAGCTGCGGGCATTAAAGCTGTTCCGGCTGGCGCATTTTTTGCCGGTCATCTCCTCCTGGACGGTCATTATGTACGTATCGGATGCGGTGTTCAACCCGCGGTTTGGGTTTGCCAATTCACTGCTGCAATCGATCGGCCTAAGTCCGCAAAAATGGCTCCAGGACGAACATCTCGTCATTCCGCTGCTCGTGCTCATCGCGGTGTGGAAGGGCATCGGGTACATTATGGTGATCTATTTGGCCGGACTGCAAAACGTCTCCTCCGAGGTATACGAGGCGGCTGAAATCGACGGTGCGGGGACGATCCAGAAGTTTCGCAGGATTACGGTACCGCTCATTTCGAGCACCACCTTCCTTGTGCTGATCATGAGTACGATCTCAACGTTCCAGGCGTTTGAGCAAATCTACGTCATGACCGGCGGGGCGATGGACGCTTCGTCCGCAGGCGGGCCTAACAAAGCGAGCCTGGTGCTGATGATTTACTTGTATCAGGAGGGCTTCTCGTTCCTGCGCATGGGGTATGCTTCCGCCATCGCCTGGGTGCTGTTCGTGATCCTGTTCTTGCTGACGGTCGTCCAAATGACGCTGCAGAAAAAGTGGGTGCATTACGAATGAAGAAGAAAAAAATCGCCGGTTACATCGTCATCATTTGCAGCTCGCTGATTATGTTTTTGCCTTTTCTCACAACGGTGTTTAACTCCTTGAAAAGCTATGCCCAATACACCAAATTTCCGCCGGAATGGCTGCCTTCGCCGGTGCAGTGGAGCAATTATGCCGAAGTGTGGAAGCTCGGTTCGTTTGGCCAGTATACGATGAACAGTGTCATCATCACGGTGCTGTCGGTGATTGGCGCATTGATTTCCTGCTCCATGGTGGCGTTTGCGTTTGCCCGGCTCAAGTTTCCGTTCAAAAACACCCTGTTCCTCGTCGTTCTCGGTACGATGATGATTCCGCCGGTCGTACTGATCATTCCGCAATTCGTGATCTTCAAGTCGCTGCACTTGCTCGACACGTTGACGCCGCTCTGGCTCATCGAATGGTTGGCTCAGCCGTTTGGTATTTTTCTGATGCGGCAAGCCTTTCTGGGCATCCCCCGGGATTATGAGGAGTCGGCCCGGCTGGACGGCTGCAATCCGATGCAGATTTATTGGCGGATCTTTATACCGATGTGTAAGCCTACCTTCGCGACGCTGGCGGTATTTACATTTATGACAAAATGGAACGAGATTTTGTCCCCCGCCATCTTCTTAACCTCGAAGGAAAACTTTACGCTGCCGATTGGCATCTTGTCTATGGCCGGCCAATGGTCGGGTAATGAACAATATATGGTCGCCGCCGCGTTGATGAGTCTGATTCCGATCCTGCTCGTGTTCTTGTTTGCGGAGAAGTATTTTGTGCAAGGGAGCAATTCCGCGGGTATTAAATAAGGCAGCGGATTTCTGCCAAGGCAGCAATTCACGGAAAAGGAGGGAGCTTATGCGTTACCGGGTTGCATTGATCGGGGCTGGCGGCATTTCGCGCCATCATTTGGACGCGATCCGGCAGTTGGGGCCGGAGCGGCTGACCGCGGTGGCGGTGGCGGAGCCGGATGAGGCGAAGGGGCGGGTGGTGGCTACGGAATATGGCTTGAGATGGTACGACGACTATCGGGAGATGATCATTCAGGAACAGCCGGACATCGCCATTATTGCGTTGCCGCACCATCTGCACGAGGAATGTGCCGTCTTCTGCGCGGCAAACGGCAGCCATCTGCTGCTGGAGAAGCCGATGGCTTTAAGCTCGGCGTCCTGCGACGTCATTCTGAACGCGGTGAGGGAAGCGGGCGTCACATTGATGGTCGGGCACACGCAGCATTATTTGCCGGAGAACCGGCAAGCGAAAGCCTTAATCGGAAGCGGCCGGCTGGGCAAGCTGGTGGCGATTCACGACACCCGGCATAAAGCCTACTTCGAAGAGGACCGGCCGCGTTGGTTCCTGGAGAAGGAGAAGGCGGGCGGCGGCATCCTGATGAATTTGGGCGCCCACTCGATCGACAAAATCCAATGGCTCACCGGCAGCCGGGTGACCAAGGTTAAGGCGGTCCTAAGCTACGAAGCGCCGATCGGTAATGTGGAGGGCAGCGGTGTGGTCCTGGCGGAAACGGAAGGCGGCATCGGTGCAGTGATTGTTCAATCTGGCTATCCCGGTGTGGCGAAAGATGAGACGGAGCTGATTTTTACCGGCGGAATGGCCAGGCTGGTTTCGCACCAGGGACTATGGATCAGCCGTGATGGGCAATACGAGCCGGCAGAGGAATTCCAGGCTCAAGAGGCCGAAGAACCTTTTGCCGCACAGCTTGATGATCTGCTGGATACGATCGAGCATCACACCGAGCCGGAGTGCTCCGGCGAATACGCCAAGTCCGTGATTTCTGTTCTGGAGGCGGTGTACCGTTCGCAGGAGGAGGGGGCGGAGCAGGTTGTTAAATAACCCAAGAACCCCCGCGATGAAATTCAGCATCTGCTCCACCGGACTCAAAGGGATGATCCTCGAAAAAGTGCTGGAAGCAGCAACCCAGCTGCAGCTTCATGGCGTTGAGCTGTGGGACGGCCATATCGAGGCGTATCTGGACAGCGGCGGCTCGCTTGCGGAGTTAAGGCAGCAACTCACCGCGCACCAGCTTGAAGTACCGGCGATCAGCACGTATGCTGCTTTTTCCAAAAGCAAAGAAGATTGGGAGCAGGATCTCCAGCACATCCAAAGGGCAGCCCACTGGGCGGCAGAGCTGGACTGCCCAAGGGTTCGCACGTTCGCCGGACATCTGCCTTCCCGTGAGGCGAACTCTGCGTTATGGGAGCAAGTTCAATCCGGGTTGTGTGCGGCGTCGGAGGTTTGCGCGCAGTTTGGCATTCGCCTGGCCGTCGAAATGCACAACAATACGCTAGCTGATACGGAGGAGAGCCTCGCAGCACTGCTGGAGCTCGGGGGACCCTCGGTGGAGCTGATTTTCGACGGGTTTAATTTTTTCGTGGATCAGCTGGACCCGTTACCGGCGTTGCTGAAGTTCTATCCCCGAATCACGCACGTTCATGTCAAAAACTACAAATGGAACCACCACGACTGGGCTCAAAGCGTTCCCGTTCCCGTGCTGCAGGGAGACAGCGACCAGCGTACAATTCTGCAAAAGTTGGTGGAGCTGGAGTATGGCGGATTCGTCTCGTTTGAATATTTTGGCGATCAGGTCTTGGAGTTAACGCGGTTGTCCTATCTCGAAGTGGCAAATCAATTCTCCGGCGGAGGTGCAAAACGTCCGTGAATCTGAATGTCGCGGTAATCGGTCCAAGCGACCTGGTGGATAAGGTCGTAGAAGTGGGCAGCTTGTTTCAGGAGCTCACGATGATCCCGACTCCCTATTCGCATGAGCAGGAAACGTTAGGGGTTGTCGCCCGCGTTCGGGAGCAGGCGGACATCTTGTTATTTACGGGACCGATCCCCTATCATCTGGCGCTGGATCGTGAGCCTGGCGTTCCGATGCTGCATGTGCAATATTCCGGGACGGCGTTGTATAAGGTATTGTTTGATTTTTATCGGAGTCGCCTGTTCGATTTGGAGGAGGAAATACGCATCAGTGCGGACGTGCTCTTACTGCATGAACTGGAAGAGCAGCTCGGCGAGCTGGGGCTGATGCATCGGAAAATTTATGTCAAACCCTACAGTACCGGAATCCATCATGAAGATTTGGTCGCCTTTCACTATGATTTGTGGAGCCGCGGACTCGTTCATGCCACCGTCACTTGCCTCACTTCGGTATACCAGCAGCTAGTTGAGCTTGGCGTTCCGGCCTTTCGCGTCGTCCCTACGCAATCCGCGATTCGAGACGCCTTGAACCGGGCGTTACTTGAGGGGAAGAGCCTGCGGTTATCCAGCAACCAAATGGCCATCGGCATTTTGAGTATCGACCACTTTGAGCGGGTGGTGAAGGAGGCGGCTTCCGATTACGAAATTCAACGCAAAAAAATCATCCTCCAGCAAATCCTGATCGACTTTGGCGAAGAGACCCAATCCTTGATTAATTGGACGGACTCCAATGAGGTCTCCTTCATTACAACACGCGGAATCATTGAACAAGTGACCCGCAAATTTGAACAGGCCCCGCTGCTGCTGGAAGTGATGGAACGGCTGCAGTGGAAGGCGAGCATCGGGATCGGGTTAGGTCGAACGGCAAATGAGGCGGAAGGGAAGGCCCGCGAGGCGCTCCTGAAAGCCAAAACGAGCGGAGGCGGTAACTGCTTTCTGATGATGCAGGACGGGCAGGTCTACGGGCCAATGGGGTCGGAGCTGACGCTAAAATATTCGGCGCGCAGCGAAGATCCCGAACTGATCTCGATGGCCAAGAAGGCCGGGTTAAGTGTCGGGACGCTCAACCGCTTGATTTCCCTGTGTCGAAGGTTGGACAGCTCCACCTTAACCGCCGCCCAGCTGGCCGAAGGGTTTGGGATTACGCTGCGCAGTGCCCGGCGGATTATGGCCGCGCTGGAGAAATACGAACTGGCCACGATCGTTGGGGAGGAGCAGCCGGTGGGCCGCGGTCGTCCAAGGCAGATATATGCGCTGCATATCGACGGATTTTTTTGACGGGGCAAAAATAGGTGTTTCGACGGATAAAACGGGCGCTCGGTCGGCATACAATTGGGGATATACACGATGCAAAGGGGATGAAGCCGATGGACCGCCTGATACTGCCCGCCGTGCCCAACATCCGCCCCAGCGATGAGGCGCGAATCCGTCGCGACTACGAACGGTTCCGGCATACCGGTCTTCCGGACCGGGTTGAGGCATACCTGTTGGCGGAATATGGCATCGACGTATCCTCGAATTATGGACCGGCCCCGATCAAGAACCCGTTTGGGAAAGCCGCCGGTCAGCTGTCGCTGAATGATTCCCAAGTCCGTACCGATGCGCAGACGGGCTTGGGGTTTGTCGTCCTTAAGACGGTGATCGCGGAAAACGGACAAGGCCAGCGTTCGATGGAGGCTTGGGCCATCAAGGATACACGGATGAAGGTGGAGCCCATCGTAGGGAAGGAAACGGGCGAAACCGGTTGGAACGTGACCTGGAACGGACGAGGTTGGCATGGGACTTTTGCAGAATACTTGCGCTTTGTCTCCGCCTCCCTGCAAATTGGACGGGAATGGGGAACCGTTGTCGTGCCCTCCTGCAAATATCATTTGCCGGCAGGGGACGACGATTTCGCGTTGGAGGAATATCACTACAGCACGCAGAGCTTGGCTCAGGTATGGCAGCAAGCCGGAGAAGCGGGGCCGCTTCAATTGGAAAAAGATTTTAGCCCAACCCTGGCCGGCTCGGACCGGGCGATGCAGCAGGAGGCAATTCTGCGGTGGTATCGCGAGGTGCCTAAGCTGATCCGATCGGCTTTGCCGCCGGGCGAAATTCTGCTGGGCATCAAGCTGATGAATACGGTGTTTGATGATGACTTCCAGCTTCAAACGATCCGGACGTTGATTGAGGAAGGCGAGGCTCGGCCGGATTACCTGATTTATGCCAACCGATTATATGACCGCACGCGTCTGGATTCCGGGGGAGGCGGGGCTGCCTACGGCGGGCCCGATCTAAGCCGGCGGAATCTGTGCATGCTATCCCGATTACGCAGGCTGGAGCTGCAAGGAAAACTATCAGCTCCGGTTCCGGTCATTTCGGGGACAGGGGATGTTCGCTCCGGCAAGATGGCCTTGGAATACGCGCTGCGCGGTGCGACAAGCTTGCAGATGCACACCTTATTCCAACTCCCCTCCAGCGCGTATGGCATGACCCGCGGGAGCAAGACGCAGCGGGCGTTGCATGAGCTGTATTTTCATCCGGAGAACGGGTTGGTGACTTGGATGCTTCATTTAAGAGAGACCGGGGAGATCGGATATCGGGAAGGAATCGCTGCTTTCCGCGACGTGACCACCTGGTATCAAAAACAGGGACGTGATTTCTTCCTAAGGGGGATGATTCATGAACGCCAATGTTAATGAGGTTAGACAAGCCCTGGAATGGGGGCTTATACCCGCCGTTCCGGTGCCGCGAAACCGCGAGGGGCGAATTCACCTGCAGGCGCAGGAAGCTTACGCCGGGTATCTTGCGGAGCAATCGATTGCCGGGGTGGCCGTTTGGGCACATACAGGACGCGGCTTACATATGGAACGTTTCGAGCGAATGGCGGTGTTGAAGCAGTGGAAATCCGCGCTTGGAGCGTCTAAGCTGCTGGTTGCCGGCGTTGGCGCGCTTACCGATCCCCGGCGGCTGGGCTCTGCGAAGATCAGCCAATGGCAGCAGGACAGCTTGGCCATGGCAGCCGATGCGATCCAGGGGGGAGCGGATGCGCTGCTTGTTTTTCCGCCTTCGCTGTTCCGGGAGCTCCCGGACGCAGAACAGGATGAAGCTATCGTAGAATATCATCGCGAATTATCGAGGTTAGGCGTCCCGCTCATTTTATTTTATTTGTATGACGAGGCCGGGGGGATTGGCTATTCCGCTGAGGTATTGCGGGCCTTGCTGTCTCTGGACATGACGGCAGGAATCAAACTGGCGACGCTCGACAGCGTCATGACGCTGCAGGACGTATCCGCGCTAATGTCTGAAGAGTTCCCGGAGCAGCTGCTGCTCACAGGGGAGGACCGGATGTTTGGCTACTCCTTGATGCGAGGGGCTCGCGGCGCTTTAGTGGGGTTGGGTGCTGCATATCCGAACATCCAGCATGATTTGATGCAGGCGTATGCATCGGGGGACTTCGAGCGGTTTATGGAGTTATCCGCCCGGGTGGACGGCTATGCGGAACGAACGTTTTTCCGCCCGATGGATAAGTATATTTTGCGCATGCTTTGGTGTCTCGTATTGTCCGGTGTGATCCCGGAGGAGGCGGCAAATGACCTCGCCGGATACGAGATGACCCGGCAAGAGATCACCTCTCTTCACCGGGCCATTCAAAGGTATCGGTTGTATTAAACCATGCCTGCGGTTAGTCCTGCGGCCAAACGGCGGTGATGTAGCGGTCTAGGTCATAGGCCGAAGCCCAGTAGTAGCCGGGGGCCACGATCCGCTGCGGCAGAAACCCAACTTCCCCGGACGGGAAGGACAGCGCCTCGGACGAACCGCTGGCGATGCCGTCCGCATCGGTCACCATTTCGATGTAGCGGCCTCCGCTCTGCGTAAACCGTCCGTAAACCGTGGCAGGCACGCCTTCGCCGGTTTCCAGATCGACAACTTGCAGTTGGACGACGGCCCGTGTGCCGTCATAGGTCACGTTCATTCCGCCAACGATCATCGGCCGCAGATCGGTATAGGAGGCTGCCGTCGTGGCGGATACCGCCGGCGTGGTGGCCGGCCCGATATTGCCGCTGATGTCCGCGGACGCGACCTTATAGTAATAAGTTGTATTCGGCAGCAACCCCGTGTCCATATACGTCAAATTGCGGGAGCTTCCGGCCACATGGGCCTCATCCGGCGTAAAGTCCGGTTCCGTTCCGCGATAAATCAAATAATGCTCGATGTCGGAATTGTCCGTCGCCCGCCCGTAGCTTAATTGTATCGTGTGGTCGTCAATGCTTGTGACCAGCGGCGGACCCGGCAGGGCAGAAGGCGGCTCCGTATCTGCGGGATCCACGCGCCACAGGTAGCCGCCCGGGCCCCAGATGGATGGCAGCCAGCGGATCGAGTCGTAGTGATGCATGGCGATGCCGGCGAAGGCGGGATCGTCCTGGAACGCCGCATACACCTTATCCAGCTCGGCCTCCATATACGTGCGCCCTTCTTCGCGGAACGTGATCGTTTCCGGATCACCGCTGTTTGCGATATCCAGCGTTTCCACGCCAATGACCACCGAATTGGGCTTGCCGATGGCATTGGCGTAGCTGAGCTCGCCTTGCGCTTGGGCAATGATGCCGACTCCGCCATCCGCTACGTCGCGATAGTCCATAATCGAGATATAATCGCTGAGATCCTGAACATGCTCGGAGAGCCATTTGGTTTGCCCGTTCCATGTAATCTCTTTGGCGCCTTCGCTGCTGTCAAACCAGCGGGGAATCGCCGGGCCAAAGGGCAGGCCAATGCCGGCGGTGTTCCGGCGATCGATCATTTTTTGCAGCACATCCAGGTATTGCAGTTGAACGGAAGGCTTCTCCGCATTAAACTCCGGCAGGATGTACGGTTCGATATCTACGTTAACGCCATCAAAGCGTTCTTCTGGCGCAGCAGCGATATTGTAATTGATGATTCTCTCAATTTCTCGTACGGCATGTTCATGAAACGGCGACAAAGCTCCCATGTAGGGCGGCGTCGTGCCGCCGGCGATGCAGGCGTGCACCTGATAGCCGTTATCATGGGCCCAGCGTACAAAATCGCGTACCTTGTCGGGGGACTCTTCAAGGATATCCACCCCGCCGTAAGGGAACACGCCGATATAGAAGGTTGTGATGGGGTCGGAATCAAACGTCGCCGTGTCGTCGGCAAGGGCTTTGAGCGCGGATCGGGAGCCGGGGTTCAGAAAGAGGTTGTAGGCAGCTTTTTCCCAGATCCACATCGCTCGATCTTGTCTTTCCAGCGTGATTGGCTCGTGGGTTCCTTTGCCTGTGGAGGCATAGACGGTCATACTGCGGCCGATATTGCCATATTCGTCGGTAGCTCGGGCTTCCAGACTGGAGGTTTTGTCGCCGAGCCCTTTCGTATTCCAGACATATTTGTAGACGTTTCCGGTCTTTTTCGCGGGTTGCCAGACTCCGCCGTTCATCCTCACTTCAACCGATCGGATGCGGTTTCTGGAATTGACGCTGACTTGAATTGAGGTGGAGTTTCCTTTCAGCTTCGCCCCGTCAAGCGGGTTCGTGATCGTGACGTGAGGTTTTGCGATCTGGGGATTATCGACGTGGACTGTAATGGGCTGACTCGATACCCCGTATCGGGTTGTGCTTTGGGTCCCTCTGGCCAGCAACGTAATCTCGCCATCATACCGGCTGGTATCCAGTTCAGCAACCCATACGCCCGAGGCCTCGCCTTGTTCGCTGTTGATCCGGGTTGGCAGTTGATCGGTGCCATTGACGATCAGGACGATGTTGTACGCCTCCGTGTATTGGCCTGATACGGTGAGCGTTCCTACTTCCACTTCATCTCCGTGGGCAGGGGTGTCAATCGTTACGAGGGAAGCAGCTGAGACCGTTGGTAGGGAGCCAAGCGGATAAAGCGGAAGTAGAGAAGCGATGCAAAGAGCGGCGAACAGCTTAACAAACCTTTTTTGCTTAGCAAATAACGCAAACATCTTGATCTCCTCACTTCCTTCTTTAAAATGATGAGACATTTTTTACCATTGTAAACGCTTTACAAATAAGTGAATAGTTCCGTAAATCGTCCGAAAAAGAAGGCTTGTCCAGTTCACAACAGAGAGGTTGCCGCAGAAGAACAGAAAGACGCCTCTATTCACGAGGCGCTTCATGATTAGTAATTTCAATTCGCTTGCTATTCTTTGATTCTCCTAAAAATAAGCAAAAACGAAGAATAGAAAAAAACTCACACAGATTAAGGAGGTGCTATATTTTAGGAGAAGTAAATGATTTAGCAAGTTCCACTCCACGCCCCAACGATCTGCTCCATCACTTGAACGTTTCCGGGACCGAACGATGCGATACCGGGGGAGCTTTTCAACTTTAGACTCCATGATGTTCCTTCCTAATAAAGGATTGATCTATTCCTCCCGAATCTAACATGAACTAAAATGATTTACCTCAAAAAGATTAATTTTCAACATTCGACAATTTCCCCGCACGAGAGTGTGTATAATTTCGTTAAGAGAAAACAAGCCCAGGGTTTGCAGAACAGGGAGGACACCAATGAATCCAACGATATTTCAAGAAACCATCCGCTCCAAACAGGAATCCATGCGCTATGCGGGTACCTAATGAACTGGTAAACCATAAAGCGGTCCCGCGCTTAGATGATCATATCCGCGATTTTATCTCAAAGTCCCCATTGCTATTTATGGCGACGAGTGATGCTGCGGGCAATTGCGATGTTTCTCCGCGAGGGGATGAGGCTGGCTTCGTATTGGTCTTGGACGACCAGCATTTGGTCATTCCTGAACGGCCGGGTACAAACGGTTTGACTCTTTGGACAATATTTTGGAAAACCCGCAGATTGGGCTGATCTTTGTCATCCCCGGGTTGAAAGAAACGTTGCGCATTAATGGACGTGCATGCATCGTCAAGGATCCGAAGCTGATGGAGCGAATGAAAGCCAAAAACAAGGTGCCGTTACTTGGAATTGGCGTGCAGGTCGAGGAATGTTACATCCATTGTGCCAAAGCATTCATGAGATCGCAGGTATGGGAGACAAACACGTGGTTATTGAAGGATGCTTTGCCAAACCCGGCAGCGATTCTGGCTGAACATACGAAGAAGCTGGGCAAATCGCAACAGGAAATTGAACAATCGTTGCAGGACAGCTATAAGAACCGGTTGTATTGATCAAGTCATGCTTTCACGAACCAGATGAAGGGAGCGGTAATGACATGTCGATGAATCAGACCGATACATGGAAAGGGAAATCGAAAACAACAAGATCACGAATCCGTCCCTGCCGTTGGGCCGCTTGCTTGCTTCCTTTATCCATTGTGCTGTCCATTAGTGTAACGGGGTGTAGATTCACCGATCTTTCTGAAAGCCCCTCTCCGTCTGGCGATGGGCGGGATCGTCCTGTGGTTAGCATCGTCATCTCCAACCTCGGCATGACCTTCCCCGAAGGCATGGACGAGAACGATAACCGCTATTTGAACTATATCGAAGAGCAAACCGGCCTGGACGTCCAGGTCAATACGCCCCCCACCGAGGTCTATGATGAGAAATTGGATGTCATCATGTCCTCGGGGAATCTCCCCGACATGCTGCACGCCTATGAGCCTGTATGGTTCGACAATTATGTCAAGCAAGGGGCGCTCCTGCCGTTGGATGATCTTATTGATCAGTACGGCCCCCACCTGAAAGCGAAAATCCCCTCTGAAGTATGGGACAGAGTGAAATACGGCGGCAAAATTTATGCCGTTCCCAGCTTAAATGAAGTGACGGGCATCGAATTGATGTACGCGCGAAAAGATTGGTTGGACCGGCTGGGCCTGGATCCGCCGAACTCGCTGGATGAGTATTACGAGGTGATTCGTGCCTTTGCTCAGGACGACCCGGACGGCAACGGTCTGCAGGATACCGTGGGTTTGACGTTCACGGCCAACCTTGGACGGTCCTCACCGTTTTTTGGCGCCTTCGGAACGCAGCTGGATACCTGGTTTGAACGGGACGGACGGTTAGTATATGGCAATATCCTGCCGGAAACGAAGGAAGCGCTTGGCTTTCTGGCCCGGTTGTATCAAGAAGGATTGCTGGAACGGGAGTTTCCGTTAAACCTTCAGACGAACCTGTCTGAGAAGATCGAGTACGGGAAGGTGGGGCTGTTCTCCGCAACCTGGTACGATACACGCGGCCCGATTGCGGCCAATATGAAACGCGACCCGAACGCCCGCTGGATTCCCTTAGAATATCCGACAGGACCAAAGGGGGACAAAGGGGTATACGGGATCGATGTCATCCGTGGATACAACGTGATCCCTGCCAGTTCGCCGCATGCGGCTGAGGTCATTCAACTGCTGGACTTTATCGCCAGCGATTATAAAACGTTGAAGCTTGGCTTTGAGAATGAAATTTGGCGGCGGGAAGGGGATCGGATTGTGACGGACTTCGCTCTGCATGACGAGAGTCTGTACCGCGGGATCTATCAGTCCTTGGTGGACGTTCCCGATGAGACGTTGTTTAAGCAGCGGCTGGATTCTCTGGGGGATTTTAACCTGTATAACAATATCCAGACCATCCACCGCAATATTATGCCGAACGCGTTTTACGGAATTCCGACCCCAGCCATGGGAAAATACAACGAAAATCTAAATCGATTGGGGGACGTATTTGTCAAAATTATTTTAGGCATCGAACCGTTGGATGCGTTCGACCGGTATGTCGAGCAGTGGAAGGCGGCAGGAGGGAGTGAAATTACGAAAGAAGTGAATCGCTGGTACGAAAGCGAGAACAGGAGATAAGGCAAGCTTCTCGGCTTGGAAGGGGGAATACGGTGATTCGATGGATTGTGAACCGGTTTTCGCACCATATTCAATTCCGGTTGACCGGATATTTTATTCTCATTTTGCTTCCGCTGGTCTTGATCAGTCTGTTTGCGGTGGAGCGGTCGCGGGATATTCTCTATGATCAGGCGGTGCAGCGGACCGAAACGGCCCTCTCCTCGGCAATGAACCATTTCGACTTGGTCTTTCAGAACGTCGAGGAGATTTCGACGCTGATCGCCGGCGACCCGGCAATGAATGCGCTGCTGAACGAAAGCGGCAGCGATTTTTCGCCGCAATCCATCTTGGCGTTCTCTTCCATTTTGGAACAGTTGTCGAATTCGGTCTCAGTGAACCGGTATATCTCACAAATTTCCGTCTATCATCCCGCCTCGGGGATGCTGATCTCCACCCATTACGGAGGCAAGCAACTGGCCGGGGACGCGCAGAAGGAATGGTTTGTGGAAACTGCCCGCCGCAACGGGACAGGGATTTCTTACGTTAAGGCCGATTATGCCGTGACGGACGAAGTGACCTTTGGGCAATTAACGAACTCCGACAGTATCTCGCTGCTAAGAGCGATGGATTTGTATAACAGCAATCGGCAAGCCAATTTATTGGTCGTGTCGTTCAGCAAGAACAAATTATTAAACATTATTAAAACGCTGCTGCCTTCCGAAAACAGCCGGATCGTCCTGTCGAATGAACGGGGGGAAGTGCTGCTGGAAGCGGGCAAGCCTTCGGCGATGCATCTGCCGGATCAGGATATGACCGTCACCATCGATTCCTCCTATTCGCCCTGGCAGCTGACATTGGTTCAGCCAAAAAGCGAGCTGTACCGGGAGACGGATCAACTGCGGCTGTTTACTTTTTCAATTATTGGGCTGAGCTTAATTCTGGCACTGATCGTTTCCTGGGTGGTTTATAGCGGAATTGCCTCCCCCGTACTGAAATTGGCCAAGGGGATGAGGCGCTTAAGTAACGGCGAGCTTAACGCACATGTCCGCACGAACCGGAAGGATGAATTCGGTTTTTTGATTCAATCTTTTAATCGCATGGCCCTGGTACAGAAGCATTTAATCGAGGACCATTACGAGCAGCAACTGCGGCTGAAAACAACCGAACTCCGGTTTCTGCAGTCGCAGATCAACCCGCATTTTTTATATAACACGCTGGATTCGATTTACTGGATGGCTAAGAATTACGATGCGGAGGAAATCAGTGAGATGGTAATGAATCTCTCCAGCTTTTTCCGGCTGAGCCTGAACAAAGGACGGCAGGAGTTTACGGTCGAGGAGAGCATCGCTCACTTGAACTATTATTTACGGATTCAGCAGCTTCGCTTCATGGATAACTTCCAAGTGGAATACCGGATTTCGGAGCAAAGCAAGCGGATTCCGCTGCTCAAGCTGCTGCTGCAGCCGATTGTGGAGAATGCCATCATCCATGGGATGGAGGGAAAGGAAGTGGGCGGTTATTTAGTTATCTCCAGTTGGGTGGAACAGGAGCATACGCTTCACATCCGCGTGGAGGACAATGGGCCGGGGATTGAGGAAGAACGGCTTCGCTACATTCAACAGGAGCTTGACCGGATGGATCTCCGCAAGATCGTGGCCTATTCACAGGATGAAGAGCAGGTGAAAGATTTATTTGGCCTGCGGAATGTGCTGAGCCGGATGAAGCTGTACTACGGACCGGAGGCACGGCTGACCGTACAAAGCGCTCCGGGGGAAGGAACAACCGTTACGTTATCGATTCCATTAAAGGAGGGACAGGATGAATCTGATGATCGTGGAGGACGAGCCCCGGCTGCGGCAAGCGCTAGCCTATAATATCATGTGGGAGTCGCACGGGATCGACATGATTGGTACCGCAGCAAACGGTTTGGATGCGCTTAGGCTCATGGAGCGCAAGAAGCCGGATCTCATGCTGATCGACGTGCAAATGCCGGGCATGGACGGATTGGAGTTATTGCGGGAGCTTAAAGGTCGGGGCATACTCAACCGGTTGATGAAAATCATTATTTTAAGCGGACACGACAATTTTGAATTTGCCCAGATTGCGCTTAAGCATGGGGTTTCACGGTATTTACTGAAGCCGGCAGGCGAGGCGGAGATCTTGGAAGCGGTCTTGGATGCCAGACGCCAGCTGCAACAGGATCTCGAAGAGTGGCGGCGGCAGGCCGCTTTGGAGAAGCAGTGGTGGTCCAACCTGCCGCATTTGCAAAATCTGTTCTTCCTTCAGTGGGCGGGCGGCAAGATGGGACGGGAGGAAATTCTGGCGAAAAGCCATGAACTGCACGTTCCGCTGCATCGGGAGGATCGGATTGCGGTTGCGGCGGTGGAACTGGACCCTTCCCCGAAGGAGGAAGAGACGACGGAAATTCAGAAGTTTACACTCCAGCTGCTGGCCAAGGAGCTGCTAACTCCACCGGATTGGTGGATCGCCGCCAACTCAGACATGAATCTGATGATGGTCTACGTGATTGGCCCCGAGGCCGATGCGAGCGAAGCGTTGCTGCGCATGAATGCGGACTTGTCCCAGCTGCTCTCGCGAACCAAGGAAGTGCTGCAACGGACTGCCAGTGCGGGCCTTAGTGCGGCGGTTGGTCCGTTGGAGGACCTGTCATCCTTGTACCGGCAGGCTTGTCATGCCCTGCAGGAGCGAGTTGTGTACGGGCATGACTTAGTGATCCCATATCGTGAAACCGCCGGGGAGACCGTTCGGCCTTTTGCGATCGAGCCCCATCTGGAGAAGGAGCTGGAGATCGGGCTGGAGACCGCAGATGAGTCCAAGGCGATGACAGCTTTGCAGGGGATATGGGATGCGCTGGTTTCGAGAATGGCGTCCTCGGACGATTTTCACGAGGCGGTGCTTTTTGTGCTTGGCTTGTTTGCCCGGATGATTCAAAAGCGGGGGTGGACGACCAAGCAGGTGCTTGGCGACGAGGCGAAGTATATCCAGAATGTGAGTCTGCTGAGCACCCAAACGCAAACTTGGGCGCTGCTGACGAGAATCGTGCAACGCATCATAGCCTACGTGAAGGAGCAGCGGAAAGCGAGCAGCCACCAGGTGGTGAAGGAGGTCCTTCGTCTGGTGAACGAGGAAATGGATCAGGAACTGACACTGCACATGGTAGCGGATCGCATATATATCAACTCCTCTTACCTCAGCCGGCTGTTCAAGCAGGAGATGGGAGTAGCCTTTTCAGATTACGTCCTCGAGCGCAAGATGGAGCGAGCCAAGGCGCTGCTGCAGGAAGGGCACAAGGTCTATGATGCCGCGCGTTCAGTGGGTTACCGGGATGTCAGTTACTTCACCAAGGTGTTCCGCAAGTACTGGGGAGTAAACCCCGGGGAGTGTAAGGGTTAGTTTAGGTTAAGCTTCGGCTTGGCCCGACTCCGGGCTGTGCCTGGCTTGGGGCGGGGGATGTGTGGTGCTGGGTACCAGTTGTTAGAAGTCTGATGCAAGGGCGGTGGCAGGATGTTGGGGACCACTTGGTGCGTGGAGCTGCTGTTGGGTACGTAAATGTGGTGTGGTGCTGGTGGTTAGGTGCTGGGTGTTTCGGGTTCGCGACAGTAGTTCAGTTCTAACGCTTGTGAGTAACGCTATTTGGGTCTTTTCGACGTGGTTTGAAATCTAACGCTGATCAGAAAGCTTATTTCTTGATTTTCGGCGGAACAGAGGCGGTTTTCCGTGAATAAGCTCTCTGGCAAGCGTTAGAAACTGAACTCCCCCGATTTTCCCGAAATAAGCGCCGTGACAAGCGTTAGCGAGACATGAGCACGGAGAGAGCTTACCGGGCAGCTGGCTGTGTCGGACCTGGGTAGGAAATGAGCACGGAGCGAGCTTACCGAAACAGCTGTATTTCAGGTCTGCAACCGCAGTTTCAGTTCTAACGCTTGTGAGCAACGCTATTTGGGTCTTTTCGACGTGGTTTGAAATCTAACGCTGATCAGAAAGCTTATTTCCCGATTTTCGGCGGAACAGGGGCGGTTTTTCCGTGAATAAGCTCTCTGGCAAGCGTTAGAAACTGAACCCCCCCGATTTTCCCGAAATAAGCACCAGGGCAAGCGTTAGCGAGATATGAACACGCAGGGAGCATGCCGACGCTGGGCAGAAACAGCTGACAAGTGTGCTTAACTCTTACGTTACGTCATAGATAATAATTCACCCTAAGTAGACCGATTCAGATTTTGAAGTTCATAGGTTTACTTTATGTAATTGGCTCAAGATAGATTACTTCTTTGCCCTGTTGGGTAGCATAATCAATTTCTCTTCTTGTGCTTTCACCAATGTATCCATTGACATTGATCACGAAGATTTCGTCTGACATATCGATTTTGTGATAGTGAAGATATTCAAAGAGTTTAACTTGTTCTTCGGTTACTTCGATATTATCGCTTTGCTCGAAAAAACCAAGACTAAGTACAATTCTGCCTTTTAGGGTCAAATTAGCTTCTGCCTCACGGAATTGTTTTTTGAACTTTGTTGAACCACATAAAGTCACTACGATTGGTTTATTATGTTGCGAAAAATCGTTCATACAGGTCCCCTTATTCATAATATTCTTTCGGAATTCGAGTTACTGACTTTTATTGCTTTCACTTACAAATCCGATGAGCGAATCAAATACTAGATTTTCTTTACGAGGCTATTATGTATAACCTAGGCCAAACCGTGAAATTAAATATATGCTCCACACTAATGGAAGCCGCAAGGCTTCTTTTTTTTTGCCCATGAAAGACTCAGAAGCCATCATTTTACCACAAATAGTAATTGAACTCTCCTATTCAGCCCGCCGGTCGGATTTTACAATATGTTCACAAGATGGTCACAAGTGGACGATGGAGAGCGAAAGGGGGCAAGCGGATGCAAGTAAAGACCAGAGCCGGGGTGGAATCGACCCAAACCAAAACACCTCAAGTGAAGCGAAGCTATTGGAGGCGGTTAGGACTTGACATCCGGAAGGAATGGGATCTCTATCTCATGCTCGTGCCGGGCATTTTGTTTATTTTGCTGTTTAAGTATACACCAATGTACGGAATTACGATCGCCTTCAAGGATTTTAATATTTTCAGCGGTTTTGCAGACAGCCCTTGGGTAGGGTGGAAGCATTTCGAGCGGCTGTTTACGTCGCCGGATTTTGCCCAAGTATTCAGAAATACGGTCATCATCAGCTTTCTGAAGATTGTCGTCTTGTTTCCATTACCTATCGTGGTTGCTCTGATGCTCAATGAGATGCGAAATATGATCTTCAAGCGGACGGTGCAAACCGTGATCTATCTGCCTCATTTCCTGTCTTGGGTGATCGTTGGCGGGTTGTTTATGGATTTACTATCGACGAACGGAGGGATTGTCAACAAGGCGCTAACTGCGATGGGGATGGAACCGATCGCTTTCTTTCTGGACAACAGCGTGTTTCGCAGCGTCCTGATCACTTCGGCGGGCTGGAAGGAAACCGGCTGGAGTACGATCGTCTATCTGGCGGCGTTCACCACCATCGATCCGATGCTCTATGAAGCCGCAAGGATGGATGGAGCCGGCAGATGGAAGCAACTGTGGCATATTACCCTGCCGGGGATCGCGCCGGTCATCATCCTGATGTTTATCTTGCGGCTCGGCAGCGTGCTGGAAGCCGGAACGGAACAGATCTTGGTGATGTACAATCCTGTGGTCTATCAGGTGTCAGATGTCATCGGCACGTATGTGTACCGCCGAGGGCTGGGCAGTCAGGATTACAGCTTTTCCACGGCGGTAGGGCTGTTTGAGGCAGTGATCTCCTTCACGCTGGTCATTGCAGGGAACGCAGCCAGCCGCAAATATCTGCAGCGCGGGATTTGGTAGGAAAGGGGGAGCCCATGACATGGATCATAAACAGGCCTTAGAAGGATTGCAGCCGCGCGGTGTGATCAAAACCTCGTTTTCCGAAAAATGTTTTACCGTTTTTAATTACGTTTTCTTTATTCTGTTGGGCCTGACGACCTTGCTTCCGTTCGTCAATTTGCTTGCCAAGTCCTTAAGCAGCGAAAGCGCCGTGATCTCAGGAAGAGTGGGGTTGCTGCCGGTAGGGCTTCAATTTGAGACATATCACTATGTGCTTCAAGACTCCATGTTTCTCAATTCGCTCAAGGTGTCCGTCGCCCTGACGGTGATCGGGACAGCATGCAGTTTGTTTCTGACGACGCTCACGGCTTATCCCTTGTCTAAAGTACGGCTGCGCGGACGAAAAGGGATCTTGTTGATTTTCGTTTTTACCATGTTGTTCAGCGGCGGGTTAATTCCCACCTACCTGCTGATGCAGAACCTGAACCTGGTCAATTCCTTTCCCGTCTTATTCCTCCCGGCGATGGTAAACGTCTACAACATGCTGATTATTAAAAACTACTTTGAAGGCCTTCCGGAAGAACTGGAGGAATCGGCCAAACTGGACGGGGCGGGGAATATCCGGATTCTCATGTCGGTCATGCTCCCCTTGTCGCTGCCGGTGCTTGCTACGATTGGATTGTTTTTTGCCGTGGCGTTCTGGAACGACTACTTCACCGCCATGATCTACATCAGCGATCCGGCCATTAAGCCGATGCAGCTGTATTTGAAGGAGCTGCTCGTCTCCTCCAGCGGGGACTTCCTGAAAGATAACATCGATGCGGCCATTAACACTACCCCGCAGTCGATCCAAGCTTCTTCCATTTTGCTGGCGACCATTCCGATTCTGCTCGTGTATCCTTTCTTGCAAAAATACTTCGTTAAAGGCGTGCTGGTTGGTTCAGTGAAAGGCTGAGGCGGCATGGATCGGTTAAGGCTGCATCTGAAGGGAGGTGATGTGCTCCGCTTGCAGTAGAACCCCAGTAGAAACCCAAAATCAACCGATTTGAAGGAGGGTATATATGAATTTAAAAATGAAAAAAACGTCAGTGGTACTTACCGCCATCTTTGGCTTTGCCCTGGTGCTGTCCGGTTGCGGCGGCGGAGGAGGAACGTCAGAGCCTGATGCGACTGAGCCTTCGGGGGGGACGACCAACGCATCAACAGAAGGAAATAACAGCGGGGGAAGCACAGACAAACCGGATTTGCGGATGATCATGCAATACGGGTTGTTTGATCCGAAGACCGAATACGTGGCGAAATACATCGAGGAACGAACCGGGTTTCATGTGGAATACGAATTGCTGCCGGCGGAGAACGCCGATGAGAAGCTGAACTTGATGGTATCCAGTAAAGAAAATTATGACATCGCCAAGCTGAATGCCGCCCAGTTCTACAATCTGGCTTCGGCGGGGGCGCTCGAGCCGATGGATGAGCTGCTGGAGGCCCATGGGAACTATATTACACAGTCGATCAAGCCCGAGTCTTTCGCCAGCGCCACGATCAACGGGAAGATTTACGGGATTCCCGAAACTGGTGCGGGCGTGAGCATCGGTGAAGAGCTGGTCGTTCGCCAGGATTGGCTGGATGAGCTGGGCTTGTCCATCCCAACGAACCGCGATGAACTCTACACGGTGCTCAAGACGATCAAGGAGAAGAAAAATGTCATCCCGCTGACGATGAGCAAGGACTCCATTTACGGCGATATTGCGGCCACCTTTGGCGTGCTTACCGATTGGAAGGAAGTCGACGGCAAGCTGGTGCACCGGGCGGAACAGCCGGAGATGAAAGAATACATTACCTTCATGAACAAATTGTATAAGGAAGGATTATTGGACACCGAAACACCGCTGAATACCGCTCAGGAATCGATCGAGAAGTTTTCCGGCGGCAAAGCAGCGATGTATAAGTTGGCGTGGTGGAATGCGGGATCTGCGATCGCGGCGTTGCAGAAGAACTTCCCTGAGGCCAAGACGTCGATCGTTCCTTATCTGAAAGGACCGGACGGAAAAGCTGTCGTTGGCGCAAAAGCAAATGTGACGTGGTACATCGGCATTCTGAAATCCTCCAAGCATAAAGAAGCGGCGATGGATTTCCTGAATGCGAAGCTGGAGCCGGAGACTTTCAAAGGGATCGCGCTTGGTCAAGAAGGGGTTCATTATGAAGTGAAGGACGACAAATATTACCCGATTCTCCCGATCTTTAATGAACAGTTAAACAATGCGAGCAACTTCCTGACCGGCGTGGACGAAGAGAAATATCCGATCTACTGGCAAGCCCGCGTGCGGAAGGATCCGGTGCTTCAGGCACATTTTGAAGCGTTCCAGAAAAATGCGGAAGGTCTGGTTGTCGTAGACCCGATGTCTACCGCGCCGCCAATTGAAGCCGTGTCCAAAAATCTGCTGAAGCTGACGACCATGCTAGATGATAATGTGCTGCAGTTTATTTCCGGTGCGAAGCCGATTGAGCAATACGACCAATTCCTGGCGCAATGGAGAGCGGAAGGCGGAGCCGACATGGTTGCTGCGGCGAACGAATGGTTCCAGTCAACGAAATAAGCCATCCTCGGATAAAAGGAGGCATCTGGATGAAACGTATGTTGCAGAGGCGAATGGCCGGGGTGATTTGTCTCACTTTACTGGCGGCGTTGTTCTGGCCAGGGATGCCCATCGCCTCCTCGGCCGCAGGTACGGAGGAACTTCCGAGGGCGGAAGAGACTTCAGGGGAACCGGTTCAGTTTGTAAAAGAAGAAGGCGGTATTTCGCTTGAATTCACGGACATTAACGCAGCGGGTGCCTCGCTGGAGGAAAAGACCGATTACCTTGCCTTGTTCACGAGCGGGGCGACCGTAACCGATGCCGCGTATGAGCCTGTGTCGGAGGTACGGGTTGCGGAAGGGCAAGTGGCCGTCACCGTTGATGCCGAAGGGATCGTGCAGGAAGTCGTTGGTCCCCTAGATGATCCTCCCACAACATGGGATGCGGAGCGAATGCTCCCGATTCCGGAAGGGGGATACCTCGTGCTGGCTGGAGGGAAGAGCTCTTGGGACGAGTCGGCATATCGACCGGCGCTCTTTCAGGAGTATCACCTCGGGGATCAGGTGAAGCTGATGCGTGCGGGGGTGGAAGTGACCGCGGCGGATTTTATTCCGGCAACGCCTGATCCGGACCCGGAACCTGCTCCAGAGCCTCCACCTGCCGCCGAACCGGAACCTGATCCTGAACCGGACCCCGATCCGGAGCCAGCGCTTCCCGAGCTCATGCTGTTAACGGAAGACCAGACGATCGTGGACATTCCTGTCATCGAAGTTGCCGGGTTTGTGGCGAATTATGATGAGCAGCTGGAGCTTGGCGTTACGGTAAATGGGGACCAGGTCGAGTTATCAGCGGATGGGGTTTTTCGTGAAAATGTGTATTTAAGTGCGGGAGCGAACGCAGTAACGGTCATCTTACTTCAGGCCGGGGAGGAATTGGAAAGGGAGATATTGACGATTATGTATGAGCCGTCGGAGAATCAGGACTATATCGAAGTTGAAGCCGCACCCAAAGATATCTCCATCGACATTGATGGACCGCGGATCAAGATCGATTACGTGGATAAAGACGTGACTGGCGTGCCCAATATCGTTGCGTTGTTTACTAGAGATTACGGCGAATCGATCGAAATTCCACAGTTCAATGTGGCCGTACAGGTCGATGCTAACAACCGGGTCTTGCAGGTGATTAACCCTTCAATTAACGGTCAGCCTCCCGTATGGACCGGGCCGACCCTCCTTGAAATTCCGGAGGAAGGTTATGTACTGATGGCGCAGGACGACAGTTATGCTGGCAATTACATCAAGCGTTTCCTCGCAGAAAATTTCAAAGCGGGAGACATCATCAAGCTTCGCAAGAACGGAGAAGTCGTATCCGTCCGGGATCTGATGAGCGGGAATGGCCCGATCGCCCGTCTCAAGGTAAACAATCAGCGGATGTATACGGTGACGGAGGACCACACGATCCTGTCGGGGATCATCGAGAATATCGACGATCCGGCGGCCATCCAGCTGCTGGTGAATGCGACTTCCGTTCCTTTTGAGGCGGATGGATCCTTTAGCTATTCTTACCCTTTAACGAAAGGCACCAACTATATCGAAATGAGGGTATTAAAAAACGAGATCGAGCAGGACCGTCGGGATCTGGCGGTGTTTGCCCGGGATCATCTTGCCTCGGACAAAGAAGTCATTTTATGGGTCGATCAGGCCTCCAATGCGAAAAAGTTTCAAACCAGCGAGCAGGTGCGCGCTTTTCTTCAAAAGGCCAAGGATACCGGAGTCACCTCCATCGCCTTGGATGTGAAGGGCGTAGAAGGCTATGTCTCGTACAAGAAAAATGACTTGACCGGAAGGCCCTACGTCAGCGAACTTCAAGCTCCCGGAAGAGCAGGAGCCAATCCGGACTTGGATCTGCTGCAGGAATTCATCGATCATGGCCATGATTTAGGGTTGGAAATCCATGCGGTGGTTAACGTATTTGCCGAAGGGTCTATCGCCTATAACGAGTACGCCGTGCTGAATGATCACCTGGACTGGGAAGAGCGCGTGCACTACGCGGAAAACAACGGTGAAATCAAACGGCTGCGGGAAAGCGCGAAGCAGGGCTTGGTCGCCTTCGTCAATCCGGCAAACGATGAGGTGCGCGAGTTCGAGCTGAAGACTTTTGAAGAGATTCTCAAAAATTATGACGTGGATGGCGTCGTACATGACCGTGGACGCTACGACAATGAAGGTGCAGATTTCAGCGAGGAAACGCGGGTCAAGTTTGAGCAGTTCTTGCTCCAGCGCGGCAAGCAGCTGAACGACTGGCCCAATGACATTTTTTATTATGAAAATAACGTCAGAGTGGATGGCCCGCTCATCCAAGATTGGTGGGAGTTCCGGTCAGGTGTGATCCAGAGCTTTTTTGGCGAAGTGAAGTCGCTGGTGGATTCCTACGAGGCTGGGTCGGGAAGAACGATCAAGGTGTCTTCCTACGTCGGTTCCTGGTATGAGACGTATTATCTCAACGGGGTGAACTGGGCGAGCAAAAATTTCCGTATCCATCCTTCCCTGGGCTTGCCGGTTGAGTCGATTTATACACCGGAGTATTACGATACCGGGTACATCGAATATCTAGATTTTCTGATGATTGGCGCTTATCAGACGACCAGTCAGGAGATTCAGAAGTACATTACCCTTGGGAACATCGTGACGAATGGCGAGATTCCACTGTATGCGGGGATTGCCCTAAACAATGTACAGCTTCCAGCCGTTCAGCGGGAGGTGTTCCAGGCGGGCCTGAGAACGACAAACGGACTCATGCTGTTCGACGCTTCCCAAATTAACTGGGCGATTGCCAAGGCGTCGCTGGAGGACCGCGAATGGGTGAAGGATTACCAACTGGGCATGAGCTTGCCGGATCGTCCTGATACGTTCCTCGAAGGCCATTATTACAACGTGAACCGGGTGGAAGGTAACATTAATGTGCTGACGGACGCGTTTGGAACGACAACGGGAACGAATCATTTTGGCGTTGAGGTGGTTGTGGATGATACGGGCGTCGTCACCCGCGTGGCCAACCGCAATCAAGCGATCAATTGGAGTTGGGGAGCGCCGGAGGAGAATAACAGCGTCATTCCGCCAGGCGGCTTCGTCATCTCGACCATTGATCCATCGGGAGTTAGAACCAATCGGCAACTTGTGGCCAACGCTTATGAGGTTGGCGATCAGGTTCGTTCCGCCGTCTTAAGCGGCCTGATGGATGATGCGTTGCGAGAAACACGGGACAGCCATTATCCGTTGGAAGGCACGGTTGAGGTGCTTGGCCCAGGAACGCCTTCCGTGAAAGTAAATGGGGAGTCCGCGTCCGTTACCCCGACCGGAACTTTCTCAGCAAACGTCCCGTTATCGCCAGGGATCAATTTCGTCCAAGTGGATGTATATGTGGATGATCTGAAAACGAATAGCCAGACCGTGCAGATCATTCGCACATCCACCGGGGATGGCGGCTCCAATCCTGGCCAGCCGGGATCGTCGGGCGGCAGCAGCAGCGGTACGACGCCAACCCAGCCGGTGAAGCCGGAGCGGCTGGACGTTGTGAAGACTACGGCGGAGAATGGACAGCATCTCGTAGACGCTAAGGCCGAATTGTCGCGGATGCTTGAGGAGGTCAAAAGTCTTCAAACGAAACCGGCCCAATCGCAGCAGCTTCAATACAGCTTCACTGAATCCGCCGACGTCCTCACCCTGCACTTGCCAACCGCGGGATTGGAGGCAGCGGTGAAGGAGTTGCCAAATGGCGTTATCCTGCTGGAGTCGCCGTTAGTAGGCAGGCTGGAGCTGCCGGTTCAGGCGTTAAGCGAGTCTCTGCAACTGCGGGGATCTGCGGACAGCTTGCATATTCGCCTCAGTCTACCTGCGAAAGCGCAGGAAGAAGAGCTTCACCGCTTGTTGCCGGATCAGGCTGCACCGCTTGGATCGCTGCTGGAGGTGTCCTTCTTTTGGGAGCAAGGCGACACCTTAACTGAACTGCCAGCCTTTAAGGGAGCCAATGCCAAGTTTACGGCTGCACCGCTGTCAGGTTCCGTCTCTGCCGGTACGACCACCGTTCTTCTTCTGCAGCCTTCTTTGGGCAGCTACACGTTTGTGCCTGCGGTGATCAAGGAGGAAGGCGGTAAGGCCCAGATCACGTTCCGGTTGAAGGCAAGCGGCATTTATGCGGCGATCGCGCACCGGAAGACCTTTACGGATCTGAACGGCCACTGGGCGGCTGACGAGGTAGGGATGTTAGCCTCCAAAACGGTCATCCAAGGCACCTCCGATACGGAATTCAGCCCCAATGCACCGATTACGAGAACCCAATTTACGGCGATGCTTGTCCGTGCCCTCGGTTTGACAGGACAGCAGCCGAATCCGAGCGGGGGCTTCACCGATGTAAACCCGGGTGCGTGGTATGCGAGTGCGGTATCGACGGCGGTAGAACACGGGTTAATTGAAGGTTTTGCCGGCGGAGAGTTCCGTCCGAACGAGCAAATTACGCGTCAACAGATGAGTGTGCTGCTGGTTCGTGCGTTGAAGCTGGCAGGAGCCGAGGTTCCTCTTGGAAACCCGAGTTCCACGCTGGCTGGATTCGAGGATCGCAGCCAAATTGGAGCTTGGGCTAAAGAAGCCGCAGCTATCGCCGTGGAATCGGGCTTAATGAAAGGGCGCGGGGATGGCGATTTTGCCCCCGAAGCATCGTCTACCCGTGCAGAAGCAGCGACGGTGCTTGCCCGAATGTTGCGGATGGCGGGGCTGATCAATCCGTAAATGGAACGCAAAATGCCAGCCTGCGGAAGGCTTCATCCGCTGGCTGGCATTCTTTTTTCCTTGAAATATCAAACTGGGCGCAGCTTGGGCCACTGTAATTCAACGCCTTGGCTGAGGAGGCGCTGTTGAAAGTCGGATAAGGTTTCATCATGATTGCGAACGTCCGTTGGGAAGAGGTTGCGATCCAAGCAGAAGCTGGCGCACATTCCTGCAGCTTCGCCGATGTTCCATTCCACGGGATGGAGCCGGTAACAGCCGTTGGTGATATGGGTGACCCCGATGTTTTTACCGGCTGCCAGCACGTTTTTGACCCGTTTCGGGATCAAGCTGCCCAGCGGAATTTGAAAGGGCAAGGAAGAGATATCAATGTACGGCCGGTTGCCCGTGCTCGGATGCAGATCGATGCGGTAACATCCGACCCCAACGGAATCCGGGAACCACTCGGCTGCACCGTCTGGACGGGAGGCCGTGGCGACATGCTGCTCCAGCACCGTAAACTCCGCTTGAATTCGTCTCGACTCGCGGATATACGGAGCCATCGCCAGCCCGTCCTCCGTTCCGACGACGTCGCGGCGCAGGCGCAAACCAGGGTAGCCTTGCCCGCCGTCCGGCCGAGGAGCTTCAGTCTGCAGCCAATACAACAGCGACAGGCTTAGCTGCTTAGCTTGATGGAGATGACGCGCGGCTTCCTCCTCCGGGACGTCGATAATGGAGCCGAGCCAATAGTCGTTCTGCGGCCAGTTGATCAGGGAGATCGGACGAAAGCCGAAGCGGCTGTCGAAATGGGTGGGATCGAGGATTTGCCGGTATTGAAACAGCGGGAACTTGCCTCCATAACCCGGAAAAACCTCATATTCAACCGGCTCGTTTGTGGCTGGCCTCACGCCGGTTAAGCTTAACAGCCGATCCGGCCAGAAGTCGGCTCGGTATTGCCTCCAGAATTCGTACATCTCAGGTTTGTCGATGAGATGTTCTTCCCCTTCTGCATAATCTACGGCAAAGCAATACGTAAAGCTTTGGATGTCCTGCGGTGCGGGATCTCCATCGACCGCATGAGGCTCGCCGGTTTGTGCTTTCGATTCGGCCCCGGTTACATATTCGATCCCTGCGAGCGGAAGCAAATCCCCAAGTTCGGTGGCATCGATAAAAAACGGCGCCTCCAGCACCAGTTCATCCCCGGTGTCAAGATGACGCACCGTCACGCTGCGGACGGCATCTCCATCGGTTTCAGCTTGTTGGACTCGATAGCGGTGCAGAATCGTCAGCCCGCCGCTGTGAATGTACGGAGCCAGCATCTGTTGCAGCACGGCCAGGCCAACGCGGGGATCATGACTAATCCGGCTGACGATACCGCCGCCGGGATTTAATTCGGGTAGGGTTCTGGCAGCCGGCGTTAACGGATAATGCTCTCGATAGTACTGGCGTACGCCTTCGCGGAATCTCCGGTAAGTTCTTGTACAACCAAAATGCTCAATCCAGGGGTGCTCATCCGGCGGTACGGCCTGACTGGTCAGCTGCCCGCCGATCCAAAGCGTCTCCTCCGTCATCATGACGGTTTTGCCCGAAGCTGCCGCGGCCAGGGCTGCGGCGGTTCCTCCGGTGCCGCCCCCAAGGATGACGATATCCGCCTTCATTTCGCGTTTCATCGCTTCAATTCTCCTTTTGTTTTGAGATTAAACGTTTGACGACAGGTTGCCCGTGATTGCATTCATTGTAGATGGTTGGGCAGGAGAACGGTACGGGAAGCGGGTGACCTTTTATGGTAATTTGATGTGGTTTCGCCTTCCGGCTTATTCCAATTTGCTTCTGATCTGGTATGCTAGGAATCATCATAGACTTATCTTGATCCGACGATTTCACGTTAGCAGGAGGGAAGCTGATGAACAAAATCACCATTGCCGTGATTGGCTGCGGCACGATTGCAAACCACGCCCACATCCCGTCTTACCTGAATCACAAGCATGTAGAAATCAAGTATTTCTGTGACATCCTGAAGGAACGTGCAGAGGCGGCTGTCACCAAATACGAATGCGGCCAGGCGATCACGGATTACCGGCAGATTGTTGAAGATCCGGAGGTGGATGCCGTATCCATCTGTACGCCAAATGCTTCGCACGCTACGATCGCCATTGATTGCCTGCGTGCGGGCAAGCATGTCCTGTGCGAGAAACCGGCAGCGCGGACTTACGAAGAAGCTCTGGAAATGCAGAAGGTTCAGCATGAGACGGGCAAAGTGTTGAATATCGGGGTGGTTAACCGGTACAACGAAAGCGTCAACCGCATCAAACAAATGATTCAAAACGGCGAGCTTGGCGAGTTGTATCATGTGTACGCCAGCTTCCGCGCACACCGATCGATTCCGGGCTTAGGCGGGGCTTTTACAACGAAGGCGATCGCCGGCGGCGGCGCGCTGATCGACTGGGGCGTTCATTTTATCGACATCGTCATGTACTGTGCGGGCGATCCCAAGCCAAAGACCGTCACCGGTCAAGCCTACTCCAAACTGGGGAAAGATATGGAAAACTATACGTATCTCAAAATGTGGGCAGGACCGCCGGACTATAACGGCACCTATGATGTCGACGACTTCGTAACCGCGCTGATCCGCACCGAAGGCCCAACGATCTCCTTGAACGGAGCTTGGGCGCAGAACATCGGAGTCGAGGAGATGTTTATCGACTTCCTGGGCGACAAAGGTGGCATTCGGTTGAACTACGGCGGGGACTTTACCTTCTATACGGCGAAAGACGGTGCTTTGACCGAGACGACGCCAAAATTTATCTCCGGCAATATGTATCAGCAGGAAATCGACGGGTTCCTGGAGTGCATCCAAACGGGGGAGAAGCAGCCTTCGCATATCGACACCGTCATCCTGTCCTCCCGCATCATTCAGGCGATTTATGACTCGTCCGACAAAGGGGAGGAAATCGCGCTCTCATGAAAAAAATCGGGTTTATCGACCTGCACCTCGACCAGTTCCATGCCAACAAATATCCCGGGTGGATCGAGCAGGCTTCCGATGGCGCCATGAAGGTAACGTATGCTTATGGGAAAAGAGACAAGGAGAACGGACTCACAAACGAGGCGTGGTGCAAGGAGCACGGCATCGAATTACTGCCGTCCATTCAAGACGTCGTGGAGCGGAGCGATTACTTGATCGTGTTATCTCCCGACAATCCGGAGTTCCATGAGGAATTGTCGCAGCTTCCGTTGCAGTCGGGCAAGCCGACCTACATCGATAAGACGTTTGCTCCGGACCGGGAGACGGCGGTACGCCTCTTCGACCTGGCCGCGCAGCACGGAACGCCGATGTATTCGACGTCTGCCCTCCGTTTTGCCAGCGAATATGCGGAGATTGACAAGGCAGGGATTCAAACGATTTGCAGCTGGGGGCCCGGCGCATTCGACAACTATTCGATTCATCAAATCGAGCCGATCATCCGTCTGATGGGGGCCGATCCCAAGCGCGTCATGTACACCGGAACGCCGGATTCCCCCGCGCTTCTCATCGACTTCGGGGAAGGCCGCCAAGCATCGATCCACCATTTGGGGGACAATTGTCCTTTTACCCTTGGCATCAAATACGATAATGGAACCTTTAAGCAAGCCACGGCGGCCTCCAATTTCTTTGATCCGTTTATCCGGAACCTGGTGACCTTCTTTGAAACCGGCGAGCCCGCAGTTGACCCGGCCGAAACTGTAGCCGTGATCACCGTAATCGAGTACGGATTGAAGGCGGCGGAAACACCAGGGATATGGTTGGATTTGCCATCCTCCTAATCATAATTGATTGACACGACCCACCTTCGCCTGAAGGTGGGTTTTTAGATGATTGAATCAGAGGCTAGTGATCTTCCGAGATAAGAATGTATAATGTTGGAAGGGTTGAATCCCAAAGCTCTCTTGCGGGAGGAACTATGAGGAAAACAGCGATTTTTGCGTTAGTCCTAATTGCACTAGGGTTCGGCTATTTTTACATAAGCAACCAATATTCGTCTACACCCATGGAGGCAGTCGAGAGAGTTAGATCTGAGATCAATGGACAACTCTTACACGAGGTCAAGACGGATCAAGGCAAGGTGTTGTTCATGCTTCGTCATCTGCAAAACGGGCAAACGCTCAATGCCGAATACGTCCAAAAAACGCCGTTACTGGGCTGGAAGTGGGGATGGGGCGGAGGGCATACCGTGCCTCACGTCTCTGATAACGATCCTGACAGCTTTTGGACAGAGCAATATTTTCCATCAACAAAAGGTACAGATGCCGATTCCCCCTTTCCGCTTCTCTTTGGTGTGATCCAAAGCGCGCAGATCGATGCGATCCATGTCTACAGCTATGCGACCAATGAGAGCTTTACTGCGTCTGTTATGGAAACAGGGGGTCCGGGTATTCGATTGTGGTATCTTTATATTTCCGAAGAGCAGGGGACAAGGTTTAAACTGATAGCGCAAACAGAAGACCAAGAAATCATCAGTACCAAGATATCGGAATCATAGATTGAGGTATAAGAAAAGTGAGGATTATCTATGAAAAATGAAATCACCACGAAACGCATGACGCTTAAAATCATCGATGACACCTATACGGATCAGGTCTTGGCGTTTGTCGTTCGGAATAAAGACTTCCTTAAGGCGTGGGAACCGCTAAGGACGGAAGATTTCTACACTTACTCCGTTCAACAGGAAATCCTGCGGGACGAAGCCGAGAAGATGGAGCAAGGTTTGCTCCGGAAATTCTGGCTATTCCAAGATGGCCGGATTATAGGTTCGGTGGCGCTCAGCAATATTGTCAGAGGGGCGTTCCAGTCCTGCCACATGGGGTATCGAATCGATGAGCAGGAGCAAGGAAAGGGACTGATGACGGAAGCCGTCGAGGCGGTGGTTGGCCATGCGTTCCGCGAGTTGCACTTGCATCGGATTGAGGCAAACATCATGCCAAGAAATCACGCATCGCTTCGCGTGGTGCAGAAGTTAGGTTTTCAAAATGAAGGAATCTCGAAAAAGTACCTGCAAATTAACGGGAAGTGGGAAGATCATATTCATATGGTTCTGCTCAATGAGGAGATGGAGTAATTAAACCCCATGCCCGCGCAGCTAAAAAAGCCCTGTCCTAAGCGATTTCACCGCCGGGACAAGGCTTTTATACGTTACCGCGCATTATTGAGCAGAATATTGCGTTTGCAGGTAATCCAGCGCCCGGGCCATTTTGTCCAGATAAGCCGGGTTTTCGTCGGAGCATTTGAACTCGATATGCCCTTTAAAAGCTTGACCGGGATTGGCCGAGCTGCCAATCAGCGAACACAGCCGCTCTACCGTGCCATGGCTGCCGTCGATCAGCTCAATATGGGGCGGCAGGATTTGCTGCAGGATGCTTTTGTAATAAGGAAAATGCGTGCATCCCAGCACAATCGTGCTGTATTGCGACAAATCGATCCCCGCGAGCTTGCGGCTGAAATAACGCTCGATTTCGTCCCGATCGAACTGCAGTTGTTCGCAATATTGCACCAACTCCGGCAGCGGCATCGAATCCACCACCTTGTGGTCGTCCACCCGGGCCACCAGGTCAGTGTATTTCGAAAGGCTTAACGTCAACGAGGTCGCAAAAACCAAGACCCGTTTGCCGGCGGCTTGGCTTCGTTTCACGGCCGGCTTCACGGCCGGCTCCATGCCGACAATCGGGATGTCGTACGTACGGCGAAGTTCCTCGATGGCGGCGCTCGTTGCGGTATTGCAGGCCACGACCAAGGCTTTAATGTCGCCCTGCATGATAAGACTTACCGATTCCTCGACGTACCGTTTCACTTCGGGCAGCGTTTTGGTCCCGTAAGGCACGTGGAGCGTATCGGCAAAATAAAGAAAATCCTCGTTCGGCAGCTTCCTCATCGCCTCCGTTAACACGGTCAAGCCGCCGATCCCTGAGTCAAAAAATGCGATTCTCACTCATATCACCTGAATTTGTTGTGGTTTGTTCATCCTGATGTTCGTCAGCGGCATCCCATTCCCGGTAAAACTGCTCCAAGAAACGCAGCATAAATTCATGCCGTGATTCGGCCAGCTTCCGGGCATGCCGGGTATTCATCAAATCTTTTAACTTTAATAGCTTTTCGTAGAAATGATAAATCGTCGTTTTCTCATGGCTGCGGTAATCCAAATCGGAGAAATCCTGCCCCGGTTCATGCATGGATCTGCCTCTGGAGCCCCCATAAGCAAATGTTCTGGCAATGCCGATCGCTCCCATGGCATCCAGCCGGTCGGCATCCTGAACGATTTGTCCGTTGAGCGTCGCCATAGGGGGATTTTTGCCGCCATTATATGACATGGTCGAAATAATCTCCATGACTTCGCTGATGACGGATGGATCCTCGATATGTGCTTCCAACCAGCTGCAAACCCGATGCAATCCCGCTTCCTTGGACGGATTCAGCTTCTCGTCGGCGACGTCGTGCAGCAGGGCCGCCAGCTCGCATACGAACAAATCCGCCTGCTCCTTGCGGGCGATGGCCAAGGCCATATTCCGCACCCGATGGATATGCCACCAGTCGTGGCCACTCCCGTCCCCGCTGTGCACGTTTTGCACAAAGTGCTCGGCTTGTTCGATGATTTGCTGCCGATCCATCTGCACCGTTCCTTTCCAATCCCTAGTTCCTAGAAACATCGAATACCATCTTACCGCAAAATCGCCATTCTTTAAACTTGTTTGTGAGTCCCAGTCGCATTATATGAACGAAAGATTCAGAAGGAAGCGGCGCAAAGTGCAAATATTTACCTTTATCCTGCGGACAGGTTCAGCGATAATAGGATTGGAAAGTTCTGTATGAATGAATGAAGGAGGCTCCCTATGGCAGCGGGCAAGGAGATCCCCGAGCTTTATTTTGACGGGCAAACGATCGATGTGTTGTGGGATAATCAGGATCAAGTGGTGAAGTGGTTCGAGAAGTACTTTGGCTGGAAGGTGCTTCGGCAAGAGAACTGGAAGGTGGATCCCCGCTGTTCCCAAGGTAAAATGATTCAGTTGCCTCTTGGAACCTGGCTGGTGACTTATCTTACGGATACCCGGCTCCCCCATCACTATGCTGAACGAGGGACCGTGGATGCCGACCTTCGGGTTTGCTTTCGAACCCGGGAATTGGATCGTCTGCGGCGAGCTTTTGTCACCGATGGCGTGCGAGTATCTGCCGTATATGCTGGGCCCAAATCCCGATATTTTGATGTATGGGCTACCGCCGAAGGCATCCGGTTAACGCTGCAGGAGGATTTGACGTTGCCATCTTCCGACTTAGCGCCCTCTTGGACCAGGGTAGGCGTCAGCCGGTTAAACGAGGCGATTCAATGGTACGGACAACATCTGGGCATGAAATGTACCCAGCATCATCCGACCGACGGCTACGCAGTGATGGAGCTGCCGCTGAATCATTCCGAAGCGAAGTCGCTTTGGGTGCTTGAACAAAAAAGTGATGAGGCGTACGTCGGCAAAGTGGACGGGCAGGTTCAGCCGGTGTGCTGGATTCAGGACCGTCAAGACTTTTTCAAGTATCATCAATATTTAAAACAACGCGGAATCGAAACCTCCGGGATCGGCGGCTATCTGACCCAGGGATTAGTAAGTTTTCATTTCTATGATCCGGACGGAAATCGATTTAATATCCGTAGTTTGTGAGGTGTAGAATGAGAAAATATTTTTATCCCATCCTGGCTTGTGTTCTAGTTGCTTCCTTGGTCCTCTCGGGTTGCGAAGGGAGTCGTTCGGAGACGGTTGACCTAGAGAACCATTTACCAAAGAAGGTAATCGAGGGCATCAAGATTGAACCCCTGCCGATGGACGACGAAGAGTATGCCATTCTGAAAGCGACAGGATCGGATAGTTCATTGATATTTGACGTGAACTTAGGTGAGGTTCAAGCCGATCGGGTTCATTTTTGGGTTGATCAGTATGTGAATGGGGAGAAAGTGGGATCCTTGCTCGGGCTGGAAACTTCTCTGGAACAGGTCAAAGACACCTTTCGCTTGTATTTAACGACCCTTGGCATGAGGAACGGGGACGAGGTCTGGACGATTGCTTTCCGGCAGAAAGGAAACGTGGTCAGCTCCAAAGCGGAAATGCCCAAGAGCGATTATGATAGTGCCATGACCCATCCCATGACGTCCATTACCGCGAACCCAAATGAAACGGCCGTATTGGGCGTAATTGCGAGAAATAAAGGGAAGGGCCATATGGAGTCCAGCGATGATGTCGATGCATTGATCCGTGACAATCAGGAAGTTCATGTCTTGAGATGTACGATCATTAAGGATCGATGAGGGGAGCCCTCTACGGGCTCACCGAGCTCGAACGGCTCATTCTGCGCTTCTCCCGGTTCCGTCTGCGGTCATTCCAATACAGTTGCAGCGCGGACAAGGCGCATAGCAGTGAAATGGCTAGAAAGATTAGCGACCATACCAGAGGGGAAACTCCTGTAAGCTGGGCCAGATTGGTCGCATCTCCCGCCTGGCTGGGCGAAACGATGGAATTCAGCAGCAGCGTGACCGGCCCCAGCACCGACTCTTCCAAGCATAAGAACGCCAGCAACAGATAATAGAAATTGCGAATTCGTCCTCCCCACAGGAAAAACGCTGCGTTCACCAGCAGAAACAAGATTAACCATCCCCGGCCGTAGCCCGAGCGTACAAACAGCAGCAGCGAGATCAACGCCAGCATATTGATCAAGACGAGGCCGGCGGCTTGTTGTTGTCGGGAATAGCCGAAGAACATGGCGACCGCAAACAGGGAAGCCGAGGTATATCCAGCCAAGGATACGGCGAATTGGCTCCATCCCGATGCCAGTACCGAATAGGTGACGCCGCTGTGATCCGGGTGCAGTTCGATGCGAAGCACCTGTCCGGACGCAAGTAAGGTAACCACGGCATGGCCCAACTCATGCACCATCGTGTCCAGCATGCGGAACCAATCGGAGAACGGGATCAATCGGGTTAAAACGGCCGCTCCGATCAGAAAAAAACAAGCTTTCAGCCATTGATTCATCAAACCTTCGCCCTCCCCGGCAACTTGCAGTTGCTTTTCATTATAAGGGAGGGCAAAATAGTATTCAAAAGGCGAACAAATTTTCGGTCGGGTGGTATAATGGACGTGACGGAGGTTTAGGAACGATGAACGACGGAACGGATGAAAAACACAGCTTTTTCAGCCGACATCTACATAATAATCGGGAACGACAGACGAACCCGGAACACCAGCTAACCTTCGCCGAATTGGAAGTGGTGGACGGAAACAAGCCGGAGGAAGGCAGGAAGGAGCCGGTGAGCCGGGTGGTTGCGCCGGATCTTTGGGAGCGTACTACGGATTGGCAACAGGATTTTCGTTATATTTCCCGGGAGCAACGGTTTGTCCAGAAGGCGAAGGAATTGGAGACAGCCTTTGAGGGGGCAGCGGAGTTTGTTCCTTTTCAGACGTATTGGCCGACCTATGATGAGATGCAGCCAAGGCAGCTGAAATGGTATTTGTTCTGGCGCGGGGAGGTCCGTTCCGGACGTTATCCGGATACTGATCTGTCTTACGTATTCGTTTATTTGTACGAGCTGATCCATGGGATCGGCTGGTCGGAGCCGGCCGAAGGATATGCCTTAATGGAGCAGGTTTGGCAGGGATACCGGCAGCGTTATCCTAAGCTGGATCTCTACGTACGGGAGTGGTTATTCGATTTGGCCTTGGTGTTCCAACTGGAGGAACGTCCCACTGAACCGATGGCCAAGCTGCCACGCAATCTGTCCATGGAGCTGAAGGAGCTGGAATGGCGCAGAAGATTCACCGCCGAACCGCTGGACCTGAGCTGGGAGCTGCTGCTCAAGCTGGTGGATTATAATGTGGAAAAGAGCCGCTTTTACCAGGAGCAAGGGCGCAAGGACATGCAAAACTACGTGCCGAGGGTCATTTCGTTGGTCGACGGCTATCTTTCCAGAAGCAAGGGCATTCGGATTCTGGAGCTGTATAAGCCGAAGGAGACTCAAATCGCCCGTTACCTGTTCCGCAGCGCGGTGTATGATCATGAATTGTATGGGCGCACGAAGCCAGTCACCGTCTTGCCTTATAGCGGGCATCCGCCGCTGCGAGCCTTTCTGACCCAGCTCGTACGCCTAACCGAGAACCAATTGCGGGAGTTAACCGGGTTTAAGGGAAAGCTGCGGGGGATCGACGTGGGGCCGGAGATCGAGCAGCTGGTCCGCCGTTATTTGAGCAAGGAATTTGAACGACAGAGGGCAGAAGAAGCGAAAGCACGGGCACCCAAAGTGAAAATTAACACCGCCAAATTGCGCAAGCTGCAGCAGGAGTCCGAAGAGGTGCGGGACATGCTGCTTAGCGAGGAGCAGACGCTGGCTTTTGCGCCGGAAGCACCGGGAATGCCGCTGGAGCAGGCTGCAATTTCGTTAGGACGATCGCCTGTCGAAGTGGAACCGTTGCAGCCCGCCTTTGATTTTGAACGGGGATATGAACAGGTGCTGGAAGAGGCAGAGGCGGCGCGATCCGATAGAGCAGATTCGTTTGGGGAGCGTAGGGAAGAGACGGCCATTGATTCGCAGTCCCCGCACCCGGTTGAAGAAGTTCCTCAGCCATTGGCCGAGGAACGAAGCGATGCTGAGCAGTTCCAAAGCGGGGCGATCACGAACTTGCCGGAGGAATGGCAGGAACTGTTCGCTGGCTTGACGGCTCCGCAGGCGCAGATGTTGGCCGCTCTACTCCAGGGCCAAAGTGCTGAGGAACGCCAAGCGATTGCCGAGCAGGCTGGCTCCATGCCTGAGCTGCTGATCGATGAGATCAATGAGCTGGCGATGGAGCAGATCGGGGATCTCTTAATCGACGGAGACGAAGTTGTAGATGACTACCGCGCAGAGCTTGACGGGTGGCTTGCAAGTCAACGCTAAGCGATAAGAGAGATACATTGTAGGATATAGGATAAGTTTGGAACGATGAGGTGAACGAGAATGAAACAGGTGCAAATCCCCAAGCGGCTGACCACCGCGCTCGTCAATTCCTTGACGGCCGGGGTCGTGCCGCGGGTCGGGCTGGAGCATATCGCGGTCGGGCGTAAACCGGAGGTGGCGTCGATCCTGCAGGACATGGACAATATTGCGGAGGGCGGGGCGGCTTTCCGTTTGATCACAGGGCGTTACGGAAGCGGGAAGAGCTTCCTGCTCCAGATGATTCGCAACTATGCGATGGACCGCGATTTCGTGGTGGCTGACGCCGATCTTTCGCCGGAGCGCCGGCTGGTCGGCACAAAAGGGCAGGGGCTGGCAACCTATCGGGAGCTGATGATGCATTTATCCACCCGAACGCGGCCTGACGGCGGCGCGCTGGAGACGATGCTGCAGAAGTGGATCGCCGCTCTCCAGCAGGAGCAAATGCAGGCCACCGGCCTGCGTCCCGGTGATCCGCAGCTGCATGATGCGGTGGAGCTGCGAATTTATGCGGTGACCAACGAGATGCAAAGCCTCGTGCACGGATTTGACTTCGCCAAGGTGCTGGCAGCCTACTGGTCGGGCTACAAGCTTGGCGACGATGACCGGAAAGCCGCGGCTTTACGCTGGCTGCGCGGCGAGGTGCCAACCAAAACGGAGGCGCGCCAGGAGCTGGGTGTCGGCGTGATCATCGACGACGACAACTGGTACGACTACATGAAGCTGTGGGCGGAATTTGCAGTGCGCATCGGGTATCGCGGGCTGCTGCTGTTCATCGATGAGGGCGTCAATCTGTACAAAATCACAAACAGCATCTCCCGCCAAAGCAATTACGAGAAGATCCTGACGATGTTCAACGACACGATGCAGGGGAAAGCCCAGTACCTCGGCATCTTCTTGGGCGGCACGCCGCAATTCGTGGAAGACGAGCGGCGCGGGCTGTTCAGCTACGATGCCCTGCGCTCGCGGCTGATCGATGGGCGCTACAGCAGTGGGACGCGCCGTTCGTATACGTCGCCGATCCTGAAGCTGGACATGCTGTCGCATGAGGAAATTTTGCTCTTGCTGCAGAAGCTGCGCGAGATTCACGCGATCCATTTCGGTTACACGATGCGCCTGACCGATGAGCAGTTGATCGCCTTTATGCAGGCGGCGGTGAACCGCTTGGGTGCCGAGGAGTTGCTCACGACCCGGGAGGTCGTGCGCGATTTTATGGATGTGCTGCACCTGATGCACCAGCAGCCGGAGCTGTCGTTCGAGGAACTGATGGGCGAACGGGAGCAGGAATATGCGGCGTCTGCGAACCAAGGGGACAAGAACAAGGGCGGCACCGACGAGCTGGACGACTTTTTGGCGGAGTTTGAGTTATGAGCGGGACGAGCCCTTTTTCCCGGTTGGCGCCGTTTATTCAAGAATACATTTACCGCAAAAGATGGGACTCGCTGCGTGACGCCCAGATCGAAGCCTGCCGCGTGTTGTTTGACACGCCGCACCATCTTCTCATCGCATCAGGCACCGCGTCGGGGAAGACGGAAGCGGCCTTTTTCCCTGCGCTTACGGAGCTCTATCATCGGCCTTCGGAGTCGGTTGGCATTCTTTACATCGGACCGTTAAAGGCGTTGATTAACGATCAGTTCGAGCGGATCAAGGAGCTGCTGCGAGACGGGGAAGTGCCGGTCTGGCATTGGCACGGCGACGTCGCCCAAGCGGAGAAAACCAAGCTGATGCAGCGCCCCAGCGGTGTCCTGCAAATTACCCCCGAATCGCTGGAAGGGCTGCTCATGAACCGCCCGAATGCGATCCCGGCGTTGTTCCATGATCTGCGATATATCATGATCGATGAGGTGCACGCGTTTATGGGGGCCGATCGCGGGATTCAGGTTATCAGCCAGCTGACCCGATTAGAGCGTATGGCTTCCTGCAAGCCGAGACGAATCGGCTTATCAGCTACGCTTGGTGATTACGAGATCGCTGCCCGATGGCTTGGGGCGGGGACGCCGCAGCCGGTGGAGGTGGTCTCCCCGCCGGGCGGACGCAAGCTAAAGCTGTCGGTGGAGCATTTCTCCTTCCCGGATGCCCGCGACGAACGGGAAGCAGAGCATTTGGAGCTGGCCAAGCAGAAGTATTATAACTTCATTTACGACAACACCCATCGCAAAAAAGCACTCGTCTTCACCAACAGCCGCACGGACGCCGAGTTGACCACGCTGGAGCTCCGCCGGATTGCGGCAAAGCGGGAGGAGCGTGATGTGTTCCATGTCCATCACGGCAGCATTTCTGCGATGCTGCGTGAAGAGACCGAGGCCGCGTTGCGCTCCGGCCCCGGCCCGGCGGTAGCCGCAGCGACGGTGACGCTGGAGCTCGGCATCGATCTGGGCGAGCTGGAGCGGGTCATCCAGCTCGGTGCACCGTACAGCTGCTCCAGCTTCGTGCAGCGGCTGGGCCGCTCTGGCCGGCGCGGCGATCAGGCGTCGGAGATGATGTTCCTCTGCGCAGAGGAAGAGGATGAGGACGCCCAATTGCCGGCACGCATGCCGTGGACGCTGCTGCGGGCGATCGCCGTCATCGAGCTGTATGTGCGCGAGCGCTGGGTGGAGCCGGTCGAGCTGCGCAAGAAGCCGGTTGGCGTGCTGTACCATCAGACGATGAGCACGCTTAAGAGCATCGGCGAAGCGGAACCGGCGGATTTGGCCCGGGCTGTACTGACGTTGCCGGCGTTTCGCGGCGTTGAGCCCGAGGAGTACAAGGCGTTGTTACAGTACCTGCTGCAAACCGACCATATCCAGCAGACCGAGGAAGGCACGCTGATCATCGGACTCGGCGGAGAGAAGGTCGTAAATAACTTCCGCTTCTACGCTGTCTTTAAAGATGACGAGGAGCATGTCGTCTACAACGGCTCTGAGGAAATTGGCAGCATCACCACTGTGCCGCCGCCTGGCTATTGCTTCTCTTTGGCCGGGAAGCTGTGGAAGGTCGAGGAAGTGGACAGCAAGCATAAAGCGGTGTACGTCAAATCCTCGCGCGGCAAGGTGGATACGCTATGGCTTGGCGCCGGGGGAGATGTCCATACCCGGGTCATGCAGAAGATGCGCCAGGTATTGGAGGTGCATACTTTGTACCCGTATCTTGCTCCGGGCGCGGCCAATCGCTTGGAACGGGCGCGCCGGTTAGCCCGGGAGAGCGGGCTGCTTAACAGTCCTGTGATTCCGGCAGGCGGCGATTCGCTGTTTATTTTACCGTGGGCGGGAAGCAAGCAATTTCGCACCCTGGAACGATTGCTGAAGCACAACTTGTCGGATCCAATGGGCCTGCGCCAGGTCGTGCCGATGGAACCCTATTATATGGTCGTGTCGGGGAGAGCAGGCGCCAAGGAGCTGCTTGCTGCCATTGAGGCAGAACTCGCCTCGATTCCTCACCCGGAGGCGCTGCTAGCTGCGTCGGAAGCCCCTTATCTGGGCAAATACGACGAGTTTGTGCCGCATGAGCTGGTACGGCGCGCTTTTGCCGTGGACGGGCTGGATGTAAAGGGATTAGCCGAAGCTTTGGAAGCGGCGCAGAAGCCAAGTGATTTACACTCCGCGAAAGCATCCAAGAACTCCGAAGCTTGATCGATGAAGTGAATGAGTTGGCGAAGACGTCATCCGGGAGGAAACTTGATGAGCAAAAAAACGAAAATGAGTCCCCCACAGCTTACGGCTGAATTAATGGAAGCCGATTGGGAGGATGTGCTGGACGATGAGGACCATGAGTTGGTTGGAGCTACGGTGGCGGGCGCATCCTATGAGTACGGGAGTATCGAAAAATGTATTTTATCCAAAGTGATGCTTCGGGGCTGTTCCTTTGTGGGTACCACTTTTGAGCGGATGGACATGACCGACGTCGTGCTGGAAAATTGCGATTTATCCAACGCGGTGCTGGAGAATGCCATTATCCACCGGGTGCATTTTAAAGACTGCAAGTTGACGGGGCTGAATCTGTCCAAAGTGAATGCCGGTTCCGTGATGTTTGAGCGTTGCATCATGAATTTAGGCGACTTCGTGGAAGCCTCCTTGAAGCAGGTGAGATTTCATGACTGTTCTCTGCAGAACGCGAATTTTTACAGCGCCAAATTCAAAGAGGTTGAGCTGCTGAACTCGGATCTGAATGAGGCGGATTTTAACGATACCTCACTGAAGGGAATGGATATCAGCACCTGTACGTTTGAACGCGTAGATATCCCGGCCTATGCCTTGGCAGGCTGCACGGTTTCCCCGGAGCAAGCGATCGGCTTTGCCAAACTGCTTGGCCTGATCGTAAAATAATACAAAAACGCACGTAACACCCGGATACATCCGGCGATATCTCGACGTTACTCGTAAACGTGAATTGCAGGAGGGTTGCTATGCGATTCAAAACGAAACGGGATCCGTTGTTTGTATGCCTTTGGCTATTCTTTCTCTTGGTTGCTAATCTAGTGCTGCTTTGGCCGCTGCTTCTTGATCCGCAAGCGTTAACGCGAACGGAGCTTGTAGGGATCATCGTGCCCGATGCGCTCGTCACCCTATTGCTGGCTTGGTTAGCGCTTGATATCTCTTATGTGATCAGGGAGGATCTGCTGTTTGTCAAAGGCGGGATGTTTCATTCAAAAATTCGTTATGAGGATATCACTCGAATAACGCGGCAACCGAATATCTGGTTGGGATATCGGCTCTTATTCTCGCGGGATGCGATCGAAATCCATTACCGGAACGGTGTCCTGGGCAGCGTCGTCATTTCGCCGGTGGATCAGGAGCGGTTTATTCAAGAGCTGATTCGCCGGAACCCCTCCATCCAAATCGCCGATCAATCCTGAGCAGGGGGAAAAGGGCTATCCTGCCAGCTTACCTAGAACCAAAGGGGCGGAAATTGATATCCGCCCCTTTGAAGCTCAAGCTTAATTTACCTTCGTAAACATCCACTTCTGCGCATCCGTGCCGTTATCGGTCCACTGTTGGACCGCCGCCCCGTCCGCTGTTGAAGCGCCAGACACATCCATGACCAATCCGCTGGCTTTGGAGATCAGCTTGAAATATCCGCCGCCTGCATCTACGATTCGCCATCGCTGTGCATCGGTGCCGTTATCCGTCCATTGTTGCAGCTGCACGCCTGCGGCTGTGCTTGCACTAGGGACGTCCAGCACCTTGCCGCTATGGATGGCGGTCAGCTTATAATAGCCATCGCCCGTGGATTCCAGCCGGAAGCGTTGGTTGCTGGCGGAATAGTTGGTCCACTGTTGAATTTTAGCCCCGTCCGCAGTGGAGACATCCACGACATCCAGTACCTTGCCGCTGACTTTGGAGGCGATGGTGTATACGGCACCGTTCTCAAGGACGGGCGAGGAACCCCCTTGATCCTGATAGACGCGAACATAATCCACAAGCATTTGTGCAGGAAAAGGTGTCGACCCGTTCGGGCTGCCCGGCCAGTTGCCGCCGACGGCGAGATTCAGCAGAATGAAGAACGGCTTCTGGAATTCTTCTGTATTCCCGGTTCCGTTGGCGATATAGATCTCATTGTACTGAACGCCGTCAACGAACCAGCGGATATAGCTCGGGTCCCACTCAATGGAGTACGTATGGAATTGAGAGAAATCCAAATTGCCCGAGGCCCGGCCATAAGAGGCATATCCATTGGCGTCCCAATGGACGGTACCATGGACAACCGATTCATTGTTGACATGTTCCATAATGTCGATTTCACCACAGTAAGGCCAACCGACATCTCTGAAGTTTTCGCCCAGCATCCAGAACGCCGGCCAAATGCCTTGTCCGGTTGGAAGCTTAATGCGGGCTTCGATTTTGCCGTATTGGAAGCTCTTTAAGCCTTGGGTTTTGATTCGTGCAGAGGTGTAGTTTCTTCCTTCATAATTTTCCCGTTGGGCAGTGATGACCAGATTGCCTCCCGTCACCTGTACGTTTTGCGGCCTGTCGGTATAATATTGAAGTTCGTTGTTCCCCCATCCGTTCTGGCCGGTGCCAATTTCGGGCGTCCAAACGCCGCGATTCAACGAGGAACCGTTAAATTCATCGCTCCATACCAACTGCCAGTTGGGAGCCGCGCTTGTCGTGTTGGGGACGGGGACAAAGACGACCAGGAGGGTGAGCACCAGAAAGAGGAGAATCGGTTTACCGCGTTTTAGCATCATGAAAAATCGCTCCTTTCAAGAATGAATGGATTGGGCTAACTTACCACAGGCGAAATTCATACTAAACCGGTTTCGATTTTGATATGATAGCGCTATCATTACATAGATTACCATTTAGAGGTTTGTTTTACAACAACTTTTTTTACAGGTTTTTCAAATTGATGGGGTTCTGGTATTCTGGTATCAATCCAAGACGGAACGGGGGAAAGCTATGAATCTGCGAATATTAGAGGAGAGCGACGCGTCGATCTACCAAAGCCTTCGCTTGCAAGGATTGCAGGTAAATCCGGAAGCCTTCGGCTCTACCTTCGAGCGGGAGGCGGACTTTACAATGGACATGGTGACGGAGCGCATCAAACCAACCGAAGACCGCTTTGTGCTAGGCGCGTTCGACGAGCACGGGACCTTAGCCGGCATCGTTACGTTTATTCGAGAAAGTTCCCCAAAAACCCGGCATAAAGGAAACGTGTTTGGTTTATTAGTAACCCCCGGGATGCGTGGGAAGGGGATAGGTCAGGCGCTGATGGAAGAACTCCTTGCGAGAGCCAAGCGGATGGAAGGGCTGGAACAGCTGAATTTAACGGTGGTCTCTACAAATGATTCGGCACGAAGGCTTTACGAATCTCTCGGGTTTCAGAGGTATGGAACCGAGCGAAGAGCCTTGAAATGGGATGGAGCCTATTTTGATGAGGATTATATGGCGTTAAGGCTGGAGTGAGCATGAACACCGCCATCGAGGTCAGATGGAGTCGCGAAAAGCGTATCTTGTATAAAAAAAGAATCGGCAGGTGAGACATGATACTCGCCCTGAAGAGGTTATTTGCCTATTGGATCGATTTCACAATGCTGGCAGTCATTTTGGTGTCTTTGCAATGGCTGATAAATGCCGCCGCTTCCGGCTTTCCCTTCGACGATTTCGACAAGGGGATTGAAATTGAGCTTTGGGTGCTGGCCACGATGTCGTTGCCCGTATGGAGTTTTTTTACTGTGATGGAGCTGCGCGATGGACAGACGTTTGGAAAAAAGTGGCTTAATCTACGCGTTACGAACCGCCGGGGGGAGCCGATCCGGTTATGGCAAGCTTTGGCTAGAACGGCGGTGCGCCTGCTTCCCTGGGAGATGACCCACGCCATCATTTTGGTGCCCGAACCTTGGTGGAGCGTGGAAACGCCGGCTCATCCAGGCTGGATTTACTTGCCGAACGGTTTAATGATCGTTTATCTTGTGATATTATTTTCCACTAAGGGAAGCCGGACCTGCCACGATCTGGTTGCTGGCACGAAGGTGAATCCAAGCGCACGAGAGAGGGAGATAACCGATGAAGTATTTTAAGAAGCTGGTGGGGTCCAGACTGTACCTGTCCCCGGTGAATCCGGAGGATGCGGAGACTTACGCTCGGTGGATCAACGATCTAACCGTTTCCATCCGGCTCGGTACTTCCCGTGAAGTGATCGGGTTGCAACGGGAGAAGAGCTTTTTGGAAGACATGGCCAAGGAAGGCCAAAATTACGCGATCGTTCAGCTGGATGGAGACCAACTGCTAGGCAACTGTTCGTTATTTGCCATCGATCATGTCCGCAGAGTGGCTGAGGCTGGGATCTTCTTGGGAGATGAGGGACAGCGGGGGCAAGGGTACGGTACCGAGGCGCTTCAGCTCCTATGCGAATACGGATTCAAGATCCTGAACCTCAACAACATCATGCTGCGCGTCTTTGAGTTCAATCAACCGGCCATCCGATGCTATGAAAAAGCGGGCTTCCGCGTGTTTGGCCGCAGATCGCAAAGCTACTACGTGAACAATACCTACTTCGATGAAATCTACATGGAACTGCTGCGGGACGATTGCCAGACGAATTTTCTGGATGCTAAGCTGCCCCGCCGTGAATAGAACGTGATATGCTGCATGACCCGGCCAAACGTATACGAGAGCCGGGTTGTATTATATGCGGAAGGGAGACGGCAGACGAGGTGGCTCAAATCATTCAGGAGCGGTTTCAGCTATAGGTACTCTGGAGTTACTCTAATATTGAGAGGAGAGGGACAAGGATGAAAGCATCCACTCTGAAGTTTCCTTCCCATTGGAAGACCGAGATGAGCGTAAGATATATCCAAGTCACGGATTCCAATCGAAAGCTGGTGGTTTTGTTTCCCGGCAAAAATTACTCTTGCGATAAACCCACGCTGCATTATGCCGCGCTTGTAGCCCGGGAGTGCGGATATGATATTCTGGCGCTGGAGTACGGTTATCAGGCCGCCCGTAAGGAGCTCGAGTATCGGGAGATCCCGCAGGTTATTGAGGATTGCGAACACGCGATACGGCAGGTCATCGGCAGCTATGAAGAAATTGTGTTTATCAGCAAAAGCTTGGGGACGGTGGTGGCTGGCGAATTTCATCGCAGATTGGGGGTCAGAGCAGAGGAAATCCGGCATATTTATCTGACGCCAATTTCTGATACCCTCCCGTACATCCATGAAACTCAAGCGGTTGTCGTATACGGTACGAAGGATGATGTGTTTCCACCCGGATTGGCAAGCCGTCTGAAGGCATCCGAACGGCTGAAGATTGTGCCGATCCCCGGCGCTAACCATGTCTTGGAAGCGGAACGGGTGGAGGAAAGCTTGGAAATTTTACGAAAGCTCACCGTTTTATATAAGGAAGTACTGCTTGGTGGAGCGGAGGATCAGGACTAAAGAAGAACGGCTGACAACGAACCCACTTGGAGGACAGCATGAGCGAAACTGAAATGTTTGACATCTACACGAAGGATATGAAGAAGCTGGGTACAGCCTCTAGAGAAGAGGTCCATGCAAAAGGGTGGTGGCACCAAACCTTTCATTGCTGGATCATTAAACGGGATGCCCAGGGTGAGATTTATCTGTTATTTCAACGGCGTCATCCCAACAAAGACGTATTCCCGTTGCTATTGGATACTTCCTGCGCAGGTCATCTCCAAGCCGGAGAAGACGCAAAGGACGGTATCCGTGAATTGGAGGAGGAGCTTGGGTTAGCGGTGCCGGTCGAGGATCTGACTTATCTCGGCAGGGTAGCTCAAGAGCATTTTCCTTCACCCGATTTGATCGACCGTGAGGTCAACCATGTCTTTATCTACGAAAATGAAAAGCCCTTGCTCGATTACCGCATCCAGACCGAGGAACTGACCGGGTTGTATTGGGTGGGCATGCTGGCTTTTCAGGAGCTGCGCCGCGGGGAACGCGACGAGCTGACGTCAACGGGAGTTTACGTGGATGAAGCCAACGGGGTTCTGAAGGAAAAACAGGCCACGTGGCGGCTCACGGATTTTACGCCCAATTCGGACGAGTATTATCAAATGTTATTTGACCGGATTACCGCCTTATTCTGAACGCGGCGGGTTTTCTGCTGGGCGTCAGCATATATAAATGGTATAGACGTGTGCGGCATGAACGCAAGAACAAGCGAGGAGGTGACTTCCGCTGAGCAAGGAAAAGAGCTTGCTATACGCTTTTCTGGTCGGCGTTGGTTTTTGTCCGGTTCCTTTTCCGGCGATGGATTTCTTTCTGCTTCGTCCCATCTTCGGGTTTATACGCGCTCTTGGCATGATTGTAACGATCTTCGCCGGGTTATTACTCTTAACGGAATGCTATACACACCTCAAAAGCTATTACGGAAATTTGATCCCAAACCTGGCCATTACCGCCGCTGTGATTCTTGCGCTCTTGCTTATTTTCTATTGGGGATTGTTCTAACTAGCTTCGTATCGGGGAAAGGGGAAAATCCACTTGGAATCCAGGAAGTTTGTTGATGTGAAAATCAAACGGGCCATCGCAGACCAAGCGGAGCAGATGGACCAGCGAACGCTGGCGTTATGGGCGGCGGAATGCGCGGAACGCGTGCTGCCTTGCTTCGAGGCGGCACGGCCGAAGGACCTGCGGCCGCGGCAGGCGATCGAAGCGGCGCGCGCTTGGGTGCGCGGCGAAGTCAGCATGGCCGCGGCGCGCGCGGCGGCGGTTGCGGCGCATAACGCGGCGCATGATGCCGGCCATGCCTCCGCCGGCGCTGCGGCGCGAGCCGCCGGCCACGCGGCGGCTACCGCGCATGTGGCGGGGCACGCGGCGCATAGCGCCACCTACGCCGCCAAGGCGATCGCCTATGCTGCGGACAACGCGGAAGCGGCCAAAGCAAGGGCCGAGCAGGAGCGGCAGTGGCAGCTCCGTCGGTTGCTGGAATTGGGGACATAAGCAATGACGGGGGCGTTGAGTTGAAGTATTTTACCAAAGCAATGTATGAGCAAATGCAAATCCTGGAGGCAGACAAAGCCTGGTATGTCGAGCAAGGCAGGGACTATGATAAAGAAGCCAAGGAGATGTATAAATGGTTCATTCAACCTCTGATGTTAAAGCATTTCCCTTCCAGCATTCATCCTCAGGTTCTTGATGGGAGCTTCATGAAGACAAGATGGCCCAGTCCTGAATTGGCTGCCTGGATCAGGGAGTGGAAAGGCAACTGGGATGCAGAATGGAAACGGCGTTGCGACGAATACAGGGATAGATATGAACAGATCATGCAGAACCTTCCTGCAGACGCTCGGCAACTTTGGGAGAATGTCCGATTTCATGATGCCCGAATCCAGGTATTCACTCCGCGCGATGATGGTTCCGTTGAGATTGTACTTGATGAGGTTGGTAAAGAACAATTCACGCGTCTTATTTTTCAGAACGTGAAATCACTTCGTGTGGAAAAGCCTGAGCTTCTGCAGGGCAGCATGTGCTTGTATGAGGAAATCGATTGGACCGAACCCCATTGGTTTGAGTTCCGGCTGCTGCTCGAAGCTCCGAGGGAAATGCACGAGCTTTCGCTGGTTGCCGGCGGCGTGAACATAGAGTAGTTTATCATTTACGAAGGAGCTAAACCGATGAATCCTACATCATTGATCGTCCGTGAAGCGGAATCCGGTGACCTGGAGACCTTGGTACGGCTGTTTGACGAGTATCGCCAATTTTATGAACAAGCCTCGGATCTCGAAGGAGCCCGTAGTTTTCTGGCGGAAAGGGTAAGCCGGCGCGAATCCGTCGTATTTCTGGCCATCGATTCGGTCAGCGGGAACGCGATTGGGTTTACGCAGCTGTACCCGTCTTTTTCCTCGATCTCGATGAAACGGGTGTGGATATTAAATGATTTGTACGTGCGGGAGGAATATCGGAACCAAGGTGCGGCGAAGCTGCTCTTGGAAGCAGCAAAATCCCACGCTCAGCGGACGGACGCAAAAGGCCTAGAGCTGTCAACAGCGATCACGAACGTCCGGGCTCAGCGATTGTATGAAACAAGCGGGTATGATCGGGATACGGAGTTTTATCATTATTTTTTGAGCTTGAAGTAAAGGGAGTTATCGCATGACCAAAGTGCTTGTAGTGGATGACGAGGCGAGTATTTCCGGAGCCGTGTCGTATGCGCTTCGGCGGGAAGGGTATACGATGGAGACGGCAGCGTACGGGCAAGAGGCTTTGGACCAAGTTGAGGTGTTCAAACCGGACGTGATGGTGCTGGACGTGATGATGCAAGCTAAGCGGATACGAGGTTTGCCGCAAGCTGGAGGGGCGGCCATTGCGGCCAGCGATCCTTACGATCCATCTGCTCAACCGGACGGTTCATGCCGGAGATACCCTGATCGATTTGACGCCAAAGGAATTTGATTTGCTGGCGCTCTTGGCCGGTCATCCGGGACGGGTGTATTCTCGGGAAGCGCTGTTGGAGCAGGTGTGGGACATGGATTTCGCGGGCGGCACGCGAACGGTGGACATGCACGTGCAACGGCTGCGCAAGAAGCTGGGCCAGTGGAACGATTGCATACAAACCGTATACGGCATCGGCTATAAAAGCGTGGAGCCTTCGCCATGAAACAGCGGGGCCTAGGGTTTGGTTTGAAATGGAGAGCTGCGCTGCTGCTGGCTTTCCTGCTTGCTGCTGTGATCGCTGTGCTTAGCCTGTTGGTATTGGCCGGGATCCGGGAGGACCAGCGCAAGCGCTTGGAGCAAATGCTGGCCGCAGAGGCGGAAACCGCGAATCTCCGGGTCCGTCAAGAAGCGCTGACGAGCGTATCACCGGCTCCAGACGCGTTTATGGAACTCAGCGGACAAGGCCTTGCCGTCAATTTAGGTGCCGAAAGCGGACTCCCGGTCACATGATATAAGTTGGACGGGACGCTTGCTGGCACCTCGTTGCCGTTTCAGCCGAAGGTGGACGTCCAGGACGCGCTGGCTTATACGGCCAAAGGACAGTCGGCGTATATCACGCAAGGGGATCAGCTATTGTATCTAGCACCGCTATATACGATGGATCAGCAGCCGGTAGGGACGGTCCAATTTCATGTGTCCCTTGAGGAGCAGCACGCTTTTTACGAAAGGATTCGGCGGCTGTTCTGGCTTGTAGGCGCGGCCGTACTGGTTGGGGGATTTCTGCTCGGCTACCTCTATGTCTGGCGGCAGGCCAATGTGATTACGCGGCTAAACCGTGCCGCCATGCGCATCGGGGAAGGGGAGTACCTCCGTGAGCCAACAGTTCGCCGGAAGGACGAGCTTGGCGAATTGGCGTTGGGGATTTTTGAAATGAGCGGAAAAATTGCCACGACCCACGCCCAGTTAACCGATGAGAAAAGCAAGCTGATCGAGGCCGTGACCCGATTGCAGGAGCTGGAGCAGCAGCAGAAGCTGTTTATCGGGAACATCAGCCATGAGCTGAAGACGCCGCTGACCTCGATCCTCGCCTATACGGATCTGTTGGACATGTATCGGGACGACCCGGCGCTGCTCGATGAGGCGTGCCGCCAGATCGGCATGGAGGCGGAACGATTGTACGCGCTGGTTGAGAAATCGCTGAAGCTCTCCTCCATGGACGTCTATGAATTCGAGACGCATGCGGCCTCGGTGGACCTGAAGCCCTTGCTGGAGGAGGCGGCGGCACGCCTGCAGGTGAGGGCAGAGCAGCAAGGCATCCAGATCGTCACCGACCTGCAGGACGGCAAGGTATGGGCCGATGCAGATAATGTGATGCATATGGTGATGGATCTGTTGGATAACGCGGTGAAATATAACCGGCCGGATGCAAATCACGGTCAGGGATACCGGTATCGGCATTCCGCCGGAGGCACAGGCCTGCATCTTTGATCCGTTCTACACCGTCAGCAGCGACCGGTCCAGAGCCCACGGCGGGACGGGCCTTGGGCTGTCGCTGGTGCGCAGCCTTGCGCAGAAGCAGCACGGCTCGGTGAACCTGGCGGCTTCCGGTCCCGAAGGATCCACGTTTGTGATCGAGCTGCCGCTTGAACGTCCGCAGCCTGAGAACGGTGGCTAAGCTGGCTCATTTCAGCCCAGACTTGAATAAGTCGGGGCTTTTTTTGCATCCAAATGCAAAAGTGCAGTTGATTTCTAGGATAACCGCTGGTTTTGAGCCGGTGAAATGCAAAAGTGCATTTGAAATGGGGCGATTTCGCTCCCAAAGGGCGTTTTGGGCCGAAATGAACTGCACTTTTACATGCGAAGGGGCCATTTTTCAGCATCCAGCGGAAAATGAACTGCACTTTTGCAGTTGCGGGTGACGTTACGATCCCAACCAACGTTGCAATCGGCTAGGCCCCCTAAATCCGGAGTCCTGACCTACAAGTTTTGTGTTATCGCAGTTCAGCTCATTTTCTTGTGTGTTTACATCGATTTATGGAACTTTGAGGTATCCTCTAGCATTTTGACCCATAACGAAAACTTCATGGGTGCCATACGCTTCAGGCTACCATGCATTCTTCGATAATTATAAAAGTCCATATATTGATCAAGTGCTATAAACGCTTCTTCAAACGTCATAAATTCTCGTCTGCTAAACAAGTCGCGTTCCAATATGCTATGAAATGATTCAATATAGGCATTCATATTGGGAGTCCTTGGGGGAATTCGCTCATGAGTCATCCCCAAGCTCTCACAGGTATCTCCAAACAACTTGCTGACAAATTGAGGCCCATTGTCCGTCCGGATCACGGGGAACGTTTCACCCGGCTGAATGCGGCGCTCTAGGGCACTTATAAGCGTTTGAACGGCATGCTTGGCTTCACAGGTTCGCCCGCGATATTGCCCAACCACCACACGGTCAAATACATCAATGATGCTAAGAACAAAGAAGAATCGCTTCTGTCCTACAACGTATCCATACTTGATGTCCATTTGCCACAATTGATTAGAACCGGTAATGAATCGGTTCTTGGGGAGAGTACGCGGGTGCGATGTGACAGGTTTGCGAGCTTTTTGCAGAATGCCGAGTTCTTTGCAAAGACGATACGTTTTCTTTTTGTTAATCATGACTTGGTGAATATCCCGAATGCATTGGCCCAACAGTTTATATCCGTAGACATGTTCTTCGCCTTCAAGCAGCTCAAGGAGCCACTCTTTGATCTGTTCATCGCTAATGGGGATCCCTGTAACAGTTAGAGAGTACCCAGGTGTAGGGCGACCGCGTTTGTCCGTTGGTAACGGCTCCGTCTTTTGGGTAGCAGCTCGCTTTTTTCGATCGTAGTACGTCGATTCAGCAATTTCCAAGATCCGCAGAACTACAGCTTCGGCAGGCTTTTTTATATTAGGCAAAAGTTAGGAAATCGGCATTTACTTCCAGTCTTGTTCTAGACTAAGATAGGATTATTGGGCAAATTGAAGGTGATCTGAGGAGGGGAAGCGTAGATGAGTAAAAGAATCGAACAGCTGGAGCTCTTGCTGGAGAAGCTTTCAACAACGGTTAACAGTATCGATGAGGCAGCATTTCAGAAGAAACCGTTGCCGGAGAAGTGGTCGAAGCTGGAAATCCTCGGACACTTGTGTGATTCCGCAGCCAATAACCATGTGCGGTTTATGAGGATCCTGACCACGGATGAGCCGGTCACATTCGAAGGATACGTACAGGATGAATGGGTGAGACGTCACGGGTATCAGCATCATTATGGGCGTGAGGAGCTTCTCTTGGTGTGGAACCAACTCAACGGGTTAATCCTGAATGCGCTGCGCAGTTCTGCCGAGACGGATTGGGAGAAACGGTGTTTTTTTACGGATGGCATCTCGATGACTCTTGAGGAATTGCTTGAAGATTATATTCGGCATGCGCGTCATCATCTGGGGCAAATCAGCGATCCTAAGCGTTAAGAAATCCTATGATTTTCCCGGTTCCTTGTTTATATTAGAGACACAACGATGGCAAAAAGAGAGGGAATCTTACGATGTCTGAGAATTTATCGACCAAGGAACCAGCATATGGCCGACGTCGCTTCACGCTGCAGGCGGACTGTGAGCAATGCTTTGGCTTGTGTTGTGCGGCCCTGCCTTTTGCGGCTTCGGTGGACTTCGCTGCGGACAAAGCGGCTGGACAGCCCTGCGGCCATTTGCGGGATGACTTCCGCTGCGGGATTCACGGCAGTCTGCAGGAGCAGGGGTACCGGGGGTGTACCTTTTATGACTGCTTTGGCGCAGGGCAACGAGTGTCTCAGGTGACTTTCGCCGGGTTAAGTTGGCGTCAGGTGCCCGGATCGGCAAAGCCGATGTTTGATGTGTTCCCGGTCATGTGGCAGCTGCATGAATTGCTCTGGTACTTGGATGAAGCGTTAAGTCTACCTCAGGTCAGCCATTTACATGAACGTTTGCGGATTCGTTATGACGAGACGGAACGGTTGACCTCCGCCAAGCTGGACGACTTGCTCAGCTATGATGTGGCAGCGCATCGCGCGAAGGTCAACGAGCTGCTGCTGGAGGTGAGCAAGCGCGTCCGCGCTGAAGCGCTGCGGAAGGCCGGAACTGCTTCCGGACGCCGCAGAAGCTTTGGGCGTGGTGCCGACTTGATCAGCGCCAAGCTGCGGGGCGCCGATTTGCGCGGCATATATTTAAGAGGTGCTTACCTGATCGCCGCGGATCTGCGGGGAGCGGACCTTCGCGGCGCCGACATGATTGGCGCAGACCTGCGGGATGCCGATGTAAGGGGAGCTGATCTATCAGAGAGCCTGTTCCTGACGCAAGCTCAGATCAATGCCGCCAAAGGAGACGCGGCTACCAAGCTGCCTCCCCTCCTCAAACGGCCCTTCTATTGGGAAGGAGCTTCGGGGAGGAAAGAAGCGAGATGAACGATTACCAGGAAAGGGTCGACCAGGTCTGCAAATATATCGATGCGCATTTGCATCACAAGCTCAATTTGGATCAATTGGCAGAATTGTCCCACTTCTCCAAGTATCATTTCTCGCGGATTTTTGCCTCGGTGACGGGGGAGACGCCGTTTGCGTACATCACCAAGCAGCGCTTAGCCCGGGCCGCGGCTTACTTGCGGGAGACCAACCAATCCGTGCTGGAAATTGCGCTGGGATGCGGGTTTGAGTCTGCTTCGAGCTTTAATGCGGCGTTCAAGAAGCACTTTGGTCGTACACCAACCGAGATGCGAGAGCAAGCCCGGCAAGATCGCAATATTTCGCAAGCGGACCGCAATCGGCAGGAAGCCGGTGCCGCGCCAAACCCTTATCATCAAACTGTAAAAAACAATTTATTGAGGAGGGTTTGGCAAATGCAAGCCACGATTGTAGAGCTTCCTTTGATGGAAGCCGCGTATGTGAGACATGTCGGAAGTTATCTGGAAACCTATCAGGCATGGGCAAAGTTAGGCATGTGGGCGGCGCAGCATCAGCTGTTTCCGCCGGAGCAATCTTTTATCGGGATATCTCTGGATGATCCGGCGGTAACCGAAGAGGAGGAATGCCGATACGATGCCTGCGTCACCGTACCGGATACGCTAAGCCGTGCGGATGCGCCGCCGGAGATCGGCTTCCAAACGCTGCCTGGAGGGCTTTATGCCAAGTTTAATTTTTATGATACACCGGATAAGCTTGCGCTGCTGTACCAGAGCATATTCGGAAATTGGCTGCCGGACAGCGAATACGATCCGGATGATCGATACTGCCTGGAGTTTAGCATGAACGATCCGGCGCAGGATCCGCAAGGCAAGGCGAAGGTCGATTTATACATTCCGATCAAAGCAAGGGCATAAGACAAAGAGATATTTTAAGGTGATAGAGAACACAACAGGAGGAGCCCCATGTCTTATACGCATATTTTATTCGACGCGGATGATACGTTATTTGATTACCCGAAGGCGGAAAACCACGCCTTGAGCCGGACGCTCACGGAGGCGGGAATCCCTTGCACCGACGAAGTGATGAAGGCGTACCAGACCATTAACCAGCAACTGTGGCGCGATTTGGAGCAAGGACTGGTGAAGCAGGCCGCTTTGCGGACAGAACGGTTCACCAGACTGGTGAAGGAGCTCGGCGTAACTCCCCGCTCTCAAGTCGAAGAGATCAGCGAGCGTTATTTGGAACTGCTCGGAGAGGGAACCTTCCTGCTGGAAGGCGCTTATGAGCTCTGCCGCGATTTAAAGGAAGCCGGGTTTCATCTGGCGATCATCACCAACGGCATCAAAAAGGTGCAGGCAAACCGAATTGCCGGATCGGCATTGGCGAAGATGTTCGAGGCCGTCATCGTTTCCGAAGACACGGGGTATTCGAAGCCGCATCCGGGGATTTTTGACTATGCGTTTGAAGCATTGGGGCTTCGGCAGACGGACAAAAGCCGGGTGTTAATCGTTGGGGATTCGTTGACTTCTGACATGAAGGGCGGTCTTAATTACGGGATCGATACTTGCTGGTATAACCCGTATCACCGCCCGAATACGCTTAATTTGCGGCCAACTTACGAGATTCGCCGCTTGGCCGAAGTCAAGACGTTGGTCGGAGTTGGGGGAAGTCCTTCGGTGGACCACTGAGAACAACCATCTGATCGTTTATCATTAGGGTGAGGAGTTGATAGGTATGGCCAGTGCAGGGATCATTGGGGTGCTTCCCGCCCTCCTATTCTTGTTCTATCTCGTTATCGCCGGCTTAGGTTTATATGCCTTGATTCTGTTTATTAAACTGGCCCGTCGGGGGATCGAAGCCCTGGATATTTATCTGCGGGACAACAGAGGAAGGTAATTCGAAATCGCGAAACCAAGGAGGGGCTAGTGCGTGGACGTTCGAATCGCACCCATTTTACCGTCTCAAAGCTCGCTGTTTTTTAATTTATTTCAGCTGTACTTGCATGATTTATCGGCGTTTACCGGCGAGGAACCGGGGGAAGACGGGCGATTTGATCTGGCGAACACTTACCTTTACTTGGAGCGGGAAGAACTGCATCCTTATTTCATCTATTGTTCGGGGAAAGTAGCCGGCTTCATTCTGGTTTGCGCCCCACCGTTTGTGCCCGAGGAGATCGACTTTACGGTGCAGGAGATGTTCGTGCTTCATAAATATCGCGGAGGAAAAACGGCGGAGACGGCCGCCTTCGAAATTTTGCGGCGCTTGAAGGGCCAAATCCGGGTGGAGCAGTTGCAGAATAACGCCATTGCCGTAGCTTTCTGGAAGAAGATTTACCGGAAACAAGGCATCTCTTTCGTCGAGACGATCGAACGCGTGGAAATCGAGGGGTTGCCCGGCCTCCACGAGGTTCTAGCTCAAACTTTCTCGTTGTAAACGAACGCGAATACTCGAATCGGTCTGAAATTATGTATAATGAGAAGACCAACGTATGACCCGGCCCCAGTAAGCAATGATCGGCGGCCGGGCATTTTTGTATTAAGGGGGATCATCATGCATCTTTTTTCTGCGGACCGCGTGAAGTTTCATCAGAAGCAATCGCCCGTTCCAGAGTTCGCTTGGCATACGAGCGAGCGCTTGGCGGAGCTGGCTGGTTCCAAGCATTTGACGTTTGATATCCGTTCGCTGGATCCGGGGAAGTACTCCTTTCCTTATCATTTTCATCGCAATGCGGAGGAACTCTTCGTCATTCTGGAAGGCAGTGCGATGCTTCGGACGCCGGAAGGGCATCAGGAAGTACATGCCGGGGATATCGTGTTCTTCGAAATGGGGCCCTCGGGGGCGCACCAGCTGTTTAACCATACGGAGAAGCCGTGCAAGTAACTGGATATCCGAACGAACATGGGGCTGGACGTTTGTGAATATCCTGATTCAGGGAAGATCAATATTTTACCCTACCAGGAAGTTTACGAGAGCGCCGGCCAAGTCGATTATTTCAAAGGCGAGGATCAGGTGGCAGCCAAGTGGGGAGCGAAGGAGAACGGGAAAGAGAATGAGTAACCAATGGAGAGATCTAGATGATTGAGATTAGAGAAATTCGAGTGGATGACGCTGAGCGTTTTTTGAAACTATGCCTGCAACTGGACCAAGAAACGAAATTTATGCTCTATGAACCGGGAGAACGTACCACGACGGCTGAGGAACAGCGGGAGCGGATTCAATCGATCCTGTCCGAGGTTGGCTCCACGATTCTGGTAGCGGAGGATCAAGGCCAGTTGGTTGGTTATTTGGCCGTGTTTGGCGGGCAGGCAAACCGAACGAAGCATGTGGGTTACATCGTGGTTGGCATCACTCAAGCCTACTCGGGCAAAGGGATAGGAACACGCTTATTCCAGGCAGCTGAGGCATGGCGTGCGCAGACGGAGCTCACCAAGTTCGAGTTAACGGTGATGCTCCCTAATGAACGGGCCGTTGCCCTGTACAAGAAAATGGGATTTGAAGTCGAGGGCGTCAAACGAAATTCGATTCGAGTGGATGGAAACTACGTTGATGAGTATTATATGGGCAAAATATTTGAGGCCTAATCCTTAAGTCCAGCGGTATGATGTCAAGCTGTTGATTTAATCGAATTGGAAATTTCCCGTGCCTGTTGAGCGCGGAGTCACGAAAAAAGGGCGCATCAAACCAAACCCAGCCAAAAACCATGTCAGATACCAGATTTTTACTGGGAATTCGTGAAGGACTAAGGCAAAGGAGGCGTTAATCCTTGGCGCTATTCACCTTCCTTCGAGGCGTGTAGAGTTGGCCGCTGCGTAGCAGCACATCGACCAGACGCACGAGTTTTCTTGCCGTTAAGACGAGGGCGCGTTTGTGTTGATTCTTGGGCACTTCGTGATACTTCTTCCGGTAATATTCACCGAATTCTTCATCGCGCATCCTAACCGAGTTGGCAGCTTCAACGAGGTAGTAGCGCAGGAATCGGTTGCCGGATTTGATGCGGGCGGTGTCCTCCGCCTCGAAGACGCCGGACTGGTGCCTGCGCCACGTCAGACCCGCGTACTTGGCGACGGCGGCTTGATCCTTGAACCGTTCAATATCGCCGAGTTCGCCGAGCAGACCGGCTGCATAGACTTTGCCGATGCCGGGCACTGACAGCAAGCACTGAGCGCCTTGAATGCCGTCGAGGACCCGCTCGGGATCGGGGAAACGATTGCGTCCCTTGTCCCGCAGATAGTCGGCCAGATCGGCCACGTCCATCTCGGCGATGTCATCGAGGCTGAACTTCTCGGAGAGCATCTCCATGAGCGCATGGCCAAACACGGAGCTGTCGACCTCGGTTGTAAACGCATTGCACTTGTAGAACAGGTTCTGCAAGAAGTACTGCTTCTCGCGAGCCAAGTTATGGACCAAGTGGAAACGCATGCGCGTGAGGCGTTGAAGGGCGACATACTGCTCCTGCATGACGATGGTGGTCGTCAGGCGGCCGAAGCGCAGGCGATCCGCAATGACCCAGGCGTCGAGCCGGTCGGTCTTGTCCATATCCGCATAGGCTTCTCTGAACTTGCTGATGAGCTTGGGGTTCAAGGTGAACACCTTGGCCTTGCGCTCTCGAAGCGCTGGATCCTGATGCAGGTACATGGCAGGGTGCCAGCTGTAGACGGAAGTGGCTTCCAAGCCGATGTGAATCTCGGTGACGGCCAACTTGTTCGCTGCAGCGACGATTTGGTCACGCAAGTGCGAGGCGCCATTCAAATTGTTTTTGACGGTGAGTGTCTCAAGCTTGTCACCGTCAGCGTTCATGAAACACGCTTCGAGCTCTTGCGAGCTCACGTCAATACCGACAAAAAGCTTCAAGTGAAATTCCTCCTTTCGCTAGGGATTCAGGGAATGGACGCTCCGGGATGCCTCCGGCGCACGCGCAGATCTATCACCCTCGCGTATGAGGACACACTTCGGGCCATGAGCTGCCCCGGATCTGCTAAAACCGGGCATGGGATGCCGAAGGGAACAGCCAGCGGGTAAGAAGCTCAGACGCGTACCGGAGAAACAGACTTAAGGAGTAGACGATGCTACTGGAGGCAGAAGGATTTCCCCGAATGGACCCTACGTTCCATTGTCCAGAGGCATACCGGAAAGTCCAGTCCCTGATGGAATTTTCAAAGAACAAGCTGGAAATTTGGAGGCTGTTTTCCATCCCCCGGGGGGATGGAAATGAACCTAAAAGAGCTTTTTAAAGATACTATACGAGGAGGCGAAAGCATGATTCAGTGTCCTTGGTGCGGAGAACAGGTCATATTGGTTGGTGACGTCTGTCCTGAATGCAAACATGAGGTGCTGCCTGAGCATCTGGAAGGATTCCCCGGACCGGTATCGGGCGATCCTGTTGACCCTCCTCGGGTTGGGGATTACTTCGATTTGGAAGAGGTGCTGAAGCGTCGGTTCAAATGCAGCAAGTGTGGAAACCAGGAAGCTGCGGTGAAAGAAGTGGCCATGACCGGTACCGGCTTAAGTAAACTGATGGACATTCAGCATAACCATTATTTATTCGTCTCCTGCCTGAACTGCGGTCATGTGGAAATCTACGATCCGGATGTGCTTCGGGGACAGCCATCGGGTAAATTTTCGACGATATTGGACTTATTATTTGGAGGCTAACGATGAAACGAACGGATGTCGTATATCTGTTAATTCCCGATGAGACGAGAACCAAGGTGCTCATGGTGCAAAATGAAAATGAAGCCTGGACGCTGCCTGGAGGGGCGGTTGAGCCTGGCGAAACGCTGCAGATGGCGGCGATCCGCGAAGGGAAAGAGGAGACAGGGCTGGATGTCGAGGTGCACGGGATCGTGGCCGTCAATGAATTCGTACATATGGACAACGAGGAGCATGTCATCCTGCTGACGTTCCGGGCGGAAATTACGGGTGGCGAGCTTGAGATCACCCGTCCGGACGAGATTTTGGACATCGCATGGGTCGACGTGGAGCGCGCGGACGAACTGATGCCATATTATCCGAAAGGGATTAGCTCCATCGTGGCAAAAGGGGTGGAAGTCACCTATTTCGATGAGGGGCGGATATGAGCAAGGCTGCGATGGACAGACAGGATGCTGTCCTGCCGCAGCCTCGTCCCGACTGTCTCAAATTAGGCATCCAGTGAAGTTGCCTTCCGCCGGCTGAAGCGCAGCTGGATCACGAGAAACAGCAGCGCAATAAGTAGCGGGTAGAGCATGGCCCAACCGGTGAACGGAAATACGACGGCTGTAGCCGCAAACGAAATCCAGCTGAGAACAACGCCGGTTCGGCTGCCTTTGAGGAGACGGATTCCCGCAGCGCAGCCGCCCATGTACGTCAGAATAAAAGTCGCGTTCGGAAACTGGATCAGCGTGCTTAGAGAGACCGTCCCGGTACCGTAAAGCAGCATGACTGCCGTAAAGCAGAACATCAGAAACAAGAGCGAACCCGTTGGCGTATGAAACCGAGGTGACAACGAGTTCCACCATTTCGGGGCGTTTCCTTCGCGGGACATCGCATAAGCCACCCGAGCAGCGGCTCCGGTATAAGCGATGATTCCGGCCATGCAAATGAACAACCCGGTGACCCCCGCGACAATGCCGCCCCAGGAGCCCAGCGGCTGGCTGATGATCCAGACCATCGAAGACTCCGAGCCGCCTTTCAGGTAGCTTTGCGTGCCAACCGTGGCCAGCGCAGATAGAAAATATAAGATCCCTACGATAATCGCAGCGGCGGTCACTCCTTTGATCGCCGCTTTTTGCGGATCCTTAAACTCCTCGGACAAGTGCGATACCGCCTCCCAGCCAATAAAGCACCAGAACAGCATGGAAGCCGCCTGACCCACGCTGAGCCAACCATTTGGCATAAACGGGGTGAAATGGTTGCTTTCCATCCTTGGCAGCGCGGCTCCGAAAGCAAAGATTAATACAGCGGCGATGGCGATGACGACCGCGATCTGGATTTTGCCGGCAAGCTGCATGCCGATCCAGTTCATCAACAGGCCGGCAGCCAGCATCGCCGCAGCAACGGCCAGCTTGGCTCCTTCTCCCCAACCCAGCGCAGCGGTTAAATACCCGGCACCGGTTAATGCGGCGACCGGGGCACCAATCGGCACCGACATGAGGAAAAACCAGCCGACCAGTGTCCCCGCCTTATCTCCATAAGCCAATGTGACGAAGTGAGACACGCCCCCGGCATTTGGATATTTGGCTGACAGGAGGCCCATCGACAATGCCATCGGTAAGATTAGCAATGTCATGAATCCCCATGCGAGCAGGGAGGCCGGTCCGGCCATCTCCGCCGCCAGGCCCGGTACGATGAGCACACCAGAGCCCAGTACAGCGCCGATGTATAAAGCGATAGCCTGCGGCAGGCCAATTCCTTTTTGGAGTTTGCTGCTTGTTTGTTTCATGAAGCGATTCCTGCTTTCGTTGTGTTTTTTTCCAGCGTATCAGATAATAGATCCATAGGAAAAACAGAATTATCGAATTTAATCCATTCGAATTTCCGATGGGAGAGGATGAACGTATGGAATCGCGTCATTTGTTTACGTTTTTGGTGGTGGTTGAGGCCGACAGCTTTACCCGGGCTGCCCAGCAGCTGGATTATGCGCAGTCCAGTGTGACGGCGCAGATTCAGGCTTTGGAGGCAGAAATCGGCTTGCCGTTGTTCGATCGAATCGGCAGAAAAATCGTCTTGACCGATGCGGGGCGGCGGCTGCTTCCTTACGCGCAGGAGATCGCCAAAATCCACGAAATGGCCAAAAATGCGCTGCACCCCGCGGCCGAAATGGCAGGATCTCTTAAAATCGGCGCACCGGAATCCCTGGCCGCGTTCCGATTGCCGGAGGTGATTCGTCATTACCGGCAACGTTACCCCCTGGTGCAGATCGTGCTTAAGCCCGGTCAATGCTGGGAATTAAGGGATTTGGTGCGTTCGGGGGAACTGGACGTGGCCTTCCTGCTGCAACCGGAGGTGGAAGATCGGGATTTGCAGATCGAAACGCTGGTTCATGAACCGATGGCGTTGGTAGCTCCGGCCGACCATCCGTTAAGACATGAAGCAGAGGTTGTGCCGGATCAACTGAAGGATCAGACGATCCTGCACACCGAAAGCGGCTGCTCTTATCGAACTTTGTTTGAGCGTTACTTGAATAGCCACGGCGTTTTTCCCGACCCGAATTTGGAGTTCTGGAGCATCGAAGCGATCAAACAGTGCGTGATGTCCGGGCTGGGAGTCTCCTTCTTACCGCTGGTCACCGTGCGCAGTGAGCTTGCGGAAGGCAAGCTGGTGAAGCTGAATTGGAATGACGAATCGCAGCGGGTGGCGACGCAGTTGGCATTACACCGGAAGAAGTGGCGATCCCCTGCGTTGGAGCAATTCGTCTTGATGATTCGGGAACAAGCGGAGCGATGGCGGGAAGAAGCCGCTTTGTAGTCCTGACATAAGGTTATACAACATAATTTCGTTAATTTTCGCCAATACTCCCTATAGTTTACTAAGAGCTTGAGGGAGGCTTGGCTTATGGGCAATGGCAAGGCTGGCGAAAAAGGAATCTCGACGTTTCACTTAACGATGCTGGGGCTGGGGACGATTGTCGGAGGTTCGTTTTTTCTCGGTTCCAGCGTGGCGATTAAAGCAGCGGGTCCCAGCATTTTGATATCGTTTATTCTGGGCGGATTGCTGGTATACATCATTCTCTATGCCCTCTCGGAAATGACGGCGGCTGACCCGGTGCCGGGCTCGTTCCGGACGTATGCGGAGCGGAGCTTTGGCCGCGGGATTGGCTTTATTACCGGTTGGGTATATTGGGTGGGCTTGATTCTGGCGATGTCCAGTGAATCGATCGCGGCGTCCACCTTTCTCAGGGAATGGTTTCCGAACTTTCCGGAGGTCGCGATGGGCATGCTCATCATCGTGGGGATCACGCTGCTTAATTTGCTTGGGGCCGATTATCTGAGCAAGCTTGAGAGCGGTCTGGCGGCGGTGAAGCTGCTGGCCATCGTCGGGTTCATCGTCATTGGCCTGGCCTTGATTGCGGGCTGGATTCCGGGGACTCCGGCCGCTGGGTTAGGCGAGCTGCGAAGCGAAGCGTGGTTTCCCGGCGGGATTGCAGGGATTGCAGGCAGTATGCTTATCGTGATGTTCAGCTATTCGGGATTTGAGGTGATCGGCTTAGCCGCTTCCGAGGTGGAGAACCCGAAAAAGACAATTCCCCGGGCGATTAATATGACCCTGATCAGTTTGCTAGCCCTCTATATCGCCGCGATCGCCGTGATTCTGATGTTGTATCCGACGCAAGGAATGGTTGCGGACCAAAGCCCGTTAGTTTTAGCCTTAACCCGCTGGGGAATGGGATGGGCCGGGACACTGATTAATATCGTGATGATTACGGCGATTCTGTCCACCATGCTGGCTTCGACGTTTGGGCTTGCCCGGATGCTGCGTTCGCTGGCCGCGGAAGGCCACGCCCCCGCATGGCTTAAAGACCGACATGATATCCCGTACAAGGGCATCCTGTTCTCGGGAGCCGCCATGCTGCTCGGCTTGGCGATGGGGTACCTGCTGCCTCAGCAGGTGTACCTCTTTCTAGTCAGCTGCGGCGGATTTTCGCTGTTGTTCTCCTACTTTATCATTTTGGCCTCCCACTATCGCTGGCGGCGTGTAACGCCTTGCTCTCCGGAAGCTGCATGTCAGCTTCCGGGTTTCCCGTATACGTCCTGGGTTGGTCTTATCGGCATGGTCGCTATCATTGTGAGCATGCCCTTTATTTCCGGACAAGGAACTGGTTTGGTGGTTGGATTAGGATTAACTGCGCTGCTCGCCGGGATCTACTGGGTGAAAGAGAGACGGAATCGAGTACCGGCTGCGTCCGGTCAACGCCCGATTCCTGCGCCGCTGATGGAAGCGGCCGAGGAGATCACCGGTAATCGCGATGTTCGGGAGACGGCGGATGAAGCATCGGACTCGACGACCGTGACGAAAAAGAAAAATTAACAGCATAGGCCGCTTATGATCCAAGACCTGCTCCGATTCTTTTCGGGGGAGGTCTTTTTTCGGGGAGTGATTCGACCGAATCCAGAGATGGAGCATAGAAAGAAATGGTCGATGGTGGTAAAGTAGACGAAGCATAACTAGTGGAAGTTTTTTACCCCAAAAGGAGCCTGGGATCATGGAGTTGTCCGTTCTTATCTTGCTTGGAGTCATCGTTATCTTTGTTGCTGGATTTACCCAAGGGCTGACGAGCTTTGGATTTGCGCTGATTGCGACGCCGATTCTGGGTCAGATCATCCCGCTGCAGCAAACCGTACCCATCGTCGTGATATTGAGTCTTTGCACCAATGGGATCGTATTTGCCGGTTGCTACAAACACGCTGATATTCGCAAGATATGGCTCCTGATCCTCTCCAGTCTGCTGGCGGCTCCGCTGGGGACGTATCTCTTGCTGTTTCTGAGTGCGGACATCTTAAAGCTGGCAACGGGTGTAGTCATCGTCCTTGTAGCTGCACTGCAGCTGGCAGGCAAGACGTTTCCGATCAAGCGGGACCGATTGGCCTACCTGCCCGTCGGTGCAGCGAGCGGGCTGCTGAACGGCAGCATCTCGATGAGCGGCCCGCCGGTTGCTTTGTTTTTATCCAATCAGGGCGTAGGCAAGGAGACGTTTCGGGCCAATATTTCGGTGTACGGCATTTTCCTGAACATTGTGACGATCTTAACCTATCTGTATGGGGGATTGCTGACCCCGGAGACACTTCATTATACGGCGTGGTTCGTGCCCAGTATGCTGGTTGGCGTATTCGTTGGCATACGTGCACTGAAGAAGCTCAACGAGCAGCGGTTTAAGCGCATCGCCCTGTGGCTGATCGCCGCTTCCGGCGTCTGGACGATCATCGGTGTTTTGATGGGGTGAGTTAGTTGGATTATGGTTTATGAAAAGGGGGGATAGACCGTGATTAGGCTGGAGCAGGCGGTAGAGCGGGACATCGAAGGTATTGCACACGTTCATATTGAAAGCTGGAAAACCACATACCGAGGGTTAATTGCTGATGAATTTCTCGACCCAATCACCCAAGAACGTCGAGTCAAGCTATGGTTAGACATCTTCGCCTCACTTCAGGATGACGATAGAATCGTAGTAGGCAAAGATGGAGATTGCGTTGTTGCCTTTGCCCACGGTGGGAAATGTCGGGAAGCTGAATTAGGTTATGAAGGGGAACTTTACTCCATCTATATTCTCAAAGAATACCAAGGAATGGGTCTAGGACAGCAACTGCTGAACCATATCATCAATCACCTGCGCAGCAAAGGTAATACATCGATGATGGCTTGGGTTTTGGAGGGTAACCCATCAATTGACTTTTACCTTCGCATGGGGGGCAAACCCTTTAGCAGCAAAGAAATCCAGATCGGCAACGAGGTGAAACGCGAAATTGCAATCGGTTGGAGTCTTGTTGAATAGGAGGTGCCACAAATGAGCCATATCAGCCTTTCGTCTCTGGTTTGGCTGTTTCTCGTGGTGTTTGTGATTCACGACATGGAGGAGATTATCTGGGTAGGACCTTGGGCGAAGCGGAATCGCCAGAAGGTGGTGGCCGCCGTCCCGGCGAGCCTGAAGCGCTCGTTAACCCAGATGCTGGACATCACTAGCGGTCAATTCGCCGTAGCCGTGCTCCTGGAATTTATCGTTTTTGTTCCGTTTACGCTGATAGCGGCGGAGCAGGGGAGGTACTTTATTTTTCTGGCGTTTAATACGTTATTCTTCTTGCATGTGTTTACCCATGTCGCCCAATCGTTGTATCTGAAAATGTACACCCCGGGCGTCGTCACTGCTATCCTTATTGTGCTGCCTTATTCGTTACTGCTGTTTAACCGCTTACTTTCGGAAAAAGTAGTGACTTGTGGAGAAATCCTGCTCAGCCTCCCGGTAGGCCTGCTGGTTGTGCCCCTGGTGCTGGCCGGGCATGAGTTGGGGAAGCGCTGGGTAAAATCCTAGACTCTCTCTCACCAAGAAGGGTCACCCACCCCCCTTCCCGACACGCTCCCCGTCCACCATCAACATTCGCTTGAACGAAGGAGACGGCCCGCTTTCCGTCAGCACCGTAACACCAACCCGAATGGGACGGAACGGCTCATGTTCATCATGAGCATACGCGGGATACGATGAAAGGCTATTCCCGCCAATTCACGCTGTTCACCAGCAAGTTGATCGCCTCCTATTTTTGTTCATGGGAATCATCACTTAAGCGTAGCACGTGTTCTTCATACCTGTGTTAAGTCTAGAAACCAGCTTTTCTTCAAGTTCAGTCCTTTGTTCTTATATATATGGTTTGTGAAACTGACAACATTCGTCTATTCCTTGGCGATGAAATTTAGCTTGGAAACGCATCAGACAAGGCTTTGCCGATTACATTGGTAATAAAGAAAGCGATTTCATGAATAGGGGTAGCTTTCTCGGTTGAGGTCAGTGTATCATAGTTTTTGTAAGAAGTAATTTTTATAGTGAAGCGTTTTTGATATACGACCCGGCTGGAGATAGGTCCATATCCGAAGCTGGGTCCCGTTATTTACGAAACAGAAAGGATTGAAGCTGATGGATTCACTGCTGATCCGTCCGGCAACACTGAACGACATCGACGGCATTCGCGAGGTAGCTGTGGAAACCTGGAACAGTACCTATGAAACGATTTATCCGGAGCATTTTATCGCCACGTATTTAACCCACGCCTATGCGAAAAGCAGCTTGGAGCAAAGCATTACGCTGGACGAAGCGCAAGCCGCGCGGAAGTTTCTGGTCGCGGAATGGGAAGGGGAGATCGTCGGGTTCGGCCAACTAACGGAAGCGGATGATGAAGGGGTTAGTGAACTGACTCGACTTTATATCTTAAAAGAGCATCAGCGCAAGGGCATCGGCAAGAAATTGCTTAATGAGTTGATTCGTCTGAACCCGTTAATTAAAGAAATTTACGCCTGGTGTGAACGTGAGAACGACATCGGCACGCTCTTTTATAAATCCAATGGATTTGTATATACCGAAGAAAAAGAAGAAGTTCTGTTCGATTATCGTACGTTGATGGCCAAGTATGTGAAAAAAATTTAACTTTAATTTGGAGGCCCTGGTTTGGGAAACGTAGATAAACGCAATCGTTTGGATGAAGAGATTTTTTCTTACGAGATGACGAAAAACCGAAAAGTGTTCATTTCTTGGAATGGGTGCAGGGTCACCACACTCTCGGGGAAAGAAGCGGAGAAGTTTATCACGCGTATCCAGAGCGCGGCGACTCCTAAAGAAGTCCAACTGATCATGGCGAAAGCCACGGGGCATTTTAAACACGGCAACGAAAAATAGTGGAAGTTAGTTGGAGAGGGAAGTAAAGTGACCACCTATCTGGTAATCGTGTGCGTCCTAACCATGATTATTCATGCGGCGGAGACGCTGTCGTATTCTATACGCTATGCCGGTGTGAAACTGAACAAAATTGCCGTGGCGCTGTCCTTGACAGGCATTGTTGTGCTCGTCTCCAGAACGGCCAATCTGATTCAGTCGCCGATGACCGCCAAATTCATTGATTATTCCAAGCTGCACCCGGATTTCCAAGTCATGAACTACTTGCGGATCATTCTGCTCGCTGGTTCTGTCGGAACTCTATTGGCGATGCTTCTGTTTCCGACTTGTGTGAATCTGTTTGGACGTGTGATCGCGAAGCTGGAGGTCACCGGGTCCTTGCCCAAGCTCGTAACGAGCGTGACAATCACCCAGCTCAAAAACGTCAGGCATCATTTACGTAAACCAACCCTTCGCCTCCGTTCGTATCGTTTGCTGGGGGTTCCGAAACGGTTTATTTTGCTGAATATCGCGGTGACTGCCTTCTATACGGTTGGCGTGTTGGCTTCCTTGTATGCTGCTTATCTGGTGCCGGAGCTGAGTACAACCGCTTCGCAGGCTTCCGGCATCATTAACGGTATCGCTACGATTCTGCTGACGATCTTCATCGATCCGCAATTGGGGCTCATTACCGATCGGGCGATGCATGAGGAGGAGTCCCGACAGCAGCTGGGGAGGATCTATATTATGTTGATGGGCGCCAGATTTATCGGAACATTAGCGGCACAACTCATCATCTTCCCTGCTGCATATATGATTGCCATGGTGGTGCAGTGGATTTAGACTTCTACCGAAAGGTTGCGATAGGATGTCGGACTCGATTCCGAAGCTGCAATGGCTGGAGTGGGCAAAGCAAATTCAGGCCATCAGTCAGGCCGGGCTGGCTTATTCCAAAGATATGTACGATCTTGAACGCTTTGAGATGTTGCGTGGGCTTAGCGTGGAAATTCTCAGCCGTTATACCGAAGTCGAGACGGAGAAGGTTAAAACGCTGTTCGCAGGCGAAACCGGCTATGCCACCCCAAAGGTTGATGTGCGCGGCGTAGTGTTCCAGGATGACCGGATTCTACTCGTCCGGGAACGGGTTGACGGGGCGTGGGCATTGCCTGGAGGTTGGGCCGATATCGGTCTTTCGCCCAAAGAAGTCGCGGTTAAGGAAGTGAAGGAGGAGGCCGGTCTCACCGTCGTTCCTGTGCGGTTGCTGGCGGTGTTGGACAAGAAATTCCACGATCATCCTCCGGAGGCGTACCATATCTACAAAATATTTATTTTGTGCGAGAGGGTCGGAGGTCAAGCGGAAGCCGGAATGGAGACGTTGGAGGTCGGATTTTTCGGTCGTGACGAGCTTCCGCCTTTATCGCTTGAACGAAATACGCCCAAACAGATTCAACGCCTGTTTGATTTGCGGCACAGCACCGAAGTATGGTTTGACTAACGTTAGGCGATTCCTGAACGGAAGGCGGGTTTCACCCCATGACTCCTAAACGAAAAACCTTAATCTTTCTGATTGTGTCGCAGCTCATTTATGCGATGTTCTCCGTGGCATGGTTGATTGTGCTTGGCATTTCCGCGTATCTCTTTCATGATTCCGGTGAGGTTCACCTAGGAATGCGAGCATTATTCGCTTATCTTCAGGCTTATCCTGGTGGTCTGCTGCTCGCGCTGATCCTGGGCTGGACTTATTTCGCCAAGGGCAAGTACAAACAGGCAGTTTGGTGGAATCTGCTGCCGTTATTATGGGTGATTCCTTATCTCGGAATATTTATTTATGCGAATCTTTTTGCTTAATTTTGCATGGCAAGATGTACGTTTTCCTATCCAACCTCACGTTGGTTTTGGTATAGTAGAAGCTAGGACTACTATTGATGCATCCCGGGTTGGGATCTACTAACGGATAGGAGAGAGCAGAGAGATGAGCAAATTGATGTTAGGCGTTCCTTTGGAAGGATTTGCCGAGTATAGCAGAATCGCGGCAGCTGAAGGCGGCGTCCTGCTAAAAAATGAAAACGCTATGCTTCCGATTCGAGAGCATGAAATTGTATCCGTTTTCGGAAGATGCCAAATTGATTACTATCGCAGCGGGACAGGCTCTGGCGGTGCGGTGAACGTCCCTTATGTCGTCAGCATTTTGGACGGACTCCGGGCGAATCCTCGCATCCAAGTGAATGAACAGCTGGCGAAGCAATATGAGCAATGGATTTCCGAGAATCCGTTTGATAACGGCGGCGGCGGTTGGGCTGCGGAGCCTTGGTGCCAGAAGGAAATGCCGCTAACCGACGAAATCGTAGCGCAAGCGAAGCAAGCTTCAAACAAGGCGATCGTCATCATCGGCCGGACGGCCGGCGAGGATAAGGATAACGCCGATACCGAAGGAAGCTATCGGTTAACGGAACAGGAGCGGCTGAATCTGGAAACGGTTACCCGGCATTTCGATCAGGTGGCTGTGTTGATGAATGTGGCCAATGTCATCGATATGAGCTGGATCAACGATCCGATCCACCAAGGCCGGATTCGGGCAGTGATGTTCGTATGGCAGGGCGGGATGATTGGCGGTCATGCCGTGGCTGACCTGCTCTCGGGGGATGTCACGCCAAGCGGTAAACTGCCGGACACGATCGCTTATCACATTGAGGATTATCCGTCCACAGCCAACTTCGGCAGTGAAGAACGGAACCTCTATGAGGAAGATATTTATGTCGGTTATCGTTACTTTGAAACGTTTTGTCCGGACAAGGTCCTGTTTCCGTTTGGATACGGGCTCTCCTATACCTCCTTTGCCTGGAAGGTGCAAGGCGTGAAGCTCGAAGGAGCGGATACAGATGCCCGGCTGGAGGTCCAAGTGGCGGTAACGAATACCGGATCGGATTTTAGCGGGAAAGAAGTAATTCAGTTGTATTATGAAGCACCGCAAGGCGTATTGGGCAAACCGGCCCGGGCGCTTGGAGCGTTCGCGAAAACGAAGCTGCTTCAGCCTGGCGAGACCGATGTGCTGACCCTGCAACTGCCGGTACGGCGGATGGCGTCCTATGACGATGGCGGCTATACCGGGCATAAATCCTGTTACGTGCTGGAAGCTGGCAATTATGAGCTTCATGTAGGCAACAGCATCCGAAATACGGAGCGGGTAACGGTGGACGGGAAAGCCGCCTACCATTTGGCTGAACTGGTGGTTGTGGAGCAGTTGGAGGAAGCTGCGGCTCCTACGGAACGTTTTTCCCGGATTAAACCAGGAAGCCGGAAATCGGATGGGACGTATGAGATCGTCCGGGAGGAAGTGCCGCAGCGCACCATTTCGCTGAAGGAACGCATCGAAAGCAGACTGCCGGAAGCCTATCCGCAAACGGGGAACCGCGGAATTAAATTAAAGGACGTTCAAGCCGGCAAAGCGAGCTTGGAGGAGTTTGTCGCCCAACTGAGCGATGCGGACCTGGCTACGATTGTACGCGGTGAAGGCATGAGCAGTCCGAAGGTTACACCTGGAACGGCTTCCGCTTTTGGCGGGGTGGGGGAGAACTTGTTGGAATACGGAATCCCGGTGGCTTGTAGCGCCGACGGTCCTTCCGGCATCCGCATGGACAGCGGCTTGAAGGCGACTCAGCTGCCGATCGGAACGTTGCTTGCATCCAGCTGGGATGTTGACCTCGTAGAGTCGTTATATGTGCTGGAGGGCCAAGAGCTGCTGCAAAATGAAATCGACACCTTGCTGGGCCCGGGGATTAACATCCATCGCCATCCGTTAAATGGGCGAAACTTCGAGTATTTTTCCGAGGATCCTTATTTGACGGGCTGCTTTGCGTCGGCGGTGACGCGGGGCATCAAGAAGGGCGGTTCGTCCGCAACCGTGAAGCATTTTGCCGGCAATAACCAGGAGAAGGCGCGTTCGAAAGTGGATACGGTCGTCTCGGAACGGGCGTTGCGCGAGATTTATCTCAAAGGCTTCGAAATGGCGGTCAAAGAAGGGGAAGCCTCGTCGATCATGACTTCCTATAACCCGGTGAACGGGCATTGGGCGGCATCCAACTATGATCTGAATACGACCATTCTCCGGAATGAATGGGGATATCAGGGCATTGTCATGACGGACTGGTGGGCGGTTATGAACGACTGCGTTGAAGGCGGTCCGGCCGACGCGAAGAACACGTCCTTTATGGTACGCGCGCAAAACGATCTATATATGGTCGTTAACAACAATGGTGCGGAAATCAATTCGCTGGGGGATAATACGCTGGAAGCCTTGGCTAACGGCACCTTGACGGTTGGCGAACTGCAACGGTGTGCCATGAACATTTGCCGATTTTTACTGAATGTGCCTGCATTAGCGCGGGAACCGAAACCGGTTGACGAAGTCCGCCTGATCAAGGCTGTTCAAGGTGATCTGCCGGTTGCTGGCGAAGGAACGGACGTATATACGCTGTCCCATTCGCAAAGCGCTAAGGTTATGGCGGATGCCGGAACTGCGGTGGTGAAGGTTCAGGAAGCTGGGGTGTACACTGTTACAGCGCATATCCGTTACGAAGCGATGAACCTGTCGCAGTCGGCCTGCAATCTGCTGCTGAACGGAGAACTGCTGACCACGGTACAGACGAACGGTACGTTTGGCAAGTGGGTCACGCAGAAGCAGCTCCGGATCGAGCTGACGGAAGGCGATTACGAGCTGAAGTTTGATTATATCAAGCCGGGGCTGGAGATCGGCTGGATCGAGTTTATTTAACCCATAAAAAAGGGATGTGCCCTTCTGCATCACAGCGGGGCACATCCTTTTTAATTTTGGTCCAGTTAAGCTTTAAGGCATCGAGAGGAATCCGTCCTTAAAGATTTCCAGCAAATACTCCAGCGTAATCGGATCGCTGTAGGTAGAAGCTGCGGTATCGATTTCGATTACGTGACCGTTCTTGACGGCCGGGATATTTTTCCACGTATTGGATTGCAAGAACTCGTTTTGGGCTTCTTTGTTCTGGCTCAGTACGATGTAATCTCCAGCATACTCGGGAATGATTTCGTTTGATAAGGTGTAGTAGCCCGGACCCAACGCATCTTGTTTGGCTTTTTCCGGCATGTTCAGCTCCATCATCTGATACAGCAGTTCCGTTCCGCGGGCCCAGTTGTCCCCAAATACATAGAAGTTCTTCGTATCATATTCAAACACAGACACGGTGGCGTCTTTGCCGATCTTGGCTTTGATCTCTTCGCCTACGGCTTTGGCCCGCTTCGTAAAATCTTCAACCCAAGCTTGGGCTTCTGCCTCCTTGTTGAGCACTTTCCCGATTTCTACTTGCTGGGCTAAATAGTCCAGCTTGCCCCATGTATAAATGATCGTTGGAGCGATTTCGCTTAGTTTATCGAGATTCTTCATATGCGATCCGGCAATGATCAGGTCCGGCTCCAAAGCGAAGATTTGCTCCGGATTGTCTTCGGACACGACGGCGACGTCCTTTAATTTCTCGGTAAACAGCGGGTTATTCATCGTCCAGGTATCAACGCCAACCAGCGATCCTCCCAGGGCCACGACGTTTGGAGCGTACGTCAGAGCCACGATGCGCTTTGGATTGGCAGGAATTTCGATCGGACCGTTCTCCGATTGATATGTAACCGTACCGGAAGCCGTCTCCGCCCCCGCGGAGTCGTTTCCGCTCGTCTGATTGGTCTCTGATGAGTTGTTTGCCGCAGAATTCTGCTGTGCTGTCTCATTGCCGCAAGCACCAGCCAAAACCGTGAAGGCTAAAATAAGGGGAATAAACAGCTTCTTCATGAGTGATTCTCCTTGTTCACATATTTATGATAATGATTCTCACTATCACACTATGAACCACATTACGAATTTCTTCACGGTTTGTCAATACTCATTCTTAAAGGTATCTTCTAGCAATTTCTTAAGCTTCGATTCGGTTGCGGTTCCTTCGATTGGGGTATACACGCTGCAGCGCAAATCGGCATCCCCCTGAACCTGAAGTGAGGTTAAATTAAACAGCATTTTGCCGGCTTTGGCATGGCGGAATTCGATCATGACCTCCGGAGCCGCGCTGACCTCACTCTGGTTCCATAGCTCTTGGAAATCCGGGTATTGCCGTGACATCCGGTCGATAAATTGTGAATACCAAGGGTCGGCAACGTATTGTCCGTAATACGCGCGAAAGATAGCCAGGAACCCCCTGACGAAATGAGGCCAGTTCACGGCCAGGCTGCGCAGTTCTTTCTTGGCGAACAGCAGGTAGATCAAGTTGCGATCCTGCTCTGGGATTTGCTCGAAGTCCACAAACACCTGGGCAGCGGCAGGATTCCAGCCTACGATATGGCAGTGGCGGTCGGAGATGATCGTCGGGCAATATTTCAGCTCTTGCAAAATTTTATGGAGCGACGGGGTAATTACCGGCTCCTTCTCAACCCAATCGGGATGAAAGCCGCTGTCGGACGCCAAGTCAAACAGGTACTTGCGTTCGTCGGCGTTTAGTCTAAGCGCTCCGGCGATCGCGTCCAGAACGGAGGAGGATACCTTGATATCCCGGCCTTGTTCCAGCCAGGTATACCATGTCGTGCTCACCCCGGCGAGCTGGGCGACCTCCTCGCGGCGCAGGCCGGGCGTTCGCCGGCGGGAGCCTGCCGGAAGGCCTACGGTATGGGGATGCAGCTTGGCGCGTTGCGTTTTTAAAAATTTCGATAAGGCTTCTAATCTCGGTTCCGTGCTCATCCGCGGAGATCCTCCCTGAATCATGGCTTAATATGTTACCCATTATACTAGGATAACTAAAAACTTGTAATAGGATAATCTGCAGCTACAATAGATTACGACAGATTGTACTTCCTGCATATGAAATGCCTAAAGGAGGATGTTTTATGGAACGAGTGGTTATTACCGGAATGGGTATTGTATCCCCGCTGGGCAATGATGTAGATACATTTTGGCAAGGGTTAAAAGAAGGACGCTCCGGGATATCGCAGATCGAACGTTTTGACGTTACGGATTTTAGCACCAAGATCGCCGGGCAGGTTCGAGGGTTTGACGGCGAGGCAATCTTCGGGCGAAAGGAAGCCCGCAAAATGGATCTCTTCTGCCAATACGCGTTGTTCGCCGCAGAACAGGCAGTTCAGGACGCCGATCTCAATCCGGAGCTGATCGACCGCGAGCGCTTTGGCGTGTATGTCGGCTCGGGCATCGGCGGGATTGAAACGTTGGCGGAAAACGTTAAAGTGCTCGAAAATCGCGGACCTAACCGGGTGAGCCCGAGTCTGGTGCCGATGATGATCTCCAATATGGCGGCTGCTCAGATCAGCATCCGTTTCGGCGCGTTAGGCGAGACGCTGTCTCCGGTTACGGCTTGCTCGATCGGCAATTCGTCGATCGGCGAGGCGTTCCGGCTGATCCGCAGCGGCGAAGCCGATGTGATGATCGCCGGCGGAACCGAAGCGGCGGTGCATCCGCTTGCGCTGGCCAGCTTTGGCAATGCAACCGCGCTCTCCAAGCGGAACGAAGCTCCGGAGCAAGCCAGCCGGCCGTTTGACGCGGACCGCGATGGCTTCGTGATGGGCGAAGGCGCCGGGATCGTGGTACTCGAGTCGCTGTCGCACGCATTACGCCGGGGAGCACGCATTCACGGCGAGTTGATCGGCTACGGTGCAAGCTCCGATGCCTACCACGTGGTCGCTTCGCATCCCGAAGGCGCAGGCGCCTATCTGGCGATGAGACGAGCGCTCGTCTCGGCGGGGATCACGCCGGAGCAGGTTGATGTGATCAGCGCCCATGCGACAAGCACCCCGGTCGGCGATCTTGGGGAGACGAAGGGGATCAAAAAGGCGTTTGGCAAATACGCCCATCGCATTCCGATTACGGCTAACAAATCGATGACCGGCCATATGTTTGGTGCGGCTGGCGGCGCGGAAGCTATCGCCCTGGTCCAAACGCTGAAGGAAGGCATCATCCCGCCGACGATCAATCTGATGAACCCCGATCCGGAATGTGATCTCGATAACGTGCCCAATGAGGCGCGCCGGGCCGAGCTTAAGATCGGGTTATCCAACTCATTTGGATTCGGCGGACATAACGCCGTGATCGTCGTGCGTAAATATGAGGAATAGGTTCAACCCAACCAACCGTCCCGTCGATGCGGGACGGTTTATTTTTATTTCACAGGTCAGGCAACATTAGGTAGCCCTTACGCGTTAGGATAGGTAAGGGACGCCGCAGGATGAAATACAGATGAATCCGACAAAGCCGGCATCGTGCGGAAGTCTTGAAATCTGAAACCACAGGGGGGGCATATTGATGGGGAAAAGGGGAAAAAAGATAACGGTTTGGGGCGTTATCATTATGCTTCTGCCTCTGCTGCTTAGCGGTTGCGGGAGTGCAAGCAATGACGTTGCCTCGAATTCGTCGGCTTCTAAAGAAGCGATGAATCAAGCAAGCAGCTGGGCGGAAACCGAAATGGATGGAGCAGGCGCTGCTGAGACTGCAACTGATGTGGCCACAGCACCCGCGACCGGCTCTGTCGCACCGGATTCAGCGGCGGCTGGGAATGTGGGGAACGACAGCGAGGCGGTGAACTCCACGTCGGGACTTCAGCAAGCTAGTACCGATGCCGGGCTCAACCGCAAGCTGATCTACCAGGCACACGTCGTGATGGAAGTGAAGGACTACGCCAAGGCACAATCGGAGATCCGCAATCTGGTGACGCTGGCGGGCGGCTACATCGTAGAATTTTCCGAGAACCAATCGCAGCACGAGCTTGGCGGCAACTTTGTACTCAAAGTACCGGCGGCTGGCTTCTCCTCGTTCCTGGACCGGCTGGAGGGATTAAAGCCCGAGTCATTGCAGCGGAACATCCAAGGACAGGATGTCTCGGAGGAGTATGTTGATCTGGAATCCCGATTAAAGGTCAAACAAGCGATGGAAGCACGGTACCTGAAATTCGTCGAGGAAGCGACCCAGACCAAGCAACTGGTTGAATACGTTAATGAGCTGGAGCGGATTCAAACGGAGATCGAGCAAATTAAAGGGAGAATGCGGTACCTCGACAGCAATGTGTCCTATTCAACGATTGATATCCGCGTCTTCCAGCCGGATCCGTCGAAGCTGACAGCGGCATCCAGCGATGATACGCCCTTGCTGGAACGGATGAAAAAAGCCTTGACCGGCAGCATCGACGTCTTGTCGCTCTTCTTCCAGTGGCTTGTCGTATTCGCAGCAGGGGCGCTGCCGCCGCTTGTCATTGCCGCCCTTATCGTCATCCCGATCTGGATCAAGCGCCGGAAGAACCGGGAGCAGCGCGAACGCCGCCGTGCTGAGCTTAAGGCTTCCAAAGCGACCTCGCCGCAACGGGAAACGATGCCTACCTCCAGTACAGAGGAAAAACAAGAGGATGTGGGTCATGTGGATCACCCGGAGTAACATTAAATTCAAGAAACGAATAAAAAAGTAAGCCCAAGGAAAAAAAGTCCTTAGCGCTTATTTTTTTGTGTGGGACTGGATCCAATTTACTTCATCTTAAACTAAACTTAAACGAATTCAATTTCGTTCTATGTTAAGATAACGGAACAAAACGCGGAAGTGAAAGGTTTGAAGATGGATGCTGAGAGATTATCTATAACTCCTGAGAGACATCAAGTATTTGCCGCTAGCAACCGTGGCGTTGGCCGGCGCCTATATGCTGAAGCGGACGCCGCTCAGCAGCAACCGGTAATCACAAGATTTAAGCCTCACTGAAGTATTCGCTTAAAAACTCACGGAAGCGCCGCGCCGCTTCAGACAAATAACGGCGTTCCAGCCAAGCAACGGAGTAGACCCGCCGGCAATCCGGGCTTTCGATTCGCAGCATCGGGTAGGCTGGGCGTTCATCCTTCCGGCAGGCCGGCATGAAGGCAACGCCTAATCCGGCTTGAACGAGGCTGCCCAACGCGCTGGGTTCATCGACCTCGCACACGATGCGCGGACGGAAGCCGGCGGCATGGCAAAACGACTCGTTGATTTTGTGAAACGGATGCCCCGTTTTATATTCAATGAAAGATTCGTCCGCCACGTCTTCGAGGCGGATGTTTTCTCTATCTGCCAGCCGGTGGCCGGGCGGTACAGCTAAGAAGACTTCGGCATTCAGCACCGGCTGTTCACACACCCCGGGATAATCCAGTGAGGAAGCGGTGAAGCACAGATCCACCTCGCCGGACTCCAGCAGCTGAATCATCTCCGCAGCGGATGCGGGGGACGTCTGGAGAATCCGGAAGTTGACCTCCGGATAGACTTCGCGAAAAGCCCTCAGTGCGGACGTAATCCGCCCCAGCGTATTGGTGGCCAAATGAATGCTGCCGCGCTCCATTCCCGCCAGATCCGCCACCTCACGGCGCCCCTCCTCCAGGACATCCAGCGCGGCCTCTACTTTTTTCAAGAAGGCTTTGCCAAAGGCGTTGAGCCGAATTTGACGATTTTGCCGATCAAACAGCGGGACCCCCAGGTCCTCCTCAAGCCTGGAGATCGTCTTGCTGAGCGCAGGCTGGGCAATATGCAGCTCTTGGGCAGCACGGGTCATATGCTCCAAACGAGCGACAGTGCGAAAATATTCCAATTGCAGCATCTCCATGTCGATGCCAACTCCTTTAGATTTACTCTGAATCGATAACCTTAAGTTTATGAATCTATAATTTAATATATTTTTTTCATTATTATTATTCAATCATACAATAACTTGTGAGGAGATCGATAGGAGGAGATTGCGATGAAAAATGCTGTTTCTACCGGTACGTCTGCTGCGAGTGAGAAGCTGATCCACATTTTGGCGTTTACGATGACTTTGTCATCCATGGGCGCCACGCTTTTTAATATCGTACTTCCGGATATGAAAGAGGAATTTGGCTTGTCCGTGACTCAGGTCAGCTGGGTAACAACGATTTATGGACTGATTTATGCCATCGGTGCGGTGATCTATGGGAAATTGGCCGATGCTTTTTCGTTGAAAAAGCTGCTGACGTTTGGATTTCTTCTGTTCTGCGTAGGTTCGCTCATTGGACTTTCGGCGCAGGCGTATTGGATGGTCTTGCTGGGCCGTACGCTGCAATCTGCGGGAGCCTCTGTAGTGCCTGCTGCGGCGATGATTATTCCGGTGCGGTATTTCCCGGCCGGACGTCGCGGATACGCGCTCGGAATTACCGCTACAGGACTTGCGATCGGCGGTGTGCTTGGGCCTGTCGTCTCCGCGCTGCTAGTGAGTGTGGTCGACTGGAGATGGTTATTCTGCGTGCCGATGCTGATGCTGGTGACGTTGCCGTTTTATCGGAAGTACCTCAGCGATGAACCGCTTCAATCCGTCCAAATCGACTGGCTTGGCGGAGGCTTGCTTGCCGGTACAGTTACCCTGTTGTTGCTTGGGGTGACCTATGGGGGATGGGAGTTGTATTTGGGCAGCTTCATCGGGTTTCTGCTGTTTGTTTGGCGCATTCTACGTGCCCAGCAGCCGTTTGTGAATCCGCGGCTTTTTCGGAATAAAAGCTATTCGTTTGGTCTCCTGCTGTCGGTGCTGGTTATGGGGATCGGGTATGCGCTGCCGTTTCTCACGCCGCAGCTGCTGGCTGAGGTGAACCGGCTTCCTGCTGGCTGGATTGGATTTGCGATGGTGCCGGGAGCTGCCGCATCGGCCATCCTTGGCCGCAAAGGAGGCAGGCTGGCGGACACCAAGGGCAATGCCTTTGTGTTTTATCTGGCGTCGTCGTTGCTCATTAGTTGCTTCTTGCTTTACTCCGGGGTGTCCGGGGCATCGGCGGGTTGGGTTGCCGCGATTCTGATTCTTGGGAATGTGGGACAGATGTTCATGCAGTTAGCGTTGTCGAACACGATATCCCGCACCTTGCCGAAGGAGCAGACAGGGGTAGGCATGGGGATGCTGTCCATGCTGAGCTTTTTGTCCGGCACGGTCGCGATCAGCCTTTACGGCAAAGCTGTGGATTTCGGAGCGACGTCCCATTGGAATCCGCTAAATCCATTTGAGGGTTCCGCCGTGTATTCCAATGTCGCTCTGGTTTTGGCGCTGCTGCATATCGGCATCCTGCTGTTCTACCGTTATTATGCTCGGCAATTTGGAGGTGCGACGAAGTCTTTGCTGAGTGACGGAATCCGTGTGGCAAAGCATGAATAAATCACAAATATCCATATAGAAGATCACTTTATTCTCGTTACTCCTCCTGGGGTTGATAGTAGAATGGAAGAAGATGAACGCTAGTCCAATTTAGATGAGAACCTACCAGGAGGATCGAGAATGCCTATCTTTTTCGATGAAGCGAAAGGCCTTTTCCATTTGCAGTCCCGCAATACAAGTTACTTGATTCAATTGGTTCACGGGTATCCTGCCCATGCTTATTTCGGGGCCAAGCTGCGCCATGGCAGCAACCTCGATCAGCTGCTGACCTTCCAGGAACGCGCTTCGTTTAGTCCGAACCCGATCCCGGAGGATAAGTCGATTTCGCTGGATTCTCTCCCACAGGAATATCCGCAATACGGAACAAGTGACTTCCGGAGCCCGGCATATCAGGTGCGGCTTGCGAACGGTACCCGGGCAACCGAACTGACGTATCGCTCCCACCGGATCGTTCCGGGTAAGCCGGTGCTGAAGGGGCTTCCTGCTGTATATGTTGAGCAAGACCATGAGGCAGAAACGCTGGAGCTGGAGCTGGAAGATCGCGTTTCCGGACTGGTCGTCGTCCTGAGCTATACAGTGTTTGCTGATTTTGACGCCATCGCCAGATCCGCCCGGCTCACGAACGGAAGCAGCGAGTCGATCCAACTGGAGCGGGCGCTCAGCGCCTCGGTGGATTTCCCGGACGCGGCTTACGACGCCTTGTATTTATCCGGCGCTTGGGCTCGTGAACGCCATGTGCAGCGCAGACGGCTCGCACCGGGGGTGACCGGGATCAGCAGCCGCCGCGGGTCGAGCTCCCACCAGCAGAATCCGTTCCTGGCGCTGCTGCGGCCGGATGCGACGGAGCAGCATGGTGAGGTTTATGGCTTCAGCTTGGTTTACAGCGGCAGCTTTACCGCTGAAGCCGAGGTTGAGCAGTTTGGGACAACCCGGGTTCAGATCGGGATCAACCCTTTTGACTTTACGTGGAAGCTGGAGCCGGGCGAGAGCTTTCAAACCCCGGAGGCGGTGCTTGTGTATTCTGCTGATGGGCTGGGAGGCATGTCCCGAACCTATCACCGGTTGTATCGGACTCGGCTCTGCCGCGGGCAATTCCGCGATCAGGAGCGGCCAATTCTCGTTAATAACTGGGAAGCGACGTATTTTGATTTCAACGCGGACAAGATCGAGGCGATTGCCCAAGCGGGCAGCGAGCTGGGCATCGAGCTGTTCGTGCTCGACGACGGTTGGTTTGGCCGGCGCGACCGGGATAACAGCTCGTTAGGCGACTGGTTCGAGGACCGCCGCAAGCTGCCTGACGGGCTCAAGGACCTGGCCCGCCGCGTGAAGGACACCGGGCTGCAGTTCGGCCTTTGGTTCGAGCCGGAAATGGTCTCCCCGGACAGCGATCTGTACCGGGCGCATCCCGACTGGTGTCTGCACGTTCCGGGGCGGCGGCGGACAGAAGCCCGCGACCAGCTGGTGCTGGATATGTCGCGCAGCGATGTGCGTCAGTATCTGTATGAGCGCTTAAGTGCCATTTTCTCGACGGTGCCGATTACGTACGTGAAATGGGACATGAACCGGAACATGACGGAGATTGGTTCAGCGGTCAGCCCGGCGGAGCGGCAGGGGGAAGTCGCCCACCGTTATATGTTGGGGCTTTACGAGCTCTTGGAGCGTCTGACGAGCGAGTTCCCGCAGATTTTGTTCGAAAGCTGCTCCGGCGGCGGCGGGCGGTTTGATCCGGGCATGCTGTACTACATGCCGCAGACTTGGACGAGCGATGACACGGATGCGGCGGAGCGCTTGAAAATTCAATACGGCACCAGCATCGTATATCCGGTGTCGACGATGGGCGCGCACGTCTCGGCGGTGCCAAACCACCAAGTAGAGCGGACGACCCCGCTGACGTTCCGAGGGGATGTGGCCATGTCCGGCAATTTTGGCTACGAATTAGATCTTACCCGGTTTACGGAAGAAGAGAAGGAGACGGCCAAACGCCAGATCGCACTCTACAAAGAAATCCGCGGATTGGTGCAGCAAGGGGATCTGTACCGTCTGCAAAGCCCGTTCGAAGGAAATGAGACGGCGTGGATGTTCGTTAGCCCGGATCAGAGCGAAGCGTTGCTGTTCTATTTCCGCGTCCTTGCGGAACCTAATGGCCCGCTGCGCAGCGTCAAGCTGCAAGGACTTGACCCGGCCAAAGATTACGAGGTGGCCGGAAGCGGCGAAGTGTATGGCGGCGACCGTTTGATGAACGCTGGCTTGTCCATGGCTTCGGTGCGCGGCGATTTCAGCAGCAAGATGGTTCACTTGAAAGCGAAGTTATAAATAACGCAAAGACCTGAGGGAGGTTAACTCCATCAGGTCTTTTTTTGATGATGCTTACGCAGGTTTCACTACATCACGGCAGCCGGGGAACATCCCCGTGGAAATGGCGATGCGGTTCCAGCAGTTGATAACTTTCATCCCTAATCCCTCCATTGGATAATGATTTGTGCTTACGCTAGACTCCTCATATCTTATCGAAAAAAGAAAAATAACCCAGCCCCTATGCAAAAGGGACTGGGCGGTGGGTGGTTCGATTAAAACTTGAAGATATGTATCGTCTTCTGCAGCTGGAACACGGCATTTTTCATCGCTTCGGCCTCTTCGGCCATCGCGCGGATCGAGGTAATTTGCTCGTTCATGGATGCCGAGACTTGTTCCGTGCCTGCCGCGGATTCCTCGGTGATGGCGGAAATGTTCTGAATCGCCGATGAGATGTTCTGCGCACTCTCCAGCATCTCCTCGCTCTCTCTGGCGAATGCGGCGATTTCCTCACTAATATACTGCACGCTTTGCACGATCTCTTGGAAGATTTGCTCTGCTTCCCGGATCATTTCGCTTTGCTGCCGGACAACTTCTTCATTGATTTTAATGTTCTGTCCAGCTTGCTTCACGTCTTGTTCGATGCTGCGAACTAGATTAAATACCTCTTTGGTTGAGGCGGTGGATTCTTCAGCCAGCTTGCGAACCTCGTGGGCAACCACGGCAAACCCGGCTCCATGTTCGCCCGCCCGCGCCGCTTCAATCGAAGCGTTCAGCGACAGCAGATTAGTCTGTTCAGCAATTTCAGAGATGGTTGCCGTAATTTTGGTGATCCCCTGCGCGTTTTTCGCCAAAGCCTCGATGGACTCAGCCACTTTCTCAGTTGCTTCGATGTTCTTGCGCATCCCGCTCGCTTGACGGGAGACGGACTCACGTCCACGCTCTACCAATTGAATCATTTCTTCGGAACGCTGATTCATCTCACGGGAGGCTTCGGTGTAATTGCTCACCTTCTGCTCAATCTCGCCAATCGCGTCCTTCATGCCGCTGACATCTTCGGAGATGGCGTTGGCACCAAGAGCCAGCTCGTTGGAGGAGTGGGTGACTTGGGTCATGACTTCAATCAGCTCCTGATTGCGGTCGGAAATCTTCCGGCTGGAATCCATTACCTTGCGGGTGATATCCGACGTTTCCTGGAGGATCTTGCGCAGCTTGTCCACCATGCTGTTGAAGGAGCGGCTGAGATCATCCATGCCTCCGGATTCCGAAATTCGACTGGTAAAATCCCCTTTGGCGATTTTGGCCGAAGCGCTGGTGATATCATCGAATGAATCCGTAAGCGCTTTCTGGAGGTAACGCGAAAGCGGGAAGGTAAGCGCTGCCAACACGACGATCAGCAAGATACCGATGACGATATGTCCCAGCAGGATGAAGGCGAGCAGCGATGGTACGGCAAAGAGCGCGGCCACAAGATAACAGGCAGCGGAGATCTTTCCGGATAAGGGAAGTCGGTTGAACCATGTCATGGGATTCATGTCCTCCTTAAGTAATAGGTGAATTCTACCATGATTATATCATTCAACACGTCAGGGGTATAGAATGAAATCTTCCGCGAAATGCTATCCGAAGGTTGAAAATCATCCAATTTTGTCTATTGATAATATTTGTGATACCCATATTGACAATAAACTTGATGCTCTGTTAAATATAGTAATGGATTGTTTCGCATACGAAATATTAAAGAGTAGAACTAAGTGTTAAAGGATGAGCACCGTTTGGACCAGAAGCAACGCATGCATGAGATCGTGGAATCCTTCCGCGAGGTGAAGAGAGCCTTTTACCAATTGCTATCCAAACAAGCCGAGCCCTTCGGCATCACCGGCATCCAGTTCATGGCCTTAAAGCGAATTCATCATCATCCGCAAATCGGGGTGACGGAGCTTGCCGAACAGATGCGGATGGGGAACAGCACGGTCAGCGGTGTGATTGATCGTCTGGTCAAAGCGGGGCTCGTGGAGCGCGGACGGGTGGACAGCGATCGGAGGTCCGTGTTCTTGCAAATCACCGACAAGGGAATGGAGGTATATCGGAAGACGGACCTCGAATATACCCGGGCGTTCTCGGCGGTCCTGGAGGCAGCGGGGGAAGACATCGACCAGATGCTGCAAACCCACCGCAAAATTATCGCATCCTTAGAGAAAGTGAGAGAGGAAACCTATGAACAGTAATACTGCTGCTGTACCGGCCGTTAACTTCAAGAGATGGCCGATTGTAATGGCGCTATTAATCGGGGCATTTGTGTCCCTCCTGAACCAAACCTTGATGAACGTTGCCCTGCCGAAAATGATGGACGACTTGGGCGTTGGAGCGACGACGATCCAATGGTTAACGACTGGATTTATGCTGGTGAACGGCGTTTTGATTCCGATCAGCGCCTTTTTGATGGAACGATTTACGACACGGATGCTGTTTATTTCCGCCATGGTTTTGTTCTCGGCGGGCACATTCATTTGCGGAATCGGTTCTAACTTTGAAATGGTGCTCATCGGGAGACTGGTGCAGGCGGCCGGCGCCGGTGTGCTGATGCCGCTGATGACCGTCGTCTTCCTGACGATCTTTCCGATTGAGAAGCGCGGGCAAGCGATGGGGATGATGGGGATCGCCATGATCTTCGCCCCTGCGGTTGGACCAACGCTCTCCGGCTGGATCATTGAGCATCACCCATGGAATGTTTTGTTCTGGATTATTTTCCCGTTTGCGGTTCTTTCGATTATTCTTGGCGTAATCTTTATGAAAAATGTAACCCAGGTTGGCCGTCCAAACCTGGACGTCTTGTCGATCATCTTGTCGACAATCGGCTTTGGCGGTATCTTGTATGGGTTTAGTGAAGCTGGCAGCACCAGCTGGGGCGAGACAGATGTTGTCGTCAGCCTGATTGTCGGCGTTATCACCTTGGGCTTGTTCCTGTGGCGTCAACTGATATCGGATAAGCCGCTGCTGGAGTTCCGCGTATTCCGTTACGATATGTTTTCGCTGACTACGATCATCAATGTGGTGATCACCATGGCGCTGTATGCGGCGATGATCTTGCTGCCGATTTACCTGCAGAACATCCGCGGCTTCTCCCCCGTGGAATCCGGGCTGCTGTTGATGCCGGGGGCAATTTTGATGGGGATTATGTCGCCGATTACCGGGATGATCTTTGACCGGATTGGCGCTCGCTGGCTGGCGGTTATCGGGTTGACCATCACCACCGTAACGACCTGGGAATTCAGCAATTTGACCGTAGATACGACGTATACTCATCTCATCTTGATGTACACCGCACGGATGTTTGGGATGTCGATGTTAATGATGCCGATTCAGACGGCCGGTCTCAACCAACTGCCGGCGCGGCTGAATGCCCATGGCACCGCGATGTCCAACACGCTGCGGACCATCTCGGGAGCATTGGGGACCGCACTTCTCGTGACGATCATGTCCTCGCGTGCCAAGGATAAGGCGGCCGAAATGATTCTCGCGGCCGGAATTAATCCGAAAGACCCGGCTAACGCCCAACAAGTCGCCTTGATCACTCGGGATGCGACGATCAACGGGATTGATTTTGCCTTTGTCGTGGCGACGGGGATTACGCTGGTGGCTCTCATCTTATCGTTCTTTATCCGCAAAGTGCAGGTAAATAAAGAAGGTCAGGGAACTGGGAAAGAGGAAACCGGCATGAAACCTGCGAAGGCTTAGTGAGTTCTCCCATAATTAGAAAAGGTACAACCACTCGATTGGAGCAGTTGTACCTTTTTCATTTTCGCACCTTATTGAGAACAGGGGCTTACCCAAGCTCAACCTCGACTTGGTGAACGCCGCCGTCGCCAACCGGCGGAATGATGTTGCCTTGAATTGGCTGGCCGTCCACCGTGATGCTGGCCACGCCTTTTTCCACATGATTCGGGTTGCTCACGCGGATGACGTACGTGTCCCCCCGGAAGACGCGGGTGATTTCGTATCCGTCCCATGCCGACGGAATGCAAGGATCCACTTTCAGCCCTTTAAAGTCAGCTTGCACGCCAAGAATAGCTTGCGTGATTGCTACGTAGTTCCAGGCTGCCGTCCCGGTGAGCCAGGAGTTCTTCGCTTCGCCGTGACGTACGGCGTCTTTGCCGGCAATCATCTGCGAGTAGACGTACGGCTCCATCCGATGGATTTCGCTGATGTCCTCCAGGTAAGCCGGGGCGATTTTTTTGTATACTTCAAACGCCCGATCGCCGTGGCCCAATACGGTTTCCGCGATCATGATCCAAGGGTTGTTATGGCAGAAGATCCCGGCGTTCTCTTTGTACCCCGGCGGGTAGCTGGAGATTTCGCCCAGGTTCAGATAATACTTCGAATACGGCGGCTGTTGCAGCACGATCCCGTATTTCGTATCAAGGCGCTCCTCAACGGAAGCGAGCGCTTTGGCTGCCAAGCCTTCCTTGACGCCGATGCCTGCCATGACGCACATGCCTTGCGGCTCGATGAAGATTTGGCCTTCGGCGTTTTCCTTGCTGCCGACCTTCTCGCCGTAATGATCGTAAGCGCGCAGGAACCAGTCGCCGTCAAAGCCGTGCTCCAGCGTCGTTTTGCGCATTTTCTCCGTCCACTCCAGCGCTTCCTTCGCCTCGGATTCCAGCCCGCGGATCCGGCAGATTTCAGCGAAGTCTGGGCCTACGAAGACGAACAAGCCGGCAATAAATACGGACTCAGCTACGCGGCCTTCGATGTTCGCCGTAGTTTGGAACGACTCACCCGGCTCCTTGGAGAAGCAGTTCAGGTTGAGGCAATCGTTCCAGTCTGCGCGGCCGATCAACGGTAGACCATGCGGCCCCAGGTTGTGCACGACGTGGTAGAAGGAGCGTTTCAAATGCTCGAACAGCGTTGCGGTATTGTCCGGATTGTTATCAAACGGCACTTGTTCATCCAGAATGCTGATGTCGCCGGTCTCCTTGATGTAAGCCGCTGTACCCAGCACAAGCCACAACGGGTCATCGTTAAAGCCGCTGCCGATCTCGTTATTGCCTTTCTTGGTGAGCGGTTGATATTGGTGATATGCGCTGCCGTCCTCAAATTGCGTAGCGGCGATGTCGAGAATCCGCTCGCGGGCCCGTTCCGGGATTTGATGCACAAAGCCAAGCAAATCCTGGTTGGAATCGCGGAAGCCCATGCCGCGGCCGATCCCGGATTCGAAATACGAAGCCGAACGGGACATATTAAACGTCACCATACATTGATACGGATTCCAGATGTTTACCATGCGATTCAGCTTGTCGTCGCCGCTTTGGATTTGGTATTTGGACAACAGGCCGTCCCAATACGCAGCAAGATCTGCCAAAGCGCGGTCAACGTCGGCGTCCGTAGCGAATTTCTCGATCATCTCGAGCGCTGGTTTTTTGTTGATGACACCTGGGGATTCCCATTTCTCTTCTTCCGGCACTTCAACGTAACCGAGGATAAAGATCAGGCTTTGCGTTTCGCCTGGGGCAAGCTTCAGCGTCACTTCATGCGAGCCGATCGGGGACCAGCCGCTGGCTACGGAGTTGGAAGCTCTGCCGGCTACAACGACCTGCGGTTCGTGCAAGCCGTTATACAGCCCTACAAACGATTCGCGGTCCGTATCAAAGCCGTCGATGTCGCGGTTCACGGAATAGAAGGCATAGTGATTGCGACGCTCACGGTATTCCGTTTTATGATAGATGACGGAATCCAGCACTTCCACTTCGCCGGTGCTCAAGTTGCGTTGGAAGTTGGTCATGTCGTCCTGAGCGTTCCACAGGCAGAACTCGGCAAAAGAGAAGAGAGAGACTTTCTTCGTCTGGGAACTCGTATTCTTCACTGTCAGGCGATGCACTTCGCCGTTGTAGCCCAGCGGAATAAACGCCAATTGAGTGACCGAAATGCCGCCGCGTTCCCCGGTGATCGACGTATATCCCAAACCGTGCCGGCATTCGTAGAAATCCAGCTCGCGTTTGACCGGCATCCAGCCCGGCGTCCAGAAATCGCCGTTGTCGTGGTCGCGGAGATAGTAGTAACGTCCGCCGGTATCCAGCGGAATATTGTTGTAGCGATAGCGGGTCAACCGGCGCAGGCGCGCATCGCGATAGAATGTATAACCGCCGGCGGTATTGGAGATGAGTCCGAAAAATTGCTCATTGCCAAGGTAGTTAATCCAAGGGTAAGGGGTTTGCGGCGTATGAATCACATACTCTTTACGCTGATCGTCAAATGCTCCAAATTTCATGAACAGGAACTCTCCCTTCGTTTGTGAACGCGCGTTTATTTTGATGAGAAAAGGTTCCTCCGGCGATCGTTAAAAGATCGGGGAGGAGGGTAGGGTGTTTGGTTATTTCGCCGGGGGTTGACAGGAATCCCGGATCACCAGACGAGTTGGGAAGCTGACTGTGCTGAAGGTAGGTTGCTCCGCTTCGCAAAGCTCAATCACTTTGAATACGGCAGCCTTGGCCATCTCATCGATGGGCAGCCGGACGGTCGTCAGCTTCGGTGTAACCCGGGAAGCTAACTCGACATCGTCAAAGCCGATGATCGACACTTGCTCCGGTACGCTGATCCCTTTTCTTGCAAACGCTTCCATCGCAGCGATGGCCATATCGTCGTTGGCGCAAAATAAGGCCGTTGGCCAGTTTCCTTGCTCGATCAGTCGCTGAGCCTCGCGGTAGGCGCTTTCCTTCAGGAATTCGCCCTCAAGGATATACGCTTCATGCAGCGGCAATCCGTGCTTCTGCAGCGTGTGCTCATAAGCTAAGTATCGCTCACGACCCGAGTACGTATTCATGCTGCCTTTCAAAATGCCGATGTCGCGATGCCCAAGTTCAATCAAATATTCGATCGCCTGGACTGTGCCTTCATAGTCACTGGAGTTGATAACCGCCAGATGATTTTTGTTCAGGCGCTCGGTCATGATTTCCGCGATGTCATAATCGACGAGCACTAACGGCGCTTCCTGATCCACCATTTCCCGAACCAGCTCGATGTCCTTCTGCGTGCCCACCAGAATTCCGCCATCAATCCGCTTCTGCAGGAAGGCTTGCTTCACCTTCTGGAAATCGCCCGGCGAATAAACGGTATGAATCAGTACATAAAATCCGCGGGCATTGGCCGTATCGACGACCATGTCGACGATCGGGGCAAAGTAGCTGTTCTGGTAGATGCGGCTTGTGTCTTCTTTCTCTGTCATGCTGATGGCGAACAGGCCGATCGTATCCGTCCGTTTGCCGGCGAGCGCCCGGGCGAAGCTATTCGGCTCGTAATGGTGCTGCTCAATGACGCGGAGCACCTTGGCCCTGGTCGCTTCCGGAACGTTCGGATAGTTGTTGATCACCCGTGATACGGTGCTGCGGGACACCCCGGCCAGTTTGGCGATGTCTTCACTGCGCATAAAGGTTTGTCCCCACTTTCGTAAACGCGCGTTTATAGGGTTATTTTATAGCATCCCCTGAAATTAATCAATTATGAAAAAACGCACGAAAAAATGGCGGCTATTCCGCCGCCTTCGGGAGATTCTCCAAGTAGGTCTTTATCATCGTGATCGCTTTGTCTTTGTTCTTCGCGTCGACACGGAGCGAAATAATCAAGTCTGTATAACCCAGCGGCAGCTCCTTGACGAGAGTGCTGTTGGTGACTTTAATGCCGTACACATGCTCGGTATTGTCCTCGTCGGATACATCCTTGACAAGGTTGTTTTCCGTCAGAAGATCCTTTAATTCACCGTTAACCAAATCATCGAGGCTGAGAAAAGCGCCGCCATTCGATAACCACTCAAAGGTAGGCGCATCGGTTATATAAATATCCGGACTTGTCGAAGCGATCACGGCCATCGCTTTTTGCTGATAAGCGATATCCGCGGTACTCAAGGCTTCTCCTTGCGGCGGTAAGTACAGCATTTCAATTTCCACTCTTTGGAATCCGGGAATTTGCGCTGTCATCGTTTGCTCCAGAGCGTCGACACCGCCGTTCTGGTCGTCAGTCAAATAATTGCCGGCCATGATGATCGACAGATCGATGGGAGGCAGGGCGGCCAGTCGTTTTTGTTCTTCAAGATGGTTAAGATAAGCATTCGTCCCCCAAATAATAGCTGCGATGGCAATGATTCCGATGATCACATAATTGCGATAAAGCCGAAAAAAATCGTCAACCTTCTCAGCGGTCCCGGCAAATTTGCCCCACTTCTCATAACGCCTGCGGGTTAACTCCGCGAGCTTGCGCTGTTCCTCCGTCTCCACGATCCGCTTGTAAGCCTGGATCTTACGCTCGATTTCCTCGGCTTCGCCGGGATCAAGGTTGCGTGAGCGGGATTTGCGCAGCAAAATGTCGAATTCTCTCTCCAGTTCTTCGCGGGAAGCGTTTTCGGGCAGTCCAAGCACCTCATAAGCCTGTTTCAGATTGTCGTTGTCCATCGTCTTTCTCCTCTAAATCCATCAAGGTTTTAATGTATAAATATTATATGGAAAGTGATGCCTACATTCATTATACTTTGTATTTGTATCGAAGGGAAATCGCTGATCGGCAGGAAAAAAGCCGGGTGAACCTTGCGGTTCCCCGGCCTTTACTTTAAGCCTTGGGGTGGTTGAAACTAACGGACCCGGCGCATGGAAAGGATCACTGTGCTCCAATACCCGCTGTCCAGCGGGCTGATTTGAACTCCGGGAGCACCCCAGGTATGAATAAATTTGCCGTCGCCGATATAGATGCCGACATGGCCGGGAATTTTGTCGGATTGAAACCGGCCGGGGACCGTGAAGAAGATCAAATCTCCCACTTGCAGTTGATCCCGCGTCACCGGCACGCCTTCTTTGGCTTGATCCCGGGCCAGCCGCGGCAGGTCTTGACCAAACTTCTTAAAGACATGACGGGTGAAGGACGAACAATCAAATTTTTTGGACTGTTCGTAAGGTGCGGCGCCAAATTCATAAGGTACGCCTAAAAACTGCTTGGCATAGGCGACCATCTCATCCTGATGTTCGGCAACGCCTAGAACTCCGTACCGGCTCGTTCCTGTCTGCGGTGGAATATTGCCGCCCGCCGGGGTAATGCGGTCAAAGCTAAGCTTTCCCGTGCGGGAATCGATCTTCGCTTTGGTTTGCAGCAGGGCGGATACGGCATCCATCGTCATATAGAGCTGACCGTTCTCACGCACCGGCGCCTGAGGCAGAGCGATCGGCTGCCCAAAGGAAATCGCATGTCTCTGGCTAGGCTGGACGGTAAACATCACATCGGTATAACCGAGATTGGCGCTGTCACTGTTCTCCTGCAATCGCAGGCCAAGGCTCTGAGCCACTTGCGTTAACGGCACCCAGGTTGTGCCGTTGGATTCGGTGATGGCTTCTGTTCTCACCGGGGAATTGCCGGATGGAGGGACAGCATTCGAGCGGAGCCGATCCTGCTGGCCGCAGGAAGTGATCATGGTCAGCGGCAGGGTCAAACAAACAAGGAACATCCCAAACCTCAAGGAAATCCGCATAAGATCATTAGCACTCCATTCATTTAGATTAGCGAATCACTTGAAGTATGTAAAAAAAGAGACAGAACTATTCGGAGAGAGAAATCAAAGGAGCATCCATCAACAATGAAGAGCAATATTATGCAAAAATCGTTTGTATCGAGAAAGCCGTCCCGCCAGCGCCGCAACTTGGCGATCGCGACCTGGGAGGGCGTGCCCTCCACGATCTTCCAAACGTTGCTTGGCGGTCAGTTCCTGACGGGATTTCTGCTGTATCTCGGGGCGAATTCAGCGCAAATCGGCTTTGTCCTGGCGATAACGACTTTCGTGAATATTGCTCAAATCGCCGTTGCTTTTCTCATTCAGCGATTAACCAGCCGCAAATGGGCGCTGGTGCTGTTCGTTGGGCTGCATCGCATTCTGTGGGGTGCAACGGGCCTTGTTCCGTTTGTTTTACCGCGCCATTATTGGGTTGCCGGATTTATCGCTCTATATATCGCGGCGTTTATATTTAATACGGTTGGAGCGATGCTGTGGAACTCGCTGATTAGCGATATTGTGCCGGCCCGCGTACGGGGAAGATATTTTGGAATCCGTAATACGTTTCTTAATGCGCTGAACACGTTGGTGATGTTTTTGGGTGGGATGGTGCTGGACCATTATCCGGCGGCGCAGGGGTTCTTTTACTTATATATCGTGATCTGGATTTGCGCGATCGCCAACATCATCGTGTTTATGTTCTATCCCGATGCGGCTTTCGAGCGCTCAGCGGAAAGCAAGTTTATGCCGATGCTGCGTAAACCGCTCCAGGACGGAGCCTTTATGAAAGCAACGTTGTTTCTGGCCGGCTTCCTGCTGCTGCAGAACCTTGTCGTGCCGCTGTACTCGTACGTGATGTTGGAGCTGCTGCACATCAATTATCAGACGATCTCGCTTTTAAATGTGACCCAGACGGTCTTTATGATGGGAAGCTTTTACGTGTGGGGGAATCTGAATGCGCGTTACAGCAATCGTCGCTTGCTGTTCTGGACGCTACCGATCATTGCGCTGGCGATTCTATGCTGGGGCGGACTGTCCGTGTTGCCTGTGCTGCCTGTGCTCTTCCTGGCCCATATGATATTTGGGGTTGGCGTCGGCGGATTTAACCAACTGGCCTTTAACTTTATGATTGGCGACACGCCCAAATCGGAGCGTCCGATGTATATGGCGATGTATTCGGCGATCACGGGGGTGGCCTCTTTCTTTGGTCCGCTGCTCGGCGGGCAGGTGTTGGAATGGATTGAATCGTGGCCGATGTGGACGCAAATCTTTGGCATGCAACTGTTCGTTGGGGCGTCCATGATCGTCTTGGCTGCAAGCTTGGGTCGCAAAATCTTGCGCGATGCATGATGTAAAGCGGATGGAGACAACATGATAATTTGCGACCCTAAAGCTGTTGTGATGGACAGGGGTGACTTTTGGAGGCGCTTTAAGGTATATTACAAGATGAGCGCTAAGCAATGAAGGGAGATTACCATCCATGGCACAAAGAACGGCTTATGAAGGCACTTATCAAGGAGAAAAAGCAGTTTGGCTCAAATCCGGGCGTTATGAGGCGGTGATGCTGCCGGAAATCGGCGGCAATCTGATCGCTTTCCGCGATGTCGAAAGCGGTTACCGTTTCTTGCGTGAGCCCGGTGAACAGGAGATGGAGGCGTTCAAAAGCAATCCCGGCGTCCACGGGATCCCGGTGCTGTTCCCGCCCAACCGTTATGAAGACGGACAATTCCCGTGGAAAGATGAAGTTCTTCAATTCCCGGTGAACGAGGCCGCAACTCACAACCATTTGCACGGATTTCTACATACGACGGCCTGGGAGGTTGAGGATTTCGGACAGACCCCGTTGGAAAGTTACGTTTCTGTCAAAGTGTCGGTTGACGAGAACCACGAGGTGTATCGGTACCTTCCCTTTAAATTTACAATGCGGCTGAGATATTCGTTGAGCGATGATGGCTTGGCTCAGCAGGTGTTCATCCGCAATGACGGCGACAAAGAGATGCCATGTCTGCTAGCCTTCCATACCGCGGTGAATGCACCGTTTGCGCCTGAAAGTACGGCAAAGGATTACAAGGTCAAGCTCACGATCGGGCAGCGTTGGCAAATGAGCGAGCGGATGCTCCCAACCGGATCCTTCCAGCCGCTGACAGATGAAGAAGAGCAGATGAAAGGGGAAGGCGTCTATCCGTTCTTCGCTTCGATGGATAACCATTACACGGCGGTACCGCAAAACGGCAGAAACCGGATGGAGCTGACCGATACGAAGCTCGGCAAGACGCTCGTGTATGACGTAGGGACCTCCTACAAGCAATGGATGATTTGGAATAACGGGGCGACGGAAGGCTTCTTCTGTCCGGAGCCGCAGATCAATCTGGTGAACGCACCAAAGTCGAATTTACCGGCAGAGGAAATTGGTCTGTTTAGCCTGCTTCCCGGCGAGATTTGGGAGGAACGCGCCCGTCTATACGTGAAATAAGAGGGACAACGGAAAAAGCAGCCGACCCGGCCGTCTACGACGGTGCGAGTCAGGCTGCTTTTTGCCTTTGGCCGCTTGGCAGGTCAGTTCAGCGGAGGGTTAGTTCACTCCGGCAGTGACTTTGCCGCGTTGAGACGGGATCAGCCGTTTCAATTGCTCCAGATTACGTCTGGGGACCGAAATCGTCTTGATCCCATGCCGTTCATCCCGGAACCAAACAACGTTATCGCGAATTTCCGAGACTTGGGTCAGGTTCACATAGCAGTTCGTGCTGATGCGGTAAAAGCGAGGGTCTGAGATCAACTTCGAGGTCTGTTCGGCGGATAATCTCTGTTTAATACTGTAATTCCGTCCATGGAAGCAAACCAGTCCGTGAGCTCCGATCTTGAAGAAATACGTCTCGTAAGGATTAAGATCCTCGTAGACGCCTCTTTCTTCGAGTCCGACGTTCATCATTCCAAATCCCCCTTTAGAAGATGCTTTCGGAAGCGCTTACAGTATATCATATTTTATCTGGTTTGGGTAGCTGGCCTCATTTCAGTTTCAAATTTAACTTTATCCCGGGCGAGACTGGACTTTTTGGGTGAATTACGGAAAAATATAGGGGACATCATTTAAACAAGCTTCATATGAAGGAGGAATTTCATTTGTCAGTCTCACAACAACGATTGCTGATATTTGTGGGATCGTATGCTGAAGCGAGCGATCCCGGAGTTTACACATATGAAATGGATTTGGACGCAGGGGAGCTCCGTCTCCTGGATCAAGCGTCCGGGTTAAAGAACCCCACATTCCTGGGCATCCATCAAGATTCCCGCAAGGTGTACGCGATTTCCGAAACGACCTTGGGAGGGGAGCGGATCGGGGAAGTTGTTGCGTTTGATGTGGATGCGGGCGGCAAGCTTCGTGAATTGAACCGGGAAGTGACGATTCGCCCTTCCTCCTCGCATATTCAACTTGACCGCAGCGGTCGATTTGCCGCTGTATCGGGGTATCACGGAGGGAACGTTGGCCTTGTGGCACTTCAAGCAGACGGAACCGTGGGCAAGTTGGTTGACGAGCGCCAGCATGAAGGGCAAGGGGCTGATCCGGTGCGCCAAGATCGTCCGCATCCCCATTCTGTTACTTTCAGCCCGGATAACCGATACGCGTTGGTGGCCGACTTGGGGTTGGACCGCATTTTCGTCTATTCGTTTGAACCTGAATCCGGACAGCTGGTTTACCGAAGCGAAGCGTCTACGCCGCCGGGGGCTGGTCCGCGACATCTTGCATTCCATCCGAACGGGCAGTGGCTTTATTCCATCAATGAAGTGAATTCCTCGATTTCTCTTTTTTCTTATGATGCAACAACCGGAGAGCTGGCCTTGCAGGACACCGTACCCACGTTGCCTGCTGATTATACCGGGGAGAACACCACGGCAGAGGTAGCCATTTCGGCAGACGGCCGTTATCTGTACGGTTCCAATCGCGGCCATGACAGCTTAGTGCAGTTTGCAATCGATCCGGAGAGCGGACGGCTTACCTTGGTTGAACATGTCTCCAGCGAAGGCGGTCATCCGCGGCATTTTGCGCTTACCCCGGACGGTAAACATCTGATTGCGGCGAACCGGGATAACAACTTGCTGGCTGTCTTTACGGTTGATCCCGATAGCGGACGCTTAACGTTTACCGGCCGAACCGTATCCGTATCCAAGCCGGTTTGCGTAAAGCCGGTATGGTTCTAACTATTTTATTTGCAAAGTCTTAACGGCTCGCTTAAGATTAACGCAGGGGAATACCCTCCAGTAACTGTGAAGGAGCCGTTTGTGACTCATGACGTTTTTTAAGGAACTGTTTCAAATGGCGGGATTCCGCAGGGTGCTTGCCCTGCTGTTTGTCGTCCTCGTTTTGTATTTCGCCCGCAGTATGCTGAATATGCTGCTCATTACGTTTATTCTGACGTATTTAATCAATCGGCTGCACAATTTCATCAGCCGGAACGTAGCCAAGGTGATTCGCATCAATCGAACCGTCACCGTGCTGTTTATTTACGTCGTGCTAATTACCTTGCTTGGTTCCGCCATCTACTATTATATGCCGGTGCTGCTTACCGAGCTGACCGACTTGGTCAACCAGGTGATTTCGTTCTATTCGAACCCGCCGGTGCTCCCGGATAACCCGATTTTGAATTACATCGTGGAGTACTTGAAAGATATCGATCTATCGGCATATATTAACAACGGGTTTACGTTCTTGCTCAGCACGCTGACGGATATCGGCGAATGGAGCTTAAATCTGTTCATCGCGATCGTACTCAGCTTGTTCTTCCTGCTGGAGAAAGAGAAGGTCACGAACTTTGCCGTCCAGTTTCGGGAAAGCCGGATCGGAGGGTTGTTCAAGGAGCTGGAGTACTTCGGTCGCAAATTCGTTCAGTCCTTCGGCAAAGTGATTGAAGTGCAGTTTTTGATTGCAACGGTAAATGCGGTATTATCGACCATTTTCCTATGGATTTTAGGGTTTCCGAATCTGATCGCCCTGGCGATCATGATCTTCCTGCTAGGGCTTGTTCCAGTTATGGGGGTTATCATTTCGCTGATTCCGCTGTGTGCGATCGCTTTTAAAATTGGCGGATTGATCAAAATCGTCTATGTCCTCATCATGATCGCGCTTGTTCATGCAGTTGAAACGTACTTCTTAAACCCGAAATTCATGTCCAACAAAACGCATTTGCCGATTTTTTTCACCTTCCTCATTCTGCTGGTCTCTGAGCATTTCCTTGGGGTCTGGGGACTGATCGTTGGTGTACCGATCTTTATCTTCCTGTTGGATATCGTTGAGGTTCCCGTAGGAGGGACTCCACATAAAGCGGTAGGACCTGCAGTGGAGACGGGGGCGCCGGAAGAGAAATAAATCGTTAGATCATGCAAAACCGCTGAGCGTACCTTTTAGGCCGCCCAGCGGTTTTTTCACGGTTGTCCGTAGTTATTCACCTGGGTTAGTGAACCATATGGCTCCAGTTGACCTTGTTATTTTGGTAATCCGCTGCAGGCTGTCCCGGTATCCGGTCCTTCCAGTTGCGGTTGATGACCTTCTTCAACTTGTCCGGAAGCTTGGACTTCATTTTGTCCGCTTTTTCCTGGTCGATTTTGCCCTCAGCCAGCGCTTTGTCGATATTCCGGTTCGCGGACTCGGTCAGCTTCTTCAGATATTCCTCTTCGCTCCAGCCTTTCTCGGCCTGCACGACTTGCAGCAATGTCTTGCCTTGCTTCAGTTGGTCTACCAGGGCTTTGGGCTCGATTCCCAGCATTTCGGCCGTATCTTTGACGATGTGACCGCCGCGGAAATGGCCGTGCGGGTGATGCTTATGCGGCTTGGTTTCCGTCTGCGACGGACTTGGACTCACCTGCGGCGTTTGATCCGCCGGAGCGCCGGTTTCCGCATATGCGGTGCCCGCCGTAGCAGCCGAACCGGCAGCCAGCAGAAGTGCAAGGGTCAATTTGCCAGCCATCGGTTTCAAGTTCTCCATAAACATGGACATTTTTCACCTCTTCGTATAGAATTATTTGGTCCTTGCCTTTATCAGTTTTGACCAAAAACAGGCAGGATATCTGAGATGAACCTTAATATTTGTTAAAATTTTGCTTAAAATAAATGGAATGTGCTGGGGGACGTAGGGGGAATGGAAGTGACATTTGGCGCAAGAATGCTAAAAACGGGGGTTGCGGTTACACTGGCTTTATATGCCGGTACTTTACTGGGATTATCCTCGCCGGTGATCGCGGCGATCGCCGCGATTTTTGCCATGCAGCCGACCATTTATCGTTCCTGGCGTTACTTGATCGATCAGCTGCAGACGAATACGCTTGGGGCCGTGTTAGCGATGCTGGGCGGCATGGTCTTCTCCAATGAACCCATCGCCGTAGGGCTGGTTTGCATTCTAGTGATCATGATCTGTCTGCAGCTGAAAATGGGGGATACGATTGGCATTACACTGGTTACGGTCGTGTCCGTGATGGAGGCGTCAGGCCAGTGGGAATTTGCGTTAAACCGTTTTCTGTTGAGCTTAATTGGTATTTTTTCAGCTTTTATTATCAACATCGTCTTGTTCCCGCCCAAACCAAAGGTACAGTTCGAGCAACAGGTCCGGCAAACGTTTGATCGGCTGTCGCTGCTGCTAAGAACGGCGATTTCCGATGAGATTAAGGAAGCGGTGTTCCGGTCCGATAAGCGTAAACTTGAGGATACCATCAGCCAATTAGCAGATAAGTATAAGCTGATGGAGGAGGATCAGAAGAAAATCAAAGCACCGAAATTTAGCGACCATCGTCAACTTGTGGTGTATAAGCAAATGCTGCGCACGCTTCGCCAAGGGCTTGAGGTGCTGAACGCGGTGGAGCAGCATTATTTCCAGGCGGCTCGCACGCCGGAATTAAATCAAGAATTTGACGAGCATCTGGAGAAGCTGACCAAATTCCACGAGCATGTCATGCTGAAGTTTGATGACAAGCTGAAGCCGGGCTACTGCGAATCGATGCAATTTGAAACGGAAAACGACGAATTCCTGCGGCGGATGCTGGACCGATATGCAGCCGAGCGCACAGGCGTGCTGCGCTTATCGATTGTGTCAGCCGAAATGTATGAATACGGTCACCAATTGGAGCGGCTCAACCGGTTGGCAGATCACTCCACAGCAGCGACCGGCGATTAATGGGAATAACAAAAAAAGTCCTGCCTTTAAGGCAGGACTTTCATGTCATTCATCGTGTAAACATAGATTGATAAGTAAAGTTCATCTTGGTACAATAAAAGATAGACTATCAATCGTTGTTGCAGATCAGATTTCATCCAAATCAATTATAACATGCTTTTTATCATTTGTCAAGATATCAGCTGTAGATAAAGTTAGATGTCATTCAAGGGAGCGATTTAATTGGACCATACAGATCAGGCATGGCAGGAAGAACAGCGCCGCGTGGAGTACGTGGCCGACCAAATCGACGCCAGAATCCGCAAGCTGGAGCGGGAGGTTGGCAGCGTACGCGGCGATGTCGTTGAGATGCGGAAGAACTTTTGGGACGAAGTAACGGTGAACTTCAGCGAAGCGGATGATGTCGGTGAAACGTCAACTAGCTTACGGCAGCAGTCCCAGGTGCTCGCAGAGCGGGAGAAAAGCCACCAGCATGCCTCTATCGCGTTGGGGAAGCTGAAACGTCTAAAGCAGTCTCCTTATTTCGGGCGCATTGATTTCGCTGAAGACGGCGAACCGGTGGAAGCCATCTATCTTGGGATTGCTTCATTGCTCGAAGAGGGGGATGAAACGTTCCTCGTCTATGATTGGCGTGCCCCGATTTCCAATCTCTATTATGACAGCGTTCCGGGTCCAGCTTCCTATGAGACGCCGTCCGGTACGATCAAAGGGACGATGACGCTAAAACGTCAGTTCGTGATCAACGGGCGCCGCATCAGGGTGATGTTCGACACCGGCGTCACGATTGGCGACGAGCTGTTGCAGCAGGTGTTAAGCCGCAGCTCTGATGCGCAGATGAAGAGCATCGTGGCCACGATCCAGCGTGAGCAAAATAAAATCATCCGCAACGATCGCAGCCGGATGCTGATCGTGCAAGGGGCCGCCGGCAGCGGCAAGACATCGGCCGCCTTGCAGAGGGTCGCTTACTTGCTTTATAAGCACCGCGAGGTGCTGCAAGCGGATCAGATGATTTTGTTCTCGCCCAATCCGATGTTTAACAGCTATGTTTCAACGGTGCTTCCGGAGCTGGGCGAAGAAAATATGCTGCAAACGACGTTCCAGGAGTATCTGGAGCATCGGCTTGGAAGAGAATTTCAGCTTGAGGACCCGTTTGTACAAATCGAATTTGTCCTCTCTGCTCCTGAGGATGAGGCTTATCAAGCTCGGGTCAGCGGAATCCGTTTTAAATCGTCGGTACAGTTCCTGCATGCGATCACGCGGTATAAGGAACTGCTGGAGCAGAAAGGGATGATCTTTAAACCGCTCCGCTTTCAAGGCAAGGAAATTGTTGGCGTGGAGGAAATTGCCCGGCAATTTTATGCTTATGATCCCGCGATCCGGCTGGCCAACCGTTGTGAGCTGTTAAAAGATTGGCTGCTGAAGGCCATCGCGGCCTTTGGTAAGTCCGAGCTGGATCAGCCTTGGGTAGAGGAACAAATTCAGCTGCTGGATGCAGAGGACTACCAGCGGGCTTACCAGCGCATGCGGCGCAAGCAGCATGGTAAAAGTCCTTCATTCAGCGATTACGAGGATGAGAAGACGATTTTGGCCAAAATGGTTGTCAGCGATCGTCTTAAACCGCTCCGGAAATGGGTCAAATCGCTGCGGTTCGTTGATGTGACGCGTCTATATATGCAGCTGTTCAGCGACCTGACGATCTTCCGGGAAGTCCATCAAGAAGAGCTTCCAGATCAGTGGGAAGATATCTGTGAGCAAACGCTGCAGAAGATTGCGGGGGGCGAGCTGTTCTATGAAGATATTACGCCTTTCCTCTATTTAAAAGAGCTGCTGCTTGGCTTCCGGTCCAACACGTCGATCCGTCACGTCATTATCGACGAAGCGCAGGATTATTCGCCGTTCCAGCTGTTCTTCCTGAAGCGGCTGTTCCCGCGGGCCAAAATGACGGCGCTCGGCGACTTGAACCAGGCGATTTATGCTCACGCCTCGGTGCTTCAGCAGTCTTCTGTATTCAGCGATTTGTACGGTGCGGAGGAGAGCGAGTTGATTACGCTGGAGCAAAGCTACCGTTCCACCCGCCAAATTGTTGAGTTCACCCGCGAGATGATCCCTGGCGGGGAGGCGATCGTTCCGTTTAACCGGGAAGGCGAGATGCCGGAGGTTCACCTGGTTGACGATGCAGATAAGCTCCACGCTTCGCTGGAGGCAACGATCGGTCAGCTGCGCGCGGACGGATATGAATCGATTGCCGTCATCTGTAAAACGGCGGAGGAAAGCAAGCAAGCCTACGATCGGCTTAGCGCTAAGCTGCCGGCCAAGCTGATCAAGAAGACGACGTTATCCTTTGAGAAAGGGGTTCATGTCATTCCGGCGTATTTGGCCAAAGGTGTGGAGTTCGATGCGGTACTGATTTACGACGGTTCCGACCGGAAGTACACGAGAGAAGCCGAACGGAAGTTGTTTTATACGGCCTGCACAAGATCGATGCACTTGCTGCGCATTTACTCCGTAGGCGAACCTAGCCGGTTTATCCGGGGAGCTTCGAAATCAACCTATATTCTGGTTCCTTGACAGCGGTATAATTTCGGCTAAATGTATCACACTAACCGGGTCTGTTTAAACTTCATTCGTGAAGGGTGGCCTGATGGTTAGATGCTCGGCAAAAAAGGCGATTTGATTGCATTGGCCTCCATACCGCTTATTATGACGCTGGGAAATTCCATGCTGATTCCGATATTGCCACAGATTGCCCGTGAGCTTCATGTCAACTCCTTTCAGGTCAGTATGCTGATCACCGTGTATGCGGTGGTTGCGATCTTGCTGATTCCGATTGCCGGCTATCTTTCCGATAAATTCGGCCGTAAAGCGATCATTGTGCCCAGCTTGATTATCGCGGGAATCGGCGGCTGTATTTCTGGCGTGGCGGATTGGTTTGTGAACGGGCTGGCCGTATACTGGCTGATCCTAGGCGGTCGCTTCCTGCAAGGGATCGGAGCGGCTGGCGCCTTCCCGATCGTGTTGCCGCTGGTCGGCGATCTGTATGAAAGTGAGGAGGAAGTCAGCCACAATTTAGGCTTGATCGAAACCTCCAATACGTTTGGCAAAGTGCTCAGCCCGATCTTAGGTGCACTGCTTGGCGCTTGGATCTGGTATGTGCCGCTTCTGTCGATTCCGGTATTATGTTTGATCTCGCTATTGCTGGTGCTGTTTTTGGTGCGGGAACCGAAAGATCGGGAGAAGGCCAAGCCGCTGAGGGAATTTATCTCTGCCGTCAAAGTGGTGCTGAAGCAAAAAGGCCGCTGGCTGTATGCCATCTTTGCGATCGGCTGCATTTCGATGTTCCTGTTGTTTGGCGTGCTGTTTTATTTGTCTGAGCAACTGGAAGCAAAACACGGCCTGGACGGTGTGATCAAGGGGTTGGTACTGGCGATTCCGCTGGCAGCTTTATGTCTGGCTTCTTATGTGACCGGGAAAAAAATCGGCAAGGACAAAAAGCTGATGAAATGGTCTGGCGTCGCAGGCTTAATCCTATCGACCGGCGCCTTATTTGGCATCGGCTTTTTCAACAACATCTATTTTGTGATCGTTTGCCTGATCGTCTGCGGCGCTGGTATCGGCATCGTCCTGCCCAGCTCCGATGCCTTGATCACCGAAGGTGTCGACAAGGAAATGCGAGGTACGATTACTTCACTCTACAGCAGCATGCGGTTTATCGGTGTATCGGCGGGGCCGCCGGTGATGTCGCTGCTGATGAAGGCTGGCCATATGACGATGTTTTTCGTCATCGCCGGAGTGTCGCTGGTGGCGGTCATCCTGCTGCTGACGATGGTCAAGCCGGAATCCGGGCACGGTGGCGCAATCAAGCCCAAGGAGCCCCGAAAACGTACGAAAGTGGTAAAGGCTTTCCATCACAGCTAGGCATAAGGGCATGGACTCTCGGCAGCAGCGGACCGATCGGTTACGCTGCTGTTCTATTGTCCGGGCTTTTTTGGTATGATTAGGAGCGAAAGTGCCGCTGGGACAGAGGTGTTCGAGCGGGCAAAGGTACGAACATCATGATTTTGGAGGGGTAGACATGAATGCCAAACAGGCGGCGGGTTACCGCGCTGCAGAATGGGTAAAGGACGGAATGACCGTTGGTCTCGGGACGGGGTCAACCGCTTATTATGCGATCGAGAAAATCGGCGAGATGGTGGGGAACGGGTTGCAAATTCGTGCCATCGCAACTTCGAAGGCTTCAGAGGAGCTTGCCGCGAAATATCACATCCCGCTAATTGAGGCGAAGGACGTGGACCGATTGGATCTGGCGATCGACGGGGCCGATGAGGTGGATCCGCAAATGGCGCTGATCAAAGGCGGCGGGGGAGCGCTGCTTCGGGAGAAGCTCGTCGCGATCAACAGCGATCGGTTTATCGTCATTGCCGATCATAGCAAGATGGTTCCTACATTGGGGCGTTTCAAACTGCCGATTGAGTTGGTGCCGTTTTGTTACGAATGGACCCTGCGGGAGCTGAAGAGCCGTTACGATGTTCCGTTCGAAATGCGGATGCAGGGGGATCAGCTGTACGTGACCGATAACGGGAACTACATCGTGGATGCGGCCTTCGGACAAATCGCTGACCCTGCCCGGTTAAGCGACGAGTTGAAGGCGATGACAGGCGTTGTCGAGCACGGACTGTTCGTTGGCATTGCGCAAACCGTCGTGATTGGTTATGAGGATGGGCGTACAGAAATTAAGGAGGCACCATGTTCAAATCAATAAAAGCGAGGGTGGACGAGCCTGTCATTCGGGAGCTGCTGGAATATGCGGTGATGTTTGACCCGGATGCGCTGGAGGACGCGGCTCGTTTGTACCGGGAAGAGGATACATATCAGCTGTATGGATATGAAGAGGAAGCGGGGATTGCCGGAATTATCGGCTATCGTGTCAACGCTTCGCAGACGCTTGAAATCATCCATCTTGCCGTCCATCCAGAACAGCGGATGAAAGGGTATGGACGAGCCTTGGTGCTGCTCGCCCTCACGGAAGCATCTCCGGAGCGGATGGAGGCCATTACCGATGAGGCAGGCGCAGATTTTTTCCGGAACATCGGGTTTCAAATTACCGGGTTTTGGGATGAAGCCATCGGGGAAGAACGGTTTCGCTGCATCTATGAAGTGGAAGAGAACGAAGAGGATGAATAAGGTCCGGCTGAAAGGCTGCGGGGAGAACCCCGCGGCTTTTTTTGCGTAATCATCGTGATAAAAATTCGCTCAAGGGATTTGACTTTCAGGCGGCAATCGCCTATAGTTTCATATGTAGTTTCATTGTCGAACTATTCTACTGGTGAACTAACTGGACATGTTTCTTGTTCAGAAGACAAGGGGGGATTTAGGGGTGAATCTTGAAACGAAGCAGTTGATTGAGCGGTATATGGCAGCTTTTTTCGAGGTCTCGAAGCGGCTGAACGGGCAAATCCGCGACATGATTCAAGAGGATATCACCATGGAGCAATTTCAGATTTTGAAGTACATTTCCTCCCGCGGCAGATGTACCTCGACGGAACTGGCAGATGCGTTTGGGGTAGGCAAAAGCTCCATCACCGCGATGATCACACGGATGGTCGACAAAGGATTGCTTCAGCGGACTCGGGATCAAGACGACCGTCGGGTCGTTTATTTAACGATGACAGAGCAGGGGCAGCGCAATTACGACATTGTCCAAGATCAGATCATCAGCACCGTTTCGAAGTATTTGGTGCATTTCGAAGCGGACGAAGTGGAAGGATTTATTAGCGCGTTTGAGAGATTAGCCAGATTGGTCGGAGAGGGGAGTTCGGGAAAATGAGATTCATACTGAAGGCAAGATGGTGGATCTTGCTGTTGTGGATCGCTTTGGCGGCAGCATTAATGCTGACGGCGCCTTCCATGGGGAATTTAGTGCGGGAGAACGGGGAGATCACCGTTCCGGACGGGTATTCCTCCTCTGAAGCTTCCGCCATATTAGCGGAGGCGGCCAAGCTGAAGGGCGGAGCGGCAGAGACTCAGATCGCCCTCGTCTTTCATGATGATCAAGGCATCGATGATGCCGAGCAGAAAGAGATTGAACAAGGCATCTCCGCGCTGCGCGACCATATGGAGGAGATCGGCATCGCTTCAATTACCGATCCGTTCAGCACGCCGGAAGCGAAAGATAAGTTGATCTCCAAGGACGGTAAAACGATATTAACCTCTTTGTCGGTGCTTGACGAGCAGCGTCCGCTCAAGGAGATCGAGCAAGATATTCATCAAACCCTCGATTCGCTGAAGGTCGAGCACTATCTGACCGGGCAAAAGCAAATTAACGAGGATATGATCGTCAGTTCGGAGCAGGGTCTGAAGAAATCGGAATATTTTACCGTAATCTTTATTTTGCTGATCCTGTTCGTGGTATTCCGCTCGGTGGTGGCACCGTTTATCCCATTGCTGACGGTTGGGCTCAGCTATCTGGTGTCCCAATCCGTCGTTGCGTTCCTGGTGGATACGGTGAATTTCCCGATTTCGACGTACACGCAGATCTTTATGGTGGCGGTGATGTTTGGGATCGGGACGGACTATTGTATCCTGCTGATCAGCCGCTTTAAGGAAGAACTGCAGCATACGGATGACCAATGGGAGGCGATCGTCCAGACGTACCGTAAAGCAGGGAAGACGGTGCTCTTCTCCGGGCTCGCCGTCCTGGTCGGCTTCACGACAATTGGATTATCGCAATTTATGTTGTACCGCTCGGCGGTAGCGGTAGCGGTCGGCATCGCGGTTATGCTTATCGCCTTGGTTACGGTCGTGCCGTTCTTTATGGCCGTGCTGGGCACCAAGCTGTTCTGGCCTGTCCGCGGTTCGCTGGAACATAAGGAAAACCGGTTCTGGGGCGCCATCGGTCGCTTCTCCTTGAAGCGTCCCTGGGCAGCTCTGTTGATCGTTGCTGCTGTAACGGTACCGTTCGTGATTACGTACACCGGCAATGTATCCTTCAACAGTATGGAGGAAATCGGCGGCGAATATGAATCGGTCAAAGCGTATAACATCATCTCCGAAAGCTTTGAACCCGGTGAGTCGTTGCCGTCCACCATCGTGATCAAAAATGACGAGCCCATGGATAATGCGGAGTATATGGCACTCGCTGAGAAGATCAGCCGCGAGGTTGAGAAAACGGATGGCGTCGCCAGCATTCGGGGGATGAGCCGCCCGACAGGGGAAGTGCTTAAGGATTTCGCATTAAGCAATCAGGTGAAGACCGTCGGTGAAGGATTAGGCGAAGGCGGCGAAGGGCTGGGTAAGATCCAAAACGGATTAGCGAAAGCCAGCCAGGCGCTGTCGGAAAACGCCCCTAAGCTGAAGGAAGCCGCCGATAGCACCGGGAAGCTGGTGGACGGTACCGCGAAGCTGAAGGACGGAATCTCTCAGCTGTCTGGAGGTCTTACCGCGATCGAGAAAGGGATTCGGGAAGGTTCGGCTGGGGCCGGCCAGTTGAAGCAAGGATTACAACAAGCGCAAAAGAGCGCTGAGGATTTGGCGAACGCCCACAATCAACTGCTTGACTCTTATCAGCAGTTGGCTCAAGGGGTTTCCGGCCTGGGTAACGGTCTGAAGGAAATCCGCGAACCTTTGGGGGCTGCTTCGCAGGGGTTAGCCGCCTTGACGGGGCGCTTCAGCAGCCTGGAGGGCAAATATCCTGATTTAGCGTCGGATCCAGATTATTTAACGATTCGCACGACGGTATTGGAAACCGGCAAAGGTCTGGAGCAACTGACGGCCGGGCTTCAGCAGATCGAAGCACAGCTTGAGCAGGTTGCGGCCGGGCTGAATCAAGCTAACCAAGGCTACGCGCAGGCGGCAGCCGGCGGGAAGCAGTTGGCTGAGGGCCTGGACCAAATCGTTGCTGGGCTGGCGAAGCTGCAAACGGGATTGGATCAGGCTGCCAAGGGTCAAGGCAAGATCGTGGGGCAGCTGCCTGAAGTCGAATCCGGTCTGGCGCAAATTCAAAACGGGCAACAGCAAGTACAAACCGGATTCAGCGAATTCTCCGGTCAAATCACGCAGCTTACTGATGGGCTGAATCAAAGCGTTGACGGCCTGGCTCAAGTGTCCGGCGGATTAACAACTGCCAAGGACTACTTGACGGAGGTTGGAAGCACGGACAACGGTCTGGACGGCTGGTACGTTCCGAAGGAAGCGCTGGAGAACGAACAGATCGAGCAAGTATTCGATACGTATCTGTCCGCGGACCGCAAAGTCATGAAGCTTGAAGTCGTCTTCTCCAGCAACCCTTATGGCCGGGAAGCGATTGACCAGATCGATGCAGTGGAAGCTGCGGTGCAAACGGCGGTGAAAGGGACGCCGCTGGAAAACGCCGACATCGCGATCGGCGGCGTATCGAGTACGTTTAACGATCTGAAGACGATTTCGGGGAACGACTATACGCGCACCGTCTTTTTAATGCTGGCAGGGATCTTCATTATCCTGGTGGTATTGCTTCGTTCGTTGGTGATGCCAGTCTACATCATTTTGTCCCTGGTGTTGACGTTCTACGCTTCGATCGGGTTTACGGAGTGGGTCTTCGTCGACGTCTTTGGGTACTCCGGCGTGAGCTGGGCGACGCCATTCTTCGGTTTCGTTCTGTTGGTAGCGCTGGGCGTTGACTACAGCATCTTCCTGATGGACCGCTTTAACGAGAACAAAGAGTGGAACGTCAGCGACGCGATCTTGCATTCGATGCGCAATATGGGGACGGTGATTTTGTCCGCAGCGATCATTCTTGGCGGGACGATGGCCTCGATGTATCCGTCCGGCGTGCTGTCCATGCTGCAAATCGCCACGCTGGTGTTAACCGGCCTGGTGCTGTACTCCGTAGTCGTTTTGCCGTTCCTCATCCCGGTGATGGTGAAGCTGTTTGGGCAAGCGAACTGGTGGCCGTTTCACCGGCGCTTCGGCGAAGGGACGCAGCAAGAGAACAGTGTAAATCTGTAAACCACAGGTGTACAAAAGCAACGCCGGATTCTTCTCCAATTTGGAGGGAAGCCGGCGTTTTGTTGTGGATACCTTGACCTTAACCAAGCGTGCTGCGTTTGAGGAAGCTGCGCAGCGCCCATCCGCGCTCTTGACGCTTCTTATATTTCGGTAGAGAACGGTACACCTCAATCGACTCCTTGTAAGCGCGTTTTGCCTCTTCCTTGCTGCCCAGCGACTGATACAAGCAGCCAAGCAAATAATACGCTTCACTGGAGGAGGATTGGATTTCGCCAAACCGAGCGGCGTATTGCAGCGCTTTCTGCGGATCTCGCTCACGGAAGGCGGAGGCGAGGCGCAGGTAAGGTTGACCGTATTTCACCCGTTCGTTCAGGCTTAGGGCGTGCAAAATATGCGCTTCCCCTTCCTCGATCCGTCCCAGTCCTAAACAGGCCGTCCCGAGGTCATCCCAAAACTCTGCCGACGACTCAGAGAAGTCCTTCGCCTCTTCGAGCAAGCGATGAGCTTCGGCATATTTCTTGCGTTCCAGCAGTAAGCGGGCAAGCTCGCGTTTGGCAGAGACGTCGAAGGGGCTTGCGGCCAACTGCTGCCGGAGACGACCTATATTGCGGCTGCGTTTGATCGGTTTGCTCAGGCTCGGAAACAACCCAACATATCGCCGATCAATGAAGTAAAGGATGAGGAGCAAGACGATGATGGCGAGAAACGGATTGCCTAGCAGCCAAGACAAGAGAAAAAACAGGAATATCTTACTCATGAAAAGTCCTCCGCAATCACATGATAATTTCCAATTATATCACAGGGGAAGGAGGACGAGGAAAAAATAAAAACAGCCGCCTCGAGGCGGCTGTCACATTGATTTATTGGAAGTTGCGAAACGAGCCTGTGGAGCCGATCGAACCTGCACCGGTGATCGAACCCGAGGTGTGAGATCCCGTGGAGTTCATGGAGCCTGCGGAACCCGTGGAACCTACGGAACCTATGGAGCTCATGGAGCTGGCAGCGCTGGAGCCGATGGAGCTCAAAGAACTGGTATGCGTGGAGCTTGGCTGGTGACTGTTCATGGAAGAGCCGATGCTGCCACCGCTATAGCTGCTTTGACCGATTCCTTGCGTGCTGTAGGAGGTTTGACCGATGCCAGGCTGGGTATAACTCGTGCCGAAACCAGACATCGAGTTTACGCTGCTTTCCAGTTGATTCGCAAGCTGTGCTACGCGTTGATACTGCTGCATCGCAGTTTGATGCCCTTGGAGTGCGGATTGAATCACTTGCACGGCTCTACGCTCGCGTTGAGCCAGCTCTTCCAGCTGCATCGCGTTTTGTTGTTCCTGTTGCAGCATTTGCTGGTACATCATCGTAGCTTGACGGGTTTGCTGTTCCAGCTGGCGCATCGTTTGTTCGATCTCACGAAGTTGTTGACTGACATTGTTGTACATCTGCTAAGGATCCTCCTAAAGTTAAGTTAGGTTGTGAAACCATCTTTAGGTTACCCCTCGAATTCACGGCTATACATCGAATTAAGCAGATCCCGAGGCCGTCAAGGTAAGGGTCCAATCCCTCGTCCAACCGGATACATAAACTATGGTGGAGGTGAATGCGATTGGATAAAAACGGGTTTATTCAGAAAATCGCCCCCCTTGCCGTCGCCAGCTCGAAGGAAAGCAGGATTCCGGCTTCATTGACGATCGCCCAAGCCGTTTTGGAATCGAACTGGGGGACCAGTCGTCTTGCTGTCCAAGGCAATAACCTGTTTGGGTTAAAAGGCACCGGTCCGGCAGGCAGCTTGATTCTGCCCACAACCGAGTATCGGGGCGGCAAAGCGGTGACGGTGAACGCGGCTTTTCGCAAATACCGGTCATGGGCAGAATCGATTGCGGATCACGCCCGTTTATTATCGGCGCCGCGCTATGCCGGGGCGATTGGAAAGACAGGTCCGGAAGCGGCGCGGGCCGTTGCAGCGGCCGGATACGCGACGGATCCGCAATATGCCAACAAGCTGATCCAGTTGATGAATACCTACAGCTTGACGCAATATGATGCAACGAAGGGAGATGAACCGATGACTGCAGAGGAGAAAAAACAATTTGCAGCGCTTCAAGACCTCGTCCAAGCGCAGGCGAAGAAAATCGCCGAGTTGGAGAAATGGACAAAGCCGGGGATTCCCGCCTGGGCCAAGGAAGCGGTGGAGGCGGCGGTGAAATACAGCAAAGACGATCCGCTGTTGATGAACCCGGAGCAGGGCAGCGTGGATTTTTACCGAATCATTACCGTGATGCACCGTCGGGGCTTGTTTGACAAGGGGATATAAGCCAGGACTTAGACGGTTGTCATCAGCGTCCCCCGGTGGTACGATGAGTTGGAAGATTAAGGAACTGCCGCGAGGGAGGGAGTAACGATTCGCAAGCGATTATGGATATCCGCGGTTGCCGGATTGGTTTTGTTGCTGGCAATGTATACATGGTGGTATATCGAGAACGTATCTCCAGTGAAGGTGACGAAAACCTTTGACGGTGCGGCCTGGATGGAGGAGGACCCGACTTTTGCACCGCCGGTCCATCTTTCGTTAGACGGGTATTATGACAAACGAAACGCCCAATTTAAGGGTGCAGTAAAGATTAACGGACAGGTGTATGACAATTGCTTCCTCGTCAACGGGTCCGGACATCGTTATGAAGGCGCTAACTTGATTCGGCTTGGGGCAAGCTATTTCGATGCAGAGATGGTACGCATCGCGTGGTCCATTCCTCAGTCAGAGCTCCCTCCTGAGTTGACCCACCCGAAGTTCCCCGATGCGGAGATTTGGTTAATTAGCCCGGCTTCATCCGGTGAAGAGGCGAGCAACTTACGACAGGAGTTAGTAGATCGTTACTTCGCGAAGCTAAAGCTGAAATAAAAAAAGGACAAAAGCCCTCGTAGAATTCCTTGCTACAAGGGCTTTTGTCCGGGCATCCCTTGCGGGATGCCCATCATGGGAGAGGAGAAACCGGACGAAGAGCTTATGGGGAAACGTAAGTCTTCTCCGCGGTTGTCTACGACATTTGGTGATGTCGATACTCTAAGTGTGTCCGGGCAGAGGGGTTTTATACCTCCATTCGCAAAAAAGTTCGATGATTTTTTCATTTTTCATTCCAAGGCGGATTATGGTACGATATCGACAGGAATTTTCCAGGCATAAAAGGTGAGTGAACAAATCGATGAGAGTTATTTCGGGCCGAGCCCGGGGCAGGTCGCTCAAAGCCGTACCCGGCATGGGGACCAGGCCAACCACAGACAAAGTCAAAGAAGCGATATTCAGCATGATCGGTCCGTATTTCGACGGCGGCTCCGCGCTGGACTTGTTTGCCGGAACCGGCGGTCTCGGGATTGAGGCGTTAAGTCGCGGCATGGACAAGGCGGTGTTTATCGATAAAGATTTTAAGAGCATTGAGACGATCCGTCAGAATTTGAAGGCGACCGGATTCGAGACCATGGCTGAAGTCTACAAAAACGACGCTGAACGTGCGCTGAAAGCTCTGGCGAAACGGGAGGCGTCATTTGATCTGGTGTTCTTGGATCCGCCGTACCGCCTGAAACACGGGGATGCGCTGATGACCCAGATGGACGAGCTGCAGCTGCTCAAGCCGGAGGCCACGATCGTGCTCGAATACGAAGCCTCGTATGTTTATCCTGAGCGGTTTGGGCCTTTTGTGCAAATACGTAAAGCGGAATACGGGGAGACTTCCGTATCCATTTATACTTACGATACCGAGTTGAACACGGTTCAAACCGACGATCAGGAGGAAAAACAACATGAGTGAACAGCGGCAACCGCGAGTGGCGGTATATCCGGGCAGCTTTGATCCTGTAACGAAAGGGCATATGGACATCATCCAGCGGGCCTCGCGCCAGTTTGACAAGCTGATCGTGGCCGTGCTGAACAATTTGAGCAAGAAGCCGTTATTTACGGTCGATGAGCGCAAGGCCTTGCTCAGAGAGGTGACCGGGCATCTTCCTAATGTCGAAATTGACAGCTTCCGGGATCTGCTGGTCAATTACATGGACTACAAACAAGCCCATGTAATCGTCCGGGGCATTCGCTCCGTCACCGACTTTGAATATGAGCTGCAGCTGGCTTCTACGAATCATAAGCTGAACAGTGAGGTGGAGACGATCTTTATGATGACGCATCCCAAATATTCGTATTTGAGCTCCAGCGTCGTCAAGGAGATAGCCAGCTTCCACGGCGATGTCAGCGATCTCGTTCCGCCGGAGGTTGAGATGGCGTTGCGTGAGAAGTTCAAGGATAAGCTGGGGCCGAGCTAAGCAAGGCTCAGAGCTTTAAGGTTTCTCTTGTCGCCGCCACAGGAGCGCGATGGACAAGAAGCCAACCGTCAGCAATGTCAGCATCCACAGCTGCCATTCCATCACCCCGAACGCTTGCTGCCAGCTGGGCAGCTTGACGGCCGGGGTGTCGCTTCCTATTGGGGAGGCTTCGCTGCCGCCAAATGCGGGGAGAACGCTTGGCAGCCAGCGGGTGACCGGCTTCCACAGCAGCAGGGTCAGGACATAAGCATAAGCTGCATGGAGCAGACGGCTGAGCAGGAACGACCGTTCTCCGATGCCTGCGGGGCCGAGGATGGCACGCACTTGCAGGTAAGCGCATAGGCCGCTCCACCCTAGCACCGCACCCAGTAACGAGGCGCTGAGGGCCGGAGGAAGGGAAGGGGCCAGCCCGGACAGGGCATAGGAGCCTAAATGGACCTCGAGAGCGCTTTTCACTGCAACGGCCATTGTTTGATTAGGGAACGCGAGCAGAATAACGTGAATCACGACTGCGAAAATAAGCATATATCCGCCGATAATCATCAGCGTTTGAACGCCCGAGGCGACCGCGTCGCCCAGCAGCTTGCCAAAGCTGCGGCCGTCTTCGCGGCGGGCCTCCTCCATCCGGCGCATGGCCAGGCGCAGGATGGATTCACGCGGCCTGGCTGCAGGCTTTACCGGCGGAGACACCGCTGATTTCGAGCGGTCTGGGAACACCAACTGCAGCGTAACGCCGGCGGCGAGGCCGGCAATCCAGTGCACGGCGAGCAAGAGCAAGCCGACCTCAGGGCGGCTTAAGAAGCCTGCGCCAATCACAACGACGAGCAGCATCGGGCTGCAGAAGTGAGCTGCCGCGGCGAGACGTTCGGCTTCACGCGCGGTGACCTTGCCCTGCTTATGCAGGGTCACCGCAGCTTCGGCTGCGGCAGGGAAGCCGGCTGTCATCCCAAGCGGCAACACCCAGCCGTAGGAGCCGGGAAGGCCCAGAACGCGGCGGGTGAGAGGTTCCAGCAGCGTGCCCAGCCCGTGGGCGAACCCGGAGGCGATGAGCATTTGCGACAGGACGACAAACGGCAGCAAGGCTGGGAACACGATGCGCCACCAAATGGCTAAGCCTTCCCCCGAAGCTTTAAACGCTTCGCCGGGGGCATATACGACGCAGATGACGACCAAAACGGCCAAAAATCCGGTTAGCCACGTGGAGAGCGGGCTGGCGGCCAAACGTTGGAAGTTCATATGTATAGATCCACCTTCTTTGTCATTAGATAAAAACCGATAGCAAAATCACGCATAGTACATGCTATGCATCAGCAGCGAAGGACAGACTACCGGTTTCGCATGGCGGGTGCATGCAGAGAAGCGGCGGGCTGAGGGAGACGCGGATTCGCCGCCGCACAGGAAGGGAGGAGAACGGGATGCGACCATCCAGAGCCAAAGCGTTAAAATCGGGACTGTATGTGCTGATCCTTGCGGTGATCGTCTATGTTGTCGTCTACATGTCTACCCCGTATATGATCAATCAGCCGGGGACGGCAGAGGAAATCAAACCGATGGTTTCCATCCCGTCGGGAGATCCCGAGGAAAAAGGCACTTTTATGCTGACCACGGTTTCCGTCAGTTACGCCAACGTTTGGATGTTGGCGGCGGCTCGCTTCAACAAGCATGCCGAGATCGTGAAGAAGGAAGCGGATCGCAATGACGAGGAGTACGAAACGCAGCAGCGGTATTACATGAGCAGCTCCCAATCGAATGCGATCATGGCGGCTTATAATAAAGCCGGCGTCAAGTACGATATCGTCCCGGAGTACGTGTTTATCTTCGGCTTGTCTAAGGATAGCCCGCCCAAGGGGGATATTCATTCCGGGGATATTATTCGAGAGGTAAAGGGACAGCCGGTCAAACGGTTTGAGGAGCTCGGCGCCCTGCTGCAGGACAATCAACCGGGGGATGTGGTCGATGTCCGCCTGGAACGCGGCGGCAAAACGATCGACCAGCAGGTGGAGCTCGTGGAGATCAAATCGGCTGACGGCGTGCGCAAGGCCGGTTTAGGCGTATCGGTAGGCGAGCTGCGGAAGGTACAGGCAGCGGATCAGGCCAAGGAAGTGAAGTTTGCTGACACGCGGATCGGCGGTCCATCGGCCGGCTTGATGTTTACGCTTGAGATTTATAATCAGTTGACGCCGGGGGACTTGAGCAAAGGTTACCGGGTGGCCGGCACCGGCACCATCGCCGAAGACGGCACCGTGGGAGCGATCGGCGGCGTCCAGTTCAAGATCGTGGCGTCGGATCGGGAGAAGGCGGAAATATTTTTTGTTCCGGAGGCAAATTATAAGGTTGCGAAGGCCAAAGCAGAAGAAATCGGTTCGAAGATGAAGCTCGTCCCGGTGAAGAAGCTGGACGATGCCTTGGATTATTTGGCTTCGTTGGAGCCGAAGGCGTCATAATCCAAGGGCGGGCGAATCCAGTTCGGCGGCGGGAGGCTTAGAGCGCTTTTAGCGATCAATCCGTTAGGCGAATGGGCGCCTGACGGTACTCGCGCAGCAGCTCCTCCGCGCTGCGCTTTGGCATAGCATTCGCATATACGGCAGCGGCCCGAATGTCGAGATTCAGCTGCGGGTGCTCCAATTCAGCAGCCCGGGTGATGATCGGCAGCCGGGCCGTTTGTTTCATCCGCTTCAGCAGTTGCTGCCCGGCCGCGCTAAAGCCAAGCACGCGCAGATACCCCGGGCCTTGGGCGAGCGCCTCTGGCGCCAGCAACTCGCGGGGATGCTGCAAGAGAATATGCAGCAGCGTGCGCTGCAGTTTCGTATGCGTGTAGCGTTTCGTCTTGAGCTGCGCGAGCAGCTCGGCGACGGTGGGCTCTGCCAAGCGGGGCAGCGTCTTTTTGATCCGGTATTCCAGCCCTTCGGTCACCTCGTGAAGGGCGGCCAGCTGCTCCGGCGACGCCAGGAGCAGCTGATGGAAGAGCGGCGCGGCCAAGCTCTCCCACGTCACGGGCCCGCGTCCCGCCGCGAACTCGCGGGCGAGGACCTCCGCCGTGAACGGCGGGAGATACGGCGCGGCCGCGGCAAGGCCGCCGCCGGCGATCAGCCGCCGCACGGCGGTGGCGCTGGCGATGCTCGCGTCCGTTGGCGCGACATCGCCGTATCCCGCGGCCCGGCGCCGGACGGTGGCCGGCGCGATGCCGCTGCCCAGCCGCCGCAGCGCGATCAGGTAGTGCAGCCCCAAACTGTTGTTGGGCTGCTCCAGCAGCGCTTGCGCTGCGCACGTATCGGCGGCGCTGCCGCCGAGCGTACGCGCGGCTGCGGCCGCATAGGCCGCGGGGTAGCTCGCCCCGGTGGCGAGCTCCTCCGCGAGGGCCGCCCGCAGCGCCTGCGGTTCGGCGGCCAGCCGCTCGGCCAGCGGCAGCAGCGCCGTCAGCGCGCCAGCTTCGCTGCCGAAACATAGATGCGACGTGATCCCCGTCGCATCGAGCAAGGCCACGGCTCCGTAGGCGAACCACTCCGCCGGCTGGGCCGCGTAGGCGACCGGCAGCTCCAGTACGACGTCGACGCCGAGGCGGAGGGCCATCTCGGCCCGAGCCCATTTGTCGACAAGCGCCGGCTCGCCGCGCTGCAGGAAATCGCCGCTCATCACGGCGATGACCGCGTCCGCCTGCGTCAACCGCTTCGCCTCGGCGAAATGGTAAGCGTGACCGTTATGGAGCGGATTATATTCAACGATAATCCCTACGATCTTCAAAGGACTCGACTCCTTATTCTCCGGGGTGATAGTTTCAAATTTTCATTTATGAATATACCACAATATACCATGAAATCGGCGCGGTACGGCAAGGGGGAAGTGAACGACAGCTTTTCCGCAGGATTATCGCTTTATTGTTGACAAAACTTACTTAAAATCGGTATAATAACTTTTGTTTGTTTGGAGTGATGCTGATGATTATTCATTTACGTCAGGTGAACTCGTCCGGAGCTCCGGTGAAGATTCATCAAGCCTTGGACGTAAGCCATGTCGTTAAAGGTCGCAGGGACATTACCGCGATCAGTCCGCTTCAGGTCGATTTGCAGGCGGAAGCTGCCGGCGGAGACGTAGTCGATGTCAAGGGTCAGCTGACCGCAGAGCTCGATATGACCTGTTCCCGGTGTCTGAAGCCCTTGAAGCAGGTCGTGCAAGCGGAGTTTTCAGAGAGCTTCAAACAAGGCGACGATCCCGAGACAGACGTACAGGCGCAGGAAGAAGACGATGACTTGCATTATGTCGCCGACGACAAAGTCGATCTCGTGCCGTACGTGGAAGAGACGCTGTTGCTTCATCTTCCGTATGCCGCTCTGTGCGAGGAATCCTGCAAAGGGCTATGCCCGGTTTGCGGAACGGATCGGAACGAGCGGGATTGCGGCTGCAATACGGACAAGATCGATCCGCGACTCGCAGCGCTCGGCGATTTTTTCAAGAAATAAGCAAGTAAACAAGAAATAAAGCCCCGGTTAGGGTTGACTTGAATAAGGAGGTGGGAACCATGGCAGTACCTCAACGGAGAACGTCCAAAACGCGCCGCGACAAACGCCGCACGCATTTCAAATTGGCTGTGCCGGGCATGGTAAAATGTGAACAATGCGGAGAATTGAAGCTTGCTCACCACGTTTGCAAAGTTTGCGGAACTTACAAATCTAGAGAAATTATTGGCCAATAAGCTTAAAGCAACAACTCAAAGTAGTACTTCATTTCGATGAGGTGCTATTTTTTTTGTCTTTGTTGTTGCCGCCTCCCGTGCCGCCTTCCGTCAGGTTTATGGCAATTTCGCTTTTCTTTTGGGACGGGATGCTTTATACTACATTTTAGTACCAGGTTCTAAAGAATAGCTTCGCCAACTATTACATATAAGGGAACGTTGATATTATAGATAGACCATCATTGCTTGCTGAAGAGGGGGGGATACCCATCGAACGTTTGCCGAAGCGGGCGAGGCAGCAACAGCTCGTCCAAATGATAGAAGCTAACCCGTTTATTACGGACCAAGAGCTGACCCGTCAGCTGAAAGTCAGCATTCAGACAATCCGTCTTGACCGCATGGAGCTGGGCATCCCGGAGCTCCGGGAGCGGATGAAGCTGATGGCGGAACGGTCGTATGACCAGGTTCGTTCCTTGCCGCTGCATGAGGTCATCGGGGAGATCGTCGATCTGCAGCTGGACAAGAGCGGGATCTCCATCTTTGAAATCCGTGAGGAGCATGTGTTCTCCCGGACGGGGATCGCCCGTGGACATCATGTGTTTGCCCAGGCGAACTCCTTGGCGGTGGCTGTGATCAACGACGAAATCGCTTTGACATTCTCTGCAGACATCCGGTTTATCCGTTCGGTGCATCTCGGTGAGAAATGCATTGCGAAAGCTTATGTCAGACCCAATTCCGGCCAAAAAGGCAAAGCGAAGGTTGAGGTCTTTACTTACGTAGGCGAAGAAATGGTATTCCAAGGGAATTTCGTCATCTACCGGTCCACCGGAGAGGACACTTCAGAAGGAGGAAGTCAGCATGAGAATCGCCATTGATGCGATGGGCGGAGATCACGCGCCGCAGAGCACGGTCGAAGGTGCACTGGCCGCAGCCAAGGAATGGAGCGATACCGAAATCATTCTGGTTGGTAATGAGCAAGTGCTGAAGCCGATGCTGCAAGGAGCGCCGGCAAATTTACGAATTTATCACGCGTCCGAAGTGATCGAAGCGGAGGACGAGCCGGTTAAGGCGGTTCGCCGCAAAAAGGACTCTTCGATGGTTGTCGCCGGACGGCTTGTCCGCGAAGGGGAAGCGGAGGCGATGATCTCCGCCGGCAACACCGGTGCATTGATGACTACGGGACTGCTGGTGGTCGGGCGGATGGAAGGGATTGAGCGGCCCGCGCTTGCGCCGATGATCCCGACGGTGGATGAGCGCGGCGTGTTAGCGCTTGATCTTGGTGCCAATATGGATGCCAAGCCGGAGCATCTGGCCCAGTACGCCCTGATGGGAAGCATCTATCGCGAGAAGGTGCACGGCATTAGCAAGCCGCGGGTGGGTCTGCTGAATGTCGGCACCGAAGCGAAGAAGGGCAATGAGCTTACCAAATCGGCTTTCCCGCTGTTAGAGACGATGCCGATTAACTTTGTTGGGAACGTGGAAGCTAGGGATATCTTGACCGGTGCTTGCGATGTACTGGTGTGTGACGGCTTTGCGGGAAATATTTTGCTGAAATCGCTGGAAGGTACGGCGGGCACGATGTTCTCGATTCTGAAGAAGGAATTTTCAAAATCGTTAAAGAACAAGCTGGCTGCAGCCGTATTAATGCCGTCCCTGCGCGGATTGAAGAAGACGATGGACTACAAGGAGCATGGCGGAGCGCCGCTTCTTGGTTTAAGTGGTTTGGTCGTGAAGGGGCATGGATCCTCTGACGGAGGTGCCATTAAGAATGCTGTACGCCAAGCGCGTACGGCGTTGCAAAGCAAATTGACGGAAAGTATAGCACGTGAAATCAGCGGGGAGTGAATGAGGATCGTGACAAAATTACGTTCGGTTGGAATTATCGGGACCGGGAAGTACGTTCCGGAAAAGGTGCTGACGAATGCCGATTTGGAGAAAATCGTAGATACGAATGACGAATGGATCGTTTCGCGTACAGGAATTAAAGAACGGCATATCGCCGCACCGGACCAAGCGTCCTCCGACTTGGCTTATGAAGCGGCCGTTCGGGCGTTGGATTCCGCGGGTTTGAAAGCGGAAGAGCTGGATTTGATCATTGTGGCAACGATCACCCCGGACATGGCGTTTCCTTCGACCGCTTGCATTTTGCAGGACAAGCTCGGTGCGAAGAAAGCGGCTGCCTTTGATTTATCCGCCGCTTGTTCAGGGTTTGTTTACGGAATGGCCACGGCGAACGGATTTATTCAGACTGGAATGTACCGGAATGCACTGGTGATCGGTGTGGATACCTTGTCCCGCATCACGGACTATACGGACCGGAACACTTGTGTTCTGTTTGGGGATGGGGCCGGGGCTGTCGTGCTCGGCGAGGTGCCGGAAGGCCGCGGATTCTTGTCCTTTGATCTCGGCGCGGAAGGGGCCGGCGGCGAGTTGCTGAAGCTCGAAGCGGGCGGTTCTCGCCTTCCTGCTTCGGAGGCGACCGTGGCGGATCGCAAGCATTACATTTATATGAATGGCCGCGAGGTGTTCAAGTTTGCCGTACGCGTGATGGGAACGGCAACCGAAGAAGTGCTTCGCAAAGCAGGGAAGACCAAAGAGGACATCGATCTCTTCGTCCCTCACCAGGCGAATATCCGAATCATCCAATCGGCGAGAGAGCGTCTGAATTTGCCGGAAGAGAAGTGCGTGATCAATGTGGATAAATACGCCAACACTTCGGCAGCTTCGATTCCGCTGGCGCTGGTTGAAGCAGCAGAGGATGGACGCATGAAGGAAGGCGACACCATCCTGCTCGTTGGCTTCGGAGGCGGACTAACCTGGGGAGCATCCGTGCTCGTGTGGTAATCTAGGCGATCGCCATTCGGATACGCGAGGATGGATGGTCATTCACCGGACTTTTACGATAGGGAGTGCACAGGATGGGCAAAATCGCTTTTGTTTTTCCGGGACAGGGTTCCCAAAGCGTTGGAATGGGCAAGGATATATATGACGCGCTGCCGGAAGCACGGGCGCGGTTCGAAACTGCAGATGAGCAGCTGGGCTTCAAGCTCACCGATCTGATCTTCGGCGGACCGGACACGGAGCTGAAGCAGACGGCCAATACACAGCCGGCGCTCTTGACGACTAGCGTGGCGCTATATGAGGCATTTGCCGCCAAAGGCGTTCAACCGGATTATGTTGCCGGTCACAGTCTAGGCGAATACAGCGCGCTGACCGCAGCCGGTGTTCTTCACTTTGAAGATGCCGTGAAGCTTGTTCGGGCGCGCGGCGAATTTATGGAGCAAGCGGTGCCGGGCGGGCAAGGCGCGATGGCAGCCGTCCTTGGCGGCGAGCGTGACGCACTTGCTAAGCTGTGCGCCGACATTACTGCTGGCGGTGCGCTGGTTGAGCTGGCGAATGTGAACTGCCCTGGGCAGATTGTGGTCTCGGGAAGCCGAGAAGGGGTTGACCTCGTCATTGAGCGGGTGAAGGAAATCGGGGCCAAACGGGCGATTCCCCTGGAGGTCAGCGGACCGTTCCACTCTTCTTTGATGAAGACGGCTGCGGAACGGCTGGGCGAACGGCTGGCCGCTGCTTCGTTCAGCGATGCCAAGGTGCCGGTTGTCGCTAATGTGACGGCTCGTCCCGTACAAAGCGGGGCAGAGATTGCCGAATTGCTGGTTCGTCAAGTTTATTCTCCTGTGCTTTGGGAGGATAGCGTGAGTTGGCTCCTTTCCCAAGGCGTGGATACGTTCGTAGAGATCGGGCCTGGCAGCGTCTTAACCGGATTAATCAAAAAAATCGATAAATCGGCGCGGCTGTTTAACGTTAGCGGATTGGACAGCCTGGAACAAACGGCTGCAGCTTTAACCGAATAGGCCGATTTAGCCTTAGGTTTTACCATCGCCGCAAAGGTGCCGCTTGGCGCAAAGAATGGCGATAGGATCATAGAGGCAATCTAGAGCTTTGATTTTTAAATGCTTCGCATAGGTTAGGCGAAAGGAGATGAACCGTATGAGCAAACCGCTGCAAGGGAAAACCGCTTTGGTCACGGGGGCTTCACGTGGAATTGGCCGCAGCATTGCGCTTGCTTTGGCCGAGGCGGGAGCTGACGTTGTTGTAAACTATGCGGGGAATGAAGAAGCCGCCGCCCGCGTCGTTTCCGAAATCGAGGCGCTTGGTGTGAAATCCTACGCGGTTAAAGCGCATGTAGGCAGCAGCGAGCAGTTCGAGGAAATGGTGAAATCCATGCTGGATGCGTGGGGCCGGATCGATATTCTCGTGAATAACGCAGGGATTACAAGAGATAATTTAATTATGCGCATGAAGGAAGAAGAATTTGATCAAGTCATCGAGACGAATCTCAAAGGCGTATTTAACGGCATCAAAGCCGTGACCCGCCCGATGATGAAGCAGCGCTCGGGACGAATTATCAATATCTCTTCGGTGGTCGGCGTGCTCGGCAATGCGGGTCAGGCGAACTATGTCGCCGCCAAAGCCGGGGTTATTGGCTTGACCAAATCATCGGCGCGCGAGCTGGCTTCGCGCGGGATCACCGTGAATTGCGTCGCCCCCGGGTTTATCGATACCGATATGACGGGCGAGCTTCCGGAGGAGTATCGCCAGAAGCTGCTGGCGGATATCCCATTGGCCCGCTTGGGACAACCTGAGGAGATCGCCAGCGTGGTTCTGTTCCTCGCCTCGGACAGCGCGGCATATATGACCGGTCAAACGCTGCACGTAGACGGCGGAATGTATATGTAAAAATCACGCCTTTCGCTTCTATGGCATTTTAACTTCAAATCTCTTATAATACCAAAGAGGAGGTGAACCGGATGTCCGATATCTTGGATCGCGTAAAACGCATTGTAGTGGATCGCCTCGGCGCTGATGAAGCCGAAGTGACGCTGGAAGCGTCTTTCAAAGACGACTTGGGTGCGGATTCGCTTGACGTAGTTGAGTTGGTCATGGAATTGGAAGATGAATTCGATCTGGAAATTTCCGACGAAGATGCAGAGAAGATTACGACTGTAGGTGAAGTTGTAAACTACATACAATCTCATACCTAATGTCATCCAAAAGTCCCGTACCTCCTACATAGCAGGCGGGACTTCTCCTCATCTTCAGCTTCTGCAAGCATTCGTGCTTAAGAACTTAGAATGATTAGTACACATGAAGTCCATACGAGGTGAATGTGTTTGAAGCATAGAGTAGTAGTCACAGGAATGGGGGTCGTGACGGCGCTAGGACAAGACCTCGATACGCTATGGAATAACCTTGTTCAGGGGAAATCCGGCGTTTCGAGAATCGAAGCGTTTGATGTCAGCGAATACCCGACGCAAATTGCCGCCTCCGTGAAAGATTTTAATCCAGAGGATTATGTGGATCGGAAGGAAGCGCGGAAGATGGACCGCTTCGTGCAATTTGCAGCCGCTGCGGCAATCAGCGCCATGAAAGACAGCGGACTCACCATCGGTGAGACGGCCGATCCGGAACGGGTTGGCGTTATGATTGGTTCGGGGATCGGCGGTCTTGGAACTTGGGAAGACCAGCACAATATTTTGCTGGAGAAAGGTCCAAAACGCGTCAGCCCATTTTTTATTCCTATGATGATTGCCAATATGGCCTCGGGCCATGTATCGATCATGTTTGGAGCGAAGGGTCCGAACACGACGGCGGTAACTGCGTGCGCGACCGGAACTCATTCCATCGGCGATTCGTACAAGCTTATCCAGCGGGGTGATGCCGATGTGATGATTTGCGGAGGCGCGGAAGCAACGATCCGTCCGACCGGTATGGCGGGATTCTGCTCGATGCGGGCGATGTCGACCCGCAACGACGAACCGGAGAAAGCCAGCCGGCCGTTTGATCTGGAACGAGACGGCTTTGTCATGGGCGAAGGCGCCGGGATTCTGATTTTGGAATCGCTGGAGCATGCACAGAAGCGCGGTGCTAAAATCTACGGTGAAGTTATCGGCTACGGCTTGAGCGGGGACGCTCACCATATGACGGAGCCGGATCCCAACGGACCGGAACGCTGCATGAAGATGGCGATCCGCGATGCCGGGATTGCGCCGGAAGAAGTGGATTATATCAATGCCCACGGGACATCGACCCCGGTTGGCGACCGCTCGGAGACGATTGCGATCAAACGTGCGTTTGGAGACCATGCTTATAAATTGGCGGTCAGCTCGACAAAATCGATGACCGGCCACTTGCTTGGGGCTGCCGGCGGGGTGGAAGGCGTCATTTGCGGGCTCACCTTGAAGCATGGCATCATTCCGCCAACGATCAACTTGGAGCATCCGGATCCGGAATGTGATCTGGACTACGTTCCGAACGAAGCCAGACGTGCGGATGTCCGCGTCACGATGTCCAACTCGTTTGGATTCGGCGGACACAACGCCACGATCATCATGAAGAAATACGAAGCATAAGGGGTTAAGTCCGGTGAATGGAGATCTGAAGCAGTTACAGCAAAAACTTGAACTGGCATTCCAAAATCGGCAGCTTCTGAAACAAGCCTTCACTCATGCGTCATACGTGAATGAGCATCGCTTCAGTCAATATGAGGATAACGAACGGCTGGAGTTCTTGGGCGATGCCGTTCTCGAATTGACCGTTTCGGAGCATTTATATCGGTTATTCCCGGATCGTCCTGAAGGCGAGCTGACCAAATTGCGCGCCGCGATCGTCTGTGAACCGTCGCTCGTGAAATTTGCCGAAAACCTAGAGTTTGGAAAATACGTCCTGCTAGGCAAAGGCGAGGAGTTGACGGGTGGGCGAACTCGTCCTGCATTGCTCGCGGATGTGTTCGAATCCTTTATTGGCGCTTTGTACTTGGACCAGGGCCTGGAAGCAGTTACTGCGTTCCTTCATCGCCATGTATTCCCTAAATTGACCCTTGATGGCAAGCTGTCGACCGGCGACTTCAAGACGGAGCTGCAGGAATTGACGCAGCATCATGGCATGGGCACATTGGAATACCGGATCATTGAAGAACGGGGACCGGCCCATGAACGCGAATTCGTTGCGGAGGTCCGCATGGATGGCCGTTCGCTTGGCCAGGGTACCGGCAGATCCAAGAAGGAAGCCGAGCAACAGGCCGCCGCCGTGGCGTTGGAGTTGCTTAAGAGCTCCGATCTTTGAACATTGCATGAGATGTGAATATGGAAGAGAAGAAGGCGTCCCAAGATTGATCAGGGAGGCCTTCTTCTCTTAGATCAGACCGATCGTGCTGTTAGTTACTTTAAACCACTGGAGATATTCAAACCTTATCGGTTTTATTTTGTTCTGGGTGATTTATTTTTGAGGTACAACATTGAGTATCTACTGTGGGGATCCCACTTAATGGGTCAAATTGATACAGGGAAATATAAAGTCTCCGTAATTCTTGTAACTGCACGGCTAGCTCCAATCCGAACTTAAAAAAAATTTCCTTTTCCTTTTCAGAAATATCTTCACAGACACAGTTGGCATAAGAAATTACGGCGCCGTGAACCGCCTGAATGCTTTTTAATAGTTTATGTCTACATAAACTTGACATAGAAATTTTCTCCTTTAAGATGATTTTGAAATAGAATATAATGTTACGTAATAAAAAAATAAAACGGATAAGACATCATACTACTATTTTGAAGTTTATTCATTACAAGAGGAACCTGAACAACAGCTTTTCTTAGGAAAGCGTATTGCTCAGGTTCTGTTCTAAAGAGGTGAAAGAGAGTGAATAAGTTTGTTTATGATAACGATTTGGACTTTATAAATGCTAAATATACTCTGTTTTGTTTTTTGTCATTTATTACAATGCGAAAGATTTTACGTTTAGAAGAAAAAAAGCGCCAACTGAAGCAAAGAATAGCAGAAGCTAAAAATATAAATTAGTATTATGTGGGTATCCCGCCGTCAATAGGAAAGGGGTCTGTTTCACACGTTTTAATATTATTGGTGCACATATTGATACACAAGCTAGGTTTTATTTTAGCTGCAGCGCATGCTGTGAAGTGATTTTCTATTACATTCCCCGATTGATTCAGAAGTGTACTTTTCGTTGTTACTTCCACTAGTTCATCATTTTCGTTATAAGACAGGACAAAAAGTTCAGGTTTACTTTTAGCAGATAAGATTAAATACTTAGTATTTTTATATTTGTAAAGTTGAGGACTATTTAGTTCGAGTGAAACCCCCTTGTCTTGTAAAAAGTTAGTTGCGCTTTTTATTCTTGGTTCTTCAACTTGCAGTTTAATTAACTTATTGTTTTCCATCCTAAGTCCCACCTATTGATTATTGCAGGTGAGCTTTCCCTAGGATATAAATCCAAGATAACTGTATCCCGCAGTTTCCTGATTTAAGAGAAATTCATCTGCAAGATTAATATATTGATATACTTAACATCGTGTTACAAACGAAAATGAACACTATGTCTAGTTGATCTTACTACTAAGTATGAAGAAGGGGGTTATAAGTATTGAGAAAAATTCAATGTTCTGTTTGACTTTGATCTAAAAGATTAAATTGTAACATTCTAAAATAGAAGAAATTCCTAAGCTTAGTTATGTTTCGTTCAGAGGCTCTGTTAAGATTTACGGCAACTGCATCCTGAGCTCGGTCATCAACGTCAGCGTATCCATCCCGGCATGATTGCCAAGCAGAATGATCGTATACCCGCCGCCGAGCTCCCGGGACATGCCGGTGGCGTAGCCGGTACCGCTGCCATTGTGGAAGACGCGTGTTGTCCCGTTTTCCTGCTGAATCATCCAGCCGTAGCCGTAATTTTTCTCAGAATACGGGGTGAACATTTGGTCGATCGACGCTTGGCTAAGTACGCGTTCCGTTTCAAATGAGGCGATCCACGTCAACATGTCGTTGGCAGTGGAGTATAACGTGCCGGTCCCGGATTGTGAGATATAAGGGCCGGCCGGCGCCCAGAGTTGGTCCCCGGCACTAACGTAGCCCTGAAGGACCGGAATCGAGGGCTTCGCTTCGCCGGTGTCTTTTAAACCCAGCGGCTCCCAAATGCTCTGCTTCAGATATTCCCCATAACTCATCCCCGAGGCTTTCTCGATGATCCCTGCCAGCACGACATAACCGCTGTTGCTGTACATAAATTTACTGCCCGGTTCACTCAGCAGCGGCTTGGAGCGGATCGCTTCGATCGTATCCTGCAAGGTCATGCCCGCAACCCGTGGAAAGTTGGGGTTGATGCCGCTTAGGTGGGACAGCAGCATATGGATGGTCATCCAGTCCCCACTAGGAAAACCGGGGAAATACGACTCTAATGGTTCGTCGAGGCGAAGCTTTCCTTCCTCCGCGAGCTTCATGACGGCCGCCGCTGTAAACGATTTGGTCAGAGAACCAATGCGCGATTTCGAATCGGCCCGAACGAGCTGGTTATCGCCGTCATATCCGTAACCTTTGCGCAACAGAATCCGGTCATCTTTAGCAATCAATGCAATCCCGGAATACTTTTGGGCCTGCAAATAGCGGTCAGCTACCTCGGTTTCCGAAGAACGGATTGTCGCTGCGTCCGGGGTCAAGGCAACGTGCATCGTTCCTGACATTGCCACGGCATCCACCTCAGCCTTCAGCACTTCGGCTAAAGCCCGCAAAGGCACCAAGGTGACGCCGCCTTGATCTAACGAATTTACGCCGATCCGGAGCGGGTTTCCGTTGACGCTGAACAGATCCGTCCCCGCGCGGTGCAGGATCGTGTCCCCGTGTACCCGAAGCTCGGCAGCACGTTTCGTAGTATTCCATCGTACTTCTGCACCCAGGTATTCCGCCGCTTCACGCAAAGGGGCATAGGTCACGCCGCGATAAATGAGGGGCTTGGTTGTCCAGGCAACGGATTGCCCCCCTACGGTCACAGTTACGGATTTCCCCGCCTGCGTCTGCGAAGCGGAAGCCACTGGCAGTCCCGGCGATCCGAGGGAAGCCGTCCCAAGGCATACAGATATCATGATGCCGGCCAGGCGGGAAAGTTTTTTTGTGCTCATCAATGTTGCTCCTTTTACCGATATAAGAGGTTGGATTTTTTTCTATCACACTAGCAAAAAGTGCCTTAAATTTCAAGCGAATGAGAGAAGCTTCATGCCGCGCAATCTTCCGCGACGGATAGCCTGTCCTCCAGGGCTTGGGGTATGTTACAATAGTCGGTAGAGGTGATCGTGAACGTATGTTTTTGAAACGGATAGAGTTAGCGGGCTTCAAATCGTTCGCCGATAAGACGGAGATGGAATTCGTCCGCGGAATTACCGCCGTGGTTGGACCTAACGGCAGCGGTAAGAGTAACATCTCCGACGGGATCCGCTGGGTGCTCGGGGAGCAAAGCGCCAAGTCGCTGCGCGGCGGGAAGATGGAAGATATCATTTTTGCCGGCAGTGACGCGCGCAAGGCCGTGAATTACAGTGAGGTATCGCTGACGTTGGACAACACCGATCAAGCGTTGCCGCTTGACTTCAGCGAAGTGACGGTGACCCGGCGAGTCCATCGCAGCGGCGACAGTGAATACTTCATCAACAAGCAGCCCTGCAGGCTGAAGGATATCACCGAGCTGTTTATGGACACGGGGATCGGGAAGGAAGCGTACTCTATCATCGGGCAGGGCCGGATTGAGGAAATTTTGAGCACACGCTCGGAGGACCGCCGCGGCATTTTTGAAGAGGCTTCGGGGATTGTGAAATACAAGAGCCGCAAACGCGACGCCCGCCGCAAGCTGGATGAAACCGAGCAGAACCTGCTTCGCATCAACGACTTGGTGTCCGAGCTGGAGGATCAGATCGAGCCGCTGAAGGAGCAGTCGGAGAAAGCCCTGAAGTACAAGGAATTGCGTGAGCAATTAAAAAATAAAGAAATTTCGCTATATGTGCATCAGATCGAGCAAATCCATGAATCGTGGAGCGAGGCCAACGCCAAGCTGGCCAAGCTGCAGGAGGAGCAGCTGGCGCTGTCGACCGTTGTTTCCGCGCATGATGCCAAATTGGAGAGCGACCGGCTGGCCCTTCGTCAGGTTGAGGATCAAATCGAACTGCTGCAAAGTCAGCTGCTCGAATACAGCGAAAGCTACGAGAAAAGCGAAGGCTACGGCGAAGTGCTGAAGGAACGCGCTAAAAATCTGACTCAAAATCGCGAGCAGCTGCTTCAATCGCTGGAGATTAGTGAAGAGCGGTTCGCCCAGCGGCAGCAGGAAAAGGAGCAGCTGGCAGCCAAATTCGCCGCAGCGGAGCAGCAGCTTCATGAACTGCGTAATGAGCTGGCGGCCGAAGAGGCGAAGCTGATCGGGGTGACCGGCGGCATCAGCCAAGCGCAGGAGGACGGCCTGAAAGGCCAACTGCTGGACATCATGAACCAGATGGCGCAAGCGCGCAACGAGATCCATTATGCTGAACAGCAGAAGGAAAGCGTGAAACGCCGGATGGAACGCGCGGAAGAGGAAGGCGTCAAATGGACGGAGGAGCTGGAACGGCTCAAAGCGCGCAAGGCTGAACTGGAGAAGGTGCTAGACAAGCTGGGCAAAGAGATTGCCGATTTGCGCGGACAGTACATCCAGGAAAGCGAACGGGTGAATTCGCTGCAGAAGCTTGTGGAAGAAAGCCAAAGCAACATCCGCAAGTGGGAACAGAAGCGCGAAGCGTTGGTTTCCCGCCGCGACACGATGAAGGAGATGGAGGACGACTACGACGGGTTTGTCTTGGGCGTTAAGGAAGTGCTCAAGGCGGCCAAACGGTCGACGTTGTCCGGTGTCCACGGTGCTGTCGCGGAGCTGATTCGGGTGCCGGAGAAGCTTGAAGTCGCCGTAGAGACGGCGCTAGGCGCTGCGATGCAGCATATCGTCATGGAGAACGAAGCGGTGTCGCGGCAGGCGATCGCCTTTCTGAAGCAGCGGCAGCTGGGCCGAGCGACCTTCCTTCCGCTCGACGTAATTCGTCCGCGCCAGATTTCCGCAGCGGACAAACGTCTACTGGAGGAAGCGGACGGATTCATCGGCATTGGAGCCGATCTGGTGGGCTACGAGCCGAGGTATGAGAACATTGTCGGCAGCTTGCTCGGTAATGTCGTCTTTGCCAGCGATCTGGAGCGGGCGAACAAAATGGCCGCACGGCTGCAATACCGCTTCCGGATCGTGACGCTGGAAGGCGATGTCGTGAATGCCGGCGGTTCGATGACCGGGGGCAGCCAGCATCGCAAGAACAGCAACCTGCTGGGGCGTAAACGCCAGCTCGACCAGCTTGCCGGCGATATTCGCGAAAGCGAGGAAATGCTGGACAAGCTGCGCAAAGGGTTGGCAGACGTACGCAGTCAGCTGGCCAAGGCCGAAGGCGAGTTAACGCGACTGCGGGAAGCCGGCGATGCCAAACGGGTAGAGGAGCAAGAATGCGCCGGTGATTTGAAACAGATCGACCACGAATGGCGCCGTGTCTCCGAGCAGTTTGAGCTCTATGGCCAGGAGAAAGGCCACTACCTGAAAGAGCTCGAGGAGCTTGAAGCGACAAAGACCGCGGCGGAAGCGCGACTCGTTGAGCTGGAGAAAGAAGAGCAAACGGTGCAGCAGTCGATCCGGGCAGCCGAGTTCGCGCGTAAAGCTAGCGAATCGGCCAAGGAGGAGCTGCAGGATTTGCTGACCGGGCTCAAGGTCCGGGAAGGCAAGCTGGATCAGGAATGCCAGTCGCTGCGTGAGCAGCTGCGCCGCGCGGAGGAAGAGTTCAAGGTGCAGGAGCGTGAGCTGGGGCAGACCCGCACGATCCTGCAGTCGATTGAAGCGGACCTGAAGCAAAACGAGGAGCAGACCGTGAAGCAACGGGAAGAGCTCAACGACTTTAAGCTGAAGAAGGAACGGGCCAGCGAACAGCTGGAGCTGGAACGCGCTTCGCGCGCCGTGCTTGTGAAGAAGCTGGAGGAAGGCGAAAGCGAAACGAAAGAGCAGCGGCTTGGGCTCAAGGCCGTAGAGGAGCAGTTGCGCCAGACAGAAATCCAGGCGAACCGCCTCGACGTGGAGCTGGATAACATTCTGCGCAAGCTGTCTGAGGATTACGAGCTGAGCTACGAGCTGGCGAAGCAGCGTTACGCCGTGCCGGAGGATGTGCCGCAGACCCAGGCCGACGTGAAGGAGCTGAAGCGGCAGATCACGTTGCTTGGCGAGGTGAACCTCGGCGCGATCGAGGAATACAACCGCGTGTCGGAACGTTATCAGTTCCTCAGCGAGCAGAAGAATGATCTCGTCGAAGCGAAAACGACGTTGTACCAGGTAATCCGCGAAATGGACGAGGAGATGTCCAAACGCTTCAAAACGACGTTTGACGCCATTCGCCGCGAATTTGTGATCGTCTTCTCGAAGCTGTTCGGCGGCGGGCGGGCGGATTTGATCTTGGTCGATCCGGACAACCTGCTGGACACAGGGATCGATGTGGTGGCTCAGCCGCCGGGCAAGAAGCTGCAAAACCTGCAGCTGCTCTCCGGCGGGGAGCGGGCATTAACAGCGATGGCGCTGCTGTTTGCGATTTTGCAGGTGAAGCCGGTGCCGTTCTGCGTGCTCGACGAGGTCGAGGCGGCGCTGGACGAAGCCAACGTGGTCCGTTTTGCCCAGTACTTGCGCGAATTTTCGGAGCAAACCCAGTTTATCGTGGTGACTCACCGCAAAGGCACGATGGAAGAAGCCGACGTGCTGTACGGGGTGACCATGGAGGAAGGCGGCGTGTCCAAGCTCGTTTCGGTGAAGCTGGAGGACGAAGATACGGTCGAAATCGCTTAAGCCAACAGAACATTCTCAAATACAATTTACGGTGGCTTGGGGGTCAAGACGACAGCTTGGCTCTCCTGCCACGTTTTTGTGTTTACGCGGTCTGGGGCGGAAAATTGCTTAGGCCCCCTGCGGTATGAGATAATTGAGTTCGAAGTGATGAAGGAGGATATATTCCTATGAGTTTCTTTAAGAAACTGAAAGAGAGCATTGCATCTAAAACGGAATCCGTAACGAAACAGTTCCGGGACGGGCTGGAGAAAAGCCGGAAAGGCTTTGTTGAAAAAGTGACCGAGCTCGTAACCCGGCGCAAAAAAATCGATGAGGAATTTTTTGAAGAGTTGGAGGAAATTTTGATTGGCGCCGACGTTGGCGTGAACACGGTCATGAAGCTGATCGATGATCTTCGCGCCGAAGTGAAGCAGCGCCGGATCGAAGACGCTTCGGAGCTGCAGCCGCTGCTCTCCGAGAAGCTGACCCAGCTGCTGCGCGGGGACGAGGACAGCGAAATGCATTTGAACCCGGACGGGATCAGCGTCATTTTGTTCGTAGGCGTTAACGGCGTTGGTAAAACGACGACGATTGGCAAGCTGGCCCATTATTATAAACTGCAGGGCAAAAAGGTGATTCTCGCCGCAGGTGATACCTTCCGTGCAGGGGCGATTGAGCAGCTCGAGGTTTGGGGCAAGCGCGTTGGAGTTGATGTCATCAAGCAACAAGCTGGTTCGGATCCGGCAGCGGTGATGTTCGACGCGGTTCAAGCCGCCAAGCAGCGCGGGGCCGATATTTTGCTGTGCGATACAGCGGGACGCCTGCAAAACAAGTCGAACCTGATGGAAGAGCTGAACAAGATTTACCGCGTGATTCAGCGCGAAATCCCCGGCGCTCCCCATGAGGTGCTGATGGTGCTTGATGCCACCACAGGACAAAACGCGCTTAGCCAAGCCAAGCTGTTTGGTGAGAAAAGCGGCGTGACTGGTCTCGTGCTCACGAAGCTGGACGGAACGGCCAAAGGCGGCATTGTCATCGCCATCCGTCAAGAGCTCAGCCTTCCGGTGAAATTCGTTGGACTGGGTGAGAAGATGGAAGACCTCCAAAAATTCGATTCCGAGCAATTCGTACATGGGTTGTTTGCCGGTTTGATTGCTGAGGAGGAAGAAGCTGAAGGGGAACCCAATGAGGCTTAATTGGGCCAGTTCCAGTAACACTTTCCGGGATCCTTTCGTATGATGCTCATAGGCAATCGCCCGGCAAGACAAACTAATCAAGAGAATTTTAGGAGGTGACAGGATGGCGAATACACATACGTATGACCGTCGTGAGGAAATTGCCAACGCGATCACTCACGGTATCGGCGCCTTGCTCAGTGTAGCAGGATTAGTGCTGTTGATCGTTTTCTCCAGCATGAAGGGCACAGCTTGGCACGTTGTCAGCTTTACAATATATGGCGCAAGCATGTTGTTGTTATACCTGTGCTCGACCCTCGTGCACAGCTTCAAGGAAGGGAAACTGAAGGATTTGTTCGAATTTTTCGACCATTCCTCAATTTACATTTACATTGCGGGGACGTATACCCCGTTTCTGTTGGTAGCTGTTCGGGGGCCGCTCGGCTGGAGCCTGTTCGGTACTGTCTGGGGGATCGCGCTGCTTGGCGTTGTGTTTAAAGCCTTTTTCGTCAAAAGATTCCTGTTCATGTCGACGTTTTTCTACTTGATTATGGGCTGGTTAATCGTGATCGCCTGGGGTCCGCTGACTGCAGCGATGCCGCATCAAGGGGTTGTCCTGTTAGTTGCAGGCGGGCTGTCGTATACGCTGGGAACGATCTTTTATGTCTGGCGGGGATTTCCTTATCACCATGCGATCTGGCATCTGTTCGTCCTCGGCGGCAGCGTAACGCATTTCTTTGCGATCTTGCTGTATCTCTTGCCAAATCATTAAGAAGCTGAAGCGTCAAGCCGCTTTCCGAAGCATCGGGAGCGGCTTTTTTGCATCGAAATGCGGCTCTAGCTATGTCCAAAACTGATGTTAAGGAAAAGTGCTTGACATCCATCTCGGCATTCGGTATCATAGGAAAAGTTGATGCCTGTAAAGTGTTTTTCCTTGACGGAGGGGGTGCCCAGATGAGTCAGGAGAATAGGCTGGAGAAGACAAACCGAATCAACCTTTTGTTTGACTTCTATGAATCGCTGCTGACGGAGAAGCAGCAGACGTTCTTGAAATATTATTTTCTCGATGATTTCTCGCTGGGCGAAATTGCCGCTGAGTTCGAGATCAGCCGTCAGGCGGTATATGAACATATTAAACGGGCGGAAGGCATGCTGGAGACGTACGAGGAGAAGCTGGGCCTGCTGAAGAAGCACGAAGCGCGGAGCCACGTGTTGTCCCAATTAGGGCAGCTAGTCGAAGCCAGCGACATGTCCCCGTTACATAAAGAAACGGCAAGAAATTTGCTTCGCGAGGCGGAGCAATTGTAAGATGACTATAGGAATACGGAACGATCTTATAGAGATGGAGGTGACGAGGTATGGCATTTGAAGGTTTGACAAGCCGTTTGCAGAGCGTATTCAGTAAGCTTCGCGGCAAAGGGAAAGTGTCCGAGGACGATGTAAACGAAGCGATGCGTGAGGTTCGACTCGCTTTGCTGGAAGCGGACGTCAACTTTAAAGTCGTCAAGGAATTCATCGCGAAGGTGAAGGAGAAGGCGATCGGCAAAGAGGTCATGGACAGCTTTACGCCGGGCATGGTCATCATCGATATCGTCAACAAAGAGCTGACCGAGCTGATGGGCGGAAGCCAAGCTAAGCTAGCTCGCAGCAATCGGCCGCCAACAGTCGTGATGATGGCGGGTCTGCAAGGGGCTGGTAAGACAACAACATCGGCGAAGCTGGCCAAGCTGCTGCTGAAGGAAAATCACCGGCCGCTGTTGGTCGCAGGGGACATTTACCGTCCGGCGGCAATCAAGCAGCTGCAGGTGCTCGGCGAGCAGATTAAAGTGCCGGTGTTTACGTTGCCAGAGGGCAACAGCCCGGTTGAAATTGCCCGTCAGGCGTTGCAGCATGCGAAGGATAACGGCAACGACTATGTCTTGATCGATACCGCAGGCCGGCTGCATGTGGACGAAGAACTGATGGAGGAGCTGCGGCAAATCCATGAGGTGACGAACCCGGACGAGGTCTTGCTCGTGGTGGATGCCATGACAGGTCAGGACGCGGTTAACGTTGCGGAGAGCTTCAATCAGCAGCTGACGCTCACCGGGGTCGTGTTGACTAAGCTTGACGGCGATACCCGCGGCGGTGCAGCGTTGTCGGTTAAGGCGGTCACCGGCTGCCCGATCAAGTTCGCTGCGCTGGGCGAGAAGATCGATGCGCTGGAGCCGTTCCATCCGGAACGGATGGCGTCGCGGATTCTGGGCATGGGCGACATGCTGTCGTTGATTGAGAAAGCTCAGGCCAACATTGACGCGGAAAAAGCGAAGGAAATGGAACGGAAAATGCGCAATGCAGAGTTTACGTTCGAGGATTTCCTGGAGCAAATGGAGCAAGTGAAGAAGCTGGGCCCGCTGGATCAGCTTATGGACATGATTCCTGGCATGGGCAAGATGAAGCAGATGCAGAACGTCAAGGTGGACGAGAAGCAAATGAGCCGGGTTGAGGCCATCGTGCATTCGATGACCAAAGAGGAGAAGCAAAATCCCGATATGATCAATCACAGCCGGCGCAAGCGGATCGCCGCAGGCAGCGGAACCACACTCGCCGACGTCAATCGCTTGATCAAGCAATTTGACGAGATGCGCCGTGTGATGAAGCAGTTCTCCGACATGATGGGGCCGAAAGGCAAAGGCAACAAAATGTTGAAGCAATTAAGCAAGGCCGGCAAAGGGATGAGATTCCCTTTCCGTTAATCTAAATGCAAGGTTCATTCTTAAAAGGAGGTGAATTTCGTGGCAGTTCGTATTCGTTTGAAACGTATTGGTGCTCATAAAGCTCCTTTCTACCGTATCGTGGTTTCGAATTCCCGTTCCCCGCGTGACGGTCGTTTTATCGAGGAGATTGGTTACTACAATCCGGTTGCAGAGCCGGCTGTAGTTAACATCGATGAAGAGAAAGCGTTGAAATGGCTCCAAGACGGTGCACAAGCATCCGATACCGTTCGCAATCTGCTGAGCAAAGCAGGCGTTATGAAGAAATTCCATGAGCTTAGACAGCAGAAATAATTGCTGATTCGGAGGGTCGTAAATGGAACAATTAGTCGGCGTTATTGCGAAGGCTCTTGTTGATCATCCGGACGACGTGCGCGTAGATGTCGTGGAGAAGGACCATCTGATTGTGTATGAGCTTTCCGTGCATCCCGACGATGTAGGGAAGGTCATTGGCAAGCAGGGGAGAATCGCCAAGGCGCTGCGCACCGTCGTAGCATCGGCAGCGGTCAAGATGGATAAGCGGGTCACCGTGGATATCATGTCTTGAGCGTTAACTTCATAATGATAGACGAAAGCGGGTTAGGATGTTTGTCCTAGCCCTTTTTCGTACATGCTGAAGCAGAAGGATCCTGGCAGTTGGGACAAGCTGCGAGTATGATGAGGAGATAGCACTTGGGAGGTTAATATGTCGGATTCATTGTTAACGGTAGGCAAAATCGTAAATACACACGGGATACGCGGGGAGCTTCGCGTGCTGTTGCAGACGGACTTTCCGGAGGTGCGCTTCGCACCGAAGAGCCGGCTTCTGATTGTTCATCCCGAAACGGGGGAACGGCTGGAGGTCACCGTGCAATCGGCGCGGCCGTACAAACAGATGTATATTGTTAAATTTGCCGAATTCTCCAATATCAACGATGTGGAACGGTTTAAAGGCCGCGACTTGAAGGTGAGCAAGGCGGAATCGGTTGAGCTTCCGGAGAACGAATATTATTTCCATGAAATCATCGGCTGCAGCGTGGTTTCCGATGAGGGGGAAGAGCTGGGTGAAATCGTGGAGATTCTGCGGCCCGGCGCGAATGATGTATGGGTTGCCAAGCTGCCAAATGGCAAGCAGCTGCTGCTTCCGGTCATTGATGACGTGGTGTTGGACGTCAATGTGAAGGAGAAAATCATTACAGTGCATATGATGGAAGGACTGTTGTAGGATGCGCGTGGATGTGTTGACCTTGTTTCCTGAAATGTTCGCCGGCGTATTTGGCAGCAGCATCCTCGGCAAAGCTCAGGACAAGGGGATTGTGTCCTTCAACGCCATTAACTTCCGGGACTATGCAGGCAATAAACATGGAACCGTTGATGATACGCCTTATGGCGGCGGCGGGGGCATGGTGCTGAAACCGGAGCCGATTTTTCGTGCGGTTGAAGATTTGCTTGGACGGCAGGTTGATGGGGATACCGGAGATTCGGCGGAACATCCGGCAGTTGCCGCAGAACCCGACCTGGCGGCTAACCCTTCCGTTCGCCCGCCCCGCATTATCTTGATGTGTCCGCAAGGCGAGACGTTTACGCAGAAGAAGGCGGAAGAATTAGCCCAGGAAGATCACTTGATTTTTATTTGCGGGCATTATGAAGGTTACGATGAACGGATTCGCCAACACTTGGTCACCGACGAGTTATCGATTGGCGATTATGTACTGACCGGGGGCGAGCTGCCAGCGATGGTGGTCATCGACAGCGTGACGCGCCTGTTGCCTGGGGTGTTAGGCAATGAAACAAGCGCGATCACCGATTCGTTTAGCACCGGGTTGCTGGAATATCCGCATTACACACGCCCGGTTGAGTTTCGCGGATGGAGAGTGCCAGATATTCTGCTCAGTGGACATCATGCCAATGTCGATGAATGGCGGCGCAAGGAAGCGTTACGGCGGACGTGGGAACGACGGCCCGATCTGCTCGAAAAGGTGGAGTTATCTCCCAAGGAATTGCGTTGGCTCGAAGAAATCAAAGCTAGTCATCCGAAAGAGAAGGAGTAAGTAACTTCTCCATGTCTGTGTCCGATGTGACCGTCAAGCGGTTCAAAGCCATTAGCCGGTCACCGGGCTTGACAAAGCCTTGGCGAACGGTGAAAGCCATGCGGTAGCCGTTCTCCTGCAGCTCATAGATCATCTGCCGGGATTTCTCGCCATACGGGTATGCAAAGTACGGAGAGTCAACCCCGGTTTCTTTCATCTTGTCGATATCGGCCTGAATTAACTTAGAGTCTAGCCCTGCGGATGACGGAACTCCGCATTTTTGGAAGCCTTTGTAATGCAAATTATACGTGTGGCTGTGGAACTCGAATACATCGCGCGCCGCGTGGATTTCTTCTTTTGAAAGATATGTTTTCTTCGTCGGATCGAAGGTTTGGGTTTCTGCCTCGATTTTACTGCCGATGACAAAGATAGCTGCTTTGAATCCATAGTTTTTGAGAATGGGATAAGCATAAATATAGTTATTTTGATAGCCGTCATCGAAGGTAATGACCACGCTCTTGGCCGGCAGGGAGATCTGCCCTCTGACGTATTGTTCAAGTTCGCTTAAAGAGGCTGTATAATACCCTTGCTCATGCAGATAGGCCATCTCAGCTTCAAAAGCCTCAAGATTGATAATCGACTTGTTGCCAGGCTCTTGATTGTATTGCTTTGGAGTGATGTAATGATACATCAGTACGGGCACTTGTTCGGCGGTGCCTGGGGCAACCGCAAAGTCCATCGGCAGGGTTGGATATTCCTCATGCTTCGTATGGCTTGAAGTAAACACCTTCGTTTTCACCATATCCCATGAGGTGCAAGCCTTACGGGCCAAAACCGTATTCGGGTGGGTCACTGCGACCGAATACACTAGAATCGAAATTGCTGCGAAAAATAGTACATATCTTGCTAATCTTCTGCTCATTTCTCCACAAACTCCTATTTTCTCTAATAGATCTATTTTATTTGCTCTCTCTAAAAAAGTGGTTACGATTTGTTATCCTACATCAAAACCAAAAACCCCCGGTAGATTTACCGAGGGTTTTGCTTATTCGAATGATTCGACGATATATCCGGCGGCGATGACGTCTTTTTTGCTTAACACAATCGACCCCAGCTCTTTCTTAACAGTGATCAAATGAGACTTGTTCGTAACGACAGAAGTCGTTTCTCCATCCTTAAGGTTTGCGGCATTAAGGCTAAATGCGGTTTCGCCTCCCGCGCGAACAACGTATACATTGGCGGTATCTTCAGATTGCGAAGCGGAAAGGCGCGGGTTTGCAGCGATCAGATCGGATAAGGTGATCCATTCCTTCTTTGAACTGAACGAAATCGTTTTGGTCGCACCATCGTAGGTTGTGCTGTAATTAAACAAGCTTGCGGCTTCACGAATCGGGACATAAGTCGTTCCATTAAAGACCAGCGCATCCGCGGTCAGCTTGGTTTGCCCATTCACCACGTAATTGAAGTATTTGATGGTCGCTTTGACCGTTTTTACTGCAGGGGCTGCCCCTGCCACGGATGCCGTACCGATTAAGGCGCTAGCTGCAACCGCGAGTACGATTTTTTTCATGAGAAGTTTCCTCCTATCGTTTATCGTCCTTTAAAAATATTACATAGAAGCTTATCTAATGATATAGGTTTTGTGGGTTATTTTACGGGGAGGTGATCAGACAAAGGGACTAGCCCTAATAGAGAGAGAATAGGTCTTAGGCTTGCATCTAAACTCTTGCGAGCGTGCGCGGCTATCGCTTATAATGGTAATACGCGATTGACATCCGGTTAACGTTGAACGGCAAATCGTTAACCTTTATATGTGATTATCGGGGTATGGCGCAGTCAGGTAGCGCGCACCCTTGGGGTGGGTGAGGCCGTGGGTTCGAATCCCGCTACTCCGATCTTTAGCCAACCGAAGGAACAGGCAAATTTCAATTGAATTTTGCCTGTTCCTTTTTTATCCCGCGCAAGCTATCAAGACAGTTGCCTCAAACCGTTAGTCGCCCATACCGTTCGTCCACTGTTCTCATACTATGCATTAGCTTGCATAAGGAAGGGGAACAAGGGAATGGAAGAGATATATTATAATTGCTTACAATGCATGGGGAAGCGTGTTCGGATTTTAACCCGTGATGGGGCTGTACACGAAGGCACGATTGTGAAGGTTGACCGGTACAACGTATATTTAAAAAAATCGGGAAAAGGCCGGGCTCAAATCTCGGCATTTTATCCGCCCTACTATGGTGGCTACGGGTACGGTCCTTATGGAGCGGCCGACGAAATTTTGACGCTGAGCCTGTTTACGCTCTTGGCGATTGCTTTAATTTAAGGTTAAAACGTTCGCCTCCAAGGGATTGGAGGCATTTTTTTGTTCAAATTCGGATAGGATAAATTTAAGGATATCCCCTGATAACCCTTGCCTTGTTAACCTTATATTTTTCTTGCGAAGCCTATGAGATTATGGTACAATTCAATTTGTTGTGAATTCGGTGGTCCGCTGCGGATGATGAAGAAGAACAAGAGGTTCTTTGGAAGAGGCATGAACACCTGAGTGGAAGGAGGGAGTCCTAGATGAATATCGTACAAGCGATTACGCAAGAACAGCTTCGCAAGGATATTCCGAGCTTTCGTCCTGGTGACACTTTGAAAGTGTACGTTAAGGTTATCGAGGGATCTCGTGAACGTGTCCAATTGTTCGAAGGTGTTGTGATTAAGCGTCGTGGCGGCGGAATTAGCGAAACTTTTACGGTTCGTAAAATTTCGAACGGTGTAGGCGTGGAAAGAACTTTCCCGCTTCATTCCCCGAAAATCGATAAAATCGAAGTGGCTCGCCGTGGTAAAGTGCGTCGTGCGAAGTTGTATTATCTTCGTGAACTTCGCGGTAAAGCAGCGAGAATTAAAGAAGTACGTCGTTAATTTTCCGTTAACGAAGAGGGGGCTTGTATCCAATCAAGCCCCTTTGCTTTTTCTTCGGGAAGTTTCGAGATTCACTACCTCCAGTACATATTTTATGAGATAAGGAGAGGTCACGATCCATGGAGAAGCATGAACGTCAGGGTTATCCGGAGGTTTCGCCGTCTTCCGGACGGGTGGAGCAGTCGCCAGACGGGCCAGGAGCGGTGCAAACGCCGCCTGCGGGCAAGAAGGAAAAAAGCGAGGCGTTGGAGTGGCTGAAAGCTATCGCCATCGCCATTGTGTTGGTTCTCCTGATTCGTTGGCTTTTCTTTGCTCCGTTTATTGTCGACGGCCCGTCGATGCAACCAAACTTTCATACGGGGGAACGGATCATCGTTAACAAGATCATTTACGATATCCGCGCTCCAAAACACGGTGAAGTCATTGTTTTCCACGTTCCGTCGGAAGGCCGGGATTTCATCAAACGGGTCATCGGCGTCCCTGGAGATACCGTCCAAGTGGAAGGGGATACGGTGACGGTCAACGGGAAGGTTGTAGATGAAACATACATTAAAGATGTTGTGGTAGAGAAGCATAATAATAACGAGCTGTACAATACGGAGGCGAATTTTCCGAACGAGCTGGTTCCGGATGGAACGGTGCCGGAAGGATACGTATTTGTACTGGGGGATAACCGCTCGAATAGTACGGACAGCCGACGGATCGGTTACGTACCATATAAAGACATCGTAGGTCGGGCAGATTTGGTGTTCTGGCCGCTGTCGGACCTGAAGTTGATCCGGCACTAGATGCTGGGAAAGTAGAATGGGAGAAACGTGAGAGAAGGCGCGTTCTTGGGACAGTGAGGTGAAGGTATATGACAATTCAATGGTTTCCCGGCCACATGACCAAGGCACGCCGGCAAATCCAAGAGAAGCTGAAGCTGATCGATGTGGTCATCGAGCTCCTTGACGCGAGGTTGCCTCTGTCGAGCCGAAATCCGATGATCGATGAGATTTTGCAAGGCAAGCCGCGCTTGATTGTTTTGAATAAATCCGATTTGGCCGATCCTGCGGTGACGCGGCAGTGGATCGCTTATTTTAAGGAAGAAGGGCATCTGGCCGTTGAAGCCGACGCGGCAAGCGGGCAAGGCCTAAAGGAAATTCCCCGCTTGGCCAAGGAGCTGCTGAAGGAGCGGATCGAGAAGCAAATCGCCAAAGGTATCAAACCTCGGGCGGTTCGCGCTTTAATTGTCGGAATCCCAAATGTCGGGAAATCCACGCTGATTAATGGTTTAGCGGGTCGTAAAATTGCGGCGACCGGCGACAGACCCGGCGTCACTAAAGGTCAGCAATGGATTAAGGTAGGGACGGAGATGGAGTTGCTCGACACGCCGGGCATTTTGTGGCCGAAGTTTGAAGATCAGAACGTCGGCTACCGACTGGCTGTAACCGGAGCGATCCGCGAAGAGATTTTGAATGTGGAAGACATCGCTTTTTTTGCCGTAAAATATTTAGTTCGGTATTACTGGGAACCGTTCAAAGAACGGTTTGAACTGGATCAACCGCCGAGAGACTTCGACGATCCGGACGAAATCGTTGCGATCATGGAAGCAGTGGGGCGAAAACGCGGTTGCCTTATCAGCGGTGGACGCGTGGATTTGGAGAAAGCATCGGGGATATTGCTTCGCGAATTGAGAGCCGGCAAGCTGGGCCGATATTCGTTAGAATCCCCCTATTAATAAATGCATGCCGCTGGCAGTTTGAAGTTTCTACTTCAGATTGTCGGCGGCTTGTTTTTTTAGCGAAAGGCTGTAGAATCGAAATAGGATTGCCGATAAAATAAGGGAAGCATCGTAAAACATAGATGAAACCGATAGGATGATGGATGCGCTCCAGGCGTGGAACCCTCATTTTCGCATCTAGAGAAAGAGAACAACATAGAACAGCTCACCACGGGGGGAGTTTCGCGAGTAAAGGGAGGCATTATGGAAGATTTATTAAAATATGAGCGCGAGTATTGGCAAGCGGGATATTCGCATATTGCGGGGATCGATGAAGTGGGCAGAGGCTGCTTGTTTGGAGATGTGGTTGCCGCTGCGGTCATTTTGCCGCAAGGACTCGTGCTGGAAGATGTGAACGATTCGAAGAAATTAAGCGCCAAGAAGCGGGAGAAGCTGTTTGATCTCATTATGGAGCAGGCGATTGCCGTGGGGATCGGATTTGTGGATGCGGCTACAATTGACCAAATCAATATTAAGCAGGCAACAAGGCGGGCGATGAAGCAGGCGGTCGAGCAGCTGACGATTCAGCCGGATTTTCTGCTCATCGATGCAGAGAAGGTGGATGTGCCCATTCCCCAACTTTCAGTGATCAAAGGGGATGCCACCAGTCAGTCGATCGCGGCCGCTTCGATCGTTGCCAAGGTGACTCGGGACCGTTTGTGCCAGGGCGAATGGGATGCACGTTATCCCGAATACGGAATCGCCGTACATAAAGGTTATGCAACCAAGCTGCACCGCGAACAGCTACTTGCATTGGGGCCAACGCCGATGCATCGCAAGAGCTTTATGCGCAATTTGTTCGTGGAAGAACAAACGTTGTTTTAACTGGCATTCCTTACCCGCTCTCGATCGAGGCGGGTTTTCCATATCCTAAACGAAATCAAAGGGGGGAGCTTATGAATATCGGACCGCTGCTGCGCAGTTTGATGGGGGACGTTCGTTCCGGGGAGCCGAAATCGCTGGAACTCAAGACGGGGCAGGTGGTCCGCGGCACGGTCTTGTCCGTCTCTGACGATGGGCAAGTGGCCGTCATTCAGGTCCAGGGCGTGAAGCTTCACGCTGCCTTAGAGACGCCGATGCGCCCGGGGGAAACAACGCTTCTGCAGGTGCAGCCGGAATCGAAGGACGGTTTAGCGGTCTTGAAGCCAATTTCCTCGGACCCGGGGACCGTCCTGTCTCCCGCTTCTCTTGCTAAGGCGCTCGAATCGCTGGGACTTGAGAATACGCCGGCGAACCGGGAATTCCTGCAGATGATGCAGAAAAGCGGAATTCCGTTAACGCGGGAAAATTTGTCGCTCCTGCAGCAGGTCTCCGGGCTAAAGCCGGCTGGAGTGCCGCTGTCGGAGTGGATTCAGGCGGCCGGCATTGCTTTTGGACGGGGGCTTCCGATCACCGGTGAAACGGTAGCGGGGTTGCACCAAGCTGTTTTTGGACCTCCGCTGCACGTCCTGCTGTCCTCGCTGGAGGAGCAGATCGCCGGCTTTTTGCGCCAAGCGGGGCCGGACATGACCGGAAACGGAGGACATACCGGCTCAGGCTCGGCGGCTGGCTCATCGGCTCAGACGGGGCAAACGGCATCCCCCTTGCTTGCGGGGGGCACCGCTTCTCCAGCGCCCGGGTCGAATGCCGGGACGGCCGCCTGGGGAGCAGCACAAGCAGGGACGCTGCCGAGCGGCGGAGGAGCCCAGCCAAATCAGGCAGCTGGGTTGGTGCAGTTAGCCCGGCAGGGCGCTTTTGCGGTTGCCTCGGGCGGGCCGCAATCCCCGCAGCCGGGGCTGCAGGGACAGCAAGCCGCAAGTGCACCGGGCGGAGCGCTGGTCGCGAAGCTGCAAGCGGTGCTGGCGGAGCTGCAATCGTCCGTGCTTCCGGAGGGCACGGACCTGCCGGGCCGCGCTATGGCCGGCCCGGCAGGAGGCGCCGCCGCCGATGGCAAGGGCCCGGCGGCGGCCGCGCCGCAAGGCGAAGGGCCCGCAGGGCCTTCGCCGGCGGCACGCACGCGCCCCACCCTCGCGGCGGAGCCGTGGGTGGGGCGCGTGCTGAAGCTGCTCGGTGCGGAGCACGAGCAGCAGGCGCTGCGCGCGACCGCGCCGGCGGCCGGCGCTTCGGCGCGGGCCGCCGCCGGGGGCGCGGAGGCGCCCGGCGGCCAGGTGCCCGGCAGCGGGCCTGCGGCCGCGCCGGAGGCGGCGCCAGCGCCGCTGCGCCATGCGGCAGCGGCGGGCGGAGCGGCCCCGGGCGAGGCGGAGCTCCCGCCCGGGAAAGCGCAGCCGCTTGGCGCCGAAGCCACAGCCGCAGCCGTGCGCAGCGGCAGCAACGTGACGGCGGCGAGCACGGCTGCGCACGAGACGCTGAAAGGCCTTCTCCTGCAGGTGATGGCCTCAGACGAGCTGCCCGCGCCGCTCCAGGAGGCGGCGCGCCAGCTCGTACAGCAGCTGACCGGGCAGCAGCTGCTGCTCAATACCGACCGGACCGCGCCGTTTGCGCAGGTGACGATGTTCCTGCCCTTGATCGGTCCGGACGGACGGCAAACCGCCGCCGTGCACATCGAGTCGCGGCGCGGACGCAAAGGCGAACTGGATCCGGCCAATTGCCGGTTATGGTTCGATTTGCAGATGAAGACGCTGGGGCAAATCATGGTCGACGTACAGGTCGCCGACAAGAAGGTGCTGCTCAAAATCTACAGCGAAAAGGAAACGACCGGAGCCTTTTTGGAATCCCGCCAGGAAGAAGTGAGTACGGCGTTGGAGAAGGCGGGCTATCGGCTCTTGTCGCTCAAGGCGGAGCCTTTGATCAAGCCGGAGGGGGAGGAAAGCAACGAAGCGGATTTCAGCCAGCCGATGTCTTATGCGCCTAGCGTATACAAAGGAGTGGATTACCGCGTATGAAGGAGAAACCGCAAGCGCCCAGCTTGGCTTTCAAAAAAGCGGTCGCCTTGAAATACGATCCCGGCCAGGGAGAGGCCCCGGTCGTTGTGGCCAAAGGCAAGGGGCTTATCGCCGACCGGATCCTCGACGCGGCACTGGAGCACGGGATCCCAATCCAGGAAGATGCTGCGTTGGTTGAGGTGTTGTCCAAGCTGGATCTGGATCAACAGATTCCCACCGAACTGTATGACCTGGTTGCCGAAATTCTGACCTTTATTTATCGATCGGATAAAATGGTGGAAAGAGGGTTGTTCTTTGAGTAACCTTGGCATCAATGGGCGAAGAGGAGATGGCCGCAAAGAACGCGGCCGGAAAGCGGAACAGGCCGCTTGCGAGCATCTGATTTCACAGGGATACACGATTCTTGAGCGAAATTGGCGCTGCCGCAGCGGAGAACTCGACATCATTGCCAGGAAGCGAGACGTTCTCGTGATCGTAGAAGTCCGAAGCCGCAGCCAGCAGGCTGCGGCTTTCGGCACGCCGGCGGAATCGGTGAATGCCCGCAAAATCAAGCAGGTTCGTGATACAGCCGCGGTTTATTTGCATCGTACGGGTCAATCGGACGCCAACCTTCGCTTTGATGTCATCGCGGTAACGTTTGGGTATGGCGATACGATCGCGCTGGAGCATATTCTAGCCGCTTTCTGACGGCGAGGAGCTTCATCCCGCAACTTCATGCCGCCGGTCCAGCTGCCGGTATTGGATCGCTTCGGCGACATGCTCGGCGCGGATATCAGCTTCTCCTTCCAGATCGGCAATTGTTCGGGACAGTTTAATGATCCGGTCATACGCCCGCATGCTCAGCCCCAGCGTGGCAAAACAATCCTGCAGCAGCTTGGTCGCATCACGGTCTAGCGGGGCAAATCGACGCAGCAGGCTGCCGGACAGCTCGCTGTTCCGGGAGATCCGGCAGCCGCGATAGCGTTCCTGTTGAATCCGTTCGGCTGCCATCACTTGCTCCCGCATCGCCGCGGAATCCAGCGGCTGCGGATCGTCCTGCCAACGCTGCGGGCGAGGCACCTCCACCTGCATATCAATCCGGTCCAATAAAGGGCCGGATATTTTTTCGCGGTATTGGGCGATTCGCCAAGGCGAGCAGGTGCAGGCGGGCAGCGGAGGTTCGGCCCCGAGGTAGCCGCACGGACACGGATTTAACGACCCGGCTAGCAGGAAATGAGCAGGGAACGTGAACGAAGCCCGGGAGCGGCTGATGGTGACGACGCGATCTTCCAGCGGCTGACGCAGTACCTCCAGCACATTCCTCGAAAACTCCGGCAGCTCGTCAAGAAACAATACGCCATGGTGAGCGAGGCTCACTTCCCCCGGCTTCGGGATCCCACCTCCTCCAATCAGGCCGCCGGCAGATATCGTATGGTGCGGCGAGCGGAAGGGACGGCGCTGGATCAGCCCTTGCCCGGAGTCGTTCAACTTACCGGCAGAGCTGTAGATTTTCGTAACCTCTAACGATTCTTCCAGCGTTAAGGGCGGCAGGATGGATGGCAATCGCTGTACCAGCATCGTCTTACCGGTGCCGGGCGGCCCGATCAGCACGATATTATGGAACCCGGCGGCGGCGATGACCAGCGCCCGCTTAATTTGCCGCTGACCAATTACATCGCTGTAGTCGAGCAGGGGAGGAAGCGGTGCCGCTGTCCCCGGGCCTTCCGTCTTTTTCTCAAGATGGTTTAATGTTTGAAGGATAAGCGGAGCCTGCCCATCTTGCTCGTGGGTGGAGTGCAATGGCAACGCATGGGCAGCCTCTGGGTCCTTGGCTTCGGGAGAAGGAGGAGCAAGCTCGCGCAAATGACTGAGCGCATAGACTCGAATGCCGCCAAGCAGCAGTGCTTCTTCGGCATTATTCTGCGGGAGCAGCACGGCTGTGAAGCCGTCGCGTCGTGCCCGATCCACCATGGACAGAACGCCGGGTACCGGACGCAGCGTGCCGTCCAGCGACAGCTCTCCGATGATCAACAAGCGCTCCTCCGGCGGCAATCTCACCTGGTCACTAGCCGCTAATATCGCCAGTGCAATGGCCAGATCGAAGGCCGAGCCTTCCTTGCGCAGGTCCGCCGGCGCTAGATTAATCGTTACGCGCTGAAGCGGAAAGCGATAGCCGCAGTTTTTGATTGCTGCCCGGACCCGGTCAATCGCTTCGCGAACGGCCGAATCTGGCAATCCGACGATGTTCGTTTGCGGAATGCCGCTGGATAAATCAACCTCGACCTCGATGATTACACCGTCAATCCCGTACAAACACGCGCTGTGCAATTTACCGTACATAACAAAAAACACCTCATTCCTATCGATTTGTGCCTTGCTTCGGCAAGGTCCGAATTGGAAAAAGGTGCTTCCTTATTTTCCCTATTCATTTAGCTACACGTATTCTAGGACGAACGTTAATGATTGTCAAGTTGAGGGTTTGGGTTCCAATCGGATGGAAGAGAGAAGAAAACTGACAAGCAATTTTTTCACAACTTACAATATTTCAAGAAATTGCTGATGTTCGTCGAAATTCATCTCATGATGAGATGCATGTGAAAAATATGTCGTTGTTAAGCTAAACCGATTCGCATGAATTTTTCTTGACCCTGCAACTCCTTGATACTTTGAAAGCGGTTTATAGAACTTCGGACTTTCTCCCCAGCTGCGTCAAGTATTCATCTCACTTTGAGATGAAAATGATATAAAAAAGTTGTGTATAAATGATGAACTTTTTGAGGAAAGCGTTTCAAAAAAGTGGTACAATAATCTGGGTTTCAGCTGATATTTTCGAGAAGGGGGACCACAAGCCGCAGGTTTTGGACCCTCTAAAATACCGCCTGTTGATAGGAGGATTTTACGCATGAATATCCATGAGTATCAAGGAAAAGAAGTCCTAAAGCAGTACGGTGTGGCCGTTCCTGAAGGACGCGTGGCGTTTACGGTCGAGGAAGCTGTCGAAGCGGCTCAAGCGCTGGGGACCTCGGTTGTCGTGGTCAAGGCGCAAATTCATGCCGGGGGCCGCGGTAAAGCCGGCGGCGTCAAAGTGGCCAAAAGCTTGGATGAGGTGAGAACCTATGCTCAGGAACTCCTCGGCAAGGTACTGGTCACCCATCAAACGGGACCAGAGGGGAAAGAGGTTAAACGCCTCTTAATCGAGCAAGGCTGCGATATCAAGAAGGAGTATTACGTTGGCGTTGTCGTGGACCGTGGTACAGGCCGCGTGACGATGATGGCCTCTGAGGAAGGCGGGACGGAAATTGAAGAAGTGGCAGCCGCAACTCCGGAGAAAATTTTCAAAGAAGTGATTGATCCGGCTATTGGCTTGACGTCGTTCCAGGCCCGCAGATTGGCTTACTCCATTAATATTCCAAATGAACTAGTAGGCAAAGCCACGCAATTTATGATGGCTTTGTATGAAGCTTTTGTGGACAAAGATTGCTCCATCGCGGAGATTAATCCGCTTGTCGTCACTGGAGATGGCAACGTCCTGGCGCTGGATGCGAAGCTGAATTTCGATTCCAATGCGCTGTTCCGTCATAAGGACATTTTGGCGTTGCGTGACTTGGAAGAAGAGGACGAGAAGGAGATTGAAGCTTCGAAGTACGACCTCAGCTACATTGCGCTTGATGGGAACATCGGCTGCATGGTGAACGGGGCCGGTCTGGCGATGGCGACGATGGACATCATTAAATATTATGGCGGAGACCCGGCGAACTTCCTCGATGTTGGGGGAGGTGCGACGGCAGAGAAGGTCACGGAAGCCTTTAAAATTATTTTGTCGGACGCTAAGGTGAAAGGGATTTTTGTAAATATTTTTGGCGGCATCATGAAATGCGATGTGATTGCTTCAGGGATCGTGGAAGCCGCGAAGCAGGTTGGTTTGGACCGTCCGCTCGTTGTGCGCCTTGAGGGTACGAACGTTGATCTTGGCAAGCAGATTCTTGCTGAATCGGGTCTGGCAATTGTTTCGGCCGACTCGATGGCAGATGGCGCTCAGAAGATCGTTTCGCTCGTTTCGTAATTTAGAGTGGTACCTCACATTGCAATCACCTATCCATAAGGGGAGGCTCGAAATATGAGTATTTTGGTCGATAAGAATACGAAGGTCATCACCCAGGGAATTACCGGGAAAACCGCATTGTTCCACGCCAAAGGAGCGCTTGACTACGGCACGCAAATGGTCGGGGGAACGTCTCCAGGCAAAGGCGGCACGAAGGTAGATATTACGTTGGAGAACGGCGAAACCGTCAGCCTGCCGGTGTTCAACACGGTTCGCGAAGCGAAGGAAGCGACGGGGGCTACTGCCAGCGTGATTTACGTACCGCCGGCATTTGCAGCCGATTCGATCCTGGAAGCCGTAGAAGCGGAATTGGATCTGGTCATCTGCATCACCGAGGGAATTCCGGTCCTCGATATGGTGAAGGTGAAGCGTTATATGGAAGGGAAAAAGACCGTGCTGATCGGTCCAAACTGCCCAGGCGTCATTACTCCAGGCGAATGCAAAATTGGCATTATGCCGGGCTATATCCATTTGCCTGGTCATGTCGGCGTCGTGTCGCGCAGCGGCACGTTGACGTATGAAGCGGTGCATCAATTGACGACTCGCGGCATCGGACAATCTTCGGCGGTTGGTATCGGCGGCGATCCGGTGAAGGGCTCGGAGTTTATTGATATTTTGCGCCGGTTTAATGACGATGACAACACGCATGCCGTGATCATGATCGGGGAAATCGGCGGAACCGCTGAAGAAGAAGCCGCCGAATGGATCCAAAAAAATATGACGAAGCCTGTCGTCGGCTTTATCGGCGGTGTGACGGCTCCTCCAGGGAAACGGATGGGTCATGCCGGTGCGATTATTTCCGGCGGGAAAGGAACGGCGAAGGAAAAAATCGCGAAGCTGGAGTCCTGCGGCATTAAAGTCGCGCCGACCCCATCGGAGATGGGCGCAACACTGGTCAGTGTTCTGGAAGAACGCGGCCTTTTAGAATTGTGCACGACACGATAAGCTATTTTTGATATAATCATACCCAAAGGTAAGCAACCTTCTTAGCCATACATGGCTCGAGGAGGTTGCTTTTTTTATTTTTCAAGGAGGGATTCGTTGTGGAGAAGAAATGGGTACTCGCGGGATTACATGAATTCCCCGGGGTAGGCTGGAAAACGCTGCAGCAAATCGTTGCATATGATGAGGACTGGGAGCATGCCATCGAGTTTACGGCAGCGGATTGGAGGAAGCGGGGACTGGGCCCAGGGCTGTCACTTCGGCTGTCGGAGCGGTTCACATGGGACTGGATTGAGGCCCAAATGGAACAGTATGAAGGTAAAGGGATACAGGTGATTACAAGGCTGGATTTGGAGTATCCTATTTTAATGAAGGAGACCGCTCAGCCGCCATGGGTTTTGTATTCACTGGGTGATACTAGGTTGCTGAACGGTCTTAATATCGCGATGGTAGGTACGCGGACGCCAACCGCCTATGGTCGAAAGGTAGGAGCCGCCTTAGCCGCTGACCTTAGCTCCTTCGGAGTAACGATTGTGAGCGGGATGGCCCGCGGGATTGACGGGGTTTGCCATGAAGCGGCTTTACAGGCAGGAGGAAGTACCATCGCCGTATTAGGTACGGCGATTGACGTAGCTTATCCACCGGAGCATGCCTCCATGTATCGACGAATCGCCGAGCAAGGGCTGGTCATCTCGGAATATCCGATCGGTACCCCTGGTCACCCTGGGATGTTCCCGCAGCGCAATCGGATCATTGCGGGAATTTCTTATGGTACGGTGGTTGTAGAGGCCGACGCTCGCAGCGGGTCCTTGATCACGGCGGATGAGACGCTGGATGCGAATCGTGACCTGTTTGCAGTCCCTGGGCCAATTACGTCGCCGAAGAGTCAGGGAACCCTGTCGCTTTTGAAGCAGGGAGCCAAACTCGTCACCGAAGCCAAGGATATTTGGGAGGAATATCAGGCCTTATTGCCTGTCGCGGAGGAGACGAAAAAGGAAGCGGTAACAGGAAACAAGTTGACAGATGAGGAGCGCCGCATATACCATATGTTGGAGCAGGGCATCACGAGTTTTGATGATCTGCTCGTACAAACCGGGTGGGATTTTGGACATTTACATTCAGTTCTGTTATCTTTAATCATGAAAAAAACGGCGGTTCAACTCCCCGGCTCAGTATACCAGCTAATATAGTCCATTCCTAACCGAGAGTGGCTTGAATATATGACTATATGAGTATTTTACCTGAATACAAGGAACACCAGTTTTAGAGTTTCGTATTGTTTGAGAGGAGGACGAACCTGTGGCGGATTCACTCGTCATCGTGGAATCGCCTGCCAAGGCGAAAACGATTGGCAAATACTTAGGCAGCAAATACATCGTGAAAGCCTCAATGGGTCATGTTCGCGATTTGCCCAAGAGCCAAATTGGGGTTGAAGTAGAGAACGACTTCAGTCCGAAGTATATTACAATCCGTGGGAAGGGTTCTGTATTAAAAGAATTAAAGGATGCCAGCAAAAAAGTAAAAAAAATCTATCTGGCAGCCGACCCCGATCGCGAAGGAGAAGCGATTGCCTGGCATCTGGCCCATGTGCTGGACGTGGATGAGAAGGATACATGCCGCGTCGTATTTAATGAAATTACGAAGCAAGCGGTTAGAGACGCCTTCAAAAATCCGCGCCCCATCAATATGGATCTGGTGAACGCGCAGCAAGCCAGACGGATTTTGGATCGGCTGGTTGGTTATAAAGTCAGCCCGCTGCTGTGGAAGAAGATCAAAAAAGGGTTGTCATTTGGCCGCGTGCAATCCGTAGCGGTGAAAATCATCTTGGACCGGGAGAACGAAATCTCTGAATTTGTTCCGGAAGAATACTGGAGTATTACGGCGAAGCTGAAGACGGGAGCCTCTTCGTTCGAAGCGAAGTTTCACCAGTACAAAGGTGAGAAGATCGAGCTAAAGAACGAACAGCAGGTACAGGAAATTCTGAAATCGATCGAGAAGGCCAAATTCAGCGTGGTCGATGTGAAGGAGAAGGAACGTCTCCGCCATCCGGCGGCGCCGTTTACAACCAGCTCCCTACAGCAGGAGGCTGCGCGCAAGCTGAATTTCCGGGCAGCCAAAACGATGTCGATCGCCCAGCAGCTGTATGAGGGGGTTGACCTCGGCAAAGAAGGGACCGTCGGTCTGATCACTTACATGCGTACAGACTCGACGCGGATCGCCACTTCAGCCCAAGAGGAAGCAAAGCAATATATCCTGGAGAAATTCGGTGAAGCTTACGCCCCTGAAACGCCGCGGCAGTATTCCAAGAAAGCCGCTAGTGCCCAGGATGCTCATGAAGCGATCCGTCCGACATCGTCGATGCGTGATCCGGAATCGGTGAAAGAGTTTACTACCCGTGATCAGTATCGGCTGTATAAATTGATTTGGGACCGTTTTATGGCCAGCCAAATGACGTCTGCCGTGCTGGACACGATGTCGGTGGATATTGCCGCCGGCGAAGCGACGTTCCGTGCGGTTGGGTCGAAGATCCGCTTCCCTGGCTTTATGAAGGTGTATGTGGAAGGTAACGACGATGGAAATGCCAATGAGGACGACAAGTTTTTACCGCCCCTGGAGAAAGGGGAAGAGCTGGCGAAAGAGTCGATCGAACCGAAGCAGCATTTTACCCAACCCCCGCCTCGTTATACGGAGGCGCGTTTGGTCAAAACACTGGAGGAGCTCGGCATTGGACGCCCTAGTACGTACGCGCCAACCCTAGAAACCATTCAAAAGCGCGGCTACGTGGCGATTGAGGACAAGAAGTTCGTCCCTACCGAGTTAGGCGAGCTTCTCATCGAACAGACGGAGCAATTCTTCCCGGAAATCCTCGATGTGGAGTTTACCGCCCATATGGAGGAGGACCTGGACCATGTTGAGGAAGGCTCCGAGGATTGGGTAAGAGTGCTGAGCGAGTTTTATAAATCGTTTGAGAAACGTCTTCGGGTTGCCGAAGAGGAAATGAAGGAAGTCGAAATCGAAGACGAAGTCTCCGATGAGATTTGTGAAAAATGCGGAAGACCGATGGTCTATAAATTGGGACGTTTCGGGAAGTTTTTGGCTTGCTCGGGGTTCCCGGAATGCCGGAATACGAAACCGATCGTTAAGGACATCGGTGTCACCTGTCCGAAATGTAAGGAAGGGCATGTGGTCGAACGCCGGAGTAAAAAGGGACGGGTCTTCTATGGCTGCGACCGTTATCCGGAATGCGATTTTGTTTCGTGGGATAAGCCTTCACCAAAGCCTTGTCCAAAATGTGGTTCAATGCTCGTAGAGAAGCGAAATAAGCAAGGCGGGAAGCTGCAATGTACCTCCTGTGACTACGTAGAAGCCATTGAAGAAAACGACGAAACAGATGAATAAGTTGAGCCCGCCGTTTGTGCGGGTTCTGAGACAGCTAAGAAATTCAGCATGAGATTTAGTAGGGGGACATGAACATGACGAATAAAGTAACGGTCATCGGCGCGGGATTGGCCGGCAGTGAAGCGGCATGGCAAATCGCGAGCCGCGGCATCCCCGTGGTGTTGTACGAAATGCGCCCGGTTGTGAAGACGCCGGCGCATCATACCGATAAATTTGCCGAGTTGGTCTGCAGTAACTCTTTGCGAGCCAACGGGTTAACGAACGCCGTTGGCGTTCTCAAAGAAGAGATGCGAATGCTAAACTCGCTGGTGCTGGGAGCGGCGGATCGCAATGCGGTACCGGCCGGCGGCGCGCTCGCCGTTGACCGGGACGGGTTCTCGGGGGAGATCACCCGGACGCTGAGAGAGCATCCATTGATTGAAGTGGTGAATGAGGAAATCAAGGAGATCCCGCAGGACGGGATTGTCGTGATTGCCACCGGGCCGCTGACATCTCCTGCCCTTTCAGAGCAAATTAAGCAGTTGACCGGCGAGGACTATTTTTACTTTTATGATGCTGCCGCTCCGATTGTGGAGAAAGATTCGATTGATATGAGCAAAGTGTACCTGGCTTCCAGGTACGACAAAGGTGAAGCAGCCTACTTGAACTGCCCGATGACGGAGGAGGAGTTCGACGCTTTCTATGATGCGTTAATTCATGCGGAGGTAGCTCAGCTGAAAGACTTCGAGAAGGAGATTTACTTCGAAGGCTGTATGCCGATCGAGGTGATGATGCGGCGCGGCAAGCAGACGGCCCTGTTTGGGCCGATGAAGCCGGTTGGTCTCGTCAACCCGCACACCGGCAAGCTCCCGTATGCTGTGGTGCAGCTGCGTCAGGATAATGCAGCCGGCACGTTGTACAATTTGGTAGGCTTCCAGACCCATTTGAAATGGGGCGAGCAGAAGCGCGTCTTCTCGATGATTCCAGGTCTGGAGAATGCCGAGTTCGTCCGGTACGGCGTGATGCACCGTAACACCTTTATCAACTCGCCGAAGCTGCTCATGCCAACGTATCAGTTGAAGGCACGGCCGTCGCTCTTCTTCGCGGGTCAGATGACTGGTGTCGAAGGTTACGTCGAGTCCGCTGCTTCCGGTCTGATTGCGGGGATTAACGCAGCCCGAGCTGCCGCAGGCCAGGAGGGCATCGTCTTCCCTGCGGACACAACGCTGGGCAGTATGGCGCGTTACATCACCACCGCAGACTTCGAACACTTCCAGCCGATGAACGCCAACTTTGGTCTGTTTCCGAAGCTGGATACCCGCTACCGCAAAAAAGCAGAGAAAAACGAAGCGCTCGCGCAGCGCGCGCTGAATAGCTTGCGATCCTTTATGGCAGAAGAACGGTTGGGTTAATCCACCGTTTTTTTGCAATCTAGGGGGTAAACGGGTTATGCTGAAATCAAGGACGTTCATATGATAGAACTGGCCCATTATCATACGTAGTAAACGAACCCATTGCCTCAGTCCCTCCTGCGTAAATTCGAATTGATGAAAAACGTAAGGGCTGAGAACATACAAGAGAGGAAGGCGAACAAACACATGGAGCTATCTTTTCACGCTACAACGATTTGCGCTGTACGCCACAATGGCAAAGGCGCCATTGCCGGTGACGGGCAAGTCACGTTTGGTCAGAACGTCGTGATGAAGCAAACGGCCAAGAAAGTCCGCCGGTTGTACCGCGGTCAAGTGGTTGCGGGTTTTGCCGGTTCGGTCGCCGATGCCATCACGTTATTTGAGAAATTTGAGGGGAAACTGGAAGAGCATTCGGGGAACCTGCAGCGGGCAGCGGTTGAACTGGCCAAAGATTGGCGCCAGGACCGCGTGTTGCGCAAGCTGGAGGCTTTGATGATCGTCATGGACAAAACCGGGATGCTGCTGATTTCCGGCGGCGGGGAAATTATTGAACCGGATGATGATGTGCTGGCGATCGGGTCAGGGGGGAACTTTGCTCTGTCGGCTGCGCGGGCGCTCAAACGCCATGCTACAGGGTTGGAGGCGAAGGATATCGCCCGCGAATCCTTGCAGATCGCTTCGGAAATCTGCGTATATACGAACAACAACATTATTGTTGAGGAGCTTTGAGTATCGTTGATACTATCGTGTCAGGGGGACGAATCATGACCGAAAAAAATTTAACGCCAAGACAAATCGTAGCCGAACTGGATAAATACATCGTAGGACAGAAACAAGCGAAAAAATCGGTTGCTGTTGCACTACGGAACCGTTACCGGCGCAGCTTGCTCCCGGAGGAGGTTCAGGATGAAATTGTACCTAAAAACATCCTGATGATCGGGCCGACCGGGGTGGGGAAGACGGAAATTGCTCGTCGTCTCGCCAAGCTGGTTGGTGCTCCTTTTGTAAAGGTGGAAGCCACGAAATTCACTGAAGTTGGTTATGTAGGCCGGGACGTTGAGTCGATGGTACGTGATCTCATCGAAACGGCGATCCGGACCGTCAAGCTCGAGCGTACCGAGAGGGTGAAGGATAAAGCGGAGGAGCTTGCGAATGAACGTCTGGTTCAGATCTTGGTCCCTTCCGAAAATAAAGCCAAAGGCGTTCGTAACCCGTTCGAGATGTTGTTTGGGGGCGCTAACGGAGCAGGCTCCACCGCTCAGGAGCAGCCGGAGGAAGACAGTACGCTGACCGAGCGCCGGCGTCAGGTGCGCTTTAAATTGTTGTCCGGTCAGATGGAGAACGACATCGTGGAAGTTGAAGTTGAGGACAACACGCCAACGATGATGGATATGTTTGCCGGTCAGGGCAACGACCAGCTTGGCATGAACATGCAGGAAATGTTTGGCAGTCTCTTGCCGAAACGGACCAAGAAGCGGAAGCTGACGGTCAAGGAAGCCCGTAAAGTGTTGACGCAGGAGGAGGCGGCGAAGCTGATCGACCAGGATGATTTGATTCAGGAAGCGATCACGCGGGCAGAGCAATCCGGGATCATCTTTATCGATGAAATCGATAAAGTTGCCAGCCGGGGACAGGGCTCGGGTCCCGACGTCTCACGTGAAGGCGTACAACGCGATATTTTGCCGATTGTGGAAGGCTCGACGGTGATGACAAAATACGGTCCCATCAAAACAGATTATATTTTGTTTATTGCGGCAGGAGCTTTCCATATTGCCAAGCCATCTGACTTAATTCCTGAACTTCAAGGGCGGTTCCCGATCCGGGTCGAGCTAGACAGTTTATCGCTGGAGGACTTTGTGTCGATCTTAACGGAACCGGAGAACGCCTTGACGAAACAGTATATTGAATTGCTGCGTACAGAGGATCTGGAAATCGAATTCTCGGACGCTGCAATCCATGAAATCGCTCGTATTGCAGCCATGGTGAATGCAAATACCGAGAATATCGGTGCCAGACGCTTGCATACGATCCTTGAGAAGCTCCTGGAGGATCTCTCCTTTGAAGCACCGGAACTGACGTTGGATAAAATGGTCATTACTCCGGAATATGTGCGGGAGAAATTAGGAAATATTGCCCAGGATCGAGACCTCAGTCAATTTATTTTGTAGAAAGATTCATGAACGTGGGGTTAGGGCCTTGTTTTTCAAGGACCTAATCCGTTTTTCACAATTTTGACGAAAATTAGGCCACTTTGCCGTAATGGCGGGTGGTCTTTCTTATTGGATTTTGTTGGATAATGGCGATGATTATGTAAAAATTTCATTTTTGACCAAAAAACGAGATAAAGTATCGAAAGATAGGGCTTTTTTCTTATTGTAAATATGTCGAATCTCCATGAAACTTAGGATATATGACATTATTAAACAAATTTCATGTTAGGACGTTAGAAAGACAAAAAGAAAGACATAATTAGCAAAAAATTGTCAAAAAAAGAGGATTTATTTATTGTTTGTAGAATCATTAATGATTAAGATCAAATGAGCCTAAGGGGGGAATTAAAGTGCAGTTGTTGAACGGACTGGGATTTGACAGGCTTGAGACTGCCATCCAGGCCGCAAATCTCCGGCAAGGGGTTATCGCTAACAATATTGCGAACGTAGACACCCCTTACTTTAAGCGCTCCAGCGTGTCCTTTGAAAGCATGCTGCAAGCGGAAATGAACGGTAATATGCCGGCACTCCAAGGGAGAAGAACGGACGTGAGGCATTTCGTTATAGGACCAACGACGGAGGTTCCCGAGCCGGTGGTAAGTGTGGATCAGAGTACGGCAATGAACAACAACCAGAATAATGTCGATATCGACAGTGAAATGACCAAACTTGCCGAAAATCAGCTGAGATACAATGCGTACATCGAACAATTGAACTATTTAATCAAAATGAAACGCACTGTCGTGGAAGGGAGATAATCGGACTTGAATATCAGTGATAGTTTTGGGATTAGTTCTTCCGCCTTAACCGCACAGCGTCTTCGCATGGATGTGATTTCCTCCAATATCGCGAATGCTGAAACAACCCGGGCTAAGATTGTAGACGGCAAGGCCGTTCCTTACCGGCGCAAAACGGTGGTCATGGCACCCAAGGAAATGGATTTCGACAGTGCCTTGAATTCAGTAATGGGTAAGGAAGTGAGCAGTCAAGGGGTGAAAATTACCAAAATTCAAGAGGACCCCTCACCGCTTAAACCGGTTTACAATCCGACCCATCCTGATGCGGACAGCGAAGGGTATGTCTATATGCCTAATGTTGATATTTTGAAAGAAATGGTAGATATGATTTCGGCAACTCGCTCTTATGAAGCAAACGTAACGGCGCTTAACGCCAGTAAGGCGATGTTTACCAAAGCCTTGCAAATCGGGAAATAGACCAAAAGTAGACTTACATAATTTGTGATTGGGAGTGTTGCACGTTGATCGAGAGAATGAGTTTTGACTCCTTGAAGCCGCTAACCGGAATGCAGACGTCCGGTAATGAACAGAACCTCACGCCTGCGCAAGCGATAAAGCAATTTAGCTCCTATCTAAACGATGCACTGGAAGGAGTCGCTGCTCAGGAAGCCAATGCCCAACAAGTGAACAACCAGTTCCTGTTAGGAAAAGTAAGTGCCGACGAGATGATGATCGCCTCGGAGCAAGCCTTGTTAAGTTTGCAGTTGACTACGCAAGTCCGGAATAAAGTGATCGAAGCTTACCAAGAGATTATGCGTACGCAAATTTAAGGATTGAAACATGCTCGGATGAGGTGACATTGTGAATGAGAGAATTACACAGTACCGGGATCGATTTTTAGGGTACTGGAACCAATTTAGTAAAAAACAAAAAACGTTATTAGTCTCGACGGCGACTTTTATCCTGCTCGCGATCATCTTGCTGACGATTCAATTTTCCAAAACGGAATACGATGTAGCCTTTACGGGTCTTGATTCGACTGATGCGGCAGGGATCATCAATTACTTGGAATCCAGCGGAATCTCGTACAAGCTTGGACCTGACGGTACAACCATTTCGGTTCCTAGTAAAGACGCAGCACGAGTTAAGGTTGATGTTGGTTCCCAAGGAATCGTCCAGAACGGTTCGATCGGATTGGAAGCTTTTAATGAGAGTTCTTCCTTGATCGGAATGACGGACAACGAATTTAACGTCAAGTACAAAAACGCCATTAACGGTGAGGTCGAACAGCTGCTAAAGAGAATGCAAGGCGTTAACGATGCCAAGGTTCTCATTAACTTGCCGGCAGAAAACGTGTTCGCCAGCCCGGATGAACAGGAGAAAGCGACGGCATCGATCGTCCTCACGTTCAAGCCGGGATATCGTCCAAATCAGGAAGCCATTGATGGATATTTCAACTTGGTTAAAACGTCGGTCCCTAACTTGCCGGTGGAGAATATCTCGCTATCCTCGAGTGATGATACGATCTTGCTTCCAAGCGGTCAAGGTGGGACAACAGGCTCGCTGACTTCGGCGGTTCAAGAGAACATGGCGTTGCAGAAGAAGTTTGAAAGCGACGTACGCCAAAGCGTAAAGCAATTCCTATCCAGACTGACCGGTCCGGATAAGATTGAAGTGCTGGTCGCTTCCAAGTTGAATTTCGACCAAGTTAGCCAGAAAGACAATCTGGTCACTCCAGTGGATACCGAAAACATGAAAGGTATCGAGATCAGCGCACAAAAAGTGCAGAAAAGCTACACCGGATCGGCGAATCCAACGAGCGGGGTACCTGGAACTGGGGAAGAAGATGTTGTGAACTATCCTTCGTCGGAAACGAACGGCGGGTCTTCCTCGGAAGAAAGTTCGTCGACGATTAACTACGAGGTTAATCGAATTACGAAGGACATTATCGCCAGTCCCTATGTTATTAAGGATTTAACCATTAATGTGGCCGTTGAACCACCCGAAGGTCAGGAAACTTTGGATGAAAATACTCGGTCCGCGATCGAAAATATTCTGAAAAATATCGTTGGATCCTATTTGGCTGACTCTGGTACTACATATACAGACGAAGAATTGCAGAGAAAAGTTTCAGTGTTGTCTCAGCCATTCCATTCGGATACTGTCCAAAAAGCCGGGTTGAGTTTATCAAGCCCGTTGGTATGGGGAGTAGGAGGTGCAGCTCTGCTGGCGCTGGCCGGTCTCGGAATCGTCTTGTTCCGCCGCCGCAAGCAAGCGCAAGAAGAGGAAGAAGAGATCGCGCTGCCTCTTACGCCTGAGTTTCCATCGATCAATTTGGATACAGTCACGAATGAGAACCAAGTGCGTAAACAGCTGGAGACGTTGGCCAAGAAGAAGCCTGACGAATTCGTTAACTTGCTTCGCACCTGGCTGGCTGATGAATAGAGGTGAATGTATTGTCCAAAACATCGAGTCCGGTTTTGACCGGGAAACAAAAGGCAGCCATTTTGTTAATTACGTTAGGGCCGGAAGTGTCGGCGCAAATCTTCAAACATTTGCGGGATGATGAAATCGAGCAGCTCACGCTGGAAATTGCCAACGTCCGTAAAGTTGACAGCGCCGAGAAAGAAATGATTATGGCGGAATTCCACCAGATCTGCTTGGCGCAGGAGTATATCACCCAGGGGGGCATCACTTACGCCAAGGAAATTCTGGAGAAGGCGCTGGGCCAGTCCAAAGCGGTGGACATCATCAACCGTTTGACGGCAACCCTTCAGGTCCGGCCATTCGATTTTGCCCGTAAGGCAGATCCAAATCAAATTCTGAACTTTATCCAGAACGAAAACGCGCAGACAATCGCTTTGGTGTTATCCTATTTGCAATTTGAACAGGCGGCAGCCATCTTGTCTTCACTTCCTCAGGAGAAGCAAGCGGAAGTAGCGCGGAGAATCGCGATGATGGATAGCACGTCGCCGGAGGTCATCGCTCAGGTGGAACGCGTGCTGGAGCAGAAGCTCTCTGCTACGGTTACGCAGGATTACACCAGCGCCGGCGGCATTGAATCGATCGTCCAAATCTTGAACGGAGTCGACCGGGGGACGGAAAGAACGATTCTCGATTCGCTCGAAATCCAGGATCCCGAGCTGGCCGAAGAAATCAAGAAGCGGATGTTCGTCTTCGAGGATATCGTCAATATCGACAACCGTTCCATACAGCGGATTATCCGCGATATCGAGAACAGCGACTTGCAGCTTGCCCTCAAAGTGGCCAGCGAAGAAGTTCGCGAAGCGGTCTTCCGCAACATGTCGAAGCGGATGTCCGAGACGTTCAAGGAAGAGATGGAATACATGGGGCCGGTGCGGCTGCGTGACGTGGAAGAAGCACAAACCCGCATCGTAGCTACCATTCGCAGGTTGGAAGAAGCAGGTGAAATTATAATCGCCCGCGGCGGAGGAGATGACATCATTGTCTAATTTGATCAAGGTGTCTCAATACGTACCGGTTGAAATCTTGAAGCAGCTGAATTTAGCCAAGGTTCATCCGACAACCGAGGACCCGTCATCCACTCACACCGAGAATCCGGTCGTTCAAGGTCCTTCCGCTGAAGATCTTGCGGCCGAAGAGACGAGACGTCAGATGTTGGCGGATGCGAAAGAGTTCGCCGAACGTCAGGTCAGGGACGCGGCGGAGCAAGCGGAACGCATGCTGGCCGAAGCACAGAAGCAAATCGAAGCCTGGTGGCAAGAGCGCCGTGAGCAGGATGAACAGATGATCGAAGCCGTTAAAGCGGAGGGCTTCACTCAAGGCTACGAGGAAGGGAAAGCGCAGGCAGAAGCAACGATGCGCGCCAAGATCGAAGAGATGATGAATGAAGCGAGTTCCGTTCTCCAGCAGGCTTATGAGGAGAAAGAACGTATCATTCAGGAAGCCGAGCCGTTTCTGGTCGAATTAAGCTGTGCAATTGCCGAGAAAGTCATCGATAAGCAGCTTGAGCTGAAACCGGAATACGTTATCGAGCTGATCAAGAAGAGTCTGGCGCGTAAACGCGAGCAAGGAACCTTGACACTGTGTGTTTCACCAAAGGATTTTGCGTTCGTGCAGGCGGCCAGGGAGGAGCTTAGTCTTGCGATTGACTCGCAGGCAGAACTTCAAATTTTGCCGGACCCAACCGTCAAAGATCGCGGTTGTGTTATCCGTTCTTCCTTCGGCAGTGTAGACGCCAGAATTGATACCCAATTGACGGAGATTAAGAAGGAATTGTTGCGGGTTTCTCTACAGATGGAGGAGCGGGGGCAAGCGAATGACGAGTTTGAAAGCTGAACGTTACATTGATCATCTCAGACAGCTTGATCCGATCCGAATCAACGGGAAGGTGACACAAGTCATCGGACTGATGGTTGAATCCGAGGGCCCTGATGCCAGCATCGGCGATCTTTGTTATATCTATCCGAGTAAAGGGGCTCAGCCTTTGCAGGCGGAGGTCGTCGGTTTTCGCGACAACAAGGTATTGCTGATGCCGCTCGGTGAACTGCAGTCGATCGGACCTGGTTGTGACGTTGTTGGGACCGGTAAACCTTTGACGGTACAGGTGGGGTCGGAGCTCCTAGGTAAGGTGCTGGATGGCTTGGGGCAACCGCTAGACGGTTCGTTGCTTCCTTCTCGGATGGGTCACTATTCGACCTATAATAAGCCGATGAATCCTCTGAATCGTCCGCGGGTCTCCGAACCCATCGGCATAGGCGTACGAGCCATCGATGGTTTGCTTACAATCGGTAAAGGTCAGCGGGTGGGGATTTTCGCTGGCTCTGGGGTCGGGAAGAGTACCTTGATGGGGATGATTGCCCGCAATACCTCAGCAGATGTGAACGTGATTGCGCTCGTTGGGGAGCGGGGACGCGAGGTGCTTGACTTTATTGAGCGGGATCTTGGCCCGGAAGGATTGGAGCGCTCTGTTGTCGTCGTTGCAACCTCCGATCAGCCGGCTTTAATCCGGATGAAAGGGGCTTTGATCGCCACAACCATTGCGGAGTATTTTCGGGACCGCGGGCTCAACGTCATGCTGATGATGGATTCCGTCACCCGTTACGCGATGGCGCTGCGTGAGGTAGGGTTAGCCGTAGGTGAGCCTCCTGCCATGCGCGGTTACACCCCTTCCGTGTTTGCCGCCTTGCCGAAGCTGATGGAGCGGGCAGGAACGGGACCAACCGGTTCGATTACCGCCTTCTATACCGTGCTCGTTGACGGTGACGATATGAATGAACCGATTGCGGACGCCGTACGCGGGATATTGGACGGGCATATCGTTTTGAACCGCGGGATCGCGAACAAAGGTCACTTCCCCGCGATTGATATCCTAGCCAGCATTAGCCGGGTCATGAAGGATATTGTGTCGGATGAGCAAAATGAGGCGGCCGAAAATCTGAAACGGTTGATGGCTGTTTATAAGGATTCCGAGGATTTAATTAATATCGGCGCTTATCAACCCGGATCGAACCCGGACATTGATGAAGCAATTGGGGCCATTCAGCAGATATGGAACTTTACGAAGCAGAAGGTTAATGAGAAGGTCACGCTCGCCGAAGTCCAGGAACGGCTAATTTCCGAATTCGCAAGGAGATGAAACGTAGAGAATGAAGTTCCGTTACGTGTATCAGAAAGTAGTTGATTTGAAATCCAACGAAAAAACGCAGGCCGAATGGATGTTATCTGCAGCTATTGGGCGATTGCAGTCAGAACAACGCTCGTTGGAGCAGTTGCTGGAGGAGAAAGCCAATACCGCAGCGGTAATCGCTGCCGAAGCGGAGAGTACTGCCTCCATGATCAAACTGCAGGAACTTCAGCGATACATGGATTTTCTTGACCAAGCGATTGAGCGGAAGCTGGCGGACATTCGCGCAGCGGAGGTCAACGTCGAGCATAAGAAGACGATTTTGAAGGGGAAAATGCTGGACGAAAAGGTATGGCTTAAAGCGAAAGAGAAGGCCATGGATAAATTTCGGCACGAAATGCTTCTTCGGGAACAAAACGAGCTGGATGAAATGGCTACAGTCCGGTTCGCCATGAGAGCCCGATAAAGTAACGGGCGCCCATACGGTTGTTCGAAGGAGGGATAGAGATGGCAAAAACGGTGGTGGACGAAGAATTGGATGAGGAGACAGGGGGCGGATTTTCACGCTTTCTGTTCTTCATGACGCCTATTCTTTTTACGGTTGTTCTGCTAGGGGTGTTATTAACCTTATTTAATATCGACTTTCGTAACACCATGATTGATTGGGGGAACCGGATTCCGCTGGTGAAAAACCTGGTTCCGGATCCAATTGCTCCAGAGGGTGAAGCAAAGGATGCTGCGAAGGAAGAGCATAAGCAGCGGGAGAGCACTGAAGCTACTGTGAAGGAACTAAAGGAGCAGTTGGCTAAGCAGCAGGCTGAGCTGCAAACCGCGAACCAACAAGCAGCCGAACAGCAGGAGAAGGTAAAGGAGCTGCAGGAGCAACTGGCTTCCGTTCAGCAGAAAGAGAACGATCAGCAGCAAGCGGCAGAATTGGAGGCCTATCAGAAGGAAGTTAAGAAGCTGGCCAATCTGTATGCGGAAATGAGTCCTAGCAAAGCGGCAGCGATTTTTAATAAGTTGACAACGGAAGAGTCGCTGCAGATGTTAAGTGTAATGAACAATGAGAGTAAAGTGGCCATTTTGGAGAAGATGGACCCGCAAAAGGCCGCGGATCTTTCGATTAAGCTGAAGGATGTGAAGACGTCCGAGGACTTGGCGATCGCTGCGCTGCAATCGAGACTCAAAATGGAATCAACAGCGGATACTGCAGCTGCTGCAAATGGAGCAGGGCTAAGCGATACGGAGCTGGGGCAAACCTTCTCCTCGATGGCTGCAACAGATGCCGCCAAGCTGGTGCTTCAGACGTACAAGCTAAGTCCCGAGAAGGGGCTGAAAATCCTCAAATCGGTAAACGGAACTGCTCGTTCTAAGATTTTGACGGAAATGGCGAAGTCTGACGAGAAGACATCAGTGAAGATCCTGAATCAGCTGGTAAGTAAGTAATATAATGAAGAAATTTAGCATTGAAAGGAGGTGAAACAAAATGAATTCATCTATGTCGCAAGTGAATGTAACCAAAGCCGGGACGGTTAACTCGTTGTGGTACGGATCGGCTGGCAAGGCGGAAACGGGGCAAGCGGCTGCTTTGTCATTTGATCAGAAGCTTCTCGCCATGTTGCTTGGTAATGCCCAGCCGCAGGAAGGACAAGCCTCAGCACAGATGATCTCGTTAGCTGGATTGCCAAGTGGTACGGAAGGTATATATTCCGAAGCGACTGAAAATACGCTTGTCGCGACAATCGAAGGATTGTTGGAGCAATTGTCTAAATTGGACGATGCACTTCAAGCGGATCCTGCGTTGTTTTCGTTATTGCAAGGTTGGTTGCAAAGTGTTCAACCCCTATTGCAACAGGCAGGTTTGTCTGACAATGCGAGTTTAGGAGCTGAGGGCGACAACGCCCTGCCTGTGCTAGCTCAGCAGCCGGAGACGATGCGGTTTGCGGTTCAGGATACTCTTGTTCAACTATTAGCAGCTGCGGAGTCGAACGGAGGTGCCGCTAAGCTGACCGCAAGTGTACAGGGACAAGCCGTTACTATGCTGGATTCTCTACAACAAGTGCTAGATGCAATATCGGATTCGGCGGAGGCGAAGTCTAATGGCGGAAAAGGGACGGAAGCAACAGGATTACAACCTCGTACCTTCACGACAGATCCAGGTGCAACAGCTAGCCAACAAGGACGTGCAGGCCAAAATGGGGACATGCTGAACAGAGGAGATGCTCGTGCTGTTCAATCGAGTTCACAATCTAGCAATTCGGCAGCATTCCGCGTCAATGATCTGGCATTCAAAGCTGATCCGGCAGTTGACGGGGGGACCTCGGAAGCTAAAGTACATGAAGATCCCGTTCAAACTGGTCAAGTCGTGACCGCAGGACAGTTGGCACTCCGGGACAACGGAATCAAGTCCGTGAAGCATGTTGCAAAATCGGTTCCAGTTGAGAACTTCGCGAAAGAAATGAGCGGTTTCCTGGTCAATAAACTGGAGATCGTGAATCTGAAGGGTGTGTCCGAGGCGAGAATTTCACTGTATCCGGAGCATTTGGGACAGGTTGACGTACGCATTACGATGCAAAACGGCCAATTAACTGCCCAATTTATGACGGAGCACGCTTTTGCTAAGGAATCGCTGGAACAACAAATGGCACAACTTAGATCGGCATTGCAATCTCAGGGTCTTCAGGTTAACAAACTGGAGGTGACACAAAATACATCATTGTCGTCCCACATGTACCATGATGGCCGGCAATCCGGCGGAGGCACAGGACAACAACAAAGCGAAAAACGTCGTCCCGTAACAGAGGACGAAACCCTGGCCATCCATGACTTGAACGAAGAATGGAACGAATGGGTAGCTGAAGTCAGAGCCAAAGAGCAAAGCTACGGCAGTTCCTTTGTTGCTCGGGCTTAAATCACCTTAATTCGCAGAAAGGAGGTACCTCCGTGGCTGACACGTATTTTTCTTCGGTGTCGTGGCCGAATTACTCACAAAATAACATTCAGAAGGCCAGTACGAAAAACAACGAGTTGGGTAAAGATGCTTTCCTTAAACTCATGATCGCCCAGATGCAAAATCAGGATCCGTTGTCCCCAATGGACAATACGCAAATGGTTGCACAAATTGCCCAGTTTACTTCTGTCGAGCAGTTGACCAACATTTCAGAACAGATAGCTGCATTGGGAGAGTCCTTAGGCAATGATTCCGGACTGATCGGAAAAGAAGTGACATGGGTGACTGAGACCAAAACAGGTAATTACGATGTTTCCACAGGTAAAGCTGAAGTCATTATTGAGAAGGAAAGTGGCATTGTAGAATCCATTATCGTTCGCAGTGGTGTCCACTACGTGAAAGTAGGAGATAAGGAGATTAAAATCTCCGATATTGAACAAGTAGGCGTACCTGCTGACGCGTCTGACGGCGCTGGCCAAGGAGCGGATCTGTTATGAACGAGCCGATCCGAGTAGGCCAGCTATATGCGGGCAGAATCGGGCCTAATGCACTAACGGCAAATAAAAGCATGCCGCTAAATGCTGCAAAAAGTAACTTTAAGGAGATGCTGGAGGATCGACTGGTCCATTTCAGCAACCATGCGGTAAAACGTTTGGAGCAGCGCGGAATCGAGCTGAAGCCGGAGCACTTAAACAAGATTGAATCGGCGATTGACAGCGCGGCGGCTAAAGGAGCGAAAGAGTCCCTTATTTTATTGAAAGATATGGCCCTGATTGTGAACGTCCACAATCGGACCGTCGTTACCGCGATGGACGGAAGCAGCATGAAGAATAACGTATTTACTCAAATCGATAGCGCCGTCATCATTTCTTAAAATTGGCTGGACCGGTTACGGGAGCCAATCGGCTGCGGATCGACTGAAGCGGCCGAAGCAATCATTTTAATCAGTGGAAGGGATGAGAGCAAATGTTAAGATCAATGTATTCTGGCGTATCTGGAATGCGTGGTTTCCAAACCAAGCTTGACGTCATCGGCAATAATATTGCAAACGTCAATACGGTAGGCTTCAAATCAGGACGCGTTATGTTTAAGGATATCATGAGCCAGACGGTCTCCGGGGTTACGGCTCCAGTCGATGGTGAATCTGGCGGCGTGAATGCCAAGCAAATTGGACTTGGGGTCTCCATCGGCTCTATCGATACATTACATACTGGCGGCAGTGCGATGACAACCAATAATCCGCTGGATATGCGGATTGACGGTGACGGATTTTTTCTTGTAAAACTGACGCCCGATCAAGAGGTTCCTTTCCTGACTCGTGCGGGAGACTTTCATCTGGATGCTGCGGGCCAACTGGTCACTTCGGACGGTTTGCTCGTTTGCAACAGCGATGGTGACGTTATGGAGCCAATCGATTTCGAAGCGGTAACAGCCTTTACGATTGCATCTGATGGTACGATGATGCTGAAAAACCCTGAAGGGGGAACAGATCCTGGTGAGATTATAGGGGTAGCTCGGGTCACGAACCCGGAAGGTCTGGAGAAGATTGGCGGTAACCTTTATCGGGTCACCTTGAATGCCATCGCAGACGGAGAATTGACGTATACGAACCCGAATAACGCAGAAGAGGGGACGGGTGCTCTGATTGTTGGCCAGTTGGAAATGTCCAACGTCGACTTAACGGGCGAGTTTACCGAAATGATCGTAGCGCAGCGGGGGTTCCAAGCGAATTCGCGGATCATCACGACCTCGGATGAAGTGCTTCAGGAAGTTGTTAATCTGAAACGTTAAGCGAAGGGGTAGTCGGGGAAAGGGTTAACCGCCGTTCCCCGACGGCTCTCCCCGCTTCCTTGATCGCTTAGGAGGGAAATCATGATTTCAGTAACACGCCTTAACGGTTCTCAAATGTGGCTAAATGCCATCATGATTGAGACCGTGGAAGAAACACCGGATACATACGTCACCCTGGTCACAGGGAAGCGGATTATCGTGCTGGAGAAGGCGGCCGATGTGATTCAGATGATAAGCGATTATTATCGTGAGATCGGCATCCACGCAGCAACTATTAAAGTGCAACAAACGGAGGAATGGTCATGAAAAGAATGCTGCCATGGTTAATTACGATTTTGCTCGCCATCACATTGATCGTATTGGCCGCCTTCCTGCTGGTGAATCAAATGAATAAACCTGCACCAGGTACCGAAATGAATGCTGCTGTTGACAGTGTAGCAGTACCAAAGAAATTGTCGGCCGACGAACTCGTTCAGGTGACATCTACGATTGACGATATCAAGACGAATTTGTCCGATCCGGATTACGTGGTAGTCATTGATTTTGCGTTCCAATTGGATAGTGCGACTTCCAAGGAAACCTTCGATAAAATCAAGGATTACAAAATCAAGCCGATTATTATCAAAACGTTGGCGGATACCAAACCGGAGGAATTGACGGGGGCATTGGGAAAAGACAACCTGAGTTCCAAATTGCTCAACCTGATCAACAAATCGCTGCCGGAAGGGAAATTGATTCAGATCGATATTACTGACTTCATCATGTCAACGATCTAACGAATATCGAACGAATAGAGATTTTTCTAAGGGGGTGAGATGGTTGGTTGATGTGTTGTCGCAGAACGAAATTGATGCGTTGCTAGCTGCGTTATCGTCGGGTGAAATGGACGCCGAAGAACTGAAAAAGGAAGATACGCAGAAGAAAATCCGTTCGTATGATTTCAAAAGAGCGGTGAGATTTTCCAAAGATCATATTCGAAGCTTAACCCGAATACATGAGAACTTTGCCCGTTATCTCACTACCTATTTTTCGGCTCAACTGCGCACGTTCGTGCAAATTAACGTTGTTCAGGTCGAGCAGCTTCCTTATGACGAGTTTATCCGCTCCATTCCCAAAATGACGATTTTGAACATTTTTGAAGCGGAGCCGCTGGAAGGAAGAATGGTGCTGGAGGTGCATCCCAACGTCGCTTTTGCTATGCTGGACCGGCTGTTGGGCGGTCTCGGAACAGCTCCTTCGAAAATCGGATCGCTAACGGAGATCGAAACAATTATTATGGAGCGGATTTTTAGCCGGGCTTTTGAAAGCTTGCAAGAAGCTTGGAAAACCGTTGTGGACATCAATCCACGGATGGAGGCGCTGGAAACCAATCCTCAGTTCATGCAAATCGTATCGCCTAACGAAACGATTGCGCTGATCTCGCTAAGCACGAAAATCGGGGATACCTCCGGGATGATCAACCTCTGTATACCACATGTTGTAATTGAACCGATCATGCCAAAGCTTTCGGTTCACCATTGGTTTGTCTCTCAGAAAAAGTCGCGTGCTCCAGAAGAAGTTGAAGCGTTGCGAAACCGAGTGAACAAAGCTAAGCTTCCGATCATCGCGGAGTTGGGCGAATCACAGATTACGGTCCGTGAATTCCTGGGATTGTCCGTTGGGGACGTCATCTCATTAAATAAACCGGTCCAGGAAGGACTGCAAATCCGGGTTGGCGATCGATTGAAATATATAGGCAGCCCGGGTACAGTAAAGGATCGGATTGCGGTCCAAATCGATGAAATTGTCAGCGAAGGAGTTGAGGAACTTGACGAGCAATGATTACTTGTCCCAGGAAGAGATAGACGCATTATTAAAACAAGCCAATCAAGAGACGCCCCAAGAGCTGTCGGTAAACGACGTTCTAACTCCGCTAGAGCAGGACGCCTTGGGGGAAATCGGGAACATCACGTTTGGCAGTGCTGCTACGGCGCTCTCCACGCTGTTAAATAAAAAAGTGGATATCACAACGCCGAAGGTTTCCGTGATCACTCGTTCCCAGTTTGAGTCCGAATTTCCAAAACCGCATGTTGCGATTCACGTTCAATATGTGGATGGCTTTGAAGGCATGAACTCTTTGGTCATCAAGACGAGAGATGCCCAAGTGATTGCAGATTTGATGCTGGGCGGGGAAGGGAACCCGGAAGAGGAAGAGTTAAATGAGATTCATATCAGTGCCGTGCAGGAAGCGATGAACCAAATGATGGGGTCTTCTGCGACATCAATGTCTACCATTTTTAATCGCTTCGTCAATATCTCGCCGCCAGGCGTTGATATTTTGAACATGTCCAATGGGAACGGCTTGAACAGCTTGCCAGAATCGGACCCGCTAATCAAGATCTCCTTCCGTTTGACGATTGGGGATTTGATCGATTCGACGATCATGCAGCTGCTAACCGTGAAGTTCGCAAAAGAGATGGTAGATAGTCTGATTAGTGGATCAGCGGCAGAAACAAAAGCCGGCGCGAAGGAAAGCGCCGCAGCGGCCGCGCCTCCTGCACCAGCGTCTGCACCAACGCCAGCTCCGTCGCCTGCGCCTCAGGCCCCAACGTATCAGCAGCCGCCTGCACCGTCTCAACCGATGATGCAGCAACCGCCGATGCAAGAGAGTTATGGTTACGGGCAGCAAGCGCCATACGGGTATCCTCCACAAGGTCAACCTTACGGCGAACCCCATCATTATGGGCAGGCACCTGGGCGAAATTTGAATGTACAACCTGTACAATTTGCAAATTTGGGGAACTCATCATTTAACCAGGTTGACGAAAATAATTTGAACTTACTGATGGACATACCCCTTAGAGTCACCGTAGAATTAGGTAGGACCCAACGGCAAATTAAAGATATCCTGGAATTGTCCCAAGGATCGATCATCGAATTGGACAAGCTTGCTGGTGAACCGGTAGATATTCTGGTGAACAACAAACTGATTGCTAAGGGCGAGGTTGTCGTCATTGATGAAAACTTCGGCGTACGCGTCACGGATATCATAAGCCAGTGGGACCGCATTCAAAAATTACAATAGTAGAAGTTTAGGGAGGATTTTAGATCAATGGCTAACCGAATTCTTATCGTAGACGACGCAGCATTTATGAGAATGATGATCCGGGATATTTTGACGAAAAACGGGTTTGAAGTCGTAGGGGAAGCACAGGATGGTGCGCAAGCGATCGAGAAATTTAAAGAACTGCATCCGGATTTGATCACGATGGATATTACGATGCCCGAAATGGACGGAATTGCGGCGTTAAAAGAGATCAAGAAGCTGGACCCGAACGCGAAAGTGATCATGTGCTCTGCGATGGGGCAGCAAGCGATGGTTATCGATGCGATTCAAGCGGGTGCGAAGGACTTCATCGTGAAGCCGTTCCAATCGGATCGGGTTATTGAAGCGATCAACAAAACGCTTGGGGTGTAAACTGAGCGATGAATAACTCGCAAGATTCTTCCCCGTTTTCTGGGGACGTCAACCTTTGGGGGAACTTGTTTACCGTCATCGTAGTTCTTGGCCTGATCATTGCATTAATTATTATACTGGTCCGTTTTCTTGGGAAAAGGAACCGGTATTTGTCCCAGAGCCATGCGATTCGCACTTTGGGCGCGATTGGCCTTGGACCCAACAAATCCCTGCAAGTGATCGAACTCGGGGGGAGCATCTATCTTGTGGGTGTCGGTGAGGACATTTCGCTGGTGGACAAAATATCCAACCCGGACGAAGTAGCCTCTCTGGTTCAAGCCTTCGAACACGAAGGAATGGAACTTGCCGGATTGTCGTCGACTTTGTCCGGCTTGATCTCCCGGTTTCGAAAGGAACCACCTCGGGAGGAAGAAGAACTGGACGGTGTCGCTTTCCACGAGGTGTTTCAATCGCAACTGCGGAAGATGCCGGACCGAAAACGACAAATGGAGGAACTCTTGCAGGATTCGGAAGAACATTCTACAGATCGGTCGAGGGAGTCATGAAGAGAAAATTGTTAATTGTCGGCTTGCTGCTGACGATATGGAGCATACTCGCAGTCTCCGTAGCATCGGCCGAACCGGTTGACCCGATTCCGAGCATCGGCATTCAAATCGGTAATTCGGATTCGGGCGGGGCGTCAGGTACCACTTCGTTGTCGATTCTCTTAATGATTACGGTACTCAGTATCGCGCCGGCAATATTGGTGCTGATGACGAGCTTTACTCGCATCGTCGTGGTACTGGGGTTTGTCCGCAGTTCATTAGGGACGCAACAAATGCCGCCAAATCAGGTATTAATCGGCTTAGCTTTGTTCTTAACATTATTTATCATGAGCCCCACGCTAACTACGATTAACGAGGTGGCAGTGCAGCCTTATATCAAGGGAGAAATCACCCAGACCGAAGCGTTGGACAAAGCGGCGGTTCCCATGAAGAAGTTCATGTACTCGCATACGAGAACCAAAGATCTACAGCTGTTCATGGGATATACCAAAATGGAAAAGCCGAAGAGCTATGAAGACATCCCGCTTTCGGTGATGGTGCCTGCTTTTGCGATTAGTGAACTCAAGACGGCGTTTCAAATGGGCTTTATGATTTTTATTCCTTTTTTGATTATCGATATCGTCGTTTCCAGTGTACTGATGGCTATGGGGATGATGATGCTGCCGCCGGTCATGATCTCACTGCCGTTCAAGATCTTGCTGTTCGTGCTGGTAGATGGTTGGTATCTGATCGTCAAATCACTATTAGTCAGCTTTAATACCTAGAGGATAGGTTCAGGTTCAGGGAAGGAGAAAACGGTGTATGAGTTCGGAATTTATTATCGGTTTGGCCGGACAAGCCGTATATACCGTGTTGAAGGTCAGCGCACCGATGCTGGTGATCGCCCTTGTGGTGGGGCTCTTGGTAAGTATTTTCCAAGCGACAACGCAAATTCAGGAGCAAACCCTTGCCTTCGTTCCCAAAATCGTCGCTGTTTTACTAGCGTTGTTGTTGTTTGGCCCTTGGATTTTGACGACGCTGGTCGACTTCACCTACGGAATTCTAAATAACCTATCTAGTTATATCGGTTAGGTTGCCGAAGTTATGGATACGATACTGCACGGAATTTCTATTTTTATGCTTATTTTTTGTCGAATGACAGCCTTTTTTGTAGTTTCGCCTATATTTTCATCCCGATCGGTGCCGAATACGTTTAAGGTTGGCTTTGCCGGTATCATCGCGGTTGTCATTCTGTTGACCATTGGTCCGAATCAGTCGATACCAAACGACTTGGGATACATATTGGTGATTATTCGTGAAGTGCTGGTAGGTCTGTTGATGGGGTACGTGGCAAATCTGATCTTCTCCGTTATCCAAATGGCGGGCTCATTTATCGATATTCAAATTGGTTTTGGGATCGCGAACGTGATCGACCCTATGACCGGTGCGTCTGCGCCCGTTTTGGGGAATCTCAAGTATATCATTGCCACATTGGTCTTCCTCAGCATGAACGGCCATCACTACTTACTGGATGCGGTTATTCGGAGCTACAACTGGGTCCCTTTATCCAATCAAGTGTTCCAACAAATTTATAACGGGAACTTGTCCGAATTTTTAGTTCAAACCTTCAGCCAGGCGTTTATGCTGGCATTTCAAATGTCAGCTCCGCTGGTGGTAGCTCTGTTTGTCACCGACGTAGCGCTTGGATTCTTGGCTCGAACTGCACCGCAATTCAACATTTTTGTTATCGGGATTCCGGTCAAAATCATCGTGGGGTTATTTGTGCTGTTGGTGCTTGTGCCGGGCTTTATCGTTGCGTTTCAAGCTTTGTTCGAGGTGCTGTTCCGAGCGCTTCATGATCTGCTCGGAACGATAGGACAAAGGCCGCAGTAGGATGGAGGATCGCTATGTCATATCGGTATTCGCTTGATCTGCAGCTGTTCGCTGGCGAAAAGACGGAAAAAGCGACTCCGAAGAAACGTCAGGAGGCCCGAAAAAAAGGTCAGGTGGCCAAGAGCCAGGAACTGACCGGCGCCTTGTTATTAATGGCCGGATTCCTATGCTTGACTGCATTTGCTGGTTATTTCAAGGACCGGTTGATTGGCTTGTTTGTTGACGTGTTTTATCATCGGCTGTCCATGGAGGTAACGAAAACGAACGTGATGGCGATGATGGGGGAGTACGCAGTGCAGGTGTTGTTGCTGCTGGCTCCAATCTTCCTGATTGTCATCGTCGTGGCTGTTGTTGCCGACTATGCCCAGATCGGTTTCATGTTGATCGGAGAACCGCTCAAAATCAAGTTCAGTAAGCTGGATCCGATCAAAGGGTTTAAAAACATCTTTTCCATGCGGTCGTTGGTTCAATTTATCAAAACGCTTTTTAAGCTGTTGATCATCGGGTATCTCGTCTACTCCACGATTTGGGGGTACCGCGGGAGCTTATCCGCATTAGGGCATGTATCGGTGGATGATACGTTTCATTTTACCGCCCAGTTAACGATGAATTTAGGGTTAAAAATTGCAGCCGCTCTAATCGTACTCGCGGTACTGGATTATATGTATCAGCGATATGAACATGAGAAGAATCTGAAGATGTCCAAGCAGGATATCAAAGATGAATATAAGAAAATGGAAGGCGATCCGCTCATCAAGGGGAAAATTCGGGAACGGCAGCGGCGGATGGCTCTGCAGCGGATGATGCAGGAAGTGCCGAAAGCTGATGTAATTATCACCAACCCGACTCACTTTGCGGTCGCTCTGAAGTACGACGGATCCAAAATGGATGCCCCGCAAGTCATTGCCAAAGGGCAGGATTATGTGGCGCTTCGCATTAAGGAAATCGCCAAAGAACATGGCGTAATTACGATGGAAAACAAGCCGCTGGCACGGGCGTTATTTCAACGAACCGAAATCGGGGAGACGATCCCTGCGGATTTGTTCCAAGCTGTTGCTGAAGTGCTGGCTTACGTATACCGAATCAAAGGCAGACCCAAATCATAATGGGATCGGAGGGGAACTTACGTGAAGAAATTTAAAGATTTATTTATTCTTGTTGGTATAATTGGCATCGTCTTACTGATGATCGTTCCGATCCCGACTTGGCTGCTAGATATTTTGTTGATCATCAATATTTCCCTCGCTCTGATCATTTTGCTTGTTGCAATGAACACCAAGGAGGCCTTGCAATTCTCCATCTTTCCAGCCATGCTGCTCGTGACGACCTTATTCCGTTTGGCGTTAAATGTATCGACGACCAAGCTGATTCTGGGACAGGCCAAAGCCGGCCACGTGGTGGCTACTTTCGGATCATGGGTATCACACGGTGAACCTGTTGTCGGTTTTGTCGTCTTCCTGATTCTCGTGGTCGTTCAGTTTATCGTCATTACCAAGGGTTCGGAACGTGTTGCTGAGGTTGCTGCACGGTTTACCCTCGACGCCATGCCAGGGAAACAGATGAGTATTGATGCCGACCTGAACGCGGGGCTCATTAATGAGCAGCAAGCCCGTGAGCGCCGAGGGAAGATTGAGCGGGAAGCCGATTTCTACGGTGCCATGGATGGTGCGAGTAAATTCGTCAAAGGGGATGCCATTGCGAGTATCATTATCCTCCTGATCAACCTGATCGGGGGCTTTATTATCGGGATGACAATCCATGGTATGAGCTTTGACGAAGCGCTTTCGACTTATTCACTCCTGACGATCGGGGATGGCTTGGTCAGCCAGATTCCGGCGTTGCTGATTTCTACCGCAGCTGGTTTGATCGTAACCCGGGCTTCTTCGGAGGGCAACCTGGCAGACGATATTACGGGGCAGTTGTTCACCTATCCGAAGCTGTTATTCGTTGTAGCCGGGACGATCGCCCTACTGGGCACCTTTACGCCGATCGGTATTTGGACAACTTATCCGTTCGCGGTATTGATGGTCTTTGCTGCAATTAAGATGCAGAAAAATATGGACCGGCGGCAAGTCGAACAGGAGCAACAGGAGGAGGAACAGCAAATCGAAGAAGTTCGGAGCCCCGAGAGTGTCATCAACCTGCTTCAGGTAGATCCTATCGAATTCGAATTTGGTTATGGACTGATTCCTCTTGCCGATACGGGGCAAGGCGGGGATTTGCTGGATCGGATCATCATGATCCGGCGGCAATGTGCGCTTGAACTTGGTTTGGTTGTTCCCGTCATTCGCATTCGCGACAATATTCAACTAAAACCGAATGAATATGTCATCAAAATAAAAGGAAATGTCGTAGGCGGTGGTGAATTATTACTTAATCACTATTTAGCCATGAGTCCAGGGGTGGATGATGACTCGATTACAGGTATCGAGACCCGCGAACCTGCGTTTGGCTTACCGGCTCTTTGGATCGATGAAGCGACCAAGGATCGGGCGGAACTGGCGGGCTATACCGTAGTTGATCCGCCGTCTGTCGTGGCAACGCATTTGACGGAGCTGATTAAGAAGCATGCGCACGAGCTGCTGGGCCGTCAAGAGACAAAAGCCCTGGTCGACAACCTCAGAGAAAATTATGCGGTTCTTGTCGACGAATTAATACCGTCGGTGTTGTCGATTGGTGATGTCCAGAAGGTGCTGGCCAAATTGCTTAAAGAGAAGATCTCGATTCGCGATATGGTGACCATTTTCGAGACGCTGGCAGATTACGGAACCTATACCAAGGATCCGGACGTGCTTACCGAATATGTCAGACAAGCGTTATCCCGGCAAATTACCCAGCAATATACCCAACCGGGTGAAACGATGCGCGTAATCACTGTGGGACCGAACCTGGAGAAGAAAATCGCCGAGAGTGTGCAGCAGACCGAACAAGGCAGCTATCTGGCCCTGGATCCAGCCTCAACGCAAACGGTCTTCCAGAAGCTGACCGAGCAAATCAACCGTTTGGTTCAAACGGGCCATCAGCCGATCCTGCTCACCTCGCCAACGATCCGGATGTATCTGCGCCAAATCATCGAGCGCAGCATGCAAGATATTCCGGTGTTATCTTACAGCGAGTTGGAACCTAATGTTGAAATTCAAAGTGTCGGGGTGGTGAATTTATGAGAGTAAAACGATATATCGTCGACACGATGCCTGACGCCATGTTGAAAATTCGCAATGAGCTGGGTTCGGATGCGGTTATCTTGAGTACGAAGGAAGTAAAGCTCGGCGGTTTCCTCGGCATGTTCCAGAAAAAGAAGATTGAAGTGATTGCTGCGACGGAGGAGAAGGCGGCACCGGCACCCAAAGCCAAACCGCTTCTGCCGGCACAGCCGTCGGTTCCGGCTCCTGTGGCACGCCAAGCCGTGCCGGAGGCATACCGCAAAACGTCGCAGTTTGCCCAGCCTGCTGCCTCGCCGCAGGCTGTGTCTGCTTCCTCGGTTCTCACGACAATGGGCGGTCAGGAACGAGAGGAGCCGATCATCACCGCGGTTATGCCGCCAGTGGCGCAGTCGCCCGTGACGGAGATGGGAATACATCAGACCTCCATTGAACCCACTTCCAGCGGTGCTTCAGTGGCTTCAGCTCGATTGGAGGCGGCGATCGCACGAGCGGCAGATTCCGAGCAACTCTTGACCAAGACTACAGTAGGGAGCGCTAACTCCGACAAAGAAGAGCGCTTGCTTGAAGAGATTCGGCAAATGAAGATGTGGCTCAGCGAGCTGGCGAAGAAGCAAGCCGATAGCCGCGAATTCCCGCCGGGGTTGCATGCGATCCAGCAGCAGCTGATGAGCCAAGAATTGGACTTTGAGCTTGCCAATCAATGGGTAGAAGAAATCTACGAAGCCTGGTTAAGCTCTGGCAAGACTTTAAGCGATGACGACATGCAGGCTAGGCTTCAGACCATCGTTACCAGCTTCCTAGATCACCGAATTGATGCGGGGATCGGCGATCAGACAAAGATCGTATATATTGCCGGACCGACCGGGGTTGGGAAGACGACAACCATTGCCAAGCTTGCGGCGGATCAAATTTTCCGGTTGCACAAAAAGGTAGGGTTCATCACGGCGGACACTTATCGAATTTCGGCCATAGAGCAGCTGCGGACTTACGCAACTATCTTGAACGTACCTTTGGAGGTAGTTCAGTCCCCTGGCGATGTACAACGGGCTATGCAACGGTTAGAGCACTGTGACTTGATCCTGATGGATACGGCCGGAAGGAACTATCTAAATGAGCTGTTTGTGGCGGAGCTGCACAGCTTACTTGCTCCTTCGGATGTCAGCGAGACGTACTTGGTCCTTAGCTTGACCTCCAAAGTGCAGGACATGAAACGGATTACCGAGCACTTTAGCAAATATAACTTGGATAAATTGATTTTTACGAAGCTGGATGAAACGGAAACAACCGGCGCGATCTTTAATCTGTTAAACGAGTACCCGCTTAAGGTGTCTTTCCTGACCAATGGTCAAAATGTACCTGATGACCTGTTGCAGGCCGACGCCAAGTTAATGGTTGATATACTGCTGGGAGAGCGGAAGCCATGAATGACCAGGCCCAAGCACTCAGACAATTGGTATCTTCGCAACGAGAGGTAACGGGGGCAACGATTCGTAAGAGTTCTGCCCGGATTGTGACGATTAGCAGCGGCAAGGGCGGCGTAGGCAAATCCAACTTCACGCTGAATTTTGCTTTAGCATTAAAGTCGCTTGGACGCAAAGTACTGATCTTTGATGCGGATATCGGTATGGCAAATATCGATGTGTTAATGGGCATCAGGCCGAGATATAACTTGTACCATCTCCTGAAGGGAGAAAAGAGCATTACGGAAATCGTGGAGCTGGGCACGCATGCATTACCCTTTATTGCGGGCGGCTCCGGGCTCGCCGAACTGTTCACCCTGTCCGAAGGGGATCTGAATTACTTCACCTCGCAGATCGAGATGATTTCCGAGGAGATGGACTTCATCCTTTTCGATACAGGTGCCGGTTTATCGAAGGAAACCCTCAAGTTCATCACCGCTGCTGATGAGTGTCTAGTTGTCACGACACCGGAGCCGACCTCGATCACAGACGCGTATGCCTTGATCAAGGTTGTTCATGGAATGGATCCTAATTTGCCGTTCCGATTAGTCGTTAACCGGGTCTCCGGGGAGCTTGAGGCGAAGCAGGTTGCCGATAAAATTTCGTTGGTCGCCAGCCGTTTCCTCGATATGGAAATCCCCGTATTGGGCTATCTCAACGACGATCCGCATGTGATGCAGGCGGTCAAGAGGCAGGTTCCTTTCTCCATCGCTTTCCCCGGTTGCTCGGCAACGCGCGATATTCAGCGATTGGCGTTGGCTTATCTGAATGTTCCGCAAACCAAGCCGAAGGATACTTTATCGGGAATCAAGGGATTTATGCAGAAATGGTTAAAACTGGCGAAATGATTCTTCGTAAAGGACAGGAGTGGAACGTTGATGTCTTATCGAGTGATGGTGGTAGACGATTCGGCGTTTATGCGTAAGATTATCTCGGACCTGATTGAACAGGACGAGGCTTTTCAGGTCTCAGCAACGGCCAAGAACGGACGTGAAGCCATCGAGCAAATCGCACAGGTCCAACCGGATTTGGTGACGATGGACGTGGAAATGCCGGAAATGAACGGTCTGGACGCGCTCAAGGTCATCATGAAGGAACATCCGTTGCCGGTCATTATGTTATCGGGCATCAATGAACAAGGCATGCGGGAGACGATCATGGCACTGGAGCTTGGAGCCTTCGATTTCATCCGCAAGCCATCGGCCACGACCAGCGAGCATGACATCCTGCAGGTCGGCCGCGAGCTGCGCGAGCAGATGCGCGCCGCGATGCAGGCGAAGGAGCGGCGCGATGCCTGGACGGCGGCGCAACTCCGCAGCGCGCCGGTGCTGCCCGCGTCCGGCAAGCCGCCACAGGCAGGCGTTACCGCGCCAAAGCCGCCGGCGCGGAAGCCGGCGGCGCCTACCGGCGGCACCGCCGCTGCGCGCGCGCCGCTCGCGGGCTCGCCTCGTCTGACGACGAGGCCGCCCGCAGCGAACCCGGCCGCGCCGAGCAGCGGCCGGGACGGCCAGGGCCGGCGCCCGGCGAAGGCGCCGGCGGAGCGCGCGCGGCCTGCAGCGCGGCCCGCGCCTGGGCTTGGCGGCGGCACAGCACATGCCGCCCCGCCGGCCAAGCCCGCATCGCCGCCAAGGCGTGAGCCGGCGGCGGCGGAAGTGGCCGCCGCTCGGGAGAAGACGAGCGGCGATGCCAGCAGAGGGCGTCCCCGTTCCGGACGCCCTGCGGGGGAGTTCACCGATCTCGTTGCGATCGGTACTTCAACCGGGGGGCCCAAGGCGCTCAAAGCCGTCTTGGAGAAAATCCCCGGGGACTTTCCGGCGCCAATCGTCATCGTGCAGCATATGCCGCCAAACTTTACCAAGTCGCTCGCTCAGCGGTTAAACAGCTTATGCGAACTCAACGTCGTTGAGGCAGAGCAAGGCCAGGAGCTGCAAAGTGGGACGGCATACATTGCTCCGGGAGGTTTCCATATGAATGTCGTACCAAGTCCGACAGGCGGTTATCGCGTCCATTTGACGACCGACAAGCCTTGTAACGGACATCGACCTTCGGTGGACGTCTTGTATGAATCGCTGCTCCCGCTGCAAGCACTGAAACGTCATGTTGTACTGCTAACGGGGATGGGCAGCGACGGGGCGAAAGTCATGAAGCGGCTTTATGACGCTGGCGTGACTTCCACCATTGCCGAGAGCGAAGAGACGTGCGTCGTATTCGGTATGCCGCGCTCGGCAATCGAACTGAAATGCGTCAGCCATGTATTACCGCTATACGAGATTGGCCCTAAGCTTGTACAAGAAGTAGCTAAAAAAGCCAGCTTGTAAAGATCCTAACCCTTTTTTTAGCTCACCACGAAAATGAGTTATTAACGGAATCTCTTGGAGGAGGTGCCTCACCATGGACATGAATCAGTATTTATCCATGTTTATCGATGAGTCGAACGATCATTTGCAATCATTAAACGAAAAAATGTTGGAGCTGGAAAACAACCCTGAGGACATCAGCATCGTTCAAGTCATCTTCCGATCGGCGCATACGCTGAAGGGGATGGCAGCGACGATGGGGTTCGAGGATTTGTCTTCGCTCACGCACCAGATGGAGAACGTGCTGGACCTCGTCCGGAACGAGAAGCTGAAAATGCAGGAGTTTATCTTCGACACTCTGTTTAAGAGCTTGGATGCGCTGCAAATGATGGTGCAGGACATTACCCAAGGCGGCGAAGGGAAAGCGGACGTCAGCGAAATCGTTGACGCGCTGCAGTCCATCGTACGCGGGGATTTTGCGGAAGGCGGAAGCGCGGCGGCAAGCAAGCCGGCAGCAGCTGGATCCGCGGCGAACAGTGCATCGGCCATCCAACTGGATCAATATCAATATTCCGTCTTGGAGCAGTCCATCACGGAAGGACATAAAGTGTTGCACATTGAAGTGGCGATCCGGGAGGATTGTCAACTGAAAGCAGCACGCGCCTACCTCGTCTTTGATCTCCTGGAACGATTCGGGGAAATCGTGAAGTCCTCGCCATCTGTACAGGATATCGAGCAAGAGAAATTTGATCGAAGCTTTTCCCTTTATTACATAACTCAAAAAGATCCCGCCGAGATTCAAAGCATGATTATGAATCTGTCGGAAATCGATACAGCACAAGTTGCAGCGCTGGATCATGAAACTTTGGCACAACTGAATGCCGGTTCGAAGGAGGCAGCTGCGGCAGCCGAAGCTGCAGCGCCAGCTCCTGCTCCAGCTCCAGCTCAGACCCAAGCTCAATCGGCTCCAGCTAAACCAGCTGCAGCACCTGAAGCAAAAGCAAATGCTCGCCCAGCTGGAGGAGCCTCCGCTCCTGCCCGTACGATCCGGGTAGATATCGACCGGCTGGACGTGCTCATGAATCTGCTCAGCGAATTGTTGATTGACCGTGCTCGCTTGGAGCAGCTGGCTACCGAAGTCAAACGAAGCGACTTAACGGAAACCGTTGAGCATATGAGCCGTGTCGGCAGCGACTTGCAGAACATCGTGTTGAAGCTGCGGATGGTTCCGGTCGATACCGTGTTCAACCGCTTCCCGCGGATGGTTCGCGACCTGGCGAAATCGCTCGACAAGAAAATCGATCTGAACATCGTAGGGGCCGAAACCGAATTGGATCGCACGGTCATCGACGAAATTGGAGATCCACTCGTGCATTTGCTTCGGAATGCCGTCGACCATGGGGTAGAATCTACGGCTGAACGGATTGCTGCAGGCAAACCTGAAACCGGGACAATTCAGCTGCGGGCTTTCCACAGCGGCAACCATGTATTTATTGAAATCGAAGATGACGGACACGGCATTGACCGTAATAAGGTTCTGCAAAGAGCGCTTAAGAACGGCATCGTCAAGGAGAGCGAAGCTGCCTCGATGACGGACGAGCAGGTGTACATGCTCTTGTTCGCTCCGGGCTTTAGTACAGCCGAGGTCATCTCCGATATTTCTGGACGCGGGGTTGGACTTGACGTCGTCAAATCCAAAATCGAATCCTTAAGCGGCGTCGTTTCGGTGGAATCGAAGCTGGGTGTCGGCACGAAATTTTCCGTACAGCTTCCACTGACTTTGTCGATTATTTCGGCGATGCTCATTAAGGTTGGGGAAGAAAAATATGCGATTCCGTTATCCTCCATCGTCGAAACCGGCTTAATCCGGCGCGACCAGATTCGAGAAGTCCACGGTTATACGATGGTCGCTTATCGCGATACCCATATTCCTTACATGTCGCTTGCGAAGCTGTTTGACATTCCGGGCTTCTCTGAGAGCGATGAAGAGGAAACGGAAATCGTCGTGATCCGCAAAGGCGATCGGCTAGCTGCCCTAGCGATTGAAGATTTCATTGGCCAAAGCGAAATTGTCATTAAGAACCTGGGCAAATATCTGCCTTCGATTCAAGGGGTTGCCGGTGCAACGATCTTGGGAGATGGTCAGGTAGCGCTCATCATCGATCCAAACGCCTTCATTAAATAAGGTCAGTTATACACTCTAAGGGAGGGTTTCCACATGGGAGAGGAATTAAAAGTTATCGTATTTAAGTTGGGGCATGAAGAATACGGGATCGACGTGGACAAAGTCCAAACGATCGAACGCATGATGCCGATCACGCGCGTTCCGAAGACCTATTCATTTGTTAAAGGCGTGATTAATCTGCGCGGCGTCGTCATTCCGGTGATCGATTTGCGCGGCCGCTTTGGATTGCCGGAGACGGAATACACGGATCAAACCCGGATCATTATTGTCTCGGCTAATGAAATGGAGGTTGGTTTCATCGTTGACTCTGCTAATGATGTTATCGACCTGAATACCGACTTGATCGACTCGCCGCCGGATGTTGTTGGCGGTATCAAAGCGAAATATCTGCATGGGGTAGCTCGGATTTCCGAGGATCGGCTGTTGGTGATGTTGAATTTGTCGGAAGTGCTCAGCCGTAAGGAAATTATTCAATTAGAAAGCTTAGAGGGCTAATACCGTGGATTTGTTCAGAGGGTTCGAAGACTTCAAAATCGATATTTTGAAGGAGGTCGGCAATATCGGGGCGGGAAATGCCGCTACGGCTTTGTCCAAGCTGCTGGACAAGCCGATCGATATGGCCGTTCCGATGGTCCAAATGCTCCCGTTTGAAGCGATTGCGGATCGTGTCGGCGGCGCGGAAAACTTGGTGCTGGCCGTATTCTTCCGTGTGGAAGGGGATGCGCCGGGCAATCTGTTTTTCATCCTAAGCCCGGAAGCCGCGAAGAAGCTGCTGACTCGTTTGGCCGGTATCACGGTGGATGATGGTGGAACCTTCTCTGAGATGGGGTGGTCGGCGTTATCGGAAATCGGAAATATTTTGGCCGGTTCGTATTTGTCATCGTTGGCCGATTTCACCTCCTTGCAAATGTCGCCTACTGTACCTGCTTTAGCTCTAGATATGGCGGGTGCGATCTTGAGTTACGGACTCCTGCAATTTGGTGAAATGGGGGATTCCGCCCTGCTGATCGACACGAAATTTATTGAAGGTCAAGATGAGGTCGAAGGTCAGTTCTTCCTCATTCCGGATCCGGATTCATTCGCCAAAATCTTTGCAGCACTTGGAGTACCAATTGATCATGATCGATGAGCAGTATGTCGTCAAGGTAGGCATGGCCGAGTTGAATGTCATTACTCAGCAGGGATTGATACGGACAACCGGCCTAGGCTCCTGTGTAGGATTAACCTTATACGACCCGCAGCTTAAAATTGCCGGTCTTGCGCATGTGATGTTGCCTTCCTCGGATATCGCCCGGGAAGGGGCGTTAAATATCGCCAAGTATGCAGATACAGCCATTCCGGCACTCTACCGGAAGCTGCTGGACCTTGGCGCAGCGCCAAGCCGACTGGTTGCCAAGATGGCTGGCGGATCGCAAATGTTTACCTTTGCCGGCAGTAGTGACACGATGAGGATTGGTCCACGTAATGTGGAGTCCTGTAAAGAGCAGCTGTCTGAGCTCGGCATTCCATTGCTTGCAGAGGATACGGGCGGCAATTACGGCCGAACGATTGAACTGGACAGCATGACAGGGATCTTATATGTGCGAAGTGTACAAATGGGGATAAAGGAATTGTAGCCATGCCAGGAAAATTGAGATATTACTTGTTGTCGGGCTTTATCGGTTTTCTAATTACGTTTGCCGTTTCGGCAGGAAACAATTTATTCATGACCAGCTTTGTACGAGGGCTTATTTCGTTTGCCGTTTGGTTTCTGTTGGCGTTTGCGGCCAACTGGATGTTGGGGTTCCTGAAGGAAATGCCAGGGGATTATACTCCTGCTCTGGAGGCTGACCCAGCGTCCGAAGAGGGCAAGGGCACGAATCTCGACTTGCTGACGCCGGACGAAAGCGAGCAGCTCAATGATCTGTTAAAGCCAACTCCGGCTGCTTCGGATGTGGAGAAGCAATTTGCGCCGCTAAATCCGCCAAAATTAGTGAAGACACCTGACGGCAAAGATCCTGAAGAGCTGGTTAAGGTCGTTCGTCACCTGACAGAACAATAAGGAGGGTGAAGGCAGTTGAACGAGCGGAAGACATCCACTCTAAATCATGCCGACCTTTGGGAAAGTTGGAAAGAGCACGGTGATTTAGAGGCCAAGAAACAACTTATCGAGAAATATCTGCCCATTGTCGACTACGTTTCAGGACGTCTCGCTGTCGGTTTGCCCAAAAACGTATCCAAGGACGATCTCGCCAGCAACGGTGTTATGGGATTGATCGATGCGGTCGAAAAGTTTGACTACAAACGGGGACTTCAGTTCGAAACCTATGCATCTTGGCGGGTACGGGGGGCGATTTTGGACGGCCTGCGGCAAGGGGACTGGGTTCCCCGATCCGTGAGAGAGAAAGCCAAGAAAATCGAAGAAGGTTATCAACATTTAGAGCAGCAATATCTCCGCTCCGTCACTGACGCTGAGATGAGTTCCTATCTCAATGTAAGCGAGAAGGAATTTCAAAGTATGCTTCAGGAAGTTGCCGTAATGACCCTATGCTCGCTGGAGGATCCTATCCGCGAAGAAGAATCGGAGACTCGTCTTACTTTACTCGTTGACGAAAAGGCAAAAAACCCGGATTATAAGGTTAGGGAGTTCTATCTTCGTGAATCCCTTGCGAAAGGGATTGAGAAGTTGACCGAGAAGGAACGTACAGTAGTCTCCCTACTCTATTATGAGGATTTATCCTTGAGCGAAATCGCCGAGGTCATGTCTTTGTCACCCTCGCGGATTTCGCAATTACACTCTAAGGCGATTTTGCGCCTTCGGGGCAGTTTGGAGAAGCAACGCGATCTGTTGCTGGCTGAAGACTGACGAGTTATTTTAAGCGAGTGAATGATGAGGGGGACGGCTTCGTGGAGCTTTTGGATAATTTAAAACAGATCTTGAGCGTGACGTTAAACGATGATAAGACTGTAGCCTATCTGCAATTTCTGAAGAAAGAAGATGATTTTTCATGTACCCCGGATGAGCTGCTTCACTTCCTACGGAGCGAAGGCATTAAGTATGGGGTTCAGGAGGATATCGTCAAGCGATTTGCAGCCAATCCTAAGGAATACTTCTTTAGCAAAACGCCGATCGCGATGGGGCAAGAGCCGGTTCATGGGGAAAACGGGTTTATCCGCTATGCCATCTCCATCGACGAGGAGAATCAGCATCGGCCGGTTGAAACGGAAGACGGCAAAGTTGATTTGAAGGATGTGACGCGGCTTAATAATATCCGCAAAGGGCAACTAATCGCGGAGCTGGTACCTCCTGTTCCGGGCCGCAACGGAACGGCGGTAACGGGCGAAGCGATTCCTTGCCGCGAAGGTAGAGAAGCGCGGTTCAAGGTCGGCAAGAACGTCGTGTTAAACGCGGAACAGACCGCGATGTATGCAGCCATCGACGGCCTGGTGACGCGGACGGAGAAGGGGAAGCTTAATGTGTTCCCGGTTTATGAGATTAACGGGGACGTCGATTACGGTGTTGGAAATATCAATTTCGTAGGAACGGTCGTTGTCCGCGGGAATGTGCTGACAGGCTTTCGCATCAGCGCTGCCGGGGACATTCGCGTCGTTGGCGGGGTTGAAGGAGCCGAGTTGATTGCAGACGGGTCCATCGAAATTTCCGGGGGCATCATCGGATATAACAAAGGACTGGTAAAGGCGGGACATCATGTAAAAAGCTCGTTTATCCAAGACGGTAACGTCCAAGCGGGAGAAGACGTCATCGTGTCGCAGAGCATTATGCACTCCAACATTCGTGCCGGCCGCGACGTCATCTGTAACGGGGCCAAGGGCTTGATCGTCGGGGGGAACATCCAGGCCGGCGAGAAAGTGGTTGCGCGGATTATCGGCAACCCGATGTCGACAACGACCTCGATCGAAGTGGGCGCCTTGCCAGAACTGCGGAACGAGCTGTTAGAGCTGCGGCAGCAGGTGAAGGACCAGTTGGCGAATTTGGACAAGACGGAGAAGGCGCTGACGCTGCTTGATCAGCTGGCCTCCATGGGCAAATTGCCGCCGGACAAGGTCGAGATGCGTTCGAAGCTGAATATGACCAAGAAATCGAACACGCAGGAACTGAATCTAATGAAGGAACGCATTCTGGCGATTGAGAAGGCGCTCGAGGATACGGGGAAAGCCCGGGTTGATGTCCTTAAAATGATTTACGGCGGTTCCAAAATCGTCATTGGAAGATATACCAAGTACATTAAGGAGCCCATTTCGCGAATGACTTTCTATTTTAGCGAAGGGGATATTTCCATGTCGCCTCTCATCTAGGACTGGCATGCCAAGGAACGATATTCGAATTATCCATTCCCTTCGTTGAATCATGAGGTGATCCCATGAATATGAAATCCGTGGAAATGCAAATCGCAGTCCCTCGGACAAGCGAGGCGGGGCGTGTTCAACATGATCAGCAGCAACGGCCTCTTCATGACCAGGGTCTGTTATCGCTTCAAGGGTTAAAGGACAGCGAGATCGAGCGCCGGCGCAGCGCTAACGTAGATGAGAGTGCTCATAATACGACGGTAAAGCGCGAAGGGAAAGGTTCTTTCACGTCGGAGCAGGAACATGGCAACTCCCAGGACAAGCCGGACGAACAAGGACAAGGGCATAAGGCGGAACATCCTTATAAGGGCAAACATATCGACCTGTCTTTATAGAGGAGACCACATGAACGCAAAGGGTGAGGATTAGATTGTCATTTGGAGAGCCTTGGTTTTACATCGTGTTGCTTGGGGCAGCGGCACTTGTCTATGCCCTGCTGCTGCCGGGACGCCAAGCAGCGGCACCCAAAGCGGAAATGGCCAGGGAGCTGGAGGCCACTTTGGAGCAGTATATGGCGGAAATCGAAAATGAAAACCAAGAATTAATCGATATGGTTGCGAAGATGAAGCAGGATTTAACATCCAAACAGTTAGCCCAGCAAGAGCAGATTGCCGAGCTGCGCCAACGTTTGGGGGATGCGGAAGCTTACGCAAAGCAAACGGAAGCACGGCTTGAACTTGTGGAAAATGCCATGAAGGAGAAGGCGGTTCGTGATGCATCCTCAGAGCCTGAGGAGACTCCGCAAGTCATCCAGCCTCAGCTTGAGGCTGCGGCTGCCGCAGAGTCCGACCATTTGTCTGCAGAACAAACACCATTACCGGATGGACCGGTGCCGCCGCAACAAGAGCTGGTTCGGGATCGATACCCCGAACTGTTCGAGTTGTATGACAAAGGGAAATCGATCGATATGATCGCCAAATCGACGGGCTTCCAACGTGGGGAGGTTCAGCTGATCCTGCAGCTGGCCAAGAAGGAGGAGTCCCGATGATGAAAAACCGCCAGTTTATGCTTGGTTTGGGATGCGGACTCATCGCCGGGGCTTTGCTTCTGCAGCTCATGCTGATTGGACAAGGCAGCAACAATGATCTCCATTCGAAGGAACAGATCGAACGTGCTGCTGTGCTGGCCGGTTTAAAGGTCGTGGAGGCGGATCAGGAGTTGTTGACGGAAGAGGAATGGATGGAGCGTTCCGGACTAGCATCCGATTCGGCTGGGAATGAGGACGAGAACGGTGATGTAACGCCGGCCGATCCAAAGCAGCCAGATGCACCTGCGTCTCCCGAAGCTCCGGACGCACCAGAAGCAGGGGAAGGATCTACTTCTTCGGACGCCAAGGCCGGAGGAACGAACGAACCCGCTTCCCCGAACCCGCCTCAGCCAGCGACGGTGGAATACAAGATTGTTGCTGGGACAACGCTGGAAGGCGTAGCTCAAGGCCTGGAGCAAGCCGGGGTGATTGAGGATCAGGATGCGTTTCTGAAAACCGCGATCAATAAGAAAATCAACCGTAAGGTTCGCGCAGGCACCTATACTTTTCAAGTTGGCGAAAGTTATGATTCGATCATTTCAAAAATCTCCATAAAGGCTTCCGGGAGCAAATAAAATAGATGTATAAAAAGGCACCTCGGGTGCCTTTTTATGTTGCTGTCATTTTGCGTCAAACTTCGGTTGCATCCCTATTTTAGTTATGGTATATTAATTGACGGTGTTATAACGCACGCAGGATGATTTCGCTAAGGGTGCTCACGATTAGAGGGAGTCTTAGCGGGAAATGAAACCTGCGGAGGAAGCATCAAAAAAACCAAACTAGGAGGTGCGTGAAGATGGCAGTAATCTCCATGAAACAACTGCTTGAAGCAGGTGTTCATTTCGGTCACCAGACTCGTCGCTGGAATCCGAAAATGGATCGTTATATCTTCACCGAAAGAAACGGTATTTACATCATTGACCTGCAAAAAACGGTCAAGAAAGTGGAAGAAGCTTATAACTTCGTAAAACGCATTGCTGAAGAGAATGGCACCATTCTGTTCGTGGGCACGAAGAAACAAGCTCAAGATTCTGTAAAAGAAGAAGCTGAGCGCGCTGGTCAATTCTACATTAACCAACGTTGGCTGGGCGGTACGCTGACGAACTTCCAAACGATCCAAAAACGGATCGAACGTTTGAAACAACTCGAAACTTGGGAAGAAGACGGCACGTTCTCCGTATTGCCGAAGAAAGAAGTTATCATTCTTCGCAAAGAGAAAGAACGTCTTGAGAAATTCCTGGGCGGGATCAAGAACATGAAGAGCTTGCCAAGCGCTCTGTTCGTTATCGATCCTCGCAAAGAACGTATCGCAGTTGCCGAAGCTCGCAAATTGGGTATCCCGATTGTGGGTATCGTCGACACGAACTGCGATCCGGACGAAATCGACTACGTCATTCCGGGTAACGACGACGCGATCCGCGCCGTAAAACTGTTGACGGGTAAAATGGCGGATGCCGTGATCGAAGCTCATCAAGGCGAACAAACGACGGCTTAATGGCTTTGGCCATACGCTAAATCGATAAATTAAATGAAAAGGGTGGTTGGTAGGTGTCAAACCTCTCACTACCCTTTTTTTAAAGGGAAAGGACGGGATAGAATCTTCTGCAGTACGATCTTATTCAATCTGCAGTTGGTTTTATGCCTTCACAGTTACAGGGGGTATCCCCTATATATCGATATGGAGGGAATTAAACATGGCTGTTGATGCAAAATCGGTCAAAGAACTACGTGAAAAAACCGGCGCGGGAATGCTGGACTGCAAAAAGGCGTTGGAAGAATCCAACGGCGATATGACGAAAGCTGTTGAAATCTTGCGTGAAAAAGGCCTGGCTGCTGCAGCAAATAAAGCTGGCCGGATCGCGACAGAAGGCGTTGTTGAATCTTATATCCACGCAGGCGGCCGTATCGGCGTTCTGGTTGAGATCAACACGGAAACGGACTTCGTTGCGAAGAACGAACAGTTCAAAGAATTTGCACGCGACGTTGCGATGCATATCGCTGCGATGAGCCCTCGCTACGTACGCCGTGAAGAAGTTCCGCAAGAGGAAATCGAGAAAGAGAAGGAAATTCTGAAAGCTCAAGCGCTGAACGAAGGCAAACCGGAAAAAATCGTTGAAAAAATGGTCGAAGGCCGCATCGGCAAATACTACGAAGAGTTCTGCTTGATGGAACAAGCTTTCGTTAAAGACCCAGACAAAACGATTGAGCAATTGCTGAAAGAAAAAATCAGCACGATCGGTGAAAACATCTCCATTCGTCGTTTTGTTCGCTACGAGCTTGGCGAAGGTCTGGAAAAGAAAGTGGACAACTTCGTAGAAGAAGTTATGTCTCAAGTGAACAAATAAGCAAACCATCTCACATACATGTGAAGGAAAGTTGGAACACGCCGTGTTCCTTCTTTTTTAACCCGCGAAAGAGTTCGATGTGGAGGTATACATTTGGAACAGCCAGTGTTTAAACGTGTTGTCTTAAAGGTTAGCGGGGAGTCATTAGCCGGTCAAAATGGTTACGGCATCGACGCCGATACGATCGCATCCATTGCCCAACAGGTGAAGGAAGTCGTAGAGCTGGGCGTACAGGTCGCCATCGTATGCGGCGGCGGCAACATTTGGCGCGGGATTGCCGGGAGTGCCAAAGGGATCGACCGCGCAACGGCGGATTATATGGGAATGCTCGCGACCGTGATGAATTCCCTGGCACTGCAGGACGCGCTGGAGCAAATCGAGGTGCCAACCCGGGTGCAAACCTCGATTGCGATGCAGCAAATTGCCGAACCTTATATCCGGCGTCGGGCGATCCGCCACTTGGAGAAGGGTCGGGTTGTGATTTTCGCGGCGGGTACGGGCAATCCGTTCTTTTCCACGGACACTACAGCAGCGCTGCGCGCGGCTGAAATTGAGGCGGAAGTCATCCTGATGGCGAAGAACAAGGTGGATGGCGTCTACTCCGCAGATCCGTTTGTAGATCCAAACGCGGTGAAGTACGAATCTCTCACGTATTTGGATGTGCTGAACAAGAACCTTGGTGTCATGGATTCTACGGCGTCCTCGCTGTGCATGGACAATGATATTCCGTTGATTGTTTTTGCGATTACTGAACAAGGGAACATTAAACGCGTCGTGCTCGGTGAAAAAATCGGGACGATCGTCAAAGGGAGTGTAGATTAATGCCGCAAACGATTAAGAAACATGCCGAAGAACGCATGGAGAAAGCGATTCAGGCGCTGAGAAGAGATCTTTCGACGCTGCGCGCCGGTAGAGCTACGCCTTCGCTGCTTGATCGCATTCAGGTTGATTATTACGGTTCGCCGACGCCAATCAACCAGTTGGCCAATATCAACACGCCGGATTCCCGGACGTTGCTGATCCAGCCTTGGGACAAATCGTCGCTATCGGAAATTGAGCGGGCGATTCAAAAATCGGATCTCGGATTAACGCCTGCAAACGATGGTTCGTCCATTCGCTTGACGATTCCAGCCTTAACGGAAGAACGTCGGATCGAGCTCGTGAAGATGACGAAGAAATTCGGTGAGGAAGCAAAGGTGGCGATCCGCAACATTCGCCGCGATGCGAACGACGACATCAAGAAGCTGGAGAAAACCGACATTTCCGAGGATGAATCGCGCCGGCATCAGGAAGACATTCAGAAAACAACGGATAAATTTATCGCGGAAGTGGATAAGGTCCTCGCTGCGAAAGAAAAAGAGATCATGGAAGTCTAAGAGACAAAAAGCGGCCCCTCCTATTACGGTGGGGTTTTGTCTCTTTTTCATCATCGGCTGGAGGAAAAGGAATGATCAAGTTATTTCAACCTTGGCGGAAAAAGAAAAATCCTGGGGCATTCGTCAGCCTGTCCCCGGACAATATCCCGAAACATGTTGCGATTATTATGGACGGGAACGGAAGATGGGCGCGCAGGCTTGGTATGCCGCGAATCGTCGGCCATCGATCGGGGATGAAAGCCGTCAAGCGGGCGACGATCGCTGCCGACGAACTTGGCATTTCCATTTTGACGCTGTATGCTTTCTCAACGGAAAATTGGAAACGGCCGAAGGATGAAGTGGACTATTTGATGTCGCTTCCGCAGGAGTTTCTGGCGATCGAGCTGGATGAATTGGTTGAAAAGAACGTCCAGGTTCGCATGATGGGACATACGGATGAGCTGCCCGCGCATACGATTGCGGCAATGGAGGAAGCGATTGAGCGGACGAAGCACAATACCGGCTTGATCTTGAATTTTGCTTTGAATTACGGCAGCCGTCGCGAAATTACGGAAAGCGTCAAGGGTATCGCGAAGGCTGTACAATCCGGGGAGCTGTCGGTGGAGGACATTACGCCGGATACGATTGAATCCCGGCTGTTGTCCGCCGGGTTGCCTGATCCGGATTTGCTGATTCGGACGAGCGGAGAACTGCGATTAAGTAATTTTATGTTATGGCAAACGGCGTATAGTGAGCTTTGGTTCACGGATATTTTCTGGCCTGATTTCAGCAAGGAGCATTTGGTTCAAGCGGTGGCGGAGTATCAACGCCGCACGCGGCGGTACGGTGGATTAACCTAGCGATGGAAGGTGTAGACTGGTGAAACAGCGGTTGATAACGGGGATCATTGCCGGCGGCTTTTTCCTCGGAATGTGCTGGCTTGGCGGAACTCTCTATCATGTACTCATCATGCTTATGGCGCTCATCGGATATTACGAATTCGTACGCATGACGCGCATCCCAGCGTTCCAGGGCACGGCCATCCTGGGCTATTTAGGCGTGGTTTATCTTGCGTTTCCGTGGCGGCTGCTTGAGATCGACAGACCGTTGAGCGATTCGGCGGTATTGTGGCTATTCATGCTGCTCTTCCTGGCGGTGACCGTGATCAGTAAGAACGAGATCCCAATCGGTCAGGTCGCCTTGCTCTATATAGGTATGGTTTATGTCGGCATCGGATTTGCGGCGATTGCGGAAACTCGCAATACGACCGATGGTCACGGCTTATTCTGGACGTTTCTGATGCTGGCGTCGATCTGGAGCAGTGATGCGGGCGCTTATTTTGCCGGGCGGCGGTTCGGGAAGCATAAGCTTTGGCCTGCGATCAGTCCGAACAAAACCGTCGAAGGGGCGCTGGGCGGCGTTTTGCTGGCGGTCATCGTTGCGGTGATCTTTGCGCTCGCTTCCGGCGGGTTGCTTACGGTCGGACGAGCCGTGCTGATCGGGATATCTGCCGCAGTCGTCGGCCAATTTGGCGACCTGATCCAATCGGCGTACAAGCGCGTATATGGCATCAAGGATTCCGGCAAGCTGTTGCCGGGTCATGGCGGGATTTTGGACCGGTGCGACAGTTGGATTACGGTGTTCCCGTTCATACATATCCTAACCCTTCTTCCTTAGTAAGGTGGATTTAAAATCGGCTTCCCATCACGAAGTGAACTCAGGGGTGCGGAATCGGCGTCGAATCTTGAATTCAGCCGGGCCTTCCGTTGCTCACGTACCCCCATGTACGCTGCGCTACTCAGTCCCTAGCTTCATCCAACCTTCTTGGTGCTGAAAACCCGATTTTAAATCTTTTATTGAACTGGTGAATTTAGAATCGGCTTCCCATCACGAAGTGAACTCAGGGGTGCGGAATCGGCGTCGAATCTTGAATTCAGCCGGGCTAACGGACACCAGTGGTCTTATTGGTGTAAATAAGAAGGGTTACAGAAGCTAACGGACCTCAGAGACCTTAATTGGGCAAAAGACATCAAGTGAGATGCTTTTGGCTTGAAATAACATCCCTGGAGTCCGTTACAGCGGGAAATGGTCGGGAAATAGATAAATAACGGCGCTACGGTCCGTTAGAAGGTAGGTAGGTGCAACAATGAAGAAAATCGCGTTGATTGGCTCGACCGGTTCCATCGGCACGCAAACGCTGGATGTGATCCGGGCGTATCCCGGGGAGTTTCGGCTGGAAGGATTGGCGGCGGGCAGCAATCTGGAGTTGTTTGCTAAACAAGTCCATGAGTTTCGGCCCCGTAAAGCCTCAGTTGCCACCAAACAATTGGCTGACCGGATTCGTCCGGAGCTGCCGGAAGGCGTGGAGCTCTACTATGGCGAGCAAGGGTTGATCGAAGTGGCAGCGGGAACCGATGCCGATACGGTTGTGACGGCCATTGTCGGCAGCGCAGGGCTGCCCGCGACACTTGCGGCAATCGAGGAAGGCAAGCACATTGCGTTGGCGAACAAGGAAACGCTGGTGACGGCCGGGCACCTGGTCACAGAGCTGGCACAGCGCAAAGGAGTCGCGCTGCTTCCGGTCGACAGCGAGCACTCAGCCATTTTCCAATGCCTGAACGGTGAAAACAAGCAAGAAGTTCGTCAAATTACGTTGACGGCTTCCGGCGGTTCATTCCGGGATCTGACGCGAAATCAGCTTCGGGATGTCACGGTAGAGGACGCCTTAAAGCATCCCAACTGGTCGATGGGCGCTAAAATTACTATCGACTCGGCCACGATGGTCAACAAAGGATTGGAAGTCATCGAAGCGCACTGGTTGTTTGGGCTTCCCTTTGAGCAAATCGGGGTCTTACTGCACCCGGAAAGCATCATCCACTCCTTCGTTGAATATCGTGACGGCAGCGTGATCGCCCAGTTAGGGACACCGGACATGCGCGTGCCGATCCAATATGCGCTGACCTATCCGCATCGCTGGCCATCGGCGGCGAAACGGTTGTCGTTGGCCGAGATCGGGAAGCTGCATTTTCGGGAGATGGACTTCGAGCGGTTCCCTTGTTTAAGACTTGCCTATGAGTGTGGTAAAATAGGAGGTACGGCAACCAGCGTTTACAATGCCGCGAATGAAGCGGCAGTCGCCCGCTTTTTGAAAGGGGAGATTCCTTTCTTGCAGATCGAGGCGATTATTGAAACGGCGTTAGCCAAACATGAGGTACAGTCCCATCCGGATCTGGAAACGATTCGCGAAGCGGATCGTTGGGCAAGAGCCCTTGCTGAGACGCTTTAATCGCGGTGAGGCTTTCGCACCATTAGAAGAACCTCGTGATCAAAAGCTGTAGGCGGCGGTATTCTCTTGTGCCTGATCGGAGAATATATTAATCTAAAGTAACGTTGGACGATCCGTGGCCAGAAGGGGGATGCTTACGCTTGGAATTGCTGAAAATCATATTTTTGACGGTGCTCATGTTTTTCGTCATCGTTACGGTGCATGAATGGGGACATTACTTCTTTGCGAAGCGTGCCGGCATTTTGGTACGGGAGTTCGCCATCGGGTTTGGCCCCAAGCTGCTGTCTTTTAAACGGGGTGAGACCCAGTTTACCTTGCGTTTGCTTCCTTTCGGCGGTTATGCGCGTATGGCGGGAGAGGATCCGGAGCTGATCCAGATTTCAGACGGACAAACCATCGCCTTGCGTCTGGAGAACGATCAGGTTCGGAAGATTTATCTGGACCGATTGGACAGTCGTAAAAACGTAATCCGCGGCGAAGTGCAGCACATCGACCTTGAGGACGATCTTGCGGTACGATTGGATGTGGACGGCGAAGCGCTCACCTACCGCGTGCATCCGCAAGCCATGCTGGTGGCGAAAGGCAAAGAGACGCAAATTGCGCCGAGAGACCGGCAGTACGGCAGCAAAACCGTAGGGCAGCGGGCTCTATCGATTTTCGCGGGTCCTTTGATGAACTTTATTTTGGCGTTTGTGCTGTTCGCCCTGCATACCCAAATGGCGGGGATTCCGTTGGATCAACCCAGCCACCTGCAAATCGGCGAGGTGATGAAAGGCATGCCGGCTGAGGAAGTAGGGCTCAAAACGGGCGATATCATCGAAAAGATCAACGGAACTCCGGTAGGAACCGATGCGAATAAAATGATCGACATGATCCAGGCTTCGAAAAACAAGCCGATGACGTGGACGATTAAACGCGGGGACGAAACTTTGAATGTCACCATTACCCCGAAAGGGGCGGAGAATGAGGACGGCAAAATCGGAAGCACGATCGTCACCGTTTTCCCGACGCGCAGCGCGTCCATTGGAGAGACGTTCCAAGTCGCCGGGGAGGACATGGTCAACACGACGAAGGCGATCTTTCTCGGGTTCAAACAGTTGATCAATCGCTTTAACATGGATGATCTGGGCGGACCGGTGCGCACATTTGAAGTGACCGGCCAAATCGCGAAGCAAGGGATTGTTCAGTTAACCTATTGGGCGGCGATTTTAAGCCTCTATTTGGGGATCTTTAACCTGCTGCCGATCCCGGCGCTCGACGGAAGTCGTCTGATCTTCCTAGGGGTCGAAGCCTTGCGCGGCAAACCGATTGATCCCAACCGCGAAGGTATGGTACATTTCATCGGATTTGCGATGTTATTCCTGCTGATGATTGCGGTCACGTATAACGACATTTTGCGCTTGATTCACGGCTGATCTAAGACGGATACGCAGCTGACGGCGCAGGTGAATATTAAACTTGTGGTTTTTAACGGGAGGACAAAGGTTCTTATGGCAAACGAGGAGAAACAATTCGTCACGGAGATTACCCCGCAGGGAGTGGATTTTTCCCGTTGGTATATCGACGTTATCAAAAAAGCGGATCTGATGGATTACTCACCGGTCCGCGGCTGTATCGTATTTAAGCCGGACGGCTATGAAATCTGGGAGCATATCCAAGCCGAGCTGGACCGCCGCTTTAAGGAAACGGGACATCGCAACGCTTATTTTCCGCTGTTTATTCCCGAGAGCTTTTTCCAGAAGGAAAAAGAGCACGTTGAAGGCTTTAACCCAGAACTGCCTTGGGTGACCGAGGCTGCCGGTGAGAAGCTGGAGGAGCGTCTGGCGATCCGTCCGACCTCTGAAACGATGATTGGGCATATGTACGAAAAATGGATCCAATCCTACCGTGATTTGCCGGTGCTGATCAACCAATGGGCGAACGTGGTCCGTTGGGAGAAACGGACGCTGCCATTCCTCCGCACGAGCGAATTCCTGTGGCAGGAAGGCCATACTGCGCACGAGAACGAGCAGGAAGCCCGCGAAGAAACGATGCGCATGCTGGAAATTTACCGCGATTTCGTGGAAAATTATTTGGCGATTCCGGTTATCGTTGGGCAAAAAACGCCGTCCGAGAAGTTCGCCGGGGCGGTCGATACCTATTCGATCGAAGCGATGATGAAGGACGGCCGCGCTGTACAAGCAGGGACTTCGCACTATCTGGGCACTAATTTTGCGAAGGCGTTTGATATTCAATATCTCAACCGCGAGAACGTACGCGAATATGTTCATACGACGTCTTGGGGCGTCAGCACCCGGTTAATCGGCTCGCTTATCATGGTGCACGGCGATGACCGCGGGTTGGCGTTACCGCCGAAGGTCGCGCCGAAGCAGGTTATGATTATTCCAATCGGCCCGCCAAAAACTTGGGAAGCCGTCGTAGGCAGAGCGGACGAGCTGTTCGCCGAGCTGAAGAAAGCGGGCATTCGCGTTGGCATTGATGACCGCGCCGACTTCCGCCCAGGCTGGAAGTTTAACGAATACGAAATGCGCGGTGTACCGGTTCGTCTGGAAATTGGGCCTCGCGATATGGAGAACGGCGTTTGCGTCCTTGTCTCCCGCATCAGCGGCGAGAAGAAGGTAGTTCAACAGGACCGATTGGTCGAAGAGGTTCAGGCAATGCTGGAGCAGGTTCATCAGGAAATGTACGAGCGGGCCAAAGCGTTCCGCGAAGAGCATTTCTACAGTGTCGATACGCTGGATGAAATGAAAGCGAGCATCGAAGAGAAACGCGGCTTCACCCTGGCTGGATGGTGCGGTTCGGAGGCTTGCGAACGCACGGTGAAGGAAGAAACGGGGGCAACCAGCCGCAATATCCCATTTAATCCTCAAACGACGAAGGATACCTGCCTCGTTTGCGGGGATCCAGCGAAACATACCGTTGTTTTTGCCAGAGCCTATTAAGAATAACTTTCGCGTTACCGTCCCGCTAGAGTTTGGGGAAGCTGGAGACGCGGGCGAATGGCACAACCACAAGAGGGCTTTCGGCAGTAAGGCGCCTGCAGGCTTTTCACGCCGCCGGCATCACCGCCGGGAGCCTTTTTTTTGAATCATGGGAAGAAGTCAGCAAGCAAGGTGAGGGGAGAGGACATGACCGAGACGCAAGACAAGAGAAACCGGCTGGAGCTGTTAATGAAGCAGGCGGATGTGCCCGCTTCGCTGATCGATCCGTATTTTCTTGACGGGCATATCGAAAAAGTAGAGGTCAGCCGCAGCAATCGGGAATGGAGAATCACCATTCAGAAGGACACGCTGGTGCCAGCTCAAGCCTACCGCACCTTTTGCCTGCGGGTCAGAGAACGGATGGAGCATATCGCCACCATTTCCTTTGAGTTTCATTACGGCGGCGGGTTGACCGCCAAAGACATCGTTGAAGAGTATTGGCCGCTCTTTCTCGAATGGGTGAAACGCCAGATTCCGTCGGTCAACGGCTGGATGGCAAGAGCCGGGCTGGATATCGACGGCGATATGGTCACTGTGACGTTTGGCGACGCCATGGCGCTGGAATTGGCGCGCAAGAAACAGATCGACAAAGCCATCACCGTTTATTACGAGACGTATTTTGCCCTGCCGTTAAGAATCAAGCTACAAACTGGGGAGTCGAACGTCGAAGCGTTTGAAGAGTTCCAGCAGCGGATCGTAGAGGAAGAACGCGAAGTCATTCAACAGATGATGGAGAGCATGACTGTGGAAGCTCCTCCGGAAGAAGAGGATGGCGAAGTGATCAAGCTGCAGCTTGGGAACGACATCAAGGAGCCGCCGGTACCGATTCAGCAAATCCAGGACGAAGAGAAGAAGATTACGATTCAAGGGACGATTTTTGGACTGGACCGCAAGGAGCTGCGAAACGGCAACACGTTGTTTACGTTTTTCCTGACCGATTTCTCCGATTCCCTGCAGCTGAAATTGTTCGCCAAAAATAAAGAAGATCTGAAGATCATGGGGCAACTCGCCAACGGGAAGTGGATTAAGGCGCGAGGCAAAGTGGAGATGGACCGCTTTATGCCGGTACCCGAGCTGGTGATGATTCCATCGGATCTATGTGAGGTGCCTGCACCTCCGGGACGGATGGATAACGCGTCGGAGAAGCGGGTTGAGTTCCATCTGCACACAACCATGAGTACGATGGACGCCGTCACGCCGATTGGCGATTATGTGAAGATGGCGGCAAAGTGGGGACATAAAGCGATCGCCGTTACGGACCACGGCGGCGTGCAAAGCTTCCCGGACGCAGCGAAGGCTGCGAAGAAGCATGGCATCAAGATGATTTACGGCGTAGAAGCCAATGTCGTGAACGATGATGTTGCTGTCGTGCTGAACCCGAGAGGGGACGAGTTGAAGACGGCGACCTACGTTGTTTTTGACATCGAGACCACCGGCTTGTCGGTAACGCAGAACAAAATTATTGAAATTGCGGCCGTGAAGATGCGGGAAGGCAAAGAGATCGACCGGTATGCGACCTTTGTGAATCCGCATGAACGGATCCCGTACCATATTCAACAGTTGACCAATATCAACGATGACATGGTGAAGGATGCGCCTGATGTGGAGCCGGTGCTGAAACGGTTCGTGGAGTTCGCCGAGGATGCGATTTTGGTGGCCCATAACGCCCGGTTTGACTATGACTTTGTTAATGCTAAGCTCAAGGAGCTGGGTCTGCCAATCATGGAAAACCCGGTGCTTGATACACTGGAGCTGGCCCGGATGCTGTTCCCGACGATGAAAAATCACAGACTGAACACTCTGGCTGCCAAGTACAAGGTTTCGCTGGAGAACCACCACCGGGCGATCGATGATACCGTGGCGCTGGGTGAGATCTTAAACGGTCTGCTGGATGATGCGGTCAAGATTGAAGGATACAAGACGCTTGACCGTTTGAACGATAAGGTCGGGAAAGACTTGTCCAATGCCCGTCCGTTCCATTGCGGCATTTATGCACTGAATCCGGTCGGCAAGAAAAACCTGTTTAAGCTCATCTCGTTGTCGCATACGGAATATTTCAAGCGGGTGCCTTGTATTCCCAAATCCAAGCTGGTGGAGCTGCGGGAAGGTCTGCTGATTCTCTCCGGCTGCGAGAAGGGCGAATTCTTCGAGACCGTATTGAACAAATCGGTGGAGGAAGCCGAAGCGGTTGCAGAATTTTACGATGTGCTCGAAATTCAGCCGCTGACGATGTATATGCATCTCGTAGAAAAAGGGCTCGTCGGCAGCACGGAAGAACTGCAAACTGCGATTCGCAAAATCGTAGAGATCGGGATGAAGCTGGACAAGCCGGTTGTTGCCACCGGGAATGTGCACTACTTAGATCCGAAAGACAAGCTGTTCCGTGACATTACGATCCACGGGATCACCGGGTTCAGCCCGTTGAAGGAAGTCCGCAAGCCGGATGCGCATTTCCGGACAACGGAGGAGATGCTGGAGGAATTCGCGTTCCTGGGCCAGGAGAAAGCTTGGGAAGTGGTGGTTACCAATACTTCGGCGTTGGCGGATAGATTCGAGGAAATTGAATTGTTCCCGGACAAGCTGTTTACTCCGATCATTGAAGGAGCCGACGAGGAAATCCGTCAGAAGTGCTACGATACCGCCAAATCGATTTACGGCGAAGAATTGCCTGAAGTAATTGTTAAGCGGTTGGAGAAAGAGCTGGAGCCGATTATCAAATACGGGTTCTCGGCCAACTATCTGATTTCCGAGCGGCTGGTGAAGAAGTCGAACCAAGACGGGTATCTCGTGGGTTCCCGGGGTTCGGTCGGTTCGTCGGTGGTCGCGCTGTTCCTCGGGATTTCCGAGGTGAATCCGCTGCCGGCTCATTATATCTGTCAAAATCCCGAATGCAAATATAGCGAATGGTTCCTGGACGGCAGCGTGCCCAGCGGCTTCGACCTTCCCGACAAAAGCTGCCCGAAATGCGGCGGCAAGCTGAAGGGCGAAGGCCAGGACATTCCGTTCGAGACATTCCTGGGCTTTAAAGGCGACAAGGTCCCCGATATTGACCTTAACTTCTCCGGTGAATATCAACCGGTCGCCCATAACTACACCAAGGTCCTGTTCGGTGAAAAGAACGTATTCCGTGCAGGAACCATCGGTACGGTTGCGGAGAAAACCGCGTTTGGCTTTGCCAAGAAATACGAAGAAGAGCATAACAAGCATTGGCGCGGGGCGGAGCTGAACCGTTTGGCGGCGGGATGTACCGGCGTCAAGCGCAGTACCGGGCAGCATCCCGGCGGGATCGTCGTCGTACCGGATTACATTGATGTGGAAGATATCACTCCCGTACAGTACCCGGCCGATGATACCGAATCCGAATGGAAAACAACCCATTTCGATTACCACGCCTTCGACGCGAACCTGCTCAAGCTGGATATTCTGGGGCACGATGATCCGACGATGATGCGGATGCTGCAGGATTTGACCGGGGTCGATCCAACGACGATCCCCATGAATGACCCGAAAGTGATGAGCATGTTCAACTCAACGGATGCCCTCGGGGTTACACCGGAACAGATCCGTACCCCGGTTGCCACTTATGGGATCCCGGAGATGGGGACGAAGTTTGTTCGCCAGATGCTGGTGGAATCGCAGCCGTCTTCCTTTGCTGACTTACTGCAAATCTCCGGGCTGTCACACGGAACCGGCGTATGGCTGGGGAATGCTCAGGAATTGATCAAAAACGGAACCTGTAACATCAAAACCGTAATCGGGTGTCGTGACGATATCATGTTGTACCTGATTTATAAAGCGGGGATGGATGCCGGCTTGGCCTTTAAAATTACGGAGAGCGTCCGTAAAGGGAAAGGGTTGACGCCGGAATGGATCGAGGAAATGAAAAAGTGTAAAGTACCGCAATGGTACATCGATTCCTGCTTGAAGATCCAGTACATGTTCCCGAAGGCGCACGCCGCTGCCTACGTTATCTCCGCGGTGCGGACCGCATATTTCAAGCTGTATTATCCGATCGAATATTATGCGACGTATTTCTCGGTCCGCGGTGAGGACTTTGATATCGAGCTGTACTGCCAAGGGTATGAGGCGATCTACCGCAAAATTGAAGAGATCGAGCAGAAGGGCTTCCAGGCGCTGCCGAAGGAGAAGAACATGCTGCCGATCTTGGAAATGGCGCTGGAAATGACGGCCCGCGGCTTCCATTTCAAGCCGATCGACCTGTATCGCTCCGACGCTACGAAGTTTATCGTCGACGGCGATTCGCTGATTCCGCCGTTCTCGGCCCTTGCCGGGATTGGGGAGAACGCGGCCAAGAATATCGCTGCAGCGAAAGAGCAAGGCGAATTTCTGTCGATCGAGGACTTCCAGCAGAAATCCAAAGCGAGCAAAACGATCATGGAGCTCCTAGGTTCCATGGGCTGCTTCCGCGGCCTGCCGGAAAGCAATCAATTGTCCTTATTTTAATCTAGCTTCGTGATCCGAAGATGGCTTTTTAAGCTACTGGTTTATTGAAGGTTTAAAAAGACAGGTTTGGAGCACCAAGAAGGTTGGACGAAGTCAGGACTGAGTAGCGGAGCGTACAAAGAGGTACGTGAGCAACGGAGGGCCGGGCTGAGTTCAAGATTCGACGTCGAATAAACTTCTCGTATTCGCCTCGTGATCCGAAGATGGCTTTTTAAACTACTGGTTTATTGAAGGTTTAAAAAGACAGGTTTGGAGCACCAAGAAGGTTGGACGAAGTCAGGACTGAGTAGCGGAGCGTACAAAGAGGTACGTGAGCAACGGAGGGCCGGGCTGAGTTCAAGATTCGACGTCGAATAAACTTCTCGTATTCGCTTCGTGATCCGAAGATGGCTTTTTAAACTACCTTTAGGAGTAAAGGTGTTTTACTTGTCACTTGGTATGTACTATGTTATAATTTTTTTGGCAATCATGAAGATAGAACCGTTGTTTAAAGAGTGGGGAAACCCACTCTTTAATCTTTGGTATATAGGATTGAATTATTGGAGGTAATGTACGCTTGAGCACACCAAAGATCAAAGCGACCGTCGAGCAAATGGTCACGCCTTATTTGGAGGAGAACGGCTTTGAACTGGTTGACGTGGAATACGTCAAGGAGGGCAGCAACTGGTTCCTCCGCGTATTTGTCGACAAAGAAGGTGGCATCGACATCGATGACTGCGGCCGGATCAGCGAATACCTTAGCGAGAAGCTCGACGAGAATGATCCGATTCCGTCGGCTTATTTTCTGGAAGTGTCTTCGCCGGGAGCGGAACGCCCCTTGAAGAAAGCCGAGGATGTCTCCAAGGCGGTCGGCAAAGACGTTTTTGTGACTACATACGAACCGGTAGACGGCCTGAAAGAATTTGAAGGCCGGCTTCTTTCCTTCGATGGGGACGAATTAGTTGTCGAAGTCGGGAAGAAGCGTCACGCCATTCCATATAACAAAGTTGCCAGCGCAAGATTGGCCATTATTTTCTAGTGTGACCTGCGGGGAATTATGAAAGGGGGAAATCGAGGCAAATGAGCATGGATTTTATCGAAGCCTTGAACGAATTGGAAAGGGAAAAAGGAATCAGCAAGGACATCTTGTTCGAAGCGATCGAAGCCGCGCTGATCTCCAGCTACAAACGTAACTTTAATACGGCGCAAAACGTGCGTGTGGATATGAACCGCCATACCGGCGAAATCAAAGTTTATGCGCGCAAGCTTGTCGTAGAAGAAGTCCTTGATCCGCGGACGGAAATTTCACTGCAGGCAGCCCGTGAGATTAATCCAAACTATCATCTGGACGACATTACTGAAATTGAGGTGACTCCTCGGGACTTCGGCCGGATCGCGGCACAAACGGCGAAGCAAGTCGTGACGCAGCGCATTCGCGAGGCCGAGCGCGGACTAATCTATAATGCGTTCGTGGAGAAGGAAGAGGACATCGTAACCGGGATCGTACAACGTCAGGACTTACGTAACATCTACGTTGATCTTGGCAAGGTGGAAGCCCATTTGCCGCTGAACGAATTGATGCCAAACGAGAAGTTCAAGCACGGCGACCGGATTAAGGCGTATATTACGAAAGTGGAAAATACGACGAAGGGACCGCAAATTTTGTTGTCCCGTACGCATCCGGGCTTGCTGAAGCGCTTGTTCGAGCTGGAGGTTCCGGAAATTTTCGACGGAGTCGTGGAGATTCGTTCCGTAGCCCGCGAAGCCGGCTTCCGCTCCAAAATCGCCGTATACTCCCGCAACAGCGAAGTGGATCCTGTTGGCTCCTGCGTTGGCCCGAAGGGCACGCGTGTGCAAACGATTGTTAACGAGCTGCGCGGAGAGAAAATTGACATCGTTCGTTATTCGGAAAATGTTGAGGAATATGTAGCCAATGCGCTGAGCCCGTCCAAAGTGCTCGAGGTGCAGGTGTTTGAAGCGGAGAAGATGGCCCGCGTCATCGTGCCGGATTACCAGTTGTCCCTGGCGATTGGCATTAAAGGACAGAACGCGCGTCTCGCCGCCAAATTGACCGGTTGGAAAATCGACATCAAGAGCGAAACCCAAGCGGAAGAGGAATTCGGCAGAGAAAAAACCGATCAAGGCGAAATGCCTCAGGATTCCATCTCCGTGGATTAACGGGAGGTGGCAAGGATGAAGCAAAGAAAAGTACCGCTGCGCAAATGCGTAGCTTGCCAGGAAATGATGCCCAAGAAGACGCTGATCCGGATTGTGCGTTCCCCGGAGGGCGAGGTATCGATCGACTTAACGGGCAAAAAGTCGGGCCGCGGCGCTTATCTCTGCGGCAAGACGGAATGCTTTAAGCTCGCTCATAAATCGCGTGCTCTTGATCGGGCGCTCAAAGCTCCGGTTGGTAACGAGGTTTATGAACAGCTCGCTCGCGATTTCTTGGCCGTCGAGGATGAATTCCTTGCTGCTCAGGCTCGAGATGAGGATGAAGATGAGTAAGGCCCAGCCGTTGTCCGGTCTTGGTCTCGCCATGCGAGCCGGTAAACTGGTGACAGGGGACGAACTCGTCCTGAAGTCGATTCGTTCAAGAGAAGCCAAGCTCGTCATCGTTGCGGGGGATGCTTCCGCCAATACACAGAAGAAATTCCGGGACAAATGCGGGACCTACAACATTCCGCTGATCATCGGATTTGACCGTGAAGCGCTCGGGAGAAGTGTTGGCAAACCGGAACGGGTTGTTCTGGCGATCACCGATCCAGGGTTTACCGAGATGATCCGCAAAGCGATCTTGAAAACATCGGAGGTGGAGTATATTGAGTAAACAAGAAAAACAAGATAAGCTCAGGGTGTACGAATACGCTAAATCGCTCAACATGAGCAGCAAAGAAATTATCACGATTCTTAAGCGTCTGAATATCCCGGTCAACAATCACATGAGCGTCATGGAGAACGATGCAGTAGCCCGTGTGGAACAGTTTTTCAAGGATATTAAAAGCAACGCGGCGGCGAAACGAGAAAGCTCGGGACGCAACGATTCCTCTGCCAAATCGCCGGCATCGGCTTCCGCAGGAGGGAGCCAAACACCGAAAGCTACATCCGGAGAATCTTCCGGTCATCGCGGAGATCGGGGACGCGGCGCAAACGCACCCGTAAAAAACCAAAATCAACAGGAAAAGCAGGTAAGCATGAATAATAAACCAAAAACAAACCAAACCAATGCAGGTGGCAGTACGGCAGTTCAAGAAAGATCCAGCCGTCCGAACGGCGGCAATCATCAAAACTCACGACCGCAAGGCCAAGGCGGAGGAAATTCCTCCAGTGCAAACCGGAACCCGCAAGGGAACCGGGGAGCCGGTCAAGGCGGCCAGCGGAATGATAGCGGTCAGCGCCCAGCTCAAGGCCAAAATAGCGGCGGAAACCGCAGCTTTGCGCCAAGCAACAATTTTGGCGGCGGAAACGGCGGCGGCAAAGGTCAAGGGCAAAGAAAAGGAAATAATAACGGCGGCAAAAACCAAAGAGGTTACGATGATAACCGCAACGGCGCCAATTTCAAAAATAATCGCGGCGGCAAAGGCGGGCGCGGCAAAGGTGCTCCGCAGCAGCCTCCACGCGAGAAGATCGACAATACGCCGAAGAAAATTATCGTCCGCGGCACGATGACGGTTGGCGAAACCGCCAAATTGCTGCATAAGGACGCTTCCGAAGTGATCAAAAAGCTGATGCTGCTCGGCGTCTTGGCAACCATTAACCAAGAGCTTGACCTTGACACGATCCAGCTGCTGGCAAGTGACTACGGCGTTGAGGTTGAATTGAAAATTCCGGTGGAAGAAGACCGTTTCGAAACGATCGAAGAGGTTGACGATGAGGCAGATCTGAAAGAACGTCCACCAGTCGTTACGATCATGGGTCACGTTGACCACGGGAAAACGACGCTGCTGGACGCCATTCGTTCCACCAACGTCACCGGCGGCGAAGCCGGCGGGATCACGCAGCATATCGGGGCATACCAAGTCGAAATCAACGGCAAGAAGATCACGTTCCTGGATACGCCAGGCCACGAAGCGTTTACAGCGATGCGTGCCCGCGGTGCCCAGTTAACGGATATTACGATTATCGTCGTTGCTGCGGATGACGGCGTGATGCCGCAGACGGTCGAAGCGGTGAACCATGCCAAAGCAGCAGGCTTGCCAATTATCGTTGCTGTGAACAAGATCGACAAACCGGAGGCAAATCCGGATCGAGTGAAGCAAGAATTGACGGAGTATGAGCTTGTGCCGGAAGAATGGGGCGGCGACACGATTTTCGTCAATGTCTCTGCGAAGCAAAAAATCGGCTTGGAAAACCTGCTCGAAATGATTCTGCTGGTAGCCGAAGTGAACGAGTACAAAGCCAACCCGGATAAACGCGCTCGCGGTGCGGTCATCGAAGCCGAGCTCGATAAAACCCGCGGTCCGGTAGCTCGCGTGTTGGTACAGCACGGAACGTTGAAGGTCGGCGACGCCTTCGTTGCAGGGAACTGCTTCGGCCGCGTCCGCGCGATGGTTAACGATCGCGGGCGCCGCTTGAAAGAAGCAGGTCCGTCGACGCCGGTGGAAATTACCGGTCTGACGGAGGTACCGCAAGCCGGCGATCCGTTTATGGTCTTCGAGGACGAACGCAAAGCGCGGTCGATCGCGGACAAACGGGCTACGATGCAGCGTCAATCCGATTTGGGTGCCAATACGCGCGTTACACTGGATGATCTGTTCCGCCATATCAAGGAAGGCGAAATCAAGGATCTCAACGTGATCATCAAAGCCGACGTGCAAGGTTCGGTTGAAGCGCTCAGAGGCGCACTCGAGAAGATCGAAGTCGAAGGCGTTCGCGTCAAGATTATCCACAGCGGGGCCGGTGCGATTACCGAATCCGATGTCATCTTGGCGGCGGCTTCGAACGCGATTATCATCGGGTTCAACGTCCGTCCGGACAACCAAACGAAAGCGACAGCGGAGCAAGAGAAGGTTGACATCCGCTTGCACCGCGTCATTTACAACGCAATCGAAGAGATCGAGCAAGCGATGAAAGGGATGCTTGATCCGGTTTATAAAGAGTCGGTTATCGGTCACGCGGAAGTCCGTAATACGTTCAAGATCAGCAAGGTCGGAACGATTGCAGGCTGTATGGTGACTTCCGGTAAAATTACCCGTACGGCGGAAGTCCGCTTGATTCGTGACGGAATCGTCGTATACGAAGGCAAAATCGATTCGCTCAAACGTTTCAAGGACGACGCGAAGGAAGTTGCTCAAGGTTACGAGTGCGGGATTACCTTGGACAATTACAACGACATTAAAGAAGGCGACGTCATTGAAGCGTTCGTCATGGAAACTGTTGAACCGAAGTAAGGTGGGTGTCTAAAATGGCCAAAAATCGTACCGGCCGCGTAGGCGAACAGATTAAGAAAGAACTTAGTGTGCTCATCCAGAGTGAACTGAAAGATCCGCGCATCGGTTTTGTCACGGTGACCGGGGTCGATGTGACAAATGATTTGTCGCAGGCCAAAGTTTACCTCAGCGTATTTGGCGACGAGGAGCAGAAGAACGAATCTTTAAAAGGGCTGGAGAAAGCGACCGGCTTCCTGCGCACCGAAATTGGCAAACGAATTCGGCTGCGCCACACGCCGGAGCTGATTTTCAAAATCGACGAATCTATCGCTTACGGCAGCCGGATAGAGAAGCTTCTCGGCGAAATTACGCAAGAGCACAAAGAATGAAATATGAAAGGGAATCGATAACTCATCTGCCACCCTTGAATGAAGATGAGCGGATGAGTTTTGTAGGTCCCTAAAGGAGACGGCAATGCAGACGACCTATGAAAGGGAGCTGAGTCAGACCAAGGAGTTCCTGACTCAGAATGATCATTTCCTAATTGTGTCGCATGTTCAGCCGGACGGTGACGCAGTCAGTTCCACCCTTGCGGTGGGCTGGCTTCTGTCATGTCTGGGTAAAAAATTCGTGATGGTCAACGAAGGCCCGATCCCAAAGCGGATGCATTATTTGTGGCATGCGGACGAGATTCTCGATTTGTCGGTGACGCCGCTTGACCGCAAATTTGATCATGTGATTTGCGTGGACTGCGCGGATTTCAAACGGGTTGGCACGACGCATGAATGGTTTGCCGAAGGGGCACGACTGCTGAACATCGACCACCATCCGACCAACGACCACTACGGCTCGGTGAATCTTGTAGTGCCAAATGCGGCGGCGACCGCTGAAATTTTGTTTGATCTGATCAACTATATGGGTCTGCCGTTGGATGAAACGATAGCAACGGTGCTTTATACCGGACTGCTGACGGATACCGGCGGGTTCCGGTACTCCAACACGTCGCCGAAGGTGATGGCGGCTGCCTCCAAACTGCTGGAATACGGCGTGGACGGTCCCGCTTTATCCGAATTGCTGCTAGAGCAAATGACGCTTCCGCAGCTGCGTTTGCTGACTCGGGCTTTAAACGGTCTTCAGCTTACGGAAGACGGGAAGATTGGCTGGGTATCGGTTACAGATGAGGACCTGAAGGCGACTGGCGCCGTTCACGAGGATATGGAAGGCATCGTCAACTATCCGCGAAATATCCAAGGGGTCGAAGTAGGCCTGTTGTTTAAAGTCATTAACGAACAAACCATAAAGGTGAGCATGCGCTCGGCGGGAAAAGTCGACGTGGCCAAGGTGGCCCAAAGCTTTGGCGGCGGCGGCCATGTCCGGGCCGCGGGTGCTCGCATTGAAGGGACCCTAGACACGGTTGTCCCTAGAGTGTTGGAACAAGTGAGGCTGCAGCTATGAACGCATACGAAGGCATTTTGCCCATCCACAAGCCGGCCGGTTTTACATCGCATGACGTGGTTGCCAAATGCCGGGGGATTTTGAAAATGAAGCGGATCGGCCATACGGGTACGTTAGACCCGGCGGTCACCGGAGTGCTGCCTCTATGCCTGGGCCGTGCAACGCGAATGGTGGAGTATTTGCAGGACTTGCCGAAGGAATACGAAGCGACCTTGGTGCTTGGCGTTGCGACCGATACAGAGGACATGACCGGCGAAATCATCGAACAGGTAAATGAGGTTCAGGTGACGGAAGAGGACGTACGGCGCGTGTTGTCCCGTTTTGTTGGCACGATCTCGCAAATTCCGCCGATGTATTCGGCGCTGAAGCAAGACGGTAAACGTCTGTATGAACTGGCACGGGAAGGGAAGACCGTGGAGCGTAAGCCCCGGGAAGTCACAATCTATCAATTGGAGCTGCTTGCTTTTCATCCGGAGGGGCCGCATCCGCGGATTTCTTTTCGTGCGTTATGCTCCAAAGGAACTTATATCCGTACGCTCTGCGTTGATATCGGACGTGCACTAGGCGTGCCTGCAGCGATGACGGAGCTGAAGCGGACGATGTCGGCGGGGATCACGGAGTCGCATTGTCTGACGCTGGATGAGGTGGCCCGCCACGCGGCAAGCGGATCGCTGCAAGATTATTTACTGCCGGTCGATCGAGCTGTTCAGCATTTGCCGGCTCACACGGTTGCTGCCGAGAAGGTCAAGGCAGCATTGCAAGGTCAGCGGCTGTCCCCCTCTGTGGTCTCTCCGGCGGTTAAGCGCGGAGAGACCCTGCGGCTGTACAGCCCCGAACAGCAATTTTTAGGCATCTTCCGGGTAGAAAAGGGAACGAAGGCCGTGAAGGCGGTTAAAGTGTTTTTACCCGAATAGCCTCAAGAAATGCGCATTCCGAGGGAAATTGCAGGTGACACGATCATGGAAACGATACATTTATCATATCCACTAAATGAACGATTTATAGAACAACATGCCCGACCGCAAGTGCTGGCGATCGGCCAATTTGACGGCCTTCACCTGGGACATGCCAGCGTGATTGATTCGGCTGTCCGGTTGGCTGGCGAACTAGGTCTTCCTGCCTCCGTCATGACTTTTCATCCCCATCCGAAGGAAGTTATGAAAAAAGGCGACTACGACGGATATTTGACGCCGCCGAAGGAGAAGGAGCGTATTCTGCGCGAGATGGGCGTGGATTACGTATATATCGTTGAATTCAACGATGCCTTCTCGCGGGTAAGTCCGCAGAACTTCGTTTCCGGCATCCTGGTGCCGCTTCAGGTGCACACCGCGGTGGTTGGCTTTGACTTCCGTTACGGCTACCGGGGCGAAGGGGATGCGAGCATGCTGCGTGAATTGAGCGGCAACGTCCTTGACGTGCACACCGTGCCGCCGTTCCTGATCGACGGGGAGAAGGTCAGCAGTTCAGGGATTCGCAAAGCGCTGCAGGAAGGGAAGATTGAGCTAGCGAATCGTTGGCTTGGGCGGACGTATACGCTGAGAGGGACGGTCATGCACGGCGAGAAACGCGGCCGCCAGCTCGGATTCCCTACAGCCAATCTGAAGCTGGCGGAGCACTACGTCGTCCCGGCCAGCGGGGTCTACGCCGTGCGAGTTACGCGCGAAGGTACGACGTACTCCGGCGTGATGAACGTTGGGGTTAAGCCAACCTTTCATGAGAACGGCAAAATCTTTTGGCTGGAAGCCCATCTGTTTGATTTTTCCGGCGAGATTTATGACGAAAGCTTGTCTGTGGAATTAGTTCATTATATTCGGGCGGAGCGCAAGTTCGGCTCCCTGGATGAGCTGATCGCTCAAATTGGACAGGATGCGGAAACGGCTAAACGATTGCTGAAAGATTCCTGATAACTAAACCGATCCGGCATTTACTTTGCCCATCGGCTGTGGTATACTATGTAACGTTGTCATGCGGAAGAACTTTGCTTTTTCCAATCGGCAGCGAGAACCTTGGCTTGGTTGCACGGTTTCACCGCCGGCGACGAGGCTAACGGCGATTTGAGATAAAGGAGGTGAACAGGATGGCATTGACTCAAGAACGTAAACAACAATTGATCCAAGAGCACAGAACTCATGAGTCCGATACCGGATCCCCTGAGGTGCAAATTGCTATCCTTACGGAGAACATCGTGAATTTGACGGACCACTTGCGTACACACAAGAAGGACCATCATTCCCGTCGCGGTCTTCTGAAGATGGTTGGTCAACGTCGGAAATTGTTGGCTTACTTGAAGAACAAAGACGTAAATCGTTACTCCGCTTTGATCGAGAAACTTGGATTGCGTCGTTAATTAAACAAGTTTGTATAAAAGCAGCCTAGTTGCATGGCGGACGCTGGCGAAGCGTGCGGTGTGCGGCCGGGTTGCTTTTTACAAATTAGGCTTTGTTGCGATAAGCTTTCATGAAGAGCTCCGTCAGGAGCTTTTGTTATGAGGACATTCTTCTGCGCCAGCGCCGCTTCTCATTATGAATTGGTGAAAAGCAGGAAATAATGAACTCAGTACCGAACTTGTATTGGTGATAAGGAGGGATTTCATGCAGACTGAAGTGAGAATGGATTTGGGAGGAAGACCTCTCATTCTGGAAACCGGCCGATTGGCAAAGCAAGCCAATGCGGCTGTCATGGTTCGCTACGGCGATACGGCGGTGCTTTGTACGGTTACGGCTTCTTCGGAACCTAAGGATTTGGACTTTTTTCCGTTAACCGTCAATTATGAAGAGAAACTGTATGCAGTCGGTAAAATTCCCGGCGGCTTTATTAAACGGGAAGGACGTCCGAGTGAAAAAGCGATTCTGGCCAGCCGTTTGACCGACCGTCCAATTCGCCCGCTCTTTCCGGAAGGCTTCCGTAACGATGTGCAAATCGTAAACTTAGTCATGAGTGTGGATCAGGATTGCGAACCGGAAATTGCCGCAATGATTGGGACTTCTGCAGCGCTGAGCATTTCCGATGTTCCGTTTAACGGGCCGATCGGCGGCGTAGCTGTAGGCCGGGTGAACGGGGAATTCGTCATTAATCCGGACGTGGCACAGCAGGAAGCCAGCGACATTTACGTCGTGGTTGCCGGAACGAAGGACGCCATCATGATGGTGGAAGCGGAAGCGAATGAAGTTCCAGAAGAGGTTATGCTTGAGGCCATTATGTTTGGCCATGAAGAGATCAAAAAGATCGTTGCCGTCATTGAAGATCTCGTAAAAGTGGCCGGCAAAGAGAAGATGCAGGTGCAGTTGCATACGGTGAATGAAGAAGTGAACCGTGAGGTTCGCGCTTATGCCCAGGATCGCTTGATTGAAGCCGTGAAGATCGCAGAGAAGCATGCACGTCAGGATGCGATTGACGCCATTAACGACGAAACGGTGGCTCATTTCGAAGAGAAATACATAGAAACGCCGGAGCTGCTCGCCGATGTGAAGGAAGTGCTTCACGACATCGTTAAGGAAGAAGTGCGCCGGTTGATCACCCATGAAAAAGTACGCCCTGACGGTCGTAAACTGGACGAGATTCGTCCAATTGAATGCGATATCAGCTTGCTGCCGCGTACGCATGGCTCCGGTCTGTTCACGCGCGGACAAACGCAAGCGCTGAGCATCTGTACACTTGGGGCATTGGGCGATGTTCAAATTCTCGACGGGATCGACCTCGAAGAGTCGAAACGCTTCATGCACCACTACAACTTCCCGCCGTTCAGCGTTGGTGAAGCTCGTCCATTGCGGGCTCCAGGCCGCCGCGAAATCGGTCACGGCGCATTGGGCGAACGCGCGTTGTCGAAGGTTATTCCGCCGGAATCCGAATTCCCTTATACGATTCGTCTCGTATCGGAAGTTTTGGAATCCAACGGTTCGACCTCGCAGGCGAGCATTTGCGCTAGCACGCTGGCGATGATGGATGCAGGCGTACCGATCAAAGCTCCGGTTGCCGGGGTTGCCATGGGGCTGATCAAAGACGGCGAGCATGTGTCGATCTTGACCGACATCCAAGGGATGGAAGACCATCTCGGCGATATGGACTTTAAAGTAGCCGGTACCGCGGAAGGCGTTACGGCCATCCAAATGGATATCAAAATTGACGGCATTGACCGGCAAATTTTGTCCGACGCTTTGAAGCAAGCAAGAGAAGGTCGATTGTTTATCTTGTCCAAAATGATGGAACGGATCCAGAAGCCGAAGGAGCATCTGTCCCCTTACGCGCCGAAGATCACCATCATGCAAATCAATCCGGACAAAATCCGCGATGTCATAGGGGCCGGCGGCAAGATCATCAACAAGATTATCGAGGAAACCGGCGTGAAGATCGATATCGAGCAGGATGGCCGCGTGTACATCGCTTCTACCAATGAAGAGATGAACAACAAAGCGCGTTCGATCATTGAAGGGATCGTCAAAGAAGTGGTGGTCGGTGAGATTTACGTCGGGACCGTCAAACGGATCGAGAAATTTGGTGCATTCGTTGAGATTCTGCCGGGTAAAGACGGCTTAGTGCATATTTCGCAGCTCTCGACGGAACGCGTTGCCAAGGTCGAAGACGTTGTGGCGATCGGCGATACGGTAACGGTGAAAGTGACCGAGATCGACAACCAAGGACGGATCAATCTTTCCCGCAAAGCGGTATTAACCGCCGAAACGGACAAAACTCCATCCAAATAAATGAGATAACATATCGACGCAGGCAACCCTTGCGGGAAAAGAGACAGAATAATTAAATTCTGGCTCTTTTTTATTGCGTTCGCATATCCCTGGGCTTGTCAACATATGATGGGGACAAAAACCGTTTAAGGGGATGAGCTGTTAGCATGGGGCGGAACAAGTTTGCGGTCATCGCGATATGCATTGCGTTTATGATGATATTGGGGCAGTTTGCCGGCATTCGGGCCTTCGTTGCCAAAAGCTCGGAGGAAAATGGCGGCAGCTACGCTTTCCGCCTGATTCATGACCTGACCGGTGACCTGGGGGCCCAGAACCAGCCTGACCCGGCTAGCGGCGGGACAGCGAAGGATACGGATCCGTTGCTGGCCAAGATCCGCGAAGAGGCGGAGAAGCAGCGGATCGAGCCGATCGATGCGGTGGTCGACCGGGTCTGGAAAGCCATTCCCGGCTATAACGGTCGTGAGGTGGATATCGAACGCACTTACAAGAAGGCCAAACAGCTGCCGGAGGGCGCGAACATCGAATATGTCTATCGGGAGCTTCGGCCGAAAGTAAATCTCGAGGATTTAGGGCCGCAGCCGATTTACCGGGGGAACCCAAACAAGCCGATGGCAGCGCTCATGATCAATGTCGCCTGGGGCAATGAATATCTGGTGCCTATGCTGGATACGTTGGATCAGCAGAAGGTCAAGGCGACCTTTTTCCTCGATGGCAGCTGGCTCAAGAAGAACGGGGACCTTGCCGCCGAAATCAAGCGGCGCGGGCATCAAATCGAAAACCACGCCTACTCGCATCCGAATATGAGCCAACTGGAGCAAACCCGGGCCCGGCTGGAGATCTCCAAAACGAAGGAGCTGCTGAAGGAGAAGCTGGGCGTGGAAAATCGCTGGTTTGCGCCGCCTTCGGGTGATTATAATATGCAAACCGTCAAGCTGGCGGCGGAACAGGGGCTGAAGACGGTATTGTGGACCGTGGATACAGTAGATTGGAAAAATCCGCCCGCAGCCAGCATCGTTAGTAAGATCAGCAGCAAAGTGGGGCCAGGATCGCTGATCTTGATGCATCCGACGGCGTCCAGCCGCGATGCCCTGGAAGGGATGATTCAGGCCATTCGCAGCAAAGGGTTGGTGCTCGGAACCGTGGAACAAACGCTGTCGCCGGACCGCGTCGAAGTCCCTGCTCCGCAGAGTTGAGCTTTCCGCCTTTTTTTGGTAGGATAGGGATGCATTTATTAACGACGCTAACCAATGCATCGCATAACATTTAGGGGGGCCTTTCGTGAAGAGAACGCAATTGAAAAACGGCCTTCGGGTAGTCATGGAGAAGATACCGACTTGCCGTTCGGTCTCGTTCGGCATATGGGTCAAAACCGGCTCCCGCAATGAACGCCCTGAGCGGGGCGGAATTTCGCATTTTATCGAACACATGCTGTTTAAAGGCACGGAACGCTACAGCGCCAAGGACATCGCAGAGCAGTTTGATGCGATTGGCGGCAATGTTAACGCGTTTACGTCCAAGGAATATACCTGTTATTACGCGAAAGTGCTGGATGAGCATTTACCGATTGCGGTTGACGTGTTGTCCGACATGTTTTTCCGTTCCTTGTTCGATAAGGAAGAGCTGCGGAAAGAGAAAAACGTGATCGTAGAGGAAATCTCTATGTACGAAGATACGCCGGACGATATGGTCCACGATCTTGTGACGCAGGCAGCCTACGGGGACCATCCGCTGGCTCTGCCGATCTTAGGGACGGAGGAGAAGCTGCGCGCCATGGAATCCGAGCACCTGCGGGAATACATGCGCGAGCACTATACAATCGAAAATACGGTCATCAGCGTGGCAGGCAATATCGATGAACAGGTGATTGATCTGCTGGAGCAATATTTCGGTGATTTTTCGAATCGGGGAAGCTCCAGCCCTTTGGCTGCGCCAGAGTTCTTGGGGGGATTGAAATTCCATCGCAAGAAGACCGAGCAGAACCATATTTGCTTGTCCTTCCCAGGTTTGCCGATCGGGGATGAGAAACAATATGCGATGGTGCTACTGAACAATGCGCTGGGCGGCGGCATGAGCTCGCGGCTCTTCCAGGAGATCCGTGAGAAACGCGGGTTGGCCTACTCGGTGTACTCGTATCACAGCTCGCACGCGGACAGCGGACTGTTTACGGTGTACGCAGGAACCGCGCCGCGCCAAACGAAGGAAGTGCTGGATTTGACCAAGGAGATCCTGCACGATGTTTCGGTGAACGGGATTACTCCAAATGAGCTGAGCAAGGGGAAAGAACAGCTGAAGGGAAGCTTGATTTTGAGCTTGGAGAGCACCGGAAGCCGCATGAACCGACTTGGCAAAAATGAGCTGATGATCGGGAAACATTATTCCTTGGATGAGATGATCGCCCGCATCGAGGCGGTGACGATGGACGATGTCAATCAGGTGTTGAAGGGCATGTTTAGCCAACCGTTTTCGCTCGCCATGGTGGGATCGTCAGATCGCGTGATATCGGGAGTTAGGAGAGATGAGCTTGTCGTTTGAAGTGCAAATCAACCGTTTGGCAGGAAATGAAGATATCGAGCTGCCGCGTAAAATGTCGGAGCTAGCCTCCGGCTTTGATCTCTACGCCGCCGTTACGGAGGAGCTGACGCTCCAGCCGGGGCAACGTGCCCTCGTACCGACCGGGATCGCTATCGCGATGCCCGGCGGCCTAGAGGCGCAAATTCGCCCGCGCAGCGGGTTGGCGTTGAAGCACGGCATTACGTGCCTGAATACGCCGGGGACGATCGACGCGGATTACCGCGGGGAAATCAAGGTGCTGCTGATTAACCTCGGGCAGGAACCGTTTGTGATCCGTCGGAATGAGCGGATTGCGCAGATGGTGTTCCAGATCGTTCCTGAGGTGAATCTCGTGCAGGTAGACAAGCTGTCGGAGACGGTTCGCGGCGCCGGCGGGTTTGGTCATACGGGCACGAAGTAAGGGACTGAGGCACGTTTAACCTGAGTAGCCTGTTATGTTCAGGTGTAGAAGAATAAGGGTAAAAAAGGTTCTTATTTTCGGTTAGGAGAGGGATATGGCCGGGAATAGCGGACTTTTTTACCCTTATTTTCATTTATCGCATTCAAAAGTGGCGGTTATGGTGGGTTCCGCTCCAAATAAGGCCTAAAATATCCTCTATTTTTTGCGCTTAAAAGAATTTCGCTGAAATAAGGCCCGAAAAGTCCCTTATTTTGCTGCAGTAATGATCTCCATTAACTTTTCCATTTGGGCATCTCTTCCGCCGATAATGTCTTGGCGTGTTGTTGGAACATAGATATCCGGTTCTAAGGAGGTTTCGTGGGTCAAGCGTTGATCCGGCCGAGAAAAATGTTTATAAGATACGGTAAATTGAAATCCGGAGTGAGGCATCTTAAACACGAATATATCTCCATAACAAGATGGCTGATTGCCCGTTGGTTCTCCGATCAAAGTGGCCAGCCCATTATCTTTGAAGGTGACGGCAAAGACATTTGCGGCGCTGAACGTTTTGGGGGAGATCAATAGATACAAGTGATCGTTAAACGGGTTAACGGATGAGCTAGCATGGGCCTTCCCATGATTTTTAACCAATGTTCATTTTCAGTTGGCACTACCTTGGACAGCTCGTCTAATAACTGTGGAGGGGTTAGCCCGCCTAACTCAAGTAAAAGGTCGCCCCGTTGTAACAACGGCGTTGATCGAATCACCACCGGGCCTTCCGCAGTCCAGTATAACGGCAGCTCCAAATAGGAAAGGGAAGGGGAATAAGGGTTGATGCTCGTGTGGGCGTCATGCAGTTGCCCGATCATTTCTACAGCGGAGATATAAAAACGGCTTATGGGCAGCGGACCTGCTTGAATCATCCGGTAAGTATCCCGTATTTTTTTTTCGTTGCTCTCTCTGCCATCCGTCGATCAGTGACGGGTGAACCTGTTCCAGCGTGCTTATAAGGTAATCGAAATCCGCTTTCATCGTATCGGGCGTCAAGAGAGCACTTTCTGCGGGATCCGCTTCGCCCAGCCTTTGTATAGGCGAGGTGAATGGTTCGACCTCTGACGCTTGCCGCTCCGGTGAGGAAATAACAACAGATCCTGCAAACGCCAATATCAAAAGAATCATCAAAAAAATTGCATAAATCACAGCCCGTTTTCCTGGCTTTCTCAACTCACTCCACCACCTGTAATAATATGGAATACATCCTACAAAATTGCTGTGAAGGTTTGCTATGACGATATTCCTATCCTCAGCTTCGCGAGGCATTCTAGCCTTTCACCACTTCGTAGGCCACGGCATAAGATGGTCTATACTGTGTTGCTTGGAAGGAGTGCCGTCTAAGAATGCTGACCGGAATCACAATTGTATTCCTCGGTGGGGATGCCCGGCAGGTGGAGGTCATCAACAAATGTGTCGAACTGGATGCTACGGTACGGGTTGTTGGCTTCGACCGATTGGAGACACCCCTTAAAGGAGTCTCGCAGGAGACGTTAAGCCCCGGCTTGCTGGCCGGCGCGGACGTAATTATCCTTCCGGTAATCGGTTGCGATGATCACGGTGTCGTCCCGGCGCCGTTCTCTGCAGAACAACTGGTCATCAAACGGGAATGGTTTGCATCCGTCCGAAAAAGCACGCTGGTCTATACCGGAATTGCCAAGAGCTTCTTAAAGCAAATGGGCGAGGAGCACGGCTTCCGGATCATTGAGGTGCTCGAACGTGACGACGTCGCCATTTACAACTCGATTCCAACGGCGGAAGGCGCAGTGATGATGGCGATCCAGAACACGGACATCACGATTCACGGTTCGAACTGTATTGTGCTTGGGATCGGGAGGACAGGGTTTACGCTGGCAGGAACGCTGCAAGGTTTGGGAGCGAATGTAAGGGTAGGGGTACGTCGGGAAGATGATGTGGCTAGGGCGATACAAATGGGCTGGAAGCCTTTTGTGACAAGGGATTTGGCCGCCAACGTAGGGGATGTTGACTTGATTTTTAACACAATTCCGACTATGATAGTCACAGCGCAAATCATCTCGAAACTGCCCCGTACGGCAGTGATTATCGACCTTGCTTCGGCGCCTGGAGGAACGGATTTCCGTTTCGCCGAAAAGCGCGGAGTGAAGGCGATTTTATCCCCTGGCCTCCCCGGAATCGTCGCTCCCAAATCGGCTGGAATTATTATGGCAAACACGATTTGTCAGTCGATTATGGATGAGTATCAATTACGGGGGGATGAACAGTGAATTGGCAGGGTAAAACGGTAGGTTACGCCATTACGGGCTCGCATTGTACGTTTGCTGAGGTAATGCCCCAGATCCAACGATTTGTCGACGGAGGGGCGAAGGTTGTGCCGATCATATCCCAGTCGGTACTGACGACCGACACCCGTTTCGGTAAATCGGAGGATTGGCGCGAACAGTTGAAAGATATTACAGGGAATGATATTATTTCTTCAATTGTCGAAGCCGAACCTCTGGGTCCAAGCAAGCTGCTGGACGTCTTGGTGATCGCTCCCTGCACGGGAACGACGACGAGCAAACTGGCAAATGCGATAACGGACAGTCCCGTTCTGATGGCCGCAAAAGCCCAGCTGAGAAACGGGCGACCGCTTGTCATCGCGGTGTCGACGAATGACGGTTTAGGTTTTAATTTGGCAAATATCGCGAAATTAATTGTGGCCAAGAACGTGTATTTCGTTCCGTTTGGTCAAGACAATCCGACCGGCAAACCGAATTCGCTCGTAGCAAACATGGAACTGATCCCTGAAACTTGCTATGCCGCGCTTGAAGGAAAACAGCTGCAACCGTTAATCATCGAACGTTTTCATGGATAATGCAGCGCAGCCGGCATACCATGTACGGAGCACCGTTCGGGTTGTTTCACGCCGTGATCTTTACAGGACGGACTCAATATAGGTGGGAAGTATCGGAACAAATTGCTCAAAGGCGCAGCATGGAATGCCGTATACAATCGCGGAGATCATTGCGGCGAAGGGGTATGTTTTCGAAGCTCTGGGTTCGTTAATCTTGCTATTACTAACGGAATGAAGTCATCGCTTTACTCCGCACTTATTAACTGGAGGAATATCCATGCGCATTTTGGTGCAAAAATTCGGTGGCACGTCTCTTTCGACGAAAGAAGCGAGAGAGCATGTCATCTCACACGTACGCCGGGAACTGGATAACGGTTTCCGGCTCGTCGTGGTGGTTTCGGCTATGGGCCGAAAAGGGGATCCTTACGCGACGGATACCTTGCTTGATTTGGTCTCTGAAGGGGATTGCTATTTACCGCCCCGCGAACAAGATTTACTGATGGCTTGCGGCGAAATTATTTCCGCAGCCAAGCTGTGCAGCCTGCTGGCTGAACAGCACATCTCTTCGGTCGTATTGACTGGAGCTCAAGCTGGATTCCGAACGGACAGCCAGTTTGGCAACGCGAGAATTCTGGATATCGTTCCGACTCGGGTGCTGGAAGAACTGCAGCAGAAGGATGTCGTGATCGTGACAGGATTTCAAGGTCAAAATCAAGACGGCGACTTCACGACGTTGGGCCGCGGAGGCAGCGATACGTCGGCTACAGCCTTGGGCGCCGCGCTGCACGCCGAAATGGTTGATATTTATACCGATGTGAATGGGATCTTAACTGCGGATCCCCGGATCGTCGAGGATGCGAAGCCGCTGGAATACGTCAGCTACGCAGAAATCTGCAATATGGCGCATCAAGGGGCTAAGGTGATCCATCCCCGCGCCGTAGAAATTGCGATGCAAGCGGGGATTCCGGTACGCGTTCGCTCGACTTTTTCGCAAGGGGAAGGAACATTGGTTGCCAACCCCGAAGGATTTAAGGACGTACAGCTGGGGATTGTGGACCGTTACGTGACTGGGATTGCATATGTGGCGAATGTGACTCAAATCCGGGTGGAATCCGCTGGCAACGGCCCGGATCATTTGCAGCTGCAAGTTTTTAAATCCATGGCAGAGAACGACATTAGTGTTGATTTTATTAATGTGACCCCAACCGGTGTCGTTTATACGGTCTTTGATAAAGATTCGGCGAAGGCAGAAGCGGTGTTGAGATCGCTGGACCTCTCACCGCAAATATGCACCGGATGCGCCAAGGTGTCCGTCATCGGCGGAGGCATTAACGGCGTTCCCGGAATTATGGCCAAGATCGTTGAGGCTTTGACCGAGCAAGGCATTCAGATTCTGCAATCGGCTGATTCGAATACTACGATTTGGGTGCTGGTGCGGAAGGACGATATGGTGCAAGCGTTGCGGGCGTTGCATGCCAAGTTCGAACTGGGCCGCTAACGAGGCATGTGAGTTCATCGCTTAAGAAATGGAAGGCATACTGAGAAGACGGCAATAAATAAGCGAAGCGGGAGACGGGAGGAGGATATGGCGTGATTGATTTCGGAAGAATGATTACAGCCATGGTAACGCCTTTTAATGATCAAGGAAAAATCGACTGGGACCAAACCGCAAGCCTGATCGACTATTTGGTGGAGGAGCAGCAATCTGACAGTTTGGTCGTGAGCGGAACGACGGGGGAGTCCCCTACACTAACGGATGAAGAAAAACTTGAGCTGTTTGCCTTCGCGGTGAAACATGCAGCCGGACGCTGCAAAATTATCGCCGGCACGGGCAGCAATGATACCGCTCATTCCGTTCATTTGACGCGCGAAGCTGAAAAATGCGGAGTAGACGGAATTTTGCTGGTCGCTCCGTATTATAACAAGCCGAATCAGGAAGGCCTTTTCCGCCATTTTGAAGCGATTGCGGCCGTAACCAGTCTGCCGGTTATTGTGTACAATGTGCCAAGCCGTACAGTTGTCAGCTTGAGCGTGGAAACGACGCTGCGGCTGGCGCAAATCCCGAATATCGTGGGGACCAAGGAATGCGCGCCTCTGGATCAGATCGCTATGATCGTCGCCCAAGCGCCGGAGCATTTCAAGGTTTATTCGGGCGATGACGCCTCGGCACTGCCGGCGATGGCGGTCGGAGCTTACGGTGTCATTAGCGTGGCCAGTCATGTCGCAGGCCGCTCCATCAAAGAGATGGTCGCACAATTCTTTAGCGGGAACGTAGAGCGGGCAAGCCAGTTGCATCGCGAGCTTCTGCCGTTATTTAAGGTGTTGTTTGAATGTCCGAATCCGGTAGCCGTGAAGTATGCCTTAAATGAAACCGGCCATCCTGTAGGAACGGTTCGGTTACCGCTGGTGCCGCCAAATGAACAGGAAGCGCAGCGGATTCGCAGCTTCCTCAAATAGCTGCTGGCCTACTTCTATAACCAGATATGTGCGTATTCCCAGAAACCGATGCCTGATCCGCAGGCATCGGTTTTTTTGTCATGGCACAAGGTAAGGTTAGACGTAGGGAAAAGCGCTGACTTGTTTTTTGCCAATTTAATCATGTATAATGAGTTCAAGTGACTGGGTGCGGTGAATTTTGAATTGAATGGTTTGTTCAAGAAGTTGGCTTCTGCCAGTGTAAGCGAGTACGGAGAACGTTTTACCAGACCGCTTGGAATGGATGAAGCTGTGGAGTTTACCAGAACTTGATTGAGCAACCATTTGATAATGACTTTGAGAAACGGCGAGATCGTCTTAATCAAGGCGATTGTTTATTCCTGCAATTTATAGGCTTTGGAATTTATATGCAGCGGTCGGAGCCATTTCCATAGGAGTTTTCGATACGACGTCCATAATAATTAGGAGGGTTAGATTCACTTGTCTAAAAAAATAAATAATGAGAAATTGACGATTTTCGCATTGGGCGGCGTCGCAGAGATTGGGAAGAACATGTATGTCGTTCAATATGCCAATGACATTGTAGTCATCGACTCCGGACTTAAGTTTCCGGAAGAGGACATGCTTGGCATCGACATCGTCATTCCCGATATCACTTACTTGACGGAGAACCGCGATAAAGTAAGAGGCATCGTGCTGACGCACGGGCATGAGGACCATATCGGCGGTTTGCCTTACGTGCTGAAGAACTTAAACGTTCCGGTCTACGGGACCAAATTAACTTTAGGTCTGGTTGAGAACAAGCTGAAGGAAGCGGGACTGCTCGGCGAAACGAAACGCGTGCTGATCAATGCCGATTCCGTAATCGAGCTTGGAACAACGATGAAAGCTTCGTTCTTCCGGACGAATCATAGTATTCCGGATTCGGTGGGTGTATGCATCGAAACTCCGGAAGGGAATGTCGTTCATACCGGTGACTTCAAATTTGATCATACCCCAGTCAATGATCAATATGCGGATTTGCACCGGATGGGCGAAATCGGGAAGAACGGCGTGCTTGCGCTGTTATCCGACAGTACCAATGCGGAGAGACCGGGCTTTACGCCATCGGAGAAGAATGTAGGCATTGTACTTAGCGATATTTTCCACAAAGCGAAGCAGCGCGTTGTTGTGGCGACCTTCGCCTCCAACGTGCATCGGATTCAGCAAGTCATCGATGCGGCACACGCAACGAACCGGAAGCTGACCATCATTGGACGCAGCATGGTGAACGTTGTGACGATCGCAGAAGAGTTGGGTTATCTGAACGTACCGGACGGAATTATCATTGAGCCGGAAGAAGTCAACAAGATGGCTGCAGATCGCGTTGTCATTTTGTGCACAGGCAGCCAAGGTGAACCGATGTCTGCCTTAACGCGGATGGCTCGCTCGACGCATCGCAAGGTTGATATTCTTCCAGGCGACACGGTCATCATCGCGGCAACACCGGTACCGGGCAATGAGAAATACGTTGGCCGGACGATAGATGAATTGTTCCGTCTCGGTGCGGAAGTCATTTATAGCGGATCAAATTCCGGCGTGCACGTTTCGGGTCACGGCAGCCAGGAAGAGCTGAAGCTCATGCTGAACCTGATGCGGCCGAAATACTTCATTCCGATCCACGGGGAATACCGTATGCTGCGGAAGCATGCTTTGCTTGGTGAGTCGGTTGGTATTGATCCGGACAATATTTTCCTGATTGATATCGGGGATACGATTGAGATCCAGAACGGTGTAGCCCGCAAAGCCGGGAAAGTTCCTGCCGGCAACGTGCTCATCGACGGTCTTGGCGTAGGCGACGTCGGCAATATCGTATTGCGCGACCGTAAGCTGTTATCCCAAGACGGGATCTTGGTTGTTGTTGTAACGCTGAGCAAGCAAGACGGAACGATCGTATCCGGACCGGATATTATCTCCCGCGGCTTCGTTTATGTGCGTGAATCGGAAGGTTTGCTGGAAGAAGCAAACCGCATTGTCTCCAGCACGCTGGAGAAGCTGATGAGCGAGAACGTAAACGAATGGGCTTCGTTGAAAACCAACGTTAAGGATGCTCTCGGCCGTTTCTTGTATGAGCAAACGCGCCGCAGACCGATGATCTTGCCGATCATCATGGAAGTATAAAGAAGAAATCAATAACTTTAAGCACACAGTCGCCCCTTTCCTGCCGGTTATTTGGACGGTTTCCGCAGGAAAGGGGCTTTTCGTCGTTTAGCGCGAAATGGCGGAAGGTTCCTGACTTGAGGTATCGTTGTATAGATTGAAGAAGGTTGTCGGCATACTAAGGGCTGCATAGAGTAACGAGACTTTGTCGATTGCCGACACCGAAAGGAAGGCTTAATCATGAATAAGGACCTAAGCAAATCAAGCGTTCGCAGTGAATCTGAACTTCCGCCAACAACCGAACCGGAGAAAAAAGAAGCCACGGTACCGGAAATGATCCAGCAGCTCGGGCAAACGGCGGTGCCGACTCCCGGTGAATCAAATGTGTATTGCTTAACGATTATCGGTCAGATCGAAGGACATTTAGTGCTTCCGCCGCAAAATAAAACAACGAAATACGAGCACGTCATCCCCCAATTAGTGGCAGCGGAACAGAACCCGCGGATTGAAGGACTGTTAATTATATTAAATACCGTAGGCGGCGATGTGGAGGCCGGACTTGCCATTGCGGAGATGATTGCTTCCTTGTCCAAGCCTACCGTCACGGTTGTCATCGGCGGCGGACATAGCATCGGCGTTCCGATCGCCGTAGCCTCCGATTATTCGTTGATTGCCGAAAGCGCCACGATGACCATCCATCCGATTCGTATGACCGGGCTGGTGATCGGAGTTCCTCAGACTTTTGAGTATATTGAGAAGATGCAAGAAAGGGTCGTGCGTTTTGTAACGACACATTCGAAAATTTCCGAGGAGAAATTCAAGGAGCTCATGTTTAAGACGGGTGAGTTAAACCGGGACATCGGTACAGCAGTTGGCGGCAGCGATGCGGTGAAGTACGGGCTGATCGATGCCATCGGCGGGATTGGCGATGGATTGGCCAAGCTGAATTCGATGATTGAATCGAAGCGACAAGCGAAGCAAGCAGGAGGGATTACCCAATGACGCATTATACGATCTTACCGGAAGAGGCTTATTGGGAGAATGCCGAAAACCAGGCGGCGTACGGTGAAATCGAACTAAACGGCGTGCTGATGCAAATACGGATGGAGGAAGGCAATCGGGCGACCATCGTACGGCTGTTGCGTTGCCGGCTGGAGGATTATTTGAATCCCGATCTGGCGCCCGGGCGGCAAATCACCTTCTATCCAACCTTATTAAATTGAGAATCTATGCCGGTGACGGCATCTTTTCTAGGCCCCCCTCGGTGAATATGGTATAATATTCATCTAGGGGGTGTTTTCGTCTTGCCACGGAAACGGAAGAAGAGGAAAGCTGCCATCGGCAGCATGCTGAAATACGAAATATACGGAATCATCCTGATCACCTTATCCATTATCGCCTTGAGCGGGGAGGCTGCCGTAGGAAGGACGCTATCGAAAATGGCTGCGTTAATCCTCGGCAAATTTTATTTTGTGATCCCCTTAATTGGCATTTACATAGGACTAGCTGTCATGATCAACCGGAAATGGCCGAATCGCTGGAATGCCCGCCGCAGCGGTGTGCTGCTGGCGGTGTTGGCGCTGACGCTGATAAGCACCATTTCGGCCATGCAGCATAAGCTGGCGCCGGCGGTGCCTTTGTCCGCAGGCAACGTGCTGGGCCAGATTCATCGCGATCTGCAAGGAGCGCTGTTCCAGCCTGCGGTGAGCGATGCCGGCATGAGCCTGCTGGGGCTGGATATTAGCGGAGGGTATGTCGGCGCACTAGAATTTGCCTTGTTGTACTCTTTGTTTGGCATGGCCGGTGCGAAGCTGATTATGATCGTGCTATTAGCCATCAGTTTTATGCTGGTGACCGGACTATCGTATGTGGATTTATTCCGGATGCTGCATTCCCGATTGGCCGTGCTGGCCGAAAGCTTCGGGAAAAAAATGCGCATGCTGCGTCCGATCCCAGTGCGGAACAAAGCCAAACGGGCGGTGAAGAAGGCGGAGCCTGCGGTCACCTCATATGATGATCCAGAGGATGAAGAACCCCCTCTCGACGAAGAAACGGTGCCTGCGGCAACGAGCAAGAAGCCGGTGTTTTTTCAGCTGCTGAACTTCAAGGGAAGATCGGATGAACCCGTGGAGACAGCGTCCATCGAGGAAGAGGAACCTGCGGTCGTGGAGCCTGCTACGCAAGCTGCTGATACAGGAATCAACTGGAATGAGGTGAACTACATCGGCAGGGATGAGGACGTGGAGCTTAGGAAGTCGGACGGATTCGCTGGCAGTGACACCGGGCCGATTATCCGCGATTTCTTCGACAATATTCAGCGGGAAAGCCTGCATCAAGATGAGGACAACGATGAGGACGAGCCTGGGCTACATAGCTCCCATGGCGTCCCGTTCGATGAGGCGGCACAGGATGCACTAGATCCCGTAGGAGGGGAATTCTCCGGGGGCGGTGACGAATCTGGACTCGGGAATCCTGCGGCCGAAGAGGCTGACAGCGACGGACAAGCCACGGTGCCGCCGCCTGCGCCTAAGCCTGCTCCGAAGCCGTACAAGCTGCCTTCGTTCCGGCTCTTATCGAAGCCGGCCGGGGCAGGGAAGTCCGGCGATCAAGCGGACTATATGCAAACTGCGCGTAAGCTAGAAGCCACGCTCGAAAGCTTTGGCGTGCGGGCCCGGGTGCTGGAGGTAGTACGCGGACCGGCGGTGACGCGCTATGAAATTCAGCCGGATATCGGCGTGAAGGTAAGCCGAATCGTTAACTTGACGGACGATATCGCCTTGGCTTTGGCGGCGAAGGATATTCGGATGGAAGCGCCGATTCCAGGGAAATCCGCGATTGGTATCGAGGTGCCGAACAACGAAGTATCGCTGGTGACGATGCGCGAGGTGATGGAGACGCCAACGTTTATGGAGGCGGAGTCCAAGCTGAGTATCGCATTCGGGCGGGATATTTCCGGCCAGACGATCGTTGGCAACCTGGCGAAGATGCCCCACTTGCTGGTGGCCGGGGCTACAGGCTCCGGGAAGTCGGTGTGCATTAACGGCATTATCACCAGCATTCTGTTCAAAGCGAAGCCGGATGAAGTGAAATTTATGATGGTCGACCCGAAAATGGTCGAATTAAATGTGTATAACGGCATCCCGCATCTGTTGACCCCGGTTGTGACCGATCCACGGCGAGCTTCACTGGCGCTGAAGAAGATCGTTGTGGAGATGGAGAAACGGTATGAGTTGTTCTCCAAATCGGGAGCGCGGAATATTGAAGGCTACAACCAAATGATGGCGGACCAACCTGAGGCGGTATTGCCGTATATCGTGGTGATTGTGGACGAGTTAGCTGACCTCATGATGGTTGCAGCCAGCGACGTCGAGGATGCGATTGCACGACTGGCGCAAATGGCCCGCGCGGCGGGGATCCATTTGATCATCGCTACGCAGCGGCCGTCCGTTGACGTCATCACCGGCGTAATCAAGGCCAACATCCCGTCACGGATCGCGTTTGGCGTATCGTCCCAGGTCGATTCCCGGACGATTCTGGATATGGCCGGTGCGGAGAAGCTTCTGGGCCGCGGTGACATGCTCTATATGCCGATGGGCGCGTCCAAACCGATCCGGGTGCAGGGAGCGTTTATGAGCGACCAAGAGGTCGAGGCGATCGTAAACTATGTGCGCGGGCAAGGCCAAGCCGAATACGACGAAAGCCTGGTTCCTGAAGTGGGCGATGAAGTACAGGAGACCGAAGAGGTACAGGACGAGCTCTTTGATCAAGCCGTCCAAATCGTACTGGAAGCCAAGCAGGCCTCCGTCTCCTTGCTGCAACGGCGTATGCGGGTTGGGTATACTCGCGCTGCTCGGCTGATCGACTCCATGGAGGCGCGAGGAATCGTTGGGCCGTATGAAGGCAGCAAACCGCGGGAAGTGTTAATGTCCATCGATCAATATAAAATGGGAAGAATCTCTTCTTGATTCTGTAGAATCGAAGGGAGCCTTCCCTTTTCTTTATTTCGTATAGCTCGAACCTTATGGGTGCATAGGAAGGGACAACGCTTGTCATACTAAAGTTACCCATCCTTGTTGAACAACTTCTAAGAAGAGAGGTAGAGCTAAACGTATGAAGAAAGCAAAGATCTGGTTTGCCTCCGGTTTAGTGCTGCTTTTGTTCGGAATCGGATACGGGGCCGATGTGCTCCGGCATACGCTTACCGAGGGCAAAGTCAATACCTATAAAGCGCAGCCCGCGTTCAGTGAGCAGGTTATCGACTATGGAGCTTACGGGAAGGACGTGTATGAGCTGCAGGGACGGCTCGCTTATCTTGGTTTTTATCATGGGAAGTTGGACAGTTATTTTGGGCCCAAAACCCTCGGGGCCCTCAAATGGTTCCAATCGGAATTTGGCATGAAGGTTGACGGACTGGCTGGACCAAAAACGAAACTGAAGCTGTACAATGCCACAAAAAACTGGAAGCCAGGCATGGAATACGCTAATGCCGGCGGAAACGAGAAATCGCAAGCCGGTGCAGCTAATAAGTCCGGCAGTGGCAGCGTCAAAGCGGAATCCGATGAACTGTCCGCCTCCAACACCATGGGGCTGTCGGAAAACGATTTGAAAATTATGGCGAACGCGGTATATGGGGAAGCGCGAGGGGAACCTTTTGAAGGCCAGGTTGCGGTAGCGGCGGTTATTTTGAACCGGGTGAAGTCGCCGAGCTTCCCTAACACCGTATCCGGCGTTATTTTTCAACCCGGAGCATTTACAGCCGTTGCTGACGGCCAAATCTGGCTGGAGCCAAACGCACAGGCGCGTAAAGCCGTGCAGCAGGCGTTAAACGGCTGGGATCCAACCGGCGGTTGCTTGTATTACTTTAACCCGAAAACGGCGACATCGAAATGGATCTGGTCACGTCCGCAGGTGAAGACGATCGGAGAGCATATTTTCTGCATGTAAATAGCTGAGTATCGAAGGAGCAACCGCTTGTCGTCAGGTTGCTTCTTTCCTTTGAATTGGTATAGAATGGAACTGACTTTCTTGTAAAGGAGTTTTGGTTTTGAACAAAACGCGATTTGAGCGCGGCACCGTAGGCCATATTCGTCTGCATGTCCTGCCGACCAACCGATTCAAAACTTTTGCCATTTCCCTATATGCGGGCTTGCCGTTGCAAGAGCAAACGGTCACCGCAACGGCCCTCACTCCGTTCGTGCTGCGCCGGGGTACGGAATCGTATCCGGAAACCACGCAGTTCCGCGAGCAGCTCGAGCATATGTACGGAGCGGGCTTTGGCTTTGATGTATATAAACGCGGCAATTACCAAATGGTCCAGTTCCGTATGGACACGATTAATGATTCTTTTGTCAAGAGCAACGATTCACTCCTGGGTCAAAGCTTTGCTTTCCTCGGGGAAGTCGTCACCAAACCGGCTAAGGAAAACGGGGTGTTCCGCACCGCCTACGTGAATTCCGAACGGGAGTCCGTCCGCAAGAAGCTGGAAGGGATCATCAATGATAAAATCCGCTATGCGGCTGAACGCTGTACGGAAGAGATGTTTAAGGACGATCCGTATCGCCTCCATCCGCTGGGTGAGCGAAGCGAACTGGACGGGATTACGCCCGAATCCTTATACGCCTCCTATCAAAGCTGGCTGCAGCAGGCACACCTCGATTTGTATGTGGTTGGCGACACGACGCTGGCCGAGGTGGAGGAGCTGGTTGCCAAGCATTTTAGCTTAAATCGCTCAACCACTCCAGAATATCAACCGGAGCAGGTGGATCTTCGCGGCAAAGAAGTCCGGACCGTGAAGGAAGTGCTCGACGTCAATCAGGGGAAGTTGAATTTAGGCCTCCGCACGCCGATCACTTACGGGGACGATCGCTACGCTTCCTTGCTGCTCTATAACGGCATTCTGGGCAGCTATCCACACTCCAAGTTGTTCCTTAATGTTCGGGAGAAAGAAAGCTTGGCGTACTACGCCGCCTCCCGTTACGACGGGCATAAAGGCATCGTCAGCATTCAATCCGGCATCGAAATCGCCAATTACGAGAAAGCTCTTCGCATTATCGAAGCTCAGCTGGCCAGCATGCGCGCCGGAGAAATCAGCGAGCTTGAGATGAGTCAGACGAAGGCGATGATCCGCAACAGTCTGCTGGAGATGCAGGATTCCGCTTTTGATATGATCGCCTATGACTTCAACCGCGTCTTGTCCGGAAAAGACCGGCCGGCGGAGGAGCTGCTTCAACAAGTCGAGCAGGTTCAGCCTCAGGACGTTGTAGCGGCCGCGGAAACCGTCCAGCTTGATACGATATACTTTTTGACAGGCCAGAAGGAGGGGTAGGCGGATGGAAATGATACGTTATGACGCTTTGCAGGAAACGCTGTATCGCGAAACGATGGACAACGGTTTGCAGGTGTATGTGCTTCCGAAACCAGGCTTCCAGAAAACGTACGCCACGTTCGCGACCAAATACGGCTCAATCGATAACCATTTTCGGGTAGAAGGGCAGGTCGACATTTCGGTACCGGATGGCATTGCCCATTTTCTGGAGCACAAAATGTTTGAGGAGCCCGAAGGTGATATTTTTGCCACCTTTGCTTCCCAAGGCGCTTCCGCGAATGCGTTTACCAGCTTCGACCAGACGGTCTATCTGTTCTCTGCGACGGAGAATATTGCGGCCAACCTGGAGACGCTGATTAATTTCGTGCAGCATCCTTACTTTACCGACCAGAACGTCGAGAAGGAAAAAGGCATTATCGGCCAAGAGATCGGCATGTACCGGGATAACCCGGATTGGCGGGTCTATTTTGGCCTGATCGAAGCGATGTATAAGGTGCATCCGGTTCACATCGATATCGCCGGCACGGTGGAATCCATTGGCACCATTACGAAGGAAACGTTATATACATGCTACAATGCGTTTTATCATCCGAGCAACATGCTGTTGTTCGTCGTTGGCGGCGTGGATCCGGAGGAAGTATTCAAGCTGGTCCGGGACAATCAAGCGAAGAAGGAATACAAGCCGCAAGGATCCATCGAGCGGTTGTTTGATCCGGAGCCGCGTGAGGTGTCGGAGAAACGGCGGGAATCCCGTCTGCCAGTGTCGCAGCCCAAATGCTTGTTTGGCTTTAAGGAGACGCGCCTCGGCTTTACCGGCGAGGAGTTGCTGCGTCGCGATTTGGCCACCAAGCTGGCGCTCGACCTGCTGTTTGGGGCCAGCACGAAGCTGTACCAAAAGCTTTATGATCTGGACCTCATCTCTGACAGCTTTGGCCACGAATACAATAGCAACCCGAATTATGCGTTTTCCGCGATTGGCGGGGATACGAAGGATCCAGACCGGATGCTGGCTGTGATTAAGGAAGAAACCGAGGCGGTACTTGCTTCCGGATTCCGTCAGGAGGATTTCGAACGCGCGCGCAAGAAGAAGATCGGCGGGTACTTGCGCATGCTGAATTCGCCGGAGAACATCGCCCATGAATTCACCCGTTACAAATTCCGCGGCGGCGACCTGTTTGCTGTACTTCCGATTTACGAATCGCTGACGCTGGATGAGATCAACGCGCGGCTGCGCGAGCATATCGATTGGGAACAGCTCGCCGTCTCGATTGTGGTGAGCCCGTAAATGCAGACCAATCATGGGATAGGAAAAAATATCGCGGACATGACCGTCCTCATCACCGGAGCAAGCCGGGGGATCGGCGCCGAGGTGGCGCTGCGGTTCGCTTCGGTGGGCATGAACGTGGTGATTCACTATATGAATTCTCACGAAGCGGCGAATGAGGTAGCCCGCAAATGCTTGGAGCTTGGAGCCAAGGCTTATACAGTTGCGGCGGATCTGCGCAGCAAGGAGCAAATCCTGCGGATGAAGGAACGGCTTGAGAACTATGGGCTGTATCCCGACATTTTGGTCAACAACGCGGGCATCTCGCATTATGCGCTCTTGTCCGATGTGACCGAAGCGGAATGGGACGACATCATGAACGTCAATTTAAAAAGCGTGTTTCTGTGCAGCCAGCTGTTTATGCCGCATATGATCAGCCAGCGCTTCGGGCGCATCATCAACGTTTCCTCCGTTTGGGGAATCACGGGCGGCTCTTGCGAGGTGGCCTATTCGGCAGCCAAAGGCGGAGTTAATGCGTTTACCAAAGCGCTGGCCAAGGAACTGGCACCCTCCGGCGTTACGGTGAATGCGGTGGCTCCAGGCGCGGTGAAGACGGATATGATGGAGCGGTTTGATGCGGAGGAGCTTCGTCAGCTGGAGGAGGATATTCCGGCAGGGCGGTTGGGTACGCCGCAGGAGATCTCCTCGCTAGTTTATTTTTTGGCGCTGCCGGAATCGGGTTACATCACAGGGCAAATCATCAGCCCCAACGGCGGCTGGATTACTTGAGACCCCTGCATTCACAGGTTTTGGAGTAAGGGTTCGAGCTCGGTGCGCGCATAAATTCCCCGGGATTTTCGCATATTACAACTGTTGATTTTAAATCGCCAAGCGAAGGAGGATTTATCATGTCAACAGTACTCAAAAATTTTGATACATGGAAGAAATTCCTGGGTGAGCGCGTCAAGCATGCGGAAAATGCCGGTTTTAGCGAAGAGGCAATTACCAACCTTGCTTACGAAATCGGCGGTTTTCTGGACGACAAAGTGGATCCGCAAAACGAATCCAACCGCGCCCTCAAAGAAATTTGGGATGTGGGTACGGAGGAAGAGCGGAAGACCATTGCTCGTCTGATGGTGAAGTTGGCCAAGAAAAACGCATAGTCACGCTTTGGAAAAGCTCCCGCTTCGGGAGCTTTTCCCTCATTTTCTCCGCCCGCTTGCCTTTCAATTTCATTTTATATATCATAAAACACATATGAATATCGGTTATCAGGAATGGGAAGATTTGTTCTTTATAAATTGTTTTCTGTAAATTAGCAGGAATTAAGACCTATTTTGTCGAAAGAGCAAGAGGATATGGAGAAGGTGTCTGGGATGGATGGGAAACAATGGTACTTGGAATACAAAATACATAAAAATCGACCGGGACTTTTGGGGGATATTGCCTCCATGTTAGGGATGTTGGAGATCAACATCTTAACGATTAACGGCGTGGAAGGCAAGACGCGCGGGCTGCTGCTGGAAACCAACGATGACGGAAAAATCGAACAAGTCAGTCAGTTATTGAACAAGGTGGACAGTATTACGGTCACCGCTTTGCGTAATCCGCGTCTGGTCGATTTGCTCGCCGTCCGCCATGGACGCTATATTGATAGGGATTCTGACGACCGCAAGACCTTTCGGTTTACGCGGGATGAGCTGGGGATCTTGGTTGATTTTCTCGGCGAAATTTTTAAGCGGGATGGCCATCAGGTGATCGGATTACGAGGGATGCCCCGCGTGGGGAAGACGGAATCGATTATCGCTGGAAGCGTCTGCGCGATGAAACGATGGACGTTCGTATCTTCAACGCTCTTGCGACAAACGGTACGCAGCCAATTGTCAGAGAATGAAATGGATCCTCGCAATGTATTTATTATCGACGGTATCATAAGTACTCTTCGTTCCAATGAAAAGCATCATCAGCTCTTGCAAGAGTTGATGTCCATGCCTTCCACGAAAGTCATCGAACATCCGGATGTGTTCGTGAAAGAGTCTGAATATAGTTATGACAATTTTGACATAATTATTGAATTGCGTAACAATCCCGAGGAGCAAATCGTTTACGATACGTTCACGACAATTTATACGGACGATCTATAAACGATGTGCCGCATAATGAAATCATAAGCAGGAGGTGATGGTCGTGTCGGATTTGGGCCAGCAGTTAAGAGAAGCCCGCCTTGCCAGAGGTTTGTCGCTGGATGACGTACAGGAAATGACGAAGATTCGCAAACGATATTTGGAAGCCATCGAAATGGGGGATTATAAGGTTCTGCCTGGTAGCTTCTATGTTCGGGCTTTTATTAAGACGTATGCGGAGACCGTCGGCTTGGACGCGGACGAACTGCTTGCCGAACATCGGCAAAACGTGCCTTCTACAGCTCCGGAACCTACGATGGAACCGGTGATTCAAAAACGCCGCAGCCGGCAGCACAACGAGCGCAACTCGAAATGGCTGTCTACGACGCTGATGTGGTCGTTTGCTGTGCTGATTTTGATTGTCATCTATCTGTATTTCTCGGTATGGGGAAACAATAACGATCAAGCGGATGGCAATAAGGAACCGGATCCTACGCCGGTAACTCAGGGTACCAGCCAAAATGGCAACCAAACCGGTAACGCAACCGGCGGCGATGCCGTTGGCGGGAACAATGGCGTCGAGAACGGGACGAACAATGGTACGGAACCGGGAATAAATCAGGGTACAGACACGAATACCGGGAATGCGGGTAACACGGGAGACGAATCCCCGACGAATGATACCGGCAATCAGACGGTAACGATCGTACCGGATGGAACGGAAGGCAGCACAACGAAGTTCAAGATTCAAAACCCTGGAACGGGGCCCGTGCAAGTCGTCATTACGGCTAGCGGAAAAAGTTGGGTTGAAGTGCGTAAAGGCAACTCTAAGGGTGAGAAGTTGTTTTATGACAACACCAAAGAAGGCGACGTGTTGACCTATGATATCGGACCTGAAGGGTTATTCGTCAAATCGGGGAATTCCTCTCAAACCGTGATCACGGTCGCCGGACAGACAATCGAGGATGGAAAAACAACGTCAAAGTTCCTATTGAACCTTGACGACGGGACAGGCGGCGGTACCACCGGAAATACCGGAACGGAAGGCGCCGTTACGAATAACGCCGATACGGGCGGAACGAATTCAACCACAGAAGGCAACGAATAAGCGAGGGCGGCAACAAGCCGATCGCTTATTCGCTTAATCAAAGCGCGGTGAGGACCGGTCAGGTCAAACGGCGCTTTTTTGGCTGTATACGGATGGTGGTGGCTGAATTGCTCGACTTTGCGATTTTTTTTACATATAATTTATTTATGATAAGATTGGAAACCGAGAAAGGAATGTGACTTATGGCTTCGGAAAATTCTTTCGACATCGTTTCAAAAATGGACATGCAGGAATTGACCAACGCAATCGATCAAACAGAGCGGGAAATTGCGAACCGCTTCGATTTCAAAGGAAGCAAGAGCGAGCTGAAGCTGGAGAAAGACGAACTGGTGATCGTTTCTGACGATGAATACAAGCTGGGGGCTGTCATCGATATCCTGCAATCGAAGATGATTAAGCGCGGGTTGCCGATCAAGAACCTGGATTACGGCAAAGTGGAACCGGCTTCAATGGGTACCGTGCGTCAGCGGATTAAACTCAAACAAGGGATCGATCAGGAAAATGCCAAGAAAATTAATGTGCTGATCCGCGATTCCAAGCTGAAGGTCAAAAGCCAGATCCAAGGCGATCAAATTCGCGTGACGGGCAAGAGCCGTGACGATTTACAAGAGATCATTCAGATGCTGCGTAAAGCCGATTTATCGGTGGATTTGCAGTTCACCAATTTCAAATAGAGCGCAAGGGTCTCCTGCAGGGAATTTCTAGCTGCGGCAGGCCCTTTTCATATTTTTGACAGCATCGGTCCCTGAATATTATACTTGTAGAGGTTGTTTAATCCTTAAGTTTGACGGGAATTTTGGCTTTCAACGATGGGGGAAATGGTTCATGACAGAAAAGGTAAAAATCGTGACACTCGGCTGCGAGAAAAATTTGGTGGACTCGGAAATCATGTCGGGTCTGATTGAGCAGCGCGGCTATTCCTTGGTGGATAATCGCGAGGATGCAACCGTCATTATCGTCAACACCTGCGGATTTATCGATGCGGCTAAGGAAGAATCGGTAAATACGATTCTCGAGCTTGCTGATCTGAAGGAAAGCGGAAGACTGAAAGCGCTGATCGTTTCCGGGTGTTTGACGCAGCGATATAAGCAAGCTTTAATGGAGGAAATGCCGGAGATCGACGGGATTGTGGGTACGGGGGATTTTCACCAAATCAACCGGATCGTTGACGAAGCGCTTAAGGGCAAGAAGCCGGCGCTGGTCGGCAACCCTGTCTTTAATTATGAGCAAGCGCTGCCGCGCAAGCTGTCTACAGCCCGCTATACGACTTACGTGAAAATCGCTGAGGGCTGCGACAACAACTGTACATTCTGCAGCATTCCGATCATGCGCGGGAAGTTCCGCAGCCGCTCGATGGAATCGATTTTGGAGGAAGTACGGAGCATGGCGGCCCAAGGCGTCAAGGAAATCAGCCTGATTGCGCAGGACTCCACCAATTACGGGACCGATTTGTACGGGGAGTTTAAATTGGCAGAGCTGATGGATCGGGTCACCCAGGTGGAAGGCGTTGAGTGGGTGCGGTTGCATTATGCTTATCCTGGCTTTTTTACAGACGAGCTGATTGAGATGATGGCGACCAACCCGAAAATTTGCAAATACGTGGACATGCCGCTGCAACACAGTGAAGATTCCATTCTGAAACGGATGCGCCGGCCTGGGCGGAATCGCGATATCCGTGAGCTGATTGCTAAGATTCGTGCGCGGATTCCGAACGTTTCCTTGCGTACTTCCTTGATCGTTGGTTTTCCAGGGGAGACGGAGGAAGATTTTGAGCGGTTATGTGAGTTTGTGCGTGAGATCAAGTTCGACCGCCTTGGCGTATTTACCTATTCCAAGGAAGAGGATACGCCGGCATCGCGTTTGCCGGATCAAGTTGATGAAGAGGTAAAAGAATGGCGGGCTAATACGCTGATGGAGATTCAGCGGGAAGTTGCAAACGCCAACAGCAGTAAGTACATTGGTCAGGTTCTGGATGTGCTGATCGAGCGTTATGACGGGCGCAGCGACGTATACGTGGGCCGCTCGCAATACGACGCTCCGGAAATCGATGGCGAGGTATACGTCACGAATTGCCCTGTTGGGCTTGGGGAACTGACCAAAGTGCGGATTACGCATGCTTTTGACTATGATTTATCCGGGGAGGCTGTCCTGTGAATTTGCCCAACCGTATCACATTAGCTCGTATTTTCATGATTCCGGTGATGCTGGTCTTCTTGCTGTTGGATGCCGGATGGCTCGCCTATGAGTTTACGCTTGGCGAGTACTCGCTGCCGGTAAATCAACTGATTGCGGCGGTGCTGTTTATCATCGCTGCCAGTACGGATGGAATCGATGGTTACATCGCCCGTAAATATAATCTGGTCACCAACTTAGGCAAGCTCCTGGATCCGCTCGCGGATAAGCTGCTTGTTGGAACGGTGCTGATCGGTCTTGTGGCCTTAGGCAAATGCGATGCCTGGATTGCAGTCATCATCATCGCCCGGGAGTTTGCGGTGACCGGCTTGCGTGAAGTTGCGCTTCTGGAAGGCTCCGTCATTGCGGCCAGCAAGTGGGGCAAGGCGAAGACGATCACGCAGATCATCGCCATTTCGGCGCTGCTGCTGAACAATTTTCCGTTCGAATGGCTGTCGTTCCCGTTTGATGATATCGCGATATGGCTGGCGGCTATCATCACGTTGTATTCGGGGATCGATTATTTCGTGAAAAATAAGAGCGTGCTTTCTTTTTCCAAAATATAAATGATGTTGATGAGTTAGGCGGAACTGAGAAAAAGGAGGCATGCGAAGATGAAAGCGGAAATTATTGCGGTTGGTACGGAGCTGCTGCTTGGCCAAATCGTAAATACGAATGCGCAGTACTTGTCTCAGGAGTTAGCCGCACTCGGGCTCGACGTTTATTTCCAAACCGTGGTCGGAGATAATATGAATCGGCTGGCGGAAGCGGTGAAGACGGCGTCGGGGCGGGCGGATGTGCTGATCCTTACCGGCGGGCTGGGTCCGACCCAGGACGATCTCACCAAAGAGGCGCTGGCTGAGGTACTCGGTCGGACGCTTTATATCGATCCGGATGCGATGGCGAACATCGAGCGTTTCTTTCAAGACCGGGGGGTCCCGATGACGGAGAACAACCGCCGCCAGGCGCTCGCCATTGAAGGAGGCACGCCGCTTCCGAATGAAACCGGACTGGCTGTGGGCAATGCGATTGAATTGAACGACAAGTTCTATATCGTGTTGCCTGGGCCGCCAAAGGAAATGAAGCCGATGTTCGAGCATCAGGCGAAGCCTTGGATTTTGAAGCATGTGCTGACCAGCGAGATGCCGATTTTTTCGCGGATGTTGAAGTTTGCCGGGATTGGCGAATCTGCATTGGAAACCAAACTGCTTGACCTGATCCAGGCGCAAAGCGATCCTACGGTAGCGCCATATGCGAAGGAAGGCGAGGTCACGATTCGCATTTCCACCAAAGCGGCAAACGAGCAGGAAGCGGCGGTGAAGCTGGATGCGATGGAACGCGAGATTGCCTCGCGGCTGCCGGAGCATTTGTATGCAAACGTGGATGAACCCATTGAGAAGACGATCCTCGATTTGATGGCTTCGCGCGGCCTTACGTTGAGCGCGGCCGAAAGCTGCACCGGCGGGCTGCTCATGGAGATGTTCACCGCGCTGCCCGGCAGTTCAGCCGTGTTTGCGGGCGGGATTGTCTGCTACTCCAATGAGATGAAGGAGAAGCTGCTCAACGTGCCGCATGACCTGCTGGAAGGCGAAGGCGCGCCCGGCGCGGTCAGCGCGGAAACGGCCAAAGTGCTGGCGGAGCAGGTGCGCCTGACCGTAGGCAGCGACTTTGGCCTGGCGATCACCGGCGTGGCCGGCCCCGCCCATTCCGAGCGCAAGCCTGTGGGGCTTGTGTATATCGCGATTGCGCGCGAGGGAGCGGACACCGCCGTCTTCGAGCTGAACCTTAAGGGCAACCGCGAGATCATCCGGCTGCGCGCAGTGAAGTCGCTGTTCTACCAGTTGTGGCGGGTATTGCAGGGGAAACAGGGATTTTAGTGCTTTAATGCTCTCGGGGGCTCGTGCTCTTGTGGTCATGTGCTCTCGGTCACGTGCTTTCGCTGCTCTGTGTGCAGTGTTCTGTATGTAGTGCTCCATCTGCGTGTTCGGTAGTTTAGTACTTCGTGGCTTCCTTTCGCGCATTATCCCGATCAATCAGGGATGACGGAAGAAGCGCTTCAGCAATCCGGATGGGTGAATGTTCTTTGTTAAGCAGGCCCTTGTGCTTTGGAAGATTATGACATATAATCAAGGTACGGAAGAACCGTAGCAAACTGATTTAGTTGTGCTGCGGTTCTTTTTTTGTTGTAAGAGAAACCATGGGGAGGGGAGAGTGGGAAGTAATTAAGTGAGTATGTAAGGAAGTAAATAAGGAAGTAAATAAGGAAGTAAATAAGGAAGTAACAAGTAAATAAGCTAGTTAGCTGGTTAGCAGTAGAAAGTAAGTATCTGGTAATCCGGTAAGCAAACAAACAAGCAAGTAAATAGGAAAATAAGAAAGGTCGGGCTGTCGGTAGGCTCGTTTTGGTGCGTGCGCGTGGTGGGGGCAGAGAATCTGTTCGGAAAATCATATATAATAGTGCTCCGTAAGAGCAAATTTACGTGATATGTATGAAAAATCGAATATAATCCAGCACTATTGAGTCGATACGAGCAAATATATATGAAAAATCGAACATAATCCGCGATTCCAGTTCATTTCGACGAATTATATATGAAATTTCATACATATCAAGTTGTAGCGCAGCATGTGACCCCCAAGTAACGAACCTATGCAAACGCACTATGTAGCGCATGTACCGCACTAAAGCACTATGAAACGCACTATGTAACGCATTTATGCAACATATCATGTAACGCACCATGTACCGCGCCACCACCCTGGTAGCACATTTCCAAAAGTACCCGCATCTAGGAGCAGGAGAGGTCTGTCAAGTAACAAACTCAGCGATTCACCGCACAATAGAGCATCTAAGAAGCGCCTCAGTCACACCAACGTTTGTCCAGTTTACGGATTCCCAAGGGCAGCAGGCCTTTGGGGGCCCTCCCTTACGGCAAAAGAGGGATAGGGAGAGGAGAGTCAGCGGTTTGGGAGGTGGAGAAATTTTACGAATGTATGTTCGAAAAAACGCTTGGCAAACATTCCAAAACAAGGTACAATGATATACGAAAGAAGTTACGAGAGGTCCGAAGTATACTGAATTCAGTAACTTTAAGTATTCAATGATTTATATAACATTTAAGGATGTGAGCTGATTGTCAGATCGTAAAGCAGCGCTGGAGATGGCGCTTCGCCAAATAGAAAAGCAATTCGGTAAAGGTTCGATTATGAAGCTTGGAGAATCGACGCATATGCAGGTCGAGATCGTTCCAAGTGGATCGATCGCTCTGGATATCGCCCTTGGTACAGGTGGACTTCCACGCGGACGGATTATTGAAGTATACGGGCCGGAGTCTTCCGGTAAAACGACGGTAGCGCTGCACGCGATCGCTGAAGTTCAGAAGATCGGTGGACAAGCTGCCTTCATCGACGCCGAGCATGCGCTGGATCCTTCCTATGCCAGCAAGCTGGGTGTCAACATCGACGAACTCCTGCTGTCCCAACCGGATACGGGGGAACAAGCATTGGAGATCGCTGAAGCACTCGTGCGCAGCGGCGCAGTGGACATTATCGTCATCGACTCCGTTGCGGCATTGGTACCTAAAGCGGAGATCGAAGGCGAAATGGGGGACTCGCACGTCGGCTTGCAGGCCCGCTTGATGTCTCAAGCGCTGCGGAAGCTGTCGGGGGCAATCAGCAAGTCGAAGACGATTGCGATCTTCATCAACCAGCTGCGTGAGAAAGTCGGCGTCATGTTCGGGAACCCAGAGACGACGCCGGGGGGCCGCGCGCTGAAATTCTATTCGACGATTCGTTTGGATGTACGCCGCGTTGAGACGATCAAGATGGGCAACGACATGGTCGGGAACCGGACGCGGATCAAGGTTGTGAAGAACAAGGTTGCGCCTCCTTTCAAACAGGCCGAAATCGACATTATGTACGGAGAAGGCATTTCCAAGGAAGGCAGCATTATCGATCTCGGGACGGAACTGGATATCGTGGATAAGAGCGGCGCCTGGTATTCGTATGCCGGCGAACGTTTGGGACAAGGCCGCGAGAACGCGAAGCAGTTCTTGAAGGAACATCCGGAGATTGCAAATGCAATTGAGCAGAAGATCCGCGAATCCAGCAATCTGACGACGTCAGTAGCTTCGGCTTCCGCCAGCGAGCTGGAAGCGGAGTTTGCAGAAGAGCAAGCGCTGTTCGCAGATGAATAAGCTTGTTAAGCCGTAACTATCAAGCGCTCTGACCGCGGCAATATGCCGGGTCAGGGCGCTTTTGCAGTACTTAAGGAAGCGGATGGATCGCCTAGGGCATAGACAGGAGGGATAGGACGTGAGTACGTGGGGACAATCGCGCAGGAAGGCTGCGGGAAGAAGAGATGGAGCTAACTCTGGCGAACGGAGAGAGGACGATATCGTAGATATCTCCGACGAGGCGTTCTGGGAGCCGCGGCCGCGGGATACCGGCTGGGATTCGAACCGAGAGGAGACGGAAGGCGAAATCCCTGCCGGATTGGACGCTTTCCCTAAGGACACAGAGCTTGCGATCACGTCCGTGTTGATGCTAAAGCGGCCGAAGCATCGTTATCGGATCTCTTTTGGGGCATATACGCTGGAGGTTCACGAGGACGTGATGATCAAATACCGCATGATTAAAGGTGCGGTATTTACGAAAGCAGAGCTGGAGGAAATCGTAGCAGCAGATGAGCGTCAGCAAGGGTATGCCGACGCGTTGAAGTATTTAAGCTTAAAACCGCGGACAACCTATGAAATTGCACAACGTCTGGGAGAGAAAGGCTGGGGCGAGGAGACGATTCAGGATGTGCTTGCCCGGTTGCAGTCGGAAGGTTACGTCAATGACGCCGCATACGCTCAGGAATGGGCTTCTCAACGCGTGAAGCTGCGCGGAAAAGGGAAGCTGTGGGTCAAGCATGAATTGCGCCAGAAGGGGATTTCCAAGGCGTATATCGAGGAGGCGCTTGGCGAGGTCAGCGAAGAGGACGAGTTTGAGAGCGCCCTGCAGCTGGGCATGAAGAAGTGGCGATCAACCACAGGTGAAATGCTTGACCGAAAACGCAAAACCGGGGCGTTCCTGCAGCGCCGTGGTTTTAGTGGAAGCGTCGTGTCCCGGGTCATGCGCGAACTCGGAAACCGTGAAGAAATGCATGGAATGGATGAATGGGACGAAGAATAACAGGGCGAGTGAACTCCTGTCATTTGCTTGACAATATCTTTTCACAAATAATAAAATGAATTTGAGTCCATACCTTGAGGGCCCTTTTTTTCCTTCCAAAATTATGGCTCTGAGGGTATAGGATTTATGTTCTCCAATCAGGCAAAGTGCGTCCGCTAGGCTACTGCGGAAGAGTCATGCTTTTGCAGCATGAAGTGCTGAGCTGAAAGGGCAAGTCATGAATTCTTTGTATGGAATGATGAACCTAAGAAACGAAAAGTAACTACAACTGCAAACATCCCAAGGAATGCCTTGGAGGAAACAACGGGGAGGTGAACAGATGCACACAGTAATCTGGATCGTTCTCGTTGCAGCCGCTTTATTCTTTGGGTTCGTGATCGGGTATTTTATTCGCAAGTCTCTTGCCGAAGCTAAAATTTCCAGTGCAGAGCACGCGGCCAGCCAAATCCTGGAGAATGCTAGGAAGGACGCGGAAGCACTGAAAAAGGAAATGGTTCTGGAAGCTAAGGACGAAGTCCATAAGCTGAGAGCCGAAGCTGATAAAGACATTCGTGAACGTCGGAATGAAATACAACGACAAGAAAGACGATTGTTGCAAAAAGAAGAGTCGCTGGATAAAAAATTAGAATCGCTTGAACGTAAAGAAGAGCAAGTGGTCAGCAAAGAGAAACGGATCGAAGAAACCCAGCAACAAATCGACTTGATCTATAAGAGTCAGGTTCAGGAACTCGAACGGATTTCCAACCTTACCATGGAAGATGCCCGTACGATCATTTTGAACAACGTGGAGCAGGAAGTTCGCCATGAAACGGCGCAGATGATCAAAGATATTGAACAGCAAGCGAAGGAAGAAGCGGATAAGAGATCCCGCGAGATCATTACGCTGGCCATTCAACGCTGCGCAGCTGATCATGTAGCGGAAACAACGGTTTCCGTCGTAACACTGCCAAACGAAGAAATGAAAGGACGGATTATCGGCCGGGAAGGCCGGAATATTCGTGCACTCGAAACGTTGACCGGGATCGATCTCATTATCGACGATACGCCGGAAGCGGTGATCCTGTCGGGCTTTGACCCGATTCGCCGCGAAATCGCCCGGACCGCCTTGGAGAAATTGGTGGCAGACGGACGGATTCATCCGGCACGGATCGAAGAGATGGTCGAGAAATCCCGGAGAGAAGTGGACGAACGGATTCGCGAATATGGCGAGCAGGCTACGTTCGAGGTGGGCGTACATGCTTTGCACCCGGATTTGATCAAGATCTTGGGACGTCTCAAGTTCCGGACAAGCTACGGCCAAAACGTCCTGAAACACTCGATGGAAGTCGCTTATCTGGCCGGATTAATGGCTGGAGAGCTGGGCGAAGACATCACTCTTGCCAAACGGGCAGGTTTGCTGCACGATATCGGCAAAGCGCTTGATCATGAAGTGGAAGGATCTCATGTCGAAATCGGCGTGGAATTGGCTAAGAAGTATAAAGAACATCCGGTGGTTATCAACAGCATTGCCTCTCACCACGGCGATTGCGAAGCCACCTCAGTCATTGCCATGTTGGTTGGCGCAGCCGATGCATTGTCGGCAGCAAGACCGGGGGCGCGCCGGGAAACGCTCGAAACCTACATTCGTCGGTTGGAGAAGCTTGAGGAAATTTCCGAATCGTTTGAAGGCGTCGAGAAATCGTTTGCCATTCAGGCGGGCCGCGAGGTTCGCGTGATGGTGCAGCCGGATAAGATTGACGACGCGGAAGCATTCCGCTTGGCGCGTGACATTACGAAGACGATTGAAAATGAACTGGATTATCCAGGTCATATCAAAGTAACCGTAATCCGCGAGACGCGGGCGGTTGAATACGCCAAGTAAAGGTTATGCTGAAAAGTGGCCCCTCGCGGGCCGCTTTTTCATTACTTGGATAAGCCTTGAGCTCACATGCTGCAAGGGGTAGTAGTCAGAGGAGGGAACCAGCATTAAAGTTCTGTTTATCGGAGATATCGTTGGAAATACGGGGCGCAAAGCGCTGAAGGCCACGCTGCCTCATTTGAAATCTAAATACAACCCGCATATCATCATCGCTAACGGGGAAAACGCTGCGGCAGGCCGGGGCATTAACGCCAACATCGCCAAAGAGTTTTTCGATCAGGGCATTCACGGTTTAACGATGGGGAATCACACGTGGGACAATAAAGAAATCTTCGACTTCATCGATCAGGAGCCGCGAATGGTCCGGCCGGCCAACTACCCGCCAGGTACGCCAGGATTAGGTTACACCGTGATTAAAGCCAATGGGAAGGAGCTGGCCGTGGTCAATTTGATGGGCCGCACCTTTTTGCCGCCGCTCGACGACCCGTTTCGGGTTGCGGATGAGATCATCGGTCAACTGTCCAAGAAGCACAAGTGTATCCTGGTCGACTTCCATGCCGAGGCCACTTCGGAAAAAATCGCCATGGGCTGGTATCTAGACGGCCGTGCCTCGATCGTAGTGGGGACGCACACCCATGTGCAAAGCAATGACGACACGATCCTGCCGCAGGGGACGGCCTACTTGACCGATGCCGGTATGGTCGGCTCGCGTGAAGGCATCCTGGGCATGGAACGGACGGCGGTGCTGCGCAAGTTCACCACACAGCTTCCTGTCCGGTTCCAAGTCTGCGAAGGGAAGTGGCATTTCCACGCGGTGATCGTCGATGTGGATGAATCCACGGGCAAAGCTCAGAAGATTCAAAAAATCCGTTTACTGGAAGACGAATGGATTATGGATTAGTTAATCGCCAAGAAGTCCGATAAATCAAGGCCTCTCGAAACTTTCTCTTCGGGGAAAAAGAAGGAATATCCCAAATTCTCACGAATATCTTCTAAGTAGTGGAATCCAACGAATATTCCCAGGGAGGTACTAACCATGGAAGTATTAAAGGTTTCAGCAAAATCCAACCCCAACTCCGTTGCCGGTGCGTTGGCTGGCGTCCTTAGAGAACGTGGCGCTGCTGAACTTCAGGCCATTGGGGCGGGTGCTCTTAACCAAGCCATCAAAGCCGTTGCGATCGCCCGGGGATTCGTCGCGCCAAGCGGCGTGGACTTGATTTGCATTCCTGCTTTTACCGACATCGTCATCGATGGTGAGGATCGGACCGCGATTAAACTGATCGTAGAACCGAGATAAGTTTTGGATAGAATGACGCCTGTTTACGTTCCGTAGACAGGCTTTTTTGTTTTTTTTGAGCTAAAATAATGGTAACCGAGGAGGAAAAATCATGAGCCTGCCGATTATCGATTTTCATTGTGATGTGTTAAGCAAATTGCAGTTGGACCCGAAGCTGGACTTTGCCCGTGACCGCCGGTTGGACGTCAATCTTCGCCGATTGGAGGAAGGCGGGGTGAAGCTGCAAACGTTCGCCATTTTTCTGTCCAGCGAGTTGGGGCCAGCGAAAATGGAACATATCCTCGGACAAATCGATTTGTTTCGGGAACGGGTTCTCCCGCTAGGCGTGCTCCCTGTGCAGTCTGTCGAGGATTTACATACCCTGGAGCAAGGAGAGGTCATCGGAGGGCTGTTATCGCTGGAAGGAGCGGACGGGCTTGAGGGGAACCTGCAGTATGTCCGTGTTTGTTATGAGAAAGGCGTGCGGTTACTCGGGTTAACCTGGAATTATGCCAACTGGGCCGCTGACGGGGTCATGGAGCCGCGAAACGGCGGATTTACCCCGGCTGGGTTGGAACTGGTCAAGTTATGCCATGAGCTCGGCATCATTTTGGATGTCTCACATTTGTCGATCAAAGGATTTTGGGAGCTGCAGGAGCTCGCGGAGGCTGCCGGCAAGCCGTTTATCGCCTCCCATTCCAACGCCTATCAGATCTGCCCGCATGCACGGAACCTTCGTGACGACCAGATCCAGGCGATCGTTAAGTTAGGCGGGCGAATTGGAGTGACCTTTGTGCCTTGGTTCGTCAAAGAGGGGAAAAATGCATCCAGCAAAGATTTGCTGCCGCATATCGAGCGGATATGTTCATTGGGTGGAGCGAAGAACCTGATGTTCGGATCCGACTTCGACGGGATCGACACCCATTTGACCGATTTCCGGCATGCGGGACATTACACAAATTGGCAGGAAACTTTGCTGAAGTACTACCCGGAAGAGCTTGTTCGCGGATGGTTGTACGACAATGCAGCCGCATTCCTGCGGGCTTGGTTGCCTTCCCACAAGTAAGCGCTTTAATTCATCCAATTGTGAGAACGAATTGATCGAAAACTACTATATGAAAAAAGGCTAGAAAACGCTTGCTTTTTACCAAGTTGAGACATAAAATTGACATGACTCTGAAACAGAATGTTCACAAACAATAGGCCGGAATGTGACCTCTTGCACGTTAGCATTCTACAACTTTTATTATTATTTCTATTTTTCCATTGCGATACGATTAAAGGGGTGGGCGATCTTGATTAGTCAATTGTCTTGGAAGATCGGTGGACAGCAGGGAGAGGGCGTTGAAAGTACAGACCGGATTTTTTCGACGGCTTTGAACCGGCTGGGATATTATTTGTACGGGTATCGGCATTTCTCCTCCCGTATCAAAGGCGGTCATACGAATAACAAAATCCGGATCAGTACCAAGCCAATTCGTGCGATTTCCGACGACTTGGACATTTTAGTCGCTTTTGACCAAGAAAGTATCGATTTGAATGCACATGAACTGCGCGGCGGCGGGGTTATTGTAGCGGACGCTAAGTTTAACCCGACCGTACCGGAGGGCGTGGATGCCCGTTTGTTCCCGGTGCCGATTACGAGCATTGCCGAAGAGCTTGGAACTTCGCTGATGAAGAACATGGTTGCTTCCGGTGCATCGTGGGCGCTGCTCGGTCTTCCGCTTGAGGTATTTAACAAAGCGGTGGAAGAAGAGTTCGGCCGCAAAGGACCTGCGATTGTTGAGAAAAATATCGAAGCAGTTAAACGGGGCGCGGATTTCGTGCTTGAGCTTGCTGGAGGACCTCTGGAGGAGTTTAGACTCGAGCCGGCGGATGGCAAGCAGAAGCTGTTTATGATCGGTAACGAAGCGATTGGGCTGGGGGCCGTTGCGGCAGGTTGCCGAATCATGAGTGCTTACCCGATTACCCCTGCTTCTGAAATTATGGAATATTTAATTAAGAAATTGCCGAAATTTGGCGGTACGGTTATTCAGACGGAAGACGAAATTGCAGCTATTACGATGGCGATTGGTTCGAGTTATGCGGGCGTCCGTTCGATGACTGCGTCGGCGGGACCCGGCTTGTCCCTGATGATGGAAGCAATCGGACTGGCTGGCATGACCGAAACGCCGGTCGTGATCATCGATACGCAACGGGGCGGCCCAAGTACAGGTCTGCCGACGAAGCAGGAGCAAAGCGATATCAACGCACTCATCTACGGTACCCATGGGGAAATTCCAAAGATCGTGATCGCGCCGAGTTCGATCGAAGAGTGCTTCTACGATACGGTAGAGGCCTTCAACCTGGCTGATAAATATCAAGTGCCTGTTATCGTGGCTACGGACTTGCAGTTATCCCTCGGGAAGCAGTCCTGCGAAATGCTCGATTTCAACAAAGTCACGATCGATCGCGGTTACCTTGTGAAGGATATTCCGGACCGTGAGGATTCAAGCATGTTCAACCGCTACGCCTTTACGGAAAACGGGATCTCCCCGCGGGTGCTGCCGGGCGAGAAGAACGGCATTCACCATGTGACTGGGGTTGAACACGACGAATCCGGCCGTCCGTCGGAAAGTCCGGTGAACCGGAAGAAAATGATGGATAAGCGGTTGCGGAAGCTGGCCCAATTGGAAGTCACGAATCCGATTCACCTGCAAGCCCCGCATACTGAACCGGATCTGCTGATCATCGGCATGGGCTCCACGGGGGGTACGATTGATCAAGCCCGCATCCGTCTGTCGGAGGACGGCTTGAAGACGAACCACATGACGGTGCGCTTGCTGCATCCGTTCCCCACGGAGCAAGTACTACCGCAAATTGAGAAGGCGAAGAAAGTGGTTGTCCTAGAGAACAACGCAACAGGCCAGTTGGCTAACCTGATTAAACAAAACGTAGGTTACCACGACAAAATCGTGAATGTCCTGAAATATAACGGCAATCCGTTCCTTCCTTCGGAAGTCTACGAAGAGTGCAAGAAGGCAGCCGGGAAGAAAGCGCAGGAGGAGTTGGTGAAAAATGGCAACGTTTAAAGATTTCCGTAACAACGTTAAACCTAACTGGTGTCCGGGCTGCGGCGATTTCTCCATTCAAGCCGCAATCCAACGCGCTGCAGCGAATGTGGGTCTTGAGCCAGAGCAACTTGCCGTGATTTCCGGGATCGGCTGCTCCGGACGGATCTCCGGATATATCAACGCTTACGGATTGCACGGGATTCACGGCCGTGCGCTGCCGATCGCCCAAGGTGTAAAGCTGGCCAACCGCGACCTGACCGTCATCGCTTCAGGCGGCGACGGCGACGGCTTCGCGATTGGGATGGGGCACACGGTACACGCAATTCGCCGAAACATCAACATCACTTACATTGTCATGGACAACCAAATTTACGGGTTGACCAAAGGGCAAACCTCCCCGCGCAGCGGTGAAGGCTTTAAGACGAAGAGTACGCCGGAAGGCTCGGTAGAATCGACTTTGTCTCCGCTCGAAATCGCTCTGGCGTCCGGTGCCACCTTCGTGGCTCAATCGTTCTCCAGCGATCTGAAGCAGCTGACTTCTTTGATCGAGCAAGGCATCCAGCATGAAGGCTTCTCCTTGATCAACGTGTTTAGCCCGTGCGTCACCTTTAACAAGGTAAATACGTACGATTGGTTCAAAGAGAACATCATCAATCTCGAGACCGTTCCAGATTATGATCCAAGCAACCGGGCGATGGCCATGGCGAAGCTGATGGAGACAAACGGCATGATCACCGGATTGATCTATCAGAACAAAGAGAAGAAATGCTACGAAGATCTGGTTCACGGCTTTAAGAAAGAGCCGCTGGTCCATCAATCGCTGGCACTTTCTGAAAGCGAGTTTGACAATCTTGTTGCAGAATTCAAATAATCAGGTGAAAGGTGTCCATTTCTGGTGGACGCCTTTTCCTTTTTTTCGCCATTAGGTGTATAATGAGTAGCGATGTGAATCGTCATCGATATAGAGAATATACGAGGAGTGTTTGTAGACATGAGCAAAACTGTACCTGTCGGCGTATCCGCGCGTCATATCCATTTGACGCAGGAGCACATTGAAATTTTGTTTGGACAAGGCTATCAATTAACGGAATTCAAACCGCTGTCCCAACCGGGACAATTTGCTGCGAACGAACAAGTGGCAGTCATCGGACCAAAAGGACAGTTCGATAAAGTTCGCATTTTGGGTCCAGCCCGTCCGGCGTCCCAACTGGAAATTTCCCGTACGGATTCCTTTGCGCTTGGGGTTAAAGCTCCGGTGCGCGAATCGGGCAACATTGAAGGCACGCCTGGCATCAAGGTGAAAGGCCCTGCCGGCGAAATCGAATTGGAGCAAGGCGTGATCGTCGCTGCTCGCCATATTCACTTCCATACTTCCGATGCTGAGAAATGGGGCATTAAAGACAAGCAACTGCTGAAAGTTCGTTTGAGCGGAGAACGTGGTTTGGTGTTGGAGAACGTCATTGCGCGCGTATCTGACAACTTTGCCCTCGATATGCATATCGATACGGACGAAGCGAACGCTGCCGGTGCGAAAACAGGCGACACGGCAGAAATCATCGACTAATCGGTTACACTTGAAAAAAAAGCAAAGGGCTTGCCCAGCGGCTGTAAATGCCGTGGGGCAAGCCCTTTTTGGTGTGAACAGCTTAAGCTTCGATGGACACCGCGTGGGCGATGCAGGGGATGCTTTCGCCTTGCTGGTAGGAGAGCGGAGAGAGCAACGCCCCGGTGGCCACGACGAGGATTCGTTTTAATTCCCCGCGTTTCATCCGGTTCAGCAGATGACCGTAGGTGACGACGGCGGAGCAGGCGCATCCGCTGGCGCCGGCTTGAACTTGTTGCTTCTCGTAGTCGTAAATCATCATGCCGCAGTCCATGTAGGTCGTCTGCTTGATGGGGAAATTGTGCCGGACGAACAAATCGTTCGCGATGGCATATCCGACTTTGGACAAGTCCCCGGTGACGATCAGGTCATAGTAAGACGGCTCGATCTCTAAGTCGCGGAAGTGGGCCTGGATCGTATCGACGGCTGCCGGTGCCATCGCAGCGCCCATATTAAATGGGTCGGTGATGCCCATGTCGATGACTTTGCCCATGGTAGCTGACGTCACCGAAGGACCGTCCCCTTCAGGGGATAACACGACAGAGCCTGACCCGGTGACCGTAAACTGGGCGGTAGGCGGCTTCTGCGATCCGTATTCCGTCGGGTAGCGGAATTGCTTCTCCACACTGGCGTTATGACTGCAGGTTCCGGCTATGGCATATTTCGCGCCTCCCGAATTGACAACGTAGGCGGCCATCGCCAGCGTCTGCATCGAGGTCGAGCAGGCGCCAAACATGCCGATATACGGAATGCTTAACGTCCGTGCGGCGAAGCTGTTGCTGATGATCTGATTCATCAAATCGCCGCCGAAATAGAACTGAATCTGTTCCTTGGTTAACCCAGCATGTTTAATCGCCAGCTGCGCTGACTCTTCGAGCAGCGTCTTTTCGGCTTTTTCCCAGCTGTCTTGGCCGATATAGAGGTCGGCATGGATAATATCAAAATCTTCAGCGAGCGGTCCTTGGCCTTCAAAGGGACCCACAACGGTAGCGGTGCTAATGATTTTGGGTTTATTTTCAAATACCCAGCTTTGATGGCCTTTCAGCATCTCAGTGCCCACCTCCGGCATACCCCGGGATAAACACCGCGTAAATCACCCCGATGATAAAAGCGGCCACCGTTCCAAACACAATGACGGGTCCGGCTAATTGGAACATTCCTGCGCTCACACCCAGCACCAGGCCTTCCGGCCGGTGCTCGATCGCCGTCGAGGCCATCGAGTTGGCAAAGCCGGTGACGGGGACGGCGGTGCCTGCCCCGGACCACTGTGCAATTTTGTCATAGACGCCAAAGCTCGTGAGCAGCACGGACAAGATCACGAGAATGGCGACCGTCGGGTTGGCGGCTTCTTTTTCGCTCATATGAGCAAAATGGATAAAGGCCTGTCGGATACATTCTCCAAGCAGGCATATCAATCCGCCGACCAAAAAGGCTCTCAGACAATTGACAGCCACCGGGCGCTTTGGTTCATGGGCATTTGCCAGCCGCTGATACTGCTGCTGCGTAGGAGTCAACTGCTTGTTTTTTTTCTTGGCCATGCTCCCATCCTCCTATTGGATTAATAACGGTTTGACTTGATCGATGACCTTCTGCAGCTTCACCGAACAATCGCCGTACAGTTTCTTGGCTTCTTCCTCGTCCGTCGAGAGAGCGAACATCTCCAGATCGGCTTCGCACTTCTTCAACTGGGCCAGCAAGACGGGTTTTTCTTGAGGCTGCGGCACGGTGATCTGGTCGTCGTACAAATCGACATAAAGCTGGCCGTACGCATCAACCTGCCCTAAATTGACGTTATCCAGGGAAACGCCCAGCTTCTCAAGCTCGGTATTCAGCCACTTCCGGTTGAGTCCCAGTGTAGCGAGCGGCTCGTCCATAATTTTCCCGTCGATAATGACGGTTTGCGGCTCCGGCTGGGGAGCAACCTTGATCCCCAAGTGAGCCGGCGTAATCGGCTGATATTCGTTCTTCAGCATCGCGTTGATTTGTCCATCGGGCTCCATGACCGCAAACTCGACTTCGGCCACTTTGAAAATGCTTTTCTTCCGCAGCTGCTCCATGAGCTCTTCGTTGGTCAGCTTTTCCTTCTTCAGATTCTCCTCCAGAATCTTGCCATCCTTGATCAGCACGGTACTGCTGCTGTCGATCATATCCCGTGCTTTCTTGCTTTTGAGCTGCAAAAATTCGATGCCAAGCGATACGAGAAACCAGACGGTAACGGCAATTAGCCCGAGATACCAGTCTGTATTAATATCCAGGGAGATGTAGGCGGTAATACTCCCAATCGTAATCCCGGTGATGTATTCAAAGAAGGAAAGCTGTGAAATTTGCCTCTTTCCGAGCAGCCGGGTGAGCACAAATAACACGACGACGGCCACCAACGTTCGGACGATAACTTCCAACCACATTGGCATGGGGAATACTCCTTTCGTAGACAATCCAAGGCGAGATATCCCAATTATGCGCGGGGATGCGTAAATTTACTAAGGTAATATGTGGAAGGGGAACAGGGCGTATGAATCAATTTCGAGCAGGTGAAATTATGCATTGTTCATAAGCAACATGCCAAAACAAAGGTGGTGAAATTGTGACAGTAGCATCTCAAGTCAAAACGGCCTTAGCTTCGTTAAAAAGCGCGCAAGCGAGCCTGGAGCAATTCGCGTTAAGCACGCAAAACCAGCAAGCGAAGGATCTGTTTACGCAATGCGCGCAACAAACGCAGCAAATCGTAACGCAAGTGGAAAGCCGCGTAGCGCAGCTGGAAAGCGAAGAACCTCAATACAAGGGATTCTAACTGTGATTAGAAAGGACCCGTTCATCGAACGGGTCTATTTGCGTTTCCACGTATACGGCGTTTATCTGGATATCGAAGCCTGGCCATGTTATAATTTAGTGTAATGCATTTTTATGAATGATAACGATGCCCATATGGAACGAAGATAGATCAGGTAAAGGAGTGAACGGGCACATGGCTAAGGAAACGAAAGATTACGCCAAATACTTTGACTTCTCGGACGCCCGGGTCATTTCGGAGGATGAGCGAGGGAAGAAAATCCGAATCCGTGGCCGGGATATTCAAATTTTGTCCGAGCCGAACCAACGCAAAGAGAAACAACGCGGGAAAGAAGACGTGAAGGTGCTGTATGAAAATGCCGTTCCCGAAGAACTGAAGGGGATTGGCGTTGGCAAGCATTATATCGTCTATACGTTTGGCTGCCAGATGAACGAGCATGACACCGAAACGATCAAAGGTTTGCTGGAGCAGATGGGCTACCGTGCGACCGAGGACCGCAAAGTGGCGGACATTATCTTGCTGAATACTTGCGCGATTCGGGAGAACGCAGAGGATAAGGTGTTTGGTGAGCTGGGTCACCTGAAGAGTCTCAAGACGGAGAAGCCGGATCTGCTGCTGGGCGTTTGCGGCTGTATGTCGCAGGAGGAAGGTGTCGTGAAGCGGATCCTGCAGAAGCACAGTTTTGTGGATATGATCTTCGGGACGCACAACATTCACCGTTTGCCATATCTCATTCAAGAAGCTTTGTTCAGCAAAGAGATGGTGGTTGAGGTCTGGTCCAAGGAAGGCGACATCATCGAGAACCTGCCGAAGAAGCGCGAAGGCATGCGGGCATGGGTGAACATCATGTACGGGTGCGACAAGTTCTGTACGTATTGCATCGTGCCGTTTACGCGGGGCAAGGAGCGCAGCCGCCGTCCGGAGGACGTCATTGCCGAAGTTCGTGAGCTGGCGCGTCAGGGCTATAAAGAGATTACGCTGCTGGGGCAAAATGTCAACGCCTACGGTAAGGACTTTACCGATATCAACTATACGTTTGCGAATCTGATGGACGATATCCGTCAAATCGATATTCCGCGCGTTCGGTTTACGACATCGCATCCACGCGATTTTGACGATGCGCTGATCGATGTTCTGGCCAAAGGCGGAAATCTGGTGGAGCACATTCATCTGCCAGTTCAATCGGGCAGCAGCGAAGTGCTGAAGAAGATGAGCCGCAAATATACCCGTGAACATTACCTTGAACTGGTGCGTAAAATCAAGGCGAAAATTCCAAACGTCGTCCTCACCACGGACATTATCGTTGGATTCCCGGGTGAAACCGAGGAGCAGTTCGAGGAAACGCTGTCCCTCGTACGCGAGGTAGGGTACGATTCGGCGTATACATTTATCTACTCGCCACGGGAAGGCACGCCGGCTGCCGTCATGGAAGACAACGTCCCGATGGAAGTGAAGAAAGCGCGGCTGACGAAGTTAAACGATACCATTAACGAATTCAGCCGCAACAGTAACGAAGCGTTGCGCGGACAGATCGTTGAGGTGCTGGTCGAAGGCCAGAGTAAAAACAACGCCCATATGTTATCCGGACGTACACGCACCAACAAGCTTGTCCATTTTGAGGGCGGAACGGAATTGATCGGAACGTTTGTCCAGGTGGAGATTACCGATCCGATGACTTGGTACATCAAAGGCAAGCTCGTAGAGCAAACCGCCAAATTGGCGTAATGCAGGGGAGGTTATTGACAGTGGAACAGCACAAAGATCAAACCGATTGCGGAATTCCGAAGTATGATTCGCGGGACCTGGTCATCCGCGAGGATATTATGAAGAAGGCCAAAGAGCTGGCTGAACTGATCGGTACCAGTGAAGAGGTTCAGCAATTTCAGAAGGCGGAGAAGCTGATCCAGAAGCATGACCGCGTGCAGGCGTTGATCAGTGCAATTAAGAAGAAACAGAAGGAAATCGTCGCATTTGAAACGTTCCAGAACCAAGCTATGGTGCAGAAGATCGAACGTGAAATCGAGGAGCTGCAGGACGAACTCGATCAGATTCCGCTCGTTACGGAGTTCCAGCAGAGCCAAAGCGATATCAATTATCTGCTCCAGCTCGTCGTTTCTGTCATCCGCGATACGGTAGCCAGCAAAGTGAACGTCGAGTCGGGCAGCGAGCCGGCTGTTTCATCCGGATACGGAGAGTAATGCGAGGCAGTTGGTGCGGAGGCAACCCCTCCGCTTTTTTTCATCTTGTCTGTAATGATTGAAGCAACGTCGCATCGGAATACTATAATATAAAGAGAAGCAAGGATAGGGGGGACACCGAGATGGATGATTGGAGCGAAGAAGTGCTGCGGCGGGATGAGCAATCGTTCTGGGGTCTGCTGGGACTGCGCCTCATTTCTGCCGACAAATCCCTGGTAAAGTTGGGACTTACAGCGGGGGCTTCCCACCTCAATTCCATGGGCATCGTCCATGGGGGCGTGCTGTCGTCCATGATGGATCAAGCGATGGGCACGCTGGTAGCAACGATTAAAGGGAAGCTTGGGGTAACCACCCATTTGAATGTCAATTTTCTCAGCCCCATGCGAACAGGGGAACTGGTGGTGTCGGCGATGCCAATCCATGAGACCCATCGGACGATGACGCTCCGCTCCGAGGTTCGTAACGAAGAAGGAACCCTCGGATGCATATCGACGGCAACGTTCCGCTTGCCGAAGTGAGCAGGGGGCCGTCTTTCGGGTTAGATCGCTTGAATTCGTAAGTGCCGGACTTCAATCGGCCGGCGTTATCCTAGACGATGTGGTGATACGTGATGAACGAAGAACAAAAGCAGGTAGTTAATGAGGTTAAAAAATATCGCACGCCGGACGGAATCCCGGCCGACATCGTCATGTTTACGTTGACGAGGCAGGAACGAAAAGCATCGACCAAATCGCTGCCGCGCTTTGATCTGAAGGTCATGCTGATCCGTCGGCGGAGCTGGCCGTTCGCCGGGGCCTGGGCATTGCCGGGCGGTTTCTCGCAGGAGGATGAATCGCTGTACGAAACCGCGCGTCGCGAGCTGAAGGAAGAAACCGGTGTCGACGGCTCACATCTTGAATATTTGGGGGTCTACAGCAAGCCGGGGCGGGACCCGCGCGGCTGGATTATCTCCCACGCTTTTTTCGCGTTAGTAGAGGAATGGGTGCTGGAGAAACGGCAATCGGCGGATGATGCCCAAGAGGTTGGTCTGTTTACCGTTCGAGAAGCCTTAGAGGATCTGCAGCTCGCTTTCGACCACCGCGAGATTTTGCAAGACGCTTATAAACGGATTCAGCAGCAGATGCTGCATACGACGATTGCGAAGCAATTTTTGCCGCCGCATTTCACTCTCGGCGAATTGTATCAGGTGATTCAAACGGTCGTTCCAGACTTTGAAGAGCTAAATTTTATCCGCAAAATTACATCGACGCGCAGTCGTCAGGGGATACTGGAAGAAGTGCGTGACGAGAATGGCAAGCCGATGTTGTCTAACCAATATTCGCAACGGCCGGCTCAATTGTACCGATTTACTGGTTACACCCCGCGGCTTTCGATTTACACTTAAGATATTTTACATAATGAAATATTAGTTGCGGCAAATGGAATGTGTGAAGGGAGAGTGAAATCATGAAAGCTCTGATCGTCATCGATTATACGAAGGATTTCGTGGACGGTAACCTTCCGGTGGGCCAGCCGGCCATCGATATTGAACCGGCGATTTGCCGGATAACGGAATCCTTTGTGGCGCAAGGGGATTTTGTCGTGATGGCCGTAGATCTGCACGAGCGGGAAGACCACCTGCATCCGGAAACGAAGCTGTTTCCTCCCCACAATCTGAGGGATACGGAAGGCCGTGCGTTGTACGGGCGGTTGTCTGAGGTTTATGCGAAGAACCAGGACCGCATCTATTGGATGGATAAGACGAGATACAGCGCGTTTTGTGGAACGGACCTGGAGCTGAAGCTCCGGGAACGCGGTATTACGGAGGTGCATCTGATCGGCGTGTGCACGGATATTTGCGTGCTGCATACGGCGGTGGAGGCTTATAACAAGGGATTTGCAATTACAGTATACGAAGATGCGGTAGCCAGCTTTAACCCGGAGGGACATACCTGGGCGCTGGGGCATTTCCGCACCAGTTTAGGAGCAAACGTAACGAACAGCCAGAGAGGATGAACAGGCGATGCCAACCACGGGTTTAGCACTGCATACCGATAAATATCAGATCAACATGATCTATGCGCATTGGATGAACGGAACGCATTTGCGGAGGACCGTATTTGAGGCCTACTTCCGCAAGCTGCCGTTTGGCAACGGGTATGCGGTGTTTGCAGGCTTGGAGCGGATCGTGGACTATATCCGGCAGCTGCGGTTTACGGAAGAGGATTTAGCGTATTTGGACAAACAAGAAGAGAACTATAAGCCGGAATTTCTGGAATTGCTGCGTAACTTTGAATTTAAAGGCACGCTGCTGTCGATGGCCGAAGGGGCGCTTTGCTTCCCGAACGAGCCGTTGATCCGCGTTGAAGGCACAATTATGGAAACACAGCTGATTGAGACGGCGTTGCTAAACTTTATGAATTTCCAGACCTTGATCGCCACCAAAGCTTCACGGGTGAAACGGGTCGCCGAGAACGACGTGCTGCTGGAGTTCGGCACCCGCCGGGCACAAGAAGCAGATGCGGCCATCTGGGGGGCTCGGGCTGCTTATTTGGCCGGGTTTGATGGGACGTCCAACTTGCTCGCTGGTGAGATCTTTGGCATTCCGACCCGAGGAACGCATGCCCACTCGTGGGTGCAAATCTTCGACTCGGAGCAGGAAGCGTTTGAGTTGTATGCCAAAGCGCTGCCGGATCAGGTTTCCCTGCTGGTCGATACGTATGATACGCTCAAAAGCGGCGTTCCGCATGCGATCCGCACCGGCAAAATGCTGGAAGCCGCAGGCAAGCGGCTGGCTAGCATCCGCTTGGACAGCGGCGATTTAGCTTATCTGTCGATTCAAGCCCGCAAAATGCTGGACGACGCTGGCTTACCTTATGTCAAAATCGTCGCGTCAAACGACTTGGACGAGAATACGATTTTTAACCTGAAGGCACAAGGTGCGAAGATCGATATTTGGGGCGTAGGGACTCAGTTGATTACAGCAGCGGACCAACCGGCTCTCGGAGGCGTCTACAAGCTGGTTGAACGGGAGAAGGACGGTCAGATGGTGCCCACGATCAAGATCTCCGGTAATCCGGAAAAAGTCACAACCCCCGGCAGAAAAGACGTATTGCGCATTGTCAGCAAAGACAGCGGCAAAGCGATTGCCGATTACATCTGTTTTCCGCATGAACAGCAAGCGCGGACGGGCGGCAAACTCCGATTGTTTGATCCGGTACATCCTTATATCAAAAAGTCAGTCAAAAACTATGAAGCGGTGTCCATGCTGCAGCCGATCTTTGTGGATGGTCAGCTCGTGTACAAGCTGCCAACGCTGGATGAAATTCGTGAGTACCACCGCGAGCAGTTAAATTTATTCTGGCCAGAATATCTCCGCAAGCTGAACCCGGAAATTTACCGCATCAGCTTAAGCCAGGAAGCCTGGGAGTTAAAGCAAAAGATGATCGAAGAATATATGGGGCAGCATGAGGATTAACTTCTTCTAACCCCCTTAAGACAGAAAGATCGCTTCTCGCCAATCGGCGGCGAAGCGGTCTTCATTTGCGTTGGAAATTATTTCTCGGGAAAGCGCAAAAAGCGCTATAAATCGGCGGATAGAAGGCTGATTTCGACAAGTTAACGACACGACTCATATTTCGCGAAGTAGTGATCAAACAAAATATCGATTTGCCGCTCAACGATTTCTTTGCCCGGACGGTTCTCCAGTTGCTTAATCTGCCTTGCCAAGACGAGCGGGAAGAGGACGGCTGCATTGATTTGCATCATCATAATAAAAAGAATATCCGGATTGGTCTCGCCGGTAATCTCCTCCAGCACGCCAGTAATCTTGCTGAATCCGGTCGTTTTCATAAAACCGGTGAAGTCCTGCCGGGATTCAAAAGTAATTCGTCCTTTGCCTAAGACTTCATGCAACAAACCGGGGTATTGCAGTACTGAATCCACGTATTGGAGAAGAAATGCCTTTAATCGATCTTTAGGGGGTAGCGAAGTATCGTCCAAGACGGAGAAATTCCCCTGAAACGTTGTCAGCAGCAGTTTCAGCGCTTCGTTAATCAAGTTGTCCTTCGAGCCAAAGTAGTAATTCACTAGAGCTAAATTGACATTGGCCGCAGCCGTGATCTTGCGCAAGGTGACTTGATCGGCCCCTTCGGTTTTAATGAGCTCCAACGTAGCCTGTAGAATATTCTGTTTGGTTGTCGGCCCCTCGGCGCAATTGCTCATAGTTTCGCTCCTTTATGCCATCCAATCTACTGCCCGTATAGAAACTACCATAATACGCTCTCACTCCAGGTGTCAAGAATAAGGCGCAGCGGGGAAGGAAGAGCGAACCAGATCTTGCAGAAGCCACCGATGACAAATGCCTTGACAAAACGGCGGCATCCATTTAAATTTGTTTTAAACATTGTTTTAAACGGTGTTTAAATTTAGAAAGAAAGCTGAGTGAGAGGATGCCGAATACTGTGGAGAGTTCGATCGAAAGCAAAGAATTTTCCATCCGGTCGATTATCGCACCGCTGATGGCGGTCATCGTTGGGATGATTATGGTCATTTTGGACAGCACGGTGGTTAACGTGGCCGTACCTAAGCTGGTCGACTTCTTCGCAACCGATTTAAAGACGGTGCAATGGACGATCACAGGGTATACGCTGGCTTTATCTGCCGTCATTCCGCTAGCGGGATGGATGACCGATAAATTTGGGGAGAAACGCATTTTCTTGATGACGATCGCGTTGTTTACGATTGGTTCGGTGTTGTGTGCCGTAGCGCAGACGCCGGAGCAGTTGATCATCTATCGCATCATTCAAGGTCTGGGCGGCGGGATGGTATCGCCGATCGGGTTTGCGATGGTGTTTAAGCTGGCACCACCTGAGAAGCGCGGAGCCGTGATGGGGGCGCTGGGTGTACCTATGTTGCTGGCGCCTGCGCTAGGTCCGGTACTATCCGGTTGGCTGGTGGAGAACGTCAGCTGGCACTGGATTTTTCTGATCAATCTGCCAATTGGGATTGTGGCGTTTCTGATCGGGCTGCGGTTCTTGCCGAAGTCCAGTCGACGGGAGGCGCCACAGTTGGATAAGCTGGGGATGATCCTGGCTCCGATCGCTTTTGCGATGCTGACCTACGGCGTGAGTGAAGGGGGAACCAGCTGGACCTCAGCGACGACAATTACGGGTCTTAGCGTAGGAGGACTTGCCTTACTTCTGTACATCTTCGTTGAAATAAGACATCAACAACCGCTGCTTGAGCTGCGTGTGTTCCGTTCGTCTCATTTCACCCGGGGGATCATCTTGGTCTGGATTGCCCAAGCGGCGTTGTTTGGTTCGATGATTCTGACTCCGTTATACCTGCAGCAAGTCAGAGGCTACAACGCGTTGGAAACCGGGATTTACTTGCTGCCTCAAGCATTGATGTCGGCGTTCTTCATGCCGATCAGCGGGCGCTTGTTTGACCGGGTTGGTGCGCGGCCGCTGGCCTTTATCGGCCTTGGTATCGTATCGACGGCCTTGTTCCTGCTGTCGCGAATTACAGCGGAAACGCCGCTGGCGATGGTGTTGGTGCCGCTTGGTTTGCTCGGCGGCGGGATGGGTCTGACGATGATGCCGCTGAACACGCATATTCTAAACTCCGCGCCGCGCCATTTGGTGGCTCGGGTTACCCCGCTAATGACGGCGGCGCAACAAGTTATCGTCTCCTTCGCGGTAGCCGGCTTAACCGGCTATCTGACTTCCCAAATCAGCAGCCATATGAAGGAGGCAGCACAAGGCGGAAATCCGCTGGAGGCGGCCGCATCCGGCTTTGGGGATACCTATTTCCTGGCTTCGTGCATTGCCGCTGCTGGCTTCCTGCTGACTTTATTCTTATCTAAGCCAAAGAAGCAAACCGAAGCAGGCAAGAATTCAGCAGCCGAAGGAACGCAACCAGACCCAAGTCTGATGGCGGGGCATTAATATATTGAAGCAAACATGCGAAAAAGCACTCTTTCTTTTTGGAAAGGGTGCTTTTGTCGTTCTCCCCGAAGGTTAACTCGTAACCATCGCGCCGCCGTTGACATGGATCGTTTGCCCGGTCACATAGCTGGAATCGTCGGAAGCCAGGAATACGAAGACCGGTGCCAATTCAAACGGCTGCCCGGCTCGCTTCATCGGAGTTTCCAGGCCAAACGTAGACACGTATTCCGCAGAATAGCTGGATGGAATCAACGGGGTCCAGATCGGTCCCGGCGCCACGGCATTGACACGAATGCCTCGATGAACGAGCGACAGCGCCAGGGAGCGGGTAAAGGAAACGACAGCGCCTTTGGTAGAGGAATAATCAATCAGCAGCGGAGCGCCGGCGTATGCGGTGATCGAGGCGGTGCTAATAATGGTACTACCGGGTCGCAAATAGGGAAGCGCGGCCTTGGTCAAGTAGAAATGAGGGAAGATGTTGGTGGCAAAGGTTTGGTACAGCTGTTCGGTCGAAATTGCTTCGATCCCTTGCTGCTGAGGAAATTGAACCGCCTGATTGATCACCAGGATATCGACTTTCCCCAAATGATGCAGGGTATGATGAATCACTGCATGGCAGAAAGCCTCTTGGCGCAAGTCGCCGGGAATGAGCAGGCACCGTCGTCCCAGTTCCTCAACGCGCCGTTTGGTTGCCTGGGCATCTTCGTGCTCATCCAGATAAACGATGGCTAAGTCTGCGCCTTCTTTGGCAAAAGCAATCACCGTAGCCCTCCCGATGCCGCTGTCACCGCCGGTCAGAATTGCGACCTTATCCTTCAACTTGCCGCTGCCGACGTAAGCGGGGTTTTCGGAGATCGGGGGCGGAACCATCAGGGTTTCTAAGCCGGGTTGTCTTGGTTGATGTTGCGGCGGGAAGGTAATTGGTTGTTCTTGGCAGACCGTTTTCGAGCTGTAATAAGGGTACTTGGGTATCATCCTTTGAGGTTCCTCCTGAAGTTGTTTTACCGCTATCCTATTCATTCCTGGGCGGGGTGGTGTATCCGCCTAGACAAGAATGTCTATATGACATTTGTTACATAAGTCACATCGCATCTATGATAAATTTTAAAATTAAGAAAGATATCGTTTGATGTCATGTTTAGCACTTATTTACGTCGTGAAGAGCTCGCATTTGCGAAGAAGGGAGTCAAGCGCGTGGTACAATTACCGAAATTAAACGAGCTGGGATTTTTTGAAATCCGTTTGGAATCCATTGGTGGGCTGGGTGCGAACTTGGCAGGGAAAATGCTGGCCGAAGCCGGGGTTGAGGGAGCCGGATTGAATGGGGTCAGCTTTTCTTCTTATGGCTCGGAGAAAAAAGGATCCCCGGTCAAGGCGCATATCCGCTTCTGCGATCTGAGTACGCCGATTCGCGATACGTCGCCAGTAGAACGCCCGCATATTGTGGGGATCTTTCATGAGGCGCTCGCCAAGACAGTGAACGTGATCAGCGGCATTTACGAGGACAGCACCGTATTGGTGAATTCGCGCAAAACTCCGCAGGAGCTTAAGAAGAAAATGAAGCTGATCGGCGGCACGATCGCGGTGATCGATGCCACCGGCATTGCGCTCGAAGAGAAAAACCGGGTGAACATGGCGATGTTGGGTGCCTTATTCCGGTTGTGCCCATTCCTCGATCCTGAAACGATGAAAGACGTCATCCGCAAATCGCTGGAGAAGAAATATCCGCAAACCGTAGCCCCAGCTATTGCGACGTTCGAACGGGGTTATCATGAAGTTGTCTTTGAAACGTTTGCTTTGCCGGAAGGTGTAAGCATGCCGGCCTTCGTTCGTGCTGATACGCCGGTGCTTGGTTATGAAACACAGCCGATCGGCGGGTTGATTATCAATCCGGGCAACAGCATCCTGAAGGACCTTAGTATTTCCCGTTCTGGGATGATGCCGCATTTCAAGGAAGAGTCTTGTATTCACTGCGCCCAATGCGACAACGTCTGCCCGGATAATTGCTTCGTATGGGAGGAACGCCCCGATAAGAAGGGCCGACCGCAAATGTTCCTAAAAGGCATCGACTATCAATATTGTAAAGGTTGTTTAAAATGTATCCACGCATGTCCAACGGACGCCTTGTCCGGGGAGCGGGAGGAAGAAGGGTATGCGGAGGCGCATCGCGTACCGCATCTGTTTGATTTGGCGATACGCTAATACGCAGGAAAGGTGGTATGTTCATCATGGCGATCGATTTGGAGAAAGAACGCCACTCCGGCACGGTTGAGCAGCGCGTGGTTTATGAGTCAGGAAATGAAATGGCAGCTTATGCGGCCAGCCAGATCAATTATCATATTATGGGGTACTTTCCGATTTCCCCTTCCACCGAGGTAGCGCAATTTCTCGATTTGATGAAAGCAAACGGACAGCATGACATCAAGCTGATTCCATCGGACGGCGAACATAGCTCGGCCGGTATCTGCTACGGCGCTTCAACCGCCGGCGGTCGGGTATTTAACGCGACCAGTGCTCAAGGTTACTTGTACATGCTGGAGCAAATGCCGGTGCAGTCCGGCACGCGTTTCCCTATGGTCATGAACTTGGTTTGTCGTTCCATTTCCGGACCGCTGGATATTCACGGCGACCATTCGGACCTTTATTTTGCGCTAAACACCGGTTGGCCGATCCTGATGTGCCGAGATCCGCAAGCGGTATACGATATGAACCTGATCGCGATCAAGCTGGCTGAGGATCCGGAGGTAAGGCTGCCGGTGCTTGTCGCGTCCGACGGATACTTTACGTCCCACCAAAAGCGGCGCGTGCATACCTTCGCAAACCGTGAGGACGTTTTGAAATTCGTTGGTGAACGCCCGCCGGGCGGCTTCCCGCATACGCTGGATCGCAACAACCCGATTACCGTCGGGCCGTACATGAACGAGCCGGATTACATCAATAACTGCTATCAGCAGTCCGTAGCGATGTATAACGCGGAACGCGTCTTTGAACGGATTGCCGGCGAATATGCGGAATTGACCGGACGCGAGTACAAAATGCTGGATCTGTACCGGATGGAAGACGCAGAGGTGGCGGTTTTCCTCATGAACTCGGCATCTGAAATTATTAAAGACGTCGTGGATGATTTGCGCCGCCAAGGCATCAAAGCCGGCTCGATCGCACCAAATATGATTCGGCCCTTCCCGCAAAGACAAATTGCCGAAGCGCTGAAGAACGTGAAAGCGATCACGGTCGGCGACCGCGGTGATTCCTATGGCGCTTATGGCGGTAATATGGTTAATGAGATTAAAGCTGCGCTGTTCACGCATGGAAATCATACAACGAAGGTCATCAGCCGGATATACGGTCTGGGGGGCAAGGAGTTTTATGCCGAGGACGGGCATCACTTCTTCCAATTGGCGATCGAAGCGGCGAAAACAGGCCGGGTAGAAGTGCCGTTTGATTACTATGGACATACCCCGGGGGATCCGGAGAAAGCGCCTAAGCGGGTGCTGAATCCGCTGAAGTTTGAGGACCTGAAGACCGGCCTGATCACGGTCACGAAGAATGAAGAAACCGGCAAGCTTGGCGTGCGCATTCCGCCGCTTCGCGCATTAACGAAGAAGCCAAAGCGGATTGCACCGGGGCATGGGGCCTGTCCGGGCTGCGGGATTTTCTCCGGTCTAGAGCTGTTCTTTAAAGGGATCGAAGGCGACATCGTGGCCCTGTTCCATACGGGCTGCGCGATGGTCGTCACGACTGGGTATCCGTATTCGTCCCATAAAGCGACGTACATCCATAACCTGTTCCAGAACGGAGCGGCCACTTTGTCCGGTGTCGTCGAAATGTTCTGGGAAAGAAAACGCCGCGGTGAGCTCGACGAGCTTGGCCTGAAGGACGATTTTACGTTCGTGATGGTTACCGGCGACGGAGGCATGGACATCGGCATGGGGCCGGCGATCGGAGCGGCGCTGCGCGGTCATAAAATGATCATCATCGAGTATGATAACGAAGGATATATGAATACCGGGGCACAGCTGTCGTATTCGACCCCGCTTGGCCACCGTACCTCTACGTCGAACATCGGCAAAGCGCAGCAAGGCAAAACGTTCCAGCACAAAGACACGCCGCAAATCATGGCGGCCACCAACATTCCTTACGTGTTTACCGGCAGCGAGGCTTACCCGCAGGATTTGGTGAAGAAAGCAGCCAAAGCCCAATGGTACGCGCAAAATGAAGGACTGGTTTATGGTAAAATATTAACAGCCTGCCCGCTCAACTGGATTTCGCCGGACGATCAGGGCACGAATATCATCGACGCTGCCGTTAACTCCTGCTTCTTCCCGCTGTACGAGGTGGAGCATGGTCAAACCACAATCACGTACAATCCGGAGGAGAAGGGCAACCGCATTCCGCTGGCGGATTGGCTGAAGACGATGGGCAAGACCCGTCATTTGACGAAGCCGGAGAACGCTGAGGCTCTTGCGGAGTTCGAACAAGAGGTAGAACGGCGTTGGAAAATCCTTCTGGCTAAACACGAACATCCTTATCTCTAAAAACAGGCCAGAAAGTGGACAAAACACGATATTAGGGGAAGCGGCAATGTGCAGCTTCTTTTATGATCAAAGCGTTATTCGGAAGCTTACATCCCGAATGGAAGGAGAGTGAGAGGATGAACCCATCCTTTCGTGCATTTCGCGTACACCAGGACGAGTCCGGGTTTCGGTCAGGGGTCGAGCAGGTAGACTTCTCGGCGCTTCCTGACGCCGATGTGACCGTCAAGGTGCATTATTCCAGCGTCAACTATAAAGACGGATTGGCAAGCATACCAGAGGGAAAAATCGTTAAAACCTATCCATTTATCCCCGGCATTGATCTGGCCGGGGAGGTAACCGCCTCCCGCGATCCGCGGCTGAAGCCCGGGGACCGGGTGCTGTGCACCGGTTACGGGCTTGGCGTGACGCACGCGGGCGGGTTTGCTGAAGTCGCCCGTGTCCCGGGCGACTGGCTGGTGACGCTGCCGGAAGGCCTTTCGTTCCGCGAAGCAATGGCAATCGGAACGGCCGGGTTTACGGCAGCGTTGTCGGTCCGGCGCCTGCTCGATAACGGGCTGGCGCCCGGACAAGGGCCGGTGCTCGTCCTCGGCGCCACCGGCGGCGTGGGCAGCATGGCCGTGGCGATCCTCAGCCGGCTTGGGGTTACTGTCACCGCGGTCACGGGCAAGCCGCAGGCGCGGGAGAAGCTGGCGGCCTTCGGCGCCGCCGAGGTCCTCTCCCGTGAGGAGGCGGCTTCGGGAGCCAAAGGCGCCCTTGGCAAAGAGCGCTGGGCGGCCATCGTTGACCCGGTGGGGGGGGCTATGACGGCCGATCTGCTGAAATCGGTTCGTTATGGCGGCTCGATCGCCTTGTCGGGGTTAACCGGCGGCAGCGGGATCGAAACGAACGTGTATCCCTTTATTTTACGCGGTGTGAATTTGCTGGGGATCGATTCCGTATTTTGTCCGGAGCCGCTGCGGCGCGAGCTTTGGCAGCTTCTGGCCGGACCGTGGAAGCCGGAGCCGGTGCTGGCCTCTGGCATCACCGAGTATCCGCTGGAGAAGCTCCCGGAGGCGCTTCGTACCGTACTGGCCGGGGAAGCCATCGGACGCCAGGTCATTTCCTTCATCAACTGAAACGGAACTCATGGTATAAATTGGGGGATCTTGAGACAACCTAACACCATCGGCCGAAGCTGGCTTAGCTTAGGGTAAAGGATGGGATACCAATGAGATGGTGGAAGGCAGGATTGGGAATGGCCTTGGCGCTCTCTTTAACCGTAGGGTGCGGTAATGTGCAACGGGTCGCCAAGGAAGAAATGAGCAAGTATAGCATGCAAAGCTATCGGCAAGGAAACGAACGCCAATTAACGACAGGGAAGACGCTTAATACGGCGCTGTTGCAATCTTTGAAAGCGGAATGCGAGAAGCGCGGGATTAAACTGACCCATGAAACCTATGCCGAAGGGCTGGACGGGAATATTAGCTACAGTTATTTTATTAACGGGGATGCGCGGCATTTTATTATCGTACATGTATTTCCCAGCGAGCAAGAACGGATTCGCGAAATTTCCGAGATTTATGGAACCGGGGACGGCAAGCAGGCGATCTCAGCGCAGTCGGCTTCCAGTCAGGCTGCCGTCATCTCGGTGAAGGGCAACGCCGCCTTGGTTTATTCGTCCAGCGCGCAGAAGGACAGTCAATACCGGGAAGAGATGCAGGCGGTATTTGGTAAACTGCTGAACCAAATGAATAATACATCGAAGTAAATGGCAAAGCGTTTCCCAATACAAAACCAACCGCTGCCTTCGTTTAAGGAAGGAGAACGGTTGGTTTTTTGCATGTGCGCCCGGCATGGGCGATAACTAGGCGGTGAAAGTCCGCTACAGGCTACTCAATTAATGGGTAGCCTCCTATCCGATTTTTACTTCTTATAGATTTCTCGCATGACGTGACGCAGCTCTGGAAGGATAATCCGTTCCATCGCCAGCTTGACTGCGCCCTGCGAACCGGGCATGGAGAAAACCGCCGTATTGCCGATCGTTCCGGCGATCGCGCGGCTGAGGATGGCGGCCGAGCCGATATCTTCCGTAAAGCTGAGGTAACGGAAAATTTCCCCAAACCCCGGCATCTCTTTGTTCAGAAGGCTGCGCACCGCCTCAAACGTCGTATCCCGCGGCGCAATGCCAGTGCCGCCGCTTAGCAGAACCGCTTCGATCGTATTGTCCGAAGCCGCTTCCCGCAGCAGCTGGCGGATGCCGTTATAATCGTCCTTAACGATCATATAGCGGGCAACGTGATACCCGTGCTGCCGAAGCAGCTCTTGGATCAACCGGCCGCTGGTATCGTTTTCTTCGGTCCGTGTATCGGAGACAGTAATGACGAAACAAGATACTTCATCCGGCGCTTCCATCCGGTGTTCATCGACGGATCTCATCGTGTTCGCTTCCTTTCCTTGGAGGTTAATTCCATTGTACCATGTTTGACGGGCTTGAGCTTGTCCAGGAGCAGATCTGAGGCGGAACAGGAAATGTGGTTGCATGTCCGGGATGGTTGGTGTACACTCGCATTCGAATGGCTTTATCCTTTATCCCGATTGCAGGAGGTTGTTGAGGTGGGAAGCAGGGTGACACCCGTTTTTATATTGTCCGGATTTTTAGGAAGCGGTAAAACGACGCTGCTCCAGCGGCTGATCCGTCACTGGCAGGAGCAGGGGCTTCGTCCGGCCGTGATCATGAACGAAATCGGAGACGTCAATCTCGATGGATTGCTCGTTTCCAGCGAAGTGCCGATGGCGGAGATGCTGGGCGGCTGTATTTGCTGCACGATTCGCGGCGACTTGAGCGTGCAGATGGCGGAGCTGATCGAAGGGGAGAAGCCGGACCTGATCGTTATTGAGGCGACAGGCGCGGGCAATCCGATGGAAATCTTTGATGCGGTGACCGAAGTGTCGCTTTATCTCAAACTGGACATCAAGCCGATGGTGACCGTGGTGGATGCAGCCCATCTGGCCGAGCTGTACGCATCCCAGCAGGGGAAGTCCTACCGGCTTATGGTGGAGCAGATCCGCTGCGGGTCCGTATTGATCTTAAATAAAATGGACTTGCTTGAGCCTGATCGCCAGCAGGAAATGACGGCGTTTCTTCGCCGCATGAACCCTTACGCTCGAATCATTCCGGCAGTGAAATGTGAAGTTGATTTGCCGTCATTATGGGCGCAACACCAAGCTCATGATCACACCCACGATCATGAGGGTCACAACCACGAGCATCACCATGATCATCATGCGGCGCATAGTCATGATCATCACCATGGACATCCTCACGCGTCGCATGAGCATGTTACTGTCTATACGCACTATTTCGACGGGCCGGTGGACAGCGAGGACTTTGAGCGATTTATTGCCGAGCTGCCCCGGGAAGTCTACCGCGGCAAAGGGGTTTTGCGATTTACCGATACAGCCAGCCGGTTCCTGTTCCAATATGCGTATAGGGAAGCCGATTACCTGAAAATCACACCGCAAGGGGACGTGCCTGACGTTGCCGTGTTTATCGGAGAGCACTTCGACAAGCAGGGTTTAGCACAGCGGCTGCACGCCCTGGAGCGCAACGTATCGGATAATAGTAACGAACGTTAAGCCAAATTGACCAAGAGAACCGCGAGTCCATCGCGGTTCTCTTCTTTTTGGCGTCGATTAAATTAAATCTCCCCGGGGTAACCTAAAACTGCTTTTTTCTTGAAGAGGGAGAGAATCACATGAATGGAAAATCGAAAAACTCCACGAAGTTCGTTCCTTATGTGTCAGCTAAGCGCTCCTTGCCGTCGTTTTCGGGATCATTTTGGCCGTTGTGTTTGCCGCGGCGAACGCCTATCTAGGGCTGAAAATCGGTCTGACCGTCAGCGCCTCCATTCCGGCGGCGGTGATATCCTTGGCGGTGCTGCGAGGGCTATTCCGGCGCAAATCGATCCTGGAAAACAACATCGTGCAGACGATGACAACCGCCGGTGAAGCGGTGGCGGCTGGCGCCATCTTTACCCTCCCGGCGCTGTATATGTGGGATTTGAATCCCGGCCAGCAAATGATCAGCTTTGTCGTGCTGATCGGCGGGTTCCTGGGCGTAGCCATGATGGTTCCGCTAAGACGGCTGTTGATCGTGAATGAACATGAAACGCTGCCTTATCCGGAAGGGACGGCCTGTGCCGAGGTGCTGGTCTCCGGGGAGACCGGCGGCCGGAGCGCCCGCATGGTCTCGCTTGGCTTTGGCGTTGGCGGCCTGGTCAAAGCGTTAGGCGATGGCTTCATGTTATTTAAGACGGAGATTGAAACAACAATCTTTCGCTTCAGAAACGCCGTCATCGGGATGGATACGTATCCAGCCCTGCTGGGCGTTGGCTATATTATCGGACCCCGGATCGCCGGGCAAATGCTGGCCGGCGGGATTCTGGCCTGGCTGGTGCTGATCCCGATGATCGGCTTTTTTGGCGCCAACTCGGCGGGGGCGGTAGCGCCTTCGCTGACCCCAATCGCCGAACTTGATGCCTGGGGGATTTGGGGCGATTACATTCGCTATATCGGCGCAGGGGCGGTAGCCGCCGGCGGCTTGATTACGCTCGTAAAAACGTTGCCGATGCTGTACAGCTCCTTGCGCTCCACGCTGAACGGCCTGATGCAGCGCTCCGCATTCAACGAGAAGACGACGATCGACCGCACCAAAAACAACGTCACCTGAAAGCGCCCGAACTTAACCTGTTGGAGATGATCCCTTGCTTGCAGCCGCATCTGAAGGTGGCGACAGGGGAGGATGGACGGACCGAACTGTTGCTGCCGCGCCGCAGTTGGCTAGAGCGTCAATCGGTTCGTTATCTGAAACAACCGCCGGTCATTCATGTGCACCTCGATGAGCTTGGGAGCGAGGTCGTATCCCGCTGCGACGGCACCCATACGGTAGGTGAGATCGCCGAAACGGTCAAGACGAGGTTCGGGGAAGCCGCAGAGCCGCTCCTGCCAAGGCTTCGCAAATTTATTGAGATCCTGGAAGCGAATGGCTGGCTTCGCTGGGCGGAAGAACGGCAGAAGGAGCAACCCGGGTAAGCGTGGATCCCTTGTCGGACGTAAAAGGGGAAAGGGTGCAACCTTTTTGGTGGACAGGCCGTCTAGGAGGGGCAGAGGTGATAAAGACATGAATAAAACAAAACTAAAATCCAAACTGAATAACCACCGCAAGATAAAACTGGCTGCCAGCCTTATGATGACCAGTTCGCTGCTTCTGGCCTCCTCTGTGTCCGCCTTCAGCGATGTTCAAGGACAGGACGCGAAGATAACGGAAGCTTTGCAACAGAAAGGGATCATTCAAGGGATCACGAAAGACCATTTCGTTCCGCTCGGCAAGCTGACCGGTGCGCAAGGTATTCATATGATCGTGAAGGCGTTGGAGCTCAAGCCGAAAGCCGGCGGCTCACTGCAACCTTCGGGTCATACTGAATGGTACGCATCCTCGCTGCGGATTGCAGAGGATAACGGCATTAAGTTGCCGAAGGATTTTGCGCCTAATGCCGAGCTGAGCCGGGAAGCCTTCGCCGATCTTCTGATGCAGGCCATTAACGTCACGGGAAATTACCCGACCATTAAAATGTATATTGAGGTCGCCGATGCCGACCAAATGAATCCGGATTATGCGAACAGCATTCAGACCTTGCTGCTGATGAAGATCGCTAGTCTGGATGAGCAGGGGGAATTTCACCCGAAACAGGCGATTACGCGGATTGAAGCAGCCCGGCTCGTTCACAATGCTGCTGATTTCGTAAACAAATATAAGGAAGCGGAGCAAGACGTGCAGGATCAGGTGAGCTTTGAAGTCGAGAAAGTAAATGAGCAAATCAATAAAGTGGTCCTGACCCGGGCCCAGCAGCCGAATCCGGGCTACGGCATACGCGTCGCCAAAGTCGAGTTCACAGGGAAAACGGCTACCGTGTATTATGAGTTGCTATCCCCTGAGCCCGATAAAGATTACATCCAAGTTATCACCGATACGAAAGCGGAAACGTACGTCTCCAGCGAGTATCAGGTGGAAATCAAGCGTTTGTCCGAATAACGGCAAAAGGAAACAACCGTTCCTAATCATCAGGAACGGTTGTTTTTATTAACTCGGATTCGCCACCGGCGAGATCGCTGGACCGGCGCCGGGTACGGCTGGTGCCTCAGCAGCTCCCGACTGCAGCCGGTACATCTGATAGTACCGTCCGCCCAGGGCGAGCAGCTCTTCGTGCGTACCGCGTTCGACGATTTCACCTCGGTGCAGAACGAGGATCTGATCGGCGCTGCGGATCGTCGACAGCCGGTGCGCAATGATGAATGTCGTCCGGCCGCGTTTCAGTACCTCCAGCGCGGATTGAATCAACGCTTCGGTTTCCGTATCGATGTTGGCGGTCGCCTCATCGAGAATGAGGATCGCCGGGTCGAAGGCGAGCGCCCGCGCGAAGGAGATCAACTGACGTTCGCCGGCGGACAGCGTGCTGCCTTTTTCCACGACCGGTTCGTCTAGACCTTTCGGCAAGTGGGCCAAAATCCGGTCCGCGCCAACGTCGATCAGCGCTTTCTCCGCCTTCTCGCGGGAGATGCGTTCGTCCCCCAGCGTGACATTCGACAGAATCGTCCCGGTGAACAGGTACGGATCCTGGAGGACGATCCCCATATGCTGGCGGATCCACTGCTTCGGCAGCTCCGTTACCGGCTTACCGTCGATCGTGATCGTTCCTTTCTGCGGATCGTAGAACCGGAACAGCAGGTTGATGATCGAGCTTTTGCCGGAGCCTGTGTGTCCGACCAACGCAACCGTCTGGCCTTGCTTCGCCTCAAAGGAAATATTTTTCAATACATAGTCCTTCTTGTAGGCGAACGAGACGTCCTTAAACTCCACATTGCCTTTGTAGCGCGGCATCGAGCCGTCCACGACAGGCTCACCCGGTTCGTCCATCAGCGCGAACACCCGGCCGGCGGAGACCATCGAGGAATCCAGTGCGGCCAGCTGGTTGACCATCCCGGTGATCGGTTGGAACAACCGTCCAAGCACGTCAACGAAAGCGTACAGTACGCCAAGTGAAATGACGCTGGAACCCCCAAGCTGCACCGAACCGAAATACCAAAGCACGGTCGCAAATGCCAAGTTACGGAGGACATTCACCAGGTTATGCGAAGTGAACGCGTTCAGGTTCAGCATCTTGTTCTGGTGCTTCATGTAATCGCTGTTCAGGTTCTCGAACTCTTCCTTGGTTTGCTCCTCGCGGCGGAAAATCCGGATGATGGACATTCCTTGAATCGATTCGTTAATGATGGCGTTAATTTCACTTAACCGCGAGCGGATAATCGTGTTATATTTCGTCGCGAATTTGCGGTAAAGAACGACCCATAAGTAAATGATCGGGACGACGAATAAGCAGATCAGTCCAAGTCTCACGTCCAGGATAAACAAAGCGATGTACACGCCCAGCATGTTGATGACTCCGGAGAAGAAGTTCGCCAACACAGCGATAAACAACTCCTTTACCGCCTCCGTGTCGTTGGTGACGTGGGAGACGACTTTCCCGGCAGGCAGATTATCGAAAAAATGCACCGGCAGCCGCTGAATATGGGCGTAGACGTCCATGCGCAGCTTGCGGATAACCTGGTTGGCCGAGGATTGCAGCCAGTAAGTTTTGCCAAATTCCATCACAATGGAAATGGCCAGGAAGACGAAATACCAGACGATAAGCGACAGAATGCCAGGAACCTCCGGCTTGTAAAAAGCAAACAGGCCAGATGCGCTAAGTTGTTGCGCCGGATATTCGCTAATTGCGCCGTCGTTCCCGGTAAGGGTCAGTATGCCGTCTTTAAAACTGCGGTCGCCGGAGACGTCCGGGATGGCCGCTTCCACGAAGATGAAGCTTTTGCCGACCTGCAGCACGCGGACCTCGGCGCCTTTGGCTTCGCCTTCCGCAAAGCGGTCGCCGCGTTTGAAGTTGCGGCCGTCATACGTGGCGGTATATTTGTCTTTGACCGTGGTTTCGTAAAACGGCTGTTCGATCGCCAGCATATGATCGTCGATCATCGTGCGGGCGATAAACGGGCCGGCCAGTTCGGCCGCGACCCCAATCGCCAGCATGACGAGCGCGAGGATAAACGTCTTTTTCGCCGTTAAGGCGTATTTGAAAAGTGCTTTTCCCGTATGAGTGTGCATCGCTTAAGACACCTCCCCGTCAGTCAGGTTCGATTCGACCTGTTGACGTTCGTATTGTTCGCGGTACCAGCCGCCTAACTGCAGCAGCATGTCATGGGTACCTTCTTCAATGATTTTGCCTTTCTCCAGCACGACGATCCAATCCGCGTGTTCGATGGCGGACAGGCGGTGCGTGGAGATCAGCGTCGTTTTGCCGGCGCGCTTACGGCGGATGTTCTCGATGATCCGCGCTTCGGTCCGGGCATCAACGGCGGACAGGGCGTCGTCGAGAATCAACAGCTCCGGATCGGCGATAAACGCCCGCGCCAGGGAGACCCGCTGCTTCTGGCCGCCGGAAAGGGCGACACCTTTCTCGCCGACCAGTGTATCCAAGCCGTCGGACAAGGTGCCGAGATCCTGGTCGAAGGCTGCGGTGCGGATCGCCTCAAGAATTTTCTCGTCGGACGCGCCTGGGCAGCCGAATTGGATATTTTGACGTACCGTCTTGGAGAACAGAATTTGCTCCTGCGGCACATAGCCGATCCAGCTGTGCAGCCGTTTCAAGGCAATCTGCTGAATCGGCACGCCGGAGATGGTCAGCTCGCCGCTGCCCACCGGATATTCATGCAGCAGTTGCTTCAGCAGGGTGGATTTCCCGCTGCCGGTACGGCCGACGATGCCCAGCGTCTCGCCGCGTTTAATCGTTAAGTTAATATGCTCAAGATTATTGATCGTTGAAGTCGGATAACGGAAGGTCACATCTTTGAACTCGATTGTTTCCGGTTTTTCTACCGAAATCGGGTTCGGAAGGTCCTCGACGTCCGGCTTTTCGTTTAACGTTTCGTTGACGCGGTCCAGCGAAGCGCCGCCGCGCTGCATGATGTTAATCAGCTCGCCGATCGCAAACATCGGCCAAATCATCATCCCCAGGTACATGTTAAAGGTTACGAGATCGCCCAGCGTCAGTTCATTTTGAAAGACGAGATAAATGCCGTACGTGAGTCCAATGGCATAGCTGAGTCCAACACATAAGCGGATCGTTGGTTCAAAATAAGCGTCAACTTTGGCCACCGCCAAATTTTTCTTGTAAACGTCATCCGTGATCTCCGCGAAACGCTTCTCATCATTACGCTCTTGTACATAGGCGCGAATGACACGGATCCCGGCGACCGACTCCAGCACCTGGTCGTTCATGTCCCCGAAGGCATCCTGGGCCAAGGTGTAGCGCTCATGGATGATTTTTCCATAAATCTTCATCGCCAAGGCGATAAAAGGGAGCGGGATGATCGCCGCCAACGTCAGCTTCCAGCTGATCAGCGTGCTCATGGCCAGGAAAATGACCGTGAGGTACGCCGTCGAGTCGGTCAGCGTCAGCATCCCGAAACCAGCGGTTGTCGCCACCGACCGCAAATCGTTGGTCGCCCGGGCCATCAGGTCGCCGGTGCGGCTCCGCTCGAAGAACGGCGGCGTCATCCGCAGCAGATGGCTCATGAACCGGGTGCGGAGCAGCCGCTCCACGAGGTTCGAGCCTCCGAACAGGGAATGCATCCATATGTACGTAATGAGATAGATGAAGATCAGTACGCCGATAATGAGCAAAATATATTGGGTTAACGATGCCCAAGTGACCGTGCCGGCCACGATTTCATCGATGGCGCTGCCGAGCAGCCGCGGCGGTGCTAGTTCTACGATGCCCACAAAGATGAGCAGGAACAAGCCGATGATGTACCGCCTTTTTTCCCGTTTGAAAAACCAACCTAAATTTTTTAAAACCGAAAACATAGTGGGGTTTCCTCCTTTGAATTCCCGATTGCCTAACTTGCCGGAGAACCTCTACAAGTGTCCGAAACCTGCCAAAAACCGCAAAAAGGCATATCGTCCGAAAACGATATGCCTTAAAACCATAACATATGTCGCGTCCGTTACTTATGATAAGCAACCTCCGCGTGTATGATATCACGTTTACCCAATAACTGGAAAATAAGCCAAAGGGGCGGTTATCGCATGAGATGAACCAATCCTGCAGGGGTTGCTCCGGTATTTAGTTGTGTGTTGGGATGCGCATGAAGATACACTGACATAAGATTAACTTTAAACACCGTGCTTCACCCTTTCTTGAATGGTAATTATTTGAAATGCGATCTCGTATGTTCCCGATTTTAGCATCGTGCCAAAGAAGATGTCAAACATTAATTTTTTTCAGTAACTATCCAATGCCTCCTAACGGCTCGAACAAAGGTTTGGCTTTTGGCCCGGTATCGACTACAATAAAAGGGAAGATGGTGTGGTACGGAACGTTGTTCAGTTTCACTTGGAGCACCAAGAAGGTTGAATAGAAAGAGGAGGGAGAAACGATCATGATTCATGTGAGCAGCGAAGCCGCAGCGTGGTTTAAGAAGGAACTGGGACTTCAGGAAGGTCAGGCAGTACGCTTCTTTGCGCGCTATAGCGCGGGAGGCAAGCTGCATCCGGGCTTCTCGCTGGGGATCGACGTTGATCAACCCGTATCCCCGGGGATCAAATCCGAAGTCGAGGGCATTACGTTCTACATGGAAGACCAGGATTTGTGGTATCTGGATGGATATCACCTCAACGTGACCTATGATCCGCAGTTGGGTGACATTGAATATGAGTACGAGGTTGCGGCACCTAATTAAGCCAAGGCAATAAACGCAAGAACAAAAAGGCCCGTCCATTCACGGGCCTTTTCCTTTGAAGGATCAGACGGACGGGCGCGGGCCCGTCAATCGTCAAATAATGCTGTCTTCCATCGCAAATTCAAAATCGCCGATATCGTATACCTGCACCGGCACCTCGGCTTCGATGATCCGCCGGATCAGCTCCAGCTGATCGGTCAGGATTGGCACGTTCTCCCGATGGGCCGTCAGTACGATCTCCGTTTCGATCGGATCGAGGAACTCCCCGTATTGCTCGTTGTCCACCGCGTTCACCACGGTCCAGGTGACATGATCACCGAATAAGATCGAAGGACTCTTAGCCCAAGGAATGGTGAGTGCCCGCTCCAGCTTCTTGCGGTTCAGCGGTTCTTCGAGGTAAGCGATCAATTCGCTGATTTTCTGCTTCACGTGCATATCGTCGACGGGGTCGTTCATCAGCGGCTCGGGACTGTTTTGAAATTCATAAAGCTCCATGACGGTGTTGTAAGGTACAATATATTCCACAGGCGCACCCGGCACCAGCAATTCACCATATATCGCCACCATCACGGCTTCGATCACAAATCGGCGTGACATGGTCATCCTCCTAAAACGGCCTGTAACTCATTGCTGCCTTAAGTATCTTACGACAACTCAATTTATTAAGGAGTATACCATAACCAGTTAATAAATTCAGCTTTGCCGCACGAAAATCGGCTTTCATCTACGGGAAGGGGGAAGTGGCGAATGACAGCAAACATGGAGAAAGAAACTTTCGGGCGCTCTCAGCGAACGCTGCGCTGGGTAGAGGAACAGTTCGGGCAAGGCGCCAAAGTGGTCTCGGCGTTGTCCTTGAAAGGCGGCACTTCATCGGCGGTTTACGGGGTAAAAATAACCCAAGGAGACACCTGCCACGAAGCGGTGCTAAGGCAATTTACCAACAGGGAGTGGCTGCAGGAAGAGCCGGAGCTCGCGTTGCACGAGACGGCGGCGCTGCAGGCGGCCCATGCGGCGGGACTGCCGTCGCCGCGTGCGCTCGCCTGCGATTCGTACGGCAGCGCTTGCGGCGTGCCGTCCGTGCTGATGACCCGGCTGCCTGGCCGGGTCGTGTTGAACCCTTCGGATCTGCCGGAATGGCTGGACGGGCTTGCCCGGATGCTGGTGGAGATCCATGCGGCAGAAGCTCAGCCGATCAGATGGAACTATTTTACCTATAACGAGGTGTCCCGATTGTCTGTGCCCCAGTGGTCCCGTGTTCCTGAGGCGTGGCGGAGAATTATTGATCGCGTGCAAGGACCTGTACCATCATACGTGCCGCAATTCATTCATCGCGACTACCATCCGGCTAACGTGTTGTGGCAGGAGGGGGCGATCAGCGGGGTCGTGGATTGGGCCAATGCCTGCATGGGGCCGACCGGGATCGATACCGGCCACTGCCGATTGAATCTCGTGCAGATGTATGGGGTGGAGGCGGCGGATGCTTTTTTGGACAACTATCTTGCTCAAGCGCGGCGGGAGGGGTGCGACGTAAACGATCCCTATTGGGATATGCTATGCCTGATCGAAATGCTGCCAGGTCCGCCCGAAGTGTACCAGGGTTGGCCGGATTTGGGACTGAACGGGTTAACGCCGGAGCTTCTCGCCCGCCGGTTGGACGAATACGCGGAGCGACTGATCCGGAAGCTGGATACCTCCGCCACCGAACGGTAAGAAACAAATAGAGGATGTGCTAACAAATTGAAACATTGGAAAGCCTATTTGACGTTTGTTAGGCCTTATACGAAATGGATCATACTTACCTTGTTTATCGGGATGCTGAAATTTGGCATTCCCTCCTTGCTGCCGCTGGTGCAGAAATATGTAGTGGACGATATTTTGCTGGGCGGTGCGATGGAGCTGGAGCAGAAGGTTTCGCAGCTGATGATCGTGCTGGGGGCCACGCTGTTCCTGTTTGTGATCGTGCGTGGTCCGGTGGAATATGCGCGGCAATATTTTGCCCAGTTGATCACGGCACGGATTTTGTTTGATCTGCGCAACAAGCTGTACGCGCACTTGCAGCGGCTCTCGCTGCGGTACTACCAAAACACGAAGGTGGGGGAGATCATCTCCCGCTTTATTAACGACGCCGAGCAGACCAAGAACATCGTCGAGGTCGGCATGATGAACGTTTGGCTGGACATGTTTACGCTGGTGTTCGTGCTGGGATTTATGTTTTATCTGAACCCCTGGCTGACGCTGGTAGCGATTGCGATCTTCCCGCTGTACGCGATCGCGGTGAAAGTGCTGTACAAGCGCTTGAAGAAGCTGACCAAAGACCGTTCGGCGGCACTCGCCGGGATCCAGGCTTATTTGCATGAGCGGATTCAGGGCATTTCCGTTATCCGAAGCTTTGCGTTGGAACGTTATGACCGCAAACGATTTGAAGGGACCAACGGCCGGTTTCTGCAAAAAGCGTTGGCTCACAGCCGCTGGAACGCTTGGACGTTTGCCGTGATCAACACGCTGACCGATATCGCGCCGCTGCTGGTGATCGGGTACGGCGGGTATCAGGTGATTCACGGCGATTTGACGCTGGGGACGTTTGTGGCCTTTTTTGGATATCTCGATCGGCTTTACGCACCGTTAAGGAGATTAATTAACTCCTCGACCACGTTAACGCAGGCTTCGGCTTCGTGGGAGCGGGTGCTCGAGCTGATGGAGGAGCCGTACGATATGATCGATGCGCCGGATGCAAAGGTATTGCCGCAGGGCAGCCACGGCGTGATGTTCCGGGATGTGTGGTTCAAGTATCGGGAAGATGGCGATTGGGTGCTCAAAAACATCTCACTCGAAGTCAATCCCGGCCAAACCGTTGCCTTCGTTGGCATGAGCGGAGGCGGGAAATCGTCGCTCGTTGGGTTGATTCCCCGGTTCTACGACGTGCAGCGGGGGGCGCTGACGGTGGGCGGCCGTGACGTCCGCGAGTGGACGATGGAAAGCCTGCGCAGCCGGATCGGCATGGTGCTGCAGGACAATTTCCTTTTTAGCGGCAGCGTGCGCGACAACATTTTGTTCGGCCGGCCGGACGCCACCGAGGCGGAGGTGATCGAGGCGGCCCGCGCGGCGAACGCGCATGATTTCATCATGCAGCTGCCGCAGGGCTACGACACCGAGGTCGGGGAGCGCGGCGTCAAGCTGTCCGGCGGGCAGAAGCAGCGGATTGCCATCGCCCGCGTCTTCTTGAAAGACCCGCCGATCCTCGTGCTCGATGAGGCGACATCCGCGCTTGACCTGGAGTCGGAGCACCTGATCCAGCAGTCGCTGCAGCAGCTCTCGCGCGCCCGCACGACGCTGATCGTGGCGCACCGGCTGTCGACGATCACCCACGCCGACCAGATCATCGTGCTGAAGAACGGCGAAATCGTCGAGCGCGGCACGCACGACGAGCTGATGGCGATCCCGGACGGCGTGTACGCGCAGCTGTACAACATCCAGCACCTCAGCCCGGCGGAGAGCGTGGAGCTGGGGTGAGAAGTTTACCCTTCCTCGCCACAGATAAGGCCATAAAAGGGCGTTATTTCGCCCTTTTGTGGCTGAACGGGCGAAATAAGGGTAATAAGTTCCGCTATTGCTGGGAGTGGGCACATTTGAGCCGGGTTTCAGCAAGTTTCTGAGCGGAATAAGGACATTTTTTACCGCTATTTTCTTGGATTTAGCTCATTTGGGCGAAATAAGGGTAAAAAGTTCCGTTATTGTTTGGAGTGCGTACCTATGACACTAGGTCGACGGATCATGTTGTAAAGTAACTTTAAATCTCCCTATGAAAGTGAAAGGAAGTCTCTCGTAAATGTGGTTTATACTCGCTTTGTTGTCCGCTATTTTTGCGGCGCTTACGTCAATTTTGGCGAAGGTTGGTATTGAGGGGGTTAACTCCAATCTGGCGACAGCGATTCGCACGGTTGTGGTGGTCATTATGGCATGGGGGATGGTGTATCTCACCCACGCCCAGAGCGGACTGTTCGAGATCAGCCGAAAAAGCTGGATTTTCCTGATCCTGTCCGGCTTGGCTACCGGTGCATCCTGGCTCTGCTATTTTAAAGCTCTTCAGTTGGGACATACCTCCAAAGTGGTGGCAATCGATAAATTAAGCATCGTGATCACGCTGGTTCTGGCACTTATTTTTTTACATGAGGAATTTACATACAAGTCGCTGATTGGCTCCATTTTGATCACGATTGGTACGCTGGTTATGGTTTTGTAAGAGGGGAGTCATCAGTACCGTAATGTACTTGCCAATAATGTTACGAAGGCATTTATTACTGCTGATATATATGTAAATTGGACCAATGGAAGATTAATTAACTCACTCACTTACATATGGGGACATTTTGGGGAATCGCGGTCAAAAAGTGATCAAATCACTCTAATTAGGATGTTTTTTTCTGCTATGATAGAACTAACGGAGGAGTTTTGGCAGGATGCCGATCTGTTGACCTTCGAAAAGGTTCGTGTTGAGCTCCGGGATCTGATCAAGTATACCGTTGATGAAGGTGGAAAGCGTAACCCGATCGATACGAATCTGGCGGACGAGGTATTGATGGTCCAGGAAGGGAAGGCGATGTACGCGGCATACGATTTTGAGGATTACAAGCTCAAGGTTAACCGTTATATCGAGCTGAACCGCGATAATGTAGCGATTTATAAGTTACGGAATAATATCCCGCTGACTGCGCTGGACTACGAGAGCCTGGAGAAAGTATTCACCGGGGAGCTGGGGACCGTCGACGATTATAAACGGGAATTCAAGGACACACCGTTTGGGTTGCTGGTGCGAAAAGTTGCCAAATTGGAAGTAGAGGCAGCCAATCGGGCGTTTTCCGAGTTTATTAATGACCAATCCTTGACGCAAGCACAAATCGTGTTCGTGAAAAAGGTGATCGATTATATCGTGCAGAACGGTTATATCGATAACGTAGCCGAACTGACCAAACCGCCGTTTGATAAGCCGCAGAGCTTTATCAAGCTGTTTGATGGAAGTAAGTAAAAGAAGCTTGTGGATGTAGTGAATCAGATCAAGGAGAATGCGGTGCAGATCGTTTCGGGAGATTAAGGGAGGATTTCGCGCTCGCTGCCGGAGCACGTAACGGAACTGAAAGACCTTATTTTAGTCCCAAGAGGTCTATTCCCGTTCTAACGGAACGTACGGACGTTATTTGCACCAAAGCGCCTCAATTGATACCCAACATGCGCTAATAACGCCTTCTGGTTCCGTTAGGATGGGAAATCGCGGGGAAATGGCGGAATAAGGTCATCTGGTTCCGTTAGAGCGCCGCGGACCGACGGAGCGACGAACCAACGGACTCGCGGAACCGTGTACCCACGTACCGGCGGACCCGCAGACCCGCGAACCCAAGGACCCAGGGCCCGCCCGCGCCCACGAGCATGCAAAAAGGCTGAACTCTAAACGTATTGTTTAGAATTCAGCCTTTTTTAAGATATCAGAAAGTATAAACTTCGGGGCATTGGCATCCTGATATCGCAAGAAAAACTTCCGCTAAACGCGGTCTGTCTACTTTGAATGTACGTCGATAGACGTTTTTCTTACTGCAGCTTAATGCTGAGCCTCACAGCTTCCCGATCACCAGCGACAAAATGCCGGCGGCGATCAGCGGGCCGACAGGGACGCCGCGGAAGAAGGCGACGCCCAGCACGGTGCCTATCAATAGACCGGCGACGACAGTCGGCTGATTGCCCATCAAGGTCGCGCCGCGACCGCCGAGCCAGGCGACAAGCATGCCGACGCCGATGGCGAGCAGGGACTTCCAATGGAAGAAGGAAGCCCATAGCGTCTGGATGGAGATTTTGCCGCTGGCGACCGGCGTCATCACGCCGATGGTGAGGATGATGATGCCCAGCGTCAAGCCGTATTTCTCCAGCCAAGGGAAGGTATAGTGCAGATGCAGCACGCGAAGCAGCAGCAAGACAATCATCGCCACGGTAATGGGCATGTTGCTGCTGAAAATGCCCAGCGCGGCTAACAACAACAGCAGCAAGGCTGTCACGTCAATTTGTTGCATGATCCACCTCCTGCGGTGAATATCGATAATTTATACGTTGCTCGAAGTTCTCGACCCTACGATATGCTCTGCGATCAGCTTCCCGTGGCCGCGACCGGTTTCGATGAACACCTCGTTGGCGTTACGTCCGGAAGCGATAACCCCGGCAACGTATAGACCGGGCACGTTCGTTTCCATCGTCTCCGGATTAAACACCGGCTTCTCCATGTCACCGGTCATTTCAACTCCGGCGGAGAACAACAGCTTGCGATCAGGGCGGAACCCGGTTAACGCCAAGACAAAATCGTTTGCCAGTTCGGACGTTTTACCGTCAGCACCTTCGATGATCACGCGGTCAGGCAGGATTTCGATGACCCGGGATTTCAGGCGCAAAGCGACCTTTCCTTTGTTGACCGCACTTTCGAACAGCGGCCGTACCCAAGGCTTGATGTTCGCGGACAAGTCCTCTCCGCGATACACGACAGTAACCTCGGCGTTCACACGCACCAGCTCCAGCGCGGCATCCACTGCGGAGTTGCTACCGCCGATAATCGTCACTTTCGTACCGGTGTACGGATGCGCCTCTTGGAAGTAATGCGTCACCTTGTCGGTATTTTCTCCCGGAATTCCTAAAATATTGGGGTGATCGAAATAACCTGTCGAGATGATGACATAACGGGCCTGGTATTCCGCCTGCTCACCGCCGCGTTTCACCGAACGAACCACAAACGTGCCGTCCGGCTGCCGCATCACTTCGGTGGCTTCTTCATAGGCCGATACCGGGACGTTATAATGATCGCTGACCTTGCGGTAGTAGGCTAGCGCTTCATGGCGGTAAGGTTTGTCGTTCGCCGAAGCAAACGGTACATCTCCGATTTCTAGCAGCTCAGCGGTACTGAAAAACTGCATATACGTAGGATAAGAATAGATGGAATGGACAAGGCAATGTTTCTCTAGAACAAGCACCTGCAGTCCGCGACGCTGGCATTCGATGGCTGCCGATAGACCGCAAGGCCCTGCTCCGATGATGATCACATCCAGCATGAGAACCTCCTCATAGACATTGAGTTCAAACGAATTTTCAAAACAATTCCATCCTACCGCAAATGACGGAGAATTGCCAACCATCCGCTGCGGATTTTCCAGGGGAAGGATGTGGCAATCCTATGAAATCTTTGGCTTGCGGGGGTTCAAAGCAGGAGATTTGGAGTACACTAATAGTGTAAGCGGTTACCTTGGTTTAGAAAGTGAAGGAGGTGCCGAACATGCTGTCCTGGTTTAAAAAACGCAAGCCCAAACAGGTAAAACAGGTAATGGTTCCTACAGCCATCAAGGTTACGTTGGATGAGGTTCGACGCGCGGTGCTGCGTTATGAAGCCGACATGCCGGAAGGGATCAACCGGTTGTCGCTGCTGCTGCCGGACGGAAGTCTGGATATGAAACGCCTGTCGCGATATTTGGGCGGAATGACGGACCAACGTTTTTACTTGTCGAGGGAAACCTATGAAATATTTCCGGAAGAAGAGCGTGACATCCCTTATTATCTAGACATGGTGCAGGTTGCGGTGGATCATTACGTGGAGGACCAAGGCAAGCTGCCGGTGCTGGAGGACTCTCGCCAGTTGGAGGTCGATTATCGTCTGCTGATGCGGGAGCATTATTTGAAGGAGATGCCGCCGTTTCCGCTGTACGTGACAGATCAAGAGATGTTGTTGACCCATCGCCCCAAACAAGTGATATAACGCGGAAAGCGCATTTTCCGGTGAGCCGGAGGTGCGCTTTTGATTTGACAGACTGTTTTACAATAGAGAGAGACAACTGGGGAAAGTGGGGAAAAAGTTTGCAGCTAAAAGCCGTACTGTTTGACCTTGATAATACGTTAATGGATCGCGATCACATGTTCCGCAGTTTCGCCTCTCAATTAGTACAGGAGTGCCTGGTGCCAATAGACGAGACGCAGCGGGGAGCGTTGATCGCTGAGATGATTGAACGGGATAACGATGGATATCGGCCGAAGGAGGGCTTTTTTCAGGAGCTGTTGGATTGGTTGCCTTGGCGTCAAGAGACGAGCTTGGAGGAAGTGAAAGCCTATTACAACCGACATTATATGACCTATGCGAAGGCGATGGACTATGCGGAGGATACCCTGCGGTATTGCCGTGATCAGCAGCTTCGGCTGGGGATCGTCACGAACGGACACAGCCACAGACAGCATGAAAAAATCGATTTGATCCACCTGCGCCCGTTCTTCGATGCGATCATCGTATCCGGGGACGTGGACATCCAGAAGCCCGATCCTCGGATCTATCAACTGGCATTGGATCGGCTTGGTGTTCAAGCGGAGGAGACGGTGATCGTTGGCGATCATCCTCGCAACGATATTTGGGGAGCCGCTCAGGTGGGGATCCGCGGCATTTGGCTGAAGCGCAAGCATGAGTGGGACGAGACGCTGGAAGGCGGCACACCGTGGCGGACGATTCACGAGCTGAAGGAAGTCCCGGCGCTGTTGGACCAATATACCCAGAAGCTATGCGGGACAAAAATGGATTGACAAAGCTTGCCAAGACGCGGGATGCGAGGATCCCGCGTCTTTTTTTGCGGCTAAGGAGACGGGAAGGGAAGTTGGAACAGGGTTGAACCATTTTGATCGTATAGGAGGAATTGGGATTGAATTTATTATGAACTCGGATGGAACCCGGAGCGGGAGAACGCTTTTCGCGAAATGGGTTTAGAGCATGTCTCACCGGGGCGGATCATCGCGGATCATGGCCACAAATATCGCGTGGCAACCGAGCGGGGAGAAGGCTGGGCTGAAATGAGCGGCTGCCTGCAGTTTGAATTCATAAATGCGGACAAAAACCTAGCCGGCCGAGAGGAAGCTCCCAGCCGGCTAAGTGTACTTGTAAGATTAAGCTTCTTTCGGTTGAAGCGGCAGCCATTTCAGCACGTCCTGAATCTTCGCATCCCAATAGCCCCATTCGTGGGAGCCAGGTCCTTCTTCATAGGTGAGAGGCAGGCCGGCGCGGGTGCATGCTTCGCGGAACGTTTGGTTGTCCTCGTACAGGAAATCTTCCGTCCCGCAGCATTGGTACAGCTGCGGAACCGGCTTCCCTTCCTGCATGGCCTTGGCGAGCGGGTCCAGCAGTGTCAGCAGGTCGTTATCCGTGCCCTTAGGTCCGGATTCGCCGAAAATCCGCAGGAACAGCGGCGACAGCCCATGCCGGCTGTTCGCGATATCAAGCGCCCCCGATAAGCTGGCAGCAGCAGCGAACGTCTCGGGCTTGCGCAACGCCAGCTTGAAGGCGCCGTAGCCGCCCATCGACAACCCGGCAACGAAGGTGTCCTCGCGTCGATCGGACAATGGGAAGAACGACCGGCAAAGGCGAGGCAGCTCCTCGCTGACGAACGTCCAATAGTTGTTGCCGTACGCCATATCCGCATAGAAGCTCAAATCAACCTGAGGCATCACTACGGCCAGACCCATACCCGAAACATAACGTTCAATCGAGGTGCGGCGCAGCCAGATCGAGTCGTCGTCGGACATGCCGTGCAGCAGATAGAGGGTTGGATAAGGTCCGGCGATCGCCGGTGCGGACATCCCGATTTGCGATTGCGCAGGTTCCGGCAGGATGACGGTCATGGAGGTGCTCAGCCCTAATACTTCGGAGAAAAAACGACATTGAAATAGTGCCATAATGCTCAAGCTCCTTTGGCTCCATGCCATCTCGGTGCAAACAGCAAGTAAGCGCTTACCGAAACGGGCATGGATTATTTTTACTAAACAGATCATCCAACTTCCATTATATCTCGAACATCTTGACCTCGAAATCTAAAATTCGAAATCTTTCGAACAGTTGTCAACGAATTGTGCTAGAATAAAAAAACGGGTTAGTTCCAGGGTTGGCAAGTAACAATGCTGGGGGTGGATGAAGTGAATTTCCCCTGGAAAAGAAATCTGTACGTGCTGTGGCTTGGCGTTTTTTTTTGCAGCACCGCGTATTCCATGGTCATTCCATTCATGTCTCTGTTTATTGCTCATGATCTTGGAGTAACGAAGCATCTCACCCTCTGGTCGGGGATCGCGTTTGGGGTGACGTTTTTGGCCGGCGCGTTGATCTCTCCGTATTGGGGTTCGCTGTCGGATAAGTACGGCCGGAAGCCGATGCTGCTTCGATCCGGGTTTGCGCTTAGTGCGGTGTATATCCTTTACTTCTTCGTCCGGGATCCTTATCAGCTGATCGCCGTCCGCATTTTGTCCGGGCTCTTGGCCGGGTATGTGCCTTCCGCGATTGCGTTGGTTGCAACCAATACGCCAGAGAAGCATGTCGGATATTCGCTGGGAGTCATGTCGACAGCTGGAGCGGCCGGAGGTATTATCGGACCTTTGGTGGGCGGTTCCCTCAGCAAGTTTATCGGTTATCGGGAGGCGTTTCTGGCGTCGGGTGCCGTCGTGTTGATCTCAGCACTGATAGCCTTGATCTTCGTGAAGGAGCAGAACTTCGATCGTAACCGGGAGCGTTCGCATGTGCTGGATGATCTCAAGGAGGCGTCAGCTAACCGACCGTTGATGGGCAAGCTGCTTGTCGTGCTGATCGTCACCTCTTCCGTGATGGTGCTTGAGCCGCTGCTTTCGCTGTATGTGCTGGATCTGGGCGCTTCGGCTTCCGACGCTTCGCTTAGCTCGGGCATTATTTTCTCGGCGGTAGGTATCTCCACGATCATCGCCGCACCGTTCTGGGGCAAAATTGGGGAGAGGATCGGCTACCACAACACGTTGATGATCGGATTGATTGGTGGCGGGGTTGGCAACATTTTGCAGCATTTCTTTCATTCGTTGGTTGGGTTCGGAATTCTGCGCTTTGTGTACGGCTTGTTCTTCGCCGCCGTGTTCCCGGCGTTAAACGCTTTGATCGTACAGTCGACTAAACCGGAATTCCGCGGCCGCGCCTTCAGCTTGAACCAGTCCGCCAGCCAGCTTGGCAATATGTTCGGACCGATTGCCGGCGGGGCGCTCGGGTCATGGATCTCTATCCCGGTGGTGTTTGTCCTGAACGGGTCAATCCTAGCAGTAACGGCAATGACACTCCGGTTCAAGTCCCTCTTTGGAAACCGCCGCTTGAACGAAAGCGAAGTTCGAAATTGAGAGGGTAGCCGGAACGAAACGGAACGTAAGATGGATATCGATTTGAAAAAAAGCTCCGTGCCATCAGCGTGATGCTGAGGTACGGAGCCTTTTTTCTACAAAACGGTCATCGCAACTAATACTAGATTAATAGAGTGAAAGCGCAAGAGAATCAAATTCGCTCTTACTGTGGAGAATCGCTTCGGAACCTTCGATTTCAATGCTGATTAAGGAGTTCAAGCACTTCTTCAAAGCTTGCTTGCCGTTATAGTATTTGTACTCGAGCGCGCTCGTCAGCAGCTTCAATGTACGCTGCACAGGTTGCTTGCTATCGACGTTGAAATAAACCGGAACCAGATTATTTTGGAAGTTGATCAGGATTTTCATTAGAATCACCTCTATACAGTGGTTTCATATTAAACATTGTAGATCGAAAAACTTAAGAAAAGATTAAAAAAACATGATATTTCGATAAATGTTTAATGACAGCGAACGAAACAGGACGGAAGTCTCGGTTTTGCACACTTACATCAATATTACGGATAGGCGGATTAAAAAGTTTCAGCATCTTTAAAAAATTGTGCTTCACCTCCTATTTTTATGGGTACATTGTAATAGATTGGTAAAAAATTCCGAGCACAGGGAAATTGAATAGTGGTATGATTACTGCATCGGAAGCGAGACCCAATCTGTAGGAGGTGGAAGAAATTGATGATAGATTCCTCCCGCAAGGAAAATGTGGTGCTTCAAGCGAAAGAATGGCTAACTTTGATAGAGTGGTTAGGAATTCAAACGTGGCAGGATCCAGAGCATCCCTTTCACGTTTTTTTGCAGGCGATGCTAGATTCGGATGCCGAAGACACGCGTGAGACGTTGAAAAGCAAGGAAGAGGTGTCGGAGACGGTGCAAGGAGCTCGGATCAGCTTGCCGCAGCACGTCCTAGACGACCTGACCGCCGCATCGGCGGCCGTCAAGGCTTGCTGGCTAACCTATACTTGCGGAAAGCAAACTTCTGAGGAATATCTGCATATCACCGGCAATCAGATTATCCGATTCAGACGGCTGCCCGGGAAAATCAACCGCTTATTCGTCGAACGAATTACCGAAGGGAAACAACTAAGCGTTTTGTTAGCCGGTCGGATGAAGTGGAACTCGCGCACGCCGGGGGAGCTTCCCGCCTTGATGATGTCAAGAAAACAATTTGACGCAGCACTGAGCCAGGCCCGGGAGCTGGAACTTAACCGCTTGGCCACCCTCCTGGCTGACATGACGAACGATGAAGAAGGCAGTATCGCCTTAGCAAAATGTATGAAATCTCCGCTCGTGCATGGGGATATCCGGTTCTATGCGAACTGCGGCGGACGCTGGGAGATCCAGCAGATGCAGTTTATGAACAACCCGCAGTTGAACTGGTTGATCCGTTGCAGCGCGAAGGACGAAGAGGATTGGATGATTGCGACGCCCACGCCCCGCCAGCAATTTCAGAAGATTTTGCTGAAGTGGTTCCGTAAGCCGCATAACGCTGAGTGAGTGGGACCTAAGGAAACCCAAGTTTTTTTCATGGTATAAACCAGCCATCCCTGACTAAAAAACACTCCGAAATGGGCAATCTGGATAGAGGCAGGTAAAAAGTTTCACCAATGAACCCATTTCATCTTCAGGAGTGTGAAGTCATGACAAGCAATCAGACGACGAACCGCGAACGGTTTCGGGGCAAAACGGCGATCATCACCGGAGCCGGTTCCGGGATCGGCAAGGCGGCTGCGGTGAAGCTGGCCAGCGAGGGGGCGGGGGTCGCGCTGTTCGATCTGTTGGCTGAGCGCACGGAGCAGGCAGCGCGGGAAATCAATGCCATGCGCGAGGGTGCGGCCCGCGCGTATGATGTCGACGTGGCGGACCCGGCGCGGGTCGAACAGGCGGTACGCGAAGCTGCCGAGCATTTTGGCGGCATCGATATCGTCTTCGCCAATGCAGGCGTCAACGGCAAGCTGGCGCCAGTCGAGGATTTAAGCTTCGAGGATTGGGAGAAGACACTGAGCATCAATCTGACGGGTACGTTCCTGACCGTGAAATATACGGTTCCCTACTTAAAGCAACGGGGCGGCGGCAGTATTATCATTACCAGTTCGATAAACGGCAATGATAAATTTTCCGGCTTTGGGATGTCGGCTTATAGTACGACGAAAGCGGGACAAGTTGCTTTCGCGAAAATGCTGGCGCTGGAGCTGGCCCAATTCAAAATTCGCGTTAATGCCATCAGTCCCGGCGCCATCGCCACCAATATCGATACATCAACGGAGAAGAGCAAGGAGCTGCAGGAGATCGTCATTCCGGTAAAATATCCAAAGGGCTCGCAGCCCTTAGCGGACGGCCCGGGTCAACCGGAGAACGTCGCGGATCTCGTCGCCTTTTTGGCTTCGGACGAGTCCATCCACATTACCGGAGCTCGAATTGTCATCGATGGGGCGGAGTCGCTGTTATAACGTTTCACCTGATGGAGAAACGATCCTAGAGTTAACGCTTTCGCAATCGCGGAGGCGTTTTTTTTAGATTCAGAAAGTATAAACTTTCGGGGCATGGCATCTGCGGAGATGAATCCGATGGCGGCTGTGGTATGATACAGGAAGGAAACGCTTGAGGAGGGATGGATATGCTGTCCTGGTTAGCGGAACAGAAGATTGCAGAAGCGATGGCCCGCGGGGAGTTTGATCATTTGCCCGGGAAGGGCAAGCCGCTGAAGGTGGAGGATTTATCCGGGGTTCCGGAGGATTTGCGGATGGCCTATAAGCTGATGAAAAATGCGGGTTACGTTCCCGAAGAAATTCAACTGCAGCAGGAGATGGTTCGGCTTACCGACCTGCTTGCCGCTTGTGAGGACGGGCCGGAGAGGCAGGCTTTGAAGAAGCGGCTGACGGAGCAGGAGCTGAGGCTGAATATGCTAATGAGCGAGCGCGGTCTATCAACGAATCCGGCGTTCCGGCAGTATGAAGATGCAATCCGCCGGAAGCTGGAATAGGAAGTCAAATTGGGGTGTCAGGCATCAGCTTCCGTATCATCGCTTCGGTTAACAGAAACGGCTCTCGCGAGATCCGGTCCAGCCGGAAGCCGGGGATCAACTCTTTGGCCGTTACAGCTTCAGGGCGGTCGATCAAGCCGCTGATGTAGGCCAGCCAGCCGATGACCGTCTCCGGCTTCGTACCGGCGGCGCGCAGCGCGGGGAGCCCTAAATCGCCATGCCGTTTGGCCAACCGCCGTCCGTCCTCTCCGAGGATGAGCGGGGCATGGGCGAACTTAGGCGGCGTCAAGCCTAACGCTGCATAGAGGTGGAGCTGGCGGGGCGTGGAGTCGAGCAAATCGTCACCGCGCAGTACATCGGTGATCCCCATCAAGGCATCGTCTACGGTCACCGCCAGTTGATAGGAATACATATGGTCGGCCCGGCGCACGACAAAATCCCCGCCGCTGCCCGGCGGGAAAACCTGCGGCCCGGCGATGCCGTCGACGAAGCGAATTTCCTCCGGGCCAATCGCAAATCGGAGTGACGGATCTTTGTGTTGCGCTCGGCGCTGCTGCTCCTCCGGGCTTAAGCCGCGGCAGGTTCCGGGGTAAGGCGCCCCTTCCGAGGACAAGCCGTGCGGCGCCCCGGCCACCGCGAGCAGCTCCGCCCGGCTGCAGAAGCAAGGGTACAGCCGGCCGGCCGCGTCCAGCTTGGCCAGCGCCTCCTCATAAAGCTCGGTCCGCTGGCTTTGCAGGTAAGGACCGGACGCATCCGAAGCGCCTGGTCCTTCATCCCAGTCCAGCCCCAGCCAACGAAGGTCGGCGAGAATCCGTTCCGTGATCGCCGGCTTGGAGCGTTGGGTGTCGATATCTTCAATGCGCAGCACGAAGATTCCTCCGGCTGCGCGCATTTGCAGCCAAGAGAGCAGCGCGATTTTGGCGTTGCCTAGATGCATGTCGCCGGATGGCGTAGGTGCAAATCGTCCGCGTTTCATGATGCTTCACTTCCTCGATTGTTCACTTGTTCACTTTTTGTAGAGTTGTCCGAATGTCCCATTTGATGAATGTGGACGAAGACGACGTCGGAACGAGCATTACAAGCCTGCTTCGGGGCCTTGGGCGTTCCGGGCTTCGTCTTCACCCTCTGATGTATACGCGCTGTCCATGAGGGGCATGTCCAGCCTTTTGATTTCAATTTTCCGTATCCGGGTGTCTTCGCGCTCGAGGACTGTAAACTGCAAGTCCCCATAGACCAGCTGGGTTCCTTCTTCGATGTCCAGATTATGCCCATAGATCCAGCCGCCGATTGTATCCGCGTCATCTTCCTCCAAATCGGCGTCCAGCAATTCGTTGATCAACGACACCGAAACTTTGCCGTCAACTATGAGGTGATTCGCCGCGACCTCGGTAATTTCCTGCTCTTCCTCCGCATCGAATTCGTCGCGGATGTCGCCGACGATTTCCTCCAGTATATCCTCTATCGTCACCATCCCGCTCGTACCGCCGTATTCGTCGATCAGCACAGCAATATGCGAACGTTCCTTCTGCATCTTGGTCAGCAGCGCCGGAAGGGGGATGTTCTCCGAGACGGTCATCACAGGCCGGACCAGGGAAGCCAAAGGGACATCCGCCTGATTTTCGGGGGCCAGGAACAACGCTTTTGTATTAATGACCCCGATAATATTATCTTTATTTCCACGGATGACGGGAAATCTCGTGTATTGCTCCCGGCGAATGATCCGCAAGTTTTCCTCGCGCGACTTGGCCGCATCCAAGCAGACCATATCGGTTCTCGGAACCATGATATCTTTGGCGAGCAGATCATCAAAGGCGAAAATCCGGTTCATGAAGCGGTACTCGCTTTTGTTAATCCGGCCGTTGGCCAGGCTTTCCCTCAGCAATATTCGCAGTTCCTCCTCGCTGTGCGCGTCGTCCCAGTCCGCAGCAGGTTTAAGGCCTAGCCATGCGACGATGCGGCCGGAGGAACGGTTGAGCAGCCAGAGGAACGGGGACAGCAGGGTACTGAATGCCAGGAGCGGCCGGGCAAACGCCAAGATGATGGCTTCGCCCCGTTGAGCAGCCAGCACCTGCGGGACTAATCCGCCAAGCACCACATGCAAATAGGTAATCGACACGAACGCGATGAGAAAAGAGAAAAAAGTTTCTACGGAATCCGATAAGGGCAGGCGAACAAATAACGGGGCGAGCAGGCTGCGGACAGCCGGCTGGCCCAGCCAACCCAGGGTCAGCGAGTTCACCGTAATGGCCAGTTGGCAGGCCGACAACGCCTGGTCGATCCGTTGCGACAGGGCGCGGAGGGCGGAGGCCCCACGACGGCCTTCCCGCGCCCAAGCTTCGATGGTCCGCGGGTGCAATGAACGCAGCGACGCTTCAATGATGACGAACAATGCGGTGAAGACGATAAGCAGTAAAAGGACGAGCAGCTTCAACAATCGTTTTTCCTCCGATCCCTTCGTTTCTTAGAACCGTATGGTAAAATGTTTTCATAGTGTAACCCGTAAGGAGAGAATCATGACAAAGTTTCCTTTGCCTATTGATGAAGTAATCCCTGAGCTGCAAAAAGCGCTTGACCAAACGGGAACCGCCGTGCTGCTGGCGGAGCCCGGGGCGGGCAAAACGACGCGTGCTCCGCTGTCGCTCCTTAGCGAACCATGGCTTAGGGGACAGCGGATTTTGCTGCTGGAGCCGCGCCGGTTAGCGGCTCGGGCTGCCGCTGTATATATGGCGTCCCAGCTAGGTGAAGCGGTTGGTGAGACGGTGGGCTACCGCATGCGAGGCGACAGCCGGGTGTCGGCCAAAACGCGGATTACAGTCGTCACCGAAGGGATTTTAACGCGAATGCTGCAGCAGGACCCGGCCTTGCTCGGGACGGGTCTGGTCATCTTCGACGAATTTCATGAGCGCAGCCTGCATGCTGACCTTGGCTTGGCCTTGGCTTGGCAAAGCCGCCAGCTGCTCCGCGACGACCTGCGGCTGCTCGTCATGTCGGCGACGCTGGACGCCCGGCCGATCGCGGAGATGCTGGACGGCGCACCGGTTGTGCAAAGCCGGGGACGCATGTTCCCGGTGGAGACGGTATATGCGCCGGGAGCTCCAAACGAGCCGCTGGAACGCAAGGTGGACCGTGCGGTTCGCCGGGCCCTTGTGGAGCATGACGGCAGCGTGCTCGTGTTCCTGCCGGGAGCGCGGGAAATCCGCCGTACCGAGTCGCTGCTGGCGGAGGGCGGGCTGCCGGCGGGTGTAATGTTGGCGCCGCTGTACGGCGCGATGCCGCAAGCGGAGCAGCGGCGGGCGATTGAGCCCGCGCCGGCGGGACAGCGCAAGGTCGTGCTGGCGACGTCGATCGCCGAGTCGAGCCTGACCGTGGACGGCGTGACCGTGGTGATCGACAGCGGCCTCCGCCGCACGTCGCTGTTCTCGCCGCGCACCGGCATGAGCCGGCTCGTGACGGTGCGGGCGGCCCGCGACTCCGCCGACCAGCGGCGGGGCCGCGCCGGGCGAACGGCGCCCGGCGTGTGCTACCGCCTCTGGAGCGAGGCGGAGGACCGCCTGCTTCCCGCGCGGACGGCGCCGGAGATGCTCGAGGCGGACCTCGCGCCGCTCGCGCTGGAGCTGGCGGCGTGGGGCGCCGCCGCGCCAGACGAGCTGGCGTGGCTCGACGCGCCGCCGCCGGCGCCGTACGCGCAGGCGGTCCAGCTGCTGCGCCAGCTGGACGCCTTGGACGCGGCCGGGCGCATCACCGCCCACGGCCGCCGCATGGCCGCGCTCGGGCTGCACCCGCGCCTCGCGCACATGCTCCTGCGGGCGCGCGAGCTGGGGCTCGGCGCGCCGGCATGCGCGCTGGCCGCGCTGCTCGAAGAGCGCGACCTGCTGCGTGGGCCAGCCGGCCGCGACGCGGATTTGCGCGGCCGGCTGGCGCTGGTGCTGGCCGCGTCCGGACGCGCGGCCGGGGCCCCGGGCTCCCGGGGCAGGGGCGCCGCCGCAGCACAGGAGCCCGGGCCCGACGGGCTGCGGCGCATCGCTGCGCTCGCCCGCCAGTGGGAGCAGCGGCTCGCTGAGCTGGAGCCGCTTGCTGAGGCTGTGCCGCCCGGCGCGCCCGATGTGTCCGCCGAGCTCGGCGAGTGGGTCGTCCCGGATGCCGGAGACGACCCCGATTTCGAGCCGCCGGACGGCGAAGCAGCGGCCGGTGCCGAGCTGGCCGATCCAACGCCGCCGACAGCTCCCGTGCCGGCAGCCTCCGTTCCAACGGATCTGGACCGCTGCTGCGGCTTGCTGGTCTCCTTCGCTTATCCGGATCGGATCGCGTTCCGCCGCCCGGATGGGCGGTATTTGATGCGGAACGGGCGGGGGGCGCAGTTGCTCCACAAGGATTCCTTAGGCCAATCCGCGTTCCTGGCGATTGCCGAGGTTGACGACGAAGGAGCAGAAGGACGTATTTTGCTGGCGGCCCCGCTGGAGGAAGAGGACGTGTACCGCCATCATGCGGAGGGGATTACCGAGGAGCGAAGCGCGGAATGGGATGACGCTTCGGGAACGGTGCGGGCGAGAATCCGCCGGACGTTTGGCGCGATCGTTCTGCGGGAGCAGCCGGACCCGTCGCCGAGTCCAGAGCAGATCACACAAGCCTTGCTCGAGGCCGTTGCCGCCAAAGGCGTCGCCATCTTGCCGTGGACGGAGAAGGCGCGGAAGCTGCAGGAGCGGCTGATGTTTTTGCACCGCCTAAATCCTGACTGGCCGGATGTATCGGATGAGACGCTAGCCGCAACCGCCGAGGAATGGCTGGCACCGTATTTGTCCGGCGTGCGTAAGCGGGCGGATCTGCAGGCGCTGTCCTTATACAACATACTGGAGGGCCTTCTGACTTGGCCGCAGCAGCAGGAGTTAAACGCCGAAGCGCCAACGCACCTGCTTGTCCCCAGCGGCTCCAAAATTCAAATTCATTACGACGGCCCCCAAGCCCCTTATGCGGCAGTACGCTTGCAGGAAGTGTTTGGCATGATGGAAACGCCGCGGATCGGGTTTGGACGGGTTCCAATTACGCTGCATTTGCTGTCGCCCGCCAGCCGGCCGGTTCAGGTCACGTCGGACCTGCGCAGCTTTTGGCAACACACTTATTTTGAGGTCAAAAAAGACCTGAAAGGCCGTTACCCGAAGCATTACTGGCCGGACGATCCGCTTCAGGCCACCGCGACCCGAAAAGTAAGGCCGGATGGACAACGTTAGTTTAGTTTGGAAGTAAACGGACGGCTAGATCCGGACTTGCACGTGATTGTATGCGAAAAATCGAATACATTCAGCGGACAGGGGGCCATTTTTGCCAGTTATATATGAAATTTCATATAGATTCGGGCTGCGGGGAGCCGAAAGCCACATTTTTATATGAAAAATCATATAGATTTCCCAATTTCAACGTTTTGCCACAAAATGTGTATGAAAAATCGAATATATCGACCGAACCAGCGAGCATATATCATTCTTAAGACGCGGCGATCTTCTCAGATCGTCGCGTTTTTATTGCGCTTTATAGCCGATGTTCGATTAAATAATAGAAATTTATCCTTTTATCACCAAATCTATTATGATTTAATAGTTTTGTAAACACTTCAGAGAAATCCTATAGGCGCCGGGATTGGCTTTGAGGGCTTACAAGGAATGAAATGAGATCTGAATTTGCGGAGGTGATCGGCTGCGGCTGACAGAGGACAAGCGAGGAGTCCATCGGTTAGTTCCATAAGGAAAGGAGATTTGCTGACGAGCACGGAAGATTTGTGACGTTGGTCCGTTTTGTGGATCTTACAGCCAGAGTTCTTGCTGCTAGCTTTATTCCAATTCAATTTCGATTGAAAGAGAGGGATTTAAGTGATGCAATCGATAAGAACCCGAAGCTTCGCCAAGAAGTGGAAGCTGTTTACTCTGACCTGTCTGGCTTTATCTCTGCTGCTGCCGGGCGGCCTGCTCCAACCGAAAGCCGCTGAGGCTGCCGATCCTTACAAAATCGTTGCCTATTACCCATCCTGGGGGGCTTATGACCGCAATTTTAATGTCTATGATATCGATGCATCCAAAATCACCCATATCAATTATGCCTTCGCCGATATCGCCTGGGACGGCCGTCACGGCAATCCGGATCCGGCCGGGCCGAACCCTGTGACCTGGCCGACGCAGGACGAGAAGGGCCAAACGATTAACGTGCCCAACGGCACGATCGTCTTGGGCGATCCTTGGATCGATACCGGCAAGCTATTTCCCGGCGACACCTGGGATCAACCGTACGCAGGCAATATTCATCAGCTAAATAAACTTAAACAGGCGAATCCGCACTTGAAGACGATTATATCGGTGGGCGGGTGGACCTGGTCCAACCGATTCAGCGATGTGGCTGCCAGCCAAGTCACGCGCGAAACGTTCGCCAACTCGGCCGTTGACTTCCTGCGGAAGTTCAATTTCGACGGCATCGATTTGGACTGGGAGTATCCGGTTGCCGGTGGATTGCCCGGGAATAGCTATCGTCCGGAGGATAAGCAGAACTATACGAAGCTGCTCCAGGAGATCCGGAATAAGCTGGATGCAGCCGGAACGGTGGATGGCAAAAGATATTTGCTGACGATCGCTTCCGGAGCTTCGCCTTCCTTCGTTAGCAATACGGAGCTCGGCAATATCGCATCCATCGTCGACTGGATTAATATTATGACTTATGATTTTAACGGCGGATGGCAGCAAATTACGGCTCACAATGCACCGCTGTACTACGATCCGGCCGCAGGCAACGCCGGCGTGCCCAGCGCCTCGGTCTTTAATGCCGACGCCGCAGTGCAAGGCCACTTAAATGCCGGTGTTCCCGCCAATAAATTGGTGCTTGGCATTCCATTCTACGGTCGCGGTTGGGATGGCGTAAACAACGCCGGCAACGGGCAATACCAAAGCGCCAGCGGAGCGTCTTCCGTCGGAACTTGGGAGGCTGGTTCTTTTGATTACTACGACCTGGAAGCGAATTATATCAATAAGAACGGGTATAGCCGCTATTGGAACGATACGGCCAAGGTGCCGTACCTGTATAATCCTTCGGTACGGCGGTTTATCTCTTATGACGATCCACAATCCATCGGCTTCAAAACCGATTATATCAAGAGCCGTGGTCTTGCCGGCGCCATGTTCTGGGAACTGAGCGGTGACCGCAACAAAACGCTGCTCACCAAGCTGAACAACGATCTGAGCGGAGGCGTAACGCCGCCGGGAGATACGGTGGCTCCGTCTACGCCTACCGGTGTAAAGGTCACCTCCAAAACGGCGAACTCTGTCACGTTAACCTGGCAGCCTTCTTCTGATAATGTCGGCGTTGTTGGATACAACGTCTTCCGGAACGGAACGCAAGCGGCCAGCGTAACCGGGACGACGGCGACGATCAGCGGTCTTGCCCCCGCAACGACGTATACTTTTACGGTGGTTGCACGGGATGCTGCGGGCAATGTCTCACCGGCCAGCGCTCCGCTGACGGTCACGACCGAGCCTGGAACCGACCCGGGCGACACAATCGCTCCCACCCCGCCGGGCAACGTTACGGTGACGGCCAAAACCTCGACCAGCGTCAGCCTGAGCTGGAGCGCATCGGCCGATAATGTCGGCGTGACTGGATATGAGGTATACAACGGTAGTCAACTCGTTGCGACGGTGACGGGGACAACGGCTACGATTAACGGACTTTCGCCATCTACTTCCTATACGTTTACCGTGAAAGCGAAAGACGCCGCCGGTAATCTCTCGCCTGCAAGCAATGCGGTGACGGTCACCACAGATTCGGCAGGGACGGGGGCGACAGCTTGGGCACCTTATACGTCGTATACTGTGAATCAGCTCGTAACGTATAACGGTGTAACCTATAAAGTAATTCAAGCCCACACGTCGCTGCCTGGCTGGGAACCGGATAAGGTACCCGCGTTATTTCAGGCTCTATAAGGATAAAAATTTAAATAATTAACATCTTGTGTGCGCTTTCATTTTTCTATTGACGCTAGCGAGAGCTTGAATTATTATAGTCACATAACCGACCGACAATTGAATGACTTTTGGCGTGTTACCATTGATTCAGAATGGGCATGAGCCAAGGAAAGCAGACCTAGATAAACAATAGGCTTCTTTTCTTGGCTCTTTTTTTCGCCTGTATCTCCCAATATCCGAGAGTAGGGCATATTGATTTCTTAAAGATGCCAGAATATAGGTAATCAGATTTAGGAGGAGAGCCATATGTTTTCAAAATGGAGAAAGAAAAATACGGAGAGTAAAGTGCTGGAGATCCTCTCGCCGCTAACCGGGGAGGCTGTACCGTTAGCTCAAGTTCCAGATGAAGCGTTCGCAGGGGGCCATATGGGTCCGGGGATCGCTGTTGAACCCAGCGAAGGACGTCTGGTTGCGCCGTTTGACGGCAAAGTCGTTCATGTCATCAAAAGTAACCATGCCGTGATGATGGAGCATTCGTCCGGATTGCAGTTTCTATTTCATCTCGGAATCAATACCGTGTCGCTCAAAGGCGAGGGCTTTACTGCCCATGTCTCCGTGGGGGACAAAGTCAAAGCAGGTCAGCTGCTAATCGAATTTGATCTGGCAGCCATTCGCGAAGCTGGTTATCCGGTGATTTCGCCAATTATAGTAACAAACGCCGGAGAAGTGACGAGCAGCGTAGAACCCATCACCGGTCCTGTGACGGCAGGCAGCAGCGTCATTTTAAAGGCGGTTTTACAATAAAATACAAGAAGTAAGGAAAGGATGGTTTGTGCATGCTAGCTTTTCTCCAGAAAATCGGTAAGTCATTGATGCTTCCGGTTGCAACACTGCCTGCAGCGGCGATTCTGCTCAGGTTCGGCAGCATCGACTACATCAAGGATTTTCACCTGGGGGATGGAGTTGGGGGATTTCTCAACACGTATATCGCACCGTTTCTAGCAGCGGGCGGAGGAACGATCTTTGACAATCTTCCGCTGATCTTCGCTGTTGGCGTTGCGATCGGTTTGGCCGGAGATGCGGTAGCCGCATTGTCTGCAGTCATCGGTCATTTGATTTTGCTGAACGTGCTTGGTAGAGTACCCGGCATTTTTCCAGGACTCATGCAATCCGCCGATACCAAATTGGATATGGGGGTTCTTGGTGGTATTATCGTGGGTTGTATTTCCGCCTATTTGTACAAACGGTACCATGATATCAAACTGCCGGATTGGTTAGGCTTCTTCGGTGGCAAACGGTTTGTTCCGATGGTCACTGCGATAACGATGGTTGTTGTAGGTTTGATCTTCGGCTTGATTTGGGGACCAATACAAGCTGCCTTGGATGTCTTTGGCGATTGGGTAACCAGCTTGGGCGGCATTGGTTCGGCAATTCATATCGTTGCCAACCGCTTGCTGATTCCGTTTGGTCTTCACCATATCATCAACTCGATCGTATGGTTCCAAATTGGAGATTTTACGAATGCTGCAGGGGACGTTATTCATGGCGACTTGTACCGCTTCTTCGCTGGCGACAAGACCGCAGGTATGTTCATGACCGGTTTCTTCCCGATCATGATGTTTGGTCTTCCGGCTGCAGCCTTTGCGATTATTCATACGGCTAGACCGGAAAGACGCAAAATGGTTAGCTCCATTTTCTTAGGGGCGGCATTGGCATCGTTCCTGACGGGGATTACAGAACCGTTGGAATTTGCCTTCATGTTTGTTGCTCCAGTGCTTTATGCGGTTCACGCAGTACTGTCGGGGATTGCGGCTTATGTCACTTACGCGCTTGGTATGAAGCTTGGTTTCGGCTTCTCGGCCGGTTTCATCGATTATGCAATCAACTATCAAATCTCGACCAAGCCGTTGCTGCTCATCCCAGTTGGTCTAGTTACGGCGGTTGTGTACTATGTCATCTTCCGCTTCATGATTGTCAAGTTGAATTTGAAAACACCAGGTCGTGAAGATGCTGAGGATATCGCAGAAGTGGTAGAGGAAGGGGCTTCAGGAACAGGGAAGTCTGCCGCCGACAACCGTTCGGCCAAAATCCTGGCCAGCATCGGCGGACCGGAAAATATTGAGTCCGTGGATGCGTGCATTACCCGCCTTCGCCTCGTCGTCAAGGACGATAAACAGGTGAACGATGCCGCATTGAAGCAGTTGGGCGCATCGGGCGTCATGAGACTCGGCAAAGGCGCAGTCCAAGTCGTGTTCGGACCGCAATCCGAAGCGATCAAGGATGACATCAAAAAGATGCTGTAAGGTAACGCACGTATTGCATCGCAGGGCGGAATGGCAGTTCCGCCTTGCTTTTTTATTTTACGGCTTTATCTAACGAAAGGATTCAATTTTTTTGTCTAACGCTTGCCAGCCCAATCTCGGGTTATGTAAAGTTAAGTCGAAGGAAAACGGCTTAAGGGGTTAGACGATGTCCTATAAATTTACGAAATGGTTGATCCTGATTGTTCCAACACTGGTGGTCGGGGTGTGGGAGGTGGTACGCCACCAATTTCTCATGCCGTTTGTGTCGATGGAGCTAGGGAATGTGTTGACGCCGGTCATTTTGTTTGCGGTGAGTATTACATTGCAATATCGCTGGTTTTCGAACTTGGAACGCATGCAGGAGGAATTGCAGCGGGAGCGGGCGCTGAAGGCCCGTTTGGAGCAGCGGGAGCAGCTGGCTCGTGAGCTGCATGATGGGATCGCGCAATCTTTGTTCCTTCTCTCCGTCAAGGTGGACCGGGCAGAACGGCAGCAGCAGGCGGCAGGTAGTTCGTATGATTGGAACGGGCTGCGCAAATCGATCCATGAAGTGAACCGGTATGTGCGGGAGGCGATTTCCGACCTGCGGATTCCGCCAGACTCTCGGGAAGGCGAAGCGGATGAAGCCTCCATGTCGGCAATCGTCCGTCGAATCGCTGTTGAACAGCAGCTCACTTTGCATTTGGACTGGCAGCTGGAGGAAGCGGGCTGGCCGGCGAAGGCGAAGATGGAGCTGGTGTCCTGCCTGCGGGAAGCGGTGATTAACGCAGCCAAGCATGCGGGCGTACAAGCCATCGAGATCTCGGCATCGGGAGATGCGCAGGATTTCACCGTCACGATCACAGATCACGGGTGCGGCTTCGCGCAAGAGGATCAAGCCAGACCGGGCCGCTACGGCCTGCAGATCATGCGAGAGCGGACGAACGAGATGGGCTGGGAGCTGACGGTTGCGTCCCAGCCAGGAGAGACGACGATTCAAATTCGGGGAGGCGGCGGTTCAGATGAAGGTTCGCGTGTTGGTCGTGGATGATCATCCTCATGCCCGGGAAGCGATCGGGGAGATATTAGCCGAGGATGATTCCTTTGAAATCGTGGCTTACGCGGAAAATGGCGACGAGGCCATTGCCCAGACGGAGCGGTGGATGCCGGATTTGATCTTGATGGATATCCGCATGCCGGGCAAGGACGGCTTGGAAACGACCCGCGAGATCAAGCTGCGCTACCCTTATGTGAAGATCGTGCTCATTACGGTATCGGATGACGCCGCTCATCTGTTTGAAGCGCTGAAGCAAGGCGCCCAGGGATACCTGCTCAAAAACTTGGAGCCCGGAACTTGGTTGGAATATTTAAGGGCGATCGCCAGCGATGAAGCGCCATTATCCAGTGAGCTGGCTTTGCGGATTTTGCAGGAGTTTCCGGTGAACAGGCGGACAAGCGGTGAACAACCTCCGCTAACTGCCCGCGAACGGGAGATCCTTGGCTGGGTTGCGCAGGGCATGACCAATCGGGAGATTGCCGGGGTGTTGCACATTTCCGATCAGACGGTAAAAAACCATCTTAAAAACATTTTGCAAAAGCTGCATTTGGAAAACCGGGTACAACTCACGCGTTATGCGCTGGAGCAAGGGTGGATCGACCCGCGAGGGTGATTTCAATGGCTGCAGGGACAAATGTCGAAGTTGTGACGGAAATCACAAAGCGTGAAGCCTTCCCGTTCTAAACTGAGAGTAGCTCTTAGTTCAAGAAGGGGAGAGAAGCTGATGAATCAACGTTTGGGTGCTGTTGCCTGTTTGCTCGCGGCCGGGATGCTTCTGCTATCGGCATGTGCCGACGCCCCAGGGCGCTATATTGGCGAATCTGAGCCGGCGGCGGAAACAACAGGACCGGTGAAGTCGTTTACCGTTCATGCCAGCTCATCGGGATACGACTTGACGGAAATCAAGGTCAAACGGGGCAATACGGTGCAGATTACGCTCAAAAATACGCAGGGGATGCATTCGTTGAAAATCAAAGGATACAACAAAGAAGTCCGCGGAGGCAAAACGATTACGTTTACGGCTGACCAAGCCGGAACCTTTGAGTACTCCTGCAACATCTCCTGCGGCAAGAACCACAAGGAAATGAAAGGCATCTTGATCGTAAAATAAAAAGCTGACGGCTCATCCAGCAGATGAAGTCGCCAGCTTTTTTTGATAAGGAGAGCTGTATTTCTGCATGCGTGTGGCATCCCTTACGTGATTATCCCGTTGCATCACAACCTCAAAAATACCCCAACTGCTCCTTGGCTGCCTCCGACATCTGCTCCGGCGACCAGCGCGGCTCCCAGACGACGTCGATGACCGGGTTTTGGATTCCAAGTTGATCGTTAAGAACCCAACGAACACCGCCAACAATCGTATCATGCATCGGGCAGCCCGGCGTTGTTAAAGTCATCTGAATGTAGACATGATCATCTTCTTCCCGAATGTCGTATACCAGCCCTAGATCAACGATATTTACGCCCAGCTCGGGATCATAAACCTCACGCAGGCATTCACGGATTTGTTCAATTTTATTCATGGCCACTAACCTCCATTTGCATTGTCGTTAATGAGCAAACACCATTGCGATCAAAGCGATATAAGCCACCGAAACGATGGATAATACGGCGCCTCCGATGGCAATAACGATCGATGATCCGGTCACGATGCCGATGAGGACGGTCAAATTCGCGCAGAGAATCAAGGTCAACCCGAGATTCACTTTCCGTTCGTCCAGCAGGTCGGCCAGTACCGGCGTTCCCGGGCGTCCGGCTTGCTTGCCGTATTTGTAGGTCCACCACAGGAACGGTACGATTTTGGACACGTATCCAAGCACCGTGAACGACACCCAGTAGCTTAAGTAAACAAAGCCGGCTGTAAGAACAGTTTGAGTTTCCAGCAGTTGCCCTGGTGACACCAGTGCCCGAACCGCAAACATGACCGCAAAGGCGGCAAAGATTTGGCTTCCGGTGACTGTCCATTCAATGCCTGCCCCCGGGCTGCGTTTATGCCGTTTGCTGCGGATTTGCAACAGATGAACGTTATAACAAAGGACGGCAACAACAATCAGGTGCAGCGCGGCAATTTTGAAGCCTGTTGGCAAACCAAACAGAAAGGAAGTCGCGCCTAGCAGAACCCCTGCGTTCCATACCCCTAAGACGACATATTCCAGCCGGGTTGGATAGTTATGGGACAAATAAAACATCGGCAACAGCTTGTAGCTGAACCCGGTGATCAACAGACCAAACCAGCCTAGCGTCCCCAGCCAGATATGCGTACCAAATAGGTTTTCGTGCAAATCGTTGTAAAGACCGGTCGCAAAATTGATCCCCATCGCCATCCCGGATAACCCGGTGAGCAGCAGGTAAAACACCGCGCAGGCAGTGCTAATGGTGATCGCGTTCCACGTTTCGGCCCGCAGCAATGTGGCGGCCAGGTTCCAAACGAACAGGACAACTCCAGAGAATGCGAGTGTGGCAAAGCCGCCAATCCAATACGTGTCGCCTTGAATGAAGCCAAATAGCAGACCAAACAGACCAATCGTAAAAAGTGTATAATGCACATACCCGAGACGTTCGCTGTAGATCTTCGACTGCAAAATAACGTTGATCAGCTGGTAGACGGCACCCATCGCCAGCATGGTTGCCCAGCCCAGCACAAACAGGTGCACCTGGAACCAGCCGGCCGGGCCGCGGATATCATCGCCGATCCAGCCTGTGAGTGACATCAGGGAGGTGGCGTGAAACAGGACGAATCCGAAGATTCCGGTGACGATAAAGAGAAAGGGCAGGCGGGACATGGCCGGCATCAGGTTCACCTCCTTAAGGTTTGCGAATTTGGACTTTGGCCGTCCCATCCGGTTGTTCTTCCACCGTATAGGTGCAGCCCAAGCTGTTTAATTCCTCGATAAGAAATACCGGTACCCGGTCGTTGTGAATATGCACCTCATCACCTGATTTGCAGCGATCCAAGGCTGCCAGCGTTCGAACCATCGGTTGCGGCGGTTCCAGACCACGGTTGTCCAGCGTGATGATGTTAGGGCTGGCGGCAGATTCGCCGGATCCACCCGTTGATGCCGGAGCAATCTCTGCGGTTGCTTCAACTGGTACGGATTCGTTTTCCTCTTCGAGCCATGCCTTGTTTTTCTTATGGACAAATGTCGTGATCCAATGCTCTTTGTCTAGCATCACCGCTTTGCCGACGAGTCCCTTCATTTTCAGAAGCTTGAGCAAAGGGGTCGGCTTGAAGGGGGCGTGAAGCACGAAGAGATCGTCTTTTTCCAGCTTTTTGACAGTATCCATGATGAGCTGGAACGGCTCCAGTTTGTTCCGTAGTTGCTCTCGAACGTCCAGCTCTACAATTCTGGCGTCTTGTCGATTCATCCAACGTCACCTCGTTTATGAATTTGCGTGAAAATGGTATTTCATTAATGGCTCATCACCGGTTCTCCATGATCTGTCCCGTCCTGGCTTACGCGCAGGATCGCCGTAGCTCCGAGGTTAGCATCACCCAGCTGATGGGTCAAAATCAGATAATCGCCTTCTTCCATGACGGTAAACTCAACGACTGCGCCGCCGCCGGCCGGAAGCAACACCGTTTGCATGCCGTACAGCTGATTGCTTGGATTCCCGTCCAGATAGACGCGATCAAAGGTCGTCCCAACCACATGGAACGAAGAAACATGATTTGGTCCCGCATTGATGACGTACAGCCGAACCTTGTCGCCGACTTTGGCGAGCAAGGGGTGTTCTTTTAACGTAAAATCATCGCCGTTGAACACAACATACTCCGGATCACCTTGTTGAAAAGCATCCAAATCATTTGCCGCATACCACTCGCTTTGGACGATCGTATATTCTCGGTCGATATCCGAGTCCGTAGGGTATCCGTCCTTCGGTTCAACGATGATCATCCCATACATCCCATTGGCTACATGCAGCAGTACCGGACTTGCTCCGCAATGGTACATGAACACGCCTGGCGTGTTGGCGGGATAAGTAAACGTGCCGTGCTCGTTAGGCATCACTTCAACGAACTTCTCGCTTGGAGCGGCATGGACCGCATGGAAATCCATCGAATGCGGCATATCTGGATCTAGGTTTTTTAAGGTAAACTCCAGCTGATCGCCTTGCTTCACGCGCAACACCGGCCCGGGGGCGGTACCGTTAAGTGTCCAGGCGGGATAAGTGACGCCTTCGGAAATCTCGATATCCGCTTGCTGCGCGGTCATTTCAATGCGGACGGTATGGCCTTCCCGTTGAATGATTGGCTCAACTGGCGGTGGATGGAGATGCTGTTCTTCCTCTTGCAGGACGGTATCACTGACCTGGGGTGTCTCCGATGGGAACGCAAACCATGCTGCGGCAATCATGACCAGACAGCACAAACTAAGCAATAGATGCTTCGGGATGTTCCGCGATTTCATCGGTCATTCCTCTTTCTATCTGAAATGGTTAAGCAATAACTCCTTGATGTACCTTCATCGTACGATGGGTCCGAAGACCGCATTGTGATATGTATCACATGAAAGTTGTCGAAAATGTTGTCATTTGATTCCCATTCTCATTGCATAAATAAGTTAATTCCGATCTGTTTGATATTGTATTCGCGGGGCAGATGAAGTAAGATGGTAGGTATATTCCAACCGAATATAGCGGAAATAGGTGTTCCGGCCAGGATTGGCCGGAGCTTAAAAGGGAAGTCCGGTGCAATGCCGGCGCGGTCCCGCCACTGTAACGGAGGAGTCGGATGTGTGAGATGCCACTGGTGATGTAATCATTGGGAAGGTCACATCCGGCGATGATGCCGAAGCCAGGAGACCTGCCTATTTCGACAGCACTGCTGTACCTACGGGAGATAGGGAGGTGTTAAAGTTGCAAGCCATCGAACAACGGATCGAAGGTCCTCTTTAGCCATGCTATCGAGGACCTTTTTTGTGCTTTACGGATTGGCGCGTTTTGAACTTACCAATGGGAGGCAATGAATATGGGGGACTTTGTTAGCGGAAATCTGGGGTATCCCAGAATCGGAGGACAACGGGAATGGAAGAAGCAGATCGAGGCTTATTGGGCAGGAAAAATCACGGAGCCGGAGCTCCATGCTCGATTAAAAGAGATTCGATTGAACAACCTGCGTCTGCAGCGGGATCGGGGACTTGATGTCATCCCGGTGGGCGATTTTACGTATTACGATCACGTCCTTGATACAGCGACGATGTTTGGCCTAGTACCGGAGCGCTTCGTATGGAACGGTGACCAAGTATCGCTTGATCTGTATTACGCCATCGCAAGAGGCGACGACCAAGCGACCGCCAGTGAGATGACCAAATGGTTTAATACGAACTACCATTATATCGTGCCTGAGCTTGGGAACCGAGATCCCAAGTTGACCGTCAATCGGCCGCTGGCGGCTTATCTGGAAGCGAAACAGGAGCTCGGGATCAACGGAAGGCCTGTACTGCTTGGGCTGTTTACTTTGCTGAAGCTGTCCAAGGGGGAAACGGCGGGGGAAGTCGAGACTTGGACCCGCAAGCTGCTGCCGCTATACGTACAGGTGCTGCGCGAGCTGAAGGCGGCGGGCGCAGATTGGGTGCAAATCGACGAACCGGCTATCGTTGTCTCTTTAAGTGAGGAGGACGTACACCGGCTTCGCTTGATCTACCAGGCGATCGCGCAGGAGGTTCCGGGACTGCGGCTGATGCTGCAAACCTACTTTGATGCGGTTGAACGATACGAAGATCTGATTGAACTGCCGGTGCACGGCTTGGGGTTGGATTTCGTACACGGCCGGGACGGTAACCTGGAAGCGCTCCGGCGTTACGGCTTTCCCGCTGGCAAGACGATAGGAGCGGGACTGATTGACGGGCGGAACATTTGGCGTACGGATTTAGATGAGGCGCTTAGCCTGGTGAAGACGATTTCGCTCCAGTCCGGAGCGCCGGATGTGATCGTGCAGCCTTCCTGCAGCTTGCTGCATGTCCCGGTATCTGCTGCAGGGGAGGAGCGGCTTAATCCGGTATTGCGCGATGCGTTGGCCTTTGCCGAGCAGAAGCTGGAGGAGTTGGTGAGCTTAAGCAGGGCGGCAAATGGGGAAGAACCAGAGCCGGTGCAGTTCGCCGAGAATCGTCGCGCCTTGGCTGTACTTGCCGCAGATCCGGCCCGCAGCCTTGCTTCGGTGCGGGAAGAAGCAGCGCAGACTGCAGCGGCTCCGGCCGAGCGCGCCAGCGATTTCGCCGATCGGCGGCGGAAGCAGCAGGCAAAGTGGCAGTTGCCGTTCCTGCCTACAACCACGATCGGCAGTTTCCCGCAAACCGCCGAGGTTCGGGCCGCCCGGCAGAAATGGCGTAAAGGCGAGTGGAGCCCAGAGAAGTACGAGGCGTTCATTCTAGCGGAAATCCGCAAATGGGTTGAGCTCCAGGAGGAGATCGGGCTCGACGTATTGGTGCACGGTGAATTCGAGCGCACCGATATGGTGGAATTTTTCGGAGAGAAGCTTCCGGGATTTGCGTTTACGCAAGGAGGCTGGGTACAGTCCTACGGCACGCGCTGCGTAAAACCGCCGATCATTTATGGAGACGTCGAATTTGCGAAGCCAATGACCGTTAAGGAAACGGCCTATGCCCAGAGCTTGACGAACAAACCGGTGAAAGGGATGTTAACGGGACCGATCACCATCCTAAACTGGTCCTTTGTTCGCAGCGACCTGTCCCGGGAGCAGGTGGCTTATCAAATTGCTCTGGCTCTGCGAAGGGAAGTCGAGGCGTTGGAGGAAGCGGGGATCGAGATGATCCAAGTGGACGAGCCTGCGCTGCGCGAAGGGCTGCCGCTCAAGCAGAAGGACTGGGCGAACTATTTGAAGTGGGCGGTGAAGGCGTTCCGCGTGACGACCTCATCGGTCCGGGATACGACGCAGATTCATACGCATATGTGCTACTGCGAATTTGACGATATCTTGGAGGAGATCCGTGCGCTGGATGCCGATGTGATCTCGATCGAAACGTCGCGCAGCCACGGCGAGCTGATCCAGAGTTTTGAGAAGCATACGTATCCGCTTGGAATCGGGCTGGGGGTTTACGACATTCATAGCCCGCGCGTCCCGTCTGCGGAGGAGATGGTACGGTTAATCGAGCGGGCGCTCCAAGTTTTGGACCCGGAACTTTTCTGGGTGAACCCTGATTGCGGCTTGAAAACGAGAGGACAACACGAAACGGTCGCAGCGCTGCGGCAAATGACGGCGGCAGCAGAGCAGGTTCGCAGCAAATTTGGACGTGGAACGCAGGCAACACGGCAGTGAAGGAAGTTTGATTTTTTTGAATCTGTAATTGACAAAGTGGTAGTTAGCCTTTATCATTACCATTGTTAAATCAGTTACAAGATAATATAGAGTAACTAGAAAAAAGAAAGTAAAGATAAAGAGTTGGAGGGAAACCACAGATGTCTAAAGTTTTATTTGTCAAAGCCAATAATCGCCCAGCAGAGCAATCTGCTACTGTAAAGTTGTATGAAAGCTTCCTGCAAACTTACAAAGAAACTCATCCTAATGATGAAATCACCGAGTTGAACCTGTTCGAGTTGAACCTGCCTTATTATGATTTGGATATGCTAAACGGGCTGTTCAAAGTCAATAATGGGATCCCGACAACGCCAGAAGAGCAAAAAGCTGCTGACTTGGCCAATGGTTATCTGGAGCAATTTTTGAATGCGGATAAAGTCGTATTTGCGTTCCCGTTGTGGAACTTCACGATTCCGGCACAGCTGTTGACCTACCTGTTCTACTTGAACCAAGCTGGTAAAACGTTTAAGTACACCGAGCAAGGTCCGGTTGGCCTGGTCGGCGGCAAGAAAGTAGCGTTGCTGCAAGCGCGCGGCGGCGTTTATTCCGAAGGTCCAATGAGTGCGCTGGAAATGTCTCTGAACTATGTAAAGAACACCTTGGCCTTCTGGGGCATTAACGATCCGGAAGCCGTTGTGGTCGAGGGGCATAATCAATTCCAAGACCGCGCCGAAGAAATTATTCAAGATGGCGTAAAACGCGCTGCCGAGCTGGCTGCAAGATTCTAATTTATCTGATATGCAATTTCAGAAGCCTGAGCCGTTTAAATACGGTTCAGGCTTTTTTCTTCTTGACCAACGAAGCAGGGAAAAAATAAAATGAGTCTAACAGAAAATCTAACAATATTAGAAAATTATCCCTCTAACTATCAAGCCATACGCTGCATGATTTTCAGAAAGTGGATTGTAAGATTCATCTACTGAACCAGGGGAGGTTCACTTTTGAGGGATCATATGATCAATTTGTGCACTCTCATTCTGAAGCGAACCCTGACGATATCTTTTCTGAACTTGTGAAGTAGTAAGTCCAAGAAACTCTTGCTGACAGGGGCAGATCCATCCGTTAGCCGGGTCTCTTTTTTATCTTCTGGGCGGGTATGTTCGATTTGCACCAAAGTGCCGAATACAATTATACTCACCTTATATACTTGAAGGAGTTGCGATCATGAACAACGAAATGGAAATGGTTGTAAAGCTTGGCCTAGCTCTATTGTTCGGGTTATTTATCGGTATCGACCGGCAATTAAAGCAGAAACCGCTGGGAATCAAGACGAGTATGGTTATTTGTATTGCCAGCTGCTTGGTTACGATCGTGTCGATCGAGGCGTTTGCCAAATTCGCCGGACCGGATCATCCGAACATGGATCCGATGCGGCTAGCTGCGCAAATCGTCAGCGGGATCGGTTTCCTGGGGGCAGGGGCGATACTTCGCCGAAGCAATGAGGGGATCTCCGGCCTTACCTCTGCGGCGATGATCTGGGCAGCGTCCGGGATTGGGATCGCAATCGGAACCGGGTTTTATCTGGCTGCTGCATTAACGGTGGTTCTGTTGATCATTTCCGTGAATGTCGTACCCTATATCATTAAATGGATTGGACCCTATAAGCTGAATCAGCGCGATGTCTCCATCAAAATCGTCATGGAGGATCACGGCAACGTAACCGAACTGATTCGTATCATCGAATGCAGCGGTGATCCAGAACAAGGAACGAAAGTGAACAAGCACCGGATTCGGCGGCTGAAAATCAAAGACTTGGAGGAAGGACGCCAGCGGATCGATATGGTGATTACCGCATCGGAGAAGGAGTATACGACGGAGCTGTACCATTTTCTCCGGAAGATTAACCATGTCATCAGCGTGGAAGTGGAGAATCTCTAGTTAGTTGCTCCTGAAAAAGTCGATTTTCAAAAATAGTTTCGGGTTGCTGGCTGGGTTGTGAGGGGGAACTTTCCCTAATGATCGGTTTCCATGTTAGTTTTGGAGCATTTTTGCCGCTCTTTGCAGGTTGTGGGTCAGAATCCCGAAGCCGACCCAGCATTTTGAGCCGACAAAGCCCCGATACCTGCTGCGGTTCAAACCGTACTTCCGCTTGAGAAGACTAATCTTCGCTTCTCCAGCTGCACGGTAACGCTGCAAGTCTTTGAACCATAATTCGTTTTCGTACTCGGATCGGGCAATGCCTTTTTTGCCCTTTCGCGGCAAGCTAGCTCGCTTCACACCAAGTTCGGTAATGGCCGTTTCGTTCTTCTTGCTTGAGAAACCGCGGTCGGTCGCTACAGCTTGCGGCGCTTTGCCGAATTGCTTGATATGCGCCTGTACAGCGGGAACGAGCAGTTCATCATCCGAGGGGTTCCCCTCGTAGACAGCGTAGCCGGTCACAAAGCCGCTTTCCGTCTCGTCGATTCGCACCTTGTAGCCGAACTCAGTTCCTTTGGCCAGCTTACCTTTCTTAATCGGTCTTGCTTCCGGGTCAAAGAAACTGACGATCCGATCTGCGATGATTCGATTGCCGGAAACGACCTGTTTGGCTTGTTCCAACAACTTGCCGGTTAGCGTGACCGCCTCGGTCAGTTTGGTTTTACTTTGTCGAAGAGCAGCTTTGCCCTTGTCTTGCAGTTTCTCGATAACGGCTTGCGCCTTGTTCACAACGTTCTCGGCTACTTCGATTACGCTCCCAGTGATCCGGTCAACTTCTTCCCAAGATTCACGGGTGCGGCGACGTAGAACTTTCGCGATGGACAGAATCTTTTCCTTGATTTCTGCCGTACGATCTTCAAAGCCTTGAACAGTGTGGGAGGCGACTTTCCGGATTTTCTGAATCGTTCGAGTGATGACTTTTACGCCATCTTGCAACAGCGTAGCGTCTGTCGGGTGATGGATGTCGGATTCCACAACCGTCGTATCCGTGCGCAATTTGCGGGTTTTCAGAACGGCTTTTTCCTCACACTGCTTTACGAGTGCGGCATTGATGTCTTCGACGATCTTGTCGCCGTAGCGTTTGCGGGCATAGATGAGCGTAGACGGGTCGGGCATCGGTTCGTCGATGGCAAACCGGCAGAACATTCGCCATGTGATGCTGTCACCGACTTCCTTCACGAGTGACTCGTAGCCCAAATTGTATTTATGCTTCAGGACCATAAGACGGATGTACTTTTCAATTGCAAGCGTAGGACGGCCGCTTTTCTTGCCTTTCGGGTGCAACTCAGTAAACGGTTGAAGAAAACGGTCGTCGTCCAGTAATTGATCTATGATTGCAAGCTCGACCGGCAACTTTCTAACAGATTCCGGGAGAATGGCATCCCAGATGGTCAATTGCTCGTCTCGAAGTTTCAACATTTTCTTCACCTCTTGGAAGGATTCCCGAGGGCTTCTGTTGAACTCCTATAGCAAAGGAATTCTTCCCTCGGGGTGTGGAACTTTGTTATCTCGTCAATAACAATTTCCATTTTGAGGTGCTGAATTCCTTTTAATTATGCTCAAAACACCCTGACTTTTTCAGGGGAAACTAGTTAAGGTTTTATTTTGTTTAACTTCAGTTTAAATTCCGAATGTAGTCTTTTTCCTAGAGCCGGTATTTCCGGCTCGTCTTGTTTCAGATAGAGATGGAAGGGAAGAGAAACACATGCCAAGGAATAACTTCAATTTTAAAGATACCGATCGTCAAGTGAGCACAAGTGGTGGAAGCTCAAAGGCGTTTTTCCGCCTGCTGCGGGAAACGAAGCCGCCGCTGCCGCTGTTTGCCGTCGCGATCGTCCTCAGCTTGCTGTCAACGTTGGTCAGCCTCGTGATTCCGATGTTCACGAAGAATCTTGTTGACGGCTTTTCGTTGTCTTCCATCAGCGGTTCGCAGATCGTGTGGATCGGCGCCGCATTTGTCGGGATGTCCGTCGCTTCGGGACTATCGATCTTCCTGCTGAATTATACCGGTCAGCGCATGGTTGCTGGCCTGCGGGATCGTTTATGGAAGAAGCTGCTCCGCTTGCCGGTATCTTACTTCGACAACAATCGGACCGGGGAGTCGGTCAGCCGAATGACCAATGACACCGGGATCATCAAAACGTTGATCTCCGAACAGGTCTCCGGCTTTATCAGCGGAATCATCTCGATTCTGGGTGCGGTGGCCGTTCTATTTTACTTGAACTGGAAAATGACCCTGGTGATGTTCGCGGTGATCCCGCTTGCCGCTTTGATTCTTGTACCGCTGGGCCGGACGATGTATAAAATTTCGCTGGCCATGCAGGACGAGACCGCATCTTTTACAGCGGCCTTAAGCCAGGTGTTGTCCGAAATCCGCCTGGTCAAAGCATCGAACGCGGAGCGGAAGGAATATGAAAGCGGCAGCCAAGCGATTGGCAGACTGCTCTCCTTCGGCGTGCGGGAGGGCAAAGTCATGGCATGGATTAGCCCGTTTATGGCCTTTGTCATGATGATGCTGCTCGTCGTGGTAATTGGCTACGGCGGGATGCAGGTGGCGGGCGGCGGGTTGTCCGCCGGGGAACTGGTGGCGTTTATTCTGTACCTCGTTCAGATCGTCATGCCGATGACGCAGTTGACGACGTTTTTCACCCAACTTCAGAAAGCCAAAGGCGCTACGGAACGGATTCTCCAAACGCTGGATGCCGAGGAGGAGCCTTTTGGCCAAGGTCAGGAGATTACGAAGGCGGATCAGCCGTTAATCGTGGACGGGGTTACCTTCGGGTACAAACCGGACGAGCCGGTGTTGCAGGACGTTTCCTTTACGATGGAGCCGGGGACGGTAACGGCGGTCGTTGGCCCAAGCGGCGGCGGCAAAACGACGTTATTTTCCTTGCTGGAGCGGTTTTACGTGCCGCAGCAGGGCAGTATCCGACTGGGAGATGACCCCATCGATTCGTTTTCGCTTCGCTCCTGGCGTGGGATGATTGGGTACGTCTCGCAGGAAAGCCCGATTATCGCCGGAACCATCCGTGAGAATCTGTGCTACGGCATCGAGCGCGAAGTCAGCGAAGCGGAGCTGCAGCGGGCGGCGGAGATGGCTTATGCTGACGGCTTTATCGCCGAACTGCCGAACGGGTTCGATACCGATGTCGGCGAGCGCGGGGTTAAGCTGTCCGGCGGGCAGCGGCAGCGGATCGCGATTGCACGGGCCCTGTTGCGCGATCCGAAAATCCTCATGCTGGACGAAGCGACCTCGAGCCTGGACAGCCGCTCGGAAATCGTCGTCCAGAAGGCGCTAAATAACCTCATGAAAGGCCGGACGACGATTGTCATCGCCCACCGTCTCTCCACCGTCATTGGGGCGGATCAGCTGATTTTTATCGAAAAAGGGAAGGTTACGGGCCGAGGCACACATGAGCAGCTCTTGCGTCAGCACGCCATGTATCGCGAGTTCGCCTCGCAGCAGCTGCAAATCGCCGCAAGCCGAGAAGAGTCGGAACCGCGCGAAAACGAGGAGGAAGAGATGCAACATGGCTAAAATTCTCGTAGTTGACGACGATCAGCATATCCGCGAGCTGGTTCGCCTGTTCCTGGAGGAAGCGGGCATCGATCAGGTGATGGAAGCCGAGAATGGACGCAAGGCGCTCGCTCTGGTGGAATCGGAGAAGGTCGACATGGTGATTTTGGACATCATGATGCCGGAGATGGACGGCTGGGACCTCTGCCGTGAGCTGCGCCGATACTATGATATGCCGCTGCTCATGCTGACGGCGAAGGGGGAGACTCGGCAGGTGGTTAAGGGCTTCGAGCTGGGCACGGATGATTATCTCGTCAAACCGTTCGAACCGGCCGAGCTCGTCGCACGGGTGAAGGCGCTGCTCAAGCGCTATCAGGTGTCGATCTCCCAAACCGTGACGATTGGCGCGCTGCGAATGAACCGCAAAACATTTGAAGTTGAAAGCGGCGAAAGCAGCATTACGCTGCCGCTTAAGGAGTTCGAGCTGCTGTTCAAGCTTGGCAGTTATGCAGGGCGAACCCTCACCCGGGAGCAGCTTATTGAGGAAATCTGGGGATACGATTTTGAAGGAAATGAACGCACGCTAGATGTGCATATTAATCGATTGCGCGAACGGTTTCCCGAGGAAACGTTTGGATTTAAGATTCGTACGATCCGCGGTCTCGGGTATCGTTTGGAGGTGTGTGAACGTTGACCTTCTGGAGGAGAGCAGGAGAGATATTGCTCCGAATCGGCCAGATCCTCGTCATCCTCGCCTGTTTTGGTACGACTTGGTCTTTGGCGCGCTGGGTAACCGCAGCGGTTTACCGAAAATGGGAGCCTCCTTTTTCTGCTTATGTCATCGATCTGCTGAATGTCATTTTCGGAGTCATCTTATTCTTCTTGGTCGTGCTTCTGATCTCCGCGATGTTCCGGCCCCGTCAACTGAGAAGCCTGAACATCGTGATCGACGCGATTCGCCGGATCTCCCAAGGGGATTTCTCGGTTCGGATCGTCGGATTCGAACGGATGCGAGAGTTTGAAACCATCGTTAACAGCATTAACGAAATGGCCGGAGCTTTGGGACAAATGGAAACGATGCGACAAGACTTCATCTCCAACGTGTCGCACGAAATCCAATCGCCGCTGACCTCGATCCGCGGCTTTGCCAGAGCTTTGCGCAGACCGGACTTATCTCCAGAGAAACGGAACCATTACCTGGAGATCATCGAATCGGAAAGCCGCCGTTTGGCGCAGATGAGCGACAATTTGTTGAAGCTCTCCGCTCTGGAGACGGACCGTGCCTCGCTGCAAACGAACCGGTTTCGGCTTGATCGCCAACTGCAAAACGTAGTATTGGCTTGTGAACCTCAGTGGCTCGCCAAGAACATTCAAATACAGATGGAAGTTTCAGCGTTGGAGGTGGAGGGCGCCGAGGATCTGCTTAGCCAGGTCTGGATGAATCTGCTTCATAACAGTATCAAGTTTACGCCGGAAGGCGGGGAAATTCGAGTTTCCCTCACGTCTGAAGGGGAACGGGCGGTTGTGACGGTGGCAGACAACGGGATCGGTATGTTCGAGCAGGATTTGGTTCATATTTTTGAACGCTTTTATAAAGCGGACAAATCCCGCACGCGCAGCGATGGGGGCAGCGGGCTGGGACTGTCGATCGTCAAAAAAATCGTGGACATCCATCAAGGTGAGATTACGGTGACTTCCGAGCCTGGCAAGGGCTCAAGCTTTAACGTGTTCATCCCTTTCCGCTGGAAACCATAATCGGTGGAAATTGTAACCTTTTATTTGGATTTGGAGGCAAGAGACATGGTATGATGGTATTGTGTGCTCGTGTCTAACCAGCTCAAATAAAGGATGATTGGATGAATGAGTAAACGTATTTTAATTGTCGATGATGACGAAAAAATCGCAAAACTGATCGAAATATATCTGATGAATGAAGGCTATCATGTCCTGAAGGCGGAGGACGGCTTGCGGGCGCTGGAGATCACCGAGCAGGATGAGGTTGATTTGGTGATCCTTGACGTGATGCTCCCCGGGCTCGACGGAATATCTGTCTGTATGAAGATCCGTGAATCGAAGACCACGCCGATCTTAATGCTTAGCGCCAAGGACGGCGATATGGACAAGATTACCGGGCTGATGACCGGAGCGGACGATTACATGGTGAAGCCGTTTAATCCGCTGGAGCTCGTCGCCCGCGTCAAATCGCTGCTTCGCCGCTCCTCCTATACAGCACAGCCGCCAAGCTCAACGCAGTCATCGCAGGATCATATCATCAAGATCGCCTCGCTGGCGATCGACAAAGAAACGCACACGGCGACCGTAGACGGCAACCCGCTGAAGCTGACGCCTATCGAATTTGGCATTTTGCATTTGTTAGCCAGCCATCCCGGGCGGGTGTTTGGTTCTGAAGAGATCTTCGAGCTGATCTGGAAGGACAAATATTTGGACAGCAGCAATTCTGTAACCGTGCATATCAGCCGCCTCCGTGATAAGCTGGAGAAGGAAATGGATGGGGAGAAGCTGATTCGTACCGTATGGGGGGTCGGCTACAAACTTGAAAGCTAGCCTGCGTTTTGTTGCCTGGTTGTTCTGGACCGTCGTCACTTCACTCATTTCGCTGTTTCTGCTTATTTTGCTGGCGCGGTTGTTTTTCCTCACCTTCCCGAGTATGACGGTGTACAATGTGGTGATGTGGATTAACCGAAATATCGGTTTCCCGGAAGCGTATTATTTAACCGGCGTGCCGATTCTTATGCTGTTTTCGTTATATTTTTACCGCCGCAGCCTCCGCCGTCAAGAGAAGCGATACTTGGAGCAGCTGATCGAAGAGGTCCATAAAATCGAAGCCGGCTCCGTACGGAAAATCCCTGTGCAGAACGTCGGGCAGCTTGGACAGCTCGCGACCGATATCAACCGGATGATCGATCGGTTGGTCACATCCATCGAGGACGAGCGACGGGCGGAGCAGACGAAAAATGAGCTGATCACCAACGTATCCCATGATTTGCGCACCCCGCTTACCTCGATTACCGGTTATTTGGGACTGATCGAAGAGGACCGTTACCGCGATGAGGTTGAGCTGCGTTATTATGTCAGCATGGCCTACGAGGAGTCGCTTCGATTAAAGCAGCTGCTGCAGGATTTGTTCGAATATACGCGTATGCAGAATAAGGAGATGAAGCTGGAGTTCAGGCGGATTAATCTGGCGGAGATGCTCCATCAAATGGCTGCCCATTTCGGCTGGCAGTTGCAGGAGAACGGCATGGAATGCCGGCTGTACCTGCATGGGCCGCTGTACGTTCAGGCGGATGGGGACAAGCTTCGCAGAGTCTACGAGAACCTGATGACCAATGCGATCCGGTATGGCCACGATGGCAAGTATTTGGATATTCGCGGCTGGCAGGAAGGCGATGAAATCATCACAGAGGTTGTGAATTACGGCGATCCGATCCCGACCGTCGACTTGCCGCATCTGTTTGACCGGTTCTACCGTGTGGAGAAGTCGCGCGCTTCCCAGACGGGGGGCTCCGGCATTGGCCTCGCGATCGCCAAGCATATCGTCGATTTGCATCATGGCACAATCTCAGCGGACAGCAACGAGTATCGTACCGCGTTTACGGTGCGGTTACGCCGGGACGGTGCATGAACTATCAACTAGAATTCGCATGATGACGCCAGATGGCGTCTTTTTGTTTAAGGAAAACGCAGTAAATTCTTAAGGAAAACTTAACAATTTCTTAGTCGGGACGCAAACTCTATTCGGCATAATGGACCAAGTATGGCGGAGATATAAAGACAGCCTTGCTCTGAAAGCCGGGAGAAAGTGAGGAATCAATCATGAAGACTCGTTCTATGGATTTGCTTTACCGCGAATATAAAAATGACGTTTTTCGATATTTGTATAGTATGTGCCGTAACTCGCATATCGCTGAGGATTTGATGCAGGAGACGTTTTGCCGGGCGCTGATGCACCTGCACGAAGCAGAGGGGAAAAGGGCCAAGGCCTGGCTTCTTCGCGTCGCCCATAACGCTTATATCGACTTGCTGCGGAAGGAAAGCCGGTCGTCCTCGTACGAAAATGAATTTTTCCACCGTTATCCGAGTGACGATACACCGGAGAAATCCGTGCTTGGCGAGGAAAACCGCCGGGAACTATACGCGCAGCTGGCTTTTTTGCAGCCCAATCAACAACATGCGGTGCTGCTGTATGACGTACAGGGCTTCTCTTATCAGGAGTCGGCGGATTTGATGGGCATCTCGTTATCCCATTTCAAAATCGTGTTGTATCGCGCCAGACAAAAGCTGCGCCGGTCTAGAGAAACAGCCTGATCTTATATACTTATACTTAATCATACTTAACTATCTAAATATGAAATTTTCACCTTTGAGGCTGCCTTTGGGCAGTCTTTTTGGTTTGTTCTCTGTTCAATTCGGTTTACTTGATGTAGGATATTACCAGAAATCACCTGAACCTAAGGAGGACGAAACCCATGTCGAAGTTGCCATATCATCTGCAAGACTGCGTTTCATCTGGAAGCCTCGCCGCTGGGCTAAGGTCATTTGCTGGAGCATGAGTTACTGAAAGGCATAGATTCAGGCGATGGATGGGTTAAACCGCAACCAACGTTTTGGGTCGGATCCGGATAAAAACGTTCCAAAGTAAATGAAGCAAACCATCCTATATCAGATAAAAATGTGAGGTCAAGATGAACCAGTCAACCGCCGTCAAAACGGCTAACCCTGCATTCACGGTCTATCCGATTCTTTTTGCGATCAGCACGGTGCATTTATTAAACGATACGATGCAATCCGCGATCCCGGCTTTATTCCCGGTACTGCGCGAATCTCTGTTGTTATCCTACGGCCAAATCGGCTGGATTTCGTTCGCCATGAACATGACGGCTTCCGTGTTTCAGCCATTGGTCGGTTTGTACTCGGATGTTCGGCCCCGGCCTTATATTCTGCCGCTTGGCGTTTGCTTTACGCTGGCGGGCATCGTCATGCTGGCCTTTGCCCCCAGCTATCCATTGATTCTGCTGGCGGTCACCTCTATCGGGCTGGGCTCGTCGGTGTTCCACCCGGAGTCGTCGCGCGTTGCTTATTTGGCTGCAGGTCCGAGACGCGGGCTGGCGCAGTCGATTTTTCAGGTCGGCGGGAATATCGGAGCTTCGTTAGGTCCGATCATGTCGGCTTTGATCTTTATCCCTTTGGGTCAGACCAGCGTCGCTTGGTTTGCTTTGGCGGCGGTGGCGGCGATCGTCATCCAGTTTTTCGTGGCAAAATGGTACAGCGGGCAGGATCTGAAACCGCGTAAGCCGCGTACAACAGGTTCGGCAGCCGCGGGCGGAGCCGCTCGGCCAAAGAGCCGCCTCAGCCGGGGCAAGATCATACTGGCCATCACCGTGCTGGTGCTGTTGTTATTCTCCAAAAACGTCTACTCGATCAGCATCTCGACGTTTTATTCGTTTTTCCTGATGGATCACTACGGTGTTGCTAAAGATACGGCTCAATGGTATATTTTCGCCTTTTTGGCAGCTTCGGCGGTGGGCACGTTTTTTGGCGGGCCTATCGCGGACCGGTATGGTCGGCGCAACATCATATGGGTATCTATTCTTGGAACGGCGCCGTTTTCGATGCTACTGCCTTACGCTAACCTGTTCTGGTCAGGTGTACTTGTCGTCATTGCCGGCCTGATCATGTCCTCGGCTTTTTCGATTATCGTTGTGTATGCGCAGGAGCTGCTGCCGGGAAAGGTAGGGCTGATCTCCGGCCTGTTCTTCGGCTTGTCCTTTGGACTTGGCGGCTTAGGTTCCGCCGTGTTGGGGAACTTTGCCGATCAGGCAGGCATTCTGTTCATTATGCAGGTATGCTCCTTGCTGCCGTTGATCGGTCTGCTCACCGTCCTGCTGCCAAAGGATGAAGCATTAAAAGAGCAGGAGGCGGGGAGTTGATGATGCCAACGATTGCAGGTGCAGCCGATTTGCGCGAGGCGATCCGTCGTCAGCCGGAGATAATGGCCGATCTGCAGCTCGTTGCTGAGCTGAGGTTGCCTCAGGGCTGCATTGCCGCCGGTTATATCCGCAACTTTGTCTGGGACGTGCTTCATGGCTATGCCGAACGGACGCCGCTGCACGATGTGGACGTGCTGTATTATGATCCGGCGTGTCTGGATGAAGAGGCGGAGAAAGCCTATGATGAACGGCTGCGCGAACGGAATCCTCGGCTAAATTGGTCGGTGAAAAATCAGGCGCGCATGCATTTACGTAATGGGACGGCCACTTACCGCTCCGTCGAGGATGCCATGCGCCATTGGCCGGAAACAGCGACAGCCGTTGGCGCACGCTTGAACGCTGCGGGGGAGGTCGAGCTGATCGCGCCCTTTGGGCTGGACGATCTCCTGTCACTTCAAGTTCGGCAGGGTCCGTATTTTCACGATCACGACGTGTTCCGGAAGCGGGTCAACGGCAAAGATTGGCTCAGACGCTGGCCGCTGTTAAAGCTGGTCGAGGGGGAGGAGGGGCTGCGGCTGCCTCATTGAACGAGGGGGTATCGCCAAGACCTAACAGATAACGGACTCAGATGACGTTATTTTGAGTCCAAACGCTTAAAATCGATAATTAACGGACTCCAGAGACCTTATATCCTGGAATTTGCTCCTTTCAAGGCAAACCAAGGGCTAATAACGTCATTGAGGTCCGTTAGATTTTTTACAAGCACAAAATCAACGAAATAAGGACTCTGAGGTCCGTTAGGTTTTTATGCAATCCCTTCCGGCAACAAAACTTCCTGCTTCTCCCTGCGTTTCATGATAAAATTTGATTATTATTGGTTTTGATCCATACATAGGGAGAGTAGGATACATGAAGAGCTCAAAAGGGTATTTTTATTATTTTATCTGGATGCTGGGAGCGCTGGTGCTGATGTATTACGGGCATCAGTTTATCGACATGATGAACAACAAGACGCAAACGCTGGGTAAAATCGATTACGGCTTGATCGGCAAAATCGTGTACGGGTTAGCATTTGGATTGTATTTAAGCTTCCTGAACGGCTTTCCAAACCGGCGGAAGTTCCATCGGCCGCTGTTTGCTTTCGTATTTGTACCGAGCTTCCTGTTGCTGATCTATCCGATTATTACAATTTATGTGAAACAGATTTATATCGTAGGTTATTTCGAGATCGTGCGAGATCCGCAACTGTTTTTCTTTGGGATGCTAAGCGCTTTATCTTTGATCAAAAGTACGTTTGCGACGCGTTAAGCTCGTTAGAAGGTGACTCAATATCCGGCGATGGAGGAGGAAGAAGAAATGGCAAAGATTTTAGTGCTTGGCGGCTCTCGTTATTTTGGCAAAAGATTGGTTAACCTGCTGGCAAGTTCGGGCTTGCACGAGATAACGGTTGCGACCCGGGGACAAACGGAGGTCCAGTTTGATTCTCCAGTTACGCAGCTGCGGCTGGACCGTACAGATGAGAAATCGTTGCAAGCGGCGGCTGAGGCTGGACCTTGGGATCTGGTGTACGATAACATCTGTTTTTCGCCTAACGAAGCGCTTGCCGCGGTGCGGGCATTCAAGGAGCGCGTCGGGAAATATATTTTGACCTCCACCTTATCCGTCTACAAGTTGGGTAAATCGCCTTTAACCGAAGCTGATTTTGATCCCTATCATTATGAACTGAAGCTTGGCGATAAGCAGGCGTTTGATTATGGGGAAGGAAAACGGTTGGCTGAAGCGGCATTCTTCCAACAGGCAGATTTTCCGGTGAGCGCCTTGCGGATTCCAATTGTATTAGGGCCGGATGATTATACACGGCGGTTGCATTTTCATGTCGAGCATGTTCAGCAGGGGTTGCCGATTGGCGTACCGAACCCGGACGCGGCGATCTCGTTTATCACTTCGGCGGAAACGGCGAAGTTTCTGGCCTGGCTGGGGGAATCCGAACTGACCGGGCCGATTAATGCTTGTTCCGATGGGGAAATTACCATTGGAGAAATCATCCGCCTCATTGAATCCATCACCGGCAAAACAGCGTTGATCGAACGCGAAACGGCTCAGGAGCATCGATCTCCATTTGGCATCCCAAGCTCGTGGGTGATGGACAATACTAAAGCGCATGAGGCGGGATATCGTTTCGAAGCGCTGGACGATTGGCTGTCGGGGTTAATCTGTCACATCGCGGAAAGCGGACAGAAGGGGTGAGTTTCGAGACATGTCTTTTGCAAATAGGACTGTGATTGTAACGGGAGCGGGGCAAGGCATCGGCCGCGGTGTGGCTGAAGCTTACGCCCGGGAAGGTGCGTCCGTCGTACTGGCGGAGCTTAATGAAGAAACCGGCAAATCGGCGGCGGAGGCAATTCGCCAGGCCGGGGGCCGAGCCCTATTCGTGCCTTGTGATGTGCGCCAGGAGGCTGATATCGTTCGCTTAATGGAAACGGCCGAGCGTGAGTTGGGGCGGATTGATATTTTGATCAACAATGCGGGAGTATCGCGGTTTAAATCCACCTACGAGCTTACGGTAGAGGAATGGGACGATGTGCTGAATACCAACGTGCGCAGTACGTTTCTAGCTTCCCGTGAGATGGCCAAACGTGTGAAGGGAAGCGGCCGGGGCGGAGCCATCGTGAACATCTCCTCCACGCGTTCGCTCATGTCGGAACCCGGTTCGGAGGCGTACGCCGCCTCCAAAGGAGCGATTGTGTCGCTTACGCATGCGTTAGCTGTATCGCTTGGCCCGGATGGCATCCGCGTGAACTGCATCAGTCCGGGGTGGATTGAAACCGGGGATTACGGCGCTCTGCGCGAGATCGATCACAAGCAGCATCCGGCAGGACGCGTTGGAACTCCGGAGGATATCGCCCGGGCTTGTCTGTACTTGACTCACCCGGACAATACATTTGTGACCGGTGCACATCTGGTGGTCGACGGCGGGATGACGCGGAAGATGATTTACGAGCCTTAAGACGTGAGCAAAGATGAATCAACATTATATAAGGAGCTTAAGCATGGGACCGATTTGATCCTTCACTCTTGAACCTAACCTTTTTTTGACCCCGGGGTTTCCGGGTTATTTGGTTTGGAACAAAGGAGTGATACGGGGATGAAACGGTCCTTTTTTTGGTTATGGAGTTCGCAGACCTTGTCCAACATGGCGGACGTCCTGTATATTGTCGCTTTTATTACGCTGGTACTGGATCAGACTGGATCCATCATCTTTGCGACATTAGTTCCTTTTATTCGGGTAAGCTCCCAGTTGATCAGCAGCTTGCTGGCTCCCTTGGTGATTGCCAGATTTCGACTGACCACAATATTATCGATATCGCAAGGCGGTCAGTTTCTGTTGTTTTCGTTGCTCGCATTATATGTCTCCCCATGGGTTGGCGGAACTGCCCCGGGCATTCTGTATGGAATAATCTTGGTGATTTCCTTCCTCGACGGATGGACGACACCGGCGAGGAACGCGTTGATTCCCAGGTTGGTTCAGGACGATACTTTGCTGAAAGCGAATAGTATGATCGCGGCGACGGATCAAATCATCCAGTTTGCAGGGTGGGCACTCAGCGGTGTGGTTGTGGCGAAGTTTGGTTCGTTTCCGGTTCTTGTTGCGGTTGCTGGAGCTTACGGAATCGCCATGTTGGCTACGACCCGAATCGTAGATCCGATCGGAGGGGAACCTCGAAATGCAACATCTATGGCAGCATATGGAGATAGGGGATCCAAACGGGTCATCTCTCATTGGGAAACGTTAAAAGAGGGGTGGATCACCCTATTGCGATTGCCAAGATTGCGCGCATTAACCTGCATGGAGATGACGGAACTGTTAGGCAGTTCGGTATGGTCGGGGGCATTTTTGCTTGTGTTTGTGCGCGATATTTTACACCGGGATGAATCGTGGTGGGGGTATATCAACGCCGGTTATTTTGCCGGGGCCGTATTAGGCGGAATATTGATTGTAGCTCTGGTAAACAAGCTGGAGTATCGGTTGTACCCTGCGCTATGGATCGGTATGCTTGGATATGCCGTCTTGACCTTTGCCTTTGCGCTAAACACTTCCGCTGTTTTGACGCTGGGTATTGTGCTCTTGATAGGTCCGTTTGCCGAACTAGTCGGAGTTGCCCGCCAAACGTATACGCAACGCAGCGCCGATCCGGATCAGTTGCCCAAAGTGCTGTCAGCCCAAGCCGCGTTGCAGAATTTCCTGTTTGGGATATCTCTGCTGCTCATGAGTTTCGTCGCGGAGGGGGTAGGAATTGTCTACGTTTACTTGCTGGCGGGGGGATGGAGCCTACTTTCGGTCTTCATCGGTGTACGACATCGTCAGTTATTCCATCAACCTGCACAAAACGAATCGGGATGGTATAATTAGGAAAAGATGATTCGTTTTTCAAGGAGCTGTGGAGTTGTGGATGTGACCAAGCCGAACGTCTTTATTGGATCCTCACGGGAAGCGATGGATATCGCGAACGGGATCCACGCTCAGATCAACCGATATGCCCAGGTAACTCCATGGTATGCCGGCGCATTTGAAGGCAATGATTACACGATGGAATCGCTGGAGAAGCAACTCCATAAGAATGATTTTGGGGTTTTCATCTTTGCGCCGGATGACATCGCTTTATATCGAGGGAAATTTGTTTTCATCACCCGGGACAACACGCTTTTTGAGATGGGGTTGTTTTGGGGGAGACTCGGGCGAAGGCGAGTATTTGCCATCATCCCGCAGGAGATCAGAGAGAGGGATGATCTGATCCAAGGGGAGAACGTTTCAGAATATCATCTCTTATCCGACCTTCAAGGCTTGACGTTACTGAGATATGAGGTGCGAACGGATGGGAATGAGGAGGCTGCGGTTGCCGTTGCCTGCCGTTCACTGATTAAAGCGATCCTGGCCGAAGGTGTGTACCGTGATCCCCACAATGAAATCGCGAGAATGGAAATGGAGTTGGAGCGTAAACGCCGGATCCTGCATCTCTTCTGGACTTATAACAAAAATATTACCGTATCCGACGAGCAGGAGCGTTACAACTCTTTGAGCGAGGCCATTCGGACGTCGATGCTTCCTCCTCCGGGGTATCTGGTTACCGGTGCTGCGCTTTGGAAGGTGCAGGGAGATGAGGGGATTGGGCAAGTCGGCGGCAACGTAGGGAAAGGCCGATTTTTCACCTTTCAGGAGAACCAAGAGCGAGTGGAGTCCGGCCAGCAGCCGATCTACGTGTTAGATGCGTATTTAACCGCAAAATGGGCTTTCTTTAACCGGCTTGAAGTTGAACAGGTATACATCCTATGCTATCCTTTAGGTAGAGAGCATGTGCTGTCGGTTCATTTTTCCGGCAGGCATCACTTGACCGACGAGCAGTTAGGCATCATTGTATCCGATAATAATGAACTCTTACGAACCATTGATTATATCCTTGGAGGGGATTCGATATGAAGCGAGGTAACTTGAAGCTGAAGCAAGGCGCTGCCCCGGTTTCCAAGGCTTCCAAGCGTCTGTCCCCAGCGATGATGGATGCCAAGACGGCAAAAGGACGCAAGCTGCAAGCCAGCCGTTCCAAAGGCATTCTCTATATTGGACCGTCCGTCGAAGGCGGAGATAAGGAATATGTGAAGGTACTCACGGGTGACGTAGACCGTACGAAACCTTCCTTTGTTTAATCGATCAGCCGAGCAGACCCCCATGATCAGCATGGGGGTTTTCTTTTTTGCTGCAGCAAATTTACATCTTCCTTTCCCTATGCCAAAATGAAAGGAAACGTTGACCATTTCACTCTAACGAAATCATGAAGTTATGCTCAGGAGGCAAAAAGGATGCGCATCGGAATCATCGGACTCGGCGATATCGCGCAAAAAGCGTATTTGCCGGTCATTACGGCGAGGGAGGACGTCGAACTCGTCTTGAGTACACGAAATCAGGAGACGCTGTCTAAGCTGGCAGCAAAATACCGCATCCCGGAAACGGTGAGCAGCGTGGACGAGCTGGTGAAATCCGGCGTGGATGCTGCATTCGTCCATTCGGCGACGGAGTCCCATCCGGCGATTGTGGAGCAACTGATTGAGAACGGAATCCACGTCTACGTGGATAAGCCGATCGCTTACCATTACGAGGAGTCCAAAAGACTGAGTGAGCTTGCGGAACAGAAAGGCGTGTTACTCATGACGGGGTTTAACCGCCGGTTCGCCCCGATGAACGCGTCCCTGAAGGAACAGCCGGACCGCCGGCTCGTGCTGTTGCAGAAAAACCGCACCCCATCGCCCGACTATGCTCGCCGCTTCGTGTTGGACGATTATATCCATGTGGTGGATACGCTGCGGTTTTTGGCACCGGGTGAAGTCCGGAACTTTCACGTCTCGACTCGAGTGCAGGAGGGGAAGCTGTACCATGTCACGCTCCAGTTGGAAGGCGACGGCTTTACCTGCATCGGCATCATGAACCGCGATTCGGGGGCCAACGATGAAATCCTGGAGGTGATGAGCCCCGGCCAGAAATGGCGGGTGGACGGACTGAACACGACGGAGCATTTTGCCGGCGGTGAAGCGAAACGATTGACCTTTAAGGACTGGGATCCGGTGTTGTACCGGCGGGGGTTTGTGCAGATCATCGATCATTTTATCCGCTGTGTTCGCGAAGGAGGGGAACCGGCCATCTCGCTGCAAGATTCGCTGGAAACCCATCGGCTGTGCGAGGAGATTGTGAAGAGCGCTGAGGCGAACGGCGCTGTGGCTTGGGAACGGCCGCTTTGAAACTTTCGGTCTCGACCAACGTAGAACAGGATAGCGAAACTACGTAGGCCGGACAGGACAACCGTTCCGGCGATAAAGGGAGGAACCAAGGTTGTTCGAGGACCTTAACGTTCGTATGGCAGAACTCAAAGAGAAAGCCCGGAATCAGGAGAAATGGCAACAGCGTCTCAAAAATCTCCAGCAGGAGTTGACCGGCCTGCAAGAAGAACGGAACCGTTGGCAGAAGCAGCTGGCTGCAGAGGAAGAAGATGTTCGCAAGCTGTCGACGATGTCGCTGTCAAACTTATTGGCTACCCTGCTTGGCAACAAAGCCGAGAAGCTGGATCGGGAGCAGCGGGAAGTGCTGGAAGCCAAGATGAGGTATGATGCCGCCGAAGCTGCGGTTCGCGATATGGAGCGGCAAATTGCGGATATTGAGCGCAGACTGCTCGAGCTGGGTTCTTGGAAGAACGAATATGAGCGGATTTTTCAAGCCAAAGAGCGGAAGATCCTGGAGGAAGACGGAGAGCTGCGGGAGCTGGCCGAACGCGAAGCGGTCCTCACCGTGCAGCTGAAAGAGGTGGACGAAGCGCTGCAGGCTGGACAATCCGCCCTTCACGATTTAAGCGCAGCCGAGGAAGATCTGCGTTCTGCGAAAAATTGGGGGGTGTACGATATGCTGGGCGGCGGAATGTTGTCGACACATATTAAGCACTCGCGGATTGATGAGGCGATGAGCCATCTAATGGCGGCGCGGCAAAGTCTGCAACGTTTTCAGCGGGAACTCCGTGACATCGGAGCGGACATTTCGACGCATCTGGAGATCGGCGGATTGCTGAAATTTTCCGACTATTTCTTTGACGATTTTATCTCGGATTGGCTAGTGCAGGGGCGAATCAACGTCAGCTTAGATCAAGTCCAAAACCAACTTACGGCGGTAAGCGACGTGCAACGCGAGCTGGAAACAGCCAAACATAAGCTGGAATCGGAGCGGGCCGAAACGCATCGGAAATACGTGCAAGCGGTGGAGCATTATGCTTAGCAGATAACGAGGCTCGGGAACTTTTGGGTTCCCGGGCTTTTTTCGTAATACAAAACTGGTTCGATGCAAATAGCTAAAGGAAAAACGAGAAAGGGAGTCGGACATGAAGCGGACTTGGTGGAAGGAAAGCGTCGTGTACCAAATCTATCCGATCAGCTTCAAGGATTCGAATGGGGACGGGGTGGGTGACCTGCGCGGGATCCTGTCCAAGCTGGATTATTTGCAAGATCTTGGGGTCGACGTCGTTTGGATCTGTCCGATCTATCAATCGCCTGGGCATGATAACGGCTATGATATTAGCGATTATTATAAGATCGATCCCGCATTTGGCACGATGGAGGACTTCGATGAGCTGTTGGAAGCGTTGCACGCGCGCGGAATGAAGCTAATGATGGATCTGGTGCTGAATCACACTTCGGACGAGCATCCCTGGTTCTTGGAATCTCGGAAGTCCAAGGATAATCCGAAGCGGGATTATTACATCTGGCGAAAGGGTAAAAACGGCGGCCCGCCGAACAACTGGGAGTCGTATTTCAGCGGTTCGGTTTGGGAGTATGACGAGCGTACCGATGAATATTACTTACATTTGTATTCCAAGCATCAGCCTGACTTGAACTGGGAAAATCCGTCCGTCATCCGCGAGCTGCATGACATGGTCAAGTGGTGGCTTCAAAAAGGCGTGGACGGCTTCCGGTTCGATGCCATTGCGCATATCGCCAAGGCGAAAGGACTGCCGGATGCAGACAATCCGGAGCAGAGACCGACGGTTCGGGCTTACGAGCTGTTTTCGAACCTGGACGATGTACATACACTTCTGCAAAACTTGTACGATAACGTGTTGTATTACTATGACATTATGACCGTAGGCGAAACGTCGGGGCTAGGTCCGGAGCAGGCGTTGAATTATGTTGGCGATGACCGTCGTGAGCTGAATATGACGTTTCAGTTCGAGCATATGTTTCTGGATGCGGGCTATGCGGGCAGCGGCAAATGGGACGTCGTTCCGTGGAAGCTGACGGACTTAAAGGAAGTCATCACTCGCTGGCAGACTGTGCTGCACGGGCGGGGGTGGAACGCCAATTATTTGTGCAACCATGACCAGCCGCGCTCGGTTTCCCGTTTTGGGAGCGATCAGGAACCTTACCGCATTCCGTCCGCTAAAATGCTGGGGACCTTCCTTCATATGCTGGAAGGGACGCCGTACATTTATCAAGGCGAGGAAATCGGCATGACGAACGCGGTCTTTGATTCAATTGACGATTATCGTGACGTGGAGACGCTCAACTACTATGAGGAGCAGCGAAGAAACGGTGTTCCGGAGGCGGACATCCTGCGGGCGATTCATCTAAAAAGCCGGGATAACGCCCGTACCCCCATGCAATGGGATGCCGGACCGCAAGCCGGGTTTACCACTGCCGAATCCGCCTGGATCCGGGTGAATCCCAATCACGATCGGATTAATGTCGAGGAAGCGATCCGTAACCCCGATTCGATCTACCATTACTACAAAAAGCTGATTCGCTTAAGAAAAGAACATGCCGTGATCGTCTACGGCGAATACGAGCTGCTGCTCCCCGATCATCCGCAGATATATGCGTTTACCCGGAGGTTGGAAACGAGCTGTTTGTTGGTGATCCTGAATTTTAGTTCCGAGGAGCCGGTATTCGAATGGCCTTCTGAGGCGGTGGAGCCGAAGGACATCGAACTGTTAATCTCCAACTACGCTCCACGGGAGCACGAGGATGTATTGAACTTACCGCTGCGCCCCTATGAAGCAAGGGTTTATTTGAAACGATATTGATTCAAGGGGATATCGGATGGCCTGCAGCATTTCGACGTGCTACACTGGAGATATAGCAATTGTGCAGAACTTGGAACGAATGGAGGGGTAGCCCATGAAACGGATATTGGACTGCCGGGCTTCGGATTTTCGCCAAATGGATCGCGAAGCTCTAAGGGGAGCAATTTTGGCAGCGGAAGGGCGAACGGTGATGGCGGAAACGGTGGTTACGTCCCAGCCGCTGCTGCCCGAGATCACCAATGCGGAGCTTGCTAAAGCTTTTGGCGCGGACATGATCCTGCTGAACGTCTTTGACGTGTTTCACCCGCAGATTCGCGGCATAGAGCCGCGGGATTTGTTTGCGCCGGATCGCGGCAGTGGGGAGCCCGGGCCGAGCGCGCGAAATCCGATCGCGGAGCTGCAACGATTAACGGGACTGCCAGTCGGCATCAATTTAGAGCCGGTCGACGCGTCGGCCGATGCGGTTGAAGGGCTTCACGAGCTGCCCGAAGGACGGCAGGCAACCGCTCAGAGCTTGGCCGAAGCCAAGCGGCTTGGCGTGGATTTCGTATGCCTGACAGGCAACCCGAAAACCGGAGTGACCCATGAACGCATCCTGCACGCGATCCATGTGGCAAAACGGGAATTCGGCGGTTTGATCATCGCTGGCAAAATGCATGGCGCTGGTACTCGCGGCAGCGTGCTGGACGGCGAGGCTGCGATCAAGTTCGTTGAAGCCGGCGCGGACGTCGTGCTGCTGCCAGCTCCGGGGACCGTTCCGGGCGTGCGCGAGGAGGAGCTGGCCCGGGTCATTGCGGAAGTCAAGGCGCGGGGGGCCTTGGTTTTGGCGGCGATCGGCACAAGTCAGGAAGGCGCGGACGAATCGACGGTGCGAGAGATTGCTCTCAGCGCCAAACGTGCCGGCGCCGACATTGTACACATCGGGGATGCCGGTTTCGCGGGCATGGCCATCCCAGAAAATATCCAAGCGGTATCAATCGCCATCCGCGGGCGGCGGCACACCTATGTGCGTATGGCCGCTTCGCCGTTGAGGTAACGCCTATGCGGATCGGAGTCATATCGGATACGCATATCCCGCGCCGCGGAGTGGAACTGCCCGCGAAGCTGCGGCAAACCTTCCGCACCTGCGACATGATTCTCCACCTGGGGGATTGGGTGACGATGGAGGTATACGAGCAGTTAAAAACGATAGCGCCGGTTGAGGGTGTGGCAGGAAACAATGACCCAAACGACATTATCCGTAAGTTTGGTTGGCATAAAATTCTCGAGCTGGGCGGCAGACGGATCGGACTGACGCACGGCCATCTCCCCGGCGGCGGGCACGGGGCTAAGAACAATGCGGAGCGCGTCTTTGCTGGCCAACCGGTAGACGCCGTGCTGTTTGGCCACTCGCACAAGCCTTACCTTGCGAAAAGCGGTGGCGTCTTGTGGTTTAATCCCGGGTCGCCTACCGACAAACGGCGGGAACCCAAATACAGCTTTGGCGTGCTTGAGATCACTCCCCAAGCGATCCAGGCGCAACATATTTATTTAGATGCCAAAAAGTAGATCCAAGAACATGTGGAGCTACCAATGCGAGGCCGATTTTCGGTTTTGCTTTGGATGGCTCTTTTTTATACCTATCTTGAGGCAGAAGTCCCTTAACCTGTATTGACGTATAATTGACCACCATTTAATATAGGAATCATACTTCGTGTCCATGTTGGACGAATCCTTGTCCACGGACGCTTTAATCCTTTCATCAACAAAAGCGTTAATCAGATTATGCTTTACTGCAGGGGCACTGCAGGGTCATTAATTTCATGAGAGAGAAAGGGGAAACAAAAACATGAAGAAGAAGCTTGGGATGATTCTCGCCTTGTCGCTGCTGCTGGTCGGCGTTGTTGCTTGCGGCAACAATGGCGGCAACGGAAATGCCGCAAACGGGGGGAATGCCGGGGGAACCGGAACGGAAAATTCCGCGGGTGCGGGGAATACATCGGATTCCGATAAGAAAACGTATAAAATCGCGATTTCGCAAATCGTGGAGCATCCTTCCTTGGATGCAACGCGGGAGGGCTTCCTGGACGCTTTGAAGGACGCAGGCATTGTAGAAGGGGAAAACTTGGAGCTTGATTACAACAATGCGCAGGGGGACCAAACGAACAATACGACCATCGCGCAAAAAATCGCCGGCGAGAAATATGATCTGGTGCTCGCGATCGCTACGCCGCCTGCACAAGCTGTAGCGCAGCAGGTGAAGAACTCCCCGATCCTGTTCGCGGCTGTTACTGATCCGGTTGATGCCAAATTGGTGGACAATTTGGATCATCCAGGTGGGAACATCTCCGGGGCTTCGGATACGAACCCGGAAGCGATTACGAAGCTGATGGACTTCATCGCTGAGCACTTCAAGGATGTCAAATCCGTTGGATTGGTGATCAACCAAGGGGAACCGAATGCCGTCGTTATGGCAAACCATGCAGAGAAAGCATTGGAAGCCCACGGTATCAAATTGGTGAAAGCCTCGGTAACCAATACATCGGAAGTTAAACAAGCGGCCGAATCGCTGGTTGGTCGGGTAGATGCGCTGTACATTACGCTCGATAACATGGTCGTTGAAGCCGTCAGCACCGTGATCCAGGTAGCCAACGATAACGACCTTCCTTTCTTCTCGAGTGACCGGGATACGGTCGAGAAGGGGGCTTTTGCAACGATTGGGTTCAAATATTATGACCACGGGTACCAAGTGGGACAAATGGCAGTCGACGTGCTGAAGAACGGCAAAAAGGTCGGTGACCTGAAAGTGACGGTGCCGGATAAGCTCGACTTGATCATGAACCTGAAAGCGGCAGCCGAGCAAGGGATCGAAGTGACCGATGCCATGAAGGCTCAAATTACGGATAAGGAAAACAATCTGATCGAATAGGCAGCACACGCTCCTAATTTCTTGAGGAGGTACTCATCATGTTGAACTCGCTGCTGGGGGCGCTGGAATCCGGCCTGCTGTATGCGCTTATGGCGCTCGGCGTATATATTACGTTCCGAATTCTCGACTTTCCGGACCTGACGGTGGACGGGAGCTTTACGACCGGCGGTGCGATCGCTGCGGTCATGATCGCAGGGGGAAGCTCTCCCTGGATTGCTACGGTCGTTGCTTTTTTGGGCGGCTTGGCTGCCGGTGCGATCACCGGCATCATTCATACCAAAGGACGGATTAACGGACTGCTCTCCGGGATATTAATGATGATTGCATTGTATTCCATCAATATGCGGATCATGGGCAAACCTAATGTAGGCTTGCTGGGGGAGACAACGCTGTTCAGCTCGGTTTCGCCGCTGGTGTTCATGCCGATCGTTGTTATCGCCATTAAGCTGCTGCTGGATTTGTTCTTTCGTACGGAGCTTGGCTTGGCCCTGCGGGCCACTGGCGACAATAAACGGATGATCCGCAGTTTTGGTGCCAATACGGATAACACAATTATTCTCGGGCTCAGTTTGTCCAACGGGCTAGTGGCTTTGTCCGGGGCGCTCATCGCTCAACAGTCCGGTTTCGCCGACATTTCGTCGGGGATCGGGATGATCGTGATCGGGCTGGCTTCGGTGATTATCGGGGAGGCCATCTTCGGGACGCGGACGGTATTCTGGGCAACGCTGGCAGCGGTTCTCGGGTCCATCGTTTATCGAGTGGTTGTAGCGCTAGCGCTGCGGATCGAATGGCTGGAGCAAACGGATTTGAAGCTGATTACGGCAGTTATCGTGATCATCGCATTGGTGCTTCCGACCGCACAAAGAAACATGAAGCAGAAAGCCGTAGCTCGCCGGCGCGCCGGTGAAATTACACAAACCGCCGGGCAAAAGAGCGTAGGGGGTGGGTTCTAATGCTGAAGTTAACCCAGGTATCGAAGCTCTTTCACCCCGGCACGCCGGATGAGAAGATCGCGCTGATTGACGTCAATCTGCATCTGCGCAAAGGCGATTTCGTAACGGTCATCGGCAGCAACGGTGCGGGGAAATCCACGCTGATGAATATGATCTCCGGCGTCATCAAGCCGGATGCTGGCGAGGTTCGCCTTGGCGGCGTCGACATCAGCCATCTTCCAGAGCATCGACGCAGCAAGTGGATTGGCCGTGTGTTTCAGGACCCGATGGCCGGTACTGCACCGCATATGACCATCGAGGAGAACCTGGCGATGGCTTACTCTCGCGGGAAGGCGCGTGGCCTTGCGCTGGGGGTGAACGCGAAGCGCCGGGCGATGTTCCAGGAGCAGCTGCGCAGGCTGGGCATTGGATTGGAGAACCGGCTGCGCGCCAAGGTCGGTACATTGTCGGGCGGGGAACGCCAGGCGCTCAGCCTGCTGATGGCAACGTTTACCGAGCCGCAGGTGTTGCTCCTAGACGAGCATACTGCTGCACTGGACCCAGCCCGTGCTGAGCTGGTGACGAAGCTTACGCAGGAGATCGTCAGCGAATTGAAGCTGACCACGTTGATGGTCACCCACAACATGGAGCAAGCGATCCGGTTGGGTAACCGCCTCATCATGATGGATGGCGGGCGGATCATCCTTGATGTGGATGAAACGAATAAACGCGAGTTAACGATCGAACGGCTGCTAGGCGAATTCGAACGCATCAGCGGCCACAAGCTGTCCGATGATCGCGTGATGCTGGGCAGTTAAATTGCAACTATACCTGTACACAAAGCGCGAGTGCAAAGGGAGGATTCCCTTGTACTCGCGCTCTTTGTTGTCTTTTAACGAGCATCGCGCACTCGTACGCTGCTGTCCCTGCGGATGCCGTCGCGCAGCATCCAAGCGTGCAAGAACCATTCAAATACGCCCATCACAATGGTAATGGCAAGGATTTCGCCAAGAGATAACGTCCATTCCGCGTTGGCGGAAATCGCCCACAGGAAGATAAAGACGAGAAACGCATCTACAACGGTTGCGATCCCATTGTTCGTTCGCGGAAGGATGAAAAGATCCCCGAATAAATAGGCTAGAATAGACAACGCTAAGGCTGTCAGCAGCGCTGAGATGAATGAGGCGTTGCTTAAGAGCATTACCATGACGATGACGATAATTCCATTTCCAAGTAATTTGACGAGAAACTTGTCCAACCCTTTCACCTCCTTGTTTTACGCTCTAATTTCTCCTAACGGGAAAGCGGCTATACACCAAATTAACGATGTCAATTAATAGCTACGGAAAGCGGGACAACAACATGACTCAAACCACAAACTACGATTGCATGATCATTGGCGGCGGTATTGCCGGATTACAAGCCGCTATTCAGCTAGGCCGGTACTCGGTCCACAACGTACTGGTTATTGACGCGGGTTATGGAAGATCCACGTTATGCCGGCAATATCATAACCTGCTGGGGTTCCCGGAAGGTATTTCCGGGGAAGAACTGCGCAGTCGGGGGAGACGGCAAGCGGCGTCTTATGGCGTAAAGTTTGTGCAAGACACAGTAACCGAAGCGAAGAAACGGGATGAGGGATTTCAGGTAAAAACATTAAGCGGCCAAACGTATTCAGGTCGAACCCTGCTGCTGGCGACCGGTGTGCTGGACCGTTATCCCGATGTCCCCGGTTTGGTTCCAACGCTTGGGCTAAGCGTCTATGTCTGTCCGGATTGTGATGGGTACGAAATTGAGGGGCGGAAAACGGTATTAATGGGGGCGGGGGACACCGGTGCCAAGATGGCGCTGCTGCTCATCCAGCGGACCCGCGATTTAACCTACATTAATCATGAACAGACATCTGTCGCTGCGTCGCTCCTGAAGCAAATGGAGGAACAGGGGATTCGCTACGAGGAAGGGACCATCGCCGAAGTCCAACAATCCGAAGGCTTTATCCGCAGCGTGAAATTACAGGATGGCCGGAGCTTTACAGCAGAACGGGGATTTATTGCGTTTGGCGGCAATGAGGTTCATTCTGGATTAGCCGCTCAACTTGGCGTACGCATTTCCGAGAACCGTCATGTGGAGGTCAACCCCCGCACAAAGCAGACGAACGTCCCCGGCGTGTGGGTGGCTGGGGATCTAGGACTTCATGCGGAACAGGTTAGCGTGGCCATGGGGGAAGGCTCAATTGCCGCAATTTGGATTCATAAAGCATTAAGTCCGTGCTATAATCAGTTGAACGGAGGGGATGCAGAGGATGATTCTTGAAGTAGCTCAGCTGCAAGTGAAGCCCGGAATGATTAATGATTTCGAAAGCCACTTCCGGAAGGCTTCCAAAATCATCAGCCGGGCGTCCGGTTATCTTGGACATGAGCTCCATAAATGCGTAGAGACGGAGAATAAATATATTCTGCTCGTGCGTTGGCAATCCATTTCCGCACATGAGGTAGGTTTCCGTCAATCTCCGGAATATGAGGAATGGAAAGCGCTGCTTCATCCATTCTACGATCCCATGCCTACCGTGGAACACTACGTGCAAATCAAGCATGAAACGGAGTAGGAGGAAAGAGAATGGAAGAAATCATTTGGCGGCAGCTTGAATTCGGGACGGCGATTTATCGATATTCTGAATGCTCGAGGAACAGCCACAGCAGGTGAAGGCAGAGCTATGTATAACAAAATTATTCAAGGACTGTGAGCATGTACATATGACGGAACATTTCGACTATACCATTGAAGATGCAACGCTTGAGGACTTGCCGGCGATCGTGGCGATTTACAATGAAACGATCGCTGGACGCATGGTTACCGCCGATTTGGAGCCGGTGACCGTTGACGCCAGACGGAAGTGGTTTGATGAGCATTCGCCCGATTTCCGGCCGCTTTTGGTTATGAAATCCGGGGGGAAGGTCATCGCCTGGCTCAGCTTTCAGTCCTTCTATGGGCGACCGGCCTATAACGGCACGGCCGAGATCAGTATTTATATCACAGAAGCCTACCGTTCCCGCGGAATCGGAGGGATCTTGTTAAATCGATCCTTTGCGATTTGCCCTGAGATTGGTGTCCATACGCTGCTTGGGTTTGTGTTTGGTCACAACGAGCCGAGCCTTAAGCTCCTTAGTAAATTCGGCTTCGAGCGTTGGGCGCATTTGCCCCGCGTGGCCAATTTAGACGGCGTGGAACGGGATCTCGTTATTTTGGGGAAACGGGTTGTTGAGGCTTAATATGCTTTTGGGGAATGGGGATCAAATCATTTGAACGAATGGGTTAAGGAAATCACGGACTGGTTTTTGGAGACGACTCAGTTAGGCGGGTACTCCATCCTGCTTTTTACGATCCCACTCGCCGTTGTGCAGGGAGTTTTTGGTTTTTTTCCGTTTGCCACGATCGTGATGTTGCATCTCTCCCTGCTGGGGATTGCGAACGGTTTATTAGCCAGTTGGATTGCCGGTACGGCGGCAGGGATGGTTGTTTACCTGATGTGCAGATATTTTTTTGCTGATTGGTTTAACCGCAGGTGGTTGGCTAAGCTGCAAAAATACGAAAAATGGCAAAAAGGGCTGGACCGCTATGGGGTGTGGGCAGTGATCTTTCTCCGCACGATTCCGATTATGCCAAACAATCTCATTTCGTTTATGTCGGCGGTTTCGAATTTAAAGCTCCGTTCTTATGTCTGGTCCAACCTGGTTGGGAATCTGTCAAGCATTTGGCTGTTCGGGATCTTAAGCGCATCGATTGTGTTTCCGGGGGTGAATCTTCAGGAGTTGATTCTCTCCTACGCCCTATTTTTGCTTGTGCTGGGCGTCGCCTTTGTCATTCGCAACCGGTTCCTATCCAAGACGAAAGAAGGCATGAGACCTTAGCATGGATCGACCGCTTTCCGGGATAAGCTACAGAGAGAATAAGATTGGATAGGGGGCGAGTCGTTTGAATACTCAGGAACAGGCTTTATCAGGAAAACCCGCGGCAGCACGGCGGAAGCTGCTGCTCAGCGCCGGGCTCAGCTGGATGTTTGATGCCATGGACGTCGGGATCATTTCGTTTATCGCTGCTGCCCTTGCGGTGGAATGGAGCTTAACGCCGCAGCAGACCGGCTTCTTTACGGCGATCAACTCCGTAGGGATGGCGTTTGGCGCAGCGATTGCCGGTTATATGGCGGACAAGTTTGGCCGCAAATCCGTGCTCCTGTGGACGCTGTTGATTTTCTCCATCGCCAGCGGTTTGTCAGCTGCCGCTACTAGCTTTGCCATGCTTTGTTTGCTTCGCTTTATTGCCGGCTTTGGACTTGGCGGGGAGCTGCCGGTCGCTTCCACACTGGTATCCGAATCGGTGTCGGTACAGGAACGCGGAAGATCCGTCGTGCTGCTGGAGAGCTTCTGGGCTGCCGGATGGATCGCTTCGGCGTTGATCTCGTATTTCGTCATCCCGGATTACGGATGGCAGGCCGCTTTTATCATCGGTGCCATACCTGCGTTATATGCGCTGTACTTGCGCAAATCAATCCAGGAGCCGGCCCGATTTAAAGCGCAGACGGGTCATCATCAAGGACGAGGGCCTTCCTTCAGCGATAGGTTTAAGTCCGTTTGGGCTTCCCCGCACCGTCGTTCGACTGTGATGCTTTGGATTTTGTGGTTTACCGTCGTCTTTTCGTATTACGGCATGTTTCTGTGGCTGCCTTCGGTGATGGTGCTGAAAGGCTTCAGTCTGGTCAAAAGCTTTGAATACGTGCTGATCATGACACTGGCACAATTACCGGGATACTTCACGGCCGCTTATTTCATTGAAAAGTTTGGGCGTAAATTTGTGCTGGTGCTGTATTTGCTGCTCACCGCAGCCAGCGCGGCCTGGTTTGGAAATGCGACTAGTGAGGGAATGCTGATTGCCGCTGGGATTTGCTTATCCTTCTTTAATCTTGGGGCATGGGGCGGCATGTACGCTTATACCCCGGAATTGTACCCGACGCGGGTGCGTTCGACCGGAGTCGGCTTGGCCGCTTCCTTTGGACGGATCGGCGGTATCATCGCTCCGTACTTGGTCGGCATGCTGGTCGCTCGCCACGTCGCCATCGGGGGAATCTTCTGGATGTTCTTCGTGACAATCGTCATTGGGGCACTGGCGGTGTTTTGGCTGGGGACCGAGACGCGGGGGAAGGAGCTGGCGGATTAAAAAACAGCAAAATTGCTGCAGATCCGCAACAATTTTGCTGTTCATCCGTTTAATTAGAAGTTGTCCAGAGAATCGCCCGGCTTCAAGGCATGACCTGTAATGCCGATACGTGCGAGATCTGCGACAAATCGTTCCCCGTCCTGGGCGATTGCATCAAACGTATTGTAATGCACAGGGACAACGTGCTTGGCGCCAATCCATTCAGCCGCGGTCAGAGCATCCTCCGGTCCCATGGTAAAATGGTCTCCAATCGGCAGGAATGCGAGATCGACCGGGCCGCGGGAGCTGACCAATTTCATATCGCTGAACAGGGCGGTATCTCCGGCATGATATATGGCTGTTCCGTCAATATCGAGCAGGATCCCTGCCGCCACGCCAAGATATACATTTACGCCGTTTTGGTTGACGGACGAGCTGTGCAGCGCAGGCACCCATTTTAATTTACCGAACGGGAACGTGCGGGAGCCGCCAAGGTTCATGCCGACCGTTTGCAGTCCGCTGCCAGCAAAATAATCGGCCAGCTCGACAATGGCGATAATCGGCGCGTTGTTTCGCCGGGCGATGCTTTCCGCATCTGCGATGTGATCGGAATGACCATGGGTCAGAAGCACGTAATCGACTTGAATGTCATCGGCTGAGGCTGCGGCCGCCGGATTCCCGGTGAGAAATGGATCGATGATCAAACGATGCTTCCCTGTGTCCACCAGGATGCAGGAATGTCCCAAATAAGTAACTTTCATAGCAATCACCTCATGTGGAAATATATCCTTCTCGTTTATTATAGCTGCCTTGGACAAGCAAGTCACATCTTGCGGGAGGAGGTGCTGCATAAACGCAAGGAAATCCCATATGATTGTGATTGGGATGGGGCGGCTTGAGCAGGCTCGCGAATGAGGTCTGATCCAGTAAGGACCTTGCGCAAAAAAAGGAGGAGATTGATGTGAAAATCGAAGTGTGGTCGGACTTTGGCTGTCCGTTTTGCTACATCGGCAAGCGTCGCCTGGAAAGGGCGTTGGAATTATTTGGTCATCGGGATGAGATCGAACTCGTTTACCGCAGCTTTGAACTGGATCCGGGTGCCCCTAAGGATACGGAGTCGAGCATCCATGAATTGTTAGCGGTGAAATACGGCCTCAGCCTGGAGCAGGCGCAGGAATCAAACCGCAATGTTGCGCAGCAGGCTCAAACGGAAGGGTTAACGTATAACTTTGATACGATCATTCCTACAAATACGTTTGATGCTCATCGATTAGCGCATTATGCCGGAGAGCAGGGCAAGGCGAAGGAGATGACGGAGCGGTTGTTCCGGGCTTATTTTACGGATTCGCTGCATATCGGGGACCGGGAAACACTGGTTCGTTTGGCGGAAGAGGTTGGCTTGGAAGGCACAGCCGTCCGGGAAGTGCTGGAGCAAAATACGTATGCCGACGCTGTCCGCGAGGATGAGAACGAAGCAAGAAGACTTGGGATTCGCGGCGTACCGTTCTTTGTGCTGCGCGGTAAGTATGCGGTGTCGGGGGCACAGCCGTTGGAAATTTTTCAAGGGGCATTGTTACGAGCATGGGAAGATCGGTCTTAATATCGATTTAGAAAATAAGAAAATGCAAAAAACGCTGATCCCTAAGGATCAGCGTCTCGTTCTGCGAACAAAATAAAAAAATAAATTAATTGTTGTATAAACTAATGAACTGTGGTAAAATGACGGATAGCCAATCACAAAAAACTCACGCAATAATCTCCTCAATAATAGCATAAAATCAATCATTTGTCAAATGGATTTACGGTTTTAGAGATATAGAGTGGTTTTCGCATTTAATTTTTAGGGTGGGGGTCTGGAAGATGACAGAGGACTTGAAGAATAATGAATTGGATTACACCGATGATCTGACGTTACCGCCAGGAATTAAAATCGATGACCCGGTCAGAATGTATCTGAAGGAAATCGGGCGCGTGCCTCTGTTATCCGCAGAGGAGGAAATCGAGCTTGCGCAGCGCATCGAGAACGGGGATGAGGAAGCGAAGCGCCGATTGGCTGAAGCGAATCTCAGATTGGTGGTCAGCATTGCCCGTCGTTATGTTGGGCGCGGGATGGTTTTCCTGGACCTGATTCAAGAGGGCAATATGGGCCTGATCAAAGCGGTGGAGAAGTTCGATTATTCGAAAGGGTTCAAGTTCAGTACTTACGCCACCTGGTGGATTCGTCAAGCGATTACCCGTGCGATAGCAGACCAAGCCCGAACGATCCGAATACCGGTGCATATGGTGGAAACCATTAATAAACTGATCCGTGTCTCTCGGCAGCTGCTTCAGGAGATCGGACGCGAGCCGACTCCGGAGGAGATTGCGAAGGAGATGGATTTGACGCCGGATAAGGTGCGGGAGATTATGAAAATCGCTCAGGAACCGGTATCGTTGGAAACGCCGATCGGGGAAGAGAACGATTCGAACCTCGGCGATTTTATCGAAGATCACGATGCTCCGGCTCCGGCAGAAGCTGCGGCCTATGAATTATTGAAGGAGCAGCTGGAAGAAGTGTTGGATACACTGACCGAGCGTGAGGAAAATGTCCTTCGGCTGCGTTTTGGTATGGATGACGGCCGGACGCGGACATTGGAAGAGGTTGGCAAGGAGTTTGGTGTTACGCGCGAACGGATTCGCCAGATCGAAGCCAAAGCGCTGCGCAAACTTCGGCATCCAAGCCGCAGCAAGCGGCTGAAAGATTTTATGGAATAACATGGTAAGCTCCCTAAGGGTTCCCTTAGGGAGCTTTTTTTAAAGATATCAGGATTGGCATCCTGATATCGCAAGAAAAATTTCCTCTAAACGCGGTCTGTCTACTTTGAATGTACGTCGATAGACGTTTTTCTTATGTGGTCCTCCGACGGAGCGGGCGGGGAGACGCCGTAATCGGACGGAGGGATTGGACCAGCTTCGCCGGCAACGGCCGGATGCACATAAATTTCTTACTGTTGCCCCGCCCGGATCGAAGCAGCCGCCCTGAACCGGGCTTTGCTACCCGCGCGCCAAACACCTGCATAAACCATTCAATGGGATAGGAGATGGACAGCAATCCGTTTTCGGATCCGGCAAAATTCACCGCAGTCGCAAGATTGCCTTTCCTCGTCAGCCACACCGAGCCGGAATCGCCTTCCAAGGAAACGGGGCGTTTGCCGCGGATCACGCTTTGGTTCTTGAAGGTAATCATCCCTAAATTGCCGTAATCCCCGTAATCGACCTGCACATCGGTATGGATTGATTCCACCGTACCGGTTACAACCCCTGTCGTGCGACCCACCTTCTTAAGTCGATCACCGATTTTATAGGATCGCACATGGCCCGGGACGATCCCAAAGACAGCATAGGCTGGCTTCAGCAAAGAACGTCTCAAAGGTTTGGCGGTAGCTGCGTCGATATAATTTGCCCGTTTCCGGCTCAGCTTGACGAAACGGTCCAGCTGACCGATGCGGTCCTTAGCGATAGTCCCTCCATCAGCACCTCCCGGTTGCAGCGTGGCAGAGAATCGCCGGGTATTATTATCGACGAGGACGTGGTTGTTGCTAAGGATCAAGCGTTGGCATCCGGAAGCATCGCCGCTGACGATCAAACCAACCGTGCCGGAGGAGTCCGATGTGCCAACGCTGTAGCCGGCCATAACCGGGCGAATTCGGCGCGTGAACCTGCCGCCGTTCCCATTACCTGCCCGTTTGCAGAACCTAGGGGAACGGACGATACGAAACGGCACGCCAGCCCGAGGCTTTAGATAACGAGGTAATGCTGTGGTGCGGGTTGACTTGTTTTGTTTGGCGGCAGCGGCTGTGGTCAGGGGATCGGCATATACGATGATCGCTGCGCCGCGTTTGGGGCGTTTCGGGTCCCGCAAGCCGACGCCAACGCCATGGACTCCCTTCATCTTCAGCATCTTCCCGGCAATGCGCTGTTTCAGCAAATAAGCTCTACGAAAACTGGCCAATAGATATCACCTTTTCTCGCATATTCGCGGATTTGCTGCATTATATGCTGGCGCCGGGACGCTTGATCGTTATACGGGCCGATGCCTTTGTAATGTAGGATCGTTAAGTTGAGACAAGCCAGCTTCCCAACCATGCGCAAGCCGCGCCGAGCAAAGCCGAGGTCAGCACATATACGGCCGCCTTTTGTTTTTGCCCCTTGTTAATTAAGGTGATCGTTTCATATCCAAAGGTGGAGAACGTCGTGTAGGCACCGCAAAATCCAGTTCCCAGCATCAACCAGCCCCAGTCAGGGATAGCCTGCCGTGTGTGGAGTCCGGCTAGGACGCCAAGCAGGAGGCTGCCGCTGAGATTGATTACCCACGTTCCCCAAGGAAATTGCGAGCCGCGAGGGGCGGTTTGAGATGAGATCCATTGTCCTAAATAGTAACGAAGGAGCGTGCCGAGAATCCCGCCAAGTCCCACGATGCCGATCATGCGGAGTCCCCTGCCTTAGGAGCCTGTTGTTTTTGACTTAAGCGGACTCCAGCCCAAGCCATCAGAAGACCGCCGATCAAGCTGGTCAACAGATAGGCGACTGCCGCAGCCAGATGTCCGGTATGTATCGCATCAACGGTCTGGACCGTGAAGGTGGAGAACGTCGTAAATGCACCGGCAAATCCCGTACCTGCCCCGATGCGTATACTGGGATGGATCTTTCGCAGGGCAGCGACGGTAAACAACCAGCCGAGAAATAAGCAACCGGCCCAGTTGATGAGCAGGATCGAAAGTGGAAAAGTTCCAATGTTTGGAATCCAGAGGGACAGTCCGTACCGGAGCAGGGTTCCGAGTAAGCCACCCACAATTAATGCAAGGATGTTCAATGTGCTCTACCTCCTGAAAAAATAGACAGACTCCTACCAGAGAGTCTGGTAGGAGTCATCAGCTCAAACGAGCGGTTTAGGCGAACTCCATCGCCTTATTGCGTTGTCATTGGCAACATTTTATGCTATGAGGGGACAACTCGTCAATACAGATTACGTGATAATCGTAATGGTGGGCGCCGAAATTGTTGGCGGGGTTGTAATTGTGGAAACGACGTTGCTGAAGCTGCCCACTTCAATCTGAACGGGAACACCTGCGATCAAATCCACGGTGTCGAGCACGAGGCTGGCCGTGGTCAGCGTTGACAACGAGGATTGTTGAAGTACGCCGTTAATGTAAACGTTGAAATAATCGGTACCGGTGAGCTCAGGCAGTTCCGTGATCGGTGCGTCGGCATCGTCGACGAAGCTGGCGGCAGGAATGGTCGTTTCGGTAGCGCCGATCATGTCGGCTGTTAACGTGGCGAAGTAACGGGTGACTGTCGGCGTTACTACGGTTGTAACTTCACCTCCAGAGGCGACTGGAGCCGATGCTACTGCCGTAAATACGGGTTTAATTACAGGCATCTATCATCACCTCCTAATCTTTGAGGGTATCGAGAGTGTCCGATACATCATATATAATGATGCAACTTTGTTAAGTGACAGGGCTGACAACCTCCGTTGAATGTGGATTTTTTGGACGGCGGGGGAAGCCAATTGCCCAAGCGCCAAAGACGGGTTATTCATAGGATAGGTAAGTAAGAGTTGAAGAGCCATCTGGCCAGGGGGAAGCGGTGAATGGGAGCGGCAAGAGGTGCGCGCAAAAAGGCAACGCGCATGAACAAACGGCGGTATCAAGCCCATAAGGTAAAGCACTGCCAGGCATGCTCGCGTCAGCGGCGCCGGAAGCGGGTCGTGCATGCACTGCGGCTTCGTTATCTGCGAGCGGCACGGCTCCTGCACCGCTACCGCCGGTTACTTCGGCAGTATGAGCGCTTGGTACGCGCGAAGAATCTTATGCCGTTTCCTGGTGGAGTTGCGGAGGATCTGGCCGAAATGCGGGGAGCAACTGGAGCGTTGGGACCCGCAGGACAGCAGGGCGCTCCGGGAAGTGCCGGTCCGATGGGACCGCCAGGGCCGCAGGGCGAGCCAGGAGCAGCCGGGCCAATGGGGCTAACAGGTCCACAAGGCGAGCGGGGAAAGCCCGGACCACCAGGACTGCCTGCAGGCGATATTCGGGTTACCTCTACAGTTTTCCGTTACTTTTTTGCGCCGCTTGCCGATTTGACCGGGACCGTTCACATCCCTGCCAATCAATTTACGGATGACGAGGGGGAAACGCCTGCGGTTTTTGCCGGGATCGGTGGAGGGTCCTATACCAACTTATTTATCAATGGCATGCTGCAGGAAGGCAGATTGTTTGTACTGGAGCCGGAGTCTTTGACGTTGTTGCTGGGGCAGGATATGATAGGGGCAGGCACGCCGATTATAGTGGAAAACGTGCGAATCACCGCCAAAGCCACGTCCTGAACTAGGAAAATGCGAAGCAGCATGAAAATTCGTCGTGGCAGGGGGCAGGGCCTTGTCACGGTCTGTTTGATAGAGTAGGAGGATTGGTATGAAAATTAATGGCATTAATCATTTCTGTTTCTCCGTATTGGATTTGGATCGATCCATGGCGTTCTATGAGCAGGTCTTTGGAGCGACTCCCCTGGTGAAAGGACATAAGCTTGCCTATTTCGACCTGAACGGGCTGTGGATCGCCTTAAATCAGGAAGACATTCCGCGGGACAAGCAGCATCGTACATATACGCATATCGCTTTTTCGATCGATGAGGGGGATTTCGAGGCCTTTCAGAACCGGCTCCGGGAATTAAACGTTGAAGTGCTGCCAGGGCGTGAAAGAGATCAGCGCGACAAAAAGTCGATTTATTTTCTGGACCCGGACGGGCATATGTTCGAATTCCATACCGGAACGTTACAAGACCGACTGGATTACTATAAAGCGGACAAAGACCACATGATCTTTTATTAACCGCGATTCATTGATAGAATAAGACAGTAACTAAAATTTAAATGAAGTAGGTCACCATGAAAAAATTCAAAAAGTTTTATATCGAAACGACCAGCATCTGCAACCTGGCCTGCAGCTTCTGTCCGCCGACCCATCGCCAGGCGCAGTTTATCAAAGTTGAGGACTTCCGCAAGATTCTGGACGACATCAAGCCGCATACGGACTATATTTATTTTCATGTCAAAGGCGAGCCACTGCTGCACCCCAAGATCGACCAGTTGCTTGACATTAGCCACGAAAAAGGGTTTAAGGTCAACATCACCACGAACGGCACGCTGCTCCCCAAGGTGCGTCATAAGCTGCTCGGCAAGCCGGCGCTGCGGCAGATGAATTTTTCGTTGCACAGCTTCGACGGACATGAAGGTTCGACCGACCGGGAAGGGTATTTGCGGAACGTGTTGTCCTTCGTCCGTGAGGCAGTAGCTGCGTCCGATTTGATCGTTTCGTTCCGCCTGTGGAATTTGACCCAGGATAACGAGACGAACCTGCAACGGATGCGTAACCGGGAGACGCTTGCCATCATTGAGCAAGAATTCAACCTAGATTATCGGATCGAGGAGAAGGTCACACCCGGAAGCGGGGTTAAATTAGCCGAGCGGATTTACTTGAACCAAGATTACGAATTCGATTGGCCGGATTTGCGGGCTCCGGAGGACGATGGCAAAGGCTTCTGCCATGCGCTGCGCAACCAGGCCGGAATTCTCGTGGACGGCACGGTTATTCCTTGCTGTCTGGATGGGGAAGGGATCATCAATCTTGGGAATGTGTACCAAACGCCATTTTCGGAGATTGTGGAAGGAGAGCGAGCGAACCGCTTGTACGAAGGCTTCTCCCGGCGCGAAGCCGTCGAGGAGCTATGCAGGAAGTGCGGGTATCGCAAACGGTTTGGGGGAGGGGCGTAAAGTTGCACCCAACAAAAGAAAGAAGGAGTCGAGATTCGGCTCCTTCTTTGTTTTTTGATGGATTCTTTACACTCACCAGCTGGCATTCAGCTTGGCCGGATCGATCTTCGGCACCAAGCCTTCGGCGGCCGCCCGGTCCAGCAAACCGCGGATGGCCGCGTAGCCGTCCTCACCTAAATCCGCTGTATATTGGTTCACGTACAGTCCGATATGCGCTTTCTGCACCTCGGGCGACATTTCCTGCGCATGGCTCATCACATACTTCGCCGAAGATTCCGGATGCGCCCAGGCGTATTCCACGGATTCCCGTGTCCAGCGGGCAATTGCGGCCAGATCCAGCGACCGGCGGGCGATGATTGCACCGAGGGGAATCGGCAAGCCCGTATCGGATTCCCACCAGTTGCCCAGGTCTTGAAGCAGGTGCAGTCCGTAATTTTGATAAGTAAAACGTGCTTCATGGATCACCAGACCCGCATCCAATTCGCCGCGTTGAACGGCGGGCATGATCTCGTCGAACGGCATGACGACGATCTCGCCGACGCCGCCGGGAACATGCTTTGCTGCCCAGAGCCGAAACAGCAGGTACGCGGTGGATCGTTCGCTTGGAACCGCAACGCGGCGGCCCGACAGGTCGGAAGGCGAGCATGCCTTCGCCGTTAATACGAGCGGCCCGCAGCCGCGGCCCAGCGCTCCGCCGCACGGGAGCAGTGCGTACTCGTCCAGCACCCAAGGGAGAGCCGCGTAGGAAATTTTCAGCACCTCAGGTCCGGTGCCGGAAGCCGCCCAACCGTTCGTAATATCAATATCCGCATAGGTGACATCGAGCTCAGGAGCTCCCGGGATTAACCCGTGGACCCAGGCGTGGAACACAAAGGTATCGTTAGGACAAGGCGAAAAAGCGATTTTCATGATTGCAGCACCTCCGGTAGTTTAGCACAAGCTTGCTCTAAAGCTTGCAGAGCATCGCCGATTTTCCACAGTTCCCGTTGCCTTGGACCTACGGCGTTAGAGATGGCGCGCAGTTCCAGCACGGGAACGCCGAACTGGCGGGCGGCTTCGGCCACGCCAAAGCCTTCCATCGCTTCGGCGCCAGCGCCGGGGTAACGCAGGGCAAGCCGGCGTGCCGTTTCCGCCGTCCCTGTGACGGTGGATAACGTCAGGATCGGGCCGTGGTGGACCGGCAGCCCGGCCTCCCGCAGCGCCGCAGCCCAGCGAGCCGCCAGCTCGTCCGCCACGGCGATTCGGGGCGAGCCGAAGCCCAGCTCGTCCACGCTGGCGAAGCCGTCCGGCGTCTCCGCACCGAGGTCGGCGGCGATAATTTCGCTCGCGACGACCAGCGAGCCAACGCCGGCGACCTCGGTGAATCCGCCGCCGATCCCGGCGCTGAGGACGAGGCTGTACGGGCCGCCGGCGGTTTGGCCGGCGCGAGCCAGCGCGGCCGCTGTCGCCGCTGCCGCCGACGCCGGGCCAACTCCCGCCAGCTGCACATCAGTGCCTTCATAGCCGGCGAGTCCGCGCAGGACGGCCTGCTGTTCGGCTTCTACCGCCGTCATGATCAAAATTTGGGGATGAGGACGATTTAGCATCTATCAAGAACAACTCCTTGGTCCGTGGACAAATTCACTCTTCAAATTATAAAACTCTGCTTCGGGAAAACCAAGTCAGGTTTTGATCATAACCAGCCAGGCCAATGCCAAGCAAAAAGACCCGCCTTCGCCAATCGCGAAAACGGGCCTCCAACACTGGTCCGTTTTAAGCTCTTTGGTATTGAACCGGGCGCTCTAACGTCGTGTTCAGGGCTTTGGCAGCCTCGTACGCCCAATAAGGGTTGCGAAGCAGCTCGCGGCCTAACAGCACCAGATCTGCCCGCCCGTTGCCGAGAATTTCTTCCGCATGGGAAGGGTCCGTGATTAAACCAACGGCACCGGTGGCAACCTCAGCTTGGCGGCGGATTTGTTCCGCCAGGTTCACTTGATATCCCGGGAACGTTTGAATTTGTGCCGGAACCAACCCGCCAGAGCTGCAGTCAATCAGATCCACGCCTTGCGCTTTCATTCGGCGGGCATAGTTGATATATTGCTCCAGCGAATTGCCCTGCGGATCGTATTCATTCGCCGAGATCCGGACGAACAGCGGACCGGACCAAACCGAATTTACTGCCTCGATCACTTCGCTCAACAACCGGTAACGGTTATCGGCGTTTCCGCCGTATTCGTCTTCCCGATGGTTGGTCACCGGAGAAAGGAATTCGTTCAGCAAATACCCATGGGCCCCATGGATCTCAATGACGTCAAAACCGGCCTCCTTCGCGCGGCGTGCCCCGTCGCGGAAACCTTCCACAATCCGCCGGATATCCTCGGCATCCGCGGCCTTAGGCGTTTTTTTCTCCGGAAACGGAATGGCAGACGGCGCTAGAATCGTTTCCTCGAGCTCCGCTTTCCGTCCAGCATGGGCGAGTTGAATCCCAATTTTGGCGCCGTTACGATGCACAAGGTCAACGAGCTCCTTCAATCCGGAGATGTGTTCATCGCTCCAGATGCCAAGATCTCGATACGAAATCCGTCCTTCTGGTAAGACGGCCGTCGCTTCGACAAGGATCAAGCCAACGCCGCCAACGGCGCGGGACGCGTAGTGAACCCGGTGCCAATCCTCGACTTTTCCGTCTCGGTTGTGGGAAGAATATTGGCACATGGGGGACATGACGATCCGGTTTTTAAACGTAACCTGTTTGATCGTATACGGGGTAAATAGTTGGGCGCTCATTCTCTATCACTCCTTCTCTTGCTTTTAGAATGTTATGGAATAAACCTCAGTCAATATCCATGTTAGTCGATCGGATTACAACTTACAAGTACGCACAAAATTGTTCTATAGTATAGTTTTGTATACTTAAAATTATCGGTACTTCTTGACCCTGCAGCAGGAATCGGTTAAGATAGCTATCGAATTGTTCCCTAGGGTTCCGCGGCGGATACACCGGCCGGACTGGTCCAAGAGGGAACGCGCGGCACTTTATCATGTCGTGGACACGGAGGGACAAAAGCCCGGGAGATATCGTTTGTTGATATCTTTCGGGTTTTATTTTTTGCATAAAGGAGTGAGTCATGCAGCATGAAACGTGATTGGGGGTGGGTCGGCGTTGCCGGCTTATTTGAGATTGGATGGGTGATCGGCTTGAAGCACGCCGGGGATGCGCTCGGCTGGGGAGCGACGGCGGTTTGTATCGTGATGAGCATGTACTTACTGATCTTATCCGGACGGCGGCTTCCGATTGGCACGGTCTATGCCGTATTCACGGGCATCGGCACGGCAGGTACGGTGATCGCGGAGATGGCGTTGTTTGGGGAACCGTTCCGCTGGGCTAAGCTGCTGCTCATTTTGCTGTTGCTGGTCGGCGTTATCGGCTTGAAGCTGGTGACCGATGGAGAGAAGCAGACGGAAGGGGGAGCTTAACCGATGGATTGGATACTGCTTGTTTTTGCCGGATTTGGCGAGGTGCTGGGCGTGATCGGGATTAACAAAATCAACACCCGTAAGAGCCTAGGTGCGTATGCCTGGATGGCCGGCGGTTTTTTGCTCAGCTTCCTGTTTCTGACCTTGGCGATGCGAACCATTTCCATGGGGACGGCGTATGCGGTGTGGACGGGAATCGGTACAGCGGGAAGCGCGATCGCCGGGATGCTGCTCTATGGCGAATCCCGCGAGTGGCGGAGGCTGCTGTTTATTGCCTTTATTTTAGGCGCAGCCGTGGGTTTAAAGCTCATCAGCGAGTAAACGGAAGCTGCTTCGGGATGGGTTGGATTTACGTCTATTGGGGGCATATTAAGGGAGGTTCCATTCACACAGATGGTGATCGAAGGGTTGCAGAAGCAGTTTGCCTTATACGCCGAGAACTTCCCGGTTTGGGCGCAGCAAAACGGCATGTTACAATATGTCGTTTGGACAGCCCTGTCGGACGAAGGCGTAGGCGCTTCGATCCAGCATTATAACCCTTTAATCGACGAGGAAATGCGGAAGGAATGGGGCGTACCGGAAAGCTGGAAGCTAATTGCGCAAATGCCGTTTGGCAACATTGAGGCTCCGGCTGGCGACAAGGAGTTTGGGCCGATTGACAACCGAATGAAGGTTAATTAATACAAAAAGCGTTTGGCTCAACAGCCAGACGCTTTTTTTAGGGGACTCACCCCGCTGTGGAGGTCAGCCAGATGTCCTTAAAGTCCATCCAGCCGAGGTTGTTGATCGCAACACCGCGGATGGAAGGGTGGACATACGTGTTCAACATGCTGTGCACAAGAAAAGTAACCTGCGCTTCATCCTGCAGGCGATTTTCGATTTGCTGCAGCAACACCCGCCGTTTCTCCGGACTTCTGGACGCAAAAACTTCATCCACCATGCCGAACACCCAGCGGCTTAATTCCGGCGGCATATGCAAACGGATGTAGCTGTCTTCCTGCAAGAAGCTTTCCAACTCGCACACCTCATCCTCGGCGAAGACGAGGTATAACAGGACGGCAGCGGCTTCCAGGGCAGCCGTTCTTGCCATATCACCTTTTTCATAATTCACAACCTCAACCGGAATTCCGATCGTATCGCATTGGAGTTTGATCCATTCGGCTTCCTCTCTATCGAGATAATGGGCTGCCAAGCGGATCGGCTCGCCGATATAACCTATTTCCTCCAGCAGTTGCCTTGCGGCGGCCGGATCGTGCCGATGAACCCCCAGCGTGGTTTCCTCGGTTGGCTGGAAGCTGCGTGCCGGATATCCGGATTTCCCCGTAGTTCGGATCAACCCAGGGCGGTCAATCACCAGGTTAATCGCCTGCCGAAACGCCAGCGATTGCTGCGGTCCAAGTCGGTTACGATTCCAGGAAATTAAGCTGCAGCCCCGTCTTAAGGTCTGGATTCGATTCCAATCGTCCCCGGCTTGGGCGGGAACCCGTGAATCGTTGACGATCAGTTGCTCCCATCTCAACTTGGAGGAATTCGGAATATCGTCGGGCAGAAAGACCAGGGTAACGCCGTCCAAATAAGGTCGACCGAGAAAATAACCCGCATGTACCTCAAGCTCCATCCGGTTCAAGCTCCAATGGGTAAGCCGGAACGGGCCAGTGCCGCTTGGAAACTGCCAAAATGCCGTTTCGTCCTTACTGAGTAAATCGGCAGGAAGGATGGAAGCACATGAGGAGCAGAACAGGCGGGGGAGCAGCCAATTTGGTTGATGCAACTGGAACACAACGGTTCGCGCATCCAGCGCCTCGATCCGGTCTACGCTCGACACCAACCAGCGGTTGGTTGAGACTTCCCGCAGCCGAGAAAAGGTGAAAACGACGTCCTCGGCGGTGAGCTCTTTTCCATGATGAAAACGCACGCCTTTACGCAAATGGAACGTCCACGCCGTACCGGTCTCATCATGATCCCAATGATGGGCGATCATGCCGGTCACTTGACCCTTCGTCTGATCGTATTGCACCAGCCGATCGAAGATTTGCCGAACGAGATGGGAATCCAAGTCGTAAATCAGCTTGGCCGGATCTAACGTAAGCGGAGCTTTATACACAGGCAGGCGGAAGATGTCCCGGCAGCTTTGACCTGCGGCGAGCTGTCGTTCCGCTCCAAACTGGTCATTCAGCCACTGAATGAACCGTTCCCGCGCATGGATATCGCCTTCGTACTGATGAAGGAATTCGAAGGCCAAGCGGTATTCCCCTTTTTCCGCTAGCCTTTGGGCCAGGTCGATCAAGAAATTTTCCCGGTTCACCCGAAATACCAAACGGGAACGATGCCCGCGCCCTCGGCCCGGCGACCAGTCGATCAGACCTTCCTCCTGCAGCTTGCGGATCACCAGCTTGGCGTTCCGCTCCGTACAATGAAACAGCTTCGTTAAATCCTCCAGCGCGACCTCAACTTCGCGAGGCTCTGCCGAATCGCCGCTTCCCTCCGCATAATGATTCAGCAGCGCCAAATAACGCTCTGCGGTTAACACGATCACACACCTCCATGCCCCCGTCCTCCTTGCAAACGCAAAAGGGGAAATGACTTTGGAATAGTATACTCTTTTTCTTCCTGCTTTTGAAGCAGATAATGGAAATAAGCAGAGGGGCGGTCGTTACCAGCCCCGGAAGCAAGGAGGTTATCCCATGAATTATCAAGATTTTTACGTAAGTGAACGGGAGATTAAAGAGTTCCATCAGTCGTTGAAAAGACCCGGCAACCCTAACTGCTTTGAAGGGATGACCGTTCCCAAGCGATCGGTGAAAAAACGGAAAAAAGCGAACGGCATGGGTAAGGTACTGCGGTCGATCCTGAATATGTTTTATTGATTCCTTACGAGGAAAATGCCCGCATCACGTGATGCAGGCATTTTTTTTTATATTAGGAGGTCTGTTCAGCGAGGACTTCTTTAAATTGCTCGGTTAACAAGGGAACGATTTCGAACAGATCGCCAACGATGCCGTAGTCGGCTACCTTGAAGATCGGCGCTTCAGGGTCTTTGTTAATGGCAATGATGATCCGCGATTGGCTCATGCCGGCCAGATGCTGAATCGCGCCGCTAATCCCGCAGGCGATATAAATTTCCGGTGTGACGACCTTTCCGGTTTGGCCGATTTGCAGCGCATAGTCGCAGTACCCGGCATCACACGCACCGCGCGAAGCGCCGACGGCGCCGCCGAGGGTGTCCGCCAGTTCTTCCAGCACTTTAAAGCCGTCGGCGCTTTTCACGCCGCGTCCTCCGGATACGACGATCTTCGCTTCGGTGAGATCGACCTTGCCGGACACTTTGCGCACCACATCCTTGAGGATCGTGTGCAGCGTTGCAGGCGGGGTAAACTCCAACGGAACGAGCGTCCCTGAGGCAGCGGCTGGGGCTGCAGGGGGGAAGTTGTTTGGACGGATGGTCACGATGCCGCTGCCGTCTGCCAGTTCTTTTTGCTCAAAGGCTTTCCCGGCATAAATTGGACGCGTAAATACAACACTGTCGCCGTCCTTGGTGAGGGCGGTAACGTCAGAAATTTGCCCGCAATCAAGCCAGGCAGCCAGCTGAGGTGCGAGATCGCGGCCGATGGCTGTATGTCCAAGCAGGATGAGTCTCGATTCGTCCGGCAGCACGGCCAGGGCTTGCAGTATCGCTTCAAAGGCCAGCTCCGGCTGATAAGCATGGAGTTCGGCATGATCCAAGACCAGCACATGGCCCTCCACATGACGGCTCAGCTCGGCTGCGGCATCATCCAGCTGATGACCCAGCAGCACCGCCGCAAGCCGGTCGCTTTCGCCTCGCAGCGCATTCGCAACGTGAAGCGCTTCCAAAGAGACTTGGCGAAGCTTACCATCCTTCGTTTCGACGATCACCACGTACGTTTTGCTCATGATTAACGCCTCCTTCGGGTTAAATGACTTTCGCTTCAGAGCGCAGCAGTCGAACCAATTCCGCTGCCTGTTCGCTAGGTGCACCGGCGAGCAGCTTGCCAGCTTGGCGGGCCGGCGGCAGGGAGAGGCCAAGCCGTCGTGTTTTGGGGGCGATGTCGGTTTCGTTCAGTCCAAGATCGGAGAGGGCCAATTCGCGGAACGGTTTCTTCTTTGCTCTCATAATTCCGGGGAGCGACGGATAGCGTGGTTCGTTTAAGCCTTGCTGGGCCGTGAAAACAGCGGGTAACGCCACCTCCAATGTTTCAGCGTCGCCTTCCGCATCCCGTACGGCGGTTGCCCGATCTCCGTTTACGGTCAGCTTCGTAATCGACGAGACGTGGGGGAGCGAGAGCAGCTTGGCAAGCCGCACGGCGACTTGACCGGCTCCGTTGTCCACGGAGAAGTTGCCGCCCAGGATAAGGTCATAGTTCAGCGTTTGCAGGTAGGCGGCGAGCAGGCGGGAGATGCCGTATTCGTCCGTATCGATCGTCTCTGTGGCGATCCGTACCGCTTCATCAGCGCCCATCGCCAGGGCGGTGCGCAGCGCTTCGGCCGCTCTTTCCGGCCCTGCCGACACGACCGTCACCGTGCCGCCATGGGCTTCCTTCAGGCGCAGCGCTTCCTCAACCGCATATTCGTCGTAAGGGTTAATGACGAACTTAACGCCGTCATCACCAATCTTACCATTGGTGATGACGATTTTTTCCTCCGTATCGAAGGTTTGTTTCAGGATTACAACGACATGCATGCGGGCCAACTCCTTTCAAGAATGTTCTGCCTCAAGTTCATGCTAACGCTTGCCAGCGCACTTATTTGGGCGATAAGGAGTGAATTTCACTTCTAACGCTGATCAGTAACGCTAATGGCACGATTTGAGGGGGATATTCCTCAAAAACCAGCAAATAAGCGCTGTGACAAGCGTTATATGATGCAGATTCCGATTTTGCCTCTGATAAGGTCGATCACAAGCGTTAGCGCAGAGCCGATAGGTGGGGTGTTGCTCAGAAATAAGGGCTCACTTCTTCATCGCACGCAGGAAAAAGTCTACCGTGTTCTCCACTTGAGCGGATAGAGAGTACTTCATACCAGAGATCAGCCAGGAGGTCACGACCTCGTCCAAGGCTCCAAAGATCAGCTGACGGGATAGCTTGGTGTCCAGGTTGGCGCGAAACGAGCCTTCCTCGATCCCTCTCTTCAAGATATGCTCGATGAGCGTGATGTAGGGCTTCACCGCAAGGCCGATTGCCTTGCGCAGTTCGAGGGAGCTTTGCCGCAGCTCGATTTGCGTCACGTACGCAAAATTTACGTTCTGCTCCAGATGGGTGAAGTGAATTTCGCACACTTTACGCAGCGCTTCTTCGGCTGTGCTCGTTTCACGGATGTTCTGATGGAACAGATCAACAAGCTTGCCCAGCCGATCCTGGAAGAGGGAGATCAGGATATCCTCTTTATTTTTGAAATATAAATAAATTGTGCCGTCTGCGACTCCAGCCTCTTTGGCGATTTTTGAGACCTGGGAGCCGTGGAACCCGTTCTCCGCAATGACTTTTTCCGCTGCATCCAAGATCATTTCAAATTTTTCCTGTTTCCTACTTGTCATCGAGCCACCTCAATGCTAAAATTTAAAACAACTGAATGAACCGTCATTCATTTTCTTAATCTTAGGGGAAGAACTCACCGATTGTCAAGGGACGTTCCTTAAGATTTTCATTTAACTTCATGTTGTAAACGTTTACCCTGTTGACTTGTACGAGGGCCAACCTCAATCGTGCTAGGAACTCATCACTCATTAACACTTTGATCCCAGTAATTCAGCTTTATCTCCATTTCGGCTATGACTGTTGTGAAATCAATGAACCCCTTAGTCCTGCCAGAACCAGCATTCCCGCACACATTGACACACTTTATCGATCAGCGATCTCTTTCCACAAAAAGAATTGTTCGAAGGAGGGACGCATATTCATGGTTACGTTTTGGCTTACGCTAAACGCTTTGCTGTTTGCCGCCGTTACGGGATATGCCATATTCGTGTTCTATCAGGCTGTAGTCCGTCGTTACCTGTATCTGCGGCTTGGCCGGCCGTTCGACTTCCGTGCTAGGCACGGGGGAGCCCAAGGCGAATTCTGGTCGCAAGTGCTCGGGCAGAAGAAGCTGATGAAGGATCGCAAAAGCGGGTTGATGCACGTTGTTGTGTTTTACGGGTTTATCGTGTTGCAGTTTGGGGCGATTGATCTGATCGTCAAAGGGCTGTCGCGCGGCGGTCATCTGCCGTTGCCTGCATACGAGCTGTTCGGCTGGTTCCAAGAGTTTACCGCGCTCGCGATTCTCATCGCGATGGGGTACGCCGCATACCGCCGTTATATCGAGAAGCTGCCGCGATTAAAAAAGGGTTGGAAACCTGGCATCGTTGTGATTTTCATCTATGCCTTGATGGTTTCCGTGCTCTTGTCGTTAGGCTTCGAACGTGTATGGATGGGGCTGGAGTTTTCATGGTACGCCCCGGTCTCGTCAGCCATCGCCGCCGGATTCGCCTGGCTGCCTGCGGCCGCCGCGGAAGCTGTTTTTTACGTGTTTTGGTGGCTGCATTTATTGATCCTGCTTTCTTTTCTCGTATACATCCCTCAATCGAAGCACTTCCATCTCATCACAGCACCGATCAACATCTGGCTGCGCCGGCGGGAACCGCATGGACGGCTGCAGAGCCTGAACCTTGAAGACGAAGAAGCCGAGAGCTTCGGGGTTGGCTGCATTGAGGATTTCACGCAAAAGCAAATGCTCGACTTCTACGCCTGCGTGGAATGCGGTCGCTGCACCAGCGTCTGCCCGGCGGCAAGCACCGGCAAAACGCTGTCGCCGATGCATCTGATCACGAAGCTGCGCGATCATCTCACCGAGAAAGGCGCCGCCGTTACAGGCAAATCGCCGTGGGTGCCGGCGAATGTGTTTGGCTCTGACGGCGTCCACGCGGTGGCAGCAGGTGCGGCGCATGCGGCACCGGACTGGGGCCGCGCATCGGGCATCACCGACATCCGCCCGACGCTGGATTGGCAAAAGGCGGCTTGGCAACCGGCTGCCCAAGGTAAAGCGGCAACCGATCTTGAACTAATCGGCGACGTCATGACCGAAGAAGAAATTTGGGCCTGCACGACTTGCCGGAATTGCGAGGATCAATGTCCGGTGGGGAACGAGCACGTCGATAAAATTGTGGACCTGCGCCGTCATCTTGTCCTGATGCAGGGCAGCGTTCCTGCGGAAGGCCAACGGGCGATGCAGAACATCGAGCGGCAAGGCAATCCCTGGGGGATCAGCCGCAACGACCGCGCAGCCTGGACCGGCGAGCTGGAGGGTATTCCTGTGCCGACGGTGAAGGATAATCCGTCCTTTGAGTATTTGTATTTCGTTGGCTCGATGGGCTCTTATGATCTGCGCAGCCGCAAAGTCACGCGGGCGTTTGTCCGGCTGTTACACGAAGCGGGCGTTAACTTCGCGATCCTTGGCAACGAGGAGCGCAATTCCGGGGATACGCCGCGCCGGATGGGCAATGAGTTCTTGTTCCAACAGCTATGCCATGAAAACATTGCAACGTTCCAACGGTATGGGGTGCGCAAAATCGTTACCGCTTGCCCGCATACATTTAATACGTTGAAAAACGAATATCCCGAATTCGGTCTGGAGGGGGTGGAAGTGCAGCACCATACACAGCTACTGGAGCAGCTGATCCGTGAGGGACGGTTGAAGCCGACCCACCAGGTCAACGAACGGGTTACCTATCACGATTCTTGTTATCTTGGGCGGTATAACGGTGTCTATGATGCGCCGCGCGAGGTCCTGCGGGCCGTGCCCGGCGTGGAGCTGGTTGAGATGGCCCGCTCCCGGGAGAACGGGATGTGCTGTGGCGCCGGCGGCGGGCTGATGTGGATGGAGGAAACCGCCGGCAAACGGATCAACTTGGCCCGCACCGAGCAAGCGTTGGAGGTACATCCAAGCATGATCAGCAGCGCCTGCCCGTATTGCCTGACGATGCTGGAAGACGGCACCAAGCTTAAGGAAGTGGAAGACCAGGTAAAGGCGCGGGACATTGCCGAAATTTTGGCGTTGTCCGTGTTCGGCGAGCAGGCGGCGGATCCGGTCCCCGCATTATCTCAATGAATTTTTAAGGTCATAGGAGGTAGATCAAATGAACAAACCGATCCGAAAAGCAGCCGTTATCGGCTCTGGTATCATGGGCTCCGGCATCGCTGCCCAACTGGCGAATGCGGGCATCTCCTGCCTGCTGCTCGACATCGTCCCGCAACGGTTAAGCGACGCGGAGATGGCCGCTGGGCTGACGCTCGACCATCCGTTCGTGCGCAATCGCTTAGCGACGTCGGCGATCGCCGGTCTGTCCAAGACGAAACCCGCGCCGTTATATGACAACGCTTTCGCGGAGCGAATCACACCCGGCAATCTGGAGGATCATTTGCACCTGATTGCTGACGTGGATTGGGTGATCGAGGTCGTCGTCGAAAACCTCGCCATCAAGCAGCAACTGCTCGCCCAGGTAGAGCGCCACTGGAAGCCGGGGACGATCGTCAGTTCCAATACGTCGGGGATCTCGATCAACGCGATGGCGGAAGGGCGGTCCGAGGAATTCGGGAGACATTTTCTCGGCACACATTTCTTTAATCCGCCGCGGTATATGAAGCTGCTGGAGATCATCCCGGGGCAAACGACCGATCCGGAGCTGGTTCAAGGCTTAAGCCGCTTCTGCGAGCAAAAGCTGGGCAAAACGGTCGTTCTGGCCAAGGATACGCCAAATTTCATCGCCAACCGAATCGGCACCTATGGCCTGCTCGTGACGCTACGCGAGATGGCGGAGAAGGGGTACACCGTCGAAGAGGTGGATGCGGTGACCGGCCCGGCGATGGGCCGACCGAAAAGCGCCACCTTCCGCACCTTGGATCTGGTCGGCCTGGACACGTTCCTGCATGTGGCCGACAACGTATATGCGAACGTATCGGATGAAGCGGAGAAGCAGGTGTTTGCCGCTCCGTCATCGCTGAAGGACATGGTATCGCGAGGCTGGCTCGGCGAGAAAAGCGGGCAGGGCTTTTACCGCAAAATCAAAGGGGAGAGGGGCAGCGAAATTCTGTCCTTAAACCTGCAGACAATGGAGTACGCACCGCAGCGCAAAGTGACGTCCGCTTCCTTGGAAGCCGCCAAGCTGGCGAAAGGGGCGGCCGCCAAAACGAAGGCGCTGCTTGGCACGCAAGACCGCTACTCCCAGCTGGCATGGGATGTACTGAAGCAGGTGCTGATTTATTCCGCCGCCAAGCTGGGTGAAATTGCGGATAACATCCGCGAAATCGACGAAGCGATGAAATGGGGCTTTAACTGGGAACTGGGGCCGTTTGAAACGTGGGATGCCATCGGCCTGGTGCGTACCGTTGAGAAGATGGAGGCGGAAGGGCTGACGGTACCGGCCTGGGTCAAGGACTGGATTGCTGAGGGAAATACCTCGTTCTACAAAAAAGACGGTGGCTCTCTATTCCAAGCCGCAGTTGGAGGATACGCGCCAGTAGCGCTGCCGCCGGAACAGATCTCGCTTCGCGACTTGAAGGCGCAGAATCGAGTGGTGCGCAGCAACAGCGGCGCCAGCCTGATCGACCTTGGCGACGGCGTAGCTTGCTTGGAGTTCCATTCACCGAACAATGCGATCGGCGCGGATATTTTGCAGATGATCTTGCAGAGCATGGATGAGGTGCGGGACAACTTCGAAGGGCTGGTCATTGCCAACCAGGGCCGCAATTTTTGCGTTGGCGCCAACCTGATGTTGCTGCTCATGGAGGCACAGGACGAGGAATGGGATGAAATCGACGACATTATTCGTCTGTTCCAGAACACGATGTACCGGCTGAAACGGTTTGAAAAGCCGGTCATTGCGGCGCCGCACCGCATGACGCTGGGCGGCGGTGTGGAGGCGTGCATGCCGGCAGATCAGGTCATCGCCGCCGCTGAAACGTATTACGGACTCGTCGAGGTGGGCGTTGGCCTGATCCCGGCGGGCGGTGGCTGCAAGGAATTGGCATTGCGAGCCAGCCAGCAGGCAATGTTGGCTGAGGCTGATTTGCAGCCATACATCAACCACTACTTCCAAACGGTTGGGACGGCTACCGTATCCAGCAGCGGTCATGACGCCAAACGGCTGGGGCTGTTGAAGTCCACCGATCGGGTGGTGTTAAATCCCGATCAGTTGATTTACGAAGCGAAGCAGGCCGTCTTGAAGCTGGCGGGAAGCGGATATGAGCCGATTCCCGAGACGAAATTCCGCGTCGTTGGCTCCGAAGGCAAAGCGGTTCTGCAGCTTGGCGCACTCGGCATGCACGAAGGCGGTTATATCAGCGATCACGATCTGCTGATCGCCAACAAGCTCGCCCATGTGCTCGCTGGAGGCGACGTGCCCGCCGGGACGCTGGTGACCGAGCAATATATGCTCGACCTGGAGCGCGAGGCATTCCTGAGCTTATGCGGCGAACCCAAGACGCAGCAACGCATGCAGCACATGCTGAGCAAAGGCAAACCGCTACGGAACTAAACGAAGGGGAGGATGAGTTCAGATGAAGGAAGCTGTGATTGTATCCGCGGCCCGAACCGCAGTGGGCAGAGCCAAGAAAGGCAGTCTGGTCCAAACCCGCGCCGATGATTTAGGCAAAATCGTGCTGGAAGCCGCGATTGAGCGTGCACCCGGTCTGAGCAAAGGGGATGTTGAGGACATCATCATTGGCTGCGCCATGCCGGAGGGGGAGCAGGGGCTTAACTTTGCACGCATCATGGCGCTCTACGCCGGGTTTCCGGTGACGGTGCCTGCCATTACCATCAATCGCTTCTGTTCTTCGGGTTTGCAGGCGATTGCCTTTGCGGCGGAGCGGATCATGCTGGGTCAGGCCGATGTGTTGATCGCCGGCGGCGTGGAAAGCATGAGCCATGTGCCAATGACCGGGTTCAAGGTGTCGCCGAACCCGCGGATCGTCGCTGAAATGCCGGAGGTCTACATCGCGATGGGCCATACGGCGGAACGCGTTGCCGAACGTTTTGGCATCTCCCGGGAAGATCAGGACCGGTTCGCTTTGGCATCGCATCAGAAAGCCGCTCAAGCCATCGCCGAAGGCAAGTTCAAGGAGGAGATCGTCCCGTTTGAGGCGGAGCTGCGCAGCTTGGATGAGCGCGGGAAGGTCAAAGTGAAGCGCTTTGTGTTTGACACTGACGAAAGTGTCCGCAGCGATACGACCCTTGAAGCTTTAGCGAAGCTGAAACCCAGCTTTAAGCAAGGGGGAACCGTGACGGCAGGGAACTCCTCGCCGATGAACGATGGGGCGGCAGCGGTCGTCGTCATGAGCCGGGAGAAGGCCGATGCGTTAGGGCTTCAACCGCTGGCAACGTTCCGCGCGTTTGCGGTGGCCGGCGTGGAGCCGGAGTTGATGGGCGTAGGTCCGGTCAAGGCGATTCCGAAGGCGCTGGCGGCTGCAGGGATCACGCTGGACGATGTGGATCTGTTTGAGATCAACGAAGCATTCGCCTCTCAATGCATACACGTGATTCGCGAGTTGGGTCTGGATGAGAACAAAGTGAACGTCAATGGCGGCGCGATTGCCCTCGGACATCCGCTGGGCTGCACCGGGACGAAGCTGTCGATCTCCCTGATTCACGAACTGCACCGACGGGGCGGCAGGTACGGTGTCGTGTCGATGTGTATTGGCGGCGGTATGGGCGCGGCCGGCGTTTTTGAAGTTCACCCTTGAATCCATTTGAATGAAGGAGAGGATCGCATGAGCAACGAAACGAAGGAAAAAATCGTAGGCGGAAGCTTTGTCATTACCGATGTAGATTACCGTCAGGTTGTGACCCCGGAGGATTTCAGCGAGGAGCATCGCATGATCGGCGAGACGACGGAGGAATTCGTCCGATCGGAAATCCTACCGCGGGACGAAGAGATCGAGCATTTGAACTATGAGCTGACCGCCGATTTGCTGCGCAAAGCGGGCGAAGTAGGGCTGCTCGGCGCTGACGTGCCGGAGGCTTACGGCGGCATGGGGCTAGACAAAGTCAGCACAACGTTAATCAGCGAAAAGCTGACGAAAGCTTCCTCATTTGCCCTCTCAGCCGGAGCTCATGTCGGCATCGGGACGCTGCCCATCGTGTTTTTCGGAACCGATGCCCAGAAGCGCAAATACTTGCCGAAGCTGGCGACAGGGGAACTACTCGCGGCGTATTGCTTGACCGAACCTTCCTCGGGCTCCGATGCGCTGGGGGCCAAGACGACCGCGGTGTTGTCGGAGGATGGGACGCATTATGTGTTAAACGGGACGAAACAATTTATTACGAACGCCGGCTTTGCGGATATTTTCATTGTGTACGCCAAGGTGAACGGCACCGATTTCAGCACGTTTATCGTTGAACGGAGCATGGAAGGGGTGAGCATCGGACCGGAGGAGAAGAAGATGGGCATCAAAGGCTCCTCCACCTGCCCTCTGATCCTTGAAGACGTGAAAGTGCCGGTCGAAAATCTGCTGTGGGAAGTGGGCAAAGGCCACTTGATCGCCTTCAACATCCTGAATATCGGACGCTTCAAATTGGCGGCAGGATGTCTTGGTTCCTCCAAGGATGCAATCGAATATGCGGCAAAATACGCCAATGAACGTACCCAATTCGGGCAAAAGATCTCGTCCTTCCCGCTCATCGGCAAAAAGCTGGCGGAGATGAATACGCGTACGTTCGTGCTGGAAAGTATGGTCTATCGTACAGCCGGCCTGTTTGACGTCGGATTAGCCGATGTCGATTACAGCAGCGCGGACGTGGGCTACCAATCGGCGAAGCAAATCGCCGAATACCAACTGGAATGCTCCATCAACAAAGTGTTTGGCTCGGAGGTGCTGGATTTCGTTGCGGACGAAGGCGTGCAAATCCATGGCGGCTACGGGTTTACACAGGAATATCGAATTGAGCGGATTTATCGCGACTCGCGGATCAACCGGATTTTTGAAGGCACCAATGAAATTAATCGTCTCCTGATTCCCGGCGCGCTGGTTAAACGGGCGATGAAGGGCGAGCTCCCCCTGCTGCAGGCGGCGCAAAAGCTGCAAGCGGAGCTGATGGAGCCGATCCCAAGCCGCACTTTCGAAGGCACGTTGGAGGAGGAGGCCTACCTGCTGTCCATGGCCAAGAAGATTTTCCTGATGGTGGGTGCCCAAGCGGTGCAAAAATATCAGCTCAAGCTGGAGCGGGAGCAGGAAGTGCTCAGTCATTTGGCGGATATGATGATCGCCATCTATGCCATGGAAAGCGCGTTGCTCCGCACGAAGAAGCGCATTGCGCAAGCTGGTGAAGACAAGGCAGCACTCTATATCGCTATGACGAAGGTGTTCATTCAAGAGGAATTTGGCAAGATCGAAGCTTTGGCGAAGGAAACGCTAAGTTATATGGAGACAGGGGATATGCTGCGCACGCAACTCTCCATCCTGAAAAAATTGACAAAGCGGTCAGCCCTGAATACGCTGTCATTAAAACGGCAAATTGCCGCCGAGGTGATCCGGGCGGAGAAATACGTTTTGTAAAATTGCGAGGTTGGGAGGCAAGGCGTATGTCGAGTAAACCTTGGCTGAAGTTCTACCCTGCTGAAGTACCACCGACCTATGATTATCCGAAGCAAAATCTCGCCCACTTTTTAGAAGTTTCCGCTGCTCGTTTCCCCGAAGTGACAGCTCTGGAGTTCATGGGAAAAAAGATCAATTACCGTACTCTGCTGAAACAGTCGTACCAATTTGCGAATGCCCTGCGAAAGCTGGGCATTCGCAAGGGGGACCGGGTGGCTATTATGCTGCCGAATTGCCCGCAGGCGGTGATCGCCTATTACGGGACACTGCTCATGGGCGGAATCGCCGTCATGACGAATCCGCTTTATATGCCCAGGGAGCTGGAGCATCAGCTCACCGATGCGGGCGCACGCGTGATGGTGACGTTAGACCCGCTCGTGGAGCGGGTAAGGACAGCGACAAAGCTGCATCCGATGGAATATATCATCGCAACATCGATTAAGGACTATTTGCCTTTCCCCAAAAACATGCTGTATCCGATCAAAGCCAAAAAAGACGGCATGCTGGCTCATTTAAACTATAATGATCGCTTAATCGCCTTTCCGGCCTTTCTTGCCAGCGGCAGCTCTGAGCCCTGCCATGTGGAAGTGGATTCTGAACAGGATTTAGCGTTATTGCAATACACCGGCGGGACCACGGGCTTTGCCAAAGGGGTCATGCTGACGCACATGAATCTGGTGGCCAATACGATTCAAAACCAGCTCTGGTTTTACCGTGCTAGGCCGGCGAAGGAGAAGTATTTGGCGGCGCTCCCTTTTTTCCATGTGTTTGGCATGACGGTGCTGTTAAATCAATCGGTTTCTTTAGGTGGGACTCTGCTGCTCATGCCTCGTTTTGAAATTAATCAGGTGCTGCAGACGATCCATCTCAAGAAACCGACCGTATTTCCCGGCGCGCCAACGATGTACGTTGCGATTATTAATCACAAGGACGTAGCGGGGTACGATTTATCCTCGATTAATGTATGCGTCAGCGGTGCGGCTTCGTTGCCGCTTGAGGTCCAAACCCGGTTTGAGGAATTAACCGGCGGCAAGCTGATCGAGGGCTACGGATTGACCGAAGCGTCACCGGTCACGCATGCCAACAACATCTGGGGGATGCGGAAAACCGGATCGATCGGCATTCCGTTTCCCGATACCGATGCGATGATCGTGCAGCCGGATACGCTGGAGGAGGTACCAGTTGGTGAAATCGGCGAGCTTGCCGTGCGGGGGCCCCAGGTGATGCGGGGGTACTGGAACCGTCCGGAGGAAACGTACAAGACGCTGCGCGACGGCTGGCTGCTCACCGGTGATTTGGGGCGGATGGATGAAGACGGGTTCTTCTACATTTTGGATCGGCGCAAAGATTTGATCATTGCCGGAGGATATAACATTTATCCTCGGGAGGTCGAGGAGGTGTTGTTTGAGCATCCGGACGTGGAGGAGGCGATCGTGGCTGGTATCTTCGATCGATATCGCGGCGAGACGGTCAAAGCGTATATCGTCCTGAAAGAAGGTGCAACACCGGACGAGGAAGGCATCAAACGCTGGTGCAAGGAGAAGCTCGCTGCCTATAAAGTGCCGAAAGTTTACGAATTTCGGGATAGTCTTCCGAAAACGTTGGCCGGCAAAGTGCTGCGCCGTAGGCTCGTGGAGGAGGAAGCGGAGCGTCAGAATCCGCCTCAAGCGAAAGAGAAGTAACCGTTGATGCGCCTAACCCGATACAGGATAGGGGGGCTGAGTCAGCGGGATGAACGGAGGTTATCTAAAATGAAAGCGGATTCAGAAGAGCTGCAGCAACGTTTGGCGTTGTGGAATCAGGCGGCGATTGGCTCATTTGTAGATTATCTCGGCTGCCAAGTGGTCGAAGCGAATGAGCAGCGGGTCGTGATACGCCTTCAGATTCAGCCGCATCATTTGAACTTGATCGGCATCGTCCATGGCGGTGTCCACGCGACGATGATCGATTCGGCGATGGGACTGCTGGCGATGATCGCCAAACCGGAAGCCAGTGTGGTGACAACCAATTTGAACCTGAATTACGTCACCAAAGCCGTAAAGGGGTCGATCACCGTGACCGCCGAACTGGTTCACGTATCGCACAAATCGGTCACCACGATGGCCTATGCCCGTCTGGATCAAGGCGAAATCTGTGCATTTGGAACAGGAACGTTCCGCGTGACCTGACGGCTTGGGTGGATACCTGCGCAGGGAGTCCTCTTAACGCATATGGTGAATAAACACAAGGCATATGCGTTAGGAGGAGCCTATGAATATTTTGATGGTAGCGCCCGAGCAGATTCCGGTTCCCGGTAACGGCTCGGTAGAGATCAGCATGCTGGCCATCGCCAAGCAATTGGCTTTGAATCATCGAGTTACGCTGATCAGCAGAAAGGCCCGAAACTTGCCCAACGTAAGCCGGATGGGGAACTTAACGATCGTCCGCTTAAGCAGCGGAAGTTCCAGCAAGTATATTGCATCCGTTTTGCGTTACTTAAAAGGGAGACGTTATGACCTGATTCAGGTCGATAATCGTCCGCATTATATGGCTAAGATCAAGGCGGCGTTTCTCCATACTCCGGTCACGCTGTTCCTGCATTCGCTAACGTTTGTGAAACCCACCTCCAAAGTGAACGAAAGTCTGGGCCGAGCCGACTTGATCATTGCCAACAGCGAATCGCTTAAAGCGAATTTAGCCGCGCGTTTCCCAAGGCATGCGGGGAAACTCCGCAAGGTGCATCTAGGTGTAGACACCGCTCGGTTTAGCCCGGCAGGCGGACAAAGCGGGCGTTCCGGCACTTTTCGCGTCTTGTTCGCGGGTCGGGTGATTCCACGAAAAGGTGTTCCGGTTCTGATCCGGGCCATCAGTCGTGTACGCAAGGAATATGGGGCGGTAAGCTTGACCGTTGTTGGCGGCGGCAAACCGGGGTACTTACGGGAACTCAAGCGTTTGGCAAGGGCGAAGGGTGTGCCGGTCAAATTTACCGGAAAAATTCCACATCGTTCCATTCATCGCAAGTTCCGGCAGGCCGATCTGTTTGCGTGCCCTTCCCAGGAGCATGAAGCGTTTGGTCTGGTGAATTTGGAAGCGATGGCATCCGGACTTCCCGTCGTCGCATCCAATATCGGCGGGATTGGAGAGATCGTCAAACATGGTTCGAATGGCTACCTGGTGGATGCCTACCGCAACCCCGAAGAGCATGCGAAGTGGATTCTGAAGCTGGCCCGGGATCGGGAGCTGACCGCTAGAATGTCCAGACAAGCGCGGAAGGACGCTGTGGAGAAGTTCGGATGGAAGCAAACCGCCAAGAAGCTGATCGGGATCTACCGGCAGTTTGGTTCATAAACCCTACCCAATCAAAAACGGACGAGAGGATGCCCTATGGGCAAGCCTCCGTCCGTTTATCATTTTTATTTACGCTTGTATTTGCCATAAGCGCGGGCATATTTCATGATCGTGCGGAAGATGCTCTTGGCCTTCAGCTTACGGAAGATGAACGGATCCGGCGCGGTATTTACCTCTAGAATCCAAGGCCGAAGCTTCTGGTCAATCGCCACATCTACGCCGATTTCGCGAAGACCGGGGAAGCTCTTCTTTAAGTGATTGGCAATGTCCTCCCCAAAGTTTCCCAGCATGCTGGTATAAGACTTGAGCCGCGATCCCTTCAAATAAGGAGAGAGCAGCTTTTCTACCGACACAAGCTTCCCATCGTTATGATAATTGGTGACGATCTTCTTCGGATGGGCCAGTCTGCCAATCATGCCGGTCGTCTTCCAAACCTTCTGCGGGGTACGCTGCACCATGACACGCAGGTCGAAGCGGCGCTGATCGTATTTGAGCAGCTCAATGCCTTGCTGAACGAGATAACGACCTTTCAGCTTATGTTTTCGAATCGAGCGATAGAGTTCATCCACCGAATTATGAGTTCTAATCTTCTTGTCAAGTTGGTATTGGTAGATCCCGTGTCTGGAGTGAGGTTTATATTCGACCCGCATGACGCCTTTTCCCCAAGTGCCGTTCACTGGTTTGACGTAGACCATCTGATATCTCATCAGCATACTATGCAGATTCTCTTTATTAAAGCGACGCGTTTCGGGGAGATAGCTCCGTAATGTTTTGCTTTGCATCAACGCTTCATTTTTTTTAAGCTTGCTTGTGATATGACGCGGGTGACGGGCAGTTTTCATGAATACTGTTCCCCTTTGAGATGTTTTTATGGTAATGTATTCCGCCTTCATGGAAAAGGGAAAGATGATCACCTACCCGCCCTGAAAATAGACAGAAGATTGACCTCAATTAGTTTGTTAGCATATAATTGTTGTGACAACTATTAAAGCAGGTGTGACTCAAAGTGACAAGTGACCACTCACGGAGCGAGCTGGCCGTCGGATTTATCATGGGTGTGGCCTATCGGAAAATCTCTGCCTTACTGCAGCATCGGCTGAAGGATTATGACATTACGCCGGAGCAATGGTCCGTGCTTCATCAGATCTATCAGTCGGATGGCTTAATTCAGAAAGAAATCGCGGATCGAAGCGGAAAGGACAAGCCAACGACCACCCGAATTATCGATTTGCTGGAAAGCAAGGGACTTGTTCGCAAGCAAGCGGGGAAGCGCGATCGAAGATCGTTCCTCGTGTTCAGCACGGAGCGGGGAAAAGAGCTGATCCGCGAAACCTTGCCCATAGAACGGAGTGTGACCGAAGAGGTCAAGCGGATCATGGATGCGGAGGAATACGAGAAGCTCATGGAGCTGCTCCAGCGAATTAATCGGCATTTCAGCGATCCAATGCAAAGTATAACATCCAAGTAGATTAGAGGCGAAGAAATGAATTTATACAAAGAATCTGACCGATTATGGACGAGATCGTTTATATCATTAACGATCTCTGCTTTTTTGTTGTTTTTGAATTTGCAAATGCTGTTATCTTCTCTTTCGTCCTATGCCAAAAACGAACTTGCGGCCAGCGATTTGGAGGTCAGTCTCGTGACCAGCATATTCGCCGTATCCGCGATCCTGACCCGTTTTCTCGCGGCGGCGATGCTGCGGAAATTTTCACCTAATGTTCTGCTGTTCGCCGGCTTGATCATTGCGGCAATCATGACCGAGTTAAATGATTGGGTGGGTTCGGTTGGAGGTTTGCTGTTGGTGCGGGCCGGGTATGGGTTTGGCTTTGGGATCGGCAGCACGATATTGCCTACGCTGGTGTCACGGATCATTCCGCCATCCCGTATGGGGGAAGGCATCGGATATTTCGGCTTGTCCAGCAGCTTGGCCATGTCGATCGGCCCAATGATCGGCTTAAATTTGCTGCAGAAGTTCGGTTTTGGTACATTGACCTTGTCGGGGACAATGGCCGTCTTGGTGGTGATCCCGCTGTTGCTGCTCACCCGGGCACTTCCGAGGAGTAATAATTTGAAGTTAACTGAAATGAAGACGACGCCGGGAGCCGGCGACTCGACCCCTAAGCGTCGTGCGCCGTTTAACCGTAAACTCCTGTTTCCGGCTTTTCTTAATACGTTATTGTCGATTACATACAGCGGATTGTTAAGCTTTATCGCTTTATTCGGCGAATTTCTTCACCTTGAACAGGTGGGGTTATTCTTCTTGTTTAATGCGGTGACTGTAATCATCATACGTCCGATCTCCGGCAGGATCTTTGATGCGAAGGGCCATGTGGCCGTCTTGATCCCGGCTGCGCTGCTTGTTGTCGCGAGCATGGTTGTCTTGTCGTTCACCCAGTCGTTGCCGATGCTGATTGTTTCGGCGCTGCTGTACGGACTTGGCTTCGGGGCGACCCAGCCCACGCTGCAGGCTTGGATGCTGCGAACCAGCACACCGGAGCAATATGGAGTAGCGAACAGCATGTTTTTTAATACTACGGATTTTGGCGTCGCCATTGGTGCAATCATTCTAGGGGCTATCGCATCTGCCACGGATTATGCGGTGATGTACCGTTATTCAGCCGGGGTCATGGGGTTGTTCCTGGTCGTTTACGTTGCGTCGCATTTTTTGGTGAATAAGCGGTTTTCCACGAAGAATTATCCGGCAGATCGCGCTGCGGGTTCCGCCTCTGAGGCGAAAGCAAGCAGTACGAACTAAGGCAGCGGCTATTTCCCTTTGCGCGTTAACTCGGACAAGCGATCCCACTGTTCTTCCGTCACCTCGGCAAGATCGTTAAATTGTCCGGCCCCGCGCAGCCATTCACCGCCGTCAATCGTGACCACCTCACCGTTGATATAGCCGGCGGCATCCGAGACGAGGAAGGCGGCTAAGTCCGCCAGCTCTTCGGGGCGGCCGGTTCTCCCGAGTGGCACGCGTCCCAGCATTTTTGCCTCCAGCTCCGGTGTAGGGGAGAGGCGGGACCAGGCACCTTCCGTTGGAAACGGCCCGGGAGCGATCGCCACCTGACGGATCCCGTGAGGTGCCCACTCGACGGCTAGTGAGCGGGTCAGAGCGAGAACGCCAGCCTTGGCCGCGGCGGAGGGAACGACGTATCCCGATCCGGTCGAAGCGTAGGTCGTGACAATGTTCAGCATCGTTCCGGGCAACCGCTGTTCAATCCAACGTTTTCCTACCTCTAATGTCATGTAAAATGTACCGTGCAGCACGATGCCCAGCACCGCATTGACGGCATTGGGAGACAGACGTTCTGTCGGGCTGATAAAATTGCCGGCAGCGTTGTTGACAAGCACATCGATCCGTCCGAAATGACGCCAAACGGCATCTACGCAGTTATGGACTTGCCCGGGATCGCGAACATCACAGCGTTGCGGGAATACCTCACTGCCGTCAGCGGAGGATAGTTCTTCAGCAGCTTTTTCCAATACGTCTTCACGTCGACCGCAGATGGCGACCTTAGCGCCGAGCTGCAAAAACCGACTGGCCATGGCCCGTCCTAACCCCGTACCGCCACCGGTGATCAGGATGACCTTATCCTTCAATAAATCTTTTGCGAACGCTTCCATCTATTCACGCTCCCAGATTTCAAATCAACCTCTGTATCATGATATTCGCGCTTAAGGTTCATTATCCTGTAGCCTGGGAACGCTGATGGACAATAAAATATCCGCAGCGGCCCCATAAGGAGCCCTGCGGATGGATCAACGAAAGAGGAAGGTTATTTCGTGGAATCCGTATCAGTGAACGGCACCGGTTTGGCCACCCATTCATCGGCCTCCGGCTCGATGTCGACTCCATTCTCAATCTTCTTTTTCTCGGCCAACGAATCCCCTTGTTCATTTAATTTGTTGCGCAGTTTGGCCTCATCGCGGGCTGGTTGATTCTGATGTTCCATACTGATCCTCCTTAAGTCATTCTCTCGGTAGTAGTCATTACCTTCCATAGGGTATCCCGATCCCCGTGTTTTCATGTTTCAGACCCGTAGAATTTAGTTTATATTTAGAGAGAGCTGGAATAAAATAGGAATTAGGACATCCTTGCGTTTCATTAGGTGCAATTCCGAGATCGCTTAACGAAAGACAGGTTTTCTACTTTCGCTTTGAGGAGGAATGATGATGAAGCTTCATAAGGTTTGTCTAGTTTTGCTGTGTTTATTCATAGCCACCTCGTTTGGGGCCATCGCACCGGCCGCTCCCGTTGCTGCCGCTGGCGAACTGAAACCGTTCCCGCAGCAGGTCAGCTATCCGGGAGTAATCAAGCCAAGCCATGTCACCCAAGCGGCGATGAATCAGGCCGTAGCGGCATATTACGATTATTGGAAAGCGACCTACCTTAGGAATAATTTGACCTCGTTGCCGGGCGGTTATTATGTGAAGGGAAATATCACGGGGGATCCCGACGGATTTACCGCGCTGGGTTCTTCCGAAGGCCAAGGCTACGGCATGATCATCACGGTGCTGATGGCCGGATATGATCCGAACGCCAAGACGATCTATGACGGGTTGTTCAAAACGGCACGCGCGTATAAGAGCAGCGGCAACCCGAATTTGATGGGCTGGGTTGTGGCGGACAGCAAAGCAGCTCAGGGGCACTTTGGCTCGGCAACCGACGGTGATTTGGATATCGCATATTCGTTGATTTTAGCTCATAACCAGTGGGGTTCGGGCGGGGAAATCAATTACCTGCAGGAAGCGAAAAAAATGATTACCGACGGCATCAAAGCCAGCTACGTTACGACTGGCTATCGGCTCAATCTGGGCGATTGGGACGGTAAAGATGCGCTGAATACACGCCCTTCGGACTGGATGCTCAGCCATTTGCGCGCTTTTTGCGAGGTCACGGGGGATGAGACTTGGATTCATGTCATTGATAATCTGTACGATGTGTATCAACAGTTTACCACAATGTATTCACCAAATACCGGACTGATCTCCGACTTCGTGGTGGGCAACCCGCCAAGACCTGCGCCAGAGTGGTATCTGGAAGAGTTCAAAGAGACAAATCAATATTACTATAATGCAAGCCGCGTGCCGCTGCGTATTGTGATGGATTATGCGTTATACGGCGATACAAGAGCGAAAGCGCTGGCCGATCAAATGGTGAACTGGATGAAGAACAAAACCGGCGGTTCACCCGCGAATATCAAAAACGGCTACAAGCTGGACGGTACGGCGATCGGAAATTATGCCACCGCGGTATTTGTCGCCCCATTCATCTCGGCGGGGACAGCAAATTCCAGTAATCAAGCATGGGTGAATGCGGGCTGGGACTGGATGAAGAATAAGAAAGAGGACTACTTCAGCGACAGCTACAATTTGCTGAACTTGCTGTTCCTATCGGGGAATTGGTGGAAGCCCGGCGGTGCAACCGTACCGGAAGCGCCTAATCTAGCTCTGAATAAAACAGCGGTATCCAGCACGATTGAAGGCGTTGGGTTTGAACCGGACAAAGCTGTGGATGGCAACCAGATGACGCGATGGGCCAGCCGCGAAGGTACCGACCCGGAATGGATTTACGTTGATCTGGGTTCCGTACATCAAATCACCGGCGTCAAGCTGCGGTGGGAGGCCGCATACGCCAAGCGCTACAAGATCGAGATCTCCACGGACAACGGGTCGCCAGAGCATTGGCAAGAGGTGTATTCGAACTCAAGCGGCGATGGTGGACTCGACGAAATCCCGCTCTCACCGCAGCCAGCGAGATATGTCCGCATGTATGGTATCGAGCGGGGGACGCCTTACGGGTATTCACTTTACGAGTTTGAAGTCACGGGTCAATGAGATGAAGAAGGGGACCGGAAATGCCGAAGTGATTCGGCGCCTCCGATCCCTTTTTTAGTTGCAGGTTAGATCATCAAGATTTCGCGAATTTCTTGCTCGGTAAGCGCAGATATGGCTTCTTGTCCGGGCTTAAGCACCTCTTCGACGAGATGTTTTTTCTTCTGCTGCAGCTCGTACATTTTGTCTTCCACAGTGCCTTGTGCAACCATGCGAATGACATGAACGATATTCTTCTGCCCGATTCGATAAGCCCGGTCCGCCGCCTGCTGCTCGACCGCGGGATTCCACCATAAATCATAGAGAATGACAGTATCTGCCCCCGTTAGGTTCAGGCCAGTGCCTCCGGCCTTCAGCGAGATGAGGAACAAATCGCGTTCCCCGTCGTTAAAGCGGGAGCACAGCTCTACCCGTTCGGCGGCCGGCGTTTTCCCGTCGAGATAAAAGAAAGGCAGCCCCCGGTAGCCCAGCTCCCGGCCAATCAATCCGAGCATCTCCGTAAATTGGGAGAAGATCAGCACGCGTTTGCTGGCACTTTGGCATTCCTCGATCATTTCCATCAGCTGGTCAAATTTGGCCGAACCGCCGTCATAGCCGTCAACGAACAAGGCCGGATGGCAGCAAAGCTGGCGCAGCCGGGTTAACCCGGCCAGTATGCGGATGCGGTTCTGCCCGAAGGTATCCGCATCCAAATGCTTGAGCGTTTCCTGCTGCAGCTTGGCCAGGTAGGCAAGGTACAGCTTCTTCTGTTCCGGAAGCAGCTCCGAGGGTTGCAGGGACTCGATTTTTTCCGGAAGCTCCTTCAACACGTCGGTTTTCAGCCGGCGCAGGACGAAAGGGCGGATGCGTTTGGCCACCGTCTCCCGGGATAGATCGTTAAACGCCTGGCGGCTAGGGAATAACTCCGGGAATACGGCGCTGAAGATCGACCATAACTCTTCCAGCGAGTTCTCCACCGGGGTGCCAGTTAAGGCGAAACGGTACTTGGCTTGCAGGATTTTCACGGCTTGGGCCGTTTGGCTGGCGTGATTTTTGAAGCTTTGAGCCTCGTCCAAAATGAGTGTATGGAACGACAGTTCAGCGAACTGCTCAATATCGCGGCGCAGCAGTGGATAGGAGGTGATGACCACGTCCGCTTGCGACGCCTCGCGCAGCGTCCGTACCCGTTCGGCTTTACTTCCATCCGCAATGACGGCTTTGAGATTAGGTGCGAATTTCGTCAGTTCGTTACGCCAGTTGTACACCAGGGAAGCGGGGCAGACGATCAGCGCAGGCTGTCCAGACTCGGCAATCTCCGGCAGCACCGATATGAGAAAAGCGATGCTTTGCAGCGTCTTTCCAAGCCCCATATCATCGGCAAGAATGCCGCCGAAGCGATAGTAGGCCAGCGTCTTGAGCCACTGATAACCGTAAACCTGGTAGTCGCGAAGCACGTCGGATAGCTGCGGCGGTACCGGAAAGTCCAGATTGCCGGGATGCTGCAGGTTATGCAGCAGCTCGCGGTACGCCTTGCCCAGCTTCACCGGACCTTGTCCACGGTCTTCCTGGATATGCAATCCGCGAATGACCGGCAAACGGAATTCCGGTCCACGGATATCGCTTTGGCGCAAGCCAAATTCGTTCAGGAAGTTGACGATTTCCTGGAACTCCTCGCTTTCGAGCGGCATCAACGCTCCGTTTGGCAGCCGGAAGTACTTGCGTTTCTCCTCCAACGCTTGAAGCAAGCCGCGGATTTCCGATTCGCCGATCCCGTTCATGCTGAAGCGAAACTCCAGCCAATCTGTACGCTCGTCCAGCTCCACGGAAATTTTCGGCGGCCTAAGGTCGGTGATCAGCCGGGTTTTGACCGCTGAGGTGGCATAGATGTCCACGAGCTTCTCAAGCTCTGGGACGACATGATACAGGAATTCGTATTCTGCCTCTTCGTCATCGAGGAAATAAGCGCTTTCTGTCCGGATCATGTAGCCGGATTCCATCAGATTCAAAATCTGCCGCTCCTTCTCGGTATCGCGCAGCAATATCAAATCAGTTCCCCGCTTGGGTCCATGTTCATCCAAGGGGTTAAATATGATATCTCCGTATTGGAATTCCAAGCCCGCCAGAAGCCGGTCCTTGACCCGATCGAGGTACAGCCGGGCTTTCAGTTGGGTCCGTACCATGCGGCTAGCGACCTTCTCCTCGACATGGATGGTTCCGAACTTCGTCAACCCGGGCAGTACCCGCTCAACGAAGGGCTCGATCTGTTCAGGAGAGATCAGGATATGCTGCTTCCGCGCGGTGATCATCATATGTTTTAATTCAGCGAGCCGGCGAGTTTGCGCGGGGGAGAGACGGATCAGCTTACCTTCCGACAAAATGATGCCATAGGCGTCCATCACAAGAACGTCATCCAGGCCCTGGGCGGAAAACTGATAGCTCTCGTCCCCGGCTTGACCGAGATTGAAGCTTAACGGCAGCGGCCCGTCCGTCACTTCAAGCCCTGGCCAAATGCGGCTATCCTGCTCCAGTTGCACGAGCGGCGCTTGGGAGAGCAGCGGCAGCAGCCCATCCCAAAAGACGGGCGGCACCGGCAACAGCCGATCGGAAATTCCGTTTGATTTCAATGAGTATCCTCCCAGGCTCTCGTGAAACATCTGCTCATTGCGCCGGATCTCCGCCAGCTTCTGTAAGATCGCTTCATCCTCCGACCGAAAGGAGTAACGTTCCGGGTCATAGTTGAAATGTTTGGTGAAGCTGTACGGCTCGCCGCGTGAGATTTTATCGAGAAAATCCCGAATGTTCTTGACGATATACAGGCGCTTCTCGCCAATCTTCAGCTCCAGTCCGAACAGGTACTTGCGATAGCCGTACAGCACCGGATGGAGCGTAAATTCCACCTCCAGCGGCATCCGTTGATCGAACCTCAGTCCGGTTCGCAGCGGCGGCGGGGTGTTCTCTTCAAACAAGCGCATCATATCGCGTGCGATCCAGATATCGCGGGAAGGGATGTCTCCAGATTGTGATTGTCTACGCTGGACCAGGCTATAGGATCCATTGCGATCGTCGTCCACCGAATTTAGAATGTCATCCTGCTGCCGCAACAGAGACGGAAACGGACGAACCGGCGCCTTACCACCCTGCAGCATATCATGAACACCCAGCAAGACGGCGGCGATATGCTTGCAATAGTTGTTATAGGAGTAGAAGGCAGGACAGTTGCATTCCGCATGCACGTCGCCGTGTTCATCGATCTGCAGCGACACATGATAGTGGCCGGTCCCGGACACTGCGGCTTCATAGACACGGGAGCCGTGGTCCATCCGGAGAAAAGCCACTTTCCCGGTCCGGTAATACGCTTCTCCACGCTCGTAAGCGATTCGGCCGCATAACAATTTAATGACGCGCTCCGTTAACTGAAAACTCATGCATGGATTCCTTTCTCGTATAAATTCCGTTCGTCAGGTGTTCGCCTTTTGTTCTCCCCCTATGATAACAGAAAATCGACCATTGAAAAACGAGCGTTGATATCAGCCTGCTGTGAGGATAATATCACTGCGGTTGCTATATTCTTGGGACGTCCCTTAAGATAAGATGATGATGGTATAGAAAATGGAGGGAGCTTAGGTATGGATACCTTTGCCTGTATTTATATTCTTCGCGGGGACCCGTTTCGTCCTGGAACTTGCATCTACCTGGATCAAGAGACGACGGAAATCGGGCGGACGTCTTCCGAGAGTTTTCCGGATATGGCCTTTACGAACATCTTTATATCCCGCAAGCATTTAATGATTCGGAAAGAAGGGGACCGTGCGGTCGCCTACGATCTGGGGAGCCGTCATGGCACGGAACTGAACGGGGTGCGGATGATCCCGCATGCCCCTTATGTACTTGAAACGAACGATATCCTGAAGCTGGCGCGGGGCACCAGCGTACTGCATTTCTCTTATTCGCCCGGAGAACAAACGCTGGAGTTTGAGCCCGTAAATGACTCGACGCACCCAGAGGAGACTGAAGGACCGGTTACGATTCATTGGGAGAAACGGGAATGCATTGTGAACGGCGTCAAAATTTCGATGTCGGAAAAGGAATATTTGCTGCTGCAGCTGCTCCATGAGCACGCGAACCGTCTGGTGACGATCCGTGAGATTAAGCAGACGGTGTGGTACGACCGCAATCCCGGCCCCGACGGGCTACCGGATGTGACGATCGATGAATTAACGACGTTAATTTATCGGATTCGCAAAAAGTATGGACGCGACACATTCCAGATCAATGCGATCCGGGGAAGCGGATATATTTTAGAGAAAGAATAGGAACAGGATGGGGAAGGATCGGGGGGACCGGCTTGCGCAAGATCAGGAAGATTTTTAGAAGCAGAACGTTTTGGATATTGCTTGTCCTTATTGCCTTTATTTACTTGAACAATACGCCGCATTTGACCGCAGCTCATGGCGGGGAACCTAAGCTGCTGGCGCACCGCGGGCTAGCGCAAACGTTCCCGATGGAGGGGATCGAGAACGACACGTGCACGGCCGAACGGATCTATGAACCGGAGCACGAGTTTCTGGAGAACACCTTGCCATCCATGGAAGCGGCGTTTGCAGCGGGCGCGGATATGGTGGAACTGGATCTGAAGCCAACCAAGGACGGGCAGTTTGCCGTGTTCCATGATTGGACGTTGGATTGCCGTACCAATGCGGAGGGCACAACGAAAGATTATACGATGGCGGAGCTTAAAATGTTGGATATCGGATACGGATATACCGCCGATCAAGGCAAAACGTATCCGTTTCGCGGCAAAGGGGTTGGGCTGATGCCGTCGTTGCCTGAGGTGGTGGAGCATTTTCCCGGCAAGGCGCTGCTATTGCACATCAAAAGTGACGACCCCGAGGAAGGGAAGCAGCTCGCGGCCTACCTTTCTACGTTAAAGAAGGAGGAGCGGGACTTGTTAACCGTTTATGGCGGCGATCAGCCCATAGCGGTCTTAAAGGAACTGCTGCCGGATATGCGGGTCATGTCCAAGGCAACGTTAAAGCAATGTCTGCTCTCGTATGAAGCTTCCGGCTGGACAGGATACATCCCCGATGTTTGCCGGAACACCGAGCTGCACATCCCTGAGAAAATCGCGCCTTGGCTGTGGGGCTGGCCGGATAAATTCCTGAGTCGTATGGAACGAGCGAATACCCGCGTCGTTATCGTTGGCGGGGACGGCAGCGACTTCTCCAGCGGCTTCGATACATTAGAAGACGTGAAGCGCCTGCCGGCAGGATACAGCGGCTGGATCTGGACGAACCGAATCGACCGAACCGCCAAGGCGGTACAAACTGGGATTGACGATTGAGAACGATTATCAATATACTGATAGCAGGATATTGATAAAGGAAGATGAAGGATAATGAATCTAGATCCCCAAGAAATGAAGCTGCGGAAGCTGGATCAAGTATGGATCCGGCTTCGTTCCGTTGAGGCGGTATCGGGAACAGGAGACAAGACCATGCGCCAGCAGCTGGCATTGTCCTTCGCGTTAATCGTGGCGGCCTGCGGGGATGGCCGGTTGATGGTCGATCAAGAGACAGTCGAGCTGGAGAACGGCAGCGCGTACGTTTGCGTGCCCGGCCAAACCTTTGGCACCGTCGATCTAAGCGAGGATGGCGAGTTAATCGCGTTCTATTTCGACGCCTATGCCGACTCGAATTCTGTAGGTGAAGAAGCTGGAGGCAAAGAAGATGGCCAGCTGGATGCCTTGCTGCCGTATCATGGAAAATTACGGGTCCATACGCCCGGCAAATTGGCCGTTATGGCCGAGAGCGCTTGCCGTGCCTGGCAGCACGGGGAGCCCATGGGGCATTTCCGCAGTCAGATTGACCTGCAGGAGATGCTTTATTATTTGTACCGGAACAGTCGCACCAAGCCTTATCATGCAGGCGAAGCGTTGGAGGCGGCGAAGCGGTACATCGATCAGCACTACAACGAGCCGGTTACGATTGAGCAGCTGGCCCGGGTGGCGGAGTTGAGCCCGAAGTATTTTGCCGAAATGTACAAGAAGAAATACGGGAAGAGCCCCATCGAATATGTCACCGAGAAAAGAATGCAGCGAGCCAAACAGCTGATGGCCACCGCTTCTGCAAAGCTGCGCGAGATTGCCCATCAAACCGGGTATGCGGACGAGTTCTACTTCAGCCGCAAGTTTAAGCAGGAGATCGGCGTATCGCCGTCCGTTTATATGAGGAGCCGACGCCGCAAGCTGGCGGCTTACAGTCCCTCGGTACTTGGTTTTCTTACTCCGCTGGGATTCATGCCGTATGCCGCAGCGATGCATCCTAAATGGACAGAGTATTATTACCGTGAATTCCGCAGCGACATACCGCTGCACATCAGCGCATACCGCTACAACGAAGATTGGCGCGAGAACCTAGAACGGCTGCGGCAGGCTCCGATCGATTTGATCCTGGCAGTGGACTCGATCTCGGAGGAGGAGCAGCGGGCGTTAGAACAAATGGCCCCGGTTCAGATCCTAGCCGCTTCGCAGACGGAATGGCGCGAGCTATTGATGCAGGTGGCGGAGGAGATAAATGAGTCCTGGCAAGCCAATCAATGGCTCAGAGCGTACGAATTTCGGCTGGAGCAGGTCAAGGAGCGGCTGCCTCAATCACTGCGCCAAGAAACGCTGGTCATTGTTCGTATGAAAGAGGATCGGTTATTTCTCCACTGTAATCGCGGCATGGCCGGCCTTCTGTTTGATGACCTGGGACTGGCCCCCGGTTATGTGTGCGACACGCCTTGTTACAACTGTCCGATCACTCTGGAGGAGCTGGGCCGCATCGATCCCGGTTATCTCCTGATGATGATTCGGCAGGACAGTGAAACGCTTGAGGCGTGGGGGAGGCTGCAAGTGAATCCGAGCTGGCAAGCGATCCGGGCCGTTCAACGGCGGCGGGTCAAGCTGTTGTCGTCTGATCCTTGGCTTGAGTATTCCGCCCACGCGCATCTTCGGATGCTGGATCAGTTCACCGAGCTGTTTCCGGAAGAAAATCCATAATTGTTCGGAATTTTGTCCATGGCCTATTTTAGGCCTCTTTTTTATACTCGATAATGATAATCATTATCAACATAGATTTGTCGAATAGACGAAAGGGGTAAAGAGAAATGAAAAAACGGATTTGGGCAACAGGCGCCGTCCTTTTGCTGACATTGGCCTTAACGGCTTGTGGTGGAGAAAAAGAAGGGAGCTCGGCCAACGGTACGAGTGAAGCCAATCCAACGACCGCGACGGAAGCGAACGCTGCCGCCGGATCCAATGCCGGCGGGACGGACCAAGCTGCACAAGGAACGCGGACGATTCAATATTTGGGCAAGAGTTATGAGGTTCCTGCGAACGTTGAGCGGATCGTGATCACCGGCGCGATGGAAGCGATGGAGGACGCATTGGTGCTGGATGTACATCCGGTTGGTGCGATCACCTACAGCGGCGCGTTCCCGGAACGGTTTGCTGCGATTACAGACGGGGCGGAGTCCATCGGGGAGAAAACGCAGCCGAACTTTGAAACGATTTTGCAGCTGAAGCCGGATCTGATTCTCGGTTCGACGAAATTCCCGGAGGATGTTCAGGAGCAGCTGGTCAAAATCGCTCCGACGATCTTAGTCTCCCATCAGGCTGTGGATTGGGAAGATAATTTGCGTCTGCTGGCAGAAGTGACGGGGAAACAGGAAGCTGCCGAACAAGCGATCCAGCAATATAAGAGCGATCTCGAAGGGGCAAAAGCCACGCTAACAGAAAAACTTGTCGATCAAACCGTGATGGCAATTCGTATCCGGACAGGGAAGCTGTTCATTTATCCGGAAAGCGTATTTTTCAATCCGATCCTCTACGGAGATCTAGGTCTGAAAGTACCAGCCGAGGTGAGTGCGGCGAAAGCCCAGGAGGAAATCACGATCGAACAGCTGGCGACGATCAATCCGGACCAATTGTTTATTCAATTTGCTGCAGACGAGAACAAGGAAACGGCAACCGCATTGGATGAGTTCCTGAACAACCCGATCGTTAAAAACGTTGCCGCGGTGAAAAACGATAAGGTATACGTAAACGTCATCGATCCGTTGTCGGAAGGCGGACCGGCGTGGAGCCGCATCGAGTTCCTGAAAGCAGCGCTGGAACGTCTTTCCGAATAGACCATGCGCAGCTTCAAATGGAAGACTTGGACCTTTAGCGGATTGGCGCTTGCGCTGATGGTAGTGACTGTGATCATCTCCGTACTGCACGGCACGAAGCCGATCCGCTATGAGACCGCCTGGGAGGCGCTTGTCCACTTCGATGAAGGGAACGTCGACCATCAGATCATCCGTACTTCGCGGATTCCAAGGGCAATTGGGGCGTTGCTGATCGGAGGGCTGCTGGCCGCTTCCGGTGCACTGATGCAGGGGATGACCCGCAACCCGCTGGCATCGCCGTCCATCATGGGGATATCCGACGGCTCGGTGTTTGCCATTACGTTATGTATGGCGTTCTTGCCGGGCGCCAGCAATATGGCGATGGTGGGCTATTCGCTGGCGGGCTCTGCTCTGGGCGGGGTACTGGTCTTTGGGATCTCCCGGCTGCTGCCGGGCGGCTCCTCCCCCGTGATGATGGCAGTGCTTGGCACGGTGATGGGGACATTTCTCGGCGGTTTATCCCAAGCTTTGGCAAGCTACTATCAAGTGTCACAAAATATCAGCTTCTGGTACAACGCCCGGCTGCACGGCATTTCGCCGGACATGATCCAGCTCGCGATTCCGTTCGCGGCCGCCGGACTCATCCTGGCGTTATTTATGGCCCGGCCGATGACGGCGCTGTCGCTTGGGGAGGAAATCGCAGCCGAGCTGGGAATGAACGTGAAGCTGATCAAGTCGTTGACGATGCTCAGTGTTGTCATCATGACCGGCATTTCCGTGGCGATCGCTGGAAAGATTGCGTTTGTCGGGTTAATTTTGCCGCATATTACGCGGTTTCTTGTCGGGCCGGATTATCGGCGGATCGTTCCTTTATCGGCGCTGCTTGGCGCGTTGTTTCTGGGCTGGTGCGATCTGATCAGCCGATTCCTGAACCCTCCGTTCGAGGTACCGATCGGCGTAGTCACCGCGTTGTTTGGCGTGCCCTACTTCCTGTACTTGATCAAGACGAGAGGAGGGGGCCGAAGTGAATAGAAGAAGCGAAGCTTCGCGGTTTTGGCTGGTGCTCCTCGGCTGCTTGATCCTGGCGCTAGCCTGCATTTACATCAGCCTCACGAACGGCACCTTTGACCTCTCCGTCCGTGATATCGTCAAGACGCTGCTCCGCATCGATCCGCAGTGGGATCATGACCTGGTTGTCTTCGATTTCCGGCTGCCGCGCATCGTGATCGCTGCCTTGGTCGGCTGCGGGTTAGGCGTAGCCGGAGCGGTTCTGCAGGGGATAACACGTAACGGACTTGCCGATCCGGGAATTTTGGGCATTCATGCCGCTGCGGGTTCTGCCGTGGTTCTGTTTATGTTCCTGACCCAGGGGACGGTGAAGGGAACGGGCATCTGGTCCTTTTTATCGATGCCGATGTTTGGTTGGCTGGGCGGATTTGCCGCGGTGTGGCTGTTATATATGTTTGCTAGGCATCACGGTTCGCTTGATCCCGGGCGTTTGATTCTGGTGGGGATTGCGCTTGGCTCGGGCTTTGGTGCGTTAACGATGTACATTTCGCTGAAAATGAACCCGCAGGATTTTGAGATGGCCACCGTTTGGTTGTCGGGAAGCATTTATGGAGCCAATTGGGAACAGGTATTGGGGATTTTGCCTTGGCTGCTCGTGCTCATTCCGGTCATCTGGCGCAAGGCGGCCGTGCTCGACATCATGCAGCTTCATGAAACCAGCGTTGTTGGACTTGGCGTTCGCGTGAATACGCAAAGGCAATGGCTGTTGATCTGCTGTGTCGGGATTATCAGCGCCTGCGTATCCGTGTCCGGCAGCATCGGCTTTGTTGGCCTGATTGCTCCGCATATCGCCCGGCGTTTGGTTGGTCTTCACTACCGTTATCTTGTTCCGGTATGCGGCGGGATCGGCATGGTGATGGTGCTGCTGGGTGATTTTCTGGGACGCATCGTATTTGCCCCGGCGGAATTACCTGTAGGGATTGTGATTTCGGTGATCGGGGTTCCTTATTTCGTAATGCTGCTGTATCGGGCAAAAAGAGCAAAAGCCTAACTGGAGGAGGAGCAACCGGATGAATCAGGTGGGCAAAAAGCAGCCGTTTGGCATTCCCGGTGCCGAACAATGGACGATGACAAGCCGCTTCGGCCGCGACTATCGGATCATGATGTGGAAGCCGGATACGGAGGTGCCAGAAGGCGGCTTTCCGGTGATTTACATGCTGGACGCCAACGCGTGCTTCGGGGCGATGACGGAAGCGGTGCGAATGCATTCGCGGGGGCCGCATCGGCTGGAGACCACCGTCGTGGTTGGCATTGGCTATGAGGGGGAACAACCGTTTGCAACGGAACGCCGCTTCTATGACTATACGATCCAGGCGGCAGCTGATGAGCTCCCCGAGCGGAAGATTGATGCGCCTTGGCCGGAGACCGGCGGGGCAGAGCATTTTCTGAAGTTTATTGAAGAAGAGTTGAAACCCGCGATCGAACGAGAGGTGCCGATTAATCAGCAACGCCAAACCTTGTTTGGCCATTCGTTGGGAGGGTGGTTTGCGTTATACACCCTGTTTATGAAGCCTGACGCTTTTCAGGTTTATGCAGCGGGCAGTCCATCGATTTGGTGGAAAAATCATTATTTACTCCCGGTCGCGAAACGTTGGTTAACCGATCGAGAGCTTACCAAACCCGAAGAGAAATCACCTTTAACGATATTCTTAGGGGTGGGTAGTTTGGAAAAGCCGCATATGATCCAAGATGCGAAGGCTTTATCCGAACTCCTGAGGAACAGCAGATCCGACATGAACTCGGAATTCTACCTTTACGAGGAAGAAACGCATCTGTCGGTGATCTTCCCCTTTATCACTCGGGTCATACGAAACATCCTGAAACCGATATAAATCCTGGCTTCTTGGCCGGCTTGATGTCTTTCCATAGACGTTGAGCCGGCTTTTTTATTTTTTTTAGAATTCGTTTAGAAGCGTTTGATTTTATCCTATATTGCGATGGTATTGATTCCGATCATTCTCACCATGGTGATCGCTATGTGCGTCGGTTACCGCGTTGATCTATAGATCAACGTGTGGCGCCCAGATAACTAGGGCCTTTTCCCGCTTTTTTGCAGGATTATCCCTTTCGTTAAGGGAGCAAAAACATCAGTAATTTGCGTTTGGTGTTTCTGTTGCTCTCTGACCCAAAGGGATAATGTGAGAAGCCGCTTCAGGCATAGGTGCGGTCGGTCGCCTTTCTGGACTTCACACGCACGCACCTTAGGGGTGGTGCTTTGTTGGAAGTTACTATATAATCTTTAGCGGACTCAAAATTGAATCAACAAAGCGAGGGATACCATGGCTGCCATTGAAGTGCGCGATTTGCGCAAGACATATAAGGTGCAGAAAAACCGCGAAGGCCTCAAAGGGGCCTTTCTTGATTTATTTAAGCGGGAATACAACGAAGTGGCCGCCGTGAAAGATATTTCGTTTCAGATTCCAGAGGGAGAGATCTGCGGATATATCGGGGAAAACGGGGCCGGAAAATCGACCACCATCAAAATGCTCACGGGTATTTTGGTGCCGACATCGGGTTATTTGAAGGTTGGCGGCTTTGTGCCATACGCCGAGCGCGAGAAGTTCGTACAGCATATCGGCGTCGTCTTTGGGCAGCGCAGCCAGCTTTGGTGGGATATCGGTGTCATCGAGTCGTTTGAGCTGCTGCGCAAGGTTTATCGGGTGCCGCAGGCCGATTACAAGAAACGGCTAGACGAGCTGGTGGAACGCCTTCAGCTGCAGGATCTGCTGAACCGCCCGGTACGTAAGCTCAGCCTAGGCCAACGGATGCGCTGTGAGCTGGTCGCAGCGTTGCTGCACAACCCGTCCATCGTCTTCCTGGACGAGCCGACGATTGGTCTTGACATCGTCGTCAAATCGGAGATTCGCGATTTCCTTAAGGATATGAACCGCGACCACGGGACAACGATCCTGCTGACGACACATGACCTGCAGGACATCGAGGCGCTCTGCTCCCGCGTCATTATGCTCGACGACGGCCGGATCATTTACGACGGCGGCTTAGAAGAGCTGAAGGACCGCTGGGGTACGGGCAAGGAGGTACTGTTCCAGTTTGGAACGGCCACCAAGCTGGACCAGCTGCGGAGCTGGACGGGGACGCTTCCTGTCATCTGGACGGCGGAGAACGACCTGAACGCCAAGGTTTGGATTCCACGGGATATCGGTGTCTCTGAGGTATTGGGTCAAGTGGTTGGCCAAGCGGACATCACCGACATCAAAATCATCGAAACCAACACCGACGAAATCGTCCGCAGCATTTATCAATCCGGCTCGGCGGATAAACCGGCGGACTCTGAAGCGGAGGCGGAGAGCAAAGAAGGTGCGGTTATCCATGTCTAACCAGTGGGGGGCGTACCTCGATTTTATCCGCATCCGATTTTTGACGATGCTGGCGTATCGGGTGAACTACTATTCAGGCATTCTGATCTATTCGCTGAATATTGGGGTTTATTATTTTACGTGGAAGGCGATTTACGGCGACGGGGGCGAGCTTGGCGGCTTTACCGCCTCGCAGATGACGACCTACCTGGCCGTTTCCTGGATGGCCCGGGCGTTTTATTTTAACAACCTGGATCGTGAAATCTCCACGGATATTCGAGATGGAAGCATTGCGATTCAATTTATCCGCCCTTATAACTACCTTATCGTCAAAATGATGCAGGGCTTCGGCGAAGGAATGTTCCGCTTCATCATGTTGATGATCCCCGGCATGGCGATTGCGATGCTGCTGTTCCCGGTCAAGCTGCCAACCGAGTTGAGCGCTTGGGCAGGGTTCCTGGTGATGCTGTTCTTCAGCTTCCTGATCAATTCGCAGCTGAACGTGATTACGGGACTGATGTCTTTTTTCGTGGAAAATAACGAAGGGTTTATGCGCATGAAACGGGTGGTTGTTGATTTGTTCTCGGGCCTGATCATTCCGATCAGTCTGTTCCCGTCCTGGCTCGGCGGCATCATGTCGTTTCTGCCATTTCAGGCGATCACCTATTTACCGGGTTCGGTCTTTACCGGTCGGATTCAAGGCGCTTCGATTTGGAACGTGCTTGGCATTCAGGTGGTCTGGTTTTTCACTTTGCTCATTCCGATGATTGGGCTGTACCGTGCTTCGCGGAAACGCCTGTTCGTGCAAGGAGGTTAAGGGAAGCATGTACTACTTAGGCCTCATGGGCGAATACTTGAAAAATTACATGAAAACCCGCACGACCTACCGCGCCGACTTTTGGGTGGAGGTCATTTCTGACCTGTTGTTTCAGGCGACGAACCTGATCTTTATCTTTGTGATCTTTATGCACACCAACAGCCTGGGCGGCTGGAGCGAGAGTGAAGTGGTGTTCGTTTACGGCTTCTTTATGGTGCCGTTTGGCGTGTTTAGCTGCTTCGTTAACCTGTGGAACTTCAGTGAGCGGTATATCGTGAAGGGGGAGATGGACCGGATCATGACGCGTCCGGCGTATAATCTGTTCCAGATCTTCCTGGAAAACGTTGATCCGCCAGCGCTCGTCGGCTCGATCATCGGGTGCATCATCATGCTGATCAGCGGCGGGCAGTTGGGGCTCAGCTTCGAGTGGTGGACGATCCCAGTGTTGCTGCTGTTTACGATTAGCGCAGTTGCAATTTATACGGGGATCTACACGACGTTGACGTCCCTGTCGTTTTATTCGGATGCGCCGACTGGTATCTTGCCGTTGATGTACAACGTGCAGGGGTACGGGCGCTACCCGGTGACGATTTACAACCGCGCAATTCAAGTGCTGCTGACCTGGATATTGCCGTTTGCCTTCGTTGGCGTCTATCCGGCTTCGTTGTTCCTGGAACGCGAGGAGATGTGGCGGATGGCTTGGTTAACCCCGCTGGTAGGCCTCGTCTTTCTGGCGATCGGCCTGACCGCTTGGAACTGCGGTGTCAAGCGGTACCGTGGGGCTGGATCGTAAACCTTAGATATGAATAAAGCCGGCGTCCCTGAGAGGGGTGCACCGGCTTTTGTTCATTCTCTTTATCCGATTCAAATGCAAAAGTGCAGTTCAATTTCGGTATTTGAAGCGGATTTGCGGTAAATCTCCTTTTTCAAATGCACTTTTGCATCTCACTCGCGCCAAACCGTGGGTTTAGCGCGTTTTTAAATGCACTTTTGCAGTTGGCCGCTAAGAAAGAGGGCCGGAAGCGCACAAGGGCTGATAGTATACGCGGGTTACTTGTTCACCGGGGCTGCAAGTACATACGAGTTACTAGTACACCCTGGCTGTGACTACACGCGATTTGCTAGTATACGTGAGTTGCTAGTCTACGTAAGTTGCAGTACATGCGGGTTGCTAGTACACGCAACCTGCTCGTATTTAGAACCGGTTCCGGTTCTTATACAGCAACACCATAAAGAACGGTGCACCAATAGCGGCGGTCAACACGCCGGCTGGCACGTCCCGCGGCAAAAAAGCCGTACGCGCGATCAGATCCGCTACGAGCAGGATCAATGCGCCGAGCAGCGCGCTGACCGGGAGCACGCCGGAGAAGGACGGCCCGGTCAGCCTGCGGGCCATATGCGGCGCCATCAACCCGATAAAGGAGATGGCCCCGCCAATCGCCACTGCAGATCCTGCCAGCGAAACGCTGAGCACGATCAGCAACAGGCGCTGCAGCTGGACGCGGGAGCCTACGCTGGTGGCGATGTCGTCGCCCAACGCTTGAATGTTGACCTGGCGGGCTTGCAGCCAAGTTAGAACGAGCAGCACGGCCGTCCAAGGCAGCAGCGTCAGCACATCGTTATCCCAGGAGACGCCATATATGCTGCCGGTCATAAACGTGAGCGACTGATTCGCCAGCTGCATCGGTCCGGAGATGATCAGCATAAACGACAACGACTTGATCGCGGCAGATACCCCGATCCCGATGAGGATGATTCGCAACGGGGAGGCCCCTTTTTTCCAAGCCAATACATATAAGAGCGCAGTAATGAAGAAAGCGCCAAGAATTGATGCAAGCGGCATCCAATGGATCGAGATCGTGCCCTGAAACACATAGATAAACAAAATCGCGCCAAGCGAAGCTCCCTCAGTTATTCCCGCAACATCGGGGGAAGCAAGCGGATTGCGGATCACGCCTTGCAGGATTGCACCGGCTACGGCCAGGGAAGCGCCAACCAGCACGGCAATAAAAATTCTCGGCAGACGGAGATTCACGACAATCACTTGTTCTCCCGGTTCAGCCATGCCAAATATGGCCTTCAAGACGGTCATCGGCGGGAGATATTGGCTGCTGACCCCTACGCTGATGATCATCATTCCGATACATAGGAGAGCAAGGAGCAGGCAGATCCACAGGATTCTCCTTTTTTTGGCCAGGAGAGACGAAGGAACAGAGAGCGATGCAGCTTTGTTGGATTTGGCCATCAGTTCTTCACCCCTCTTCTAGCGATGTATACGAAGAACGGAACGCCCAAGATTGCGGTCATGACGCCAACCGGAATTTCCTTTGGCATGGCGATGTATCTGGAGCCGATGTCAGCTGATACGAGCAGGATGGCACCCGTCAAGGCGCAATAGGGCAAAATCCAACGATGATCCGCCCCTACAAAATGGCGGATGATATGCGGGATGATAATGCCAACAAATGCGATGGGGCCAGCCACGGCAACAGAGCCCCCGGCAAGCAAGATGACGGCTGCTGCAGCTAATGCTTTAATTAAGCCCGTGCGTTGGCCAAGCCCTTGCGCGACGGTTTCTCCCATAGCTAACACGTTAAGTTGTCCAGCGAGCAAGAGGGCAAGAACCATGCCAATCCCCATATAAGGAAGTACGTTTAGAAGCTGCTCCGTCCCGCGCCCAGTCACGGATCCTACCAGCCAGACGAGCACCTGATCGAACATTTTGCCGTCGGAGAGCATAAGCCCTTGAGTCAACGAGTAAAAAAACGCTGCCATCGAAGCTCCTGCCAACGTAATCTTGATGGGCGTCATTCCGTCCCGTCCCAGGCTTCCGAGAAGAAACACCACCGCTCCGCTAAGGGCAGCTCCGATTAGTGCGACCCAGGTTAAGGCTTGTATTCCCGATAAGCCAAGCCAACCCGAAGCCAGGATAATAAAGAAAGCCGCTCCGGAATTCACGCCCAGCGTGCTGGGCGAAGCGATGGGGTTGCGGGTAATGACCTGCATCAATGCGCCCGCAACGGCGAGGCAGGCACCAACGGCAGCAGCGATGAAAGCGCGAGGTACGCGAGCCGTCTGAACGAGCAAGTGCTCATTGCTTCCGTTCGGATGGACAAATGATTCCCAGACGGTAGAAAATGGGATGTCCGTCACGCCGAAGCTGATACTGCATATGACGGCAGCGGCTAATACCAATGCGCAAATCAACAAGCCTAAACCTTTCATCGGACTAGATTACCCACTTTCTAGATCAAAAATAATAATGACCATTAAATCTTAGAAGATAGGGAAGAGTCTGTCAATGAGGCTGATAATCATTCTTAATTGTATTGACAAACCAAAGAGGGATGTCTTATATTCATGAAGATGATAATCATTATCACTTAATTAGAACGCCATATTTTCTAAAGGGGAGAACGAACAATGAACAATACTCATACTAAAAAAACGAACCGCAGGCGCATTGCCTTATGGGCTTTCGCAGTGATGGCGCTGGCACTTGTCGTTGCGGGATGCGGGAATAGTAATACGCAAGGATCGTCCGGCAATACCGATACCAAGAACAGTGCGGCAGCCGAGAACCAAGCGGGAGGCAACAGCACGAATAACACGACGGATGACAAACGGGTCGTTAAACATGCGATGGGGGAAACGGAAATCACAGGCACCCCGCAAAAAGTTGTGGTTTTGACGAACGAAGGTACGGAAGCGCTGTTGGCGCTGGGAATCAAGCCGGTTGGCGCTGTGCGCTCCTGGCTGGGGGATCCGTGGTACCCGCATATTCAGGACGAGATGGAGGGTGTAACGGTGGTTGGTGAGGAAAGCCAGCCGAACCTTGAGCTGATCGCTGGCTTGAAGCCTGACCTCATTATCGGGAACAAGATGCGCCAGGAGAAGGTATATGAACAACTGCAGGCGATTGCACCTACTGTGATGTCCGAGGATTTGCGCGGCAATTGGATGAGCAATTTCAAATTGTATGCGGAAGCGTTGGGACTCACCGATAAAGGCAATGAGCTGCTGGCTGAATTCGATGCACGGATTCAAGACTTTAAGGCTAAAGCCGGAGATAAATTGAACGAAACCGTATCCGTCGTTCGCTTTATGGATGGGAAAACCCGCGTTTACCATACGAACACGTTCTCGGGGATTATTTTTGAACAGCTGGGTATTGCCAGAAACGCCATGACACTGAACGCCAAAGATACGTTTGTGGATGAAATCACCAAAGAACGGCTGCCTGAGGTAGAGGCCGACCGAATTTTCTACTTCACTTACGAAACCGGCGACGGAAATGCGAGCCAAACCGAGCAAGATTGGACAAACGATCCGTTATGGAAGAACCTAAGCGCCGTCAAGAACGGCAAAGCCTACAAAGTTGACGACGCGATCTGGAATACCGCCGGCGGGATCAAAGCGGCCAATTTGATGCTGGACGACTTGTACAAATTTTATGAACTTGAAAAGTAAAGATTATTGAACCGGCCTTGAGAACCGTCCGACAATCTCCGTGGATTGAACCACATTCATGAATGCGTGAGGGTCTGTACTAACCACAGCTTTCCGGACGGCAGCTAGTTCGTATCGGGTTGTCACGGTCATTAAGGTATAGTTTTTCTCTTCGTGATACCCGCCTTCAGAACTGAGGCAGGTAATGCCGTGATGCAGCTTGCGCAGTTGGCAGAGCATCTCGTCTTTACGCTTCGTAATGATGAAGCAGGTGACCTTGATATGACCAACATGGATCATATCGACGACTTTCCCTTTGACGAAGGTCGATAACATTGAATACAGGGCTAGATCCCAGCTTTGAAAAAAGCCAAGCGCTAGAATAACGAGCCCGTTAAGCAGAAAGAGGATGTTCCCCATGGGGACGTCCTTTTTTCGTGTGACGATGGATCCAAGAATATCAAACCCGCCGGTCGAGCCGCCAGCCCGCAGCGAAAATCCGATGCCCGCTGCAGAGATGATTCCGCCGAATACCGCGGCTAGAATCGGATCTCGGGTGACTTTCACCTCGGGGATGATGGAGATAAACCAGGTGGTGCTGACAACAGAGATACAGCTAAGCACGATATAACGGCGTCCCACCGCTTTCCAGCCCCATATTATCAAGGGTACATTAATCAAAAAGTAGACAAGCGAGATATTCCATCCCGTCAAATACACGATGATGGAAGCAAGGCCTGTGACGCCCCCGGACAATAGTTTATGCGGAATCAGGAACAAATTGAGCCCTACTGCTACAAGTACGGCGGACAGCAGAATGACGCCGATCTCCTGCGTAGGCTTTAGGCATGCTCGAAGCGGTTTTTCAATCATCGGACGATACTGGTCCAAATTCATAACTGATGCCTTCCTTAAAAATATCGTTTATAAAATATGATTATCGGCTTAAATTATCTTTTTTATCACATCAACCGACTATGACTTATCTCACCGCTTACTGGGAATCTTATTGGATAATTCTCACTTGAAAGCGGGGGATATCCATGGTACAACCAAAGGGAAGTGGCGGGAATGGCCGTCAAGAGACGGACCCGGCGCTTCGCCTGAGCCGGTTTAAGGCGGAAGTCATGATGAATGAGGGATACAATATACCTCAAGAGCGGCCGGATGACGTGAAATATGAAGTTGCCCAATCGTTAGGAGTTCCACTCCGCGAAGGCGATAACGGTGATTTGACGACCGCGAAGGCCGGCAAGGTTGGCGGTGTGATCGGCGGGGCGATGGTCAAGGAAATGATCCGCTTGGCTAAACAACGCTTAAACAATCAGCAGTAAGATAGGTTACCAGAGAAAAATGCAGGAGGGTTCACCATGGCTGTGAATGAATGGGAACAACTGAAGCTCCACCTGGATAAGTGGGTGGAAGAGTGCCGAGAAACCAGCGCTGCAGGCAAGGTTGCGGAGTATATCCCTGAGCTGTCAAAGGCGAAGCCGGATATGCTCGGGATTCATATCCTGGATGCCAAGGGGCGATCCATCTCCGCAGGCGAAGCCCAGGACAGTTTTACGATGCAGAGCATTTCGAAGGTGTTCACGTTGATTCTGGCGCTCATGGACCATGGGGAATCCGCGGTATTTTCCAAGGTAGGCATGGAACCGACCGGCGATCACTTTAACTCCATCATGAAGCTGGAGTTGGTGCAGCCGGCGATTCCGTTTAACCCGTTAATTAATGCCGGCGCTATCGTGGTATCCTCCATGATTAAAGGGGAGAATGCGGAGGCGAAATCGGCGCGGATCTTGGCTTTCTTTCGCGAGTTGGCCGGCAATCCCAACCTGGAATACGATATGCAAGTATACATTTCAGAATCGAAGACGGCGCATTTGAACCGATCAATCGCTTATTTTTTGCTGGATAAAGGAGTGTTGGGCTGCGGCGTTGATGAGGTGCTGGACATCTACTTCCGCCATTGCGCGATTAAGGTCTGCTGCGCGGATTTAGCGCGGATGGCGCTGGTCCTGGCCTTCGACGGGAAGGACCCCTTGACGGGCAAGACGCTGATACCTAGAAGGTATGTGCAAATCGCCAAGACGTTTATGGTCACCTGCGGGATGTACAACGGGTCCGGGGAATTTGCCATCGAAGCTGGGCTTCCGGCGAAGAGCGGCGTATCCGGCGGGATCTTGACGCTTGTGCCCGGACGTTACGGGATTGGTGTGGTCGGGCCCGCACTCAATTCCAAAGGCAATAGCATTGCGGGCGTGCAATTAATTGAACGGCTGTCGCAAACGTTGGATTGGAGCCTATTTTAATATGGAAAGGGCAGACTTTGGTGAATAAACATTTTCGGGCAATTTTAAAACAAATTGTGCATTGCTCTCATACCCACTTCCGTTTGGAGTCGTTACTATAAAGGATGTAAACAGATATTTACGATTTAAATGGGAGGGTTATCAATGTTTAAATGGAAGCGTTTACTGACGACGCTGGTAGCGGTTACCATGGTTGGGGCGCTGGCTGCCTGCGGCGGCGGTACGAACGGTAATGCAGCTAAACCGGCAGGAGCGGCTGGGGAAGGCAATGCCGCAACTAGCACGGGCAGTGAGCCGGTGAAACTGCGGATTATGTGGTGGGGGGCGCAGGAACGGCATGAAGCCACCTTGGCAGCCCTTGATTTGTACACGAAAAACCATCCGAACGTCACCTTTGAACCGGAATACTCCGGGATGGACGGTTACTTGGACAAGCTGTCAACCCAGGCAGCGGCGAAAAATGCGCCGGACATCATCCAACTCGATCCAGGCTGGACACCGGACTGGGCGAGCCGCAAGCAATTGGCTCCTCTGGATGGGGTTGACGTATCGAAGATCGATCCGAAGCTGTTAGCCGGCGGACAACTGGATGGAACGCAATACGCTGTTCCTCTTGGTTCGGTGGCATTCGGGATGATTTATGATAAAGCCGCGCTGGACAAGCTGGGCGTCAAAAATCCGGAAAACGGCTGGACTTGGGATGATTTCTTCGCACTGGCGAAGGAGCTGAAAGGCAAGCTGCCAAGCGGTCAGTATTTTACAAAAGATTATGCAGCCAACTACTTCATGTACTCGGCTTATCAGTATAGTAAAGGCAAAGGAACGGTCATTACGGAGGATGGGAAGTTTAACATCGATGAAGCTTCCTTCCTGGAATGGACCAAGCATTTTGAAGAGCTGCGCAACGAAGGGTTAGTACCGCCGGCGGACGTCAACTCCTCTGACAAAGAGTTCGATCCGCAAATGGACCTGATGGTTGCCGGAAAAATTTTGTTCCGTTACAGCTTCTCCAACAACTACGGTGCATGGGACAGCATCAAGCCAGGCGCTTACGCGCTCGTTACGATGCCGCGAGCCGAGGAAGCCGGCGGTTGGCTGAAGCCGTCGATGTACCTGGCCGTGTCCGACAACTCCGAGCATAAGGCAGAGGCAGTAGAGTTTATCAACTGGTTCGTCAATGATCCGGAAGCTTCGAAAATCCTGAAAACCTCGCGGGGCTTGCCGGTCAACAAGGATAACGCGGCAGCGCTGGAATCCAGCATGAGCGATGTGGATAAGGTAGGCATGGAGCTGCTCCGCGCTACTGAGAAAGACGGCCAAACTTGGACGGCCGGTGCAGGGGGCTGGACGAACTATATCGATAAGGACTTTCCTCTGGTACATGATCAGCTGAGCTTTGGCAAGATCACTCCAGAAGAAGCCTACAAGCAGTTGAAAGAAGCAGCTATGGCTTACGAATAAGACTTACATTCGACTTCAGCCCGGAACAGGATTCTCGTTCCGGGTTGATTTTTACCAGGGAAGGGGGAGGTATAGATGCTGCGCATCCAAGATGTTCTGGACCGGCTAACAGCGGCCCAGCCTACCGTGGACGGTTTAGTCTGCGGCAAGCCGGAGACACAAGTGCGCGGAATCGCCGTCACGTTTATGGCAACGCAAGCAGCCATCGAGCAGGCGGCTTCGCTGGGAGCGAACCTGTTGATTTCGCATGAAGGGGTATTTTACAGCCATCGACCGGACGGGAACAAGTTGCTGGAAGAGGATCCCGTTGCCCGGCATAAGCTGCAGCGACTGAAGGAGCTGGACCTTGCGATTTATCGGTATCATGACGGCATTCACCGAGAGACGCCGGACGGCATTACGGCCGGGTTGATCGAGGAGCTCGGTTGGCAGGATGCAGTAGGGGAATATCGCCCGGCTTCCGCAGTGTTAGATCTGCCAGCAGCGACCCTTAAGGATTTGGTCAGCTTGTTGAAACGGAAGCTGAATCTTCCGTTTATCCGATTCACGGGCAATCCGGATATGGGATGTCGGAAGGTCGGAGTGCTGGTTGGCTACCGGGGCGGCGGCGAGCTGGCAATCCCGCTGCTGGGAGAGGTCGACTTGATCATCGCCGGCGAAGGCCCGGAATGGGAAGCGCCCGAGTATGTACGGGACGCCGTTTATCAAGGCCGGGAGAAGGCGATGATTTTCCTTGGCCACGGTCCCAGCGAAGCACCTGGAATGAGGCGGTTAGCCGGCAAGCTCCGCGTGGCTTTCCCGACCCTTCCGGTGCATGTGATCGAAAATGAAACGTTATTTCAATGGAGATGACAGGGGGAGATTCCATGAACAAATCAACCACAATGACGGAAGTTGGGTATGATGCCTGGCTTCGATACCGGAGTATTGAGCCGGGGGAGAGACAGGCAGAGTTAAATCGATTTGGCGGCATCGTCGTCGAAGGCACCGATGAACCGGCAGCGCATACTGCGGCTCAGGAGCTGTCGAGAGGCTTATCCCAAATGCTGGAGCGCGAGATTTCCATCATCGAGAGTGCGGGGGATACCCCTTGTTTTGTGCTGGGGTTGTTGGGGCATAGTCCAATCCTGGATGCGGTGTTCTCGGAAGGGAAGGCCGCTTTGAAGCTGGGTCGGGAAGGGTATGCCCTGCGGCATGAACCGGGCTCCGGTCGGATCGCCATTGGCGCGGAAAGTACCTCCGGTTTATTGTACGGCGTGTTTGACTTGCTGCGCCGCCTGGGGAGCGGACAGTCGCTGCAAGGGCTGAATATTTCGGAACGTCCGGTGAATGGGCTGCGGATGCTGAATCACTGGGACAACATGGACGGAAGTATTGAGCGCGGCTATGCCGGTTCTTCGATTTTTTATGAAGATAACCAGTTTACGAAGAACCTGGAGCGCATTACCGATTATGCGCGGCTGTTGGCCTCGACGGGCATCAATGCGATTTCCATCAACAACGTCAATGTGCACCGGATCGAGACCGGGCTGATTACGAAGGCATTTTTGCCGGATGTAGCGAAGGTGGCCGAGATCTTCCGCAATTACGGCATCAAGCTGTTCCTTAGCATCAATTACGCGGCTCCGCTGGAAATTGGCGGCTTATCCACCGCCGATCCGCTTGACCCGGAGGTCGCGGCATGGTGGCGGGAGCGCGCGGACGAGATTTATCAGGCGATCCCGGACTTTGGCGGGTTCCTGGTGAAGGCGGACTCGGAGAACCGGCCGGGGCCGTTTACGTATGGCAGGGATCATGCTGACGGCGCCAATATGCTGGCCGAGGCACTGGAACCTTACGGCGGGCTTGTGATTTGGCGTTGCTTCGTCTACAACTGCAAGCAGGACTGGCGGGATCGCAAGACGGATCGAGCACGGGCCGCCTACGATCATTTCGTCCCGCTCGATGGACGGTTTAAAGAGAACGTGATTTTGCAGGTCAAAAACGGTCCGATTGACTTCCAAGTGCGCGAGCCCGTATCGCCGCTGCTGGGCGCGATGCCAGCGACAAACCAGATGATCGAGTTCCAAATCACGCAAGAATATACCGGGCAGCAGCGCCATGTCTGCTACCTCGTTCCCCAGTGGAAAGAAGTGCTGGACTTCGACACCCATTTGAAGGGCGAGGGCTCAACCGTCAAACGGATCGTAGACGGTACGCTGCATGGTTCCCGTTACAGCGGGTTCGCCGCGGTTTCCAATATCGGGGACGACGCCAACTGGACCGGCCATCTGCTGGCACAGGCGAACCTTTATGGCTATGGGCGGCTGGCCTGGAATCCGGACCTCAGTTCCGAAGCGATTGCGGAGGAGTGGATTCGGCTCGTATTTGGGAGCGACGAACGGGTCATCCAGGTGATTCTTCGTATTTTGATGGATTCCTGGAGCATTTACGAAAGCTACACGGCTCCGCTGGGCATCGGCTTTATGGTGAATCCGAACCATCATTATGGCCCGAACGTCGACGGCTATGAATACTCGATGTGGGGGACGTATCATTTTGCCGATTGCCACGGGATCGGTGTTGACCGGACGAAAGCCACGGGGACGGGGTATACCTCGCAATACGTAGAGCCAAATCAAAGCTTATACGAAACGCTGGAGACTTGTCCCGACGAGCTGTTGCTCTTCTTCCACCATGTGCCGTACACCCACGTGCTCCAATCCGGCAAGACGGTGATTCAGCATATTTACGATACCCATTTTGAAGGGGTGGAACGAGCCGAGAAGCTGGTGGAGCTATGGGCTGGTCTGTCCGGCTTGATCGAAGAGCCGCTGCATCAGCAGGTCGCCAAGCGATTGGCGGAGCAAGCGGAGCATGCCAAGGAATGGCGGGATCAAATCAACACGTATTTCTATCGCAAAAGCGGAATTGCCGATCAGCAGGGGCGGCGGATTTATTAAGATTTTTTTCGTGATATTTTAAAAGATTTCGAGGATTCCTCTTCTACAACCGGCCGTGGGCCCGCCCTATACTTGAGCTATAAGCACTCAGAAACTGCAGAGGTGAAGCAAGCATGAAAAGTTCCGCGGCCTTGGGCTTAAAAGACGCGCCAGCCATCAACAAGCGCCGGATCTTCCTCAAACGATGGAATGCTCCGGTGGCCGGCTATTTATTTATTTCACCGTGGCTGCTCGGGTTTCTCGGGCTGACCGCATATCCGCTGATTTTATCGCTGTACTACTCGTTTACGGACTACACGCTGTTGGAACCGATCAACTGGGTGGGGACCAAAAACTACGAGCTGATCTTTACGGCGGACTCCAAATTCGTGACTTCGGTCAAGGTCACGTTCCTGTACGTTTTGGCTTCGGTTCCTCTGAAGCTGATCGCGGCGCTGCTTGTCGCTTTGGTGTTGAACCGGGCGGTGCGGGGGATTGGGCTGTACCGCACGGCGATTTACTTCCCGTCGCTGATCGGTGGCAGTATCGCTGTATCGCTGCTCTGGCGTAATATTTTTGGCGTGGACGGGATCTTTAACAAAATTATCGGAGCGTTTGGCTTCGAGGGGAAAGGCTGGATCACCAGTCCCGATACGGCGTTAAGTACGCTCGTGCTGCTCACGGTCTGGCAGTTCGGTTCGTCGATGGTCATCTTCCTGGCAGGGCTGAAGCAAATCCCGGGTGATCTGTATGAGGCTTCCGCTGTGGACGGCGCCGGAAAGTTTCGCCAGTTCTTCAACATCACGCTGCCGATGCTGTCGCCGGTATTGTACTTCAACCTGGTGATGGGCGTCATCAACGCGTTCCAAATGTTTACGTCAGCGTTTGTGATCACGAACGGCGGCCCGATGAATTCAACGTATGTGTATGCGCTTTATTTGTACGAGCGGGCGTTTAGCCGGTACCAGCTTGGTTATTCGTCGGCACTGGCCTGGATCATGCTGGTGATGATTGTGATTGCCACGTTGATCATTGCAGGAACTTCGAAATATTGGGTGTTCTACGAAACGGAACCTGAAGGGAGAAATGGCAGATGACCTTTAAATGGAAGCCGCTGGTCCGGCACCTCTTTATGATTCTGTTTAGTTTGGTCATGGTCTATCCGGTGCTGTGGTGGATCGGCGCGTCGCTGAAGACGAACGGCGAGCTGGCTTCGCCGAATATTTTCCCTTCGGTTCCTCAATGGAGCAACTTCGTTAAGGGCTGGAATTCGGTGCCGGGTCACACCTTCACCGACTTCTACCTGAACACCTTCGCCTTGGAGGCGGCGGTGATTGCAGCGACGCTGGTATCCAGCACGCTCGTTGCGTTTGGGTTCGGGAGATTGAATTTTCCTTTGAAAAACCTCTGGTTCTCCTTGTTTATGCTTACCTTAATGATGCCGGGGCAGGTGCTGATCATTCCGCAATACGCTTTGTTCCACCAGCTTGGTTGGGTGAACACGTATTTGCCGTTTATCGTGCCACATATGCTTGCGGGCGGTGCGGGCGGGACGTTCTTCGTCTTCCTGCTGATCCAGTTCGTGCGCGGCATTCCTAAGGAGTTGGATGAATCGGCGAAAATCGACGGCTGTTCGTGGTTCGGCATCTACTTCCGGATCGTCATGCCGCTGATGGTTCCGGCGATCGTGACCGTCACCATCTTCTGCTTCTTGTGGAACTGGGACGATTTCCTCGGACATCTGCTGTATCTTAATTCGGTAGACAAGTATACGGTCAGCCTGGCGCTGCGAATGATTAACGATTCCCAGTCGGCCCAGGAATGGGGACAACTGCTGGCAATGTCACTCGTCTCCATCATTCCGGCTACCTTGATCTTTATGTTCTTGCAAAAATACTTCGTCGAAGGGATTGCCACAACCGGAATAAAGGGATAAGGGTGGCGAATGGCCAATTATATTACGGTAAAGCGTGAACGATCTTCGCAGCTTTACCGTTTTTTCCTTACACCTGAAGGGAGTGCAGCCTTGCGTATGACGAATCCGTTTAAAAAATTTCGGATCGACAGCTTGTTTTTTCGCAGTTTTTCCATCTTTATGGTGGCCGTCTTGGCCTGTATCGCCTGGGCCAGCTATCGCATTTCATCCAACGAGCTGGCCAAAACCAGCTCCCATTATCAGCAGCTGCTGCTGGACGAGCTGAATAATGAAATTACCACCCGGCTGGTGATGATCGAGCAAATTTCGCTGTCGACGTCCCGCGATAACGAGTTGATTACGTTCCTGCGCGACCGGCAGGATGAATACGACCGGCACCGCCGGTCCGTGAGCGTGGAGCGCGCCTTAGCGAATCTGACTTATTCGATTCCGATCATCCAAGGAATCGACTTATATATGGAGCGTCCGCTGCGCGGGGATGCCAACAGCTATATCCAGTTTCGTGGTTTGAGCGATCTGGCCAAGCAAGATTGGGCGGAGGCGCTCGACAAGAACGATTTCGCTTGGGTTAGTGAGCATGAAATACCCAGCTTCCAAGGGAATGTGCGGGTGCTCAGCTTCGCGCGCAAAATCGTCGAGGAAGACAAATACCTTGGTGTACTCGTCGTCCATGTCAAAGCGAAAGAGATTGAACAACTATTAGCCGGACATTCTGCGCCGGCCAACCGGATGATGATCGACACGTTGGGGCAGCTGACGTTGAAAACCGGGCTGGTGCCTGAGCATGCCGAGTTATCACAATGGATCAATGTGAAAACCGACCAATCCGGGTACGTTCATATCCGGGGAAATAAAGAGCTGGGGGATTCGCTGCTGGTGTATTCCAAGATGCGGGATTCCCATTGGATGCTCGTGGAAGTCACGCCTTGGAGTGAAATTACGAGCGGCGGCTTTCGTCTGGCTTTGGTTATCGGCGTGATTGGGGTCATCGCCATTTTGTTTGTCCTGCTGTTGACCCTTTACTTAAGCCGCCAATTTACAAAACCAATCAAACAGCTTGTGACCGCAATGCGGCAGTATTTCGTAGGCGATAGAGACGAAACAGGCAGCGGCGGGCATCCCGTTGATCTGCCCAACGATTACGAGAACGAGTTTGGTTATCTGTTCGACGGCTATCGCAAGCAGATGGAGCAGATTGAAGAGCTGTACCGCTCGCTGCGGCGGCGATACGAGCAGCAGCGCAAAGCGGAAATCGAAGCGTTGCAGGCCAATATCAATCCGCATTTTCTGTATAATATGCTGGATCAGTTGAACTGGATGGCGATTGAGGCCGGGCAGGACGAGCTTAGCCGGATTCTCGAGCTGATGGGCCGGATGTTTCGGATTGGCTTATCCAACGGCAACAGCTTTATTACCATTGGCGAGGAACTGGAGCATATCCACTGTTACCTGGAAATTCAACAGCTTCGCTGGCAAGCCGGCGGCGGCGGTGAACTGGAATATACGATCGATGCCCCGTTCTCTGTTCAGGAGTTGTTTATTCCGAAGCTGACGTTGCAGCCGTTCGTGGAGAATGCCATCGTCCACGGTTTTAACGGTCGTACACAAGGGAAGTTGTGGATCACGCTGGAGGAGCAGTCTGACCGGCTCGTGATTACGATCGATGACGACGGCGCTGGACTGCAGCAGGCCGTGCCCCGCGAGCGCAAGCGGAGAACGGGGGGCTACGGCATCCGCAATGTGAAGGAGCGGATCGCAGGTTACTTTGAAGGCGCTTACGGCGTGGAGTTATCTCAACGGGAAGAAGGAGGCACCCGTGTCGTGATTACGCTGCCGAAGCTGCTGGAGCCCCCGGTGCCCCAGTTCATTGAACCGCTTGAACCCGGACCGGCCGCGTGAGCCGCATGTCCGTGCCAGACATCTTGGAGGAGAACAGTCAAGGAGGTAGTTGAGGGTGTGGAAAATCGCCATCATTGATGATGAACGCCAGGTGCTGCAAGGGATGAAACGGGCGATTCCGTGGGAACAGCTCGGGGCGACCTGGGTTGGGGAAGCCCAGAACGGGAAGGACGGGCTGGATGTAGTCCGGCAAACGAATCCGGATATCGTCATCACGGACATTTATATGCCGGCGATGAATGGCATTGATATGATTGAGCAGCTGCGGAAGGAAGGGTATGACGGCAAGGTCATTATTTTTAGCGGCTATTCGGATTTCGAACATGCACGCCAAGCGCTGCGCTTTAATGTCAGCGATTATGTCTCCAAGCCGATCAGCATGCCAACGCTGAAGTCGATTCTGGGTAAGGTGATCGATGAGTTGGCCAAGGAGGAAGAGATTCGCCGGAAGCAGGGCGAGATGGAGCGGAAGCTGAGTCTGTATGAGCCGTTCATCGAGAAGGAGTGGGTCCGCTCTGCGGTCGTCGGAACGCTGGACAGCTCGTACCGCGAGGCAGGGCGTTTGCCGGAGCCTTATCGATATTGGACGGATCATCGGCACGTGACGATTGGTATCGATCTCGTCCGGGATGCGCGCGTCGGCCAATTTTCATTGTCGGACTGGAACCTGTTCCGCTTTGCGATCAGCAATATTGTCTGCGAGGTGGCCCGCAAAAGGTTCGGGACCGTGGAATATACCGAGCTGCACAGCACAAGGGCTGTCTTGATCGTCCACCCGCGTCCGGATGAGCCAAAGCAATTGCTGGAGAGAAAGCTGCATGAGCTGGGCGTAAAGCTGATCGATGCGATCAAAAGCTATCTCAAGCTGGTCGTCCGCGTCGGAATTGGGGGTGTCAAGCCGCAATGGCAGCACATCCCGGATTCAACGGAGGAAGCGTTCCGGGCCATCGACATGAGGTTGGGGCGGCGGGATTCTACGTATGCGTTATATGCCTATCAGGACGAAGAAGACGGAAAAACGGCAGCGGCGAGTTTATTTTCAGTGAAATTTTATGTGGAATTGGCTTCTGCATTAAAGGCGTCCCAGGAAGCCGAAGCTAAGAAGCTAGTGGCCGATTACATGAACCGGCTGGAGCTGCAGAAGGCGATGACCCCTGAAACGGTGCAGATTTTTGCCTGCGAGCTGTGGGGGGTATTTACGTATTGCCTCTATGAAACGGGAGTTCTGCTGAATGATCTTGTACCTGAAGAGCAGATCACCAAGGAGTTGGTGGGCTTAACCGGTCTGGAGCAGCTCACCGAATGGTTGTCGGATAAAATTACGCTGATCTGCAGCAGCCGCCAATGGCGGGGGAACAGCAAGCACCGGCAGGTGGTGGATTACATGACCGGTTATATTCACGAGCATTATGCTGAGGACATTACGCTGGCGGAGTTGTCGGAGAAGCTTTACATTTCCCGCAACCATTTGTCCATCATCTTCAAAAACATAACCGGCGAAACGTTCAACAACTATTTAACCCGCGTTCGGATCGAAAAAGCACGCGAGCTGCTGCTGCAGCGCAATATGCTCGTTTATGAGGTGGCCGAACAGGTCGGCTATAAGAACGTGCCTTATTTCAGCACACTGTTTAAAAAAATCACCGGCATGAGTCCAACGGATCTGATCAAATAAGACACAGGGGAGAGAGAAATCATGATTAACATCGCCATCATCGGCACTGGGTCGATTGCAAGTACCCATCTTGAGGCGTTTGCCCGCTTTAGCGACCGTTGCCGGATCACGGCGCTGGTCGATCGGAGCGGAGGAAAGGCGTACCAGCTCAAAGAGCGTTTTGGCCTGGATTGCGCGGTCTATTCGGATTACAAGGAAGTGTTGAACTTAGATTCGGTGGATTTAGTATCGATTTGTACGCCGCCATCTACCCATGCAGACATTGCGTCGGATTTTCTGCTGGCAGGCAAACATGTCCTGGTGGAAAAGCCGATGGCCCCGTCGCTGTCCGAATGTGATCGGATGCTGGAGGCAGCAGCTCAAGGCCAGGCGCTCTTGTCCGTCGTGGGGCAAAACCGCTTTTATGATCCGATTCGCCGGGTGAAGCGGGTGATCGATGCCGGTTTAGCGGGCCGCATCGTCCACACTGAAGCAAATTCCTATTGGTGGCGCGGCCGCAGCTATTACGATGTGGAATGGCGGGGGACATGGGAAAATGAAGGCGGAGGCTGCGTCATGAACCACGCGGTGCATCATCTGGACCTGCTGCTATGGCTTAGAGGGATGCCATCTAGAGTCCACGCGGTCACCGCCAATACTTCGCACCGGAATTCCCAGGTCGAGGATTTGTCCATCGCGGTCTTGGAGTATGCAGACGGCGGTTTAGCTCAAGTGACCAGTTCCGTCGTTCATCATGGCGAAGAGCAACGGCTTGTTTTTCAGGGGGAGCGGGCTAAGGTGGGAATTCCATGGCAGTTGTATGCCTCGGAGGAAGGGGACGGCGGATTTCCGAGGCGGAATCCAGATCTGGAGGCGGAAATCCAACGAGCAGCCGAGGAGGTCGCACCGCTGCCATACACCGGGCATGCCGGGCAAATTGACGATGTGCTGCGCGCCATTGAAACGGGCTCTCGGCAGGTGCTGATCGACGGGAACGAGGGGCGAAACACGATCGAGCTGATCATGGCGATATATGAATCTGCCGCAACCGGGAAGCCGGTTACGTTGCCGTTGTCCAAAGATTCGATCTATTATTCACGGGAGAGTATTATCGGCCGAGCACCTCGGTTTCACCAACAGGCTTGAGTCTATGATCATGGAGGAGGGAATCTGGCATGGCCATCACATTTAGCATCATCGGCGGAGCGGGCTTTCGTGCCCAATATTATTTACGGATTGCCAAGGCGATGCCGGATCGGTTCCAAATCGGTGGCCTGGTCGTCCGCGACGAAGCGAAGGCGTTGGCGATGGAGCGGCAATGGGGCGTGCGGACGTACCGCTCGGTGAGAGCCCTGCTTCAGCAAGAGCAGCAGGATTTTATGGTTCTGTCGGTGAGCGGCTCGGAGATGCTGCCTTACCTGCTGCAGCTCGCAGAAACGGGGATTCCCGTCCTCTCGGAAACCCCGCCGGCAGCCGACCTTGCGGGACTCGAACTGCTGTATGCAAAGCTTGGGCAAAGCGGCGCAAAGATCCAGGTGGCGGAGCAATATCATTTACATCCGATCCAGCAGGCCAGACTCAAGTTGATCGAAACGGGACGGCTGGGGCGGATTACCGAAGCAACCGTCTCTATCTCCCATTTATACCACGGTGTCAGTCTGATTCGCCGGCTGCTGGGAGTTTCTTTTGAGGAAGTGCGGATTCGCGCCATGCGGTTTGAATCAAGTTGGGTACAGGGGCCAACACGCAGCGGTCCGCCTACGGAGGATCGGCTCGTCCCTTCGTTACGAGAACTGGCATGGCTTGATTTCGGCGACCGGTTGGGGATCTATGATTTTACCCGCGATCAGCATCGCTCCTGGATTCGCTCCAATCATTGCTGTGTCCGCGGCGAACGCGGTGAAATCTTCGATTCGCGGGTATTCATTCAGCAGGAAGATACCACCCCGCTGCAACTGGAGCTGAAACGGGTGAATAAGGGCGAGCTGGAGAACCAGGAGGGATATTTTCTGCAAGGCATTCTCTGCGGGGAGCAGTGGCTGTATACCAATCCGTTTGCGCCGGCTAGATTATATGATGATGAGCTGGCGATTGCGACCGGCCTGATGAAGATGGGCGAATATGTTCAAGGCGGGCCGGAGTTTTACGGATTGTGGGAGGCTGCACAGGATCATTATCTCGGAATGATGATTGAACGGGCGGCGCTTACTGGGGAAACGGTGGTTGCTGCACGTCCGAGCTGGGCCTAAATTTTCCTTGAAAAAAGATTTGACCTTCACGTTACGTTAACGTTTATCATGAGTGTTGTCAGGAGGTGAGCTTGTGGAATACACCATTCAGAAGCTGGGGAATCTTGCAGGGGTCAGTACCCGGACGCTGCGTTATTACGATGAGATCGGACTACTGAAGCCGGCCAGAACGAACTCGTCGGGATATCGCATTTACGGTCGTCGGGAAGTCGATCTGCTGCAGCAGATTTTATTCTATCGGGAACTTGGCCTTAGTTTGGAAGATATCCGGTCCATCGTCACCGATCCCGGATTCGACGGTACCCGCGCGCTGAAAGAACATCGGAATCAACTCCTTGACAAACGCAAGCAACTCGACGCATTAATCGCCAATGTGGAAAAAACGATCGCGTCGCATGAAGGGAGAATCACGATGCAAGATCAAGAAAAATTTGAAGGCTTCAAGAAGCAGTTGATCGAGGAGAACGAGCGTAAATATGGCCGGGAGATCCGGGAAAAATATGGGGTAGACACGGTGGAGAAATCCAATCGGAAGCTGATGAATATGACCAAAGAGGAATACGAAAAGGTGACGCAGCTGGAGAACGAAGTAAAAGCCACGTTAGCCGAAGCCATCAAGACGGGCGATCCCGCCGGTGAACTTGCGCAGAAGGCCGCAGATTTGCACAAGCAGTGGTTGACGTTCTACTGGAGTGATTACAGCAAGGAAGCCCATGCCGGGCTGGCGCAAATGTACGTCGATGATGAGCGTTTTAAAGCTTATTACGACAAGGATCAGCCGGGTGCGGCTGAGTTCCTGCGGGATGCGATTCAAATCTATACCGGGATGAAATCATAAGAAATAGCTCTCCTTTCCGTTTGTCGGGGAGGAGAGCTGTTTTTTGTTGGAGCAGGGTGTGGTTTACGGTTTTCGGTTTACGGTTTACGGTTTACGCACTACGCCTTACGTCTTACGTCTTACGCCCAGTTCCCGTTGCGGAATACCGGCTCGATCGTCCCGTCGGCCAGCTCGCCGTCAATGTTGAGCTCGGCGGAGCCGATCATAAAGTCTACATGTGTTAGACTGACGTTGGCTCCTCTAGCGAGCAGCTCTTCTTTGCTTAGCTTGGCGCCGTTTTCGATATTTACCGGATAAGCGCTGCCCAAGGCGAAATGGCAAGATGCGTTCTCGTCAATCCCGGTGTTATAAAAGATCCGGTTTAGTCTTGAGATCGGCGAGTCATGCGGCACCAGGGCGATTTCACCGAGATAATTGGCTCCCTCGTCTGTTTGGAGCAGGTTCTCCATATGCTCCCGTCCGGATTTGGCGTCGAAACTTACGACTTTACCATCCTTGAACGTCAGCGTTAAGCCTTCGACAAGTTGGCCGTTCAAATTCAGCGGCATTGTGCTGGCTACGGTCCCGTTCACCCCGGTACGGTGCGGCATCGAATAGATTTCCTCCGTCGGCATATTGGCGACAAAATAGTTCCCCGCCTCATTGTAATCCCCTCCTCCCAGCCATAGATGGCCTTCGGGTAACTCGACTTGGAGATCGGTGCCCGGTGCGCGGTAATGCAGCTTTTTGTACCGTTTGGCATTCATATGCCCTTGCCGTTCTTTCAACTGCTGGATATGCTCGTGCCAGGCGGCTATCGGATCCACGCGGTCAACGCGGTTCATTTGAAAGACGGCTTCCCACATGGCCGGGATCCGCTGTTCTTCGGGCAAATCGGCAAACACTTTGTTTGCCCAAGCTTTCGTTGGTGCTTTGATCAGCGACCAGGTGATCCGGTTATTGCGTGTTTGGGCGGAATGCTTCTCCCGCGCTTTCGCTGCCGCTTTGACTGCGGTAGACACCTTGGCTGAAGGGATGCCCCGGAACAGCTCCGGATCCGGTACCTTAATCCGAAGGATCGCGCCGCCTTCCTCTCCGAACTGTTCCGCCATATCCGCGAGCCACTGCGGATAGTAGGACAAGGATTCGTCCGTGGCATGCTCGTAGCGGATGCGGGTAATTTGCTCGTCTTCCCAGTCGACGTGGACGTATTTGGCTCCGGCGTCGTAGGCTTTGGCCACCAGCAGGCGGGTGAAGTCCACCGTTTCCAGCGGTGCTGTCAGCATCAGGTTTTGGCCGGGATGGATATTCACGCCGACCCGGATGACCAATTCGGCGTATTTTTCAAGAAGTACCTCGAAAGCTTCCATCAATGTAATCCTCCAGTATGCACAGTTTTTCAAACCAAACAAAACTTATTGTAGCACGAACCGGAGGGGAGTGAAAAAGAAAGAGCCGGAAAACTCAGGGGTTCCATCGCGGATATCCAATGGATTGTGCATGATTTGAGCTTTAGTTTCACATCCTAACCTCATCATTGCTTGAGGAGGAACTGAACATGGAAAATCCATTTTCCAGCATGCAATCTCAAAATCCGATTTCACTTGCACAGCAGTCGGTTAAAAAAGCGCATCGCGCAGTAACCCAAGCTCAATCGCATCCTCGTGAAGAAACGGTGGAGGGTGCCCGCAATGCGATCGAAAAAGCGGAAAACGCCATCGCCCAAGCCGACGGCCGGATGAATCCCGAGCCGATGGAGCGGGCCAAAGAGGATCTAGCCGAGGACCAAGCGGCATTGGCGGAAGTGGAAAACCAATTACATTCTTGAAGAACTGGTGTATGGGAAAAAAGCCGGTGGTGTACCCCTGATAAGATGGGGACGGACCGGCTTTTTGGTTGTTATGAAGGGAGGGGGGCGCCCTCCAGCGATAGATGTTTTATCCCCGAAGCGGAAAACTGTAAAAGAAGTCAATTTCATAATTTGTAACCCCTTGTGGGATAAGGTTTTTCAGCATGTAAAAAAGGAGTACCTCCCCAAAATCTCGAAGTAAAGGTTACCACACCAACCACGAGAAAGGAGTACTCCCATGTATGGTATTCAACAAGCAGAGCTATTTTCCTTCGAGGAATTAATGGGAATGGCGGATGAGGCAAAATACAGTGCCATTCTGGAACACGTCCCCATGGGGATCATCCTGCATGCCGTTAGCAAAAAAAGTACCCGCGGCCGCTCCGAAAGTTTAAATACCAGAGCGATGATGTATTCCCTCATTATTGGAAAACTGGAACATATCCGCTATACGAAAGATCTGATCAAGCGTCTGCGAACCAGCTCCGAATTCAGAAGGTTATGCCGCTTTACCGATTCGGACCGGGTACCGAGTGAAGCCGCCTATTCCCGCCTTGTAGCCAGGCTGGCTCAAAGCGGCGTACTGAGACACGTTCTGGATACAGTGGTAGACCAGGCAATTGCCGCAGGGTTTCTTTCGGGTGAGGTTCTGGCAATAGATTCGTCCCACATTGAGGCCTTCGACCGAAATTCGAAGCTGGATCAAGGGAAGACGACGACTTCTTCCAGCCCTCTCGTTGACGAAGACCCTGCCTTGTTCTCCGCGGACACATGCACGCCGTCCCAGGAAGCCAAGCCGGAGAAGCCCAAACGTTCCAAACGCGGGAGAATCCCGAAAGCGGAATGGGACGAGTGGCGGAAGCAAATGGATGCTTACGAAGCGTCGCTTGGTTTCTTCGAACGGGGAGTAGCCGACATGTTGCCAGCCAGTTACGAAGAACTCGCCCGCGATATGCCGCAATACCCAAGCACTGGCGCAAAAGGCGATCCGCGAGGCACCCACCGCGTGAAATTCTGGTACGGGTACAAGGCGAATCTGCTCGTCGACACGGCAAGCCAATATATTGTTGCCGGCGAGACCTGCTCCGCTCATGTCAGTGACCAGAGACCGGCCATTATGCTGCTGAAGCGACTTCAGGAGCGATTTCCGGATCTGCAGGTTAAGCACGTTTTGGCTGATAAGGGCTATGACGGCGAAGCGGTATACCGACAAATCCGCAAGTTAGGTGCTTTTCCGATTATCCCGTTAATTCACCGCACCAAGCTGCCTTTGAAGGAAGACAAATATTATCGTCCGCTGTGTGAACAAGGCCATCCGTACCGTTATGACAGCTACGACCCCAAGGGGGGCAACGTGAAATTTACCCGTCCGAAAGAATGCAAGGAATGTCCGCTGCAAGCTACAGGTTGCCAGAAGGTGTATAAAATCCGGATAGAAACCGACGTCCGCAAATACACAGCACCTGGCCGGGGAAGCGAGAAGTTTGCCGAATTGTTTAAGCAGCGGACCGCTATTGAACGCGTCTTTGCATATCTGAAGTTATACTTTGGCATGGGCACTACACGAAGGCTCAAAAAACGTGCGTTCGTCGATCTCGAACTAAGTTACCTAGCGTACAATGTGTCTAAATATGCGCTGGATTATTTGAACATGAACATCCGTTTGACCAAACAAGCCGCGTAACTTTTTTTGAAAATGTACACCTCGAAATTGGTTACCTGCAGTAGCTAATAAATTGAATTATGAAATTGACTTTTTTTGCAGTTATATGATGAGTAAGTGCGTGAATAATTGAGTCGAGTGGGGTCGTGCGATCATATTCTAATTTACGTAATAAATATTATGTTTACTAATGGTGATTGCCGTACTATACCTAATCGAACACAGTATGTGCTAGAAACAGCGTATGACTAGAAACAGCCTATGTCTTATAAACAACCCATGTCCTAGAAACAACCTAACTCGATGATATAATCTAATTCAAATAGATTAGATTACCGAAATTGAAGCGAGTAAAGAGGGATGGATCATGGGAGCGATTTTTCATTATAATCCGGATCGGCCGTTTCGCGAGTCACCGGACTTGTATTTGTGTTATTGGGGAAAAGAACGGTGCGCTCCGCTTCATTCCTTTGGCCCGGGTGTCCGTGATATCTACAAAATTCACTTTATCCATTCAGGACGAGGGATTGTGAAAGTTGAGGGAGAAACCTTCGAGCTGACCGGCGGGCAAGCTTTTCTCGCTTATCCTGAACGGGTCATCTTCTATCAAGCGGATGAGGTGGACCCTTGGACGTATTCCTGGATCGGCTTCAACGGGGAACAGGTGGCGGAGATTTTAAGCCGTACCCGGTTGACCCCGGCATCGCCTGTATTTCCCATGGATACGCATTTGATGCCGCAACTGTATGAGTTGCTTAACGAAGCAGAGGAATCGAATACGACGCGCGATTTGCGCCTGCAAACGTTGCTGTATGAGTTTATGACCCTGCTGGTGGAGCTTGTCCCTGCATCAGGGGATGCGGATTCGACAAGGACGCAAGCCAAGGATGCGTACATTCATCGTTGCCTTGATTTTCTGCACAGTCATTATAGTGAGGAAATGAGCGTCGGCCAGCTGGCTGCGATCGTCGGTCTGGATCGGAAATACTTATCGTCTTTATTTAAGCGGGCTACCGGAATGCCGCCTCAGCAATACTTGCTGAAGTATCGAATGGAGAAAGCCTGCGCCCTGCTGCGCAACGGTCATTATTCCATCGCGGAAGTGGCGCGTTCTGTGGGTTATCAGGATGCTTTATTGTTCTCCAAAATGTTCAAAAAAACGGTAGGCACCTCGCCTTCCGACTACCGCGAGCAATGGCAAAAATCAGACATTATGCCATAGAGATCATCCATGCTGATATAGGTAAGTCGCTCCCCGTGCATTATATTGGACATATATAGACTGAAGGAGGGACAAGCATTAATGTATCAAGCAGCTGATAATCGATACGAAACGATGACATACCACCGTTCGGGCCGGAGTGGGTTGAAACTTCCAGCCATTTCACTGGGCCTATGGCATAATTTTGGGGGCATCGATGTGCTCGAGAATGGGCGCGCCATGTTGCGCAGAGCCTTCGACCTCGGGATCACCCATTTCGATTTAGCGAACAACTATGGACCGCCGCCAGGCTCGGCCGAGGAAACGTTCGGACGGGTGCTGCGTGAAGATCTGCGTCCGTATCGCGATGAGCTAATCATCTCGACGAAAGCGGGATATTATATGTGGCCGGGGCCGTATGGGGAATGGGGATCCAAAAAATATCTGGTCTCAAGCCTCGATCAAAGCCTGAAGCGAATGGGGCTGGAGTATGTGGATATTTTCTATCATCATCGTCCCGATCCGGACACGCCGCTGGAAGAAACGATGGCCGCGCTTGATCTCATCGTACGACAAGGGAAAGCACTGTATGTGGGGTTGTCCAACTATCGTCCGGAAGAGACGCGCGAAGCGTCCCGAATCTTAAAACAGCTGGGCACCCCGGCGGTGATTCATCAGCCGAACTATTCGATGATGAACCGCTGGATCGAAGAAGGGTTACTGGATGTCTTGGAGGAAGAAGGCATCGGCTCGATCGTGTTCTCCCCGCTGGAGAAAGGCATCCTGACCGACCGCTACCTGAACGGAATCGCCCCGGATTCCCGCGCTGCCGGTCCTAGCGTGTTCCTTCGTCCGGAGGATGTAAACGAAGAGCGAATTGCCAAAGTCAAGGAGCTGAACGAACTGGCCGCCGCAAGAGGGCAGAAGCTCTCGCAAATGGCCTTGGCCTGGGTGCTGCGAGACGGTAGAGTGACATCCGCACTGATCGGCGCCAGCAAAGTGAGCCAAATCGAGGATGCGGTTGGCGCATTGGCGAATCGGTCGTTTACTCAAGAGGAGTTGCGCAAGATCGACGAAATTTTAGGTTTTTAAATCATTTTCGCAGGCGTCGCCCGAAGGACTTTCGGGACGGCGCTTTTTTCTACTAAATTTCCCCGCCGTATTGAGCTTTACCCTGCTTAACCAGTATAATAGGTCGAGTGTACCCTTTGATAACCATCCGAATGTTTTTAACCATAATTCATATAGAAAAGGTGTTAAATCTCCATGAGTATTTTAAATGTAGAGCGGCTGAGTCACGGATTTGGGGACCGGGCTATTTTTAACGATGTATCCTTTCGCTTGTTAAAAGGCGAGCATGTTGGCTTAGTGGGGGCCAACGGTGAAGGTAAATCGACGTTCATGAACATCATTACGGGCAAGCTGCAGCCGGACGAAGGCAAAATCGAGTGGGCTAGACGCACACGCGTTGGCTATCTCGATCAGCATGCCGTGCTGGAGAAAGGAATGACGATCCGCGACGTACTGCGCGGGGCGTTTCAATATCTGTTCGATTTGGAACAGGAAATGAACGAGATGTACGCCAAAATGGGGGATGTGTCGCCGGAAGAGTTGGAGCAGCTGCTGGAGGACGTAGGTACGATTCAAGACACGCTCACGAATCAGGATTTCTATCTCATCGATGCCAAGATTGAGGAAACCGCTCGGGGCTTGGGCTTGACGGATATCGGGCTCGAAAGAGACGTTAACGACCTCAGCGGGGGTCAGCGGACGAAGGTATTGTTGGCCAAGCTCTTACTGGAGAAACCAGACATTCTGCTGCTAGACGAACCTACCAACTATTTGGACGAGCAGCATATCGAATGGCTGAAGCGGTATTTGCAAGAATATGAGAACGCGTTTATTCTCATTTCGCACGATATCCCGTTCCTGAATAGCGTCATCAACCTGATTTACCACATGGAAAATCAAGAGCTGAACCGTTACGTCGGTGATTATGATAACTTCTTGCAGGTGTATGAGGCAAAAAAACAGCAGTTAGAGTCGGCATACAAACGCCAGCAACAGGAGATCGCCGATCTCAAAGACTTCGTGGCACGCAACAAGGCGAGCGTGGCAACGCGGAACATGGCGATGTCTCGCCAGAAGAAGCTGGACAAGATGGAAATTATCGAGTTGGCGAAGGAAAAACCGAAACCGCAATTTAATTTCAAAGATGCTCGGACATCTGGCAAGTTGATTTTTGAAACGAAGGACCTGGTTATCGGTTACGACTCACCTTTATCGAAGCCGCTGAATCTAAGAATGGAACGCGGGCAAAAAATCGCCCTCGTCGGCGCAAACGGTATCGGGAAAACCACGCTGCTTCGCAGCATCCTGGGACAAATTCCGGCAATCTCCGGCTCAGTGCATCTCGGTGACCTTCTGGAAATCGGCTACTTTGAGCAGGAGATGAAGGATGCCAATTACAATACGTGCATCGAGGAAATCTGGAACGAGTTCCCGTCGTTTACGCAGTTTGAGGTTCGTGCTGCTCTAGCGAAATGCGGCCTGACGACGAAGCATATCGAAAGCAAAATCGCCGTCTTGAGCGGGGGCGAGAAAGCGAAGGTACGCCTGTGCAAGCTAATTAACCGAGAAACGAACTTGCTCGTGCTCGACGAACCAACAAACCATTTGGACGTCGATGCCAAGGATGAGTTGAAGCGTGCGCTTAAAGCCTACAAAGGCAGTATTCTGTTAATCTCCCACGAACCGGAATTTTACCGCGACGTTGTCACGGAGACGTGGAACTGTGAATCTTGGACGACCAAGATGATCTAATCTAGTCGTAATCTAGCAATTTAGGGTTGCCTCAGGTATAATTGGTTTAAATTTGAAATCGAGGTGATCCGATGGCCGTAAGCTTGAGTAATATTTTTGTAAACCTTCCCGTAAAAGATTTGCAGAGATCGATGAATTTCTTTCAATCTATTGGCTTTGAGTTTAACCCGCAATTTTCCGATGAGAAGGCGGCTTGTTTGGTGATTGGACCGAATATTTTCGCCATGCTGCTGACGGAGGAGTACTTCAAATCGTTTACGAAGAAAGAAATTCCGGATACCACGGGCCAATCGGAGGTCATCGTCGCCTTGTCGGCCGAGAGCCGTGACCAAGTGGACGAAATCGTGAACAAAGCGCTCGCCTCGGGCGGGAAGCCTTACAGCGATCCGGTTGACCATGGTTTTATGTATACCTGGAGCTTCCAGGATCCTGACAGCCATCTCTGGGAAATCGTATTTATGGATTCAAGCGCTGTGCCATCGGAATAAAGAAGTATCATCCAATGCCCTATGTGAATCACATAGGGCATTTTTGCAATCTTGCGGGTTCATCCACAGCCATTTAAGCGTACAGCATTCATTGCCGCCAACTAAGTTGTTGGTTATAATAGTTGGGTAGATTATTAAGAAAGTGGGAAGAGTATGGGCCGCAAATGGAATAATATTAAAGAGAAAAAGGCTTCGAAAGACGCGAACACTAGTCGAATCTACGCGAAGTTCGGCGTTGAGATTTATGTTGCCGCCAAGAAAGGCGAGCCGGATCCGGAATCGAACCGCGCTTTGAAGGTCGTTCTTGAACGGGCGAAAACGTACAATGTACCGAAAGCGATCATTGACCGGGCTCTCGATAAGGCGAAGGGCGCTACGGATGAAGTATATCAAGAGCTGCGTTATGAAGGCTTTGGCCCTAACGGCGCGATGGTCATTGTAGATACATTAACGAATAACGTAAACCGTACTGCACCAGAAGTACGCTCCGCATTTAACAAGAACGGCGGAAACATGGGCGTAAGCGGATCGGTTTCTTATATGTTTGACGAAACAGCCGTCATCGGGATGGAAGGCAAATCGATTGATGAAGTGTTTGAAATCTTGATGGAAGCCGATCTTGAGGTGAGGGATATCATCGAAGAGGACGAGTCGGTGATCGTATATGCCGAACCCGATCAATTCCATGCCGTTCAAGAAGCGCTCAAGAACTCCGGGGTTACGGAGTTTACGGTAGCGGAACTGACGATGCTGCCTCAAAACTATGTCACTTTGCCGAGCAAGGAAGTGGAAGCGCAGTTCGAGAAGTTGATCGACGCGCTGGAGGATCTGGAGGACGTGCAGCAGGTTTATCACAATGTGGAATTTTCGGATTAAGCCCTCGGACGAGGCGATGAACAACGGGCTGATAAGAAGGACTCTTCTTTCAGCCCGTTTTTGGTTGTCTTTCGTCAAACACGAAACGATTTATTAACACTGAAATCGCCCAACGACATAATATACATTACTGTTTAGGAAGCAGGTAGGAAGGGGCTTTGTATGACAAGCTGGAATTTGGCTGGACTGCGAACGCAGCAGGCGTTGTCCCGTTATTCGACTTATGAAATCGGGGGAGAGGCCCGGTTTGTGGGAACGCCTCATTCAGTAGAGCAGTTGCAAGAGTTGCTGGAATTGGCGTATCGCCGCGGCATATCACCGATCTTTTTTGGCGGAGGATCCAATTTGCTGTTTCCCGATCAGCCGGATCCCGATGCATTGTTTCTGACAACTCGGGAAATGGTTGAGGTGAAGCTCGAGGGCGATCGGCTTTACGTCTCGGCTGGGGTGCCGATGTCGATGTTGGCCGTGATCGGATATGGCCTGGGGATTGCTGATTTTGATTTTACCTTTTTGCTGCCGGGAACGGTGGGCGGTGGGATTTATATGAATGCCAAATATTTTGACCGTCATATCAGCGATACGTTGGTCAATGTTCATTATATCGATTGTAGGCAGCCCGGCACCATTCAAACCATCAGCCGCGAGGCGTGCGAATTTGGGTACAAACAATCGGTGTTCCAACGCAATCGAACCCGCTGGTTCATCGTTGGCGCTGAGTTTAAGCTCAGTTCAACCACTCAGGCTACCGCTTTGACGTCGATCCCGGAGCTGGCTGCGCTTCAGGAAGGAAAACTGCCATCTCATCGATTACCGGAGTTTGCTTCGCACTTCATCACATGGCTGGAGGCGAAGGAAGGGACAGGGGAAAAAGACCCTAAGCTAACTCCGATGCGAAAAATCATTCAGGACCGCGTAGGGAAGATGCATTTCTCGTATCCTTCCTGCGGATCGGTGTTCAAAAATAACTATTCCGTTGGCGAGCCGATTGGTGCACTAGCGGACCGTCTCAACTTAAAAGGGGTTCAGCGCGGCAATGCCCGGATTTCGCCCGTTCACGGCAATGTGATTCAAAATGTGGGTGGGGCGACCGCGGCGGATGTCATTGAATTAATTCGTCATGTACAGGACGCCTTTGATCGGCATTATGGTTTTGTTCCTGAACCGGAGGTCGTGATCATTGAAGGTCAGGCCACTTTACTCCAACATGAATAAACGTTCATTACTTCAAAGCCCGTCTCCGGCAGTCGCCGGGACGGGCTTGTTCTTTTTCAAATATGAATTATTGGCTCAGCGCAACCGGTATGGGCTGGGTACAACCTAATTTGCGAGAAATTTCGTTGGCTGCTTGCTGTACTTCCTTGACCAGTTCAGGAATGCGTTCTTCCTCAAACTGGACCTCCAAACCTGCAGCGCTGAGTGCTGCGATAATTTGCCCGGTATGATCAAAGATCGGAGCGCTTAACTCTGCCGTGTAGTTCTCCAATTCAGAACGGCTAAAGCTGTAGCCTTCCTGACGGGAACGCTCCAGGATCTGACGCAGTTGCGCTTTGTCGGTGATCGTGCCGGAGGCAATCGGTTGCAGTTTCGTGGCCTCTAGATACTCCTCGCGTTCTGCCTCAGGCATAAAAGCTAAAATAATGCGGGATGAAGCGCCGGCATACAGCGGGGCTTTCCGTCCGATTTTGGTGAATAGCCGTACGGGGTGATCCGTATCCAGCTTCTCGATATAAATGCTTTCGTTCCCGTCGCGCAGCACGAGATGAATGGCCTCCTGAATTTCGTCACGCAACCGCTGCATGACCGGAAGGGCGATATGGCGGATATCTAAGCGTTCGGCTACCAGGTTGCCGTATTGAAGAAAGAGTAGACCTAGCGAATAAGAACCTTCTGCATCTTTTTTTAAGAATCCCATTTCTTCCAATGATCCGATCATGCGCAGCACTGAAGTTTTAGGGATTCCTGATAACTTGGCCATTTCACTGATATTCAGCTTGGGGTGGGTCAGGAATAACTGAAGCAGATCCATGGACCTGACCACGGTTTTGTTCTTGTGTTTTGTATTCTTTTGCACGTTATGCCTCCTGCATGGCCTCTAGTTCATTCTGTATTAGTATACAACGAATGGAAGATTGTTGAAAACCAAAAACGCTAACGGAAAATAATGCTTGATTTTTACCCAATCCCGACTATAATGATCGTATATATTGGCATTCGATTTTCGGATGATGTGATCCGAATTTCGGAACAGTATTAAAAACTTGTTATGTCATTAACGCTTTAACGGAAAAAATCTTGATTTTTCTAGAATTAACTAACAAAATGATCATATGCAAGAAATTCGTAAATCGGTATAGAGAGTCCGAAATTCGGATGGGAGGATGGACATGACTTTTTCTCCGTCACCTGCTGAGTTTCCCGTCATCACTCCACTCGGAGATTCGGCGTTGATTGTGACGTTTGGTGATTCAATTCAAAAAAGTACACATGTAAAGGTAAGGCAGTTGGCGGAACATTTGGAGCATCACCCTTTTCCTTGGATGATCGAGACCGTTCCGGCTTTTACGTCGGTAACCATATATTATGACGTTATGAAGCTCTTGGAAGAAGCTGAGAAGCAGGAGGACCAGGCTCGCACACTGACCCCATACCAGTTAGCTGAAGAGCTTGTGACCGAGTTGCTTCACACACTGCGAGACGTTAATGCATCACCAGCCAGAATCATTGAAATTCCCGTTTGCTATGGAGGGGAGTGGGGCCCGGATCTAGAAACGGTAGCCTTCCGCAATGGACTAACACCTCAAGATGTGATCAACATTCATACATCCGCGGATTATCTAGTTTATATGCTTGGTTTTGCTCCTGGCTTCGCGTATTTGGGAGGAATGTCCAAACTCATTGCCACCCCGCGCCGGGAAACACCTCGCTTGTCCATTCCGGCCGGAACCGTTGGGATTGCCGGAGATCAGACGGGAGTTTATCCGATAGACACTCCTGGCGGCTGGCAGTTAATCGGTAAAACTCCAATCGAATTATTTAAGCCTCAGCAAATGCCGCCAACCTTGCTGCAGGCGGGAGATATCGTCCGCTTTTACTCGATCACCCGTGAACAATTTGAAGCATGGGAGGAGTTGGAGCGATGAGTCTCTTGATCGAAAAGCCCGGATTGTTGACCACGGTTCAGGATTTGGGAAGGTTTGGTGTCCAGAAGTATGGTGTGATCGTTGGCGGTGCCATGGATGCATTCGCCCTACGCATTGCGAACTTACTGGTTGGGAATGCGGAAGGTGAGGCCGGGCTCGAAATTACGCTGCTGGGTCCCGTAATCCACTTCGAGCAAACGACGCTGATCTCGCTTTGTGGAGGTGATTTATCCCCTAAGCTGAACGGTGTACCCGTTCCGTTATGGAGAACCGTTCTGGCGCCTAAGGGAAGTACGCTGACCTTCGGTCCGGCTAAGCTAGGCTGCCGCGCATACCTGGCGGTGGGGGGCGGCATCGATGTTCCGGTTCAGATGAACAGCCGTTCGACCTATTTGCGGGCAGGCATCGGCGGTTATGAAGGCCGGGCGCTTGCAGCCGGCGACCGGTTGACGCTGGGGGAAATCAGTCCGCTTGGCTCCCATTTTCTTGGTTTACTCGCCAGAGAGGCGAGCAAGGATAGCGGTGCGGTCAGCCGATGGGCGGTCTTTCCGCAGATGCTTCCGAAATATGCTGCAAATCCAACCGTGCAGCTGATTCCTGGAGAAGAATACGAATTGTTCCAAGAATCCAGCCGTCACGATTTATGGCAAGAGGAATTTGCGGTTTTGCCGCAGTCCGACCGGATGGGTTACCGTTTCAAAGGCCGGGAGTTAAAGCTGGAGCAATCGAAAGAGATGATCTCCTCGGCCGTGACGGTGGGAACTGTGCAGGTACCACCTGACGGGAACCCAATCATTTTGATGGCGGATCGCCAAACAACCGGAGGATATCCTAAAATTGCGCAAGTCGCGAGTGTAGATTTGCCGCTGCTAGCACAGGCCAGCTTAGGGGCTCGGGTGCGATTCCGGAAGATCACCTTGGAAGAGGCACAGCAGCAAATGATCGAGCGGGAACTCTCAATTCAAACGCTGCGAGAGGGTCTAAATCAGCTGGAGGTTTCGGGGCGCAAATTCTGATCAGGGACTTGGACCGGCATGCATAATCAGACAGGCAGGAATGGAAAATTCAGTATGGAGGAATGAATGATGGAGAACAAAAGCCATCCAAAACTCGAAATTCGGGATTTGCGCGTTGAATACGAATCCAAGGGCCAACGCACCGTTGCCTTGGAGAACGTTCAGCTCAAAGTGGAAGACGGCGAGTTCGTATCTGTTGTAGGTCCGAGCGGCTGTGGAAAATCGACCTTGCTGAAGGTGGTGTCCGGGTTACTGAAGCCGGCCGGCGGCCATGCCTTTTTGGATGGTCAGGAAATCCAGGGCGTGCCAAGCCAGGTCGGAATGGTGTTTCAAAACGATGCGTTGCTCCCGTGGAAAAGCGTCATCGACAATGTGCGTCTACCTTTAGAAATCAAAGGGCTCGTGAAAGACAAGCAACTGGAAGAAGCGAACCGGTTGTTGAAAATGGTTGGACTTGATGGCTTCAGCAGTTACCATCCGAAGGAGCTATCGGGCGGGATGCGCAAGCGGGTAGCCCTGGCGCGGACCTTCGCTTACGACCCCGAAATTTATTTGATGGACGAGCCGTTTGGACCGCTCGATGCGCAAACCCGGGTGAAGATTGGGGAAGAATTCCTGCAGCTATGGGAAAATGTCGGCAAAAGCGTGCTCTTTATCACCCACGATATCGAAGAGGCGATTGCACTTTCTGACCGGGTGATCGTGATGACCTCCCGGCCGGGACGAATCAAAGCAGAGTTTAAAGTGAACTTGCAGCGGCCGCGCCCATTTTACGACATCCGATTTGATCCCCAGTTCAAGGAGCTGCAGAAAGAAATTTGGGCCCAAATGTCTGACGGGGAATAGGAGAGGAGGAATCATCAATATGGCAACAAAAACATCGGCACCATCGGCAAGCTCTCCTTCCCCTAAGGCTGGACGCGGGAATCGCAGCACCACCGTATGGATTGGCAGATTGGTCGTATTTATCGTCATTATCGGATTATGGGAGCTGCTATCGGGTACGGCGTTTAATTCTTTTTGGCTGAGCAAGCCGTCCCTGATTATTAAGCGGATTATCGACATGACCGCAAGCGGGGATCTATGGTTCCACATGAGCATTACGCTGCAGGAATCCATCGTAGGTCTCATTATTGGGATGCTTGGAGGTACATTGCTGGGGATTCTGCTCGCGTTCAGTGGGATTTTTCAAAAATGGGTGTATCCGTACATCATGGCATTGTACAGCTTGCCCCGGGTATCACTGGCACCGCTCTTTATCGTTTGGTTTGGAATTGGGATGACCTCGAAGATTCTGATGGTTGTAGCGATGGTTATTTTCGTAGCTTTTTACAATGCTTATGAAGGTGTACGCAACATCGACAAAGACTTGATGGATATGATGAGCACGTTTAAGGCGAAATGGACGCATAAGCTTCGCTGGGTCGTGCTTCCATCGATTACGGTTTGGATTCTAACCAGCTTGCGGCTGAATATCGGCATGGCTTTGATCGGGTCCGTGATCGCCGAGTTGGTTGGCTCCAACCGAGGGCTTGGATATTACATCACGTATTCGTCCAACATGCTGGATACGACAGGTATTTTTACAGGCCTTGTCCTCATCATGATTATCGCCGTTGTTTTGGAACAAATTATCGTTCAGGTCGAACGGCGGTTGCTGAAATACCGTTAAGGGCTGAACTCCAAATTATTTCATCCCATGAAATAAACGTGGAGCAACCATAAATTTAGAAAGAAAGCAATTATTCAAGGAGGGGAATCACATGAAAAAAACAAAAATGCTTCTGGCAACGCTGCTCGTTTTGACGATGGCTTTGGTCAGCGCCTGCGGAAACAACAACAATGCGGCTCCTGCAGGTAATAACGGAGGCGCCGGCAATGCGGCAACAGGAACCAACGAAGGAGACAGCAATGCAACTCAAACGGAAAACGTCAAGATTCGCGTAGGTCTGGTGGGCGGCGGCATGACGCCGATTATCGCGCAAATTGGGATTAATGATGGCTCTTACGAGAAAGCCGGAATTACGATCGAGAAGCAAAGCTTCACGTCCGGCGCGGATATGGTACAAGCCTTGGTTGGCGGTAGCTTGGACATCGTATTGGGTTCTTATGAGCATGTATTAAGACAACAAAAGAACGGCCTTGGCGTGAAAGCTTACGGCGAAATTTACAATGGCGTTGGTTATTCGTTGGTCGTGAAGAATGATGCTCCGTATCAGAAGCTGGAAGATTTGAAGGGAACGACGCTGGCTGTAACCAAGGTAGGCAGCTTGTCCGACACAGGGCTGCGTGAAGGCTTGAAAGCGGCCAATATCGACCCGGACAAAGATGTACAAATCATCAATGGCGGCAGCGGCGCTACGATGCTGGCCGCAATCGAAAGCGGCAAAGCTGCTGGCGGTATGGTGTCCGAGCCTACGATTTCGCAAATGTTAGCTACCGGGAACTACCGGGTGCTGTACGATCCGCCGTATGATTTTGCCGGAATTACCGTCATGGCGAAAACGGATTGGGTTGAGAAAAATCAGGATGCGATGAAGCGGTTCCTTCAAGTCAGCAATGAAGTGAATGAGCGCGTGCAGAAGGATCCGGCCTCCGCAGTAGATGCAATGCTGCAAGAGTTCGACCAAATTCCAGCCGACGTCATGGAGACGGCAGTTAAAAATCAGCTGGCGAAAGTGCCGGCAGGACTTAAGGTAACTGAGGAAGGCGCGAAGAATGTCACGAAGACACAAATCGAGGCAGGCGTCATCGATAAAGAAATCCCGTTTGAAGATACGGTTGACCTCTCGTTACTTCCTTAAGACATATAAAGATCGGGTGAAAAACGCGCGGATGACCGTGTGTTTTCGCCCGATTTATTTCACGACCGACGATAATACAGAAAGAAGGCGATCCGCTCATGGCCAAAGATTTAAGAACCTATCTCGGGCAATTAACGCAATTTGATGTGAATAGCGTCAAGCTTGTCGACACGGAGGTTGATCCGCGTTTTGGCATTACCGCCTATGCTGCGGCATTGGCGGAGAAAGGCGAATACCCTGCCTTGTTGTTCAACAAGGTGAAGGGCGCGCAAATGGCGTGCATTTCCAACCTGTTGACCTCGTACGAGCGCGTCGCCCTCTACTTGGGATGTGAGGTCCAGGACATTCCACGGGTATATGGCGAGAAATTGCAGCAACCGATTGAACCGGTGGTCGTAGACCGCACTGCTGCCAAAGTGAAGGAAAACGTGATTGAAGAAGCAGACGTTGACCTGTCCAAGCTGCCGATTCCCGTGCACAACGAGATGGATGGCGGGCCATACTTGTCGGCAGGTGTGATGATTATCCGCGACCCGGATTCCGGGCTGATTAATGCTGGGATCTATCGTCACCAAATCTTCAACGAACGCGACATGGGCGTGTGGTTCCTTGGTGCGCACCACGGCGGATTGATTTATAAAAAGTACAAAAAACAAGGCAAGCCGGCTCCGATTGCGATCGCACTAGGTCACCATCCCGGCTTTATCATGGGAGCGGTTTCCCGGGTTCAAGGGATCGGTGGCGAATATGAAGCGGCTGGCGCGTTAATGGGCGAACCCTTGGAGCTGGTGCAAGCGGACACGTCCGATCTGCTCGTCCCGGCGCATGCCGAGATCATTCTGGAAGGCGAGATTTTGCCGGATAACGATCACAGCGAGGGGCCGTTCGGCGAATGGCCGGGCCATTATCTCGGCGGAGGTTCGGTACCTACGATCCGCATCAAACGCATTACATACCGGAATCATGCGATCTTCCAAGATATCGTCGCTTCCGGTCGAGAGCATTTGGTTGTGGGCGGAGTGCCGCGTTCCGGCAGCATTTATCATACAGTGAAGAAAATCGTACCGGGTCTCAAGACGGTAAACGTTCCTTTCTACGCCCGGATGAACTGTTATTTGTCGATTCAGAAGGAAAAGGATGCGGACGTAAAAAAAGCGGCTTTTGCAGCGCTTAACACCGAGCCGGAGAATTTGCGTCATATCGTCGTCGTGGACGAGGACATCGACGTGTTTAACGGGGAAGAGGTCGCTTGGGCGATTGGCACGCGGTTTGATGCGGAGCGCGATTTGCTGGTCATCCCGCGTTGGAACGGTCCCGGCGGTTTGCTTCCGACGAACTGGGAGTACAACGCCGAAGGCAAGAATACGCCGCGTATGTCCAGCGCCGTGATTGTAGACGCCACCAAACCTGCGCCGCCTGTGGTCTTTCCGAAACGGGCCGTGGTTCCGAAGGAGCAGGTGGAACTGGCCGATCTGGCTTCGCTGCGCAAACTGTCCGCAGAAGAGAAAAACAACTGGCAAATCTAAAGCATGTAGCCTCAACCGGCAGAAAACGGAGGAATTGGCTTCCGTTGTTCATTCTGCCGTTTGAGGCTGGCGTGTTTCATAGTTAATGTCATGAATTAATCCTATTAATGAATTGCGAGAGGAGCATCAGCATGAATAACGTAGTGGATTTGAACTGTGATATGGGCGAGAGCTTTGGCGCTTATAAGCTGGGCAGAGACAACGAGGTGTTGAAATTCGTCACCTCCGCGAACATCGCTTGCGGTTTCCATGCCGGCGACCCGGCGACGATGCGCCAGACCGTGAAGCTGGCATTGGATCATGGAGTGGCTTTAGGAGCACATCCTGGGCTGCAGGATTTGGTTGGATTTGGCCGTCGCGATATGGACCTGTCTCCGCAAGAGGCTTATGACATCGTGGTGTATCAGATTGGTGCGCTGTGGGGATTTGTACGCGCGCAAGGGGCCAAGCTGCAGCATGTCAAAGCCCATGGTTCCTTGTATAACATGGCGGCACGGAACGCCGGTTTGGCGGAGGCGATCGCCGAAGCAGTATATAAGGTAGATCCGGAGTTGATTCTGTTTGGTCTTGCTGGCAGCGAGTTGATCAAAGCCGGGAAAAAAGCCGGGTTGCGCACAGCGAGCGAAGTATTCTCCGACCGGACTTACCAATCCGACGGTTCGCTCACCTCGCGCCGTTTGCCGGACGCTCTGATTACGGATGAGGAGCAATCGGTGAAACAGGTCATTCGGATGGTTGCCGAAGGCAAAGTGATGTCGCAGCAGAACGTCGATGTGGACATCCAAGCGGATACGATTTGTATTCATGGTGACGGCATTCATGCGGTCGAATTCGCTGGTAAAATCCGCAGTTCATTAACCGCCGCAGGGATTACGGTTCAATCGGTAGGGATCACGCTGGGGCAACAAGCGTAAGCGCAGAAGGAGGGGACAACAGGATGGAACCATTGCATTTGCAGACGGATGTGTTGGTTGTCGGCTCCGGCGCCGCCGGGTTGATGGCGGCCCGAGCGGCGGCCGATGAAGGCGCCCGCGTGATTTTGACCGACAAGAGCTTAATCAGCCGGGGCGGAGCGACGATTTTGGCGCAGATGACCGTGGCCGTGGCTTTGGGCGAAGCGGAAGAGGATAGCACGGAAATTCATTTTGAGGACACGATGAAGGGAAGCCGGGGCTTGGCCGATCCGAACATCGTCCGCGCCGTTGTTGAACGGGGACCTGAAGTAATCCTCGAAGCGGAAGGTTATGGCGTTAAGTGGGCCCGAACGCCGGATGGCAAGCGTTCGCAGACGTTTGCTCCGGGGCATTCCAAAGCCCGCTGCGTCTACGTGGACATTTTGAATACGGGCGGTGCTACGGCAGCCGGTTTAAAGAAGGCGATATGGAAGGACGAGAAGATCCAGCGGCTCAAAAACGTGATGATCACGAAAGTTGTCGTCGAAAATGGGCGGGCCGTTGGTGCAATCGGCTTTGAGATGGAGGAGTACCGTCCGATTAGTATCGCCGCTTCATCGGTCATTTTGGCCACGGGCGGATTAACGGAGGTCTTTGAGCGTAACAGTGCGTCGGCGAACATGACCGGCGACGGATTCGTACTGGCGGCCGAGGCGGGCGCCGAGGTGCGCGATATGGAAATGGTGCAGTTCTTCCCGATCGCCCACCTGTTTCCGCCGCTCGTTGGCATCGATCCGATCATGTGGGATCCGTTCCGCTATAAGCTGGGCGGCCGTCTGCTGAACGGTTTAAAAGAAGAATTTATGGATAAATACAACGGGGAAGTTGCCGGAAAATACACGGCTGCGCGTGACCAAACGACGCTGGCGATTTTCCGCGAGGTGGAGGCTGGCCGCGGCACGCCGCACGGCGGGGCGTATCTTGACTTCACGATGGTGCCGGAGGACAAGCTGAAGGAAGCGTTTGGTCCGGTCATCGATATTTTGCGGAATCAAGGCGTTGATTTGACCAAAGATATGGTGGAAGTGGCGCCGATGGCGCACTTTATGCTTGGCGGCGTACGCGTGGACGAAGCGATGCGCACGCGGGTGCCAGGGCTGCTGGCATCGGGCGAGCTGATTTATGGCATGCATGGCGCTAACCGCTTATCTGGCAATGCCATCACTGAAGCGCTGGTCACCGGCCGTATCGCCGGCGAAACCGCGGCACGGGAGAAAAGCGATGCGCTGGATGAAGCTGCTGTACGTCAAGCGTTTGAGCGGGAGATGGAGCGGCTCACGCAATTTTGGCACCCTGTCCCGGTTGAACGGGATACCGCATCGCTCCAAGCGTTTAAACGCAAGCTGCAGAAGGTGATGTGGAAGGGAGCCGGACCGCTTCGTACGGAAAGCGGCTTGAAGGAAGCGTTGACGGAGCTGCAGGCACTGCGCAGCGAGCTGGACAGCATCTCGCTGGCGAAGCCGGGCAAGTTTGCGCTGTCCCTGTTCGAGAAGCTGGAAGCCGCCAACATGCTGAAGGTCAGCGAAGCGATTGTGCTGGGCGCACTGGAACGCAAGGAGACGCGCGGCGCACATGTGCGGTTGGACTACGATGAAACGCTCAGCCAACCGTCCAGCTACAGCTATGTCTTGAATGAGGCAGGGGAATGGGTCGTATCCGAGGTTCCGCTGCCGGCGGGCAGCTAACGGAGACGGATGAGATCAAGCGAGCCGGCAAGACGGTTCCGAATGAAGGGAGAAAAAGGAACAATGGCAACAGTGACTTTAAACGTAGTTCGCGGTGATGCGGAAAGCGGCGCTTCCTTGGAGAAATACGAAGTTCCGTTCCGGGACGGGATGAGCCTGCTGGATGCGATCTTTTGGATTCGGGAGCATGTAGACCCGTCCTTTTCGGTACGGTATTCCTGCCGTTCCGCCAACGCCTGCAAAGAATGCTCGGCGTTTGTGGACGGCAAACCTGGCTACTTGTGCAGCATCCGTGCCGTTCCAGGCAGTGAGGTTAAGATCGAACCGCTGACCGGCCGTCCGTGGATCAAGGATTTGGCGACAGCGCTGGAGTAGACATGACCATTATTCACATGAAGGAGGGGCAATTATGGCCTGGTTACAGCCCCGCAGTTTAGACGAAGCGCTTGAGCTGCTTCGGGAGCGGAACCCCCGCATCGTGTGCGGGGGAACCGATTTGTTCGTGAACGCGCAGCGCAAATCGTACGAGTCGGAGCATACCGACTGGCTCGACATCCGGCGCGTGCCGGAGCTGCAAGCGACCCGCCGAACCGAGGCGGGTCTCGAAATCGGCGCCGCGGTGACGGCCGCCGAAATTTGGGGCAGCGACACGTTTCGCGTCGTGCCCGCGCTGCAACAAGCCGCCCGTATCGTCGGCGGCTGGCAGATCCAAAACCGCGCATCGCTTGGCGGCAATGTGGCGAACGCCTCCCCGGCAGCCGATATGGTCGTTCCGCTCGTCGCTTACCGAGCGGAAGTCCGGCTTGCCGGGGCGGACGGCACCCGCTGCGTGCCGATCGCGGACTTCATCACCGGGCCGAAGGCGACCCAGCTTCGCGAACGCGAGCTGATCGCGTCGCTGTTCATCCCGGCCCGGGTGCTCGAGGTGCCGCAGGTGTTTCTGCGGCACGATCAGCGCGCGGCCACCGACATCTCGATCGTCTCCGTCGCCTTGCTGTTGCAAGGCAAGGGCAGCGAGATCGAGTGGGGGACTGCCGCGATTGGCGCGGCCGCGCCCAAGCCTTTCACGCTGAGCGCGGAGGAAGAGCAGCGCTGGAGCGGGGAACTTACTGCCGCTAAGCTGGACGAGCTCAGCGCGTTATACGTTCAGCATAGCTCGCCGATCACGGATGTGCGCGCCAGCGCGGAGTATCGCCGCGCCTTAGTCGGGACTTATATCAAGCGGGCCGCGAACGCTTTGCTCGCAAACGGCCTGTAACGAGGGGAAAGGAGCATCACCATGGCAGGGACAACCTTAAAGATCGCGATGTCAGAGAGCGATCGCACCTTAAAGTTGCTCAGCGGCGCCAAACCGCTGCCGGGCTTTGCGCTCGACGTGCAGCGGGAGTCGATCGAGGAGATTTTTGTTAAACAAATTTCGCAGGCGTCGTATGACGTATCCGAGCTTTCGTTGGCCTCCTACCTGATTGCCAAAGGCGGAGGAGATACGCGGTTAACGGCAATACCGGTATTTCTGTCCCGGTCATTCCGGCATAATGCGATTTATGTCCGCTCGGACAGTCCGTATACTCACCCTTCTGAACTCAAAGGCAAGCGGTTCGGATTTCCCGAGTTTCAAATGACGGCGGCCGTATGGGTCCGGGGCATGTTCCGGCATGAATGGGGGATCGCCACCGATGAGATGGAATGGTATACGTTCCGTCCAGAGCGGGTGCCGGTGGAGACGCCGGCAAAGCTGGTGGAAGGCGATATTTTTGAAGCGCTGGCTGAAGGCAAAGTGGATGCGATCATGACGGCTCGGCGCCCGCCGGCCAAGTTGTTCCCCGCTTCGGGCGAAGGCGGCGTGCTGCGCCGGTTAATCCCGGACGTCTGGAACGTCGAGCGGAAGTATTACCAGCGTACGGGGATTTTCCCGATTATGCACTTGGTTTCGCTGAAGGCGGAGACCGTTCAGCAATTTCCGGAACTGCCGAAGCAGTTGTACGAGCTGATGCGGGAGATCAAAGATGAAGGGATCACCGAGCTGCTGGAGACGATTCGCAACGCAACCTCCAATCCGTTTGTCTGGGAATCGGCTGAACAATCGGCCAAGCTGATGAACGGGGATATGTGGCCTTATGGCGTTGCTGCGAACTGGCCGCAGATCGAGACGTTTATTTCCTATCTTCAGGAGGACGGCTTGCTGGATCGCAGCTTCACGCCGCAGGAAGTGTTCCATTCCTCCGTCCAAGACACATAAGCATTTGCAAAAGGAAGAAGGTGCTGCCTCATGAACGGCGGACATAACCATAACCCTAACTCTAGTTTGACGTTAACCATTAACGGCGAGGACGTGACCTGGAACGGAGAGCCGACCGCTTCGCTGGCGGACGTGATCCGTGAAGGACAAGGCCTGACGGGGACAAAAATCGGCTGCCGCACCGGCGAATGCGGGGCTTGCACCGTGTTGCTGGACGGCCAGCCGGTCGTTTCTTGCTTGGTGCCGGTGGCTTCCGCCCAAGGGCAAACGGTTGAAACGATCGAAGGCTTAGCCCGGCATCCCGAATTCCGGGAGCTAGAGCAGGCGATGCAGGAGTACGGCGGCGTACAATGCGGTTTTTGCACCCCGGGGATGATGATGTCGACTTGGGCTTGGCTGCAAAATCCAGACTTGTTCGGCGGTGACATCGGTGCGGCGCTGAAGAACAACCTGTGCCGGTGTACCGGCTATCGCGGCATCATTGAAGCGGCGGAGCACGTCCTGGCCTCGAAAGGAGCCGTGCGATGACGAAGAACAGCCTGCAGCAACCTAGCAAATCACAAGACGCCAAGGTCATGAACCCGGCTGACCCGAACCCATCAGCTCGGCAAGGCCATCCGACGTTAAAGCAAAAGCCGTTGGATCTGAAGTCCAAGCTGGAGGGGCAAACCCGTTACCTGCACGATATGAATTTTCCCGGGCAGTTGGTTGGCGCGATTTACCGCAGCCCGCTGGCGCATGCGCGGATCAAACGGATTAACGTGGACAAAGCCCGTCAAGTGGAAGGCGTTCATGCTGTTATCACGGCAGATGACGTGCCTAACCATAAATACGGGCCTACCAAATTCAAAGACTGGAACATTCTCGCCCGCGATCGCGTGCTCTTCATCGGCGATGAAATCGCTGCGGTTGCAGCCGAGACGAAAGAAGCAGCCGAGCAAGCATTGGCCCTGATCGAGGTGGAGCTAGAGCCTTTGGAAGGCGTGTTTGACCCCGAAGCGGCGATGGCTCCTGGAGCGCCGCAGATTCACGAGGACGTGGAGCTGAACCGTCCGATGAAGGTGGATGTCGCGCGCGGCGATGTGGAAGCAGGGAAGCGGAAGGCGGCCGTCGTGAAAGGCGGGCGTTACGTTTCGAACCGAATATATCAGGGACATTTGGAGCCGGTTGGGGCGATTGCACACTGGTCGGAGGAGGAGGGCATCACCATTTGGGCGCCTTCCCACATTCCGTACCGGGCGCGGGAAGCGTATGCTGCCGGTTTTGGCTTGCCAGAAGACAAGGTGCGGATGATCGTGCCGCCGATTGGGGGTTCTTTTGGCGCTAAATACGTCCTGAAGGTTCATGTGATCGCGGCGGCCTTGGCAATGGCGACGGGACGGCACGTGAAGATCATTTTGGATCGGTATGAAGATATGATTACGGCCCATCCGCGTGTTCCGCTGACCTTTGACATTGAGATCGGGGCAGATGCGGAAGGGAAATTCGTGTACAAAGAGCTGACGGTATATGCCGATGCGGGTGCTCGCGTCTATTGGAGTCCCAACGTAATCGCCACCGCCTGCACCCGGCCGGACAACATCTATCATTTCCACAATGTGAAGTCGACGGGATACCTGGTGTACACCAACAATAGTCCAACGACGTGTATGCGCGGGTTCGGCAATGCGGAGATGCTATTCGCGGTGGAAAGCGTGATTGACGAAATTGCGCTGGAGCTGGGAATGGATCCGGCCGAGCTGCGTCTCAAAAATATCGTCCACGCCGGCGACACGACGCTGCATGGATATCGTCTCGATACGTGTAATTTGGAAGCGTGCATCGAGAAGGTGAAGGAGCTGTCCGGTTGGGAGCGGAGAAACGAACTGCCGCCTTACCGGGGCCTTGGCCTTGCGGTGGCTAACCACGTCTCGGGCTTCCGCGCGATCGATCCTCGGTTTGACGGCTCAACGGCAGTCATTCGCGTCAAACCAGGCGGATTCGTTGAAGTGGAAACCGGCGAAATCGAGTTAGGTCAAGGGATGTCAATGACTTACGCCCGCATCGCCAGCCACGTGCTCGGGATTCCGGAAGACGGGATTTTGGTCAGATCCGGGGATACCGGGCGGTATCCGTTTGGCATCGGTACGTTGGCTTCCCGCAGTACGGTGATGGGCGGCAATGCGGTGCAAAAGGCGGCGGAATCGCTGGTCCGCGAAATTCAGCAATTGGCCGTTCAGGCTCTTGGCGAAGGAGCGGTATATGAGGCGGGCGTCGTGAAGCACGAGGGAAAAACGTATTCGCTTAGCGATGTCGTTGATTGGTTCCGGGCGCGTCATGCTGGCGAGGAGTTCACTGTTAAGGAAACCTATGTGCCGGATACCGAGCTGCCGGACGCCAGTTATTTCGGACATCCTTCGCCAAACTATCCGTTTGCGGCGCATGTCGCCGAGGTTGAGGTGGATCCGGACACCGGCCGGACGAAGGTTGTCGGGTATTGGGCTGTGCACGATTCGGGCACGATCATCCACGAGACGATGGCGAAAGGTCAGGTGCTGGGCGCCGTCGCCCAAGGCATCGGCTGGGTCACGATGGAGGATTTGATCGTACAGGAAGGCAAAGTCATGAACCCTTCGATGATGGACTACCGCATGCCGGGAGCTAAAGATATGCCTGATGTTCAGGTTCATTTCGTGCAGGAAGCCGATCCGCACGGCCCGTTTGGGGCGAAGTCACTGGGCGAAGTGGCGCTGGATCCGGTTCCGGGCGCCATTGCCAATGCGATCGCCAATGCAACGGGACGGCGCGGTTATGTGCTGCCGCTGTCGGCAGAACGCGTGTGGAAATCGCTGCAATCGTAATAAAGGGTGGGGGTTCCGTTCCAGGATTGAGATAGACGGACCCGAGATTGAAGACGGGAGATGACATGAACATGGAGGAGCTCATTCTTGCATTGGACGCCTGCCTGGCGGAGCGCCGGGCTTGCGTTGTTGCCACGATTGTGGATGTGGACGGCTCCGCCTACCGCCGGGAAGGCGCCCGCTGCCTCATCCATGCGGATGGCGAGGTGACGGGCATTCTGAGCGGCGGCTGCATTGAGGAAGACTTGCGCGAGCATGCCCAGGAGGTGCTTCGCACCTTGGAGCCGCGCAAGCTGCTATACGACTTCCGCATTGGGGAAGATGAGGTGTGGGGGACCGGCCTCGGGTGTAACGGGGCGATCACGGTGTGGCTCGAGCCGTTTGATCCGGTCTGTGCGCCGGACGCGGCGGACCGGATCATCGGCGATCTGCGGCAGCGCGTGGAGACGCGCGAGCCGTATGTGGCGGCGACGGTGATCGGTTCCTCCGATCCCGCCGCCGTGCCGCCCGGCGCGCGCCGCACGCTCGCCGGCGCGGCCGAAGCCGCCGGCCTGCTGGGCGCGGGCCGGCGGGCCGGGCTGGTGCGACGCACCGAGGGCAGCGCGCAGCTGGAGCTGCTGCTGGAGCGGGTCGCACCGCGCCCGGAGCTGGTCATCGTCGGCGTTGGCGACGATGCGCGCTTGCTCTGCAGCCTGGCGCGCCGGCTGCAGTGGCGGGTGACCGTCGCGTACCATGCGACGGGGAAAGCGACGCGGGAGCGGTTTCCTGCAGCGGACGAGCTGCAGATTATCCCGCGCTTCGCGTTTGAGCAGGTCGATGTCCGCGGCAAATACGTCGTCGTCATGTCGCATAACCTGGAGCTGGACCGGGAGGCGGTCCACAAGATGCTCACGCCGGAGGTCCAATATGTCGGCCTGGTCGGCTCCCGCTACCGGTTGGAGAAGATTCTGGAGCCAATTCGGAACCCTGGCGAGCCGGAACGCGCGATCGAACCTGCGCTGCTGGATAAACTCTATTCGCCAGTAGGGCTGGACATTGGCGCGGAAACCCCTGAAGAGATTGCGATGAGTATCTTGGCAGAAATTACCGCAATCAAAAATGGACGCTCCGGCGGGTTTCTGCGTGATCGGAAAGGGGCCATCCGCGGGGGAGGAACTGACGCTTCATTGAACGCTTCGACTTCGAGTCCATCATTTCTTGACGAACCTGCCTTTCCGGAGTCCTGCCGTGTCTAAGCGCAGAGCTGGGTCAGGAGATGTATGGGCGTTAATCCTCGCGGGCGGCGCTTCCAGGCGTATGGGCGAGCCGAAGCTGCTGCTGCCAGCACCGCGCGGAAATCTGCTGCAACAAACGATACACCAGGTGTTGGTGGCAGGAAATGTTCAGATGGCGGTTATTACCGCGGAAGGCGGACCGCTTCGCCAAGAAGATACGGAGAGTGTGCCGGTGGAATGGCTGACAACCTCGCAGGCCAATCGGGGGCTTGGCGCCTCGCTGGCGGCTGGAGTCCGGCAGCTAGAGGCGCGTTATGCACCTGCAGCGATTCAAATCATCTTGGGCGATCAGCCGGAGATCTCACCGGATGCGATACGGCAAGTGACGGAAGTGTTCATCCAAACCGGAGCCGAGATTGTGCAAGCGCGTTATGATGATCGACCGGCGCATCCCGTATTGTTTGCAGCGCCGTTGTTCCCTGAGTTGACTAAGCTGGACGGTGACGTTGGGGCCAAAGAGCTGCTGCAGCAATACAGAGAGCAAATCGTTGAGGTGAAGATTTCGGGAAATGCCCCCCGCGATATCGACACACCGGAGGAATATGCGAGATACCGAGAGTCAGCTTTTTCTAAAATTTGACTTCGCTGCTGCGACACGATACGCTTAGATCATCAATCTATTGCGTGAGGGGGACAGGACATGCCGCTGATCTATCACTTTGATCCGGAGCAAGTCCGCATTCGTGAAACGGTAAATGAAGAGGACGTAGAATTCGAGTTGACTTTCCTGCAGAACGAACCGCTGTTCTCGAACATGCGGGAAGTGCAGAAAAAGTTCGAGGATAATGACGTATACACGGATGTCTTGTTCTACTTGAATCAGGATCAGGAGCGCCAATACCGGATCATCGTTCGTAAAGATTTTTATGATGATTTCCTGCTTGCCTTATTGAAATATCGCATCCTGAACGGACTCGAGTGGAAGGACTAATATAGTACCATCCCTCTTTATAAAAGCAAAAGATCCATAAGGGTGTTTTTCTCACGGGACTGACCCCGCAATGTGAGACAATTAAAAACACCTTCAGGATCATCTAATGAAGTGCACCCCTTAGAATAGACATTGGAAAATCCCTGGTTATTCCGATGAATTCTAAGGGGTATTTTTTATGGCAATATAAGAACAGCCGTTAAGTACATACGCTGAAAACTGAGGTGGAGGGGGGCTACTGTGGGATTACACATACATTTATTATAGTACGCTTATGGTAGGCGTTTCGGAAAGAGAGGTGAATTGAGCATGAAACAGCGTATCTGGATTTGGTTTGGGGGATTGTCGTTTAAAAGCAAGCTGCTCACCGTTTTTATCCCGCTAAATCCTCATACCGCTGTGCATTTTGGCATTCCTATCAAGTCGAATTTTTAGTAATCCCCTGATTGAACGAAGTGTCAATGACGTCATTAATGAATCTCGACTGACAACTAACTTGTCATTATTTAGTGAAGTCGATGTGGCTGTCTTCATCGACACGAACGGAAAAATATATACCTCATATGTTCCTGAAAAGGATGAAAGCGCTATAAACTACAGCGGCCTGACTCAAAGTTGTCAGAGCAGTGAAGTTACGGATCGGCTTATAGGTTTCCGATGGAACAACGGGATTTCCTAACTCCGGATTCTGATGTGCCCGTCTTGACCTTAAGCAAAGTGGTTGTTGATATCAATTCGGGGAATCAATAAGTAACGTTGTATTTGATCATCAAGGAAACCATATAAATCAAAAAGAGGGCTTCCTTATCAGAGACCCTCTTAAAATTTGAACAGACTTTGGATTGGAAAGGAGCGAAGCTTTGTTAATAGCCAGAAAGGATTGGATGATTATGAGTATTATTTACTCTGAGATATCCAGAGAAGAAAAGAAGATTGCTCAATCAGCTACCCAACTGATGAACCTACAGTCTTCTCTCCGATCTGGATCAAGTATATCCGTTTATGCATCTCTGCTTTCCAAACTTGGATAAGCGAAATGCTGGTTATAGTATAGCTACTCAAATAGGAGACGTCATTGTGGCGTCTCCTTTATACTGTAATGGAAGGAGGTTTATGTATGGCAGATTGGTGGTTAGAATGTAGTGATGGTTCTTTTCGTAAAGCGAGAATTGAACCAGCTACATTAAGCGACACGAGACGAATGAAATGGACGTTTGATTGGCGAAAAGAACTGCATAGTTCAAAAAGGAAGGTCTATAAACTCGTGGATGACCATAATGGCAGTATCATTGGTGGTATCTCTTTTGAGATTCGTGAGGATCACATTTATGTAGTGCTCCTGGATTCTGCCTTTCCTACTCGGTACAATGCGAACCCGCCGCGCTTTTATTTGAATGTGATGAAGCTTTTATTGGCATTCGCTTCCCTGGAGAGCGACCGACTTGGTTTCGATGGATTCTTAGCGCTGACGCCAAAAACAAAATTACAGTCTTATTATCATAAACATTTTTGTGCTTTTCTTTTACCGCAAGGCATGATGGGCATAAACGGTGGTATCATGAAAGCCATTATTGAGTTATACTATTACTAAAGGACGTGATAAACATGATGAGGAATAGACGGCCGTACAACAAGCTGCTTGCTTCTAGTCAAATTAAAATTAAACGAAGCGATCTTGGTGATTTAGGCGGACCGCAAACTATCCCCAACGCTCCTGACACGCCTGCAACACGAGCTGCAATGTCGGAGTTTATCCGAAAATCAAAAAGCGGTGAGATCGCATTTGATCTGCCGGAATGGATCCTCAAGGAAAGAGAAAAGAGAAATCAGTCATTCGAGAAGATTAAACTATAGTCACAAGCGCTCACTCATGTGGGCGCTTTTGTTTTACTCTCTTAAAATTTGTATCTCCCTTCGGGGCCATGACGCGTCCCATCCTTCGGAGGTAGGCGAAAACCTAAATCCCTTCGGCGCGCATCATTCCCTCCTCTATTCCCTACGGAGTCTTTCATCACCTGCGGTGTAAACCGGCACCTTCTCATTGAGGGATTTTCCACTTCTAAGTCACTGAAATGCTTTTCCTTCGTCCGGTGATCGAAGCTTTGCCCCGCTGACTTATCTGGATATCGAACCTAGTTTTGGCACGTGGGATGGATCCGGGAAGGTGCTTGACTCATCCAATGAGGAAGTTATTCTTGCTTGGAAAAAAGACAATAAGTATTGTAGGATTCGAGTTCAATTAACTACCTTGCAATCAACGATTACTTATGTTGACGAGCTAGGGCTAATAACTCAATACGATATTTGATCGCGAAGTAAAGAGAAACGTAATACTTTTCAAGATTAAACAACCAGTCGTCTGAAGAGAATCAGTGACTGGTTGATTAGATTTCCTGTTAGTACGTAGAACGCACCCGTTCTCGCCCTTGCGCTCGTTTTGCTGACCAAAACCGCCAGCCGGTCAAAATGGCGACGACGAAACAGATGGTAGCGGACGTCATGAACACCACATGCATGCCGGATAGAAACAGATCGGGACGATCCGGCACCAATCCGGTGACCCGGCGGCCCGCCCGACTGCTCATGACGCTGAATAAAGTCGTGGTCGCGACGGTGATGCCGACAACCATACCCATATTGCGTACGAGTGAGTTGATGCTGCCGGCGATGCCCAGCTGGGTTTTCGGAACCTTCGACATGATGAGCGAGTTGTTGGGGGACTGGAACAAACCGTTGCCGAGGCCAAGCATCGCAATCCATACCCCCACCTGGGCGATAGAGCTGCTGTCGTGCAAACGGGCCAGCCCGATTTGCGCGATCACCATCACGATCAACCCGACGAACGTCAGCAACTCGGAGCCGATCTTATCGGACAATGCACCGCTGAGCGGCGCGACGATGACCATGACGATCGGGAACAGCATCATCAGAAACCCGGCATGCGAAGGCGAGAGGTTTAAGATGCTTTGCGTATAAAATGGGGCGATGATATTAAAGCAGAAGTTGGCGACAAACACCAGGAATCCCGACAGAATGCTTAAGCTGAACAACGGATTGCGGAATAACGTCAGTTGAAGCATCGGCGCTTCGCTGCGTGTCTCGATCCACAGAAACACGAGGAACACGGCGACCGCCAGGACGAGCGCACTCACAATGCGGATATCCTGATAGCCAAGCTGCTGACCAAACAGTAAGCCGCTGAACAATGCCAGAATAAAGATGGGGAACAGCGTGCTGCCCGCTTTATCGATTTTCACCTTCAGCTTGGTTCGGTCCGCCGGGAGCAGCTTCCAGCCGATGACAATCGCGATGAGGCCGACAGGGACATTCACCCAGAAAATATATTCCCAGCCTAAGGCCGACACGATCACACCTCCAAGGCTCGGGCCCGTGATGCTTCCCAGCGAGACGAAGGTCCCGGTGAACCCAAGCGCTTTGCCTCGTTCTCCGGCCGGGAAGATGTCGGTGACAATTCCCTGACTGTTGGCCATGGTAAGCGAGGCGCCAAGCGCTTGCAGCAGCCGTGAGCCAACGAGCAGCGGCAGGTTATGGCTGAAGCCGCACAGCAGAGAGCCCACAGTAAAAATCACCATGCCCCATTTGAACACCTTAATTTTACCAACGATGTCTCCCAGTTTGCCGAAGAAAAGAATAGCTGCGCAGGTCATCATCAAATATGCGGAAACGATCCATTCTGCTTGGGCAACGGTAAGATGCAATTCTTTAGAGATCACTGGCAGGGCAATATTGACGATGCTTCCGTCCAGCGTCGACATAAATGTAAATAAATTTAATACAATCAGGATCAACCAACGTTTTCGTTGAATGTCCGGATCATCCTGATAGGAAGTTGTGCGAAGGTCAGAACGTTGAGTCGTCATATCCATATCGTTTCACACCTCTCTCTTCTCCAGCCTTTTTTTGTTGCGAACGCAACTATTTTAAGCAATCCTAGTGTACTCCAATTTAGTTGCGAACGCAACTGATTTCAGTTAAAATTTGCATAAATGAGAATCGCAAAAGAGGTGCAGGGATATGAATTACCCTTCCGTTGGCAAACTGATCTCCTATCTGCAACGGATCAACCAAAAGGAAGTCACCGCATTGTTGAAGCCGTATGGGATTGGCGGAGGCGGGAACCACAGCTATTTATTGGCGATCTTAGCGACGCCCGGGTTAAATCAGGACCAGCTGACGAACCTGGTCAAATTCGACAAGGCGACCACGACCCGCTCCGTCAAACAACTGGAGGAGGCCGGTTACATAGAACGGCGGGTGAACGAACACGACCGGCGATCGATCTTGTGGTATCCGACGGAAAAGGGAAGAGCCTTCGAGCCCACGCTTCGGCAAATTTTAGCGGATTTTAACCGCCGATTGACGGCTGTGTTAAGCGAGGAGGAAACCAATCAACTCGAGACCTCACTTACGAAAATTTACGAGAGCAAGCTGAATAGCGATGAGAATGTGTGAATCAGCCGATGATGAAGATTAACAGTAAATCGTACTGTTATTTTTCGCGATTTACGCCACCGAGGGGAATTAACAGTAAATCCTACCTTTAATTTGGCTGATCTGCTCGAAAACAGCGGATTTTATCGAAAATAACGGTACTTTTTCCAGCTAATTAGAACAATTAAGGCGGTTGGTTGAAAATTAACAGTAGTTTTTACTGTTAGTTGCACCATTCCATTGCTCGATAAGAACTCCCATTACTGCCCGCGAAATGAACGATGATGGAACGAAGTAATGTCCTGAAACAGCGATCGACCGTCATCTGTTACAGTGAATTGATCATTTAGCGGGAGATACAGCGCCCGATACGGCTCGGGAACCCAGATATATTGGTGGACGTAAGGTGTGGCAATAAATCCGCAATGGATCCAAAAACGGAGGCGCTCCCGGTTCTTTGCCGTGTCCTCCGATTCCGCCTCGATGATAATCGCCTCAACGTGGTGTTCTCGCAAGGCATAGTCACGGATATCTGCGAAGAACTGAGTGCCAAAGCCTTGTCCTCTTACATCTTGACGCACGGCCATATAATCGAGGATCAATCGCTTGTGTCCCTGCTTGCTGCTCAGGCCGGTGACGCCCATCGCTACCGCTTCGCCGTCTAACAGCCCTGCGTGCAAGCTGGCGATTCCGCGATCCAGCATGCTCTTCAGCACCTTTACAGGCTTGGCACCGTGCGGGAATGCTTCGCGATAGATGGGTTCGAGCTTGTCCCACCAAACGTCATCCCATTGGTTTAAGGTTGTGAATGTCCATTGCATTTTGGGCCCCCCATTTTAAATGTACGGTTACTTCTATTTTATCCTTCCACCAGCATTCAGGACATATGTCCTTTCCAAACGGCAGAAGATATCCTTTAATTAGGTATTGATATAAAGGATCGCGAAGATTCGAGAACGAGGAGAGAGACGATGAGGGGTTTGTTATTTGCGTTTTTGGCCGGGGCGTTCATCACCTTGCAAGGGGTGGCGAATACAAGAATCAGCGGCGAGATCGGCACATGGCCGGCGGCGGCGTTGACTCAGTGTACCGGCTTTGTCGCGGCCTTGCTGATTTGGCTGATGCTCCGTGACGGGGGGCTTCCCGACTTGCGGAAGGTGAAGCCGTTGTATATCAGCGGCGGGGCCTGGGCGGCGATTATTATTTTTAGCAACGTCACAGCGATCCAGCAGGTTGGAGTCACTTTGACGATCTCAGCGGTTTTGATTGCCCAGTTGTGCATCACCTTTCTGATTGATAGCCTAGGTTGGTTTGGTGTACCGAAGCAAAAAATGCGGCTGCCGCAGTTTATCGGAATCGGCTTGATGATTGCGGGAGTGATTATTCTCAAATTTTAACGGATGAGTGAATGGCCCAAGCCTCAAGGAGGAGAACGGATATGAAAGAAGTGGCAGACCCGGACCTGCTAAATGACTATATCGAATCGTATGGACTTCAGAAGGTATTTCCCAAAGCGTTGCTGCCTTATCTGACGCTTCACGGGTTTGACCAAGGAGAGCTGATTTGCACGCAAGGCGAGCCATCGCATACCATGTACGTGCTGGTTCGGGGGAAGATCAAAATTTATAACACCTCTCCGGAAGGCCGTACGCTGGTCATTTCCTTTAAAAATCCGCTGGAGGTCATTGGGGATGTCGAATACATTCGGGACGGGGATATCATCAATACCGTTGAGGCTGTGTCCCCGGTTCACATGATCGGGGTAGAGTACCGTTGGCTGCGGAAATACGGTGCGGATCATTCGCCGCTGTTGCATTTTTTACTGGACATAATCACCAAGAAGTTTTATATGAAATCCAGCTCGATGAGCTTTAATCTGCTGTATCCGGTGGAGATCCGCCTGGCGAGTTATCTCTTGTCTGTATCTTTCGACGAAGCGGATGCGCGGTTTCAGGGGAAACTCGGCACCGCCGATTTGGCCGATGCGGCTAATTTGATCGGTTCCAGCTATCGCCATTTGAACCGGGTGCTGCAGAAATTCGCGGCGCTAGGTTTGATCGAGCGAAGCCGCGAGGGCATCACGGTGAAGGATCGGGAAGGGCTTCACAAACTGGCGAGCCGGAATATTTACGAATAGGGGGACGGAGAGACGTGCTGTTAGGAATAATGTTCGCATTGACTGCCGGAGCGTTGGTGGGGATGCAAAACGTGTTTAATACGAAGGTGAATGAGCAGACCGGCAATTGGACGACGACGACGCTGGTGTTAGGTCTGGGGTTCGCCGCCTCCTTTGTCATTGGACTGATCGTTGAAGGAAAAGGAATGTTTACGTCATTACCCGGGATGCCGGTTTGGTTTTGGTTCAGCGGCTTGATTGGGGTGGGCGTTGTTACTTGCATGGTACAGGGTGTCAAACTGTTGGGGCCAACGTATGCTGTAGCCATCGTGATGACTTCGGAGTTAGGGTTTGCCTTGTTGTTTGATTCGCTAGGTTGGCTCGGCTTACAGAAGGTGCCGTTTACGCTGAACCAACTGATCGGCGTGTTAGTGATTGTCGGCGGCATCTTCGTATTTAAGCTGGGCGGGGGAAGCGAGAGCGAGGAGGAAAGCTCTGTTCGGAAGAGAGAAGCTTTGAATTAAGCTTGGAGTTAGGGGGCGTCAAAATATGGAGGGAAACATCGATAAAATCGCCTGGATTCACCTGCGGAATGGTCGCATGTTAAATGTCCGTTCGAAGGGGAAAGAGCTGTTTTATATACCAGGCGGCAAAAGAGAACCAGGCGAGTCCGATCACGAAACTTTGCAACGAGAGATTCAAGAGGAGTTATCCGTGACCGTAAAGCCGGAGACGATCAACTACTTTGCAACGTTTGAAGCGCAAGCTGACGGCAAGCCGGAAGGGATACTTGTACGGATGACCTGTTACTTTGCGGAGGTCGAAGGCGAGCCTCAACCCGCTTCCGAGATCGAGGAAATGGCTTGGCTTAGCTATGAGGAGCGCGTTCGGACATCGCTGGTCAGTCGGATGATCTTCGGCAAGCTCCATGAGATGAATCTGTTGTAGCGGAAGGAAGGACGCCAGATGATCATTAGACCTTTGCAAGCGGAGGACAATGCGGCGATTGAAGCCGTGATCCGCGATTGCCTGATCGAGTTCGGCGGGAACCGGGAAGGGCTGGCGTGGATAGACGAGAGCCTTAGCGCGCTCTCCCGCTATTATGAGCCGGAGGGAAGAGCTTACTGGGTTGTAGAGCAGGATGGCCGGGTGCTCGGAGGGGCCGGGATTGCCCCGTTTGCTGATTCCAGCGAGGTGTGCGAGCTGCAGAAAATGTATTTGCGGCAAGAAATCCGCGGGACCGGGATCGCAGCCCAGTTGCTGGCGACCTGCTTAGACTTTGCCAAGCGTCATTATAAGCAATGTTATCTGGAAACGCTGCAGACGATGGAGGCGGCGAACCGTTTTTACCGCAAGCATGGCTTCCGGAAGCTGGAAGTTCCGCTAGCCGGCTCCGAGCATTTTGCCTGTGACGCCTGGTACATGATGGATCTTCATTCCTAACGAATACCGAAATTTGTTCTTCAAAAAACGCCATTTGGGCGTTTTTTTGTCGTTATAGGGCGTTCACCGACAAGCCGAGGGATTTCCCTGATGGGAAAGCAAGTGAAATTCGTTTCATAATGGAGTCAGAAGCTCGAATACCATTGATTCCCCATCAAAGGCATTCATTTGGGCGATGAAGGAGTGAACACTTCCGTGAAACGAAGATCAGGACTTAGCTTTTTTAAGAAGCCGGAAACGATCTCGGGGAAATGGACCAAGATCGAAGAGAAAAGCCGGGAATGGGAAAATATGTACCGCGGCCGCTGGTCGCATGATAAAGTTGTGCGCACGACGCACGGGGTGAACTGCACCGGCTCTTGCAGCTGGAAGGTGTTCGTGAAGAACGGCATCATTACCTGGGAAAATCAACAGATTGATTACCCGTCCTGCGGACCGGATATGCCCGAGTTTGAACCGCGCGGCTGCCCACGGGGCGCCTCGTTCTCGTGGTACGAGTACAGCCCGTTGCGGGTGAAATACCCTTATATGCGCGGGAAGCTGCTGCGCTTATGGCGCGAGGCGATGACCAAGTCTCAAGGGAATCCCGTGCAAGCCTGGGCGAGCATCGTGGAGAATCCGGAAGCTGCAAGATCCTATAAGCAAGCTCGCGGGAAAGGCGGACATGTGCGCGTGACCTGGGAAGAAGCGTCCCAGCTGATTTCAGCACAAATCCTTTATACCATTAAAAAATATGGGCCTGACCGGATTGCTGGATTTACACCGATTCCAGCGATGTCGATGATCAGCTATGCATCGGGCGCGCGGTTCATTTCATTGCTGGGCGGCGAAATGCTTAGCTTCTACGACTGGTACGCTGACCTGCCGCCGGCTTCGCCGCAAATCTGGGGCGAGCAAACCGATGTACCGGAATCATCCGACTGGTATAACGCCGGATATTTGATCATGTGGGGCTCCAATGTGCCGCTCACGCGGACCCCGGATGCCCACTTTATGACCGAAGTTCGCTACAAAGGAACCAAGGTGGTGTCCGTAGCGCCGGACCATGCGGAGAACGTCAAATTTGCCGATAACTGGCTCGCGCCGCATCCGGGTACAGACGCTGCGGTTGCCCAAGCGATGACCCATGTCATCCTTGACGAGTTCTATGTGAAGCGCCAAGAACCGATGTTCTTGAATTATGCCAAACAATACACGGACATGCCGTTCCTCATTTTGTTGGATCCGCATGAAGGTGGATATAAGGCCGGACGTTTCCTGCGGGCCAGCGATCTGGGGCAGGCGACGGAGCATGCCGAATGGAAGCCGGTCATTTATGACGAGGCGGCTGGAGAGTTGATCGTTCCGAACGGAACGATGGGCCAACGTTGGGAGAAGGACGTGAAGTGGAATCTGATTCTGGAGCGGGAAGACGGCACCCGGATCGAACCGGCGCTGTCAGTCGAACCGCACGGCGGAGAATGGACAGAAATCGTCTTCCCTTACTTCGATGCGGCAGGCAACGGCACGTTTACTCGGTCGATTCCGGCCAAAACGGTCACTTTGGCAGACGGCAGCACCCGATTGGCTGCGACTGTCTTTGATTTGATGCTTAGTCAATATGGCGTGAACCGCCCTGGCAGCACCCATACCGCCAAAGGGTACGATGATGCGGAATCGCACTATACGCCTGCATGGCAAGAGCGCATTACCGGTGTGAAGGCATCGCTGGTAGTGCAAATCGCACGCGAGTTCGCGCAGAACGCGCTGGATACTGGCGGCCGTTCGATGATCATCATGGGCGCCGGGATTAACCACTGGTTCAACAGCGATACGATCTATCGCTCCATTCTGAACCTGGTTGTGTTGACGGCATCCCAAGGCGTGAACGGCGGCGGCTGGGCCCACTATGTCGGGCAAGAGAAATGCCGGCCGATTGAAGGGTGGTCGACAATCGCGTTTGCCCGCGATTGGCAGGCACCGCCGCGGCTGCAAAACGCGACCTCGTTCTTCTATTTTGCTACAGACCAATGGAAATACGAGGAGATGAGCGCGGAATCGCTGAAATCGCCAACCGGCGGGGAGATTCCGTACCGTCATCCAGCGGACTACAATGTGCTGGCTGCCCGACTGGGCTGGCTGCCATCGTACCCGCAGTTTAATAAGAACAGCCTATCGTTCGCCGAAGAAGCGGCGGCTCAAGGCAAAACCGATAATACGGACATCATCAAGCATGCTTATGAGCAAGTGGTGTCAGGCGAAACGAAGTTTGCGGTGGAAGACCCGGATGCGCCGGAGAACTTCCCGCGTACGCTGTTTGTCTGGCGGTCGAACCTGATCTCCAGTTCGGCGAAAGGGCAAGAGTTCTTCATGAAACATCTGCTCGGCACGCATAATGGGTTGTTATCCAGTCCGAACGAAGAGGAGAAGCCGGAGGAAATCGTTTGGCGTGATGAAGTGGAAGGCAAGCTGGATCTGCTAGTGGCACTGGATTTCCGGATGACAGCGACCCCGATGTATGCCGATATCGTCCTGCCTGCCGCAACTTGGTATGAGAAGGTCGACCTGTCCTCAACCGACATGCACCCGTTCGTGCATCCGTTTAACCCGGCGATCGATCCGCTGTGGGAATCGCGGACGGACTGGGATATTTACCGGTCGCTGGCCAGCGTCTTGTCTGAGATGGCGAAGGAACATATGCCGGGCGTATACAAAGACGTAGTTTCCTCTCCGCTGGGTCACGACTCAATGGCTGAAATTTCCCAGCCTTATGGGGAAGTGAAGGATTGGAAGCGCGGTGAAGTCAAACCGGTACTTGGCAAAACGATGCCTAGCTTTAGCGTGGTTGAGCGCGATTACACGAAGATCTACGACAAGTACATCACGCTGGGACCTAACCTGGAATCTGGCAAGGTGGGCGCGCACGGGGTCAGCTTCTCCGTGAAGGAAGAATACGAGGAACTGAAAAAGATCAACGGCGCTTACACCGATGATACGATCAAAAACGGTCGTCCGAAGCTGCGTACCGCAAGACAAGCGGCCAATGCAGTGCTGCACCTGTCCTCGGCAACAAACGGCAAAGTTTCGCAGAGAGCTTGGGAATCGGCTGAACAGGATACCGGCGTGGAGTTGAAGGATATCTCTGCAGATCGTGCGGCGGAACGCATCACCTTTGCGAACATTACCGCACAGCCTCGCGAGGTCATCCCAACTCCGGTATTCAGCGGTTCGAACAAATCAGGACGCCGGTATTCGCCGTTTACAACGAATATTGAACGGTTGGTGCCGTTCCGGACGTTAACGGGACGCCAGCATTTTTATCTGGATCATCAGATCTTCCTGCAATTCGGTGAGGCGCTGCCGGTTTACAAACCAACGCTTCCGCCGATGGTGTTTGGTCCACGGGACAAACAGGTTGAGGGGGGAAAGGATGCACTTGTCCTGCGCTACTTAACACCGCACGGGAAATGGAACATCCATAGCACCTATCAGGATAACCTGCACATGCTGACCCTGTTCCGCGGCGGGCCTACCGTGTGGATCAACAATGAGGATGCCGAAGCGCATCAGATTAACGATAACGATTGGCTGGAGGTCTATAACCGCAATGGCGTTGTTACGGCTAGAGCCGTAGTCAGCCACCGGATGCCCAAGGGTACGATGTTTATGTACCACGCCCAAGACAAACACATTAATGTTCCTGGTTCGGAAATTACGGGTGAGCGAGGCGGCAGCCATAATGCGCCGACGCGAATCCATTTGAAGCCAACGCAGCTCGTTGGGGGCTATGCCCAGCTTAGCTATGGTTTCAACTATTACGGACCTATCGGCAACCAGCGTGATGTGTACGTTGCCGTGCGCAAACTGAAGGAGGTTGACTGGCTTGAAGATTAAAGCGCAAATCGCCATGGTGATGAACCTGGACAAATGCATCGGCTGTCATACCTGCAGCGTGACCTGTAAGAGCACCTGGACGAACCGGGAAGGCGCCGAATATATGTGGTTTAACAACGTTGAAACGAAGCCGGGGATCGGTTATCCGAAGCGGTGGGAAGACCAAGAGCATTACAAAGGCGGCTGGACGCTGCGTAACGGGAAGCTGGAGCTGAAATCCGGCAGCAAGCTGTCCAAGATCGCGCTCGGTAAAATTTTCTATAACCCGGATATGCCGGAAATGAAAGACTACTACGAGCCTTGGACATATGATTACGAGAAGCTGACGAATTCGGGCGAGAAGAAGCACCAGCCTGTGGCCCGTCCGAAATCCGCCGTCACCGGCGACACGATGGACCTGGATTGGGGACCGAACTGGGAAGACGATCTGGCCGGCGGCCATATCACCGGACCAAAGGACCCAAACATCGAGAAGATCGAAGAGGACATCAAGTTTAACTTCGAACAGTCGTTTATGATGTACTTGCCTCGTCTATGCGAGCATTGCTTAAATCCAAGCTGCGTGGCTTCCTGTCCATCCGGCGCAATTTATAAACGCGATGAGGACGGCATCGTCCTCGTCGACCAGGAAGCTTGCCGCGGCTGGCGTTATTGCATGACGGGTTGCCCATACAAGAAGGTTTACTTTAACTGGAAAACCAACAAAGCGGAAAAATGCACATTCTGCTTCCCAAGAATCGAAGCAGGACTTCCAACCGTGTGCTCCGAAACCTGCACCGGACGTATCCGTTATCTCGGCGTGCTGTTGTATGATGCGGATCGCGTGCAAGAAGCGGCATCTACCCTAGATGAGAAGGATTTGTACGAAGCTCAGCTAAGCCTGTTCCTTGATCCAAATGATCCGAAAATCATCGAGCAAGCCCGCAAAGATGGACTTTCTGAGGAATGGATCGAAGCGGCGCAAAATTCGCCGGTCTACAAGCTGGCCATCGAATATAAACTGGCCTTCCCGCTGCATCCAGAATACCGGACGCTGCCAATGGTGTGGTACGTACCGCCGCTCAGCCCGATCATGAGCCATTTTGAAGGCAAGGATTCGATTCAGAACCCGGATCTCATCTTCCCGGCAATTGAGGAAATGAGAACGCCGATTCAATACCTGGCGAATCTGCTGACGGCTGGGGACACGGAAACGGTAAAAATCGCTCTGCAACGGATGGCAATGATGCGCCAATACCAACGCGCACAATTCTCCAAGCAGCCGTTTGACGAGAAACGATTGGATCGCGTGGGGCTGACCGCACAACAGGTTGAAGAAATGTACCGTTTGCTGGCGATCGCGAAATATGAGGATCGGTTCGTCATTCCAACCTCGCATAAGGAGGGGTACATGGACCCGTACCGGGCCCAAGGCACCGCCGGATTTGGCATGGATTGTGACGGCTGCGGTCCTGCCACTCCGATTCCGGCGAGCACCGGCAAGAGTGGACGGGATCTGTATGAACAAAACTTCTATGGGGGGATCTGGCGTGATTGATCTGGTGAAACTGGATGCACATCGCGAGTTGTTCGGCTTTTTTGCCGGGCAGCTCGTTTACCCCGACAAGGAGACGTTCGCTTCCATTCAGGAAGGTGGGGAAGAGGCTTTCCCTGCTTCCGTCATGGAGCCGGTGTCGAAATACCGGGAACAGATGCTTGCACGAAGCATGGAAGAGATCGAGGAGCTTTACGTCGATACATTTGATTTTGAGAAGTCGTCAACGCTGTATATGACGTATTTCAAATATGAAGATTCTAAAGACCGCGGACAACTGCTGACCTCGCTTAAATTGGTTTACGAGATGTTTGGCATGGAGATGGTGGACCGGGAGCTGCCGGATTTTCTGCCGCTGATGCTGGAGTTTTTGTATGCGGCCGATTGGCTCCATCATCCGCATGGCTTAATGGCGATGCAGACGGTAATCTCGATTTTGGAGGACGGCACTTACCAATTAATGAAGTCACTGGAGTCGAAGGGGAACCCTTATTATCCATTAATCAAAGCCCTTCGGGAAACGTTTAAGCTGTGTTTGTCGCAGGAGGTGAAAGTCCATGAGCCTGTTTGAGCAATTTCTATGGGTGATTTTTCCCTATCTCTGTGTGGTCACGTTCGTGGTGGGACATATCTTCCGTTACCGCTACGACCAGTTTAACTGGACAGCCAAATCCAGTGAGTTCATCGAGAAAAAACGGCTAATGCTCGGCAGCCTCCTGTTTCATATCGGCATTATCCCGGTCATTCTGGGTCATGTGGCCGGGCTAGGTATTCCGAAGGAATGGATGAACGCGATTGGCGTCAACGAACATTTGTATCATATCGGGGCGATGTATGGCGGTGGATTTTTTGGCGTGGTGACATTTGCCGGAATGCTGATTCTGACGATGCGTCGGTTGACGATGAAAAATGTGCGCCGGCTTAGCTCCGCGTCGGATATGATCGTCAATGGATTGCTGCTGTTCATCATTTTTATGGGGATGTACTCTACGCTGGTGACGAATAACGTACAGCCGGACTTTGACTATCGGGAGACGATATCCATTTGGTTCCGTAACCTGCTGATCCTCCGTCCGGAAGCCAGCTATATGGCAGAGGTGCCGATCACGTTCCAAATCCACATTTTGGCAGGGTTCCTGATCTTTGCCTTGTGGCCGTTTACCCGGCTCGTTCATGTGTGGAGCGTACCCTTGAATTATGCCCGGAGAAGCTATATCCTTTATAGGAAGAATCGCTCGCATTCTGCGGGACGTTAAGGATTTGAGATTAGGGAGACGAGTTCATGAAACCAACCTCCGGTTGCTATCAGGTGATGATCGATCAATTAAGAGAGCAAATGGGGTATGATTTTGTGTCGCTGGCCTTTGCGGAGTCGGCGATCAACGACTTTGTACTTACCTGGAAATACGCTTCAGGCAATTTGAATAACCGCTACAAACGGATCGTTCTCCAGTCGGGTAAGGGGGTTGCCGGCATCGTGTTCAAAACCGGCAGCCCCATGCTGGTTCCCCGTGTAGACGAAGTGCTTCAGCCGCAAGAGCTGTACAATTTTCCGATCTTGCTCTCGGAGCGATTAACCAGCTTGGCTGCACTCCCGTTATATTTGGCGGATCGGGTGGAAGGCGTTCTCTTGGCGGGCTACCGGGGAGAGCAGCGGATGTCCCAGGAAGATTTGCTCCAGCTGTATGAATGGCTGCAAGGCCAGTTTGGGGATTTTGAGATCAAGGAGCTGATCCCATGAATCCGTTATCCTTGAACGTACCCATCGAGCTTCTGCAGAAGCAGTATGAGCAAAGCTCCGATGCAATCATTTTCTTTGATGCACAGCATCGGATTATGGCGATGAATCCTCAGGCCGAGAAGCTGCTGGATCGCCGGGTGCTGGAGGAATCAGCAGACACCGAGCACAACGCTTTTTGCTTCTCGTGCCGTGGATATACTAGTGAAGATGAACCGATGTCCTGTATCAATTGCTATCTTTCCAACACCAAGAAGGATTTTAGCTCCTTCCAGCTCTATTTGGAGACCAAGACGAAAGGCGTCGTCCCGTTTTCGGCCAGTTTTCAGACGGTGGACCAAGAGTCGGGGGTTCGGGTGCTGATCTTGCGCGATCTGACGAATCCCATCATGACGCAGCAAATGCTGAACCGCAATACTATGATGAAGAGCATTATTAAAGCTCAGGAGGATGAACGCAAGCGGATCTCCCGCGAGTTGCACGATAGTGTCGCTCAAGAGTTGATCAGCTCGCTGGTGGATCTTCGGGTGTTGAAATATTTGAATGTGCAAGAGGAAGCCTTGCAGAAAATCCAACAAACGGAGGCTTCGCTCACCCGATTGTTGGAGCAAATTCGCAATCTATCGGTGGAGCTGCGTCCAGCCTCCTTGGACGATCTTGGTCTGGATGCGGCTTTTCGTTCGCATTTCAAATGGATTGAGAAGAACTACGGGGTCGTCGTGCGTTTTGTGGCAGAGCTAGGCGGTCAGCGTTTTAACAGTGAGGTTGAGACGGTCGTCTACCGGGTATGTCAGGAATCCGTGCTGAACGCGCTGAAATATGCCAACGTAGACGAGATTGACGTCCGTCTATTTGCTTCCGAGCATACGCTGGAGCTTGTCGTTTCCGATCAGGGATGCGGATTTAACGTGAATGCAAACGATCCGAAGGGAACCGGACTTGGCATTTATGGAATGAAAGAACGGGCAGAGCTGGTAGGCGGAGAAATCACCGTGACTTCGCAGCGGGGGAAAGGAACGACCGTTCATTTACGGATTCCGTTGGCTGCCGTTACCCCGTAATGGTGCTGCAAACGTAAGGATTTTGCTTGGATAGGGAGGTATGGATCGTGAAAGTAGTAATCGCGGATGATCATGCGGTCGTCCGAAGCGGTTTTGCGATGATTATTAATTTTCAAGAGGATATGGAGGTCGTGGCGACGGCCGCAGACGGGATCGAAGCATACAAAATGGTAGCCAAACACCGGCCTGACATCCTGTTGATGGATCTCAGCATGCCTCCAGGCGAAAGCGGCTTGATCGCGACGGCCAAAATCCATGAGGATTTTCCCGAAACGAATATTATTATCCTCACGATGCACGATGACGAGGAATATTTATTTCATGTGCTTAAGAAAGGCGCCAGAGGGTATGTCTTAAAAAATTCGCCAGATGAGCAACTCGTCTCAGCCATTCGCATGGTGCATCAAGGAGGGGTTTATATCCATCCGAAGCTCGCCTCCTCCCTTGTCCGAGAATTCGTTAGCCAAGATCAGCAAGCCGATGAGAACAACCCTTACCAGCTGTTGTCTACCCGTGAGGTTGAGATTCTGCCGCTGGTCGCCAAAGGCTACGGAAATAAAGAAATCGCTGAAATGCTGCACATCTCCGTCAAAACGGTAGAGGCCCATAAAGCCAAAATTATGGAGAAGCTGAATTTGAAATCAAGACCTGAGCTGGTGGAATACGCAATTAAGAAGAAGCTGCTGGATTTCTAATGGAGGCCTATGACATGGAACGAGGAACACTGTTAAATGAAACGCCCGCCATGCGTATTCTAGAGAACGAGCACCGTTATTTGGCTAGTTTGATGAACGAATGGCATGCGATTGTACTGGACTTTCAAAACGACCGCTACTCCGGGGATCAGGCGACGCAGCAGTTCGCGCTTCTTCAGGAGCTGTTACATGAGTTTAAAGCGCCTTTGCGCAAGCATTTTCATAAAGAAGAAACGTACTTTTTTCCGAGATTAGGTCAACATATTGGGTATGACCAAGGGCCTCTCGTGTCTATCGAACAAGAGCATGAAGAGATCTTCGCTTATATCGATCATTTTCTTCACCATGCCAACAGTGAGCATTCGCTGGAGGAAATGAAGGCTTTGTGCCGAGACGCAGGGGAAGCGTTTGAAATTTTGACGGTGCATTTCGTGAAGGAAGAAACCGTCTTATTTCCAATGACCAGGCAGGTCATGAGATCGGCGGAACAAGAGCAGTTGAATCAGGAACTTTACACGTTAATTGTTGAATAGTTTTCCAATAAAATGTACAGCCCATAATCATTATCCAATGGTTATGGGCATTTTTGTGACCAAACCGGGCGGATAGGGAGTTTCCCTGGGCAAACGGGGGAAAACCCTATACAGGCCCCCAAAGCGGATCAGCTACAATACGAGTGGGGAAATCGATGGTCATTCAGAAGTCATTTTGGAAAAGGTGATCGATTTGATAAAAAAAGTTCAGTTACCGCTACAAACACTCAATTTGATCGTCGGTTTTGCCGTATGGGTCATTATCTCGTCCCTCGTATCCTTTATGGGAGAGGACATTCAGATCCCAGCCGATAAGGTCGCGATCATAACAGCTATTCCTGTCGTATTGGGTTCCGTTTTACGTATTCCGCTGGGGTATTACGCGAATATTTTCGGGGCAAGGTTGGTTTTTCTAATTAGTTTCATTTTGCTGTTGTTTCCAGTGTTCTACATTAGTGAGGCGAACTCTTACGTCGATTTGATCATCGGCGGGCTGTTCCTCGGCATCGGCGGCGCCGTCTTCTCCGTAGGCGTCACTTCGCTGCCGAAATATTATCCGAAGGAGCGTCATGGTCTGGTCAACGGCGTGTACGGTCTCGGGAATCTCGGGACGGCCGTGACTTCGTTCTCCGCACCGGTCATCGCGACGCAAATCGGTTGGTCGGCGACGGTCAAGCTGTACTTGATCCTTCTGCTTGTTTTTGCAGCGCTAAATCTTTTCTTTGGTGACCGTAAAGAGCCGAAGGTGAAAACGGCTATGATGGAACAAATCAAAGGCGTTTATAAGAATGAAAAGCTTTGGTTGTTCTCGCTGTTGTACTTTATTACGTTTGGTTCGTTCGTTGCGTTTACCGTCTATTTGCCCAATTTCCTGGTGACGAACTTTGAACTTACCAAGGTGGATGCAGGGATGCGTACCGCCGGATTTATCGCTTTGGCGACCTTTATGCGTCCGGTTGGCGGCTGGCTGGCGGATCGGTTTAATGCTTTGATGCTGTTGATCGTCATCTTTTCCGGGTTTACGCTTGCGGCTATCGTGCTGGCGTTCTCACCAACATTCACTTTGTACACCATCGGTTGTCTGGTAATCGCAATTGTTGCCGGTGCAGGAAATGGTGTCATCTTTAAGTTGGTTCCACAATATTTCAATAAGCAGGCCGGGATCGTCAACGGGATCGTGTCCATGATGGGCGGCCTGGGCGGATTCTTCCCGCCGCTGTTATTGTCCTATATCCATTCGGTAACCGGTCAGTATTCCATCGGTTTTATGCTGCTGTCGCAGGTCGCTTTAGCCAGCTTGATTCTCGTACTCTGGATGATTTATTCCGATAAGCTGAGTTTGTCTTCGGAAGTCTTCAACAATACAGCGCAAGGGATTCTGGTCACTGACCCGAAAGGTACCATTGTGGCTGTGAATCCGGCGTTTACTGCCGTAACCGGGTTTAGTGAAGAGGAAGCATTAGGGAAGAAGCCGAATATTCTGCGAGCGAATCGACAAGCCCCGGATTTCTATGACCGCATGTGGAAGAGCATTAAAGAAACTGGCATGTGGCAGGGGGAGATTTGGAATAAGCGCAAAAACGGTGAGATCTACTTACAGTGGCTAAATATCAGCACGGTTAAAGACGAAACCGGTGAGGATATCCGCTATGTCGGAACGTTCTCTGAGCTTCCAAAGGGAAAGGCGGAGAAGTAACGAATCCAGATTACATCAGAGAATAGGGGGAGAGTCCAATGCCGGTTGGTCCATCGCTGCGGCAACTCCATGCTCATCAGGCCATTCATGACGGCGGCTTGGCAGGGGCGAAGTCGAAAACGGAGGAAGTTGCGGGTTTCTACGCCAGCGGAGATCTGGAGTTGGCAGAGCAGGCAACGAATGAATTGTTGGGATACTGGGAGTCGCGGATTCTAAGTCATGCGGATGCAGAAGAAGACGGCTTCTATCAAGAAGTAACTGAGAAGAATCCAGACCTCCAGGAGGCGGTCGTGCAATTAAAACGCGATCATGAACTGATGCGAATCGTCGTTCGCAGCATTCACCAACAGCGAGAGACCTCTGGTTGGAGCGAGGCTATTTTGCACAAGCTTTATGCTTTGCTGGAGATTAATGAACTCCACAGCAGGGAAGAAGAAAGGTTATTGTTTTAATGAAATAGGAAAAAGCGATTAAGCAGCGGGTCTGTTTAATCGCTTTTTTCATGACTTGTAAACACGAATTACTCTGGTTTTTTGAGTTGCAGAGGCGGAGGAACCAGCCAGCCCTTTTCCTTGCTCATCCGTAAGATTCTAAGCCCCAATGCGGTTTTGGTGGCGTGGTATTTTGCAAACAACGCGCCGATATCCTCTCGGATCGATAACCCCATGGCTCCGCTGCAACCGGCCAAAGAAGCTGCAGTATCCATGGCGATTTTCGCGGCGATTTCTGCATCGGCAAATCTGGCTCCTGGTGGAATATCCTCAAGCTTCGTTTCCGGTCGTTCCGGCAACATGGGGGAGGGGGTGATCCCATTGTCCGTCAACAGCTTGTCCAGTTCTTTAATCTCCAGTTTAGCCTGATCCATCAGGTCCTTTAGAATCTCTTTCAGATCTTTGTCACCCGCATGGTACGTGAACAGCTGGTAGCAGGATAACATCATTTTTGCTGCCATCGAACTTTCCCATATCGTGAAAATTTCGCCGTAGTGCATTGGCTCATGCTTCGGATTCCCGTCTAACACACCCATGAAGAAATCTCCTTTGCTTCGTCATTTTGCTTACCGCAAGTAGTATGTCTCCTTAAGTCGTGTTGTATGAAGCCGAAACTATGGGGCTAGTAAGGAACCGTGACAAATGATTAGAAGCCGCATAAAAAACAGACCCTTTGGTGAAGGGCTTCCCGTCACTAAACTCGAGTTAGCGAGGATGCTGTTCACTTATAGGGCCTGCTCTTATTTTGAGATTAACGGTGCAACGTATATTGATTCGCTTTACTTAAACTGCGAATCAGTTCAACTTCTTTCGTACTTAATTCGGGAACTTCTGCAGCAGCAAGATTTTGCAGCAGCTGCTCGCGTGAGCTGGCTCCCGGAATGACCACGGCAACCGCAGGATGGGCGAGGGAATAGCGGATAGCCAACTGAGTAAGGTTGCGCTCCGGCGTCTCCAGGTCCTGTAGTTTGCGGCGCAGTTCACGGAGTTCATCCAGCTCGTAATCCAGCACACCTTTAGCGGGTTCGCGGTTCGCTGCCAGCGCACCGCTGGCTAATGGCCCTCGAGCTATTACGCTGATCTGATGCTCTTGCAGCAGGGGGAACACTTCTTCTTCGCCGCGCCGGTCTACGATACTGTACTGATTCATGACGCTGACGATGGACGAGCGAGAGACATATTCCCGGATGACATTCGGACGAATGGAAGATATCCCATACTCGCGGATGACGCCTTCCCGCTTCAGTTGTTCAAACGCTTCGATCGTGTCATCGATGGGATCCTCGATCGTTCCGCCGTGCAGTTGGTACAAATCGATATAATCCGTGCCGAGCCGGCGCAGGCTATCTTTCACTGCCGAGAGGATATACGATTTCGATGCATCCCAGACCCAGCCGTCTTGTCCAGGAATCCGCCGATTTCCGACTTTGGTTGCCAGAATGACGCGATCCCGGCGCCCCTTAATCGCCTTGCCGACGATTTCTTCATTGGTTCCGGCATCGTACAAATCAGCTGTGTCGAGAAAATTGACGCCCCGGTCCAACGCCTCGTGAATCAGGCCAATCGCTTTGGATTCTTCCGTCCCTAGCGACATGCATCCCAGCCCGATTTCACTGACAATCAGCTCGGAGTTGCCTAAACGGTTCATTTTCATTTTCTAGACTCCTCGTATAGTATCTTTAAAAAGCTCTTTTAGGTTCATTTCCATCCCCCCGGGGGATGGAAAACAGCCTCCAAATTTTCAGCTTGTTCTTTGAAAATTCTATCAGGGACTGGACTTTCCGGTATGCCTCTGGACAATGGAACGTAGGGTCCATTCGGGGAAATCCTTCTGCCTCCAGTAGCATCGTCTACTCCTTAAGTCTGTTTCTCCGGTACGCGTCTGAGCTTCTTACCCGCTGGCTGTTCCCTTCGGCATCCCATGCCCGGTTTTAGCAGATCCGGGGCAGCTCATGGCCCGAAGTGTGTCCTCATACGCGAGGGTGATAGATCTGCGCGTGCGCCGGAGGCATCCCGGAGCGTCCATTCCCTGAATCCCTAGCGAAAGGAGGAATTTCACTTGAAGCTTTTTGTCGGTATTGACGTGAGCTCGCAAGAGCTCGAAGCGTGTTTCATGAACGCTGACGGTGACAAGCTTGAGACACTCACCGTCAAAAACAATTTGAATGGCGCCTCGCACTTGCGTGACCAAATCGTCGCTGCAGCGGACAAGTTGGCCGTCACCGAGATTCACATCGGCTTGGAAGCCACTTCCGTCTACAGCTGGCACCCTGCCATGTACCTGCATCAGGATCCAGCGCTTCGAGAGCGCAAGGCCAAGGTGTTCACCTTGAACCCCAAGCTCATCAGCAAGTTCAGAGAAGCCTATGCGGATATGGACAAGACCGACCGGCTCGACGCCTGGGTCATTGCGGATCGCCTGCGCTTCGGCCGCCTGACGACCACCATCGTCATGCAGGAGCAGTATGTCGCCCTTCAACGCCTCACGCGCATGCGTTTCCACTTGGTCCATAACTTGGCTCGCGAGAAGCAGTACTTCTTGCAGAACCTGTTCTACAAGTGCAATGCGTTTACAACCGAGGTCGACAGCTCCGTGTTTGGCCATGCGCTCATGGAGATGCTCTCCGAGAAGTTCAGCCTCGATGACATCGCCGAGATGGACGTGGCCGATCTGGCCGACTATCTGCGGGACAAGGGACGCAATCGTTTCCCCGATCCCGAGCGGGTCGCCCGCTGCATTCAGCAAGCTGCCCGCGCCTCCTATCGGCTGTCCAAGGTCGTGGAGGATTCGATTGACCTGGTGCTCGGCACCTCCATCGAATCCATCCGCAGCATCCAGAAGCAGCTCAAGGATCTCGACAAAGCGATCGAGCGGGTCCTCGACGGCATTCAAGGCGCTCAGTGCTTGCTGTCAGTGCCCGGCATCGGCAAAGTCTATGCAGCCGGTCTGCTCGGCGAACTCGGCGATATTGAACGGTTCAAGGATCAAGCCGCCGTCGCCAAGTACGCGGGTCTGACGTGGCGCAGGCACCAGTCCGGCGTCTTCGAGGCGGAGGACACCGCCCGCATCAAATCCGGCAACCGATTCCTGCGCTACTACCTCGTTGAAGCTGCCAACTCGGTTAGGATGCGCGATGAAGAATTCGGTGAATATTACCGGAAGAAGTATCACGAAGTGCCCAAGAATCAACACAAACGCGCCCTCGTCTTAACGGCAAGAAAACTCGTGCGTCTGGTCGATGTGCTGCTACGCAGCGGCCAACTCTACACGCCTCGAAGGAAGGTGAATAGCGCCAAGGATTAACGCCTCCTTTGCCTTAGTCCTTCACGAATTCCCAGTAAAAATCTGGTATCTGACATGGTTTTTGGCTGGGTTTGGTTTGATGCGCCCTTTTTTCGTGACTCCGCGCTCAACAGGCACGGGAAATTTCCAATTCGATTAAATCAACAGCTTGACATCATACCGCTGGACTTATCAACTATCGTGGTTATTCTATTATATGAAAAATGCCCGTTTCTTCACAAATTTGATTTATCAATACATGGAATAGGGAAGCCATCCTGCAAGCATCTGGGTAACCATTAATGTATCGCGATCAATCAAGAAAGCTAGATGATAGAACTTATTCCATTCATTCCTGTGGTCATAGATATAATTTGCTTGGACAGCCTGAAATGTACCATCATCCTGGAGCATATAAAAATAGTCGGCTATCCCTTGTCCTGCATATCCCGTTGTACCGTAGGCTTCGAGTACGTCGAAGAGATTGCTGACGCCTAACTTGATCCCCAAGCTTGTGGTGATGGATTCATCCGTGCTTTCTACGTTCCATTGATCTACGGACCAATAATCCATTTTGTTCTCTTCATTAAAATGAACTGTTAGTAAGGGATAGATCTGTTTATTCATGATCCCGGATTCGCTAGTTTGCCCTAATGTTTTCTCAAGCTTTGTTCGTGTATCTCCTAGCCGTAATACGTCATCACCAATCTTAACCGTAAGCCCATCCGCCGGTAGATTAACCAAGCTAAAAGAAGGGAACGATTTCACTTCACTAGAATCTTCTGCGGAGAGTGCCTCTCTTGAAGAAAATTCAACTGGTCTCATTTCGAGCTTCATCATTCCGTTGACGGTTAAATGACGTAACAATTCAAGCGCTTCCGTTCTTGTCAGCTTGCGATCCTTATCGAACTGAGACAATGATGTCGGCTGTCCTGGAAGCCAACTGCGAGAAAGAGCATAGGCGAAGGCGTCCGACTCCTGGAAATTAAGCCCTTGTGCAGCAACAATGATTTGAATGGCTTGTCCTTGTGTAATTGGCGATTTTCTTGCACTCGGATCAATGACGCCTGCAGCCGGATATCGATACACTTTTGCCATCTGATATACTCCGTCCATCCAATCGTCGTTATAGGAAGCACTCGGCATCGCAAGGCCAAACCCCCGAAACATCATTTTCAAAAATTCAGCTTCACTTGCAAGCTGATCCGGCTTAACAGTTCCATCTGGAAAGCCATCAATAATATGCTGATTTGCTCCCCAACGAAATAATAGCTCCGCAGGGTGCTTGCGCAAGTCGGAAGGAGTAGTTTGAAATGGAGAAGAGTCGACCTCCAAGTCGAAGGTTGCGGGAGATTGACTGTGTACGGTTCCTTGACTAAGGAATGCTAAAATAACTAAAAAAACAGGAATTGAACAGATCTTTTTCATAACAACCTACCTTTCTGGAAATATCTTCTTTAACGTATATCGGAATCTAAAAGATAGGTCATTAGCGATAAAAAACGCGGGACGCTCCTTTATTAGGAAAGTCCCGCACGCACACATTATAATCTTCGTTTACATATACAAGCTCGCCAGCAAGATCCCCAAGCTCTCCTCGTAAATTTCGTCGAATTGGGATAACGGCAGCGGATTTACGCCGGTTCCGAGTTCGATCGTAAATCCGGGACGCCGGAATTCATAGATGAACCAATCCTTAAATCCGGCATAGCTTTCCACGTTCCGGACCGGCTTGTAGCCACTGACCCGGGCGAACTCGTTTACGATCGTCTCAGCATACGCAGGTTCGCGGTTTTCAAAGCCCCAATAGATCTCCTCCCCTTGGGTATGGAAGGCCAAGACATGATCAAAATCGCTCTGCCGAACCAGGTTGGCCATGGCGATCGCTTCAGGTTCGGTCAGCGGGGCGGTGCCTGGATAATCCCGTGGACCGCGCTCCACTGGGTTTCTGGCAACCTCACGTTCCCATAACGCCGGGAACTGATCGTTCAAATCTACGCCATTGATATTGGCCTTCCATCCCTGAAAATCGGTGTTGCCGCCGTTGTAGGACAGCACATTGCTGCGGTAAGGTTCCTCGGCAGGCAATCCATGGATCACCAGGTCTACGCCGTCCGGGTTCACCATCGGCACCATGGAGAGGGTGGCTCCTTCGTAATAAGGCCACATGTGCAGACCGCGAATGGTGCTGTTATTCGTTAGCGCAAGCAGATATTGGTTCAGGAATTTGATCAACACCGGCGTCGTGATCCATTCATTTGCATGAAAAGCTCCGTTAACATGCACTTGTTTGCTGCCTTTACCGATGCGTAGTTCGGGGATCGGTTTGTTCATGACCGAATTGCCGATATTCCGATAGGCGATAAACGGATAAATGTCCATCAACCGGTTTAAATCGTCCCGCAAGGCGGCGTAATCATAGGGTTTGCGGATGTCGACCACGAACCAGGTGACCCGCAGCGGAAGCTGCAGCCGTTGTCCGATCGTAAGGTGATTTGGATTCACCGACTGGTTCAGCAGCAGGATTACATCCAGAGAAACCCCGCGGTCCCTGGACAGCTTCCAGATGGAATCCCCGGCTTTCACCTGATACTCGCTGGTGACAAAACCAGGGATGTGGATGGTCTGGCCCACGCTAAGGCTCTCCGCTGGAATGCCTGGATTGGAATCGACGATCAATTGCAGCGGCAGTTGGAAAATTTGACTGTAGTACCATAACGTATCCCCCGAACGCACTTGTATACGCATAACATATCCCTCCTGCACAATTTTGCCTTATAACACCCTATGTAGGAGGAAGTGCGCTCCATGCAAAAAATGAAGGATTCCTGCTTCACAACCTGCGAGCTTTCCGGTAGAATTTAAAAGGCTATATTGTTAACCTTAAATACGAATTAAGGTTAACAATTAAAAATCAATCAAACATAGAAAGCTGGGATGAGGAATGAACCAACGCAAGACGGTAGGACAGAGCTGGGACACCTTCGCCGAAAAAGCCCTGAGCGGTGCAGTTTTAACTTTGGAGGAGGGGGTGTCCGTATTACAAGCCAACAATGATCAATTGCTGCCGTTGATGAAGGCGGCTTATCGAGTGAGACGGCATTACTATGGCAATAAAGTTAAGCTCAACATGATCATCAATGCCAAAAGCGGACTATGCCCCGAAGATTGCGGGTACTGCTCCCAATCCTTGGTCTCAACGGCTTCGATTCCGAAATATCCGCTGCTCGACAGGGAAACGTTGGTCGCCGGAGCCCGTGAAGCATTACAGCGCAAGGCAGGAACGTATTGTATCGTGGCTTCCGGCAGGGGACCCACCGATAAAGAGCTCGAGCAAGTCGTTGAAGCGGTCGCTGAAATCCGCGCGACGATGCCGCTGAAGATTTGCGCTTGCCTCGGTATTCTAAGGGAGGAGCAGGCGGAGAAGCTCCGTGAAGCCGGAGTTCACCTCTACAACCACAATTTGAACACGAGCCGGGCGAACTATCCGTCGATCACAACCACCCATACCTACGATCAACGCGTGGCAACGGTGGAAACGGCAAGAGCGCACGGCATGTCTCCTTGCTCTGGCGTGATTATCGGCATGGGCGAATCGGATGAGGAAATCGTGGAGATGGCTTTGGCGCTGCGTGAATTGGATGCCGATTCGATTCCGATCAATTTTCTGAACGCGATCCCGGGGACGCCGCTCGAACATTCGGAGCGGGTACCGGCGCTAAAGGCGCTTAAGGTATTGGCTTTGTTCCGGTTTATCTGTCCGACGAAGGAAATCCGGGTAGCCGGCGGCCGGGAGATCAGTCTCCGTACGCTGCAGCCGCTATCCTTATATGCAGCGAATTCGATCTTTGTGGGCGACTACATGACGACGAGGGGGCAAGACGTAACTCTAGATCACCAAATGATTGAGGATCTGGGCTTCGAAATTGAAGAAACCGCGATTTAATAGAAAGATAGCGCCACGCTTTGTTATCCGGTAAACTGGATGAAGTAAGAATTCTAATAACGTGGTGATTTGCTTGTTTCAAATCATGTTAATCGAAGACGATCCATCCTTATTTCAGGAAATCCGCGAACGACTGCAGCAATGGTCTTATGGAGTGCATGGCGTTCGGGATTTCGGCAATGTGCTGGAGGAGCTTACGGCGGTTCGTCCGGACCTGGTTCTGATTGATATCCAGCTGCCCAAATTTGATGGGTTTCATTGGTGCCGACAAATCCGTGCCCGTTCCAACGTGCCGATCATTTTCTTATCTTCCCGCGACCATCCCGCCGATATGGTGATGTCTATGCAGCTAGGGGCGGATGATTTTGTTCAGAAGCCGTTCCATTTCGAAGTGCTGATCGCTAAAATCCAGGCGACGCTTCGCCGGGTCTACAATTATAATACCGAACGCGTTGAGCTGCGGACGTGGCGCGGAGCGACTATCGAATATGGGCGCAACACCGTCACGGCAGAGCAGGGGACGATCGAGTTAACGAAAAACGAGATGCTCATCCTCAAGCTGCTGGTGGAGCAGAAGAATCGCATTGTCAGCCGCGAGGAGCTGATCCGCAGTTTATGGGATAACGAGCATTTCGTCAGCGACAATACTTTGACGGTCAACGTAAATCGGCTGCGCAAGAAGCTGGAGAACCTCGGGCTGGACGCTTATATCGAGACAAAGGTAGGTCAAGGATATATGGCAACCGAAGAGGTTCAGGTGTTATGATCGGAAAATATTTGCGTGAGCGCCTCAGCTGGATCTTGCTCGTCTTCGGCCTGCAGCTCTTGCTCCTCTTCGTCGCCGCCATCGACCGGACGATTCCGTTTATGCCGATGCTGTATATCGTTTTCTTATCGATCTTGGGATTTGGGGCATTTCTACTGATTCGGTATCCGAAGGAAAGCCGGTTTTATCAAAGCCTGGCCGCCTGGGATGACACGTACGATTTGAGCGTGATCGCTGCGCCGGAAAGCCCGCTGGAGGGAATCGTTATGGACCGGTTAAGCGAGCAAACGGACAAGTTCCGCAAGGAAACGTCGCAGCTTGTCGCCCAGCTGGAAGAGGAGAAGGACGAGCTGATGGCCTGGATTCATGAGGTGAAAACACCGCTCACCGCCATGCGGCTGATGATCGATCGGATGGGCGACGAGCCGCTCAAAGAGCAGCTTCACCTGGAGTGGCTGCGCATCCACCTGCTGCTGGACCGCCAGCTGCACCAGAAGCGGATTCCGTTTATCGAGAACGATCTCTACATCGAACAGGTGAAGCTGGAGCCGCTGCTGGTTCAAGAGATCCGGGAGCTAAGAGCATGGTGTTTGCAAAAAGGCATCGGCTTTGACGTCCATCTGCCTGTCCAAGAGGTGCTGTCGGATGCAAAATGGCTGGCGTTTATCGTTCGGCAACTGCTAACCAATGCGGTGAAATATAGCGAAGCCTCCGATATCTGCGTGGAATCAGGGATTTCGCCGGAAGGACAGGCCTGGCTCAGCGTCCGCGACAAAGGGCGGGGGATCGATGCCAAGGACCTGCCGCGTATCTTCGAGAAAGGATTTACCTCTACGCGGAACCACGAGGATCATGCGGCTACCGGCATGGGATTATACTTGGTGAAAAAAGCGGCGGATTCCCTGTCAATCCGGATCAAGGTCGACTCGAAGCCCGGCGGGGGCACCGCTTTTACGTTGTTTTTCCCAAGAAGTAATGCATACGTTCATACGCTAGGCATGTGACAACATTGTCACATGCCTGTTTGTTTTGTTCGGGAAATCGCAGGAATTGTCCCTCCCGGGTAAGGTAAGATAAGGGCAGGATAAAGGAGTGATTAATCATGGCTATACTTGAAGCCAGCAAAATTCATAAAAGTTATGGCAACAAATTTAATCGCCAGGAAGTGTTGAAAGGGATTGACCTGAATGTAGAGAAGGGTGAGTTCGTTAGCATTATGGGGGCGTCCGGCTCCGGCAAGACGACCTTATTAAACGTGCTTTCTTCGATCGATAAAGTCAGTCTCGGCAGCATTAAAATTGAAGGCAAAGAGTTCACGGGGCTGAAGGAGAAGGAGTTGGCCGAATTCCGCAAATCCCATCTCGGCTTTATTTTTCAGGAATACAATTTGCTGGATACGTTAACGGTCAAAGAAAACGTGCTGCTGCCGCTCTCGATCAAGAACGTCTCCCGCAAGGAGGCGGACCTGAAGTTTCAGGAGATCGCCACCGAGCTTGGCATTTACGAAATTAAAGACAAGTATCCCAATGAAATATCGGGGGGACAAAAGCAGCGGACTTCCGCCGCACGGGCGTTTATCCACGATCCGAGCATTATTTTTGCCGATGAGCCGACGGGCGCACTGGATTCGAAATCAGCTTCCGATTTGCTAAATAAGCTGAGCGAGCTCAACCGGAAAATCGCGGCAACGATTATTATGGTCACCCATGATCCGGTGGCGGCAAGCTACACCAGTCGCGTCGTGTTTATCAAGGATGGACAAATTTATTCGCAGCTGAATAAAGGCGACGAGTCGCGACAGTCGTTCTTCAACGACATCATCAAAGCGCAGGGCGTATTGGGCGGGGTGCAGGAATGAGTCTGACCCATCTGATTTACCGCAATCTCAAGAAAAATCTAAAAAACTACTACTTGTACGTGTTCGCCTTAATTTTCAGCGTGGCGCTTTACTTCGCATTTGTCACCTTGCAATATGACCCGGCTTTGGACGAAATAAAGGGGTCCGTAAAAGGGGCCGCCGGATTAAAAGCCGCATCGGTGCTGCTCATCGTAATTGTGACCATCTTTTTGCTGTATGCTAATACCATCTTTATTAAGCGGCGAAGTAAGGAGATTGGTCTCTTTCAATTAATCGGGTTAACGAAAGGGAAGATCTTTCGTATTCTCAGCAGCGAAAACCTGATTCTGTATTTCGGCTCTATGCTGATCGGCATCTTCGTTGGATTTTCCTGCTCCCGGCTGCTGCTGATGATCTTGTTCCAGATCATTGGACTTGAGGCTGCGGCAACGCTGCGCTTCTCCTCGCAGGCGCTGATACAGACCGTCGAGGTCTTTGCGGCGATCTACCTGCTAATTATGCTGATGAACTACACGTTCATCAAACGACAAAGCATTTTGTCGCTGTTCCGAGCGACATCCACTACGGAGAATGTGTATCGTAAAATGCCCTTATCCGAAATTGTCATCGGCATTCTGGGAATCGGGCTGATCCTTTATGGTTACCGGATTTCGGCGGATCTGTTCAGCGGCGACTACACGGAAATGCGGGAGCTCTTCCTCGCCATGATTCGGATCCTAGGTTCGGTGATCGTCGGCACGTACCTGTTCTATAAAGGTTCGGTTAGTTTTATTTTCAATCTGGTTCGTAAGGCGAAAGGGGGATATCTCTCGTTAAATGAGGTGCTGTCCCTCTCCTCGATCATGTTCCGCATGAAATCTAACGCATTGCTGCTGACCATCATCACGACGGTGTCCGCTTTGGCCATCGGTTTGTTGTCGCTAAGCTACATTTCTTATTACTCAACGGAAAAAACCGCTCAGCAAACCGTACCCCATCATTTCACTCTGTTAGATTCCAAGGACGTGGACGCTTTCGAGCAGGCATTAAAGTCTGCCGGAATCGAGACGCGAGAGACTCAGCGCCAAGTGGTGATCGCCGAAGCTGACCTCTCCAACCTCATTGGATCTGCGCTAAGCGGGCAGAATAGCCAACTGACGACACTGGCTGTTGTGGATGAACAAGAGGTTGCTGGGATGGATTTGGGTCCCAAAGAAGCGCTGTTGGCTGGTTCAAGCAATTTGTTGGAGCAGTTCATGGGCTTGCGGTCCAAAGGGGATATGACGATAAAGGGGAACTCGCAGTCCATTCCAGTGACCGTGATCGATACGATGAAGGATGCGATTGTATCGATCCATTTTTCCTCGGGTTTGCCGTCGGTCATCCTTGATCATGCCGACTTCGAGCAACTGATGCAGGATATGAATCGGGAACTTCAGAGTTCCTACCGGGTCTATTATGGGATCGATATTGCGAATCCCGACTCGAAGCAACAAGCGGACCGGATCTATCACGAGTTGGGCTTCGACAAGAAACCAGGCGCGTTGTCGCAAATCAGAATCATTATGGAACAAAGAAGCAACATGGGGTTGATCATGTTTATCGTTGGTTTCCTGGGATTAACCTTCCTGATCACTTCAGGCTGTATCCTGTATTTCAAGCAAATGGGCGAAGGGGAAGAAGAGAAGCCAAGTTACACCATCTTACGCAAGCTGGGATTCACGCCGGGCAACCTGCTCCAGGGCATTCAATACAAGCAGTTGTTTAACTTTGGTATCCCGTTGGTTGTAGGTTTGTCGCATAGTTATTTTGCGGTTCGCTCCGGCTGGTTCTTGTTCGGGACGGAGCTATGGACCCCGATGATCTTGGTCATGCTGATTTATACCGCGCTGTATTCGATTTTTGGGCTGTTGTCGGTTCTTTACTATAAACGAGTTATCAAGGAATCGTTATAATACAGGGAGCACTTAAGCAAAAACAAGGCAGGAACTCCTCATTGGAGGATTCCCGCCTTGTTTTATGTGGTTAAGGTTTCTTTGGAAGGCTGTAAGCTTCCCGAATCAGCGCAAAATAGGTATCGGCTAACACAACTTCAAATTCCGGTCCCAGCGCTTGTGTGATCGCGACAACGTCCGATGGTCTCATGCTCCAAGCGTTGACCCCTACGGAAACAAACATCGGCGAGTTCCCGTCCCAAGAAGCCTTCGCATCATTCAAAATGTTGATACCATCTCTGACCGTGGTCGTGCCTTTGAAATAAGAAACGGGTAAATTGCCGTTGACGATTTCTACGTAATTTTGGCTCCCGCCACCAAGGAACAGGCCTGGTACTTTCAAGTATTTCACATAGGCTTCTGCTTTGGAACCGGTGAGAGGAACGTCACGGGCGTCTTGACGGTTGATTACAAAAGGATACGACATGCCGGATTTCTTCAAATACGGGTAGGAATCCTTCATGAATTGGGCAAAGCTCTCCTCCGGCCAAACCTGCGGACTGAAATACCCGGCTCCTGAAGGTCCGGCTACCAGCAGGTCATTTTTCGTAGCGGTGGACTGGTAATAGTCTAAGATCGCAGGGGCCGCATCAACGAGGAGCGGGCTAGCCGACCAGTTCATGGGTACTTGGCCGCGGGCAGGATCATCCCAAAGATTGCGCATATGATTTTGATCGTACTGCAGGTTATCGCCCTCACCAAACGTGAAGGTCACGTAGATCTTGTTGTTCAACTTCGGAGTTACCGGCTTGTTCGGCTTGGCCGGCTTCGCTTTCGTCCCCGCCATGACCGTCATATTATGGAACCAGTCGGAAGGCAGGACGTAAACACCATAACTAGAGGTCAGGTCAACCCCAGCGATTTCGCCTTCCACATCATTATCAAACCAACCCAAATACGGTGTTCCTGGTTCTACATCCGCTAAAATCCGTTCGAACAACGCCCTTTGTTCAGGTACTCCGCTGGAAAGCCAGAACACCATCGCTTTGTTGGCTACCGCGTAATCGCGGAGGTAGCCGAACGGCTCCTTCGTTTCAGAGGAGAGCGGCTTCACTTTGCTGGCGGAAACTTTAAATTGATTCCACATTTCGACGCTAACGGTTAAATGCTGGGTTCCCGCCGGTGGAATAAATTCGTAGACGAAATAGTTGCCGTTATCGGCAAACCGGTGGTCCGCACCCGGCAAAAACTTGGAGCCGTGACGGTCATACAAAAACGGTTCTTCTTCCGGCGTGCCGGTTTCAAAGCGAAGGATCTCCTCACCGTCTGCCGATACGCTGATCTCATGAACGGCAGGACCCCAGCCGTCCTGGGTGTAAGCATCCTGGAACCGCAGGTAGACAGCCTCTCCGCCTAGGAACTCGGTCAAATCCAGTTCATACGTTCTCCGGTTGCTGGCATCACGGATTTGCTCCGGTTCCGTAAGAATTGTCTTGAATGATGCGAAATTATCCGGAGGGAGCGGGATGGACGTATTCGGACTGAGACCGACCAGCATCCGTTTTGTCGTTTGACTCCATAAATGCTCGTATTGCCAAGTGTAAGCCTCCATCCGATCTTTGAACTTCCCTTGCAGGTCCTCAACGACACGCAAGCGATAAGGCGCCGCAGTTAGTTCTTGGGCCAGTTCGGGGCTTGCTACGACAGCGTCCTTCAAACCGGCAAGCGTCGTCGCCACATTAATCGAATCAGGCACGGCCGGATCATAGACGATTACGCCTTTGACCTCCCGGGCATACGCCTTGACGATGTCCAGTGGATTTTCGTGAATCCGATAAGGCACCTTAATATCGTTTAACCAAGGATCTTTCTCATTTTGCTGCACGTAAATTCGGGGTTCCTTGCGGTTGACGATCCCTTGAAGTGTTATCAGCAGAAGCTCGATGTCCCCTGGCTTGTCGTACACTTGAGCCACATCCAAGCGCTTGGCTTTGGCGAAGGTAGGGAGCTCCTGATTCTTCGGCCAAACGATGCCGCTCTTCTTGTTTAGTTCCGCTGAAATCGAGCTGTCTGCGGAGGCTCCTAACGGCATGGTTAACGTACATACTAGTGCTAAACCGAGCGTGATCCATTTGCGCAACATCATTTCGACACCTCTCTTCTTAGAATAAGTTGCGAAAGACTTGTCCGATTCGATCGTTCGATATACCACCTCCTGATGGTTATGGATGTGATTGGAAAGGTTTACAAGCTATATTTAATATATTCTATTGTATATTTCAATAGCTTCGACAAAACTTCACAGGGATCGATTGAAACATATTTATTAACCGATGTCTCGACTTCGTTCTATAGGGGTAACTGTAAACCTAGAGTCAAATTTGCAAAACAAAAGCGTCGACCGTTAAATATAGCAAATATATCCTATAGATAGCCTAACTTCAGATCGATCGTCTCTCTGTTTGATCGAAATTGCATGAAAATTGTAGCTGCAGGAGACGCTATTCAGCGAAAAGGGGATATGAGTATGCCAAACCAAAAGCACGAAAACATCGAAACGGATGGGGATCCGCGCACGATCTACGAAGATACGAGCCCGCATCTCCGGACCGGCTTTATGCCGGAGCAAACGGATGTGACCTCCTTCGAGTCCGAAGAGAGAAATCCGGAGCAAGATCAAACGCGATCCTAAAGGAAACAGGCTTTCTTTAAAAGGAGGGGGCCTGTTTTGTCATGGAAAAGAGGATCTGGGCGGGGAGCGGCGGTATCTGCTTGTTCTATTCTCAAATGCTGGAAATATTGATATACTGGGGGTAATCTGGGCTACTAATTTTGGGGCAGGTGAAATTATGAAACCGATTACAGTCTACGATATCGCCAAAGAAGCTAATGTATCCGTTGCTACCGTCTCACGCGTCCTTAACAATACCGCACCTGTGAAAAAGGAGACCCGGGAACGCATCAACGAGCTGATCAACAAATACCAGTTTCAACCCAATGCGCTGGCTCGAAGCTTGTCGAAGAAGGAAACGGGGATGATCGGCATTATTCTCCCGGATATTACAAATCCGTTTTTTCCAGAAGTGTTGTCCGGGTTTGATCTGGAAGCGCGCAAGCAGGGGTATACTTACTTTCTGTGCGACACGGTCTCAGCCAGTGTGGACAGCGCGGAGCAATATGTCCGGGAATCGCAATATTTGAATGCGCTCGCAGAGAAGCAGGTGGACGGGATCGTCATGATGGGGGGGCGGGTTGATTTGGCCAAACCTGACATGCAACTGATTGAGGAGGTAGCCGAGATCGGCAAAAGGCTGCCCGTTCTACTTGTCAACGGTCGACTCCCTAAATCGGGCCTGAATCGAGTGGCCGTAGACGAACGGTATGGAGCGGAGCTGGCGGCCCAGCATTTGATTGAGCTCGGGCACCGCGACATCGCGATTGTGGGCGGATTCCGTCAGATGTCCAACACGCAGCAGCGGACGAACGCTTTTACGAAGAAGATGGTTCAGGCGGGCCTTGAAGTGCGCAAGGAGTGGGTGCTGCATGGAGGTTTTTCCGTCGCCAGCGGCATGACGTTTATGAATCAATTGTTGGTGCTGCCTAAGCGCCCGACGGCGATCTTTTGTCTGAACGATTTAGTTGCGATCGGCGTGTTAAAGGCGGCCGTCAAAGCTGGGCTGCGCGTCCCCGAAGACCTCTCGATTATCGGATATGATGATACTCCGTTTGCCTCCTATAGCATTCCGGAGCTGACGACCATTTCACTGCATGCTCATGAGCTCGGCCGAACTGCGGGGGAAGTGCTGCACCAAATGATCACAAAGTCGAAGGTGAACAAAACGACCTTGCTGAAGCCGGAGCTGGTTATTCGCGAGTCTACTGCGGCTCTTAACTAGTTGCTCCTGAAAAAGTCGATTTTCAAAAATAGTTTCGGGTTGCTGGCTGGGTTGTGAGGGGGAACTTTCCCTAATGATCGGTTTCCATGTTAGTTTTGGAGCATTTTTGCCGCTCTTTGCAGGTTGTGGGTCAGAATCCCGAAGCCGACCCAGCATTTTGAGCCGACAAAGCCCCGATACCTGCTGCGGTTCAAACCGTACTTCCGCTTGAGAAGACTAATCTTCGCTTCTCCAGCTGCACGGTAACGCTGCAAGTCTTTGAACCATAATTCGTTTTCGTACTCGGATCGGGCAATGCCTTTTTTGCCCTTTCGCGGCAAGCTAGCTCGCTTCACACCAAGTTCGGTAATGGCCGTTTCGTTCTTCTTGCTTGAGAAACCGCGGTCGGTCGCTACAGCTTGCGGCGCTTTGCCGAATTGCTTGATATGCGCCTGTACAGCGGGAACGAGCAGTTCATCATCCGAGGGGTTCCCCTCGTAGACAGCGTAGCCGGTCACAAAGCCGCTTTCCGTCTCGTCGATTCGCACCTTGTAGCCGAACTCAGTTCCTTTGGCCAGCTTACCTTTCTTAATCGGTCTTGCTTCCGGGTCAAAGAAACTGACGATCCGATCTGCGATGATTCGATTGCCGGAAACGACCTGTTTGGCTTGTTCCAACAACTTGCCGGTTAGCGTGACCGCCTCGGTCAGTTTGGTTTTACTTTGTCGAAGAGCAGCTTTGCCCTTGTCTTGCAGTTTCTCGATAACGGCTTGCGCCTTGTTCACAACGTTCTCGGCTACTTCGATTACGCTCCCAGTGATCCGGTCAACTTCTTCCCAAGATTCACGGGTGCGGCGACGTAGAACTTTCGCGATGGACAGAATCTTTTCCTTGATTTCTGCCGTACGATCTTCAAAGCCTTGAACAGTGTGGGAGGCGACTTTCCGGATTTTCTGAATCGTTCGAGTGATGACTTTTACGCCATCTTGCAACAGCGTAGCGTCTGTCGGGTGATGGATGTCGGATTCCACAACCGTCGTATCCGTGCGCAATTTGCGGGTTTTCAGAACGGCTTTTTCCTCACACTGCTTTACGAGTGCGGCATTGATGTCTTCGACGATCTTGTCGCCGTAGCGTTTGCGGGCATAGATGAGCGTAGACGGGTCGGGCATCGGTTCGTCGATGGCAAACCGGCAGAACATTCGCCATGTGATGCTGTCACCGACTTCCTTCACGAGTGACTCGTAGCCCAAATTGTATTTATGCTTCAGGACCATAAGACGGATGTACTTTTCAATTGCAAGCGTAGGACGGCCGCTTTTCTTGCCTTTCGGGTGCAACTCAGTAAACGGTTGAAGAAAACGGTCGTCGTCCAGTAATTGATCTATGATTGCAAGCTCGACCGGCAACTTTCTAACAGATTCCGGGAGAATGGCATCCCAGATGGTCAATTGCTCGTCTCGAAGTTTCAACATTTTCTTCACCTCTTGGAAGGATTCCCGAGGGCTTCTGTTGAACTCCTATAGCAAAGGAATTCTTCCCTCGGGGTGTGGAACTTTGTTATCTCGTCAATAACAATTTCCATTTTGAGGTGCTGAATTCCTTTTAATTATGCTCAAAACACCCTGACTTTTTCAGGGGAAACTAACTAGCGTTAGGAGCTTCGGACCCGCTTCCGGCAAAAAGGGATTGACAACTTAAATCTGGCTGGGCTAGAATAACTGCAAGAAAGCCCTTACATTTTACTCGCAGGTAAATTCTTCTTTATTTCACCCTCCACAAACACAACGAAATTTTACTTCTTTCATCAACTCCGAAGAGAAGCATTCATCTGAACAACACTTGGCACAACAACTGAACATTTCGTTTGCTCCATAGTGAAACCCGTTTCACTATAATTTTATTGACCACAATGTAACGGGTTTCATGAAATGGGATTCATTAAAGTTTAATAATACAGACGTTAGGAGTGGTCGCTATGAGTACGCGTATAGAGTCCGAATCCGTTGTAAGTCTATCTGGCCAGGCTGTCAACATCCATGGGGAGAGCGTGATTCTGCTTTGTGCTTCGCTCTTTTATTTCCGGATTCCCCCCGAGTTATGGCAGGAACGGCTCCAGCAGGTGAGAGAAGCAGGCTACAACTGCATCGATGTCTACTTCCCGTGGAATTTTCATGAGCTCCAGGAAGGAACCTGGGATTTCACCGGGATGCGGGATGCAGATACGTTTCTGCGACTCGCCAGTGAAGCGGGATTATGGGTGATCGCCCGCCCGGGACCATATATTTGCTCTGAATGGGACGGCGGCGGCTTGCCTGCCTATTTGTACGCCAAAGAGCCGGCTCTGCGGATTAGAGATAATGACCCTGCGTTCTTGCAGCATGTGGCCCGGTGGTATGCGCAGATCCTGCCGATCCTTCATCGTCATGAAGTCACGCGTGGGGGCAGCGTCATCTTCGTTCAGCTTGAAAATGAACTGGATTTCTATGACTGCTCCAACCCGGCAGGATATATGGCTGCGCTGCGAGACATGGCTGCAACGCATGGCTTATCCGTCCCGCTGATCGCTTGTGCCGGCCAAGGCGGCCTGGTGCAGGCGTCCGGGTTAACGGAAGGTATCGTGCCGACCTGCAACTTCTATCCGGATGACCGGGATCCCGATTTCGAGCGCAAGGTGCTGCATTATCGGGAGGTGCTTCACAGGCAGGGACTTCCGCTGCTCGTTACCGAGACGAACCGGAGCCATTACCTGCTGCGCAGATTGCTGTCAGCTGGAGCCAAGCTGCTGGGTCCTTATCTGCAGGTGTCTGGCACCAATTTCGGCTTCACCAATGCGATCAATAACTGGGGAAGGCCGCTGGCTTTCTTGACCTCGGATTATGATTTCGGAGGCATGATTTCGCCGGAAGGCCATCTCCGTGAAGAAGTGCAGGAAGCAAAGCTTCTCGCCAGGTTCATTCGTGCCTATGGCCGCGCGATTGCGGAATCTGAGCCGAATTCCGGGAGCAAATGGTCTGTTGCGGGCGAGAAGGAGGGAGTGTTTGGCCCGTATGCGCTGCGTTTGAAAGGCGGTGGAGAGCTGATTTTTGTGACCAACGGTGAGGATCGCTCCAAGCAAATCCACCTGCATAATGAGGAAGCCAGCCATGCTTCATCTACCGGGACATGGACCTTAGCTGCTTCAAGATCCTTGGCGCTGCCGGCAAAAGTGCCGCTAACGAACTGGGGAATTTCAGGACAGCTTGTTTCCTCTACGGCGGAGCTTTACATGGTGGAACAACAGATGGACGGAGTGGTTCTCGCGTTTCACAAGGAGGGGGACAACGGGGAGATTGCCTTAGCCGTCGAAGTTGCCCATGATCCGATTACCGAGGGGATGCAGGTCATCCATCGCGAAGGCCAGTTTATCTTGCAACTGTCTGGAGCAGAGACGGCGTTTTGTCGGTTTGAACTAAAGGAGGGGCGACGCTTTACGGTTATTGTCACAAGCCTTCTCAACGCGCTTCGGACCGAAACGATTCACCTGGATGGGACCGTGACCTTAACCGCAGATCAACCGGTCTCGAATGTCCCCGACCCTACGCCTGCACCCGATTGGCGGTTTGTTGGGAGGGAGGGATGGAAGGCGCCAATCCAGGCTGCGACGGTACAGACGAAGGGGGCGGAGGCAGAATTTTTGGAACGGCTCGGCGTTTACCGGGGATACGCCTGGTATGAGGCGGAGACAAATCTAGTCGCCGCTGAACATCGGCTGCATGGATTTCTGGTGCGTCAAGCGAGTGATGTTGTTTCGCTGTATGCTGACGGAGCGTACCTCGGCACTTTTACTCCCGGCGGAGCCAGCGTGTTTGTTCCGGTGAACGGATCGGATGTGAAGAAGCTTCAGGCGCGTGTGGAGATTTGGGGCCACAGCAATTTCGATGACATCCGGCTCCCAGCGCTTCGCTTGCCTTCCCTGAAAGGGATCAAAGGGATTACGGCCATCACCGCCGTACACAACATTACCTCGAACTGGCGCGTGCATCCGAAGGTCGACCGTTCGCGGCAAGGCACTCTTACAGAGATCGACGAAGCATTATGGCCGGTTGTTAGCTTCGGAAGCTGGCTGTCTGCGGATCATCTATCCCAGCATCTTTTCCGCAGAACGTTTATCCCTGGGGCTGGCGGGGATTCGTGGACGCTGCATTTTCGGAACCTTCAAGGGCATGCGCGGCTTTGGGTGAACGGAATCGATGCCGGTCCCATCCATCCGCTGGACCCCTTTATCGATTTGAAGCCGTATGTCACCCCAGGACAGGAGCTGCAGCTTGAGGTCTACCTGGAACGAACGATGGGGCAAAGCGCCGGACAAGTGCTGGTCTATGAAGGGGTTGAAGCATCGGCGTATACGATCAAGGCGGCGGAGGAAGCTCATTTGAAGGCTGCGGCGGAGCATGAAGTTGCTGCAATTCCGCTTGAATTGCCGCTGACGTTGACCTCAGGTGAGGCAGGATGGTTATTCGCTCCAATTCCGAACGCTGCACAAGGCAAAGGTTGGAGGGTCCGTGCCGCTGGCTCGGGATTAAAGCTTACGGTGTTTATGGAGGAGCGGATCGTCGGCAGGCTGTGGCTGCCAGGAGGTGCGGGAAGGCCGATGATGACTGGCGGCAGCGCGGACTCGTTTTATTTGCCGGGTCCATGGTTTCAGGCGGGGCAAGCGCAGCTGTCTATTTTTCTCGAGGCCGTGGATGAACAGGCTGCAGGCAGCTTAGAGAAGCTTGAGTTTATTTCCGTATAGAAGGGAGAGGCCTATGGAAATCACGACGCCAACAAAGGTACGCCAACGGCCGCAGCTTCACCGGATGCGCCAGCAGGGGTGGTTCAAACGGTTTTGGAACAACAAAACGCTGTTGCTGATGTGTCTGCCGGCTATCATCTTCTTTATCATTTTCGCGTATTTGCCGATGCCCGGCTTGTATCTGGCTTTTATCAAGTACAACTACACGGATGGTATTTTTAAGAGTCCGTTCGTGGGGTTCGATAACTTTCGATTCCTTGTGATGACGGGGGATTTGTGGCGGCTGACTTTTAACACGGTGGTTTATAATCTGGCCTTCATCCTGCTGGGGAACGTCTTGCAAATTACCGTTGCGGTGTTCCTGAACGAACTTCGTCTCAAATGGTTTAAAAAGCTAACCCAAACCTTGATGTTCCTGCCGCACTTTATTTCGGCGGTCCTGATTGGTCTGATCGCTTACAACGTGCTGAGCTACGACTACGGTCTGCTCAACAGCATCCTGACTTCGCTGGGATTCGATCCGGTGAAGACGTATTCGAACGCCACGATCTGGCCGTTTATCATCGTGTTGACGTACTTATGGCAATCGACAGGGTATGGATCGATCGTATATTTCGCCGCCATTATGGGCCTGGATAACGAAATTGTCGAAGCGGCGGAAATCGACGGGGCCGGCGCATTCCAGCGCATTCGTTATATTGTGCTCCCTTGGCTGAAGCCCACCTTTATCATTTTGCTCCTGTTTTCGCTTGGCGGGATATTGCGCGGGAACTTCGGCTTATTCTTCAACCTGGTGGGAGCTAACAACACCGCGCTGTACGCGACGACGGATATCATCGAAACGTATGTGTTCCGCGCCCTCATGACCAACTTCAACTTCTCGATCGGGAGCGCCGTCAGCCTCTATCAATCCGTCTTTGGATTTGTGGTGGTTATCACCGCCAACTGGCTGGTCAAGAAGGTTTCGCCCGACAACTCATTATTTTAGGAGGTACAAGGCATGGATGACGCTCATGAAACGCGAAGCATCCGCACAGATCTAGGCGGCATTATCGTCAAAATCGTCGGCTACCTGTTTATCGGCTTCTTCGCCTTATGCTGTTTGCTGCCCTTCCTGCTGGTCCTTGGCACATCCTTTACGTCGGAAGCGGCGATTAAACGGTTTGGCTTCAATTTCTGGCCCCGGGAATTCAGCACCTTCGCTTACAAAATCGTCTTCGAAAATCCGGATCTCATCATTGGCTCCTATCTCGTGACCATCGGCATTACAATCTGCGGTACCGCACTGGGTTTGTTCTTGGTGGCGATGACGGGGTATGCGCTGCAACGGCCCGATTTTGCTTACCGGAATCGCATCTCTTTCTTTATCTACTTTACGACCTTGTTCAGTGGCGGGCTGGTTCCGTTTTACCTGCTGGTGACACAGTATTTGGGCCTGAAGGATAACTACTTGGCCGTCTTGCTGCCCGGTCTGCTTAGTCCATTCCTGATCATCATGATGAAAAGCTTCGTTCGCTCCATTCCCCACGCGATCACGGAATCTGCCAAAATCGACGGGGCCGGAGATTTCACCATCTTTATCCGCCTAATCTTACCTATGACTACACCAGCCTTGGCCACGATCGGCTTGTTTATCGCCCTGGGGTATTGGAATGAATGGTACAACTCCATGTTGTTCTTATCGCCGGACATGAAGTACCGCCCGCTGCAGCTGTTCCTGTATAACGTCATCACCAGCGCGGACTTCATCCGAAATTCGGCCGCGGCTTCGAACGTGGAGCTGCGCGATGTGCCGCTCGAATCGATGAAGATGGCGACGGCTATCGTGGCGACGGGCCCGGTGATTTTATTTTATCCGTTTGTGCAGCGCTATTTTATCAAAGGCATCACGGTTGGCGCTGTCAAAGGCTAAGGCTTCACAATTTCAAATAGATGAAGGAGGTTTGTGTGAATGGTTCGATGGAAGAAGGCGTCAATTTGGGTCATGGTGAGCCTGCTGGTGTTGCTGCTGGCGTCCTGCGGCGGCGGCTCAAACAACAAAGGGGCGGGCAGCGATGCGGCAAACAATGGGGTGAATTCGGTGAACACCGGTCAAGAGACGGACACGGGAATCGACACATCCAAGTTCGTGAAGATCAGTTATCTCGTTTTGGGGGATAAGCCAAAGAACGGTCAGTTCGAAAAGGTGCTTGCAGAAGTCAACAAAATCATGAAGGAAAAAATCAACGCCGAGCTGGAATGGAAATGGATCGAATGGGCGGATTGGCAGACCAAATACAATCTGGCGTTAGCCTCTGGGGAACCGATTGATCTGATTACGATCGGAACCGACTGGCTCGACACCTGGGGGAATGCGCAGCGCGGCGCCTTCATGAATCTGGATGAACTCCTGCCGAAATACGCGCCGGAAACGTGGAAATCAATCCCGGAAGAGGATTGGGAAGAAAGTAAATACAACGGCAAAATCGTCCTGATTCCGGAGAACGATTACACGCAGTGGGTCAATCACGGTTTCTTCTACCGCGGCGATTGGGCGAAGGAGGCCGGGATTACCGAACCGATCAAGGATTGGGAGGGCATCGAGAAATACTTGCAGTACATTAAGGACAACAAACCGGATGTGATTCCGTGGGACGCAGCGTCAGGCACGCAAACCTGGGGTGGATTTGTTCAATCGTATACGGATGAGCTGGAGCTTCCAATTTCGACCGGTTTCTTGCCCGTATTTACGGCTAAATCCTATGAAGAGCGATTTACTGCTGTAAGTCCAATCTTCGAGGACGTGTTCTTGGATTATGCCACGATGATGAAAAGATGGGCGGATCAAGGCTTCTGGCGTGAAGACGCCCTGAATAACAAGAACAACAACCGCGATGCGCTGAAAGCCGGCTTGTCGGGGCTTGATCAGCATCATACACAGACGTTCTCTGGACTTCGCGTCGAAATGGATAAAGCACAACCTGGTTCGGAGCTGCAAATGTTCCCATTCTCCCGGACGCGCGGCACCAACCTTATGGAGCTGTCGATTACTCATGGCGGTACATCTGTAGGGGCGCACAGCAAAAACCCGGAACGCGCGCTGATGGCCTATGATCTGATTCGCAATAATGAAGAGATTTATCATCTGATCAACTATGGGATCGAAGGCGTACAATACGTGATCAAAGATGGCAAACGTGCACGTCCTGAAGGTTATGATGACGCAAGAGACGGCTTTTATTCAGATTTCTGGGGCGGCCGTGTCGACAAGTTTGAAATTCCCAGCGAAACGACCTGGGATCAGATCGAAGAGACGTTGTATGCGGAATACGATAAGATCAAGAAGCCATATGTATACGGTCGCTTCGTATTTGATAAAACGCCGGTAGAAGCTGAATTGACCGCGATCTCGCAGGTAACCGGAGAGCTTGGTCCGGCCATCGTGATGGGGAAAGCCGGAGACCCGGCGAAGGCGGTTGAAGAGTTCCGCAACAAGCTGAAGCAGGCCGGATACGATAAAGTGTTGGCCGAGCTGCAAAAGCAGTTGGACGCTTATAAAGTTCAGATCGGTGAATAATCGTTATACGGAAAAACAGAACGGACCCGCGAATCGCGGGTCTGTTTTTTTGGTGTGCCACGCATGGCGATTAACTAGGTGGTGAAAGTCCACTGTGGGGGTTTGTAGTTACCAACCACTAGCCAAGAGCAAGGGTGTCCACCGCGAGGTGGAATCCAAAGGAAGCTGGAGGCAAACTTCCGGCCCAAGGAACACGAACATCATCAGGCATAGGATACGGGATGAGTCTGCTAAACAAGACGAAGTCCAATTAACTACACGGACGTACCAATGTAAATGATGTGGGTATATGGAAGGAAAGTGAATCGTCTTACCGTGGGAGGTCTCATGGACGTGAGGAGATGCACTTCGAATCACGGTTGAAACAAGATTTATCATGAGAAGTCAGCAGACGCCATAGTACTGCGAACAGTCGACGGTTCGAGGGAAGGGCTGAACCTTAGGAGGTGAAGTCAATGAAAGTTACCGAAACAGGAGCCAAGGGCAGCCAACTTCCAACGGAAGACTCTCTGCAAAAGAATAGTGCGGAACACGAAGGATATGCGGGAGTGCACAGTCCTGCGAGGATAACCGAAACCGACGACACCAACGCAACCGAGTCGAAGGACCGGTTGCTTGAGAAAATCGTTAGCAGGGACAACTTGAACGAAGCATTCAAGAGAGTCAAAGCGAACAAGGGATCGCACGGAATCGACGGGATGGGAGTAGATGAACTTCTACAATATCTCAGAGACAATGGCGAGACCATCAAGCAACTGATCTTGGGCGGCAAGTACCGCCCGAATCCCGTTCGAAGGGTAGAGATTCCCAAAGAGAACGGAAAGAAGAGAAACCTTGGCATTCCAACAGTGGTTGACCGAGTCATCCAGCAGGCAATCGCCCAAGTGCTTACGCCAATTTATGAGAGGCAGTTTTCAGACAACAGCTACGGATTCCGACCCAAACGGAGCGCACACCACGCGATGAAACGAAGCCAACAATACGTGCAAGAGGGATATCGTTACGTGGTGGATATGGACTTGGAGAAATACTTTGACACCGTCAACCAAAGCAAGCTCATCGAAGTGCTTTCAAGAACGATCAAAGACGGACGAGTGATCTCGCTCATCCATAAGTATCTCCGGGCGGGAGTCGTCGTGAAGCATAAGTTTGAGGACACGGAAATCGGCGTACCGCAGGGAGGGAACCTAAGTCCGATTCTCAGCAATATCATGCTGAATGAATTGGACAAGGAACTGGAAGCAAGAGGACATCGATTCGTGGGATACGCAGACGATATGCTCATATTCTGCCGGAGCAGGAGGAGTGCGGAGCGTACCCTGACGAAAATTCTCCCTTACATCGAGAAGAAGTTGTTTCTCAAGGTAAACCGGGAGAAAACGATCGTGGACGATGCGACAAAAGTTAAATTTCTTGGCTTCTCATTCTACCAGAGCAAAGGGGAAACGCGGGTCAGAATCCATCCCAAATCCGTATCCAAGATGAAAGCTAAAGTGAAAGAGCTAACGTCGAGAAGCAACGGAATGGGCAACACCGACCGGGCGCTGAAGCTTAGGCGTTACATCATGGGATGGGTAAATTATTTCAAGCTTGCTGACATGAAACAACTACTCCAAACCACTGATAAATGGATGAGAAGGCGTATCCGAATGGTCTTCTGGAAGCAATGGAAACGAGTGAGGACGAAACTCGAAAGGCTTATATCGCTCGGAATTCATGAACAGAAGGCGTGGGAATACGCAAACACAAGAAAGGGCTATTGGAGAATCTCCAATAGCCCAATCCTCTCGAAGTCCCTCGGTAACAATAGGCTGAAGAACCTCGGATTCCTTTTCTTTTCTGATTATTATCGACAAGTTACTGCGCATTCCTAATGGAACCGCCGTATACCGAACGGTACGTACGGTGGTGTGGGAGGTCGGCTGCCCAATTAATGGGTAGCCTCCTACCCGATTGAGAGATTGCAAGTTCGCAAGAAAATGGATTTACATTTTTCAAAATGAGGCATATACTAAAACTATAAAGTTGCACTGAGGAAACTTTAATGGATATAGACAACTTTAGTGGGCGCAAGCGCAAGGGAGGGATTCTCATGATGGAACAAAGTATTGCGCAACAAACGACTCCAGTCACATCCAATGGATTGGATCATAAAACGTCCGCACATGCCGCATTGGACGGCAGAACGAAAGGTCTGAAACGGCTTCTTCCGTTTCTTGGACCTGCGTTTATCGCTGCGGTTGCTTATATCGATCCCGGTAATTTTGCAACGAACATCACCGCAGGATCGAAGTACGGGTATCTATTGTTATGGGTGATTTTCGCTTCGAATTTGATGGCGGTGCTGATTCAGTCGTTATCGGCGAAACTAGGGATCGCCACTGGCAAGAATTTGCCCGAGGTTGCTCACGATCGATTTCCGAAGGGCGTGTCGATCTTCCTGTGGATTCAGAGCGAGTTGGTCATTATCGCTACGGATCTGGCCGAATTTATCGGGGCGGCGTTAGGGCTCTATCTGCTGTTTGGCATTCCGATGCTGCCCGCTGCCGTGATCACCGCGATTGGCTCCTTTGCGATCTTGGAGCTGCAGCGTCGGGGATATCGCGCACTGGAGGCGGGAATCGCCGCGATGGTGCTGATCGTTGTTTTGGCCTTTGCCTTTCAAGTGATTGCGGCGAATCCGGATTTTGCTGCCGTTGGCGCAGGCTTAGTGACTCCTCGCTTTGACGGAGTGGACAGCGTCCTGCTGGCTGCGGGTATCTTAGGGGCCACCGTAATGCCTCACGCGATTTATCTGCACTCCTCGTTAACACAAAACCGGATTGTGGGACGCAATGAGGCCGAGAAGAAGAAAATTTTTAAACTGGAATTCATCGATATCGTGTTGGCGATGTTGATTGCCGGGGCCGTGAATATGGCGATGGTCGTTGTCTCCGCAGGGCTGCTCTTCAAAAATGGTCTAGTGGTTGAAGATCTGGACGTCGCCTTCCAACAATTCGGAACGATCGCCGGACCGTTCACCGCCATTTCTTTCGGACTGGGACTGCTGATTGCCGGCCTCTCGAGTTCTTCGGTGGGTACGATGGCCGGGGATGTGGTGATGCAGGGGTTCATCAACAAACGAATTAACCTGTACGTGCGGCGGGCGATTACCACCATTCCGCCGCTGGCGATCATCGTGTCGGGCGTGAACCCGACGAATGCCCTGGTCATGAGCCAAGTGGTGTTGTCGTTTGGGATTGCCTTTGCCTTGATTCCTTTGATTTTGTTCACCTCGAACCGCAAAATTATGGGCGGCCTCGTGAATCATCGGGTGACCACAACGCTGGGGTGGATGATCTCCGCTTTGGTCGTTAGCTTGAACCTGTTCCTGGTCGTTCAAATGCTCTGGTGAGGTGCGTAACAATGAGGACTTCCATTTCCGCGTTGGTGCGGGATGGAGGTCCTTTTTTCAAGTGGACAAGCTAGGGAAAAGCAAAAGCGAAAGAGAGCCGTTTGTGGGTTATCTCCTTCGCTGTCTGCTTTAGAAGCACGTGAATGAGCGAATCCGATTCAAATCGATGCCGAAGTATCCCCAGAAGAAACCAAACCACCGGAATCCGGCAATCGAATTCCGCCCGACGAATACCGGGAAGAACCAGAATTGCTCCCCATTGTTCAGCCAAACGTAGGTGTTGCGGAACAAGCAACGTCTAATTCCGCCCGGATCGATGGCAAACGTGCCGACTTGCATTTGCGGTACAAATTGTGGTGGTGGAGAGGTTGGCGGCTGAACGCCTCCCGGTGCTCCTCCCGGAGTACCTGGGAATCCTCCAGGACCTCCCCCTGGAAAACCACCTGGAAATCCTGGACCACCAGGTACGCCAGGCCCTCCCGGAAATCCTCCGCCGGGTCCCGGCGATGGAAAAAATCCCATATGTGATCGCTCCCTTCAATGTATAGGCACAATCATCATATGCAAATGCGGAGAGGGCGGTTGGGCGAATGCCATGGAAATTGTTTTATTTTTCGTGCTTCTCACTCAGGCCAAGAAACTGGTAAATTCGCGACTTGTATTGCTCCAGGCTTTCGTAGCAGCCATACATGCGGCTTGCGATCGTCTTCCCATTCCCAAAGAAGAAGCGTTCAAACTGGTTTTGTCTGCCGCCAAACGCGCTGCCGCCCAGCTCCCAGGCCAGCCTGAAGAGGGCGATGCGATCTTTTGCCAGACTGGATATTCCCTGCAAATAGGTATCGAGGTAAGCTTGGTTTTCCGAATTGAAGTCTGCCCCAAACGGGTTCATGATCAGTTGGCTGGCGCTAATCGTACGGATCATCTTCAGCGCTTCCTCATGCAGATCGGGAAACTGGATACCCGCGGCGGTCAGCGGTGCCAGCGCTGGAACATAGTAACCGGATGCGGTGAAGGTTCCGCCGGTCTCGGCCGCCATACGCAATGCTTTCAGGTTCTCCAGCATTGCCATGATTTTGGCGATTGAATGAAGGAACGAGGGCTCGCCATCCGCATTCTGCTCCATGGCCAACGCTTGCAGCAGCCCTAGGAAAAATTCAGTCTTCGCAATGTACCGCGTGAGGATCTGGTGACCGGCGTATGCATGGAAGTGCCCTTCATGAAACAACCGATCGCACAAATCCTCTTCGCCGAAGAAAAATACCCGATCCCGCGGAACGAGAACCCGATCAAAGATCACCATCGTGTCCATTTCCTCAAACCGGCTGGAGAGGGGGTGATCATAACTTGAATCAAACGCGTGGCTCTCTCGGCAAATAAAGGTCATTCCCTCCAAATCATTTGGTACCGCAAAAGCGAATGCGCTGGGATTCACCTTCCCGTCTCCCAACATAAAGGAAGGCGTGGGGAGGACGAGGATTTCCTCGCAGGTGGGTCCCTGGGTCGCCATCAGAAAAGCACCGCTTACGACAAGACCCTCAGGAAGGATCTCTACCACCTTGGCGGCCAGGGATTCATCATGATCAACCGGTCCGGACATTTTGCTGATCATCGGCTGAACAAAGGCATGGGATAACGTGATGTCATTTTCCCGACAATACTCGTAATACGTACGCAGATTCTGTCCATACTCCGGCGCGACAGCCTCCATCATGGAGGCAGCGGTATAAAACGACATCAACGCGGTGTTCATATAGTCGGGGGAACGGCCGAGAAATCCATGATGCAAACCGGCCCAAATCTCGGACATCCTCCTTCTGCGAACTAACTCTTCGGGAGTGGTCGGCGGCAAAAATGAAAGGCCAACGCGCTCCTCGGTGGTCGGTGACACATACGTCATGACGTCCCGCAGGTCATCCTCGCATTGCTTATCGTACATCGCGGCCTGCGTCCGGATCAGACCTCGAAAGGCAGGGTGCTCGGATAACGGAACGTTAACGCGTTCGCCGTTGTACCATAACCGGATGCGCTTGCGGTTGATCCGTTCGATGTACTGTTTTCCGTTTTTAATGGGCATCGTCTTCTTTGTCCCCTTTACTTGTAATAAGTGCAGTTTTTTATATATAGTGCAGGGGCATTTAGGAATGTGCTTCTTAAAAGAACAGGATCTTGCGAAATTCGCAAGACCCTGTTTCAGCTCTGATTCATTAACTAGTGAAGATGTGGTTGCCGATTTGAAGCTTCTGCGGACGCGACCAAATCCATTTGCTTGTCGCTGTTTTTGGATTGAAATAATAAAGCGAACCGTAGGACGGATCCCAACCTCTGACCGCATCCAGTGCAGCTAGATAAGCCGTGCGGTCCGGTGTAAGCCAAATTTGTCCGTCATCGACCGCAGTAAAGGCGCCCGGTTGAAACACGACACCGTTGATTGTATCAGGGAATAAAGACGATTGAATCCGATTCATGACGACGGCACCCACCGCCACTTGTCCGGTATACGGCTCACCTCGAGCTTCACTATAAATCACTCGGGCCAACAGATCCATTTCGCTTTGATTTAGCGAATATTTTCTCAGCGCCGCCCAAGTCTGGGGGCCAGCCACACCGTCAACCTGAAGCCCGTAACGCGACTGGAACGTACGCACGGCTTGTTGCGTTTTTGTCCCGTAATATCCGGTAAGTTGTTCATTGAAGATGCCCAGCGCCTTCAGTCGGTATTGAAGATCCCAGACATCCCCGCTCGTGGAGCCCAGCTTCAGCGTCCCGGAGGCTGCCTGCGTTGGCGCTGCTCCGCCCAACAGGCCTACCGAGAGCACGATCACAAAGAGTAAAAGGAATCCTCGGAATTTGTTCATTTTGGGTGACCTCCTTTCCCTACAACATTGTAGGGAAGACTGTAGAGCGGGACAACCTACAACTTTTGGCATTCAGCGGGAAGTCAGGGAAGGGGTGAGAAAAAAATCCCCCTCAAAGGTTGAGGGGGAGACAGGTTTCCGGCTAACTGGAGCTATGTCTTCTCGATTTGTAATAACCGGATCCCATGTAGCCGTGGCGGTGCTTGTAGTCGGAGGAGGAGCGTCCCATCATCGGCCGAGTGTACCCGTGGCTGCTGCTGTAGCGCTTACCGTAATGTCTAGCCGAGCTGCCGTAATGCCTTCGATGGCTATGCGTAGCGGAATGAAGTAATTTATTCAGAAATCTTCTCAGCATGTCATGTCCCTACCTTTCTGATATGAAATCCTTACATTCTATTGTATTCGTTGTTGGACATAAAAGAAAACGGACGTTCCGCCGCCTGGGACAAAAAGACGCGCATGGCCTTAGCAGCTTCTAAAGCGTCCGCAAAGGGCTGGCGCAGTTGGAGCAGCCGCTCAATGATTTCGATCAGGGAGTGGGAGAGGGGCAGCTCTTCCTGCCAGCTTAGATCCTTAGCGTTTGTGGCGGAGCGAGAGGATTCAAAGGCAGAGTAGAGCAAGAACAGCATAAAATGGCCGACATCCACCAGATCCGATTGCGGCTCCGCCGGGCTCTGTAAACGAGTCACATATGGACTTGACCCGATGGACCCACGAAATGACTTAACTTCCAGCAGTGACAACGGTGGTTCACCCATCGCGCGGGCCAACCCAAAATCGATTAGGCTGAGTTGTCCCTCCTGCAGCAGGATGTTAGGCATTCGCAAATCAAGATGAACGAATCCCTGCTGATGGATGTACCCGATCAGCTCCAGCAGCTGCAGGGTGATTTGGGCACTATCTGCTTCGCCAAAGCGTTGTCCTTGCTCAAAAATCAAATCCTCCAGCGTTGATCCTTCCACCAAGGACATCACCAAAAAGGAATGACGTTTATTCGTAATCCATTCTTTAAAAACGGGGAGCCGCGGGTGATTTAAGGATTGCAGGATCCGTGCTTCTTGCTCCAACAGCTGCCCGGACAATGCGCCTTTGCTGGGCCTGGCTTGCTTCAAGACAACCGGCCGATGCTCCAGCTGATCGAGGGCGAGATAGGTGATTCCGTAGCTGCCTTCGCCGATCACGTCCTGGATCAGATAACGCTGTCCGATCAGCGTGTTCGGATCTGCTCGGTAATCCCGCCATGCTGCGACAAACTCCCGAATATAAGCTGGAAATCGCATGCCCGCGTCCCCTCCTTCCATAAAATCATTCCTAGACCTAAGTCTAGGTTGGATACAGACTATTGCACGTTTTTGACGTTCTGTCGTTTATACTATTATAAAAGATAATGGTCTTGGAAGAAGACAAAAATAAGCCGAGGGATGCAACGATGACGATAATGAAGGCGAACACGGAACAAGCGGATAGGTGGTATCAACGGGCCGAAAGCAAAGCCGCACGTTACTTGGACTTGTTGCAGGAACAGCTCCGCTCGAAGAGCTACGTGTCCAGACTGCTCGATGATTTCATATGGTGGAAAAAAAAGCACCTTCCACGTCAGAAATTGCTCCCGATCTGGCGACGCGGCGCCAAACCGCCCGATTCATCGGAGGGTTCCCGGTTTCTCGCATGGCTGGCCCGTGCAGGGAAGCTGGACGATTATTTGGAGCGGAGCGTTTCCTATATGTATCTGCGGGATCTCGGTCAGGATTTGTCCGATCCCCGAACCCGTGCCAAGATCCAACGCATGGCAGGCGGGTTGAAGAAGTCTCTCGTCTCACCGGATGAAGCAACGGTCGGAACGGGAATCATGGAAGAGATGATCAGCTTAGCTTCCGTCTATCGCTGGGCTCAGCGAGAGGGCGTGGAGGAAGCGGTGATTTGGGTGATGGAGCGGTTAAAGGGCGTTAGGTCCCATCTCCCGCCAGAAATGAATGCCGAGGAAGCCGAGCGCAAGCTCATCAAAATCATCTTGGGCGTCGTGATGCACGTCATGGACGAAATGGAGGGCCACAAAGGCTCTGCGGAGCGTTCCCGCCGGCTCGGAGAGGCAATCAAACTGGGATATTATTACGGGCTGACCTACCCGTTTATTGATGACCTGCTGGATTCCGGAGCCTTAAATGCCGAAGAGCAGGAACAATATTCCCGTATGATTCGCTTGACGATCCGAACGGGTATTGTACCCGAGCTTGGGGAGTGGAGCGGCCGCCATCAAGAGCTGGTTCGATATATCCATACTGAGCTTCGGGAAGCGTATGAATTTATCCGCGGTTATCAGAATCCGGGTACGCAGGACGTATTTTTCGAGCAATCGTATATCTTTTTTGAATCCCAGGACGCCGATCGCTGCAAAACATTACATGATGCGCATTATACCAATGAAGAGTTATACCTGCCCATTATTTTAAAATCCGCCTCGTCGCGGCTGATCGTTCGTTCCGTGATTTCTGCTCCCCAGGATGAGGGGTTTGACCAGCGTGTATTCTATTACGGCCTCTACAATCAGCTGGCTGACGACTTTGCGGACATGGCCGCAGACCTTGATGCAGGAGCGGTCACGCCTTATACGTATTATTTGACCTACCGGCATGAACGACCGGATTTGATCAATCCGTTTGAATTGTATTGGGCGGTCATTTCGCATTTGATCCACCATGTCTACCGTTCGGAGCCCCAAACCCGTGAAATCATTTTAGCGCGTGCCATCAATGGACTCAAACGATATCAAAGACGGGTTGGAGTAGAGCGGTTTCATGAAGTCTTGGCGATTTTTTCGATCGGTCATCCGGAGCTGGAGGATCTGATTCAGCTTCTGGTTCGTCGTGCGGCGGATGTAGATTTCTACGACAAATGGCTGCGGGACCAGTTGCTAATGGCGTTGCGAGCGAATCGGCAAGAGCAAGAAGCATTTGTTGAGCTTGTCCAAACCGCTCGAAAGCATGTAGATGCGATATTGCCAATTACAAGCACAGCATCGTCTTTGATTACGGAAGATCCCCTCCTGGTGGATACGGCCAATTACAGTCTGGAAGGCAGCGGGAAGCGGCTCCGCCCGATCTTAGCATGGGTGATGGGCGTGCAGGTATACGGACTGGATCCGGCTGCGTTATCCCCTTTGTTCCGGGCGCTCGAATACATGCATACCGCCTCTCTGATCTTTGATGACTTACCGTCTCAAGACAATTCTCCATCCCGCCGTGGCAAGCCAACGCTGCATGAAGTGCATAACAGCGCCATTGCCGAGCTTACGGGAATTTTCCTGATCCAGAAGGCGGTGGAAGAGCAGGCATCTTTGAAAGGCTTCGACAACGAGTCCGTGCTGGCGCTGCTGCAATACTTATCCCGGAAGGCCGGGGAGATCTGCATGGGGCAAGCGATGGACTTAAACGCCAAAGGCAAGGTGTTAACCGTAGAGGAGCTCGACCGGATTTGCTTCTACAAGACGGGAATTGCGTTTGAAGCCTGTTTGGTAGCACCGGCGATTTTGGCTCGGGCTAACGAGACGGAAATCGCCGTTCTGAAGAATTTTGCTTATCACACTGGCATCGCTTTTCAAATCAAAGACGATCTGCTGGATGGGGAAGGGGATCCGCGTTTACTCGGCAAACCAACGGGGAAGGACATTGAAAACGGCAGTTCCACCTATGTGACTGTACTGGGGACGGCTGAGGCAAACAAAGCGATGTGGGAGCATTATTGCCTGGCGATGGAAGCGCTCATGGAGCTCCCGAAACCTCCGGTTTTTCTTAAACACTTACTGCACTACATCATTAACCGGGAAACTTGACATGTCATCCTAAGATCGATTTGAATTGCTGTGGTGTGCCTTGCACTCATGTCAGCAGTATGTTAGAATACGACTATCTTAAATGAGGGAGCTGAAACGGATGGATATTTCTTGCTAAGAAGATGGAACCGTAATGCGAGCGTGAATCGCATGGTTTATTTCTTATGCAAGAAAGATACTTCATCCTTTCACTCCAATCGTATATATTCTAAATCCATCCCCGCCGGCAGGGTTGGATTTGTTGTATATTTTTGGGCTGCAGGAAAGCTATCTTTCTTGCAGCCCATTTTTTTATGCAGGAGGGATGTTGTTCATGTCATTAATTCATGTGAACCATCTAACGTTTGCCTATGAAGGCAGTTACGATAACATTTTCGAGGATGTGAGCTTTCGCATCGATACCGATTGGAGGCTGGGCTTTACCGGCCGGAACGGACGGGGGAAGACGACCTTCCTGAATTTGCTGCTCGGCAAATACGAATACAGCGGACAAATTTCCGCGGATGTCAGCTTCGATTACTTCCCGTTTGAGGTCAAGCATCCGGAGAAGAATACGCTGGATGTTGTAGAGGAAATTGTTCCGGTCTATGAGTTGTGGGAGCTCATGCGTGAGCTTTCTTTACTGCAGGTGTCCGATGATGTGCTGTACCGTCCTTTCGAGTCTTTGTCGAACGGGGAGCAGACCAAGGTAATGCTTGCCGCCTTATTTCTGAAAGAGAATCACTTCCTGCTGATCGATGAACCAACGAACCATTTGGACATGGAAGCCAGAGAGCTCGTGGGTGATTATTTAAACCGCAAGAACGGGTTTATCCTGGTTTCTCATGATCGCGCCTTTTTGGATCGCTGCGTGGATCACATCCTGTCCATCAACAAGACAAACATTGAGATTCAGAAGGGCAATTTCTCCGATTGGTGGGAAAATAAAAGGCGCCAGGACAACTATGAGTTAGCCGAAAACGAAAGGCTGCAGAAAGACATTAAACGCCTGTCGGAAGCGGCGAAGCGGACGAGCAACTGGTCGCATAAGGTGGAAAGTACGAAAAACGGCACACGAAATTCCGGCTCCAAAGTGGATAAGGGCTACATCGGTCATAAAGCGGCCAAGATGATGCAGCGCTCCAAATCGATCGAGCAACGACAACAGAACGCGATCGAGGAAAAGTCGAAGCTGCTCAAGAACATTGAAGCCTCAGAAAGCTTAAAAATCGCCCAGCTGCCTTACCATAAAACGCAGCTTGCCGAATTTGACCGCGTTTCGATCCACTACGGCGAGAAGCAGGTGTGCCGCGATATCAGCTTTACGATCGAACTAGGCGACCGGATCGTGCTGATGGGCCGTAACGGCTCGGGAAAGTCAAGCATTCTGAAGCTGCTTTGCGGGGAGGATATCCGCTATACCGGCACGGTACGTCAAGGGAGCCAATTGAAAATCTCTTATGTGTCTCAGCAAACCTCTTGGCTGCATGGGAATTTAACCGATTTTACCAGAGAGCATGACATTGATGAAAGTTTGTTTAAAGCGATTTTGCGGAAATTGGATTTCTCCAGATTGCAGTTTGAGAAGGATATCGCGGATTACAGCGGGGGCCAGAAGAAAAAGGTGCTTATCGCGAAAAGCCTCTGCGAAAAAGCGCATTTGCTGGTATGGGACGAACCGCTGAATTTCATTGACGTGATCTCGCGTATGCAGATCGAAGATTTGCTGCTAACCTATGAGCCTACGATATTGTTTGTTGAGCATGATCGCGAGTTTTGCGAGCGGATTGCGACCAAACAGGTACAACTATAACATACTTTCAACCGCGTTCATCGCGGTTTTTTTATTTAAAAAATTTTCAAATTTCGGATTGTAATTTTATGAACAATGTCTTATTATCATATCTATGATAATGATTCTCATTATCATGATCATCGTTTTATGGGAGGTGAAATTCTGAATACTACAGCCGCGAATCAAAAAATGGGGAGTCTCTATTACCTCTTAATCCTCCTATTAATCGTACTGATTGGGGTATCCGCGGTTTATTCCGTATCCATTGGTCAAGTCCATATTCCATTTAAACAAGCGATAACCATTATGCTGAACTTCTTGTCACACGGTCGATGGGGGTCGCTGGAGCATATCGATAACCAATCCTACCTGAACATTATTCTGCAAGTTAGGATGCCTCGTGTCATCTTTGCTCTTCTTATCGGCATGGGACTCGCATTGTGCGGAGCCGTCATGCAGGCCGTGGTGCAAAACCCGCTCGCGGATCCATACATACTTGGCATCTCGTCCGGCGCTTCGCTTGGAGCCACCTTCGCCATACTGATCGGGTTCGGAAGCGGTGCGCTATTGTCCCAGTTCGGCGTAGCTTTTGGTGCCTTTGTTGGCGCGATGATCGCGTCGATCGCCGTGCTGATTCTATCCAGCATTGGAGGCAAAGCAACATCGGTGAAGCTCGTGTTATCCGGGGTTGTCCTCGGCGCTTTGTGCAGCTCCTTCTCCAGCTTGATCATCTATTTCGCCAACGATGCAGAGGGAATTAAATCCGTGACCTTCTGGGCGATGGGCAGTTTGGCTTCCTCCAGTTGGGACAAAACACCGATCCTGGCGGTGATTGTGATTCTAGGGTGCGGGCTGTTTCTATTTCAACATCGCGTGCTGAACACGATGCTGTTAGGCGATGAATCCGCGATTACCCTGGGGATTAACTTAAGCATTTTTCGCAAATTGTACATGGTCTTGACCGCGCTAATTACCGGTACGATGGTGGCTTACGCTGGGATGATCGGATTCGTAGGTCTGATCATCCCGCATATCGCCCGAGGTCTATTTGGCGCAGACCACAAGCGATTGATGCCTGGAACCCTGCTTCTAGGCGGACTGTTCCTGATCTGGTCGGACATTTTGTCCAGAACGCTCATCCATAACGTCGAATTACCCATCGGGATCATTACTTCGGTGATTGGGTCGCCCTTATTTATCTATATGATCGTGAAAAAAGGCTACAATTTCGGAGGTTAAAGCATGGAATTGACCGCGAAACACTTGGAGATCAAGATCGGAAAAAGAGAAATCGTCAAAAATGTTTCGATCCACGTCAAAAACAAGCAGTTTGTTGGACTGATCGGGCCCAATGGATGCGGAAAATCGACGTTGCTAAAAAGCATCTACAAGAGCTTGGTCCCGCAGAACGGCACCGTTTTTCTGAATGATATGGATGTATTAAAGACTTCAGAAAAAAAGGTGTCGCAACAATTAGGCGTGGTCGGTCAATTTAATGAGATGCATTTTGATCTAACGGTGCAACAAATGGTGATGTTGGGCCGGACACCCCACAAAAAATTGCTGGAGTCCGATAAGCAAGAGGATTATGAAATCGTAGAGGAAGCCTTAAGAAGAACGAATCTGCTCGAATACAAAAACCGCAGTTATTTGTCTTTGTCCGGGGGCGAGAAGCAGAGGGTTATTTTAGCGAGAACCATTGCCCAACAGCCCAAGTTCATGATTTTGGATGAACCTACGAATCACTTGGATATTCGTTATCAGCTAGAGATCTTAACCTGTGTGAAGTCGCTGCAGATCGGTGTGTTGGCAGCGCTTCACGACTTGGAAATGGCCGCCCATTATTGCGATTACCTATATGCGATCAAGGACGGCGAGGTTTATGCACACGGAAGACCGGAAGAAGTTCTGACACCGGAAGTTATCGAGTCACTTTATCACATCAAATGCCAGACATATATCAATCCGATTACGAACGGATTAAGCTTCGCATATGGAATTTAGAAGGGGAGAACGAAGGATGAAGAAGAAAATATGGCTTGCCTTAAGTTTAACATTCCTGCTGACATTAACGGCTTGCGGAGGGGCAAACACGAGCACAAGCACAAGCAGCGGCTCGGCGTCAGCGCAAAATCAAACTGAAAATCAAACTCAAAACCAAGCTCAAAATCAAGAAGCAGCTACCAGCCAGTATCCCGTAACGATCGTTAACTACGCGAAAGCGGAAGGCGGTACGGTGTGGGAAGAGAAAGAGCAAGTCTTCGACAAAGCGCCTGAACGGATCATGGCAAATACAAGACCAGCCGCTGAATTGCTGTTGCATTTAGGGTTAGGCGATAAAATTGTTGGGGTCGGAGCAAACTTCGGTGCACCGGATCCATCGGTGGAAGAGGAATACAACAAACTGAATATTTTGAGCGATGGATACGTTGGGAAGGAAGTTACCCTTGGAACGGATCCGGATCTGGTCTTTGGGCGCGGCGGTTTATTTGAGAACGCCGATTGGGGTGTCGGCACCGTTGACGTATTAAATGATATGGGCATTAAAACTTATGTTTTAGAGTCTTCGATTACCGGAGGAACCTATGAATCAGTCTACAAGGATATCGAGAATTTAGGGAAAATCTTTAATGTGCAGGATAAGGCAAATGAATTTATTCAAGAATTAAAAGCAAGACAAGAAGTCATTAGCTCCAAACTGGCGGGCATTACCGAAGAAAAAACCTTCGCTTTATTATTTATGAGCGATCCAAATGAAGTCAGCGTCTATGCCGCCCATGCTGAAACCTTCTTTAACGATGCGTTCCATATGGTGAAGCTTAAGAATGTCTTCGAAAATAATACCAGCGACGAGGTAAGTGTGGAATCGCTGATCGGGGCCGACCCGGACGTCCTGATCGTCCCGGATTGGAGAACCTATGACGGATCGGATCCCAACACGCTCAAAGAAGCGCTTTATAACAATCCGAAATTATCCAGCATGAAGGCGATCAAGAACAAACAGATCTACGCGGTCGACTACAACTATATGTTTGGCTATGGCTACAACACGATTGATGGGATGGAGCAGTTGGCGAAAGAAATGTATCCGGATTTGTTTAAATAAACGGTGGGATATAAAAAAACAAGGCAAACCGCAAAAGCGGATTGCCTTGTTTTTTGTTAATTATTGTAGCTTTCTACGCCTCGACGTTATCTAACTGCGCAGCTTTGGCAGCTTGTTTGACATGCATTGTTTTCATAACGAATCGAGCGATCGGTTGGGCGAGCAACATTTCGATCCAGAAAGCGATGCAGAAGTTTTTAGGCCAATGATAAAAGAACTCCTGGATTGGATCTACACTGATATGACGCTGTACAACCCAAGATTCAATGACCCCTATATGATGACGACAAAGAAAGCTATTGGGTGCTTCCCGGCTATATGAAAGGAATCGAGGAGGGCGGTGGAATCCCTCGAAGGGAGAATAGGGGAGCGTCATCAGTCTCAAACCGCTTTTTTCAGGCTAAGGATGCAAGCTGGGCAGATGAGGCATATACATATAGTTAAGTTCATCGGAAAGGGGTGGCTCCATGAGATTTACGGTGCAATATATCCCTCTTAACAAGCTTAGACCCGGCATCTCTGTTCAACTTACCCAGCGAATCAAGTCGCTTCGAAAGGCCGCGCACGATTGCATGCATCTGATGGTTGTCCGCAAAAGCCGGAAGCACGGAGGATACATCATCGTTAGCGGAAATCACCATTACGAATTTTTGAGAAAGCATACGAAAAATACAGTGGCTCCATGCTTGGTGGACCAAGGTAAAACCTCCGAGCGCGTAGAATCGTTGATCCATTATTTTCGCAAACCCAATTTGCCCTATGAAGTCCCGCGTGTTCAACGGGATCGGACATCCGCGAGCAGCTGGTCCATCATCCGTAAATTTTTGCGACAAGAGCCTCGGTTCAAGCAATTATCCCGTACACAGCAGCTGAAGGTACTTCGGCTTGCAATCCAATACCGGAAAACGACCATCCAATCGATGAAAGCCAAGGTCGACGGTTACCTTCGAACCAAGAAAACTGGATAAACCTACCGTGGTGTGCACAGCTAACAAATCGTGTCGTGATTGCGATCCCGAAAGAGGATTTAGTATAATGTTCGTATTCTTTCTAATTCCAAATTTATCTAATCTTTGAAAAGGCAGGTGTATGCCATGAAATTTAGCGAATACCGATATGAACGGCCCGATGTCCAAGCTTTCCAACAGAGATTTAAGGAGCTTCTTCAGGCATTTACAAGTGCGGTTTCTTATGAAGAGCAAGACCGGATCATGCGGGAAATCAATCAACTTAGAAGCGGCTTCGATACAATGCAGGAGATCGCCAGCGTCCGGCATACGATCAATACAAACGACGAGTTTTATAAAGCGGAACAGGACTTCTATGATGAAGTGGGCCCGGTTGTGCAGGAATCGATTACAGACTACTACCGGGCTTTAGTTCATTCGAAATTCCGCGGCCAGCTGGAGAAAAAATGGGGACATCAGCTGTTCCGGCTTGCCGAGCTGTCGTTAAAGACGTTTAGCCCGGACGTCATCGAGGATCTGCAGCGGGAAAACAAACTGACCACGGAATACGCCAAGCTGATCGCCTCCGCAAAAATTCCGTTTGAAGGCGAGGAACGCAACTTGTCCCAGCTCATACCGTTCCAGCAATCGACGGATCGGGGGGTTCGCAAGCGTGCGGCCGAAGCGGCGTACGGTTTTTTGGCCGAGCATGAAGATGAGCTTGACCGGATCTATGACGAGTTGGTCCAAGTGCGGACCAAGATCGCCAAGAAGCTTGGATTCCGCAACTTCGTGGAGCTCGGTTATGCCCGCCTGTCGCGGACGGATTACGATGCCGAGAAGGTAGCGAACTTCCGAAGCCAGGTTCTCAAGCATATTGTGCCTGTGACCACGAAGCTGAAGGAGCGGCAAAAGCAGCGGATCGGCGTGGACCAGCTGCTGTACTATGATGAGAGCTTTGCTTTCAAATCCGGAAACGCGGTACCGAAAGGCGATTCCGACTGGGTTGTGAAGAACGGGGCGAAGATGTATCGCGAGCTGTCTCGGGAAACGAATGAATTCTTCACCTTCATGACGGAAAATGGATTGATGGATCTCGTGTCCAAACAAGGTAAACAGGCTGGCGGGTACTGTACCTTTATCAGCGATTACAAGGCGCCGTTTATTTTCTCAAATTTCAACGGGACGTCCGGCGATATCGATGTGCTGACACATGAAGCAGGGCATGCATTTCAAATGTATGAAAGCCGGGGCTACGAGGTGCCGGAGTATCAATTCCCGACGCTGGAAGCCTGTGAAATTCATTCGATGAGCATGGAATTTTTCACCTGGCCTTGGATGGATTTGTTCTTTGAAGAACAGGCCGATAAATACCGCTTTGATCACTTAGCTAGTGCAGTCATCTTCATTCCTTACGGCGTGGCGGTGGATGAATTCCAGCATTACGTCTATGAGCATCCGGAGGCGACGCCGGCGGAACGCAAGCAAGCTTGGCGGGAGATTGAACGCAAGTATGTGCCTTACCGGAACTATGCGGATAACGCCTATTTGGAACGGGGCGGGTACTGGCACAAACAGGGGCATATCTTCAATTCGCCGTTTTATTATATCGATTATACCTTGGCACAGATTTGCGCGTTTCAGTTCTGGAAGAAGATGCATGAAGACCGCGAAGCGGCGTGGGCCGACTACTTGCGCTTATGCCAGCAAGGCGGCAGCCAATCCTTCACGGAGCTGGTCCAAACGTCCGGCTTGATTTCACCGTTTGAAGACGGCTGCGTCACTTCGGTGATCGGAAGCATCGAAGCGTGGCTGGACGGGGTGGACGACACCGTACTCTAAAGCGCATCCGAATTAGACGTTTGCAAGAGATTTGAATTGCGGACGTCTTTTTCTTTGAGAGATAATAAAGAGGATCAGACTTCATCGCATGGAGGAATGAACGATGGATTATGTGAAGCTAGGGAATACCGGATTGGACGTCTCGCGAATTTGCCTCGGCTGCATGAGCTTTGGCGAAGTGGTACCAGGATGGCATTCCTGGGTGCTGAATGAGGATAAGGCCCGCCCAATCATTCAAAGAGCGCTTGAGCTGGGCATCAACTTCTTTGATACAGCCAACGTCTATGCAGCCGGGACCAGCGAAGCGATCACGGGACGAATTCTTAAAGAGATCGCGAACCGGGACGAAATCGTGCTTGCAACCAAGGTGTGGGGACGCATGCATCCCGGTCCCAACGGAGCCGGATTATCGCGGAAAGCGATATTGAGCGAAATTGACAAGAGCCTGAAGCGGCTGGGGACCGATTACGTGGACCTTTATATCATCCATCGTTGGGATTACAACACGCCTATCGAGGAAACGATGGAGGCGCTGCACGACGTGGTGAAAGCGGGGAAAGCCCGGTATATAGGTGCTTCTGCAATGTACGCCTGGCAATTCCAGAAGGCCCAGTATGTCGCTGAGAAGAACGGATGGACCCGGTTTGTTTCCATGCAAAACCACTACAACTTGATTTATCGGGAAGAGGAGAGGGAGATGCTGCCGCTCTGCAAAGACCAAAACATCGCCGTAACGCCTTATAGCCCGCTCGCTTCCGGCCGCTTGATTCGCGATGCATCGGTCACCACCCATCGCTCGGAAACCGATGCGATTCAAAAATCCAAGTACGATCCCACCGCAGCGGCGGATCGTTTTATTATCGAGCGTGTGGCAGAAGTGGCGGAGAAACGCGGTGTTCCTCGCGTACATATCGCGCTGGCTTGGCTGTTGCAGAAGGAACAGGTCGCAGCACCCATCGTGGGCGCTACAAAACTATCGCATCTGGAAGATGCAGTTGGGGCGTTATCGGTCAAACTCAGCGCGGAGGAAATGGCCTATCTTGAAGAACCATACGTACCGCATCCAGTGGTAGGGGCGGAGTGAGGGTTAACTCGTCTGATCATTTAGTTTACGCAAGCGATACGCGTTCGGAAAACACCTTCGTGTCATACCCGTAGACATGGGCCAATTCGAACAGAAACTTCATTTTAATCGCAATGAATGCCGGAAAATCCACCGCATTCAACACAAGACCGCCAGCTCCGGTTCCTGCGCCTTCGGCAACCGCGATTTTTTGATAAAGGCGAAGCAGTTTGTTCGCTTCTTGAATGTTTGTCAGATTTGCTCATCTGTTTTGGCTGCCGGGCTTATCCTTTCTCCTTTTGCAGGAGGCATCTTGCCGGTGACATCAAAATAGAGATAAAAAAAGTGTGAACAAATCTTAAGAAATGAAAGAAAGAGATAATTTATTTTTTCCCTCTGTCGATATAATTCATATAATAAATATTTTGTGGAGAGGGAATTAAGTAAAATGGCAGAGCACAAGGGACAGGACAATGAAATCACGTCAAAGGATAAATATTCCACAACCCTAGAAATCACCTCATTATCTGGGGAGCGAACCTTCCGACAGATCTCCTTCTTTAAAGAAGTCGGACAAGCTCCAAATATGGGAGACTTTATCCAACTCATTAAAACAGAGCTTGGGGAAGAAGTCGAAATCGAAACTTTACAACCCTATTGGGTGTTTAAAACCGTTCTCGGGCATCCCACGAATATCAAGAATATTCGAGTCGTAAGAACGATGAAGGATAACACTTTTCAAAAGGTGACTTTGCTTTGAGATAATGTGATGATTTATAACCCGTGCGTGCACGGGTTATTTTGTTTTTATAGCCCAAAAACAAGAGCCCTTAAAAATGAGGAGTCAAACATAAGAAATCGAAAGTATCGGTATAATTCAGGCACTTTTATAATGAAATTGGAAGCCGAAGGTGAGAAGTTCATGAACTCTATTTTGCAACCGATTACAGCACGCCTGCGCAACCTGCGCCTGGTCCACAAATTGTTTATCGGCTATATCCTGCTGATCTGTATTCCGTTTGCCGTATTTGGATTGATCTTTTATAGACAAATGTACAATAATCAGCTGGATCACTTGAAAAGCGGCAAATCACAGATGTTAGAGCAGGCATACCGAAATTTGGAGGTTGATCTGACGAAAATCGAAGCGATGTATGCTCTTTTTCAAAACAACACCAGCCTGACGGAGTATTTGGGAGGATTCAGCGCAACCGATTGGGCGGAGGCGTACAGGTACAAGCGGGAGATCAGTCCCACCTTTTCCTTTGCCTACATTTCCAATCAGCTTATCGACGAAATCACCATGTATAAAGCGAATCCAGATCTTCCGATTCTATCCCCTGAAGTTCAGGATATCGCCAGATTTACGGATTCACCGCAGGCTGCAGACGTCCAGCGGCTTGCTCCTAACAAGGGGCTTTGGGCATACGAGAAGTCGGATTCGCCAAACGTGCTGCCCGCGATCCGTTATTTTCACAAGATGTACAATTACAGCTACACTCGTTCCATCGGCATCTTGCAAATCTCGTTAAACGACGGACTTTTTAAACAGTTCTTCGATGCCCAGCAGAGCCCGGAAGACGCATCGAAGATCGTTGTGGATGACAGCGGGAATCTGCTGTATGAAGAGCCGGATAACAAGCTGAATGAGCGGGAGAAAAGGGAGATTCTCAAGAAGCTGCCGCAAGCCGGCATGGCTACCTTATTCACAAAGAATCATCGGTACTTGATAGGTGCAGCGAAAATTGAACGTTTTAACCTGACGGTGGTGAAGGTTTACGATGTGCGGGACGCTTTGGATTTTTGGAAGACGACCGGATTTTCGCTTGGTATAGGGATCCTCCTGCTTACCGTGTTATCCTTGGTCTATTTTACGATTGCATCGTCCATTACTTTGCGAATTGTCCGGTTCTCCCGCCACTTGAGAAGAGTGGAGGATCCTAAGAAAGCCTTATACCCCGGGGAAGGGGGGGCGGATGAAATCGGATTCTTAATTTCTTCCTACAACTTGATGATCGGCCGGGTGGATGAATTGACACAGATGGTAGCGCAAACCGAATTGCTCAAGAAGGAAGCGGAGATCAAAATGCTGCAAGCCCAAATCAATCCCCATTTCCTGTACAACACGCTGGAAACGATGTGTATGCTGGCTACGCTGAACGATGATCATGAGGTTGCGGACATCGGTCAAAAGCTGGGAAAGCTTCTCAGGTACAGCTTGTCCAAAACGAAGGACGTCAGCACCTTAGGAGAGGAACTGGAAAACGTTCGACATTATCTGGATATCCATAAAGTGAGGATGGGGGATAAGCTCCAAATTGATTTTAGGATTGATGAGGAAGCGCTTCAGCTTCCTTGCCCAAGGTTCATTCTCCAGCCGTTAGTTGAAAACAGCCTTCTCCACGGGTTCAAAAACCTCAGAGGGCCCGCAAACCTGCGGTTGGAAATGATCGAGCAGGCAGCCGGTGTGATGTTAAACATATCTGACAACGGAACCGACCTGACGTTCATTGAAATCTCAATGGAAGATGAAGATGCAAATCCCGTGAGAAATGCGAACAATCGAGTAACCGTTGAAGTCGCGGGAGCCGGGCGGTTAATTGGATTGGATAACGGAGACAGCACGGACTATGATCCTTACAAGGGCACGAGTCGGAGATTGTTCAGCGGAAAAGCGATGGCCATCGTAGCAGCAAACACAACACCAGGCACGATTGTCGTGAAAGTCAGCTCGAAAGGGATGGAGAGTCAGAGCATTACTCTTAAATCTCGGTCGGTAGATCAGGGACTCACAGGTGTTTCTGCCCAATTTGGAAACCGTGAGATGCCGATTGTGATGGGAACCTCGGACGAAATTCCGGTGCGAAAAATTGAGATTATTTCTTTAGCTGGACAACAGCTGACTGCCGAGCATCCTGAAATCCAACTGGAAGCCAAGCTTTACCCAGCGAATACCTCCTACACGGAAGTGGAATGGAGCGTGGTTAATGATGCGGGCATACCATCTAACCTTGCTCAAATCGAGGCGGATGGGCATCGGGCTAGACTCCGTGCTTTGGGGGACGGGCGCTTCCGCGTGCGTTGTACGAGCCGCAACGGTACGGACAAAATTAAGCTGATCTCCGAGTTGGAATTTCAAGCAACAGGGCTGGGCGAGGCGCAGAAAGATCCGTATAGCTTTATCTCGGCGGGACTGTACGATTACAGCTTCGGGGAGATCGGAAACGGCAATGAAAGAGGCGTGGCTACCAGCAGAGATGGGGAATCTCGGATCGGCTTCCGGAATCTTGATTTTGGGCTTCAGGGGTCGGATGAAATCACGCTGCCGATTTTTGCGTTGACCAGCGAGCCTTACCTGATTCAAATCTGGGAGGGGATGCCTGGGGAAGAGGGCAGCGAACAGATTGCAGAAGTCATTTACCAGAAGGAAACGCGGTGGAACGTGTATCAGGAAGCAACATTTCGTTTGAATAAGCGCCTTCGCGGCATTACTTCAATTTGCTTTGTGCTGAAGCAGAAGATTCATCTCAAAGGGTTCTCATTCACACGCCAAAATCGGGCTTTGCTACGGAATGCGGCTGCGGATTGTGATCATATCTATGGGGACAGCTTCCGAATCGAAGGGAACAACGTAGAAGGGATCGGAAATAATGTATCACTGGAAATGAAGCAGCTGGATTTCGAGGGAGAGGGCGCATCAAAGCTGTTGATCTGCGGTCATTCACTCATCGATAAAAATACGATCCATGTGCAGTTCACAGCAAATGGCAAAGAAAACCGGCAGTTGATCGAATTTACACAAACCGACGGGTACGAGGTCAAGGAATTCCCATTAAATCGCGTGACGGGCGTTCAGGATGTAACGTTTATCTTTTTGCCGGGCAGCAATTTTGATTTCAGTTGGTTTCAGTTTGTGAAGTAAAAATGGTTATTGGGGGATATAGGCGACGAGAAATTCGAATGAAAGAAAAGGAGCAAAGTGAGATGAAAGTCAGTAAGGATTGGAATACAACGAAAGCGAACCAACCGCCAGTGAGTGTCATCGGCTTAGGTATGATGGGTTCAGCTCTTGCCCAAACGTTCCTGAAGGAAGGTCATCCGACGACCATATGGAATCGTACAAGGCGATATATTGGCCGGTCGAGTGATCGTAAATCTCACCAACACAGAACTCATTGATATCGTAAGCAACATAAGTATCATGGCACTTCAAAATTTCAAGAATCTCCTTCGTCGACAACCCAAGCTCTATATAAATTTGGATGGTTTTGATTCGCTTAATATCAGCCTCGTCGAATTCCCGATAATCATTTAATCATTATCTAAACGCTTTCCTTTCCATTGAAGTAATCCAAATTCTATTATATAGTATCATTACTAATCAATGGATCTAGGACTTCATTTTCTTGGGCTTAGGCTTGTAATATGATCTCATTTTTACAACCGATCTCTTTGATGAGAGCGGAGGGGAGGGGAGAGGGGATTTAAAATGACCGAGTACGTTAAGAAAATGAGAAAATTAATTGGACATGAACCGTTACTATTATGCGGTGCAAGTATTATTTTATTTAATCAGTTAAATCAAGTTCTAATGCTAAGAAGAAGTGATAATGGTTGCTGGTGTTTTCCAGGCGGAGCTGTTGACCTAGGTGAAAATACTGAATATTCGGTTCGAAGAGAACTGTTTGAGGAGACCGGTTTAAGTGTAGAAGAATTGAGTATTTTTGGTGTTTTCTCAGGAAAAGAGTTGCACTATATTTACCCTAATGGAGATGAAGTATATATCGTCGATATTGTTTACTCTAGCAATAAATTTTATGGAGAAATAAACATTGATAACGAAAGCAGAGAATACCGATTTTTTGATATTGAAGATATACCTGCCGAAATTAGTCCTCCCGTAATGCCAGTTGTAAATGAGCTAAAGAGAAGAAACCGGTCAAATAATGTGTAATCATTCCATAAAATAGGCATCCGTAAGTTTCTCACTTATCGCGTGTAATTCCTATTTTTACAGAGGTGATATTCATGACAAACAAAGTCACACTCAGTAACTATAGTGACCTTTGGGCACAGGAATTTGAGAAAGATCGTAATCGCATTCTGGCTTTGCTCGGTGATAAGGTGAAGCGAATTGAACATGTAGGTAGCACTTCAATTCCTGGCATGGCGGCTAAGCCGATTATAGATATTGCGGTGGCGGTAGATCATCTTTCCATTATCGATGATTGTGCGATCGCACTACTTAACCAAATCGGCTTTGAATACGTACCAAAAGAGGATTTCCCCAATCGTATGTTCTTTCGAAGGGGCGAATGGGGGAACGGCACACATCATCTACATGTGTACGAATATGAAAGTGAGGAATGGAAGAACATTATTTTCTTCCGGGACTATCTAATCAAGTATCCCGACGTTGCCGTTAAATACTTGAACTTAAAACGTGAAATGGCGGAGATCTGTCCTGACCGGCAATCATATACGTTGTGCAAGGCACCGTTTATTCAAAAAATACTTGCTCAAGCGAATGAAGAATTCAACAATACGCAGCAGTAACTAAAAGGAGAGAGAGACTTCTAAATCTCTAATCTTGCAGAGAGTTTTGATTCCTCGCCAAGTTATTGAAGCGGATTTAACCTAACAAGGAAAGGGCTTTTATTTAACTTATATACATATGTACAAAATACGGGTTTTGTGAAAAAGTCATACAGAAAAGACCGCAGGAACTGTTTTGACTGTTTCCAACGGTCTTGTTTCCTTATGGTCCTACTTGTCCATATTATTTACGGCTTTACGCATCTCTTCATCCGTTAAGTGCGTGTAAATCATCGTGGTTTGAATCGATGCATGGCCTAATTGATTTTTCAGTCGCGGCACGTCGTTATTCTCCTGGTGATAACGCGTTGCGAAGGAATGGCGTAATGCATGGACGGTCAAGGCGGGTTTGCCAAAAGCCGTTGCGTACTTCTCAATCAGTTTCTCAATCGATCTTGGCGTTAATCGCCGGTTTTTGCCTTTACGTCCGATCGGCGCACCCATAAATAAATATGTTTCTGATTTTTCCGGCTTATACCGCGCTTCGCGAATTTTGATATAATTTTCCAGATCTAACTTCGCTTGTTCGCTAAAATATACATATTGCTCTTTGTTGCCTTTGCGAATGACCCGAACCAAGCCTTTGTTCATATCGAGATCTTCCAGGTTGATGCCGGCAACTTCGGATAATCGCAATCCGGATCCTAGTATTAAGGAAACGATGGCCGTATCCCGTTCGCGGTTAAACTCGTGGAATTGAAATAATCGTTTATTCTCGCGGTTTTGCTCACCAAAATCATAAGCCACAAACTGCCGGAACAGTTCAAAATCATCGGCTCGTAAAATTTTGCCTTCAATCCGATTCGCGATCGTTTCCTGACTCTCTTTCAGCGCATTAAATTCAATCTTGGCCATAACATTTCGCTCAAGATAAGGCTTAAGATCAGCGGTTTCGGCTTTATTCTGTAAATAATCAAACAGCGATTTAAGTGCTGACAGCTTCCGGTTGATTGTTAATTTGGAGTTGCCTAATTGATATTCCAGGAACGTCAGAAAGCTTTCGATTTCTCGAACCGTTAATTTTTCAAGCACGGACAGTTCAACATCTTTACGGCTGGGAGCTGCGAATCGTTCAGCCACGAGCCAATCAAAGAAAATGATGTAATCATGACAATAATTCAGTAACGTGGTATGCGACAGTTTGCGTTTGCGCGTATCGATGAACTCGGTCACGTACCAAGGCAAATCCGTTAATTTCTCATCAATTCGGCTCATATAATGAGCTTTCGTGGTTTTATCCATGTTGAACGCGCACCTCCTGTTTTTAGAATAATCCATATCTATTTATTCGTCAAATTATTATTTTACGTAATATTAAATTTTCTGCAGCGAACTTTTGCGCGTATCATTACAGCCCCCTCAAGTATATTTAATGAGCCTTCTTTCGCTTCTGACGAGGCTTCGGATTCTTTACAGTTTGCTTTTGCTGTTATTCCAAAGTGAATATTTGAGCATTTTAATAGCCCCACCAACCAGTTAAGATTGACAGGGCTATTTTCTGAATCTACTTTAGTAAATCAACTATATCTCTGACAATTTCATCCTTTTTATATAAGAACCTATCAATAGTTGAGAAAAATAGTTTGTTTGAACTCTTGGGGATGATTTGAATTGGTTGTTTGAATAGTAACATTATATAAAGGGAATTACCTTTAGCAATTGGAATATTCTTCTCGTAAAGCCCTCTATAAATCTGCTCTGTAACTTCTGGCATATATTGGTCCGTAAATTTCTCCATGTAGGCTTTAATACCGTAATCAGGCCACCACCACAACGTAAATGCGTTCCATACCCTTTCAGCTGTGTGGAAGACGGAATCATTTCTAAACAGACTTGCATAGTCATCTCTGAAATGAAGCGTGTCTAGAGGATTGTCCATGAATTGTTGCTGTTCATACTCCTTCACAATCGTATTCCAACAAGCCTTTAAAGCAACGATAAAACTTTCTGGTTCAAGCAACTCTTGTTGATCTAAAATTAAGTATCTGCCTGGAAAAATCTCTTTTCTCCCAAAGTAGCACTCATAAATGTTTTCGATGTATAATAGAAAATTCATATCCATAGGGGATATGTTACTTATTTGCAATTGTTGATATTTTCGAGAAATAGACATGTTAAAAACTGATCCCTATAGTACATGGTGGCACGATCCACTAAAGAGCCCCGAAGCATCTCTTGCCGTCCCACTTATGCTAACACTATAAGTGCCACTTGGTAAACCCAATTCCACGTAATCGCCGCACGCTTCACCAAATACGCCGCTGCAAGATATCCGTATAGAATCGTAAAATACAGGAACACCATTTTGATATCTTGATATTGTCAAAGAGCCTGTAAAAACATGTGCTGTGGAAAAACGAGGATTTATCTCCCATCTGACTGCCCCACCCGCACCAAAGACTGAATCTAAACGAGCATATCCTCCATCTCCAGAACAAGTTGTAAGTGGCTTGAACTGCCCATCAACATTATCCACAGTATCATCAGCACACACATAATTACCTTCGACAGTAATACTTTCAGGAAGTGATGCAAAGTCTTCTGGAACTTCAACCTGCGCTGTATTTTCATTGAGATTAAACGCAAAAGTATGAATTGGAACTAAAAACAAAAAAACAAGAAGTAACCCAGCGACTTTTTTCACCATTCTATTTCCTCCACTTTTAATTTTTATATTTTACTCTTTTTATACCATATATTGCTATATTAGTCAAATAATATAGACAAACCATTCTGGTTTAGTGTCGGTGGAACTGCCTATCCAGCAGCAAAAGCGGCGGAATGGAATATGACCGATACGCTGCGGTTGGTTTTGGCGGAGAAAATATCAGAGTGGCCGGCCTGCATGTGGCGTTTATGGACACGGACATGACCGCCAATGTGAAAGGACCCAAAGCGAGCCCTGCTGAAAATGCGAAGCTTGCCGGCGTTCCCATGAATATAGTCCTTCAAAGTAACTCCTCGTTCCTCCGCTTTCGTCCGAGCCACCTCGAGATGTCGCTTGGACAAATCCAGCAACGTGACCTCATGCCCTTGCTCAGCCAAATAAATCGAATATCTGCCAGGCCCTCCCCCGATATCCAATACGCGTAATCGCTTGCCGGTAATGTATTCGTCAAAATAACGCCTTGTTATGTCATACTCGATTCGATGTCGAACTAACCGTTCCCATTCGTCATATTCCGTATCGTACCATCGCTCGATTTCTTCCATTTCCGATGCCCCCAAACCTGAGAATATTGAAAAGATTATAATCCCTATTCCCCGCAAACACCACAGCAAATATCGCAAGAATCGCCTCTTCGCAGGGGTGAATATTTCGTCTGGACGCGTCCCAAACTATCGCGGAGAAACGTTCATGTTCTTCACCGCACGAATGAAAGGGGGATGTTGATTTATGACCAAATCCAAACGATCAAAAATTAATGCCATGAAAAGTCGAAAGCAAGCGCAAAATCCACATGGTCCTATCAAATCATTGGAAGAACTGGCGGAAGAATACGATCAAAATCCACCACGCAAATCATAAACGGTTATACGGTTAAAAAATACCACCGCCTAACCAAGTAACTGGGCTAGACGGTGGTAAACATTTGTGCAAGATTATTTCAGCGCGGATTGAATCAGCAATACCAGGCTGCTGCGCGTCACCTTGGCCTCGGCGGCAAGTCCAGCCAGATTGGCTTTTTTGCCGGAGAGAACAGCAATCGCTTCGGCAGCTTGTTTTGCGGTAAGCGTGCTTTTTGGTTGGAACGTTTCTTTACCAAGCACTTCGAGCGCCCCTGCTTTCTTGAGGGAACTTACCGCAGGCAGAGCCCAGCTTGGCACTTCCGAGATGTCGGTATATCCCGTGTCTTCAGAAGATTCCGATACCTGGAAGGCACGGCCGATCATGACCGCAAATTCAGCACGAGTTACCTCGGCTTGCGGTCGGAAGGTTCCATCCCCATATCCTTCAACAATGCCGGCAGCTGCAGCTTCATTGATAAGCGAAGCATTGGGATCTCCGGAAATATCCGTAAATGCAGGCGCTTCAGGGTTTGTGCTTTGGCCTGCTGGCGTACCTCCAGCTTCAGCTGGCAATGGAGCACCTTTCAGATCGGTAATCCGTCCTTGAGTGGTGGCTTTAACCGTACCCACTTTGTCGAGATACTCATGGAACACTTCATAATCCACGAGGTTCAGCTCATAGAACCGACCGTCGTCCTTCGCTTGCTTCATCGAAGCGTAAAAATCCCCGCCGCTCGCCATAAACGAGTTCGTCGCCACAATGTAGTATGCTTTCGGATCGATATCGGAGTAGGTTCCACCTTCGTTTTGGATTTGGACTTTCACGATGCGTTGTCCGGATTGCGTCTTCTCACCGGTCACATCGTCGATCACTTCACCCGGCTTCGTCGAATCGTAGTAGAAGCGCAAGCCCGAAACTTGCGGGAACCGCCCTTCCCCATTTTCGACACCGCTCACACCGTTCTCCAGTGCAGCCACAATTTCAGCGCCTGTCATCTTCAGTGCCGTTAAATTGTTCCCGAACGGCATTGTGGTGAGCAGATCACCCAGGGTAATATCCCCAGCTTTAATCGAAGCACGAATCCCGCCCCCGTTTTGGATGGTTACATACCCTTTAACATCAGGCACTTTTACGATGCTCATGACCTTCGAGCGCATGCCATCAGCGATCAAGTCACCAAGATTCGTCTCTTGCTTACGTACGCTGCCGCGTTCGCCATCCAAATCCGTTTCGGTCTTCCCGATCACCGTTTTCTTCAGATCTTCTAGCGGAGCAGCATATTCCTTCAGCTTGGCTTCCGCTGCGGCATCGCTCTTAATCAAAAAGTTGCCGGCATCATCTTTGGCATCCAGGGCAATTAACTCGCCTTTCCAGGTGGTTAGTTTTCCGTCGTGATCAAAGGTGACATCCAGTTGGCCTAAATTTTGGTTATATTCGCCTGTCTGCACGATCAACGTTGGTTCTTCATCGGCATGATGGACTTCCGGGGCATTCAGAACGGTATGGGAGTGCCCCCCAACTATAATATCGATCCCATCGACGGCTTCAGCCAGTTGTTGGTCAACGGTATATCCTAAATGGGACAACACAATGATCTTGTTGATCCCTTCGGCTTCCAAAGCGTCGACTTGCTTCTGCGCGCTTTCGACTTCGTCAGCGAATTTGATGTCAGGACCCGGCGAGGATAACACGGAGGTTTCCGGCGTAGTTAAGCCAATGATCCCCACTTTCTCCCCGGCAATTTCCTTAATCACAGCCGGGTAAATTTGACCAGGCTCTCCCTTGCCTAGCTCGGAATGGCTTAACCCCTTCAGGTCTGCATCCGCACTAAAGTCCAGATTAGCGCTGACAAACGGGAACTTCGCCTGCTTAATGAACTCGGCTAAGGTACCTGGTCCTTTGTCAAACTCGTGATTCCCAAACGTCATGGCATCATACTTCAGCTCGTTCATAAAGAACAGATCGGCCAATCCGTTGAATTGATTGAAATATAACGTTCCCGAAAATACATCCCCCGCATCCAGCAACAACGTGTGATCATTTCTTGCTGTGTGAATGGCCGTCACCCTGCGAGCGATGTTATCCAGGTGCGCGTGCGTGTCATTGGTATGTAGGACGCGCAGCTCGAAGTCCTTGGCCCCTGTGCTTCCGGATTCGGCCGCATTTACGGGCAGCACGACTGCTCCAGAAGCAAGCCCGACAACGAGGGTACTGATCGCCAGAAACTTGCCGAAAGCTTTGTTTCTCCAAACCATTAATCCGATTCCTCCTCTACCATTTTTTGATATACTACTCTATTAAATATAAGTAGAAGAGTTTTTAAAGTAAATCATTTAAACCAAATTAGCGATTAAAATTTACAATTTTATGCGTTTCACGTCATGAAGAGAATAAAACCATGGGGAACCGGGTATTTTATGATCGGCAGGAAGACTGAACTACATGACAATAGGAGGTTATCCGATGGACAGTCAACGCGCTAAAGAGATTGTCGCTTCCCCTACCATGGTCAACGTAACCTACGATGGCGAACCGGTTTACATTCAACACGTGGACGAAAAGAAAGAAACCGCACGGATCTATCCGTTAGGTCAACCGGAGAACGAAAAAGAAGTACCCTTATCCCAACTGAATGAACAATGAAAATAAAGGCAGAAGGCTCTTTATGAGAGCTCCTTCTGCCTCATTTTTTACGCACCGCTCATTTAGTTTACATAACATTTGTTATGTCGCTTATGGGCGCACCAGCTAATACCATCGCATTGATGCCGTTCACGTAGGCCTGACCGCTCGCTTTGATGATGTCAGTGTCCATGGCGCGTCCTGTGTAGGTTTTTCCTCCTGCTTCCAGCTGAATATTTACCCGACCAATCGCTTCTTTCCCATGGGAAATGCTGTTGATCTTATAGGAAGTCAGTTTGGCGTCGATGCCGGTTAACGACTTGATTGCACTGTAAAGCGCGTCGATCGGGCCATCTCCAATCGCGCTGCCCTTCCGCTCTTGTCCGTTGATCTTTAAGGTAACGGTGGCCGTTGGGCAAATGTCATTCGTCACGACTTGGAACGAAGTCAGCTCGAACAGCGGATGACCGGAATCGCTTTGTTCTTGATGTTCACTAATCAGGTAATATAGGTCATGGTCGTACACTTCTTTTTTCGCATCGGCCAATGTCAAAAACCGTTGGAATAACCGTTCAAACCCCACGGCATCCGACGTATCGAACCCCAACTTCTCCACCGCATGCTTCACCGCATGCCGACCGGAACGGGCCGTCAAAATCAGCTCCATACTTTCAGCCCCCACCTCTTCAGGGGACATAATTTCATACACCTGCTTATCCTTCAACAGACCGTCTTGGTGAATTCCGGAGGAATGGGCAAACGCATTGTCGCCGGTGATCGCTTTGTTCACCTGCACATCGAGTCCCGTCAAATGGGTCAGCAGCCGTGACGTGCGAATCAGCTCCTTCGTATCGATGTTCGTGCGACATCCGTACAGCGCCTCGCGTACCTTCAAGGCCATCACCGCTTCCTCCAACGAGGCGTTTCCGGCCCGTTCACCAAGACCGTTAATCGTGCACTCGATTTTCTCGGCCCCGTTCTTGATGGCGCTTAAGGTATTGGCGGTGGCTAAACCAAGATCGTTATGACAATGGACGCTGAGGATTACAGAATCGTCGAGATTTTTCAGCCGCTCGTGAATGCGTCGGATCAGGTGTCCAAATTCCTCCGGCTCCGCGTAGCCCACGGTGTCGGGGATGTTAATCATCGTGGCTCCGGCTTTGACGACCGCCTCGATCGTCTTCCACAAATACTCAAAATCCGCCCTCGAAGCGTCCTCGGTAGAATACTGGACCTGCGGCAACAGAGTTTTAGCATATTTCACCGCATCGACACCCATTTGCAGAACGGCATCTTTGGAGCGGTTAAATTTCTTTTCCACATGGACGTTCGAAGCGCCAAGCACAATATGGATCAACGGTTGTTCTGCCTCACGGATGCTTTCGTATACGGCATCGATGTCGGATTTAACCGCCCGGGCCAACGCGGTAATGCCTACGCTGTCCCCTACACTTCGGGCAATTTGCTGCACCGCCTGAAAATCTCCTTGCGAGGACGCAGGGAAGCCGGCCTCAATCATATCGACACGGAGGCGCTTCAGTTGATGGGCAAACTCCAGCTTTTGCCGTACGTTTAACTTGGCTCCGGGGACTTGCTCCCCATCGCGTAACGTGGTATCCAGAACGATAATGTTGCGGTAACGGTCCATCTGAAAGTTCCTCCTTGATTTTGAAATTTGGATTGGATCTATGTGAAGCGGGGTTGATTAAACCCGGACTTTAATCAACAAAAAAACCCCGTCTCTGCTATAGAGACGAGGTTTAACCCGCGGTACCACTCTAATTCATTTCACATGATGAAATGATCTCTTTCGATGGCTAACACCATCTATCCTTGTAACGGCGGAATCCCGGCTTACCCTACTTATCAGGCAGCTGTTCATAGACGAGTTCAACATGACGGACACTGCCGTTTCGCACCACCCAACGGCTCTCTGAAAGGTCAAATCACGTTTACTATTTCTAATCAACACATTTGGCAATATGGAATTATTGGTTATTATATGCACCTAGTAACGGATTGTCAACATGACGTCATGAAATCCATCATTCTATCTCGAATTTACTTCGAAGCTCTTGGACCTTAAGAAGAGCCAACTGTAATTGTTCTTTGTAGGAGCTCCAATTTTTCTCGTCTTTGATATAACTTGAGGTGACGTTCAGCTCATCACACTGCTCAATCACTTCTTGAATAAGCTCTTGATTATCTTGTGCAACGGAAAGTTTATTATGCGCATCCAACGTTTCGTTCAAGGAATTTAATAACTGATTTGTCTCGCCTATGAGTTCATACATGGTGGAACGCAGTTCTGCAGGCACTGCCTGATCCAGGGACGGACTATCCGTGCGATTCATCGAGTAGAAAACAAACCAACTATTTTCGGAGTACCCGTCAATTTTCCCTTGAATATAAGCCAAATCAGCTTCACTTGGCTTGTTCGTTAAACTCCTAAAAATTTCTGTGAGAAAGTGAAGTTGATTCGAATATTGGTGATAAAAAATATTATTGTACAAGGTGTACGCCTCCGAATTAGGGTCATCCTTCATAGGCTGACTTGTACATGAGGTGAGAATGATCGATAAAACGAAGGCGATCATGAATTTGCGAAACATAGGATCACCTCATGATACCGAAGCGTGCATATGTTTGGGCGCCTCGTCCCACGGTACAGAATACGCTTGCCCCTTTGCACAAAAGATTGAAGACGAGGTATATGCCGGATCGGCATTTTTGTTATAGTTTTTCCGAGCGATGGTCGTCTCGGCTTGATGGCAAGGCTCATAACCGCCGAATTTCAGCATGATCGAACCTTTCCCGTGCGTCATCGATGCAAGCTCTGTCGGATAGTCCATAAACGTGGCGACCGGAACGACACCTGAAATCACCGCCGTCTCTTCTCCCGTCTCCGGTGGATCAAATCGGCCGTGCGCTTGCTGGATGTCGGTTAACACCTTACCGAGCTGATCTAATGGCACCTTGATTTTAAAATGGTACACCGGCTCCAGAAGCACATTCTCCGCCTGCTCCAACGCCTGCCGGATCGCGCGGTAAGTCGCCTCGCGGAAATCGCCTCCGCTGGTATGTTTATTGTGTGAGCGTCCGGTGAGCAACGTAACGCGAACATCCGTCAGCGGCGAGCCGGTCAACAGGCCGTGGTGCTCACGTTCCAACACATGTTGACCGATCAGGTTTTGATATCCTACGGACAAATCATCCGCATGGCAAGCATTTACAAACGTCACCCCGCTGCCCCGTTCCGCAGGCTCCAGCCGCAAATGGACTTCGGCATAATGCCCTAGTGGCTCGAAGTGACCGCAGCCCGTCACCGGTGTAGATATCGTCTCCTTATATAAAATTTCCGGTGGTCCAAACGTAATCTTCATCCCAAAACGTTCCTGCACTACCTGTTGCAAAATTTCCAATTGGATTTTGCCCATGACATGGATATGCAGCTCCTGCAGCGCTTCATCCCAACGGGTTCCTAAAGTCGGGTCCTCGGCGTCCAGCAGCTGAAATACCCGCAGGACTTCCTTCAGATGAAGCGGCGGTTCAAATTGCACCTTCGACTGCAACGTGGGAGCGAGCTCACGGCGAATCGGGTCTACCAATGCCCCGAGGCCTTCACCGGACGATACCGAGGTCAATCCGGTTACCGCGAACAGTTCCCCCGCTTGAACGAAATCCGTCTGCACAAATCGTTGACCGTTGTATTTGCGGATAGCGGTAATTTTCTCCGTCCGTTGCCCCCCTTCCGGGCCATAGGTTAGTTCATCCCTGACTCTTAACGTGCCTTGCAAGGCTTTGATGAAGGTGACCCGTGTCGCTTGCTCATCATGCCGAATTTTGTACACCCGCCCCGCAAACGGAAGCTCTGGATCATACCGAGTAACCGTTAAACGATCCAACGCCTTCATAAACACGTCGATCCCGATATCCAAGAGCGCGGATCCGCGCAGGCAAGGAAACACCTGGCCGTTTTGAACCATCTGAATGAGATGTTCGTTCCACGCTGCGTCGGATAATGTCCCTTCCAAAAATGGCTCAAGCAGCGCCTCATCTTGTTCCGCAAGCCAAGCCTTTTCCGTTTCGTCTAGTTGCTCGACGGCTGCCCAGGTAGTCAGATCCAGTACATTCGCGCTCAGCTCGCGGCGGATATCTTCCAGAACTCGATCCGGGTCAGCTCCGGTGCGATCCGTCTTATTGATAAAGAAAAACGTAGGAATCCCATATGTCCGCAGCAGCTGCCAGACCGTTTCCGTGTGGCCTTCCACCCCTTCCACCGCGCTGACGATGATCACCGCATAGTCGAGCACTTGCAGCGCCCGTTCCATTTCTGCGGAAAAATCGACGTGCCCCGGCGTATCCAACAAAAAGTAGGTGGAATCCCCAACCTTCATTTCCGCCTGGTCGGCGAATACGGTAATGCCCCGCGCCTTCTCGATCTCGTGGCTGTCCAGGAAGGCGTCGCGATGATCAACCCGACCGCGGCTGCGAATCGTTTGCGTATGGTAGAGCAACGCTTCGGCAAAGGTGGTTTTCCCAGCGTCGACATGCGCCAGGAGTCCGATCGTTTTGAACATAGCTGCGTCCCCCGCCATTTAGTTCTTAAAGCTGTGGATCGGAGCCGGAATCCGGCCACCCCGCTCGATGAACGGAGCGCAGTTAAAGGCGTTGACCGGCATAATTGGCGCGTAGCCCAGCAACCCGCCAAACTCCACGATCTCGCCAACGTCCTTGCCGATTACCGGGATAATCCGAACCGCGGTCGTCTTGTTGTTGACCATGCCGATTGCCGATTCGTCAGCGATGATACCGGAAATCGTCGCGGCGCTCGTGTTGCCGGGAATCGCGATCATATCGAGGCCAACGGAGCACACGCACGTCATCGCTTCCAGCTTCTCCAGCGTCAGCGCGCCGCGCTGCACCGCTTCGATCATCCCATGGTCCTCACTGACCGGGATGAACGCACCGCTCAAGCCGCCAACGTAGGAGGAGGCCATGACGCCGCCTTTTTTCACGTTGTCGTTCAAAATCGCCAGCGCAGCGGTCGTTCCCGGCGCTCCCGCTTCCTCCAAGCCCATCACCTGGAAGATCTCTGCGATCGAGTCGCCGATTTCCGGTGTTGGAGCCAGTGACAAGTCGATAATGCCAAACGGGACGCCAAGGCGCTTCGACGCTTCCTGCGCAACCAACTGACCGACCCGAGTGACCTTAAACGCCGTCCGTTTAATCGTTTCGCACAACGTCTCAAAATCCTTGCCTTTGACTTCCTCCAGCGCGCGTTTCACAACTCCGGGGCCGCTGACGCCCACGTTGATGACGCACTCCTGCTCTCCAACGCCGTGGAACGCTCCCGCCATAAACGGGTTATCCTCGACCGCATTGCAGAACACAACCAGCTTGGCGCAGCCGATCGAAGCCCGGTCCGCCGTCCGTTCCGCGGTACGGAGGATGATGTCGCCCATCTTTTTCACCGCGTCCATATTAATTCCGCTGCGCGAGGAGCCCACGTTCACCGAGGAGCAGACCCGTTCGGTGACAGCCAGCGCTTCAGGAATGCTGTCGATCAGCACCCGGTCGCCGTTCGTAAAGCCCTTCTGCACAAGGGCCGAGAAGCCGCCGATAAAGTTGACGCCAACCTCTTTGGCCGCCCGGTCCAGCGCTTCGGCCACCGGCACGAACGTATCGGTCTTCAGCCCGCCGGCAGCGATCGAAATCGGAGTAACCGAGATCCGCTTGTTGACGATTGGCACGCCAAACTGCTTCTCCAGGTCCTCCCCGGTTTTGACCAGGTTCTCGGCAGTGCGGGTGATTTTATCGTAGATGTTCCGGTTAAATACGTTCATATCCTCGTGAGCGCAATCCATCAGGCTGATGCCCATCGTAATCGTGCGCACGTCGAGGTTCATCTCGCGGATCATCGAATTGGTTTCTTGTACTTCAACGCGTGAGATCATGGTGTCCCCTCCCTTCCTTAGATCCGGTGCATCGTATTAAAAATATCTTCGTGCTGCAGCTTGATTTCTACGCCGATGGAGAGTCCCAGCTCCTGCAGTTCTTCAACCAGCGTCTCGAAGTTTTTGGTGGGTGCAGAAATATCAACGATCATCATCATATTGAAATACCCTTGAATAATCGTCTGCGAAATATCAAGAATGTTCACATTATGATCGGCCAAATACGTGCAAACCTTGGCGATAATGCCCACTTTGTCTTTACCCAGTACGGTGATAATCCCCTTCAACCCAAGCTCCCCCTTTAATGTAAGACTCCCGCCAGCGCGGACGAGTCATCTGCTTCGATTTATTATGGCAAAAGAACGGCGATTCTTCAATAACGGCTTTTACTCGGTGACGCGGAAAAATAACGCCGCTCTGCCGTCGACATGGGCTTACCCGGCATTGCATCCTTCGCGCCGTCAGCACGGGTGCCGTTCATACCCTCCGTCTCACAATCCTCCGGACGGTAGCTCCCTTGCTTCACTCGGATATCCCGGTAAGCTCCGCAACTTGCCGCGGAGGGCATCGAGATTCGGAGTGTTGATCCAGGGAGCAACAACACGTTACGTAATTGAAGACACTCGGGTATTCCGATCTGGCTGAAACCGGTGATGAAATTGTTCTTCTCCCCGCCGACCCATGGAGCCGGGTTGCTATATGCCGCTGCACGGGGGCAGCATCGCGGGCAAACCGGTGTCTTTTTGATCAAGGATCAGATCGTGGATGTGAAATTCAGGGAACATGCTCAGACGGTGCTTCGCCAGGTTCACACCCTTCATCAAACGGAGTATCTTCGGGAGCGCCGCTAAATTTGCGGTGTTCCCCAGCCTAATTACGGCAATACGTTAATTTCACCTAACAAAAAAACAAGAAGTCCCAGCGTGGTCATTAACTAAAACCAGCCGAAACTTCCGATGGAAAATCAATTTGGAGGTTGCTCTACCGGAACTGCCGGTTCCGTTTCGCTTCATATTGCTTCTTCAGCAACGCGAAGACAACGGCATCCACAAATTGATTTTTCTCGAAGAACGTTTCCTTTAAATACCCTTCCTCATGAAAGCCCGTTTTCTCCAACAAGTACCTGGATCGAATATTATCGGGGTCGATATAGGCCTCGATCCGATTTAGCCCCAGATCCTCAAATCCGAAGCGCAGAATCTCCTGCAGCACTTCCGTCATGACACCTTGGCGCCAATAGTCCGGGTTGAGCTCGTATCCAACCTCTGCTTTGTAATGCTCCTTCGACCAGTTATGAAAACCGCAAGTGCCGATCACCCGGTCGCTTTCGGCCTTAACCGTAATCGCCCAGCGAAAGCCCCGCTTCTCCAAATAGCGGCTGTTCCACTTCTGGATGAGTTCCTCGGCTTCTCGGAGTTCCACGAAACGATCCAGATCGTAATATTTGGTCACTTCGTCGTTGGAGAAATAATGGAACAAATCGGCGGCGTCCTTCGTCGTCAGCCTTCTGAGTACAAAACGTTCCGTTTCCAATTGAGGGAACATTTTCATAACGACCGGTCCTTTCCTAAAATATACGTAAATCTATTATAGGTGAAGGACCGCGCCAAAAGGAAGAGTTAAAATCCGAAGGATCTTCCACTGAATGTTCACTCTTTAGGCAGCAACCGTTAGTCTAATTCCGATGCCAAAAGGATCACTTAGCCGCAGCTCATTCCCCTCTCGCACATAGGCCACCTTGGCTTCGTCCAACCGGCTTACGACGGCTTCCAAGGCCGGAACGTCCGGCAGTTCCACCGTGAAATAATGAATGCCCACCGCATCCTCCGGCGCTGGCGGCGCATCTTTGCCAGCCCACAGGTTCAGGCCGATATGGTGGTGGTAACCGCCAGCGGAGATAAATAAAGCCGAAACCCCAAAGTGGAGAGTGACCTCAAACCCCAATATTCCGCAATAGAACTGTTCAGCCTGCTGTAAATCCCCTACATGAAAATGCACGTGGCCCATGCGAGTACCTTCCGGCAAACCGTTCCACTGCGCACGCTCGGAGAGATGTAACAGGTTTTCGATATCCACCGGATCGGTCGTCATGTGAATTTCGCCGGACGCGGTTTTCTGCCAGGTGTCGCGGGGGCGATCGGCATAGATCTCAATGCCGTTCTGATCCGGATCGCTCAAGTACAGCGCCTCGCTGACCAGGTGATCGCCCTGCCCCACCGGGATTTGATGCCGGATCAAATTGCGAAGTACAAGGCCCAATGTCACTTGACCCGGAACTAAGATGGCAAAGTGGTATAAACCGGACACGGAACGCTCAGGCAGAATGCGATAACGGGGATCTGCCTCCAGAATCAGCAAGGGATGTTGGCCGTCAACGGTTAACTCGGCAACATTGCTGTTTTGGCGTAGCAGCCGAAGGCCGATCACCTCTTGATAAAAGGTGAGCGAGCGCTCCAGATCGCGAACTTTAAGTTGAACAACGCCAAGCTGCGTGGCGGGATGAATCGGCAAGGGATGAGCCATGATGGATTTCCTCCTTCAAAATAAGAACAAATTACAACCCCAGATGAAATAGCAGCTGTAACAGAGGATGTTACATTTAGTCGTTGTAATCAGTATAGTTACAGGGACTCCAATTGTCAATTTCGGTATAAAAAAAGCCCCCTGCTATCGGGGGGCTTCACTCCGCATACCGTTAGATGCACTTGCGTTACACGGATGGGTTGTTGACCGTAATTTCGTTCACAACGTCCTGCAGCGTTACCGCCGCAAGCGTATTTTCCATCGCCTTTTGCGCCTTGGAGAAGATCGGTTCAATGGCCGCTTGAATATTCTTACCGACCAAGCAATCGGGGTTGGTCTGATCATGGACGGCAAACAATCCGTCTTCCTCCACGACATGCACGGCACGGTATACATCAAGCAGCGTAATGTGATCCAGCTTCCGTGACAGCTTGGCTCCGGCTACCCCCGTACGGACTTCCACCAAGCCCGCTTTGCTTAGCATGCCCATAATGCGGCGGATGACAACCGGATTCGTGTTGACGCTGCCAGCAATATATTCCGAAGTGCAAATCTCGTCCTTGCTGATTTCAAGCAGGGACAAGATGTGAATCGCCACAGAAAATCTGGAGCTGATCGTCATGATAAGCCGCTCCCCCTTTTCATCATCATGTAACCATATTAGTTACTTGAGGAGCGGAATGTCAACCGCCTTTCTCACGAAGCAGACCGCGGACATCGCGCACTTCTGTTATCTTCCATCGAGCAGGTTGCCCAAGCCCCCGGAATGCACGAAAGCCAGCCCGTCACCTTCGATTTTCTGCATGATGAAGCCTTCTCCCCCAAAGAAGCCGGTGCCGAGCTTACGCTGGAATTCTATGCCGACGAACACGCCTTTGGCCGCACATAGGGAGCGTCTTTCTGACAGATCACCTTCCCGCCGAGCATTTGCAGGTCCAGCGGGACGATTTTTCCGGGATAAGGTGAAGCAAAAGTAACGGCCTGCCGTTGATACCCGGCGTTGGTGAAGACCGTCGTAAACAGGCCCTCGCCGGTCAGCAGCCGCTTACCCGCCCTCATGATCACATTGCTGAGATTAATGCCATAAATTAATTTTGCTTCAAAAGCGCTCGGATGACAGAATAACTGATCAGACTGCGATCCCGATAGACGGCGGCCACTGAATCGGGGTGCTCGCCGAGGATGCCTTTTTGCAAAATAGCCGCACCAAATCCGCGCTCCACCGCGCCGTTAAACGTAAAAGTGACGCAGTATTCGGCGGCAAATCCGCAGACCACGACGAAATCGGTGTCATGTTCACGCAGAAGCTCCTCCAGGTTCGTCTTCCAGAACGAGTTGCTCCATGCTTTGGAGATCCGCAGGTCCGATTCGAGTATTTTGACTTCTGGGATGACCTCGTATCCCGGAGTTCCAACGCCCCCATCCTGATCCTGAACTACCACAACCGGCCGGCCCGCTTCCCTGAACAAGTCAGCGACGGCATTAATGTACTCACAAACTCCCGGGATTTCACTTTGGATGCGAGGATGGTTCAAAAAGACTTGCTGCATATCGATGATTAATAAAGCCGGTTTCATGCCTGCTCCTCCTTTGCCGCCTGCAAGGCAGACGACCAATTTCTTACATTATACACGATCCCTGAACCGGCCGCCGTAGTTGCTGTGGAATAATTTTTGCAGTTGAACGAGTATAACATAAAACCAGCCAGCCGCTGAAAGTTCAGACGACTGGCTGGTTTCTTTGTAAGCATCTTTTCATTCATAGACGAGAATATCGCGGAGTTGTTTCGCTTGCTCAATATAGGGTCCCTCCGCCAAATTGTTAAACGCTAGATGGGTGGCACGCAAGCTGAGCAGCCGGTCGCCCGGCTGGAGGCCAAATTGCTGCCAGGTTGACAGCGGCAGCGTAAAATACCCTTTGCTGTTCAAGTAAACCCAGCAAAACGTGCGTTCTTTAACGATAACCGGTTCCCCTTCCGGGATGGCGAATTGCTGAAGCTGAGGAATGCTGGCGAAGATCGGGGCCAGCGGCGAGTTGGCAATCAGTTCTTTGCACAGGACGCTAAAGCCTTTGGCCGTATTCCGGCCGGTCATCAGAATAATGTTGGAATCCGGTCGAATCTGGTACTCTTGCAGGGCTTGATCCGGAAGGTAAAACGATCCGTCGGGAAGAATCTTGCTCCATGCGTAAAAGTACTTCCCGCCTTTGGCTTGCACTGCCATGTACATCATCCCCCGAGCAAATTGATAGAATAATCATCGCCTAATCGCGGGGATGGGAGATATGATTTTTGTCACCTTGCAGGTCATATGGAATTTTATGGATTCGATTCGGTGAGCTCCTCAATTTTTTCAGCAAAATAAAGTTTATGTGCTTTGAGTACGATAATCTTCAGCATCATATAAACCGGAATCGCCAAGATCATCCCCAGGATGCCGCCAAAATCTCCGGCCACCAGCAACAAGACGATCGTGGTCAACGGATGAATATTGATCGTTTTGCCATAGATGTATGGGGAGATCAAGTTGCCTTCGATTTGCTGCGCAACCACCACGATAACGATAACCCAGAATACCATCGACGGAGACACGGTGAACGCCACGATGACACAAGGAATTGCCCCCAGCAGCGCCCCGAAATAGGGGATGAAGTTAAACAACGCGCCCACCACCGCAAGAAGCAATGGGTAGGGCAAACCTATCAGCCAAAAACCGATAAAGCTCATAAACGCCAGCAGCATCGCACTAATCATGCGGCCGGCGATAAATCCTTTGAGCATGTTATCAATTTCATGGATGACGCTGGCTCCATCGCGGCGGTAACGACTGGGCAGCATCCGCACCAGCAATGGCGTGACCCGCTCGTCTTCCTTCAGCATGTAATAGAGCAGGATCGGGACGGTACCGACGACAATGACGAAATCGTTCAGGAAAGTCACCACATGGGACAAGTAACCGGAGATGGCTTCCATGGCCGAGTTCAAATATTCCGTGACTTTGCTCATCAGTTCCGGACTGGTTTCATTCGTCACCATGGAGAGATAACGATTGTCGCGGATGTCGTTGAATTGGGTCTGCAGTCCGTTGATCATCTTCGGCACATTGTTCATAAATTCGATGATCTGCCTCCGGAGCGGCGGCCATACAACGATTAAGAAGATCGTAATGACTCCGGCGAATAACAAGTAGATCAGCAGGATCGACAGCACCCGGTTCAGTTTCTTCCGTTCCAAGAACTGTACGATCGGCCGCAGCAGATAATATAGAAATCCGGAGATCGTGAGCGGGACAATTAGAATGGACACCAGCGTCACCAGCGGATTAAAGATAAAGCTGACCTTGGACAACAAATAGATAATGGTCAGCACCATAATAATCCCAAGCGATGTGCGATAAAACGGATGTTGCCACACGGTTTGTTCCTCCTCCCCCACTCTTCCGTATCCAACGGAAGTTTACGGTTTAAGCCTCCGGCAGCGTATCCAACGCAGCATCCAACAGGGTATCAAACCACTCGTCGTCTTCTTCGATCCGTGCGTCAACTTGAAGGAATTGCTCCTCAATGCCAGGTTCGTTGGCATAATGAAGGCTGTAATCCCAATCGGTTCCCTTCTCACTGTAGAAGGTAATTTCATAAGCTGCCTTATGCGAGCTCACTTCGAAAATGGTTTTGCCGATATAGGAGCCATCCTCCTCCCGGCGCATTTCTGCGTGAACAATGGTCAATTCGTTCATCATTTACGTAACTCCTTTTTATGGGACAGTCTCTTTGCAATATCGTACCATGTTTTGGGGGAATATCAAATGTAGAAACTAAGGATCGCCTTCGCACGGCATTCCAATTTCGCTGGCAAATGGTGTATGATTAAGCATGTAATTAATTCCTAAAGTTTGGAGGAAACCGTAGATGTCCGATTTTCAAAAGAAACTGGAAAAATATGCTGAACTCGCTGTAAAAATTGGCGTTAACGTTCAACCCGGACAAAATTTGATTATCAACACGACCATCGATAGCGCGGAGCTCGTCCGGCTTATTGTGAAACAAGCCTATGAAGCCGGCGCTCGCTTTGTTAAAGTCAACTGGAGCGACGATGTGGTCACCCGTCTTCGCTATGATATGGCTGCCGAAGAATCTTTCCTGGATGAACCAAAATGGTATGCCGGCGAAATGCTGGAATACGTAGAGAACGGTGCAGCGGTGCTGCATGTCATTTCCTCCGACCCTGATCTGCTGAAAGGCGTGTCCACCCAGCGGCTCACCAATCATCAGAAAGCGTACGGCAAAGCGATGAGCAAATACCGCGAAATGCAGATGTCCGATAAATTCAGCTGGTCGATCGTGGCCGTTCCTTCCAAGGCTTGGGCGGATAAAGTGTTCCCTAACCTTCCTGAAGAAGAACGCGTACAAGCGTTGTGGGAAGCAATCTTCCGTACGGTTCGCCTGGATCAACCAGACCCGATCGCCGCTTGGCAGCAACATATCCAGAACCTGACGCAAAAATCCGATTACTTAAATGCGAAACGATACAAGAAGCTGCATTACAAAGCGCCTGGGACCGACCTCACCATCGAGCTGCCGGAAGGCCATCTGTGGGTCGCTGCGGAAAGCATCAACGCCCAAGGCAACACCTTCCTGGCCAACCTGCCAACCGAGGAAGTCTTCACCGCTCCGCTCAAAACTGGGGTAAACGGCACGGTCTCCGCAACGAAACCGCTGAGCTACCGCGGCACGATCATCGACCGTTTCTCGTTGACGTTCGAAAACGGCCGCATCGTGGATTACAAAGCCGAAGTAGGCGCCGATGTCCTTAAACAGCTCGTGGATCTGGACGAAGGTTCGCATTACTTGGGAGAGGTGGCGTTAGTTCCGCATAACTCCCCAATCTCGCAATCCGGTATTTTGTTCTACAATACGCTGTTTGACGAGAACGCCTCCAACCACCTGGCCATCGGCAATGCCTACGCCTTTAACCTGGAAGGCGGCAAATCGATGTCCCAGGAAGAACTGGCACAACGCGGTTTGAACTCCAGCTTGGCGCATGAAGACTTTATGGTGGGGTCCGCTGAGATGGATATTTTCGGCATCACTGCAGACGGCAAGGAAGAACCGATCTTCATTAAAGGCAACTGGGCATTCTAATCGAAAAACAATAAAACCGGATGCTCTCTATCAATGAGAGTCATCCGGTTTTATTTTTAAGCGCCCGCTTCTTCCAACGGCAAGAGCTGCTGGCGAATGAGCTTGACGCGAGAGATGCGTTTGTTGTCGGTTTCCTCCACCACGTACGTGATTCCGCCGTATTCTACGGTTTGCCCGACCTGCGGAGGCAGGATATCGATCCGTGAATATAACCAACCGCCAATGGTGTCATAATCGTCGGAATCCAGCTCCAGGCCAAATCGGTCATTGATGGACTCGATCAGCATAAGCCCGTCGATCGAATACACATTCGTGTCCATCTGCTCGATCCCAGGACGTTCCTCATCGAACTCATCCTGAATCTCGCCGACAATCTCCTCGACGATGTCCTCCAACGTAACCATTCCAGAGGTCCCGCCGTATTCATCGATCAAGATCGCGATTTGCGTTCGTCCCCGCTGCATGCGCTTCATCAAATCACTGATCGGGATCGATTCCGGGACGGCCATAATCGGACGAATTAAGTCACGGAAATTCCGGTTTTGGGAGCGGATCAAATCCTTAATATGAATAAATCCGATAATATGATCTTTATCATGATTGCAAACAGGATAACGCGTTCTTGTGCCTTCCAAGGCGATTTCCAGGTTCTCTTCCAGCGAATGCTGAGTATACAAACAGATCATTTCAGTTCGGGGGATCATAATCTCCCGAGCGGTTGTATCGGCAAACTCAAAAATATTGTCCACCAGCGACATTTCCGTGCTGTCGATCAAACCGCTTTCGCTGCTCTCCTTCATCATGACACGGATTTCTTCTTCCGTGTGAAGCGAGTCCTGCTCCGTTACTGGCGCAATGCGAAACAGTCGCAAGAGACCGGCGGAGAGCCCGTTTAACAGCCAGATGAACGGGTACATTAGCCGGTAAAAGATGCGCATCGGCCAAGCGAGCCATAACGTGATGGTCTCGGCTTTACGGACAGCGATCGTCTTGGGGGCCAGCTCTCCCAGCACGATATGCAAGATGGCGATCAGGAGAAACGAAACGGCTAACGAAATAATAAATCCCGGCCTTTCGCCAAAGCCCATCATTTCGAACATCGGCCCTAGAATTCGGGCAACAACGGGTTCGCCGAGCCAGCCGAGCCCAAGCGAACTGAGGGTTATCCCAACCTGGCAGGCTGACAAATAACCGTCCAGCTTGCTTAACAGCTCTTTCGCGATTATCGCGTTCCTTCGCCCCTCCTCGGCTAACGCCTCGATGCGGGAGCTCTTCACCTTCACAATGGCAAATTCAGCCGACACAAAAAGTCCGTTAAGCAACACCAATAACACCATGAATCCTACGGAATAAAGACTCGGTAAAGGGTCACTCAATACGTTTCCTATTCCCGCCGATCCGGCGGCGAATAGGTGCACCTCCTTCGTGGATTAAAATCATCAGTATTCCATTGCATTCCATATAAGAACGACAGCTTTAATTTCCCAAGGGATTCATCTCCTTTATTTCCAAACAGTTACATGCCATATATAAATTCATCTTAATTATATTATTATACACTACACAGTCAAACGCTGCGGTATTCCTAGCGAACAGGCGTGGCAGGCTGGAAAAATAAACAAAAAGGCCCCCTTGGAAGTGCAAGGGAACCTGAATGAATTTAACGAGTTGGCGGCGGGGAACCAATCACGCCAGGGTATTGATATATCAGCGGCTCGTCGAACGTAGCGTAGTCGAAATTGACCATCAGCATCACGGTCCGCACGCCAGTAACCGGATCGCTGATAATGATATGATCGCGTCCGGCGGCTTCCAGTACGCCTTTAAAGACTTTCGCGTTCCATTCGCTGTTGTTCTCGTAGGTCATGTAGAACGTGCCGACTTTGCCTAAATTCAGACGAAAAATATTTTCAATGTAAGATTGCTCAAAAGCCTGCTGCGGCAACGGCATCACCGTTCCACTGGGCGTAATCGGGCTCCCGCTGGCTACTTGCGGCGGCATGCCGGTTCCGGTTGTTTGTGGATATCCTCCTCCTATCGGCATCATCGGATAAGTACTATGGCCTGCGGGATATGCGGCTTGCCGGAATTGTTGAGTAAACATCTAATCCATTCCTCCTTATGATTAATCAAGCAAATGACAGAGTTAATAGACGGCTGGGCAATCTTCCGCGGATGGAGCAAAGAAGCAATGCGCCTTAAAGCGGCCGGTATTTTGTTGGTTGTACCAGGTGGCAGGACAATCTTCTGTCGGCCGGAAAAACCATAACGCATTGGTTGCCGGCCAAATGCGTTCCCCGTTGATCGCGCGCTGCGCCAAGCGGATATCCCGGTCGCGTGCGCGTTGGTAGAAATATCCCCTCACCGTGGCTTCGAACCCGCCGGGTCTCTGAAACACCATCCGATTCATGTCACGAATATCCCGAAAATCCAGGCAATTCGCCAGGATTCGGTTTACGCCGACATTGCCGACCATTAACATGCCCTGTTCGCCTTCTCCTTCCGCTTCCGCGCGCATCAGGCGCGCCAGCAGCCTCACGTCTTCGGAGTTTGCTTTAATGACGGCCAAGTTGGCTCCTCCTCCCTCTTTGCTGAACGGTATATTTTATGTGCATCTGCCTATTTTGGTGCTAGCATCTGGTAAAAATTCGGTGTCAAGTCGTGAATGCAAGGTTTTTACGTGAATGCGATTACAATATCGAACATTTCGTGTCTGTTTCTATGGACGCGCTTACATGAATAGCATATACTGTAGATAAATAATGTTTTTTTATACGGTTTTGCTTGTTTGTTTATAAAACGGTTGCTTCATTTTACCTTTTAGGAGGTTACCTCATGAAAATCGCGATTATTGGCGGCGGCCTGGCCGGGCTTACGGCTGCTGCATACCTGTCGGACAACGGCAATACGTCTGGTACCGTGTTTGAACGGAGCCCCCAGCTCGGCGGACGTGCTTTCACCTATGAGAAATCGGGATTTACTCTGAACTATGGAGCACACGCAGTATACGGCATCGACAGACATACGCTCCATGCTATGGAAGAAGAGCTGCATTTGAAATTCCAGAGCAAGCAGGTCGATAAGCGTAAAGTGATGTACGCAAAGCACGGACGGTTAACCCCTGCCCCGCTCGATTTCATGAACATTATGAAGACGAATGTGTTGACTCCTATGGAGAAAGTCCGGTTTGTCGCCGAAATCGCGGCCGTGATCGGTAACATCCATCATTTGAAGCAGTATCGCACGCTTGGCGAATATTTGGAGCATTCACACGCATCGGCAGACGTGAAAGAACTGTGGGAGCATCTGGTTTGTTCCAACTTCTTCATTACACCGGAGGAAGCGCGCAAGGTGCCGGGTTCGGTCATCTCTGAATATTACCATAACCTCTTCCTCTCCAGCCGGCCGGTCAGCTACATTCTTGGCAGTTGGGCGACAATTACCGACCAATTGATCCATAAAATCCAAGACAATGAGTCCTGGGAGATCACGGTTAAGGAGCCGGTCGAATCGATTACGATGGAAGACGGGAAATTCGTGTTGAACACGAAAACAAGACAGCAGCTTGTGTACGATCAAGTGATCTTCGCCATGCCAGTACAACAGGTGACCAAACTGCTGGAGGAAACGCCTTGGGCAAATGCACTGGAACCGTACAAGAACAACACCTCGACCGAAGTGCTGGTTTATGATGTGGGCTTTTCCAAAGTCGTTGCCCGTCCGTTCCACTATATCAGCGACATCGATCATAAGATCTTTATCAGCGATGTCTCTGCCACGGATTTTACGGTGGCTCCCGTTCATGGTCAGTTATTGCAAGGCATCGCCTACTTGAACGACGACTTCCCTGATGAGGAGCAGAAGAAGCAATACCTGGAACAGAAAACCCAGCAGATGGAAGCCCTGTTTGATACGTACTATCCGAATTGGCGCGAGTTTGTTGAGGTCAAACGCGTGTCGAAGAAAGCGATGGTCGCCAGCGTCAAAAATATTTACACCAATCAACTGCTGCCCAACCGTTTGGCAGGTGTTCCGTTCTTCTTCTGCGGCGACGGCTGTCAAGGGAAAGGTGAGTTAGCTGAACGCGCTTTCTCCAGCGGCCGGGCTGTTGCTCAGATGATCCTGGAACAAGCGGAAACCAAGGCCTTATCCATTTAATCCAAACAAAAAACAGAAGCGTACACAAGAGTCGGGATCGTCCGACGAATTGAGACGCTTCTGTTTTTGTGCTGTCCAGCCTTTATCAACCTTACTCTGCCTGCCTTTCCTGTGATTATCGTGGGTCTATCGATTTTCTCGCTTACCCGGAGCTATGAAATTTTCGGTATTCCTGCAGCTCAGTCCGATAGGTGCGAACAGACCGCTCGAACCCATGATAACGACGGCCCTGGAATGTCAGCTTGCCTTCGTCTCCTTCCGCACATTGCCCGTATTCCACTCCCGACACGGCAAACTCCAAACGGTCACCGCTTTCGACCTCGAAGGTCATATAATACTTCGTGTCAGAACGGTTCACCGAGGTGTCGGTGTCATGGCGGTGGCTGACTTCGGTCCGTTTTCCGACGATTACGGAATGGACGCTAAGTACAGGCTGCCGGTGGTTTCCGATCGCGCGAAGAAGCCCTCCTGCTGCTGTCGCAGCCAGGATTCCGAGGATGACAACAAACAAGATTGGCAGCGCCGTTTCCACTACCCCAAACATTTCCGTCCACGACTGCATCGCTTATCCCTCCTTCGAGAGGTTGCTCCGTACCGCTGTTCTCTCCTTTCCCCCTAAGTATATGCGGACCTGAAAAAAACTTGTTATTCATCGTGTCCGGAAAATATGCCACTCTTGTCCAAGATATCTTAGAGAAAAAGAAAAACCTCCGATTCGTGGTTACGAATGGAGGTTACTATGGTGTGAAGCAAGAACGATCTATATTAAGCATAGTACTCAAACAACAGTTGACGGGTCTCTTCAGCGCCATCGGCTTCCATTTCGAACGCCTCGTCAAGTCCTTTCTCTGCCCAACAAGCTTTGCAAGCTTCTTCTGTCGTGCACAGATGTGCATCTTCACAGGTGTAGCAGAACTGCAGGTAATTGCGGGTTACAAATTCTTCTTGAACAGTTTTCATAAGGCTCCACTCCTATCATTATGGGAGCGTTCGCTCCGATTTTGGCTTGCCTGTGATTGATCTTCCTTACAAGTTAAATATATCACAAAGTCCGAGAATAGTACGTGATAATTTTCACAATATAATGAACATTATCATTCTGCCCGTTTCTACACAAAAGAAGCATGGATCCCACGCCATGCTTGCTTTTATTATCCGTTTATAGCACCTGCCAGGTTCGTCCCCCATCCTTCGTTTGCATCAGGAGCGAACGCTTCTGATTCTCTTGGGCAACTAACAGCCACCCCACTCGGGAATTAAAGAACTGAAGCTTCACAATTTCAGGGTAGTCCTCCAGCGTTTCGACCAATTTTTTGTTTTCCGGCAACGGCTCCCAGCTCGCGCCTTGGTTTAACGTATGATAGACCGTTGAATCCAAAATCGTCCAACCTTCGTTAGGCGTTAAGAAAGTCGGAGCCAGCTTCTCGTTTAGACCGGTTTGCCAGGACAACTGAAACGGCGCTAACGTCCAAGTGCTGCCGGCATCTTCCGTAAAGTAACCGTTGAATTTGGTGGAATCCCCCCGGGTGCAGCCGACAGGAATCCAGCCCTCTTTCACGCTGCCGGAGAAGAAGGACACAGGCCCAACCGTAAAGCTGTCGCAGGTTTTATACTTGTTCGGATTAAAGAAATGAAGATTTTGAGTCCAGGTTAACCCGCCGTTTTGGGTCGTATATAACGTTGGAAGTCCTTGATTGATTTCGGTTACAAAACCGTGCAGCGGGCTCGTAAAGGCCATCGATGTTTGCGTGCCAGGTATCAATGAAGGGCTGTCCTCTGACAGGAGACGCATCGGATCCGTCCCCCCAAGCAGAACTTCAAAGGTTTGGGCTCCGTCATCCGTCTCATATAAAGACCGTGCTCCATTCTCCCGCATGTTAACCTCGGAGAGCAACCATCCATGATCCGGATCGGCAAATACCATGGCCTTCACTTCCCCTTCTCCAGGGAATGAAGTTACCTTCCAAGTGGTTCCGCCGTCGGTTGTACGCAGGACAATCGTATCTCCGGAACCGGCAGAATTTCGTACGATAAAGCCATGATTCGGATCTAGAAAAAAGATATCCTTGGCATACTCCGGCGTGGTAGCAAACGGTACGGAGGCGGCAGGTGAGATATTCGTCCACGTTTTGCCGTTGTCTGCTGTAATATAAAGCCGCAGCTCGTTACGCGTAATCCCCCACGCTAGTCCCGTCGTTTCACTGAGCAATTGAAAATCGGTGAGACGGGTTTGAATCTGGTAGCGGTTATTCGTGTTCTCCGCCGGAGCGGCGGCAGGATTTCCCTGGTTCTCGGAAGCTGCAGGATTAATCACTGTGATCGTTTGTCCATCCTCAGAAGGCTCGTCTAGTACCGGAGTGGCAGCCGGAGGCGGCTCGGAATTGCAAGCCGTCAGAAGCAGCACCATACCCAGGGCGGTTCCGGCAATCTTAAGCCACAGGCTCAACCTGAACCACCTCGCTTTCTGCAGTTAGATATGAATCATTATAACATAGATGTTTTTCTCGCCGTTATAAACGGGGATCGTTCCCAAAATTCACCGTGAAATGCTGATTGGGTTTATAAACGGCAAAGGCGTATCCTTTGCTTTGCAAATATTCGATAATTTGAGGCAAAATCTTTACCGTCTGCGCTTTCTCATGCAACAGAATCACCTCAGTATCCCGGTGCGTTTGACGCTTTACTTCTTTAAGGATTGTGCTCGGGCTGTTCGGGTATTTCCAGTCCATGGAGTCCACCGTCCAGTCCCACATCTTAAATCCCGCTTTCGCAATATCACCGCGGAACTTCTCACCGATTTCCGGTTTGCTGCCGTACGGCGCACGAATCAAGGTCGGGGAAGTGCCGGTAAGCTTCTCCATCAGCTTCTGTTCCTTCGTAAATTCTTCGATGAAGTGAGCCGATCCTTTGCCGTCATATAAAATCTTCTTGTTGTGCGTCATACTGTGCAGACCTATGTAATGACCTTCCTGCAAAGCCTGATTCACGATTTTCTCATTTTTGCTGAGCTGATTCCCAATCATAAAGAAAGTGCCATGTATCTGATAATGCTCCAAAATATCAAGCAACTGCTCCGTATATTTGCTAGGTCCGTCATCAAAGGTCAGATAAATTACTTTTGGCTTCACAGTCGATTTCGTTTTTTTATCCTGCTGCGCTGGGGATTTCGTTTCGACCGCAGGTTGTGCGGCAGGTGTAGCAGGTGCCGGGTCGGATTCAGCTGTCTGGGAAGCACCATCTTCCTTGCTCGGAGTCCCCTTCGGCTCCGCCTGGGTGTTACTTGATTCTGCCGGGGTACTGTTTGAATCCGCCGGTGTAACGGTAGGCTCCGTCGTTTGCTGTGAATTTGCAAGATTAACGCTCTGCCCCTTCTCCGTTTCCCCTGCGGATGCCAATTTTGCCGGGATAACCACCCGGGTTGACGACTTGTGCGGAAGGGATTTGTTGATCAGTGGGGCGACTGCCACCGCAGTCAATGCCAGGGAAGATGCCGTCAGCACGAGCGCAGCTGTGATGATCCATCTCGTACGCCGAATTATTTTGGATTGTGTGTTACGCTCTCCATGCTTTTCAGTTCGTTTACCGTAAGGCGACATCTCATTCACCGGATTCCTCTCTCTCTTTTTCTATTTAATAGAATAATATAAAGCGAGAGTTTCGTCCTTACAGAATCGTTAATCGCTGGTTACAAAGTGATAACAACTTTTAAAAAGCGACATTTTGTTAACATAACATATATTATGTTTTAATTATTTCAAAGAGGATAAAAATAAACCGCCTCCCTAAGAAGACGGTTATCGTGCTGATAGATCCCGTTTGCCTATTCATTATTATTTAAAATACGAACATTCCAGATTTTACTTTAAATTTAGAACTTTCTTCAGGTACAATGGGTGTAACCCAATACATACGCGCTTCATTCTTAAACGCAGCGAAGCGCCCAAGAGTGCTTGTATCACTTAAGGTTAAGAACCCAACCAACGGTGCAAGCTAAAGCATGGAGAACACGACAAGGAGATGAAAAAAATGAAAAACAAGATGAGTTCCAGCCGGGTTGTAATCATCGGCACAGGGGCGGTTGGTGCGACTACCGCTTATACGCTGCTCTTAAGAGAACGGGTGTCCGAGCTGGTCTTGATTGACGTCAATAAGGAGAAGGCGCTGGGCGAAGCCCTTGACATGAACCATGGTCTTCCCTTCACGGGAGGTGTGAAGCTGTGGGCTGGAGATTACAGCGATTGCGCTGATGCTGACGTCATTGTGATCGCGGCAGGCGCTTCTCAACGTCCCGGCGAGACCCGGATCGATTTGCTCAAACGGAATGCCGTCATCTTCGACAGTATCATTCAAAATATCGTGAAATACAATAATCACGGCATCATTCTCGTAGCAACGAACCCGGTCGATATCCTGTCCTACGTTACATTGAAGAAAAGCGGATTCCCGTCCAATCGCGTTATCGGTTCCGGTACCCTGCTTGACAGCGCACGTTTCCGTTACCTAATTGGACAGAACAAGAAAATTAACCCGCGTAGCATTCATGCTCATATCATAGGCGAACACGGGGATTCCGAGGTTCCACTTTGGAGCTTGGCAAACGTCGCCGGCATCGGCTTGGAGTTCTCTGATGAGGACCGTGAAGAGATCTTCAACAATACGAAAAACGCTGCATACGAGATCATCAACGCCAAAGGAGCTACTTACTACGCGATCGCGCTGGCGTTGGACCGCATCATCGTCTCGATCTTGCAAAACGAAGGCTCCGTTCTGAACGTCTCGACGTTGCTGACGGATTATAACGGCGTCTCTGATGTTTATCTTGGCGTACCGAGTATCGTTGACCGCTCTGGCGTCCGCGAAGTGCTGGATTTGAAGCTGGACAATGAGGAGCTGACTCGGTTCCATGCTTCAGCGAATAAGTTAAAAGCGGAAATCGCCAAACTTGATCTGTAATCACTCCCAAGATGCGCAAAAAAACGTCCGGAATGCGAATCTGCAGTACCGGACGTTTTTATGTTTATTTTATCTTATTAATCATTATAATTCACTTGGTTAAATGTTTGCTTTTATGCCTCTACTCCACACTTCTTCGCTGCATTCTATCGATGGATCAATGGCCTGCCTTCACTTCATCGACATGCTTTACATGCTATTGTTGTTCCCCAGCACCGCCCCGGCGGCGATGACTGCCGCGATAATCACCCATTGGGACATAAAGACTCCTTTCCCGAGTTATAAAAATGATTTAAAGGAATGCCTGATCACATCTCCCCGGCTGATAATTCCGACCAGCACCCCGTTGCGTTCGACCGGGAGTTTCTTAATCTGCTTCTTCCCTAAGATCGCCGCAATGTTCTCAATTTCCTCATCCCACGACACGGTGTATACTTTCTTCTTCCCGATTTCCATGACGTTGAGGTCAAGCAGGCGCCGTATACGCTGTTCAAAGTCCTCCTGGTCCCCTTTAAACACAGCAACGTAATAAATCGAATCCACCACAACGTCGCGATGTTTACCGATGTAACGCATAATATCGCCGTCACTGATATAGGACACGATCTCATTGCGTTCATTCACCACCGGAAGTCCACTGATCCGGTATTCCATGAATCTTTCAATCACAGAACGTACCGTATCGGTCTCTTTGACTTTGTACACGTGTTTGATCATGATCTCATGCGCTTGCATGGTTATCCCCCTCATGCAACTATATAAATTGTTGTCAATTGCTTGGAATGCGTAAAAACGCTTTCTCCTTGTGAAAGCCCGCATTCATTTAATTTCCTCTCCATTCTATGATACGATAAACTTATCCTATTTGGCTGTGAGGTATTCGTAATTATGGATGACAAATCGCTAGAAACGATTGAGCTGGAGATGGCCGTCCTTTATCGGCGGATGACCACTGTAACTGCTTCCCGAAAAAACGGGAATTTAGACCGTGCCGCATACCTGCTGCTGCATCGGATCAATGCCCATGGCGCGGTAGGTGTCAAAGCATTGGCCGAAGGAAGACACGGAAGCGTTTGCCGCCTTACTGCAGAAATTTAATCACGCCCTGCTGAAATTGAAATCGAAATAGCATGTCGGTTAGTTTACATAATTTTTCTTTCGTCAACTTACAGGAGGTTACTCTGATGAATCATATCGATTTGCCTGTTGAAATCATCGAACGCGCCGAAACACCCCGTGGGGAAATCCAACTACAACGGCGCGGCGAGGAGTTCGAAATCATCAGCAACGGCACCTTTCTGATGGCGACGTATAACGGCGAGTCTGAACGCTTGCTGGTCCGCCGCGCACTGGAACGGGTCCCCTCCCCCGAGAAGGTTCTGATCGGAGGCTTAGGGGTTGGCTTTTCTCTGCAGGAAGCACTTCTCGATCCCCGCGTAAAGGAAGCGACCGTCGTGGAGATTGAAGCCAAGGTCATTGAATGGAACCGGACCGTTTTGGCGCATGTGAACGATCATGCCTTAGCGCATGCGAGAACGAGGTTGATTCATGCGGATCTTGTCGCCTGGATTCGTGAGACGGCAGAGACCTTTGATCTAATCTGTCTCGACATCGATAACGGACCGGACTGGAAAGTGTTTGACGACAATGCTTCGTTATACGATGAAGCCGGTCTGGCGGCGCTGCAACGCCGGTTGCGGCCCGGCGGCTGCCTCTCCTTCTGGAGCGCTACTCCTTCTCCGGATTTCGCGCGTCGGCTCAGGGAGGCGTTCGGAGACGTGGAGATCCGCGAGGTACCGCAAACGCACGGGGAACCAGATTATATTTTCTACGTTCGTGGCTCTCATCGATAATCAGCCATTCAGGAGGTACTCCCATGCAAATTCAAAAAGCGATCGACCGCAAGAAACTGGATGAGAAGGTTGTACATATGCCCTGGTTCGTGCAGCAGTTTATCGATTATAAGCTGCCGGATCTCTCCCCTTCTACACTTTTAGAGTATGTACGGGATTACGAACAGTTCTTCAGCTGGCTGCGGGCGGAAGGCTTAACTGCAGCGCAGACGAACGCCCAAGTCACACTCCACGATCTGGAGACTCTGCATATGGAGAGCATTGTGGGGTATCGGCTTCACTTAACCACACGAACCGAAAGCACCAACTCCAAAATTACGGTCTCGCGAAAAATGTCCTCCTTGCGCTCGTTGTTCCACTATCTCAGCCAAATTGCCGAGGACGAGAACTTTTACCCGCTGTTAAAACGAAACATTATGGCGAAGGTGGAAATCAAACGGATCCATAAACCGAAGGATACAGCGGCTAAACTCAAGGGCAAAATTTTGGAAGAAGACGAGTTAACCGAATTTATCGCCTACATCGCCGAAGGATATGGCCGGGATATTGCAGACAATAAACAGGCGCTTTATGCGTATGAGCTGAACAAGGAGCGCGATGCCTGCATCGCCAGCTTGATTCTGAATTCCGGATTACGCGTCTCCGAGGTCGTCAACCTGAATATCGATGATTTGGACCTGGCGAATAAGCTGATTTATGTTTATCGGAAAGGCAACAACGACGAGTCGTTCAAAACGCCGGTGTACTTCCGAGAGCAGTGCAGGGACGATTTGGCCGCCTATCTGACGCTTCGGCAGGCGCGATACCGTACGCCCAAGCGGGAGAAGGCCCTGTTTGTGGCCATACCCAACGGACAAAAAGAAGGAAAACGGATGACCAAACGCGCGATCCAAGCGATGATCATCAAGTACGCCAAACGTTTCGGCAAGCCGTACCTGACGGTTCATAAGCTACGGCATTCCTTCGCCACCGACTATTATTTGCAGAACGATATTTACAAGACCAAAGAGCAGCTCGGTCACGCCTCAACCGAAACGACCGAGGTGTATGCGCATCTTACGGACAAGACGATGTCCGAAGCGATTGAGCGCCGGGTCAGCGGTTAGCAGGTTGCATACAACAAGAGGACTTCCCGTCTCAACGGCAGGAAGTCCTCTTTGCATTAGCCTACATCCAGTTTTGTCGTATGTACTCCGCCATATGCTCGACCTCATCCCGTTGAAACCGGCGTGGCCCCGACTCGTTGGCGGGGAAGTCCGCCTCCTTCTGGACAATGGCGATGACTTGCTGCAGTTCCTGGATCAACGGCTCGTCCTCTGCGGAGCGCAGCAGGACCATTTTCGGATACGTTTCATGTTTGAAGCCTTCAACCAAGATCAAATCATATTCAGTAAAATGCTCAATCAGCTTCGCAAGCGATGTTTCCTGCTCCTCAAAAACGGCCGTTCGCCATGGCGAAGTAATCGCAGCCGCCGCCGCTCCCGCCTCTCGAAAGCGAAACGAATCGGTCCCCTCTCGATCGGCTTCAAATCCGTGCAGGTCATGTTTGATAACGGCCACGCGAAGATTCATGCCATTAAATATCTTCACCAGCCGGGTAATGAGCGTTGTTTTCCCGCTGTTTTTATAACCGACGATCTGTACTACCGGTACCACGCCCGTTTCCTCCCTCGTCCTGCCTATCAACAAACCGCATCAGAAATCGCTGCCTGGCAGCTTCAGTACCGTCACCTGTTCGCCCGCTTGCATCCCCGTGTTAGAAGGAGGAATCACGATTAATGCATCGCTATCCTTGATGGTGATCATCACGCCCGATTCATCCAGCTCCGCCGGAATCGCGTAAAGCTTGCCTTTCCGAACCTCCAACCGGCCGCGTACGAACCGGGTAAAATTGTTGATTTTTCTGTAAGGACGGGCCAGTTCGGCTGTTAACTCAGGCAAGAACGGCTTCGGAACCCCCATCATCCGGCCGATTGCCGGGCGGACAAACAGCTCGAAGCCAACAAAGCAAGCCCCGGGATTGCCGGACAACGCGAACAACAGCTTGCCGTCCTTCACTGCCGCAGACGTGACGCTGCCTGGCCGCATCGTGACTTTGTTAAACAACATCTCAACGCTGTCGCTCGACAACAGGTCGGCCATGATATCGTAGTTGCCCACAGACACTCCACCTGTGGTTACAACCAGATCGTAATTGGCGATGGCTGCTTCCACCTGCGCTTTGGCTTGGGTCAAGTCGTCCTCGATCGCCTCCAACAGGATCGGTTCGCCGCCCGCTTCGAAGATTTGACTGTACAGCATATAGGTATTGCTGTTACGGATACGTCCGTCCTGGAGCGGTTCATCGATCCGCAGCAGCTCTGAGCCTGTGGAGAAGACGGCAACTCGCGGCCGTTTCTTCACCGGAACGCGGTGAATGCCAAACGTCGCCAGCACGGAGAGTTCACCGGCTGACAGCCTGCGGCCAGGCTCGAGGATCACGTCTCCCTCCGACAATTCGAGGCCAACTGGCGTGATGTTCTTCCCCGACTCAATTTCACGAATCAATTGGATATAAGGCTTACCCTCCCGGATAATGGACTCGGTCATCTCAAACATCACCACAGCGTCCGCTTCATCGGGAACTTTCGCCCCGGTCATGATCCGGGCTGCTTGCCCTGGCTTCAATTTCACGGTTGGAACGGAGCCGGCAGGAATCTCGTCTACGACTTCCAAGAAGACCGGATGTTCGGAATGACAGCCCACCGTATCTCGGCTCAGAATGGCGAACCCATCCATCCCTGAACGGCGAAAATGCGGGTATGCATGCGGTGCAGTTACCCGCTCCGCCAAGATTCGACCTAGCGCTTCCGGCAGCGGAACGGTCTCCGATTCTGTCTCCTTAGCGTAGGGCAGAACGATTGCCTGGGCTTCAGGTACCGGCAACGCTTTGCGACGAAACTTCGCCTGGTCCGCTGACTTCATTGCCGGTCAACTCCATTCCCTTGCTGCTCCTGTAAATATTGATCCAGCATCTCGGAGGTTTTCTTTGCAATCTCCATAATTTCTTCTTTGCTTAAATTGTCGTAATGAATCCCCATGACCACAGTGACGGTTCGGCCGAGTGCCTCCGATGCGCGACGGGCATATTCCTCGGTTAAGGTGTGTTCTTTATGTCCCGGTACGGCGGAGGTCAATACTTCAATGTCTCCCCCTGCTTGATAAGCGGTGGACGCCGCTCCGATATGTGATACGCCACCGGTTATCAGCAGCAGTAAATCGCGGCCAACCGGGATCGCTTCCAGCTTAATATCCTCAAATGACAATTTCCGCAGCTCCTTCCACAACAGTATGCCCTTTATTTTATAGGATTCCGCGAATTTCGTCCAAGGTTTGAACCCCTTCAGCCTCCATCCAGGCCGTAAGGTCAGCGACCAGTTGCTCTCCCGCTCGAAGATGAACGAAGTTATGCGTCCCCACCTGAACGACGGCAGCGCCGGCCATAATAAACTCAACGACGTCCTCTGCGCAGCTGATGCCGCCCATCCCCATTACCGGCAGGGTTACGGCTTGACAGACTTGATGCACCATCCGCAAAGCGATTGGCTTAATTGCCGGACCGGACAGACCGGCATACAGATTGTCGAACACGCTCCTACGCTTGGTAATGTCGATTTTCATCGCCGAAAACGTATTGATCAGCGAAACGCCATCCGCTTGTTCCTCCTGGCACATCACCGCCATGCCCACGATATCCTCGGCGTTGGGCGACAGCTTGACGATCAGCGGCAGCGTCGTCGCAGCCCGAACCTCGCGAACGACCTGCCGGGCGATCTCCGTTTTGATCCCGTACGCCATGCCCCCGGCTTTGACGTTCGGGCAGGAAATATTCAGCTCGATCATGTCAACAGCGGTTCTGCCTTCCCGTCTTCGCCAAGCCGCATCCTCATCGATCAGCCTCGCACCTTCCACGTACTCTTCAATCGTATTCCCACCCAAATTCACGATCCGTACCAGATCCAGCTGCTCCCATCTCGGACATTCCTCACGCAGGAAGGCGTAGATGCCCGGATTCTCCAATCCAACGCTGTTTAACATCCCCGACGCTGTCTCAGCTACGCGAACGCCTTCGTTCCCTGCCTTTGGATGCAGCGTCAACCCTTTTCCGGACAACCCGCCTAGTTGATTGATATCATAAATCGCACCATATTCCTGACCAAAGCCAAACGTTCCAGAGGCCATCACGATCGGATTTTTAAAAAAGACTCCAGCGAGGCGACACGATAAATCCGTCATACAAACATCACCTCTTCCGCCAAAAATACCGGCCCGTCAGCGCAAGCCTTCTTCCGGACGTCTCTGCATTTCACGCTGCAGACAAGGCAAGCACCGATTCCGCATGCCATCCGATTCTCCAAGGAGACGTATACCTTGGCCTGGCCGCCGCTTTCCGCCTGTTTGCGCTGGACGGCATGCAACATCGGATGAGGCCCGCAAGCAATTACCGTATCGTACGCCCGAAAATCCACTTTCTCTAGAATCGAGCCGCCTACATCCACCGTCACGTTGCCGCGGGACATCGCACGGAACTCCTCTACCAAATAAGGCTCGCGGCTGTAACCGAGATATACGTCTGCCTGCGGTGCTTCCCTAAGCGCATAATAAAACGGAGCGATGCCGATGCCACCGCCTACAAAGGCGGTTCTTCCCTCCAGCGGCGGAAACCCGTTACCAAACGGCCCGTCCAAGGTCAATCGGTCGCCTTGCTTCAGTTCAGATAACCGGGTCGTACCTACCCCCGCAACCCGGATCAAGAAATCCAGCCGATCCTCTTCGAGATCAAAGATACTGATCGGTCGGGACAGTAACGGATAGCGTTCTCCTGCACGCAACATGTAGAATTGCCCCATTTTTCCCGTAAATCGCCCTTGTACGGACAGTTTGAACACCCCTGGTGATATTTCCTCGTTAGCCACTACGATTGCCATATGTTCACCCCACCCCATTTGATTACACTTCATCAAAGGATGCAATTTTTTAGCGGGATCGTCTGTGACATCTCTCACAGCGAATCATGAGAGGAAATCAGCGCAATTTTTCACAATCCATCATGATCTGAAAAAGTTAGGGGATACTAGAGAACATGTACAGTTTTGGGTTGAAGGGGGACTTCAAATTGCTTATTCAGCTTAAGAATGCTCTGGTCTGCTGCATGACCGCTTCTCTGATCATGGTGGGCGGGACGGAATTTTATCCCGTCAAAGCCGCCGCACTGGATCTCGAAAACAGAGGGCCAGAATCTCAGGGGGACCAGGCGGACAAGAAGGCGGCACTCGTGCCCGCAGGTGCCAAGCCGGCAGATCTTGGTGAGCTGCGGCGCAAATATTCAGAAACCTTCATCTTCCGGGGGCCGGAGGTGAAGCAGATTGCACTGACCTTCGATGATGGTCCGGATCCGCGGTTTACGCCGCAAATTTTGGACGTGCTTCACCGGAAAGGGGTCAAAGCCACCTTCTTTGTTGTTGGTGCACGGGCTAAGAAGTTTCCCGGCCTGTTACGGCGGATGCATCACGAAGGCCATCTCATCGGCAATCACTCCTTTAATCATCCGAACTTCCGCAACCGCTCCATTAAGCAGTTCCAGAGCGAGATTTTACGCACGGAGAAAATTATCCAGAACGTCGTTGGATACCGTCCCCAGCTGATTCGGCCGCCTTATGGAGAAATCAAGGAAGAACAGGTTCAATGGGCGAAAAAGAACGGCTACACCCTCGTCAATTGGAATGTGGATTCACAGGATTGGAAAGGGATCGACAAGAACAAAGTGATCTCCAACGTGATGCGCACGGCGGGGCCCGGCTCGATCATCCTTCAGCACTCAGGCGGCGGCGTTGGCTCCGACTTAACCGGCACCATCCAGGCTTTGCCGAAGATCATCGACGCCTTGCAGGCACAGGGGTATCAATTCGTTGATCTTTCCGAGCTGCTGCATACGACCAAATACCGCTGATGTATTGGGAATCTTCTGAAAATCAGGCACTTCGCCAGCAAGCACAAAAAGTCGGCCAGGATACATTCTGACCGACTTTTTTAAACAAGGTGTTTAATTTAATACGTAAAGCGTCACATCTTGGAAACCAAACGATTTCGCATTTGCTGCGCTGCCGGGAATAAAGATATCAATCCGGTTACCCTTGATTGCGCCCCCCTGATCGGTGGCCGTAGCTACAAAAGCCTGATCCGGCAGACCGTCATGGTTGTGGCCGGTCACCAGCACCTTTGTGCCCATCGGAATGACATTCGGATCAACAGCGATGGTACCAAGCTTCAGCGGGTTGCCGAAGTAGTCAACCGCGCCCCATTTTCCATTCTCACTAGCTGATGCCGAATACGCCGATGCTTTCACATTGATCGTTTTCGAGTAAGTAAAGGTTTTCCCCCATGCTTCAACCACGTTCCCGGTAGACATGACCTTGAGCTTGGAAGCGGAAGCAGTTGTCGTAGCTGCGCTCTCCTTCTTCGCCGGAGCAGCGGAAGCAACTCCCGTCGTTTGGGTTTGAACTCCCGGAATGGTGATTTTTAAACCAGCGTAAATATTTTTCGGATTGATGGATGGGTTGGCAGCCATGAGCTTATTCATATCTACGCCATATTTTTTGGCAAGAAGATAAAAAGTATCTCCTTCCACGGCTTTATGTACCGCGTCTGCATGGACGGAAGTCGTCTGCATCGGAATCGTAAGGCTTGCGGCGATCAGCGCCGTTGCTGCAATTTTAGACCAAATACGAGTATTCAAATGAATTGCCCTCCTTTTTACTGCGCCTGCGGAGTTAGTTGTCGGATTCGGGAAAAAGGATCATTCCCGGCGCATCGCTTCGATACGCTTCACCCCAAGAAAACAGTCAGCTAGGCAGCCCCTGTTTTCATCTTTCGTCCCCCGCACCTCAAGTTCAGGTTTCGGCCTACTTAATATATCACAATTTTGTAACCAATAGGTCAGGTAAATCCCACCAAACGGCGGAATTGCTTGATTGGACTGGTTACATTTTTGTGTTCAAAGGTAAAAAGAGTGTAAATTTAGATCGTACGTTCGATCCATCGGAGGACAAAAAACCGCCCGAATGGAAGCTCGGACGGTCCTTAAGATTTATAATACTTTGCTTAAAAAATCCTGCGTACGCTGATGCTTCGGCGCCCCAAACACCTCTTGCGGCGTACCTTGCTCCAGAATGACACCTTGATCCATAAACAGGATGCGGTCGCCAACCTCACGGGCAAATCCCATCTCATGCGTAACGATAACCATCGTCATTCCCCGTTCAGCCAGGTTCTTCATAACGTCAAGCACCTCTCCGACCATTTCCGGGTCCAGGGCCGACGTCGGTTCATCAAACAGCATCACATGCGGCTCCATAGCCAATGCGCGGGCAATCGCAATCCGCTGCTTCTGTCCGCCGGAGAGCTGCGCCGGATAGGCGTCCCGCTTATCCTCCAGTCCAACCGTGCGAAGCAGGTCCATGGCGATCGCTTCCGCTTTGCCTTTATCGAGCTTCTTCACGCGAATCGGCGCGAGCGTAATGTTGTCGATCACGGTCTTGTGCGGGAATAGATTAAAGTGCTGGAACACCATCCCCATTTTCTCGCGGGTTTTATTGATGTCATGTCCCTTGGCGGTGATCGAAGCGCCTTCAAAGGTGATCTCCCCTTCGGTCGGAACCTCTAACAGGTTCAGGCAGCGGAGAAACGTACTTTTCCCCGACCCGCTAGGACCGATGACGACGACAACTTCGCCTTTGGAGATTTCCAGATCGATCCCGCGCAAAATATGGAGTTGGCCGAATTTTTTATGCAAACCTTTAACGGTGATCACTGGTCTTCAACTTCCTTTCGAACACGCCCAAAATCCGAGACAGCGTGAATGTCAGAATAAAGTACATAATGGCGATGATCAAATAAGGCGTCATCCCATCGTACGTAATCGTCACGACGGACTGTGCTTGATAAATCAGCTCGGCCGTACCGATGATCGATACGATCGACGATTCTTTAATGATCGTAATAAACTCGTTGCCAATCGCGGGAAGCACCGATTTGATCGCCTGCGGAATGATGATATGGCGCATAGCCATCCCTTTGGTCATCCCCAAGGAACGGGCCGCTTCCCCTTGTCCCCGATCGACACCTTGAATGCCGGCACGGAAAATTTCCGCCAAATAAGCCGAACTGTTAATGGACAATGTAATCGCACCTGACTGAATCGGGGTGAAATTAATATCAAACATAAATGCGAACCCGTAGTGAATAATCAACAGCTGTACCATCATTGGGGTGCCACGCAGAAATTCAACCCACACATGCCCCAGAAACCGTAGGATCCCCCATGGCGACATGCGCAATAGTGCGATCAACAAACCAAGAAAGAAGCCGCATATCACGCTGATCGCTGCCAAGAGTAGGGTATACTGAACACCGGCCAAGAAGTAACTGCGGTATTCCATAAACATTGAAATTAAGTCCATAACGCCTTCCTTCCTCCTCCTTTACCTTAAACCCTTAAGCAAAAAAACAGAAAATAGCGAAAGCTTCGCTATTTTCTGTGGATGGATATCGTGATTATTTTTCGGCCAGTTCGCTAGCTTCGGCAACGAATTGATCGATGCTGCCTGCGCTAATCAAGCGATCGAGCGTCTTATTCACTTGATCCAACAGCTCTTGGTTGCCTTTCTTAATGCCAATCACGTAGCCTTCATCCTCAGTTACCGGCTTGGCATCGGTGATGACCAGGCCTTTAACGTTCTTAACGAACGATTCTGCGACAGGACCTTCCAAAATAGCAGCATCTACACGGTTGGAGTTCAACTGCATAATGATGTCATTGATTTTAGCCAGCGAGGTTAGTTTGGCATTCGGAATTTCCTTCGCCATTTCTTCTTGAATGGAACCTTGTTGAACGCCGATTTTCGCGCCCTCCAGCGATTCCATTGTGCTGAACTTGTCTTTGTCCGCTTCACGAGTCACCACAGCTTGCTCCGCTTTGTAGTAAATTTGCGACATGTCGATTTGTTCAGCACGTTCTGGAGTTGGGCTGAGTCCAGAAATGACGAGATCCACACGTCCGCTCGACAGCTCGTTCAGCAACGTATCGAATTTCAAGTCTTTAATCTCCAGCTCAGCGCCCAGATCCTTAGCGATTTCCTTAGCGATTTCTACGTCGAAACCAACGATTTCGTCTTCGCCTTTGTCGTTCTTAATGTGGAATTCATACGGCGGGAAGTCCGCACTCATCCCTACGATCAGTTTCTTAGCCGGTTCGGTTTGGTCTCCGCCCGCTTGAGTCTCATTTTGGTTCGCGGCTTGGCCGGCGTTGTTTGCCGCGTTGCCGCTGTTATTTTTTTCCTGACCACAAGCGGCCAGCACCATGGTTACCATCAAGACCGCTATGAATAACATGCCCCATTTTTTCATGCTTTTCTCTCCTATTCTGCTTTACTTATTACACTCGATGATGATTACTGGGCTAATTATAAATCAGAATGCATATATATGCAAAACAATTTTCATGATATACAAAAGTTTTCACAGATCTGCCCTATTGAACCTCGCAAATCCCTATTTATCATACTTTGGTCAATTCAATCCTGAATTATGTTTCACATTGGGTTCATGCTCCTTGCTGCCTTGGGGAATAATGAACATCATCACCATCCCTAGCGAATTTACGAGAGGAGGCGCCAATCCGTGCTGCTTGAAGCGCTCTACCATGTGCCCCGGGATAAATGGGCGTATGCCTATGATTCAACCACGATCCATCTTCGCATCCGGACCAAACGGGATGATGTGGAACAGGTTGTTGCGATGACCGGGGACAAATACGATTGGACGGGAACCTACCAGGAGCTGCCGATGGAAAAAACGGCCCATGATCGCATGTTCGACTATTGGGAGGTCGCTGTGCGTCCCAAGTTCAAGCGCCTTTCCTATGCCTTTAAGCTTACGGCGGGAACGGAAACGGTTTACCTGCTGGACACGGGGATTCAATCGGAGTCCCCTCAACCGCCGGGGGAATGCTTTGAATTCCCGTATATCCATGAAAACGAAGTAGTCCGGGTGCCGGAATGGGCGAAGCAAGCGGTCTTTTATCAGATTATGCCGGAGCGGTTCGCCAATGGAGACCCTTCCAATGACCCCAAGCCGGTCGAAGCCTGGGGAGGCAAGCCGACCCGTGAAAATTACTTCGGCGGCGATTTGCAGGGAATCATTGACCACCTGGACGATTTGACGGACCTGGGTATCACGGCGATTTATCTCACGCCTCTATTTTTGGCTCCGTCCAACCATAAATACGACACCGTCGATTATAAGCAGGTTGACCCTCACTTTGGGAACAACGACTTGCTGCGGGAGTTGGTTGAGCATTGTCATAACCGAGGGATCCGGGTGGTGTTGGACGCGGTCTTTAATCATTGCGGGGAGCATTTCCCTCCGTTCCAGGACGTCCTCAAACATGGAGAAGCCTCCCCTTATGCCGGTTGGTTTCATGTCAACCAGTTCCCTGCCAGAGTAGAGAACGGGATTCCGACTTATGATACGTTTGGGTTCTTCCCCAACATGCCTAAATTTAATACAGCGAACCCGGAACTTAAGAAGTATTTGCTGGAAGTCGCCGAATATTGGATTAAGGAAATCAAATTGGACGGCTGGCGGCTTGACGTCGCTAATGAAATCGATCATTCGTTCTGGCGGGAGTTCCGGCAGGTGGTGAAACAGGCAAACCCGGAAGCCTATTTGATCGGAGAGGTATGGAGTGACTCACTAAACTGGCTGCTGGGCGATCAATTTGATTCGGTGATGAATTATCCCTTTGCGGATAAAGTGCTGGAGTTTTTTAACGGCGGTGTAGACGGGGCTGCCTTCTCCGATGAGATGGGTGCGCTGATCATGCGATATCCGCATCAAACGAATGAAGTGATCTTCAACATGCTGGGAAGTCATGATACCCCGCGCCTGCTGACCCGCGTCGGCGGCGACAAGCGCAAGCTCAAGCTCTGCGTGGTGTTTCTGTTTACGTATATCGGGACGCCTTGTTTGTTTTACGGCGACGAGATCGGACTTACCGGCGACGGGGATCCCGATTGCCGAAAATGCATGGAGTGGGATCGCAGCAAACAGGACCGTGAGCTTTACGATTTCTACAAGCTGATGATCAGGTTGCGCAAGCAGCACCCGGCGCTTCGTCACGGTCATTTTCGATTTTTGCATGCGGAACCGGGGGATCCGTGCATCGTATACGAACGAATGGATGAGAAAATGCATTTTACCGTGTGGATGAACAATACCCCGAAGCCAGTCACCCTCACCCATCCGATGCAAACGAGCGATTGGCGAGATGCCCTCACCGAGGAAGCGGTGGTGCCGACGAACGGGGTAATGAGCATTTCCCTGGATCCCTATGGCTTCCGAATTCTGTACCGGCACATTCAAAAATAACGAAGAAAAAAGCGGACGAACGATCGTCCGCTATTTCTTCAGGCTTTCGTATATGTGGAGGTATTGTCTTGCCGATGCATCCCAGCCGTAATCGCCGGCGAACGCATTTGCTGTAATCCGGTGCCAATGCTCGGGCTGGCGGTAGAAGGACACCGCCCGGCGGAGCGTATACAACATATCGTGCGCGTTATAGTTGCGGAAGGTGAAGCCGTTGCCCTCGCCCGTAAATTCGTTGTAGGAGCGCACTGTATCGTTTAAGCCGCCGGTTTCTCGTACGACGGGGATCGTGCCGTACCGCAGCGCCAGAAGCTGGCTGATGCCGCATGGCTCAAACCGCGAAGGCATCAGGAAGATATCGCTGCCGGCATAGATGCGCCGGGATAACGCGTCGCTGAACTTGATTTGGACCGACAGCTTCCCGGGGTGACGCCATGCCGCTTCCCGGAACCAATCTTCATAAGCTCGGTCCCCTGTGCCTAGAAGCACAAACTGCACGTCATCCGTACTAAGCCATTCATCCATTACCCGAATCACCAAATCCAGCCCCTTTGGTTCAACTAGACGGGTAACCATCGAGATCAGCGGTGTATTTGGTGTCTCCGGCAGCCCGAGCTCCCGCTGAAGCGCTGGTTTATTAGCCCGCTTCTGCTCTAGGTTGCGTCCATAACGGGCAAAGAGCTCCAGATCGGTCTCCGGATCGTAAGCCCGGGTGTCAATTCCGTTCACGATTCCCGACAACCGGCCGCTGATTGAGCGAAGCAGACCGTCCAGCCCATAACCGTAATGCTCGGTCTTGATCTCCTCAGCATAAGTTGGGCTGACCGTCGTTACATGATCGGCGTAGACCAAGCCGGCTTTCATAAAGCTGACTTGATCGTAATACTCTACCCCTTCCGGCGTGAAGTAGTCCCAAGGGAGCCCCAACAGATCTCCCAGAATCTCTTTCGGAAAAATCCCCTGATATAACAGGTTATGTATCGTATAAACGGTCCGAATGTTCCGGTAATCGGGCCGATCGCGGTAATGCTCCCGCAGCAGCAGCGGGATCATCGCCGTATGCCAATCATGGCAATGGATAATGTCTGGCATAAACCCGGTAAGGGGAAGCAGCTCCAGCACCGCCCGATCCAAAAACGCAAACCGCTCGCCGTCATCCCAATGGCCATAGATCCCTACTCTGCCAAAATAGTCCTCGTTATCGATCATATACACGGGGATCCCTTCCCAATCCAGCCGGGATATTCCGCCGTACTTGTTCCGCCATCCGACTGGCACCATGCCGGTGCCGAGATGATGCAGACGTTCACGGTAAATTTGCGGCAGCTCGCGATATCTTGGCATGATCACCCGTACATCATGGCCGGCTTCGATCAACGCCTTGGGCAGTGCCCCAATCACGTCAGCCAGGCCTCCGGTCTTAATAAACGGCGCGACTTCGGCCGCAGCAAACAAAATCTTCATCGTTTCGCCCTCCTTCTTGGCGCTTGACGCTTCCACACCGTCATGCTCAGCGGAGGAAGCGTAACGGTCAGGCTTTGGGGCCTACCGTTCCAAGCCGTTTTTTCGCTCAAATGCAGCTTGGGCTGCTGGTGCCCGAACCCGCCGAAATGAACATCATCACTGTTAAATACAAGCTCGTACCGTCCAGGCAATGGAACGCCAACACGATACTCCCTTCGCTCCTCAGGCAGAAAATTCAGCAGCACCAGCAACAGCTCCTGCGGCTGCTTTCCTTTTCGCACATACGCAATCACACTTTGTTTGTCATCGTCCGGGATCATCCACTGAAACCCCTCAGGCGCATGATCCTGCTCCCACAGCGCCGGCTCTTGCAGATAAAAGCGATTTAGCGCCTGGCAATACCCATGAATCTGCCGATGTGACTCGTAATCAAGCAGGAACCAATCCAGCTCCCCTTGATCACGCCACTCGATAAATTGGCCAAATTCTCCGCCCATAAATAACAGTTTTTTCCCTGGAGTTGTCAGCTGATACCCAAGTAACAGACGAAGTCCGGCGAATTTTTGCTCGTAGCTGCCAGGCATTTTGTCCAGCAGCGATTTTTTGCCGTGCACGACCTCGTCATGGGAGAGCGGCAGCGTAAAATTCTCCGAATAGGCGTACCAAATCGGGAACGTAAGCAAGTGATGACGGTGAGGTCTTTCGCTGAACGGAGTTTCAAAATAATCCAACGTATCGTTCATCCACCCCATATTCCACTTGTAATTAAAGCCAAGTCCACCCTGATGCGCAGGGGCGGTCACTAACGGCCATGCGCTGGACTCTTCCGCCATCATCAAAGCATGCGGGAAGTAGCGGAACACCGCAGTATTGAGCTGCCGCAGGAATTCTATCGCCTCCAGATTTTCGCTGCCGCCCTTTTCGTTACGCGCTGCCGCCCAGGACGGTTTCTCGAAATCGTAACGAATCATGCTGGTCACGGCGTCGACTCTCAGCCCGTCGAAATGATACTTTTCAAGCCAATATATCGCGCTGGAGATCAAAAAAGAACGTACCTCGGGTTTACTGAAATCAAAGCTGAGCGTCCCCCATCCCGGTTTCTCCGCTTTGGCCGGATCGGCGTACTCGAACAGGGGCGTTCCGTCAAAAAGACGCAGCCCGTGATCATCCTTCGTAAAATGGCCCGGCACCCAGTCGAGCAACACACCAATCCCGGCCTGATGACAGCAATCCACGAAATACATTAAGTCCTGCGGCTCCCCATACCGGCTGGTAGGGGCAAAATAACCCGTCGCTTGATATCCCCATGATAAATCATACGGATGCTCACATAGAGGCATGATTTCGATATGGGTGTAGCCCATCTCTTTCACGTAGGGGATTAACAAATCCGCCATCTCTCGGTATGTGTAAAAAGAACCGTCGGGCCGTTGCCGCCAGGTCCCGAAGTGAAGCTCATAAATGTTGATTGGCCGTGCGTAAGGTGCGCTGCGGTTCTGGATCCACTTCTCATCTCCCCAAACGTAGTTGTCCAATTCAGTGATGATGGAAGCTGTTTTTGGCCGCACTTCTGCATAAAAAGCATATGGATCTGCCTTCAAGCGGGTCTCCCCATCCGGCCCGGTCAAAGCATACTTGTAAAAACTTCCAACCGGAACATCCGGAAAAAAACGAGTCCAAATTCCCGAATCGGGTATCTTATATAGTACATCACGTGTCCCCTTCCAACCGTTCCAGTCGGCGACAACGGCGACTTGGCATGCATTCGGGGCCCAAACGGTAAAGCGAACTCCACGTCTTCCCCCTTCGGTTACGGGATGGGCGCCAAACGTGCGGTAGCTTTGATACAATGTCCCCTCGCGGAACAAGTAAATATCCGTGGGGGATACGGCGGAAGCCCATGCTGATTCGAACCTGGCATCAAACAAATCTGTCACCACCTTTACAACGGATGAAAGAACGTCAACTGTTTTAAGAAATTCAAAAAATTTTCAGTATTTACATCAAAAATGTGTAATACTTTCGGATATTTTCCATAATTTATTCCATCTACATTATATCCTAATGTATGTGCCTCACAGACCAAAACATGCGGGAGGGAAATGAAATGAGGAAAAAGGACTGTATTGCAATGCTTCTTGCCGGCGGAGAGGGGCGACGATTATCTCCGCTGACCACCAAGCAGGCGAAACCGGCCGTGCATTTTGGCGGACATTACCGGATCATCGATTTTCCTCTCAGCAACTGCGTCAACTCCGGAATTGATACGATTGGGGTTTTGACGCAATATGAAGCGGCTTCGCTCCATGAGCATATTGGCGAAGGAGAACCATGGAAGCTGAAGCACTCCGAGAATGGCGGGATCACTTTGCTGCCATCGTATCGGGAAGGCGTTGAGGAATATACGGGAACGGCGGACGCCATATACAAGAACATGGCATTTGTCGATGGTCATTCGCCCAAATACGTCCTGATCCTTTCTGGAGACCATATTTACCATATGGACTACCGTCACATGTTGGATTTCCATCTCAGTCACCAGGCGAAAGCAACGATTTCGGTCATGCCGGTACCCTGGGAAGAAGCCCATCGCTTTGGCATCATGACGAAGGATGAGCACAACCGCATTACCGAGTTCGAGGAGAAGCCGGCGCAGCCCACTAGTAATCTCGCCTCGATGGGTATCTATTTGTTTGATTGGGAGTTCTTAAAGCGACAGCTCGAGGAAGATGCAGCCAATCCGAACTCCAGCCATGATTTTGGCAAGGACTTAATCCCGAAAATGTTGGCAGGCAGCGAGCCGCTGCACGCGTATGAATTTAAAGGGTATTGGCGGGACGTAGGAACGGTTCAAAGTCTATGGGAAGCACATATGGATTTGCTGGTTGAGTCCTCCGAATGGAAGCTTCATCGTGAGGATTGGCCGATGTTTACCCGAGAACGGCCGCTCATGCAAGGATGGGTTAAAAAACGTCACACCCACTTCCCTTCCTCCCTCATCCATGATCACTGTTCACTCGAAGGATATGTAGAACGTTCGGTTATTTTCGCCGGCACGGAAATTGGCCGGTACTCCCGAATCAATGACAGCGTCATTATGCCGGGCGCGAAAATCGGCCGTAACGTCGTGATCGAGCGGGCGATTATCGGTGAAGGCGCCATCATCAAAGACGGTACTGTCATCAAAGCGGAGCCTGGAGATATCAGCGTTGTGGCCCCTTACGAAACCGTGTATGCCAAACCGGTAAGCCGACCTCAGCCCTCCCGCTTGCTTCAGGAAGTGTACGATAACGCCCCTCGGCTTCGGGCCGAAGGCTTGCTCTCCTAACCAAAAAGGGGCCGCTTCGAAAGAATCCATGGATGATCTTTCGAGGCGGTCCCTTTCGGTTCTGTATGTGCTTTTAATCGGTGTTAAACTTGTGCATATAAATCAGCGTCCAGCTGATATAAATTGAATTCGCGTCCGTTATTGCTGCCCGTTCCTTGGAGCTGATACCCTAAGCCCTCGTATAACTGAGTAAGCTTCTGGTTCTGGTTCCAGCAGTCAAGCCGTATGCCGGGACGTCCCAGCGCCTTGGAACGTTTAGCAGCATAACGTAGAATTTCACTGCTCAGCCCGCGACCGCGGTAAGCCAAACGGATCGTGAGCCGGTGCAGGTAACTGTAACCGGGAACGTTCAGCTCGCCCCAATAATCGGGATCTGAATCCTGCAGCGTAAACAAGGCCACCGGTTCGCCTGACTCCTGCAGCAGGTAAATTTCACGATCTTCAAAATATGACCGAATCAGCTCCGGTGTAAATTGCTGCGGATTCCACTGATTCACGCCATTTTCTTGCATCCAAGTCGCGGCTTCTACCAGGACCTGCCGCACCGTCTCCGAATCATCTTCGCCTGCCAGTAAGACGTCAAGCGTTTCCTGAGCCGTTTCAAGTTTATCGATGAGCTGCTCCAAAGCAGGTTCCCTTCTCTCCATGAATTTCTAATCTCTATTTATTCTCTCTCTATTGAGGCTTTGTCTCCGTTTCGGCTGCAGCTTCTTCCCTTTGGGTGTCGCTTAACAGCGGCAAGATCACAGAGACGGTCGTCCCAACGCCAAGCTCGCTCTGAATTTCCATTTCCCCATGATGCAGCTCAACCAACTGCTGACTGATTGCGAGTCCCAGCCCGGTACCGCCGCCCTGGTGATTCACCTGGAAGAAACGATCTTTCACTTTGTTTAAATACTCCTCGCTAATGCCAATCCCCGAATCGATGACATCCACTTTCACACGTTCCGCATCCAGACGGTCGATGACCAGATGAATCCAGCTTTGTTCATGGGAAAACTTGATCGCATTGTCCACCACGTTCAAGAACACTTGCTTCAGACGGTTGCCGTCCCCGCTGACAATGGCGGTGCCGTCGGTTTTATCCTCGAGCTTCAACTGAATATGCTTCTGTTCCGCCTTTGCCCAGACGTTGAGCATCGTCTCCTGAAGCAGTTCTTTGAGGTTCACCTCTCCGATCACCAGCTTCATCTCGTTGGATTGCAGCTTCGAGAAATCAAGGATTTCCTCGACAAGTCCAATCAAGCGATCGGTTTCTTTCGCGATAATCCCTATCCCAATCTTCGTCTCCTCAGGATCGAAGCCGCCGGAGGTTAACGTCTCGCTCCAGCCCTTAATCCCGGTCAGCGGCGTGCGCAGCTCGTGTGAAATCGATGAGATAAAATCATCCTTGATCTGATTGCTGCGGACGATCTCTTCGGCCATATAGTTTAAGGTAGCCGCCAGCTCACCGAGCTCATAACGGTAATTGCCTTTGATTCGCGCATCGAATTTCCCTCTGGCCATTTGCGCCGATACGTCGCGAATATTATTAATGGGCTTAACGATCGAGTTCGCCAATCCGATGCTAAACAGCGTAACGATGGCCAATACGGCCACCGAAACCGCAATCGACATAAAGGTCAAGTTCAGCAGCTTGGAATTTACTGACTCCATCGAGGTGACGTAGCGGACGATGTATTGCGTATGTCCTTGGATCTGCAGCGGCCTTGAAACGGCCATCACCAGCTCACCGGTCGCCGGCTGCCGCCCGATCCATTTGCCGACGTTCCCGGCTAACGCTTGCGGAACATCGCTGGTCTGAATCGCTTTGTCGGCTTGAAACGGATTGGTGCTTGCCTTGACCTCGCCGTTGCGATCCAGAATCATCAGCTCGGTATTATCCAGCTCAAAGGTGCGGAGCATTTCCGTAAAATAATCCGGATCCCCCTCCGTATTCAACCGGACGAATTTCTGGAAGTAGTCCGAAGCCCACATCGAGTGATTGGACATGTGATTATAGATCGTATCGTAATAATACATGCGAATGGCCAACGTGAAAATAACCTCGACCATAAACAAGGTTACGAATACAACGATGAAATAGTGTAAGACGATTTGCCGTCCAATCCCTTTCTTGATCATTGTCCCTCGCCTTTCCACTTATAACCGTGCCCCCACACGGTTTGCAGGAAAGCCGGTTCGGACGGGTTCGTTTCAATCTTCTGCCGCAAACGGCGAATATTCACATCCACGATCTTTGGATCGCCCATATATTCCTTACCCCAGACGTGATCCAAAAGTACATCACGGCTCAGCGGGGTATTCTCCTTCTCCAGGAAGAACTGAATCAACGAAAACTCCGTTGGGGTCAGCTCAATCAGCCGCCCGTTCTTCTTAAATTGCTTGGAGATCAAATCCAGCGTAAACGGTCCGGACGTAAACGTCACCTTCGCACTGCTCTCGCGGTAGACATTGACCCGGCGCAGCAGAGACTGAATGCGGGCGATCAGCTCGGTTGGGCTAAACGGCTTGCTGACATGATCATCCGCCCCAACGGACAACGCATAGACCTTATCCTGCTCCTGCACTTTGGCCGTGAGGAAAATAATCCCGATCCGTTCATTCGTTTCGCGGATCCGCCGGCACACCTCAAAGCCGTCAATCCCCGGCACCATCACGTCGAGGAGCGCGATGTCAATGTCCGGAACGCTTTGCAGCTTGCTTAACGCTTCGTTGCCGTCCGCCGCTTCAAGCACATCGAAGCCGTTTCGTTTCAAGTTAATGACGATAAAACTCCGGATGGACTCTTCGTCCTCCAAAATCAGCACTTTGCTCAATTTGGTTGCCCCCTCTTTCAAAAAACGGCTTAACGTTTAATTTCCGTCTCGCCTTTATTGACTTTTAAATCTGTATGGCTGAGGAACCCGATGACCTTATCGGCATCCCGTGCAAGCAGCTCCCAATCCCCTTTATTGCGCTCCCATTCCGACAGCGTAAAGAAGCGGATTTCCGCCACAGGCTCATTCGTATCGATCTTGACGAAAATTAGGTGCTCATTTTTGTCGGATTTCGTATCGATCGTCACATTGCCTTGCCATTCTTTCGGGAAGTTGAAGTAGAAACGTCCAGCCATATCCATATATTGCTGCATGACGAATTTGAGGCCTTCGTTCTCATCCCACTGGTAATAGGAGAACAGCCATGGAATTTCATCAAATGAAATATACTCCCAGCCTTTGGGCTTCTCCAGCATACCGATTTCCAGCAACCCATCATTATTGACGTCACCGCTGAGAATCGGATACCCTTTGAGCGTCATATCCTGTGAAGGCAGCAGGTTGACGAGCTCCCCATCCTTCATCACGATCACCGTCGAGAAGGCGGAATGGGTTCCCACCGTTGCGTCAAGAATAATCCCTTTTAGGTTGGGCGTAATGTTACCGCTGACCGCATTATAATACTCGCTGATCGGATCGTCGAGTTCCAGATGGCTTAATTCCTTAAAAGATCCGTCATATTGATACGTTGTAACCGTTGTATACTGCTCGCGTTTTAAGTTCACAACCGTGATATCCGGAATGTTATCCTGATTCAGATCGTCCACCATAAAATAATTGTACGGCAACGCGATCGCCTTCTCGACTTCGCTGCCGTTATAAGTATATACGGTTAATCCTTTTTGCAGCTCATCGGAGCCGCTGGAGAAGCCAGCGATAATCTCCAGATTGCCGTCGCCGTTTAAGTCCAGCAGATCAAACGTTTCAAGGACCTGACCTTCGCCATCAAAACGTACCTTCAGCACCCAGGAGTTCCCCTGATGCTCTAAAATCATCCCGTGGATCCGCACCGCTTCATCCGGCGTCTCATAGAAGACCACCGCCTCCTTGATCCCGTCGTTGTTCAGGTCAGGCGTGCGAATAGAGCTGATATTGCGGACGTCCCGCGGCGAGACGATCTCTCCGCCTTTCAGCTCGGCCTTAATGACGCTGATTAGCGATGCACGGTCGGTGGAGAGCTGCGGCGTTTGCATCAAGGATTTCGGATCGCTGATCACGCTGCAGCCGCTTAGGATCAGAAGCAGGCAAGCTCCAGCCCAAGCGGATAATCCCCTCTTAGTCAACATGCTCATCACTCGTTTCATACCAGATCAATCAGGCGTTTCTCTTCCATCGAGAGCCGCCGTCCGGACACGTCAAGCTTGATCTTTCCTTCAGAAAGTCCCCAGATCCGGGTGCAGTAACGCTCCGCCAATTCCAGCGGCAACGCCGTAATGACGATCTTATTTTGTTGCGTGCAAAGCTCCTTTAACGTTTCCAGCACGCGTTCCGCCGACTTAGGGTCCAGCCCGATTACCGGCTCGTCCGCAGCCAGGAAGCTAGCTCCGTGAACCAGCGCCCGGCAGATGGCCACACGTTGGCGCTCACCGCCGCTCAGCTTACCGGCTTTGACGTGGGCTTTGTCCAGCAGGCCGTATTTCTCCAGCTCGTCCATCGCGCCCATGTAATCGTCCGACCGTACCATCCCGGTCAGCCGGCGAAGAAGCGGAGTTTGTCCCACTTGTCCGATCAGGACATTTTTTAGCGCGGTTTTCTCCGGATACAAGGAGGGGTTCTGTTCGAGATAAGCGCATTGGGAGCGATATTTCTGTGAGCCGCGTCCGCCGCCTTCAATCACTTTGTCCCCGTTCCATGTATAATCGCCCCGATTCCAGCGTTCACGCAGCGCCAAGCAACGAAGGAGCATGCTTTTGCCGCTGCCGCTTGCCCCGACAACGCCAATCATTTCCCCTGCACCAAACTGGACGGTAATATCGCGAAGCACCTTCTTCTTATTTCCATCCACCGATTTCTGCAAGTGGTTGACTCTGATCATGTCCGATTTCTCCTTTTACGATTAAGAGGTACTCAAAGTTGTTGTTCACCTTTTTTGAACTAACATGAAATTTGCAATACCCTTTCTTACCCTTTAGTGTATTGGAAAAATCAACGAAAATCCATTACAGCCTGTTCATATTTACGCTTTTTTTGTAAAGCTCCGGCCGGAATACCAGCCCGGATGCGGAAAACAACAGATAAGCCGAGCCCAGAAGGATGAATAACATCGGAGCCGCGCCTAGCTGCATGGCCGCTCCACCGAGGTTCGGGCCGATGATGCTGCCAAAGTTAAAATGAAAGGAAGCAATCACATTAGCGACCGGAAGCAAATGACGCGGAAGCAAATCCGCGGCATACGCCAGGCCCAGCGAGAAGAACGAACCCACCAAGCCGCCTGCGCCCATGAACAATAGAAGCAACGCCATAAAATGACTCCCAGCCAATGGAACAGCCAGAAACAGGAGTCCACCGGTGAGTCCTGCGGTCATCAGCACTTTTTTGCGGCCGAACCGGTCGCTTAGGATGCCAAGCGGGAGCTGAAGAATCAGGCCGCCGATGCCAAAGAACGGCAGCAATGCCGCGATATCCGCAGCGCTAAGCCCCGAACGTAAGCCGTAAATCGGAAAGTTGCTGTTCATGGAGGCTTCCATATATCCGTAAAGCAAGGCAGGCAGCAGTGCGAACCATGCCAGCCGGTAGATTTGCGGAACCTTGCGCGGAGCACCGGCTTCCTCCTGACGAACTGGTTCCGGCGCACGATCCGGCAAATACAAGGCGGCTAGGATCACGATGGTGAGGAACAGGATCGCCAGCAAAACGAACGGAACAGCCTGCCCGTATTCCAGCAGCCGGATGCCCAGCGGTCCAATGCTGAAGCCAAGCCCGTATGACATCCCGTACAAGGAGATGTTCCGGCCTCTTTTGTCCTGCGGCGATACAAGAATGATCCAGAGCTGCGAGGTAAAATGAATCGCACTATCCCCGATCCCGACAAGCAATCTCAGGATGAACCACAGCCGTAAATCCGATACCAGCGGAAACACCGGCAAAGCGAGCATAACGAGGACGACGCCGCTCAGCAGCAAGAGCTTAAACCCGGTGCGACGCAGCAGCTTCTCCGCCACCAGCGACATGGCAAACGATCCGACATAAAGGGCTGCAGCATGCAGCCCATTTACGGAGGAGGAGATCCCCCTTTCTTCCATAAATATGGACAACACCGGCAGCAGCAGCCCTTGACTGAGCCCCGCGATAATAATGACAGAGATCAGAATAAAGGTTGGGGTAAATACACGATGGGTCCTTCTGATCGAGCTTTCCAAAATGAAAACACTCCTTAAAAAACAAAGAAAAATCGTCAATATGTTGACGACTTTTCCCCAAATGATATTTTCCGAATAATCCTTTAACATTATAGTAGACAATCCACTACCGAACAAGCCATAATGAATCTGAATGCAAAGTTCTTTGGGAGGTTAGTTCAATCATGGCCTATGACGTGAAAGTGGACCATTCTTTGGTCTACGAACTGATCAGCAGCTTTATGATATATACGACACAAAAATGGGTGAATAATCTCGATGTCGGCCTGGAATGGATTGCCGAGGTTGACGCCCGCCTCGCGCCGGAGGAGCGGCAACAATTTGCCGAAGCGGCCAAGTACCCGTTCACAGACTATGACGTCTTGTACGTTTGGGCCTTGGAGCGAAACGGTGCGGTGGATATCCCGCAATTTCTGAACGACATCGCGGAAAGCTCTGTCGTGTCCCTTTACGACCGTACTAAATCCTACATTCCCACTGTGAGTAGTGAGACAATCGAACGGATTCAAAGCAGCTATATCCCGTTGCTGAAATGCTGGCACCGGCTTTATATGGCTTCCATCAAGAATCAATTCCTCCCGTTGCTGGAGGAAGATGCAGCCGAGAAGCATACGCTGCTGCAAAAGATGGACACCGACGCGCTGATCGAATACGCCTCCGGCGGGTTGGTGTTGGAGCCTTTGAAGCCAATCTCCTTGGTCGTGTTAACCCCATCGATCCATTTTCGGCCGATTAATACATACGTCTTCTACGAAAACGTGCTGTTCATCCAATACCCGCTCGATATTCCAGAGCTCGATGAGGATGAGCCGCCGATGGTATTAAAACGTCTGACCCGGGCCCTGGCCGAACCGCAGCGGTTGCGCCTCCTCCGCTACGTTGCCGATGAACCTAAATCGATGCAAGATATGCTGAAGGATCTAGGGGAACCTAAAGATCAGTTGATGCACGACTTGATGCGTCTGCGGGTCGCTGGCTTGCTGCGCATCCATCTGCTCGCCCAGGATACGGAGAAGTTCAGTATCCGTCCGGACGGGGCGGCGGAGCTCCAAATGTTCCTGGAATCCTATATTCGGCTGTAGTTTGATTTTATCGTAGGGCAGTCTGCTTTGGCGGGACGCTTCCGCTTGTGTTAGGATAGAGCTATACGTAGAGACAAGCGTGTCTTGGATAAGGAGTGACCCGTGAGAAATGAAAACACCCTCGACTCAACAAGTTATTTTTGATTTAGATGATACCTTGATCCATTGCAATAAATATTTTGATCTGATCCTGGATCAATTCGCTGACCTGATGACCGATTGGTTTAAGACGTATGGCATCTCGACGAAAGAGATCCGGGAGAAACAAACGGAAATCGATGTTGCCGGGGTTCATCAAATCGGGTTTGCCAGCTCGCATTTTCCCGAATCGTTGGTGGACACCTACCGATATTACGCTAGAGTTACGGGACGGAAGGCTCTTCCAGAAGAAGAGGAGCGTCTGATGAAGCTGGGGCTCAGCGTCTATGAGCAGCCCATCGAACCGTATCCCGGTATGGTCGAAACCTTAAATCTGCTTCGCAGCCAAGGCCATGAGCTGCACTTGTACACCGGCGGCGACACTGTGATCCAACAACGTAAAATCGAGCAGATGCGGCTCGCCGAGTATTTTCAGGATCGGATCTACATTCGTCAGCACAAAAATGCGAAAGCTTTAGAGGAGATTCTCCAGTCGCGGCGGTTTGATCGTTCCCGAACCTGGATGATCGGCAACAGCCTGCGGACGGATGTCATGCCGGCCCTTTCCGCCGGGATTAAGGCGATTTACATCAAAATCCCTAATGAGTGGCTGTACAATATCGTGGAGCTCCAGCATGACGGGGATTCGGAAATGCACACCGTCACTTCGTTGGTAGAAGTTCCCCGTGTAATCTTTAACCATATTCATCAAACCCAACGGCAAAAACGGACCCTATAGAGGTCCGTTTTGTTCGTTTCACTTAAGTTCGGGAAGGCTCCGCCTCCATCAGCTCCAGCTTGCCGGTCGTGCGATCGACCAAGGAGATGCGGGCTTTTACCTCGCCCCCCTCGCGTTTGAAGGATAACAGCTGGGTTTGGCCTTTCGTCAAGAGCGCGTTTAACATGGCCGGCGAGATTTTCTTGCCGCCGAACTCCTTCCAGATGACGAAGCCGCAGCCCTGCTTGTAATGCGTGCAGCCATAGCCCTTGCGGCCTTCGATGATTTGACCGCCGCAGCCTTCGCGCGGGCAGGGCGCCAGCGGTTGCAGGCTGCCTGCCGGCAACTGCTTCGCGGCGGCTTGGGCTGTGCGGCGCTCACTCGCCCCCGAAGCGGCGGCGGATCGTCCCGTTTTACCGCCGCTGCTGCTTCGGCTTCCGCGCCGGTTGCCCTTCTCCGTCTCGGCCGTCGCGAACATGGAGGCGTCCGCTTTTTGCTGCGTTCGCACCTTCTCGATTATCGATATGGTGAATCGGCGCACGTTCTCCATAAACTGCTCCCGCGCCGCTTCCCCCTTGGAAATCTGATATAATCGGCGCTCCCATTGCCCCGTCATCTCCGGCGAGGTCAGCAGCTCGACGCCGGCGCGGCGGATCAGCTCTACGGCGGTCCGGCCTTTTTGCGTCACCGTAATCTTTTTCCCTTGCATCGTAATGTATCCGACGTTCTTTAACCGCTCAATTGTTGCCGCCCGGGTGGCTGGAGTGCCGAGTCCGGCATCCTTCATCGCTTCGCGCAGCTCCTCGTTCTCCAGGTTCTTCCCGGCGCTTTCCATCGCTTTAAGCAGCGTACCTTCGGTATAATGCTTTGGCGGCTGGGTTGCCTTCTCCTTCGCTTCAGCGCCTGTGCATTGCACCGGACGGTTACGGTCGATCTCGAACGGCTCGCTGATCAGCTCTTCGGTTTCGTCCTCCTCGTCCTTCTTCTTGCCGCGTCCTTTTCCGGCTTTGGCTCCGTCATCGCCAGGAAGACATACCTTCCACCCCAGCGACAGCAGCTCCTTCACGTTGGTTTTAAACGTTTCGCCTTCCACTTCAGTCAGCACGGTATGTTGCTTATACTCCGCCGCCGGATAGAAATGGGACAGGAAGCGACGGATCACGAGATCGTAGATGTTCTGCTCCTCTTTGCTTAACGTGCCTGGACGCCGAAGCGTCGGCAGGATTGCATGGTGGTCCTCCACCCGAGACGGATTGCACACGGCCTTGTTGCCGACATGCACCAGATTCGGACGACCGCCTTCCGCCAGTTCCTTGTAGCTCGACGATTTCAGCATGTGCAGCACCTTATGCATCCCGTCGATATTTTGCTCGGTCACATAGTTGGAGCTTGTCCGCGGATAGGAGATCACCTTATGGCGTTCATAAAGCGCCTGGGCGATATCCAGCGTCTTCTTGGCGGAATAGCCGAACTTGGCATTCGCTTCCCGCTGCAGCAACGTCAAATCGTACAGCTTATACGGATACTCCTTCGTTTCTTTCACTTCGTATTCGGTGATCCGCCCTTCCTTCCCGCGAACCTTCGTGGCAATGGCCTCAGCCTTCTCCTTATCCGTCAACCGGTCCCCCTGCCAGCTGCCGGTATACTTCCGGGTATCCTGCTCAAATTCCGCTTTGATTTCATAGTAGGTCAGGGAATCAAAGTTCTCGATTTCCTTCTGCCGGTCGTAAATCAGCGCCAGCACCGGAGTTTGTACCCGTCCAACGGACAGCAGCTCCCGATGTTTGGTCGTAAACGCACGCGTCGCGTTCATCCCGATCAGCCAATCTGCTTCGCTGCGCGCCCGCGCGGCCTGCGTTAGGTTCTCGAACTCGGACGCATCATGCAGCTCGGCAAACCCTTTGGCGATACTCTCATTGGTCAAGTCAGAAATCCATAACCGCTTGACGGGCTGGGTTAACTTTAACTGCTGCTGGATCAACGCAAATATGTACTGTCCTTCGCGGGCGGCATCGCACGCATTAACGATCATATTGCAGCGTTTCGCGAGCTCGCCGATGGTTTTCAACTGATCCTTCGTGCGCGGATTCGGCACAATCTTGAACCGATCCGGCAGAATCGGCAGGTCGTTGAAATTCCAGCGTTTGTATTTTTCATCATAGGCATCCGGTTCGGCCAATCCTAACAAATGGCCTATCGCCCAAGTAATGATGTAGCGCTCTCCCTCCAGGTAGGATCGGTTGTTTTTCGCCTTCGGCTCAATCACGGCGGCGATCGTCCGTCCCATATCCGGTTTTTCGGCTATTACGAGCGTTTTCATGCTTAAGGGCCCCTCTTCCTCTGTCTCTTAAATCTAAAAAAGAGCCGCGCTACGCGCAGCTCTAGTAAGCTAGTACCTATTATAGCATATTGACCCAGGATCGTCCTGTCAAAATGTTGTGGTTCGTAAGCGGGATTATACCAGCACCGTCGAACCCATCAGATATTTATCCACTTCACGTGCCGCCGCTCTGCCTTCGTTGATCGCCCAAACGACCAAGCTTTGGCCCCGGCGCATATCGCCAGCCGCAAACACTTTCTCGACATTGGTTTTGAATTGACCGTATTTCGCCTTCACGTTCGTACGGCGATCTCTCTCGAGTCCCAGCTCATCCGCGATCGTCGATTCCGGACCGTCGAACCCGATCGCAATCAGCGCCAGTTGCGCTGGGAAGACGCGCTCGGTTCCCGGAATCGGCTTGTAGATTTTGCGTCCGGTCTCGTCGACAATCCGCTGAATTTGCACGGTGTGCAGTTCCTTCAGGTTGCCGTTTTCGTCGCCGACAAATTTTGTCGTCATGATCGAGAATTCCCGAGGATCTTTACCAAACAATGCTTTCGCTTCTTCTTGGGCATAATCGAGCGTGTACACGTTCGGGAATTGCGGCCAAGGGTTGTTGATCGGATCCCGTTCCAGCGGAGCTTTCGCGTGGGTACCGAATTGTGTGACACTGCGGCAACCGTGGCGCAGCGCCGTCGCTACGCAGTCAGAGCCGGTGTCCCCGCCTCCGATGACGATAACATCCTTCCCTTCCGCGGACAAATAGTTCCCGTCGGTTAATCCGGAATCCAGGTAGCTCTTAATCGTGCCGTTCAAGAAGGGCATCGCATAATGTACCCCGTTCAAATCGCTGCCTTCGATATTAAATTCACGTGGTTTGGTTGCCCCTCCGCAGAGCACCACCGCGTCGTATTCATCGACAAGCTGCTTAGCTTTGATATCTTTGCCGATTTCCGTGTTCGTAACGAATTTCACGCCCTCGGCAGCCAGCAAATCCACGCGGCGCTGGACAATCGCTTTATCCAGCTTCATCGTCGGAATCCCGTACACCAGGAGACCGCCGATTCGGTCTGCGCGCTCATAGACCGTCACTTCATGGCCCGCTTTGTTTAATTGGGCGGCGCAAGCAAGACCGGCTGGTCCGGAGCCGACAATGGCTACTCTACGGCCTGTCCGCTTCTCCGGAGGTTCAGGAACAACCCAGCCTTCTTCGAACCCTTTATCAATAATCGCCTGTTCAATCGTCTTGATCGTGACTGGCTCACCGATCAGACCTACGGTACAGGAGCCTTCACAAGGCGCAGGGCAAACCCGTCCCGTAAATTCCGGGAAGTTGTTGGTTTTGTGCAAACGGTCCAGCGCTTCTTTCCAGAGATTACGGTAAACCAGGTTATTCCACTCCGGAATCAAGTTGTGTACTGGGCATCCCGCTGTCCCGCCGGCCATATCAATGCCCGTGTGGCAATAAGGCGTGCCGCAGTCCATGCAGCGTGCGCCTTGGATGCGCAGATCCTCCTCAGACATATGTTTATGAAATTCTTCCCAATCCTTCACCCGTTCGGACGGGCTCCGGTCCCCGGGAAGTTCGCGCTTGAACTCCATAAATCCTGTTGGTGTAGACATCACAAGTTCCCCCATCCGTTATCATGTCACATGATATAAAAAGTCGGCGAGTCACCCCATACGGGCGATCGAAAACTTTTCATACGCCGTCATCAATGTATCTTGATGTTAGCATTCGGGGGAAATGTTATTAATGGATTAATGATATGATAATTTGTACTTATTATCACATCATTTGCGGCGTTCATAAGTGAGAAAGCGGTAATCATAGGGATTCTTCTCGTCCTGTACTCCCTGCTCCTCATGGACTAATTCAAAATCTTCCCATGAGAAGTCAGGGAAAAATACGTCCCCTTCGATATCCTCTTCGATTCGGGTCACGATCAGCCGATCAGCGAGCGGCAGGAAATGCTTGAACACGCCCGCACCGCCGATAATCATCAGTTCTCCCCGCTCCGCGTAGGTTAACGCTTCCTCCACGGAATGGACGACATCCGCGCCTTCCGCCTTGTAGGACGGATCCGCGGTCATCACGACACTGTGCCGGTTCGGAAGCGGCTTGCTGCCCATGGATTCCCAAGTCTTGCGGCCCATCACGATCGTTTTTCCTGTCGTATTCGCTTTAAAAAACTTTAGATCCGCCGGCAGTCTCCAGGGCAGCTGATTGTTCCGGCCAATGACCCCATTTCTGGACATCGCCCAAATTAGCGTGATCATCCCGATCGATCCCTCCATCCTCCGTAAATTTTATACAGCAACCGTTGCTTTGATCGTCGGGTGATACTGGTAATCGATAAATTCGAAATCCTCGTATTTATAGTCGAAGATCGAGTCCGGTTTCCGTTTAATCACCAGCTTTGGCAATGGATAAGGCTCGCGTTCCAATTGGGTTTTTACCTGCTCGATATGGTTGTTGTAAATATGCACGTCTCCGCCGGACCAGATGAACTCGCCAACCTCAAGGTCGCATTGCTGGGCGATCATGTGGGTGAGCAGCGCGTAACTAGCGATATTAAACGGCAGGCCAAGGAAAGTGTCCACCGAACGCATCGTCAGCATACAAGACAGCTTGCCGTTTGCAACATAAAATTGAAAAACGAAATGGCATGGCGGCAGCTTCATTTGGTCTACCTCAGCTACGTTCCAGGCGCTTACCAGGTGGCGGCGAGAATCCGGATTTTTCTTGATCGCTTCAACCACGTTTGCGATTTGATCGATTTTCCGGCCGTCCGGGGCTTCCCAAGAGCGCCATTGCGACCCATACACCGGGCCGAGGTCGCCGTTCTCATCCGCCCACTCGTCCCAAATCCGAACGCCATGTTCCTTCAGATAAGCGATATTCGTATCGCCGCGCAAAAACCACAGCAGCTCGTGGATCACCGATTTCAAATGAATCCGTTTGGTCGTTACCAGCGGAAAGCCTTCGCTTAAGTCAAACCGCAGCTGCCGGCCGAAGACCGATCGTGTCCCGACACCGGTCCGATCCTCTTTGGGCGTTCCGTTCTTCAGAACATCCTCCAGCAAATCCAAATATTTTCTCATGATTCTAACACCCCGTCACATTGGTCTACTAATCCATCCTATTATAGCAGACTTCCTCGGCTTTTGAATGAGTTGATGCCCAATTTGTGTCACCCTCTCCGATTTATTTACGGCTTTCCGTCTGCAGCAAATCTAGCAAGTAAGCCTTTAAATCGACGATACGCAAAAAATCCGGCCTCTTCTCCGTTCCGTAGATGATCAGAGGCACCAGCGAAGCTGACGCATCCAGGCCCCCATGAGCCCCGCCTCCAGCATGCGTGGGCGCTCCGGCTTCCGCGAGCTCATAACCCGGTTTGGCGGTGACGATGAGAAATCTCCCTTCATGGGATTGCAGGGCGCCTTGTAAGCGACGCAGTGGATCTGGATATTTTCCATACGTAATCCGGAGTGGCCCGGCATGCCCGGTGCCGTTCTCCCGCTTCAAATCGAGAATCCGTTCCACCCCTTGCACGGTCCAGGATTGATTGTAGGGATCCTGCAAATCCCCGCCTGCTTTGAATCTCATCGATGCCGGATCCCCTGCTTTCACACAGTGAATCCAGCCATCTTCCTGCCAGGTAATGATGTCGATTCGCGGGTCGCTCCTCAGCACATCGGCGATTTCCTTCAGCGGCATCTCAGGTTTCAAAATGTAGACATAGGCCATCGTATCGTTTACAGCAAGGGTAATTTCCGTAGACTGGTCGATGGCTTCGCCAGTCGGCAGCACGTGATACCGCTGTAACAGCTTGGGCAAATAAATCACCGGCTGTTGGTCTTTGGGCAACACTTGGCTCATTCCACTATCTCCCGCAACGATCAGAATCGTATCGTTGGGCGCTTGCGCTTGAGATTCGTAAGCCTCCAGCAACTCGCTTAGGCGCTGGTCCGTCTCCTTGATTCCTTCACGATCTGTAAGGCCGTGTTTGTGCAACTTTCCATCCAGGTCAGGCAAATAAATCAGCAAAAAATCCGGCAGTTGACCGGTTTGGATCAAGTATTTTGCAACTCCAATTGCATATCGATCATTAAAGCCCATCCGGTCCGCAGGCCCGTCAGGCAAATCCGTCACCCCGTCAAGAGGGTTCGACAATGCCCCGAAAGCCAGAAAATCCGGCCCTTTCACTTGAAAAGGCAATGCCAGCGGAACAAGCCCGCGTAACGGTTGCGGCAAGTCGATTTGGTGTTCCGTCATCCCTCGGTAAACCAATCCGTTAACCGACCCGGAGGTGAAGCCCCTCCGCTTCAAATCCTCATATAGGGTCGGCAGATCGGGATTCAAGTGCTTTCCATTCAAATCCTTTAACGCATGAGTCAAAACCGATTTCGTTCCGCGGCGCAAAACTTCAAAGGGACCAGAGCCATAACCGATAACTCTCTTGCCATGATGCGGATACCAGGTTAAGCCCGGCACATGATGAGCATCCGGATGGCGTCCGGTAAGCAGCGTACTGTCGATCGATATCGACATAGTCGGAAAGGAGCTAATCATATCGGGATAATATTGGCCATGCTGCATGAGATATTGAAAGGTGGGAAGCTCATTGTGCTCAATTCCGCGTTGAATCGATTGGTCCATGAGGGAGTCGACCAGAACAAAAATGACCTTTTTCTTGCCAGTGGAGGGTTCGTTTATCGATTGGATATGTAGTAGATCCGGTTCTTTAGGAATGGGGGTTGGACGGCATCCGCCCAACAGCAGACCTAAAACAACGAACGGAAGCCAGAAATAGCATCGCCCGCACCGCGAGAAATTGCATAGCATGTTGCTCACCAGCCTTAAAGTTTAAACATAGTATGTCATTTCTTCCTATGTAAATACCTCGAACCCGTTCATCTAGAACGTGAGTTCGTATAGAGGATTGACTTTTGGTGCCTGGTAGTTTATAGTTAAATATGCCAAAATCATATAGATTCAAGCGAGTGAAGCACCTCGCAAGTCAGGCGAAATCGCCTTTCTTGCCAGGTGCTTTTTTGCGTTCCTATGAGGATGGCAAATTCGTATAGGTGGGAGTTGACGGTTTATGAAGTGGAGAAATTCGATCAGACTGCTGTTGCTGGCGGTAATTACGATTTCGCTGATGATGAGCGGAACCCGACCAATGTATGCCGCAAGCTCTTGGGAAGCGGCCTTGAGCGGGATTGATGCGATGTATGATGGGTTAACCGCTGTACAAACGCTGGTCAAACAGGAAAGCCTTGAAATTTCAGCACTGCGCAAGAAGAATAATGACGCTTTGGCAGCAATCAATGCGAAGCTCAAAGCCATCGATCAAGCCACAATCACTCGCCTGACTCAGGAATCCGAATCATTGCAGCGGAAGCATGCCTCACTGTTGGAAGAGTACAAATCTTTGGGCAAGCAGGTTTCGGCAGCCAAGATACGCAAAGATAAGAAATCGGCGGATCTGCTGGAATTGAAGCGCAATCAGCTGAAGCCCGCAGCAACGGCTGCTTCAGCGGAAATCAAAGCGAAGAAGGATGCGCTGGCCGCTGCGAAGAAAGCGAAAGCCGCCAAAGTCAAAGTCGTTAAAGACGCGCTCGCCCCCGTACAAACGTTAAAAAAGCAGATCACCGCCGAAAACAAATCCGTCGCCGCCGCGCGAAAACACCTTTCGGCGGCTGATAAACGATATAAGGCCAGCGTCAAGCGAGGCGACGCCATTGTTGCAGCATTGGAGCTCAAGATTGTGTATGATCAAACGAAAACCATTCACACCTCTTTAACGAAAGTGTACGATTGGGAAAAACAAATCTCCCGGACCATCACCAACGCTTCTGCGAAGCTGCCTAAATAGAGGGGGGTCACGATTCAGCAGTTAAGCTAAGCTCCAAAGTTCCGCGGACTCCTTCGTCTTCGTATCGGATTTTGATCATTAAGGTTTCATTGATTATATCGGTAACCGGAACGTCATATTGCTCCGTCGTAGATGAATGTTTGTAAATTCCCATGGAATATACGGCGGCACATATGCGGTCCTCGGGAGGCGGCTCCTTACGAACAATGGTGATGGAGCTTCCACAGTCGGCAATAATATTTACCATCGTTCCCGTTTTGTTCGTTAAGGTGACTTCCAAACGATATTCCGACCCGTCCTCCGATCGGGTTGCGTTGGCCGTGACTTTCAGGATCTCGTCCTCGATTTGTCCGGCCAACCGTTCGGGATACACTGGGGCTGTTTCCTCGTGTGGGGCTAGCGTCCGGTTCCCCATCAACAGGCTGAACAGCAGGTAGATCAGATAAAAGATAGACGAGCTTCGAGCGAGCATGGGCAATCCTCCAAACTTTTCCTTCATTTCTCCTGTCGGTTCTATTGACGATTAACAAAGCCAATAGGTTGCCGACAGGAGAAGACGGAGGAACTTTGTTTGGAATTATCTCATAGATGCTTACAAAGGAGCCGTATATCTACCGTATCGGGTTTCAAGTTCGATTAACCGATCTTTCTCTCCATGCAGGAATAACACATTGATCCCTTCCGCCCCATACCATTCCAACCCTATTAATATCCCTTTACCGGTAGTTTGGGCCGCAAACAGAAAGGAAAACATCTCCGGGGTCACTTCCCCCTGGTCATCTACCCGCCAGACGCTATTCGTATCCTCGGCAACAGCGGGATAGTCTAGGACGACAACTCCATGGTCCCGCACGAGGACGAAACTAAACAACTGGTTCTTCCCGTCCGGCTGAAATAACGCCAAATACAGTTTCGCATCCGAACCAACCTCCACTAGACTCCAGAGTTGCCGAATTGTTCTGTCCTTCTCGGATTCAAGCTTCTCGCGTAGAGGTTCATCCATTACCGAGCGTCCATCGGTAACGACGTTCAATAAGGAATCCAGCGGGATGTCCTGCGGTTGGAAGAGATAATACGTCGCATTCGGTTGTGCCGTACCTTCGGTCACAGTGAAGATATCCCCGGACAAATGCGCGAAATTGTAGGAAGTGTCTCTTCCTGAACCTGCGCCGTCTCCTCTTTGCCATGTATCGTAGGTGACGGGTAGCACAACTCCGTTCTCGCCAATTGCATGGGTGATTTGAGCCAGCTGCTCCTGCTGCCCCTCTTCCTCCCCGGCCACGATGATCCGGCTTCCAGTTTCGTCAGCAAATCCGAAGATCCCCTTCAATTGATCCGGATCTACTTCAGCAGGAAGCACCGGAGTAGACGATAATTGACCTTCCCCATTGTGATCTTGTTTGGTCATGGACGGTTGCTCCATCTCTGTGCCTGTATAACCCCCATTGTCCTGTGCTTCTGGATCACAACCAGCCACAATCAAAGTCAATAGCATGAATAAGAACCTACCAGCTTTCTGCATGCAAAAGGCACCTCCGGGTTTGACGTGCTCTCTAACTACTGTATCTAACGCATGTTGTGCTTATAAGTTGCAAAATGCATTGTTATATCGTAATATTACGATATAGTGATTGATAGGATATTAATGAGGTGAACCTACATGGATTACAATTTCAAAGCCTATCAGGAAACAGCAGAAATGCTGAAAGCCTTGGCGCATCCGGTTCGGTTATGTATCGTCCGCGGTTTGTTGGATAAGAAGCAATGCAATGTGACGTACATGCAGGAGTGCTTGGATCTGCCGCAATCGACCGTATCCCAGCACCTGCAGAAGCTGCGCAGCTTAGGTATCGTTGAAGCTGAACGCAACGGATTGGAAGTCAATTATCATTTGGCGAATGAGCGAGTCATTAAACTGGTTCGCCATCTGTTCGAGGAGGAACAATAATCCGATGAGCAAAAAGGTAATTATTGTCGGAGGCGTTGCCGGCGGAGCCTCTGCGGCCGCAAGACTTCGCCGTCTGGATGAAGAAGCGCATATCATCATGTTTGAACGGGACCCCTATATTTCGTTCGCGAACTGCGGGCTCCCCTACTACATCGGCGATTCGATCAAGGAACGCTCGAAGCTGTTGGTGCAAACACCGGAAGCGATGCAGCGCCGTTTTAACATCGATGTCCGCACGGAAAGCGAAGTGATCGGGATCGATCCGGCGACCAAAACCGTGCTGGTCCGCAGCAAAGAACGCGGCGAATACCGCGAAAGCTACGATGCCTTGATTTTGTCGCCCGGCGCGAAACCCATCCGTCCGAATCTTCCCGGCATCAATAGCAGCCGTATTCATACACTGCGGAATATACCGGACACCGACCGCCTGAAACAAAGGGTTGTGGATGAGCACGCAGGTTCGGCCATTGTGATCGGCGGCGGTTTTATCGGCGTCGAAATGGCCGAGAATTTAAGAGAAATCGGGCTTGAAGTGACGTTAATTGAAGGCGGTCCGCAAATTCTGGCACCGTTTGATCCCGAAATGGCGGGAGTCCTAGCCAAAGAGCTGGAGAATCACGGCGTGAAGCTGCGATTGTCGCAGACCATCACCTCGTTTACGGAGCAAGGCAACCGGATTACGGTGCACACTTCGGACGGGCGCGAAAGTACTGCTGATTTCGTTGTATTGGCGATTGGCGTAAAGCCGGATACCGCTTTTCTGAAGGATACCGGCATCGAACTTGGACCAAGAGGACATATTCTCGTAAACGATAAGCTGGAAACGAGCATTCCTGACATTTATGCCGTGGGGGACGCTGTTGAAGTCGTTGATTTCGTCAATGGCTCGAAAACAGCGATCCCGCTCGCCGGACCTGCCAACAAGCAAGGACGGATCGCTGCGGACAACGTCTGCGGTCTAGGAACCACCTATAAAGGCTCGCAAGGCACGTCCATTATCAAAGTATTTGGACTTACCGGAGCGGCTACCGGGAACAATGAGAAAACACTCCAACGGATGGGCATCCCATACCATGTCACCGTGGTTCATCCTAACTCCCATGCCTCCTATTATCCCGGCGCTACCCCGCTCTCGATCAAGCTGTTGTTTCAGCCTGACGGAACGGTACTGGGCGCGCAAGCCGTTGGATATGACGGGGTAGATAAACGGATTGACGACATCGCCACGGTGATACGATTCCGCGGAACGGTAGCGGATTTGGCCGAGCTGGAGCTGGCTTATGCCCCTCCCTACTCCTCGGCAAAGGATCCGGTCAACATGGCGGCGTATACCGCCGAGAACATCTTGAGCGAAAGAGTTCGCGTGTTTGTGCCTCAGGATTTGGCGACCCGGGATGAACAAACCACCATGTTGGTTGATGTTCGTTCAGAGCTGGAGCATGCCAACGGACATATTCCCGGCTCCCTGCTGATCCCGGTCGATGAGTTACGTGATCGCTTGTATGAGCTGGACCCGAACAAGGAAATTTGGGTCTACTGCCAAGTAGGGCTGCGCGGATATACCGCTTCTCGGATTCTGCAGCAAAAAGGTTATAAAGTACGCAACCTAACCGGCGGTTACAAGCTGTATCAAATGGCCAATTACCAGCCTGGTCAGGCAAATTCACAGGAGCTTCCCGCAGATCATACGGCAAAAATGGAGATCGCCGCTGCGGAGACAGTCCCGGCCGAACCACAGACTGAGCGGCATTCGGCGACGTCATTCGAAGCCCAAGCCAAGCAGCATGCCGATGCGGAGCTCGACGCCTGCGGGTTGTGCTGTCCGGGTCCGTTGATTCAGGTCAAACAAGCGATGGACCGTTTGGAAGCCGGACAAATTCTGCACGTAACCGCATCGGATCCGGGTTTCTATGAGGATGTGCAGGCATGGGCCGCCATGTCCAAACATCAGATGCTCCAGGTCGCCAAGCGTGCGGATGGCATCATCGAAGCCTATTTGCGCAAGGAAAACCCGGTTCAGCCTGAGGCTGCTGCGGCGCAGCCGGCGTCCTCGCCGGAAGGCTCGACGATGATCGTATTCAGCGGTGATCTGGACAAGGCGATCGCTTCGTTTATTATCGCCAATGGCGCAGCGGCCAGCGGCAAAAAAGTCACGTTGTTCTTCACCTTCTGGGGACTGAACATTCTTCGCAAGACGGAAAAGGTTCCCGTCGCCAAAACCTTCATCGGCCGCATGTTTGGCATGATGATGCCGCGCGGCAGCCGCAAATTGTCCCTTTCCCGCATGAACATGCTCGGACTCGGGGCGAAGATGATTCGGGGCGTGATGAAACAGAACAACGTCTCGTCCTTGGAGGAATTGATGGCCAGCGCCATGGAGCAAGGGGTTGAAATCGTGGCCTGCCAAATGTCCATGGATTTGATGGGCATACGCCAAGAAGAGTTGATCGACGGGGTCAAAATCGGCGGAGTTGGCTATTATTTAGGTAAGGCCGATCAATCGGGCATTAATTTGTTTATTTAAATGCAAAGGGTTCTTGGTCTACGCGGCCGAGAACCTTTTTTTTGCTAGGCTTTTTTGCGGTATAATCGGTAATAACCTTCGTCTTGCGTATGAAAAAGGAGAGTTGTCTAATGAGCGAACAAATCCGTCAAAACAACATTGAACGTTTCAGCGGGTTCAGTGATCTGTATGACCAGAGCCGACCCAAGGCTCCGGTTGATTTAATTGGCATCCTCACGATGTATTTAGGCCGCAGCCCGGAGGTCATTGCAGATGTCGGTTGCGGTACCGGTCTCTCCTCCTTTATCTGGCTGGATCATGCGAAGCAAATCGTCGGGATTGAACCCAACGATGATATGCGCGCCGTAGCGATGAACCGCTGGCAGGAACTCGGCGGTCCAAAGCAGCTTCAATTTGTTAAAGGCTTGTCTTATGAACTGCCTTTGGAAGACTCCTCCGTTGATCTGGTCACTTGCTCGCAATCCTTTCACTGGATGGACCCGCAACCGACACTGCAAGAATTCGCCAGGGTATTGCGTCCTGGAGGCATTTTTGCCGCATACGATTGCGATTGGCCGCCGGTCGCCTCGCCCCAGCTTGAGCAAGCCTATGAAGAGCTCATTCAACTGGGTGACAAACGAGCCAGCGAACTAAGTGAAACCGGGAAGGAAGCCTATAAATGGCCCAAAGATCAGCATTTACAGCAAATCCGCAAGAGCGGCCTGTTCCGATATTCCCGTGAGATCGTCTTTCACCATTGGGAGGACTGTGATGCCGATCGGTATGCGAACTTGGCCCTCAGTCAAGGCGGATTGCAAACCGCCTTGAAATTAGGCGCGGACGAAATTGCTGCCGCTGCCGAGCAATTTCGCGCACGAGTGAAACAGGGATTTGGCGGAGAAAGTCGACGTATCCTGTTTGGCTATCGGATGCGGCTTGGAGTGAAATGAAGTCAAAACCAGCAAAAAAAAGGGGCAAGACCGTAACATCGGTCTTGCCCAACATATTTAGGAGATGAACCACTTCTAGAAGAAGTGGGAAAGACGTACGCTAAACTTAGCGAGAGATGACGTGGATTGGATGACCTTCGACCAGCTCTGCAGTTTCCATTACGATTTCGCCCAAGGTTGGGTGAGCATGGATGGTCAGCGAGATATCTTCGAGCGTTGCACCCATTTCAACCGCAAGACCCAACTCAGCGATCAGGTTGGATGCTTCGATCCCGACGACTTGCGCGCCGAGTACAACATGGTTATCCGCGTTAGCAACGATCTTGATGAAGCCGTCAGGCTGATTCAGAGAAGTTGCGCGACCGTTGCCCGCAAACGGGAACTTGCCGGCTTTGACTTTGTAGCCCTTCTCTTTCGCTTCCGACTCCGTCAGACCTACGCTGGCGCATTCTGGATCGGTAAATACGACCGCTGGGATCGCTTTGTAATCCACCACGGAAGGAAGTCCCGCGATGGCTTCTGCCGCAACTTTCCCTTCATAGGAAGCTTTATGCGCAAGCGCAGGGCCAGCTACGATATCGCCGATCGCAAAGATTTTCGGGTTGCTGGTGCGGCCTTGATGGTCAACTTTAACCAAACCGCGGTCAGTCAACTCAACGCCGGCCAGATCCAGACCCAAATCGCCGTCGGTGTTCGGACGACGTCCAACCGTTACCAGCAAGTAATCGGCGGTAACTTCTTTGCTTTCGCCGTTTACGGAATATTTCACCGTAACGTTCTTATCGGTTTGTTCTGCACTTTCGGCTTTAGCATTCGTCACGATTTCAATGCCGGTTTTCGCCATGTTCTTGGCAACCAGACGAGTCATGTCTTTATCAAAGCCAGGCAGTACCGTATCCATACCTTCAATGATCGTCACTTTCGTGCCGAATTTGGAGTACATTTGGCCGAGTTCGGCACCGATATATCCACCGCCGATAACGATGAGGCTGCTTGGAACTTCTTGCAGCTCCAGCGCTTCCGTCGAGGACAGGATGCGTCCGCCAAACGGGAAGGCTTTCAGCTCGATTGGACGGGAGCCGGTTGCCAAAATGCAATGCTTGAAGCGATAACGCGGCGATTCATGATCGTTGAAGCAGCGAGCTTCGTTTTCATTGATAAACATCACTTCACCGTTGAAAACTTCGATCTTGTTGCCTTTCAGCAGGCCGGTAACGCCTTGGGTCATCTTCTTAACGACACTGCTTTTGAATTCCTGGGTTTTCTTGAAGTCTACGGTCACCTTCTCCGCTTTTACCCCAAACACCTCTGCATGTTGAGCAGATTCGTATTGGTGAGCTGCCGCGATCAGCGCTTTGGACGGGATACAACCACGGTTCAAGCAAACACCGCCAAGCTCGGCTTTGTCGACGATGAGCACTTTTTGCCCGAGTTGGGCGGCACGAATGGCCGCCACATATCCGCCGGGACCTGCCCCAACAACTAATGTATCAATATCAATAGAAGCATCTCCTACTACCATTGACGATTACACCTCCATAACGAGCAGCTCTGGGTTAGCGAGCAGCTGTTTGATATAGTTCATAAAGTTCTGTGCTGTTGCACCATCGATCAGACGGTGGTCGAAGCTAAGCGACAAGGCCATAACCGGTGCAGCAACGATTTCGCCGTTCTTAACCACCGGTTTTTCGGTGATGCGGCCGGTACCAAGGATCGCTACTTCAGGGTAGTTGATAATCGGCGTAAAGAACATACCGCCAGCAGAACCGATGTTCGTGATCGAAATCGTGCTGCCCTTCATTTCGTGAGGTGCCAGTTTGCCTTCGCGGCCGCGGGATGCCAGGTCTTTGATCGCTTCGGCGATCATCCATATGCTCTTCCGATCCGCATCTTTAATGACCGGAACGATCAAGCCGTTATCGGTGTCGGTTGCGATCCCGATGTTGTAGTATTTCTTATAAACGATCTCATTGTTCGCTTCATCGATCGAAGCGTTCAGAGCCGGGAATTGACGGGAAGCGGCCACCAGCGCTTTAACGATGAATGGAAGATAAGTGACTTTAATGCCTTTCTTCTCGGCGATTGGTTTCATGCGAGTACGGAAAGCAACCAGTTCCGTAACATCCACTTCATCCATAATGGTAACATGCGGAGCCGTGTAAGCCGATTTCACCATCGCGTTGGAAATCGCTTTGCGGATACCCTTGAACGGAACGCGTTCTTCTTCGCCCTCTGTTGCGATCGCTGTTGGTGCAGCGGCAGCAGGCGCTTTTGCAGTTTGGGCTGGAGCAGCGGCTTGTGCAGGTGCAGCAGCTTGAGCTGGAGCAGCGGCGGCAGCTCCGCCTTTCTTGAAGTTGTCAACGTCTTCCTTCGTGATTTTACCGGCTTTCCCTGTCCCTGGTACCAGCGACAAGTCAACGCCTTGCTCGCGAGCATATTTGCGTACGCCAGGCGTAGCGAGGATCTCACGGTTTGGAGCTGCAGGAGCTGCGGCTGCGGCCGGTGCGCTTGCTGCAGCAGCAGGAGCGTCATGACCTTGTGCAGGTGCTGCGGCTTGTTCAGGCAGATCGCCTTCGGCATCGATGATGGCGACGACTTCGCCTACGCGGAAGATCGCACCGTCTTTGCCGAACACTTCAAGAACCGTACCGTTAACTGGACATGGTACTTCAACGACCGCTTTGTCGTTTTGGACTTCCATAATGATGTCTTCGTCCGTTACCTTGTCGCCCGGTTTAATATGCATTTTGATAATTTCGCCTTCATGCAAACCTTCGCCAAGCTCAGGGAAGCGGTACTCGAATTTAGACGAAGAAGCTGCTTGCGGAGCCGGAGCTGCTGCTGGAGCAGCTGAAGCGCTTGCTTCAGCCGCTGGAGCTGGAGCACCTTCTTGTTCAGGAATATCGCCTTCAGCTTCGATGACGGCAACAACTTCGCCTACACGGAACACAGCACCGTCTTTACCAAACACTTCTTGTACAACACCGTTCACAGGACATGGTACTTCAACAATCGCTTTGTCGTTTTGTACCTCCATGATGATATCTTCATCCGTTACTTTGTCCCCTGGCTTGATATGCATTTTGATGATTTCACCTTCATGCAAGCCTTCGCCTAGTTCAGGGAACCGATATTCAAACTTCGCCACAGGAAAGACCTCCTATTTGTTCTTCGATTTAGAATTCCAGCACTTTGTTAACACCATCGATCACGCGAGCCGGAGACGGCAGCCATTGATCTTCGATTTGCGCGAACGGATAAACGGTATCCGGTGGAGCGATACGCAGTACAGGAGCTTCCAGGTGCAGAATCGCTTTCTCGTTAATTTGCGCGATGACTTCCGCAGCGATACCGGCCGATTTTTGCGCTTCTTGAACGATGATAGCGCGATTCGTTTTCTTCACAGAGGCAATAATCGTTTCGATGTCGAGCGGCACGAGGGTGCGCAGGTCGATCACTTCAGCTTTAATGCCTTTGGTTTTTTCCAATTCTTCAGCAGCTTTAACTGCGGTATGAACCATAAGACCGTATGCAAGAATCGTTACATCGGAACCTTCGCGAACGACTTTGGCTTTGCCCAGTTCAACGGTATATTCACCTTCCGGCACTTCTTCGCGGAACGCATGGTACAGGTTCAAGTGTTCCATGAAGAATACAGGATCGTTATCGCGGATCGCAGAGATCAACAGACCTTTCGCGTCATAAGGGTTCGAAGGAACGACCAGCTTGATCCCCGGAGTTTGGGCGATCAGGCCTTCCAAAGCGTCGGTATGCAACTCAGCCGCTTTAACGCCGCCGCCAAACGGAGTACGGAACACGATCGGGGAATGATAACGTCCGCCGGAACGGTAACGCATCCGGGCCGCTTGTACAAGAATTTGGTCCAATGCTTCAAAAATAAAGCCAACAAACTGAATTTCCGCAATTGGACGGAAGCCTTGAATCCCCAAGCCTACCGCCAAACCGCCAATAGCGGATTCTGCGAGAGGCGTATCCATTACGCGCTCTTCCCCGAATTCTTTTTGCAGACCTTCTGTTACACGGAACACCCCGCCGACATTACCTACGTCTTCGCCGAAAATCAGAACATTTGGATCGCGTTGCAGTTCGACGCGCAAGGCGTCGCGAATCGCTTCTTTCATATTCATTTGTGCCATTGCTTGTATCCTCCTCTATAGAACGATCAGACTAATTTACACGTACGTTTATTGAAAATCGGCCTTTTGCTCTTCCAGGTGTTTAGGCGTTACTTCAAACATGCTGTCGATCAGGCCAGGAATTGTCATTTTTTCCGTTTGTTCTGCTTTCTTAATATGCTCGTTTACTTTCGCTTTCGCTTCTTCTTTCACACGAGCGGTATCTTCTTCGGTCCAAAGACCCTTCTTCTCCAAATATTTAGCCAGACGAGCGATCGGGTCTTTCTCGCTCCATTGACCTTCTTCTTCCTTCGTCCGGTATTTCGAAGTGTCGTCAGACAGGGAGTGTGGACGGAAACGATAAGTTACGGCTTCAATCAAAGTAGCGCCTTCCCCGTTGCGGGCACGTTCAGCAGCTTCACGCACGGCGCTGATAACTGCAAATACGTCCATCCCGTCGATTTTCACGCCGCGGATCCCAGCAGCAACTGCTTTGTGCGCGATCGACAAAGCTGCAGTTTGTTTGGAGAACGGTGTCGTGATGGCATAACCGTTGTTTTGCACGAAGAAAATAACCGGCAGTTTAAATACGCCAGCGTAGTTCAATGCTTCGTAGAAATCGCCTTCGGAAGAACCGCCGTCACCGGTGTAAGTGATAACGACTTGTTTTTGCTTTTTGAGCTTGTAGCCCATGGCGATCCCCATTGCATGCAATACTTGTGCGCCGATGATGATTTGCGGCATAAGTACGTTAACGCCTTCCGGAATTTGTCCGCCATGTTGATGGCCGCGGGAATACAGGAAAGCTTGATACAGTGGAAGTCCATGCCATACGAGCTGCGGCATATCGCGGTAACCCGGGCAGATGAAGTCCTCTTTATCCAGCGCAAATTCACTACCTACCATTGTCGCTTCTTGCCCGGAAACTGGAGCATAAAATCCGAGGCGGCCTTGGCGGCCCAAGTTGATCGCACGTTCGTCCCAAGTACGGGTAAATACCATGCGATACATCAATTCTTTTAATTCATCGTCGGACAGAGCCGGTACTTTATCTTTGTTAACGATTTCACCGTCTGGCGAGAGCACGGTCAAAGCTTCTACTTCTTCCGTGTATACTTCATAAGGAATCTTGCTCATTTTTTTCACCTCGACTGAATATTTGATTAACTTGTTCCTCTGTTATAGAATTATTATACTCCTGTTTCATTCTAGAAGTCAAAGGAATTAAGGGTTGTTGTGTTATATTTTTATCTTTGTGTATGTAACAGTTTTGGGAAATTAGTATAACACAGATCTATTTTGTGGTAAGCTAGCGATATCCTGCATCATGCTAAATGTTACTTGATTCAACATCCAAAAGCAAAATCTATCGTACGGAGTGTGTAGAACTATGACAGATTCGAAATATTTGAAACGAACCGTTGTCAAAGAGGAAATCCATAGCCAGTTCTTAGGAGAGAAACGTTATCTGCGCGTGTATCTGCCTCCAGGTTATAACGAAATCCTCAGTTATCCTGTCGTTTACTGTCAGGACGGCGAGGAGTTCTTCAATTTCGGACGAATTGCGACACATGCCAATCGACTGATCTTAGATGAAGGGATCGAGCCGTTCATCATTGTTGGCATTGAAGTAAATACTGCAGTGCGCACAGAAGAATATGCCCCGTTCGGAAACCGTTTTGAGGCCTATACCCGCTGTTTCACGGAAGAAATTATTCCCTTCATCGAACGCAATTATCCGGTTCGTCGTGAACCCGAGGAAAGGGTGCTGGCTGGTGACTCTTTAGGGGCAACTGTCTCCCTTCATCTGGCTATGAAAAATCCGAAACTGTTTTCCAAAATCATCAGCTTGTCCGGCGCCTACTATGAACCATCTCTGAAGATTCTCGCTCAAGAGACCGATCTCTCCTATTTGTCGCTCTTCATGATCGTGGGATTGCAAGAGGATCATTATACAACGGATACAGGCACCTATAATTTTGTTGAGTTAAATCGCAAAGCCAAGGCCTTACTTGAAGAACGCGGAGCCCGCGTCACCTATTTCGAGAAGGACGGGAAACATTTATGGGGATTTTGGCAGCAAGAGCTGCCTGATGCGCTGGTACACTTCTTAAAATAACGCTTTCATATCCAGAAAAATGGGAGGCTGTCCAAGGTAGAACCTTCATCTACTTCGGACAGCCTCTCTTGATGTCTTTCTGCATGGTCTCTTATGCGCGTTAAGGAGTCTGATCCTGCACAATAGCCCGCTCAGAACTGGACTTTGTTTTAGTCTTAGGCTTCGCTTCCGTTCCAATATAGATATCCCCTGTTGTTAGTGACCGTCTAGGCAGCTTCCATTTATAATGGACGGATAACATCCGGAAGAAGACGACAGCCGCAAACAACAAAATCAATTCCACAGTTGAAACGAACCACCCCATCCCAACTGCCAGCCCTGCCAGCATCGCCCATACCGCATAGATTTCGTCGCGCAGCACCAGCGGTTTACGCCCGGCCAGCAAATCGCGGATAATACCGCCCCCGATACCGGTCAACACCGCCGCCACCAGCACCGCGCTCATCGGATGCTTCATGTCCGTGGCATACAATGCCCCTTGAATTGCAAAAGCCGACAAACCAATCGCATCGAACAGGACCTCCGTCCGTTTCCAACGACGAACCCATGGCATCGGCAGCACGAAGGCAACAAACACGGACATCACGGCCAACATAATTAAATCCCCTTGCCCCCATAACGTCGTTACCGGGACGCCGATCAAGACATTGCGGATGATCCCGCCGCCAAACGCCGTCACCAAACCCAGCACCAGCACGCCGAGGATGTCGTACTCCTCTTCCATCGCCACGAACGCGCCGGACATCGCAAACGCTACCGTCCCGATGATGCTAAAAATCTCAAAGATGTGCATCTCTTCCGTCCTTCTCTGCCTTTCATTGTCAGCTTTTTATTTATCAATCCCCATTGTAGGCCCACAAGTGGAAATTGTGCAACCCTAAAATCTGAATTATACTAACGAAAGCAGAAGATATTGTTCGGGAAAGGAAGAAAATCGAAATGACTGTGAACCGGGTGCTCATTTTTGCAGGCGGAGGTTTAGATCCGGGAATGCTTCGTGAGGTGCGTTCGGATGATTTTTTGATCGGCGCTGACCGCGGGGCCTTATTTCTGGTGGAGCACGGGATGAAACCGCATCTGGCAGTGGGCGATTTCGATTCCGTGAACGAGGAAGAGCTGGATCGGATTCGTAGCTGCAGCAAAGAGCTGGTCATCTGCGATCCGATTGATAAAGATCTGACGGATACGGAGCTGGCCTTTGACCTTGCCGTCCAGCGAAACCCGGCAGAAATTGTATTAACCGGCGTAATCGGAACCCGCTTGGATCATACGTTGGCCAATATACATATGTTGCTGCGTGCAGCGGAGCAAGGCATTACCTGCGCCATATGGGATGAACATAATTACATTACGTTGTGCGGATCGGTCTGCCAGGTTGAGGATCGCGGATATACGTATGTTTCTCTGCTCCCGCTGACCCCTGTCGTAACCGGAATTACGTTAGAAGGATTCATGTACCCGCTAGATAATGCAACACTCCGAATAGGTCAATCTCTAGCGGTGAGCAATCAATTGGCGGCTCCCGTCGGAACGGTGCATGTGAACGAGGGCTGGTTGCTCATTATTCATAGCCGCGATTAGCCATTTGATTCGTTTTTTAATATGTATCATTTTTGTAACCTTTAGGTGACCCTTAGAAGAAAAGATGAAAGAAAAGCAGAACCCTTGTTTTTCAAGGGTTTTTTCATTGATTTTCATATGTAAAGGTGTAAGGAAATTCTCTATATCTTAATAAAATGTAAACTTTAATGTTATTTTAATAATTGCCTCCAAACCGTTGTGGCCCAAGGTTTTTAGGACATTCTACCAAAATATAGGAGATTACAAATCTGTTATACTCCAACTAACGAACCGGTCAAATCACAAATTGGAGGTATTACAACATGATTAAACGCAAACTATTCCAAAAAGTATTGACGGTTGGACTGGTGTCCGCCATTGGTTTCGGTACGCTGCTTGCTGGTGGTGCTGAACCAGTACAAGCCCAATCGGCAACAAGCACTGCCGTATCCAAAGGCACGCAGGTTGTAAACTACGCGAAGAATTTCCTGGGCACTCCTTACAAATTCGGAGCATCGACTTCGACGACTAAGGTATTCGACTGCTCTTCCTTTACGAAATATGTATTTAAGAAATATGGCGTTGATTTGCCGCGCACTTCCGCTGCACAAGCTAAAGTGGGATACGCTGTGTCGAAGTCCAATCTGAAAGCGGGCGATTTGGTCTTCTTCTCCAGCGGCAGCCGGGCAAACGGTAAGAACGTAACCCATGTAGCGATCTATATGGGCAACGGAAAAATTATTCATACTTACGGGAAGCCAGGGGTAACGATTTCCAATTTGAACTCAGGCAACTGGAAAAGTACTTATCTGAAGGCTCGTCGCGTCCTTTAGTCGGACAAGCCCCCCTCTTGATATAAGAAGTCGTTGCATAGATCAGTTGATCGCAACGACTTTTTCCTTTGCCATGGGATAAACGGCTGGCTTACGTTTAACCAAACATATATCCGGTGCCGCGAATCGTATGGAGCAGCTTTCTCGAATGGCCTTTATCGATTTTTTTGCGTAAATGCCGAATATAGACATCCACCACGTTGGTTCCGGTTGAAAAATCATACCCCCAAACCTGCTGCAGGATCAAGTCCCGTCCGCACACCTTCCCAGCCCGCTTCATCAAAAAGAGCAGCAGATCGAATTCCTTCGGCGTCAATCGAATGGACTCCCCGTTTCTCCAAGCCTTGCGGCTGCGCAGCTCGACTCGTAAATCCTCAAAGGTCAACTCGGTTAGGGAGCCATCCCCCAGCCGTTTGAACAGTGAAATCAAATGACCAACCCGAGCATACAACTCAGCCATGGGGATCGTGATCGGAACGACATCGTTGGCTCCCCCGGCAAAGCCGGCGACAACGTCATCGGTGTTCCACTCCTTAAGCAGAAGGATCAGCGGAAACGGAGCGAACCGCCCAATTTCCTCCAGAAGGACCCGGGAAGCATCATCCGGCAAATCCATACCCAGCAGCAGCAAATCCGGAAGCTCTTCTTCTATTATACGAAGCACGCCGGAGCCGCTTTGCTTCCAATCGACCTGATAGCCGGCTTCCTCTAATCCAGCCTTGATTCGCTCCCCTTGAGCCTGATCCTCTAAAACAAGCATAATGTAACCTTTCATCGCGCGACCACCTTACCTGCATCTGCCAATCCATTAATAAGATGGTCATTCCACCGGGAAATCATTCGGTCACCCGGAAAGGATCATGTTGATCCTTAACCTATATAGCGATCATAGATGGTTTTGGCTTCTGAAGGATCTTGCGTACCGTGAATTAACGCTCTCCCGTCCGCAAACAAGACCAACCGCTTTTCATCGATTGTAAAAGAGAGCAAGAACGGATTTACCTCCACCTTCCCCTCTTGCAATCGTTCCAGCCTCATTGCCATCTCCTGCAGTTCAAGCTTCCGTTTTGTTGCCGGACGAATCTGCACCGTGTCCCTGCCACAAAGCACCTCCGTCTTTCGGTTGCCGGCCGCAGACAGATACGGGTAGGTGGCTTCGCTTCCGCAAGAAAGGCAATCGTCCCGTTTGGCTGTGCCCACTTTAATTGAGGTTTGCTCGTTTCGCCACAGGTCAAAGGTCAGCAATGTGCCCCGTAACGCCTCCGTATTTCCGGTGAGCAGCTTTAATGCTTCCGTTGCTTGATGGGCTACGACCATTTGTACGGCCGGCGGGATCACCCCTACGGTGTCGCAAGTATCTCCGCCGAGCGGTACAGTCCCTAGTAAGCAGTTCAAGCAAGGCGTTTCGCCGGGCAGAATCGTGTAAGTTATTCCGTAACTGCCTACGCATCCGCCGTAGATCCAGGGAATGCGATATTTTTGCGAGATGTCGTTAATCATCAATCTCGTATCGAAATTATCCGTAGCATCCATGATGAGGTCAACGCCATGAATGAGGTCTTCTAATTCCTCCGGATCAACATCCATCACATGGGCATCGATGCGCACCTGACTATTGATTGCATTTAACCGTTGCTTGGCCGCGATCGCTTTCGGTACTCGTCCGGCCGCATCCGCTTCAGAAAATAGCTGCTGTCGCTGCAGATTGCTCCATTCCACGTAATCCCGGTCGGCGATCACCAGATGTCCGACACCTGCGCGAACGAGCGTTTCAGCGATCCCTGTGCCAAGCGCCCCAGCTCCAACGACTAACACCTTCGCTTGTTCAAGCTGGTCTTGGCCCGCATGACCTATCGGTGCAAACAATCGCTGCCGGGAATATCGATCCGGTTGCTGGCGTTCATGCTGCAGTTGTTGCTCAGTATGCGTTCTCTCCAATTTCCGCACTCCCCTCGCCAATGCTTGTCTTCTTATCGAATCCGGTGAAACAACCGCTTCGATGGTTTGTTTCAAGCATAGTACAGATAGGGCAAGAATTCAAAGGAGTTCCCCTCACTCTTCAGGTTCGAATGCTCTACAATCCAGCGAAAAATACCCGTTTTCGGCCGCAGCACGTTCATTCGGGAAGATCTCCTCTTCGCGATAACCTAACTCCGAGGCACGAGCACAGGTCATTCGATAGTAATATTTTAACCCCGTGGTCGGATCAACTGCTCCAACGATCGCCGGTGCCAGGTCTAATCTTCCCCCGCCGAATGCATAGTTGTTATAGTAGCGATCACCTACCGGAATGCCTTGCAGAAACACCAGGATTCCGACATCATCTAACGTATTATTCCACTCCTCCTGCGGGATCACCGGCAGCGTAAACGTATAATCCACTCCCAGCTTTGCCGCAATCCGATTATGAGCGCGAATCGCCCGGGCCAGATCCTCTTCAATCCGGCGGACGATCGTTGCACGCCGAACGGCATCAAAGGTTTCCTCATTCTGCAGCAGCGGAATGGAGATCTCGGACTTAATCTCGGTTTGCAGCCCGCTGACCCAGTGGTTCGCCGCTGCATCGTAAGCCGTCACGTTCCTATCCAACGTAAACGCGATACTGTTCCCGCTTGCGTCTAAATATGTATAGGGCTTTTTGTCCTGCCACCGGTAAGTCCACGTATCACTGCTCAGATCCATGTCCGCTGCATACAGAAAATAGCCGTCATAGTCCATGACAACGATCGCCGGGATATAAGCTAGAAGCGACTGCTGTCCCGCCGGATCGTCAGCTACGCCGAAATTCAAGGACAAGCTCCGAAGCAGTGCGGCAAGGGCTTGCTCTTTATCCGCCCGCATCCATTTCGAGGATCCGTACCCGCTCTCGAATTGCTGCAGCTCGTTCCGGTTTAACGAAGCCGCTGCATCCTGAACCGCCGTGCGCAAGGCGGCCGTATATCGGGTCTCAAGCCGGTTAACCTCCCGTAAATTTTCCGCTCGCAGCCCGCCCAGCCAAACAACTGGAGCAATAATGATGACAAAGATCACGGCCCAGTCAGTAATCTTCATTGAGCACCATACCTCCGTAGGTGAGTAAAGACGGTCCCTTCTTCCCTGCACTGTTATATAGAAACTCCGATAGAATATCCAGCGGGCTCCGGGAGCGGTCGTAGGCTGTAACGGTGAAGAAGTCCCCTTCCTCTAGCTTGTACGGGACACCTTCTTGCCCTGTTCCGGATGGAAACAGGACCTTTAAAATATCTGAGGTATAGTAAGCATTGTATACGACGCTGAAATCACCTAAGAAAGTTCCCGGGTCAGCCGGATCGCCGTATTCCGGGTGATAGATCTTATGACGATGCTCCAGCTCAACCTCATACCATCCTCCGGATAACTCCAGTTCATGGACAAAATCCTCGTACATGTCCGGCGTGACGAACCCTTTGTTCCGCACGGCATCCGCAAACTGTACCAACGTATGGTACGCCGCCAAATATCGGAGATCCTCCTGGCGCTGCGCAGCCTGCAACGCTGGAAACAGAAACAGGAGCAGCACGGCAAGCAGCGCAGCCGTTATTTTCGACAAGGCGTTTACCATTCACTGCAACCTACTTTCTTTGAATAATCACCCGAACTTCTTTCCCTGATGAATCAAACCTATGTTCAATGCTGTAATTCGCCCGTAAATCCAATACTTCCAGAGCGCGTTTACGGCTTTGCTCCAACACATCCTCCAATAGACCAAATGGGACGGTATTCAAAACTTCCCCATTCACCTCGATCTCTACGCCGAGCTCAATCCAATCCGGAATCCGATGAAGGAGATCATTCCCGCTAAATCCGCCGCTTGTGTCCCCCAGAGGATCATCATCGCGGGATCTCTCCCCTGTTTCGCTTGTGAGCACACTTCCTTCAAGCGCGTAGACGCTGCGTCCAACGCCGTGTAGCTGCACCGCGAGCGCGTCATAGGATGCGTTCTGATTCGCTCCGATGTCCAGCATATAGATGGCAACGGCCAAAAAAGAGCTGACGGAGAAAAGCAGCCATACCAGACTTTTTACATGATTGATCACCTTAAATGATGCCTCCAGCCTTTCCCATTACGGAAGTAGCGTTGTCTGTGTAAATATCAATCCTCGAACCACATTCGAGCTGTCCTTGACCACCTTCGCCTTGAACTTGCCGCTCGGATTGACATATTCATTTAGCCGCTCGTCCCAGGCATTACTAATCGGCGCATTGCTATGATTGATCACCGCACCGTAATATTCCGAAGACTCAGATTCATTAACGTTCAGGATATCTCCATACCATTCCCCGCCTCTGTTCTTCCCGGTTTTCACCAAGATGCCAAATTGATCGCGATCCTTGAATTTCCGTAATGCATTGGTAACCTGCGAACCGCTGACGGTCGTATCGTCATAGACGGTAAACGAGGCTTGGGACAGCTCCGTCTGGATATCGGAGAAGCTGTTTTGCGCCGTTTTGGTCGCTTCCTGAGCAGAAACAAACAAGATAACTACAATCGTAATCAAAGCTATTGTCAAAAAGATCCCGGCTGCAACCTTTAGTGCGGATGAAGCGTTGTTCATGGATAAATGCCTCCTTAAATTTTTTTATAATTTTTGAAGCTGTTCAAAATATAAGTTCATTTGTTCAAAGCTCATCCAAATTAGAGGAATCACCAAATAAGCGAAGACCAGAGCATACATGGGAGTAAAGCCAATCATACGCCCCCAATTCGCTTTGATATCCAGCGATTTCTCGTAATCCAACCGTCTCCGCTCAAATTGATAGGACAGATCGCTGTCAAGATCGTCAAAGGCATCGGCAACCAACAGCTTCTCCGACGCCAGCAGCAGCTTGTCCGCCAGCCGTTGGAATTCCTCCAGAACGACCTCCCGCTTTAGCTCCAGCAGCGCTTCCTCAGGGCTAAAGCTGTAGTTCAAGAGGCATTTATGCAATGGCTCCCGAAAGATCAGCGCGTAAGAGGCCAGCCATTCTAGGATTTCTTCCACGGAGATCCGCTCCAGTTCCCGCAGGATCGCAATCATCGCCAAAAACTGATACACCTCATGCCGCATGTCTATCAATCGCATCCAACGCTGGAAGTAAAGCATCCATAGCGGCAGGTAGTATCCGGCCAATCCGGCTAGTAAGGCCAAACCAAACTCCCACCATTTGAGATATTCCTGATTCCAGCGCTGCAATTTGTCTAGGATTCTGTGGGTAGCTTCTGATAACTCTTCATGGGCCTTCCCCTCTTCTGCATCCTCCAGCATTTTGGAGACGGAGCGGAAGACTTCATCGTAGCTAGCCTTTGCTGACATGCCCAATTGACGCATGACCGCAGCATCTCGTGCAGCCTCCTGTCGTCCGGCATCAACGGTGTCCTTCGGCAAAGCGCCAAAAAAGGTGGATACGGCTGGAGGCTCCGTCAAAATCCGCTGCTTCGTAAGCTGATGAAGCACAAGGAATCCCCCGAGTGCAAGGACGAAGCTTAATCCCAAAATGCTGATTCGTCTGACCTGAAACGCTTCGATCCGAAGCCGATGATTCGTCTCCTTTAGCAGCTGAGAAATTCGATGATAGGCTACGGATTCGGGCGACGGAACGAACTGGCGGCAAAAACGGCCAAGGATTCGGTGCGCATAGACCCTGGCTTCCCACGATAGGTTTGTAGGCTTGGCTCGATAAGCTGTTTCTTCTTCATTCTTCAGCTTCTGCAGCAGAACATAACTGAGCAGAATGGTCAGAAATAGGACCGCTTTGATTAACATCCCTGCTTTGCTTAAATAGAACGCATCCATTAACGGGAAATGTCCCCTGGCCCACATCTCAACCGGCTTCGTAAAAAAGACCGGCACTAAAGCGATGACATGCAGTCCTTTCAGCAAATAATCCAACCGTCTTCTGCGGATGAGCTCCAATTGAACTTCTCCGGTCAGGCGGCTGATGCCGCGCAGGTACATGGAACCTTCCGAGCGATTCCGGTCGCCGTACTCCGATACCAGCCGGGAAATGCCGGCAAAGGCCTTCAAATACCGGCAGGGAGCCTTCTCATAATATTTTTCCAAAGCGATGTCCGGGTCAGCATCAACCAGCGCCTCGCTGATCCAATGGGCATGAACCCCGATTTCACGGCCCATCGCTTCGCCGGCTTCCTCAATCGCATCAGGTACCATGCCATGCCGGTGAAACGCATGCCGAACGGCAGCGAAGAAATCAAGCAGCTGCTCCAGCAGCTTGACTTCTAATCGATTGACGTAACCATCGATCAGCAGGTCTTGCAGGACGACAGCGGTGATCAGCAGCGACAGAACAAACAACACGTCGGGATGCATCGCAGTTAAGATGGCGATCGATCCAGCGAATGACCCTGTGATCCCATAAGCGAGCTTCATCGTTTGTCGCCTTAGCTTCAGCTCGTCCTGGGGATAACTAAGCGCGAGCCGCATACGGATTTTTCCCGCATAATACCTTAACGGAGGCACCTTCATCCAAGCGGCATACGACTTAAGCAGGAACGCTGTAAACCATTGCCGAATCCCGCCCAGCGTTTGCTTAGGAGAGGCACCAACCGTACTCCCAGCATCTACCCATAACGGATTTTCCTTTCTTCCGAGCCATTGACCGACAGCATACAATCCGATGCCGCCAAGGACTGATGCTCCCAACACGATCAGCAGGATCGACTTAAGCTCCAACCTTCTCCCCCCAATACGAGCCAACAAACCGTTCAAATTCCGCGGCGTCTTCCGGCAGCATCTCCCGGGCCATAGCCTCTCGGGTCTGGCGAGATATCGGTTGCACAGCAACATAACGGCCATTTCGGTATTCCATGATCACCCGTTCCTCATAATTGGCATGATGAACTGAAGTCAATTGACCTCCCGCCGCTGGTTGGAAACCCTGCCCTTCCTGCCCCGCCCTGTTCTCTGGCTCCCGGCGGCAGCATTCAGTGATCCGCTCGATATATCGCCGTCCCGTCATATCGCGGCGCAGGTGCACGTCAAAGTCAATAACGGTAGCAACCTGCAGCTCAGCGACTCGTTCGTCGCGAAACACACCGGTTTTCAGCAGCGAATTGCGCAGCGACTCGATTAGATCGCGAAACGTCTTGGCATGGTGCGTAAAAATAGTGAACAAGCTGGCTACCTGCGCCATCTGCACCATCCAGGCGGCAACCTCGTCCGTGGCGACCTCCCCTAGGATGTGGACGGTACCGTCTGTCTTTTTCTGCAGATCCAATGCTGCTTGCCCGCTCACGTAATCGGTCTCCCGAAAGCTTAAAATGTTGCGTCCGCTGTACAAGCGGCGCAAATGCAGCTCAAAGGACATTTCCTGCACACGCAACGTATATGCGGCATAGATATACTTGACCATCGCCATCAACAGCGTTGTTTTGCCTGATCCCTGCGAACCCGTAATGGAAGTAATCCGGCTGCCCTTCATGAAATATTTCAGCAGCCCGATCGGCAGCTCGGCGTTCTCCCCCTGGATCAAGTGCTCCAACGAGGTGCCAATCATATCGAATTTCCGCACGAAAAAAGCCCACGTCTCTGCAAATGGCGGCCGGACGACCACAATCCGCGAACCGTCCTGCATCTCGTTCACCTTATATCCGTTAACCTCTGATAGTTGGCCTGGCAGATTAAATTTATAGATGTTCTGACAAACGCGTTTTAACTCCGCTTCGCTGCCAAAGGAGAGAAATGACAGGCGGATACTCTTACCTCGATAGAAAATCCAGACGCTCTCCCAAGAACGGGTCAGTTGCTCCCCATCCTCATCCACAGCAAACAAAAACCTGTCGTTCCCCTCGTACCTATGGCCAATGCCAGAGGAAGGCTCAACCGCCCCATATCCGCTTGGAATCCCGCTTACACCGCCGCTCAGTCCGTCGATCCGCATCTCCCGCAGCTCGTCCACCACCGAGAAGCCCTTATACATTTGGTAAACCCGCTGGACGACGAGATCCAGCTTCTCCTGAAACGTCAGGGGGCGATACTCTAAGAAAAAGATACGGTCAATGTCCTCACCGGTAATTTCGTATACGGGGGAACCCTCAGACGTTTTTGGCGGTTTCGCTTCATCCAGCGCATAGTCTTCGATCATTTGCGCTAGACCGTCGGCACCATACTGCTGCTTGTAAAGGTACAACAAGATATCGAAGCGGTCTTGGGCTGTTAACAGCTCCTGGCGATGAAAAGGCAAGATCCGGTCGATATTGTGTTCGTTGATTCCGTAATCTCCTGCCAACATGTCGCGGATAAACGACTTAATATATTGCTTGTCCTTCGGATCCCCATACGCGCAGCCACGAAGCGCTTGACGAAGCTCCGCACGCGCTTTCGCTTTACGGTTCCATGCTTCCTCGCTTAATCCCCAATCCAATCCGCTCGTACGGCTAAGTTCATGCAACCGTTCTTTGATGTAGGTTACAATAGCTGACCATTCGAAGCGATCCTGCCCATTTGGACGCTCCACTCTCCCAGGTCCCGTCATGTTGGCCTTGCGCCACAAAAAGATCAGTACCGCCAGGACAAGAAGCGTGATGATTAACCCGTTCATCAGCCCATTCACTTTACGCCCCCCTTTCCTTCGGTGAAATGGATGCACTAGTAGTTCCTGCCGCCATTTCCATCAGCATGTCTCCGAGCTCGTAGTATCCTTTCAGTAGAAGCTCACGCTCTCCCCTCCGTTTCGACCAGATCGGAGTTTGGCGAAAATACGCTAAGATGTTCCGGGCATTCCAGGCATCCGAGAACCCGGTATGATACGGAATCCCGATCAGCCTTTGCACGCCGGAATAGCGCCGCTTCAGATTGTTTAGTCCCCAGCGGGACCGGGGATCAAAGGGCGAAATGACGAAAAGCAATTTTCTGTTCGGTTCGCCAAGATAAGAAGCAACATCCGCAAACCATTCATCCATGATTCCCAGTCGATGCGGCAACACAGCGACTAGAACATCTCCTTCGCGCTGCTCCTGCAGCACCTCGCTTAATCGCCGGTTTTGTGCCTGAAGGATCAGGCATCCGTACGATTGTTCGGCAATCGCCAATATTTCAGCGATGCCCTCGTTATCTAGTTCCTTCCTAGCCGAGTCCGCTAACCGCGTCCCGCACACTAGATCAAGGCGTCCGCGCAGCAGCGGAACGGTATAATCGCTCAAGTTGCTCGCCGTTAATCGTCCGCTTGACTGCAAACGCAGCAGCGCATCAAGACCATGCTCTGGGACAGCCCCCTCTCCGAAGGTATCGCTGTGCAAACGTACGGTTTGTCCGATCCCTTCCTCCAAGCCGCGTCCAGTTGGCCCTTCATTCAGCAGGAGCAGTCGCTGCGGAATTCGCAGCCCTAACGTAACGGCGGTAGACACAGCAGCTTCGGCGGCGCCGCCAAGACCGCCATCCCAAAACACAAAGCGGCTCATGCTTGTCTCCTTTCCGCTTGGCGCACAGCACGTTTAGCGACGGTGTGATCCCAGCCTGCCAGCTCACGAAGCAGTTGGCGAAGTGCCCTTTTGTAGGAACGGGAGAAGCTCCGGAGGCGCAACTGCTGCAAATGTTCGTTTTCCAAGTGAGCAGCCCAATTTGACTCGTCCCACGGGATACAGAGTGCTTCGGAGCGCCATTCCAGCGGGAGGTCTTCTAACAGGCCCAGAATATAATGGCTGTTCACCCCGCTGTCGACCGTGCGGATAAAGACCGGTCGAACGGTCAGCCCCCGCAGCTCCGGCCAAAGTTGAAACAAGCTGCGGAACCACTGCGCACTTACCTCGACCTCGTAACGGTCGAAAGTGGTGACCCATACAATTTCATTTGCGGACATCAACCGTTCAGGAGTGAGGCCATTTAGCGTGTCGATGTCCAGCAATTCGTAATCGTATGCTGCAGATGAGTCTTCGCTGCTCGTCTTCATGGAGATCGTGCTCATAAAGCCCGACGTTCCAGTAGCGACATCAAAGCCGTAAAACTCCGTTAACGGAAGATATGAATCTCCATCCCCGATCGAATATCGGTACTTACTGTTCTCCGTGCCGTCCGTTAGCAATACTTTAGAGCCGGACGCAGCCAAAACGCCGCTTAAATAAAGTAACAGGTCACGTTTATCGCTCTTCCCTACGAACAACCATCTTTTCATGCCAATTCATTTCCTCCTCTCATTTCGCTGGATCGAGCTCAAACCGGTCACTGTCCCCAGATGTTCCATCCGAAACGATGTTGCCAGCGGGTTGATCAGCGCCCCGAACCTCTGTTTGCGAACGCGAAACGGTTGTCTGACTATGTGCAAATTCGCTGGCACGCTGTGGTGACATGACGGATAGATCCCGTTCCAAGCCGCTTCGGGCCATATTGCTGAGATTCAGCGTCTGTTCCGCTTTCTGCACGATATTCGGATCTTTGCGAATCAGCTCCATAACGCCTTCGTTCACTGGATATGTCGGGACCGGCTTGCTCTGCAAATTTGGCTCGACATAAGCGAGTGCGTATATCGAGGCCTTATGTAAATAAGCGTCTACAATCGCGCTGGATAACGAGAGAATTTCCGCTTCATCCAGCGTCACCGTGATCGTATCGGAACTGAGGTTCGCTACTCTCTTCTTGGACAGCAAAATATAATCGTGGCCCGTCGGGAATTGAATGCGAATATCAATGACATCGTTCACCTTCAAAACTTGCGGAAGCTGAACAAACGCCATTTCCCGCCAGCGTAAATCGTCCGGGACCGGGGCCTCTTCATAGACGAGTGCCTCCGTCAGTGGTGTCATCGAACGCAACGCTATCTTGGCGTACTTCCCTGCAATGGCTTCCTGCGATTTAAAGAGGTCCGCTGGCACGCTATTTGCAGGAAGCTCCACCCGTTTTAAGTCGCTTGCCGCAATGCGGTTGCCGGCAGGAATATCCCGTGCAGGTACCCATCCCTGAACTGTCCGCTGCTGTGCCTGATCACGTAAGCTGGCCAACTGGGCTTCATAATCCTGAATAAGGGCTTTCCTCTCAGCATGAACATGTCTTTCCCGCACGAAGGTATACCCCGTAAACAGCGCGCCTGCCGTAACAACACCAACCAATCCGGATAACAGCATTTGCTTCGTTTTTTGCCTTAATCTGGGCATTAGTCTAAAGCACTCCCTTTCTATGGTTTAGCTTTCATTCGCAGTCTGAGTCCTGGCCGTTTGCTCTTCATGAGCAGATGCTCGCAAACCTCCTGCAGAGCAGCCGAAATCGACGGCCCGGGATCAAACGGATTAGGATCCGCAGGAAGGGCATACACGCTCTTAAAGTGAAGTTCCCTGCGAATCCGCCGCAAGCTGGCGGCCGAAGCAAACGGCACACAGATCCTCCAAGATACAGGGATCTGACCTTTGACGTTGAAGGCTTCGACCAAGCGTTCGAGCTCCCCGTACCTCCATTCCGCGCCAGCACCAACGACGATGGACAAGTCTGCGCGGCGGAATTCCTCCAGTAGCTCCTTGCTGCGGGCCGTCCCCAGGTCACAGATGATGCATCCGAAACCTTCCGACAGCATGGAGAGATAGTCGGCACGGGAGGTCAGCTTGGCATAAACCACTTGACCAATGTGAAACCGCCCTCGCTTGTTCAGATCAACTGCGTATTCATCCCCTTCCAGAAGTTGAGCTAACCGAACAAAGGCTGATGATTTAGGATCCATCTCCACAACCGCAACCCTCTTCATGCTGCGCGCCAGCGTGTGGGCGAGTGCAATGGCGGTATGGGTTGCACCGGCCCCGGCTGAGGCAGCGATGACACTGACCAATGCCGGGCGACCGTTGTACGCTACGACTTCAGCCATTCGGGCATTCGAACCTGAATTCGCCGAAGTCGCATCTGATAACCCCCGCAACAATAAGGCCAAGGCCTCACTTACCGCCTCAGCCGAGGCAAACCGGTCCTCCGGGCGAACCTGCAACAGTTTGGACACGATAGGACGCAGCCGTTCGCAGCCATGTTCCCGTAATGCCGCCGCCGCATCGGATGTCCACACCGTATGTCTGCCCCCCGTTCCCATATAAAGTAGAACTGCCCCCAAAGAATACAGATCGGTACGCGCGTCGCTTTGGCGATCACCATATTGCTCCGGCGCCGCGAAGCCAACCGTTCCAAGCTGCACCGTATCTTCCGTTTTCCCAGCCGAATAGGTTCTAGCGATGCCAAAATCTACAAACCGCAGCTCGCCTTTGTCGTCAACCAGCAGATTGGCCGGCTTGACGTCGCGGTGGATCACTGGAGGCTCATGCCGATGTAGATAACGCAGCCCTTCCGCGATCTGCAGACCAAATCGGATAATCAACTCCAGCGGCAGCCGCCCTTCTCTTGCGCGAATAAATTGATCTAAAGGTACGCCCTGGATATAGTCCATCACGATATAGGAATGTCCGTCCCGGTCGGGGTCGATAAAGTCAACAATGCGCGGCAGCCGATGATGATTTAGCGTTATCAGCAGCTTGACCTCCTTAGCGACGGACACCGATGCTCCTGGTACGTTCAAGCATTCTTTGACCGCCCAAGTCTTTCCCGGTAGCTTGATGTCCTCTGCGAGATACACCCGGCTCATGCCCCCCTGACCAATCAGTTGTTCGATCCGGTAACGTCCGGCCAGTAAGTCGCCAGGAACGAGTTTGGAAACGAACCTCGCCATAACTCCTCCTTTCCTGAACGCAAAAAAAGGAAAGCCTCCTCTCCATCATTTCCCGGCCATGCGGCCGATAAAAAATGACTGGGGATGCTTTCCCTAATCGCGTTCAATGTATAATTTTGGAATTAGTATAGAACGGCTGGCGACAAATGTAAAGCTTTTTTTAAAACCATTAATTTATTCCATTAATATTTAATCATATACAGCGTGATTTCATCCCGGTTATGAAACAACTGCTTTGCTCTTTGCACTTGCAGCCGGGCCTCCTCAAACTGAGTGATAACCTCCTGAATCAATGCCATCGGTTTCTTCGTCAGCAGCTTCACCGTCACGATGGCAGTTCCCCCCGGAACTAACGCGTATAGCAGCTCGGTCACGAGCTTGGCCGTCAATTTCGGACTCCAGCTCATGTCGCAAACCAACAGATCAAATTGATTTTCCTTAAATTTCACCCGGTTCGCATTGCGCTGCAAAAATGTCAGCTTAGGCGAAGATAACAATGACGGATGCAGCTTCGCCGTATCCACCGCCGTGACGTTCAAACCGCGTTCCAGCAGGAACGAAGTCCAGCCCCCGGGTGCCGCGCCGATATCCAGCGCTTCGTGGAACGATTCAAACGGGATTCCAAACGTAGCTTCAGCTTCCAGCAACTTGAACTTCGCCCGCGAGATCTGTCCCTCCTCCTTCCGGAAGCGGATCGCACCGCCGTTCCAGTCGGAGAGGTTATCCTGCGGATGCGCGACACCGGCAAAAATCCGATCCTGCCCCGCAAACACCGAGATGATCCAATCGGCATCCCGCACCACGAATTCCCCAACAGACACGTCTTGCAGTAATTCCTGCAGACGGTCCTTCAGCTCCGGCGCGGTTCCCGGCCATAGCCCGCCGTCCGATTTGCGTGCTTGCACGGCAATTTTCGCACCCGGAAGCCGGAAATCCGCCATCAAATACTTGCGCAGCGGTTCCAGCCATTGCTCTGGATTCACCTCTTCCGATTCCCCCGGACACCATTCCCAATCAACTAGAAATACATGCCGCAAAAAAATCGGCGGATCCTGACGTAGCCTCTGCTGCACGTCCTCCGGCATCGACTGCAGCGAAGCGGCAAAAACTTCGCCGGGAACCAGCATCGTGCTCTTTACGCTGCCAAATATGCGGCGCAGCTCCTCCTGGGCATACGGAGCAAAGCCGTGATTCGCCGTGCATATCCATTTCGATTGCGGCGGCACCTTGCAATTTCGGGCGATTTCCTCCAACCGTTCGAACGGAATTGGCCCATTATGCAGCTTCACATGCTCCGGCAAGCCTTGATAGAGGATTTCGTACATGCTCTTTTTTCCGGACATGCTGGAGGTATGAAGATAAATTTCACGGGGAAAAAGCCCTTCCCGCACCATAGCAGCCGCTAATTCCGTACCGTTAGGTTCATCCGGCCCCATATCGTAATCCAGCGATAAGATGTCTACCTCCGTCAAGCGAAGCAGCTCCAGACACTCCTCGACGGTGCGCGCTAATGTAAATCCCTGCGGACATCGGCGAAAATCGTCCATATATACATGAATCAATAGTGTTCTTCCTTTCCCGCGGTATTTCACTCCAAGCGGAGTCCGGTTATCTCTAGGCCTCCGCCCACCGTCTCACTCGCTCCATATCCTCTCTGTAGGTCCCGTCTTCCCCGGTTTCGCTCTCAAAGATAAGCGGGGTTCTCCGAATCGCGTCGATCTGCAGCAGCCAGCGAAAGCCGGCTTCGCCGATATGGCCCTGGCCCACACGGGCGTGACGGTCCTTTCGCGATAATACCGGGTATTTTGAATCGTTGAGGTGAACGGCGCAGAGACCGTCCCAGAACTTTAGCTCCTTGGCTTTGGCCGCAAAGCTCTCATCCCCTTCACCCCGCCACATCCCCGCCCCAAAAGCGTGGCAGGTGTCGAGGCAAAAGCCGATGCGCTCCGAATCCCGGCACAATTTGCGGATTTGGACCAATTCCTCGATCGTCATCCCCATGTCGCCGTGATCACCGGCCTGGTTCTCAATTAACAGCTTCGCCGAACCCTGCCAGCCGGATAGCACATCATTAATACATTGTATAATATTTTGGTATCCTTGTAAGGGGTTTCCTGCCTTAAATGTGCCAAAATGTACCACAATCCCAATCGACCCGCACGCTTCAGCGATTTCCAGATCATTTCGCAACGACTGTACGACTCGACTGTACGCCTCGCCGTCGGCGTCCTTGCTGATCGCGAGATTGCTGGGATAAGGGGTATGCGCGATGGACACCAGGCCGTGTTTTTGGCATAGTGTTCGGCATTGTTCCGCGTCCCGCGGATCAAAGCTTTTGACCGCAAGGCTCCGCGGATTTTTGGGAAAATACTGAAAAACGCCGGCCCCCATCTGCAGCGCGGCTTTGGCAGCCCCAAGGTAACCGCTTCGTATGCTAATGTGTCCCCCAACCTTCACCTTATCGGTCATGCTGACAGCCCGGGCTGTAAAACACTTTGCGCCCGTTCATTTCCGCTTTGACGATGGTATCTCCGCAGCGTGGACAGGTCTCTCCCTCCCGGTCGTACACCCTGCAGATTTCGTTCGCCCCCCCGGTCAGCTGATCGTCCCGGGTTAACGGCATCTCCATATAACCGCCAGCCTCCGTTGCCTCGATAAGCACATCCCGAACCGCTTGATACAATCGTGAAAAATCTTCATCGCTGAAATTTTGCAGCTTGGCCATCGGCAACAGCTCGGCTGCGAACGCAATTTCATCCGCGTAACAGTTGCCAATGCCGGCAATGACGTCCTGATTGACAAGGGTCGTCTTAAGACTCCCCCGCCGCTTGCGCAGCAGGGCGGTAAACCGTTCTTCGTTCATCCGCCGGTCCAGCAGCTCCGGCCCCAGGTGCGAAAGCAGCTCCTCTGCCTCCTTGGCGCTGTGCAAGTGTAAATGACCAAGACGCAGCCCGATGAAGTACAGGACAAGCTTCTCACCAAAGGTGATTTCCACCTGAGTGCTCCGCTCCGGACGGTCCTCCTTGGAGCCAAGGTACAGCAATCCGCCAAGCATTAAGTGGAGCAACAATCTTCGTCCATTATCCAGATGGAACAACAGGTTCTTGCCTCGACGCTCAATGAAGATGACCTGTCTTCCCATCAGTTCTCGTGCAAAGTCTGCAGCCGGCAAATTCACGGATTTCTCCCGGCCGACGTTCACTCCCGTAATTGGGAGGTCCAAAATATGCTGAGACAGCTGTATTCGATAATTTTCCATCTCCGGCAATTCCGGCATGGTACATCTTTCCCTTCATCCGTATAAGTTCGTTCATTAGTTCATCTCATAAAATAAAACTTGGTCATCCGCTATTTCCGCAAATTCGTTCACGGACTTCCGCAAGATCGCGGCACACCACATCCGCCTCTACACCGGAGGACTTCATGTAATCTGGCAGGTTATCAGCCGTGGTGACGCCGGTTAAGGTCAGAATGGTACCGCAGCCGGCATGCTTCCCTGCAGCGATGTCGGTATTGAGGTTGTCCCCGATCACCGCTACTTCCGAAGCCTCCAAGCCTAGCCGCGCGATGGCAAAATCCATGAGCGGTGCAGCCGGTTTGCCAATCACCGTCGGCTTTACGCCCGATGCAGCTTGAATCGCTGCAGAAATCGTTCCCGCTCCGGGCATTAAGCCCTCTTGAGAGGGCAGCAGCAAGTCCGGATTGGTTAGGATATAACGTGCCCCGCCCCGAATCCAGCGGGCAGCCCGGGTTAACGTTTCGTATGTAAATTGGCGGTCGATGCCTTGCACCACCACGTCCGGATGTTCCAGAACTAACTGCAATCCGGCTTCCTCCAACGCCTTTGTAAGACCCGCCTCACCGATGGCTGCGACTTTACAGCCAGGCTGTTCTTCGGCAATATACTTGGCTGCAGCCACGGCCGATGTACAGACCTCTTCCGCCTGGGCCGATATGCCCATCGCTTCCAAATGCGCGGCGACCTCCTCCGGTGTCCGCGAAGAATTGTTCGTCACGAACAGAAAAGGGATTCGCTGCGCGCGTAAGGCGGAGATCAGCTCGTCCGCACCGGGAATCATTTGGGGCCCATGAAATAACGTGCCGTCTAAATCAATGAGATAGGCCTTCCAACCCTTTGGCAAAATCCTCATCCTTTCGATACGACCGTGTCTCTATTTATTGTACCTAGGAACCCCGGGGCAGGCAAATTTTCCCGTTCTAGAACTGGGGGAAATGTCAATTCAGAGTTTGACTCCGCCGTTTGGCGTCGAACGATCGAGAACAGTGACAAAAACCGGACTTGTTCCCCTTGACAAACTTTGAAATGCCCTGTCAGTTCCTGCGCTTTCCCGGAAAATAATTATTTCCGCCCGCAGCGCCGTGCCACCGGATATAGGACATGCTCCCGGGCTAGGTGCGAGTCAGGGAAGACGAAACGTGCCTCTTCTTCTAATCGCTGCAGCTGATCGTCTGATTTATAACGCGAGCTAAAATGGGTCAGCAGAAGCTGCTGCACACCGGCTTCCTTGGCGGCTGCTGCCGCTTGCTTTGCCGTGCTGTGGTGATAGTCATGAGCCGTCTTCGCCAGTTCATGCAAAAAAGTCGCCTCATGCACCAGCATATCGGCGTTTTGAGCCAAGGTTAACACGGACTCACACGGACGCGTATCGCCGAGTATGGTGACAATCCGGCCGGCTTTGGGCATTCCCAGCACATCCTTCGCATGAACCGTCTCGCCATTTGGTGCAACCACGCTTTCACCGCGTTTGAGCTTGCCGTACAGCGGGCCTGGACGAATGCCGCAGCGCTCCAGCACAGCGGAGTCTAGCTTCCCCGGCAGATCTTTTTCGATCACCCGATACCCGTAACTGTCAATCCGGTGCTCCAGCAGCGCCGCTTCAACCCGAAACGAATCGTCCTCGAAGAGGACTCCGCCCTGGTGCTCCACAAGCTCGAGCTTATAGTTAATCCGCGATTCGCTGAGCGACAGCGCCGTTTCTACGAATTTTTTCAGTCCTTTGGGACCGTAAATGACCAAGGGGGTATCCCCGCCCTGATAAGCACGGCTCGAAATGAGCCCGGGCAGGCCAAACAAATGATCACCATGTAGATGGGTGATAAAAATATATTCCAACTTGCTTAATTTCAGCGGCGAACGCAGGATCTGATGCTGGGTGCCTTCACCGCAATCGAACAGCCAGAGCGAACGGCGCTCCTCCAGCAGACGCAACGCCACTGAAGTCACGTTCCGCTCCAAGGACGGTACCCCTGCATTTGTCCCTAAAAAGTAAAGTTCCATGCCATTTCGTCCTTTACGCTAGAATGGTTCATCGATTCATATACAGATTGCCAAAACCCTCCGAAGTTCGGAGGGTTTTGCAAAGGGTTGTTTACGGGCTTAAATCCCGGCTTTGTCCACATTGAAATATTGCGCTTCAGGGTGTGCAAAGACCATCGCCGAGACGGATGCCTCCGGTTCCATCATGAAGCCCTCCGTCAACGTGACGCCAATGTCTTCCGGATGCATTAAGTCAAACAGCAGCTGCTGGTCTTCGAGGTCCGGGCAGGCCGGATAACCAAACGAGACGCGAATCCCTTGATAACGCGCTCCATGCCGCTGTTTCATCGTCATATTCGCCGGATCTGGGAAGCCCCACGTATCCCGCATAATATGGTGAACCCGCTCCGCCAGCGCTTCAGCCAGCTCCAACGCTACCGCCTGCAGCACGTGGGAGCGCAGATACTCGCCTTCATTCTTCCACTTCTCAGACAATTCACGAACGCCTTGTCCCGCCGTTACAACCAGGAAACCAACGTAATCCATTTGCCCGCTGTCCACGGACTTCAGGAAATCCGCCAAGCACAGGTAAGGCTCGACCTTCTGTCGAGGGAAGCTAAACCGCTTGATCACCTTGCCAGGTTCAGCCGGATCGTAGATCAGAATATCGTTACCGGACGATTGCGCCGGGAAGAAGCGATACATCGCCTGCGTGCGAATGATGCCGTCCGTGACCGCTTCGAGCAGGATTTGATCCACCGTCTCCTTCAGTTGAACTGCCTTTGCCTCACCTGCCGCCAGCTGCTGCTCCACCGAACCGCGGAGTCCAAGGTGATGACCTAACAGCATCTGCATGTTGATATAAGGCGTAATGTGACCAATCGGATAATCGCGCAGTACGTGACGTTCCAGATCTGGCGGAATAAATACCGGCGCATCGGTAGAAATCTTGGAACGCTCCACGCGCGTAAGCTCCGGCAGCGGCTCTGCAACGGCTACAACGCGATCCGCTTCTTTCTCCGCATCCACTTCAAGGCGCATCTGCTCCCGTGCGACCGGATCCATCAGCTTATTGGCCAAATCGAGGCCGTCCATCGCATCTTTGGCGTACAGGACCAAGCCGTCGTACTCCGGCCGGATCCGCGTCTTGGTAAACTTGCGGGTGAGTGCCGCGCCGCCCACAAGGATCGGGACGTCGATGCCTGCATTCCGCAAATCCTGCGCCGTCGTGACCATTTGCTGAGCCGATTTCACCAGCAGGCCGGAGAGTCCAATCGCATCTGCTTTCTCTTCCCGATACGCCTCGATAATGCGTTCCGGTGGTACTTTTATACCCAAATTCACAATTTGGTAACCGTTATTAGACAGAATGATCTCAACTAGGTTTTTGCCGATATCATGGACGTCGCCCTTTACCGTCGCCAGCAAAATTTTACCCTTCACGCTGGTTTCGTTCTTCTCCATAAACGGTTCCAGGTACGCAACCGATGCCTTCATCACTTCGGCACTTTGCAACACCTCGGCAACGATCAGCTCATTGTTATTAAATAACCGGCCTACTTCTTCCATTCCTGCCATTAGCGGACCATTAATAATTTCGAGCGCAGTATATTTTTTGAGCGCCTCGTCAAGGTCAGGAATTAATCCTTCCTTGGTACCTTCCACAACATAGGAAGCCAAACGTTCCTCCAACGTGAGCTGAGTGGTTGTCTCGGCCTTCTCCACCTTCTTGTTCCGGAAAGCAGCTACAAAGGCAGCCAGCGTTTCATCATTAGTATTATAGATCAATTCTTCCGCCAGACGGCGCTCCTCTTCCGGAATTTTGGCGTAGCGCTCCAGCTTCTCCGTATTGACGATCGCGTAATCCAGTCCTGCTTTGGTGCATTCATACAGGAAAACGGAGTTCAAAACTTCGCGGCCGGCTTCCGGCAAACCAAACGATACGTTACTGATGCCCAGCACGGTATGAACCTTCGGCAACGCTTCTTTGATCAGGCGGATCCCTTCGATCGTTTCCTTGGCCGATCCAATGTACTGCTCATCCCCTGTACCCACGGGGAACACGAGCGGATCGAAGATGATATCTTCCGGTTGAAGACCATATTTGTGCACGAGCAGATCATAGGAGCGTTTGGCAACCTCAAGCTTATCCTCCCGTGTGATCGCTTGCCCGCGTTCATCAATCGTACCAACGACCACCGCCGCCCCGTATTTATGAATTAACGGCGTGACGCGCTCGAACTTCTCTTCGCCATCCTCTAAGTTAATCGAGTTAATAATTGATTTGCCCTGGCAGTATTGGAGAGCAATATCCAGCACCTTCGGATCAGTGGTGTCGATCATGAGCGGGACTTTCACTTTTTTGACGACCAATTCCAGGAACTTCTTGATATCCTCCGCTTCATCCCGATCCGGGTCCTGTACGCACACATCAACTACCTGTGCCCCGTTCTTCACTTGCGCCCGGGCGATTTCCGAAGCTTCTTCGTATTTGCCCTCCACGATCAGCCGTTTAAATTTGCGCGAACCCAGAACGTTTGTTCGTTCTCCAACCAGATAAGGCCGATTGGCCGATTCGATATAGACCGGCTCAATGCCGGAAAGTGCCGGCAAATGGCTGCCTGTCAGCTCGCGTGGTCGGTAATCCTTCAGCGTGTTCGCTAACGCTGCGATATGGGCAGGCGTCGTTCCACAGCAACCTCCGGCAATATTCAACCAGCCCTGCTCGGCAAAAGCGGACATCTTCTGCGCGAGCGAATCCGGGGACTCATGGTAGATGCCATTTTCGTCTGGCAAACCGGCATTAGGGTGACAGCTGACCGCCGCTTTGGCTAGTCCGGATAAAGTGCGGATATGGTCGCGCATGAACTCCGGCCCCGTTGCGCAGTTGAGTCCAATGGAGATGGGATTCAAATGCTCCAACGAAATGTAGAAGGCTTCGATATTTTGCCCCGCCAGCGTCGTCCCCATCGGCTCAATGGTGCCGGAGATCATCAGCGGCAACGTTATTCCGGTTTCAGCAAAAGCCTGTTTGATTCCGATACTCCCTGCTTTCACGTTCAGCGTATCCTGTGAAGTTTCCAGCATCAGCGCATCAACGCCGGCTTCGATTAATGCCGCTGCTTGCTCTGCATAGCTGGCCGTCAACTCGTCGAACGTCACGCCGCCGGTAACGGACAATGTCTTGGTCGTTGGTCCCAAGATGCCCACCACGTAGCGCGGATGATCCGGGGTACTGTATTTTTCCGCGGCTTCAATCGCCAGCTTGGCCGCAGCCATATTGATTTCACGTGCCTTATGCGGAATATCGTATTCAGCCAGCACGACGGATGTCGCGCCGAACGTATTCGTTTCGATCAAATCAGCACCTGCTGCGAGATACTTCTCGTGGATGCCACGGATCACATCCGGACGGGTGAGCACGAGCATTTCGTTACAGCCGTCCAGCTCTTCACCGCCGAAGTCGGCTGGAGTCAGGTTCTCCTGCTGAATCATGGTGCCCATGGCGCCATCGAGGATCAATATTCGTTCTTTCATTCTTTCGAGCAGGCTTGGTTTACTCATGTTCATGTCCCTCCCGTAAAACGTTAGAATATAGTTTAACAGAATAAAGCGTTGAAGAAAAGAGAGTTCCGCGAAAACTCCCAAGCTCTGTACCCAATTTAAGATATTGTTCTCCCATCGGTCATCCCCGAATTAAAATCCGAACAACCTAGAAATCCTTATCTTTAAAAGTTCGGAAATTCGCCTCATTAGGAGGACATAATAATGAAAAAGCCGCCTTCTCCAAAAGGAGAACAGCAGCTTCCTTACCGATGACCACCGATTCAGTTGTCAGCTTATTCCACCGTGAATTGCTTCGAAGGCATGGAGTGCTGATCGCGAGCCGTCACATGGGAAATCACTTCATAAGTCCCGGGCTCCTTGAATGTATGCTCCAGCACATAGGTTCCGTTACCGGCACTCTTCACTTTGACCTGATTGTGCTTCGCGTTATCGTCCGCCGTATTCCAAAATTCGAACATGACTTCCTTCGCATCGTCCACGTTCTCGCCGTGGTGGGTCACTTTGGCCGTAAACGTTACCGGTTCACCAGCTTTGGCTGCGGATGGCGTTACGTCAAGCTCGACTTGAATCGGCTCCAGTGACGTATCCACCGCTGAAGCAGACGGCGATTCACTGCGGCCGCATCCCGCGACAACAATGAACGCAAGCACGATGGCTACAAGCAGCCCGGTTTTTCCCTTGATTCGCATTCAGATTCCCTCCTTCCACCGCCTAAGAATGCCTCACTGCTTGTTTGCTTCAATCCAAACTCGCGTTATGCCAATTTCTCTAAAAGGCCATGGAGTTCGGACAAATGTTTGATCTCATAATCCGGTACGATATCGCCGGTAAGCGCTTTGCCGTCCCGATTAATCCAAACGGCCGTCATCCCCACGCTAAGCGAACCTTTGATATCCGTCGTCAGCTTATCGCCGACCATGATCGCTTCATTCGATTGAATCCCTAACCGTTCCAGAGCATGCCGGAAAATGGACGGGTCCGGTTTCCCCTTGCCGAAATTTCCGGAGATCACAATCTCATCAAAATAAGGCGCCAGCTCAGGCACTCCGTCCAGCTTCTCCTGCTGCAATGCCGGACAGCCGTTCGTGAGCAATAGCAGCTTCACCTTGCCTTGCAATTCCTTCAGCACTTGAAAGGTCTCCTCATACACATGAGGCCGGGCACGCCGTTCGCGTCCAAACTGTTCCGCCAATTCGCCGGCCAGCTCCTCGTCATCAACGCCAAGCGCAAGCAGACCGCGCCGCCAGGATTCCTTGCGATAGGTTGGAGCTAACTGCTCCAGCTGACGGAATTCCGGTTGTTCTCCGGCAGAGAACGTCGCCCATAACCCCTCAAACGGATTGATTCCAATCATCGTCGTGAAAGGATACGTTTCGTAGGATTCATACAGCCCCCGCGCTTCCCGGCGTACGGCTTCTTCCAATTGCTCGGGGTTTAATCCATTAATCTTAGACGCAACGCTTTCACACGTTGCAGCAAAGGCTTCTTTTACGCTCCGTTCATCCCAGAGCAGCGTGTCATCCAGGTCAAAACATACCGCCTTGATCGTCATTCGTCCCAACCCTCTCCATTCATATCGCAAGTGTATTGTAAAAGGATTATTCCTTCTCCAGCTTCACATGATGGGTGTCAGCATACAACTGCAGGCGCGCAGCCATCGCTTCCGTATCAAAACGGTTGCGGGTGCGGTAGAACACCCACTTCGGTTCCCGCGTCTTCGGTTCAATGACGATTTTGTTCCGGCTCACCTTGATCTTACTGATGTTACCGGCATCCAACATCCGGTCGCGGTTAAACTTCGAAGTGTACAGCCAGCTCTTGTTCACGCGTAAATATGGCTTACGCAGGAAGATCACCAGGGCCAGTACGAAATACAAAAAGATCGTCGCCCAGAACAATACCGAGTTCACTTCCTCTGTATTACCGATCAACCCGACGATGGCATACAGCAGAGCTAACAGAACCAAGGCGGTAGGCAAAATGAAATTCCGCCCTTTAAATACGTCGCCTTCCCCATTTGCTCCAAGCGAAGTACGAGGGTTCCGCGTCCCTTGTCCGACATTGGGACCTTTGCCTTTCTTATACATTCTTCGTTGATTGCGTTCTACTTTTCGGTCAAACGACCCCATACCTGTTCCTCCCTATTTATCTACAATCTCGATTGACTCGAGCTGTTGCCGAAAATTTCTGCGAACGTTTTGCAGATACGTTTCCCGAAGCTGGGCTCTTTCCAAGATCTCATCTTGCGATAATCCTTCTTGTTTCGCTTTGCGAGCCAGCTCGTTAATCCGCTTAACCAAAGCATCAATATCCATAATTCCACCTGCTTCTTTATATACTATGCTTCCCATGATGTCTCACAGGGCATTAATTCTTACTTTGACATGAGAAAAAGAGCTTGTCAAGGCGCGGCAACCCCTGCCGGAATACCTTGGAACAAGCTCTGTTCGAATGAATCGGTAAACCTCTGATCATGATCTTTGTAAGCATCAATTATCTGCTCGGCAACATCAACGTATCCCCAGCTTGAATCTCGCTGCTGCTCAGCCCGTTCGTCCGGATCAGCTTCTGAACATAGACCCTTGTGTCCAGGCCCTGAGGCTTATGTGCCACGGCAATTTCCCATAACGTATCCCCTGGCATAACCACGACATATTCCGGCCGATTTGCTCCCTCAGAGCTATCCGAAGAAGCAGCAAAGGCTTGTACCATTCCAGTACATGTGATGCTGAAGATGATTAAAAGCAGGGCCATTTTGGACAATCTACTCTTAAGGAAGACGTTCATATGTAAACTTCTCTTCACAGGGCGACGAAAAGAAGGTTGTTCATAGATGCTTTGATAAGAACTATATTTCAACATTTCACCATCACTCCAAACAAGTGTTCTGTGTTAATGTAATCAATATAACACGAACACTTGTTTGATTCAATAGTTTTTTTCGAACAGTTGTTCCTGTTTTTTTCGGAAATAGTTCTCGTCTCCCAAACTATTTAGAACTAATGTTTGTACGAACGGCAGTTCTATGTTATAATTTTTCCAAACGTTACTAAATGGGGTTGATCCGTAAATGTCTAAGGTATCGAGCCGGCAACAGGCCATTCTTGAGTTTATTCGCAACGAAGTACGCGCTAAGGGATATCCTCCTTCGGTCCGGGAGATCGGTGAAGCCGTCGGATTGGCTTCCAGTTCCACCGTTCACGGCCATTTGGACCGTCTGGAGAAGAAAGGCTTCATCCGCCGCGACCCGACGAAACCGCGCGCCATTGAATTGCTGGGTCAAGAGGAATCGGAGAATTACAATTTGTTTGCGCACAGCGTGACCCGCGTTCCTATTGTTGGGAAGGTCACCGCAGGCGTGCCGATCACAGCGACAGAGAATATTGAAGATTATTTTCCGCTGCCAGAGCACTATGCAGCTGATGGTGACATCTTTATGCTTTCCGTGGTTGGCGACAGCATGATCGAAGCTGGAATACATAACGGGGATTACGTGATTGTCCGCCAACAGCAGACGGCGAACAACGGTGATATCGTTGTGGCCATGACGGAGGATGACGAGGCAACGGTCAAGACGTTCTATAAAGAAAGTGACCATATTCGCCTGCAGCCGGAGAATTCGACGATGGAACCGCTTCGTTTGAAACATGTAACCATCTTGGGCAAGGTCATCGGCTTGTTCCGCGACCTGCACTAATCCGAACTCTTCCTTAATAGAAGGCGAAACGAAGATACGAAATCCGAGCAGGACGAAGCGATGGGGTGACATCGGCTTCGTCCTCGTTTACTTTTAGAGAACTTGATGACTTCCCCCTCCTATTCCCATTCGAGATTCAGGAAGCTCACGGGATGGTAGCCGTTTTTGTCTCGGCGACCGCGTGTGCCCCAGCCTAGCCCCGAACGCTCCGTGATCCACCATTGCTTTAACCGATAGCGCCGACGTTGGTATCTTTTTAATTCGGTTACTGTCATCTACATTAACCTCCTTATTTATACCTATAAGTTGTCCCAATTCAGGATAAATCATGGCATGGTTTCGAAATCCAAAAACTGTTATTCATTCATCATCCGTTTCAATAAAAAAAAGCCAGCACCCTGCTTGAATTGCCGGGTGCTGGCTTGGCTTGTTAACACCGATTAATACAACGTTATATATTGATCGCGTTCCCATTGATGAACTTGGGTCCGGAAGATATCCCATTCGATCTCTTTCAGTTCATAGAAGTGAGTCAGCGCATGATCTCCGAGCGCTTCGCTGATAATTTCGCTGCGGAGCAATTCGCCGAGCGCTTCTTTCAAGTCGGCTGGCAGACTTGGGATGCCTTCTTCCACCCGCTCTTCTTCAGACATCACATAGATGTTGCGGTCAACCGGATCAACCAGCGGCAGCTCTTTCTTAATTCCATCCAGTCCGGCTTTCAACATAACGGCCAGAGCCAAGTATGGGTTAGCAGCCGGGTCCGGGTTACGCACTTCGATCCGGGTGCTGAGACCGCGGGAAGCCGGAATCCGAATCATCGGACTGCGGTTACTCGAGGACCAAGCCACATAACAAGGGGCTTCATACCCAGGCACGAGACGTTTATAAGAGTTCACGGTCGGGTTCGTGATCGCGGCGAATGCGCGGGCATGCTTCAGAATGCCGGCCATATAATGACGTGCTTCTTTGCTCAAGCCCAACTCATCGTTTTCGTCATAAAATGCATTGACATTGCCTTTGAACAGCGATTGGTGACAGTGCATCCCGGAGCCATTCACGCCATACAGCGGCTTCGGCATAAACGTTGCATGCAGTCCATGCTGGCGGGCAATCGTCTTAACGACCAGCTTAAAGGTTTGGATTTGGTCTGCAGCTTTGATCGCATCAGCATATTTGAAGTCGATTTCATGCTGACCTGGTGCCACTTCGTGGTGAGAAGCTTCGATTTCAAAGCCCATTTCCTCCAGGGTCAATACGATTTCGCGGCGGCAGTTCTCGCCCAAATCCGTAGGAGCCAAGTCGAAGTATCCGCCTTGGTCATTCAACTCGGTTGTAGGGTTGCCTTTATCATCGGTTTTGAACAGGAAGAATTCCGGTTCCGGACCAACGTTCATTGCGGTGTAACCCATTTCCTCAGCTTCCTTGAGCGCACGTTTCAGAATCGCGCGTGGGTCGCCGGCAAACGGAGTTCCGTCAGGCATATATACATCGCAAATCAAACGTGCAACGCGATCCTCGGTCACCCAAGGGAAGATTACCCAAGTGTCCAGATCCGGGTAAAGATACATATCCGATTCCTCGATACGGACATACCCTTCAATGGAAGAACCGTCAAACATCATTTTGTTATCCAGCGCTTTTTCCAATTGGCTGACCGGGATTTCCACATTCTTGATCGTTCCCAGCAAATCCGTGAACTGCAAACGGATAAAACGTACGTTTTCTTCCTTAGCGATACGTAAAATATCCTCTTTGGTGTATTGCGTGTTACTCACCCTAACCTCTCCCAACGTTTAGATTATTTTTTGAAAAACCGAGACAACTCGCCTTGGAGCAAAGAAACTTGTCCCGGTTTGCTCCCTGACACCAGCTGTTGCTTCAACATCCGGTAGATTTGGGAATCCGTCATTTCCTTTCTCTTCTCCTCCGTGTCCTTCGTGATGACTGTCGCATCCTGGGACTCCCGAGACATCGGATTCATGACCTGCTTGATCCCCGCGATATTGACACCTTTATCGATGAGACTCTTGATTTCCAGTAACCGCTCGACGTCATTCAAGGAAAACATCCGCTGATTTCCCGAGGTACGTGCGGGTACAATCAATTCATGCTGCTCGTAATATCTTATTTGTCTTGCCGTTAAATCCGTAAGTTTCATGACGATACCAATAGGAAACAAGGCCATATTTCTGCGAATTTCCTCGCTCATCGCTATCAACCTTCCAGTTAGAATATCATGACCTTATCATATGTTAGTTATCCTAACATGTCAATAGATATGTTAGGATAACTTACAACAAGTTGCGGTCTTTCATCGTCTGAAGTGCGGTGAGTAGGCCAAATTTAACATGAGAATACGTCAAACCGCCTTGCATATACGCAATATATGGCGCACGAATCGGAGCATCGGCAGACAATTCCAGGCTCCCGCCCTGAATAAACGTCCCGGCTGCCATAATCACCGGGTGATCATAGCCTGGCATATCCCAAGGCTCGGGCACGACATGGCCGTCCACTGCGGCTGCCCGCTGAATCCCCTGGACAAACGCAATTAATTGTTCCGGGGCGTCAAAGGCAATCGCCTGGATCAGATCGGTACGCCGATCCTGCCAAGCCGGCCGGCTTCGGAATCCTGCCCGCTCAAACAATGCCGCAGCCAGGATGGAGCCTTTAATGGCTTGTCCTACGATGGTTGGAGCCAAAAATAAGCCTTGATAAATGCCTCGCGTCGTTCCCAGCATCGCCCCTACCTCACCGCCAATGCCCGGTGCAGTCAATCGGTTGGATGCGAGTTTGACCAGGTCCTGCTTTCCGCAAATATATCCTCCAGTTTCCGCCAAGCCGCCACCCGGATTTTTAATCAGCGAGCCAGCAATCAAATCGGCTCCAACCTCCGTTGGTTCTTGTTCCTCGGTAAATTCACCATAGCAGTTATCCACGAAGACAATCAGATCCGGCTTGATCTCTTTCACTCGGTGAACCATCTCACCGATCTGTTCAACGGAAAAAGAATCCCTCCAGTCGTAGCCGCGCGAGCGCTGAATCCCAATGACTTTGGTCTTATCGGTGATCTTGGTCTTCACGGTGTCCCAGTCGACTGTGCCGTCAGCCAGCAATGCAGCTTCGTGATACCGGATGCCAAAATCCTGCAGCGAGCCGCTGCCGTCACCCGGCGTTCCGATCACTTTATGTAGTGTATCATATGGACGTCCCGTAATATAGAGCAGTTCGTCCCCGGGACGCAAGACCCCGAACAACGCTGTGGCAATCGTATGCGTGCCGGAAGCGAAATGCGGCCGTACCAGTGCGGCCTCCGCACCAAATACGTCCGCATACACTAAATCCAACACTTCACGGCCCCGATCATTATAAGCATAACCGGTGGAAGCGGCAAAATGAAAATCGCTGACTTGATGACGTTGAAATGCTTCAATAACCTTCCACTGGTTGTGATCGACGATCCGGTCGACCTCCCGGAACCGGCTTTCCACCTGACGTTCAGCGGCTTCCAGCCAATGTACGATTTCTTCCGAAAATACTGCCATTGTTACGTTATCTCTCCCTTAATCTATTCCATCGTTTGTCGTGATATCCGCAGGGGCTTCTTGTCAGGGCGATTTGCACTCCCCCGTTGACCTTCCGACGCGCACGATGCAGTTGCCGGTGCCTCGTGACCCCCTCCAGCTGACGTTTCAACTCGCCGATCCGCCGGCGGATATGGCGGCGATCCGTTTCCAGCTGGCTTTCCCCCGGCCCCCGTGTGCCGATCCCGAAGCTCCAGCACTTTCCCTTTCCCGATCAACCAGCGGGGATCGGGCTTCTCACGATATTGGACTACCGTAACTGCAACCTCTACCCCGCCCGTTTCGGCCAGCTGCACCAGTTCGGCCAGGGAGTAGTCAGAATTTATTCCACTTTGCTTCGTCTCCGACGTAACCAAGCTGACTAATACGGCCACATCCGTTTGGTGGGTCGTCGTTTCATGCAAATGCACCTTCGACATGATCACTGCTCCTTCGAGGGGATCCAATGCGATAATTCCATTACGTTTTCTTCACATCCAGCTTCAGGTCTTCGGTTCGAATGGTCATCAGCTCCAGCTTGCCCGGGGAACCGCCGCCATATTGATTCAGCAGCCGAACCGCCTGCTGCCGAACAGACCGTTCAATCACGTTGCGGACATATCGGGCATTGCTGAACACCTGATCGCTTTCGCATTTTTCACGCAATAAATGCTGCTTTAGTTTGAGTATCGCCTGCGGCATCAAGATATAATCCCGCTCTTTCGCCATCCCCTCGGCAATTTGAATCAGCTGGTCGATCGTATAATCCGGAAAATCCATCTGAATCGGGAACCGGGACGGCAGCCCCGGGTTGGTGGACAGGAAGAAGTCCATTTCATCCGAGTATCCGGCAAGAATCAGGATAAATTGGTTTTTGTGATCCTCCATCGCTTTGACCAACGTATCGATTGCTTCTTTGCCAAAGTCCTTCTCTCCGCCGCGCGCCAAACTGTACGCCTCATCGATGAACAAAATGCCGCCAAGCGCTTTTTTGACCAAGTCGCGCGTTTTCTGCGCCGTATGGCCGATATATTCGCCAACCAGATCAGCACGCTCAACTTCAATGAGATGCCCTTTACTGAGCACACCCATCCGTTGAAACATTTTAGCGACGATTCGTGCCACCGTGGTTTTTCCAGTACCCGGATTGCCTTTAAACACCATATGGTACACTTGGGCGCTGGATAGCAACCCCGCTTCCGAACGCATCGAGGCGATTTGCAAAAGCGCATATATCTCGTACATTAACTCTTTAATATGATCCAAGCCGACCAGGTGATCCAGTTCCTTTTGGATTTCGGCAAAAATCCCTTGCTGCGGCAAACCTTTGGCCGACACCTGAGGTTCGCTCTCGGCAATGGCCTGCGAGACGACAGGCGGCTCGGTATTGCGGAGAATCACATTGATCTGACGCGACGGTCTCTCATCGGAAGAGCCGTTTCTGGCCATGACACGCCCAGACATAGGTAATCACCTCTTTATAAGGGTAGGGCTGAGAGAAAGTATATATCCCAATCTACGGAACACACATCTAAATGTATTCTCTCTCCCTGTCCGTTATTAGAAGTTTTGTCATGAGATCAGGCCGATGGCTAATCCTAATTGATCGAGCTTCCATTTCGTATACGCCAAAATCTCCCGGAACGTATTGGGAAGCGGCTTCAGCACCTTAGAGGAAGTTAACGACAAGCGGGGTTGCTCGTAATTTAACGCTTGAGCGATTTCATAAGCACGGTTTCCGTGAAACGTGTGGGTCACGATCAATACAGAGGTAAACCCCCGCTCCTTTAAGATCTCTTGGCTAAATTTAAGATTCTCATAGGTACTAGTTGCCTTGTTCTCAAGCAGCATCTTCTCCCGCGGAACTCCATGCTGTTCCAAGTAGTTCGCCATACCTTCCGCTTCGGTATATTGGGAGGTTGCCGTATCCAACCCTCCGGTCAGAAGAAACCATTGAAATTTGCCCGCCTTGTAATCCTTCAGGCTTTGATCCAAACGCTCCCGAAGCCCCGGGCTCGGCTCGTCCCCCCAGAGGGCTGCTCCCAGAACGATGCCCACCTCAGCCGGATCGGATAAATCGGAGTTCGCCGCCGGATTCCGCTCGATGCTGCCGATCTGAGCTAGTACGTACAACATCCATCCGATCCCCAGCGAAATCACGACCAGCCCCCAGCGGAAGATCCGTTTCCTCACGCGCCCTTTACGCTGGTTTGGCCGCATCGGCATCCGTATGATTTCGTTTGGTTTGGCATTACGCATGGTTTATCCCCCCGATTGATTCGGTTCCGAAGTCATAAATCCGCTCTGGTAATGATCTAGAGACAGGCGGAAATAGGGGAAACGCCGTTCCTTAATGTCATGAAGTAATCGCTGGGCCGTTTCCGTTGCCAGATCATAGTCTTTTACCGATATAAGGCCTTTCGATAAAGCTTCGTCCAGTTCGTCTTCATCCAAGAGGAACACTTCACGATTTTTGAGTACGACGATATCCAGGTACAAATCATCAAACCAGGGCACTCCCTGATCGGTCACGCCTTGGGTCTTACAAACATCGATGTACCACTCCACGATCTCACCTTGATCATCAAACATCGCCGTCACAACGAAATGGGCACCTTTGGGATAGTACTGCAGCCAAGTATAGCCCTTGTCAGCGATCCGAAAAGTATGTCCCCCGTAGGTTTTCCATAACGGATCACGCAAGGCGAAAATACTGTATAGCGTGACATATCCCGTAAACTCATCGCTCTCCACATACTTGGATTTGAATTGACGATGAGTCACACGGCGCCAATTCGCACGGTCTCCGAATTTTCGCTTCATAAATAAGATCCCTTTCAACACAATGTAATAACAGCTTACCATATTTGAAAGAGAGTCACAAAAGCCATTTTCCCATGAAAAGAACGCCTGTCAACGTATATCCAAGGTAGACTAATCGTGTTTTGCAGAAGTGTTTCTTGATTTAACAGAAAAAACAACCCCCAGTCACGCCTATGCGAGAGCTGAGGGTTGTTTGGCTTGAACATAAACATGGGATGACTAGCCGTTATCCACCAGCCCCTACGGTTCCATCCGTAGTTCCTGCTGGAATATCCGTGTTGCCGGTTCCGTCCCCGCCATCGGCCGGTGGAACGATCACACCTCCGTCATCATCATCCATAGGCAAATCATCCATTGGGTTTCCGGTGTTGTCTCCCCCGTTGCCTTGGCCGTTACCGTTGTTCCCATTCGGACCACCATTTCCGTTCCCATTGCCATTTCCGCCATTGTGATGGCCATTTCCATTCCCTGGACCATTCCCTGGACCGTTGCCTGGCGGGAACCCTTGATCTCCGCCTCCGCCGTCGGGCAGATTAGGATCAAGAGGAGTACCTGGATCCGGTCCAACAGGCGTTTCGTCGGTTGGCGGCTCCACGCTGTCGATCAGCACTTGAGCATTGTTCGAAGGTTCGCTCTCCACCGCATTTACCGGATCATACGCCGTGACGTAATACACATAGCCGGTACCCGGCGTGACGCTGATATCTTCAGCCTCGGTCGTCACGGAATCCATAATATGAGTGAAGCTGGATTCGGATGCTTCCCGGCGGTAAATACGATATACCGCATCCGCGGTTTCAACGCCGGTCCAGCTGAGGGATACCGCTCCCGTATCCGGATTATAGGAGGCATTTAAACCTGTTGGCGCTGCGATTTCTGGCTCCTCCGGCTCTTCCGGCTGCAGGTTCTTCGGAACCGGGAACGGCTTCACAGGCTCACCCTTCAGCGCTTCCTTCATGACGGCGGCAAACAAGGCCGCGGTCTGGCCGCTGCTTCCGTTCAGCAAATGATCTTTGTCCGGCTTATCGTACCCCATCCAGACAGCCCCGGTCCACTCCGGTGTATAACCGACAAACCAGACATCACGGTTTTTGCTGCTCTTCAGCCCCGGGATCCCGTGTTGCGTTGTCCCTGTCTTACCGGCAACCGGGCGATCCAATTTAGCTCGTTTCCCGGTACCGTCGTTAACGACGTTTTGCAACATCGTGGTCATGTAATAAGCCGTTTGTTCACTGATGACCCGTTTTGGCTTAGGCGCATTGTATTTATATTTCTCCACGCCGTTGTGGTCAACAATCGATTTGATCGAGTATGGCTGATTGTACAGACCGCCATTGGCGAATACGCTGTAGGCACCGGCCATTTCGAGCGTGTTCGTACCGTAGGTTAAACCGCCCAGTGCGATGGCCAAGTTGCGGTCATTTTTGTCCATTTTAATCCCCATCGCCTCGGCATATTTGACCCCGGTGCTTACGCCAATTTCGTTCAGCAACCAGACGGCTGGGATATTCTCGGACTTCGTCAAAGCATCAGTCATGTTGATCGTCTTGGAATATCCATGCAGGTTCGTTGGGCAATAGTCGCCAAAGCACTGCTTCTCATTGCTGATCTGCGAGTTTGGCGTAAATTTGCCGGATTCCAGAGCCGGCGCATACGATACGATCGGCTTAAACGCCGAGCCCGGTTGACGGCGGCTGTCCAGCCGGCTGAACCCTTTACGCTGGTAATCCCGGCCGCCCAGCAATGCGACGAGACTGCCATTTTGGTGGTTCATGATAACCATAGAAGCTTGGACTTGTTGGTCATCCTTGCTCTTCTCAAAATAATCATCATTGGCGAAGGCTTTCTCCAACGCTTTCTGCGCTTTCGCATCCATCGTCGTGTAGATCTTGTAGCCGCCGCGGTTCAATTCGTCTTCGGTTAACCCAAATTTCTCCTCGGCTTCTTCCACGACATAGTCTTTAAAGGCGAGATAGCTTTGATTGGTGGCCGGCGGCTCGTAGTTGTAATCCACCGCCTTAGCTTCGTCCCGTTGCTCTGCCGTAATATATCCTTCCTGATACATCAGCTCGAGTACCACTGCGCGACGTTCCTTGGACAGTTCAGGGTTTTTGAGCGGATTGTATCGGGACGGTCCCTTCGGCATCGCCGCTAACGTAGCCATTTCCCACAAGTCGAGTTTATTCAAATCGCTTTTGCCGAAATAACGAATCGATGCTGCCTTGATTCCATATACCGTACCACCGAAATTGATCCGGTTCAAATATAAGGTCAGGATTTCATCCTTCGTTCTGTGGCGTTCCAAGGCCAAGGCAATCGACATTTCCGTCGCCTTCCGGAAGAACGTTTTGTCCGCGCTCAAGAAAATGTTCTTGGCCAGCTGCTGGGTGATCGTACTGCCGCCTTCAACCAGGGAGCGGGCCACGATATCTTTCACAGCCGCCCGGCCGATCGACCATAAATCCACACCCTTATGATCGAAGAAACGACGGTCTTCCGTTGCCACGAACGCTTGCTTCAGCAGCTCCGGAATCTGGTCTGATTCCACGGGTTCGCTTTTGTCGATGGACAATTCGCCCATCAGTACCCCGTTGCGGTCATAGACCTTCGTCGTTTCGTAAACCATCAGCTTGTCCTCATTTTGCATCAGGATCTTCTCGCCGCTGACCGTAATGTACATATAGCCTGCAATTGCGCAGAAAACCGCAAAAGCAATCGTAAAAAATGAAGTCCATAACACGCGTTTGGCCGTCAGCTTTCTCTTTTTATGAGCTTTCGGCGCTTTGTTCTTTTTGTCCGGCTTGCCGCTTCTTTGCAGCCTGGATGGGCGTTGGCTAGACATGGTTTGTTCTGACTCCCTTCCTGCCATTTCGCTTAAGTCGATGTTCAAAAATCGGCCACATGCGGTTGTTCTCTCTATCATGTGCGTGAATGGAAGTTACCAACCACGCCCAGAGTTCAGCGGCGTAAGGCGCAGGGCCTTCCGCTTTGAACCTATCATATCACCGCACAAGCGTTCGTTCGATGATGGAATCGATGACAGCAGAGTGATTTTTGAACATCACCTGACCGAACGACTTCGGCAGGTCCTAAGCTCCTGGCTTAAAAGTGCCTGGAAAGAAAAGAACAACCTTGGTTCAGGTTGCTCCATCTTCATCCTATACTCTTAACGTATTGAAGTTCAAAAAGTTTCAGCCTGATTTAATCCTCGTTTTGCGATTCCTGCATGAGCGATACATTCCGCAGCGGCTGGAACGTCGAGATCGCGTGCTTGTACACCATTTGCTGGCGGCCATCGCTGTCAATGACGATCGTGAAGTTGTCAAATGCTTTAATCGTCCCTCTGATCTGGAAGCCGTTCGTCAAAAATACGGTGACCGGGATGCTCTCTTTCCGTAATTGGTTCAAAAATGTATCCTGGATGTTAATGGTCTTATTCATAGCCGTACCCCCAATAGGAATCAATTAGTGTTTAGAATTATATTCAAGATCAGCGGGAAACTTTCCTGCTATTATAGCATGCGCTGACGCCAAAATCTCGGAAAAATTTTCGCCGTCGCCGACGTCAATCCATTGGATATCCTTCATATGGCGGAACCAGGAAAGCTGTCTCTTGGCAAAGCGGCGCGTATCCCGTTTCAACTTCTCGACCGCAGCATCCAACGGAACGCCGTCCACCAGATGTTCAACAATTTCTTTATACCCCAGACCTTGCATCGAAACGGAATCGCGGCTGTATCCTTTCTGCAGGAGTCCGCGAACTTCATCCACAAGGCCAAGCCGCAGCATCTCGTCAATTCGCCGTTCAATACGGTTATAAAGCATTTGGCGGTCCATTGTCAAACCGATGAGGCAAAGCTCGTAAGGGGATTGCTTCTGCTGTTTCTCCAGCTGGGACGATAAGGTCTCCCCCGTGATATGAAAAATCTCCAACGCCCGAATCACCCGACGCACATCATTCGGATGCAGACGTTCTGCAGATTTGGGATCGACCTCCGCCAATTTGGCGTGCAACGCTTCGACCCCGTGAGTTTCAGCGAACGCTTGCTGCTGAGCACGAAATTCTTCATCTGCCCCCGCTTCCGTAAATTGAAACTCATAACAGACCGATTCAATGTAGAGCCCCGTCCCGCCAACGATAAAGGGCAAATGCCCGCGTTCGGTAATCTCCGGGATCAGCTTGCGGCACCACTCCTGAAATAATGCGACGGAGAACGGTTCGTCGGGATCCAGCACATCGATGAGATGATGCGGAATGCCGCCCATTTCTTCCTTGGTGATTTTAGCGGTGCCGATGTCCATTCCCCGGTAGACCTGCATGGAATCGCCGGAAATAATTTCGCAAGACAGGTCCCGCGCCAGCTCGATGCTAAGCTTCGTTTTGCCGACCGCCGTTGGGCCGAGCAGCACAAGCAGTTTCGGTTTATCGTTTCGGGTCAAGCGAAATCACTCCATAGGCAATTTTGGTGTGGGAGCGGTTGATCGCCTGAAACCCCAGTCGATCAAATTCGCTGCTCCCGCGCTTCTCTTTCAGCACTACCGCTTTTCGAGCAACCCGGCAAGCCTCCTTCACCGCCTCCGGATCAAGTTGATTTGGATTCGCAAACGCTCGCAGCGGTGAAATGGACGACGATTCCGTGATCGGATCGCGAAACATCGGGTCGAAGTAGACGATATCTGCGCTCTTGTCGGGCATCGCCCGAAGCGCGTTCAAGTGGTTCGTATGTATCGGTTCGATCCGCCGCAACGCTTCGTCAAAAGCCGGCAGACCGGAGACGTAGTGCTTCAGCCCCTCGTACAGCAAGGCCCAAAGCGGCAAGGAATCCTCCAAGGCCAGCACTTTACCGTCAGCCCCTGCGGCAATCGAAAAGATCATCGCATCTGCCCCAAGTCCTGCCGTACCATCGATGATGACATCGCCCGGTACCACACCGGCCGCATCCAGCATCGCATCGTTTTCTCCTTTAAACAGCCGTTTGGCCCGGACAAACGCCATGCTGGGGTGAAACGTCATCGTCTCTCGGCCAGTTCGATGCAGACGGGCGCCTTGCTCCAGGACCACCAGAATATCGCTGTCGCCATGGCGTTCGGCCAACCGAGCCAGTGAGGTCCCGCTGCGCGGGATATACGGAACGCGGGCCAGCTGGGCCAGTTCTTGTGCGCGGCGTACGGCAGCGGGTGATTCATGGTCTCCCGTGGTAATTAACATGATGAATTCCTCCGTTTGCGTTGGTTACATGACCCGCTTGAACAGCTTCTCCAAATCGTACGTAGAGAAGGAAACAATGATCGGCCGCCCGTGCGGGCAGGTATATGGCTGTTTGCAGGCAGCCAGTCGGCGAAGCAGCGTGTTTGCCTCTTCCGGCGTCAGCTTCTGGTTCGCCTTGATCGAAGCTTTACACGAGACCATCGTGGATGAAGCTTCACGCAGCTTGGCCAGGTCAATGGCCCGTTCGTTCAGCACCCATTCGGCCATTTCTTCAATAATGCTTGCTTCTTCTCCTTGCGGGAACCAGTACGGATGCGCCACCACGCGGAAGGTACCGCCTCCGAAATGCTCAAGTACAACCCCCACCTGTTCGAACCAGTGCAGCCGCTCCTGCAGCTTCGCGCTGTCCGATGGGGTAAATTCCAACGTAATCGGAATAAGCAGCTCTTGTGAAGCATCGGCCGGCCGCCCAAACTTCTCGTAATAGTACTCGTAATTTACGCGTTCATGGGCGGCATGCTGGTCAATGATATAGAGCCCCTGATAGTTTTGGGCGATCAGGTAGGTCCCGTGATGCTGTCCGATCAAGGACAGCTCGGGAAACGCCGGAAGCTCCGGCGCCGCCGCAGGCGAGCCGTACAACGCTTCCGGCATCTCCTGCAGCCGCTCGCCACCCCCATAGGTGGCGGCGTTAGGTTGGCCAAGCCTGCCTTGCGGCTTGGCCGAGCTTGGCGCGGCGCCGTACGTGCCGGCGCCGGCGCCCCGCTCCCGCAGCGTCAGGCCATCGGCCGCTGCGGGGGGATAGGCGGCGCTGCGCGGCAGCGCGCCGCCGTCAACAGGCGCACCAGCTGCGCTGGGTGCGCCGCTCATCGGGGCGCCGCTTGCAGGCGCCCCGGCCCAGCCGCGGTCCGCGCCCGCGGACCGCGCGCCCGCGGACCGCGGGGCTGCGCCACGCTCCACGCCGCCGCTGCCCGGCGGCCGGAGCGTGCTTTCCGCCGCCGCAGCCGTCTGGCCGGCGGCGGAAGCGCCCTCCTCCGTGCCTAGAGGCGGCGCGAGGAAGTGGAACTGCTCCTGGATCACGGAGCGGTTCGGGCCTTTCCCGATCGTCTGACGCACGACTTGCGGGATCAGCACCTGCCCGGACAGCACAGCGCGCACGCTGTTCTCCACAAAACTGTTCAGCTCCGGCTCCTTGCTGAAGCGCACCTCCAGCTTGGACGGATGCATTCACGTCAACCAAGGATGGGTGCATCTCCAGCATGAGCACCACTAGCGGATACCGATTAATCGGCAACAGCGTGTGATACGCGCGCAAAATCGCCTGATGAAGCCCTTGATTCCGGATATACCGGCCGTTCACAATCGTCGACATGCCCGAGCGACTGGACCGCGCCAAATCCGGACGCCCAATATACCCCGTCACCCGGTAATCCAGATCCTCCGCTTCAATCGGCACCATTCCTTTGGAGGCATTCACGCCATAGACGGCCGCAATGACCTGCAGCAGATCGCCGCCTCCCGGGCTTTGCAGCAACGTATTGCCGTTATGCCGCAACGTAAAAGCAATCTCAGGATGAGCCAGCGCCTGACGATACATCGTATCAGAGATATGCCCCAGCTCGGTCTGGATCGTCTTCATATACTTCAGCCTTGCCGGTGTATTGTAAAATAATTCCTTGACCACAATATCCGTTCCTTGCGGGGCAGCGATGTCCTCATTGAGTTCAACGAGCCGCCTTCGATTTCAATCACCCGCCCGAGCCCGGAATCGTTGCTTGAAGAGACCAGCCGAACCTTGGCGACCGCCGCGATACTGGGTAAGGCTTCACCGCGGAACCCGAGGCTCCGGATCTGGAACAGGTCGCGTCCAGAGGTAATTTTACTTGTCGCATGGCGGTAAAACGCTGTTTCACAATCCTCCGGTTCAATCCCCGAGCCGTTGTCGGTCACGCGGATCAGCTGCATTCCACCCTCTTCAACGGCGACCTCGATTTTGGTAGCCCCTGCGTCAATGGCGTTCTCCACCAGCTCCTTGACCACCGAAGCCGGGCGCTCGACCACTTCCCCAGCGGCAATCTGGTTAGCGATATGCTCGTCTAATATTGCGATTTTTGCCATAGCTATTCCCTCCCTCCTTGTTTGACCGATCTTACGAAATCTGGACAAATCTATATGAAATTTCATATATATTCCCGAAAAAAACGACCAAATCGCCACTAGCGTTGCATTAAGACTTCTTTCTGCTTTGATTCAGACAAATACAGAACAACGATATAGTATATACAAACCGGATTAGTATATATTTTACAGACGCACTTTGCTTAAATTTGAAAAAGTTTAGAGGGGATTAGACCCGCACGTTACCCATTTTTTAAAATTTAAGTATTTAGTTCAATACTTCTACAATGATTCGTGGCTTCATCGATTTGTTCGCCTGCTTGGGGGGCCGACCGTTTCGCTTCGTTCGTCCTTTTGAGCTCCGTGTGGGCTTTTTGAATAAGGCTTCATGCAGCCTAGTCCATGACCGATCGGCATAGAGTCGAATCAATCGAAGTAACTGCCAAACGGTTTGCTTGCACTCTAGCTTCAGGCGTAGCAACAGGCACAGAGCATAGGATATCAACGCGATATACATCTGGTTCCAGATGGCTTCTGCGGTGTACCCATGAGGCTTCACTAAACGGAGGTGTTGCTTAATCCATTTAAAGAATAGCTCGATTTGCCAACGATGCCGATATACATCTGCAATTTGGTGCACGGACAAATCCATGCGACTTGTCACAAGGCGATATAAACGACCTTGCTGATCCTGAAACTCAATGAGTCGCAACTTCATTTGCTGCCCTGGCAGAGTTACATCCGCATCCCGAATGAAATCTCCCCGCTTGGGAAGAGCCCGTTCCTTGAGGATCGTCAATCGGGTATTATCCTTAACCCGAGCCACAAACTTCATCCCTTGGTCCACCCAGGCTTGAAAATGCTTGTGCACCTGATAGCCTCGGTCCATCACATAGGTCACTTCTTTATCGACCGTAAAGTTTGGGGCAACTTCGTGGTCTGCGACATCTTTGGTTGAGGCGATGATTTTATCTGGAACCATCGTCTTCGCGTCGACGACTAGAAGTGAAGTGTGCATTTTCACGCCGTGATTGGATGCAGAGCAGTAAGCCCATTTGGAAAGAATCGCTGGCAAGGTGATTTGAGTAGAATCCATGATCGCGAGCTTTCCGATCTTAGTCGTGATTCCTGGCTTACTCTCCGTTAGTTGTTGGATTTGTCTCGTTACTTGCATGAAAAGCAGGTGAAGGTTCTCTAGGGGAAGCTTCTTCATTTTCCGCGAGAGTTGGGATGGGCTTATGCTTTCAAGTCCACCAAGTATCGCTTGAAAATCTTCATTGGCTTCAAGATGCTCGGACATTTCAGCATAAGACTCTCGTTGCTGTAACTGGGCTTCAATGAACAGCAGTAGGGAAGAACCGACAAAAAGCTTGCGAGCACGATAATCCAAAACGCTATCTCGGGAAGAATTAATATTTAACATTTGTAGACATTGACATATGACACTTAAATTTGTACTGTTATCCATAGAAATCTCCTTTTGTTGAGAGGTTGATGGATAACCTTTGGATCAACTCAACATTAGGGGATTTCTTTATTTTTGTACATGAAAACCAGCCTATAATTTGCAAATTTAGTAAATTGTTGATTTGAAATATCGTTTGAAAAGTTAATGCAACGCTAGTGCCAAATCGCCGTTTCTATTCGAAATTTCATACATAATCCGGGGCATGTCCGGGATTTCGCTCCAATCTATTCGATTTTTCATATACATTCCGCTAAAACCGCGGAACTGAACTTCATTCTATTCGAAATTTCATACACAATGGCACCGAGCGGACAATTTCCCAAGCCGTGGTGGTGCCCATGCATAGATATCATCATACATAAACCGTTTGGTTCCTCAAAATCATCGTACAACGTTGCCCCTGTTCCGTTCTGTAACTGACTTCCTAGTACCTACCGTACGTTTACAAATCCTTCGCCTTCATCTTCAGATCATTGACCAGCTGCATAGCCTGCAGCGGTGTCATGTTCACCAAATCGGCATTTTTAATCAGGTTAATGATCGTACGTGTTGCCGGATCTTCCGGCGCCTGAGCGGCTGGCTTTGCTTGAACCAGCGGCTCATCGTCGCCAAACATCGAAAGCTGTACGACCGGGCCAACTTCACCGGCAAGCGGCTCAGCCGTAGCCGCAGCTTCCATCTCAGCCACAGCCTCTGTTGCTGCCGAAGTTGCAGCAGCATCCGCTGAAGCCGTACCCACAGCTGCTCCTGCAGCTGCTGCCGTTACTCGCACAACTTGATCGTTCTGCTCCTTCGTCACAAGCGGCTGAGCCGCCTGCGAAGAAGCTGCGGCTGTTGCAGCCACATCCACCGTTGCTGTCCCAGAGGTTAAACCAGCCACCGCAACGCTGCCCCCGTCCGCCAACGGACTTTTCTCCTCCAGCTCTTTCAGCAGCCCGTACGCCCGGCCGATGATCTCATCCGGCAGGCCGGCCAGCCGCGCGCAGTAGATGCCGTAGCTGGTGTCGGCCGCGCCGGGGATCAATTTGCGCAGGAAGTGCACCTTGTCGCCGCTTTCCTGCACCGCCATGCTGTAGTTATTCAGCCCGCGAAGGCTGTGCTCCAGGTAAGCCAGCTCATGGAAATGCGTCGACACCAGCGCCTTGCAGCCAATCCGGTCGTGGACGTATTCGATCACGGCCTGCGCAATCGCCATCCCTTCGCTGGTCGAGGTGCCCCGGCCCAGCTCGTCGATGATGATCAAGCTGCGCGGGGTGGCCTTTTCCGTCATGATCTGAATATCGGCCATCTCCACCATAAAGGTGCTTTGCCCGCCAATCAGATCGTCTGCTGCCCCAATCCGCGTGAAAATGCGGTCGACCAGCGGAATCTCCGCTTTGGACGCCGGCACAAAGCTGCCGATTTGCGCCAGGATCGAAATCAGCGCGACCTGCCGCATATACGTGCTCTTTCCAGCCATATTAGGACCCGTGATCAGCAGGATGCTCGCCTCGTCCTTGCGGAGCTCCGTACTGTTGGCGATAAATGCTGTATCCTTCATCACCGCTTCCACCACCGGATGCCGGCCTTGCTCCACAATGAAATCGTAGCCGTCGGTCAGCTTCGGCTTCACAAAGCTGTTGTCCGATGCCACCTGCGCCAGCGAGCGCAGCACATCGATTTCAGCAATTTGCTCGGCCAGCTTCTGCAGACGAGGGATATCGGCGGCGATCCGTTCACGCAGTTCGTTAAATAACGTGTATTCCAGATCAACCATTTTCTCCTCGGCTTCGAGAATCAGCGCTTCCTTCTCCTTCAGCTCCGGTGTCACAAAACGTTCGGCATTCGCCAGCGTCTGCTTCCGTTCATACCGCCCTTCCGGGAGTAGAGACAGATTGGCCCGCGTCACTTCAATATAATATCCGAACACTTTGTTGTAGCCGATCTTCAGCGATTTGATCCCGGTGGCTTGCCGTTCAGCTGCTTCCAGCTCGGCAATCCAGCGTTTTCCGTTGACGCTGGCCTCTCGAAGCTCGTCCAATCGCGTATGATACCCGGCCTTGATCAGGCCTCCATCCCGCACCGACACCGGCGGATCGTCAGCAATCGCCGCATCAATCATGTCGGCCAGATCCGCACACTCATCCATCGTCGAAGCGATCCGACGCAGCGTGTTCGATGACGAATCCGCGCATAGCGTCTTAATGGCCGGCACCTGAAGCAGGGATGTCTTGAGAGCGACCAAATCCCGACCGTTCGCATTGCCGAAGGCGACGCGTCCCACCAGCCGCTCTAGATCGTAGATGTCCTGCAAAGCGCCGCGCAAATCCTCGCGCAAAATAAACGCGCTGTGCAGATGCTCCACTGCCTCCAGACGTTCCTCGATCCGCGTCTTCTGCAGCAGCGGCTTGTCGATCCAGCGCCGCAACAGCCTGGAGCCCATTGACGTTTCCGTGCGGTCAAGCAGCCACAGCAGCGATCCTTTTTTCGAACGCTCGCGAACTGTTTCAACCAATTCCAGATTCCGTCGCGTAAACGGGTCCAAGATCATAAAATGCTCCGGCTCATAAGCCGATATTTTTGTAAGTTGTCCCAGCGAGCGCTTCTGCGTCTCGCTTAAATAGCCGACAAGGACAGCGATATTGTCACGCCGCTCCGGCTCAAGGCGAATCCATTCCGCCTCGCCGAACAACGAGCGAGCCGTGTCTTCCTTCGCTTTCGCCCAAGGCGTATACACGACCGGCTTGCTGAGCGGTGCAGCTTGTCCCGCAATCCAATCCAGCAGTTCCTTGTCCCCGATGATTTCCGCCGGGTCGTACAAGCCAATCTCGTCGCGCAGCCACTCTTTGTTCGCCGGCGCCGACGTCGCGTACAGCTCCCCCGTGGACAGGTCACAGGCAGCCAGAGCCATCATCCCCTGCCGTTCGGTGACCGATACGATGTAGTTGTTCGTCCGCTCGCCGACCGTTTTCCCTTCCATAATCGTCCCCGGAGTGATGACCCGGACGATTTCGCGCCGCACCATGCCTTTGGTTTGCGACGGGTCCTCCATTTGTTCACAGATCGCGACTTTGTACCCTTTTTCAATCAATCGATGAATATAATTGTCTGCCGAATGGTAGGGAACACCGCACATCGGAATTTTCTCTTCGGCGCCCCCGTCCCGCCCGGTCAGTGTAATTTCAAGCTCCTTCGCAGCCAGGATTGCATCCTCAAAAAACATTTCATAAAAATCGCCCAGCCGGAAAAACAGAAACGCGTCCTGCGCTTCCGCCTTAATCCGTAAATACTGCTCAATCATCGGCGTGTAGGTAGCCATGATTCCCCTCCAATTAACCTAAGCGCATTCAGGTCTTTCATAGAATCCTATTATACCAGAAAAGGGCAACCCGGTTATGAAGGATTTTGCAATTTCCAGGCGGGGCGAATATCCGCAGATTCGTCCCAGACATAGCCGGACTGAATGGCATTCAGTAAAGGTTCGATATATCCCTGATATCGCGTATAGTCGGGAACTTCATGGATATCGGCAATCAGGCGGGGTAACGCTTCGCGAAGCGGTTGCTTTCTGCCGGTGTAAAACGCCGTCCAAACCGCCTCCTTCTCCAACGGTCGTGCCTTTAAGCGATCCGCATGCTCGATAATGAAGCGCGCCAATGCCACGACCCCTTTGGTGACGAGCGGAGAGATTAGGAAGCTAGGTAAGGTGCGATATTCGAAGCCGCCGTACTCCTTGATCCGAAAATCGCCGAGAAACCCGTACTTCGGTCTACGTGGCGCACTTCGGGGATCCTCCAGTAGAGCCAGCGGCAGCGCCAGGTAATTGTCGAGCGTCCGCAGCAACTCCGGAGTTAACGACACTCCGCTGAAATGCAGGTGTCCGCCCAACGGAAAACCGCGTTGCGGCATCGCCCCCGCCTGCCAGATCAGCCCTTGATCTTGGATGGAAGCTCGGGCTTCATGAAATGCGTGCAGCAAATGAACGACAACATCGCGCGGTTCCTTGCCGGGGCGCGGCCTTAACTCTGCCAGCGGAAATAACCGCTGCCCGCGATATCGCAACACATCGCAGCCCGCTTCCCCATGAAAGTGCAAGTAACGGGAAGCCGGAATCACTTTCCCATGGGCACGATCAAACAGCAAAAACTCGGGGTCCATCCCAATCAACCGCTCTGTCGGTGAGTCCAGCAGCTTCTCCTGTTCCTCCAGGGTAACTCGCATCGCCTGGGCAATGGCCTTGGTTGCCGCGCTGCCGAGGTCCGAGATCGGGGTGATGGAATCCACCGTAAATTTCCCCTCTTCCCCGGCCGAGATCACCACTTCACCAAAATCAAGTCCCACGGCGTATAGCGCCCGAACCGCCGTGTTCCTCAGGCGTTTATAAAGCGGTGACTCCGGGGACAAGGCTTCCCCCAAGAGCGGGAGCGTTAGCCCCGCTTTACCAAGCGGACGTACCTCCCAGGCCCGCAAGTGGAATACCGTAACGGCATAGCGGCGGAGATATGACGCAGTAGTGCTTGCAGCTGTTTGAGCGGTTCTTGCCTCAGGCGTTGGCTTCAGCCCAGCGGTTTCGAGCCGGCGCCGCCAGTCTTCCAGCGAGTGTGTCGGCCGTCCCAACACGATTTCCTGGACCCGGCCGCCCCAATACGCTTCCTCACGTCCGTAGTAAATCCATTGGGAATCGTCTGCAGCGGTTCGTACGAGCCGCCTTCCCGAAGCGGCACCTGCCCCCGCTGACTTCCTGCCGAAACTCGAAGATGTACGCAATAACGCTCTGCTGGATGATTCCGGTCCTTTCAACACCCGGTAGGGTCCGCCCAAACGTTCCAACGCCTGCAGCAGCCGAGCTTTAAATGTGCTGGAGCCCAGACGCATTTTTAGTACGAGGTGCTCATCCTTCACCACTGAGTTCATCCCCCGTCTTCGATAGAGGTATTATTCAAAAATAAAAACAAAAAGAGGGCAGCCGCCCTCTTCGACGACGCCCCTGCCGCATATGCTACAGTGTACACTGAAACTGTTGATACTTACCCCTTTGCCTACTTGCTTCCTGATCGAATTACAGTTCGTCGTCGAGGAGATCCGGATCCAAATCTTCATAATCGCCGAGCTCGGAGCCGAAATCGTAGTCCTTGTCATCAATGCCGCTGTTCGGCACGACCAGCACGTTCAACTTCGTTTCGGCAACCAGTTCCACCGCGAATTCGCGTTCCACCCGAATGGATACGCGGCCGTCTCCCGATACGGTGGCTTCGACGGTGCTCGGTTCCTGCGTGGCTTCTGCGGACACTTCCACCGTCGACGAACGGTGTCTGGAATCCAAGTAGTTCAGCGGTACATTCTCAACATACGATACCGTTTCTTTAGCGACCTCGGTCTGCGAGTTCTTGTCGTACGAATACCAGATGTTAATATCGTAAGTACCAATAACTTCAATTCCGTCTCCCGCTGCGACCGCTTCGTACTGGTGGTTGATGATCCAGGCCCCCAGGATGCTCGACGGTTTATGAGGGGGAGTCACGGTATGTGTTACGGTAGAGAACTTACGACCTTTGCCGCAGATCGCTTTCGTGATGATCTCTCTACTTTGATATTTCAATGACATGTTAGAACCTCCTCCATACATCATTCAATACAAGTGTATGCAGGACATTCGTCTAGGGTGACAACTATTTTATTGACGCCTGTTTTCGTTTTGCTCCCCGTTTTTCCGCGATTCGTGGAATGGGAGCCTTGTTTTTTTTGGAGACAGCTAGATATAAGGAAAGTTCTCGGCATAACTGCAAAATGGCTGAACGCATTTCAAATTCCTCACGGGTTGAAGGCATTTCCATTTTCTTGAACTCCTCCTCCAGCTCCGCGAGCATCTGCTCGGTAATCCCCGTATATTCCTCTTGATTCACATCTACGCTAAGCCGATCAAACAATACAGCCACAAATTCGCCTTGCGGGATCCGATGGTACACCTGCGAAATCAGCTCCAGCATCCCTTCGATCCGGCTTAACTGTTCTTTGCGCATGATAAAATACGCCGTCCAGGCCTCGTTGGGCGAGATCATCTGGTTCTCGGCTGCCCGTTTCGCGAGCGCATAACCCTCGTCGATCTTTCGGGCCGCATCGGTGATCTCCTTGCCATCCCATAAGCGGTAGGGATCACGCAACGAAGCGGCAATCTCCTGAAATATGCCGGAAAACAAAGCATCCACCTCACGCCGAGTTTCCAGCAGCTTGTCTTCCGTTTTGGGCATGTACAGAAAATTGACAACCATGGCCGAACCCAACCCAATGATCAGCAGCTCCACCTGGATTAACAGCACGTGCCAGGAGATCTCCCCGCCGCTAAATACGCGGAACACGACAACGGAGCTGGTCACAATCCCTTCCTTGAAGCCCGCGCGAGCGATCAATGGGAAAGCGACGAGGATGTAAATGGCCAGCACCCAAATATGAAACCCAAGGAAGTAGAAGATGCCAAAAGCAAGCAACAACCCCAAAGTTGAAGCAAAAAAACGTGCCGTTATCGATGCCAGGCTGCGCTTGCGGGTGACGTCGACCCCTAAAATCGCCAGCAGTCCCGCCGAATTGGCACCAGGCACCCCTAAGGCATCCGCAATAAATATTGCCATTAGCGTGGCGATTGCCGTTTTGATGACCCGAAACCCCATGGAATCCCATCCTTTTTGTCGAAACCGATCTATGAAAATATCCTACTTGATTTTCGGAATCCAAACAATCCCACTTTCACCCTCAACCTTTGCTGTCTAAGGAAGAGGAAGCTTTGTACGATGATCCCTTTCGGTAAGGGTTCTCCCCATTTCTCCTGATCTGATCGAACGGGATCATGCTGCAAAGCGATCTTGCACAACAATGATCCGTGAAATCCTCATTCGAAATTCGAATGGTCGCAGGCCGTTTTGATCACCGACCACGGACCGGCAGGGTAACGTCAACACAAGTCGGACTCCAAGAGCTGCAAAGACTGTCCCTTGCTTGAGGAGTGCACCTGAACAAGCAAAAGGGCCTGACCCTACATGCCTGGCACAGGACAGCAAAGAAGAAGATCGCCAACTACCTGACCAAGCTGGCCGGATAGGGCGATCTTCCTGTTTTCTTAAATAATTAGTTGCTCCTGAAAAAGTCGATTTTCAAAAATAGTTTCGGGTTGCTGGCTGGGTTGTGAGGGGGAACTTTCCCTAATGATCGGTTTCCATGTTAGTTTTGGAGCATTTTTGCCGCTCTTTGCAGGTTGTGGGTCAGAATCCCGAAGCCGACCCAGCATTTTGAGCCGACAAAGCCCCGATACCTGCTGCGGTTCAAACCGTACTTCCGCTTGAGAAGACTAATCTTCGCTTCTCCAGCTGCACGGTAACGCTGCAAGTCTTTGAACCATAATTCGTTTTCGTACTCGGATCGGGCAATGCCTTTTTTGCCCTTTCGCGGCAAGCTAGCTCGCTTCACACCAAGTTCGGTAATGGCCGTTTCGTTCTTCTTGCTTGAGAAACCGCGGTCGGTCGCTACAGCTTGCGGCGCTTTGCCGAATTGCTTGATATGCGCCTGTACAGCGGGAACGAGCAGTTCATCATCCGAGGGGTTCCCCTCGTAGACAGCGTAGCCGGTCACAAAGCCGCTTTCCGTCTCGTCGATTCGCACCTTGTAGCCGAACTCAGTTCCTTTGGCCAGCTTACCTTTCTTAATCGGTCTTGCTTCCGGGTCAAAGAAACTGACGATCCGATCTGCGATGATTCGATTGCCGGAAACGACCTGTTTGGCTTGTTCCAACAACTTGCCGGTTAGCGTGACCGCCTCGGTCAGTTTGGTTTTACTTTGTCGAAGAGCAGCTTTGCCCTTGTCTTGCAGTTTCTCGATAACGGCTTGCGCCTTGTTCACAACGTTCTCGGCTACTTCGATTACGCTCCCAGTGATCCGGTCAACTTCTTCCCAAGATTCACGGGTGCGGCGACGTAGAACTTTCGCGATGGACAGAATCTTTTCCTTGATTTCTGCCGTACGATCTTCAAAGCCTTGAACAGTGTGGGAGGCGACTTTCCGGATTTTCTGAATCGTTCGAGTGATGACTTTTACGCCATCTTGCAACAGCGTAGCGTCTGTCGGGTGATGGATGTCGGATTCCACAACCGTCGTATCCGTGCGCAATTTGCGGGTTTTCAGAACGGCTTTTTCCTCACACTGCTTTACGAGTGCGGCATTGATGTCTTCGACGATCTTGTCGCCGTAGCGTTTGCGGGCATAGATGAGCGTAGACGGGTCGGGCATCGGTTCGTCGATGGCAAACCGGCAGAACATTCGCCATGTGATGCTGTCACCGACTTCCTTCACGAGTGACTCGTAGCCCAAATTGTATTTATGCTTCAGGACCATAAGACGGATGTACTTTTCAATTGCAAGCGTAGGACGGCCGCTTTTCTTGCCTTTCGGGTGCAACTCAGTAAACGGTTGAAGAAAACGGTCGTCGTCCAGTAATTGATCTATGATTGCAAGCTCGACCGGCAACTTTCTAACAGATTCCGGGAGAATGGCATCCCAGATGGTCAATTGCTCGTCTCGAAGTTTCAACATTTTCTTCACCTCTTGGAAGGATTCCCGAGGGCTTCTGTTGAACTCCTATAGCAAAGGAATTCTTCCCTCGGGGTGTGGAACTTTGTTATCTCGTCAATAACAATTTCCATTTTGAGGTGCTGAATTCCTTTTAATTATGCTCAAAACACCCTGACTTTTTCAGGGGAAACTAATTAGAATCAGAACTGTCTTGCATTGATATTAAGATTGTATTTATCCCCAGTTTTATTATAGATATAAACTTCCCAATCTCCGGATAATCCATTACCTAACATATCTTCAAAGCTTATTGTTTTTTGACTTCCTCCCTTTAATTCATAACCATCTGTAATTTTCAGACCATTACGGCTGATATCAATAAAGACAGATGAAGAAGCATTATTTTTAACCCAAACGTTCAAATAGATACCATTTTCGGGCGCTGTAGTAAATTTACCAGTATATGCCGAAGAACCTGTATGAGTGACATTATTAATGAGATGCGCATCCATTGGATAGAACATGTTGTCATCAATAATTGTAGGTTTAATGTTTGATACTTCTTCCGTAGCTGACAATGACACCACAGATTGAGCGGATACCGGAGCAACATTTTCAGACGCAGATGCAACCGGGGCAAGAGATAACAAAGCCGATGCGATCCAAACAGCTGATACCTTTGTTTTCTTCACAGACTTGTAAACCTCCGAAAAAAATTCAAATTTATGTAAATAAACGGTTTGTGTAGATATCATACAATATTAGCCAATTATGATGGTTACATTTTTTTCATTTTTAAGAAACCGAAGTTTATATTTTTCTATATTTCCCTCTTTTTTCTTAGTTTTGAGTTGTTTATTGACCAGTGAACTTGTTCCTAACGCGATAATTCAACATATGCCAGCCCCCGGTGCGCTTATTTTGACTTTTGATTTCCTGATAATGGGGAAATCTTGTAGGGAGCGTTACCGCTCCCTCACCAGCTTCCTTTCGATATAGACGACCAACTGATACATCGCCGTCGCCACGATGGCGATGATGACCAGGCTCGACAGCACCAGGGTGAAGTTAAACACTTGAAACCCGTAGACGATCAGGTAACCGAGCCCGATTTTGGCAACGAGGAACTCCCCGACGATGACGCCGACCCAGGCCATCCCTACGTTCACCTTCAACGTAGACACGATGGTGGGGAACGAGGCGGGCAGAATCGCCTTCATAAACACGGCGCGCCGCGTGCCGCCAAACGTGCGGATCACCTTGACCAAGTTCGCGTCCACCTCATTGAAGCTGTTGAACACGACCAAGGTGGTTACAATCACGGTGATCGACAGCGTCGTAACGACGATGGCGGTAAAGCCGGCGCCGAACAGGACGATAAAGATCGGGCCGAGCGCCACCTTCGGCATGCTGTTGAATACGACCATATAAGGGTCCAGTACGCGGGAGAGAAACGGCGACCACCAGATCAGGACGGCCAACAAGGTGCCGATCAGCGTCCCAAGCAGAAAACCGACTGCCGTTTCCCCAACCGTCATCGCCAGATGCGGCCATAATTCCCCGCTGACCGCATCTTTGACAATCTGCTGTCCAACCTTGGACGGGTAACTGAAGATCAGCACATCGATCCATCGCAGTCGGCCCGCGAGTTCCCAAAGTCCGACGAACAACACGAGGATCAAGGCCTGAACGCCCACCACGTAGTTGCTCATCCGCCGCTTGCGCTTGCGGTGCAGTTGCCATTTCTCCTGCAGCCAGGCTTCCTGAGGGGTATTCGGTTTGGTTCTGGGCTGTGCCAAGAGCTATCCCTCCTCCCTTTCTGACGTTTCCAAGTCCCGCCAGATTTCATGGAACAGTTCGTTGAATCCCTCGGCTTCCCGGGCGTAGAACGGCTGCGCGTTTCGGATCGCCTCCGGGATCTCGTACATGCTGCGAATTCGCCCTGGTCTGGGGGCCAGCACGATCACCCGATCGCTGACCGCGATCGCCTCCGATAGATCGTGGGTCACCAATACGCCCGTTTTCTTCCGCTGCTTTAGCGTCCCCCACACCAAATCCTCCAGCTGTAGCTTCGTCTGGTAGTCCAGCGCTGAGAACGGCTCATCCAGCAGCAGCAGCTCCGGATCGGTCGCCAGCGTTCGCACAAGGGCCACCCGTTGGCGCATTCCGCCCGACAGCTGATGGGGATACAATTTCGCGGTATCGCCGAGCCCCATTTCGGCCAGCAACGCCCGCGCGTGCTCCACACTTTCCGGCGTTAACCTTCCGGTCAGTTCCAACCCCAGTACGGTATTGCTCAGAATCGTCCGCCACGGGAACAAGTAATCCTGCTGCAGCATATACCCCACCTGCGGGGTGGGGCCCGTTACCGGTTTGCCGTGCAGGAGCACCTCTCCCCGGGATGGGGCCAGCAGACCAGCCATGACGGAAAGAAGCGTGGTCTTTCCGCAACCGCTGGGACCAACCAAACTGATGAATTCGCCAGGCTCTACCGCTAAATTCATCCCTTGCAAGGCGAGGACGGCCTCCCGGTCCGTCACGTAGACCAGATCTAGGTTTTTCAGTTCCACGACAGATGGCAAAAGCGCTCACGCTCCTTTTCCGTTCACGTTCATGTTATTTGACGGATTTGACGGCTTGCTCGGCAAAGCTGTTATCCACCAGCTTATCCGCTTCCACCCGTTCATTGAGTTCTCCGGCGCTTTCCATCACGTCAAGCAGGTTGTTCCAGGCGTCCTCCGCCAAAGCCGGCGTTTCTGCATAGCTTCCCTGCTCCTGATACCGCTTGATCGAGCTGACCAAGATCTCCATGTCCGTATCTTTAAAATAAGGCGCAACCGTCTCGGCAATTTCTTCCGGCGTATGCGATTGAACCCAGCGTTGGGCTTTATGAATCGCATTCGTAAACTTCTGGACGATTTCCGAATGATCCTTGATATAGCTCTGCTTGGTCATAAATACCGTATAGGGCAGCCTGCCGCTCTCCGTACCAAAGGAAGCGACGACGTATCCTTTCCCTTCCTTCTCCACGATGGAGGCTTGGGGTTCAAACAGCTGAACGAATTGTCCCGTTCCCGATATGAATGCAGCCGTGATGTTGGCGAAGTCCACATTCTGGATTAACTCCAGATCCTGATGTGGATCGATTCCATGCTTGCGCAGGGTGAACTCGCCCGCCATTTGCGGCATGCCTCCTTTTCTTTGACCCAGAAAGACGCTCCCCTTCAGCATCTCCCAATCAAATTCGGCGGAGTCCCGGGCAACCAGGAAGGTACCGTCGGTTTGCGTCAATTGGGCAAAGTTGATCACTGGATCTGTAGAGCCTTGCTGGTATACGTAAATCGACGTCTCCGCTCCGACTAGTGCCACGTCGATGGCTCCGGACAGCAGCGCCGTCATCGTTTTGTCACCACCCGCTGTTGTTTGCAACTCCACGTCCAATCCTTCTTCTTTAAAGAAGCCTTTTTCCAATGCGACGTACTGAGGGGCATAAAATACGGAACGGGTAACTTCCCCGATTCTGACCTTTTGTGCTTTGCCGCTTCCTCCGCAAGCGCTAAGTGCTGCGGTTAGGAGGACGATGAGCGTAATCCATAACCCCTTTCTCACGTTGTTCATGCCATTCACCTCTCCTTCTAAATGGGGTTTCATAGCCAATCGTTGTCTAGCGGTTGGCCAGAAGATACTAAATACTATGCGATAGCCTAACAAAAGGTTAAGCCGTGCCGGGGCACTCCAAGTTTGATGCACAAAAAAAGCCGCCCCTAAGCGCGGATGAAATCCGCCTTAGGGACAGCTGTTGATCGATATCGCTTTAGATGCCGTAAATGCTTTTGAATTTTTGCTCCAAATAATCTGCAAGATAGTCCGGGTTTAGCTCCTCGCCGGTGACCGCAAGGATCAGCTCGGACGGTTTGCGGCTCTTGCCGTATTTGTAGATTTTGTCAGTCAGCCATTCCTTGATGGGCTGGAAGTTGCCTTCGGCGACGAGCTCTTCAAATTGCGGCAGCTCTTTCCGCAGCGTATTGGCGATTTGGGCAGCATACATGTTGCCAAGCGCATAGGATGGGAAGTACCCAAACAGACCGGCCGACCAGTGTACGTCCTGCAGAACGCCAAGCCCGTCGTTAGGCGGAGTCAAGCCGAGATAGTCGCGGTATTTCTCATTCCAGACTTTCGGCAGCTCGCTGACCGGCAACCCTTCATTAAAGAGCATCTTCTCAATCTCATAACGGATAATAATATGCAAGTTATAAGTCAGCTCATCCGCTTCAATCCGGATTAAGGAGTTCTCTACACGATTGATGCCGCGGAAGAACTGCTCCGGCGTAACCCCTTGAAGCTGTTCTGGAAAATGCTGCTGCAACTCGCCGAAATACCGTTGCCAGAATTGCAGGCTGCGCCCAACGAAGTTCTCCCAGAAACGGGACTGGGACTCATGGATCCCCATCGACGTTCCTTGGCCCAGCGGCGTTCCAGCCAGCTCTTTCGATACGTTCTGCTCGTAAAGCGCATGCCCGCCTTCATGCAAGGAACTGAAGATGGCACTGGCGACATCATCCTGCTTGTAGTTCGTAGTGATCCGCACGTCGCCATGGTTGATCGTGGTTTGGAACGGGTGAACCGTTTCGTCAATCCGTCCAGCTGCAAAATCGTAGCCGATTTGTTCGAGCAGGAACCGGCTAAACTTCGCTTGCTGCTGGTTATCATACAGCTGGTTCAGGAATGGAGCTTCCGGCTTATTCTTCGCTCCAGCTACCGCCTCAACCAAGGGAACGAGTCGATCGCGCAGCTGGCCAAAAACTTGATCGAGTTTCTCCGTAGTCAGGTCCGGTTCATACATATGTAGTAACGTATCATAACGCGTAGCCTTCGGACCCCAGTAGTCGATAAACTCCTGAATCTTTGCCACAATTTTCGTTAAATAAGGCTCGAATCCGGCAAAATCGCTGTTCTCCTTAAAGTCTTCCCACACCGTTTCAGCATGGGCCGTCAGCTCTGTATATTCGCGGAATTTCTGCGGCGGAATCTTGACGCTTCGGTCGTATTCCTCCTGCACATCGAGCACCATCCGGCGCTGCACGTCATCCAATTCCTCCAGGACGGCAGGCTGGTTTAAATAAGCTAAATACTCGCCCATCTCGGCTGACGTTTGCAGCTTAAAGGCTTCCGTGGACAACAAACCAATGGTCGCTGCCCGAGTCTCCGCCCCTTTGCGCGGTGCACCGGTGCGTAAATCCCAGTTCATCAGCGCGACCGCTTCCCCGTATGCATGAATCTTCTGCAGAAGCTCCCGAAAGAGCTCCCATTTCTCAACCGTTTCCTGTTTCATGACAACTCCCGCCTTTACTGGTGAAATATAGTTGCTACTCTTGATGATACTTTTAACTAAACGTATAATCAAATTTTAAGTAGACGAATTCGTTAATTTTTATTGAAATTTTATTTTGATGTAAAGGAGTTGCCTCTTCCTTATGAAAATCACGCTTAACGCAACGGCCAAAAAAATGATCGACGACAAGTTAGCTGGCCAGCCTGGCTTGCTCCGCCTCGTCTACGATACGGAAAACTGCGGCTGCGGCATGAGCGGTGTTCCCGTACTGAACATCGTATCCGAACCGGGTCCATATGATATTCCCATGGACAATGAAGCCTACCCATTTTGGATTGACAAAATGCAGGCTGTTTTTTTTGAAGAGGAGCTGTCCTTGAAAGGGGAAGAAGCAACCGGGACGTTCCGCTTGGATGGGCCGTCCCAGTTTTACAAATCCAATATTCCATTGGTAGACCGCCGGTAATTCGCCGTATTCGTGCCAACAACAAACAAGGAGGTAGTAACATGAATCAATTGCAGTCGATACTGGAGTTCAACCGTAAATTTGTCGAGGAGAAGGAATACGAGAAATATGTAACGGATAAATTTCCTGAGAAGAAAATGGCGATCGTGACCTGTATGGATACGCGGCTCGTCGAATTGCTCCCGAAAGCGATGAACCTGCGCAACGGCGATGTGAAGCTGATCAAGAACGCCGGCGCAATCATTTCCCAGCCTTTTGGGAGCGTCATGCGTAGTCTTCTCGTTGCGATCTACGAATTACATGCCCAGGAAGTATTCATCGTTGGTCATACCGGCTGCGGTATGGCTGCGCTCAATTCGGACCGGATGATTGGCTCCATGCGGGAACGGGGTATCAGCGACGACACGTTGAACACGATCGAGAATTCCGGCATCAAGCTAAACAAATGGCTGCGCGGTTTCGATAACGAGAAGGAAGGGATCATTCGGACCGTCAATATCGTTAAGAGGCACCCGCTCCTTCCTGCAGATGTTCCTGTTCACGGGTTGCTGATTGATTCCACGACAGGCGAGCTGGAACTGATTATCGACGGGTACCAGCCTCTTCCGAAATAAGCCCGACACGACTAGAGATAACCTGCATCTATGGGAAAGGAAAGGAACAAAGAGATGACGTATAATTTCGACGAACGTGTGCCGCGGAGAGGAACCTACTCCGAGAAATGGGATCTTGGAAAGGAGCTGTTTGGGAATCCGGACGTATTGCCTTTGTGGGTAGCGGACATGGATTTCCGTTGTGCGCCGGCCATTGTCCAAGCCGTCACGGAACGGGCCAGGCTGGGGATTTACGGCTACACCTCCCGGCCCAAAGAATACCTGGAGGCTATCACCGGCTGGCTGGAGCGCCGGCATGGCTGGAACGTTCATCCGTCCTGGTTGACCGACACTCCAGGCGTCGTGCCTGCGCTCAGCGTAGCCGTTCAGGTATTAACCGAACCGGGAGATCGGGTTATCCTGCAATCCCCGGTCTATAATCCGTTCTATGATGTCATTCGCAATAACGGACGCGAAGTTGCCGAAAATCCGTTGGTTCTCGAGGATGGACGTTACCGGATGGACTACGATCATCTGGAATCGTTGATGCAAGGCGGCGCGAAGCTGATGCTGCTGTGCAGCCCCCATAATCCCGGTGGACGGGTCTGGACCCGTGAGGAGCTGGAACGGGTTGGCGAGCTGTGCCTGAAATATGGAGTGAAGGTCGTCTCGGACGAAATTCACTGCGATTTGGTCTTCGCCGAATACCGTCATGTGCCGTTTGCATCGTTGTCTGAACCCTTTGCCGGAATCACAATTACCTGCGCGGCTCCTTCCAAGACGTTTAACATCCCTGGCCTCGCGACGGCTTATACGATCATTCCAAACGTGGCCATCCGCAAACAATTTGCCGAACGGATCAAAGCGCAAGCCATCGGTTCGCTGAACTTTTTCGGTCCTACGGCGACCATCGCAGCGTATACGCAAAGCGAGGATTGGCTTGACGCCGTCCTAGCCTATATTCGTGCCAACCGTGACTTCGCCGTCGCTTATCTCGCCGAGCATCTGCCAGCGGTGGCCCCCGTTCTATCCGAAGGCACCTACTTATTATGGGTGGATTGCCGTGCACTGGGATGGAAAAAAGCTGAGATGAAGCAAGTGATGTATAAGGAAGCCAAAATCGCCTTCACGGAAGGCTCCATCTACGGCGAGAACGGCGAAGGATTCCTGCGGATCAACCTGGCTTGCCCACGCTCGTTGCTGGAAGAAGCACTGGAGCGTTTCTGCGCAGCAGTTGCCGCTCATCAAGCCTAATCGCTGGGAACGAAATAACCAGCGAAAACACTCAAGCCGGAAGACCTCTCGTCTTCCGGCTTATTTTTTTAAGTGCGACGCATGTAAGCGCGGACCGTAATCGGTGCAAAAACCGCTACAATAACGGCTGCTCCGATAAGAGAGCTCAGCATATCTCCACCAATGGTTCCATGATTCACCAGCTCCCGAACCGCTGTCACCAAATGCGAAATCGGATTGATGTTGGCAAACCATTGCAGCCATTTTGGCATCGTTTCAACCGGAACAAACGCATTGGACAGGAACGTCAACGGAAACAACACGATCATCGATATCCCTTGTACGCTGGATGCGGTTCGCGCGATAACGCCAAAGAAAGCAAAGATCCAGCTAACTGCCCAAGAACAAACGATCACCAGCAGCGCCGCAAGAGCGACATAACCAAATCCCCCATCCGGACGAAAGCCCATCATGTATCCCATAGCAAACGTCAGGACGGTCGCAATCGTATAGCGGACCGTATCGGCCAGCAAGGCTCCGGCCAATGGCGCGATCCGAGCAATCGGCAGCGACTTAAAGCGGTCGAAAACGCCCTTCTCCATATCCTCGCGCAGTTGTACTCCGGTAACGACAGAGGTGGAAATGACGGTTTGCACCAGAATCCCTGGAATAATGACCGGCAAGTAGCTCATCACATCCCCCGAGATCGCCCCGCCGAAAATATACGTAAACATCAGCGTGAAAATAATCGGCTGGAGCGTCACGTCAAATAGTTGCTCCGGTGTCCGCTTGATTTTTAACAATCCTCGATACGCCATGGTCAACGAGTGACGAAGCGATTGACGGAAGCTGGTTTGATTCTTTAATGGCCGTGCGGCCTTAGCGTTAACAACCGTGTTGCTCATGCGATTACCCCCTTCTGATCAAGAACATAAGCCTGAGGACCTGCGGTGTTCTCTTCAACGCCCCGCCCGGTCAGTGTCAAAAAGACTTCGTCCAACGTTGGTTTCTGAACGCTTAATTCCGCCAAATCCACATCCGCTTCGCGCAAGGCGATCAAGAGGTCGGTCACCAGATCGGCCTCCGCCATCGGGGCGGTAATTTTTCCTGCCTCTGCTGTGAGGGTGGAAGGCACTTTCAGCACCTGCTCCACAATGCGGCGAGTTTCTGCCAAATGAAGTGGATTCTTAATTCTTAACTGCAGCGACGAGGCTCCCACCGAGGTCTTTAACTCGTCGACAGTGCCTTCTGCGATGACCTGCCCGCGATCAATCACGGCGATCCGGTCTGCCAGTTGGTCGGCTTCATCCAGATACTGGGTGGTTAACAACACCGTCGATCCGGTCGCAACAAGACGGCGAATCGTATCCCACATCTGCGACCGCGTTCGCGGATCCAGCCCTGTCGTCGGTTCATCCAGGAAAATGAGCGGCGGCTGGGCAATCAGGCTCGCTGCCAAATCCAGCCGCCGGCGCATCCCGCCGGAGAAGTGCTTTAGCGGGCGCTTGGCCGCTTCCGACAACCCAAACTCCTCCAGCAGCTCCGCTGCTTTCCGGCGAGCCTCGCTGCGCCCCAAGCCTAACAGCCTGGAGAAAATGACGAGATTTTCAGTAGCGCTCAGCGTTTCATCCACCGAGGCGTATTGTCCGGTCACGCCGATCAGCTGACGGACAATATGCTGCTCCTTGACGACATCGTGCCCAAAAATGCGGGCGGAACCCGCGTCTGGACGCAGCAATGTCGCCAGCATGCGGATCGTCGTCGTTTTCCCTGCCCCGTTAGGTCCCAGGACGCCATAAATCATCCCGCTCCCCACCTGCAGGTTCACTCCGTCTACCGCCCGGTTCGTTCCAAATATTTTCACGAGTCCCTCAGCTTCAATCGCCAGTTTAGTTGCGCCCCCCGTGAAGGCGGAAGTTTTCGTAATCATCTGTTAAGTCCTCCTATCCTTCAACCAATGTGATTTACAGTTAGGAGATTAACGGAGGTAGTTAAACTGAATTTAAACGAAAAAAAAACACACCCTTGTTCGGGTGTGTTCATCTCTTGGGGGCTTAATTGGGCTTCGTTTTACGCAGTTCTTTCAGTTGCTCGTAAGCTTGCCCCAGCGCTTTTTTTCGCTGCTCCATGACTTGCAGGTGCTGGCGTTCAATCTCAGTAAACCGCTCGCTGTCAAAAAGGATCCAGTTCTTCATCATGGAAGCATCAGGAAGGATTTGTCTCCGAATCTCTTTTTGTTTCACAGCCACGCAGCACAAATAATTATGCTGCACTTCCAATTTCGTGATCTCGAACCAGGGATCCAGGCAGATGCCTAGGTTCCCCGCATAGAAGGTCTGCTTATGATCGTGGAAGGGATGATATCCGTAAGGCACCGTTACGATGAGGGTTCCGCCGTCTGCCAGCAATCGATAAGCATGACTGATCAAAACTCCGGGATTCGCAAAATGCTCCAGAATTTGTCCTAGAATGACCGTATCAAATAGCTTATGACCTTGGAATTCAGTGACATCGGCTACTTTAAACTGAACTTTGGACCGGACAGGCTTAGATTCCCGGGACAACTCCCTTTTCGCATAATGGATAGCTCCTTCTTCCAAATCTAACCCTAGAACCCTGCGTCCTTCTCGGCCCAGGAGGATCGAAGTAATTCCTTGGCTGCACCCTACGTCAAGTACTCTTCTGCCAGTGACTTGACGGCAAATCCAGTGGATACGTGCTCTTGTTGCTTCATGGGACTTTTCCGAGTTTACCTGGCCATAATAGCGCTCGTTGACCCGATCCTGGTTTACCATATTCCTTCACCTCCTCTAGTTCGAGGGAACCCGCGGTTATCCCATGAATTCTTTCAACACGTTCCGGATTTCCGCGGGGCTCAATCGGTCGCGTGGCGGTACTCTTTTGACTGAAGTATTATCCTGATGGATGACATTCACGTAGTTCCGGGGGGCAAGCAGTTCATGCGGTAAATCGATCACATTGCCGTGCGTGCCCCGCCCTGGAAGTTTAACGCGGTATCCGTTCAGATACTCTGCTGTCTTGTACAGAAATACATAGAATTGTGGGGAACGATGAAAGGTTGGTGCCATTTCGCTGTTAACACTGTCCCATAAATAGCCGTTTTGATTAATCAATGCGACGGTTTCGGACTTTGGCTGATAATTATACAGCTGCTGTACGTAAGTTTTATGATACAGATCGTCAGAATCCAAACGCGCGATATATAAATCATCGCTTTTGCCGGCAAAGGCTTTAATTTTCTCGATACTGTCGCGGTTCGTCCCAAACCAGATGTTGTTTGGAAACGGCGGTTGTTTTGACAATATGTCTGCAACAATCGCTTCGGTTCCTTGGGCGATCTTAAATATCGCCAGAAAATTCTGATTGGTTTGGGCTTTTAATGATTTCAAGGTAAAGTTGCGAAAGATCGCGATTCGTTTCTCCAGCCACGGCCGAGTAAGCCGCTCTGGATCAAACCCAAACGTATTGAAATTGCTTTCAATCACCACTTTTTTGGACATGCACTTCCCTCCTTGTCATAATAGCCCGTCTGATTGTTTTACTTGCGTGTAACGGAGCTACCGATCTTTCACTATATGCTAGACAATAGGAGAAGGACAGGGACGTATTCCATAACGCACTGCAAAAAAAGTCAACCCAACCGCAAATTTACTTTGCGGTACAAGCACACAATTCAAACCCTATTCGCCATCATAGACTGAAATGATTAAGCACGCGAAAGGAATGAAACGTCCGATGCAACAAATCTACTTGGAAGCCCAAGATTTGCTAAAGAGAATCAGAGACGCCATCGAGAAACAGAAGCCGTTTTCGTTAGTAAGGATTGGTGATGGCGAGAACTTGGTCATGTCTCAGCATCATGTCTGGCCCATGTCTAAAGTGCTTCAGGAACGGTGGGCAATCAAAGCGAACCGAGGAGAAAAAGGCCTGACCCTTCCAAATTTACCGCTGCGCAACGCCGTGATTTCTTCCGTAAAAAAGGCGACGGTTGTAGGAATCCTGCCCGCCGGAGACAACACGATCAATGCCCCGGATTATTTAAAAAGACCCTTAACCGATAAGGTTTTCTCCTATTACAAGATTCAGCCGCCTGTGATTTGCCATGCCGGGGTGAACCGGGAATTGGCCAAAATGGAGGAATTTTGGTCACTCCTCTCCGGCCTGCGAATTATGGTCATCACACGGGAAGCCGCTAAGATCAAGGAACGGCTTAAAAAAGAACCCTATAACCAAAAAATCGTGCACGCCCTGCCTTTTGACCAATGGCCGGAGTACCGGAATACGATCAAGTGGATTACCGCTCATAAGGACAGCTTTGATGTGGCACTGATTTCATGTGGGGTCAGCGCAGTGGTTCTGGCTCAACAGATTGCCTCGATTACAGGCAAAGTCGCTCTCGATTTTGGCAAAGCAAGCAATATCATATTAAATGGGCGCCCCAATTAAGTTGTGGGCGCCTTTGTTTGGCTCTGGCTCAGCCAAATTACTTTCCAATCCGCAGCGCTTGCTTCGCCTCCTGATCCGGGTGACAAAAATAAAAAGGCAGGGCTCATTGAGCCTGCCTTCTCAAGATTAGGTTGTGCCTTCCTGGATTGCCGGTTTGCCAGCTTCCAGCAACGCTTGATTCCGTCCGAGAAAGAGCGATAGGAGCAAAATCAGCAGTCCCGTCGCGATGAGCAGCCATTCGATCGCAATCGCATCGGCAATGGGCCCGAAGATCAGCATCCCGATCGGCATCATCGACGTGGAGATCATGCTAAATACGCCAAAGATTCTTCCCATATAGCTTTCGTCGACCTTTTCCTGAATCATCGTCATCGTAGGGGTATTAAAGGTTGGCATTGCGATCCCAAACAAGGTCATAAACGCCAGATAGATCCAAAAGACGGGGACGACGCCAAGCAAAAATGTACATAACCCCATCAATACCGTAGCCAAAGTCATCGTGTGCACTTTATTCTTAAAACCGCCCCACGCGGCAATCAATCCTCCTCCCGCCATCATTCCGATGGAAAAGGCGATTTCAATTGCGGTAAGCCGCCAGACCTCTTCGCCGTAAGTGCGGGTCACCTGAAGCGGGGTCAAAAACGCGGCCGGGGCCATCAGAATAAAAAAGACCGCCATAAAAGCAAAGAAGGATTTTAGATAGGCTTGTCGACGGATATAGGCCAGACCTTCTTTCAGGTCGTGAAAATAACCAGTTGATTGCGGACCTGAAGCTCGTTGATGGGTCGGAATCCGAAAATAAAGCAGCAGTGTCAAAATCGCGATCGCCGCCGTGACCACATCGATGAAGAAAATCGTTTCGATCGTCGCCACAGTGAGCAGCGCAGCGCTGACAATCGGGGACACGAACATAATGACTGCTTGAATGCTTCCGTTAATCCCGTTCACTTTCGTTAATTGGTCGGACGGTACGATTTGCGGCAAAATCGCCCCAACTGCCGGCGTCTGCACGCCCGAGCCAAGCGCCCGGATCGCAGCCATAACAAAGAGCAGCCAAGCTTCCTCATAGCCCATCAGGAATAGGAGCGCGAGGATCAGTGTAGCGAAGGCGATCATGCCATCCGACAGCATAATCAGCCATTTTCGGTTGTAGCGATCCGCCCAGACGCCCGCCACCGGGGATAACAGGAACGTTGGGATAAACCCGCAGATGATATATAACGTCATCATGATCCCCGATTTCGTATTTAGCGTAATGTACCACATGATCGCGTACTGCACCAGCGAGGAGCCAAACAGCGAAATCGTTTGACTGCTCAGGAACAGGATGATGTTCCTTTTCCACTGCTCCTTTGATGTCGCTTGATTTGACCTGTCTACGTTATTCACGGACATCCCCTCTCGATTTGGAAAATTACAGCATAATTATACTGTAAACGAATCCAAACAACCAAATCAATGGAAAGAATAATTTTAAAAAAAGAACCCCGTATCCCGGGGTTACATCCATGCGTCAGCAGGAACGAGAACAAGAACATTCGCTTCAGCGGAAACTGGATTCTGGCGAACGCATATGCGGTCGGGATGCAGATGAGGATCGATAACGCCGTTACAATCGCCGCGATCAAGAACGACAACGAAATCGAGGAGACGATATCGTCCTTGGCTAATACGAAGTTCCACCATTTGAACCCCCAAGTCGCCGGCAAGACATCCGGATAGTTCCACTTCTCGCTAAACGCCAGCACCAGCAGGTTCAAGAGCGGACCGGCAAAAAATATCGCAAACACGGTGAGCAGCGAGCAGCACAAACTCGATGATTCGCCTTACCCTACTTTTTTCCAATACCATCCCATTCAGGTCACTCCCTTCCTTCCGTTGATTGACCTTTGACAACATGACTTTCGTATTCCACCAGCTTAGGCAAATCCGCTTCACCGCGGATCAGCTTGTCCAACAGCTCCACCGCATCCCTCCCGATGCCGGCGGTATCCACGCTGACCGTGGACAGCGACGGCGAATACATGCGGCCAAGCTCGATATCGTCGTACCCCAAGACGGCAACCTCCTGAGGGATCTGAACGCCTCGGTCCAGCAACAGCTTCATCGCGCCCAGCACCAGCAGGTCGTTTGTCGTAAACAGCGCAGGATATCTTTGATTCCGAAAGTCCGGGAAGTACGTCTCCATCTTTTTCATCCTTATTCATTTTCAGCAATCTGTATGTGTGCCGATGAACCTTCACCTGCCCGATTGCTTCTTACCGGCCTTGCAGCATGATTCGGTATGCAGGGTATTGATGGATGGCGATGCCGCCAAATCCTGCATGCTTCGCATAATAAGCGTTGATGGCCTGAATTTGCTGGTTCATGTAAACCAAGCCTTTGTTATAGTACGTAATCTCGTTTGGAATCGTAGATCCGTTTGGCGGACTGGTTTCTGCACCGATATAGACCTTCTTACCCAAGCTTGCAGCATAATCGGCTTCCGCCAAGGATGCGCGAATTTGCCGATCAGCTGTGTCGCGGTAGGCCATAACGGAAACAGTGTCCACGATATCCAATACGAAATAACTTAACGGCTTCCGTTGTCCGCCCGTCTCCACTATCACCGGATTTTCTCCCGTAGCATACCAGCAAGGAATCGCCGCGTTAAACTCCAGTGGATCGCCGCTGGCGCGAATTTCTGCCGCGATTTTCTTCAAAACCTGCAGGTATTGATAATTGATGGATCCTCGCTTCGTTTGGTATTCCGGCAACGTGTGCGGCTCGATATCAAATTGAATGCCGTCAAAGGTGCTGGCCGGGTGGGAAGCATTAAACGACAGCACCTGCCGAAGCTCTGCGAGTGCATCGCGATGTCGGCCCTCCAAGGCCCACTCTGCTCTTCCGACCAGCGCAAAGACGCGAATTCCCTCCGCATGTGCCCGATAGATCAGTTCCGTATAGGTTGCCGGCTGATCCGGCAGCGTTCTGCTTGTTCCGATAAACAGCAGGTTGATGTCCTGCTCCTTCAGAAACTCCAACAAAGACGTGATCTTTTGCGAATTGGAAGCCGCATCATAAAAATCCCATGCCCAAATCGCTTTGGTTGGCCGCGCCTCTGCTTGGGCCGGAGACGAAACTCCAAAAACCCCCGTCAAACAGACTGCCAACAACAGCAGGATTGCCTTGTTCTTCACTCGGTCCTCTACACTCCATTCCTTCTCTGATTTCCCTGCGATGCGATAAACAATTGGCCGTACTCCTTACAGGGCGATTCGATTCAGAATGAGATTATCATAAAAAGGATGAGCGCAAATGATCTGTTCGGCCTATTGTAGAGGGATTCAAGCCCTGATTATTCGACATTATTCGGCGTGAACCCAAATTTCAAGCAAGCTGTTCCAGGTATTGATCTCGTTGCCTTGACCCACATATCGGATGTATTTGGCCGGGGTCGGAGTAAACTCAAACGTCTCCAGTTCCGACTGTTTCTTGCTGGCCATCCCGGTTAGAACAGGTTCGAAATGAACACCATCCACGGAAACCTCCAGATCAAAATAGTTCGAGCGGGTGTGTCCGTTATAAAACCACAGGCTTACCCCATCCACGAACGTGACCTCTTCCAGCTCCACCTGCAAAAACTGTCCTTTCCCATCTGCAGACCAACGGGTGTCCGGATCACGGTCCAGCGTGTTGCTGGGCACATTGCCGTCATCTGCGCTGGCCGTTACTTTGGCGATGGCGGCTAAAGGTCCCGCAGGCTCGGGTATCGGCTCCAGCACCTCAAAGGTCTGGCGCGCTTCGACGACCACGCCTTGTAGCTGGCAGCTGGCAATGATGTCTGCGACACCGGGCCGTTCGGCATAAAATGTATTTCCTTCGATATAACCCACCTGTTCGTCACTAACCCGGTACGTCACCGGGATATTTAACTCGGAGGTGTTTACGACTTCCCCGTTATCGAGCGTCAGGAAAGATTGAAGACGTCCGCTCTTGCCTGCGCTGATCGCATAACCGGCAGAACGCCAGCCCGGTACGCTTTTGTCCGGGGCAATCGTAATATTCTCCGGCAGCACAGGCGTCTTCGCCACACTAAACTTCACCCGCACCGTTTGCGTCTTTCCGCGCCGGGTAATCGTAATAACGCCGGTTCCACTTGTCCCTTTCGGTTGGACGATCTTGACACGGGCATCCTTCGACTTTGCCTTTGCCGAAAGGATTGGGGTTTCTGTGGTACCATATGGCAGTACATAATCATATTGCGTCCGCAAAAACTGCACGCCCGGCACAGCTTCCCCGTTGACAAGGATCGACTGCAATCCCAGTTCCCGGTGATCCAACCGTTGCTTGGTTTGATCCTTGTACAAGCTTTGCGGGAACAGCCGCTCCCCTTGCCCGACGGCTTCGACCCAATCAAACGGCGAGGTATCCGCATCCGGAATCGAACCGATGATATCCACTTTCACCCCGTTCACTTTCCCGTGGGTGCCGATAATATACCCGTTGCCAAACTGCTCCGATTCGATGATGATCCCCGGTTTACTTGAATGGGCGGCAATCCCTTTCGTGTTCCAAAATACGCTTTCGGTTGTTACCACACCGTGGCGGTTCGTCGCAGACGATCCGTAATCCCTCGTGATCGCGGAAATCGCGTCCCCGTTCACCGTGAAATTGTCAATCAAATTGGCCATACTCAAATACATGTGGAAGTCAGTGAGGTAAAATGAGTTCTCGGAATACGAATCCAGCAGCACGTTACCATTCGCCGAGAAATTAGCATAGGTGAAGCTATGTCTCGCCCCGACGGCACGACAGTTCATAATCAGGTTATCGTTACCGATGAATTGGTATAGATACCCGTTCCCGTTGGCTCCCCGGTATTGCGGATACTGCATGGTAACCTTGTCGACAGTGACATTTTTGGTCCGATCCAAAATGATGCCTTTAGATAAAATGTGGTAGTTCGCATTCCCCGGCGGCTTGTACGTGCCAACATTGCGGATCCAGCTGTTTGCGGCAGCGATGACGTTGATCGCTTTGGCATTATCGGCTTCGTACCCTGCCGTTCCTTCCACCTTGAAGTCATCTTCGCCGAGCCCCGGCTTCGAGTTCTCGACGTTCGCGATGGAGAAGTCCTCCAGGCCCACCTCCATGATTGGCGCTTCCGTTTTGGTAATCGTAATATCATCACGAAGCTTTAGAGGATACCGGGTTGGGATATCCAGGGTCAAAGTTTTGGCCTTCGGATCAACAGCTACGATCTGCCGATAAAATATCGGCTCCACCTTACCTAAACGGGAAGCCCATTTATTCTGCATCCCATGCTCCTTCAGGAAGCCTTCCGTCGTCTCAAAGGTAATGACAACGAAATCATCCACTTGGAAGCCATCCGTGCTCTCTACGGGCAGCAACACCGTAGGTTCGGATACTGTTTTTCGCAGCTTGCTCGAAGTGCTGGTCCGTTTCCAATCCCCGCCGCCGACTCGGATGATGTCCTTTTGCTTCATATTTTCCTGCGCATTGTAAATGTGCGTTTGAAGCTGCCCGTCTCCCTTGAGCACCACCCCGCTGGAGTTGATATTTAGAGCAAAATCCTTCCCTTCCTGCGGAGTCACACGATACGTTCCTTTGGGAAGGTAGACAACGCCTCCTCCGCGCGCCGCCGCATCATCAATCGCTTGTTGAATGGCGCGTGTGGAGTCCGTGCGCCCAGTAGGGTCCGCGCGGTATGGGGATTTCGTCACGTTAATGCCCCGGTGCTTGTTCACGGAAGGAATCGGTACCTCACCTCTCCGGTAGCCTGCATAGGAGAAATCATGCAGGAACTGACCCTCACTCGTCCGGTATCCCGGATACCACCCCTTGGGATAAAGCAAGCTTCTCCCATCGCGGCCAAGGGACGGACCTTGATGGGCTGCCGGATTCGCTTCGTCGGCTGACGCTGAAATAGCCCCTCCCCCGGTTACTGTGAGTCCGGCGACAACGGCCAGGGCGAGCAGTATGGCCGACCATCTTTTGCGCATCACATCATCTTCCTCCTTTGTTTATGGGATTCACCCACCATTGTAGTGGGAGGAAGCCTGTTTATCGATGCTCAAAAACGCCACTCGCGTTGCGTTTTTTTCCAAATCCCTCCATTCACTTCGCAGACAATGCCGTGTTATACCGATCGAGGGACTGCTGTTGGATTTGAATCGCCCGGTCGATCCCCATGGCATGAATTTGCTCCACGTACCCTTCGAACGCATCCAGCGGCTCCATCCCATAGATGATCTTAAGCGACATCTCATCCACGAGGCGGTTCACGTCTTGCATAATGACCGAAAACTCCGTGCTCTCCTCCTCGGTTTTCGGCAGAACCGGCAAGTTGTGGAGCGCGGCATCCGTATCGGACCATAGGCGGGTAGCCTCCTGTTGCTCCGGCAGCGAATAATACTGCTCCATATACCGTACATCCTGCACGAACGGACCAAAATAACTAGCACGGGTATACATCGCCAGCGCTTGTGAAGGAGCCCACTGGTTGGGATTGTTTAAAATGAGGTCGGTATAGGCCGGATACCCGTCCTTCATTTCGTAGCTGACCCCTTCCATTCCGAAGTTAAACAGCAGATGACCTTCCGGGCTGTAACCGTAATCCAGCATCCGGGCCGACTCCTCCACATGCTGATTGCTTGTTGAGATCGCAACACTGCCGCTGACACCCACCACCGGAGCGAGCTGACCAAATTTCGGACGATCACCCTTCTTCAGTACCGGATATGGCGCCGGCGCCAGTTCGACCTTCGGGTCCTGGGCTCTCATCACCGGCAGCCAGGTCCCGATTCCCGCTCCGGCGTTCCAGATGCTGGCGCCGCTACGTCCGAGAATCATGCTCGTATCTTGGGTTTCCGAGTCCACTGCAGCAAGGTTGGGATCGATAAGCCCTTGCTGATACCAGTCGCGGAACAAAGCGAGAAACGCCTTGTACTCCGGCTCGATGGCGCCAAATTTGACCTTCCCCTGCTCTTGATAGAAATCCTTCTTAATCCCAAAGGCGCCAACGAATCCTCCGCCTTCGATGCCAAACAGCGGATTCGGTACGCCAAGAAAGGTTAGCGGAGCCTCAGCCCCCTTGCGTTCCTTGAACGCCTTCAGCACATCATGCCATTCCGCGATTGTCTCCGGAATTTCTAGCCCAAGATCATCTAGCCAATCCTTGCGAATGATGGGACCCTGGTAAGTACGAAGCCGCTGATCCCCTTGAATAAATGGGAAGGCGTAGTAACTTCCGTTTGCGGTACGAACCTGGAGATCGATCTCGGGATGCGCTTGGAGATATTTTTTCAAGTGAGGGGCATATTGGTCGAAGATTTCATTCAGCCTTAGAATATACCCGTCGTTGATCGCCTTCTCCGGACCGCCCGGATAATTGATCCATTCATACTCGATCAGATCCGGCAACTCGCCGGAAGCGAGCAGGACGCTAATCGCCTCCTTCCCTTGATTGGCGGGAGGCTGGATGAAATCGAGCTGGACTCCGGTTCTCCGTTGCCATTCTTGGAAGAAAGGAACCTCACTGAACTTGGATTTAATGCTGGCTGCATTTCCGTTGAGCTCAGCCCAGTAAGTGAGCGTCAACCGTTGATCCTGCGCATGATTTCCGCCCGGTTGTACCTCCTGCGGATTCGCCGCCGAAGCGGCGGATGACCCGCTGAAGGGTCCCGCACTGGAATCACAAGAGCTCAGTAGGACAAATAACGCCAGAATCAACACCGTCGCGAGTCCCCGGTTTGTAAGAGTCCGAACCTTTTTTCGATTTCCACTCATACCGTAACCTCCTTCCCATTCATGCCGCTGATCTCTTTATATCTGCCAGGCGTGATGCCTTCGTACTTCTTAAATACCCGAATAAACGTAGCTGCATCGTTATATCCCACCACTTTAGACAGCTCGCTGATCGATTCCGATTGCGTCCGCATGAGCTCCTTCGCCTTCTCAATTCGGCATCGGTGGATGCTGTCCAGCAGGCCTTCTCCCGTCTGATTCTTATAAAGCTTGGAGAGGTAACTGCCTTTCATCCCAAAATGATCGCCAATCGCATTCACATTTAAGTTGGCGTCGTTGTAACGTGCCGCGATATACGCCGTCACTTTCTCGATCAGGCTGCGAAGCGAGTCCTCTCGTTCTCTCAACAGATGGCTTGCACGTTTGTCGGCGGCAAATGCGCAGACCTCATGCAACAAGCCTTGCAGAGCGCTTTGCATTTCCTGTACCGTATCGCAGGCCAGCACCTCGTCGATCCACAGCGGATAATCGGCCAGCCGGCAATCATCCTCATGTCCGCCTAGTTCATGGATAACCTTGATCATCGTACTTACCAAATTAAACATGAGGCATTTGGCCACGTTAAGCGACATCACCGGCTTCTCCAAATTCCGCTTCATGATCTCATTCATGTAACGGCCGGCTTGCTCGGCATCGCCGGCTTTGATGAAGTTAATCAACTGCTGCTCGGTTTGCAGCGGATAATCATACCCGTACATGCCATTTGCCGTCTCACGATGGATCTCGCCGTAAGCAATAATCCCTTTCTTCCCCAATACCATCTTGTATTCCATCGCATCCACCGCTTCTTGATACGCCTCATGAATACCAATCCATGATGGATGCCGGCCGCTGAACGAAATGGTCAGCTCCATCTCGTAACGCTCCAAGAACCGCTGGGCTTCCGCCGCAATCTCTCTCAAATCCTCGCTCCACGTCTTGGAATCCGCCTGCAAATTCACCAGGCAAACGATCATCTCGTCAACCTCCGCAACGTACCCTACATGTCCTCGAGCGGCAACCAACTCCTCGACCACATTGGAGATGATCAGCTGGATCAACTTACTCCGTTCGCTTAATCCCACGCCGGGCAGCTTGTCATAGAGTTGGTCTTCATTTTCGATCACGAATAAAATGACGGCAAAATCCCGTGAATACAGCGGCATCTGAAAGGAGCGGAACGATTCTTCATACGGCACCAGCGGATCGGTTTTCCCTTTCAGCAGCCGATAAATCAAATTCGAGCGAAGCACCTGCTGATGCTTCTGAAGTTGCTGGGCAATCTCATTCTTCTCGCTCCGGGCCCGCTGGATCATGTTCTGGATAAACCGCAGCTCATTAGGCTCTCCAGGCATGGCTTGAGTCGATTTGTCCGACAACGATTCCACCAGCTGTTGGATCGGAGAATAGTTGCGACGCATGAAAAACCACGTCAGCACGCCGGCGCCAAGCAGGCTGACCAGAATGCTGATATACGTAAAATTGCGGACGTTCACGGCTTTTTCCCAATACAACCCGCTCGGGATGATCAACGCATATTTGAGATCGGATACCGCGGAATCCATATAGAACAGCTCCGATTCCCCGACCTTCGCCCGATCCAGCCTTACGCGGTTGCCATCCATAAAGGGAAGCAGCTCATCGGCAGGGTCCCGATTGGTCATCAGCACCTCGTCATTCTGATTTAGGATCAGCAGCAGACCATCACTGAAGCCGGAGATCCCCTCAAGGGCCTGTTGGAACCGGCTCGTATCCGTCATCACCACGACCGTACCTGTCTCTTGCCCGTTCAGATCAGCTGGCAGCTGCGTGACATAAGCGATGGAGGATTCCGCGTGCCCCGCATTGAGGTGAGGGAGCACAACAAAGCGTTTTGTATCCGCTTCCAAAACTAGGCGTTTCCAAGTCTCTAAACTGATGGCCCCGGTCTCGTGAATGGTATGAAAGGTGGTGGGGATATCCCGGATATTCCCCGCCCGGAGAACCGCATCCCCTTTTTTCCAAACGACGTAAAATTCATCGATCGTGGCGTACGACGTCTTGAACAGACGAAACTCCTTGACGAGCTGGTAAGCGGTGTAAGGTGCTTCGGCGTCAGACTGACTTGAATACATCAAGGTCTGCAGGTTCGGACTCCAAGTCATCTCCATATTGAGCCGCTTCATCAAATCGATTTGCGTATCGATCGTATAGCGCATTTGCTTCAGCAACGAATCGTTCGCCCGGTGAATTTCGCTCTTTAACGCTGTATTGGCCTGAGCGTAAATGATGAGGCTGAACAGAATCGGCACAAACAACACTGCACTGTACGAAACGAGCCAGGTTACGATCACGCTTTCCCGTTTCCGCCACAAAGATTGAATGTTCAACATCCGTTCCTCCCCCGTATCCTTCTGATTTGTAGATAAGCAGGTTAGTGGGTTAATCGGTTCGTCGGTTTTGTTGGTTTGTCGGTGCATCAGATCAAGACCTAATTATAACGTGTTTCCCCGGCCCAAGCCTATAGATAAAAAGTTCAATTCGATTGACAATTCCCGCTTGCGAGCAGTCCTGCGACCTAACAAAACGCAAATAGCCCGAGGGACTAGGTGGTCCTTCGGGCTAAATTTCGAGATAAAGTTTTTTTAGAAAATACGCCGCTTCCATCCTTGGAGCTTCGCCAACGCCTCAACGAAGTAATAATCCCCGTAGATCAGCGAAACGTTCACGTTCTGATTAGCTGGCTTGTGGCCCGTACCTTGAAGCAGGATGGCCTCATGCTTCGGATCGTCCCAAGTGGCATAATTCGTAGCGAGTGAGCTTAAGATTCGCTCGGCGGCAGAGCGGTACGGTCGGCCAATCGGTTCATCCAGTTGGTCGGCAAGCTCAAGCAACCCGGAGGCAGCGATCGCTCCGGCCGAGGTGTCACGGGGAATCTCGTCGTCCCCAGCTTCCAGTATGGCCCGGAAATCCCACGGCGGGACGCTGTCCTCAGGCAAGCTAGCGATAAAGAAATTTGCCACCCGCTGGGCTGCACTTAAGTACACTGCGTCGTTGGTATGACGGTACGTATTCGTCAGGCCGTAAAGCGCCCAGGCGTTCCCCCGGCTCCAGGCCGAGTCGGGACCCGCGCCTTGTCCGCCTAACGCCCCCACGCGTTCGCCCGTTTCGGGGTCAAACACCACGATGTGATGGGTGGACCCGTCCGCCCGCACGAATTGCTTCACAACCATATCCGCATGAGCCTTGGCGATATGCGCAAACCGTGGGTCGCCGCTTTCCTCGGAAGCCCAGAAGAGCAGCGAGATATTCATCATCGTATCGATGATCGACCAGCCGGTTTGCTTGCTGCCGTTCCAAGCCCGGAGGTAGCTTCCCTTCGGGTTGAAGCGGCCGGCCAGGAAGTTTGCCGCAAACAAGCCTCGCCGCAAGGCGTCTTTGTCGCCGGTCAGCTTATACTTAAAGACCGCCGTCGGCAAAAAATGAAAACCTACATCATGATCAAAAGCATTCTCCTGCTGGAACAACGCAAACAACCGTTCATCCCAAGACCAGGCTGCCTCCCGCCATCCTTCTTCACCCGTCATGTCGTACATCAGCCAGAGGATCCCCGGCCAGAATCCGGAGGTCCACCAGTCCAGCTTCGTATCGTCATAAATTCCGTTTTGTCCTGCAACATGCGGAGCCTTAGATCCCAAGGAATCCCGCATCAGCGACACCTTGGACTCCAACCGCGGCCAGATCTCCTGGCTGATCGTTTTTAAGGTCGTTGTCATGCTTCTCCTCCTCTACCTTTACTCGTGGGACTTCCCCCTCATCCATTACCCCTTCAACGATCCGACCATAACACCTTTCACGAAATAACGCTGTAAAAACGGATATATGCACATGATCGGAAACGTCGCCACAATGATCGTCGCATATTTGATCGTCTCCCCGATCTGGAACCGGTCTCCGGCGGAGGCGCCGATCGACATACTGTCCGTCGAGTTCGAGATCAGGATTTCGCGGAGCACGAGCTGTAAGGGGAACAACTCCCGGCTTCGGATGAACACCGAGGCATAGAACCACCCGTTCCATTTGTCCACCGCATAATACAAGATCATCACGGCAATCACGGGCATGGAGAGCGGGATGATAATTCGGAACAGGATCGTAAAGTGATTCGCCCCATCGATCTTCGCCGACTCCTCCAAGCTGTCCGGGATGCCCATAAATGACGTCCGCATGATGATCAGATTAAACGTGCTGACTGCAAACGGGATGATCGTGGACCATAACGAATCCAATAGACCTACGCCCTTGACGATCAGGTACATCGGAATCAAGCCGCCGCCAAAAAACATCGTAAACACGATGATGAACATAAAGACCTTGTTCCACATCACGTTTTTGCGGGACAATACGTAAGCGCCCAGGGCAGTCATGAAAATATTCACGGTCACTCCAAACACGACGATAAACAACGTATTACGAAACCCGATTCCGATCCCCGGGTTGGCGAGCACGGCCCGATAGGCTTCCAGGCTGAAACCCACCGGCTTCCAAAGCAGTCCTTTATAAGCCAACAGGCGCGCCGGATCACTAAGGGAGGCTAACAGAACATAGACCAACGGATACAAGGTCGCGATCACGAGCAAAATCAGCAGGGTATAATTCACCACATTAAATAATCGATCCATCCAACCGCTTTCCGTCTTCATCGCTTCCACCTCACCATAAGCTGTTTTCATTCACTTTGCGGCTGATGTAGTTCGCGGAGATGAGCAGCGCGAGATTGATCACCGAGTTAAATAATCCCACGGCCGAGCTATAGCTCCAGCCGAATTCCAGCAACCCTTTGCGGTACACAAAGGTGGAAATAACATCCGCCGTTTCGTAGGTGATCGGATTGTAGAGCAAAATGATTTTTTCAAAACCAACGTTCAGCAAGTTCCCAATCCGCAAAATAAACATGATGGTGATGACAGGTACCAGGCCGGGTAGGGTGATATAGAACATTTGCTTCAGCCGGCTGGCCCCGTCAATTCGAGCGGCTTCGTATTGCTCGAGATCGATGCTCATCAACGCGGCAATATAGATGATCGATTCCCAGCCGATGCGTTGCCAGATTTCCGACAACACGTAGATCGGCCGGAACAGCTCCGGCTTCTGCAGCATCGCTTGACCATCGTACCCAAGCAGCATAAACAGCCGGTTAATTAGGCCGTCCGCATTCGTAAAGTCCGTAATGATGCCGCAGATCACAACTAAGGAGATAAAATACGGCATATACGTAATGGTCTGCACGACCCGTTTGAAGCGGCGGCGGCGCACTTCATTGATCAGCAAGGCCAGGATGATCGGCGCGGGGAACTCAAAGATCAGCGTATATAAGCTGATGAGTACGGTATTTTTGAGAACTCGCAAGAAATAGTAGCTCCCGAAGAACTCTTCGAAATGCTTGAGACCCACCCAGTCGCTCCCCAAGATCCCCTTAACCGGGGAAAAATCCTTAAAAGCGATGATTGCGCCATACATCGGACCGTAATGAAAAATCACGTAGTAGGCGATGACGGGAATCATCATGAGATACAAATATTTGTTTAACCGAAAGTCCCGGATCAACCGGCGTTTGAAGGAAACGGGTTTATTCATGCGCTTTAGGGGTTCACCTCATTTCAAGTCGGGAGGGCCTATACGCCCTCCCGTATGCTCCTTATCGATTGTTGTAACGCTCCAGCGCTGCAGTTTGAATCTCGATGGCGCGGTCCAGGCGAAGCGACTTCATTTTTTCTACATAGCTTTCAAATTGGTCCACGGATTCCTCCCCTAAAATGATCTTGATCGTCATCTCATCCACCAGCGTGTTGATGTCGTTCATAATCGTGGCATATTCCGAGCTTTCCTCCGGCGTTGGCGTAATCGGCGGCAATTGGTATTTCGCGACATCGGTGTTCTTCCAAATTTCGATCGCATCCCGCTGGGTTTGCAGGGCGAAGAATTGCTCCGCATACCGTTTGTCTTGTACGAACGGTCCGTTGTAGCTGCCGCGGGCATATAACGAAATCGCTTGCGCCGGCGCGAGTTTATCTGGATTTTTCATGAGCAAGTCGGTGTATTTCGGATATCCGTCCACCAACTCGTAGCTGACGCCTTCTTCCCCAAAGTTGAAGAACATATGGCCTTCCTCACTGTACCCGTAATCCAGCATCCGTACTGCCAACTCCGGATCCTTGGCGGCCGTTGTAATCGCGACCGTGCCTTCAGAGGAGTACGGTTGGTTCCGCTGCCCGAATTTGGGCTTCTCGCCCTTGTTCAGCACCGGATAAGGAGCTGCCACAAGCACTGCTTTCGGATCGTTCGCCTCGATCAACGGCTGCCATTTTCCCATCCCGCCGCCAGCGTTGCCGATCGTGGCACCCGTTGCTCCGGAAGCAAGGTTGCTGTCGAGCGCTTTACCATCGACCGTCGCGATATTTTTATCGAGCAGCCCTTCCTTATACCAAGATTGGAACAATCTTAAATACTCCTTGAATCCGGGTTCCGCAGGACCAAACTTGATCTTCCCGTCTTCTTGGTAAAAGCCTTGAGTCACCCCATATGCACCCAGGAACGCTCCGTTGTAGGATTCATTAAAGAAGCGCGGCTTGCTGACCAGCGAGAGCGGAGCGGCAGCTCCCTTTTTCTCCTTAAACGCACGGAGCGTGGTCGTCCATTCGTCGATTGTTTCCGGCACCGGCAGTCCAAGTTCATCTAGCCAGTCCTTGCGGATCATCGGCCCCTGGAAGACCTGCAGATACTCATCGCCCCGGATAAACGGAAAGACGTAGTAACTGCCGCTGTCGGTTTTCACCATCTTATCGATATCTGGATGCTCCTCTAAATACTTCTTCAGATTGGGCGCGTACTTGTCGATCAGATCGTTCAGACGCAAAATATACCCGTCACTGATCGCTTTCTCCGGGCCGCCGGGAAAACTCATGAAGTTGTATTCGATCATATCCGGCAGATCGCCTGATGCCAGCATGACGTTCAGCGCCTCGCGGGCTTGACCTGCCGGCGGTGCCGTAAATTCGAGCGGAACCCCGGTTTTCTCCTGCCATTTCTGAAAGAATGGAACATCGTTATGGGAATTCACAATCCCGATCAGGTTCCCGGTCAAATCCCCCCAATACGTTAGCTTCTTATCGGTTTGGATTGGATAAGTCGCCCCCGTTTCGGTGACCGAGGTGTTGCCGCCAGCATCTGTTCCCCCTTCATTGGATTTTGCGCTGTTTGTCTGCCCCCCGTTTGAGCATGCCAGCAGCATGGTGCTAAGCAAGCCGATGGCTAGGCCGGTTGAGACCCAGCGGGCTAAGGATTTTGTCTTCATATACCTTCCCCTCCATGAATTGTGATGGGAGTTAACCCATCCTCAGCATACGAACAATCCACAGGGCGGCCTATGGGCAAAACCTCCAATGGCATGTTGATTTCGTTTAGGGCAGATTGATGATTTATGAAATGCGGTTGATGATCTATGTAAAAAAGCCCACCGAACGCTTAGGTTCAGTGAGCTTCTACCTTAATTTTGTTCCCCACAATATTTCTTAACAAAGTTCTCTAACACGCGATCCAAATTCACTCGGCGGTAACCAAAATCATCTGTTGAGCTTGGGATGTTTGATCACTGCTCAAGGCTTGAACTACGATACGGTCATGCATACTGCGACTGCCAAAGTCCCACGTGAATGACCAACCGTCGCTTCCGTCAAGATCATAACCGATGAGTTCCCGTTCTCCCCACGTTTCCGTCCCTGTTGGAACGACCCAAAACAATACGGTTTCAACGTTTAAGGCTTTCACTTTAAGGGTCATTGTCGTCGTACCGTCACGAACTATCCACCAGCCGTCGTTTTGCGGCAAATCCGTGGTGACCTCAAGAATTTGAGCTCGTTTTTCCTGGGCTTTGGGTTCTTGAGGTTCATCGGAATAGCTGCATGCAGATAAGATCAAGAGGACTAATAAACTAACTCCAACTATAAATAATTGCCTCATTCGATTCTCCCTCTTTAAAGACTTGAACCGCTATTGAGCATTCGAGAACTTGCGAGATGTATTCAAGCAGCAAAAGGCTAACCGCGAACGGCTAGCCTTTAGTGTTGTTATATGGTCATCCCTTATGACAGGACTGTAAAATATCATCCATCAGCTTCATCACCTTGCGAACTTCCTGATTCTTCACGATCGGCTCAGCGCCTTCGCGTACGACTTCATAGAAGTTCTGATAGAACGGTACGAAATCTGCTTTAGGTTCAGGGAAAGCCAATTTCTCCGTAGCTTCCTCCGAAGGAGGCGCCATCGTCTTGGTGAGTCCCACGCCCGCTTGGATTGGGGTTGGAGCCGCCACATCCTCACGGCCGGTAGCTGCGATGATTTCGCCGGACAAATCCCAGTCGTTAATCTTCGCCGTCCCTTCAAGGCCTTTCACGTACCAGCGCGGAAGCTTGGTATAGTTGGTGGTGCCGACTTCGACCAGCGCCTTCACGCCATTTTCAAAGGTAATGTAGCACATAAATCCGTCATCGACTTCATCACCTAAGATATAGCTCAAATCGGAAAATACACTTTGCACAGGGCTATCGACCAGCCACAGCAGTTGGTCCAGCAGATGGACTCCCCAATCGAGGAGCATACCGCCGCCATGCTTTTTCAAATGACGCCAATCGCCTGGAATGCCGTTCGCCCCCTGAACGCGGGATTCGATTTGAAAAATCTCCCCAATCGTCCGGTTCTGATACAACTGGCGAATGATAAGGAAGTCCGGGTCCCATCGCCGATTTTGGTGAACCATAAAGACCTTGCCCGTCTCTTCAGCCACCGCCAAAATGTCATCCAACTCTTCGGTATTCATCGCCACCGGCTTTTCGCAAACGACATGTTTGCCGGCCCGCATCGAGCGAATCGCAATTTCCTTGTGGGAATCATTAGGGGTCGCGATTAAGACCGCTTCGATGTTGTTATCGGCTAATACTTCCTCCAGGCTGCCATAGATATGCAGGCCTTTGCCCTTGGAGATTTGCTGTCTTTCTCCGGAAATATCATAGGTTCCCACGACATGAAAGCGAGAGCTTTCTGCCGGAATGAGGTTGTGGGCATGGTAAGAGCCCATCCCGCCATAGCCGATGACGGCAAAGTTGATCTTCGACATCTTGCTTGCTCCTTTACGCCCACCACATGGCAGAAGGCTGCTCATGGATCATGATGGATTTCAAGTTAGTAATGGCACGAGTGAGGCCTTCATCCACCGACATGATCGGATCTTCATGCTCGATGCTGAGCACATAATCATATCCATATACGCGCAATGCGGAGATGATATCCGACCATACCTTCAGGTCATGGCCGCAGCCTACCGAACGGAACGTCCAGGCACGCGTCTTCACATTGCCGTAAGGCTGCATATCCGTTAACCCGTACATATTAATGTTATCCTGATCCAGATACGTATCCTTCGCATGGAAGTGGTGGATCGCACCAGCCTCCCCAAGGATCTTAACCGCAGCAACCGGATCAATTCCTTGCCACCACAAATGGCTTGGATCCAGGTTACAGCCGATCGCTTTACCGGTTGCTTCACGCAATTTCAACATGGTGTATGGCGTATGAGCCAGGAAGCCGCCATGGAGTTCGATCCCGATTTTCACGCCGGCCGCTTCCGCTTCCTTGTTGATCTCCTTCCAATACGGGATCAGCTTCTGCTCCCATTGGTAATTGTAGTTGTCATCGTATTCCGTTGGCCAAGGCAAGACCGGCCAGTTCACTTGGGTATCCCCCGGTTTCCCGCCCGATACGCCGGAGAATCCGTTGACGACCGGAACGTTCAGCAAGCTGGCCAGTTTAATCGTTTTGCGCAGCAAGGTGTCCGCCTCGGCAGCCACTTCTGGGATCGGGGAGATCGGATTGTTGTGGCAGCTAAGCGCAGAAATTTCGAGGCCTTTGTCCGCTAATTTGGCGAGATATTCTTTTCTCGCATCGCTGCTGGCCAGCAATTGATCAATATCCAAATGAGCGTTGCCCGGATAACCGCCGGTCCCGATTTCAACCGTCTGCAATCCTTTCTTGGCCACTTCCTCAATCATCTCTTCAAAGCTTAAATGATTAAACAATGGTGTAAATACACCCAGTTTCATCGCTCTTCACTCCTAATGGTTTACCTTATTTTTCACGTGCTTCATAGTGGCCGTAAACGGGATACAGATTTTGGGTTGGAGCGCACCAGCGGATCCCGTTCTTAATGACCTTCTGCACTTTCTCGTTATAATAGCTCGGATACGTTTCATGGCCAGGTTGGAAATAGAAGATCTTCCCGTTCCCCCGCCGGAACGTACAACCGCTGCGGAACACTTCGCCTCCAGGGAACCAGCTGACAAAGATCAGCTCGTCCGGTGCCGGAATATCAAAATGCTCCCCGTACATCTCTTCCTTCTCCAACTCGATAAAATCGCCGATACCTTCGGCAATCGGGTGGCTCGGGTTCACGTTCCAAATGCGGCTATGCTTCCCGTCTTCCCGCCATTTCAGGTCGCAAGAGGTTCCCATGAGTCTCTTGAAGATTTTGGAGAAATGTGCCGAATGCAGCACAACCAGCCCCATACCTTCCAGCACCCGCTTATGCACGCGTTCCACGATTTCATCCTGAACTTCATCATGGGCCATATGCCCCCACCAGATCAGGACATCCGTATCCTCTAATACTTCTTCCGTCAAGCCATGCTCTGGTTCGTCCAACGTTGCCGTCTTCACTTTGAATTGGTCCTCACGGAGAAACTTTGCAATTTGCCCGTGAATCCCTTCCGGATATACTTCTTGAACGACTTTATTGGTCTTCTCATGCCGATATTCGTTCCATACGGTGACTTGAATCATGGATATCGCTCCTTGATCTTATAGGTATACCGGCTCGCCGGTCTTCGAGGATTTGTAAATCGCCTCTAGAATTTCCGTAACCACCAAGGCTTCTTCCGGTTTCACGACAGGCTCGGTATCATTTAGGATCGCCTGAATCCAGGATTGGGCTTCAAGCACCTCCGGTCTTTCGCCTGCACCGTCGTAGAAAGCAACGCCGCCGGTTTGCAGCTCGATCTTCTTCTCATACAGCAGGCTGTGGTCTTCCCCGTTGATGGTCAGGCCATTGTTCATATCGGCGCCTGCTTTGGTTCCGCACAGCGTCGTTTTTGCTTCCTTTACGTCCAGGCTGTTTAACGCCCAGCTGGATTCCAGGAAGATGGTGGCCCCGTTTTCCATCACGACAAAACCAAATGCGGAGTCTTCTACAGTGAATTTTTCCGGATCCCAAGGTCCCCATGCATTCGCTGCATTTTTCGTTTGGGACAATTTATGATACGTTTTCCCCACCACGTACTTCGGCTTGTAGTTGTTCATCATCCAGAGCGTCAGGTCAAGCGCGTGGGTACCGATGTCGATCAATGGACCTCCGCCTTGCGCTTCCTCATCCAGGAATACGCCCCAAGTTGGTACCGCGCGGCGACGAATCGCATGAGCTTTAGCAAAATAAATTTCACCCAAACCGCCCTCTTCACAAACTTGGTGCAAATATCTCGAATCCGTCCGGAACCGGTTCTGATAACCGATCGTTAATTTCTTGCCGGTCCGCTTGGACGCTTCGACCATGCTTCTAGCTTCTTCAGCCGTCTTCGCCATCGGTTTCTCGCACATCACATGACAGCCCGCTTCCATCGCTGCAATCGAAATGACCGCATGCGAGGAGTTTGGCGTACATACATGAACAACATCCAAATCGGTATTCGCTAACATCGTTTCATAGTTATCAAAAACCTGCGCATCCGCAGTACCAAATTTCTTCTTCGCTTCCTCCGCACGTTCCACGACAATATCGCAGAAGGCTACCATTTCTACTTCTTTCACCTCGGAAAGAGCCGGCATATGCTTGCCGTTTGCAATCCCACCGCATCCGATAATACCAACTTTTAGTTTCATCTTATCCCTCCTGAAAGCGTTTCTATTGTCGAATTCATTATAGCCAAATTTATAACTGCTTTCTTCCCAATTTCCTCGCATGATACTCCCGAATATTGCCCTCCGGTTCAAAAAACAAACAAGGGCTTCTACCGAGAATAAACTCGTAAAAGCCCTTGATCTTTAAGACTCTATTAGATTTTTGCGATACTGCAGCGGCGATTGTCCAACCTCATCTTTAAACACATGATGGAACGTTTTGACGCTGGCGAAGCCGGCTTTATCGGCGACTTCCGCCATAGGGATATTTTCGTTGGCCAAAATAAACTTTGCTTGATTGATCCGATACTCCGTCAGGAACTGCATGAACGTCTGCCCGGTATTCGCCTTAAAGAATCGAGTGAAATAGTACGGACTAAAGCCCACGAATTTCGCCACGTCTTCTAGGGTAATCACTTCCCGATAACGATTTTCCACATATTCAAAGACTTGATTCAGCAAATCCAAGGTTTCTTTGTGCTGAATCGTGGATCGCTTGCTGGGCAAGTTCGAAGTTTGGCGTCTTGGCAAATGCAAATAAAACTCGCCGATTAATTGGTACAGATATCCGAGGGTCAAATAATTCATGCCCATCGGTTTCGTCTGTTCGACTTCATATAAATGAATTAACAGCTCCGTCGCCTTCTGGGCTAACCCCTGCGGCCAGTTGCGGCTAAGCGGCTCGCCGGTTTCAAAGAGATTTAATAAGGAGTCCTCTGAAATGCGCAGGGTTCTCTCATCAAACAGTTTCAGATTAAACTGATAGACATACCGTTCACTCTCTGGCGAAGCCAAGAAATAATGAGCCTCCCCGCTAGGGAAAAAGAAGATCTCCCCTTCCTCCAACTGGACGATCTCTTCCCGAACGCCGATGTTCACCTTGCCTTTGCGGGAATAGATGATTTCAATTTCTTTATGCCAATGCGGATAGACAATCGTCATTCCGTCATTTAGGAACGTTCGAAACAAAATGGAATCCTGAAACTCCGGGATTTCCAAGTACTCGCTCATAACCCTGATGACTCCCTGTACGTTGGATTTTGTCGTGTTCAGTATGATTATAAGGGGCTTCCCTGATCCGGACAACCCGAGGTGGGAATCTATCTTGTCTTTTTACACTTCTTGTTAGAGAAGTCCATGAAAAACCCACCTTTCGCTATATGCTTCGGGTGGGTTGCTGGTTCTTCCTCTATTATTCTGAATGAACCTCATCTACCATCGCCCGAAGACGCTGGCAATCAATCGCAGTAGCTTCTAACGGCGGATAGTTCTGAAACTCCTCTTGCTCCACAATTAACCAAGGGATTTCATTCTCCTTGGCGAATTGGACGAACTCCTTCATCGGCAGGACACCGGAACCAATTTCCGTGCTTTCCCGAGGAGAATCCTGCATATCTTTCATATGAAAAAGACCAATCCGATCTTTATGCGTCTCTAGCCAAGAAAATGCGTCCAAGCCGGCATCCGCCAACCAGTATAGATCCACTTCCAGGTCGATCTGTTCGGTACGTTGCACCATTTCAGCAAGAATATCTACGCCAGGGATCTCCGTGAATTCGTTCGCATGATTATGGTAATAAAATTCGAAGCCTCCAGCTGCAGCCTTTTTCGCGACCTCCTCCATCTTCGCAATGAAGGTGTGCCAAGCTTCTAAGGTCTGGAAGCTCGCATAGGGGATCACAATCCGAGAATTTCCAATTTCCTTCTCGAAGGCCAACGTCCCCTCGAAATCCCGTTCCAAAGCCTCAAAAGAAAGATGCGAAGCCGCGACCTGCAATCCCAGTTCCTCTAAGTAACCTTTGACTTCAGCAGCACTTTTCCCATGATAACCGGCAAATTCAACGCCGTCATAACCGCTTTCTTTTACTTTTTTGAGCGCTCCATAAAAGTCCGCTTTACATGCATCCTGAATACTCCATAATTGCAAGGCAATTTGGGGTTTCATCGAACCTCCTCCTTTCACGAGTCCATTATAGCGAAATCACCTCCCACATTCTTCCCGCTTTCTTCCGAAAAGCTCCTGAATAATGCGCTTTCATAACCGACATGATAAAAGGCCACAACAAGAAATCCTTGTTGCAGCCGGTAGATAATGACTTCCTTCTATTAATTTTGTTGGAACAATTGGGGATACAAAGCATGTACGCCGCCAGCAAAGTCACGTTGCACGTTACGGCTAAATTCATCGGCGACAATTTCGTAGTTGTCTGCTTCAACACCGTCGATGGCAATCTTCGCAATATCCGCAGGACTTGCTTTTGGTGCTTTTACATTTGCAGTCCGATCGACCAAATCCTGAATGGAGGTTCGCTCAAATCCTTTCTCCCAGAACAATTCCATCGCTTGCTGCAGTGCGGTCTCCTGATCAAATTCCCTTGGTCGCTCCATTCTAAGCTCCTCCTTTCTTCTTCATCATACAAGTTTGAGAATGATTAATAAAGAATGATCGATTAATGAATACTATTGTTCCGACGACCGTCAAAAACAAAAAAACTTCCATCTTTATTGCAGACGAAGTTCTAAGGTGTTTAGGTCAATTTTGAATTTTCCTTCCATTAATATATCAAGTCCTAGTAATCCATTAATGTGCTCGTATGGAAACGACATAAAGTCAATGAATGCATTCTCTATTTTAAGTTCAGCTATCTGAATGGAGTCTACTTTCTTAACATAAGAATGCTCTTTTCCACCAATTCCATAGCTGGTATATATCTCATCCCCAGCCTGCACTCGAATGCCTAAATCATCAACAGCATCCTGTGAAATTAATGTGTGACTCGCTCCCGTGTCAATCACGATATTATCAATCGTCTTTGAGCGGCCTTCATAAGAAAGTAAAATTGTCGTAAAGAGCAATCCATCTCGATATTCAAATTTCATTTTATCTTGCTCCTTAACCCAATACTTTTTCTAATCCTTACAATAATCTTGTCATTGGATGTATGATAAACCAAAGTATTGTCCTTGCTATTTAGTAGTTCATCAGTAGCATCTTCGTCACGAACAGGTCCAATTACAGCTACTTCAGAAACAACTTCTTTATCGTCAATTTTATTGAATTGGAGAACTTCGAATTTAACAAATTGATTTGGATAAATGGCTCTAACTTCATCCCATTTCATAAGTTAATTCCTCCAATAATTTTTCTTAATTGTATCATAAACAAGATGGACATGTCGGTTAGATATAAATTCACATAAACGGAATAACCATCTCTTAGTAAATTATTGTTACCCTCAAATAACTTGTAGGAAGTTATCCACGCCTCCGCCTCCTCTTCCTCAACACAAGTTTAATCGAAAGAATGAAGGTGAATTGGAATTTTATGAAGTATTCGCATAATTTTACGAGTCCGCGATCAAACATGGAGCACGGCCGGGTATCAGTTGTTTCCTTCCCCACATTACTCCTGCCACCGAGACATTGAAACTGGATATTGATCCGAAAAATAAACCCACTTTTCTCACTTCCTCTTGTTTTCGATAAAGCTGTTCGCCTGAAACTTAACCATCAAACATTCTCTGTATGATATAATGTATTAAACGCATTGTTTGTGACCATATCCTTATTTAAGGAGATGATTCTTATGTCTATAAGCAAAAATGAACTTAATGAATTAATTAATAAACTTTCTGATCAAGACATTCCACTTGTAGCTGATTTGGTTAGACGCCTTATTCATCCTGCAGATCATCATATCCCATATGATGACGAACCTCTAACAGATGAAGATATTCAAGCAGTTAAAGAGGCACGACAAGAATTCCTTGAAGGTAAAACCATAAAATTCGAGGATATTAAGCATGAATTACAAAATTGAATTATCTAAAAAAGCATATAAATACCTAAAGAAGCTTGATCCTAAAACGACGTTTATCTCTTCATATTGAACTACTCTCTCGTAGTCATCAGCATAGCAACGCGTGGCGATGTATATAACAGACTTTGAAATTATTAGATGTATTTGACCTAACAATTTTCATTTAATGAAACGAAGCAGCCCTTATCACAGGCTGGTTCGTTTGTTATCTGACCATCTTCCATAAACGAAGCTACATGAAGTTCCTGATTTCTGATATACATATGCAAATTCTCTTTAACAAGTGAAACCTCAGGAGTTTTGATAGACTGCAATCGGACTAATTTCAATGACAGGGCCATCAAGATAAAAAGATTTTTCATCAAAATCAATGCCGTTTCCGAAAGAGAATCCGTGATTGCTTATATCATTAAATCCCGAAAACAACTTTAACATATCGTCCTCTTTCATTCGAAGTTTACCTGGCAAGAATTTGATCAACTCAACCTTTCCTGGTTCAGGCGTAATTTTTCTCACTCTTCCGAAAATAGTAAATTCTCCCTCTATTTCATAGTGTTCAGCAAATAAGTTATCCTCGGTTAAATTTAGTGAAGCAATAAAGGATGTTGAAACATCATTGTATGGTTTCAAAATAACAGTTGCATTTTTAGGTTTCAATAAGTTTGCAAGTAGCGTCACTTGTTCAGTCCCTGCCTGTTCTGAGAATAGCCCCTTGAATTGATTTACTAGGTCGACTAAAGAAGATAATGCTGATTCAACAGGTGATAATGATACTGTCCCATCAATCTCGATAAATTCTCCTATCTGCAACTGATCAATAATTGCATCATCGAAACCTGTTAATCTTTGGACTTTATTTTTCGAGTTTAGGATTGTATATAAATCAGTAAATAGTGCCGCTGTTGGTAGCCTAACAATTCCCTCTCGTTCAACACTTCTATTGTTGTCTCCCTTATATCGTGCAACAATTTTACCAATTGATGTGTTAACATTAACTTCAAGTCCGTTTTCATTCTTATTTTCATTAGATTGTTTAATTGTATATTCAGTGACAAGATCATTCACTATAACGCTCAACAAATCAACCGTTTTCTTTTTATCACAATACAAAAGATCAGGTAGAAAAAGTTCCAATTTTATCACTCTCCTAGTTTTTTTAATAGAAAAATTCCCACTTCTTTTAGTAATTCATCAAAGATGAACAATCACAAAAGTACTAGCACAATTTACCTATATCACATACTACTACAAAATGGAAGATTATGACGAAACAATTATATTTTGCTCGAAAATAAAGAAACTCCCGATATTACACGGAAGTCTAGTGAATTAATTTGATAACATACATTACTATACCTGAAAATAATCGTCTCTTTTACCTCTTCCCTCCCTCCTCACAAAATACCTCTATCATCACCAACGTCCCCATCCTAAAGCCCTGGACAAAAGCTTCCCTTATTACCATTGAATTAGATTCACCATTTAAATCTAAGATTTGCTCTAACGTGGCAAAGTCTTTCTCCGAAAAACTTTCTTTAGCCTCTTGCATTAAGTCGGAAATCTTTTTATTTAGTGGTCGATAGTCGGGATCTCTAGGAACAATTCGTTCTTCAGGTCTCAAGTTGCCGTAGAATATCTCTTCTACAATACTTTTCATACCTCTCTCCCCTTCAAGTGCGAAGTTACTATAATCAATCTCCTTTGAAATATTTGGTATATGAATAGATTTTATGCGAAAAATGCATAAATCTCAATATGCAATTTTCGCATAGAGTAAACTTAGCATGGGTGATATATGAATGTATAAGAGGATAAGGGATTTAAGAGTAGATAGAGATTTGACACAGCAGCAATTAGCTGAGCATTTAAACATTTCACAAGCAACCTATTCGCGGTACGAAAACGGGAACTTGGATGTTCCGAGCTCTGTATTGATTAAGTTAGCCAATTTCTACAACGTTAGTATTGATTACATTCTGGGTCAAACAAACAACTCAAAGCGTTCTAATGAAAAATAACTATGTACTCGTGAATACCGCTTTTAATACTCTGATGCTGCACTTACGCAAGAGATTTTTGAGCCTGTATTACCAAACCCACACCCCGAGGTGAACCCATGATCACAATCAGACCGCTACAACCCCAGGAATTCGATTTTTTCACGGATATGCACTACGAGTCGATTCATATCCCTCAGGGGAAGCCGCCGAAGGATGAGCTATTGAATGCGCCGCATCTGAAGAAGTATCACGAAGGTTGGGGGCGAAAAGGAGACCGAGCTTTCGTCGCCGTGAAGGACGATCAACTTGCGGGGGCGGTATGGTATAGACTGTTCGACGAAACGAATCCAGGGTATGGCTACGTCGATAACGAGACGCCGGAACTCGGGATCGCTATACATCCGGATTTTCGAGGGATGGGAATCGGGAGGATTTTAATGAATGAAATCATCAAGCAAGCAGCGCTTGACGGATACCGTTCGCTGTCCCTAAGCGTTGACCCAACCAATACTCCTGCCGTGGAACTCTATCAGAAATTAGGCTTTACCTACTTTGGGATCTCCGGAACCTCCTGGACAATGAAACTTGATATAGATCCAAAAACGAAACCCACGCCTTAATCCAAGACGTGGGTTTCTCTTGCTCCCTTATTTCAACTTCCACAAAGCAGGCACATTCGAAGGCTCCCAGCCCGGAAGAGATGTATGGGCTTGGATGCAGATATAAATGCTGCCGTTGTAGGATACTTGGTCGTTGACGTTATAGGATACCCAAGGTTGCCAAGGTTGGGCTTCGCCCGGAGAGCTGGACGGCGCGGTTGTCCCTTGGACAATAGCTCCTGAGGAGACGTTGCCGGCAGCATCTTTCGCTGTGACGGTAAAAATATACGTCGTGTTCGGGGACAATCCGCTAATGGTTGCCGTGGTATTCGTCGCATTCACGCTGCTGGAACCATAGGAGATGGTATAACCAACAACGCCCACATTATCAGTGGAAGCCGCCCACTCCAGAGTAATACTGTTTGGCGTAACCGCGGTGACCCGAAGCTGAGTTGGGGCGGTTGGCGGCGTTGTGTCGGGAGTTGGATTGGGGTCCGGATCTGGACCTGGCCCTGGGTTCGTCCCCAAATTGTCTAAATACGCACGATGAGACCGAGAAAATTCAAAGTTCGCCGCCTTGTCCCAGTTGATCGACCAGGTCATCAACCCTTTAAAGCCGGGATAACCTTGCGGTTGACGTAAGGTATAGCTTCCGCCAAACGATTGGCCTTTAATCAGGTAATCCAATGCCTTGTGTACATTAGCTGGCGTCGTATAACCTCCCCCCGCCGCCGCTTGCGTCGCCGGAAGGCCGATGAGCAGTTGGTCCGGGCGAAGAGCCGGGAACTTATAGTTCGCATTACCGCCGACATTAAATCCTTGCAGCAACATTTCAGCCATAGCCACTTGGAAGTCTGCCGTACCTTGAACGTAAGTCCTGCCGTCTAGAGCGGTCATCGGACCGGAGTTATAATGCTGCACATGGAGATAATCCAGTTGATCCCGGACGGCGTAAATGACCGGCAGATAAGCGCCCCAAGGACCGCCATAGGCTACATAACCGCCCTGAACATAAGCCGTCTCCGGCGCCATGGTTAACATGAAGTCCGGACCATAGCTGTTCAAAATTTCACGTACAGCGGAAATCAAATTCACGATTCTCGGCGTCGTCGGATTTCGAAAATCCACATCTCCCCCGTTTAAGGATAAAGAGCTTCCTTCAAGATCAATGTCCAGCCCGTTAAAACCGTAAGTATCGATAATACTCTTCATCGTCTGAACAAAAGTTTGCCGCGCTTGCTCCGTAGACAGGTCCACGGTTCCATTGGCGCCGCCCACGGAAATGAGGACCTTTTTGCCCTTCCCTTGCAGCTCACGGATATCCGCCTTGAAGTCGTTGACGGAAGCATTATACGGCGTAAATGCCATATTCCCGCTGGTGGGTCCTCCAATCGGTTCAGCGAACGCAACCTGAATGACATCAAAATCCGGTGAAACATCCCGCAGCCGAATATTCGTAGAACCGTTATCGAAATTATGCCAATATCCTACGAGTATTCGCTCTCCTGCTGCTCCAACCTGCTTGCCGTCAACATACGCTAAGATTGAAAGCAGCGGAACTACGAGAGCTAAGGCAAGCAACCAAATCTTTGTCCTCCATAAAAATCTGGCCTGAACCATAAATCTTCCTCCTTCGCTTGAATCGTCAATCTCCCAAATACCATAAAATGTGAGATTGCAATAGATATCTTATTTAACATATTCATCCATATTTCCTGCTAGATTTTGTATATTTTTTATAGATTTTGAGAATGAATAGACTTAAGACTTTGAGGATTGCGGCGAAACGAGGAAAATAAGAGAGAAAACCTAGGATTTGACAGTTTTGGCGCCTTGATATAATATGAAATTACATCCTTATTTTGCCATCTATGATGACATAAGGATGGTAGTTGATCCCACAATTTGAGGGCGCTGCTTTCCTGATCCTCCCTATCAGGAACAACCCCGTAATCTTCAGATGAAGATTGCGGGGTTCTTTGTTTTTTAGCGGCGGGAAAGGAGGAACCGAACGATCCTACAGCGGTTGGCTTGAAGTTCAAATGATGTCTATGTTCAGAACAGTAGAATAAGCTGGAAAGGTGGTTTGATCTATGAAACCGTTTTTAAAAAAATCTATTATCACACTGCTTGCTTCCACCTGTCTCTTTACAGCATGGCTCATCCCCTCAATCGCCGTACCTACGGTAAGCGCCGCTCCCGATACGTCGGTTCTTAACAAACAGGGCTTCTCAACCGATGTAATCTATCAAATCGTGACCGACCGCTTCGCGGATGGAGATCCTTCCAACAATCCATCCGGCGCGGCCTATTCTCCCGGCTGTACGAATCTGAAGCTTTATTGCGGGGGAGACTGGCGGGGAATCATTAACAAGATTAACGAGGGTTATTTTGCCGGAATGGGTGTAAGCGCTTTATGGATCTCTCAACCGGTCGAAAATATTTACAGCGTCATCGACTACTCCGGTGTCAACAGCACATCCTATCACGGGTATTGGGCTCGCGACTTCAAACGGACGAATCCGGCGTTTGGCAGCATGAGCGATTTTCAGGAGCTCATCAACACGGCACATGCCCACAATATCAAGATCATTATTGATTTCGCACCTAACCACACCTCCCCTGCTTCGGAGACACAACCTTCCTTCGCCGAGAACGGTCGGCTGTACGATAATGGCAACCTGATCGCTGGGTACACGGGGGACACCAACGGAATTTTCCATCATAATCAGGGCACGAATTTCTCCTCGCTCGAGGATGGCATCTATCGGAATCTTTATGATCTGGCCGACATCAATCACCACAACAACGTAACGGATACTTACTTCAAGGACGCGATTAAGCTCTGGCTGAATATGGGGATCGATGGCATCCGGGTGGATGCGGTGAAGCATATGCCGGAGGGTTGGCAGAAAAACTGGGTCGCTTCGATCGCAGGGTATAAACCGGTGTTTACCTTTGGGGAATGGTTCCTTGGCGTTGGCGAAAATGATCCGAACAACATCCGATTCGCCAATGAATCCGGGATGAGTCTGCTCGACTTCCAATTTGGGCAAAAGGTCCGGCAGGTCTTCCGCGACAATTCAGATAATATGTACGGTTTAAATAACATGCTAACCACAACAGCAGCTAACTACAAACATATTCATGACCAAGTCACGTTTATCGACAACCATGATATGGATCGTTTTAAGCTGGGTAATAATGACCGTCGCTTGGAGCAAGCGTTGGCCTTCACGCTGATGTCACGCGGCGTTCCGGCCATCTATTACGGGACGGAGCAATATATGACGGGTAACGGGGATCCGGCCAACCGTGGTTTTATGAGTGGATTTTCAACTTCAACCACCGCCTATCAGGTCATCGGCAAGCTGGCACCGCTTCGCAAATCGAATCCGGCACTGGCATATGGAAGTACGCAGGAACGCTGGATCAATAATGATGTATTTATCTTCGAGCGTAAGTTCGGCAGCAGCGTAGCGCTAGTCGCAATTAACCGCAGCACAACCAACGCCACCTCGATCACCGGCTTGCAGACCTCCCTTCCGGCCGGTACTTACGCAGACGAGTTGAGCGGACTGCTTAACGGCGGCAGTATTACGGTAAGTTCCACGGGAGCCGTCTCCGCCTTTAACCTGCCTGCAGGGGCCGTCGCCGTATGGCAATTTGCAGCGAACGAGTCCGCACCGGTGATTGGCAATATCGGAACGGACCTGGGCAAAGCAGGCACGACGCTGACGATTGATGGCCGAGGCTTTGGCAGTACGAAAGGGACGGTCTTCTTTGGCACGACGGCAGTCACCGGCAGCCAGATTTTGCAGTGGGAAGATTCCCAGATCCAAGTGACGGTTCCGGCAATCACCCCAGGGCAATATAACATCAAAGTCCGCAGCGCTTCCTCCGTAGACAGCAACAGCTACAGCAGCTTTAACCTGCTGACAGGGGATCAAGTCTCGGTCCGTTTCATCATCAACAATGCCAACACACAATTAGGCGAAAATGTCTACCTTACAGGCAACATCGCCGAACTTGGCAACTGGGATCCGAACAAAGCGATGGGTCCGTTCTTTAATCAGATCATCAGGACGTATCCGACCTGGTACTACGATGTTAGCGTGCCAGCCGGAACAACCTTGGAGTTCAAGTTTATTAAAAAGAACGGGACAGCCGTGACCTGGGAAGGCGGCGCGAACCACAGCTTCACAACGCCAACGAGCGGTGTCGGCACGGTTGAGGTCAACTGGCAGCCATAAGAAGCATTGAAAACGAGCAGCCTTGGATCATTCCTTGGCTGCTCGTTCTTTATCTGCTCATTTATTTCTCTTCAATTACCTGCCGATGGTTCTCCTCCTTCCGCTGCACATGGCTTACCCCCCAACTGTGCATTGCGTCTAGAAGCGGCTCCAGACTTCTTCCACACTCCGTAATCGAATACTCTACACGGGGCGGAACCTCGGGATAGACGATCCGTTCGATGATTCCCTCTTCCTCCAATTCACGCAGCTTCTGAGTCAGCATTTTTTGTGAAATGTCTGGCAGCTTGCGCTTTAAGTCGCTGAATCTTTTCGTGCCTTCTTGCAGTAACACCAACAAAATCACCGGCTTCCACTTTCCCACCAAAATTTCCAAAGCGTCACCGACGCGACAAAGCTCAGGTATCTTCTCCATAGCACAACCTCCTTGGTTTCTTATAAGTAACTATACCACTAAAAAGTGCGTACTTACTATATTTTCGTAAGCAAATTATAATTAGTGCATAGACAACATCTACATCACCAAAAAACAAGGGGTGAATTTTCGTGAACCAATACCGTATTGATCCCAGCAAAGGCCTGGAGTTTGGCATATACACCTTGGGCGATCATTTGCCCGATCCGAATAATGGACAACGAATTTCAGCCCAAGAACGAATTCGGCAAATCATCGAGTACGCCAAGCTTGCTGAGCAAGCGGGACTGGACTTTTTCAGTGTCGGAGAAAGCCACCAGGAATATTTCGCAACCCAAGCGCACACAGTGGTGCTTGCCGCTATTGCTCAAGCCACGAGCAAAATCAAGCTCGGCAGCACCTCCACCATCATTAGCACTTCGGATCCGGTGCGCGTGTATGAAGATTTTTCCACGATCGACCTCATCTCGGGCGGCCGGGTAGAAATCGTGGCAGGGCGCGCCTCCAGAGTTGGACTATTTGATTTGTTAGGTTACGATGTTCACGATTACGAGGAATTATTCGAAGAGAAATTCGATCTTCTGCGGTTGATCAATGAACAACAGATCGTCAACTGGAGCGGAGAGTTTCGCGCCCCATTACGAAATGCCAAGATCATCCCTCGTCCGCAAAGCGGCTCCCTGCCGATTTGGCGAGCGGTTGGGGGAAGTCCGGCCAGCGCGATTAAAGCCGGTTACGCCGGCGTTCCGATGGTAATGGCGCATTTGGGTGGTCCTGCTTCCGCCTTTAAACGGACGGTGGATATGTATCGGGAAGCCGCCAGAGAGGCGGGACACAACCCGGACGAGCTGCCCATCGCCACTGCAGGCTTTTTCTACGCAGCCGAAACCTCGCAACAGGCACTACAGGAGCTGTATCCTTACATCAACGAGGGCATGAAGAAAACGAATGGACAAGGCTTCCATCGGCAACTCTTCATGCAAGGCGGCGACCCGCATCACATCATCAATGCCGGCAGCCCTCAACAGATCATCGAGAAAATCCTGTATCAACATGAATTGTTCGGACATCAGCGTTATGTCGCCCAAATCGATTTTGGCGGTATGCCGTTTGATCAGATCAAACGGAACCTCGAACTGATCGGCACGGAAATCTTGCCAGCCATCCGCAAATACACGAAAAAATCCGAAGGAGGTAAATAAGATGAAAGTCGTAGGATTATCAGGCACCATCGTAGGCTCCAAAACCAGAACAGCCGTTGATTACACACTTAAAACGATAGCGGACAAGTACCCCGGTACGGAAACGACGCTGATCGATCTGGCTGAGTATCAAGTTCAATTTAGCGACGGTCGTAACTTCTTGGATTATGAAGGCGATACTGGAATGATCACGAGAGCGATCATGGACACCGACGTCCTAGTCATCGGAACTCCGATATTCCAGGCTTCGATTCCGGGAACGCTAAAGAACATTTTCGATCTGCTTCCGCAATATGCTCTTAAAGACAAGGTGGTCAGTATCGTGGCTACCGCAGGCTCTTCCCGCCACTTCCTCGTTCCTGAACAGCAACTTAAACCGATACTAACTTATTTGAAGGCACAATTAGTGCAGAACTATGTGTTTATCGAGGAACAAGATTTCTACCGCAAAGAGATTGTGAACGACGACGTTAAATTCCGGATTGAGCGTTTAGCCGAGGATACCCTGATGTTGGCGGAAACCTATGCACAAATCCGAGAGGTTACTTATGTCGAGTAAATATAGCTAACTTGTATTGATTACCGACGCTGAATTAGCTAATATAATACTAAACATTAGCTAATTCGAGGTGAAGATCATGCGGGTATCTTCAACGGACATGCAGAACAATTTCGGTAAATATTTAAAGTTTGCGGAAGTTGGCGAGGAAATTATCGTTACACGAAACGGGAAGGACGTAGCTAAATTAAACGCGATCGCCGAAGCAAGTGAGTCTGTACTGAGGGAGAGAGCAGCGAGCTATCACGCCGGAGGAGAATGGGTATCTTACCAAGATTTCCTTGAGCTGACGGAGACATCGGAACAACGTTACGAATTGATCGATGGTGTCGTGTATAATCTTGCCTCTCCCTCTTTCAATCATCAACTAGCCGTAACTGAACTCCATGGCACGTTTTATACTTGGTTTAAAGGCAAGCCATGTACGCCTCTAACCTCCCCATTGGATATCACGTTGGAGAAAGAGGAGAATAACATTTGTGTCGTACAACCCGATCTCGTGGTCATTTGCGATAAAGATCGAATCGACGCCAACGGTAAATATATGGGAACTCCCCAACTGGTCGTTGAAGTGTTGTCCCCTTCCACGCGGAGTAAGGACATGATCAAGAAGCTGGACTTGTATAGCGTATGTGGAGTTAAGGAATACTGGATTGTAGATCCGATGAAAAAAATCGTGATGGTCTACTCACTAGCAGACGGCGACATTACGGATATGACCGTATTTTCGAATACGGGGGATGTGCAGGTGACTTCGCAGCTCTACTCAGGCTTGCAAGTCTTGATCCCGGATTTGTTTGCGTAAATTTAAAGCGCATGAAAAAGGCTGACGAGTCATCGCCAGCCTTTATTGATATTTAATCCAGGCTTGCCGTGTTTGCCAGCGGAAGCGCCTCTTCCTTGCGTTTCTTGGCATACTCTGCTGTAGCTGTAAACAGCACGTCGGAGGAAGAATTCAGCGCCGTTTCGCATGAATCCTGCACGACCCCGATAATAAAACCTACCCCTACAACTTGCATCGCGATGTCATTCGAAATTCCGAACAAGCTGCATGCCAGAGGAATCAGCAACAACGAACCGCCGGCCACACCGGAAGCGCCAGCTGCGGAGATCGCCGACAATACGCTGAGGATCACCGCCGTACCGAAATCCACCTGGATGCCTAATGTGTTGACGGCCGCCAGCGTCAGGACCGAAATCGTAACCGCCGCACCCGCCATATTGATCGTCGCTCCCAATGGGATGGATACCGAATAAGTATCCTTATTCAGTCCCAATTTTTCGCTGAGACGCATATTCACAGGGATATTCGCCGCCGAGCTGCGGGTGAAGAACGCCGTGATTCCACTCTCTTTCAAACAAGTGAACACGAGCGGATACGGATTACGGCGAATATTGATGTAGACGATCAGCGGATTGACGATCAACGCGATAAACAGCATGCAACCCACCAAGACAACTAACAGCTTCCCGTAATCCAGCAACGAGTCAAGTCCGCTTACCGTAATGGACTCAAACACGAGCCCCAGAATCCCGAACGGTGCCAATTGAATTACCCACTTGACGATTTGCGAAACGGCGTCGGAGGCTTGCGTGAGCAGGCTTTTGGTCTGATCTCCCGCGCCTTTCAACGCTAAACCAAGCAGGATCGCCCAAGCCAAAATGCCGATATAATTGGCATTCATCAAGGCATTAACTGGATTATCCACCACATTTAGCAGCAGCCCTTTAAGAACTTCGACGATTCCTCCTGGCGGAGTTAAGCCTTCGGTTGCCCCTGCCAAGGACAAGCTGACTGGAAATAGGAAACAGGCGGCCACGGCGCTTGCTCCAGCCAAAAACGTACTGATTCCGTACAACACAAGAATCGACTTCATGTTCGTTTGCCGCCCTTTTTGATGGTTCGCGATCGCGGCCATCACCAGCAGCAGCACCAGAACTGGCGCCACAGCCTTTAATGCGGATACGAACAGCGTTCCCAGAAGCGCGATGCCGCTGGCTTGTGGTACGATCAACGCCAGGAGGATCCCCACCACCAAGCCTACAAGAATTCGCTTCACAAGACTCATTTCATTCCATTTCAGTATGATTGCCTTCATGTTTCTCCCCCGTATGTTTAGGATGTCGCATCAATGCATAGCGATAGTATACCACGCATTACGGACATCTGTCCTCCTGGTGGAAACATTTGTGCAATACTTTTCACAGATTGTTAGCAGTTGCGGGAGCAATGGCCAGCTCAAGACGGTAGTTCTCCAATTGGATTTCCGTCTCTCGTCCTAACATGATTTGGGCCAGCTGCGCGCCGATATACGGTCCCATCGTTAATCCCGAAGACCCTAGACCGTTAGCCGCATAGATCCCCTTCCATCCAGGCAACGCTCCGAAGACCGGGAGAAATCCCGGTGTGAACGGACGAAACCCAACTCTCGCTTCCAAAAAGCCGCCGTCCGCTAGTCCCGGCGCCACCGTCAGCGCCTTGTTGATCACCTCTTGCAAGCCGCCCGCCGTCACGCGGGTGTCATAGCCGGGCGGATCGTTTTCGTGTGTTGCGCCAATCACGATCCGGCTGTCGTCGAACGCCAGGATGTACTGATCTCCCGGCGGCATCACGACAGGCCAACGCTCGGTTGCAGCGTCTGGCAGCGCCAAATGAACGATCTGGGCTTTCTGGTAAGTCACCTGGAAGTCCAAGCCCAGCGGAGTGAGTAGTTGACGCGCCCATGCCCCGGCGCAAACGGCAACCGCATCGGCGCCAATCTCTTCCGTGCCAACACGCACGCCAGCCACGGCCGAGCCGTCATGCAAAAGCGAAGCCTCGCCGCGGACCAACACCGCCCCATGCCGAACCGCTGCCCTCAGGAGCGATTCGCGGAGCGCACGTCCGTCGACGCGGGCGGCACCGCTCACATACAGAGCGTAGAACCCCTCATCCAGCGGCGGGAACCGCCGCTTCACTTCGTCCGGTTCGAGCAATCGAATCTCGCCCATCTCCGGGGCTTCTCGTCTACGCTCCACCGCCAGCTTCTCCAAGGCAACAAGCTTTTCGCGTTCCCGATGGAGGCGAAGTGCTCCCACGCGAGCATAACCCGTATCGCGCTCTCCTTCCGCCTCCAGTTCCTTGATCAGGGACTCGTAATAATGCGCGCCTGATTTGGCCAAGCTATACCAAGCTTTATTTCGCCGTTGCGAGATCCACGGACAAATAATTCCGGCCGCAGCGTCGGTCGCTTGTCCCGGTATCCCGCGGTCAACGACCGTCACCTCGGCTCCCAGCTTCGCTAACTGATATGCTGTTGAGGCACCGAGAATCCCGGAGCCGATTACAATCATCTTTTTCACGTTATAGCCTCCCTTGCATCCATTATAGTTTAAGTTGAAACCATCATGGCATACCTGCGTAACAACCAATATGGCTCTAAAAATAAGGAGGACTCACATATGATTATGACCACCACCCCATCCATTGAAGGATCGCCGGTAAAACGTTACCTCGGAATCGTTACCGGAGAAGTCATCATGGGCGCTAACGTCGTTCGCGATTTTCTAGCTTCGATCACCGATATCGTAGGCGGCCGTTCCGGAGCTTACGAGAACAAGCTTCAGGAAGCCAGAGACACCGCCTTTGCAGAAATGTCTGACCAAGCTGCACGTCTCGGCGCAAACGCCATTATCGGTGTCGATATCGATTATGAGGTCATTCGCGAAGGCATGCTGATGGTATCCGTCAGCGGAACCGCCGTCGTCTTATAAATCTTTCTCGTTTATCCTCGGATAAAAAGCCAAAAACCCGCAACAATGCGGGTTTTTGTGTTTCTTTTGAGATGGTCCATCTTGGTTATAAAGATTTAGTCATAAATACGCTGTTCGGATCCTCGATATAGTCCGCAAAGGGACCGCAAAACGTAAACCCAAAGCTTTCGTACAATTTACGGGCCGGAGCAAAAGCCTCCATCGAACCCGTCTCTAAGCTGATCCGCCGATAACCGCGCCGCGCGGCTTCTTCAAGAATATGCGCCAGCACTTGCTTGGCAACGCCTTTCCCCCGGTGCGGCAGAGCGGTTCGCATCGATTTGACCTCACCGTGCTCGCGATTCAGCTCCTTAAGTGCACCGCATCCCGCGAGCTCGCCATCGATCCAAGCGCTCCAGAACGTGACGTCCGGCTGCTTCAATCCGTCTATATTTAACGCGTGGATGCTTTCGGGTGGAGAGGTTTCCGCCATGTTCGCTAGATGCTCGCCAATAAATGCTCTGATTTCAGGTCCGCTTAAATCATCCAATTTGATGGTTAACAACCGGCTCCCTCCCTGCCCGTACAAACTCTCTTTACTTCGCTTGAATGTATCCTTCTGCTTTCAGCAGTTCAGCAATCAACACCGCACCGCCTGCGGCTCCGCGCAGTGTATTGTGCGACAGGCCAACGAACTTATAGTCGTACAGCGAATCTTCGCGCAGACGTCCGACGGAAACCCCCATCCCTTGCTCAATGTCGCGATCGAGCTTGGTTTGTGGACGATTTTCTTCTTCAAAATACGTGATGAATTGCTTTGGAGCGCTTGGCAGCCCCAGCTCTTGCGGACGGCCTTTGAATTGCGCCCAGCGCTGCAGGATTTCTTCCTTCGACGGCTTCTTCTTAAATGATACGAATACGGTAGCCAAGTGACCGTCCGTCACCGGAACGCGGATGCACTGAGTTGTGATAATTGGAGAACTTGCTTTGACGATCTGTCCGCCCTCCACATGCCCCCAAATACGTAGCGGCTCCTGCTCGCTCTTCTCTTCCTCGCCGCCGATATAAGGAATCACGTTATCCAGCATTTCCGGCCAATCGGTAAAGTTCTTACCTGCCCCGGAAATCGCCTGATACGTCGATGCCACAACGGTCGTCGGTTCAAAATCAAGCAAAGCGTTTAACGCCGGCACATAGCTCTGGATCGAGCAATTTGGCTTCACAGCAATGAATCCGGTGTTCGTGCCAAGGCGTTTGCGTTGGGCTGCGATCACTTCGATATGCTGCGGGTTCACTTCTGGAATCACCATCGGCACGTCCGGTGTCCAGCGGTGCGCCGAGTTATTGGAGATGACCGGAGTGCCGGTTTTCGCATAGGCTTCCTCCAACGCTTGGATTTCCGCCTTCTTCATATCCACTGCGCAGAACACGAAGTCCACGTTCGCCGTAACTTCCTCAACCTTGGCCGCATCCTGTACGACGATGGATTTCACGGCTTCAGGCATCGGCGTAGCCATTTTCCAACGTCCTTGGACGGACTCTTCATAGGTTTTGCCTGCGGAATTGGCGCTGGCTGCAATCGCAGTAACCTCAAACCAAGGATGTTGATCCAGCAGCTGTACGAAGCGTTGCCCTACCATTCCTGTTCCACCAACGATGCCTACTTTCAACTTTTGACCCATTTCTAACATCCAGTCCTTTCCCTGTGAGTATTGGAATTATCGTCATAAAAAAATCCCGCCTCCAAGACGAGACTTCCATCTTGGGGGCGAGATTGGTATGCTCGCGGTACCACCCCAGCTTCGTTAATATGTCGCCATATTAACCTCTTCAAGTACAGCCTGGCGCTGCCAAGCGTATACCCTAGCTCTATAACAGGAGCTCCTGTCACACCATCCCGCCGCTTACACGTTCCGATGTGCTGCTCAGAGGCTTTCTTCAGTAAAGTCACGCTTTGCTCCTTCTCAGCGTACCGGAGCTCTCTGGAAAGGTTCTCTTTACTTACTCTTCTCGTCATCGCATTTACATGTTGCGATAATATTACCAGATTCCTGCCAGAACGTAAACTGGTTTCAAGAAATTTTCAGGTTTACCTAGTTGTCCTTTTCATCGATCCGTATGACGCAATATCTGATTGAAGACTTGCCTGTCCTCAGCGACATCGAAGTAACGGTAGCCGTACCCGCACCAGTTCGTGAGGTTTACCTCGCGCCGCAGGGAATGAAACTCCCCTTCCATCAGGAAAATGGCCGCGTCCATTACACCCTGCCGCCGTGGTCCTGTCATCAAATGGTTGTGCTGCAGTTTTAGCGCACGCTGAACGCAAAAAGAGCCTTGAACCGCTGGGTTCAAGGCTTTACTTTATTGCCTGGCTCTATTTACCGCAGCGCCGCCAATACCTCTTCCGTAGACCGAATCTTGCCGATGCGTGGGAAGATATAGCGGCAGACGTAGTCATGCTCCTCTTTTGTTGATGCCGTCATGGCATCCTCGACGAAGATTTGATGGTACCCATGCTGAAACGCTTCGCGCGCGGTCGTGTCCACCCCGATGGAGGTGGAGATGCCGCAGAGCACGATCGTATCGATGCCCCGCCGCCGCAGCTGCAGATCCAGATCTGTGCCGTAAAAAGCACCCCATTGGCGTTTCGTCACGACATGGGTCCCTTGAATATTGGCCAGTTCTGGCACGATTTCATCCCAACCTTCAGGGTAAGCGCCTGGACTGAGATGACCGTCGGTATCAGGCTTGAGCATATCCTTGCCATCCAACGTAGATACGCGGACAAGCACCACAAATCCGCCTTCTTCGGCAAATGCCTGGGCCAACCGGCTCGCGTTTCTTACGACTTCCGCACTGTCGTACGGCGCACTTTGTCGGGACGGATGGCAAATCCCTTGCTGCAAATCGATAAGCACGAGTGCGGTTTTTTCCGCAAGGATCATCGTGTTCGTTTCGGGTTGGATCATTTCCATCATTTCTGCTGAACTTCCCTTCTCTTGTATACTTTACAGAGCTGCCGAATGGCTGGGCTCCCGCAGCTTTTTATACACCTTTGCATATACCCAAGCTGCGTTAATCAGGAGCAACACGCTGGTCAGCAGGAAGACATACGGGATGCCAAACCAAGCCGCAACTTGACCGCCCAGCACCGAACCGGCGAATACTCCCAAGTAGCCAGCCGCCATACTTAATCCAAATACCCGGCCGGTTAGATGCTCCGGGGTAATTTTCTTAATGAGGGTGTTCACCGAGGGATTGAGTCCCCCTGCAGCAGCTCCCAGCAGGAACCGAAGCCCCATCAACTCCCAGGGATTGCGTGCCATCGCCTGCGGGACAAACAAGATCCCCGAGACCAAGAGCGCTGCCAGCATCACTTTATGAGCGCCAATCCGGTCGGACAGCTTCCCTAGCTTTGGCGCTGCCCAAATATTAGCCAACCCGGATGCCGAGAAAATCATACCGGCCAACATCGCCACATGGCTGCTGTTACGGGAGATTTCATTCACGTACACGGTAAGGACCGGCTCCACCGAATACATGGCGACACTCAGCATAAAGAACGTGGCGAACAGCGTCACCGTCAAGCTTTTTTCCGGAAGCGCGCCCCATACTTCCTTCATGCCCGCCACCTTCACTTCCGAACGCACAAACGTCTCTTTCACGAACAACAGCGTCATGATGAAGGCGATCAGCATCAGTCCGCCAGTTAAGAAAAAGGTCTCTTGAAGCCCGGCGTGTTCAGCGATAAATCCACCGATCGTTGGACCTAGCAGCGAGCCGGCGATATTGGACGTAGACAAGAGCCCTAGTGCCCAGCCGGCGTGCTCCTTGTCCGTTTGCGTCGCAATCAGCGTCGTGCAAGCGGTGCTGTAGCCGGTAATGATGCCTTGCAGGAACCGAAGGGCGATCAGCATGTGGACATTGGTGACAAACCCCATGCACCCAATGATAATCGCCATCCCCAGGCTGGCCCGTAAGAGCATCGGTTTCCGGCCAAATTTATCAGCCGCAAGCCCCCAAATCGGCGAGAAAATCGCCGAGACGATAAACGTGATGCCAAAGGCCAGTCCCGAATACCGGGACACCGCATCGGCCTGATCCACTCCCAGCTCCTTGATGTAAAGCGGCAGGATTGGTGCAAGCTGGCTCATGCCCACGCCTGTCACAAACATGCCGAACCAGCAAACGATCAAATTTCTTTTCCAAATCGGCATAACCTTAAGCCTTCCTTCTGTAACCCCCCTGTTCCCTGCGCGCGCAGATGAACAATAAGATGAACATTCTTGCAGGACAATATTAACGCGAAGGTTAGCTTTACTCCATGCATTATCTTAAACTCCATGGACGATTTTGCTGTAATATTCCGATGGGCTCATCCCTTCGGTCCGTTTAAAAATTCGACTGAAGTAGAATTCGTCAGCGAAACCGAGCTCCAACGCGATTTCTTTGATTTTTTTATCACTTTCTAGAATCAGCTCTTTGGCTTTATCGATCTTCAGTTTGTTAAAGTACTCAATGACGGTAAATCCGGTCGTCTGTTTAAAAGCCCGCGACAGATAATACGTGGACAAATGCACCAGATCCGACAACTCCGCCAACGTAAGCCGCTCGCCAAGATGCTCGCGCATATACTGAATCACTTTCTCGATTTTGAGCGCAACCGCGTGGTTCTGATTTTGTCTTTTCACATGGACCAAGATTTCATACAGCAGTTGCTCCAGCCCGGCTCTCGTCAGCAGCTCATACCCCGGCAGTTTAGCGAACCAGGCTGCCGCCAGCCGGCGAAAGGCATCCTCAACCAAATAACCGTTCTGCAAAATCTGCATGGGCGGAAGCGGCAAGCGCTCGGTTTCCTGCCCGATGGACCAGGCCCCGTCATCAAAGCGGATGCCCGCATAACTATAGTGGACGGAATAGAAACAGATTGGATCCGCTTCATCCATCTGAATGTGATGGGGTAACCCCGCGTGGATATAAAATAACATGCCTTCTTGAACGAGATGCTTCTTGCGGTTCAACGTAATACTGCCCTTTCCTCCGGTGACGAGCAGCAATTCGTGGTGCGTAAGCGTTCGACGGATATGATTTCTTAGCTGCTTACCGTCATTCGGCTGCTTACTATTGCAATAATGGATATGAAAATGTAAATGGTTCAGGTTCATGACCGCTCGCCTCCTGATCGAGACTTCCGCTGCAGAACGCAGCTACTGCGATTAGACCATACGGACGGGCAAACCGCAACCTCACCCCTAAGAAGACGTAAATATAGTATCTGATTGGGGGGAGGATAATAATGTGGAGTTAAAACCTTGGTTCACCCGGTGGACAAGGACGACTCGGGCCCAGCTGTTAATTGCACTCCTCGTTATTATTGGAATAAGTGTTTGGACAGCGCCTTATTTTTCGGAAGCGGTGTTTTACTTGCATGGGGACAAATTCAGACCGATCCATCAGGAGCCGCAGGCGGTAACGTATCGATCCTATGACGGTCAAGAGGTCGTGGTCATGAACGGTAACGATCCGGGCCAAAAGCGGGTAAGTATCGATCGGCAGGAATATGAGGTCCACGTTCTGGAAGCCCAGTGGGTTCCACGCTATGAGGTGATCTATCCGTCAGGGGAGCGGTTCCAGGTGGAAGCGCACGACGAGATCTTGTTGTGGCTGGACGATCAGGGCGAGTTGGTCCCTGAAATCTCATGGAACATCAATGGTGTCCCCCAGCCCATCGACGAACACGTTGGCTTGTATAGTCCTAGTATGATCGTCCGAGCGGCCTTTCCCGAATACCACAGCAAACAGGGGAGCTTGCTGCTCTACTACGGCTCCTATGTGCTCATGTTTTTCGGATGGAGCTTATTCCGCTTTGAGAAGCTGCAAAACGTCTTATTTCATCTCTCCTTACACGGGTTATGGGTGCGCGAGGCGGAACCAAGCGATTTCTATTATGTCTCCTGTAAAATCAGCGGTATCGCGATTATTGGTTTAGGAATCTATGTTTTCATCCAATCGTTCTTCATCTAAAAAACAAGGCCAACCTCATTCGGTTGGCCCTTCGTTTTGCTGTTATTTAACTTCCGTTGCACCTGTTACTTTGCCGTCGATTTTCGCGCTGGCTTGCACGTCGGCATTGGCGAAGTAAAGGTTGCCGTCAATCGTAGCGTTTTCGTACAGGTTGAAGCCGTTCGCTTCTACATATACGTCACCTTTCACGGTACCGCCTTGAATTCTCAGGTTTTCACTTTGTACGATCAATTTCGGAACCGTTAAGGTGTAAGAAGCAGTAACATTATGGTCTTCATCCTGCGCATACAACGCGATCTTGCGGTAGATGTCCTTCGACGCATCGTTTTTATCGTGGAATTCGCCGGCTACAACAACATCTTGATCCACCGTCAAGTCGTTTAGAATCGCGATGATCCAAGTCCCTTTCTCACTCACTGCATTCACGAACGCATCCGCTTGATTTACGATCGAAGCCGATGTGGTGGCGTCCGTTTGCTCCGCAGGTTTATTGGCGTTTGCCGCCGAGTTCCCGTCATTCGAACCGCAACCTGCCAGCAGTGCTGCAGCAAGCCCGGCTACAACCAATCCTTTGACCATTTTCATGTTGTTTCCCTCCTGTTTTTCTCTTCAGTTTGAATTATAAAAAAAAGCGGCTTTTGTTAATGTGATTTTTTTCACTTATATGTGCGAAATTTCACATTGTTGGTCACAGCTTGTTCATCTTTGACGCTCCCTCCTCAAAACCTCGTAAGTTCGACTTGACCGCTGCCGCCCGGTACTGTTCCTCGACGAACCTACAACCGGACTTGATACGCGGAGCCGCCGTGTGCTGTGGGATGGCATCACGGAATTGGCTCGGGCGGATGCGCGGGTTACCACCACAAATCCAAGGGTATCAGCCCTGAACGCGTAATTTAAACCTCGGCCTCCATCCGTCCGAGAGCGGCTAGCGAGAACTCATCCTGCGTATGGAAACTCAATCGTCCGATGCCGGCTACAGTCAAGTCGACGTAATTTTCATGTTCCTCATCCCCTTATTAAGGTTGGGCGAAGAACATCCCTTCTGCCGCTTTAAGCTAAGCTCTCCAAGTATTCGCGGACTTGCCCCGGCGTCTTGGCGAATTTGCTGTGCAGGTGGGCGATTTTCTCCCCGTTTTTATAGACGAGCAGGCTGGGAATCCCTCGCACCTCATTGGCTTCAGCCAGCGGCTGGAATTCCTCTGCATCCATCGCGTAGAACTCTTTGTCCGGATGCTCCTGGATGATATCCCCGATAAACCGGTCGAGGTTCTTGCAATCCGGGCACCAGGTCGTATCAAATTTGATCACCGTATACTGATCTCTTTGAATTAATTGTTCGAATTGCGATTCCGATTGGACACGTTCCATCCGGATCCACTCCTTTAATTGTAGTTTTGATAGTTTAATTTTGAAAATTTGCTCTACATTGATTATAGCGCATCCGTGCAAAGACGCCAGCGTCTTCATCAAGGTTTCATCTTCGCGGATCCATGGTACAATCTTTGGTAAAAATAACGTGAAAGGACGGGGCTGCATCATGCTCCTCGCAATCCTCTTGTTTGTTGTCGCCGGACTCGCCGAAATCGGCGGTGGCTATTTAGTTTGGCTGTGGTTGCGCGAATCCAAACCGCTATGGTACGGAATCGCTGGCAGCCTGATTTTGATCGTATATGGCATCATCCCAACACTGCAGAAGTTTCCAAACTTTGGCCGCGTTTATGCAGCGTATGGCGGCGTATTTATTGCGCTCGCTGTGTTATGGGGCTGGTGGGTGGACAAGAAAACCCCCGATCTCTACGATTGGCTTGGCGCCGCCATTTGTCTGATCGGCGTCTCCATTATTCTCTGGGCACCACGACATTAGAAAGGACATCCAGGTTATGAACTTATCTTCCATTTCGGCAGCCATCGCGCCGCTTGATTTAAGAAGCTGTTTAATCCACACCCAAGGCAGGCTGGTGCTTGAACATTACCGGAACGAACAAATTGTGGACGAGCTCGCCAAAATTAACTCCTGTACGAAGAGCTTTCTCTCCGCCCTGTTCTGCATCGCCTGGGACCGCGGTCTCCTGCCGCCTCCCGACACTCCGATTCGCTGCTTCTTTCCGCAGCTGGAGGAAGATCCGGATGAGCGAAAACGTGAGATTACGTTGCGTCATCTGTTAACCATGACGGGCGGGTGGAATTGGACGGAGTTTGGCGGGCATAACTCTTTTCCGCGGATGACCCGTTCGCCTAATTGGGTTCAGTTTGCGCTGGATCAGCCGATGGCTGACCGCCCCGGTGACCGGATGGAGTACAACTCCGGCGCGTCGCAGCTGCTGTCGGCGATCCTGGTCCAAGCCTCCGGTATGCCAGTCGCCCAATTTGCCGAGGAGCATCTGTTCGGCCCGCTGGGCATCGAGACGTACCGCTGGGAGCAGGATCCGCAGGGCATCCACACCGGCGGATTTGGCATGTGGCTTCGTCCAACGGACATGTTGAAATTTGGTTTGCTCTACTTGCAGGGCGGTGAATGGGAAGGCCAGCGGGTGATCCAGGCGGAACGTTTGGCGGAATCCGTAAAGCCTGCGATTGATGTCGAAGCTCCTTGGCGCGGCTGTTATGCTTGGCATTGGTGGACGGACGTCTATGGAGAGGACGGGCAGTCGAAATTTGATTTTTTCTATGCTCGCGGATATGGGGGGCAGTTCATTTATGTCATTCCACTCTTGGAGACGGTTGTTGTGCTGACTAACGATAAACGGAAGCGGGACCGTCCTCCAACAGAACTGTTCCGTTTATGGATTGCACCTTATTTATAAGGAAAAAAGGGGTAATCCCGCAGTCATCTCAGATGACAGCGGGACAGCCCATTCCAGCGAATTGGAATGGGCTACTTTTAGGCGCGGGTTAAAACTCCACCCGCTTGCTCCAGTGCTTCCTCGGTAATCTGCTTAATATCAATGGGCGAGCTTGTCCCTTCGAGCACCATGTCCGTCAAAATTTCACGGAGGAAATAATCGACGCAATGGAGCCGAATATTTTTGATTTTGATCAACGCATCGCGGTACATCTTGACGAACTCTTTCTCCGTATTGCCCCGCTGCAGCTCGGCAAATGCTTCATAGACCTGATCCAGCTTGTCGGCAACTTCCAGGATCAGCCCTTCAACAGAACCGTCTTTTCCTTCGCGGAGCTGGTTGCGAAAGATCGGCTTAAACTCCACAGGAATATGTTCGTCGATGAAATTGTGCACCATGCCTTCTTCAACTTGCTGAATCAAGTTCCTGAGCTCGGCCGAGGCATGTTTGACCGGTGTTTTGATATCCCCGATAAAAATCTCACCATAATCATGGCTGCTCGTGATTTCGTACAGTTTTTTCCAATCTATAGCAACGCCGTGCTGTTCTTCAATATCAGCTAAAGTCTTAGCGTACTGCACGACCTTCCAGGAATGCGCCGCCACGCTATGTTCTTCGAACTTGAACCTTCCGGGACAGCGATAAATGCGTTCCAATTCGTTTAAGGAGCGAAAATAAGCATGGATTCCCATCGGATCAGCCATCCTTCTGTTTAGGTTTTACCTCTAGTATAGATGGCGATTGTTATCGGCATGTCAAATCCTGCGTTTCCCTTAGCGATCCTTGGGCTCGTTCATCCCCGTCTTTAATCCCCGCTTTCACGAATCAATTGCGCAAATTTCCCTTTGACTTGGGCCGCTAGCTGATGAGGCGTCAGTTCCATCTGCAACCCAATCCGTCCCGCCGATACAAGAATCGTTTCCAATCCTTCGGCCCGGCTGTCGATAAAGGTGGGGAACAGCTTCTTCATCCCAATCGGAGAGCAGCCGCCGCGGACATAGCCGGTATGTTGCTGCAAATCCTTCAGCGGCAGCATCTCAATCTTTTTGACCCCGGCGGCTTTGGCCGCCTTCTTCAGGTCCAGCTCCTCAGCAACCGGAATAATAAACACAAATAACGATGAACCTTGATGCGCCACCAGCGTTTTGTAGACTTGTTCGGCGGGTTTGCCGATCTTCTCCGCCACCGCTGTTCCATGAATTTGCCCGTCCTCGGCATCGTAAGCAAAGATTTGGTATGGCGTTTTGGACTTGTCCAGCATGCGCATGGCATTGGTTTTGACTTCGGCCATGGGTCTCCACTCCTCTAATCTTCCAGGGTTCTGTATAGAAATTATCGTAGCATTTTTGCAGGAAACAGGACAGGCCGGGGACGGTTTAATTTGTTTTTCCGACCAGTAAGCTTTAAGCCGTTGCCGGCGGCTTCGTTTCGGTAGGGAAGGGATCGTCTGCATTCCGCAAGGCATCCGCTTTCCCTCGGTTTAGATTCAGTTTCATCACGACGGCGATTCCTAAGCCAAAAAACAGCAGCAACGACAAGATCCCCATGCGCGAATTGCCGGTAATTTGTCCGATGAGCCCAAAAGCAAACGGTCCAAAGATGGAAGAAAACTTACTTGTAATATTGACGAAACCAAAAAATTCGCCCGTCCGGTTCGGCGGCATCAGCTCACTTAGAATCGAGCGGGAAATCGATTGGCTGCCTCCCTGCACGAGACCCACCATCACGGCGAGAATATAAAAATGCAACGCGCTGCTCATGCCAAAGCCCAAGAGAACGATAACGACGTAGGTCCACAGCGTAGCGATCAACACGCGTTTGGGGCCGAGACGCGTTGCCGCTTTTCCAAGCAGGATGGTACTGGGAAATCCCACAAATTGCGTGATCAACAGGGCCAAAATCAAATCGCTCGTGCCAATCCCCAAGGTCGTGCCATAGATCGTCGCCATCAGGATAATCGTATTGATCCCATCATTGTAAAACCAGAAGGCCGCGATCATCCGAAACAGCTGCGGATAACGGCGAATATCCTTAAACGTACCGCCAAGCCGCTTGGAGGCGGCCCGCAGGTATCCTCCAGCGGTAAGGCCGGATGCTTGTTTCGGGAGGTTGGGTACGTTTCGCATCAACGGCAGCGAGAAGACAAGCCACCAAAACCCCACGGTCAAGAAAGAAAGCTGGGTGCCCGCAAGCTCATCCTTCATCCCAAACCATTGCGGCTGTTGGATCATCAGCAGGTTTACCGCCAGCAATATCCCGCCGCCGATATATCCGGCTGCATATCCTTTTGCCGAAACGTCATCCCGGTATGGCGAGGGTACCAAGTCAGGCAGCAACGCATCATAAAAGGTGAGGCTCCCGGAGAAGCCGACGGTGGTCACCACAAGTAAAGCTGAAGCAAGCAGCCAATCCCCCGGTCCGACGAGCGCGAACCCAAGCGTCCCTGCGATGCCAAGCAGCGCAAACCAGGTCAGGAACGTCGTTTTGCGGCCCGATAAATCCGCGATGGATCCCAGCAAGGGAGAGATAATTGCCACCAGCGCCATGCCGATAGAATGCGTATAGGCCAAATAGGAAGCCGCAGTTGTTTCACTTAACCCTTGCGCAGCCACCCCGGCGTAAAAGATGGGCAGCACGGCAGCCAACACCGTCGTCGCATAAGCGGAATTGGCCCAATCATACAGAATCCAAGCACGGATTGCCGATTTATTCATTTGGGGCTTCCCCTTTCACTAACAAATGGTTAGATTATAATCAAATAACGTTAACTGCGTGTATCGTAATGGTTTGCGCTGAATTAAATCGTTATCGTAAAATAGACCCTTGAAACTTTCAACTTCAGTTTGGAATAGAACGGAGAATGGATATGGCTGATACGTTAAAATCGATTTATAGTGAGGAATTTCTGCGTGAATTCGGCAGCAAAGTGAAGGAGTCCTACGCTTCCTTCGATATGGAACGATTCGTGGCTGACGTGATGGACGAAACTTGGGACAACCTGGAGCTCAAGGCGCGGATGCGGCAGATCTCGTTAAAGCTGGGCGCTTTGCTGCCCGCAAGGTTTTCGGAAGCGCTTGACATCTTGTATGCCATTGATGAAACCTGCGTGGGGTTCCCCTACCTGTTCTTTCCCGATTTCGTTGAGGTGTATGGTAAGGCCGAATCGGACTGGGAGCTTGCAATGCAGGCGCTGGAGCGTTTTACATCGAAATCGTCCGCAGAGTTTGCCGTCCGTTCGTTTATTGAACGGGATCCCGAGCGGATGATGCGGCAGATGCTGGCATGGGCGAAGCATGACAATGAGCATGTACGCCGCTTGGCCAGCGAAGGCTGCAGGCCGCGCCTGCCGTGGGGACAAGCTTTGCCGATGTTCAAACGCGATCCGGCGCCGGTCCTGCCGATCCTGGAGCAACTGAAGGCCGATCCGAGCTTGTATGTCCGCAAGAGTGTGGCCAACAACCTGAACGACATCGCCAAGGACCACCCGGACTTGGTCCTGGAGATCGCCCGGCGCTGGAAAGGATCCCACCCGCACACCGACTGGATCATTCGCCATGGCTGCCGGACGCTGATCCGCCGCGGCGGTCCCGAGGTGCTGGAGCTGTTTGGTTACGCCACTGGCGAGGACAGCAAGCCTCTGGCAACCGATGCGTCGCTCGTCATCGAGCCAAACGCGCTGCGCATCGGCGATAGCAGCGAGCTCCGTTACGAGCTGACGATCCGTTCAGGTCAACCGGCCAAGGTGCGCATTGAATACGGCATCGATTTCGTCAAAGCCGGAGGTCGCACGTCGAGGAAGCTATTTTTGCTCTCGGACAGAACAGTTGCCGGCGGTTCACGCCTCAGCGGCTCCCGGCGGCATAGCTGGGCCGACTTGTCCACCCGCCGCCATTACCCCGGCGAGCACCGCATCGTGCTGCTGGTCAACGGCGTGGAAACGGCGGCAACCCATCTAATGCTGCAGGCTGGTGACGAAGCATAAGAAGTAATCTGGTTGAGCTTGTAATACTTATACGTCTTGAAATCTAAAGAAAGACCTGATCGTAATGATTCAGGTCTTTTCTGTGCTTGTATCTATTCAATGGATTCCGGGGCACCAGGCTTGTCCGAAGCTCCCATTAGCGCATGTCCTACCTTGGTCAAATGGGTCCGCATAAGGTCGGCCGCCGCACGCGGATTCTGTTCTCGGATCGCCTCCAGCATTTGGCGGTGCTCCTGGAACAGGCGGTGCGCCGATTCCTGCTCGCTGAACAGCCACAAGCTCCGGCTGTCGCGGATGGTACGCATCATCATGGCCGAGATACTTTCCATCATTTGACGGAGCAACGGGTTTTGCGTCGCCTTGGCAATTGCCAAATGAAAATTGACGTCATGCACCTGGCTAATTTCCTCGTTCCCGATCGCTTCCTCCATCAGACCAACGATCTCTGAGAGCTCAGCCAAATCAGCTTCACTCCGATGGAGTGCCGCCAGCTCGATGCTCCCGACCTCCAGAATGCTGCGCACCTCCAGCAGCTGCTGCAAGTCCTCGCGGTTCTTGATTTGCTGGGCCGCCATCGATTCCAACGCCTGCGCCCGGACGTAGGTTCCGCCTCCCTGCCTCGTCTCCAGCAGGCCCCGGGCTTTCAAATGGCTGATCGCTTCGCGGACTGTGGAACGGGCAACGCGATAGCGTTTGGCCATATTTTCGATCGTCTCCAGCTTCTCGCCCGGCTTCACCTTCCCGGTTTCAATGATCCGCTCCAGTTCCTCGGTGATGATTTCGTAATTTTTTTTGCCTAAATCCATGACTTCTCCCTCTTCCGACCGCAGCCTTCCTAAAAACAAACATCATTCTTAAATTACAGTCTATACAATTTACCAGCGATATGGTAGATTTATTTCAAATTTAAAATTCATCTGATGACCTGACTAATTATAAGTTTATACCAGAAAGCGGGAGGAATGTGAATTGATTAGTCCCGAAGTGAAAGCGCAGCTTCAAGCCCTCGTCGGCGACAAATGGGTGTTGGACCGCCCTGCCGAGCTGTATGCCTATTCCTACGATGCCACGCCGATGTACCAAGCCTTGCCTGACGCGGTCGTGTTTCCCGCCTCGGCTCAAGAGGTTTCCGGCATTTTGCAGTTGGCCGATACGCACCAGATTCCGATTATCACCCGGGGATCCGGCACCAATCTGGCTGGCAGCACCATTCCAACCCAAAGCGGGATCGTGCTCAACATGAACCGGATGAACCAAATCCACGAAATTGATACGGAAAATTTGACGGCGACGGTTGGCCCCGGAGTTGTAACCGCCAACCTGCATCAAGCCGTAGAAGCAATGGGCCTGTTCTATCCGCCAGACCCCGGGAGCATGCGGATTTCCACGATTGGCGGAAATATCGCCCAAGGGGCCGGCGGGATGCGCGGACTCAAGTATGGTGTAACGAAGGATTATGTCATGGGACTTGAATACGTGCTGCCTTCGGGCGAGATCCTGCGCTGCGGCGGGAAGAACGTCAAGGACGTCGCCGGCTATGATATGACACGGTTACTCGTTGGTTCCGAAGGAACGCTTGCCGTCATCACGGAGGTTACGCTCAAGCTGCTCCCCTTGCCGGAAACAAAGCGAACGCTGGTCGCTTATTACCGGAATCTGGTGGATGCGGCCAAAACCGTCGAAGCCATCATCGCCTCTAAAATTATCCCGGCCACCGTGGAGTTCATGGATCAAGGAACGATGAAGGTCGTGGACGATTTCGCAGGCCTCGGTCTCCCCTTGGAAATGAAGTCGATGCTGCTGATTGAACAAGACGGCCCGGCCGAGGTCGTTGACCGCGATATCGAGCGAATCGCTAGGATCGCCAAAGAACATGGCGCTGCCGGAGTAGAGGTGGCAAGCTCCCCGGAGGAAGGCGCGAAGCTGCTGGCCGCGCGGCGTGCGGCGTTGTCCGCCCTCTCTCGGCTCAAGCCAACCACGATTTTGGAGGACGCCACCGTTCCTCGCTCCCGTCTGGCGGAAATGGTGGAGGAAGTCGAACGGATCGCCGAGAAGTATGGATTGCAAATCTGTACGTTTGGTCATGCCGGCGACGGAAACCTTCATCCGACCTGTATGACGGACGAACGGAACCGGGAGGAAATCGAACGCGTTGAGAAGGCGTTTGAGGAGATTTTTCACGCGGCGATTCGCTTGGGAGGGACGATTACCGGCGAGCATGGCGTTGGCTTGGCCAAGAAGGACTTCTTGCACCTGAAGACCGGCGAAGCCAGCCTGGAACTGATGCAGCGCATCAAAGCCGCCTTTGATCCGAATGGAATCCTGAATCCCGGCAAAATATTTACCGTTTCTAATCGGCGAAGATTGGTGGTGCAGCGATGAGCGGAGAAAAACATATGGTACGCAAGGAGTTCACCTCCCCTGTCTGCGGCGGAACTGCGCCCCTCCCTTTGCCCCATTCGGACGGTAACCGCCTACAACCGTTTGATCTCGATGAAATTATGAACTGCATGCACTGCGGGTTCTGTCTGCCTACCTGCCCGACCTATCAGCAAACGGGTCTGGAAACGTACAGTCCCCGCGGACGGATCGCTTTAATGAAGGGCGTGGCTACTGGTCAGCTCCCTGTAAATGAGGAATTCGAGCAGCATATGAACGCCTGCTTGGGCTGTCGGGCTTGTGAAACGGCCTGTCCGGCCGGCGTGCCTTACGGAAGTTTGCTGGAAACGGCTCGCCAGGTCGTACAGGAAACGAAACAAGAGACAGTGAAGCCCTCAGCTTTGCGCAGCTTGATTTTCCAACGAATTTTCCCGTATCCGAAACGCGTTCGTCGTCTGGGGAATATCCTGTGGGGCGTTCAAGCGCTGGGTCTGCAAGCCTTTGCCAATCGGACCGGCCTGATCCGGGTACTGCCTAAGGCGCTGCGCGAAATGCAAAAGGCGGTCGAAACGGTTGCTTCCCCGCGCGAGCGCCGCAAGCGGGAACAACGAATGAAAGCTGAAGGGGAAACCAAGCTGACAGTCGGATTGTTCACCGGCTGCGTGATGGACGTGATGTTCTTCGAGACAAATCAGGCAACAGCGCGGCTGTTAACGAAAGCCGGCTGCGACGTCGTGTTTGTCGAAGCGCAAAACTGCTGCGGGGCCATGCACGCCCATTCCGGCGAGATGGCCGGCGCCAAGGAGTTAGCCAAACGGAATATCGAGGCGTTTGAGCAGGCCGGCGTTGACTTCATCGTCAACAATGCTGGAGGCTGCGGGGCGGCGTTAAAGGAATACAGGCACTGGTTCAAAGGCGATCCGGTTTGGGAGGAACGGGCCAAGCGGTTTGCTGCCCGCAACCGCGACGCGAACGAGCTGCTGGCCGAGCTCCCTCCTCTCCAGTTCAGCAAGCCGCTGAATTGCAAAGTCACGTATCAAGATTCGTGCCATCTCGCCCACGGTCAAGGTGTGCGCAACCAGCCCCGTGAGCTGCTGCGCCGCATCCCGGGACTGGAGCTCGTTGAAATGCGCCAGCCGGATAGCTGCTGCGGCTCGGCTGGTACGTATAACCTTACTCAAATTGAGATGTCGATGCAGATCTTGGACGACAAGATGGAACAAGTCCAGGATACGAAAGCCCACCTCATCGTCACCTCCAACCCGGGCTGTCTGCTGCAAATGAAGCAAGGAATTCACCGAGCCGGCTTGAATGGGCAGATGGAAGCCGTGCATATTATGGATCTATTAGACCGGGCTCTGTAGGTTCTGCTGATCAGACCACATATAAAAGGCGTTCCCCTGATGTAACCTTAAGGGAAACGCCTTTTGTGCGCCCGGGCGGCTTAGCCCCGCCCGAGTGCAAGCGCGCGCAGCGCCAGCATGACCGCGCCGTAGGCCGCGTCATGCTTGGGCAGCGTGCAGGTGAGCCTAGGGAAGCGCTCGTTCAGCGCTTCCCTGACGCCCGCCTGCACGTGCGCGCTGCGGAGCAGCACGCTCCCGGCCAGCGCCAGCTCGCCCTCCTCCAGGGCGAGCCGGCTGGCCACGGGAGCGGCCATCTCCGCCAAAGCGATCGCGCTGCGCCGCGCGATCGCCAGCGCCGTGCTGTCGCCAAGCTCGCAGGCTGGCGACAGCAGCGGGGCCAGTGCGGCAATGTCCTTCTTGTTCGTGTCCTTGCTGTACACGAATCCGATAAGCTGCCGCACCGAATCGATCTCCAGCTGCGCATAGACCAGCTCCGTGATCGCCGTGGGGCCGCTTCGTCCGTCCGCCGCCCGGACGACCGCGCTCAGCAGCTCGCGGCCAATGGAATAGCCGCTGCCTTCGTCATCGATCAGGTGGCCGCAGCCCCCAGTTCGATGCGTTTCCCCGCGAGCGTTCCGCCCGAAGCAGATCGACCCGGTGCCGGCGATCAGGATCAGGCCGTGCGAGCGGTCTAATGCGCCGCACAAGGCGGTTTCGTGATCGCCAACCAGGTCGAGCCCGCCGCGGTAACCGCCGGATCGGATCAGCGACGTCAGCCGCTCCGCCGCGACAGGGTTGCTAATCCCCGCCGCACCGAGGCACATCTGCACGCAATGTTCTAGCCCTCCGCAAACCTCCGCTACGATCCGCAGCAGATGATCTAGCGTTTGTTCCACCGATCCGGCATCCTGACCGTTGAGATTAAGCGGACCGACGGCGAACGAGCGAACAACATTCCCCGTCTCATCCGCCACCGTCGCTTTCGTTTTGGTACCGCCGCCGTCGATGCCAACGACATATCTCATTTGAATCTAGCCTCCCCTCAGGCATAGAGATGATATTGCTGCTTCATCTCGGCAAACGCCTTGCTTTCTTCCCGAAATTGCTCCAGCATCTCCGGAAGCGGCAAAGTCCCTTCGCGAAGCAGCTTGTCGCCGCTCAGCATATCGATGAAGGACAAGCGGTTCTCCTGCATCGGCGGCAGGAAAGCAAATTCCTCGTAGTTTCGACGAATGGTATCCAGCAGGATATATCCGGTCTCCACCGCATGCAACGCCCGAGGATCGGTCACATACAACTGGACGCCGCCGCAGAGCTCCCCCTCGTGTTTGGAGGTCGTTGGCTTAAAATACACCGGCCGGAACAGCACGCCCGGCAATCGCTTCGCATTCAATTCCGCGGCCAGCTTCTCCGGCTGAATATAAGGTGCACCGATCATTTCAAACGGGAACGTCGTGCCGCGCCCTTCCGATAGATTCGTCCCTTCAAACAAGCAGGTACCTCCATACAGCAATGCAGTCTCAAACCGAGGCATATTGAGCGATGGATGTACCCAGATCCGCCCGGTTTCCGGAAACAGCATACTCCGGTCCCAGCCTCGGCACGGGATCACGTGCAGCTCGGCGTTCCAGTCCATTTGCTCGTTGATCATGCGAGCCACTTCCCCGGCAGTTAGACCGTACCGTACACAAAGCGGATAGTTGCCGACAAACGACTCAAACCCCGGCTTAAGCACATTGCCTTCCACCGTGACGCCATCCAGCGGATTTACCCGATCCAGCACAATAAAAGATTTGCCCGCTGCAGCACAATCCTCCAGCGCGTAAAGCAAGGTATAAATGTAAGTATAGTACCGTATGCCCACATCCTGAATATCATAGACGACCGCATCAACTTCCTCTAGCATCTCTGGTGTCAGCCGCTTGGAATCCTTCCGGTAAAGGCTATGTACCGGCACCCCCGTGATCGGATCGATATAGCTGTCTACCAGAGCACCGGCTGCCTGATCGCCGCGAACGCCATGCTCGGGCGAGAACAATGCCGTCAAATGAAACTCGTCATGCAGCACCTGAATCGTAGACACAAAGTCCGAGGTGAGGCCGGTCGGCGCTGTGATCAACCCAAGCCGATGGCCTTGCAGCAGCTTGGCATATTCCGAAAGCCGATCAATCCCGTTTTCAACCATGATGATGCCATCCTCTCTCATGAATTGACGTTGGCCAACTGTCATTCCCGCTCCGGAGGCGAATAACTGATCTTCCCCATCACCACAGGATGAGCCGCCCCGGTTACCCGCGGGAGATTGTTTGGCACCCCGTCCAGCGTGCAGCCGGCTAATAACGCAAACGCCACCGCCTCTTTGGCGTCGCTGTGAAACCCCAGATCCTCTTGAGTCATCACGGCAACCCCCATCGCATTCATCTCGTCCTGCAGCTTGCTCATCAGCACGGGATTATAGCTCCCGCCTCCCCCAACGATCAACACATCGGCCGCATGCTGGGCCCGAACAAACCTCCGATATCCTTCACCAATCGTCCAAGCCGTAAGCCGGGTGACCGTAGCCACCAGATCCTCTGCTGAAAGAACATACCGTGCCTGGTGCTCTAACAGACGGTCAATGTAGGCCGCATTAAACAACTCTCGTCCGGTTGACTTCGGAATCGGCTGCTCATAATAAGGCTCCTGCATTAATTCTTCAAGCAGCCCGGCATGCACTTGGCCGCGCCGGGCCAGACTTCCGCCAACATCCATCGTGGCTGCGCCTCGAGTCAGGCGCGTCACCACACCATCGATCAATACGTTCCCGGGCCCCGTATCAAATGCATACACCTCATCTGACCGACAGTTCTGGGGAAGAACGGTCATATTTCCGATCCCCCCGATATTTTGCAGCAGCAACGTTCGCTTCTCCTCCCGATACAGCAAATATTCCGTATACGGCACAAGCGGAGCCCCTTGGCCTCCCACGGCCATATCCGCGACGCGAAAATCAGAGACGCAAGGGATTTCTGTCCGGGCTGCAATCACCGCCCCTTCCCCGATTTGAACGGTATGCCGTAAATCGAGGCCATCCACGAGGCTCGGGTTCGGCGCATGATAAATGGTTTGGCCATGGGAGCCAATCCAGGCGATCTCGCCGGGAGTTAACCCCGCCTTCCGAATTATCGCCAGCGCTGCTTGAGCGAACAACTCCCCCAGCCACACGTTCAGACGACCTACCCGGTCGATCGTCGCTTGCCGGGGATCAAACATCGCAAAGATCTCTGCCCGAACCTGATCTGAGTATGGCGTGTTTTCGTACGCTACCAATCGGACTTCCGGTTTTTCACTACCATCCAGGTTACCGCGAATGGCGATCACAGCGGCATCGATGCCATCGACCGAGGTTCCTGACATCAAACCTACCGCATAGCGGTAAGCCGCAGAAGTTCCGCGAGGACGCCCCATCCCCTCACCTCCAGGTTCACCCCTTCACCGCGCCAACCGTGACGCCTTCCAGGAAATATTTTTGCAAGCTGAAGAACAAGATGAACATCGGCAAGGCCGAGATCGTCGCCCCCGCCATCATCGGAGCGAAGTACGTGGTGTTCGCGAATCGGAAGTTTTTGAGCCCCACCTGAATCGTTTGCATGTCCATCGTGTTCGTGACCAGAAACGGCCAGAAGAACGTGTTCCAGCTATCCATAAAGGTGAGAATGGCCATAACCGCCATCACGGTTTTGGAGAGGGGGAGAACGATCTTCGTGAACATCTGAAGCTGGTTGCAGCCTTCCACCTTCGCGCATTCTAAAATTTCGAACGGAATGGAAGTCATGAACTGCTTGGCTAGAAAGATGTTAAATACGGTGACGAGACCTGGCATTATCAACGCACCGTATGTATTTTCAATCTGAAACACGTTCACGATCAAAATGTAAAGCGGCACCTGAGTTACTTGATACGGAATCATCATCGCGCAGAGCATAATCGAAAACAACACCGATCTGCCGCGGAAACGAATTTTGGAGAAGGCGTATCCCGCCAAGGTCGCAAAGAGGACATTCGACACCATCACGCTGGTCGCCACAATCAGCGAATTAAACAGCCAGCGATAGGAATACTCGCTATAGTCGAAGAAAAACTTGTAGGAATCCAGCGATATTTTGCCCGGCCACAACGAATAGCTTAAGGCCCCCGCTTCCACGGGATCACCGAAGGAGGAAATGATCATGAAGTAGATCGGAAACAGCGTCGCCAGCGCAAAAAGCAGAAGAACGATCATGAGCCCTGCGTTGCGGATTCGCCTAACGTATGGATGGCCGGTATGGGTGCTGTATAGTGCCATGGTTCATCCTCCCTCCCGCGCTAATATTCGATGTCGCTGCCCATAAATTTGAACTGGAGCAGCGAAATGCCGGCAATAATCACCGTCAGAATCAAGGATTGTGCCGCCGCCTCCCCGAATTCAAAATACTTGAAGGCATTGTTAAAAATCAGCAGCCCCACCATCGTGGTCGCGTTATCCGGACCGCCTCCAGTCATCAGATAGGCGTTCTGGAACACCTGGAAAGAACCGATTACGCCGGTCACCAGCAGGAACAACGTTGTTGGCTTGAGGCAGGGAATTACGATGTACCAGATCTTCTGGAGGAACGATGCCCCATCCAGCTCCGCCGCTTCATAGTAACTATGATCAATGCCAAGCAGCGCCGCCAAATAGATGATAATGCTCGTGCCGTGACTGGACAGCCAGGCCATCAACACCAGCGAGAACATCGCCGTTGAGCTGGAACCCAGCCAGTTCTGGTTCGTGATGCCAAACAAGCCTAGCAGCTGGTTTAAGATCCCGCTCGTCATTGGATCAAAGATCCATAGCCAGACAACCGACAGGGCTACACCGGATGCCACCGCCGGCAAATAATAGATCGCTTTAAAGGTCGTTTGCATTCCTTTACGCAGCGGATGGATCATGATGGCGATCACAAATGACAGGAACAAAGAGACCGGAACGGTTAAAACGGTATAAACAATCGTGTTCTTGATCGATTTCCAAAATAAGCTGTCGGTGAAGGTGTTTGCATAATTCTCCCATCCGACAAACTGGGAACCCAGCGGTTTGTATTCCTGAAAACTGATAATCAAAGCGCTGACAACAGGATAGGCGGTAAATACGGCGTAGACGACCAGCGCCACGGCGATAAAAGCGTATGCCCAGCTCGTGTCTCCTTTGATCCGCAGCATCTTTCTTTTGGTTGGGCCTGTCGTCCGCATTTTTGCCAACTGGGCCATCGTGTCCAAACTCCTTTTCGCTAGTGTAAAAAAAGCGGTTCGGATAGCCGCAGACCTTCCCCACGGCTATCCGATCCTCCATTGGTTAGTCGATCACTACGCCGTCTTCCCCAAACATCTTGATCGCTTCTTTTTTGACGGCTTCGTACATTTCCTCCGGCGTAATCTCATCAGCCAACAAGGCTTGCAGCTTCGGAATGATCACTTCATCCTCCAGCTTGATCGCCTGGGCGCCAAGCTCCACCGGGATATCCGGACGTGCCGGATTGGCGTGGGATAACAAAGTTTCGACTGCGGCAACGTTATCCGGATTCCGGTTCACCGTCAGGTCCTTCGCCGCTTCTCTGCCGCTCTTGGTAATGTGAGCCGCAAACAGGTCATTGTTCGTCAAGGCCGCTACTTTGCCGCTGGCTAGATAGTAGGCCGCCTTCACGACGTTAGCTTTATGCTCGGCGCTGGGTTCCTTCTTGCCGCGGAAGGTGACATAACCGTCCACGACTGTGCTGGAGACCGGCTCTTGACCTAGGAACGTGGGGACAGGAAGGACAATGTACTCAACCGGAATGCTGCCAGCGACCGCACTGCCGTCATTGGCCTTCAGCTTCTCATTGTTTTGATTTGCCGAGTTCTCGAAGGTGGCCAGCCCTTTCCCGGTAATCATCGTTTGACCGGTCAGGAACATGTTCCAGCGTTTGCCGGCATCGACGGAACTCAGCTCCTTCGGCATCGAGCCGTCATCGATCATTTGCCGTACCGCCTTTAGCACTTCCAAGTAATTTTTGCTGGTGTAAGCAAATTTCAAGTCTTTGGTGAACGCGGCAGGCATCCCGGCATTTTTAATGAGGATGTTCAGATAATCCTTGGCCGTCACCCCGGCTGTTGCGAACACGAAGCCGTACCGTTTGATCGTATCGCCTTCCTTCACGACGCCTTTTTTGATCGCTTCGCGGAACTCTTCGTACGTCCAACCGTTTTGCTGCACGCTTTTCCAATCGATTCCCGCTTCTTCAAGGAACTGCTTATTGCCGCCAAGGGCGTGAACCTCCATGTAGGCCGGGAACCCGTACAATCCATCCGCTTTCTTCATGTATTCGAGCGGCGTCGGATCAAAATCCGCGACCATTTCCGGGGTCACTGTATCGGTGATGTCCATCAACATCCCTTGCTGCACGTATTTGGAGATCCCATCCGATCCGATAAAGGCAATGTCTGGGGGACTGCCGGCGTTAACCTGCGTATCCAGCTTCTGCGTCATGTCCTCCCAGCTGGCCGGTTCAATCTTTAAGGTTAAATTGGGATAAAGGGCGTTGAAGTCCTTCTCGATTTCCTCAAAACGACTTTGGAAGTTGCCAGAAACCGGCGGGAGTAACGCGGTGATCGTGTCTTTGGCCTCGGCAGGCGCTTCAGCGGCGCCATTCGTGTTGTTGGGAGCGGCGGAATTGCCGCCGTTCGCGGCTTTGTTCCCCGACCCGCATGCCGTCAATAAGCTGATCGACATGGTTAATGCCAATACGGATGCCAATACATGCATTTTTCTCATAGCAAAAAATCCTCCCCCTGGATTATCGTGCTAAACCACTTTGTTTTGTGTGCGAATAGCCAGCTTGAGATTTCCGTCACACTCGCTTAATACGCGCTCGGCCTCCTTGGCCTTCATCCCCGTCTTAATCATCAGGATCGCAAGCTTGCAGTTCAGCGATGCCTCTTCCAGCACTTTCGCAGCGGTTGCGCTGTCGACGCCGGTGGCGATTTTGAGGATGCGGATGGAACGGTCATACAACTTCTTGTTGCTAGCCTTCAAGTCCACCATCAGGTTATTGTACGTTTTCCCCAGCTTCACCATCGTGCAGGTCGTGAGCATGTTAAGCACCAGCTTCTGCGCCGTTCCCGCCTTCAGACGGGTTGAACCCATAATCGCTTCCGGCCCTACGACAGGTGAGATACAAATATCGCAGACGGCCTCCAGCTTGGATGCCTTGTTGTTGACGATGCCAATGGTCGTCGCCCCCAGCTCGGCAGCTTTCTTCAGGCTGGCGATGACGAAGCTGGCGCTGCCGCTGGCAGAAATACCGATCACAGCATCCTTGTTCGTCACCCCAAGCCGTTCGATTAATGCGATCCCCTCCTCTTCGTTATCCTCATAACCTTCGACAGCTGCTCTTAAAGCGATGTCTCCACCAGCGATATGCCCTTGCACCAGCTCAGGATCAACGCCGAAGGTTGGTGGACATTCCGAAGCATCCAGCACCCCCAATCTACCAGAAGTTCCTGCCCCGATATAAAACATTCTCCCCCCCTGCATCAGCAGTTGGTGCAGAAGATCCACCGCCTTGGTGATCTGCGGAATTTCCGCAGCAACGGAGGCGGGCACCGTGGCATCCTCCCGATTCAGCAGACGCAGCATTTCTTCGGTTGAGCATTCATCAATCCTTAGCGTGTTCTGGTTGATAGCCTCCGTCGTCAGACCTGCATAATATTCTTCCATGGCGTCTTCATTCTCCTCACTGATGATCTGGTTTGATCCACCCTTTACTTGAGTCTTAGTTTACGGTGGTAAACTTTACCCCGTCAATAGTTTTTGAAATAAAATTTTACTATGTAATATATTTTTGATTTTTTACTCCTTTTTTCAACAAAAAAAGACATTGGATCGTCAGGATCCCATGTCTCGTGGAGCTTGATACTCTTATCTTTTGTGTTTCGCGGCTAAAATACTGTGCGTTTTGGTCAAATACTTCTTCACATTTTGATATTCCGCACTGGCCACCCCAGCAAACAGCATATCAATGATCGTTAGCATCGCAATCCGGGAACCCATCGCCCCGCTACGCATGGTGATCTCGGGTGTGGAAATGCCAAGCAGGATATCCGCCTTATCTGCAAGCTCACTTTTGTTGTATTTGGTAATGGCGACGGTCGTAGCGTTGTTCTTCTTGGCAATCTCCAGTGTCTCTATGATTTCCAAGGTATTTCCGGAGTTAGAGACGAAGATGGCAACGTCACCTTTGCCAAGCAATGTCGCCGCGGTCAACTGACTGTGCCCATCGGTGTACGAATGACACATTTTATTAATTCGTGAAAATTTCTGTTCCCCGTCCTGACACACCAATCCGGAGGCGCCGATCCCAAAGAACACAATGCGGTTGGAGGCCCGCAGCGCTTTAACGGCACGGGCAACCTCACCGCGATCCAGCACGCTTAACGTATCCTCAATGGACTTCATATTGTTGCGCGAAATGTTGGCGATAATCGTATCCAGGTCGTCGCCCGGTTGGATATCCGTGTACTGGTCCTTCCGCTCGTCGTCCATCGAGCCAAGCGCCGCTGAAATACTGACGATAAAGCTACGGTAACCGCTGTATCCCATCGTTTTGCAGAACCGAAGCACAGAAGCATCGCTTGTTTTGCTCAGCTTGGCCAAGCTTTTGATCGACAGGTGGGGAATGTCTTCCGTATTAGCGAGAATATATTCCGCTACCATGCGCTCGACCGGCGTCAGATTCTCCTTCATATCGCGAATTTTGATCAAAATATTATCATGAATTACCATCTTCATACCTACTTCACTATTTGGATATGTTTACTAGACTTGCAATCCTATCTTAAGCGCAAAGCTGACAAAAAACAAGCAAACCATGTGAATTTTTTTGGAAATTCATTCATTAAGTTTTGGAATTTTATTTTAAAGTATAAACATCTTTATGATATTAATTTACGAATTATATTATCGCAATGTAAACAAAAAGTCTCTATCTTACTGAATATATCCCTTATCTCTCATCAAATGTTCTTTCTAAAATAGTGAAAATAAATTGGAGTTAATATCTCCCAGTAATGGATTTTGTCTGATTCGAGTTCGCGGATTCTGGGTATGATGTAAGGGAGTCAAATGTGAATAAGCGAGTGATTTTTAAGGGAGGAGATTGATATGCCGATTGACGCATATTTGTATTTCGACGGCAACTGCCGTGAAGCGGTTGAGTTTTACGCCCAGGCGTTTGGCGTGGAGCGGCCGCAAATTATGACCTACGGCGAAGCGCACTCCGCAGAGCCGGATTATACGCTTCCTGAAGAGGCGAAGGATCGGGTCATGCACGCCAACTTGAAGATAAGCGGCAGCAACCTGATGTTCTCCGATGTGTTCCCGGGTTCCCCTTATACCGTTGGAACCAATATCAGTTTGGCGCTGATCAGCACCAATCGGGAGGAAATCACTACCGCGTTTGAGCGCCTCAAAGAAGGCGGCTCGGTTAAAATGGAGCTGCAAGAAACGTTCTGGAGCCCTTGTTACGGCAACCTAAAGGACAAATACGGCATCGAATGGCAGCTCAGTTATGACGACGGGAGAAACAGCAAGTAAACCTGCCATTTCTATCCCAAGTAGTACGAACAAAAAAACAACCCCTTCTCTTTTGATTGAGAAGCGGGTTGTTTCCTCTGGATTGATGAAATTTTAGACAAACACATGTACTAATTCAATATTTCGTTCTCTCGACAAATCCCGGAACTGCCATTCGTCGATTTGCACCAACGGTTTGAAAATATCGGTAGGGTTGTTCCATACGATCGTCGCCGTTTCGCCGTTGCTTAGTTTCACTTTCTTCCCGATGAAATTCGGCAGGAGATTGGCAGTCAACGCTTGAACCGCCTTCTCATTCAGCTTGCCGAATCCGAGATTATAAATGTTTCGCAGCACGGTCAAGATATCCTGCCGCGAACCTGATGCGTCTGGAGACGTCATCGCTATGTATTCATTGGCTACCGCAACAATTTCGGCATAAGGATGGATTTTCTCTTTGCGTAAGCTGGCCGGAAAACCGGAGCCGTCCTCCCGTTCATGATGCTGAAGTGCGACGAGGGCCGTCACTTCTTCCCCTGTCGATCGGCGGATGATTTCATAACCGTAGGAAGTATGACGATTCATTTCCTCCCGTTCTTCCCCAGTTAATTCATGCTCGCGGTTGCGAAGCGATTGGCGTACCTGGCTCTTCCCGATATCGTGCAGATAACCCGCTTTGCTGATTTCATAACATTCATTAGGCGGGTGTCCAAGCCAGGTGGCAATATAATAGGACAACAGACCTACCTGCAACGAGTGGTTATAAATATTAACATCCTCTTCAGTGAAGGCGATCAGGAGTGACACGACATCCTTATTTCGATCCAGGACCTCAAGCATGGGCACTAAATGCTGCTCAACCATGGATTGATTAAACTTCCCTGTCGTCAGCGCCTCTAAAAATAACGTCTGATACCCCTTCACCGTAAAATAAAAGTTATCGCGCAAACGCTGGATGAAGCTTGAATTCTTACCAGAGTTCAGGGCAACTTCCCCTTCGCGCAATTCGATATCGACGTAATCGATACTTTGCCGAATCAGCAGGGCAATTTCCTCCGCATGAATGCTTGTCCCCTTCGGAAGAATGTGCAAACCGGCTCGATTAAACACATCGGTTCTCAGACGGTCCCCTTCCTGAAGCTCCATGACGTGAGTTCTCATATGACCCCCCCTTCTTAATCTGCGCGTACATCGCCTAAAATCTACCTTATACTTATAAATATCGCGCAAACACACTCCGCCCTGAATAGTCCTAAAGGCGTGTTTTGATGGGGTGGCTGCTGCTGCCTTGTTCACTGAAATCCAGGCCAAAAGACCTTAGCTCGTCACTTCCGCTTCCATGGCGGATCTCCATACCCACCTCAGCTATTGTCCTCCTTTCTCATTTGGTTTCCACCGTTGAGCCTCGAACTTTGGTGCGGGCCTTAAATTGGGGCCGCTTCGTGAGCATCGGTAAGGGGGCTCGAATGACCATATCCCGCCAGTCGCGATAAAAGCTGGGGGACAACGGCGTTAAATAAGGAACCCCGGAGCTGTTCAGTCTCGATAGGTGAATGCAGATCATGATGAGGGTCAGGATGATCCCGTAGAAAAGGCCAGCTTGGAAGGAATCATCCCCTGGTGAAAGGACACCAGGGCGATATATAGCGACGGAAATGTTAACGAAATAAAAACCGCCGTATAACATTATTCTTGGCATGAGAACCCTTCTCCAATCAACTGATCCTTTCGATGATGTCGTTACCCTTTATTACCAACTTGCTTCAAAAATAATCTCGTTGCGATTGACTTTGGTTTTTACTCCGGTTCTGCTAAGAATTAGAATATTTCTCCTGTAAACGGCGCATCTTAACTGGGAATAGTCGGCTAGGAAGGAGGACGTTCCATGCCCATCATCAGAAAGCTGCAGCGCCGAAAGCACTCCATCGGGGGAAAGTCTGGCAAAACTCCGACACTTCCCCCAAGCCGTGCGGATTCGCCCGCTCCCGCTGCCGATCAAAGCTTACAAGCTCGGTTAGATTGGTTGAAGCAGGTGCTAAAGGACACCTCAGACATCATCTATCGGGAATTTACGATCAGCTCAGGGCAACCGTGCGCCTTAATCTATGTGCGCGGGATGATTGCGCAGGAGACGGTCCAGCAATTTATCGTTCGCAGCTTGCAGCGAGAATCCGCGCAGCTGCAAGAGAAAGATATTTATCAGTTCCTGTTCGAAGACAAGGCACTAAGCGTATCTCAAGCTACGGTCATCGATGACTTGAATCAAGCGGTTCAAGCCATCCTGAATGCCGGAGCTTTGCTAATGATCGACGGGGATATGCGGATGTTGACATTCTCCATTTCGGCTTACCCGACGCGCAGCATCGATGAAGCCCCCAATGAATCCGTCATCCGCGGGTCGAGAGAAGCCTTTATCGAGGATTTGGAGAAGAACCTGACCATGATTCGCCGCCGGATCAAGAGTCCGCATCTCAAAACGCCAACGGTCAATAAAGGCCGGGAAACACGAACCGGTATCGTGCTGGCTTATGTGGAGGACGTATGTAAACCGGAACTCGTGAAGGAAGTGCAGCGTCGACTTTCTTACCTCGACATGGACGGAATTCTGGGCTCCGCCTACGTGGAAGAAATCATCGAGGATAACCCTTATTCGCCTTTTCCGCAACTGCAGTACACGGAACGCCCTGACGTCGTCTCCGCAGCGCTGTTGGAGGGGAGAATTGCCATCATCGTAGATGGTTCACCGATCGTGTTGCTCGCTCCGGTGACATTGCCGATGCTGCTGCAATCGGCAGAGGATTATTACCAGCGTTATATCGCGGCGAACTGGATTCGCTGGATTCGTTATTTTTTCGTATTTGCTTCTTTAACCTTGCCGTCGATTTATATCGCAGTGACCACGTTTCATCCGGAAATGATCCCTTCACAGCTGCTGATTACGATCGCCGCTTCGCGGGAAATCGTTCCCTTTCCGGCGCTATGGGAAGCATTTGCGATGGAACTGGCGTTTGAAGCTCTCCGCGAAGCTTCTATTCGGATTCCAAAATCGATCGGGCAAGCCGTATCCATTATCGGCGCCTTAATCATTGGTACCGCCGCCGTCCAGGCAGGTATTGTCTCGGCGGCCATGGTGATCATCGTATCATTAACGGGGATTGCTTCGTTTATCATCCCCCATTTCGATTTAGGCTTGGCGTTTCGATTGCTGCGTTTTCCGATCATGATCTTAGCTTCCATGTTCGGATTGTACGGTTTGACCTGCGGGTTAATTCTGATTTACATCCATATGGTCAATTTGAGGTCCTTTGGGATTCCCTATATGTCCTCGATTGCCCCGCTGATGGGCAAGGATTTGGGCGACACGTTCCTTCGGGCTCCCTGGTGGAAGATGCGTAAGCGCCCGTTGCAGCTCTCGAACAACGAAATCCGGCAAAACTCAAATCCACGGGGTTGGGCAAAGGAGAAAGGTGAATTGGAGTGACGAGAATCCATCGCGCTATCGTAACTGCAATTTTGGTTTTCTTGCTCTTCATCGGCGTTGGCGGATGCTGGTCTGTCCAGGAGCTAAACAACCGGGCGTTTGTGAACACGGTGCTGATCGATCGAACAGAGGACGGGCAGATGGAGCTGACCTTAGGAATTCCGCTCCCCAACCGGATGATTCCGGGGGAATCCGGCGGGACAGGACAACCCCAAGGGGATCCGTTTAGCTTTGTGACCAGGCGAGCAGAAAATCTAAGCCAGGCCTTAAATTTAATTCAAATCGACGTGCCCCGGAATATTACCTTTGGTCAAACCCGCATCGTCGTGATTGGCCGAAGACAGGCGGAGTATGGCTTGGACCAGGTTGTCGAATTCGTCTTCCGCCAGCCTTCCTTCCGACTGAGTGCTAGCTTGTTTATAACACCCGGCGATGTTAAAGAGATAACGAAAGCACCGATGGTGTTTGAACGTATTCTCAGTGACATCCTGCGAAAATACGTCAACAATCACTATGTACTAGACACCACAATCAAGGATTACAAGCTGGCATTATATGAAGGAGGGGATATTCTAATCCCGCTGATGTATTTCGGGGAACTCCCAGGAGTGGCGCAAGAGGATCCGAAGAAGAACCGTTGGATGGGTTCCGGAGGTGCAGCGATCTTCAGCAACGGTAAAATGGCAAAGACCGTGCTCACCCCTCTCGAGCATCAAACCGCGCTGTGGATCAGCTCCCAGCTTAAAAATACGACGCTCACGATCTCCTCTCCCACCGATGGGAAGGAGATGAGCTTTTACATCGAGGAAATAAAGACGGACATTAAACCGAAAGTACAGGGAGATCAGGTCTCGTTCCGGCTCGTTAGCAGTGCCAAAGCTTATGTGGAATCCTCGCTCTCTCACATCGATTTGAAGGATCCGCAAGTTATTCAACAATTGGAAGAAATCCTGAGTAAAGACGTGGAAGAGCAGTTCATCCGCGTTCTGAACAAGACCCGTCAAGCCCGTTCCGACGCTTTCCTCATGAGACAATATCTGGATTGGAAATATCCAAAAGTTTGGCATACGATGCAGGATCAATGGAAAAATTATTACGCCAACGAACTCCCGATTGAGGTTGACGTTAATATCCGTGTAAACCGTACGGGCGGCGTTTATCGTTCGGTGGTTCACGAAACCAATAGATAGCGAGGGATCGACGTGGTCTATATTGGTATCCTGTATGTACTCATTATGACGGTAGACTGGATGATGCAGAAAAAAGAGGGCGTCCAGCTGAAAACCCGAATGACCGTACTGCTCGTCTCCATCTGTTTCTTCATCACCTCAGAAGTCACATTTAAACTGAAGGAACAATGGAATGTGATCATCATGTTCCAATATTTATGCCATACATTGCTGGGCAGATCGTATTGACACGGGACTTTAGGAGGCGGAAAGCATGCTTAATAACATTACAACCAATCAAATATTTGCGCTTTTCAGCTTGCAATCCTTCACCACAGTCATCGCCTTTTATACAGCGATGCTGCTCGGAGGCAGCAAGTATTCCACTCCGATGGCCGTCTTGGTAGGCGCTTTGCTGGGGCTGCTATTTTGCTACCCGGCCTATAAGCTCGCTTCCTCCCGCCCCAACGAATTTTTTGTTCAATTCGGGAGCAAAGTGGTGGGCCGCCCCCTTCATTTCATTTTCGTCCTTTATATCGTGCTGCTTCATCTCTTTCTGGCTGCCCTCAATTTAAGGGAGCTTGCTGATTTCTTGTTATCGGAATATTTGATTGGTACGCCGGATTGGGCGGTGGTTGCCATCTTTGGAGTATGTGTTGCCTATGCCGTACGCTGCGGGATCTTGACCATCTTCCGAATGGCAGAAGGCTTTTTTCTTGTTTTTGCCGCCGCCTTAATCTGTCTTCCGTTCATCGGATTTCAAGAGATGGAACTGGATATGTTCACCGCCTTGATAAACCATCTGTCGGTGAAGGATATGTGGGCCTCAATTGTAGATACCATGGCTATTTTTGGCGAGATGGCTTTCTTGTTTCTGCTTTTCCCTTATCTAGAAACGCCAAAAAAGGTGTTCCGAACCCTTTTCTGGGCTACACTCACTTCGCTGCTGTTGATCCTGATGCATCTCATTCCGATTCTGCTGACCTTTGGACCGAAGCTGGGAGCTAATCTGGTCTACCCCGACATGGAACTGGTTCGTTTCATTCGCGTTGGCTCGTTTATCGAAACAATGGACCCGATCTTAATTAGTTTGTGGTTAACCAGCATCTTTGTGAAAATGTCGTTTATTGTTTACACAGCGGTCTTATGTCTCGCCCAGTTGGCCGGCGTAAAGGATCACAAGCCCTTCACTTTGCCGGTTGTCGCCTTTGTGTCCATATACTCCTTGTCCATTGTTAGAACCCCGCCGGAAATTATTTCTTTCCTGTCCTGGGAGGGGGCGCTTCTGTTCTGCTTTGCCGAGTTTATCATCCCAAGTATTTATTGGTTCATCGGCGCAATACGCAAAAAATCCTCCGGGTCCAAAACAACAAAACCCGCCGGGAGCACTCCGACGGGTTAAGGCTTATTTCGTCGAAAGCCAAGCCCGTTCCTGATTCCATCGCAAAGCGACCGGCGTTTCAAAGAAATCGGATAACCCGGTTTCGTTCAGGACATCCGATGTTTTCCCTTGCGCGTACACTTCTCCCCGCCGAAGCAGCAGCGTATGCGTGAAAATCGGCAAGATTTCCTCGGTATGGTGCGTCACATACAGCATATGCGGCGTATTCGGTTCGGCGGCTAGCTGTGCGATGCTTTCCAGCAGCCCTTCCCGGGAGATGAAATCCAGCCCGTTCGTCGCCTCGTCCAAGATGAGAAGCTGGGGCGAGGCCATCAAGGCCCGGGCAATCAACAGCTTTTGCTGTTCCCCCTGGGAACACGTCTGGTAAGCCCGTCCATGCAGGTGGCTGCAGTGGAGCTGGTTCATTAAGGCTGCAGCCTGTTCATAATCCTCTGTCGTTGGCTTCTCGTAAAGTCCGATGGATGCAAATTTGCCGCTCACCACAAGATCCTCGGCTTTTTGCCCCCCATGCAGTCTGGCCTGCATCGAAGAACTAACCCACCCAATCGTTTTGCGCAGCTCCCGCAAATCTACTTCGCCAAACCGGTTTCCCAGTACGCTGATTTGGCCGGACGTCGGCCAGAGGTAGCCGCTGATCATATTAAGCAGCGTCGTCTTGCCTGAACCGTTTAAGCCCAGCATCGCCCAATGCTCTCCCTCGCGGACCGTCCAATCGATGCCGTTTAATACGGCCTTCCCATCCCGGAACCAAGTCACTTGATTCATTTCGATGATATCCATTCTTAGTACCTCCGAAAAAATAAGTAGATTTGCAGTACTCTCAAGCTACCCCCGTCCTTGCGGTTTGTCAAGCGCCGGCTGTTGATGGTTTCGCGTGCCAATTTCCTTTCGATCCGCTAGAATACAAATGAAAGGAAGTGAGGTATCATGAATCCGACATGGACTTGGGCTGACGTGGAAGCCCTTCAACAACGCGTAGAGCAGCATGACGGGATTGCTTTGAAGTTAAATTGGGATACCTTGCACTCCCGTAAGGAAGAGAGTGCCGCAGATCTGGTAGAGTTCCGCGAAGGGCAACTGGTAGCCTTCTTGGGATTGTATCCGTTCGGAAGCACGTTGGAAGTCTGCGGCATGGTTCACCCGGATTACCGTAGACAAGGTATCTTCACTTCCCTGCTTAGACGCGGATTAAACACAGCTACTTTGGGTTCGTATCCGAAGATCCTATTGAATGGTCCTGGGAACTCAGACTCGGCCAAGCAATTCCTGGCCGCCTATCCTTGCCGTTTTGAATTCAGCGAATATCAGATGAAATACACCCCGGAAGCAACTGCGGTGAATGCCCCGTCAAGAACGGCACAGATCACGCTTCGCTCGGCTGAGGCAGCGGACCGACCGCTGCTCGCTCGCCTCGACCAGGAGGGGTTTAATCTCGCTGCGGAGGAAACCCGATTGTTCTACGAGAAGTTAACCGAGGAGGAGATCCGCCAGAACGAGCTGATCGTGCATGAGGGCGAGGCCGTCGGGAAAATTCGCGTTTCCCACCGCGAACGGGAGGCTTGGATTTATGGATTTGTTGTTACTTCATCCCATAGGGGTCAAGGCATCGGCGGTACCGCCTTGCGGCAGGTCGTTGAACGTGAAAGAGCAAAGGGCTTCGACGTTTGGCTGGAAGTAGCACTGAACAACCCCCAAGCCAAAAAGCTTTATGAACAGGCGGGGTTCCGGGTATGCCGATCCCAGGACTACTATGCTTATTTGCGCTGATCTTGAAACGAATAAGACCGCAGGCTCCCCTTAAGAGCTTCTGCGGTCTTCGTTGCTTTAAGGCATTCAAATGTCCGAACTGGGCATGTAATTGATGGACAAGCTGCCGGCCATGATTTTGTAAGCCCAAAGCTTCGTGGCGCGATAGGCATTGTTGTTTTCCTCAAACAGTTTTTGTTCATGCCCTTCGTTCACAAACGCCTGGACTACGCGGATCCCGCCAATGTTCTCCTCTACGCGGGAATTGAAATCAGCGAGCGCGGAAAACAAGCCGCGATAGGTCTTGGTCATTTTTGCATTGAAATAAAGCGCTGCCACCACGGCACAGCTGAAATCTAGAATAAACAAATGTTTATAAGGTCGGTAATATGAAAAAAACGACGTAACATTTCCAAGACTCTCTCCTTGCCTCTCCAAAACTTGGCGTTTTAATGAAAGACTACCACAGTCGCGGAATGAATTGAAGATCGTTTTCACCAGGAAGGTAGCATGCCGATAGAAAAATAAGGTACAATAACTACCGAATCTACAGAACTTAAGGACATGCCCAAACGGGCGGGCCGCATGAGGCGGCGGAAGGAAGGATCAACACATGTATGTAGCAAACGATTGGCAGGATTATGAAGTAATGGACACCGGAAACGGGGAAAAGCTGGAGCGCTGGGGGGATATCATTTTGCGGCGCCCCGACCCGCAGATCATCTGGCCGATCGCCAATGAGGATCGCCGCTGGCACGATGTGCACGGGCATTACCACCGCAGCTCCTCCGGCGGCGGACAGTGGGAGATGAAGAAGCAGATTCCCGACCGTTGGACGATTTCCTATGACCGGCTGAAATTTTATATCCGCCCAACCAATTTCAAACATACCGGATTGTTTCCGGAGCAAGCCGCCAACTGGCGGTGGATGATGGACAAGATCGCCGGCGCGGGTCGGCCGATTCAGGTGCTGAACCTGTTTGCATATACCGGCGGCGCCACCGTAGCCGTAGCTTCGGCCGGCGCTTCGGTCGTTCACGTCGATGCAGCGAAAGGGATGGTCCAATGGGCTAAGGAGAACCTGGCGCTGTCCGGTTTGGCCGACCGCCATGTACGCTTCATCACGGATGACGTGTTCAAATTCGTGCAGCGGGAGCAACGGCGCGGCAACCGTTATGACGCGATTATCATGGATCCTCCGTCCTACGGGCGTGGTCCGGGCGGTGAGATGTGGAAGCTGGAGACGAGCCTCTACCCGTTCGTGGAATCTTGCTTGTCGATTCTGTCGGACAAGCCGCTCTTCTTCCTCATCAACTCGTATACGACCGGCATTTCCCCTACCGTACTGAACAACGTTCTGACGATGACCGTCAAGAAGCGTTACGGAGGACGGATCTCGGCCGGCGAACTGGGACTGCCGATCACCCGCTCGGGGCTTCACCTCCCTTGCGGCATTCTCGGACGCTGGGAGGAATAATCAATGGATTCCGAAGCTAAGCGGACCTCGGGGCAGCCGGCGATGGCAATCCTTTACGAAGACAACCATCTGCTCGGTATCGAGAAGCCGGTGAACATCCCCACCCAGGAGGATGCCAGCGGGGACCCCGATCTGCTGAATTTGCTGAAGGCGGACATCAAGGAGCGGTATGGCAAGCCCGGCAACGTCTATCTCGGACTTATCCATCGGCTGGACCGTCCGGTCGGGGGCGCCATGATTTTTGCCAAGACATCAAAAGCCGCTTCGCGGTTAGCGGAGATGGTGCGGAGCCGCCGGTTCAGCAAAACGTATGTCGCCGTCGTACACGGAACGCCGCCGCAGCGGCAAGGTCGTTTGACGGATACGCTGCTTAAAGACGAACGCACCAATACGGTGTCTGTCGTTCCCGCGGGGACACCCGGCGGCAAAGAAGCCCGGCTTGATTACCGGGTGCTCGGCACCTCCGCATCGGAGCGGCTGAGCCTTGTGCAGGTGGAGCTGCACACCGGCCGGCCGCACCAGATCCGGGTGCAAATGAGCCAAATCGGCTGCCCCCTGTATGGCGATCAGAAATATGGCGCGGGGCGGAATAAACCAGGCCAACAAATCGCACTTTGGTCGCTGTACGTCGGTTTTCCGCACCCGGTGACCAAGGAGCCGATCGATCTGGTCTCCCTCCCGCCGCGCGCGTATCCCTGGGATCGGTGGGAGGAAGGAACGTATACCCGCCTCGCAGCGCTGCTGCAGGCCGGGGGAAACGGAATAGAAATGTAAAAAAGGCGGGACGTCCGGAGCTGATTATTCAGCTCCCTGACGTCCCGCCTATTCATTGACTCCCTCGTAGGCAAGTTCCTTATTTCGTTCCGGAAATTTTGCCCAGCAGAAATACCAGCAGTTGTTGATTATGGGTGGAGATGCGATTCAACACGCCGCTTAAGTAAGTGTTGCGAACTTCGATGCCCCGCCGGACTTCGGATTGTCCTTTATCAGTAATCGACACCCATACGTTGCGGCGATCGTTCTCGTCCCGGTCACGGCGGATCAGTTCGCCCCGCTCCATTCGGTCAAGCAGCATCGTCACTGCAGCCGGCGTCGTGGAGAGAAACGGAATCAAATCGGACGGCTTCAGATTGCCCTGCTGCTCCAGCAGCTCCAGAACGGTCAACTGCGACGTCGTTAGCGTGGGAGCCAGCTCCTCCTCCATGTGGGCCTGATAATCCTTCACGATGAGATCAAGCAATCTGGCAAATTCAGCGGTATGCAATCTTATCCCTCCTTGCCTTACATCACCACTTGGATAATTCGCTGCTTCCTTCGCAAATTCCTGCTGCCTTGAAGCAATTATCCGGTGGTTTGCGGCAGAGGGGGCACCGCACTGGTTGTTTTATCGGACAGGATACCGCCAGCCGAACGTATCCTCCCGTTCCCCGCGTTGGATTCCTGTCAGCGTGTCGTACAGTTTGGCCGACAATTCTCCGGTCTGGCCTCCGGCAATCTCCATGTCATGACCTTCCCACGTCATGCTGCCGATCGGGGAAATGACCGCCGCAGTTCCAGTGCCAAACGCTTCTTCAAGCCGACCTTCCTTATGAGCCTCAAACAGTTCTTCGATCGAGATCCGGCGTTCCTTGACGGGAACTCCCCACGCCCTAAGCAGCTGAATGACTGAGTCCCGCGTGACGCCAGCCAGGATGCTGCCATTCAGTTCCGGTGTCACAACTTCCCCGCCAATTTTGAAGAACACATTCATGCTGCCCACTTCTTCGATATACCGTTTTTCGATGCCGTCAAGCCATAGCACCTGGGAGTAGCCAAGCGGTTTGACGTCCTCCTGCGCTTTGATCCCTGCGGCATAGTTCCCGGAGGTTTTCGCTTCGCCTGTACCGCCGCGAACCGCCCGGACGTACCGATCCTCCACGTAAATGCGCACCGGATGGATGCCTTCCGGATAATAAGCCCCAACCGGCGACAAAATGACGATCAACCGATACTCCTCCGCAGCCCGCACGCCAAGCCCTGCTTCGGTAGCGATAATAAAGGGGCGGATATACAAGGAATTGCCTTCGCCTTCCGGCATCCACTCCTCCTCCAGGGCGAGCAGACGGCAGATGCCCTCCAGCACTTCCTGCGGATCAACTTGGGGAATCCCAATGCGTGCGCACGAATGGTTCAAGCGGCGCAAATTCATATCGGGCCGGAACAATACCAGCTCTCCCTGCGGTGTCCGGTACGCCTTCATCCCCTCAAACACCTCTTGCCCGTAATGGAACACCATCGCCGATGGATCCAGCGAAATCGGTCCGTACGGCACGATTCGCGGATCGTGCCAGCCTTGATCTGCCGAATAATCCATAAGTAGCATATGATCGGTAAAATATTTGCCAAAGCCCAGCTGATCGGCAGCCGGCTTCGTTTTTTTAGCCGTAGTTAATGTGATGGACCAATTTCCCATGTTAAATTTCCTCTTTTCCCATATCGGATTAACGAACTGACGAAGCAATGAATTCTCTGTCTTTCACTATACCGATTCTTTCTTCATTGATCAATAATATCGTTTCAATTATAATCATTGACAATATCTATGTATCGGGGAGAATCATCCGCTATGGAGCATCGTCTATTGGAATATTTCATCGCAGTCGGCGAGGATTTGCATTTCACCAAAGCCGCGGAAAGACTGGGAATTACGCAGCCGACGCTCAGCCACCAAATTCGCTTGCTGGAGCAAGAGCTTGGGACGGCCCTCATTCAACGGATTGGCAAAAAAAACCATCTGACTCAAGCGGGTTCAATCCTGTTGGAGCACGCCCGCCGAGTGATCTATGAGGTGGAACAGGCTAAATTGGAAATTGGCCAGATCACCGGCGTCCAGCGCGGACAGCTCCGTATCGGCTGCTCCGGCAACCACCTGCTGGAAGATAAGCTGATCTCTTTCCATCGCCAGTACCCCGGGATCGAGCTGACGGTACTTGAGCTTGCTACTGAGGAGACAAGAGCCGGACTGCTCGCCAACCAGCTGGATCTCGGCGTCGTGTTTCTGCCGCTCCAGGACGAGCACATCGTCAGCCGCCCACTGTTCGACGAGGCGCTGGTGCTGGTTGTCTCCAGCCAGCACGCGTATGCGGAGCTGCCGGAAGTGACGCTGGAGCAGGTCGCGCAGCTGCCGCTTGTGTTATTTCCGCCGAAGTTTTACGTTCGCCAGCTGCTTGATACAGCTTGCGCTGAACAGGGGATCGAGATCCGGCCGGTCATGGAGCTGTCGACGATGGAATCGCAGGTACAGATGGTCATCCACCACGTCGGGGGAACGGTTCTCCCCGGCTCCTATGCCCGGACGTTGACCAGCACGAATCGCCGCAGCGGAATCACCTTCATCCCGTTGGCAGAGCCCGTACCGCACAAAAACGTCGGGTTGGTCTACCGCAGGAGCACGTTTATGGACCCTACGCTCCAAGCGTTTATCCGTCATTTAACCGAGGAAGACGAGGAAGACACTCAAGCCCCCGTCTCAGCTCCTAAACGTTAATCCTTTCGATCGCAAAGCCTCTTTAAGCTTAGGTATGGAAGCTGGCCCCATGCCATGAAATCGCAGCACCTCTTGTTCACTCAGCTCAGCCAGCTTCTCCAAAGTCGTTACGCCATTCGCTTCCAAGGCCCGTCTAGCCGGTGCAGATAACCGCGTCAGAAAGTCCGCTGCCGGTTCACGCTCCTGTTCACAGATGGGACAAGTCGGACAATCACTGCTTTTGTAGTAGGTATGCCCTTTCGGGCAGGTCCTTTGCGTTTTTGCTTGTGCCGCCATCGTATATTCCATCCCTTCACCACGGATTGATGTAGATCCTAAAAAAACTCCGGGAAAGTTTCAAGCCCTTCCCCGGAGATTATCGCTTATTCTTTGACGAAGAGATCCACGATCTCGTCGTTTTTGTCCACGGACATCATCGCTTTCCCGATCGACTTCCGGTCCGCTATCGGAGCATCCTCCGAGCTGAAGGTGTGCATCTGCCCTTCCTTCGTGACCGCCTGCAGCAGCACCGGCTCCTTGCAGTGAACGCCGCCGACCAAGCGGCTGCCGTTCGGTTTGACCCGCTTGCCTTCCTTAAATTCAAACGTCTGAACGCCTTTGCCGCCCCGGCTTTGAACCGGATAATCCAGCAGCAGGCTGCGCTTAGCGTAAGCCAAGTCGGACACGACGAGCACTTCGCCTTCCTCGCCTTCGACCCAGAGCGCGGAAACAACTTCGTCATCGTCCTTCAGGTTGATTCCGCGTACCCCTGCCGATACCCGTCCCATCGGGTTCACTTCGTCTTCGGCGAACCGAATCGCCATCCCCTGCTTCGTTAGCAGCAGGATCTCTTGGTTGTTCCGGCTGACGGTGACACTCAGCACTTCATCGCCGTCGCCAACCTTACAGGCAGCTACCGCGCCGGAGCGCTTCTTCTCGTATTCTTTCAGCTCCGTCCGCTTCACCTGACCGTTCTTCGTCACGAAGACCAAACTGAGCTCCGGATTCTCATCGAAGCTTTTCACCGGAATGACGCTGACAATGCGATCTTCCTTGGCGAGCGGGATCACGTTGACGATCGCCGTCCCGTTATCCTTCCATTTGAACTCTGGAATCTGGTGCACCGGCAAGAGGAAGTATTGGCCCCGCTGCGTAAAGATCAACAGGTTCTGCAGCGTATCTACCTCTAGCAGATACTTAATGTAGTCGCCTTCCTTGACCCCGGATCCATCCCGCTCCCCGCCGGATCGAGTAAACGACAGCATGCTGGTGCGCTTGATGTATCCCTCACGGGAAATCGTGACCAGCACATCCTCTTGGGCAACCAACACTTCGAGGTTGACCTTGAGCTCCTCGACCTCGTCCTGAATGTGCGAGCGGCGGTCGATCCCATATTTATCGCGGATCTCGATCAGCTCTCTCTTGATCAATGCGATCAGCTTCTTATCGCTTTCCAAGATGCCGCGCAACACGGTGATTTTCTTCTGGATGTCCTCCAGCTCTTTTTGCAGCGTCGTAATTTCCAGATTGGTCAAACGGTACAGCTGCAGGGTCAAAATCGCATCCGCCTGCCGTTCGGTAAACCCGAACATCCATTGCAGGTTGTTTTGCGCATCTTGACGGTTCTTGGAAGCTTTGATCGCCGCGATAACCTCATCCAAAATGTTAAGCGCCTTGACCAAGCCTTCCAATACGTGAGCACGGTCCTCCAACTTCTCCAGCTCATATTGCGTCCGGTAGGTCACAACCTCGCGCTGGTGGGCAATGTAGGCTTCGAGCATCGCTTTGAGCCCCAGCTGACGCGGCGCCTTGTTGACGATCGCCACCATGTTGAAGTTGTAAGTGACTTGCAGGTCGGTTTTTTTCAGCAAATACGCCAAAATCCCCTGTGCATCCGCATCCTTCTTCAACTCGACGACGATGCGCAGTCCGTTCCGGCCGCTTTCGTCCCGCACTTCGGCGATGCCCTCCACTTTTTTCTCCAGACGGATGTTTTCCATCGCCGTAACCAAGCGCGACTTCACCACCTGATAAGGAATTTCGGTGATGACAATCTGCTGCTTACCGCCGCGGAGCGTTTCGATTTCCGTTTTGGAGCGCAAATAAATCCGGCCTTTGCCGGTCTCATAAGCTTCCCGAATGCCTTCCTCGCCCATGATAATTCCGCCCGTCGGAAAATCCGGTCCCTTGACGAACAACCGAATTTCCTCCAGCGTCATTTCCGGCTTCTCCATCAAGGCGATGCAGGCATCGATCACCTCGCGCAGATTATGCGGCGGAATTTCCGTTGCAAACCCTGCGGAGATCCCGCTAGCCCCGTTGACCAGCAGGTTTGGGAACCGCGCCGGCAATACGACAGGTTCCTTCGCCGTGTTGTCGAAGTTGTCCTTGAACGGCACGGTCCGTTTCTCAATATCTCGCAATAGCTCCATCGCGATCGCCGACAGGCGCGCTTCGGTATACCGCATCGCCGCTGCCGGGTCATCGTCCTGCGAACCCCAGTTGCCGTGACCGTCGATGAGCGCATGGCCCATCTTCCATGGCTGCGCCATCCGCACCATCCCTTCGTAGATCGAAGAGTCCCCGTGCGGATGGTAGTTCCCCATGACGTCCCCAACCGTCTTCGCCGATTTACGGTACGGCTTGTCCGGCGTATTGCCGGAGTCGTACATTGCATACAAAATCCGGCGTTGGACCGGCTTCAACCCGTCGCGAATATCAGGGATCGCCCGGTCCTGAATAATATATTTGGAATACCGGCCAAAGCGGTCGCCTACAACCTCTTCCAAGAACGCCGGCAAAAAGTTTTCCAGCATGCTCACATCAATTCACCTTCTATTCCTCAAACTCCGTGAAATCCACGTTTTCCACGATCCATCGCTTGCGCGGATCGACCTTGTCCCCCATCAGCGTAGACACGCGGCGCTCCGCTTTGGCGGCGTCTTCGATCTGCACCTGCAGCATGGTCCGCGTTTCCGGATTCATCGTCGTTTCCCACAGCTGTTCGGGATTCATTTCTCCCAAACCTTTGTAGCGTTGCAGCTCGAAATTTTTGCCGAATTCCTTCAGATAGTTTTGCAGCTGCTCGTCGGTCCACGCATATCTCACCGTCTCCAGCTTGCCGGAACGGCGGGTAATCTTGTACAACGGCGGCTGCGCGATATAGACCCGTCCTGCATCGATCAGCGGCTTCATATAACGGTAAAAGAACGTCAGGAGCAGCACTTGAATGTGTGCACCGTCCGTATCGGCGTCAGTCATGATGATGATCTTGGAAAAGTTACTGTCCTCCAAGGCGAATTCCGGCCCGATGCCCGCGCCAATCGCCGAAATGATCGCCCGGTACTCGTCGTTTTTGAGAATATCCGCAAGCTTGGCCTTCTCCGGATTCATCGGCTTCCCTTTCAGCGGCAAAATCGCCTGAAGCTTCGAATCACGCCCTTGCTTGGCCGAACCGCCAGCGGAATCCCCTTCCACGATAAACAGCTCCGTACGTGTATAATCCTTCGATTGCGCCGGCGTCAGTTTGCCGCCAAGGTTGGAGCTTTCGCTCCGCTTCTTGCCCGAACGCATTTCGTCGCGGGCTTTGCGAGCGGCTTCCCGCGCTTTGGAGGCTTGGATCGCCTTCTTGATCAGCGTCTGGGCGACCTGCGGGTTCTCTTCCAGGAACACCGCCATTTTCTCGCCGACTACCGATTCCACCGCGCTGCGCGCCGATGCGCTTCCGAGTTGGTCCTTCGTTTGACCTACAAACTCCACCTCGGACATCTTAACGCTGATTACGGCCATCATGCCCTCGCGCAAATCATTACCCTCGAGGTTTTTGTCCTTTTCCTTGAGCATTCCGTTCTTCCGGGCATATTCGTTCATCACGCGGGTGTAAGCTGTCTTGAATCCGGTTTCATGCGTTCCCCCGCCCCGAGTTGGGATGGAGTTAACGAACGACACCAGCGTTTCGGTATACCCTGCATTGTATTGCAGCGCCACTTCGACTTCGATGTCATCCCGCTCCGCATAGAAGTGGATGACATCATGCAGCACGTCCTTTCCGTCATTGAGGAACTCAACGAACTGGCTGGCTCCGCCCTCGTAAAAAAACTCGTCAGAACGGCCAGCCCGCTCATCCTTCAAGGTCACCTTCAGGCCCGAATTCAGAAACGCGATCTCTTGCAACCGTTCCGCGAGCGTATCGTAGTTTAATCCGATCCCGCCGGAGAAGACGCGAATATCCGGTTTAAACGTCACCTTCGTGCCGGTCTTGTTCGTATTGCCGATAATCTCCAGCCCTGTGACCGGCTCACCGACGTGTTCAATGCCTTTCTCGTCAACCCAATATTCGAAGCGCATCCGGTGGATTTTTCCGTCTCGATAAATTTCCACTTCGAGCCACTCGGACAAGGCGTTCGTTACCGATGCACCAACGCCGTGCAAGCCGCCGGATTTCTTGTAACCCGCTCCGCCAAACTTGCCGCCTGCATGCAGGATCGTATAAACGACCTGCGGCGTCGGAATGCCGGTTTTATGCATGCCGGTTGGAATCCCCCGGCCGTTATCGAGTACGGTGACAGATCCGTCCTTGTTCAGCGTAATATCAATTTTCGTGCAGTACTTCGCCAGATGCTCGTCGACCGCGTTGTCGACGATCTCCCATACCAGATGATGAAGTCCCGACGAGCTCGTACTGCCAATATACATCCCTGGCCGTTTGCGTACCGCGACAAGCCCTTCGAGCACTTGAATGTCGTCCGCGTCGTATCCCGAAGACGGGCCATCGGCATTCGTGCCGGGTACGTCCTCGAACAAATCGATTTGTTCGGCCATCATGCTCCCCCTTTAATTCTTTAGTCTACCTCTGTATGTAGTAGTCGAACAGATGTTTTGGTGCCTTTGTCCATTTTAATTCAAAATATCTTGTTTCGTAAAGACAAGGAATGAAACGACGAGGGCGCAAGCCCCCCAAATCGCCAGCACAGCCAGCGAAAATCCCAGCGTCATCCCCTCGATCGGAGCCGGTGTCCCCGCCAAATAATTCGTTAAACCGAGATTCACCATAAACAAATATTTGGCGCTGGTCCAGGAGGAAGCCATATTCGTCAAAATATTGCCGGCAATCAGCGTCGCCATCATAATGACAATGCTCGCCGACGTGCTGCGCACCAGCACCGACACCATAAACGCCAAGGCGGCCACCACCACGCTGACAAACCAGATCAGGCCGGCCTGCATGAAAATATACAACCATTGCGGCACTGCATGCACACCCGAAATGTCTACTTCGGCCCCCCGCAGCTGGAATCCTGTAAATACCGGCAGCGCCCATCCGCGGTAACCAAAAAATAACCCTGAAATTAAATAGCATATCAAACAGGTTGATACAATGATCAAGGACACAAACATCATCAGCGTGATGAGCTTGCTTAGCAGGATTTTCCATCGCCTTACCGGCCGAGTAAGCAGCATTTTGACCGTTCCACTCGTCCGTTCCGAAGACACAATATCCGATCCTACGCCCATAATTAACAGCGGAATGAACAGCGTAGCTGCGTTATCCAAGAACTCCCGAGTAAAAGATACGCCGCCCGGTTCTCTGGGATTCACGTCATGCTCCAAATAATATTTCAACTGTTGAATATAAATTTTACGGTATTTCTTCCATTCCTCCGGCACCCGGTCGCTGCCCAGGGAATTCTGATTGTCTGTGATCGCTTGTTGCACTTCCCGGCGCCAGTCCGTCCCGAACTTCTCCCGTTTGTCCTCCGCTTGTCGCAGTTGGGCGTATGCAAACATCGGGACCAGCACGATCAACACGAGCAAGATGACGTAAAAGCGTTTCTTTTTAATCATCTTGATCGTTTCATTTTTTACTAAAGGAAGAATGTTATTCAATGCTTTCACCTTCCGTCATCTCCAGGAACAGCTGCTCGAGCGTCGGATTCACCTTCTGCACGGCCTCTACCCGGATCCCTTCCTGCACCAGACGCTGTACGAGGCCAGGGATCAATTCCGGCTGCATTTGAGTTACGATCGCCTGGCCCTGGATTCCCGCCATAATCGTATCGTCCAGGACGTTTCCGGCTTCGGTTACCACGTTGACCCCGCTTGCCGACCGCAGCAGCCGCTCGCCAGGCTCCCGGGGCTCCAATTCCCAGACCACATAACTTCGATTCGCCTGGATCAGCTCATCGACTTTGCCGACGGCGAGTACACGCCCGCGCCCGATAATCGCCACTCGATCGCACAGCAGTTGAATTTCGCTGAGCAGGTGGCTCGATACAAAAACGGCCATCCCTTCTTCCGCGAGCCGGCGGATGAAGCTGCGCATTTCTTTGATCCCCTTGGGATCCAGACCGTTTGTAGGTTCATCCAGAATCAGAAGCTTCGGCCGGCCCAACAACGCTTGGGCAATACCCAACCGCTGCCGCATGCCCAGCGAATAGGTTTTCACTTTGTCGTCGATCCGGCCCGTTAGCCCAACCATTTGCACAACTTCTTCAATCCGCTTCCCATCGATGCCCGAAATCATGCGGGCGAAATGCTCGAGATTCTCCCGCCCGGTTAAATAGCTGTAAACCTCGGGATTTTCCACGATGGACCCAACGCAGCGCAGCGCCAGCTCCGGTTCCCGTTGTACATTGTATCCGCAAATATGTACTTGGCCTTCGGTTGGCCGAATTAAATCGACGAGCATGCGGATCGTGGTTGTTTTGCCGGCTCCGTTGGGACCAAGGAACCCAAAGATCTCTCCGGCGTACACCTCGAAATTCACTTCATGCACGATCCATTTACGTCCGATTTTCTTTTTGAGCCCCTGCACCCTTAGGACAGGTTGACGCTGCTCAGCGATGATCGGCTGCCGTGCTGCCATGGCGTTCACTCCTTCATTTAGACTCCAGCATTAAACCGTCATTAGCGTGCGATGCTTTGGACCATCCGTTCGGCAATCGCCTGGTAGCCATCTCCGTTCGGATGAAAATGGTCGCTCGACAAATAACGGGACGAGTTATTCGTAAACAAGTCATAGGTTGGCACGACCAAGGTGCCGTCATATTCCCCAAGCGTTTTCATCGCCATCGCGTTCCAGCGCGCTACCGCATCGTTACCGATTTCGCGCATCCCATCAAGATCGCTGAACGGATTATATAAACCCACGTAGACGAGGAGCGCTTGCATGTTGATTTTCTTGATTTGTGCTACGATTTTTTCAAAATCCGCCGAGCTCTTCTCAATCGCCGCTTCGATTTCCGTCTGGGTTGGGACTTGCTGTCCCGAGGTTAACGCCTCCGTGCCGTCAAACAGATCATTTCCCCCAATCGACAACAGGATAATCCCCGACTGCTGCAGGGCATATTTCACACCCGGATCGTCCAGCATCGGCAGCAGTTCCTTCGTTGTCAGACCGTTAATTCCCAAGTTATTGACCAGTTTAGACGTGGCGCCCTCTTTATTAAAGAGATCCACCGTCCGGCGGGCAAATCCGCTGCCTGTATCGTCCCCAGTCCCTTTGGCCAAGGAATCCCCGATGGCCGTCACATCCCAGGCCCCCGCTTTCACGGCGGGTTCCGTTTGGGACGGTGAAACTGTCGAATGGCCAGCGGCTGCCGACGGATCGGCAATATCCGACACCGCATATACGAATCCAGCGAGCAGAATTAAAGTCGATACCAGTGACGCCAATCCCGCCCACCGCCAAATCCGGGACGTCCTGCTCATGTAACCCCTCCTGTTTCCTCGCAGTCCCTCATTTACGCTAATTATGAGTAACTCTCCAACTTATGTAAATAACATAAAACTTCTTGCAAAGAGATGCAAATTTTCTCGAAAAAAGGACTAGCATTTTTAGAACTGTAGAGTTATAATAGTTCTTGTCCTTAAGAAACCTTCACATTAAGGAACCTTACATTAAGGGTTATTAGCTTAGCTGGTAGAGCAGCCGACTCTTAATCGGCAGGTCGCAGGTTCGACCCCTGCATAACCCATTTATAGCATCCTCCACTGCATTGGCAGCTTGGGGGATGTTATTTTTTTGTGTGCTTTCGGCGAAAAAAAGCGCGGGAATCGAGGGGATCGCCTCGTTCTCGCGCTTCATCGGGCTTCATCGCGCTTTGGAACAATAGTTGCTTAAAGATTATCGCCTTAATTGGCTCGAATGACTTTGACGTCGGCCGGAATCACCTTAACGCCTTCGTACAACATAAACCGCCCGTTCTGCCATTCGATCCGCAGCAGCTTGCCGTCGTCTGACTGGTACTGCCACACATGCTGTTCCCCGCCTTGAAGGAACGGCGTCTTGCCAACCACAGACACGTAACCGCCGTACTCTTCCTCCAAATAATACAGCGTTCCGTCAAGATCCATCTGGCCCGGCACCTCGGTCGGATCGTTCAGCCGTCCGTCAATCGGCTGATAGAGATGATACTGCAGCGTCTCACGATCCTCGACCAGCAGATAACGGATCTGACTGCCGTCCTGCAGCGTCAGCATAACCGCGTTACGCCCGCGATTGCCGACCCGGCCGGTCACCTCGTAGGAAATGAGCGATACCTCGCAGATATCGCCCGGGGCCAGCGATAGCATGCTCTTCTCTACGACAGGCGGCGCCGGTTTGGCAAACAAATTGCCGAGTCTTTTCCATACGCTCATATTTGGTCTAGCCTCACTTTAGAATCAAGTCGCTTATTTTTTATCCTCATATAGCTTCATCAGCTCGGCCAATTCTGCTTCCACGGCAGCATCCTTGTTCAGGCTTTCGAACTCTTCATCCAAGGATTTAGCCTTAGAGTTCAGCTCATTGCTGGCTTCGGCTTGGGCTTCCATTTGCAGCATCTTCTCTTCCATCCGCTTCAGGCCGTTTGCCGCGGAATCGGAGTTAAACCCGGACATCGTCTTGTTGATTTCATTTTGCGCTTTAGCTGCATTGTATCTGGCAACCAACGTTTCGCGTTTATTCTTCATTTCCGTCAGCTGTTTGCGCATTTCCTCAAGCTTCGCCCGAAGATTGTCGGCAGCGGCTTTGTTTTGCTCGTAGCTTGCCTTGTATTCCGCCATTTTTGCCTCAGCGGCTTTCTTCTCTTCAAGTGCGCGGCGAGCCAGGTCAACGTTTTGCGCTTGAGCCGCCTGATGCGCCTGCTGGGTACGCCGCTCGACCAACGCTTGCTGCTCTTCATACAAGCCTTTAAACTTCTTCTCAATCGCGATTTGGGCGGCAACCGCCTTCTCCGCATCTTCGAGATCTTCTTGCATATCCCGGATATATTGGTCGGTCAATTTGATCGGATCTTCCGCTTTGTCGATCAAAGCGTTGATATTAGACATGGTCAAATCGCGTAATCTTTTGAAAATGGACATTTGCTTTTCCTCCCGATTAAAATATCAGATTATGCTTATGTTTACGCTGCAAAGTTCGGGAGGTTTCAATAAAATATCTCGGATTAGACGATGAGCATGAAAGATTGATTTAAAGAGCTTTGGTGGCCGCCGGGTGAAATGTTCTTACGATCGCTGTTGCTCGCGGATTTCTTGGATTCAGTAAACTCCAACACTGTAGAAATCCGCTCCCAAAGGCGACCAATGCGTTTCTCCCGCACCTGATCTCTAACGGAACGTAGAGACGTTATTTAAACATTTCCCGGTCATTTCCCGTTCTAACGGAACCAGAAGCCGTTATTCACCTCAAAATGGACCCAATAGAGCCAAATTCACCCGAATAAGGTCTCCTCGTTCCGTTAGAATTCCCAATCATGCACCTAGAGCCAAATAGCGTCTCTCAGTTCCGCTAAAACTCCATTATCCCGTTGAATCACTCTACGTTGGTCCGTCAGCCGACTGCTCAAACACACTTTTCGCTCCCCAGACTCCGCTAAAATACATCAAAGAGCCCGGCTGTCTAGCCGGGCTCTTCCTGCATCCGCCCACATTTCCAGCGTCCTATTGCTTGAAGAAAAAGAATAACGAACCTAAGGGAGTTTACGTCCGCATTTGGGAGCCGCTTGTCTTCCTTCCCTCTCATCGATGGACAAACGGCGGACAAGAGCGGCTCGTGGTCGTTATCCTTTTTCGTGGATCAGCAATAGGATGAAGGGAACTTCCTATTTCCCAATAAACTCCTGCACCCAATACCCATTATAATACCCGACGCCGATCAGCTTGTATTTAGGGTTGAGGATATTCGCCTTATGGCCGGGACTCTCCATCCAATCCTTGACCACTTCCTCAGCGGTGCGTTGCCCTTTGCCGATGTTCTCTCCTGCGTAGATGTAGGTAATGTTGAACGCGTCCATCATGTCGAAGGGAGAGCCGTATTTCGGTGATGTATGGCTGAAATACGCGGTTTTGAACATGTCGATGGCTTTGGTTTTGGCCATTTTGGTCAAATTGGTATGTACGATCAGCGGCTTCAGACCGGCTTTCTTACGCTCCTGGTTGACGAGTTCAACTACCTTGGACGCGTTCTGTGTCTGGATCTTCAGGTAGACCGCTGCAAGCGACTTCGAGGAATTGCTGGCGGCAGCTGCGGCATACGCAGTATCCGTACCGAATCCAGTTCCTCCTTGCCACGTCGTCATAACCAAAACCAAGGCTGCAATCAGCAGCCCGGACAAACCGATTTTGCTCCACTTCTTCATGATGGCTTGCTCCCCCCAGCCGATTTCCTATCGCCGATTCTTGTCTTATGATTCTTGTCACATTTTAACATATTTCGACGGCTTCCGCTTGCGTAAAAAATGGAAAAAAGGACGGCACAAAAGCCGCCCTTCACTTAACCCTAAAAGACCTTATTTCTTGCTTGCGTATTTCCGCATATCGAACGCTACCGCAGCAACGATGATTGCACCTTTGATGATTTGTTGCCAGTAAGGACCTACGCCTACGAACGTCAAGCCATAGTTGATGACCGTAAAGATCAGCACGCCAGCCATAATGCCTGGAACCGTACCAATCCCGCCGGTGGTGGATACGCCCCCCACGACGCAGGCTGCGATCGCATCAAGCTCGTACATGTTCCCGTAGTTGTTCGTAGCACCGCCGGTTCTGGCTGCTTCCAGCACACCAGCCAAGCCGTAAAGCGCCCCGGCGATCGAGTAGATCATAATCAAGTTTTTGGAGACGTTAATCCCCGATACTTTCGCAGCTTGCTGGTTGCCGCCGATGGCGTACATATTTTTGCCAAGCCGGGTTTTATTGAACATGACCCAAACGATCGCACAAACGACAATCGCAATAATGACGATATATGGAATCGAGAAGCTCCAGTTACTGAACAATGAACCTGAACCTAACGTTGTAAAGTCGTCGCGCAATCCGCCGATCGGCTGGGATTGGTTCGGCTCCGTATCGAAATATAGGGAGTTGATCCCGTAGATGGCAACCATGGTGCCCAGTGTAGCGATAAACGGCGGAACCTTAAACTTGGATACGATAATCCCGTTGATCAGACCAAAGATCAGACCTACAACAATTGCGATCAAAATCGGTACAAACAACGGAAGCTCCGGCAGGTTCGGGAAAAAGCGACGGGCATAATCGACCTCTTGCAGCATGGAGGCAGAGACGACAGCCGTCAATCCGACCATCCGGCCCGCGGACAAGTCGGTACCGCCGGTAATGAGGATAAACGCAACCCCAAGGGCGATGATAACCCGGGTGGACGATTGGATCAAAATATCGCGAAACGTATTTAGTCCGATAAAGCTTGGATCATAAGCGGCGATGCCGATAAGCAGCACGGCCAAAACGATATAAATGGCATTTTCGGTCACAAAGCTCTGAATTTTCTTTGTATTCATGATTTTCTCCTCCTTCAAATCCTTAGTGCTGGGCTGCCAGACGCATAATTTCTTCTTCCGTAGCCTTATCTCCATCCAATATTCCCGTCAGACGGCCTTCGGACATTACCATGACACGGTCGGACATCCCAAGCAGTTCAGGCATCTCGGATGAAATCATGATGATGCTCTTGCCTTGCTGTGCCAAATCCGCAATAATGGAATAAATTTCGTATTTTGCCCCGACGTCGATCCCGCGCGTCGGTTCGTCCAGCAGTAAAATTTCCGGGTTAGTGAGCAACCAACGGGCCAGCAACACCTTTTGCTGATTCCCGCCCGAAAGGTTCATGATCAGCGTTTTAGGCGACGGTGTTTTCGTCCGCAGCTTCTCAACCATTTGATTGGCTTCAGCCTTTTTCTTCCGCTCATTCAGCAGGCCAAAAGGCGTCACATAACGGTCAATGTTGGCAATGGCCGCATTTTCATGAACAGACAATACCGGGAAAATACCGGTTGTCCGGCGTTCCTCCGTCAATAGCGCCAATCCGTATTTTTTGGCTTCACTGGCGCTGCGGATCTTCACCTCTTTGCCGTGAATCGAGATGGTGCCGGACTGAATTTCACGAAGGCCAAACAACGCTTCGATTAACTCGGTGCGCTGCGCCCCAACCAGACCGCCTACGCCAAGGATCTCCCCTTTGCGCAATTCGAACGATACATCTTTAAAAGATTTTGGATCGACGGACGTCAGATGCTCTACCTTCATAATGACGCCGTTTGGCTTGTTGTGGCGATCCGGGAATCGCTGCGTGAGATCGCGCCCAACCATCTTGGAAATAATGAGGTCGGTCGTCATCTCCGACGCTGGCCACGTCCCAATCTTCTTGCCGTCACGCATGATCGTTACATCGTCGGAGATCCGCAAAATCTCCTCCATCTTGTGCGAGATATAGATGATCGACACCCCGCGCTTCTTCAAGTCGTTGATGATCCGGAATAGATGCTCAACCTCTACGCTTGTCAAGGAAGAGGTAGGTTCGTCCATCACGATAATCCGCGAGTTAAACGATACCGCCTTCGCGATCTCGATCGACTGGATTTTGGAAACGGACAGCTTGCCGACAATCGTATCCGGATCCAAATCAATATCTAATTGTTTAAACAGCTCTTCCGTATCCTGATACATCTTCTTATGGTCGACGAATTGGAAGGGTCCCCATCCTTTCATCGGGAAACGTCCGAGCCAGATATTTTCCATCACATTGCGGAAAGGTACCGGATGCAGCTCTTGGTGAATCATCGAGACCCCAAGCTTCAGCGCATCGCTGGAATTGTTGATTTCCGCTTTTTGACCATTCAAATAAATTTCACCGCTGTCCGGCTTATAAATCCCGAACAGACATTTCATCAGCGTGGATTTGCCGGCCCCATTCTCGCCCATCAGCGCATGAACGGTACCCGGTCGAACCTGCAGTGTTACGCCATCCAGCGCTTTAACGCCGGGAAATTCCTTGGTAATGCCCTTCATTTCGAGCATATATTCAGACATGGTTTTCGCCCCCTGATCATTTCTTCCGCTTTAGAGGCACAGCATCGTTTCCTCCTGTGTTCCTATCCCCTGTGAAAAAACAGGAGGTCCGTACCTTTCGGCATCGAACCTCCCATGTTGTTCTAGCGAATATGAGAAGTCCTGCTGATTGACCTGCTCGCCGTACTCTTATTTGAATTCAGCAGCGTTTTCCTTCGTTACTTTTTGGTATGGAATCCACACATATTGATTGTCGGTGATATCAAAACCTACGTTGTCTTTGCTGATCGCTTCGCCTTTGGCCAGCAAGGAAGCCAGGATAACCGCTGCTTTCCCTTGGTTCTCCGCATCGTTCAGAACCGTACCCAGCAATGTACCTTGTTCAAGCGCTTGCAGGGCTGGTGCCGTTGCGTCAACGCCTACAACCGGCATGTATTTGTCACCCGTGAAGTAACCAGCAGCTTTCAGAGCTTCGATCGCGCCGAGTGCCATGTCATCGTTGTTCGCAAGTACGGCTTCAATTTTATCGCCATTTGCGGCCAGGAAGGCTGCCATTTTCTCTTGGCCTTTTACGCGGTCCCACATGGCTGTGTCTTCAGCAACTTTTTCGACCTTAATGCCGGCATCTTCAATCGCTTGGACCGAATATTGCGTACGCAGCTCAGCATCTTGGTGTCCAGGTTCGCCCTTCAGCATAACGTATTGCAGCACGCCGTCACCATTCTTATCTGCTTCCGGATGAGCTTTCCAGTAGTCCACGATGATTTGACCGGACAGTGTACCGGATTCTTCAGCTCTCGCACCAACGTAGTAAACTTTATCCCATTTCTTCATATCTTCCGGCAACGGTTCGCGGTTCAAGAATACAACCGGTGTGTCCTTCGCTTTAGCTTTGTCGATAATGACGCCTGCTGCCGTCCGGTCAACCGGGTTAACAATCAGCGCATTCGTCTTCTTCGTCAAGAACAAGTCGATTTTATCGTTTTGCGTAGGCTGGGAGTTTTGGCTGTCAACGATGTCCACTTTCGCGATCCCGTCAGCATTTTTCTCGATCGAGTTACGAACGCCTGTCATAAACGTATCGTCAAATTTGTAAATCGCCACACCTACGTTTGGAGTAGAACCCCCATTTCCTCCGCTGCTCTCTTTATCGCTGCTGTTGGAGCATCCGACCATCGTCGCTCCCAGCATGGCTGCAGCCAGCATGACCGTTGTAAGCTTCTTCATATTTTTTGACCTCCTGAAAGTGTATTTCTAAGTGATATCCTCTTGGATACGTTTTCATTATGCATGGTTTCGGGCACCTTGCGAATCCAAAATTCTAAGATTTTTCTATCAAAATTCTGATGATGTCGAATTAAATATCTAAATCCTTATATCGATAGTCGCAAAAAAACATCAAACAGCAAGCGCCCCGGATTCCCGGTAACCACTTGCTGTTTGCTCGTCCCAGCTTCAACTCTAGAACAACTTGGCTACGCCAACCGTCCACTTCACTCATTTCACGAACGGAAACAGAAGCTTCTGGTTTTCAGGCCACAGCATATTATTCAGGTCGATCAGCTTCGTATCCGTTGGGATTCGATCCTCAAGCTTCTCGCCGCGGGCCGCCTGGACAGCGGCAGCAACCGCCATGTACCCGTTGTTGAACGGGTTCTGTACGACCATCGCCTGCACCTTTTCCTCCTGCAGGAGTTCAAGCATCTCCGGCGGATTATCGAAGGCGATCATCTTCACCTTGCCGCCGTATCCAAGCTCGTCGACGGCCCGGCCTGCGCCAATCGAAGATTCGGCGCTTAGTGAAACGATGCCGTTCAGATTCGGGAACCGCTTCAGCATATCCGCCGTCAGCTTGTAGGCGAGATACTCGTCCGACCCGCAATACTGAATATCGACGACATGGACATCGGGAAAGCGTGCGACGTAATCAAGGAAGCCTTCCTCACGCTGGTTGGCGTTACGGGCGCCTTTCACAAAATTAATAATCCCGATTTCGCTCACAGGCCCGGTGAGATCGACCAAGCGTTCGGCCGCTTTCTGGCCGGCCTCGTAATTGTTTGTCCCCACGAACGTCTTTACCTTGGTGGAAGCGACCTCCGAATCCATTGAAATGACCGGGATGTCGTAATAGGATGTCCGGTCCGTCACCTGCCCCAGCGCTTCATAGTCGGAAGCCGCCAGGATGATGGCGTCCGGACGCCGCTCAATCGCCTCTTCCATCAGGCGAATTTGGCCTTCGACATCGTTTTCGTTCTCCGGGGCGACAAAATTCAACCGGACATTAAACTCCTTGGCCGCGACCTCCGCCCCCAGCTTGGTCGTTTTCCAATAATCGCCGCGATCCATCTTGACGATCATGTCCACGTCGTAAATTTGCTGATGATCCGCCCCGCTCCCGGGACCTCCGCAGGAGGACAGCAAAGTGATCAGCGCTCCTGCCATCAACAGAATGCCAGCTCGATAGATGCACTTCGGCAACCGCTTCATGACTGCATCCCGCCTTGTTCCAGACTTTCCGGCTGTACAGCCGGGATCGTAATCGTGACCGTCGTGCCTTCCTCCGGTTCACTTTCGAAATGAAGCCCGTAACCAGGGCCGTAATAGAGCGTGATGCGTTCCTGCACGTTTCGTACCCCCACCCCTGAGCCGCTTTCGCTGCGGATGTTTCCACTGAACAGCTTCTCCACCGTATCGGGAGACATGCCGATGCCGTTGTCACGGATCCGGAAGATCAGGTTTTCTCCTTCCAAACGGGCCTCGATGTCAATGAATCCTTGCTCGGCCGATTTTTCGATCCCGTGATGGATGGCATTTTCGACAAGCGGCTGCAAGATCAGCTTTAAGGTCGAGCATTTCAACGCAGCTTCATCCGCCCGTATCTCATACCGGAACTTGTTCTTGAACCGGATCGTTTGAATGATCAAATAATGCCGCACATGCTCCAACTCGTCCTGCACGCTGATGATATGTTTCCCCTGGCTCAAGCTGATCCGGAAAAACCGCGACAAGGACGTAATCGTCGTCACGACCTCCTCGTTCCGTCCCAGCTCGGCCAGCCGGGTGACCGAATTTAACGTGTTATAGAGAAAATGTGGGTTGATTTGCGACTGCAGCACATCCAGCTCACTCTTGCGTTTGGCTTCCTGCTCCTGGATGATCTGATCCATCAGCTCGCGGATCCGGCGCAGCATCAAGTTAAACCGTTTGGACAGCTGCTCCACCTCATAAGCGCCACTAACATAGACATTTGTTCCGAAGTCTCCGCGTTCCACCATTTGAACCGAGCGTTCAAGCTTGCGAATCGGCTGCGAGATCCGGGCCGAAACATAAATGCTGATGAACAGAATGATGGCGATGGCCAGAGGTAAAAACCAGGACAAAAAGTCGCCAACTTCCCGTTTCGTCGTCAAAAATTCATCCGCATAAGCCACCCCAACGATTTTCCAGCCAGCCGGCTTTACGGTCTGAATTGTAATGATCCGCGGCTCCCCTTCCAACTCATCGTAATAACGGCCATACGAATAATTCAGCACCGGCTCCAGATTTTCATATTTCAACCCGGCATAAATGAGCTGTTGCTGCGGATGGTATACGATATTTCCCACGGCGTCTATGATGTACACGTACCCTTTTTTGCCTAAGCTGATCCGCCCGCTAAGTTCGTCGATGGTACGGAAGTTGATATCAATCACCAATACGCCTTGCTTCATCTGGCCTTGATCCCGGTAGTCCACGGTTTTGCTCATGGATACGACCCAGCGGTACTGCCATTTGAACAGGTTCTGAATATGCGGCGGAGTAAATTGCAGCTTCCCGGGATTCTGAACCGCAGATTCGAACCATAATTGCTCCTGCAGCCGTGTGTTTTGCCGCATCGGAAGCGTCGGCACGTTGCGCACCAGCTTCCCATCCTCGGTAAACAGCGCCATGGAGACCAGATCTTCGCGAGTACTGAGTACGGTCTGCAACTGTTCTCCAAGCTGATCGTTGGTGGGCAAGTTGGGGGAAACGGAGATTTTTTGCTCCACGAGGTCAAAAATATCCTGCATCCCGCTGACATACAGCTCCAGGTTGGAATGAACCTGTTCAATAATTTGCTCCAGGCTTAAGTAAACGTTCTCTTCCGCAACCTTAGAGAAGCGGTTGTATAGCAACGTCGTGACTAATACAACCGCCAATACGGTAACGGTAATCGAAGATAGAGAAATAAGCACCTGAATATTACGAACATGAAACCCTTGAAACAGACGCGTGAACGAACGCCACAACTTCATGAGCTTCTCGCTCCGATACGATATTCTTTCGGGGAGATGCCGAATTTTTTGCGGAAGCAGAAGCTGAAATAGTTCGGATCGGCAAACCCCACGCGCTCGGCGATCTCAAAAGCCTTCAGATCCGTCGTTGCCAGCAGGTCCTGCGCGGCATCCATCCGTACGCCCATCAGGTAATTGACAAAGGTCGTCTTCGTTTCTTTCTTGAAAATGTTACTGAAATACCCGGTACTGATATGGAGATGCTGACATACCTTAGCGATGGAAATTTCATGGTCACCGTAATGCGCCAAAATATATTCCTTCGCCTCGTCCACCAGCTTGTTGTAGCTGGACTGCCTGTCCGTGGCGATGGATTGCTTCAGCTTCATGCATATATCCAGGAACCAGGCTTTTGCTTCATCGGCATGCGAAAATTTGACGAACTGTCCGAGAAATCCAGCCCCATCTCCAAACAATTTGTCGAGGTCAACACGGATGTCCTTGGCGACCTTGATCACTGCGGTCAACAACTCCAGCAAATACACTTGGAAGTCTTGATACGATGCTTTGCTGTCCGTTAATGCCTTGAACAGTTCCTCCAGAAGATTAACCAGCTCCTGGTCACTGCCAACCTTCAAGCAACGGACCAGCTCTTTCTCCTTCATCTCATCCAACGACAACGGGTCCGTTTGCCGCGATTCCACGTCCTCAATCCAAATCACTTTGTTTCCCCCGAGAATGACGCGGTAATCGAGTGCCTTCACCGCCTCTTCATAGGAGCCGGCAAGCTCGCTTAATTGCCCCACCTCAGAACCGGCGCCAATCGTCACCGTCAGCTTGAGGAAGCGCTCCACGCTAAAACGGATTTCTTCCAATAATTGCAGCGTTTGATCCGCAAGCGGTTTGTCCGCACCGGGTTCCCCTACGCTGAGCACCACCACCTCGTCATGATGGATGAATGCCCTGCCTTTCGGATGGAGCCGGACGATTTCCTCCGCAATGTTAAAGACAGCAAAAAGCTGCAGCTGGGTGTCATTCGTATCTTTCAGAGACAACGCTGTACCGTTACCGGGTTCGTGGCTTCCGTCTGATCCCCGCCAAGCTGGCGCGGAATCGATGCGGATCGCAGAAACCATGTATCGATCCCCGCTGAGGTCTAGATCATAATGCTCGCATTTCTCACGAATTTCCGCTTCTTGCAGCCGCCGGGATACGAGTGAAGACAAAAATAGACTTTGCAGGATCGGCAGATTTTTACGGTAGTGCTCGGTCAGCAGCTGCACATTTTCCTTCGCAGCCACTTCCTCATCGAGCTGCAGCTTCACCTTACGTAAAATTTCGGCCAATTCTCCTGCCGAAAACGGTTTCAAAACATATTCATCGATTCCCAGTCGGATGGCCTTCTGTGCATATTCAAATTCCTCGTATCCGGTTAATATGATGATCTTCGTTGCCGGATACCGTTCACGGATCCACTCGGAGAGCTGCAATCCGTTCATAAACGGCATTTGAATATCCGTCACCACAACGTCCGGCGCATGCTTCTCCACGAGCTCAACCGCTTCCTTGCCGTTCTCCGCCGTCTCTTGGACGACGTAACCGAGACCTTCCCAATCGATTAGGCCTAATAGGCCTTCCCGCACATCTTCTTCATCATCGGCTAAGATCAATTTATACATCGATGGACCATCCTCTTCCATGCCCTGATTTCCCCCCGATTTTAACGTATCGGTCCGCAAAAGTAAATTACGGATCACACGGAGCGGCTAGAAGGAACCAAGACCTTAGTCTAGTTTGTTTTCCGCCTTCGGTCCGTTTTGGGATTCCCATAATCCAAGTACCATGTTAATATTCAATGGAACTATCATCAACAGTAAATGGTGGTCGAAATGATGAACAATGAGAAGAAAATTTATGTCCTGCTAAGCAATCCGACAACACTTGTGGCCAAAATGATCGGCCTATATACAAGAGCGCCTTACAATCATGCCTCGATCGCATTTGATCCCGAGCTGCGTGAGGTTTACAGCTTCGGGCGCAAACACCCTTTCATCCCTATCTTTGGCGGCTTCGTCAGAGAGGACATTCATTCCGGAGTATTCGAGAAAGCAACCTGCGCTGTATACAGCTGCAAGGTTAGCGCGGAGAATTACATGCGCATGCGAAATTTTGTGAAAACCTTCGAGGATAACGACGAGCTTTACACCTATAATTTCTTGGGACTCTTAGGGATCATCTTAAATATGGAGCTTGGCGGAAAAAATTCTTTCTTCTGTTCTCAGTTCGTCAGCCGGGTATTCCAAGAAGCCGGCGTCAACCTTCTGGAGAAATCCGCGGGATTAACAACGCCGTCCGATCTTTGCGGCTGTCCGCACCTCCAGCTCGAGTTCCGCGGGCGCCTCGATACGTACCGCGAGCGGTACTGCTATTCGCGCCGCACGGCAGCAGCATACGAGCAAAGCCGGTATTATGCGGCAAATTAATATTCGGCAAAACAAAAACCACGTAGTTTAGGCTACGTGGTTTAATCTGAATTCGGAAGGATTTTTTCGTTAGCCATAAGGTACTTACTCTCCGTGCTCCTTTGCAGGATTATCCCTTTTGATAAGGAGGGACTGTACTCTCTGTTTCTTCGCTCTCTTATTCTATCTAATCAGTTTTACATTCTCCTGATCCAATGGGATAATCGTGCAAAAAGTGTCCGGACAACGATAGGGATCGACCTGCAGCAGGGCTAAGCCAAATAAGCTTCCTTCACCTGCTCATTGGAGAGCAACAAATCGGCTTCGTCCTCCATCAAGATTTCTCCGGTTTGCATCACATAGCCGCGGTGCGCGATTTGCAGCGCTTGAAAAGCGTTTTGCTCGACGAGCAGCACCGTCATCCCCTCGCGGTTTAACTGCTGGATCATCTCGAAAATTTGCTCGACGATAATCGGAGCAAGCCCCATCGACGGTTCGTCCAACAACAGAATTTTTGGCTGCATCATCATGGCCCGGCCGATGGCCAGCATTTGCTGCTCCCCGCCGCTCATCGTCCCGCCCGTTTGCGCCATCCGTTCCCTAAGGCGCGGGAAATGGTCGAACACCCGCTCCATCCGCTGCTTGATCACCTTCTTGTCCCTCACGGAAAAAGCGCCCATCTCCAGATTCTCCTTCACCGTCAACCGCGGGAAGATCCGCCGTCCTTCCGGCACATGTGCGATCCCCGCCAACGCCGCTTGATGCGGGGGTAAGTTGGACATCTCCGTACCGTTAAAGCGGATGGTGCCGGTCGTGTTCACCTGGCCGCAAATCGCCTTGAGCGTCGTGGACTTACCGGCTCCGTTGGAGCCGATCAACGAAACGATCTCCCCTTCCTCTACGGTTAAGGATATGCCTTTTAAAGCTTCGATCGCTCCATAATAGGCGTGAACCTCTTTCAGCTCCAGCAAGCTCATGATATCACCTCGAATCGGACGGTTTCGCCGCTGCCTTGAACCGCGCTTTTGCCCAAATAAGCTTCAATCACTTTAGGGTGGGAACGAATATGATCCGGCCCGCCTTCCGCGATTTTCGTTCCGTAATCAAGCACCAGGATATGCTCGGATAACTCCATCACCAGCTTCATGTCATGCTCGATCAGGATGATCGTCATCCCCGTTTCCTCCTGAATGCGCCGGATCAAGCTGATCAACTCGGTTGTCTCGCGCGGGTTCATCCCGGCGGCTGGTTCGTCCAGGAGCAGCACTTTCGGCTTCGCCGCCAGCGCCCGGGCGATTTCGAGCCGCCGCTGCGCGCCGTACGGCAGGCTCGCCGCCTGTTCGTTCAGCAGCTCTTGCAGCCCGACGAACTCCAGCAAACGGTAAGCCTCTTGATGCACCTGTTCCTCCTCATGTCTGGCTCGGGGCAGCGAGAGCAGCGTACCGAAGATTCCTGTCTTCAGATGGGTATGCATGCCAACCATCACATTTTCCAGCACGGTCATGCTGCCAAACAGGCGGATATTTTGGAACGTCCGGGCGATTCCCAGACTGACGACCTGATGGGGCTTGACGCCAACGATAGACTCACCATCCAACTCAATCGCGCCTTCGTCCGGGGTATAAATGCCGGTGATCATGTTAAAAAAGGTCGTTTTCCCGGCGCCGTTTGGGCCAATTACAGCGGAAATTTTGCCGCGGGGAAACGCAAAGTCGACGCCTCCAACCGCCGTCAGTCCGCCAAAGCGCTTCACGAGCTTGCTTACCTTCAGAATCGTCGTCATTGGCTCACACCTCCGCTTTGTTGATTGGCCGGCGGCAAAATGGATAACGTATTGCCGGAACGCTGCGCCTTAAGCCGCTCGGCATCCACCTTCTTGTTCTTGGCGGTGATCAAGCCGTTTGGCCTGAAGATGGCGACGAGTAACAGGGTTACACCAAAGATCAGGCGTTGCATCTTGGAAGGCGAAATCGAGCTGGGAAGTTGGATGACTCCCTGCAGTGTCAACTGGTTTAACCAGTTGGTGAGCTCCGTCAGCACCTGTAAATTCAAAATTGTAACCAATGCCGCGCCGAGTATGACGCCAGGCACGCTGCCCATGCCGCCCAGCAGCACCATCACCAGAATCGTAATCGATTCAAGCAGCGTAAAGCTCGTCGGATCGATAAACGTTTGCTTCGCCGCAAACACCACTCCCATCATGCCGGAAAAGGAAGCGCCAATCGCAAAAGCAGTCAGTTTGGTGCGGATGAGCGGAATGCCCATCGATTGTGCGGCGATCTCGTTCTCCCGAATCGCCTTCCAAGCCCGTCCCAGCCGGGAATGCTCCAACCGTTTCACGCCGAAAATGACGATCGCCAATATAAAAAGGACGATAAAGTAAAACTGGTTCGGAAACGTAAAGGATAGACCAAACAAGCTCGGCGGCTGAATCGAGGCCAACCCCATCGCCCCGTTCGTAATATTCACCGGTTTATCCAAGTTGTTAAAAATAATCCGGATAATTTCCCCGAACCCAAGCGTAACGATCGCCAGATAGTCGCCCTTGACCCGCAGTACCGGCAAACCAAGCAGCAGCCCAAACAACGCAGCCATAAAGCCGCCAAGCACGATGAAGATCCAGAACGCGCCTCCAGGCAGCGGAAACAGCTGGCCGGAGATAAACTCGTTGGCCTGCGGCGTGGCAAAAATGGCGTACGTATAAGCTCCAACCGCGAAGAACGCAACAAAGCCAAGGTCGAGCAGTCCGGCGAATCCGACGACGATGTTCAGCCCTAACGCCATCGCGATGTAAATGCCGCACTGCGTAGCCACCTCCATATACGACTGATGGGCCGGGCCGCCGGAAGTAGCAAACGGAATGACCACCAGCAGCAGCGCCGCGCCAACCGCCCATTTGATCGAGGTTCGGAAGGTCGTCAAATACAGCAGCAGCAAGGAGCCAAGTAAGAGGAGAAAGGCGATTACCGATTTATTCGAAAAATATACGCTTGCCGCCGTAACAATGACAAACATTGTAAATAACAAAGCTTGGGCAAGTTGGCTTTGGCCCAGCCAGAGCTTCAGTTGATTCATGGCAGATCACCTACACTTTCTCTTTCACGGCTTTGCCGAATAACCCTTCCGGCTTGAAAATGAGCACCGCGATCAGGATCAGAAAAGCGACGACGTCTTTATACTCCCCGCCCAGCGCGCCGCCTGTGATGACGGACAGGTTCGCGGACGAGAACATTTCCAGTACGCCAATGAACAATCCGCCAAACATGGCACCCCGGATATTGCCAATGCCGCCAAGTACCGCTGCGGTGAAGGCCTTCATCCCCAGGATAAACCCGATATATGGATCGATGGTGCCATACTGCTGGGCGAACAGAACGCCGGTCCCGCCGCCAAGCGCCGATCCGATAAAGAAAGTCAGCGCAATCACCTTATTGACATTAATGGACATCAGCGACGCCGTCTCCCGGTCCTGGGCTACCGCCCGCATGGCGGTTCCCCACTTGGTACGGTTTACGAAAAAATCAAGCCCCGCCATCAGAACGACGGCCACCGCCACAACAATGATCGTATTCGACTTTAGAAAGGCGTCGTCAAACCCGCTCCATAAGGAGGATGCGCCTAGCTTCAGATTTTCCCCGTAAAGTGAAATGCCGGTAACGATAAAATTTCCGGTACGGAGATCCGCGATAAATCGGACGATGTCCTGCAGCAGAAAGGATACCCCGATCGCTGAAATCAATGAGATGAGCTTGGGAGCCCGGCGGAGCGGGCGATAAGCCACCCGCTCGATACCGATCCCCAGCAACCCGGTTGACAGCATCGCCATCGCCAGGATCAGAAAATAAGCAAGTGCGGCGGGCAGCCCGCTGAGCCAACCGACCGAGTTCATCGTCAGCAAGACTGCGGTGCCCACAAACGCGCCGGTCATAAAGATTTCCCCATGCGCGAAATTAATAAATTCGAGTATGCCGTAGACCATCGTATAGCCGATGGCCACCACCGCGTAGACTGCACCTAACGTTAATCCGTCCACCAAAACCTGGGGGAGTGTTTGCAGGATCATATCCATTTGTCCTTACCCCTTCTGCGTTATTGCCGTTCGTCGATTACTTCGGCTGTTCGATTTCGGATACCATCGTGCCAGGATAAGTTGGTGAATCGAATTTATAAATGAAGACCTTGGCATATTCGTTATCGCCTTTGTCGTCAAAGCTGACTTTCGTGGCGATGCCTTCGAAATCGGTTGTCGCCCGGACCGCATCACGGACCTGTTCACGGGTTGGCAGTTTGCCGCCGTTGTCTTCGATCGCTTTTTTCACAGCATTCAAAATGATATTCATCGAATCATAGGCATAAGCGGAGTAGTTCTCCACGGATTTGCCAAACTTCGCTTGATATTTGTCTGCCCAGTCCTTGTTGGATTTCGTAACGTCTGTAGACACGGAGCTGTACGCGACTTCCGTCAGCTTGTCACCGGCGATGTCCACCATCCCCGAGGAATCGAGCGCATCCCCGCCCATGATCGGCACCGTAATCCCCTTCTCCCGGGCCTGTTTAACAATCAATCCGGCCTCGGCATACATCCCGCCGAAGAAGATGAAGTCCGGCTTCTTGCTGAGCACCTGGTTCAGCACGCCGTTAAAGTCCTTCTCACCCACCGTGATCCCTTCGTATCCGGCGATCGTCGCCCCCAGCTCTTCAGCCGAGCTGCGGAAGGCATCGGCCAATCCTTGGCCATAAGCCGTTTTATCTTGGATCACAAAAATATTTTTCGCACCCACCGTCTTCACGGCATATTCGGCACCCGCTGGTCCCTGGAAGTCGTCGCGAGCGACAATGCGGTTGGCGATCTTCAGCTTCCGGTCGGTAAAGTCCGTTGCCGTACTGGCCGGGGACACCATCGGAATACTATATTTCTCATAGACGACCGAGCTCGGAATCGATACCCCGGAGTTCAAATGCCCAAGCACCGCCAATACCGCTTGATCCGCGCCGATCATTTCGGCGTTGGCGACGCCTTTCTTCGAATCGCCTTGGTCATCGTAAGGAACGAACTGCAGATCAAATCCCAGGTCCTTAAACTCAGCCTGACGCTCCTCCAGCGCCATCTGCCCCCCAAGCTTAATCGATTCCCCTTGAATGGCCGAGCCCCCGGATAACGGGGATTGCGAGGCGATCTTAATGACCGTAAGTCCCCCTCCAGCAGCGCTGGTATTTCCAGCTGCCGGTTTTGCCGCGTTGCCGGACGAATTACACGCCGAGAGCAACCCGATCATTAAACAAGCGCTAACCAGCCAGGCAATTCTTTTTTTCCCCTTCATACACATCCTCCTCAGATCAATCTTGTTCTAGGGCTTCGCCCTGTTTATGTCATGTATAAGTCACTTTGTCTAACATAAATCACTTATTATTCCGTTAATTATGTTAGTATTAGTGACATCTGAAATCACCTTACTCCCTCGACTACGTAAAACTACAGTTTCCAACTTGTTCTCCAGCCAAGAAAGTAAAATAAATTTACACAGATGTCTCCCGCCTTCCCTGCAAAACACAAAAAAGCCCCGCCCTTCAAAAGGGCGGAGCTATATCGCGTACAACGCAGTTTGATTTAATTTCTCAGCTTAGTTCAACGGCTTATTCATTCGGTAGCCGGTGCATCTGAAGCCGCAATGTTCATAGAACGCTTTAGCGGACAGATGGTTCTCGCGGGCTGTAGATAATACCAGATCTGTGCTGCCCCGTTCACGGGCCCACATCTCCGCCGCTTCGATCAACCGTCTTCCGATCCCTGTGCCGCGGTGTTTCTCGTCAACGACCAATGCCGTAATCCGGGTTACCGGTCTACTCATGTCATGCGTCTGAAGCTGCTTAAGAAAAGCTGTCCCAACGATCACGCCGTCTAGTTCCGCAACCAGGTTGCCTAGCAACAGCTGGCCTTCCAACATCTCTAAACGTTCCTTTAATACACTGGCCGTCATCGGATAACGCAGTTGACGCATTAAAGGAAGCATGTGTTGAACATCGTCGCAACAAGCCTTGCGAATGACCAAAGCCGGAGCTAACGCCTCACTACTCAATTGGACCAAACCACCTTTAATAAATTTGCCGTTTTAGTATCCTATTCTATTTTCCGGCTTTACGGGCAAGATTGCAATAGTTCTAATTAAATATCTAAATATTTTTCGATAAAAAGTTACAAATACCGAAATTGTGCTTGGACCAAGCCGTAATAGATTCCCTTTCGTTCCATCAATTCCCGGTGAGTGCCCGATTCTCTAATCTCACCATGATCCAGCACGACGATTTTGTCAGCACTTCGGATGGTGGAGAGCCGGTGAGCTACGATAAACGACGTTCTCCCTTTGAGCAGCACCTTCAGCGCTTCCTGGATCTTGAGCTCCGTTTCCGTATCGATGCTGGCCGTTGCCTCGTCAAGGATCAGAATCCGCGGATTAGCCAGCAACGCCCGGGCAAAAGATAGCAGCTGGCGTTGACCCATGGACAGCACATTGCCTCGTTCCTCCACCTCGGTATCGTAACCGTTTGGCAGTTTCACGATAAAATCGTGGGCATTCACTGCCTTAGCCGCTGCTTCCACTTCCTCGTCGGTGGCCTCCAATCGGCCAAAACGAATATTCTCCCGAATCGTTCCCGAGAAAATAAACGTATCCTGGAGCACTACGCCAATTTGACTGCGGAGGCTTTGGACCGTCACGTCGCGGATGTCATGACCATCGATGACAACCGATCCGCCGCTAGGATCGTAAAACCGGCTGAGCAGGTTGATGATCGTGCTTTTCCCTGAGCCGGTGTGGCCAACGAGGGCGATCGACTGGCCGGGTTGTACCTCCAGGTCAATGCCTTTTAAGGCAGGGCGTCCTTGTTCATATTCAAAGACGACGTGGTTAAAGCGGATCTCGCCCGTAATCACCGGCAGCGGCTTGGCTCCCGGCTTATCGGCGATATTCGGCTCCTCATCGATAAATTCGAAGATCCGTTCAGAGGAGGCCATCGCCACAAGGAGTTGGTTGTACATTTGTCCCAGGCGGTTGATCGGGTCCCAGAAATTACCCACATAGTTGCTGAACGCCACCAACAGACCAATCGTCAGTTCACCGGACTGAATCAGGTAGACGCCTAGTACAAACAAGACAAACGTGCCGATCCCCCCGGTGATTTCGATTAAGGGGCCAAACGCCTGGTTCATCGCTGACGCTTTATCCCACGATTTCTTGTTGCTCAGGTTCATCGAATCGAAGTACCGCATATTCTCCCGCTCTTGTGTGTAAGCCTGAGTTACGCGAATCCCCTGAATCGACTCGTTCAAATGGGAGTTAATCCGCGAGTTCTTCATGCGGACTTCCTGCCAGGCCATCCGGATTTTTTGCCGCAGTTTGGTGGAGATCAGGAACATGATCGGGACGGTGACCATCACCGCCAGCCCGAGCTTCCAGTTGATCAACAGCAAAATCACGACGATCCCGGCCAGCTGCACGCAATCGATCATCAGGTTGACGACCCCGTTGGTGAACAGATCCTGCAGGGAATTGACGTCATTGGTGACCCGTACCAGCACCGAGCCGGCCGGACGTTTGTCAAAGAAGTTAAACGAGAGCTTCTGAATATGCTTAAACAAATCGGCGCGCAAATCATAGATGACCCTCTGCCCGATGATATTCGTGAACTTGATCCGGTAAACGCCGGAAGCCCATTGGATGAGGTACAGGACAAGGACGGAGGCGGTGATGCCGTACAGCAGCGATAAGTTGGTCTGACCGTTCGCCGGTGCGATCGCGCGGTCGATGGCCAGACTCGTCAAGTAAGGTACGGCCAGCTTCGTCACAGTACCAAGCACCGTCATCAGGATGATCAAAGGCAGCATCTGCTTGGCATACGGCTTCATATAAGCAAAGAGCCGGCGGAATTGCTGCCAGTCAAAGGCTTTGTCAATCAGCTCATCGTCCTGGTACACAAACCGCTCTTCGATTTTGCCAAGGCCGGCATCCTTGCCGGACTTGGGTTTCGACCTGGTCGCGGTATAGGTATTCACGCATCTCCCTCCCCTTCATGCCCAAGGGCTCCAGCCAAATGGTCTGCATATTGGATACGGTACACATCTTGGTACGGACCCGGGATTTCAATCAATTCCTCATGTTTCCCGCGTTGTACTACCCGGCCTTCGTTTAAGACGAGGATCTCATCGGCATGCCGCAGCGAAGAGATCCGATGGGCAATAATAAACGTTGTCCGTCCTCGCATCACTTCCTGGAACCCGGATTGGATCTCCTGCTCGGTCTCCATATCCACCGCGCTGGTGGCATCGTCCAAGATCAGGATTTTTGGATTCTTGAGCAAGGCGCGGGCGATGGCGATCCGCTGCTTCTGGCCCCCGGACAATCCGAGTCCCCGTTCACCTACGACGGTATCGTAACCGTCCGGCAGCTCCATGATAAAATCATGCGCTTTGGCTAGTTGGGCGGCACGAATGATTTCCTCCATCGTTACGTTGGTCATGCCGTAAGCAATATTGTTCTTAATAGATGACGAGAACAGGAACGTCTCCTGAAACACCGTAGCAATTTGGCTGCGCAAGCTGCGCACGCTGAGCTCCCGAATGTCTTGGCCGTCCAGCAGAATGCGGCCTTTATTCACGTCGTAAGCACGCATTAGCAGCTGGATAATCGTTGATTTGCCGGAGCCGGTGCCGCCAAGAAAGCCAATGACGGAGCCGGGCGGAGCATGGAAATCGATGTCCACCACCGCCGGCATTTTGTTCCCGTAAGCAAACGTCACTCGATCGAACCGGACATCTCCGCGAACCTGATCCGGATCAAGCTCTATCGCTTGTTCTTTGTCCTTCACATCGATCGGTTGATTTAGAATTTCCAGCACCCGTTCCCCGGACGCTTTGGATTGCGTATAGTTATTGATATGAAAGCCTAAGCCCCACATCGGACCAATGATAAACCAGATTAAACTGAAGAACGCGACCAGATCACCGAGCGACATCGACCCTTTGATCACCAAAGTCCCGCCAACGGACAGCAGCACCGCAACGCTGATCGAAGCCAGCAGCTCCATAACCGGAAAGAACCGGCTCCACAGCGTGGCCGCGAAGATCTGATTATCTTTATAGCGCTCATTCCGAAGCGAGAACTTCTCGACTTCGTGCGGCTCCCGGGCGAACGATTTGACGGTACGCACGCCCGTCACGTTCTCCTGCACCGCGGTCGTTAAGGAACTCAGCGCCAAACGCATTTCCTGGAACGCTGGATGAATTTTTGACTCAAATTTGAGGGCGACACCGGCCAGGAAAGGGATGGTTATCATCGTGATTAAGGTAAGCTGCCAATGGATGGACAGCATGACCGCTGCCCCAAACGTGACCATCAGGATCAGATTCAGCAGTTGGGCAAAACCAAACCCCACGAAGTTGCGGATGGCTTCCAAATCCCCGGTCAACCGCGACATTAAATCCCCAGTTTTCGCCGTGTCATAATAGCGGAACGATAAAAACTGCAGTTTCTCGTAACATGCGTTACGCAGCCGGTACGCCAGGTAGTTCCCCAGCCTTCCGCCAAAAAAACCGTGCAGGAACTGCAAAAGCGCCTTCACAGCCACAACCGAAACCGCCGTCGCGGCAATCCATACGACTTCTCCATAATTCCCCGGCCGAATTACATCGTCGATCAGCTTGCGAAGCAGCATCGGGTAGACTAAGCCAAGCCCAGTCGCAGCTGCCAAGCATAAAATCGACAACACCAAGTAATTCAACTTTGCCTGGTAATAAACCCGAAGTTGCCTAAGAACCTCCATGTCTCTCCTCCTACACCCGTTTGTGGAACTATACTTCAGATACCCCGTCATAACCAAACGGTTCCGGACGTCTTAGCAGCAAGATCAGGGAGAGTCGTCTGAACGCCGCGAAACCTGTCATCGCCTGAAAGCATGCGCTTTCATGGTCTTAGTCCCTTGCAGTTTATCATCATGATTTTCCCGCGGCAAAGCGTAGAAAAGCCTAATATCCGGTAAATACGGATATTAGGCTTTTATCACGGGTGAAACCCGCCTATTTATCATAAAAAGCTTCCATTTCCTCCACATCCCGCCCGATTTGAGCAAGGATGCTTTTCCAACGCGCCAGCTCCTCCGGAGAGACTTTGGAGCCTTGGATGCTCTGCTCCCATTCCGCCCACAAACCGCGGAACGTTTCAGCCGTTTGCTCCTTCCGCAGCGCGATTTCGTGCTCATAATGTTCCCGGAAAAAGGCTTCCATTTCGCCAACGATCGCCTTCAGCTTGGCGAGCAGCGGCTCCTCGAGCTTCGCCCGCAGCTGCAAACGACCGCCGCCTTCAAAAAACGCCTTTGGATTTTTGAAATACGGCCAATAGGTCTCTGGCGCCAACGATCCGCTGCCCAGCAAGCCTTCAGGAATCGCCGGTGTATCCCAGCTCGTTTCCGCGTTCGAATAGCTGAGCGGCATATCCAATGCCGCCTCATGCCGGCGGCACCAGCCTTCGGCTTCCCGGCGAAGCAGCGCCTCCGCTTTGCGCTCCAAACGCAGCGTGGTGGCAAGCAGCTCGCGCTCCAACTCGCCCGAAACTTGATCCAGCCATCCGCGCAGCGCGACGGTAAAATTCCGTTTCAACGGACCGTTATGCTCCTGCAGCAAGGAGGGATGGAAAAATTCCGTGAACAGCTCCAGCGCCTGCAGCCGTACCCGCTGCACAACGTGGAACAGCAGCTCGGCGTTCTCCTGGCTCCATTCCCTGCCGATATCGACCTGAAGAAACTCGGCAACCGCCTGCTCGAACCGATCCCGGCGTCCGCGCAAGGCGGCGAGCTGTTGCTCCGCGTTTTCCGCGCTTTGTCCAGCGGCTTCCGTCCATTTGGACAAACGTTCTTGCATCTGCTTCATCATTTCTACTGCGGACGAAACCGCCAGATTCCCGAGATCCTGTTCCAGGAAAGTCGAAAAGCGTTGCCGGAAAAGGGAGAAGCCTGGGTCATCCGCCGTATTATCCCGCCTTGCAGCCATTGCCCGCATACTGGATACGGCATATACGTTGGGCTGCTGGATGCCGGCGGTACGAAGACCATCCCGTACATGCTCCACGACAGCCGTCAGCTCTTCCTCCGAAGACGCGAGATCGGCGGCGTTGACGACAAAGAACATTTTGTCGAGGGCGAAGCTGCCCTTCATCCGTCCCAGCTGGCTCAGCAACTGTTTATCGGCACGCGAGAACGCGTGATTGTAATACGTCACGAAGATGATCGCATCGGAATCCTTCATATATTGGAACGTGACTCCGGTATGGCGGGCATGGATCGAATCGGCCCCCGGGGTATCCACCAGCACGATGCCTTGTTCAGTTAACGGACAGCGGTAATAAAAATCGATTTCCGCTACGAAGCAGGCTTTCGCTTCGTCTGCCGCATAGCTGCGGAACTGCTCCGCTTCCACGACCTCCACCTGCCCAAGCCGATCAGCGGATTCTGCCCATCCAGCAGCTGCAGCTTGCAAGAAGCTGTAGTGCGCTCGGCCGGCCGCCGGAATGTCTTCGGGCTTCAAGCGCCGTACCGCCTCCATCCAGGCCGTCTCCTTCCATTCCCCTAAGCCGAGGGCTTGGAAGGAGTAGGCCAAGTCTTCGCGGATCGCCTCGGCGCTCTTGAATTTGACGGCGGCCGTGTTATGGCGCTGACCTTCTGCCGGCGCCATCACGCGGATGATCGCCGCGGTGGTCGGATGCGGCGAGACGGGCAACACCGCTTCGCCGAGCAAAGCGCTGGCGAAGGACGATTTTCCGGCGCTGAACGCTCCGAACAGCGCCACGGTGAAGACGCCGTCGCGCAGCTCGGCGGCGCGCCGGGTCAGCTCCCGCACCCCGGTGCCGAAGGCCGGGTGGGGAGCCAGCCGCTCCGCCGCAGCCGCCAGGCGTGCGGCGGCGGCAAGCGCGCGCCCGCGCGCAGGCGCAGCCGGCGGCTCTTGCGCCGCCGCGGCTGGCGCGGGCGCCGTTGCCGCCGGGGCACTGCCCCCGGCGGCCATCGCCTGCGGCGGCGGTGCGGCAGCGGCAGCGGTGCTCGCTGCCTCAGCCGCCGCAGGCGCTCCCGCGCCGCCTGCTGCGCGCGGCGCGGCCGCCTCTGCCCTCACCTCCGGCAGCAGGCCGGGGGTGAGGGGCACGGGGGCGCCCAGCAGCGCGGCACAGCGCGCTGCGCGCGCCTCGGCGGCCGCGTCCAGCTGCGCTAGGGCGCGGGCTGCGGGAAGGCGCGCCGCCAGCTCGGCGCGCCGGGCGAGCGCCGCCTCCGCCTCGGCGGCGCGGCGCGGCGACGGCGCGGCGAGCAGCGCGTCGATCACGTCCACGGCCGCGCGGCGATAGCGCGCGGCGATGCCTGCGGCCACCGCTGCCGCGTAGTGCAGCGTCGACTCGCCGGACAGCATCGCCCCGCCTGGAAGCGGCTCCGTGATCCACGCCTCCGCCGGCTTTGGCATCCGCTCGTCGAGCTGCTGCTCCCAGGCTTCGCCCCAAATCTCCAGCTCTTGGCCGATCGCCCGCAGCTCCTGGCGCACATGCCAGTCCAGCTGCGCTTCGACTTGTTCGGCTAACGCCTTCAAAAACTCGCTTTGCCGCTTCTGCTTCTCCGCTTCCGTCTTCCCGGCAGCGAACCAGCCCTTCACTTTAAAGCCCGGCGCCTGACTCTCTAAATAACGCCCCGCCTGCTCCCGCAACGGCGGCGTCATCATTTGGGCCGTTTCCAACAGGCTGCTGATGCGGCGCAGCCACTCCTGCTTCCGCATATCCCATACCTGCTCTCCCGACGGCCCCGCCATTTCCAGCTGCCGCAGCTCTTCCTCCATCGCGGTCACGTCCGTTTCCCCGCCGGCTTCCGCCACCAACTGCTCACGCTGGGACTGCTCCGCCGCAGCCGCACGGGCCAGATAACCTTCAACCGACTGGGCGGCTGAAGCATAAGCGCTATACTCCAGCAAGCCTTCTCCCCGTGCAAACAAATTGCGGATCACTTTCCGTAACTGCGGAAGCATATTGCCAGGAGCGTCCTCTTTTTTAAGCGAGATATAAAAAATCCCCTGCGCCTTAATATTCCAGTTCCGGAACGCCTGACTGACCGATGCCTGGTACGCAGTGAAGGCCAGCTCCTCTTCCCGGTGCTTATCAATTTGGTTCACGATTATATAGACAGGTTTACCATAATCGCTTAACGATTTGGCAAAGCTTAAATTCGTCTCCGACGATACATGGTTATAATCCATCACGTAAAAAACAACGTCCGCCAAATGCAACGCAGAATACGTGGCCATCGCATGGCCGGCGTCGTTGGAGTCGACCCCCGGCGTATCCAGCAGAACGCCGCCGCGCGGAGGCAGCTCCACCCGGTCCCACAACTCAACGCGGGCATATTCCTCCCCGTTGCGGCAATACGCTACCACCTCGTCCACCGGCACCTCGACCTTCGGTTTCGCCGGATCGGCTGGCGTCAGCAGCGCGCGCGGCTCCCCTTCCCGGATCAGTACCACGTTGGCGCTGGTAGGTAGCGGACTGGCCGGCATCACCGTCTTCCCGCTTAACGCATTAATCAGACTCGACTTCCCTGCCGAAAAATGGCCGCAAAACGCCGCAACCAGCTCCCGTCGGCCCAGCTTATCGCCCACTTCCCGAAGCTCCGCCGCCGCGGTTGCATCTCCTTCCTGCTCCAGCAAGTGCTGCAGCTGATGCAGCCGCTCCTGCAGTTCGTAGTCCGTCTTCGTCATCGTCCGATCCATCCAAGCCCCTCCGTTTTCCACGCTGCGAAATCAAGTTTCATTTTAATTATTCATATTTTAACATTTCCCCGGGCGCTTGGAAATGCTCCCTGCCGCAGCTTCCCTGCGGGCTTCCTGTACAACAAAACCGCCCCCAAATGGAGACGGTTCAAGATTTATTAATATAACCCGGCCTCCCGATCCGCTAACACCTTTCCGGTGAGTGACAGATCGTAGTCGCCAAGCGAGGAGAGCACCCCGCGCAGCTCAGAGGATTCCAGCGCTTCGCGCAGCTTGGCGATCCACTCGCGGTTTTCCGGTTTGTTCAGGACGACGAGATCCACCCGCTCCAGGGTGAGCGGGATAAACTCAAGTCCGGCGATCTTAGCCGGTCTCTCACTGCCGATACCTACGTCCGCTTGGCCGAGGGCAATTCGCCCGCCAAGGCCCATATGCGACGTTTCCTCTTGGTTGTATCCGATAATGGAATCCGGCGATATCCCGTGCTTGCGGAGCTGTTCATCCAGCAGCACCCGAGCGCCAGAGCCTTTTTCCCGGTTAATCAACCGAATTCCCGGCCGCGTCAGATCCTCCCAGGAGCGAATCCCCAGCGGATTGCCCTGCTTGACGTAAAATCCAGCCCGGCGTGCCGCAAAATTCAACACCATATAAGGAAGGGAAATAAAAAGTTTGCGGATATAAGGCAAATTGTACTCCCCGGTATCTCCGTCATACAGATGCGTACTCACGATATCTGCCGCACCGTTATACATGGCCACCAAACTGTCCATACTGCTGGCAAAAGAACGCAACGGCCGGCACCCGCGGAGCCTCGATTCCAGCGCTTTCGCCAGCAGGTCGAGTCCTGGATCTTGCCCGGTAATGACCAGCGTTCTTGCACCGAGCGCTTCTCCACCATCGACATCCGGCCGAGGCGGCACGGTATAGGGCACCTGGAATACCGGCACACCAGCGGCAGCATGAGGCGTTGCCCCGCCTTTGGCTCTCTGCTTATAAGCTTCCAGATCGGTGGAATCCACCCGCATCTGTTTACCTACCCGATAGGCAGGAAGCTCTCCTTTTTTGATTAGATCGTAGACAGTTAGCTTGGACACCTTCAACAGCTTGGCGATTTCCTCGGCTGTATAAGAGATCGGTTCGGTCATAGCGTGCTCCTTCATCATAGTTCATGCAACTAGACTCATCTTACCGGGGATTTCCCTTTTTTTCAATGAATGCTCCCTAAGTGATCTATACAACTAGTTATGTTTCGTATAATCTAGTTATAATTAGACATAACCAAGGAGGATTCCATATGCAAAAGTTTTTGAAATTGCCCTTTTTGGCCGCATTCGCAGCCATTATTCTACTCCTATCCGCGGGATGCAGCGATCCATCTGCTTCTTCCAGCAACACATCTTCGGTAAGCGCCGATAGCAGCAACGCGGCAAACTCTTCGTCCACAACAGCTGAGAATCCATCTGAACCGGCTGAGCAAGTTGAGCTGCTCATCTCTGCCGCCGCCAGCTTAACCGAAAGCTTGGATGAACTCAAGGGCGTATATGAAGCCGAGCACAGCCAAGTGAAGCTCACTTTTAACTATGCCGCTTCCGGTACGCTTCAGCAGCAAATTGAACAGGGCGCGCCGGCCGACTTGTTCCTCTCCGCTGGAACCAAGCAGATGGATGCCTTGGTCGACAAAGGTCTCATTGACGATCAACTTAAGACCAATTTGCTGACCAATGATCTGGTACTGGTTGTTCCCAAGGACGGTTCCGCAGAGGTCCAAAGCATGGAAGATTTAAGCAAGCTCGGCGATATCGCCATTGGCACCCCTGAATCGGTCCCGGCCGGAAAATACGCGCAGCAAGCTCTTACCTACCATAAGCTTTGGGAGCCGCTGCAATCCCATCTAGTGCTGACGAAGGACGTCAAGCAGGTGTTGTCTTATGTAGAAACCGGCAATGTCGACGCCGGATTCGTGTACAAAACCGATGCAGCCCTTTCGGACAAGGTGAAGGTGGCCTTGACCGCAGAAGCCGAAAGCCATGACCCGATTGAATATCCAATCGGAGTGCTCAAGGACAGCGCTCATCGCAACGAAGCTAAAGCTTTCTACGAATTTTTAAAAAGCGACCAAGCCCAGCAGGTGTTCGTCAAATACGGGTTCACCCCAGCGGAGTAACCTCACATGCGTACATTTGAAATCTCGACTTCGTTCTGGGAGCCGATCACGTTATCACTGCAAGTGTCCATCGCCGCCACTGCCATCGCTTTTGTGGTAGGGTTACTGGTGGCATGGCGCATGTCCGCGGCCTCCTTCTACGGGAAAACGCTGGTGGAAACCGTCTTTCTCCTTCCGCTCGTTCTGCCGCCAAGCGTGGTAGGGTTTATTCTACTGGTGGTGTTGGGAAAAAATAGCTGGATCGGACAGGCAGCGGACCGCCTGTTCAACATCAGCTTTGTGTTTCAGCCGCTTGGCGCGATCGTCGCTGCGGCCGTCGTCAGCTTCCCGCTGATTTATCAAACGCTGAAATCCGGCTTCCTTGAAGTGGATAAACATTTGAAAGACGCCGCCCGTTCCCAGGGAGCCGGAGAATGGCAGGTGCTTATCTATATCGTGCTGCCGCTCGCCTCTCGTTCGCTGCAGGCGGCATTTATTCTCGGATTTGCCCGTGCGCTGGGGGAATTCGGGGCAACGATGATGATCGCCGGCAACATCCCCGGCCGAACGCAAACGATTCCGACGGCAATTTATTTTGCCGTTGACGCCGGAAACCTGCAGCTGGCCTGGGCGTTAACAGGCTGCACGATCCTGCTCTCCTTCGGACTACTGCTGATCTCCTCGCGCCTAAGAAACGATTGATCATGCATAAGCTCAACAACAAAAATCCCCTCGAATGTGGGTTATTACACCACGCATCCGAGGGGATTTCATTTTCTCTTTTGATGAGAAGGATCTGCGCTCTACTTCACCGCAACTTCTGCGGTTTCTGTTGGAAGCAGGACTTCAAACACCTTGCCATGCTGCAAAATCGTGATGCCGCGCGTCTTATCCTTCATGACGACGACCTCAGGTTTCGCCGACATCCGCCCCAAGTAATGCTCAGGCACTTCACCGGAGTCGCTGACCATTAACCCTTCCACTTCACGTTCGTCGTTTTCACCTAAATTCAAATCAAGGACTTGCTCAAATACGTCCGAGAACTGTTCAAAGTTGTCGGTATACACAGAAATGCATCTCATATGGTCTCTCATCCTCACCTATGGGTTATCTTATTTTGCCGCATTTTTCTTAGGTTTTCTGTTTTGCGGCGTTTTCATACGTTTTTTGCCCTCCCGGCAAACGTCAAGCAGCGGGCAGACATCACATTTGGGGGCTTGCGCCTTGCAGTGATACCTTCCGAAAAAGATCAAGCGATGATGCGTTAATGTCCATTCCTCTTTAGGCACCCGCTTCATCAGCTTCTTTTCCACCTCGAGAACGGAATCGTTCCACCCGGCCAAACCTAACCGTTTGCTGACGCGCTCCACATGCGTGTCAACGGCGATCGCCGGAACGCCAAAGGCATTGGATACGACAACGTTTGCCGTCTTACGCCCAACACCGGGCAGCTCAACCAGCTTCTCATGTTCTCTCGGCACCTCTCCGCCGTACCGTTCCAGCAAGATTCTGCACAAACTTTGAATATGCTTGGCTTTGCTGCGGTACAAGCCAATTTTGCGGATATCCTGTTCCAGTTCCTCCAGCGGAACCGATACGTAATCCTCCGGCGTTTTATACTTCTTAAATAAATCAGCCGTAACTTTATTTACCGTAGCGTCGGTGCACTGCGCGGACAGGAGGACGGCAATCGTAAGCTCAAAGGCATTCTCGTGGTTCAACTCACAGCGCGCATCCGGAAACATGGCACCGATGGTGTCTAAAATATGGCGGACATCAGCCGCGTTCATGTCTCCACTCCTTTCCTGGAGGCCCTGCTGGCCGCATGGTTTTATCCGCGAAAAAACCGTCTTGACTCGGGAAACATCCCGCATCAAGACGGTTGATCTCACGAAAAATGATTATTGCTTTTCGACTTCAACCAGCTTGTCTCCGTTGAAATACAAAACAATTTTATCATTAATCTGGAGGGATTGCACGGATATTGTCGTGTCACCTTGGTGAATATACGTATCCGCTGTTACCGCAAAGCGATAATTGTTGTCAGACGTGGAGGACCGCAAGACGATAATTTCCTTGCTTACCCCGTCGTAACGGGAGAATTTGCGTTCTTGCGGCGTCAGCACCTTAACGACAACCGCTCCGTTTGTATCTTTGCGAACCTCAACATGATCACTGGTCGTTAGCGATGTCACACTTGTGCTGACTTCCGTTCCACGTTGAACCTTCACGCCGCTCGCTAAGGAATAGGTTTCCACGTTCCCGGCAAAAGATTTTACCAGCAAGGTCGAACCATCAACGCTTTGAACCTTCCCTAACGTCAGCTTCACGACTTGCAGCGAGATCGCCGTTTGGCCGTTAAACGTAACGTTAATTGTTTGGCCCGCCTTCAAATCGCTGACTTTAATCGCCCCGCCATTTTCGCCAAGCAGTACAGCTTGATCCACATAGAACTCGGAGGTCACACCGTTCGCCGTCGCCCGAATGCGGCTGTTTGCCGTATTTACCGAAACGACTTCAAACTGGATGGAGCTCTTCACCGCCAACGTTTGCAACGCGTCCTGATTCGCCGTCAGCATCGCGGTAACCGCATCCCCGGCTTTGAGATCGGCCAGCGAGGCGTTCGCTTTACCATAAATGCTGATCGTCGGCGTTGTTCCTTGATAAGGAATTTCTACGGTTTTGCCATTGTTCTGCAAAATCGTAATTTTCTTCGATGAGGTATTGGCCGATACATAAGTGCCTTCGTACTTGTAGGTCACATCCACATTAACTGCGCGAGAACCTACAACCGTCAGATCAACCTTGCGCCCTTTGGACAGCAGAGCCTCCAGACCGGACAACGTTGGCGAGGTTGTGTTGTAGCTGTATTTCGTCTTCTCATCGATCACGAACACATACGGTTTCTCCGACGCATCCAAGACAGTAAGCGCCTTGGTTTTCGTATCGTAGTTGATCACCGTTGCGCTCTCCAATTTCTCGGATTGACGCCCCGTAACTACGATCTTCGTCACTTCGTCGTCAGGATTCAGTGTCAATTCGACCTTGTCCCCGCCCTTTTCGTCGGTGATCAGATCGTCCAGGCTTGCATCAGCGATGCCGTTAATTTCCACAGTCACGTTCTTCGCCAGCCGCTTGATTTCGTCACGTCCGCCTGCATTCGTATAGCTCAGCAACGTATCGCCAACGAGATCCAGCAAGGTCCCGGTCACCGTTCGTTCTGTCGCTTGAGTCACAACCAAGGAGGCCAGCACGCCGTTCTTCACTTCAAACGTAACCGATGCCCCTTCGTTCACTTCGCCCATCTGATTCAGAACTTGATTTTGGTAGAGCAAAATCGTCTTATCGTTGAATTTGAACGTTTCTTCATTGCCGTTAGCAAGTTTGATCGTAATGTTCTTACCGGTAAGATCAATTTTCGAAACCGTACCGCTGCCGGATACATTCCCTACAGATTGCAGTTGAATGATCACCGGCTTCTTGTCAGACGTAAATGTCTCACGTTGAACAACTACCGTGCTCTCCGGCGTTAAGTCGCTGACTTTAATGGAGTTCCCGTACTGATCCACAAAAGTGGTATTGCTGTCATAGGTCAACGTCAACGGATTGTTATTGACCAATAATAGCAACTGGTTATTCCCGAGGACACGCAGCAACGTTCCTTCCGAGCGCTCCAACTGCTGGTTCGGATCGGTTACTTCTACATATGCGGCTGAGCCCACCTTATCCACGGCCAGCACTTTCGTATACAGCTTCAAGGCGCTTTGCGTTGTTCTCGTTTCGGAATCCTTCGTGAAATAGACCGAACGGTTATCCAACGTAAAGCTCTTCAGCTGTCCGTTCGTATACAACGTCAGCTTGCTGTCCGTAAGCTCGGTAACAATCCCCTCGTAGACGTTGGCATAGCCCGGGTTTACGTATTCACTGCCGCGGCTAAAGAAGGTTGCGATTTGGGCTCGCGTGACTTTGCCCAGTGGATCGAACCGGTTGCCCTCCACCCCGTTGGTCAGCTTCAGTTGAACCGCAACATTAACGTATCCTCGCGCGTTCGCGGAGATGCTGGTTTGGTCGGCAAAGCCGGTTGGCAGCGTTGCGGAGGCTTTCGCTTCCGCGTCTTTACCCAAGGCGCGAACGAGTAGCTTGGCCACCCATTCCCGGGAAGCCTTCTTCTCACCCCAAGCTTCGCCTTCCTTCGTGGATGCGAGCTCTTCGTTTTTGTCAATCAAATTTTTCGACAGTGCCAGCTCCAAATAAGGTTTAAAATAATTGCCAACTTTCAGATCTGCCGGAGCTCCGGCACCGTTGCCCAGTTGCGAATCCAGGTTCATGAACCGGATCGCCATCGTAATCGCTTCCTGCTGGGTGACGTTGTCGCCCGGACGGAACTTGCCGGCATCGCCTAGCAGAATGCCTTCAGCTGCTAATTTGTATATATGTTTCTCCGCCCAAAAACCGTTCGGTACGTCGCTAAACAAGGATACCGACGCAACGCTTTGCGAGGTGGTTACAGCCGGCGTTTCCTCGGCGAATGCCGCCGTCGTCCCGCCCAAGCACATGGCCGTGACCAGCATCGCGGAGACCGCTTTCCGGGTACTGCGTTGAAACGTGCGTTTATAGGATGCCATCAAATTCTTCCTTTCTACAAAAAAGATCTCCTTAAACCATTCGACGGCGGACGGGCGAGTTCCTCCCCAATCCCTTAATTTCTTACTAATGGATGCGTCAGTTCGACATGACCCATCAAAGTATCCACGGGAGAGCCATCAACCAGCACATCGATCGCTTGCACCTCGTCGAATTGGAACAAAGTGTTCTTCAGCGCATCAAGCGCCAGCGCTTCCCCGCCTGCTCCAAGGCGCGCTTCATCCGGCAGCGTCAAATCAACGGTTACCGTTCCTTCCTTGAAATCGGCGGAATGAAACTCCGCTTTGCCCCATAGGGAGAACTGGCTCGCATTGCTAGGAGCTTGCAGCGCTTTGAGGGCTGCCAAATATTTATCTTGCTTCGCTGGATAAGAGATCTCGCGGCTCTCTTTGCTTAGCTCCAGCATCTGATCATCGGTAAAATAAACCTCGATGCTCTCCGTCATCTGCTGCGGTGCATTCGTTTCGTCCGCTCCTTGCGTCGAATCGGAATTTTGCGGCGTAGCCTCGTCTGGTACTTGCACACTTCCTTGGTTGGCCTCGGCATTCCCCGCTCCGTTATTCGGAGCGGCCTGCGGTTTCTGCCCGCAGCCGCTGCTCAAGGCGAGCAGAAGTACCAGGATTCCAAGGATGATGCTTCTTCTTCTGTTCACGGTGACTTCCTCCTTCGCCCGGCGATCACTGAAGGCCGAGATATTCTTTAATGCCGTCAACGATACCCTGGGCAACTCTGCTCCGGTACTCATCGGTTGCCAACAGTGCATCATCGTTTTTGTTACTTAAGTACCCGCATTCCAGCAGCACGGCCGGCATCGTCGTTTCCCGGGTCACGTGCAGGCTTTGCGTACGGACTTTGCGATCGGCCAAGCCGGAAGCTTGAACCAGATGCTTATGCATGACCTTCGCCAGATCCAGGCTGGCTGCCCGCGTATAATAGGTCTCCACGCCGCTGGCCGAAGCAGAGCCGGAATTCGCATGTACGGAGATAAAGATGTCTGCTTTTACGTTCTCGGCAATCTTCACCCGGTCAGACAACGTCGGATACGTATCGCTTTCGCGCGTCAACACTAGATTGATGTTCGGATCGTTTTTCAGCAGCTCCTTCACCTTCAGAACGACCGCCAGGTTAAAGTCTTTTTCCTTCTTCTTCGTCACACTGATGGCGCCCGGGTCGCTTCCCCCGTGACCGGCATCCAGCACGACCGTCTTCTTCCCGCTGCCGCCAGAGGTTCCTCCGCCCTGACTTGATTCCGAGTTCAAATTCACAAAAATTAAGCCGTCATTCTCATTGACCAGCTGGTAATTCACCTTGTGATTCAAATCCAATACGATCCGAACCGTCGAGGGATTGTTGCTGAACAACGCATATCTGACCTTGGAAACATCAGGGTATTCCGTTACCTCAATGGACCCGCTCTTGCTGGCATCCAGCGGTGCGCCTCCAGCCAACGCTTCGGCAAATTGAGCTTGCGGCAGATCGATCACGAGCCGTTCCGGGCCGCTCATCGTAAAAATATTAGGCGTCACATTCTTATCGACCGCAATCATCAGGCTGTTGTTATCAAACGCGATTCCGGTCACTTTCGCCAAATTGCTGGTATCTGCCGGAGGTACAACCGTTCCCGGCTGCTGCCCATCGGTTCCGGTTCCGTTGCCGTTCCCGGTGTTGTTGCCAGACCCGGCATTGCCGGTATTTCCGCTTCCACTGCCAGAGCTTGGCGTCGTCAAATAGGCAGCCTTAGCTGTGTTATCCCAAGCCACTTGCAGCCCCATTTGCTCTCCGACAAACCGCATAGGTACGAGCGTAGTATCTTGGGCAAGCTTCGGCGCGACGGGCAGTTTGACCTCGCTTCCATTGACGGAAGCGGTTGTTTGATTAATGACGAGAATAAGCGTTGTACCGGATTGCTTTATGGTTACCGTGCGCGTCTTCTTCTCATAGTTGACGTCAAAACCTAGCTCCTCCGCGACGACACGAATTGGAATCATCACATTTCCATTCACATTTTGGACTTGTCCATTTTCGGGCAAAGCGAGTGCTTTCCCATCCAGATAAATACTCGTAATGCCGGACGCAGCATGTCCTGTTTGCGCCATTGCGAAGAGAAGCAACCAGGCGAACATGAGCGTCACCAAACTTTTTTTCTTCATCCGTCACCCCTACCTTTAGAATTTTTGCCTTATGATGCCGTGGGTGTTCACTTCCATTTCGACATCACCAGACGACATATTAGACGCCAAACCGCTTGGAAAGTTGCGAAAATCTGGCATTTTTCTGCTTAACTTTTGCCAGTGTTTCCTACGAAAATCCTAGGTTTCCTGGATGGGAAAGAGAGACGCTGGACGCTGGGCCAGCTACTAGCGTCTCTAGGTTCCGTTATCATGATAGGCAAGCGACGTCCTAGCCTCGAACCCCGCGCTCGGCCGAAGTTTTGCGTAGGCCGGGGAATATAACACCATAAAAGGGCGCTATTTCCAACAAGGAAGGGGATTTGGCAAAAATAGAGGAACTTTTGGGCGCTATTTTCGTAGGAAGGGGAAAAAAGCAGGATAATGGGGCGATCCTGGACAAATAAGGCCATGAATTACCGCTATTGTCGTGATAGCGGGTATAAATCATGGAATAAGGCCACAAAGTACCGCTATTGCCGCCAGAGCAAAAAAACAGCCCAGCAAATCCACAAATGGATTTACTAGGCTGGCTATAGTCTGTTAACGGCTCTTGAGTTCCGTTACATTTCACACGGCGGCCTTTCCGCGCTCTTTGATTTCGTGCTTACCGGGTCATCGGATGTTCCAGATCGACATGGCCCATCAGCGATTCGACTTGCTGACCATCCACCGTCAACTCGATTTGCTGAACTTCATCAAACTGGAACATCGTGTTCTTCAGCGCTTCGATAGCCAGCGACTCCCCACCCGCACCAAGGCGCGCTTCGTCCGGCAAGTGAATATCAATCGTTAGTAGCCCGTTCTCCGGTACGAACTTCACCGTATTCAGGACCACCTTCTCCCATAGGGAGAACAGACTGTCATCTGCCGTTTGCAGCGCCTCAAAGGCGCTTTCGTATTTGCTATGGTCCGCTGTAAATTCAATCTCACGCGGCGTCTGCTTCAGCTCCATCATTTCATCATCTGTAAAATAAACCTGAATGGTCAGCTTCTCCGCCCCCGTTTGTTGCGCACCAGCTTGGGGATCCCCCGATTCGCCGGTACCGTTGACCGGCCCTTGCACCTCTTGCATCTGTGTTTCACTTTGCTGCGCCCCGCTGCTTAGGGCGGTTTCCCTTAGATGCTCATTCTCCGGAGGTGAAGCCGCCGGCTTGTTTCCGCACCCTGCGGCAACCCCCAGCATAGCCACCAAAGCCAGCAATACCGCCACTTTTCTTTTCATGCCGCTCCCCTCCTTGTCGTTTCGGCCTCTCTTATCGATTATAAGCCCAGATATTCTTTAATACCCGCGACAATACCTTCTGCAACACGCTGCTGAAATTCCTCCGTGTACATTAATCCGGCATCGGTCTTATTGCTGAGATACCCCACCTCAAGCAGCACGGCCGGCATCTTCGTTTCCCGTGTTACATGCAGGCTGCTCTTTCTGACGCCGCGATCCGCCAAGCCCGTTGCCTTCACCAAATGCCGGTGCATGACATTGGCGAGCGGAATGCTCTCGTCCCGGGTGTAATACGTTTCTGAACCGCTGGGGTTGCTTGGAGGATCGATGCTGTTTCCATGGATCGATACGAACACCGAAGCCCCGCGATCGTTGGCCACCTTAACCCGGTCTTGGAGCGACATGGTGACGTCCGTCGTACGGGTCAGGATCACCTCCAACCCGGCTTCCTGCTGCAGCAGCGCCTCGACTTTCAGCGCCACAGCCAGCGTAAACTCCTTCTCCTGTTTCTTGGTGACGCTGATTGCCCCAGGCTGGCTCCCGCCATGCCCCGCATCGATCACAACCAGCGGTCGGCCGCTTCCGCCCGTGCTGGTATTCGGTACGCCTGCGGCTGCTGTCAAGTCGACGGTTACAAGGCCATCGTCGAGGTTCGTGACCGTAAACTCAACGCTCCGGTTCAAATCGATTACAATCCGAACAGTTGACGGCGATTTGCTAAACAGCGAATAGCGGATCTGGGAGACGTCCGGATAATCGCTGACGGCAAATTGACCATTCCGGCCTGAGTCCAAAGGATGAACGTCCCCGAAGGTCGGAGCAAAGTCGGCGTTGGGAATATCTATGACGAGACGTTCGGGACCGCTCATTTTAAATACGTTCGGGGTGACGCTGCCGGAAACAGCAAACATCAAACGATTTTCGCTAAAGCTGATGCCTTGGATCAACGCGATAGGGCTCTCAGCTTGGTTCCCGGTTGAAGCTCCCAGGTCGTATGTATCGTCATCCCCCGCTATTGGCTGCCCTCCCGGAACAGAGTTCGGAGTCTCCGACCCTGGGGCTTGGCTGGCTGTACCCGGAACAACACCGGCGGCGGAACCTCCCGCAGGACTGGTTAAGTAAGCGGATTTCGTGGCATTATCCCAGCTGACCTTCATGCCCATCTGTTCACCAACGAAACGTAGCGGAACAAGCGTTGAGTCTCCCTGCAGAAAAGGAGCATTACTCAGCTTGACCAACTGACCGTCAACATAAGCGGTGTCCTGACCCAGCGTGAGCTTGAGCTCGGTGCCCTCCTGCGTGATCGTAATCGTGCCGCTCTTCTTCTCCCAAGCGACTTGATAACCCAAACCTTCGGCAACGACGCGCAGCGGCACCATCACGTTGCCCCTCACGATCCCCGCTTGGGCACCGGCAGGCTGCTCAAGCTCCTGGCCGTCCAACACGATATGTGTCCCGGATGACTCCGCCGAGGCGGCGTAGGCGTTGTTCGCCAATCCCGGAAACACGAGCAAACCAACCAACATAAACATCAATAAGCCGAGTTTCTTCATCCGTAAATCCCTACCCCACCCTCGTATTTTGCCGAATCAAGAATTTCATTGACGGATACGCCACCAGAATGGGATCCAGCGAGCATTGTAAACGCCAACATTCCTAAAACGTTGCTAATTACTTCCATAATATCAGAAAAAGCACGGGGCTGATAGACTTATATTTTCATAGATTGACAAAAAAAGCCCCAGCTGCATGTCGCAGCCGGGGCTTCCCGCCAAGTTCAGACGGTTTAAGCCAAATGCGCAAATTTCTTCTTCTCGTATGCCGCAATCAAATCTTCGTGCTGGAGCGTCAAGCCGATATCGTCCAAGCCTTGCAGCAAAAACTGGCGGCGGTGCTCATCCAGATCAAAACTGATGTTCAAGCCGTACTCGTCGGTGATCGTTTTTTGCTCCAGATCCACCGTCAGTTTATATCCCTCATGGGCTGCCGTGCGTTGGAACAGCTCCTCCACTTGTTCTTCCGACAGCTTAATCGGCAGGATACCGTTCTTAAAGCAGTTGTTATAGAAAATATCCGCAAAAGACGGTGCAATCACGCAACGGAATCCATAATCCAAAATGGCCCACGGCGCATGCTCCCGCGAGGAGCCGCAACCGAAGTTGACGCGTGAAATCAGAATGGACGCACCCGCGTACCGCGGTTTATTTAATTCGAACTCCGGATTGGGGTTCCCTTCTGTGTCAAACCGCCATTCATAGAACAGAAACTGGCCAAATCCAGAACGCTCAATCCGTTTCAGAAATTGCTTAGGTATAATTGCATCGGTATCTACGTTAACACGGTCCACGGGACCTACGATTCCAGTATGTTTCACAAATGCTTCCATCGTCGATTCTCCCCTTTTCCCTCGATTAGCTCAGGACTTCACTCTTGATTTCCCATTCACGCACGTCGACGAAATGACCCTTGATCGCCGCTGCTGCCGCCATGGCTGGAGAAACCAGATGTGTTCTGCCGCCGCGCCCTTGCCGTCCTTCAAAGTTACGGTTGGAGGTCGAAGCGCACCGTTGACCCGGCTGCAAGACATCAGGGTTCATGGCCAGACACATACTGCAACCTGCGTCACGCCATTCGAATCCCGCTTCTTTGAAGATTTTGTCGAGACCTTCTTTCTCCGCTTGCAGCTTCACGCGGCCCGAGCCTGGAACGACGATCGCCGTAACTTTGTCGGAAACCTTGTAGCCTTTAGCGATTTCCGCTGCTGCACGCAGGTCTTCGATCCGGCCGTTCGTACAGGAACCGATAAAGACATAATCGATCGCGATATCCGTCATCGGTGTACCTGGTGTTAAGCCCATGTATTCCAGCGCTTTCTCAGCGGCTTTCCGTTCATTCTCATTTGCGAAGTCGGCCGGGTTCGGCACCACGCCGTTGATCCCCGTACCCATCCCAGGGCTCGTTCCCCAGGTAACTTGCGGAATCAGCGAATCCACGTCGAATTCGACGACACGGTCGTAAGTTGCACCTTCATCGGTAGCCAGCTTCTTCCACTCCTCCACCGCCTGATCGAACGCTGCACCCTGCGGCACATGCTCGCGGCCCCGCAGGTAATTAAACGTCGTTTCGTCCGGGGCAATCAAGCCTGCTCTTGCTCCAGCTTCGATCGACATGTTACAGATCGTCATCCGCTCTTCCATGGACAGCTCCCGGATCGCTTCACCCGTATACTCGATAACATAGCCGGTAGCAAAATCCGTGCCATACTTGGCGATAACGCCGAGGATCATATCCTTTGCAGTTACCCCTGGTTTACGTTTGCCGACAAAACGGACTTCCAGCGTTTTCGCTTTCGCCTGCTGCAAGCATTGAGTTGCCAGTACGTGCTCAACCTCACTCGTACCAATCCCGAAAGCAAGCGCACCAAACGCACCGTGCGTGGAGGTGTGGCTGTCGCCGCAAACGATCGTCTTGCCCGGATGCGTCAGGCCCAGCTCCGGCCCCATAACATGCACGACGCCTTGGTCAATCGTGTCGAGGTCGTACAAGGTGATGCCAAAATCGCGGCAATTCTTGGCCAGCGTATCGATCTGCTGCTTCGAGATCGGGTCGGTAATGTTATAACGGTCTTTGGTAGGAACGTTATGGTCCATCGTAGCGAAGGTCAATTCCGGGCGGCGCACCTTGCGTCCGCTAAGGCGCAGACCTTCAAACGCCTGCGGTGAAGTCACCTCGTGAACGAGGTGCAAATCGATATAGAGAATGCTCGGCTTGCCTTCCTCTTGATAGATGACGTGGTTATCCCAAATTTTCTCGTACATTGTCTTTTTGCTGCTCATGATCAATCACCCCACAGAAGGATTCGTACACGTGATCAAGGCAAAAGTGCAGATTGCTGCTCCCTCCGGCCTTGAATGTTGAATCCAATATAACATGATCGTGTTAATTGTTCCAAGATATAATATCTATAAATGCAATAGGTTTAACTTATAAGCGGCACAAAAAAGAGGCGTCCGGTCATTGAACCAATCCGCCCCGCAGCGCCATCACAACCACCTGTGTCCGATCTTCGCAGCCGAACTTCTGCAAGATCCGGTGGACATGAGATTTTACCGTTCCTTCGGTAATAAACAACTTGGCCGCAATTTGCTCGTTACGAAGCCCGTAGGCCATCTCCTGGAGAATCTCCCGTTCGCGCTCGGGCAACGGTTCCAGCAGCTTTACTGCCTGCACGTTGTGAGGAGCGGACGGCGATGCGTTGGCAATCGCTTCCTGCAGGGCGCCGGAGGCGAGTTTCGTCTTATAGATGGCTTCCCCGCGATAAGGCGGCACGGATCGCTTCGATCATGTCGCTTGCTTCCGCGTCTTTTAAACGTCGTCAAAATAACGATTTTAACCCCTGCTTGCTGCTTCATGATCCGCTTTGTCGCTTCGATACCGTCCATGAACGGCATCTGTACATCCATCAGAATGACATCCGGACGCAGTTCCTCAGCCATTTTGACCGCATCGTTCCCATTTCCCGCTTCACCAACCAACTGCAGATCGGGCTGCAAGCTGAGAATATCGCCAAAGCCTTGACGAATCATGTTCTGATCGTCGGCGAGCATCACTTTAATCCGGTATGATTCTGTCATGGGGCTCCTCCTTTCCTTCCGTATACTGGTGGTTTGGCTCCTGCTATACTTTGTCTCCCAGATCCCCGTCTGGCAGCTCGTCTTGCATCACGCAACGAATTCCGGATGAGGCTTCCAGCCGTGACAACAGGGCGTTTAAGGCCGTTTTGCCGGAGAACGAGGCGTCATCAGCCAGCGCATGGACGGAGTTGCGGATGTCTTGAAGCCCCTGGCGCGCTACGACCAACATCTCATCGATCGTTTGCTCCGCTCGTCCGGTATCCTGCCGGACCATGAACCGCAGCGCTTGGAGCTGGACGATCAAGGACGTGAGACTATGACCTATACAGAATCATGGATGTCCCTCGCGATGCGCGTACGTTCCTCCAAGACCGCAAAACGCATGGACGTCACGGAAGCCTCCTGCAGTTCATCATACGCCTTCCGCAGCTCTGCCATATAGGCGGAGATTTTGCTCATGCATTTCTTGACGCAGCATGCGCCGGCGAATGACGGAGTACAGCAGGATCGCAAGGGAGATGTAGCTGATGATACCCGTTAGGTTCAAAGCGCCGTAGTGTATGAAAAGGACCGCCGTAATAAGCAGCGTCAGGAGTGCAGGCCACAGCGGCTTCGGCAAAATCAAACGGAACAGCGCATAAAACACGACGAGGATTAGGAAATATACCAACTCCCAATCCTGATACCATACCAAATTCACTCCAGTGATCACGAGGAGCAGGCCCAATGCCGCCCGATCCGGTCATTACTGGACGAGCACGATCAACGCCGGCAGCGTCAAAAAGGAAGCGAGGGTCGTCCATACGATACATTTGGACACTAGACCAGGAGCGGCATCAAACCGCTCGGCCAGCACAACGGCATTAACCGCAACCGGCATACAGGCTTGAATGAACAGGACGGAAAACAGCAGGCCCGAAATGCCCAGCAGCTTTAATGCCGCAAGAGCCACAAACGGTGCCAATAACAAACGGATCGCCGTGCCCGTCCAAAATGCGGCTGGCCTTACCTGCTTCGCCTCCGGCCGCCCAACCTTCATCATTTGTGCGCCTAAGATCGTCAGCACCACCGGTGAATAAGCGTCCGCGACCATGGCAATACCTTGCTCCAGCCCGGCGGTCAGGTGAAGCCCAAAGCATTTTAGAAACACGGCCAGCGCCGCCGCATACACCGCCGGCAGGGTAAACACCGATTTTACTGCGTTTTGGACAGAAAACTGGGAACGTGCCGCGAAATAAACTCCTGCCGTATTTACAATGATCATTTGTGTGATGACGTATACGGAAGCTTTATCCAAACCCAGTTGGCCAAAGGCCAGCAGCACGAGCGGCAGTCCGTAATTGGCGCTATTCGTTAAGGTGGAGATCAGCGTCAGGCCGGCTTGCTCCGCCGGATCCAGCCGGGCGATCTTCCCGATCGCTTGGGCAATGCCCCACATGAGCAGCAGGTTAACGAGCGCGAAGCCGATCGTGCTGTACAGCTCATCCGAGGAAATATGAGCATTTCGCAACGTGTCGAAGATGATAGCCGGGCTTAGCACGTACAAATACAACGTGAGCAGCGGCTTCGTGTCCCAGGCGCGAAACCGGGCCAGCAATGCCCCGGCGGCAACCGGAACTGCAAGCGGCACCAGGACGCCTAGCAGCGTCGATCCAACCGATTGGAGCATAACAGCACCCCCTTCTTTGAATTGCCTCCTATTTTAACGGCCGGATAAAGCCATCGTCCAAGACTAGAAAACAATATAGTTGATAGACAAAACCTATACCTCATCCCCAATAAAAAAAGAGCAACCCGTCCGAGAAACTTCCCGGCTTCGGATTGCTCCATTACCTCTGCTTCTAAAACGAATCGATCCCCATCACATGATCAAGCGGCACCGGCCCGATGCTGCGGCTGTCGTTGCTGTTGTTCCGGTTATCCCCCATCACAAATACGTGGTTCTCCGGCACATGCCATACCTGCGCCGCGCTTGGATCCATCTGCTCCTTGATGTAGGGTTCCTCCAGTTGTTGTCCATTGCGGAACACGTGTCCGTCCTTCACTTCAATCGTGTCACCGGGCAAGCCGATCACGCGTTTGACGTAAAAAACATCGTCCTCTTCCCTGCCGGAAAGCCAGGTAATGATCGGATGCTCCTTCACGTCGTCCCAGAACGTACGGTTCCGGTCTACCCGGCTGTCGATAATGACGATGTCGCCATAAGCCGGCAGTTTCTCCAGCACATGCGTAAATTTCCAAGCGTAAATGCGTTGATTGTCCGTTAAGGTTGGTTCCATCGAATGACCGTCAACTTTATAAGGTTGAATGATAAAAATGCCGATAATCATGCTAAGTACAAAGCCTAGGACGATGGAGAAGCCCCATCCGCCGAGTTCTTTCCACCATGTTTTCCGTTTCAAGCGAAAAACCTCCACACTCTTGATGTTTGTCTCTTATTATAAAGGCAAGTCACATACCAATACAAACATCTATATGATATAGTTGACTTATAGGTTATACTTATAAGATAAAGAAGGGTTATTTCTTAAAGAACCAAAGGGGTTATTTCTATGGAACTTCGTCAACTTCTATACACGTTAAAAATCGCCGAGGAAAAAAACTTCTCCCGGGCCGCCGACAAGCTTCATATCGCCCAGCCGTCACTAAGCCAGCAGCTGTCCAAGCTGGAACAGGAGCTCGGGGTGAAGCTGTTCCAACGCAATACGAGTACTGTTGAGCTAACCTACGCCGGCGCCAGCTTTATCGCGCACGCGCAAAAAATCATGGACGCCGTTGCCCAGCTCCGTCAGGAAATGGACGACATCTCTCAGCTCAGAGCAGGCCGCGTTGTGGTCGGCAGCATGCCGATTACCGGCTCTCACCTGCTCCCTTACGTGCTCCCGGCGTTTAAAGCGAGCTACCCGAACATTCAAGTGACTCTGTTGGAAGATACATCCTTGAACCTGGAGAAACTGACGGCCGAAGGGGGCACGGATCTCAGCCTCCTGTCGCTGCCGTTGCTGGAGCCAACGCTCTCCTACGAACCGATTGGCGAAGAGATCATCGATCTGGCGGTTCCCCCGGACCATCCGCTGACGAAAACGCCCGGGGTGTTGGAGCAGGGCGTTGAGATGAAGCAACTGGAAAATGAACCGTTTATCGTGCTCAAAAAAGGCCAGGGATTCCGCAAAATGACCGCCGACTTATGCCGGGAGGCCGGGTTCGAGCCCAACGTCGTCTTTGAAAGCAACAATATCGAAACGGTGCAGTCGCTGGTTGCCGCCGGGATGGGCATTACGCTGGTGCCGCGGTTTATCGCCCGGGCGAAACGCAGCGAGTTGATCCCGGCGTATTTGCCTCTCGCCGCTCCGGCCCCAAGCCGGACGCTGATCATCGCCTACCGCAAAGGACGTTATCTGTCCAAGGCAGCGGAGGCTTTTATTGAGACGTTTAAAAAGACGATGGAGGAACGCCAAACGCTTCATCAATCGTAAGCCAGCGGACGGCGGTCATCGAAGACGGGAATACGGCGGCGGACTTGATCAACCAACGTCAAGTCAATGCTGCCGGTGACAATTTCCTCCGCTTCACCGCCCTCGGCCACAATCTCGCCCCAGGGGTCGATGATCATCGAGTGGCCGAAAAATTCATCGCCGCCGCCCTTCCCTGTCCGGTTGCAGGCGATGACATACATTTGGTTTTCGATCGCCCGCGCGATGAGCAGCGTGCGCCAGTGGTTGAGCCGCGGGAGCGGCCATTCCGCCGCCACGAACAGCAGCTTCGCTCCGCGTAACGCCAAGCTGCGGGTCAGCTCCGGGAAGCGGATGTCGTAACAGATCTCTGCCCCAGCCGGCAAGCCATCCAATTCAAACGTTACGCTCCGTTCCCCCGGTTGCAAATACTTCTCCTCTTCCATCAGTCGAAACAGATGAATTTTAGAGTAAGCAGCCACCTCTTCACCGCTGCGGTTAAATACCAGCATGGTATTGTAGACCTGACCGCTGCGATTTTCGGCAATCGAGCCGCCTATGACATGGATCCCATGACGCCGGGCGAAGGCAGCCAGCCATGCCCGGCTGTTTTGGCCCTCTGGATCGGCCAACCGGCCAATTTCCGTCAAGGCGTATCCCGTATTCCACAGCTCCGGCAGCAGGATGACGTCCGGCTTCTCCGCAGCGCGAGCTGCCCGATCCATCGCCGCCTCGAGCTTGGCCCGGTTCACTTCGGGTTGCCCTAAGACGATATCGCATTGAATCAGGGCGATCCGCCATCGGTTAGAACGAGAAGGATCTTGGTTTTGGGCTTGGTTTTGCACATGGTTTGACTCCAAATTCACCGGCATCCCACACCGCCTTTCGTACGCTTCGATTTACTAAGTCTCATCATAATGGCGACCCTGCGGATTCGCAAGACGGACGCGAATGGGAGTGGAGGAAGCGATGGTTACGCCATTTCGGCGCTTTTCCCTTTGCAATGCTAGGGGACGCGTGGTATGCTTACATTAAATGAGAACCATAAACGGACTTTTTTGAGAAAACGCATTGACGGGACCAGTACGAAAGCACGCGGCGAGACAGAGAGTAAATTCCACCGGCTGAAAGAATTTACATGCTAGCCCTTTCCGAATCCTATCCCTGAGCGGCCGGCCGAACAAGCCGGACAGCGCCCCTGTTACCGGGCATTGAAGTTGGATGAGCTCGTCTCATCAATAAAGGTGGTACCGCGGAAGTCAAAACTTTCGTCCTTTGCATGCAAAGGCGAAAGTTTTTTTTATTTTATTCATCGTTTGAGGAGTGATCCCCATGCTGCGACGCATCGTCGTCAAAATTGGCAGCAGTTCGCTGACATCGTCGGAAGGAGGATTAAACCGGGAGGCGGTTGCGTATTACGCATCCGAATTGGCCGGGCTGATTCAGGCCGGTTACCAGCCATTGCTTGTGACCTCCGGCGCGGTGGCCGCCGGGTTCCGCGAAATCGGCTACCCCGAACGGCCCAAGCTGCTGTATGAGAAGCAGGCTTCGGCTGCCGTTGGTCAAGCGCTGCTGATGCAAGCTTATCGCGAAGAACTGGCCCGTCACGGAGTAACCGCGGCCCAGGTGCTGCTGACCCGGTCCGATTTTCAGAACCGCAAGCGAACGGGTAACGCCAGCATGGCGATCGAAGAGCTGCTGAAGCGAAACGTGTTGCCGATTATTAACGAGAACGACACCGTCTCGCTCGATGAGTTGAAATTCGGCGACAACGATACGTTGTCCGCCCTCGTCGCCAACCTGATTCACGCCGATCACCTGCTGATCTTGACCGATATGGACGGACTGTACACCAAGGATCCGCGCCTGGAACCGCAGGCCCAGCGCATCAGCCGGGTCACGGAAATCACCGGCCAGATCTATGCCATCGCCGGCGGCGCCGGCTCATCCGTCGGCACGGGCGGCATGCGGTCGAAAATCGACGCCGCGAAAATCGCTTCGCTCGGAGGCGTTCCGGTCTTCGTCGGAAAGGTCGCCTCTCCTGGCGATCTGCTGGCCGCTTTGCGCGGCGACGGGCACGGCACCTATTTCGAAGCTCATGGTGCCTCGCTGCCGCGGAAGAAGCAATGGCTGGGCTTCTTCTCCACCCCGATCGGGACGCTGACGGTGGATGCCGGTGCCGAGGAGGCTTTGATCCGCGGTGGACGAAGCCTGCTTCCGGTCGGCGTCAAAGAGGCCAGCGGACAGTTCCATACCGGCGACGTCGTAGAAGTCGTCAGCTCAGGCGGCGAGGTACTGGGACGGGGCATCGTCAATTATGATGCAGAACAGCTCCATCACATCCTCGGGCTCCCCAGCACCGAGGTCTTCAAGAAGTTGGACAGCGTCCATCGTCTGGAGGTCATCCACCGGGACGAATGGATTTCGCTAAAAGCATAATCACCCCATCCTTTTTCACTGGATTTTAAGGAGGTATACCTAAATGAGTGAAGTGAGAGAAAAAGCGAAGCTGGCCGGAACGGCCGTGTCCGTCCTGAATCGTTTGACAACGGCGCAAAAAAACGAAGCTCTGCTGGCAGTCGCCGATGAGCTGGTACGCAATAGCGACGCGATACTCGCGGCGAATGAAGAGGATCTGCAGCGGGGACGCGACAACGGGACGTCTTCCTCCATGCTTGATCGCCTGGCATTAACCCATGAGCGCATTGAAGGGATCGCTGAAGGACTGCGGCAAATCGCCGAGTTGCCCGACCCGGTTGGCGACGTGCTGGAGACGATCGACCGTCCGAACGGGCTGCATATCATCAAACGCCGCGTCCCGCTTGGCGTCATCGGGATCGTCTATGAAGCGCGGCCAAACGTGACGGTGGATGCGATGGGCTTATGCCTGAAGACAGGCAACGCCGTTGTGCTGCGCGGCGGCTCCTCCGCGCTGTCCTCCAACCGAAAAATCGTGGAGATCATCCACAGCGCACTTGCGGGAACTCAAGTTCCGGTCGATGCCGTCCAGCTGATCGAGGATCCGAACCGCTCCTCCGTTGACGAAATGCTAAAGCTAAACGGATTGCTGGACGTCGTGATTCCGCGCGGCGGCAGCTCTCTGATTCAAACGGTCGTACAAAACGCCACGGTCCCGGTCATTGAGACGGGCGCCGGCATCTGCCATACGTACTTGGATGCCTCGGCCGATCCCGTGATGGCGACGGAGATCGCTATGAATGCCAAAGTTCAGCGCCCGTCGGTCTGCAACTCGATGGAAACGCTGCTGGTGCATGAGGCATTCGCTGAACAACATTTGCTCGAGCTGGCGAACCGTTTCAAGGAAGCCGGGGTCGAGCTGCGGGGCGATGAGGCTGCAAGACAGCTAATCTCTTGGGCTGCGCCAGCGACGGATGAAGATTATGCCACGGAGTACAACGACTATATTCTCAACGTTAAAATCGTTCGCAACCTGGACGAAGCGATGGCGCATATCGCCCGCTTTGGCACGAAGCACTCCGAGTGCATCGTTACCCAGGACAGCGCGAATGCCGAACGGTTCCAGCAAGAAGTGGACGCTGCGGCGGTTTACCACAACGCCTCTACCCGCTTCACCGACGGCTTCGAGTTCGGGTTCGGCGCAGAGATCGGCATCAGTACCCAAAAGCTGCATGCCCGCGGACCGATGGGCCTAACTGCGCTCACCTCAAGTAAATATATCATCCAGGGGAACGGACAAATCCGGCAGTAACGGGGTGTCCCCCTTTTTTTCCACCATTAAAACCGGAGGTCATATGCTATGAATACCATACCCACTTTGTCCGCCTCCACCATCTGTTTCTATGGAGCGGGTTCGATGGCTGAAGCGATCGTACGCGGCTTGCTCCATAAGCAAGTTGCTGGCGCGGATCAAATTGTGATGCTGAATCGCTCGAACCGGGAACGGCTCGATTATTTAGCGCAAACCTACCAGGTACAAACAGCGGCTGAAGAGGACGCGAAACGGGTCTACTTGCGGGATGCATCGATTATCGTCCTGGCGATGAAGCCGAAGGACGCCGGCGAAGCTTTGGCTGAACTTGGACCGCTTCTGCGCGAGGGTCAGTTGATCGTCTCCCTGATCGCCGGCTTATCTATCGCGACGATTCAAGTCCTGCTTGGCAGTCCGGTCGCAGTGGCTCGCACGATGCCAAACACCTCCTGCTCCATCGGACATGGAGCTACCGGGATCTCCTTCTCTCCGGAGACCACCGAGGCGCAGCGCGCCCAAGTCTTGTCGATGTTTGAAGCCGTTGGAATGGTTAGCGTTATCCCGGAAGAACAAATGGAAATTTTGACGGGCGTATCCGGGAGCGGACCTGCATATGTTTATTATCTGATGGAAGCGATGATTGAAGCGGGCATCGAAGGCGGGCTAACACCAGAGCAATCCCGCGAGCTTACCGTGCAAACGGTGCTGGGCGCTGCCCTCATGATGTCGGAAACCGGCGAAGCGCCTACCAAGCTGCGTGCGGACATCACCTCGCCAAACGGTTCGACGCAAGCGGCGATCGGCGTGCTGGAAGCCGGCAGCTTTCAGCCGAACGTAAAGGCTGCGGTCCACCGGGCTGCCGAACGCTCGAAAGAAATGGGCGAAGCCGTGAGACAAGCGCTGTTGTAGCAGCGAAGCTGTGTGGTGCAGCGATGGCCGGCAATGCACTTAAGGCCAGTATGAAAGGGGGACGGCAGCATGAACTACGTCGATATCCCATGGGAAGAAAAACAAGCGGCGCTGGACGCCATCCAACGCCTGCGGGAGGAGTTCGCCGCCCGCGGTTGGTTCCCCGCTTCCAGCGGCAGCTTGTCGATGAGGGTCGGCCGGTATACGCCGGACCGGTTCGTGTTTGCCGTAACAGCCGACGAGACGTATAAGTCGGAGCTGTCAGCGGCACCCTCCCCTCCGGCAGGCGTGCTGTTCGTCGATGCCGCCGGCGCGCCCTGTGAGCCAACGCGGCTCAAGCCTTGCGCCGACGCACCGATACACGCGAGAATCTACCGGATGACCGGCTGCGGCGCGATCGCGCACGTACATACGACGTTCAATAATGTGCTCAGCGACTATTTCGCAGCGGATGGCGGCGTCCCACTCAAGGGAAACGAACTGCTCAAAAGCCTAGAGATATGGGAGACGCAAGCGGAGATCCGAGTGCCGATTCTGCCAAACGCCGCCGAGCTCCCTGCCATCCTCAAGCAAATCCCGGGCAGTCTGGATACAAGTGTGCCCGCGTTGTTGCTGCAAAATCACGGGATCTATGCCTGGGGGGCTAACATCACCAAGGCCAAGCGCCATCTGGAAGCGCTGGAGTTTATGTTTGAAGCGCTGTACCGTTCCCTGCTGTTGCCCCCCAAAGGGCATCATGCCTAAAAAAACAACTCGCGACAAGCGATAGCGGAGTTATGCTGACCGAACATCAGCGGCTTCCGCGATTACGCTGACCGCGAGTTTCTTACTTTGCCCGAAATCTTGCTTTATCTCTCGATAAATTCCGCATACGCCTTCGCGTCCATCAAATTCGCCAGCGCGACGTTTGCGTCTTCCTTCAAACGAATGTGAACCATCCAGCCCCCGTCGTACGGCTCTTCATTCACGAGCTCCGGCGCGGTATCCAGCTCCCGGTTCACCGCCAGCACAGTCCCGCTGACCGGCGTAAACAAATCGGCGACCGTCTTAACGGATTCGATCGTTCCGATGCCTTCCTGCGCTTCGAATTCCTGCCCCGGTTCGGGCAGCTCCACGAACACGATGTCGCCCAGCCGATGTTGGGCTACGTCGGAGATGCCGATCTTCACCGTCCCATCCCCCAAATCAAGCACCCATTCATGCTCATCGCTGTACAACACGTTTTCCCTGATCTCACTAGCCAAAGCTTGCTCCTCCTCTTTCGGATGATCTAGCATACCTTACACATTGTGGATTATCTATCTTCGTATTTCCCTCGTTCAGATTATTCCAAACCTAGCTCTCATGTCAATATTATTAACACATTTGATAGAGTCTAGCAAAATGTAAGCGTAGCCTTTTCCAGTAAACGAATTTAATTAAAATTATTATGATAACTTTATTGACATCTAGGCGGTTTTTGAGTATTAATGAGATGTGTAAGCTGCGGTTGATGGCAGGGGGAGAGATTACAATTACCGTATTGTAACGCCGAAGGAGCAAGCCGCGAAGCGGTGAATCTCTCAGGCAAAAGGACCTCTGCCGGACGCAACTCTGGAGAGCATTCACGTAGAGGTATCCTCTACGTGAATCACCCAAGGGGAAACCTGCGCGAGCTTCGAGCCTTAGCACAGGGTAACTCTCAGGTACAAGGGACAGAGCCGGGAAGAACCGTTAGGTAGGCTAGCGGGTTTTCTTTGGCCTGTCCTTTTTGCTGTTCTCAAAAATTGGCCGATCCGGCCCTTACGAGGTGATGGCAATGTCCGAATCCGCATTGCGGCGTACGCCGCTCTATCCCGGATATGCGCGTTATGAAGGAGTCCGCTGTATCGATTTCGGCGGTTGGGAGCTGCCGGTGCAGTTCAGCGGCATCCAGAAAGAGCACGAAGCCGTGCGCGAGCGCGCCGGTCTGTTTGACGTATCGCATATGGGCGAATTTTTCGTGGAGGGCCCTGAGTCGGAACGCTTTTTGCAACACATGACAACCAACGACGTGACTCTGCTTCAGCCGGGGAAAGCCCAATACACCTTGCTCTGCTATCCCGATGGCGGCGTGGTGGACGATCTGTTGATCTATCAACTGGATGAAGGCAAGTACATGCTGGTGGTCAACGCCTCGAATATTGAAAAAGACTGGGACTGGCTGCAGCAGCACCTTCCTGCTGAAGGTGTAACCATGCGGAACGCCTCCGACGAGACGGCGTTGCTTGCCGTTCAAGGGCCGCTGGCCGCCTCCCTCCTCTCCCCTCTTAGCGAAGGGGAGGATCCAGGGGCCTTGCGTCCGTTCACATTTATCCGGGAAGCGCGGATTGCCGGCATACCTGCCTTGCTGTCCAGAACCGGGTATACCGGCGAGGACGGATTTGAGTTGTATGTAGCAGCCGAGCAAGCGCAAGCGCTTTGGGACATACTGATGGAGGCCGGGGAGAGCCATGGCCTTCTCCCGGCCGGGCTGGGCGCTAGAGATACGCTGCGCTTCGAAGCTTGCCTGCCTCTGTACGGCCAGGAATTGGGACCTGAGATCACCCCGCTCGAAGCGGGCTTAAACCGATTCGTGAAGCTGGAGCAAGGCGACTTCATCGGCCGCGATGCATTGATCAAACAACGGGATGAAGGCATCCCTCGCCGCCTCGTCGGCCTGGAGATGATCGATCGCGGGATTCCGCGTACGCATTACCCGGTGTTTGCCGAAGGCTCTGAGGAACCGATCGGAGAAGTCACGACAGGCACGCAATCGCCTACCCTGAAAAAAAACCTCGGGATGGCGATCCTCACCAACCGCTATACCAAACCCGGCACGATTGTGGAGGTCGACATCCGCGGCAAGCGGCTGAAGGCCAAGGTCGTCCCGCTGCCGTTCTATCGCCGAAACCCTGCCGCCAAGCGGTGAAAGGAGAACACGAAATCAGATGCTAAAACATCGTTATTTGCCGTTAACCGAACAAGACCAAGCGGAAATGCTGCAAACGATCGGCGCAAGCTCCGTCCAAGAGCTGTTCAAGGACATTCCGGAGAGCATTCGCATTCAAGGTGAACTCCCGGTATCCCCTCGTTTAGACGAATACGCGCTGACCCGCCACTTAGCAGAACTTGCCGGTCGTAATGCCGACACCGACCGATTCACCAGCTTTCTTGGTGCCGGGATTTATGACCATCACATTCCTTCCGTCATTCAGCACGTCGTGTCCCGTTCGGAATTTTATACCGCGTACACGCCGTATCAGCCGGAAATTAGCCAAGGCGAGCTGCAGGCGATTTTCGAATTCCAGTCGTACATCTGCGAGCTGACCGGACTGAAGGTCGCCAATGCCAGCATGTACGACGGAGCTACCGCTTTAGCCGAAGCCGGCAACCTGGCCGCGGCTGCCACCAGACGCAAACAGCTTGTCGTCTCCCGCACCGTCCATCCGGAAGCACGCGAGGTGCTCGCCACCTACGCTCACGGTCTGAATCTGGAGATCGTTGAGGTTGGCTGGGAGCAAGGCGTAATTGATCGTGAGGCGCTTGCTGCGGCCGTCACCAAGGACACCGCTGCCGTCTTGATCCAGAACCCGAACTTCTTTGGCTCCCTGGAGGATCTTCGTGCCATCGGCGAACTGGCCCATGCCCAAGGGAGCTTGCTGATCGTCAGCAGTAATCCGCTCGCACTTGGCTTGCTGGAAGCGCCGGGCAAGCTTGGAGCCGACATCGTCGTTGGCGACGCCCAGCCACTGGGGCTGGCTCCTTCCTTCGGCGGACCAACCTGCGGTTTCTTCGCCGTATCGGAAGCGCATATGCGCCGGATCCCCGGCCGGATCGTCGGGCAGACCACCGATCGCAACGGCAAGCGCGGGTTCGTCTTGACACTGCAAGCCCGTGAGCAGCATATCCGCCGCGAGAAAGCAACCTCCAACATCTGCTCCAACCAGGCCCTGCTTGCCTTGGCTGCCTCTGTCTACTTATCCGTGATGGGCAAGCAAGGAATGGCCGAAGTTGCGGAGCTGAATTTGCAGAAAAGCCATTATGCCAAACAGGTGTTCACCGCCATCCCTGGCGTAAGCGCCGCTTTTGAGTCGCCGTTCTTCAACGAGTTTGTGCTTCGGCTGCCGGAGGGCACCGACCCGGCTCAGTTGCAGCGGGATCTGCTTGCCGCCGGGTTTATCGGCGGGTACGATCTGGGACGCAGCTATCCCGAACTCGCCGGCCATCTGCTGATCGCCGTGACGGAGAAGCGCAGCAAAGCAGAAATTGACCAATTCGCCCGCGTACTGGAGGAATCAATATGCTCGAAATAAAAGAGACGACGAAATCCGATGAACTGTTGATTTTTGAGCGCAGCCGCCCTGGGCGGATCGGCTATTCTCTGCCGGAATGCGACGTTCCGACCGTCCCGAAGGAAGATCTCGTGCCGCAGGGCATGCTGCGGAGCGAAGGCCTCGCTTTTCCCGAAGTTTACGAGGTGGACGTGATTCGGCATTATACCGCGTTGTCCCGCCGGAATTTCGGGGTGGACAACGGCTTTTATCCGCTGGGCTCCTGTACGATGAAGTACAATCCGAAGGTCAATGAGGACGTCGCGCGTTACCCCGGTTTGGCGAAAATCCATCCTTACCAGCCGGAGGAAAGCGTACAAGGGGCACTCGAGCTGATGTACCGCCTGCAGCAGGATTTGGCCGGACTCACCGGCATGGACGCGGTGACGCTGCAGCCGGCGGCTGGAGCCCATGGTGAATGGACCGGCTTGATGATGATCCGCGCCTACCACGAAAGCCGCGGCGAGAAACGCACCAAGGTGATCGTGCCGGACTCTTCGCACGGCACGAACCCGGCCAGCGCCTCGGTCGCCGGCTTCGAGACGGTGACCATCCCTTCCACCAAGCGCGGCATGGTGGACCTGGACGCGCTGCGCGCTGCCGTTGGCGAGGACACGGCTGCGCTGATGCTCACCAACCCGAACACGCTGGGCTTGTTCGAGGAACAGATCCTGGAGATCGCCGACATCGTGCACGAAGCCGGCGGATTGCTGTATTATGACGGCGCGAACTCCAACGCCATCATGGGGATCGCCCGCCCCGGCGACATGGGCTTTGACGTGGTGCACCTCAACCTGCACAAAACGATGAGCACCCCGCATGGCGGCGGTGGTCCGGGCGCCGGTCCAGTTGGCGTCAAGGAGCGGCTGATTCCGTTTCTGCCTGAACCGAGGATCGTCAAAGACGAATCCGGACGGTATACCATCCGCGGCGCACGTTCCGAAGAGGCAGCAGGTGGCGCCACGAGCGGATCGGCCAGCTCGATTGGCCGGGTGAAAGCTTCTTACGGCAACTTTGGTATCCTCGTCCGCGCGTATGCGTACATCCGCAGCTTAGGTCCCGATGGACTCCGCCAAGTCTCGGAAAATGCCGTGTTAAACGCCAACTATATGATGAAGCGTTTAGCGCCTTATTACGAGCTGCCGTACCCGGATCAACTGTGCAAGCACGAATTCGTGATGTCCGGCAGCGGGCTGGCGAAATACGGCATCCGCACGCTGGACGTCGCCAAGCGGCTGCTGGATTTCGGCTATCATCCGCCAACCATCTACTTCCCGCTGAACGTAGAGGAATGCATTATGATTGAGCCGACGGAAACCGAAAGCAAGGAAACGCTGGACGGCTTTATCGACGTCATGATCGCCATCGCGAAGGAAGCCGAAACGAATCCGGAAATGCTGCGGAGCGCCCCGCACACCACCCCGGTGACGCGCCTGGACGAAACCGGCGCCGCCCGGAAGCCGGTGCTGAACTGTGCTTGCGGCTAAGCCCAAACAAACATAAAAGAGATGCTGCTAGATGGCAGCATCTCTTGTTTTTTGCATACAACTTAGAAATAAACAACCCAGATCACAAGCGCCAGCAAAATGCGGTACACCGCAAACGGCACCAGCTTGATGCGGTCGATCAGCTTCAGGAAAAACCGGATCGCCAACAACGCAAACACGAAGGCGCTGATAAAACCGACTACAAAGAACGGCAGCGCATCGATCGTAAAGTATTCCAGGTTCTTCACCAGTGAAATCAAGCTGGCCCCGGCCATGATGGGAACAGCCATGATAAAGGTGAAATCGGCCGCCGCCCGGTGACTCAAACCAAGCAGCACCCCGCCGGAAATCGTCGAACCCGAACGGGAGAAGCCCGGCCAGATCGACAGACATTGGAACAACCCGATCCCCAGCGCCTGCCTGTACGTAATTTGGTCGACGGTCTCCACGCTTGCGCGCTTTGGCGCGAACCGGTCGGCGGCGATCATCAGCAGCGCCCCAATCACCAGTCCAATCAACACCGTTGCGGTGGAAAACAGGTGCTCATCGATAAAATCCTCAAACAACACGCCAAGAATTCCGGCAGGAATCAACCCAACAATCACCTGCATCAGCTTCAACCGTGGTCCGCCCTGTCCGGCTGTTGCTGCCCCTTTGGCCCTCCCCGGCATCCAGCGCGACAGCCCCAGCAAATCGATAAATCGGTTGCGGAACACGACCAGGACGGCTAAAATCGAGCCGAGTTGAATCACGACTTTAAACGTGTTCGCCACATACTTTGAACCGAGCAACTCCCCGGTTTTCAGCCACATATCATCCACAATGATCATATGCCCTGTGGAGGACACCGGCGCAAACTCCGTGAGTCCCTCCACCAGGCCAAGAATAATCGCTTTTATGAGTTCCAACAAGTTCATTTCCTAGGTTTCTCCTTATCTCTCTATTTTGATGTTGCCGCTTTGCTCCTTTTTTCTCCGGCGCAGCCAGAGAAAGCCCACCAACAGCACACCTAAAGCAATAACCGCATAGGCGATGTGGGAATACACGTCCATAAAGGCGACGATTTCTGACCAGGAACCCCCTACCGCTGCACCAAGCAAGACAAGCGCCACGTTCCAAATGAGCGTCCCGATCGTGGTGAACAGCAAGAACAGGCCAAATTTCATTTTCGACATGCCGGCAGGGATGGAGATCAAGCTGCGAATCAGCGGGACCATCCGGCAGAACAGCACCGTCCGATAGCCATACCGATCAAACCAGGCATCCGCGCGGCGGACGTCTTCTTTTTTCAGGCGCAAGAACCTGCCGTAACGATCGATCCACCCTTCCAATCGGTCAACGTTCACCAGATATCCGATCCCGTACAGGATCACGGCGCCAAACACCGAACCCAGCGTCGAGAAGACGACAACCCCTGCCGGCGTTAAGCTCGTATAGGTGGTCATAAATCCGCCAAATGTTAAGATCACCTCTGACGGAATCGGGGGAAATACGTTTTCCAGGGCAATCAGCAGGAAGACGCCAAAATAGCCAAACCTCTCCATAAAGTCTGTAATCCAGTTCTCCACGTTGTACCTCCAGTATTTTAGCGAATCGCTTTTTTGACGTTGCGTAAGTATCGGGACCGAATAAAGAAGAAGCAGACCACTTGCACCAGCAAAAAGCTAGCCAAGATCAACACCGTCTGCCAAGCGACAGAGAAGTTAAACAAGTTTTGCATGGCCTTAAACGCAAACAGGCTATGAATAATGGCCAGCGCCATCGGCACGAAGAACAACAGTCCCGCCTGGCGGGAAATGATCCGCGCAAGTTCGCCAGACCGCGGGTGATCTCCGGAGCATCCACGTAAAACCCGGTGAACCGGTCCATACGCACCCCTCCGCCCTCCTCCGCCGAAGCCGCCATGCGCCGTTCCAACAAGGCATCACTGACCACCAGCCCGGAGAACGAACCCTCCCGATCGCCGGCGGTGATCGTTAGATTCTCGGGGATGGCGACATGCTGTGTAACGCCGATCTCGCGGACCTTCAGCTGCCATCACCTGGTCCATCTTCCCTTCACGTGCCGACAAGAACACGATTGGACAGGTCGATAAGTTGCGGATCTGGTGACACCAATAGTAGCCGTCGTATTTCGGCAGGTTGACATCCAGCAGATCTACAAGCGGCTTGTCGTCTTCCGCAATATAGATTTTGAACATAACGTTTCTCCTTATTCTAGCAATCCCACTCCCAGCATTGTAGCAAATATCGCCCCCAGAAATAAAATAGAGAGGCTTAGCCGTGAAGCTGTCACCTCTCATATCGTCATCTAAGTGTTAGATTTCCTCGTCGCTCCAAAGCATATTCCGCCGTTTCGGCCGGGCGAGCAGTTTGATTCCCCCGCCGATCAGCAGGACGGCGACGATCGTGGGCCGGAGGTATTTTTCAATTCGAGAATAGATGTGAAGCTCAGGGAAATGGGTATCCAGTATCGGAACGATCAGTTCCATCCCAACGAAATAGATTCCTAGCAGAATAAGCGCAATACCAAGCCAATGCTGGTATTCGCCGCGGGTTTCCATGAGCGGCCGATCCTCCATCGGCAAGATACCGTACCGGCTCGTCTGCTGCAGGCCGTCAAAGAAGCAATAGAACCAGATGATCGGGATGATGAATAAAAACACCGATAACCGCAGCACGTCAATGACGTAAAAGCTGCCCAGAAACAGGGCCATCATCTGCAGGCCGCGTTTCTGCAGCCCGAGGTACATTTGACCTGCCCCAGGAAATGCAGACAGCATCGTCGCCAGCACCTTGCTGCGCCGCCCCTCAATTCGGCCGGCCTCCCAATCGTCAAAGGGGGTTTGGTCAACAAGCGGCTCACCCGCCAATTTTCGGTGCACCAGCTGCACTGCGTCGAACATGCTGTACAGCCAAATGATCGGCAACAAACCAAGGAACAGTAAAAATACCGATTCATGCGTAATTCCAGTCACAAAGAACATCATCGTGATCAAGCCGAAAAAGGCGATCAAAAATGAAAGCCCCCGCTGCATGAGTCCCAGCTGAAAATGGCCCAAGCCTGGCACAAACGACAGCAGAATGGTAAAGAATTTCTCCGACTCTCTTCCTTCGCCGGTCATCTGCCGAACATGCTCCCGGTAAGCCCGTTCCTCCGGCGTTTCTCGAAGCATGATGATCAGTAGATCAAACATCGAGAACAGCCATAAGATGGCGGCGGCGATCAGCGTGAGTATGGCGAGGTCATCGCTATGCGCGGCGATTGAAACGGCGAATCCAAAAAATATCCCGCCGAAGAACAGGATCGGGTACGTGATTCCCCTTCCTTTTTTGCCCCAGTAGAGATGCCCCACACCGGGGATGAAGTTTAACAGTAAAGCTAGCAGTCGATTTCGCTCATACGGCATATGTTCTCTTCCTTTCCTCTATCATTCCTATGAAATATTGATTTGTTATCGTTGCCAGCCGTCAAGCCAGCCGGTTGTCGCCTTCATCATCCGTTCGCTCAGGGAGGATGAATTCGGACGATTCATCAGTTGATTGCTCGTTACCGCGATATGATCGAAAACACCGCTGCCAAGCAGCAACGCTGTCAATGTCGCCGCAATCACATAGTGCAGCAGCGGATGGCGACTCCAGGTTCTGCGGCTGCTGGTTCGCGCCTTACTCTCCCTTGCATGCGGAAGCTGCTCTATGATCGATTGCCGATAGGCTTCTTCATCCTTTGGTCCCGGAAGCTCGCTTTCCAAGGAGGATAGTGCAGCAGCATAAGCGGTAAAGGCCGCCTCATCCCCTTGCAGCAAGGCTTCCAAGCGCGACTCCGTGTTCGCATCCAGTTCGCCGCATATATAACTGCGCCATAACGCCAAATTCTCTGGGTTTTGTTGGCTCATCCCCAATCCTCCCTTGACCAGTGCTCGCGAATATAGGCCCTTGCCCGGTACAGCTTCGATTCCACCGTTTTCACCGCCACTCCTAACTCTGCGGCGATTTGCTCATGACTTTTGCCTTCCAGGTAAAATTTCGTGACGATCTGGCGATGCCCCGCCGGAAGCGCAGCAATTCTTTGACGGACCTCCACCGTCCGCTCGGCATCGATTAACCCAAACAAGTTGCCTTCATCCGAATCCGTTGCGTGCAGGTCCAGATCCGCCGGGTCCCAATGCTCTTCCTTGCGCCGGTCCCTCTTCCGCTTGATGTCGATCGACTTGTTGACGGCGATCCGGGTCATCCAGGTCTTGAGACCTTGAGAGCGATACTCCGGGAGAGATTTATAGATTTGCAGGAAGGTTTCCTGCGCAGCATCCTCCGCTTCCTTCGCATCATGTAGCACCGAATAGGCTACCCGGTACACATAGGTCCCATATTCCTGGACCAGCCACGGAAAGACGCTGCGATCTCCCTGCTGAAATCTTAGAACAAACGATCTTTCATCAATAACTCTCCCCTCCTCCCAACATATTGACGACGGTTGTCCGCCCTGCCCCTGCACACTATTTGAAAAAACGTTTGAACCCGCAAAAGTGCTACAAACTACCGAAAATGAAATAAATGTCATAAAATATTACATTGAATTTGGATATTTTAAATATTTTAAAACAACTGTCGTGATCAACATAGAAAGTGTAAATGCTTGATATTCATAGGTTTAAGCGTTTTATTCGCCTTTCAACTCGTTTGTCAATATACATGACATCAAACTATAATTTCTCTCAAGTTAACGAATTTTGCGTCAGGTTTAATTACATATCGTTAACTAAAAAAACATCTTGGAGGTTGATGGAATGAAGAAGTGGACATCTCGAAGTTTGAAGACCTTATTAGTTACCGGCCTCGCCGTGACCGCACTGCTCCCCAATTTATATCTCTCTCCAGCTTCTGCAGCCGAAACGGTGACAGGTACCGTTACCGCGACCGAAGTTGTAAAGAAGCTGCCGAAAGTACAGGTCATCGCCACCGGCGGCACGCTTGCCGGGCAATCCACGGATGAAACGAGCTTCCAAACCTATCGAGCCGGCTCGCTGCCGATTGCCGATCTGGTAGCCTCCCTCCCAAATAAAGATCAAATCGCTGAAGTTTCTACTTATCAATTCGGTAACTCTGGTTCCAGCGCCTATACGATCGAGCAATTATATGATCTTTCTTTGAAAGTAGATGAAGCACTCAAAACGCAAGATGGGGTAGTGGTTACAACCGGTACGGATACGATGGAAGAAATCGCCTACTTCCTAGATCTGACCGTACGCAGTCCAAAACCGGTCGTTGTCACAGGTTCTATGCGGCCTTGGACAGTGATCGGGACGGATGCTCCAGCCAACCTCTATAATGCGATTAAGTTGGCGGCGAGCGGCAAGACGAAATATTTCGGCACCGTCGTCATGCTGAACGACGAATTCCATGCCGCCCGCGAAGTTACGAAAACGAACTCCTACCGTACCGATACGTTCGTGACTCCGGAAATTGGGGCTCTTGGATATATCGACGAAAAAACAATCCGCGTTTACCGCGCACCATTCCGCGCTCTGAAATCCGCTGCAGATTGGGCAACTCCGTTTGATCTGAGCAAAATCAGCAAAAAGGACTTGGCGAAGGTCGAAATCGCCTACTCCTATCAAGATGCAGGTGCAGGTGCGATCAGCGGATTTGTCGCCAATGGAGCCAAAGGCATCGTTACGGCTGGCACCGGGGCAGGCGGCATCTCGAAGGCCATGACCGAGGAGCGTAAAGCCGCCATCGAGAAAGGCGTCGTGTTCGTTACGACGACCCGGACCGGCTCGGGCAGCAACTATTCCAGCGGTGAAGGTATTATCGCCGGCGACAACCTGAATGCGGCTCATGCCCGAATTCTCCTGCTCTTGTGCTTGTCCTTCTCCAATGACTTCGATACGGTCAAGGATTGGTTCACCACGGTTGGGTACGGCCAAATTGAGCTTCCGGCCAAATAAGGAGGGCTACCTCCATAAAACAAGCTGCGCGTTCACTATGAACACGCTGCTTGTTTTTTCGCCCGATTGACGAGCTTGTGGGGAATCGGTAAGATTTGGGTGGAGGTGTTGATCCAAAATGACTTTACTGCTTACTTTGGGCGGAATCATGATGTTCCTCGCAGTCGCACTCGGTGCCTTCGGCGCCCATGCCCTAAAAAACCGCTTGACCGAGGATCGGCAGAAAACATACCAGACCGGCATCCAATACCATATCGCCCACGGAATCGGGTTAATTCTGCTGGGTCTTACCGCAGCACAGCTCGAGAGCGAAGGCCTAATCGTCCTCGCCGGTTGGCTCCTGCTTGTCGGGATCATTCTGTTCTCCGGCAGTTTGTATGCCTTGAGCTTGACCGGCATCCGCAAGCTGGGCGCCATCACGCCCCTAGGCGGTGTTAGTTTCCTCGCGGGCTGGGTAATCTTTGTCATCGCTGTGATTCAGGGCTAAAAGATCCCCACAAAAAAGAGTGCCCTCTCCTCTTGGAGAAGGCACTCAATTACTTCGCCCTATGATCGCAACCCTCCGCGGAAGCGTTGCGTATAAGCTTTGACGTCCTCCGCTGTACGCACGCGGTTGCGGCTCCATTCCAGCAATATCCGGTCAATGTACCGGAAATGGACCTTTCCGGCGAATACCGCTTCCTTCAGCGCCAAACGGATCAGTTCTTCCGGATAACGGTCCTGGTCCACCCAGCTGGAAATCGTCTCGCATTCCATCGGCGAAAGCGGACGGGCAAATTCTTTTTCGAAGATGACAAATAGATTCCGTTCCGGCTCCTCACGAACTTCAGGATCGGATTTTACCGGCTTGCGGCCGGACGCGGCCGGTTGCTGCGCAGCCAGCCACTCGCCCAACCGCTCGTACATTCCGTGCAAATTATAATGCTCCGAATGGATGCCGGTTGCTTCATCAACCGTCTCGTCGATGCTGATCCAGCCTTCCTTCAATAAACCGCGAATGACCGGGGCAAGCGTTCCGGGTGCCATGTCCATCCGTGATTCCAGCTGTTCAATCGACGGGAAATCGTTACGCTCGATTTGCTGGAAAGCCAGTAGCTGGATCAGCAACATCGCTTCCGTATCGCTTAAACGGAGCTTCCGGTAATGGGCGAGCAGCGGGTAAGGGACGTTCACCATCCCCGCCTCCATCCCAAAAGCCATTCCCTTCGCCCAAGCGTTGTTGCCTTCTTTCATGGCCATAGCAAGCTCACCTTTCACTAGTTGCCTTATGGATACAACCGGTACAGCATCCGCGGGAACGGAATCGTCTCACGTACGTGATCCAGACCGCAGATCCAAGCAACGGTCCGCTCCAATCCGAGGCCGAAGCCGGAATGCGGCACCGAGCCGTATTTACGCAGGTCCAGGTACCATTGGTACGTTTCCGGCGACAGGTTATGCTCCTTGAAGCGTTCCTCCATCAGAACCGGATCGTCGATCCGTTGCGAGCCGCCGATAATTTCCCCATAGCCTTCCGGAGCAATCATATCGGCGCACAGCACGACCTCCGGACGATTCGGATCCGGCTTCATATAGAACGCCTTGATTCCCGCCGGATAATGGGTGATAAATACCGGCTTGTCGTAACGTTCGGCAATCGCCGTTTCATGCGGCGCCCCGAAATCCTCACCCCAAGGAATATCAAAGCCTTGCGAATGCAGGTATTCGATCGCTTCGTCATACGTGATCCGCGGGAACGGCGCTTGGATTGCTTCCAGCTTGGACACGTCGCGGCCTACCGCTTCCAGCTCAGCCCGGCAGTTTTTCAATACCGATTGCACCACATGAGTGATGAAGTTCTCCTGAATCTTCAAGCTTTCCTCATGATCCGTGAAGGCCATTTCCGGCTCGATCATCCAGAACTCGATTAAATGGCGGCGCGTCTTGGATTTCTCAGCACGGAACGTCGGTCCGAAGGAGTACACTTTCCCTAACGCCATCGCAGCAGCTTCCATGTAGAGCTGGCCGCTTTGCGTCAGATAGGCGTCTTCGTCAAAATATTTCGTATGGAACAGGTTCGTGGTTCCTTCCGCTGAAGTTGGCGTGAGGATTGGCGGATCCACCAAAGTAAACCCGTTTTGATCGAAAAACTCTTGCACGGCGCGAATAATTTCAGCCCGAATGACCATAATCGCCCGCTGCTTCGAGGAACGAAGCCACAGATGACGATGGTCCATCAAGAAATCGACCCCGTGTTCTTTAGGCGTAATCGGATAGTTTTCGGTCAATTGGATGATTTCAATGTCGGAAACCGTCATTTCATAACCGGACTTGCTTCGCGGCTCCTCACGAATCACACCCGTTACGTACATCGAGGATTCCTGGGTCAAGCTCTTCGCCTTGTTCCAAGTTTCCTCGGACACTTCGTTCTTTACAACAACGGCTTGGATGTAACCCGTGCCATCCCGAAGCTGCAAAAATTGAATTTTACCGCTGGAGCGTTTGTTATTGAGCCAGCTGCCGATGACGACCTGTTCCCCGACATGCTCATTCACTTGACGAATCACAGTTTTGACCGCCATGCTTATATCTCTCCTCTAACGATAACGATATTTAAAACCCAAAGGTTTAAATTCGCCGTATTTTACTTCGATTCCTGCACGATCCGCAGCGTATCGCGAGCAATCATCAGCTCTTCGTTGGTCGGGATGACCAAAACCTCAACCTTGGAGTTCGGAGTCGAGATCCGGCGTGGTTCCCCGGAACGAACCTTGTTCAGTTCTTTGTCCAGCTCAACGCCCAAATAGCTGAGGTTTTCACAGGTTTTCTCGCGGACGATTGCCGAGTTTTCGCCGACGCCGGCCGTAAAGACGATGACGTCAACCCCGTTCATTGCCGCAGCATACGCACCGATGTATTTGCGCAGGCGATATTCGTACATTTCAAAGGCCAGCGTTTCATTGGGTTTGCCGGCTTCCCAGCCGTCTGTAATGTCCCGCATGTCGCTGCTGCTGCCGGAGATGGCGAGCAGACCGCTATGCTTGTTCAGCATCGAGTTCACTTCGCTGATGGACAGCTCTTCCTTATTCATCACAAAGGTAACGACCGTTGGATCCAAGTCACCGCTGCGCGTACCCATCATCAAGCCTTCCAAAGGCGTCAGACCCATGGAGGTATCCACCGATACTCCGCCTTTAACCGCAGTCAAGCTGGCTCCATTCCCGATGTGGCAGGTGATGATCTTCAGCTCTTCGATCGGACGGTTCAAAAATTCCGCTGCCACACGGCTGACATATTGGTGCGAAGTGCCGTGCGCGCCATAACGGCGGATGCGATGCTTCTTGTACAATACCTTCGGAATCGGGTACAAGTACACCTTCTCTTCCATCGTTTGATGGAAGGCCGTATCAAAGGCCACTACGTTTGGAACGCCTGGCATATTCGCCTCAGACGCATTGATCCCCATGATCGCCGGCGGGTTATGAAGCGGCGCCAGATCAAACAAGCGGCGGATTTCAGCTTTAACTTCCGGCGTAACGAGAGCAGAACCTTTAAACGCTTCGCCGCCATGCACGACGCGGTGACCTACCGCTTGAATCTCATCAACCGAGGACAGAACGCCATGCTCTTTGTCGGTCAATTTCTCAAGCACTTTACGGATCGCCGTCGTATGCTCCAGAATTTCACTGACCTCCGTCACTTCTTCTTTACCCGTTGGTTTGTGGGTCAGGATCGAGGAATCCATGCCAATCCGTTCGACCAGGCCTTTGGCCAAAACGGACTCATTCGTCATATCGTACAGCTGATATTTCAAAGAGGAGCTTCCTGCATTAATAACTAACACTTTCACAGCCGATCACCGTCCTTATCGTATTTAAAGAAGCCTTCGCCCGTTTTAACACCCAAATTGCCGGCGCGGACCATTTTCTTGAGCACGAAGGAAGGACGGTATTTCAGTTCACCAAATTCGCGGAACATCCGTTCCAAAGCGGCCAGCACCGAATCCAGACCAAAGCGGTCAGCCATTTCCAGCGGACCGTATTGGAATTGGTAACCCATGCGCATCGCTTCATCGATTTCTTCTGCGGAAGCAACGCCTTCGCCCAGTACATGCAGCGCTTCATTGATCATAACGCAAATAATCCGGGATGTTACAAAGCCCGGAGATTCGTATACCATGATGCCGCGTTTCTCCACGACCTCTTCAACGAACCGCTTCGTCTCTTCAAACGTCGTATCCGAAGTTTTCAGACCGCGGATGATTTCCACCAGATTGATTTTGGCAACAGGATAAATAAAGTGCATGCCGATGACGCGCTCCGGATATTTCGTTCCGCCGGCAATCTCGGTCAAACTCAGCGTGGATGTATTACTTGCTAAAATAATGTTGCTTGGACAAACTTGGTCCAGTTGCTTGAATACCTCTTTTTTGGCATTCAAATCTTCCGAAATGGTCTCGATCACCATATCGCAGGTACCGAGTTCGGCAAAGTGTGTAACTTTATGAATACGGGATAAGATCAATTTCTTCTCCGCTTTTGTGATCGCCCATTTCTCGAGCTGTTTCTCCAGACTCGTCTCGATCATGTTATATGCATGATCCAATTTATCGGCTGTCTCCTCCACGAGCAACACGTCCAGCCCTTTAGCAGCCAGCATTTCACTGATGCCTTGACCCATTGTGCCGCCGCCGATGACACCAATTCGTTTGTAATTCATGGTCCTCTCGCTCCATCCTTTCATCATCTGTACATAATATGGTTTTCCAGATGTCGAAACATACATCTTTTAACACCCAACATATAATAATATCTTAGCACGAAGAAAAAGTAAAAAAAAATAACCGGCATCATGAATTATGCCGGTAAATGGGCGCTGTCACGAAATTGACAACGAAATTGCTCGCCGGAGAGACGTTCTTCTTTTAACAATATCTCTAAGGATTTGTCGAAAACTGCTGAATGCTGTTCGAGCAACCGCTTTGTTCTGGCGGCAAGATCCTCCAAAATTCGCGTATTTTCGTTCATCAGCACCTCGGTCGTCACCATGTCCATATTCACGATTCCAAGCTCGGTCAGCCCCGACGTCATCATCGTATGCACGATCTTTAACGCCTGCTCGAAATCGTTGCTTGACCCGGTGCTGCGCCCGCCGTAGTAAATTTCTTCTGCGGCTGCCCCGGCCAAGGCGATCATAATTTGACCTTCCAAATACGATTTGGTGTACAAGTACTTCTCGTCCTGCGGATTGTGCCGGACATACCCCAGCGCTCTTCCGCGCGGGCTTAATGCAACCTGACTGACGCTGCCTGGGGCAACAACCTCCGCGGCAATCGCATGGCCCAATTCGTGGATGGCCACGCGGCGCTTCTCCTCCTCGGCGGCCTGCCGGTCGGTCTGCTCACCCATCAGCACTTTATCGATTGCAACCGACAAATGTTCCTGAGTGATTTGATCCACGCCATCCCGCATCGCATAGATCGCCGCTTCATTCATCACGCTTTCCAGTTGAGCACCGGAGAAGCCAAACGATTCTTCGGCGATTTTGTCCAAATCAACGTCCTCCCGCAGCGGTTTGTTGGCTGCATGCAGTTCGAGGATATGACGGCGTCCCTTCTTGTCTGGCAAATCAACCTGGATATGCCGGTCAAAACGGCCCGGCCGCAGCAACGCGCTGTCCAGCATCTCCTTGCGGTTGGTCGCCGCGATCAGCAAGATCCGCGGCGTGTCGGACGTATAGATGCCGTCCATTTCCGTAAGCAGCTGGTTGAGCGTTTGATCGTATTCACGCTGCTGTCCGCCTTCCCGCTTACCGCCGATCACTTCGATTTCATCAATGAAAATAATCGCGTTTTCTTTGTTTTCCTTAGCCGCGCGGGTTCTGGCTTCCTTAAACAGATCACGAATCCGGCTTGCCCCCACGCCGACATACATTTCAACGAATTCACTGCCGGAAGCGGCCACAAACACCGCGTTCGTATAATGCGCCGCCGCTTTGGCCAGCAATGTTTTCCCGGTTCCGGGAGGCCCGGTCAGCAAAATCCCTTTGATCGGCCGGATACCAAACTTGCTGATTTCCTCATGGCGCACCATGAAGTCCAGCGCTTCGCGGAGCTCCTGCTTGGCGCTCTCCTGACCGCCGATCTGCTCGAAGGTCAGCTTCGCCGGCCCGCGCTTTTTGCGTTTCCGTTCCTGGGCAGCTCCAATCGTGATGCCGCCGCGTATTTTGAGCATTGCAAATACTGCGCCGAACAACACGATGGCCGTAACGAGCGGAATCACGTTAACGCCGATCACTGCCAGAAACACGATCAGTACGAGAATAAAGCCAAGCGCGGCTTCAATCATCCATTTACGCATTTGGCCATACCCCCATCCGTTCCGGCGAACGCGGCAAAATGATAAATTTGCTGTATTGTCCGTCCGTTAAGGTGATATACACGTTCTTCTCATCCATCTCTGCCGTAGCTTTCAGCTTGCTGTTTTCTTGCTCCATCTGTTTCAATGCAGCTGTAATTTGTGTATATTGCTTATTTTCCATAGCCTGAGCAACGGTAAACATGGCGTTTTCCCACAGCTGGTCAAGTTCCGGCGAAGAATGATCCTCGATATCCAGCTTCAAAGTTCGGCTACCGATTTGCTTCTCCCCGTTCTTCTCAATTTGACGCACCAGAGCACCAAGATCCGTCCCCGGCTTTAAATTCAGCTTAAGCTCCAGCTCGTCCGCTTTCACGTTCATATCGACATGATTTACTCCATCTACACTCTTCACAATATTCTCCAGCGGACGCTCAATCGCCCACTGCCGATATAGGAACCATCCACCAAATAATACAAGGGCGGAAATAGCAATGCTTGCAGCAATTGGTCCAATACGCAGTTTCACGTGATGCCCCCCTTATCTATATAAACTATCAACTCTGTGATATATATTCCCGTATATCAAAACTACAAATATGAGTATATCACATCGTATATCAAATTTCGAAGAAAAGTGTGAAGATATTTAAAAATGAACGCTAGTAGTTCTACCCCGAAATGCTACTTTTTCTCAAGCCAAAAAATAAAAACGGTTCCGCGATTCAGGCTCTTCGCCTAAACAACGAAACCGTTTATTTATGATTGATCCATAGACCCCCTGTCAGCGGTTCGGCAGGGTGAACACTTCCGGCAAAGCTTCGCCGGTCGTGAAACTGAAAAACCGATAATAATGGTGGTCCTTCTCTTTATAGAACAGCTGCCACACCAATTGGTTATTGTATATGCCTGGCAGCAGCCGAACCACCCGGATACCCGGCAACGATTGTTTGATGATCTCACGCATTTGGCTCTCGGACTTGCCATCGGACAGCAAGCGTACCTCTGGATCATGTCCTTCCCTTAGCCAGACCATCATTTGGCGGCCGGATGCATCCTCCCCTTGCACGACCCAGGTAACTTCATCCCATACCGACTTCCAAACCTTGTCGCCCCGGACGAGATCCGTCTCCTGCTTCGCCTGCTGGATAGCGGCTCTTTCGGCTTTCCACGTATCCTCATGAATGTATAGATAAAACCGGTGGAGACCCAGGAGCACGATCAACAGAATCACGAGGGACAGCAGGATCCATTTCGTTCGCTTTCTCAAGCTACTCTTCCTTTCCCTTCCTAAGCAAGCAGCCTCCTTCAGGAAACCGCGCGCCGCTCATTATCGTGCCAACAGTCCCTCAAACGCCGCTTGCGCCTCGTAGCGGATGCGTTCTTCATCCAGTGTCAGACAAGCACCGTGCTTGACTACCTGCTTACCGTTGACCCAGACATGCTCTACATCTTTGGCGCCAGCGGAATAAACGGTATGGGAGATATAATCCGTTCTCGGCAGGAAATGGGCTTGCTCCGTATTTAAGGCGATGATATCCGCCTTCATGCCAGCAGCCAGCTTGCCTGTATTTTGCAAGAAGACCGATTTCGCGCCGTATTCCGTCCCCATTTTCAGAGCTTCCAGCGCCGGAACCGCCGTTGGATCGCCGGATACGCCTTTATGAATCAGCGCAGCCAAACGAATCTCCTCCAGCATATCCAGGTTATTATTGCTCGCCGGACCGTCGGTACCCAGCGATACAACTACGCCCTTCTTCAGGAGTTCTGGTATGCGGGCGACCCCGCTGGCCAGCTTCAGGTTACTGCCTGGGTTATGCGAGATGGTAACGCCGTGCGCTGCCAAGATGTCGATTTCCTCGTCCGTCAAATGCACAGCGTGGGCAAGCAGGGTCGGGCGGGAGAACATCCCCAGCTTCAGCAAATGTTCTACCGGGCGGACGCCGTAATCGTTAACGTTCTGCTCTACCTCGGCGCGCGTCTCCGACATATGCGTGTGCATCGGCAAATCGAGATCATGGGCAGCTTGCACAAATTTCTCGATAAAGGCTGGCGGGCAGGTGTATGGTGCATGCGGCGACATCATCGTGGTGATGCGGCCTTCTGCCTTGCCGTGCCAGTTCTGAGCAAACGCGATCGCTTCTTTGAGCTTCTGATCTTGCTCTTCCGGGGAGCACAACCCGATGGCCCCGCGCATCAACACGGCGCGAATACCCGATTCCTCCACGACTTTGGCCACTTCGTCCATGTGATCGTACATATCCAGGAACGTCGTCGTCCCGCCCTTGAGCATTTCCAACACAGATAACGCCGTACCGGCATACACATCCGCCGCAGTAAATTTGGCTTCCATCGGCCACATTTTCTCCTGCAGCCAGGTTTGCAGCACCATATCATCCCCATAGCCGCGCAGCAGCGACATCGCCGCATGGCCATGGGTATTGATCAGGCCCGGCAGGAACAACAACCCTTTGCCGTCCAACGTTTCGGCGCCTTCCACGCCTTCCGGGCGCTCTTCGCCAATATAGCTGATCGTATCGCCCTCAACGAGCATATATCCGTGAATTACAGGACGGTCCGCATTTAAGACGGCAAACGTCCCGTTCTTAATTAACCATTTACGACTCATACGTTGCTTGTTTCCTTTCCGTCTTCCAAGTAGTAAGCCAAGCTCAGCAAATCAGTAGTGAAGTCAGCCGCATGGATCCGAACTTCCGGCGGAACCTTCAGAATCGTTGGCGCGAAGTTCAGAATCGCACCGATTCCGGCGGCAACCAGCTCATCCGCTACGCGTTGCGCCTCCGTATCCGGCACGGTGATGATGCCGATGCGGATATTTTTCGCCCGGACGGTTTCCGCCAGCTCTTCGATCGGCTGAATCGTGATGTTGTTGATCTGCTTGCCGATCTTAGCCGGTGAAGCGTCGAACACCGCAACAATCTTCATATTATCCTTCAAATACGCATTATAATTCGAAAGGGCTTGCCCTAGATTCCCGGCACCCACCAGCGCGACGTTAATCTGTTGGTCCAGATTGAGAATTTGTTGAATTTTTTCAATCAAATAAGCGACATCGTAGCCGATCCCCTTCCGTCCAAAATCGCCGAAATAAGCCAAATCCTTACGGATTTGCGCCGGATTGAGATCCAGCTTCTGTCCGAGCTCCTGGGAGGACACCGTTGGCACCTCCCGTCGGCTGAGTTCATTTAAGAAACGCAGGTAAACCGGCAGTCTGCGGACAACAGCGTCCGAAATTTTATCTGACTTCATGCTTGTTCCCCCTATTCTTCAATGCGATCTATGAAGCGGCTTAGGCTTCGGGATTTAACCATTCCGAGATGCGCGGAACCATCTGAGTTAATGGCATATGCTCCATCTTCGGTCCGGGCAAAGAGTATAAGAAATATTTCCCATAATAAGATTCCAGGATCCGGGTATCATAAACGATCACGATGCCGCGGTCATGCGACGAGCGGACAAGTCGTCCGAATCCTTGCTTAAAACGGATAACCGCTTGCGGGACGGACAGTTTCATGAATGGATTCTTCTTCTCCCGCTGCAGGCGTTCGCTCTTCGCTTCCACCAGCGGGTGGTTTGGCGGCTGGAACGGCAAGCGTACGATCGCTAAACTGGTCAGCGCCTCGCCAGGAATATCCACCCCTTCCCAAAAGCTGCTTGTCCCGAGCAGCACCGATGCGCTGTTCCCTTGGAACCGCCGGGTCAGCTTGGTGCGGCTGCCGCTGTCCATCCCTTGCCCGATCACCGTGATTCCCTCCGCTGCGAGCAGTTCCTTCAGCGGGTCATACACCTGCCTGAGCATCCGATAGGATGTAAACAGCACCAGCATGCGACCTTGCGTCGCCACCGCGGCATCCGCCAGCGATTGCACCAGCGTATGAATGAAATGGTCATCCCCCACGCTGCCCTTCACACTTGGAAAATCGCGCGGGATCACCAGCAACGCCTGATCGCGGTAGTTAAACGGCGAGGGCAGCATCGCTGTGATCAACCGATCCTCTTCCGCCGCCTCAGTCAAGCCAAGCTGCTCGATCATATATTGGAACGATTTATCCACCGATAAAGTCGCGGACGTCATAACGACACTCTTCTTCCGGTCGAAGAAAAATTGCTTCAATTGAGCGCTGACGTCAATCGGCACCGCATACATCTGGAGCGACCGGCTACGGAAGTTCCCGTTCGCCTCCATCCAATAGACGGTGTCCTCGCTCTCCAACTTCATGAAGAAGCGCAGCGCTTCCCGTTCCCCGGCTAAATCTTTAAACAAGCCGCTGATATCGGTGATCAGGCTCTCCGCTGCATAATCGTCCTGCTCTTCTCGGATTTCGGACAGGAGGCGCTCCCCTTTCCGAAGCACGTCGCCAAGACCTACGTAAATTTGATTTTCGAGCGCGGTCAGCGTCTCCCAATCCTTTGGTTTTCGATTCGGCAACAGCCGGTACACGAATTGCCCGGGATCGCCAGGGGCGGCGTCGCTGCGGTCAGGCATCAAGCTGAACAGCAGCTCGCTGAGCTTGTCCCAGCTCTCCTTCACGTCCACCAGCGTTGGATAGATTCCGTCGATGACCGAGCACCATTCTGAGGCTTTCTCCGCGCCCGACGCTTCAAGCGAGCTGCGAAGGTTGGCCAGCTGCCCCGTCTTGCTGTCTTTAAATAACCGGGTCAGCGTATGCACGACCGTAAAATACTTCATATGAATCCCCAAATGCTTGCCGGCCACATCCTCTAAATGATGCGCTTCATCGATAACCAGCCGCTCGTAACCCGGCAGCAGCTGATGCCCCGCCTGGATGTCCGTAAACAGCTTAGAGTGGTTCGTAATGACCACGTCCGCGACACCGGCTTCGTGTTTTGCGCGATGATAGAAGCATTTGCGGAACCAAGGACAGGATCGGCCTAAGCAGGATTCCGACTCACTGGCCACCGTCTCCCATAAATCACCGCCGCGATTGCCGAGATTCAGCTCTTCGTCATCGCCGCTTTCCGTTTGGGTAAGCCATACGACCATTTGCGCGGCCGTCATCACCTCTTCTTTAGGTGTTGAGAAGTCTTTTCTATTTATTTTATGTTCAAATTTGCGCAAGCACAAATAATGCTGCCTACCTTTAAAAACGGCTGCACGAAACGGAAAAGGCACGACCTCCGTCAACAACGGCACATCGCGCTCCCTAAGCTGCTCCTGCAGGTTGATGGTGTGCGTGCTGACCATGACCTTCTCTTCGTTCTTGACGCTGTGGTAAATGGCCGGCAGCAGATATCCTAAGGATTTGCCCGTTCCCGTTCCAGCTTCAACAAGCAAATGCTTGTCTTCCTCAAAAGCCCGCATGACCTCATTCAGCATCATGTTCTGGGCTTCCCGCTCCTCATACTGCGGCAAACGCTCCCGCAATCGTTCCCGGACCTGCTCCATAAACTGCTCGAAGGTCACGCCCGCCAGCGGATTGCGCTCCGTGCTGTCCCTTGGCGCTTCAATGTCAAGCCAATCTTCAACCTGCAAGGCGAATTGGCGGTAGTATACAAAGCCGTCTTCGCTTGGCAGCGCTTCGCGCTCCTTCTCCTGCACCATGGCATCAAAAAACCACCCGAGATCGCTGTCCTCACCTGCAAACAGATCGGCCAAACGCTGTAAGGTCAGCAGCGGCAGTCGGTCACATTCCTCCAAGCATTTGAGGAAAATCAGCGCCGTCGCCAGCGCGTCACTGTCCGCCTGGTGCGGACGCTCATGCTCCACCTCGAACTCCGCCGCCACCATCCCCAGCTGGTAAGAAGTCAGCGAAGGGAACAGGATTTTCAAGAAATCCATTGTGTCCAGGATCCGTCCGGTGAACGGCAAGTAGCCCGTTTTGTCCAAGGCGCTCTGCAGATAATTAAAATCAAATGCTACGTTGTGCCCAACCAACACGACGTCGTTCAGGAGTGGAACCATCTCCATCATCACTTCGTCCAGCTCCGGCGCATCCTTCACATCCTCATCGGTGATGCCCGTTAACCCCGTAATAAACGGTGGGATCGGAACGCCTGGCTTGACGAAGGAACGATACACCTGAGAAATCGATCGATCCGGCTCTATAATGGCAAGTCCCACTTGAATAATATCATCGGAGGACTGGTTACCCGTCGTTTCAAAATCAAGCACAGCATATTTCATTGCAATTAGTTGTCCCTTCATTCCAGTCTCTTTACAGCATAACAGAAGATAGCCAATTTGAAAATTAATACAAACCATATCTGTAATAAAAATCACAAAACAAAACAAGCGATGCGCCGCCATGAGCGGTGTTCGCATCGCTTCGAAAAACATGCCGTAAATAAGTGCGTGACCTGCAGTTAATGAATCATAAATCCTACAATAGCGAAGTCAACTCGGGACCGTAATGCAGTTTACCTGTACTGTTCGCACAAGCCTCCAAATTGGCCAACGGCTCGGGCAAGGACGGATCGCTGTGATGAGCCAACTTGAAGTACTCTTTTGCCTTCTCAAATACGCCCTTGTGCGCCTCGATACACCCCAGCGCGTTGTATATAATGGAACGCAGCCGCTTGTTCGCAGCCTTTTCCAGCACGATCCAGAAATGCTTGGCGGCTTTGTCAAATTGCTCGAGGTGCAGATGGCACATCCCTAGATAAGTCCGAGCCAACACGCTGTCCGTAAATTGCTTCACCACCTGCTCAAATTGAGCAGAAGCCTGGGGAAACATCAGCAGCTTGTAATACCCTTGGCCTTTCACAAAGGCGGGGTCATCCAATTCAGGAAGATCGGGGGTCTCTCTGGACTCCAGGCTCCGGAACGCATGGCGTAAATATCCCATTTTCTCCTCAAAGCTCAGCCATTCCTCGATAATGCCGTCGCTCATATGCTGAAGCAGGCTCCATTTCTTCGCGAGCTCCTGCTTCTGGGCATGGCCGGCCAAGGGGTATTTCCTCGTGATTTCGTCCAACATCTCATTCATTTCCGCAAACACATGCTGAAACATCATTCGCATCCCCCTAACGAAAATGAAATCAGTCCGAGCCTTACGTACATTTTTTGTTTCGGGGGACGATTTCATTCCGGCAGGGAGGAATTACACTTTTTGATGGCCCGTTTCTCTGATTGGATGTGAAAAATCGAATACATTTCAGCGTTTGTTGCGATTTACAGCTCATTGTATTCGAAATTTCATACAAAATTGTGGGTTGAGCGGGCAATTTCCCAAATTCTATATGAAAAATCGAATAGATTGGGGGTAATGCGAACTACGGCCCAATTATATGCGAAAAATCGAATACAATTCGGCGGCATGAATAGTGTAGCGCGGCCGCATCATAATTAAACATACGAAGGGCCCGGCTGACGCCGAGCCCCTTCCCCCATGGCCTCCTCGTGATCCGAAGATGCTTTTTGAACAACCTTATTAACGGATCATGGCATGGAGTTCTTGATGCGCCTTATCCACCGGCTTGTTGTTTTCGTCAACGAACACGACGGTTGGTTTATGGCTGCGGACTTCTTCCGGCGACATTTGGGCATAAGAAATAATGATGACACTGTCGCCCGGCTGCACAAGTCGTGCCGCCGCACCGTTCAAACAAATCACGCCGCTGCCGCGAGGTCCCGGAATCACATACGTTTCCAGGCGGGCGCCGTTATTGTTGTTGACGACTTGCACCTGCTCGTTCTCCAGCAGATCGGAAGCCTCCATCAGATCCTCGTCGATCGTAATGCTGCCCACATAGTTCAGGTTAGCTTCCGTCACGGTTGCGCGGTGAATTTTCGATTTCATCATCGTTCTATACATTAATGGTTCACCTTCTTCGTTAAAATGACGTTATCGATCAGCCGCGTCGTGCCAAATTTCACGGCAACGGCGATCAACACACCTTTTTGGCGGCCAGCGGCATCAACACATTCATCGTCCGCTAAAGGCGACAATTCCGGAAAATCCGAAATTTCCACATAATCGATATTCGCCAGCGGTTCAGCGCTGATTGTGTCGCGGATTTCCGCCCGCAGCTCCCCTGCGGTCACCGGACGTTCTCCCTCTGCTTTAGCTCTTGCGCGCTCGAGACTGCGGGACAAGACAAGTGCAGCCTGCCGTTCTTCCGCACTCAAGTACACATTTCGAGAGCTGAGCGCCAGTCCATCGGCCTCACGAACAATCGGGCAAGGAATGACTTCGACATCGAAGTTCAAATCCTCTACCATGCGCGTGATTACCGCCACCTGTTGGGCATCCTTTTGCCCGAAATAAGCGCGGTCCGGCTGCACGATATGAAACAGCTTACCGACAACGGTGGTTACCCCGTCGAAATGGCCCGGTCGCGAAGCACCGCACAGCACGTCCGTCAAACCAGCGACCTTAATATGGGTGCGGGTCGGTTGGGGATACATTTCTTCAACGCTAGGCAAAAAGACGAAATCCACGCCCTCACGCTCGGCCAAGGCCAGGTCTTTCTCCGGATCGCGGGGATAGCGCTCAAAATCCTCGTTGGGCCCGAACTGAATCGGGTTTACGAAAATGCTCAGCACTACCAGATCGTTCTCCGCCCGTGCTTTACGCAACAAGCTTGCATGCCCCTCGTGCAGATATCCCATCGTTGGCACGAGCGCAACTTTGATTGATTTTCCTTCTTTCGCTGCTGTGAACCGCGCATCCTTCAACTGTTCACGGAGCGGGACAATCTTGTTAAAGGTCTTCATGACCGGACTTCCACCTTTCCTTTGCCATACAAAGTTCCCAGTGATTCCTGCACGCCTTGATCCGCGCGGAACACATGCTCTTCTGCCGGGAACGAGCGGTTTTTGACATCCGTAACGTATTCTAAAATCCCTTGGCGGATCTGCGCGCCAATATCGGCGTAGGTTTTCACAAACCGTTTATCCCGGTAATCCGCCGTATATTTCAACACGTCATGGTACACCAGCACTTGACCGTCGCAGCCGCGTCCCGCGCCAATGCCGATGGTCGGAATACTCAACTCGCGGGAGATCGCCGTTGCCACTTCTTCCGTTACCAGCTCCAGCACAATACCAAAGGCACCGGCGCGTTCCAACGCCTTGGCATCCTCCATGAGCCGCTTCGCATCAGCAGCGTCTTTGCCCTGCACCCGGTAACCGCCGATCTGGTTAACAGATTGAGGCGTCAATCCGATGTGCCCCAGCACCGGCACCCCGGCTTGCACGATGGCTTGGACGGCGGGAGCGATCTCCGCACCGCCTTCCATTTTGACGGCATGGGCACGACCTTCTTGCATCAAACGGCGGACGTTCCGCAACGTTTCGTCAATACTTCCGTGATATGTCATAAACGGCATGTCAACCACGATGAAGGTATGCTGCGCCCCGCGCGCAACGGAACGGGCATGGTATACCATATCGTCCAATGTTACGGGGATCGTCGAATCATACCCGAGAACAACGTTGCCCAGCGAGTCTCCGACGAGCAGCAAATCCGCACCCGCTTCCTCGGCCAGTTGGGCCGACGGATAGTCGTAGGCGGTAATCATCGCGAGCGGAATGCCGTCTTGCTTCATTTTTTTCATTTTCACAATGTTTAAAGCTTGTTTCCCTGCCATTTGATCCATCTCCTTCGGTTTGACTTTGTGCGAGTCCTCCAAAAACGCGCACAACAAAAAAACCTTTTAGTTTGGCACTAAAAAGGTCCGAAGTCCAAAGAAGAGTGAGTTATATCCTCGTTCTTCTGTCTCGGTCCTCTTTCGGCTCAGAGCAGAATCCAACGCAACTTGATTTGTGGTCGTTCAAAAAGTCGGCCGACGGTTTGAACTTTCACCACATTCATACCTCCGACAAGCAACCGGAGTGCAGTTCAGAACGATGCCGATACCGCCTCCTGTGCTCAGTATAACAAATTACGTTATTTTTTTCATCCGCCAAGTTGTACTTCTCCAGAGAATATCGTGAAATGTTTGCCATTCTGATCCAAAAGGAATAATGCGCCGCTCGAATCCAATCCGGTTGCTGTGCCTTGGAGCACCCCGTTTGGCGTATGCACGGTGATCTCTCGGCCCAACGTGACCGACAGCGCCTCCCACAAGTGGCCGATCGGTGCAAAACCTTCCTGGATATAAAGCTCGTAAAGCTGCTCCAGCTCCTTGATCACCGCGCCGATCAAGCTTGTCCGATCAATCCGCCGCCCGCTTTCAATACATAATGAGGTCGCGATGGTCTCCAGCTCCGGCGGAATGTCAGCAGCCGTCAGATTGACATCAATGCCAATCCCGGCGATGGCGTACCGGATCAGCTCGTCCTCCGCCGCAGACTCCACGATAATGCCGCACAGCTTACGGCCGCGGGCTAAAATATCATTTGGCCATTTGATACCGGCATCTACGCCGGTGACTTTCCGTATGGCGCGGCAAACCGCCACTGCGGTCAGCAAGGTCAACTGCGGCGCAATCGACAGCGGTTGGCGGTCGGGACGCAGTAATAGGCTCATCCACACGCCTTTGCCCGGCGGTGAATACCAGCGGCGACCTTGGCGCCCGCGCCCCGCCGTCTGCTCTTCGGCGAGCACAAGGGTGCCGTGAGGCGCGCCTTCCTCCGCCAGCTTGCGGACTTCTTCCTGCGTGGAGGACGTGCTGTCCAGCAGCTTCAGCCGTTGTCCAAACGTCTTCGTCCCCTGCAAGGTATGCAGCAAACCGGCATGACTCAGCTTGTCGGGCTGCCGAGTCAACCGGTATCCCCTGCGCGGGGCGGACTCAAATTCGTAGCCTTCTTCGCGCAGCTTGGCGATTTGCTTCCATACCGCCGTCCGGCTGATCGACAGCCGGCGGCTGAGCTCCTCGCCAGATATATATTGCCCCGGATGCTCCAGCAGCATGTCAAGCAATCGGTTTGCTTCCATCATTCTTCACCACCGTTTCCACATGTTTCAGGAGAGTTAGCCGGTCGTTGGGCAGCTCACCTGCGGCAACTGCGATCAGCAGTTGCTTCAGCAGTTCGCTAAGCCAAGGGCCGCCTTTGCGGCCGGCCGTTTGCAGCACTTCGCCGCCGCTGATGGCCAGCTCCTTCAGCGTATGTACTTGCACCTCGCGGTGCCACTGGCCCGCGCGTGCCAGGATGGCCTGGTCGGCCTGCCGCTTGGCGTCGTCGCCTATGGCCGCTTGCACCACCGCCTGCTGGCGGTGCAGCCACCGCCCGGCGGTCTCGCGGCCAAACGCGACCTGCAGGCCGATCCAGCCGCGCCGCTGCTCGCGCTCACCTGGCGCCTCGGCCAGGATGGCTTCCCACGCTTCGTCAAAGCGGACGATCCCAGCCGCCTCTTGGGCGGTCTGGTTCGAGAACGTCCAGCTTTTGAGCAGCGGGGAAGCCGCCTCGCCCGGGGCGCCAAGCGCCTGCAGCAGCAGCGACCAGCGCAGCGCCGGCGGCGCAGGCGCCAGCAGCGGCAGCGCCGCCAGCAGCGCGCGGCGCGGCGGCTCGCGGTGCAGCAGGCGCCGCGACAGCGCGGCGATGGCGCCTGGCGTGGCTGCAGCGCCTGGCGTTGCCTCAGCGGCGCCCGCCCCCGCCTCGGCGCCATGCGCCTCCGCCGCAGCGGGCTCCTGCGCTGCCTTCGCGTACCGCAGCAGCCCGCTGCGTTCCAGCAGGGCCAGCCCGCGCAGCGGATCCGGGCCCAGCACTATTTTTTCCAGCTCCATCCGCACGCGCTCCTTCGCAATGTAGCCTAGCTTGTCCCGGCCTGCAAGGAGCGCCTTCCACAAGCTTAAAACCGGGCGGAACCCAAAGGTCGAAGCGAACCGGACCGCCCGCATCATGCGCAGGGCATCTTCCGCAAACCGTTCTTTGGCATCGCCCACGCAGCGGATCAGCCCGCGCTCAATATCCATCCGGCCGCCAAACGGGTCAATCAGCTCGCCTTCCAGCCCCCGGGCGATCGCATTCATCGTAAAATCCCGCCGCCGCAAATCCTCTGTCACCGCATCGACGAACTCCACCGAAGTCGGACGGCGAAAATCGGCGTAATCCGACTCCTTGCGGAACGTCGTCACCTCAAACGCATGATCCCCCATCATCACCGTTACCGTCCCGTGCTGAATTCCCGTTGGGATCGTGCGTTCAAACAACCGAACCACCTCATCCGGCTTCGCTGAAGTAGCAATATCCATGTCGTGGACCGGGCGCCCCATGAGTTCATCACGCACACAACCCCCGACAAAAAAAGCCTGGTGCCCGCCATCTCGCAAAATACGCAGCACACGTTCCCCCTGAGCTAGCATAAGGGGGTCAACTTGACTCCAATGATGTTTTTCGATTGCGGACACCTCCCTTCCAATCAATACAAGCATAGACAAAAAATCGGCACAGCAAGCGCAGGGCTCTCCAGCCCTGCGCCGTTAACATGCTGCGAATTCGCTTAATCATCGTCCGGTCCCATCAACCGCACGCCGGATTTAACGTTGGCATTGGAACATTTAGCACACGGTAATAAATTTCTTCGTATGCTGCCATCATTTTATCGCTGCTGAACTCGGTTTTGGCCCGGGTTAAACAGGCTTCACGCATCCGCTCAGCCAGCTCCGGGTTCTTCAGCAGCGAGATGCAGTACTCTGCCATCTGCTTCGTATCGCCGATCGGCGCCAGGAAACCGGTCTCCCCGTGCTTCACCAGCTCCGGAATCCCGCCTGCAATTGAGCCGATGGTCGGCACTCCGCAAGCCATCGCCTCCAGGGCGACCAGGCCAAAGCTTTCCTTCTCCGAAGGCAGCAGCAAGACGTCCGCCATGGAAATCACATGAGCGATATCGTCCTGTTTTCCGAGGAAATGCACCCGGTCGGCCAGGCCCAGCTCCTTGATTTTGCATTGGATCTTGGGCAATTCCGGTCCTTCACCGACAAACAACAGTTTCGACGAAACTTCCCGGTTGACTTGATGGAAAATATCCACCACATCACTCACCCGCTTCACCGGCCGGAAGTTGGAGATATGCATCAGCACTTTCTCGCCGGGAGCGGCAAAATTCATCCGGCAGCTCTTGGCGTCGCGCGGGTAATACACCCGCTCGTCAACAAAGTTATACGTCAAGTCGATATCCCGCGTGATGTCGAGGACCTCGCGGGTTTCCCGCATCAAATCGCGGGACACCGAGGTTACAGCGTCACTTTCATTAATCGCCAACCGAATCAAGTCCTTGAGCGATTCGTCCTGCGCCAATACGGTGATATCGGTCCCATGCAGCGTTGTCACGACCTTAAGCGAGTCTCCCACCATCTGCTTGGCGAGAAACGCGCAAACCGCGTGTGGCACCGCATAATGAACATGCAGAATATCCAGTCCTTGCTCTTTGGCTACCGTAGCCATTTTGGTGGCTAAGGACAAATCATAAGGCGGATACCGGAACACGTAGTAATCGCTGACTTCAACTTCGTGGTAAAAAATGTTTTTATGGTAACTCCCTAAGCGAAAAGGAACGCTATGCGAAATAAAATGGACTTCGTGGCCCTTCTCCGCCAGCAGCTTCCCGAGCTCGGTGGCCACAACCCCCGAACCGCCCAAGGATGGATAACATGTGATGCCAATTTTCAAAAATGGTTCCATATGGTGGGGGCCTCCTTTGTTGTTTGTTCCCTCTTTCAGCTTATGTGCGATGGGAGCCAAATAGATTAACCTGATATGCGGTTTTCGTCATAAACCCTTCTGCGAAAGGAATCAAGGCACGCTGACCAATCAGCGAGTCGCGGGCTTTGACCCGTTCCACATATCCCTGATTCAGCGGGGTTAAGGCAATGTCTTCGCCCGGCGAACCGGCCTCGAATTGAGAACGGTAGCACCGGAGCGCCCGCTCCTTCTGCTCGTAGGTTGCGCTCACATCGACGATCAGATCAGGCGTCACCCAATCATTAATGAAATAAAAATAAAGCTCAGGCGCAGCGACCGCCGGCTTGTCCGGCATGTACCGACGCAGCTTGGCGTTGAAGACCGCAGCCTCCACCAACTTGCTGCAATCGATATGATCGGGGTGGCGATCCTCCCAATACGGGGCAAAAACCACCCGCGGTGCATACTGACGAATCACCTCGGTTACCGCAGCCAGCTGCTCCGCCGACCCGGTTAACCCACGGTCAGGAAGCCCCAAATTGATGCGAGCGGCTAATCCGAGCACATCGGCTGCCGCCTCGGCTTCCTGCTTACGCAGCACCGGATTGCCATTGGAGGACAGCTCGGCTTCGGTCAAATCGCAAATGCCCACGCGGTACCCCGCGGCAATATGCTTGGCGATCGTGCCGGCCATGCCGATTTCGGCATCGTCCGCATGTGCCCCAAAGATTAAGATATCCAGTAAGCCGTTCATTTTGTCAACCCCGGTTTATTCTGTTCCACCAGTTCGCGCCAACCGAAGTCGCCGCGATCCAAGGCACGTACCAAAATTTCGGCGGTGGCCATATTCGTTGCTACTGGAATCCCGTGTACGTCGCACAAGCGCAGCAGTGCGGTGATGTCCGGTTCATGGGGCTGTGCCATCAACGGGTCGCGCAGGAAGATGACCAGATCCATCTCGTTCTGGGCAATTAACGCACCGATTTGCTGATCCCCGCCGAGCGGTCCCGACAGGAACCGGTGTATTTTTAGCGAAGTATTTTCCATGATTTGCCTTCCGGTCGTCCCCGTGGAATAAAGCCGCTTATCTTTGAATACATGCTCGTAGGCGATGACGAAATTAACGATATCTTCTTTCTTACGGTCATGAGCTATAAATGCGATGTTTAACATATGCCTTATCCCCTTTATTCATCCATGAAATGGTCGAACCCGTAAATCATGCCCTTGCAGTCAATCACTTTCTTAATGGCCAAATTCACGCCCGGCATGTAACCGGCACGCTCATACGAATCATGACGAATCTTCAGCGTCTGGCCAAAACCGCCAAACACAACTTCCTGCTGTGCAAATACGCCCGGTAACCGGACGCTATGTATCCGAAAACCGTTATAATAACCGCCGCGTGCGCCTTCAATCGTCTCTTCCTCATTCGGGTTGCCCTGACGAAGCTCCTTCCGGTTCTGCGCGATCAGCTCAGCCGTCTTCACCGCTGTCCCTGAAGGGGCATCCAGCTTCTGGTCGCCGTGGTATTCGATGATTTCCAGATGCGGAAAATATTTCGCCGCCTGTGCCGCAAAACGCATCATCAGAATCGCCCCGATGGAGAAGTTCGGAGCGATCAAACCACCGATCCCCTGGGCGTGGCACAGCTTGTCCAGTTCTTCGATTTGCTCCGGCGTAAACCCGGTCGTCCCTACAACCGGCGAAACGCCGTACCGAATCGCGAGTTCGGTGTTCGTATAAGCATACTGCGGTGTCGTAAAGTCTACAAGCACTCGCGGGCTCGTCTCCCGCAGCGCCTCTTCTAAATTCGTGGTTATCGGCACGCCGCAAGCCGGAAGGCCAACCAGCGTTCCGGCATCGATGCCTTCATTTGATAAATTCACAGCGGCAACCAGCTGAAGCTCCGGGTCCTGGAGCACCATTTTTACGACTTCTCTGCCCATTCTGCCTGCGGCGCCCGCCACGGCGACTTTAATCGGTTCCGACATCTCGATCTCCTCACATTCTCTACTAGGATGATTGCTTCATTTGCTGCTTCAATCGCTGCTCCAGCTCTTTCAGCTGACCTGCTGCACCGGCGTCCAAAGGAAGGGCCGATGCATTGCGAACCGCCTGCAGCGCAAGGTCGTAGCATTCCAGCTCGCCGTAGGCGATCGCCAGCCAAACCTGCGCATCCAACGACAACGGATCAAGCTCGACCGCACGCTTTAACATGCGGGCTGCCGGCTCGGCTGCCGCTTTCCGCTTGGCGCCGGTCGCCTCCAGCTGCCGTCTGGCCATTTGCGTCAGTTCCATGGACTGCAAACGATCGCAATGCAGCTTATATTCGTCCTGCTCAGGCTCCAAGGCCGCAGCCAGACGCGCGTGTTGCAGCGCCTTATCCAGCTGCCCGCTCCGGGCGCAGGTAATCGAGTAGCGATAATGGATGTCCGCGTGATCCGGCTGGACGTCCAGCGCTCGCTCGAACCAGTGCATCGCCTGCGCAAAGTCGTTTTCATAGATGCTGCGGTAAGCTCGTTGTAAATAATCCTCCGCCTTCATATGCTATCCCCCTTTACTGTAGGGATGATCATGCTAACAGCATATGAAGGATGACCCTATTCGGTGTCCTTTTTCGTCCATCGATCCGCATCCCGGGTCGCAAACTTATGCATCACCTTATCATGGGCCTCGGTGAGATTAATCCCAAGCGAATTGGCAAAGCATATGGTAATAAACAGGATATCGCCCAATTCCAGCTCGATCGAATTTTCCGGTTCATCCTTCTTCTTTGGCTTCTCACCAAAGGTATGGTTCACCTCGCGGGCCAGCTCGCCTACTTCCTCCGCCATTCGAGCGAGCATCGTCAGCGGGCTGAAATAGCCTTCTTTAAACTGCGAAATATAACGGTCTACTTCGCGCTGCATTTCCGCGAGAGATTTCTCATTGTTCCTATCCAAGTGCCAATCCCTCCGCTTTATGTCCCGTTTTCCCCTATGTTATCGTAAGTAGGTGACGAAAACAAATCCTTTTTTAATCGGCGCGGAAAAAGGTATACTAGGATAGGAAGATCTATCCAATTGGCGGTAGTAAGCTACATAACATAAATTACGCTGGGGACAGGTGAGGTTTTTTCATGGCTTTGAGCAAATTAACCGGATTTCTAAAAACGCTGCTGCCCATCATGCTGGGTACGGCGATTTATGCGTTTGGCCTTCTTTATTTTATCCTGCCCAACCAACTGATGGAAGGCGGGGTTACAGGCGTGACGCTGCTGCTGAACTATGCGTTTGGCATTTCACCTTCGCTGTCCAACCTCATGCTAAATATCCCTTTGTTTCTGATCGGCTGGAAGATCCTCGGCGGACGGTCCATTCTTTGGACCGGAGTCGGCATCGGCTCATTAACGCTCTTCCTGTGGCTGTTTGAACGGATGATTGATGAGGGCTGGATTTTGCCGTTCGAAACGCAGACGGACTATATCCTCGTCTCGTTGTATGCAGGGGTGACGCTGGGGGCAGGACTTGGCATCGTCTTCCGTTTCGGCGGCACAACCGGAGGATCGGATATCGTGGCGCGGATTCTTGGCCGCAAGTACGGGTTTAGTATGGGGCAGGTCATCCTGACGCTGGACATCATCATTATCGGGTTATCGCTCTTCTATATTAGGAAGGAAAATATTTTGTACACGCTTGTGGCCGTATTTATCGCCTCGAAAGTGATCGATTTTATTCAAGAGGGTGCGTACTCCGCCAAGGCGTTTACGATCATCAGCGACCATGCCCCCGCGATTGCCGATATCATTACGAAGGAGATGGATCGTGGCGTCACACTGATTCCGGCCATTGGGGCTTACTCCAAGCAAGCGAAGCATATGGCCTACTGCGTCGTGTCGAGGCAGGAAAGTCGGCGGTTGCAATCGATCGCCAAATCCGTGGATCCGCGGGCATTTATTATCATCAATGACGTCCACGATGTACACGGGGAAGGGTTCAAGGAAGATTAAAGGCACATAAACATAAAAGCTTAAGAGGGTTAAGGTCATCCCTGCCTCTTAAGCTTTTTGTGTGATTCACGGCTTAAAGCCGGTACCGATTCATCTCTTCCGCCCGGCGCTGCGCTCGTACGGCAGTTACGGCTTGGTCAGCGCGATACTTCCGGATTCCCGTATAGGTCAAGGCAAGCACGATCCAAAGCCCGATCAGAGCGCTCCAATACCACGGGCTGTCTACGCCGGTGACCGGCAGGAATACGGGCTCGTCTCCCCGGCGGCCAAACAGTGCTTTTAATGCGCCTTCTCCTTGCTCGATGGCCCCTTTCAGAGCCGTTTCATCCCAGGATGGTGCACTGCTTAGCCCTCCCGTATACGACAGCCACGACTCAAAGCGGTTGATCTCCGAGGCCGGGCGACGAATCACTGCGGCCGGGCGGACGACATCGTAATGATCCTGTAACGCTTGGAACGCCTTACGAAGCTCCGCTGGTTTTCCGCCTGCGCGCGCCTGTTTCATCTGCTGCAAATTATCGGACATGACTTTATAATATTGCTGCCATAAGGCCTTATCTGGATGCAGCAGGCTATTGACCGCCAGCCGCAGTCGGGCCGAGGATTGCGCCCACGCTTCAGGCTGAATATCTACCTTAACTAACGTCTCTTTGGTGTCCATAATCGTTTCCGCCAAGGCATGGATGCCCTCCACCGAGGTTAACCCCTTAAAGGATACCCCCTCCAGCGCGTTAATTAACGCCTCCATGTCAGCCAATGCTTCTTGGGTACTTCCCTGCTGCATATGCTCATATAGCCGTTCCGATGCCAACTCAAGCTGCTTTAGCCGCTCGCTGCGTTCCTGTTCGGACATCGCTGGCGCCACCGCCTTCAACGTTGCTGGCGTGCTCTCAGTCCCGTTCTTCTCCGGCTGAGCGAATACCACCGAATTCCATAGCAGCATGGCGGCAAGCAAAGCAAGTACGGCTACCGCTCCTTTCAACCAAGTTCTTCTCACGGACATCCCCTCCCTACCATCATGGTATGGCAGGCTGTCCTACGTTAGAACCCCGCTCTCAGGCGCGTTTGGCCTGCTTCAGCGCCAGCCAGCCGGCGGCAATGCTCGCCACCGTCAAGAGGACGGTAAAGACCGCCACTTCGGGCACGTCATCCCACAACGTCTCCGGTAACCAGGGATAGACCTCATAGGTATAATCCACCGTATCGTTTAGCAGGGTCCAGGCACCGGCCCCAAGCAGCATCAACGTCCCAAACTTATACAATCGGACAAACAGCATCGCCTCTACGGCCATCGCCAAATGGGAGGCGACCAGCATCCAGTCCTGCCACACCAGCTCCCCGCCCTGATACGCCCCGGCAAAAATCATCGTCACGGCCCACACCCCGTATTTCACACTCGTCACGACCGCCAGCCCCTCGATCAGGGTTCGGAGGCGGTAATATTTAGCCAATGTCGCCGGGAACAACAAAAACAGCAAGCTTAACGTAAAGAATAAGCTGGCCGTCGGGCTGTCCGGAACGAACACGATTTGCCAATGCGGATGGTTCCGCCAGGTGTCTAGCAGCTGCGCATCATACCAAATATAGCCGTAAACCGTCCCCAATAGATTACATACGAACAATGCCCAAAGAATGAAGCGGGAAGATAAAAAAGACTTGCTCCACAGATCCGATAGTTTCAAGCGCGATCTCCCTCTTTTTCCACGAAAATAGCACCACAGCTTAAAAAAACCTGATCGCAATACGATCAGGTTTTTAGATTACTACTTATTTTACTGTTCTGCTTTTTGTTTCGCAAGCCATTCAGCCAAGTGGTCGATGTCTTGATCCGTCAAGCCTGCGCTAATCGCAGTATCATACATTGCAGGCATCTTGCCATTGTATCCTTCTTTAATAATCGAAAGGATTGCTTCCTTATCATGCTTGTCACCAACGCCGCGAAGCGATGGTCCAGCCGCTCCTTTCAGGTCAGCCCCATGGCACGATACGCAGGTCGCTTTCTTGTATACTTCCATGGCTGGGTCGTCCTTATCCACGATCGCGACCTCTTCCTGACGGTTCGCATTCGACGTGGGCAAGCCCTTCTCCCGATTCTCGCGAGCTTGTTCTTCCCGCTGAATATGTTCCGGTACTTGACCTGTCGCTTGAAGTTCTTTCTGGTAATGCGTCCAAGCAAAGTTGGTCAAATAAACGACAGCCGCGATCGAAAGAAACATCAGCGCCGATGCGATCGGACGCTTATAGAAGCGGCGCTCCTTGCCCCGATCCAAGAACGGCGCGAGCAGCAAGCCGCCGAACATCACTGCCGGAATCCCCATCGTACCCAGCACGACGTAATCGCCGGAGGCATAGGGATATTTCAGATATTGATACAGGAACAGGAAGTACCAGTCCGGCATCGGGATAACCGAAGCCGTCGGATTGGCCGGGAAGCCCAGCGGAGCCGGTTCCGAAATCGTCAGCACCAGGAATCCAACGAGCACAACGACGCCAACCATCCATTCCTTCAGCAAAAAGTTAGGAATGAACGCTTCCGACTTGCCGGGATACGCCGTATAATCCGGAGGCGTAATAAAGCCCTTGCCCTTACGGACGCGGGAATCGCCGACGTATACGACCTTTTCCTTCGAATTGTCATGATGAGCCATGTCCTTTTTGCCCCCCCTTCTCTTATAGAGGTCATTCGAAACTTAATTTAATTCATTAGAATCAGCTTTGCCCCACGCTTCTTATAGAGGACCGGAAATCCCTTGTCTGCGGATCATGATAAAGTGACCCACCAAGAGGATCAGCAATACTGCAGGCAGGAAGAACACGTGAATGGCAAAGAAGCGAGTTAACGTTTCTGCCCCTACAATCGATCCACCTTGCAGCAGTTCCTTAATAACCGGACCCAACACCGGTACGGAGTTGGCGATTTCCAACGTTACCTTTGTTGCGAAATAAGCTTTGTTATCCCATGGCAGCAGGTAACCCGTCAAACCGAGACCGATCATGACGAAGAAAATCAGCATGCCGACTACCCAGTTCATTTCGCGTGGTGCCTTGTAGGAACCGGTAAAGAAAACGCGAAGCGTATGTAGAAACATCATAACGATAACCAAGCTTGCTCCCCAGTGGTGCATCCCGCGGACAATCTGGCCAAAAGCGACCTGGGTCTGCAGGTATTCTACACTGGCATAAGCGTTAATAATATCGGGAACGTAATACATGGTCAGGAACATCCCCGATAAGATCTGGATCACCGTAATAAAAAACGTCAAGCCGCCGAAGCAATACACAAACGCGGAGAAGTGATGCGCTGGGTTCACGTGCTCCGGAACCTCGTGATCGGCCACATCGCGCCAAATCGGCGTGATATCAAGACGTTCGTCAATCCAGTTGTATACATTTTTAAACATCCGAATCTACGCCTCCTTATTTCACGATGGTGTTCGGGATGATATCCCCCAGATAAACCCAGTCGTCCTTAATCATAACCTTGTACTCATCCAGCGGCTTCGACGCCACCGCCAACTGCTTGCCTTCCTTGGTGTAATGCGCACCGTGGCAAGGGCAATGGTATTCATTCGGGAAATTCTTGTCGTTATTCCAACCGACCGTACATCCCAAATGTTTACAGATCGGTGAAAGCGCATAAATTTTGCCGCTTTCGTCTTTGCGAATCCAAGCCGTCAGGGAAGCTGTACTTAAGTACCAACCGTCTTGCTGCTTGAGCTCGAACGAAAATTCCTGTGGTTCGCTGGTAATCTTACTCACTTCCACAACTTTAACGAAGGTACCTTCGCCTTTCTTGTGCAAAATCGGATCAACCGCAAAACGAACCATAGGAAGCGTCACCCCACCCACCATGAATGCTGTGGCGCCCCCTAGCGTATATGTAAGAAATTGCCGACGGGACATCTCTTTGCGAATAGGCGGTTTGTGCGAGGATTCCTGCTGGTCATGCTGATTGCTCATATGTCTTCAACCCCCCTTGTCAAGCAATTGTTTCCGTGCGTTTCAATGATAATTATCACAACATCGCGTAAGACATATTAATAATATATTAGCGTTTTAAGAGCGTCAAGAATTTGACACATTTTTTTGACCCGCAAAAAGCTTGTCCCACTTGAAATTGTCGATATTTTGTCACAATCATCATCGCTATTTGCCTTGCCACATTTCTTGTACTGCCGCCTTCACTCGTGCCGCAGCTCCCTCCTTGGAATCCGCTGCAAAACGGCCTGGCGTCACGATTAAATCTGCCTCTGGAAGCTGCTCATCTCCCCACTCAAAATCTGCAGAGATGACCACGGCATACGCAAATCCACTGCCCTTGACATTTCGGCACAAATCATTTAGGGTCTGCGCCATATCCGGCGTCTGGTATTGGTATGACGGGTACGTAACGACCCTTCCCTTGAAAGGGATTTCCACCCAATCGAGGACATCTCTCAGCCTTTCCAACTTTTTGGTGACTTCATACGGGCGTTCTTGTCCGGATAATCCCGTTACCGGAATCAAGCAGGTATCCAGGTATGGGCGCAGCTCTTCCCAGGCGGAAGCTTCAATTTCACTAAATTTCATGTTGCATCCCCTTCTTCGATCAATGTCTTCCCATTATAAACAGGGATCCTTGACAAATCCATCCTTCATCTCCTCACAAAAAAACCGTCCCATCCGTTCGTATTCTTGTGAACAGATAGGGCGGTTTGCTTTTAGCGTTCTTCTAGTGTTTTCAGTTCATCCGTCAGGAGCCGGAAGGCAACCTCGTCGCCATTCGCCAAGGCGGTGTCAATCTCGTTGTAGATCTGTTCCGAGCGATGCTTCCGGAGCGCTTCGTCCCATATCATTTCCGCCGCCAATCCAAGCATTGCTTCATAAGTAACCTTCATCTGATCCATAGGATGCACCTCCAAACCATCGTTACATAGATATTCTTTTCCATACCGTCACACATCTCGTAGATTCCGTCACTTCACAACCTGCTCATACTTAAAGATATTCACCGATATCTTCGCCGATATGGGAGACGTTTGCCCCCATTCTCATGAATATGTCTGTGCCTAGCGGCATTCGCGGATCCCGGCCTAGCCCTTATGAATTTGCTGAACCGCTTGTTTCCCGAACGGGGAAGCCTGCACATATCGTTCGCGCTGCTCGTCTTCTCCGAAGCGCACCATCCCGAGATGAAGCATCATCTGCAGGATCCGCTCTTCAAAAATCGAAGCCGGAGAGTCGTAGAAGAACGGCTTGATCAGCGGCTCTACTCGTTCGAACAGCGAGGAGACCGTCACCCATTCTTTCGAACAGCAGACAATCCAGTAGACGAGAGACAGCAAATTGGGTATAGGTCCTTTATATAATCTTAACCAAAAGCGGACGAACTGGATCATCGGCTCCTTGCGTTCCTCCGTCAGGCAGACCACTCCCGTATCCGTCAATTCCAGTCGATGGTTGTTCTCTTGAATGAGACGGGAATGATAGGCATAGTCGTAGAGCAGCGCAAACCGGTTGGGATAATCCTTAAAACGGCGGCCATACCCGAAACGCCACCCTTTGCCAACCAGCCCCTCGGAGACGTGCAGCGATTCCATGATCTGCGACTGGTTTCTCCGATACATGACCCCTTCGCTATTCAGCGGGATGTCATGCCGGGAAACGTATTGCAGGAAGAGCAGCAGGTCGGCGGACAACATCTCCGGCTCCTCCCGGTACATCGGCGGTTCGGCGGCGGCCGCCTTCACCTCGGCAAGAAACCGGCGTTCCAGTGCTTCGCGGAAACGCTGCTTCAAGTCCTCCGGAACCTCAAACAGATAGCGAGTTTGCTGGGTGGTGCCATTAAACAGCCAACCCTGCTGGCGAAAGCGGGTGATCATCTCCCGCGGACTTTCCCGTTCCTTCGCATCTTCCGTAAACCGCGAGCCCTGTGCACAGGCAACCAATTCCTCCAGGCTGAACTGACGACGACCATCAAACAGCAGGGTGTTCAGGAAGCGCAAATCCTCCATACTCATGCTGCCGATATAGCGCTCGATAAAATCGCGGCGCCCTACTGTCTGCAGGATGGATTGAATCAGTTCATGCTTCGAGTGCCCGTTGCATTCACAGCGGTAATGATCCGCTATTCTGCTAAGTTGTCCGATATCGGCATAAGTGAGCATATCCGCAAGATTCATAGTTTTACCGCCTCGCCGTTTTAATCCCATTATGGGAAGGTTTTCCGGCGTTTATTCCCTGAAAGCAAAATTATTCCATGAAATAGGCAAAAAAAAGAAACCGGCCTAAGCCGATTTACTTTGGTTCCTGGACGCTTTCCTGCAGATGACGCGTACAATTATAAAGCCGCAGGTCCCAGGATTGCTCGTTTTTCTCCAGAATGGTGAGCGATAAGTTGCCGATGCGCTCCTGGCATCTCTCCTGATACAAGGCAATGTATAACTGAGCCAACAGGCCGCCGTGGGTAACGACCAGGATGTTATTCGACGGGTAACGCTCCGCCAAATCGGTCATAAAAGACAAGGCCCGCTGACGAATCTCTTCATCCTTCTCCTGCCCGAGTTCATGGCGATCCCAATCTTTTCCCCATAAGGCTTCCCTTTCTGTTAGCGTCAGCCCCTCAACCTTGCCAAACGACCGTTCCATCAACCGTGGATCCGGATCGTATAGCGGAATCCCGAGCGCATCGGCGATGATCGAACCGGTCTCCCGCGCCCGTGACAACGTGCTCGTCAGGACGAAATCCCAGCGGTATTCGTTTTCCTCCTTCAATCTTCTGCCCAGCAGCTCGGCTTGACGCCGTCCCTCATCGTTTAACGGAATATCGCTTTGTCCTTGAATTCTTCCGATTGCGTTCCAATCGGTAAGTCCATGGCGAATCAACCCAACGAGCATAATCATCCCCCTTTAGATGTAAAAACGCCCCGCCCGCTCCGAAAGCGGGAGAAGCGTTAGGACCCAAGTTTATCTTTTGGTTCGGCGCAGCCCTTTCCAGGAAAAGAGTGCCAGCAGCATACCGCCCATGGACAGGTACATCCAATATTGCGGATAGGCCGGACCCATTTGTACCGCAAAAGGCTCTACAATCCCACGCGAGACGCTAGTTAAGGCGATTGAGAAATCCTCATACGTATCCGACTCCGATCCCGCTACCACAACGGCGGCCGGGAGAATCCCGGTCGTCGGCTCGGCACTTTTCTGGTCCGTCGTAAAATGATCCATCAGCAGGAATCCAAAACTAAAGACGAAGATCGCAAGGAAGCTGGCGGCCCAAATCACCACCCGCCGCCGAATACGACGGGTCACGCCGCGCTTCACATCGGGAGCCAGCCAAGGCGATTCGGCATAAATCCGGTCCATCACTCGCCGGTTGACCGCTTCCGCTTGCTCTTCTGTCACTTCGATCGGTATGTACTGCAGCATGTCCAGGCATTCTTCCCATTGTTGGTATTCGCCCGCGCAAGACTCGCAGCCCAAAAGATGCTGTTCCAGCATTAGCCGCTGTGGGTGTTGTTCGGGCAAGTCCCGTAACAATCCGAACAATTCTTGGGCCTCTTTACAATTCATCTGCTTTTCATCCCTTCGTAATGCTCGTAGATGGGTTCATAAAAGTAGGGTTCAAGCTGACTCTTTACACTGCTGCGCGCCCGGAACAATAGCGACTTCACGGCGCTGACGCTTTGTCCCAGTATGTTTGCGATCTCCTGGTAATCCAATTGATCGTATTCACGCAAGATCAAAGCTGACCTTTGCTTCTCCGGCAAATTGTTGATTGCTTCTCTCACCATGCCCACTTTCTCGTTCCGCAATACCGCTTGCTCCGGGGCGACTTCGCTTGGGGCTACGGGAATAATCCCGCTTTCCTCCAAGGGGACGTTGCCGTTTCGTTGCTTGCGGAGCTCGCTGAGCACCGTGTTACGGGCAATCGTATACAACCAGGTTGAGAAAGAAGCATCCAGCTCTCTAAAGGAATGCAAGCTGCGAAATGCTTTATAGAACGTTTCCGAGCATAAATCTTCAGCAAGCAGCTCTAAATGAGCGCTCTTTAACATGTGATACACGAAAGCTAGAATCTTCCGCTGATACCTTCGCATCAGCTCCGAGTACAGTTCCGTGTTACCTTCCTTAATTTCGCGAATCATTTGGGAATCCGTCATTTAGGTGCGATCCTCCTCGCGCTTCCATGGGCCATCTTCCCGTTCGATTCTTTCCTAAATTATTACCGAACAGGGGCGAAAAAGTTGCGGTGATCTATGTAACATAAACTAAAAAATATCATACCAACAAGACAGCAAATTAACAGCATTGCCAAACATTGAGGATATTATACCATAGGAGTAGGAATTAAAAAAATATGCGTTCACGCATTATTCATGACAAAAGCGAAATTAATACGAATCCCCTTTACCATATGATCCACAAATTCCCAGACCCTTGCCTGGGGCAAGGGTCTGGTCTGCGTATTGCGTATATGATGAAGCTCTCAAGTTGTGCTTGTGCCGGCATCCGTTGTCGCGTATAACTGCGCAGCGGCTTGGCGGACGTCATCCGCCAAGGTTATGGCGGAGATCACGGCAACGCCATCGGCACCGGCGCGAATCACGTCGCCGGCTGTTTCGGCCGTAATGCCGCCGATGCCAACCAGCGGCAAGGTGATCCCGCGGTCGCGAAGCTCGCGGAGAATCGCCGGCCCTTGCGGCGCTTTGGCGTCCGCCTTCGAGGCCGTGGGGTAGATCGGCCCGATGCCGAGGTAATCGGCGCCATGCCGCACGGCGGCCTCCGCCTCGGCGAACGTGTGCGCGGAGACGCCGAGAATGCGGTCGCCGATCCGGGCGCGGACCTGCGCGGCCGCCTCGTCCTCCTGGCCGACGTGAACGCCGTCGGCACCGATCGCAAGGGCCAGTTCCACGTCGTCATTGACGAGGAACGGCACGCCCCGCCGGCGGCATGCGGCCAGCAGCTGGACGGCAAGCGCCCGCAGCGGCTCCCCGGTGAGCGCTCCCGGTCCTTTCTCGCGGAACTGCACCAGCGTCACGCCGCCGTCCAACGCCGCCTCCAATACGCGGAGCGGATGATCGCGGCAGTTCGGGCTGCCAAGGACCAGATACGTGCGCAGCAGCTTGCGCATCCAATCCGCCGCAATCCGCCCGCTTCCGACCCCGCCGCTCATCGGGACGCTCCTTGCAGCCGGCGATAGGCAAAATGGTTGGTCGGGCCGTGCCCTTGCCCCAATCCAAGCTCATGCTCAATCGCCGCCTGAATGAAGGCTCGCGCGGTTCGCACCGCCTCGAAGGCCGGTGTTCCTTTAGCAAGCTCTGCCGTCAAAGCGGCCGAGAACGTGCAGCCTGTGCCGTGCGTTTGTGACGTAGGGATCCGCCGCTCCACCAGTTCGCTGAAGGTCGCGCCGTCATAATACAAATCCACGACCTGCTCGCCGGCAGCGGCATCATGCCCTCCTTTGATGACGACCTGCTGCGCCCCGTAAGCACAGATCCGTTTTGCTGCCTCGCGGCGGTCCTCCATGCTGCGGATGGACAGGCCGGACAGCACCTCCGCTTCGGGAAGGTTCGGCGTTACGATGTACGCCAGCGGCAGCAGCTGCGAGCGCAACGCCTGCACCGCTTCCGTCTGGAGCAAGGAAGCTCCGCCTTTGGCGATCATCACCGGGTCGACAACGACCCGGTTCCAGCCGAACGCGCGGATTTGCGCGGCCACCGCCCCAATGATTTCGGCGCTGAACAGCATTCCGGTCTTTAGCGCATCTACGCCGAGGTCGGAGCCAACCGCATCGATTTGCTCTGCCGCAGCTTCCGGAGGCAGCGGATAGACGTTGGACACGCCCAGCGTGTTCTGAACCGTCACGGCGGTGATCGCCGACATCCCGAATACACCCAGCTCCTGGAACGTTTTCAGGTCGGCCTGGATGCCAGCCCCGCCGCCGCTGTCCGACCCGGCAATCGTTAAGGCTCTAGCGATCTGGCTCATCCGACCCACCATCCGCCGGCTCCGGTCGCCTGAAATTCACGCACTGCCGCGTGCCCTTTGAGCGAGTGCGGGTGCAGCTTCGCCAGCTCGTCGAGGAACGCGATCTGGAAGCTGCCCGGGCCGGCCGAAGCCGTCCGCTCGGCGGCACGGGACGCGGCAGCGCCATAGAACGCCAGCCCGGCGGTGCCGGCCAGCAGCAGATCGCGCTCCACCGCGGCGAAAGCCCCCAACACCGACGTCAGCAGGCAGCCCGTGCCGGTCACCTGGGTGAGCAGCGCGTCGCCGCCGCTCACGATCCGGCACTGCAGCCCGTCGGTGATGACATCTTCACGGCCGGTGATCGCCACGACCGTGTTCAGCGCCCGCGCGGCCCGCACCGCGAGCTCGGCCGCCTCGGCGCTCGCGGTGTCGCCGGCGTCGACGCCCTTGATCTCGCGGGATTCCCCGACGAGATGGGCGATCTCCGCCGCGTTGCCGCGCACGAGCGACACCTTCACCTCGCGCAGGATGCTCAGCGCCGACTCGGTCCGGAAGGCGGTAGCTCCCGCGCCCACCGGGTCAAGCAGCACCGGCACGCCGTGGGCGTTCGCCGACTGGCCGGCAAGGATCATCGCCTCCACCTGCGGCGTCGACAACGTGCCGATGTTAAGGACAAGCGCGCCGGCGATCTTGGCCATATCGGCCACCTCCTCCGGCGCATACGCCATGACCGGCGACGCGCCAAGCGCGTACAAGCCGTTCGCCGTAAAATTCGTGACAACCACGTTCGTGATGTTATGAACGAGCGGTTTCGTATTTTGCACCTTTTGCAGCACTTCGGATAGCTCTTTTTCCAGCAAACTCATATAAGTTCAACCTCTCTTTCGATCATTTGGCTTTGGGCATGGATGGATAGCGAATCGGCGCGGAGTTACAGCTGAAGCACCGGCACCGCAACCGGCCAATCTTCCAACCGATACGCCATATCCCAGAAGAGATATTCGAGCTGGCAGCTCTGCAAAAAATGCTCGGTCATGCGTTGACGCTCCGCCGCATTGGCGGTTTCCGCCCATTGGTCCAACGCCCGCATGAACTTCTCTGTGACGCCTCCTGCCCGTTGACCGTAAAAAGTGATCCACTCATAGTACGGATGCTCCGGCGTCGGCTGCACTTCCTCCAACAGCTTCTTGCCAATCTCCAGATAAGTCCACGGACAAGGCAGGAGCACGGCGTATATTTCTCCCAAACTTCCTTCGTGGGCCACCGTCAGCATATGACGGATATAATGATGAGCCGAAGGGGCTAGCGGAAAGCCTTGCAAATCTTCAAATTTCACCCCGGCCACCCGGCAAAAATTGTGATGCGGATGAATCTCACTGTTTAAAATGAAATCGATCTGTTGATTGAACAACGCAATCTCCTCGCGGGTCTGGCACTTGGAAATCGCGATCCCGTAAATTCGCATGTAAGCATTCAGATACTCAAAATCTTGCTTGACGTAATGAATGAGCTGTTCTTTCTGTAACCGGCCTTCCGCAATACCTCTGACAAAGGGATGATCAAATATCGCTTGATAAATTCCGTCCGCCTTCCTACGCAACTCTTGAGAAAATCCCAACTTCTCCACCTCCACAAATTTTGGCAAGGAAATCCTCTGAGAGGACAACGGCAAACCGAGCTGCCAGAGCACGCAAAAAAGCCGCTCCGTAGAGGGAGCGGCTGGATGAACCCTAGGCATACCGATATACTCATGGCAGCCTAAGCGCATGTCACTTGGGGCCGGCTCCACTTTCCTACGCTAGTATGAACTAGATCAGGTTCAAAGGGTCCAAGATGATCTCTTGTCTCAGCCGATGACGGCGCCCCTAGTGGATTTCCTATGCAATTCAATTATTACTCTACCGGTCCCTGCCTGGATTGTCAATCCCGTCCAGATGGTGGAATAGGTGGATCGTTTGCGTCTCTTCGTCTACACCAACCCCGCGCGGTTGCATAGCATAAATAACAGGGCACTCCTAGGAATCGATTTAGGATCGATTTCGGGATCGGTTCGACCTGTTCCCCATGACAAGCAACTGGACTCCATCAAGTTAAGGAAGGTAAAGCCATGAACTCAGCCGGAAAGAACAAGTCCTCGTCTTCCAGCAAGAAAAACGGCAAAAAAGGCGGCTTCCGGCCTAAAACCCCGGAATACACCGTAGCTGCGCTGCTGCTCTCCGGCAAACTACGCGTGGATTCCGTCCAGTTATACCGAAACGCGACCATGTTCGTCTCCTTGGTTGGCGAGTACAAAACGATCAGCAGCGACGCGAACGCCGATAAACTGCTGAATTTCCTCAATGAAAACGGGGATCTCACCATCAACGACATCATTAATGCCATGAAGAAAAAAGCGGACAGTTCCTCCTAATGCTGGCGTTCGTTGTCGTAAGCCGGAGTTGCTCCAAATGCCTGTTCATTTCAGCGGACGCCAAATGGAGATTGTACGCTTTGAACTTAATTACGATTACGGGGGTTTGCCACATGGGTCAATTTGACGGCGAAGGTTTTTCCGAATTGATTGTGATCATTATTCTGGTGGTTTTATTTTTCTATGGTTCCAACGATATTGAAACGCTAACAGGCGCCCCCACTTCCGACAACTGAGGAGGCGCCCGTTTCGCCCATCTTTATTTCAACTGAAGACGAATCGTCTTGATTTCATAAGGCGTCACTGTCAGCTCAATCGTATCTGCGGAGGACAGCTCTCCGGCCGGACGTTCCATCAGGTCGGTTTCCTGCCAGGACGCCACGGGCACTCCGACGTGTAACCGGACGCGGCCCCGGCCGCCCTTATATTCATGGAAACGGACGATCACGCTATCGTCGTCTTCCGCTTTTTTCACCGCATCGATGACGACATCCGCACTGCCGCTCGTTTGAAGCAAGGAGAACGACGGAGTATGAGCCGTACCTGGCGTAGCGTATACCGGTTGATTCAGGAGCGCTGCCGCCTGCACGGTACCGCCTTCGGACCAATCCCCCTCATGCGGATACAGCGCATACGTAAATTCATGCTCGCCGCGATCCGCCTGCGGGTCTGGGTACGTTGCCGATTTCAGCAGCGACAGGCGTATCACATGATCCTTAATGTCATGCCCGTACTTGCAATCATTCAGCAGACTAACCCCATAGCCGCGCTCCGACAAATCCACCCATTGATGCCCGACCGTTTCGAAGCGGGCGAAATCCCACGACGTGTTCCAATGCGTTGGGCGCTTCACATTGCCATACTGAATGTCGTAAGTCGCTTCCGTCGCCCGAATGTCCACTGGAAAAGCAACCTTCAGCAGCTGCTGACGTTCCTGCCAATCCACCCAAGTCCGGAAATCGATCCGCCGGTTATCGGCATACAGAATCATCTGCTGGCGAATCGTCGAGCTCATGTACGTCCAGGTAAATGTGACGACAGCCCGCAGCGTACCGGTAACGACCTTGCATTCTTGGAGTTGCTCAACCTCGCGCTGCTTCTCCTGATAGAACACATCGATGTCCCAAGCCTCAAACATTTTGGGCTTATCCTCAAACACCTGCAGCACGTTGCCCTGTTCGCCGGAAGCCAGCACTTCACGGCCAGCGACGCGGTCGAAGATGGAGATCAGCTGCCCGCGGTCGTTCCACTCAATGTTATAAATCGGAGTTTCAATCCCGTTTGGCCGCGCTTTAAACGGTTCGCTTGTCACCGCGTTATTTGCTTGCCCGTCCTTCTTACGTTGGATCGTTACAAAGCCAAGCGGCGGCACGTTCTCCACGCGTACCCACACGGTCGTCCCGTCGAATTCGGATTGCAGTTCTTGCCCATCCGCTTGAATCCACTGTGTTCCCGTGTCTGTGTCTTGACCTTCCAAGGCAACCAGTCCGGTAAACGGCCAAGAGGACGGATTCCACACGGTATACGTATCCCCCGCATCGCTCGTCAAGGCTTGAATGGCCTGCTCCCGGCACGACTCCAGCAGCGATTCAGCTTGGGCATACTCCTCCTTGGAGTCGCGGTATACCTCTGGAATGGACGAGCCCGGGATGATGTCGTGGAACTGGTTGCGCAGGATCGTTTTCCAGCTTTCGTCCAGCTTGGCCTTCGGATAGGCCTCCCAGTTTCCGCAGCCCGCAAGCAACGCCTGCAAGCTAAGCAGCCATTCGGCGTCCCGGGACAGCAGCTCCAGCTTCCGGTTCATTTTTTTATTGTACGCCTGGCTGGTATAGGTTCCCCGGTGGTACTCCAGGTACAACTCGCCGTCCCACGTATGGACGTAACGATCCGCTGCTTCCACTGTCTCATGCAGCTTCGCAAAAAAATCGTCCGCCCTTCCGGTCGTCACACGCGGCAGACCCGGCATCTCGTCGAGGCGCCGACGCAGCTCCAAGTGCTCGCGGTTTACGCCGCCGCCGCCATCGCCGTATCCGTAAGAGAGCAAGAGTTCCTTGTTCACTTCTTTATCGCGGTAAGCCTCCCAGATGCCTTGCACGCTGGACGCCTCGATCTGCCCGTTGTAGGTGTACCACCAGAAATTTCCGTCCTGCGGCGTGGTGATGAAGTGGGTCAGCACCTCACTGCCGTCGATGCCGCGCCACCAAAACGTATCATGCGGCATGCGGTTGTACTGGTTCCAGCTGATTTTTGTTGTCATGAACGTGTGAATACCCGACTTGCGTAAAATCTGCGGCAAGGCCCAGCTGTAGCCAAAGACGTCCGGCAGCCACAGATAGGTGCATTCCTGGCCAAATTCCTCGCGCAAAAACCGCGTCCCATACAGCAGCTGCCGCACCAGCGATTCCCCGCTCGTCAAATTGCAGTCCGCCTCCAGCCACATGCCGCCGGCCGCTTCCCAGCGTCCTTCTTTGACCCGTTCCTTGATCTGTTCATAGAGCTCCGGGTAATCCTGCTTCAGATATTCGTATAGCTGCGGCTGCGTTTGCAGGAACACGTATTCCGGGAACATCTCCATCAGTCGCAGTACGGTGCTGAAGCTGCGGGCTGCTTTTTCCCGTGTATGCTTCAGCCGCCACAACCAGGCGACATCGATATGCGTATGCCCGATGCATTGCACCGTCACCGGCGACGTTTTCTTCATTCCCGCCACCGCCTGGGTTAATTGCTCCTCCGCTTCCGTCAGCGACGCATAAAACGCCTCCGATCCCGGATAGGACCAATCGATTCGCAGGAAAGCGCGATCCAGCGCCGTCAACAAATCCGTCCGCTCCGGCGCGTTCGCCGGCAATACCTCCACCGTCTGCATGACCGCACGGGCCGTATAGTACAGACGGTCCACCGTTCCGTCCAGCCACGCGATCTCCGCCCGCTTGATCCGGTGCTCCTGTACCTGCGGTTTCCCGCCGCCCTCCAGACCGGACCATAAGCGGAACTGCAGCTTCACCTTCGTACCGGAAGCCTCGTCCGGGAAAAATAGCTCCTGGTGATTCATATCCACGCCTTGGAACGGTTCGCCGTTGACATACAGAAGCGATTCAAACCCGGAGTTGTTTCCGCCTCCCGTTTTGCCGAAGTCAAACACGCCAACGATCTTGCGCCCTTTCCATTCGGCCGGAAGCTCGACGTCCGTCTCCAGCCATAAATAAAGATCGCGGCCTTCCCAGCGTTCTCCTGTCTGCATTGTGGACCACGGCCCCTCCTTGGGCGGTCTGGCGCCGATGCGCCCTTCCTCATCCACTTGCGCGCGAAACGCCTCGATCGGCCGGGCATCGCGGTATCGATACCCCTCCAGCTCGCGAATCCGTGCGTTTAATTTCTCCTCCGTCCAGAACATCGTATCGGGTACCTCCCCTGAATATGAGTTAGCCTTCCCCCTCATTTTCCGGTTCTCCCCCGGCGAAGTAAATTACTTATCCTCATCAATTTTTGTCCTATTATGATATGATGGAGTCAAATCGAACAAAGGAGCAGCAGCTCATGGATTTGAAAAAATGGCGTAACGAACTGGTGCCTGCACTGAACAAAATCTGTGGTGAAATCGCGGTTGGCGATGCGGTGGTGGACTGGGTCGATATCGTGATAGAACAAACCGGGGGTTCAGGCAAATGCCCTCCCCACGCCCACACTTGGTATGAATTCAACTATGTCTTGTCCGGCCGTATGCAAACACGATTTATCGACCAGGACGTGATGGTGTATGCGGACGAATTTTTTTTGATCCCTCCGGGGATGACCCATGCGCACGACTACTCTCGGGAAGATCCCCATGAGGGCATTTGTTTGCGGTGGCGGTTTCGGCCAATTCCAGGCGCGGCAGAGGAAGAGACTGCGACAGAAGCAGCGGACGATTTAGCGGAAAATAGCGCAGCAAAGCCGGCGAACGACAGCTTTCTCCTGCGGCTGAATCGGTTGAAGGATTGGCCTCCGGGGGCCTACCGGGACGATTACGGCATTCGGTCGCTGCTCATTCAGCTGTTTGCCGAGGCTGAACATGGGCGGTCGCCTTTTTATCTCAGGCTGCTGCTCGTACAACTGCTGGAGGTCTTGTCCGGCGTGACCGCCGCACATGAGACCGGCGCATCAGCTTCGGAGCCTGCGCAAGCCCGGGACGCCTTGCTTCGTAAGGTGGAGGTGTACCTGGAGGATTTTCGCGGGGAGCGTCTGAATGTGGAAGCACTAGCCGCATCGCTGCATATGAGCTACGGCCATCTGTCCCGCGTATATAAGCAAAAAACCGGCCGAACCCTGATCGAGGAGATGAACCGGATCCGGCTGGCCAAAGCCTGCGAACTGTTGCAGCAGCCTTCCCTGCTGATCAAAGAAGTCGCCGAACAAGCCGGTTTCCCTGACATTTACTACTTCAGCAAAGCGTTTAAGAAGAAATACGGCGTCAGCCCACTCACCTATCGCAAGCAGCATTTCAACCGGTCGGGCTAATTCCAGCGTGTTAAGCGTGTTAAAAAATGCGCCAAGGAAGCTACGGATAACATGACCATGATGAAGTAACTGATGCTGAAAACGTGTGCGTGTGCTATCGTCCGCCGTGTTGGTCCGAAAGATGTATAGTGTGAGTTCCATAGACCGCGGTATGAAGTTTGTTGTCTGGCGTTAGTTTTGTGAGGCGGTGAGAAATAGTTGATGATAATCTGGACCTGAGGCGCGTGCGAGGTACCAGTGCTGTTGTTGAGTAACTTTTCTTAGGTCGCGGTAGAAGTAACCGGGATGGTGGGGAAGTAACTTCTCTTGGATGAGGATAGTGTGACTTATAAATGTATTCGAAATTTCATACAGAATCGCGCCTTCCACCCTCCTGATGCCCCAATAAACACGAAATTTCATATATATTTCGGCTGAAACCAGCAGAACGAGCGAATTGTATTCGATTTTTCGAGTAGATTGCTCACCAGCTGACGCAAAAAAAGCAAAAAAAGACCGCTTCCGAAGAAGCGGTCCTTGCTCACTTGGGAGCAAGAAGTTATTGGATAGGAGTGGAGAGAAACCATACTGTACTTTTATTATATGTATACGTTTTCATTCTGTCAACATCTTTTTTTAGCGCTTACATTACGATCACGACGGGCTGCTAACGGAACGTATGGACCTTATTTGTCCATTTCCCGGCGATTTCCCGTTGTAACGGACCCCAGAGACCTTATTCGCCAGTCACGCCTGCGAATTCGAAGCGATTAAGCCAAATAAGGTCTCCTCGTTCCGTTAGAATTGGAAAAGGCCTACATCCACGCAAATAACGTCCCTAGGTTCCGTTAAATCCCCGTCAGCGGCCAAAGCAACAAAAGGCCCGGCTGAATTTAAAATTCAACACCGAGCCAAGCCTTTCCCCTAACAAAAGCCAACTACACGTACACAACATACCCCAGCGATTGGAGGTGAGCTTTCGCCCGCTCCATCTCCCCTTCCTGGCGGAAAGAGAGGCGCAGTACGCCCGGAACGTCCTCGCGGCTTTCGATAATCTGCATGTTGCTCAAGTTAATATGGCGCAGACCAAGTTCGGTTGCGATTTGCCCGATAATCCCCGGTGTGTCGGGTACGTCGATATAAATATCGAACAACGAGGTGATCGCCCCTTTGCGCCGCTCCGGCAGCTCGCTGCGGAACTGGTTGGCCTTTTGGAATTCGGCCTCGATCCCTTCCCCGTTCTGTGCCTCCAATAAAGTGATAAAGCCTTGGATCTCGCGGTTCCAGTCCTTCAACAAATGAAGCAGCACGTCCCGGTTACTAAGCAGGATATCCCGCCAAATCACCGGGTCGCTTGAAGCGATCCGCGTGATGTCGCGGAAACCACCTGCCGCCAGCATCCGGTATAACCCGTTGCCATCGTTGTAATTACGCACCTGATTCACCAAGGCAACCGCGATAATATGCGGAAGATGGCTGATCGCCCCAACGATTTCATCATGCAGAACTGGGTCCACACGCACAATTTGTGCTTTGGTGTACGCCAGCAGCTGCTCCAGGCGTTGATAGGCCTCCTCCGGCACATCAGGAGACGGCGTCAGCACATAGTAGGCGTTCTCGAACAAGAGCGTCGAAGCCGCCTCCACGCCGGAACGCTCCGAGCCGGCCATCGGATGGCCGCCGATGAAATGCACGCCCGGACGGGCGATTTTGGCCGCACAAGCGGCGACCGACGCCTTGGTGCTGCCAACGTCGGTTACAATGCAACCCGGCTTCAGCGGCAGCTCGGTCAGCTTCCGCAGGTAATCTTCCAGCAACCCGACCGGTACGCACAAAAAAATAAAGTCGGCATCCGCCGCCGCCTCTTCCATGGACAGAGTCGCGGCGTCAACGACACCGCGATCCTCAATGCGTTTCAAGGATTCCGGGCGATGGGCGTGGCCAACGACCGTAATTCCCGGCTTGCCTTTGAAGCACAACGCCAGCGATCCGCCGATCAAGCCCACGCCAAAAATGGCAATTTTCGTTGTCATCGTATCTCACTCATTTTCTGCGAATAAATTGGGGATTAGACCCGAGTTGCCGATTTGCCAAGCACCTGCTCCAAGGCAGATATAAATTTAGCGTTCTGTTCCGCCGATCCGACGGTCACCCGCACGGAAGTTGGATATTTATGGAATCCTCCGCGCACGATAATCCCCAGCTGCAATAACGACTGAAACATTTCACCCGCCGGACGCTGAACATCCACCATGATAAAATTGCCATGCGCCGGGAAATACTTCAGGCCCAGCCGGTCGAATTCCTTATACAAATAGGCGATTCCCTCGCGGTTTTTAGCCCGGCAGTCAGCCACAAATTCCTGATCGGCCAAAGCCGCTTTTGCCGCCGCTTGCCCGATCCGCGAAGTATTAAACGGCTCACGAACCTGATTGATCAGTTTAATGACCGCCGGTTGCCCCACGCCATAACCGATCCGCAGCGCAGCGAGACCGTAAATTTTAGAGAAAGTACGAAGCACAACTAGATTTGGGTACTGGTTCAGCAAAGCGATCCCGTTCGTGTAATCCGAATCAGTCACATATTCGGCATAAGCTTCATCCAAAACGACCAGCACGTGCCCCGGAACCCGGTCCAGAAAAGCAACCAACTCCGCATGAGGCACGATCGTTCCGGTTGGATTGTTCGGATTGCAAATCCAAACCACTTTCGTTTTGTCTCCGATGCGTTCAAGCATTCCCTCCAAATCGTGGGTACCTTCCTTCAGCGGCACCTCGATGCTGACTGCACCTTCGATGTCGGCGTTGCTTTTATACACACTAAACGTCTGGTCTGCCATCACCGTCTCGTCCCCCGGCAGGAAGAAAGCGCGGGCAATCAGAGCGATGATCTCATCCGAACCGCAGCCGAAAATAATGTGCTCCTTCCCAACGCCAAGCTGGCTGGCCAACGCCTCGGTCAATTCTGCGGCACTGCCGTCAGGATACAAGCTTAAGTTCGCCAGCTCCTGTTCAATGGCGGCGCGGACGCGCGGCGAGCAACCAAACGGATTTTCGTTGGAAGCCAGCTTAATGACATCCTCGAGCCCAAGCTCTTTCTTCACTTCTTCAATCGGTTTTCCCGGCTGATATACCGGCAAATTGACGATCTGGGGTTTCGGCAACATGTATAGGTTCCTCCTCAAATGACTTTGTGATGGTTTAGCCAAAAAAACTATAATCTCAATTTTGCCACAAAGTCGCGAATTTGCAACAACCCTTGGTCCCTAGTCGAAGCCTGGGACAAGAGCGGCAAGTTTTCCTCGATTTTACGCACGATGGCGCTGCCCACGACCGCTCCGTCACAGATCGCAGCAAACCGCTCGACCTGTTCCCGGCTAGATATTCCGAAGCCGACGGCAACGGGCAAATCCGTTTGCGCTTTAACCGAGGCGATAAATTCGTCGACGCTGGCATGGAACGAAGTCCGTTCTCCGGTTACGCCCAGCGAAGAGACGCAATATACGAATCCGCGGGCACGCTCCAAGATCCGTGCAATCCGGCCGCTGGAGGTAGGCGCGACGAGCGGGATCAGCCTTACGCCGGCGGCATCCGCCAACTTCAGGACCTCCTCCGCTTCTTCATACGGCAAATCCGGAATGATTAAGCCGCTGATCCCCGCCTTCTGCAGCTCAGCCAACAAGCGCTCTGTCCCCATTTGCAACACGGGATTGTAATAAGTAAACAAGACAAATGGCATACGGATGCCGCGTTCCCGGGCTTTGGATGCCGTCTCGATACAGGAAGCCACCGTGATTCCGTGGACAAGGGCACGTTCCGACGCCCGCTGAATCACCGGGCCATCCGCCAAGGGATCGGAATAAGGTACACCCAGCTCCACCACATCGGCACCGGCTTCCTCCAGAACGGCCAAAATGTCGAGCGTCGTCTCCGGGTCCGGGTCACCGACGGTCACGAACGGAATCAGCGCGGTTTGTCCCGCTGCTTTTAGCTTCGCAAACGTGTCGTCCAGCAATTGACCTGCCTGTTGACTCATATCGTCTCCCCGCCTTCCGTATACGCCATAATCGACTCCACGTCCTTATCCCCGCGGCCGGACAAGCAAATGACGATGATTTCGTCCCGGCTCATTGCCGGAGCCATTTTCACAACTTGGGCCACCGCATGCGCCGACTCCAGCGCCGGAATGATCCCTTCGGTCCGGCTTAGCAGCTGAAGGGCATCCAGAGCCTCACGGTCCGTGATTGGATAATACTTCGCACGTTCGATATCCTTCAGATACGAATGCTCTGGGCCAATGCCCGGATAATCGAGACCGGCCGAGATCGAGTGGGCTGGCAGAACTTGGCCGTAAGCGTCCTGAAGCAGATAACTCATCGAGCCTTGGAAGACGCCTTTGGTGCCTTTGGTCATCGTGGCGGCATGGAACTCGGTGTCAATCCCTTTACCTGCGGCCTCTACCCCGACCAAGCGAACGCCCTGATCCTCGATAAACGGATAAAACATCCCAATCGCATTGCTGCCGCCGCCAACCGCAGCGACGAGCATATCCGGCAATCGGCCTTCCGCCACTAAAATCTGCTTCCGCGTTTCATCGCCGATAATCCGCTGGAAGTTCCGCACCATCATCGGATAAGGATGCGGCCCGGTGGCCGATCCGAGAATATAGAAAGTATCATGCACATTGCTCACCCAATAGCGCAGCGCTTCGTTGCAAGCATCCTTTAACGTGCGTGTACCGGACATAACCGGAACAACTTCAGCACCCAGCAGCTTCATCCGAAACACGTTAAGCTGCTGCCGCTTCGTGTCCTCTTCACCCATGAATACCTTGCATTCAAGACCTAGCAAGGCCGCTACCGTAGCCGTAGCCACGCCGTGTTGGCCTGCGCCGGTTTCGGCGATCACTTTCTGCTTGCCCATCCGCTTCGCCAGAATCCCCTGCCCGATCGCGTTGTTGATTTTATGGGCGCCAGTATGGTTTAAATCCTCGCGCTTCAGATAAATTTTCGCCCCGCCCAGGTGCTCCGTCAGGCGTTCCGCGTAATAAAGCGGCGTCTCCCGTCCGGAATACTGCTTCAGCAGATAAGCGATCTCCGCTTGAAACTCGGGATCATCTTTAAATTTCAAATAGGACTCTTCCAGTTCGATCAAAGCGTTCATCAGCGTCTCCGGCACGTAGCGGCCGCCAAAAGGACCAAACCGTCCATGCTCATCCGGTACCTGCTTCATCATCCCTTCACCCTCTCTACGAATGCAGTTATTTTCGCGATATCCTTCACGTCGTCGGTTTCCACGCCGCTTGAGACGTCTACGCCATCCGGCTGCAGCGTCTCAATTAACGTCCTAACGTTGCCGGGATGCAAGCCGCCGGCCGCAAAGAACGGGATTCCTCGCTCCTTGGCCCATTGACGAAAAGGCTCTGCAGCAGCCCAATCAAATGCAACGCCAGAGCCCCCGCCGTACTTCGGATCGTACGTGTCGAGCAACAGCCCGTCCAGCACGCCGTCATACTCCGCCAAGGTCGCGCCGGCATGGACCGATCCGTCCGTTTTGACCGAAAATGCCTTGAAAAGCTCGACGCCATAAGCGTCCTTCACCTTCCGGCAAAAATCCGGGCTTTCCGTCCCGTGGAGCTGCAGGATGTCCAGCGGCGCCTGCCGCAAAACCTCGTCCAGCTCCTCCAAGGTCGGATTGACGAACACCCCAACGCTCTGCGGAACTGCCCCTGTGCTCCACGTTTGAAGCACAGGAAGCAGCTCCGCTGCACGGCTTCCGCTGATTTGGCGCTTGCTTCGGGCAAACACGAATCCAACATAATCTACGGGTAAGTTCACCATAGATTTTAGCACTTCAACGCTTTGAAGTCCACAAATTTTTACGGCCACTTCACCCATTTGACGTCGTCCCTTCGGCATCCAATTCGCGGGAATCCGTTTGAAGTAACGGTCCCATTAAGTCAACCACGGCGTCCCCCACATTTTCTCGCCGCATAAACGTTTCTCCGATCAGCACGCCTTGTGCGCCGGTCTGTTGAAGGTATTTTACATCCTGCCGGGTTTGAATCCCGCTCTCGCTGATCAGCGTCGCACTGGATGGCACCAGCTCCGCCAACGCGGCCGTCGTCTCCAGGGACACTTCAAACGTCCGCAGGTTCCGGTTGTTGATGCCGATCAGCTTCGCCGCTGGAAGCATCAGGACCCGCTCCAGCTCCTCGCGATCATGCACTTCGATAAGCGCATCCAGTCCCAGCGCCGTGGCGATCGACAGGTAGTCGCGAAGCTGTGCATCGCTCAGGATTGCGGCGATCAGCAGTACAGCGTCAGCGCCAAGCAGCCGGGCTTCGTAAATCTGCCGCTCGTCAATCACAAAATCCTTGCGCAGCAGCGGCACATTTACGGCCTCGCGAATTGCGCTCAAATAGGCGCCGCTGCCCTGAAAATACGTTTCATCCGTCAGCACGGAGATGCAATCGGTTCCCGCCGCTTCATAAGCCGCTGCCAGCTGCACCGGATGGAAATCCGGGCGAATCAGCCCTTTGGAGGGGGACGCCTTTTTCACCTCGGCGATTAACCCCATATCCCGCTTCCGGCCGGTTGTAAGTGCCGCGTGGAACCCCCGCGTGGGCTCCATCGCCGCAATGCGGCGCTCCGCATCCGCAAGGGAGAAGCTTTCTGCCAAACGTGCGACTTCTGTTTTTTTCGTCTCTACAATTCGATCAAGATACATAACTTAATTCCCCCGTTGTCTGAATCAGCTGTTGCAGCTTGGCATAGGCCTTCCCGGAATCGATCGCATCCGCAGCGATCGTAACTCCGTCCCGGATCGTGTCCGCCAAACCAGCCACATATACGCAAGCGCCTGCGTTGGCCAGTACGACGTCACGGTGAGCGCCGCGCTCCCCTTGCAGCACGCGCCGGACGATCTCCGCATTCGTCTCGGGATCGCCGCCGATCATCGCTTCCAGCGGGTACGTGCGAAGTCCCAGATCTTCCGGCAGCAGTTCGTAGGTTGTGATCTCCCCGTTTTTCAACTCGGATACCCGTGTCGGCGACGAAATGCTGATTTCATCCAGACCTTCCTGGCTGCTGACAACCAGCGCCCGTTTGGATCCGAGCTCGCGCAGCACTTCAGCGATCGTCGACGTTTTGCTGCCGTCATAAATGCCCAGCACCTGGCGATCCGCTCCTGCCGGATTCGTTAATGGCCCCAGCATGTTGAAGACCGTTCGAATCCCCAACTCTTTGCGAGGGCCTGCCGCGTGCTTCATCGATGGATGATACAGCTGTGAAAACATAAAGCAGATGCCGATATCATCCAGACAGCGTTTCGCTTGGCTGGCGTCCAATTGGATATTCACGCCCAACGCTTCGAGAACATCGGCGCTTCCCGAACGGCCGGATGCCGACCGGTTGCCGTGTTTAGCTACCCGCACCGACACCGAGGCTGCCACGATCGCCGCCGTCGTGGATACGTTGATTTTGTGGATGCCGGATCCGCCTGTTCCGCACGTATCCAGCAGCTTTTGCGTTTCCGTATGAATTCGGCTGGAGGCGCCGCGCATCGCCTCGGCGAAGCCGGTGATCTCCTCGACAGTCTCTCCCTTGATTCGCAGCGCGGTCAACAGGCTGCCGATTTGAGCTGGCGTTGATTCGCCGTTCATGATCGCCTGCATCACACCACGCGCTTCTTCCCGCGACAAATGCCGTCCTTCAATCAAGCGGCTAATGCCCGCCTGAACGGTTTGCTGTCCTGTCATCTCGATTCGCTCCTCTCTTTAGTTCCCCGGGGTATATTCGTAAAGGTAATCCTGATTAATCACACCGTCATTTCGGGTGGCTGGCGGAAACATCTGCTCCGCTGTACGGATCGCCGTCAGCAAAGCCTTCGCCTTGTTCACCGACTCCTGATATTCGTTCTCCGGTATGGAATCCCATACGATGCCTCCGCCGGCCTGCACGTATGCTTTCCCTTGCTTGAACACGATCGTGCGGATCGTAATACAAGAATCCATGTTCCCTGAGAATCCAAGGTACCCAATGGCCCCGGCATAAGTGCCGCGTGCCTCGCGCTCCAGCTCCGCAATAATCTCCATCGCCCGCAGCTTTGGCGCCCCGGAGACGGTCCCGGCTGGCAAACAAGACAGGAATGCATCGAAGAAGTCCTTATCCTCCCGCAGCTTGCCAGACACCTTGGATACCATGTGCATAACGTGGGAATACCGTTCGATCTCCATATACGAGTCGCAGGTTACGCTGCCGAACTCGGATACCCGGCCTAAATCGTTGCGTCCAAGGTCGACCAGCATCAGATGTTCCGCCCGTTCTTTTTCATCCTGCAGCAGCTCCGCTTCCAACGCTAAATCGGCTTCTTCCGTCGCCCCCCGCGGTCTCGTGCCGGCGATCGGACGCGTTTCCACTCGGCCGTTCTCTACCTTGACCAAAGCCTCCGGCGACGTCCCAACGATAATCTCCTCGTCCAGCTTGAGGTAATACATGTACGGCGACGGATTTAACGTCCGCAGGACGCGGTAGACGTGAAGCGGATCAACTTCTGTTTCGATATGGAACCGCTGTGACAGCACCACTTGAAAAATATCGCCTGCGCGGATATATTCCTTCGCTTTTTCAACGTTCGCGATGAACTGCTCCTTCGTCAGGTTGGATTTGACGTCCCCAAGATCCGTCACGACCGGCATCGGCCGGCGGTTAAAGCTTTCGCCCGGCCCCTCCTGCTGCAGCAGATCGGCCGCCAAATCCAGCTTCAGCTCCGCTTCCGCATAAGCCCGGCGAATATCTTCGTCGCGATCGTCTGGCTTCACGTGTACGTTGGCCACCAGCAGGATCCGCTGCTTCACGTGGTCGAACACGATCACTTGATCGCAGAACATAAACTGCATATCATTCAGGTTCAGGTCATCGACCTGATGCGCCGGCAGCTTCTCATAGTACTGCAGCAGATCATATCCAAAGAAACCAATCGCTCCACCCGTAAACGGCGGCATTTCCGGAAGCTTCGGACTGCGATAGCCCCGCAGGATCGCCTTCAACTCATCGACGGGACGGGACGAGCGCAAATGCTCTGTACCGCCTTCCCGTTGAATCGTGATCTCGCCCTTCTTCGCGGAAATCGTCAAGAACGGGGCGGTGCCGATGAAAGAATACCGCGCCCACTGACTGCCACCTTCCACGCTCTCCAGCAAAAATGCCTGCTCCCGCTGAGCAATACGACGGAAGATCCGGATTGGGGTTTCCATGTCGGCGAGCAACGTTCGGGCAATCGGGATCAGATTATATTCGTTTGCTAAAGCAATGACCTGTTCTACATTCGGGGTTGCCATGTCTCTCACTTCCTTTTCGAATTGGTTTCAGAGCCAAATAAAAAAACCTCTACCGAAGTAGAGGTTGTAGGATTTGCGGTTTATGGGAAAGCGCAGCTCCTAAAGACGCGTCTTGCCGTCATTCTCCCACAATCAAGAAAACGACGAAGTACGCACAAGGAACAGGCTATTCACTCAGCTAAACTCAGCTCATCTCAACTGATCTCTACTCAGCTCTAAAAAATGTGTTTACTCTAAACTCTTCTAACTTAGAACTTACTCTCAACTAACTTACTCAACTAACTTGCACTCATCTAAAATCTAAATTAACTATACCCTAACCGCGGCCCGTTTGGCAACCCAAACCTGCAGCTTGATTTGCCAATCCTAAAAATAGCTTCGCTCGCTTGCTGCCCTCAGGAATTGGTGGAGCTGAGGTCCGGACGGAGGCTGCGGGCTTCGTTCAAATACACGTGCTTCATATCCCGCTGCCCTTTGGTGGTGTTCACCTGAATCAGCAGCCGGATACACTTCGGCAAAGCGCCTTGAACCGGGATTTCCGTGGAGCACATCAGAGGAACCATATCCCACCCGTTTAATACGCGAATGGCACGAGCCGGGAAAGTCGCCGTCAAGTCCGGCGTTACCGTAATCCAAACGCTGCAAATATCCTCAGGCTCGATTTCGTTGCGAGCGACAATCTCTTTTAACAACTCAGCTGTCGCGTCCAGAATTTCCTGTTCATCGTTGCGGGATACCGTCGTTGCTCCGCGAATACCTCTGTTATACATGTTGTCCCTCCTCTTTGAGTTCAGCAATCACCTGGCGGACTTCGTCCAATGTCACGTCTGAGACAATTTCCACCTTGCCGATCTCTACAGGCAAAATAAACACCATCGTCTGTTCCTTAAACTTCTTGTCGTGCATCATCGCACCAATCAAATCCTGCTCGTTCAAATGTGCCGGCATGGCCGTTGGCAAACCGAAGCCGCTCAGCAGGGACACCGTGTACTCGTATATATGCGGATCCCGGCCCCGGTTCACTGCCAGCTTCGCCGCTGCGGCCATCCCAATCGAGATCGCTTCCCCGTGCAAAAATTCACCATACCCGCCGATCGCCTCGATGGCATGACCCAGCGTATGCCCCAGGTTGAGAATCGCACGAAGCCCATTCTCCTTCTCATCCACAGAGACAACCTGGGCTTTCACGGAGCACCCCTGGGTTAATCCGTATCCCAGCGCTTCCGGATCCAGCACCAGCAAATCCGCCGTGTGCTCGCGGCACCAGTCCGCAAATGCCGCATCCCAGATCAGGCCATGCTTGACCATTTCCGACAAGCCCGCCCGGACGTCGCGCGGCGGCAGGGTTTGCAGGCTGTCCACGTCATACAGCACCATTTCCGGCTGATGAAAAGCGCCGATCATATTTTTGGCCAGCCGATGGTTGACGGCCACCTTGCCTCCGACACTGCTGTCGTGAGCCAGGATCGTGGTAGGCATTTGCACAAACGCTACGCCTCGCATATACGTTGCCGCCACGAAGCCAGCCAAATCGCCGACGACGCCGCCGCCCAGCGCAACGACCACAGAACGGCGGTCCAAACCGCCTTCAATCGCCGTAGTCATGACATCCTCATAAACCTCCAGCGATTTGGATTTTTCACCGGCCTTCACGACTTTGCTGACCGTACGATAGCCTTTGGCCTGCAGCGAGGCTTCGACAACCGGCAGATACTTCGGCGCGACATGGTCATCGGTAACGATTAAGACAGGGCTCTTCGCCGACAGCTTATGCTGCTCGAAGAAATCCCCGGCCTTTCCCAGCAAGCCGCCGCCGATATAAATCGGATAAGAACGTTCGCCCAAATCGACCTGCAGCGTTCGCATCAATATTCCTCCAGTTGAGCCAAATATCCCTTATAATTACGCTCGATCTCCCCGATCGAATCGCCGCCGAATTTCTCCAGGAACGCTTTGGCCACTTCCCAAGCGACCACGTTCTCGAGCACAACGCTCGCGGCTGGCACTGCACAAGCATCAGAGCGCTCCACCTGAGCAGCAAACGCCTCGCGGGTGTCGATGTCGACGCTTTGCAGCGGTTTGTATAACGTCGGGATCGGCTTCATTACGCCGCGAACGACGATTGGCATGCCGTTGGTCATCCCGCCCTCGAAGCCGCCGAGCCGGTTGGTCGCCCGGTAATAGCCGCGCTCCTCGCTGTACAAAATTTCGTCATGAACCTTGGAGCCTGGCAGCTTCCCGGCTTCAAAACCGATGCCGATTTCCACGCCCTTAAACGCGTTAATCGACATTACCGCTTGCGCGATACGGCCGTCCAGCTTGCGGTCATACTGCACATGGCTTCCCAGTCCGACCGGAACGCCTTCAACGATACATTCGACGATGCCGCCGATGGAGTCGCCTTCCTCCTTGATTTTATCGATGTAGGCTTCCATCTTCTTCTCCGTCTCAAGGTCGGCAACCCGCACCGAAGAAGCTTCGGTGACTCGAGCCAACTCGTCCAGCGGCAGGTTATGCGGCGGTGCTTCAATTTCGCCGATGCGAATGACATGCCCGGCGATCCGGATGCCAAAGCGCCCCAGGAGCTGCTTGGCCACCGCACCAACCGCCACGCGAACAGCGGTTTCGCGTGCGCTCGAACGCTCCAACACGTTCCGCAGGTCTTTATGGTTATATTTCAAGCCTCCGTTTAAATCGGCATGCCCTGGACGGGGACGATGTACTCTGCGTTTCTCCTCGTCCGTGCCTTCGATCGGCTCGATGTTCATGATTTTCTGCCAATGCTTCCAGTCGTTATTCTCCACAACCAGTGCCACCGGCGCTCCTGTTGTATACCCGTGCCGGACTCCCCCGACGATCTTCGCGGTATCTTTCTCGATCTGCATCCGACGGCCGCGGCCATACCCTTTCTGACGACGGGCCAACTCAAAATTCAACGCTTCAAAATCCAGCTGCAAATGGCTGGGCAAGCCTTCAATAATCGCAGTCAACTGGGGTCCATGCGTCTCCCCGGCTGTTAAGTATCGCAAACTCATGATGCTGCGTTCCCCCTTTAAACTGTTAAACTGTAAAGAACTAAAACCCGATGATATCTTTGCTCATTATAATATTGTTTGATGCATTCTGTCACGTAGTGAATTCACTTATCCTGCTCATGCAATCTCCGATTTCTCGCACCGTAAGCGGCACGAGGCCAAGCCGGGCCCGGATTTTCGCGCCTCACGCTTCGAGGTTCACCAAAATCCGGGGACTTGCTAAATCTTAAGAATCCATGGAAACCGGATGAACTGAAAATGCTTGTTCCGGGTCGGTCAGTCGGGTGGCTGCGAGCTTGCGAATGCGATGCTGACCAACTTCTCGGACAGCGAAGACATAACCCCCGTATTCGAATTCCGGTATTTCATTCACCGTCGGAATCCGCTTCAACTGCCCGATCATAAATCCGCTTAGCGTATCGTAGTGTTCGATCGGAAGCTTAATATCCAAGATCTCCTGGGCATCGTCGAGGGACATCGTACCGCTGAACAGATAACTGCCTTCGCCAACCTGCTCGTATTCCCGTTCCTCTTCGTCGTGTTCGTCATAGATGTTGCCGACGATTTCCTCCAGCAAATCCTCCATCGTCACGATGCCGGCGGTTCCTCCGTATTCGTCTACAACGATGGCCATATGAATGCGGTTTTGCTGCATTTCCTCGAACAGTTCATTCGTTTTTTTGGAGATCGGAATAAAATAAGGCGGCGTCACCAGCTCCTGTAAATTCCAATGCTCCTTCTCCCCGTTGCGTAAAAAGCGAATCAAATCCTTACTGTGCAATATTCCAATCATATTGTCAACTGTATCCTCATACACCGGGAAGCGGGTATATTGCTCCTTATCGGCAATTTCAGCCACGGTCTGCTGATCGGCATCGGCCGGGATAGCTACGACGTCAATCCGGTGCGTCATGATATCGGACACCGTCAAATTGTCAAAATCAAAGATGTTGTTAATCATCAGGCGCTCGCTAGGCTGGATCGTCCCCATTTCCTCTCCGGTATCCAACATCATGCGGATCTCCTCCTCGGAGACTTCCTCCTCCTTAGCGTTCGGATCGATGCCAAACAGCCGCACCAACATGTTGGTGGACGTGGTCAGCAGCTTCACGAACGGCGAGGTCGCCTTCGACAAGATGGACAACGTCGTAGCCGCAAACATCGCCATCGCTTCGGCCTTGTTCATGGCTACCCGTTTCGGCACCAGCTCCCCCAGCACCAACTGGAAGTATGAGAGCAACAAAGTGATGATGATCAGCGATATCGTGCTAAGCACGTTTTCGGGAATCGGCAGCCCCATGCGGATTAAATAAGCCGCCAGGTCGTCGGCAAAGCTTTCCCCGGCGAAGGCACTGGCAAAAAAGCCCGCAAGCGTGATGCCAATTTGAATCGTCGCCAGAAACTTGCTGGGCTCGCCAAGCAAACCTACGATAACCTTCGCTTTCCGGTGGCCCTGCCCCGCCATCGCTTTAATTTTATTATCGTTCAAGGAGATCAAGGCGATTTCCGATGCAGCAAAAAAGGCATTAATCAAAATTAATATGAAGACAACTAAAAGTCCCAACAACTCATTTCCACCTCCAAAAGTTTCCCCCGGCGTCGTTTGAAGCTGTCATTCCGGCGGGTAAACAAACGCAAAAAGGCATAACCCGCCGTCACCAAATTGACGCAGGCTATGCCTGAAATTCCTCAATGAATAGATTATTGAAAAATTGTACCGTGTCGCTACTCTCCGGGTCGTCCGAATCGTTCATGGATGAAATCTCTCCTGACCTGAATTTATAACTATTATAGGAAGCTCCCCTGACGGCTGTCAAGAACGCTTCAACCAAGAACGCAAAAAGCGCCGTTCCCCGCCCTGCCTGGCGATGTCGGCGCTATTTAACTGGTATGGGCGCTTGCAGCTTATCTGAGGCCTGAAGCTGGTTGATTTTCCAAAGCGGCGGAACGCCGGGGATCCACCGGAAAATCCTCAAGCATCACCTTGAGGTGCGAACCTTCGATGCCAAGCACCTGCGCGCATTCCTGCGGCGTCAAGAATCCCCGCCGATAAGCTTCGATCACTTTTCGCTTGTCCATGATCTGACCTCCATTGACTATATGGTCCAAGTATAGGAAAGATCAAACCATTCTATACTATCGTTTTGGCTTCTTATCGCGAAGTAACTCATGTGAAGCGAATACGGCATCGAATCTTGAATTCAGATGCTCGCTCCGTTGCTCACGTAGGTTTCCCTACGCTCCGCTACTCACTCACCTCTTCATCCAACCTTCTCGGCGCTAAGAACCCAAAATTTTTAATCATGAAGTAGCTCGTGTGAAGCGAATTCGACTTCGAATCTTGAATTCAGTTGCTCGCTCCGTTGTTCCCTTCCCCCTTCTTACGATAAAAGAACGTTTCCGCCGCTTCCAAATCGTATTGGCCAGGGGAGAAAATTTGCTCCGTGCTGCCGACGAACAGGACGCCGCCGGGACGCAGCGCACGCGAAAACTTATGATAAAGCCCTTGTTTTGCTTCTTCGGTAAAATAAATCATCACGTTGCGGCAAACGATCAGGTCAAAGCCCTCTTCAAACGGATCGAGCAGCAGGTTTTGCTTCTTGAACGTGACGGCCTTCTTCAGCTTCGGATCAAAGCGGAACATCGGGCCTTCCGGCGTAAAATAACGCTCGGCGACCGCCTTCGGCACATCCTTCAGCGAACGCTCCAGATATAATCCTTCCTGGGCTTTCCCGAGCGCTCCTTCATCAATGTCCGTTGCCAGCAAATAGGTGTTCGCTAGAAGCCCCAGATCTGCGAGAATCATCGCCAACGTGTATGGCTCCTCTCCCGTCGAACAGGCCGCGCTCCACACCTTCAGCCGGGGCCGCCCGGCGGCCAGCCCCGGCAGCACCGAGTCCCTCAGCACTTCCCAGCGATTGGGGTTGCGCCAAAATTCAGATACGTTAATCGTCATCTTGTCCAAAAATTCATAAAATAACTGCTTGTTGCTCAGCATCGCCGTATAAAAATCCGCAAACTTCGAATAGCCGTTCTTATTGCGCAGCGTCGTCAAACGCCGCTTCATTTGCGCTTCCTTGTATTGGGCCAAATCGATACCCGTGCTTTTTTTAATGTTCTGGATAAAGCCGAGATAATCCGGATCCGGTGCCGTCTCTGTGTTGTCTACCCGAGGGATGTCGGGAAAAATCCGGTTCAAATCCATGGGCTCACGCTTCTCGTATACTGTAGTAGCTCATGAGGCTCAAAGAAGTTGGCGATTTCTCGCTCCGCACTCTCTACTCCGTCGGAACCATGAATCAGATTAAACGGCGTATGGGCGGCAAAATCCCCCCGAATCGTGCCGGGAAGCGCCTCGGTGACTTTCGTCTTGCCGATGACCATGCGGGACAAGTTAATGATGTCATCCCCTTCCCATACCATGGCAAATACCGGCCCAGAAGTAATGAAGCCCACCAGTTCGTCAAAGAAAGGCTTGCCCTCATGCTCCGCATAATGTCTCTTCGCCTGCTCTTCTGTCACTTGAACCAGCTTGCCTGCGACGAGTTGAAATCCCTTATCCTCGAACCGGCTGATAATTCTGCCGATCAGCCCGCGCTGTACGCCGTCCGGCTTAACCATTAAAAACGTTCTTTCCATGGTTCCCCTCCCGAATTTAACAGCATCATTTGCGATTCAAACCTCATTCCCACCTTCCTCCAGGAAGGCGGTTTCACCTGCATTTTACCAGAAACTTGCGAAACAGGTAAAGCGATAAGATTAATAGGAGCGTTTGTTAACAAATTCTGCAATGTCCTGTAAATGGGAGCGCGCCGCTGTATCCGGCAGCTGCTGCAACGCCGCCAGCGCTTTTGCAATATAGCGGTCGGCCAACGCCTCCGCTTTGCCAATGCCCGGGCTTGTCCGAATCATTTCGATCGCACGGGACACATCCCCGCTGCCGTCTCCGGCCTGGATGCCGCGAATTTCCCGAAGCAGCGGCTCTCTTAAATCAGGCTCCTGCAGAGCGTAAAGCACAGGAAGCGTGATGTTGCCCTGGCGCATATCGCTGCCCGGCGGTTTACCGATCGTCTTCTCAGTACCAAATAAATCAAGCAGATCGTCGCGAATCTGGAAGGCCATGCCCACGTTGTACCCGTACCGGTACAGCAGCGCACTCACTTTGGCCGGAGCATCTGCCGCCATGGCTCCCAGCTGACAGCTGATGGCGATGAGCAAAGCGGTTTTCCGCCGGATGCGCAGCAAATAGTTGCGTACGCTTTGCTCCGTGTTGAAAAAATCGCGGATCTGCTCCATTTCCCCGATCGACATCTGCACCATCGCTTTGGCCAGTATGCGGTGTATGTATGGATTTGCGAGCTCGGATACCTGCATCAGGGCCTTGGCGTAGATGTAGTCGCCGGTATACATGGCGATCCGATTATCCCACTTCGACTTTACCGTCGCTTTGCCCCGCCGCGTGTCGGCATCGTCGATCACGTCATCGTGAACGAGTGACGCCGAATGGATGAGCTCCAGCGGCACAGCGATATACTGCAGCTTCTGCAGATCGTAGTTCCCAAACTTCCCGCCAAGCAATACGAAGACCGGCCGCAGCCGCTTCCCGCCTGCCTTCAACAAGTGCAGGGACGTCTCGCTGAGCAGATCGTCATCGCCGTCGATGCTGCGGTACAGCTGGCGTTCGATAAAATCCATATCTTTTTTTAACGCACCGAAAATATCCAGTAGTTTCATTCTTTCACCCGTGTCAGCAAATTGTCACTCCATATCTCCAGCTCTACTCGATGATCCAGCAGCCCCATTTCATAGGCATAGTCAAAATACAACGAAAGTCCTTGGCGGTGCGATTCATTAAAATCATAGCGGATGTTCTGAGTAAAATAATGCCGCCAATAATCCGCCGTACCGCCAATTTCGGCGCAAGCCTTGGCCACGAGCGGGGATACATCACTTAAGCTCTTACGTTTGCTTTCCACAAAGGCTTCCGTCACTTCAGCCAAATAGTCGCCGTGGGCTTCGGCAAACGACTTCTGAACGGCCCAGACCGCAAAGGTCATACCATAGCCGGTCCATGATTTCCAAACTTCCCCCAAATCGGTAACGATATAATCGTGATCCCGCCAGGATGCCTGAATCGCGTGATCACCGATCAACAGCGCGCCGTCGCTTTCTGCCATCATCAGATCCAAATCAGGCTCACTGTCCCAATACTCAGGTTTGCCACCGTACGCTTTTTCCATAATGATCTTCAGCAAATTGACCGAAGTTGCCGACGTATTCGTTAGCGCGATCTTGCCGTTCGCAATTTCCTCCGGCGGCTTCCGCGAGAACAGCAGAATCGAACCCACCGGCCCATCGGAGCTGACGGAAAGATCCGGCAGCAGCAGGAACCGCTCCGAGCCGTACCCGTAGGCAAAAGAAGACACCGGGGAAATATCCAGCATCCCGCCAAGCATCCGGCGGTTCAGCTTCGAAGGGACCTCGGTGACGAGTTGGCTCACTTGGGACAGGCGCGTCACATCAAAATAATGAAATACGGGCCAGACGTTGCTGTATTTGATTTGGCCGATGAGGATGTCTTCATTCTCCCGATTGTTCATTCTGATCCCCCCATCTCTTGAATAACGCATGCTCGATGCCCAGATTGTCGAGCACTTTACCAACTAAAAACCGGACCAGATCATCAATGGTCTGCGGTCCGAAATAAAATGCCGGCATCGCCGGGATGATGCGCACGCCAAGTCGAGCCAGCTTCAGCATGTTCTCCAAATGGATCGCATGCAGTGGCGTTTCGCGTGGCACCAGCACAAGCGGCCGGCCTTCCTTCAGCATGACATCGGCTGCCCGAGCCATCAGATTGTCGGACGTTCCGTTTGCGATCGAAGACAGGGTTCCCATCGAACAAGGCATAACGATCATCCCGTGCGTGAGGAAAGAACCGCTGGCGATCGAAGCCCCAATATCCGCGATCGGATGGTATACCAGCTTCCCGGGAAGCTGACCAAAATGTTCCTCCAGCGTCGCCTCCCGATCGCTCGTGTTCCAACCGAGCTCCTCCTTGATCACTCGCCACCCTGCATTGGATACAACGAGATGCACGAGGAAGTTCATACCTAACAGCGTTTCAATCAGCTTCACTCCATAGATCGAACCACTGGCCCCAGTTATGCCGACAACAATCGATTTCCCTTTATCCATTAGAAATGTCGCACCACCAAATCAATCAATGTGAAGGAAAACACAACGATGCTCAGCACGCCGTTCATGGTGAAGAACGCGGTTTGCAGCCGGCTGAGATCGCTCGGAGAAACGATATGGTGCTCGTAAAACAAAATAGCATACGCAATAATCATGCCCACGACATACCACCAGCCCAAATCCGTCAACAGCAGCAAAGCGATAAAGCCCAGCGCGGTGATGATATGAAACGCTTGAGCAATCTTCAGCGATTTAGCGACACCAAACCGAACAGGAATGGAATAAAGACCTTCCTTCGTATCGAAATCAACGTCCTGGCAGGCGTAAATGATATCGAAGCCGGCAATCCAAAAGGTAATCGTTACATAAAATACCATTGCTGTCCAATCAACTTGTCCAGTTACAGCCGCCCAGCCGCCGAGAGGAGCTAAGCCGATCGTCAGACCCAGTATGACGTGGCAGAGCCAAGTAAAACGTTTCGTGTAGGAGTACAAAACCAACATGATGACGGCGATAGGCAACAGCTTTAATGCTAAGGGGTCTAGCTCAGCAGCGGCCCAGAACAACAAGGCAAAAGAGAGAATGATGAACAACACGACTTCGCCTATTTTTAAAAGTCCCGCCGGGATTGCGCGGTTTGCGGTACGAGGGTTCTTCGCATCGATGACCCGGTCAATAAGACGGTTCAGCCCCATCGCCGCACTTCGTGCGCCAAACATCGCCAACAGCACCCACCCGATCTGTGCCCAGGACGGCAGCTCATGGTTAATCATTTCAGACCCGAGCAGCGCGCCCATGAAAGCGAACGGTAAAGCGAATACCGTATGTTCAAACTTGATCATTTGCAGGAAAATTACCATTTTCTTAAACATGTTGCGTCTCCTTCGTTCCGATGTGCAAGGCGGCAATTCCGCCGGTTAAAGGATACGCTTCAACCCGGGTAAGTCCCGTCTCCCGGAAAATCTCCGCCAGCTCCGCACGGCCAGGAAACTGGACGAGGGAATCGGGAAGCCATTTGTACTGTTCATATCGTTTTGCCACCAGTTTGCCAAGCATCGGAAGCACATTTTGAAAATAAAAATAATAAAGTCCTTTGAACGGCTGCCAGGTTGGCTTGGACAATTCCAGGCAAACCACCTTTCCTCCAGGTTTTACGACGCGCCGCATTTCCCGCAGCACCTGGCGGAGATCAGGTACATTACGCAGACCAAAACCGATCGTCACGTAATCAAACCGGTTGTCTTCAAACGGCAGCTCCATCGCATTCCCTTGAACCAAGGTGATCCGCGACTCCAGCCCGCGCTCCTTTACTTTGAGGCGTCCGTATTCCAGCATCCGTTCACTAAAATCCAGGCCGATGATCTGCCCCCCGCTGGCTTCCGCCATGCTGATCGTCCAATCACAGGTACCGCAGCACAGGTCAAGCGCGGTCTCCCCGGGGGACATGTTCATTTTGGCCATCGTGAATTTCCGCCACGCTTTGTGACGCCTGAAGCTAAGCAAGTCGTTCATCATGTCGTATTTCGGAGCGATGCTCTCGAATACAGAATGCACGAACTGCTCTTTGGTCTCGGATGAAGATGTTTGGCTCATTTACTAATCCCCCTACCCTTCTTGCACGGAACGGCGTGACGGTGAAAGCACAGCGATAAACGGCTCAAGAATCGATTTGAGCTCCGTTCGCGCGGTTTCCTTCTTGCATTCATGCAGCAGCGATTGGACGTGATCCACCGATTGGTGCAGCATAGACAGCAGTTGTTCCTTGATATTGTATTTCACAAGCATTAGCGACCAGTCCCGCTCGCCGACTTTGCGGGTGGAGAGCGCAGTTTTATCCTCGGAGGATCCGGTTTCCATGATGCGCAAATAGGCGTAACCTTTACGTTCGTGCGGCAGCTCAGAAGTAGACCGGATTTCTTCCAGCATGACTTCACAGCGGCTTAACTCCGCCAGCAGCTTCTGCCATAAGCTTTGGACCGACTTGTCCAGGATCTCCGTAAAAGAAAGAAAAAGCCCCATTTTGACATGGACGCATTCCTTCAGATAGTCTTCCGCAGGCAATAACATCTGCTTCAACTTGCTGTACAGCTGGACCTTCAAGCGGTTCACCTCACAGATGGCCGAGCTCATCAACGGGACCATGCCGATCTCCCCGGCTCCAGCTAGCAGATGATAAAACACGCCGCTGAAATAGTCACCGGCCAGCACCTTGAGCTGGCGCGAACGCATGGCCCGGGTTGCTTCCCCCAGTCCGGACTCCAGATCGATGCGATCATGGGTGTCCATGCCAAGCTGCACGAGGAACGCGGCCAGCGCACAGGTCTCAGCTGACTCCAGCGACAGCCCCTCCCGCTCGGTTAAAAACGTATAAAGCAAACGAACACGGGGCACCGGAAACTCCGGAAGCGCCGTGTATGCGGTAATCATGTCGTAACTGACATATTTATTTGCCAATTCTGTTATGCGATAAGGTTTCATCCTTTGCCTCCGAGCCGCTGATCTTTCAGTAATAAAGATGTCACAATCTTGTCTATTATAGCATATGTTTTTTCACTGCGCACAGAGGCTATACGCGAAATCAACTCATCGGTCAATTCACCGGTTACTCCTGTAGAAAACGAGACTGCCACAGCTTTGTTTCCGTCATCCGCATGCGCAACCGCAACTCTTCGGGCATCTCACCGCTCCCGACATGCCGAAGAAGGTCCAGCTCCTCGGCCGAAAATTCGGTACGCCGAACATCGGCAGCCAGCAGCAGATATTTGGTGCCAAGCCAACGGTCCTCCGCCATCAATCTCAGCAGCAGCTGATCGATATTGTTGGTGCGTTCGAACGCAAACGAGATCATTTCCGCCATTCCCCGGTACACGTCTGCTGCACGAACCTGGTCGCCCTCAACCTTCAGGTCAACGGACAAAATATCCCGGTTCAGCTCCACTTTAGCGATGGGCACCGGAAGCTGCAGCGGGGCCAAGGCGTCCACGAGGTTCTCTTCGGTTAACTCCGCCGGGGACGTACCGGCAAACACCGCTGCCACTTGCCGCTCCCGGGCAGGATGCTCGCCAAGCCAAGCTGCGCCCGCCATCGCCAGCGCGCAGACGAACGTTAACAGGATGGCCCGAACGGCTATGTTCCGTTTCATGGGGCATTCTCCCTTCTGGTACACTCGGACAGCGCAAATCTGCCTTTGTCCATACGGTTCTTATACCCCATTCTACATAGAAAAAAAGCAGGCTATGCCTGCAGATTTGAAAATCATTCTTCCGTATCGATCAAGCCGTGCTTCGTATAGACGAGCGCTTTGCCGCGAATCTTGACGGCGGAGGTGTGATCGGTAAATTGGGCGATGAGCACCTCACCCTTGTCCAACTTCTCGGTGTGGTGAAACCGCGTATCCTTCCCCCGGGTCAGCCCGATGACCGTAACGCCTTGTTCTTTGGCCTTAACCACGAAATAGTCTCCGCCCGCGGCAGATGGATCGTTACCGTGTTGCTGGTTATCCATGTGGCAGCGCCTCCCCCTTCACATTTTTGACAGACTGCTTCTTTTTTAAGCCTCCATGAAAAGAAAAAGCCGTGAACGAGAAGCCCACGGTCTTTTGCACGGAAGATACGTAGAAATCTTTATTTAATTCCGTCTTTGAGCGCTTTACCTGGTTTGAAAGCAGGAATTTTGCTCGCAGGGATTTCGATTTCCTCTCCGGTTTGCGGGTTGCGGCCTTTACGGGCGGAACGCTCGCGGACTTCAAAGTTACCGAAGCCAACCAGTTGAACTTTATCTCCGTTCTGCAGCGCTGTGGAAATCGCATCAAAAACGGCGTCAACCGCTTTAGTCGCGTCTTTCTTGGACAGCTCAGTACTTTCTGCAACTTGAGCAATCAAATCGGATTTGTTCATGTGTATTTCACCTCCCACCAAGGAAAATAATACCACTTGCTATTTGTGTTTCCGTTTTACCGCAGAATATACGTGATTTATGCAATTCATTACGTACAAGTTCCCGAAAAACGTGATGAAATCGCGCTTTCGGGGACGCGGAACAAATTTATAGTAATACAGCCCATGCATAATTTCAAGCTATTTCAAGGCTTCCCGGCGATATTTCCTCAATTCGCCCTACAAATTGGACCTTTCCTCCCCCCAAATAACAAAACAACCGCACGCAGCCAAAATACAGCATACGCGCGGTCATTGAGGAGGAATTGCAATTAGTAAAGATAAAAATTCGGCTTTTCAGCACCGAGAAGGTTGGATGAAGCTAGGGACTGAGTAGCGGAGCGTACATAGAGGTACGTGAGCAACGGAAGGCCCGGCTGAATTCAAGATTCGACGCCGACTCCGCTTCCTCAGGTTAGCTTCGTGATCAAAAGCCGAATTTTTAATTACCTATAGAATGATGGCGATGAGGCCGCCGGAGCCTTCGTTGATAATCCGCCCCAGCGTTTCCTGCAGCTTGTAACGTGCGTTATCCGGCATCATGGCAATTTTGCCTTGAATGCCTTCGCGTACGATCGAGTGCAGGGATCTGCCGAAGATGTCGGATTCCCAAATCTTGATCGGATCGTTCTCGAAATCCTGCATCAGGTAGCGGACAAGCTCTTCGCTTTGCTTCTCGGTCCCGATGATCGGCGCAAATTCCGACTCGACATCGACGCGGATCATATGGATCGATGGTGCCGTCGCCTTCAGCCTTACCCCGAAGCGGGAGCCTTGACGGATCAGCTCTGGCTCATCCAACGCCATTTCCGCAAGCGTCGGCGCAGCGATACCGTAACCGGTCGTTTTGACCATTTCCAGCGCCTCGGCGAACCGGTCGTATTCCCGTTTCGCGTGCGTGAATTCCTGCATCAGCTGCAGCAAATGGTCTTTGCCGCGAATTTCTACACCCACCACTTCCATCAGGATGCGATCATACAGATCATCCGGCGCATACAGATCGATCTCCGCTACACCTTGACCCATATTCAGTCCGCTCAGACCAGCTCGATCGATAAAATCGTATTCCATGAAATTTCCGACAACCCGGTCGACATCGCGCAGACGGCGAATATCCTTAACCGTGTCACGGACGGAGTTCTCAAAATTGGTGCGCAGCCAGTGGTTCTCGTTCAGTACCATCACCCAGCTAGGCAGGTTGACGTTGACCTCATGTACCGGGAACTCATACAGAACTTCCCGGAGGACACCGGTCACGTCTTCTTCCGTCATTGTCGCTGCGCTGAGCGCAAGGACCGGAATGTCATATTTTGCGGCCAACTCACCGCGGAGTTGCTGTGTTTCCTCACTGTTTGGACGCGTCGAGTTGATCACCAGCACAAATGGCTTGCCGACCTCCTTCAGTTCGGCAACAACCCGCTCCTCAGATTCCACGTAAGAATAACGCGGAATATCGGCGATCGTTCCATCCGTCGTCACGACAACCCCTAACGTGGAATGTTCCTGGATGACTTTGCGCGTTCCGATTTCCGCAGCCTCTTGGAACGGAATCGGTTCTTCAAACCATGGGGTGGAGATCATTCGCGGCCCATTTTCGTCCTCGTAGCCTTTTGCGCCTTCCACGGCGTATCCGACGCAATCGACGAGTCTTACGTTTACCTCGAGTCCTTCAGCCACCTTGATTTGCACCGCATTGTTCGGGACAAACTTCGGTTCGGTCGTCATAATAGTTTTGCCGGCGGCGCTTTGCGGAAGTTCATCTACCGCGCGGACTCGATCTGCTTCATTTGCGATGTTCGGGAGTACGACAGTTTCCATGAATCGCTTAATAAAGGTCGACTTCCCGGTACGGACGGCACCGACGACCCCTAGATAGATGTCGCCTCCAGTTCGTTCGGCAATGTCCTTAAAAATGTCCACTTTCTCCAATACCAATGATATCCCCTCCTCAAATTTCGCCGAAGGAAAAATGCCCCGAGAGCATCCGCTTCGTGATTCGTCATGATTTTGGGCCTCGCTGCTGCGGCAGGAGCGGCAGCCCCTCTTGCCCGTGTCCGCCGCCGCAAACCTGTGGAAAGAACCTGAACGAAGCGGCGTAAACTCGTACATGCATTTGGACTAGTAACATCTTATGTACCAGATGCGAGAATATGACGGTTAAAACCGTCCAAGCCCGTTTTTTTTGCGGGGCCGCTCATTCAACCCGAACAAGGCGGGCACTTAACCGCCATACTCCCATTTGTATGACTCTATCGGAAAAAGTATGACGCCTCAGGGATAGGAGAAGAGAGAAAAGAAAAACCTCCCGAAATCATTCGAGAGGTTTCTTCTTAATTGAGATATGGTACGGGTTCGCTTCCGTTCCAACGGTAAGGCGGCGACTTCACCGGAACGAACGCGGAGCGGTCCGTCAACCAGGTGCGCAGATCTTCGTCGCCTTGCGGCGTTTTCCCAGACTGATCGATCGCCTGCATAATATCAAAAGCGTAATCCACGTACACATTGCCCTGCTTGTCCATCAGGTAGGAAAGGGTCTCCCCGGAATAGACACTGGTCAATGCCAAGCTGTCGGCCTTAAGCAACGGGAGATCAACCGTATACAAACCCGGATAGACCTCACCATTGGCCTCGCCCGGGAGAGCATCTCCGTGGCTTGTACGGTAGCTCAGCACTTTGTGCTGGACGTCGTTCACCTTCTGAATCGTGTTTAAATCCATTACTTTAACCGTAGGGTCGGTTTCTTCATCGATAACGAGAAAATAGACGCTTCCGCCCTGCTCAAAGGCTGCCGCCGGAAGCTCATCCAAATAACCTTCCCGCTTCAATTGGTTCAAATCGATCTTGTATTTCTCGTATCGCGGAGTATCCTCCCCGGCAGTAATGATCGGCAGGATCCCCTTATCTTCCTGAAAACGATCCAAAGCCCGTTGAACCCGGTCCACGCTCTCCATATAGGAAACCGGGCCGCCCTGCTGCCTCTCCCCGCGGTACAAACAGCCTGACAGCAGCGAGGTCGTTAACGCCAATAAGACAACCAGCGCCGCTGATCTCAAGCAGGTATGCTTTAAATAACGTAACTTCGTCATGTTGAAAATCTCACCTTATCCCCTTCCGTACTTGCCGTTACCATAATTCCTCCTCTTCCCGCTGCCGTTCCAGCTGTTTGCGAATCGCCGCCTTGAGCGGGTCCTTCGGCAGCTGAACCACCACATCCCCCCGGATCTTCGCCTGACAGGCCAGGCGCATCCCCTGGTCCAACAGCGGGCCAAGCTTGCGGCGCTCCGCATCGCTCGGAGGAGTTAACGCGGCAGCGTGCTCCGGATCGACCTGAACTTTGCACATCAGACAGCCGGCATTCCCACCGCATCGCGTCGCTAAATGAATTCTAGCTCCACGGGCAGCCCTCAGAACCGAAGTGCCCGGCCGGACTTGAACGGTTTTCCCGGACGGCAGAAACGTAATACGTCCTTCCACGATCCGCTCCTTAAGCCTTCCTGCCGCGATATTCGCGCCATGGCCGAGAGAGCAGCGGGCGATCCAACAACTCAGCCATCCGTCCAACCCAATCCGCCGACCATTCGTTCCGTTTCAACAGCTCGTCCAACAGGGGCAGATGTCGATCCGGCTCTTTACGGATCATCCCCGCAATCGGCAAATAGCGATCCGGACGCTCGCGCAGGAGGTTAAACACCAATTCATGGGCTAACGGCATGACCCATAAAGCGCTATCACGCAATTTCACACGCTGCGCGGCCGGCGCTAGCAACGCTTCTATCTCCGTCCGATAGAACGCCCCGGCGGTATGGACTTCAAATCCGCCTACCAGCTCAATTGTCGACTCGCCAATACGGTAATGGCTTAACCGGGAGGTATAGATTCCGCTCCGGTCATGACGCGGCTGGTCCGTCGCAAACTGCCGGAGCCGCTCGTGCAGCCGGTCGGCGGTCGCCAGATCCGCATAGACGTCGATATCCCGCGGAACCGTCGCAAGCTCAACCCCCTGGAGCCACAATCCGCAGCTTCCCCCTAGCAGCCACTTGCCCTCCATTCCACAGCTTTCGGCCAGCTTACATAATTCTTCGGTTAAATCGGCATAGGCTTTGCTATCTTGTTGTTGCATATCTCTTCCTCTTCTCTTGGGTTCAGTGATGTAGAGGTTCTGTCAAGTAATCGACACAAGCCCGGTCAAAAAGCCCACCAGCATAATAAAAAAGGCAAGGAGCGATAAGATTCCCTTAATCCACCCTTTGGTTTTCGTCCGTGCAAATGTGATCAAAAAGACCGAGACCCCCATGATCAATACGGCGGCGATCGATAGCCACATCTTCGTCATTGCATCCATCTGTTTATTTCACCTACTATTTTTTGCTTTAATATGATCCATATTATAGCATTATGCGGTCTTTCAGGCTACGCGCTGGCCAAAACTAAACAAAGCCCCGCGGCATACGGCCGCAGAGCTTAAGGGCAATAAGGATCACCTTTATTTATTTTTTAAGCATTAACTTCATTAAGGCTTCCATATTGGACGGATTCATGCCGCTTTTTTTCACGGCGTTCACGATCTCGTGAATCGTGCTTTCCGACACGGGAACTTTCGCCATCGCCGATACTTGCTTGATCAGCTTACGTAGTTCGGCTTCATTTTGAATGGTTGATGGCTTTACGGTGCTGGCCAGCTTTTTGACCGAACTTTCCGAGATCGCTTTACCCGTCTTCTTGTTGATGGCATTCAAGGCCTCTTTGGATATCTTGCTCACGCTTTCGCCTCCTCCGTTGTCCTCTTCAACCAATGTATGAGAGGGCGGAGGTAAAGGTGATATTCCCCAGCAAAACGGGCTCTAACGGCGATATCAAAAGCCGTGTCTGGTAACTCCAATTTCAATAAAGGTTCAAAAAGGCGGCTTTTCAGCACCGAGAAGGTTGGATGAAGCTGGGACTGAGTAGCGGAGCGTAGGCAGACCTACGTGAGCAACGGAAGGCCCTGCTGAATTCAAGATTCGATGTCGAATCCACTACTTTGAAGATGCTTCGTGATCAAAAGACGAATTTTTGAACTTCCGCTCAAATGTGCCATTGTTCCCAGGTTTCTAGGGACATCACTTCCATCTCCGTTTTCCGGTCGCGTCCCATCAGCGCCTCTACAGCGGTGCGCGGGTCCAGCCCCTCGAATAGGACGTGGTAAAGCTGAGCCGCAATCGGCATCTGCACCTGATACTTCTCAGAGATGGCATGGGCCGCTTTCGTTGTGCGAATGCCTTCTACAACCATGCCCATCTGGGTTAATACTTCCTCCAGCGGTTTGCCTTCGCCCAGCATAAACCCAGCTCGCCAGTTCCGGCTGTGCCGGCTGGTTGCCGTCACGACCAGGTCACCGACCCCGGCCAAACCGGCAAAGGTCAGCGGGTTGGCTCCCATTTCAACGCCGACCCGCGTAATCTCCGCAAGACCGCGGGTAAGCAGTGCCGCCTTGGCGTTGTCCCCGTAGCCCAGTCCATCGGACATTCCGGCGCCCAGCGCGATGATATTTTTTAAAGCCCCGGCAAGCTCCACGCCTACCATATCCCGATTGGTGTAGACGCGGAAATACGGGTTCATGAACAGGTCCTGAGCCAATTCAGCCTGGGCCGCGTCCTGTGCAGCGACAACCACAGTGGTCGGGCAGCGTTTCACAACTTCCTCCGCATGGCTAGGACCGGACAATACAACAATACGCCCCTCTTCACAGCCGAGTTCCTCCGCGATCACCGTCGACATCCGCTTCATGCTCTCAATCTCAAAGCCCTTGGTGGCATGCACTAGCAGCATATCCTCATGCCAGAAAGGCTTTAGTGATCGAGCAACCTCACGAACCGCCGAGGACGGCGCAACCATCACGACCGCTTTCGCACCGGTCACTGCGGCTTCCAAATCAGTGGTTGCCGTAAGGCGAGGCGACAAGTCCACGCCAGGCAAAAAACGTTCATTGCGATGTTTCGTATTGATTTCATCCTGTTGCGCTTCGCTACGTGTCCACAAGGCAACTTCCATGTCTTTGTCGGCGAGCACACTGGCGAGTGCCGTTCCCCAACTGCCCGCCACCAGCACGGCGGCTTTATTAGACAACGCGATCTCCTCCTTTGGATCCCAGCTTATTTTCCTTGCCGTGCACGATCTTCACGATATTCGTGCGATGTCTCCAGAAGGCGAACACGCAGATGACCAGACTCGCCCAGAAATAAGGGCCGAATTCGCCGGAGACCGCCAGAAAAATCGGCGTCAAGAAGACGAAGATAAGCGAACCAAGCGAGACGTACCGGGTAATAACGATCGATAATATCGCAATGATCCCCGCGTACAACGCAGGGAAGAAAAACAAGGTCGCCATCACGCCAATCGTGGTGGCAATCCCTTTTCCGCCGCGAAAGCGGAAATAAAGCGGCCAGTTATGGCCGACGATTGCTGCGATGCCGCACAGCGAGGCGATCCATTCGACGCCGTCGCCTAGCCAGCGGCCGATCCATACTGCGGCAATCCCCTTAAGCACATCCAGGGCCAGAACGAGAATCGCCGGGCCTTTCCCCAGTACGCGCAGTGTGTTGGTGGCTCCCGCGTTTCCGCTGCCGTGCTGGCGAATATCGATGCCTTTCAAGGCTTTCGCCAACACGACGCTGAAGCTAACCGAGCCAAGCAAATAACAAACAATTACAGCTATTACGGGTAAAATCACCTTATTCTCCCCTAACCTTCATCAGACTTGCGCCGCGTAAACAGCCGGATTGGCGTTCCCTCAAAATCAAATGCTGCCCGGATTTTGTTCTCCAGGTACCGTTCATAAGAGAAATGCATCAGCTCCGGATCGTTGACAAATACCACGATGGTCGGCGGTTTCACCGCAACCTGCGTGACGTAATTAATTCGCAGGCGCCGCCCTTTGTCCGTTGGCGGAGGATTGATGGCGATTGCATCCGACACAACATCGTTTAGCAGATGGGTCTGCACGCGCTTCGCATGCTGATCTGCGACGTGCTGAACCACCGGCAACAGTTTATGTAAACGCTGCTTCGTTTTAGCTGACAGGAAAACAATCGGGGCATACGTCATAAACAGGAAGTGGTCGCGGATTCTTTGCTCAAATTGGTGCATGGTTTTATCGTCCTTCTCAACCACATCCCATTTGTTCACGACGAAAATGGAAGCTTTACCGGCTTCATAAGCGTATCCCGCGATATGTTTATCCTGTTCGATGATCCCTTCTTCGCCGTTGATCAGAACCAGTACCACATCCGCCCGCTCGATCGCTTTCATGGCGCGCATAACGCTGTACTTCTCCGTCGTTTCATAGACCTTACCGCGTTTGCGCATCCCTGCGGTATCGATCAGGACGTACCGTTGACCGTCTTTCTCGAACGGCGTATCAATCGCATCACGGGTTGTTCCGGCGATATCGCTGACGATGACTCGCTCTTCACCGAGGATCGCGTTCACCAGCGAGGATTTCCCCACGTTTGGACGACCAATCAAAGCGACCCGGATCACGTCATCATCGTATTCGTCATCCGCGAGCTCCGGCAGATTATCCGCAATCGCATCCAGCAAATCGCCGATGCCCGTGCCATGGCTGCCCGATACCCCAATCGGCTCACCAAAGCCGAGGTTATAAAACTCATAAATATTGTCGATCCGGCCGATGTTATCCACCTTATTCACCGCGACAATGACCGGCTTGCCTGACCGGTACAACAAATTGGCGACCTCCTCGTCCGAAGTAGTCACGCCAGCCTTGGCGTCACACATAAAAACAATCACATCGGCTTCCTCGATCGCGAGTTCGGCCTGCATACGGATCGATTTGAGAATCGGCTCCTCGTCGTCGAGTTCAATCCCTCCTGTATCGATGATGCTGAACGGTTTCCCGTTCCATTCCGACGCACCGTAAATCCGGTCGCGCGTAATCCCGGGCTTATCTTCCACGATTGCCAGGCGGTCACCGATAATCCGGTTAAATATCGTGGATTTCCCCACATTCGGCCGCCCGACGATAGCCACAACGGGTCTTGCCATTGACATCCCTCCTAATACTTATTTTTGGATCCTCAAAATGGAGTTGATTCTCTATATAGGCTTCACACGTTTATTTACGGATACACGTAAATCATCATAGCAAAAAAAAGATGGCTTGGCTAACGGTCAACAACAAAAACGGCGAACCCGCTTCTTCAGGGTCCGCCGATGTTCGAGCCACTAAAACCTGATTATTTCAGTTTGCTGAGTTTATCGCCGAAGCGTTCGCCCAGCGTGATGCTTAAGCCTTGGTTGCTCAGCGATACGTTAGGGTTGTCGCCCAGGTCTTCTTTTCTCACGCTGCTGCCTTTGGAAGGTCTTTCGCTCTTCGGTGCAGGAGCCGGAGCTTCTTCCGTTTCCTTAATGCTGAGGCTTACCCGTTTCTCGCTAGGGTTCACGTCCAGCACTTTCACCTGTACCGTTTGTCCTTCTTTCAGCACTTCATGCGGAGTTCCGATATGCTTATGCGAAATTTGAGAGATATGAACGAGTCCTTCTACCCCCGGTGCGATTTCCACGAAGGCACCAAAGTTCACCAGTCGTTTAACTTCGCCTGTTACAATGTCACCGGTGTGGAATTTCTCAGCCGCTGTATCCCAAGGACCTGGTTGTGCTGCTTTGATCGAAAGGCTGATTTTGCCTTTTTCCGGATCAACTTTGAGCACTTTCACCTTCACTTTGTCGCCTTCGGACAGGACGTCAGCAGGTTTGTCAACATGGTTCCATGCGATTTCGGATACGTGTACCAATCCGTCTACGCCGCCTACGTCAACAAATGCACCAAATTGAGTCAAGCGTTGAACCGTACCTTCCAGCACTTGGCCTTCTTTCAATTCAGCCATCACTTTTTGTTTGTTCGCTTCAAACTCTTCATCAAGCACATCCTTTTGGGAAAGGATCACTTTGTTGTTCTCACGGTCAAGTTCTTTCACTTTGACGCGCAGCGTGCGGCCTTTGTAGTCGCTGAAATCTTCAACGAAGTGACGTTCTACCATCGATGCCGGAATGAAGCCGCGAACGCCTACGTCAGCGACAATCCCGCCTTTGACGACGTCGGCAACCGTAACTTCGAAGACTTCGCCGTTTTGGAACTTCTTCTCCAGCTCTTCCCAAGCGTTTTCGCTGTCAATCGCACGTTTGGATAGCACCAGGCGTTCCTTCTCGTCGTCGATGCTGACCACTTTCGTTTCTACCTCTTGGCCTACTTGCACAGCATCCGCCGCATTGTCGAGATGTACGGAGGACAGCTCGCGAATAGGAATAACACCGTCGTATTTATATCCAATGCTTACATAAGCTTGGTTATCTTCGATTTTGACGATCGTTCCTTTGACGGTGTCCCCTTTTTTCAAAGAGACGATTTGCTCCATCTCATCCTGGCTAGCGACTTCCGCAGCCTCTTGAACATTTTTTGTTTCTTCCGACATGTCAATAACCTCCTCAATTCAAAAACCCATTTATTTAAACCCGCTCTAAAGGTTGTTCAAAAAGCCAGCTTTCGATCACAAAGTAAAAAATTGACTTTTTGAGCTTCCACTTGTAGCGAAGTTCAAAACAATCCATTAAGGTATAGCTTCCCAAATGTTATCAGCCTTCATGCATCCCATCTGGCAAAGGCATGAAAAAATTAACGCTTCTTCAGCTCGGCGATGCTGGCCATGATTTTCTCCGTAGCTCGCTCGGCTGCGTCAGGTCCGCCATTCTCCTTGAACTCCGTCAGATCAACCGGCGGTCCGTAAACGACGCGCAATTTCTGAAACAATTTATAAGTGCCAATAATCGCAACCGGAATCACCGCTGCGTCACTGCGAAGCGCGAACGTCGCCGCACCTTTCTTGCCGATCATATTCGCCTCGGCGTCTTTCACCCGACGGCCTTCCGGGAAAATCCCGATGACGTGACCGTTACGGAGCAAGGTCAGCGCGGTTTTGATCGATTCTTTGCTTACGCCCCCCCGCTTTACAGGGAAAGCGCCTAGCTGCCGAATCAGCCAACTGAAGCCGAAAATGTTGAACAATTCCTGCTTGGCCATAAAATGCACCTTGCGTTCCACCATGATGCCGATGGTCGGCGGATCAAGCAAAGTTAAATGGTTGGAGCACAAGAGCACTCCGCCTTCTTTGGGGATATGCTCCAAGCCGCTTACCTCAAAGCGATACAACAGCTTATAGAGGATGCGAAGCACACTTCGACAAAAACGATAGATCATCCAGGCTCAACTCTCACTTCCATAGGTTCTGCACATTGCTACGATGTGGTCGGCCACTTCGTCCAAGGACATCTGCGTCGTATCCAGCAGCTGAGCATCCTCTGCCTGCCGCAGCGGGGAAACCTCCCGCTCCCGGTCCAGCCGGTCTCGCTCTTCAATCGATCGCACGAGGTCATCGAAGGAAATCTTGTCCTGCTCCTTCATTTCCTTGTAACGCCGACGTGCCCGTTCCTCAACGCTCGCGGTCATGAACACCTTCACTTCCGCATCAGGTAATACGCAAGTGCCGATATCGCGTCCGTCCATGACGACGCCTTTGCGCAAAGCCATTTGCCGCTGCAATGAGACAAGCCGATCGCGCAGCCCCTCGATTTGCGCATATCGGGACACTTGGGCATTCACGGCTAACGAGCGAATCTCTTCCGTGACGTCTCGACCGTTCACCCGGACCTGTTGCCCCTGTTCTCCAGGCAGCAATTCGATATCCAATTCAGGTAAATGCTGCAGCACTTTGTCCACTTCGTCTGGTCCGATCCCTAGCTGCAGAAAATACCAAGTTGCCGCCCGGTACATCGCCCCGGTATCGACGTAGACATAATGCAGTCTACCGGCAACCATTCGAGCTATCGTACTTTTCCCTGCCCCCGCAGGACCGTCGATGGCGATGTTGATTTTCTCATGGGTTGTAGACGTCTCGCTTGCCAAAGGGGCATTCCTCCTCAAAACAAATCCTCAAGAAAAAAGCAGGCATTGCCTGCGACGTGAAAATTATACCACAGATAACAAAGGGATGCAAAAGAAACGCGCTTGCTTTTCCCGATTAATTCCCTTGTTCTCTGTGAATGGGCACCCCTTCATATTTGTCTGCAGAGGCTAGAACATATCGCAATTCTGGAATCCGTAGCAAGAGTTGAAACAGGCATAATGCTGCCAATAAAACCAGTAAACTCCGTTTTATCCATCTTTCCACCTTGTCCGAGAAAGACAGAAACAGTTCCGTATAAATTTCGTCGTCTTGCGTTTTTTTCATTTCGATTCCCTCCCTGGTTAGCCACACGAACACGGGTGGATTTCAATGCGTTAATGTATAGCTTATCCATATTGGGAAATCGGAAATACCTCCATTGAGCGGATGAAATCAGCGATTTTTGAAATCAAACTGTCGCTCGAAGCAATACCGAATCAGCTTTTGCCGTTCAAGGTCCGAAATGCTTACGAATTTCAGCATGACAATCGTGCGCCCGGTTTCCAGCTTCTTCATCCGAACAACTTCCGCTTCAAAAGGCACATGGTCGATCGTACCATTTTTGAACGGGATGAGCAGCCAGCAAAAGAGCAGATCCCCCTGAGCCAGCTTAAATTCGCTGCTGCAGCTGAAGGAGACCCCGCCGCCGCCAACATCCTCCGTATATGTTACAAAGCGCACGCCGTCCTTCATGAGCACGGCGATTTCCAATTTGGCGACCACTCGCAAAAAATTGCGCCGTTGGATTTTCGTAATCGTTTCCGGCTCAGGCTTGCAAATACGTACTAATTGAACAACGTCGTCGGCAAAACCGAGCACATATGTATTAAAGTAGTTTTTCACTCCGTTTTCTGTCAGGAAATACACGGATAATTCGTCCCCGATGTACAGCTTTCTGATGCGTCCGCTCCCGATCTCGATCGGCACTTCGATCAATAACGATTCTTCTTCCACGTCCGCGATCCGTGATTTACATTCCTTCTCATCATTCGGCTTCTCCACCGAGGCGACTTGAATGTATACAAGATCGTTCACTTTAGGAAACAAGCTTGCCACCGTCCTATGTCATGGTTGTACTTCTATCTTTTGATTATAGCACGGCGCGAGGCGGCTGGACTTAAATAATTCGTTGAAAAATCAAAAAGGAATCTTCCGGACAACCGGAACATTCCTTTGAAGTTGCCGCGCAGAGAATCAGGAAGACTTCGTTTCTCCTTGATTGTTGCGGCTGCGAATCTCTTCGATCATCTCTTCATTGCCGTTCTCAGCGTTGATGAAGATTTTGTACTGCGATCCGTTAATCGAACCGCCGAATTCGTAGGTGAGCACCTTCTCTGCTTGCTCGTTCTCGATGAGCGCGAGACGATGATATTTCTCTTTGTACTCCGGATTCAGAAATTTACGCGCTTGCTGCAAAGTCAGTTTAGGTTTTCCGACATTTTCCCGGTTTTCACGTTCATACACGTAGTCGCTGGCCTGCATCCCGGTCACCTGCCCGTTGTCCAGTGCAACTCGGATCGTGATTTTCTCCGGATAAATGAGCACGTCGCCTTGCTTGCTGACGAACGTGAAGTTCCCTTCATTATCGAACTCATCATAAGAAACGGCCGCTAGCCCCGGATACCCTTTGTTTTCCAGGAAATCTTTGGCCCGCTGTTTCGCCGTGCTCACATCCACCGCTTTCGGTCCGATGGGGCGATGGTAGACATAGGAGATCAAATGGCCGCCGTTCCGGGTAAAATCAAGCGACCAAGACTCGTCGCCTTTTTTGTTCTTCAGGTTGGCCGTATACGAGGCCCACTCCGTTCCTTTCCCGTTCTCTACGACTTGGATGTTCTCTGCGCTCTGCACGCCCGTAAAAGCCGCCGTTTTACGTTTAATTTCCTCAACGGTGATCGGACTACCGCCCAGCTTCTTCACCGAACGTTTATTGTACATGCTGGAGATGGACGGTCCCCAATCCAACTCTGGGTATTCGCCAACCTTTTTATCTACGGTTTTAAAGCCATCGATAATCGTATTGTCCCGCGGCTCCTTCTCGCTAGCCAGCGCCGTCTCGACGTCCATCCAGCGCAGGCGATTCGCGATAACCTTGTTTTGTACGCCTTGCAGGTCTTGGGCGATTTGCGCCGAGCTTTTGTACAGCTCTTTCAGATTTTTTAACTCGTTTTCGGTTAAAGGCTGCTTCGTCAAATCACGAATCGCGGTCTGGTACGAGAACTTCGCGATACGAGACAGAAACTCTTCCGTTTTATTAAACGGGAGCAAGGTTAACGGAAGCTGGTTGATTTCGTTTTGCGCCTCGCTCGTGATGCGCCATACGTTTACCAGCCCTTTACGTTGGGCACCGGTGGAGGCCGAATTTACCGCCAAGGTGTTGCCCAATTCCGTATGCAGCTTGTCCACGTGATAAGACAAATCATGGAACGCCCGCTGATATTGGTTTTCCGCCTTGATCAGAATCGAGTTTTTCTCCTGGTTCTCCTGATACCCCCACACCAGGGCGCCGATCAACAGCACGGCGGTCACTGGAAACAGAATCGCACTCAATCGTTTGTACATTGGGCTTAGCTCTCTCCCTTCTTCAACTAGGTTGGGATTAGTGTGACAAGAAGGAAAGAACTTTATGCATAATCTTCACCCTACTGAATCGCTTCTTCTTCGATCTCAAAGTTATGCTGATTATTGCATAGGCATTGCTTAAAGCCGGTTTCGATATGGCCGCGCTCTTTTTTGCCGCGCAACACAAACCGCTCGCCGCACGCTTTACAAGTAATTCGCACCTTGACGCGCACGAAAAAAGGCACCCCTTTCTAACGATCCTGCAGCCTACCTTAGCGTAGACATGCAAATTGTTAGAATCAGGATGCCCTATTCTGAGGCAAATTAATCTTGCCCCTTCGCCCCCGGCGTCAAACGGAACGGGGAACGGTTGTTGGCCCGATACATCTTCCCGAGCCCTCCGTACCAGAGGAAGGCCATAAGGGGGACGATAAACCAAATCCAATACTGCGTCGTATTGTTTAAGATCCAATCGTATACCCCATGCCAGAACAGCGGGAAGGCTAACGAAAAGATCAGGAACTTTCGAGTTTGCCCGCCGCTCGAGAATTTAGCCCGACCCAGGTAGTACCCCATCATCACCCCGAACATCGCGTGGCCGGATACGGGGAGTAGGGCTCGAACGAGCATGGTGCCAATCGAAGCGTGACTCGCAAAGGCATACAATACATTCTCAACCGTTGCGAATCCTAATGAAATTGCCGCCGCATATAAGATCCCGTCATACGGCTCATCAAATTCGGTATGGTTGTAAATCATATGAAATAATACGAACCACTTCAGCACTTCCTCTACACCGGCCGAAATGCCAAAAGCTGTAACCAACGGTCCTTCGCCCAGCCACATGGTTAACCCTCGCTGGATGATCAGGACCGGCAATACGATCAAGAAGCCAAGCAAAAACACCTTGATGACCATATGCAGCGGTTCCGCATCATACTTGTCCCTGAGATAAAAATACGTAAGCAGTGCAATACCGGGAGCAACCGCTGCGCTTAAAATCGAGAAAAAGAGCAACGGTTATCCCCCCTTATTGGCTGCTTCCGTTCTTTGTCTCTCTCTCTTCTGAATTGACATGGGTCTGCCTTCATACGAGACGTAATCAATCCTGGCGTTTGAAGTGGTTGCAAATCGTATCCACCGCATGATCAGCCATGATTAATTGCCCGTACTCTTCCAGCATCGCCGTAGTTACCGATGTCGCTTCGCCGAATTCAGCTAATACTGCAATCAGAGCAGGATGTTTGCCCTCCTCCAGTTCCTCCGGCTCCAGCTGAAGAACCCATTTTCCATTATATTTATACAGTCTGCCGGCATTGTGAAGCATCGACTTCAGCACGTGTGCCGCTTCGATTACATTCTCGAAATCGTCAAAGGAATACAGAATGGTATCACTTTGCTCCAACGTAACTTCCATCTCATAAACTTCTTCCGGCAGTTCATCCTCATAAGGCGAGCCAATCCCATGTTGATGGTGATCGTATTTGCCGCGCGTAACGATGACGACCATTCCTTGTGCAGGAAGGGCGAACACTTCCACAGCCAATGGCCCGGTGGCGTCAAAGCCCACTTCGTTATAAGCCTGATCCATCATTTCAGTGAACAGGTCATGGACTTTGGGAATTTCCTGCCACATGTCCTCTTTCTGTATACCGCGTTCGCTTAAATCGTCAAACGTGAGGAAAATCCGTATCTTATCCTGGCCTAGTCTTTCTATCTTCATACAGGATCCTCCTCTCTCTATACGTTGTTATAAAACAGATTATGAAACCTGCTGTCAAGTGTGCTGAAAATGGTTCTTTGTATGTATGTTATCACTTATTTCACCTAAATGCACGCTTTAAAATAGAACAAAAAAGAATCATTTTCCGTAACCCCATCAAGGGGGCAGAAAATGACTCTTGTGGTGGTGTTTTGAAACGGATTACAAACCTGGAACCGGGGTTTTCGCCTCTTTGAGGATGGCCTCAACTTCACGGCGCACATCGGGATCGCCTTTAATGAGGTCGGTCAGCTGCTTCAGACTGTATTCCTTCGAATGATTCGAACCGGCCGCTGATACCGTGCCGGAACTGGGATACACCTGGGCGTTGTCTGCCCCTTTAGCCTTTGTGACAGATGCAGACGCCGTATCTTCCGTTTTCAGCGCTGCCGAAATATCTTCGGTGGGGCTGTCGGTACGCTTTGAGGAGATCCCCGCAAACTTCAGGACCGAGCCTGCACCGCTCATCACGGACATCAGGCTTTGCTTCCGTCGCGAAGCCCACATCGCGGCGAAAACGCCAACCAGTAAACCGCCTAAAAATGAGGAAGATTTCACGTAAAAAACCTCCTTGGTTATGTTAAAATCATCTGTAGTGTTCGCGGATTCCCTTAAACTCATGCGGCATAAATACAGGAAAGCGAGTTGACTTCTTTGCTCCACAAGAAGCTCCTGCCCATCGCCGCCGCTTGTCTTATTCTTAGCTCATGCGGCCAAACCGATGCAACCATAACACCAGCCACATCTAACCAAAACACCGCTCCTTCTTCTGAAGCGACCGCGCCAGATGGCGCCAATGATGGCGCCAATGAATCCGGACAGGTTGGCGAACAGCCTGAGGACTCGTCATCATCAGCCGATGAACAGACCTCTTCTGAAGCGGCCGCACCTCCCCTGATGTACCACATTAATAAGGCGTATAACGTAGTGCCCAATGATGAGACCGTGGACAAGAAGGTGGTTCTCCTGACGTTTGACGACGGGCCAAAGGAGAAGGAAATGATTGACGGACTGATCGATACGCTGGATAAACACCAGGCTAAGGCGATCTTTTTTGTTAACGGGTACCGGGTTAAAGCGCATCCCGAGCTGCTGCAGCTAATCCATGACCGCGGGCAGATCATCGGAAACCACAGCTGGGATCACATCGACTTAAAGAAAGAGTCCGCGGCGAATATGCGCAAGCAAATTGAAGATGTGCAAAATATCGTAAAGGAAACCGTCGGCGAAGCGCCACGTTTCTTCCGTCCTCCCTTCGGTTCAGGGAACAAAACAACGCATCAAATCGCAGACGACAATGATCTCATTTACATGACTTGGTCCAACGGTTCCCTCGACTGGGACAGCAAAAACAGAAACAAGCCTGAGGCGGTCATCGCGAATGTGCTGGAACAGCTTCACGCTGGAAGCAACATCTTGATGCATGAGCTGCCTTGGACCGTAGAGGCGCTGGATGAATTGCTCACCCAACTGGAACAGAAAGGATATAGCTTTGTTGACCCCCGGAGTATCGGACCAGCTCCTGATCATGCAGATTCCGAAGCAGCAAAATAACAATGAATTCAAAAAACCGTCAGGAGATAACCTGACGGTTTTAATCTTGAGTTTTTTATAAACCATGGCTTTTTCCCCACGGCGAATCGCTTAAGCCCCACCATAACAAATAAATCAGAATAATGACAAAAGCATAAAGAAGTGAATTATAAAACCAACGGGTCATTTTAACACGTTGTGACGGAAACAGCTCCTTGCGTGTTGGCAGCTTGTCCAAATCGGGCTCTACCTCCAACAGGGTAGATAAAGGTCTCTGCGCATTACCAAAATGCTCGATACCATGTAGCGGATGGGAACCCTGCGTTGAGTTGAAGGATGACCGCTGAACCGGCTCTTTGAGTTTAGCTAATGCAGCAACAGCTGCAGATTCAAATTTACCGTCATCCGCTGCATTCGTCTTGGGAGATCCGGGCTCCGTTGCAGCTTGCAGCGCATCCCTATCCTTCCAAACTGCAGCCTCAGATTTACGCGGAATAAGCAGCCGAACCATCGTCTCATCGCCAATGACAGGCTTCTTCTGCACAGGAGTGGTTTCCTCATCAGCGATCAAGAAGGGAAAAGGCTCCTTTTTCAGGCTGCTACGGGGTCGAACAGCGGCATACGTCGACTCGGCGTTCACCGCCGCAGGCTCCGGCGTGAGTTCAGCCGTCGCCATGCCGGAGGCCAGATTCCGCGATTGTATGGAAGCATTGCGTTTCATTCGATTTTGCTGACCGTAACGGTCCATTCGGCTCAAATGCTCGTTCATGACTCCCTCCGAAATTTAATCACCAGGCCTGATACAAGATCAATCAAGAAGTGACATAAGATCGGCGCCCAAAGCGTCCCCGTTTGTACATAAATAAATCCGAGGCCGTAGCTGCTCGCAAACACCCATGCCGTCGGAATCCAATGCCGAAGATATCGGACATGGATCGCTGCAAACAGGATGCTCGTCCAATACGGACCCAGCCCATACTGGATCGCCCCGCGGAACAACAGCTCCTCGCATACGGCAACAACCGCCGCGATCACGACGATATGCCAAATCGGTCGATGACGGAAGAGCAGGGAATTAATGCCCCCATCATCCATACTTTCCTCCGAGATGAACCGGGACAAGAGCATATCCGCCCCGAACATCACAGCCGCAAATCCTGCTCCCCAGTACACAAATTCGACACTATTCGGGAAATTGAACAGATGAAACGGATTTCTTTTCTGAAATAACAAGATCACAAGACCGATAAGTAATGTAAGCCCTTGCGTGAGATATAAATTAATGAGCAACAATCGATCGTTTAACTGACCGGGGTCGACTTTTTGTATTTTTACATCGCGCAATTTGAACTTTTTCATAGTTTTTGTCAAACCCTGTCCTTTATAATATTTTAACGCATTCAAATCAATATAGTAAGGAGCATAAGTATGATTCGAAAAAATAACACCAAATTTGAAATGCTGTTCTCGCTTGGATTTCTCGCCTTGTTGATTACCGCGTTTGGGACGTTCTTTCTTGGGCTCAATCTCGGGATCGACAAGACGGAAGCCAAATATGCGAATCTCAAAGCAATAACGTTTCGAGAGGAAAACGAGACCTCCTATCAGCAACAGGATTTGGTCACGTTCTACTATGTGGTATTCCAGCCATATCAGCAATTTAAAGAGGACTACCTCACGCTGATCGAAGACATCACCCACAGCTCCAAGCCGGTATCGTCGGACAAGCTGAAGGACATCCGCGATAAGGCTAAAGCCAGCTATGAACAAATTGCCGTACAATCCATCGCCGACTCCTCCCCCTTGCTCAAGGAGGCCCAAACCGACTATTTAAAGAGTCTGAAGCTGTTTGAGGAAAGCATGGACCAGATCAAATCTAAGGCAGGGAACAAGAAAGGCATGGAGCTGGCCAAAATCATCAATCAAGACGAGTTCACCGTGAACGCCAAAAAGTATGGGCTGCAGGCGCAAAAGAAATATTATGCCTCGATGCTGAAATGGACCGCCAAAACCAAAAGCGGCGTTTCTGCTGACTATACATACAAAGAGAACATCGGAACTAAGGAATGGTCCGGTTATTCGCTTGCTGTAAAAAATAAAGCCGTCACCGATATGATGGTGAACGAGCAGCTTTATGTATCCTATTTGCCGCAGGACTTCACGGCCAAAATCGATCAGTTGATCAGCAGCGGAAAAGCCGATGCGCTTAAATTGAACTCCATCGGCTCTATTGTTAAGGTTTTAATTGAAACGGATGCCGTGAAGAGCAAAGAATTTGTAAAATGGAAGTCAACGTATTACGCCTCCGAATCGTTGCCGGAGCTGCCGTTCTTTGCGGAGAATTAAGCCATTTCGCTGTCCGCCGGAATCAGACGCTTTTCGACATTAGTAAAATCATAACCAAAATTTCGGACGGATTCAAGTTTGGGCAAAATCCGAACGACAAACACCTAACTTTGTAAAAATGTTCAGGTTGGTGTTGACACTTTGCCAAGGCCCGTGTTACATTATGAAAAATTACATCTCATGAAACACTTTGAAGGAAAGAAGCCTTCGGAAAGCTTCCAGAGAGTCGGTGGTGCTGCAAACCGGCAGCGGAACGAATGGCTTTAGCGCTCCTGAGTCGCTGCGTTGAAATGAAAGTAGGCGCAGCCGGTGAACCCGTTATCGTTCTTGTCAGCAATGACAACTGAGGCTGCTTTCTGCGAAGGGGCAGCGAATTAGGGTGGTACCACGAATAACTCTCGTCCCTTACTACGGAAGTAGTGTGCGGATTGAGAGTTTTTGATTTATTTAAATCCGTTTAAGCGACGCCAACTGCCTTCCAGGCGTCCTTGGGCACCTTGGTTCTTTGGTGCGGTAATCGGACACAGCGTCAATGAAGAAACTCAACCACATCAGCTTATGCTTCCGAAGATAGCAATACTTGCTGTCTTTCAAGGAGGCCTTGCTATATAAAACTTTTAGGAGGGTCAAATCATCATGTTTAAAGTTTTAGTATCGGATCCGATCAGCGACTTAGGAATTCAGCAGCTGATGGATGCAGCCGACGTTGAGGTCGACAAGAAGCCAGGTCTCAGCGAAGATGAATTGGTGCAGATTATTCCGCAATATGACGGTCTCCTGGTCCGCAGCCAAACGAAAGTCACCGAAAAAATCATGGAAGCCGGAACCCGCTTGAAAGTCATCGGCCGCGCTGGCGTTGGGGTCGACAACATCGATCTGGAAGCGGCGACGAAACGCGGAATTATCGTCATTAATGCTCCAGACGGCAATACGATTACGACTTGTGAACATGCCTTTGCGATGATGATGGCGCTGGCCCGTCATATTCCGCAAGCCTATGCGAAGACGATCAAAGGCGAATGGGACCGTAAATTCCTTGGCGTCGAGCTGCGCAACAAAACGTTGGGCGTGCTGGGCATGGGCCGGATCGGCAGCGAGGTTGCGAAGCGTGCCAAAGCGTTTGGCATGGATATTCTCGGCTATGACCCTTTCCTTACTGAAGATCGGGCGGAGAAGCTGGGTGTGAAGCTGGCCACCGTGGACGAAATCATCCGGAATGCGGACTTTATTACCGTTCATACGCCGCTCACACCGGAGACGAAGCATATGATCGCCCGTCCTCAATTTGAAGTGATGAAGAAAGGCATGCGCATCATCAACTGCGCCCGCGGCGGCATCATTGACGAATTGGCGCTGGTTGAAGCGATCGATCAGGGGATCGTAGCCGGGGCTGCCTTCGACGTATTCGAGAAAGAACCGCCGGAAGCCGACCACCCGTTCCTTCATCATCCGAAGATCATCGTGACCCCGCACCTTGGCGCTTCTACCGTGGAAGCACAAGAGAATGTGGCCATTGACGTATCCGAGCAGGTGCTCCATATCCTGCGCAACGAACCGTTTAAGAATGCAGTTAATATGCCGCCGGTTGCAGCCAGCGTCATGAACAAGCTGCAGCCTTACTTCGGGCTCGGCGAGAAAATTGGTATTTTCCTGTCTCAATTGAACAATCAGGCTGTCAAAGAAATTCATGTCGATTATGCCGGTGATCTGGCGGAAGTGGATACGCAGCCGCTGACCCGTTACATTATCAAAGGTGTGTTGTCCCGTCATTTCGGTGGCGACGTGAATATCGTTAACTCGATGCACCTGGCGAAGGTCCGCGACATTAACGTAGTGGTATCGCAGGCTTCGGCTACCAAAGGCTTCACCAACCTGATCTCCGTGACGCTCAAGGCTCAGGACGGAGCGGAGCGCCGGGTCGCTGGTACGCTGTTGAACGGATACGGTGCACGCATTGTCCAAATCGACAAGTTCCCGGTTGATGTCGCGCCGGAAGGCCATCTCATCTTCATCTCGCATAACGACAAACCGGGGATCATCGGGCATGTCGGTACCTTGCTCGGGAAGAACGTTGTGAACATCGCCTCCATGCAGGTCGGACGTAAGCTGGTCGGCGGCGAAGCGATCATGGTTCTAACTGTGGATAAAGCCGTGACGAAGGAAGTCCTGGACGAGTTGACGAAGCTTCCGGAAATCAATAAAGCACAGCATATCATTTTCGCGTAACGGCGCGAATCAAGATAACACGAATATTCATGAGGCCGTAGATCAATCATTGTTCCACGATGAACAAGATTTATCTGCGGCATTCAACAAAAAAACATCCCTCTTCGCGAAGGATGTTTTTTGTTATCACGTAGTTTGTCCCGATTCGACAGGAAGCAAGAAATGAAATACGGTGCCCTTGCCGATTTCACTATCGGCCCAAATGGAACCGTGATGGGCTGCGATGATATTTTTGACGATCGAAAGCCCCAATCCCGTCCCGCCGTTCTCACCGCGAACCCGTGCTTTATCGGCTTTATAGAAGCGATCAAAGATATATCGCAAATCTTCGCTCGGAATGCCTACACCGGTATCCGATACGGCTACGTGAAGCTGCTTGCCCATTTCGCCGGTCTCCATATGAGCCTTGACCGTAACCTTTCCTCCTTCCGGCGTATGCCGGAAAGCATTGTCCAGCAGATTGGTCAGCACCTGCTCCAAACGGTCTTCATCGGCTTGCAGCTGCAGCTCTCCGTCTTCCAGCTCCAACACAAGCTCAACCCCGTTATCCTTGGCCCGGACCTGAAATTTACGGTCCACCCGCTCCGCCAATTCACGAAAGTCGATCTTGCGCATGACCATATCCGTATGACCTGCCTCCATCCGGGCCAGGTCCAACAAATCGCGAACCAGCCGTCCCATCCGCAGGGATTCGTCATAAATGACTTGGGCGAGCTCAGCGCTCTCTTCCGGCGAAGAAGCCATACCGTCGAGCAGCGCTTCACTGTACCCCTGCATCATCGAGAGCGGAGTCCGAATTTCGTGAGACACATTGGCCACGAAGTCGCGGCGCATCTTCTCCAAGTTGACTTCTTCGGTTACATCCCGAAGCACGGCAACGGCTCCGCGAACCTCGCCGTCCGAGGACAGCGGCGCCATATGTACGGACCATACGCCTTTCATAACGTGTACATTCATCTTCTGGTCGCTCTCTTGAACCAGCAAACGGCGGAACATCGGAAGCAGCGGTTGCGGAACCATCTGCCCTTCCCCGGCAGAGGCAGGTAAATCCTCCTCCCCATCCTCCGTCAGATCGCCCCAGAGCTGCAAAATCCGATCGCCCGGCGGGTTGGTCAAAATGACGGCGCCCTCGCGGTCCAACGTGATCACCGCATCATTCATGCTTCTTAGCACGCTGGAAAGATGTTCTTTCTCATGCTTTAAGCTGCGAATTGTATTTTCAAGCTCTTCCGCCATATGGTTAAACGTATTTGCCAGTTCACCAATTTCGTCGCTCGTACGCAGGGACAAGCGCGTATCGTACTTGCCCTTGCGCACCGAATCCGCAGCCCGGATCAACTGCTGCATCGGTTGCGTAATCTTCGTGAACAGAAACAAGGCAAAAAACGTTGTGAGCGAAAATCCGATCATCGAGACGATCACAAATAATCGTTTAACCGCTCCAGAGTTCGTAAAGTTCGTATCAATATAGGGCAGCAGGAACAGGCCCATCAACATCAGGACGCAGGCTACCAAGCAAATGATCGTAATCCACAGCTTACCAACGAGCGTTCTCCAGAAGTTCACTTACTTTGGAACCTCCAGCTTGTATCCGACGCCCCACACGGTCGTGATCATGGCGGCGGACTCCGGCGACACCTTGTTCAGTTTCTCCCGAAGCCGTTTCACATGGGTATCCACCGTACGCAAATCTCCGAAAAACTCGTAGTTCCATACGTCCTTCAGCAGCTCTTCCCGGGAAAACACCTTATCCGGCGATACTGCCAAATAATGCAGCAGCTCATATTCCTTCGGAGTCAGGCTGACTTCCTGCCCGTTTGCAGTCACCCGATGGGCATCATGCTCAATCACGAGATGAGGGAACACGATATTGTTGCTAGTTCCGCTTTCCTTCGTCAAATAAGCCGTTGCGGAAGCGCGGCGCATGATCGCTTTAACCCGGTAGATGACTTCACGAGGGCTAAACGGCTTCACGACGTAATCGTCCGCCCCAACTTCAAAGCCCTGCACGCGGTTGATTTCCTCGCCTTTGGCCGTCAGCATCAGTACCGGCGTTGCTTTTACTTGTCTCAATCGATTGCAGACCTCGACGCCGTCAATCCCCGGAAGCATCACGTCGAGCAAGATCAAACCATAGTCGTTGGAAGTCGCCAATTTCAGGGCGGTCTCCCCGTCTTCGGCTTCATCGATTTCGTAGCCTTCTTTTTCCAAGTACATCTTTAGCAGCCGGCGAATCCGCTCCTCGTCATCGACTACCAGAATGCGGTTTGTTTGATCTGACATTTAACAACAACCCCTTCATCATCTTACCCAATCAGTTGAGCAGTCCATATGGTATTATTGCCTGAGTTAATCGGTACCCGCGTAGGAGTGCAGCCCCGCTATGATCAGATTTACCCCAACCAGTGTAAACATCACGACGAGAAATCCCAGAACAGCCAGCCACGAAGACTTGAGCCCCTGGAAGCCACGCGACAAGCGCAAATGGAGGTAAGCACTGTAAAATAGCCAGGTAATCAGCGCCCATACTTCCTTCGGATCCCAACCCCAGAATCTGCCCCAAGCTTGCTGCGCCCAGATCATGGCAAATACGAGCGCTCCCAGCGTAAAGATGGGAAATCCGATCGCAATCGCCCGGTAACTGATCTCATCCAAATCATCTGGGTCGATTCCCCGCAGTGCGGGCGATAACGCTGTGCCGAGCGGCTTGCGCAAAATTAACCGGAGCAGCAAATAAAGTACGGTACCAGTTAGTATTGCCCAAATTATTGTATTCAGTTTGCGGCCGGCCGTTTCCCCTCTCATCCAGGAAGGAGCATCAAACAAAGGCTTCTTCATGCCGAGGAACGGCTGAATGTGCTCCGGCTCGCTTTGATGCGGACCAACGATCGGTGGCAGATTATAAATTTCTTTATCTTCTATTGTACTATCCTGCTCCACTTGGGTGTCAATCGTTGTCTGATTTTGTACGAAGACAGCTTCATATCCGGCTGCCCGGAAGGCAAAGACGGATACAATGAAGCCCAATACTATAATAATAGAAAAAAGCGTAAATTCAACCCACCATTTTTGACGGCGGCCTGCCTTATCGGTCGCTTTAAAATCCACGGCCCTTAGCAGGTACATTAACCCTGCTACAAAACCAACGGCAAAGAACGCCTCGCCGGTAGCCGCCAGCGTTACGTGGATATAAAGCCAAATGGAACGCAGCGATGGAATCAGCGGCTGAACGTCCTGCGGGAATACAGCAGCGTAAGCCATAATGATAATCGCCAGCGGGAGTGCAAACATCCCAAGCAATATTTTGCGATAAATGATAAAGACAATAGTGAAGGCCACCATAATCATCATGGACAAGAACGTCATGAATTCGTACATATTGCTGACGGGTACATGTCCGCTATACGCCCAGCGGGTACCGCAATAGACAAGATGCGACAGCAACCCAAGCGAGGAAACGGCAAATGAAATGCGTCCCCATTTCTTCTCATGCCGCTTCGGGTCGCGGTTGCGCCACGTCTTGCCTGTTACGGCCACTACATAAAAAATAAAAGCCGCACAATAAAGCAAAAAGGCCGTCATAAATGCGACTCTGCTGATTTCCAAAAAGTTCATGGATGTTTCCCCCTATTTTCCAATGACTTCTCATCCGCTTCTACACCCATCGATTGGAGGAATGCGGAAACTTCGCGGCGCATGCCAAACCAATTCTTGGTCGTATGTCCGCCCAGCGTCAGCTGTCGGCCATCGACACGCAGCCATATGCGGCGATGCTGCCAGTAAAACCCTAAGACCAGTCCAAGCATCACGATCCCAAGACCCAGCCAAACGAACGGCATCGCCCGGTCAACCCGGATGTTCAAATAACTGGACGCTTCGATAAAGTCGACGTCTTCCATCCCAAGGACATCCAGCCGCAGCTTCGATTGTACGCCCCCAAGCTGCTCGTTAATCGCATCCTGCTGGAACCGCTCCTTGTCAACCTGTTTAGGAAAATAAATGTACTGTGCGCCTTCCTCCGGAAGATCCGGTCCTTTGATCAAAAATAAAAAGGCAGGCGCGTTAGGCTCGCCGGAAATGGATACCGGCTTTCCCTCGTCGTTCAGGGAAAAATCCATATATTTATTTTGCAGCGTTAACCGGTAAGGGCCAACTTCATACTCACGCTGGGGATTTCTCATGTCCAATTTGAATTTACCGTAGGATTTCCCGGTTTTAACATCCACTAAGGCTGGCTGCACCGATCTTAGCTTCGGCGTGAGATCAAAGTCGAACTGATACGCTTGAAGTCCTTTGTAACTGAGCGGATCGTTAACCCGAATGGCATGACGCTTGACTTCGCGAAGCTGCGGCTCCTTCGAAGGATCGTCGCAATCCGCCGTGCATTCATACAGTACGGCTTGGGTCTCAAACAGCTTCGGCACAACCTTGCCTCTGGCTTTAAATTCCTCGGACATTTCGTCCTCGCTGTAATATTCAACCGTAAACTTCTCATTTTTCAAATAAAGGTTCGTTTCGGGAATATGCGTGATTTCGCCTTCAGGGAACCAGTAATGTTTGTCCAGATGCAGACCCGGCAAACCGCGGAACAAGACCGCCAGGAGAAAAACGATCAGTCCGATATGAATAATGTAAGGGCCCCAGCGGCTAAACCGCTGTTTCTCTGCCAGCAAGGCGCTGCCGTCTGTATAAACCCGGTAATGCTTCTTTCGCAACGGTTGGACGGCTCGCTGAACCCATTCCGCGCCATCTTCGTTGATTTCCCCTTGATAAACGATTTTCTGCCGGGTGAGAAATTCCAGGTGTTTGCGCACTTTTTGCTTTGAAAGCGCTTTGTAAAGCGGAAGCACGCGATCCAGACTGCAGATCACGAGCGAAGCTCCGATCATCACCAGCAGCAGTATAAACCACCAGGACTCATACGTATGGGACAAGCCCAGCCGGTAATAAATTTCGCCGATCGTTCCGTACTTGTTCTTGTAATAGGTAGAAGGATCGAAATTAATAAAGTTGCTTTCCTGTTCAAATATCGTGCCTAACATCGCACCAATCAGTGTGATGATGATCAGATAAATCGCTACCTTGACGGAGGAGAAGAAGTTCCAAATCCGGTCAATGAAATTGGGATTGGTCCGCTGCGACCGCCGGGCGACCCCGTCGTAACGCATCTCCAGCAGCCCGCCTTGCTGATCCTCCTCAAGCAGCGGTTTGCCGCAGGCTTCGCACAATACGGTTCCCACCCGGTTTTGGTGGCCGCATTCGCATTTTGTGTTTTCGATCACCGATTATGTCCTCCTCTCGCCGTCAAAGCCCCACCAGCTGCTTGATTTGGTCATCCAACGTATCCAAATTCAGCTCGCCTTGATGAATGGAGGTAATTTTGCCGTTCTTGCCGATAAAGAACGTCGTTGGCATCGGCACGATGCCGTAATCGCGCGTTGTCGTATTGTCGGAATCAAATAAAATGGGAAAATCCACGCCCGTCTGCTTGACGAAATTTTGTACGGTCATCTCGTCTTCGCCCGTGTTGATGCCCAGGACGACGACGCCTTGATCGCGCCATTTTTCCCATTGGGCTTGTAATGCGGGCATTTCTTTCACGCAATAAGTGCACCAGGTAGCCCAGAAGTTCAAGACCACCGATTTGCCCTTATAGTCGTCTAACGTATGTACCTGTCCATCCAAACCGAGCAGTTTAAACGCCGGCGGATTCCCGCCTTGTTTTGGTTTATCGGCCTCGCCGCCGGACACTGCGGTCCCGATCGCATATCCGCCTAGGATGACGATCAACAGCAAGATGACGATTTGGATCGGCCGTCTCGCCTTCCCCATAGTTAACTTCCTTTCTATGAAAAATATCATGAAGTGTTGAACAAATCGTGAACACTCTATGAACATTATATCGAAATTCGCCGCAGTTTCAGCCCGGGGAAATATGAATATTATGTGACGCGCTAGAAATGAGGTGAAAATGCGGTGAAAGGGCGGTAAGGTGAAAAGATTCGTATGATCCTGCTATCGCTTATAGGCCTTGATGTTGTTTGAACGACGGGTTTGCTACGACTGGGGCAACCGGGCAAAATGTTCTTACGATCGCTGTTGCTCGCGGAATTCTTAATCATAACAAGTTCAAGGTAGAATTCCGCTCACAAAGGCGAACGCTCCGCTTCTCCAGAATCATTTTCCCCTTTTGCCATTCTCCGTATTTTTGTTCAATCTACAAGGCAAGACCTTGACGCTTCGCTGTTCAGAATCGTTCCACCCTGTTGCCTTTCGCCTCCAGTTCACCGCATTTCTAGCGCTTTGGAGTGGGGGGAGTAGTGGTGCGGGCGAGTTTGTAGAGGCTGTCGACTTCTTCTTTGGTCAAATGGCGGTACAGGCCGCGTTTGAGGTTACCCAGAACCAAATCACCAAAGGAGATGCGCTTGAGCCGTGTCACCGGGTGCGAAATCGCATCAAACATGCGGCGCACCTGACGGTTTCGGCCCTCATGAATTGTGATCGAGATGGTTGCGTATTTCTCCTCCGGATCGATGTCATAGTACTCGACCTCGGCTGGAGCCGTCATACCATCCTCCAACATCACACCTTGCTTCAGCTTGTCCAGCGCCGTACCGTGCGGCACCCCTTTGACCGTTGCGAGATACGTCTTCGGTACATGATGCTTCGGATGCGTCAGCAGATGCGCAAATTCGCCGTCATTGGTCAGCAGCAGTAAACCTTCCGTATCATAGTCGAGCCGGCCTACTGGATACACCCGCTCCTTGATTCCTTTTAAGTAGTCGGTGACGATTTTCCGGCCTTGGGGATCGGAAGCGCTTGTGATGACGCCTTTTGGTTTGTTGAACATCAGGTACAGCTTCTTCTCCGCGCCGATCGGCTTGCCGTCGACGGTAATGACGTCCACAGACGGATCAGCTTTCGTGCCCAGCGTCGTGACGGTCTCACCGTTGACTTGAACCTTGCCGCTTAGAATCAATTCCTCGCATTTACGGCGCGATGCCACACCGGCAGCGGCCAATATTTTCTGTAATCTTTCCATATTTGCATTAGTCACCTCATACACATGATACCCACCTCATGGAAAAATCACAATAGCGGCCCCAATAAACCGCAAAAACCGCCTCATCAGCGAAGGGCTGCGGGCGGTTCACAAACCTAAACGATATGTAGATATTAACCGAATAAGAGCAAGCAAACGACAATCGCTGCGATAAAGCCAACTACATCCGAAAATAACCCCACCTTTAGGGCATAACGTCCGTTCCGGATCCCCACGGCACCGAAATACACCGTTAAGACGTAAAGCGTCGTGTCGGTACTTCCTTGGATGGTGGAAGCAATCCGGCCGATCATCGAATCCGGACCATAGGTTTTGATCAGGTCCGTTGTAAATGCAAGCGAGCCCGTCCCGGTCAAAGGCCGGAGAAACCCAAGCGGCAACACTTCCGGTGGAACATGAAGCCAGGATAGAAAGGGGGTCATCCACCCGACAAAGAAATCGAGCGCCCCGGAAGCGCGGAATACGCTGATCGCCACCATCATGCCAACCAGATGCGGGATAATCCCGATGGCGGTCGAGAACCCGTCCTTAGCCCCGTCGACAAACGATTCGTAGACCGGTACTTTTTTGAAATAAGCATATAGCGGAATAAAGGCAATCATCACCGGTACGGCCCAAGCAGAAATAAGGTTCACCCAATCGAGCAAAGTGCCTCACCCTTTCAGCGAGATATCGGGTGGCGCCGAGACCTGCGGCGGAGTACGATAAGTGTTCCGTCTGCGATACCAGCGATCGGCAACGATGGCCGCCCCTGTGGCGATGGCCGTCGCAAGCAGCGTCGACCCCACAATTTCTGCCGGATTCGCAGAATGGAAGTTGATGCGGATCGCGATCAGCGTGGTTGGAATCAGCGTAATGCTAGCGGTGTTCAGTGCCAGCAGGGTACACATGGCCGGAGACGCCGTCTGTTTGTCCGGATTCAGCTCTTGCAGTGCCTGCATGGCGCGGATCCCCATCGGCGTAGCTGCATTCCCAAGCCCAAGCAAATTCGCGCTCATATTCGATAAAATATACCCCATGGCCGGATGGTTCTTCGGCACGTCGGGGAACAAATAAGCAACAATCGGCCCGAGCAGCTTGGAGATCGTCTTCACCAAGCCCGAATCTTCCGCCAGCCGCATGATCCCAAGCCAAAACACCAATACGCTGATCAAACCAAAGCATACGGTTACGCCGGTCGCGGCCCCGTCAAACGCCGCTTGCGTCACCGTGCCGATATCCCCTTTGATGGCTGCAAAGAGAAACCCGATCAAAATGAGCGCAAGCCATATTTTGTTGACCATTCTTCCTTCCCCTCCTTGGCCCAGTCCTGCCTATCTCCCTTAATTACACTCAAACGTCAAACAGCAAGGTTTGCAACACCTTCTTTAACGCCCCGGACCAATCGGAAGGTAATTGAATTACCTTATGGTCCGAGGCAAAACCAAAGGCTCCGCCGACATTCGGCTCGCTTCCCCTCTCCATGAGGGACGGGTTGTAGCTGACCTTATCGTAAACCGGCACCGTGCCGATTTCTTCTCCCTTTAATCGAACGCTGATTCTTCCGCGATAACCAAACGAGCCTGTGCGCGCCTCTACTAGCTTCAGCCTTCTCTCAATCTGACCGACTTCCTCCGGTGCCAACGCATATTTGAATTCCGCCCCGGTAACCAGGCTGTTTTCAATCTCTTGCCCTTTGCCGATCAACGTCGTCAACGGAAAGTTAGCAAAACCGTAGTCCAACAGCTTGCGGTGATCATTCCAATCATCCCCGTCGTTTAATGTAACAACGGCGATTTGTTGTCCTTTTCGGGTCGCGGAGCTCACCAAACAGCGTCTGGCCGTCTTGGTATAGCCGGTTTTGACGCCGTCCGCCCCATCATAGAAGCGCAGCATCTTGTTCTTGTTCAGCCATTTATAATCCCACGGATCATTGGGATTTGGCGCGGTTTTGCTGGGCGTTCGGACGATCTCCTTAAAATGCGGATTTTTCAAAGCATAGCTTGTCAGCTTGGCCAAATCGTTGGCTGAAGAATAGTGCCCTTCGGCATCTAAACCATGCGGATTTTGAAAATGGGTATGCGTCAGTCCGAGCAGCTTGGCCTTTTCATTCATTAAATAAACGAAGCCTTCTTCCGAGCCGCCCACATGTTCAGCAATCGCTGTCGCGGCATCGTTGCCCGAACGGAGCATCAGCCCGTAGAGCATATTTTCCAGACTCATCTCTTCCCCTAAATGGAGATATAGGGATGAGCCTTCCTTCCCGTACGCGTTCTTCCCAACCGTGACCGTATCCGACAGCTTGCCGTGCTCGATAGCCACGATGGCGGTCATGATCTTGGTCAAGCTGGCGATCGGCAGCTCGTCATCTCCTTGCAAGCTGTACAGCAGGCGGCCCGAAGTCACGTCAATGACCGCAGCGGCCTGAGCATGGATCGATGGCGCAGCGGGAGCAGCTTGTACGGCCTGCGGATTCACCCAAGCGAGCAGCAGAACCGCGGCCAATAAGCGGCAAAGTGTGCGAAATCTGCGGTCATGTGAGTCTTTCTTCATAAGTTGATTCCTCCGGTAACAGGTACTGTAGCGGGTACTTGTTTACTTATATGCAATTTTCCAAGAGAGTATGTCCCACCTGAAATCAAGAAAAAGACCCCTCCCGGCAGCCCGGAAAGGATCAACGGTCAAAAAGCGGTTATGCAAAAGGATTGATGCCGGCTTGGACGGCCGATTCCTGCATCTGAGCGGCTTGTGCTGTTGCCATCGAGGCATTCGCAGATGCATGTTGGTTCGGGAACATGGACTGGATTCTGTCGATGACGCCAGGCAACGTATCGATGATTTTTTCGACAAGATGCGTTTGGTTATCCAGCGGTACAATGTGTACCCCCGGCTTCCCAACGACGAGGAACGCGATCGGATTAATCGATACCCCGCCGCCGCTACCGCCGCCAAACGGACGGGCTTTGCCGTTCTCGGACGAGCCTGTGGCCGATTTATTGTGTTCGTCATCGACAATAAAATCGCTCCCCCCGGCAGCAAAACCGAAGCCCACGCGGCTGATCGGCAAAATCACGCTGCCGTCCGGCGTTTCGACCGGCTCACCCACGATCGTGTTGACATCAACCATTTCCTTGATGTTTTCCATGGCGGTTTGCATTAGTCCTTGAATAGGATGGTCAGCCATTTTTTAACTCCTCCCTTCACTTTTAGCACGCGAACTATAAGTACCAGTCCAGCATAGATAGCATAACCGCAGCGAATTTGCGCTATGCAGCGGAATTCCGTGGAAAATAACGGCTTGCTGCCGAATACAGGAACCACAAATAATTTAGGTCTTTGCTTCAAAGTAATATAGCGGGTAAGCCAGCCGACAAGCGTCGCTTTAACTCCCCATATTGCCCCCGTTAATGTAGCGGTATGGGCCGCATCCTCTAATGCGATGTTCGTTGACCATTCCAGCTTGCGGAAGGAAACGCGGCGAAGTGTGGATTGAAGCCAGACCCGCAGCCCGCTGGTCTCCCGAAGCAACCGTTCGAATTGATCCATCCAAAGCTCGATCTTGTCCTTGTTCACCTCATGGTTGACGCTGGTGGATTCCTTTTGCAGCACGTTCTCTGGCTGATTTTTCTCGATCTGCACACCGTCACGCCAATTTTTGATCCGGATCGTAGGTACCTGGTAACGTAAGCGAACAAAGCCATAGAGCATCGTGACTTCCAACAACACCGTGTCATCCCGATTTTTCTTGCGCAGGGTCATATTGAACGTAATGGTAGACAGCAAAATCAAGGCAGCTATTAGCAGCAGCAGGATCAGGATGCCTCCGAGCCAAATCCACACGGGAAAGCCCTCCATACCTATCAGATAAAATACTCCATCGTAGTATGGCTATCCCAAAAGAAAATCATTCGATACGTTTCACGATTTAAGCAAAGTGTTCGATAACAAACTTAATGCGTTTTGGGGCCGAATAACAAACGATCCCGTCTCAATTTGAGCGGGATCGTCGGTTCGTTCTGCCTGCGGTTTCTTTGCGGATGTCCTCATAAATTCCCTGGTTCCGGATCATCGGGATATTCCTCCGGTGACTCCTCCTGCGCAACGAAATCCTGATTCACATCATCAAACGTCAGCTGTTGTTCCTCTAAGCGTTGGAACAGGAGTTGCGTTTCCTCCTCCAGCTCCTCGGCACTTTCGAAATCGGCCAAATCCGGCAAATCCTTTAAGCTGGCCAGTCCAAAATAGTCCAGAAACGCCTTGGTTGTCCCATAAAGAATCGGACGCCCGATCGCTTCAGCGCGGCCAACCTCCTCGATCAAATCCTTGTTCACCAGGGAATGAATCGCCCGCTCGGATTTGACCCCGCGGATTTCCTCAATTTCCACCCGGGTAATCGGTTGTCGATAGGCGATAATCGATAACGTTTCAAGCGCAGCCTGGGATAAGGTCGAACGCGAAGGCGAATAAGCCAGACGTTCGAAATAAGGGGCGTGCTCCGGAAGCGTCGCCAGCTGGTAGTTGCCGGCGATCTGCACGATTTGCAGTCCTCTGCCGGCTCGCTCGAAGGACGATTTCATATCCAGCAGGGCATCGGACACCACCTCTTGCCGCTGCTCCGTCACTTCGGCCAGCTGTTTGAGGCTTAAGCCTTCCTCGCCTGCCAAGAAGAGCAACCCCTCAATAATCGATTTCAATTCCTGAAAATTCATCGATACTTCCTTCCCCTCTCCACTCCATAACAATATCGTCGAATAGCCGGTTCTGATAACAGACGATTTGCTTCATCTTCATCAGTTCCAACACGGCCAAAAACGTAACGACGATCTCGTGCCGACTCATTTCCGCATGCAGCAGCTTGGAAAAGAGCAACCTTCCGCCTTTACCCACATGCTCGAACGCGGCCACGACTTCCTTGAGCCGGTCCTTAACGGAAATTTCGTCGCGGTGAATCCGCGCCACCGTGTTGCGCTTGGCCGCCCGGCGCATCGCCTTCTGGAAGACGGCAATCAAATCGGCAGCATGCAACCCCTTTACCGGGTTCTCCTGCACAACCGGCATATACGGCGTCAAATCCTCCGGTTCTTTAGAGAAAATCAAGCTGCGTTCCCATTCGCGTTCATGCAAATGCGCAGCGATCCCTTTATATTTACGGTATTCGATCAGCTTGCGGATGAGCTCGTCCCGAGGATCCTCTTCCTCCTCAAACAAGTAATCGAAATCATCGTCCATTTCGATGACGGGTGGTTTCGGCAGCAGCTGCTTACTCTTGATCGACAGCAGCGTCGCAGCCATGACCAGAAACTCGCTGGTGACCTCCAGCTCAAGCTCCTGCATGTCTTGCAAATATTCGAGGTACTGATCGGTAATCTCACTAATGGAGATTTGATGGATATCAATCTCGGCTTTATCGATCAGATGCAATAGCAAATCCAGCGGCCCCTCGAAGGTTTCCAGCTTATACGTTACTGTCGTCAATGAACATCCTCCACCCGTAAGCAAACATGTATGTACATAAGTTTACCTTAAAAATGGTTTGTTGCAAAAGAAAAATGTAGTACCCCTACGGCTCAGGGGTACTACATTAAGATAAGCATTATTGCAGCTGTTTCGTCAAGTTCGCCATTTCGATCGCTGCCAACGCCGCATCCCAGCCTTTGTTTCCAGCTTTCGTTCCGGCACGTTCGACCGCTTGCTCGATATTTTCGGTCGTTACGACGCCAAAGATCGTAGGTACGCCGGTTTTGAGGCCAACGGCGGCAACGCCTTTGGAAACCTCGTTGCAGACGTAATCATAATGGGTGGTGGAACCGCGGATGACCGTACCCAGCGTGATGACTGCATCGTATTTGCCGCTCTCCGCCAGCTTCTGTGCCGCAAACGGGATTTCAAATGCACCGGGCACCCATGCGACGTAAATTTCTTCCTCTTTGGCTCCATGCCGTTTCAATGCATCCAAGGCGCCGGAAAGCAGCTTACTTGTAATAAATTCATTAAAGCGGCTGACCACGATCGCATATTTTAACCCTTCCGATACTAAATGCCCTTCAAATACGTTTGCCATGATTCATCAAACCTTTCTATTAGTGGAGTTAGATCATTGCTAAAGGGAAACTTCACTTCGCCGTATTTAGACGCGTGAGGAGGATTCATCCTGCTCCACATCGTCAAATTTGAGCAAATGCCCTAATTTCGCTTGCTTGGTATGCAAATACTTTGTGTTATCCTCGTTCTCTTTCATTTGAATCGGCACCCGTTCAACAACCTCCAGGCCATAGCCCTCCAGGCCTTTGATTTTCCGTGGATTGTTGGTCATCAAGCGAATTTTGCGGACACCCAGATCCTTGAGGATCTGCGCTCCAATTCCGTAATCACGCAGGTCTGCCGGAAATCCAAGCTTCAGGTTGGCATCCACCGTATCAAAGCCTTGCTCCTGCAGCTTGTAGGCCTTCAGCTTGTTAACCAAGCCAATGCCGCGGCCCTCCTGGCGCATATACAGCAGCACGCCTTTGCCAGCTTCCTCAATCTGGCGCAGTGCGGCTTCGAACTGCGGTCCGCAGTCGCAGCGGTGAGAGTGGAACACATCCCCGGTCAAGCACTCGGAGTGCACCCGCACCAGCACCGGCTCATCGCCGTTGATCTCACCTTTGACGAGCGCAACGTGTTCTTTATTATCCACGTCGTTCGTATAAGCGACGGCGCGGAATTCGCCGTAATCGGTTGGCATGCGCACTTCCACTTCGCGATTAACCAGCTTCTCCTTCTCATTGCGGTAATGGATCAGGTCCTTGACGCTGATCAGTTTAAGATCATAGGTTTTGGCGATCTCCACCAAATCCGGCAGCCGGGCCATCGTCCCATCTTCCTTGATGACCTCGCAGATGACGCCGGCTGGATAGGCACCGCACATCCGGGCCAGGTCTACTGCTGCTTCCGTATGGCCGGCGCGGCGCAGCACGCCGCCTTTCTTGGCGATCAGCGGGAACATATGGCCTGGGCGGCGGAAGTCCGATGGCTTGGCGTTGGGATCCATGATCGCCTTCACCGTCAACGAACGCTCATATGCCGAGATTCCCGTCGTTGTATCTTTATGGTCAATGGAGACGGTAAAGGCCGTCCCATGATTATCCGTATTTTGCGCCACCATCGGCTGCAAATCCAACTCCTCTGCCCGTTCCGCCGTAATCGGCAGGCAGACCAGACCGCGGCCTTGGGTGATCATGAAGTTGATCACTTCGGGCGTTGCCTTTTCAGCCAGTGCCACGAAATCTCCTTCATTCTCCCGGTCTTCGTCGTCGACGACGATAATGACCTTCCCCCGCATCAGTTCGTAAATCGCTTCTTCGACCCGGTCTAATACAATGTCACTCATCACTTTCCCCTCCTTAAAGTAAATGTTGATCGTCTGATGTAACAGAACTCTGAGACGTTATTCCTCAACACATTGGGCGATTTGCACTGCTAACGGAACTAGGAGGTCTTATTTAGCGCAGAGCTCTCCGTTCCGTTAAAATCAAATTTAAACGAACCCGTTCGCAGCCAGAAACGGGAGGTTGATTCCCGATTCGCCGCCGCTCGCTTCTTCCGTATCCTGACCGCCTCTGCCGTACTTGAGGAGATGATCCACGTATTTTCCAAGCACATCGCATTCCAGATTCACCGTATCTCCCGCCCGCTTGAAGGCGAGCACCGTCTCGGCTAACGTATGCGGGATGATGGATACCGTAAACGTCCCGCCTTCCGCTTCGACCACCGTTAAGCTGATCCCGTCTACAGCGATGGAGCCTTTAGGAATAATGTATTTGAATAAGGAAGGCTTACTTGGACGAATTTCAAACACGACCGCATTCTGATCCTGGCTCGTTCCGACAATGGTGCCGACTCCGTCGACATGTCCCTGTACGATATGTCCGCCGAACCGTCCATTCGCCGCCATGGCTCGCTCCAGATTCACACGGCTGCCTGGTTTCAAATCCTTTAGATTCGTGTTGCGGAACGTCTGCGGCATCACGTCTACCGTAAAGGAGGAAGCGTCAAACGAGGTGGCTGTCAAGCAGACTCCGTTCACCGAAATGCTGTCACCTAGCTTGATGCCTTCCGTCACAACCTTCGCCGAAATGTTCAGAATCATCGCTTCCCCTTTGCGGCTGATCGATTTCATCGTGCCGATTTCTTCCACAAGTCCTGTAAACATTAGTGATCTCCCTCCTTCACCTGCGCCCAGACCGGTACTCCCCGGATGCACACATTATCCCCGATTTGTTCGACTTCCATGTCGCGCAAGGTCACCGCATCCCGCATTAGATCATACCCGGCAAAGCTAAAGCTCGAGGGAGCTTCAGCTCCTCCGATCAGCTTGGGAGCAAGGAAAAGCACGATCTCATCCACCAGCTGCTGCTCCAATAGTGAACCGTTTAGACGTCCGCCTCCTTCTACGAGTACAGAAGAAATCCCTCGCTGTCCGAGTTGAACGAGCGCGTTCCGTAGATCAACCTGCGGACCGCTGCCGCAGCGGAGAACTTCCGCCCCAAGGTGGATGAGGCGTGCTGCCTTGTCTGGATCAGCCTGTTCCGTCGTCACAATCCATGTGGGAGCTTGCCCATCCCGAAGGACTTGTGCCGTCTCTGGAATGCGGAGCGTCGAATCCGCGATGATGCGAATGGGCGACAATCCCGGAACGGATAACCGGGTAGTCAGCTGCGGATCATCCGCGAGGATCGTCGAGGCGCCTACCATAATGGCCTGATGGCGATGCCGCATCGTATGGACGATTTCTCTTGCTCCCTCGTTGGAGATCCACTTGCTGTCCCCCGTCCGACTCGCCAGCTTCCCATCCAGCGTGCTGGCGGATTTGATCGTCACATACGGCATGCCGGTCGTGATGAACTTAATAAAGCGACGATTCAGCTTCAAAGCCCGTTCACGCAGCACACCAACTTCCACCTCAATCCCGGCGGCGCGAAGCAGCTCAATGCCTTTGCCGGCGACCAGCGGATTTGGATCTTCGCAGGCAACTACGACGCGCTGCACCTTCTCGTGAATCAAGCGCTCTGCGCAAGGCGGCGTTAACCCGTGATGGCTGCAGGGCTCCAAGGTGACATAAACGGTGCTGCCTTCTGCCTGGGAACCGGCCATGTTCAGGGCATGCACCTCGGCATGCGGTGTTCCCCGCTTCAAGTGCGTACCCAGCCCAACCAATGCCCCGTCCTTCACGACAACGGCACCAACGACCGGATTGGTCCCGGTTTGTCCCTGCGCGCGCTCCGCCATGTCCAGCGCTAGAGCCATGTAATATTCGTCGTCAATCACCTTCATCCGCGGTCCTCCTTACACCAATCCGTGAAGCGAAGAATACAAAAACAACCCTGCCGCAATCCGGCAGGGTTGAAATGAGAGTGGTTTTACGCATATCAAAAAGAGCACCTTCGTCTCCTCCCTGTCGCCACGACACGATCTGAGATCGTACAAGACGACAATGGACCAAAACGAAAGCTTGGCAACGTCAAGACTCTTCACCATCGTATATATGTGAAAAATAGAACTTGATCGTTTGAAGCTCTTTAGGTATGAACACCTTCGCAAATAAAATAACGTACGTGCTCTCGCGTTTTCCTTCTCCCATCCAGACTATACTGTCGGTCCCGGAATCTCACCGGCTCAGCCGCATGCTTACGTAAGCGCTGCGGGTCACGGACTTGTGCTTCATCGAACGAGCGTCCAATGAGCCATCACCGTCGGTAGGGAATTTCACCCTGCCCCGAAGGATTGCCAAATATTAAATTTGCATGACTGCAAGACGAATGTTAGCACTAATTTTGCAAAAAATCAAGCACACCTGTCACAACGCCAGCGAACCTCCACCTAGCGGATACTTGCAGATGTGCATAAAAACCGGCCTAAAGAGCTAACCTTAAGAACGATATCGTATGACAAATTCAATTCTCAGGAGGAATGAACGTGGCAAAACCGGATAATCGCTCCGACAATGTGGAAAAGCTGCAACGGAGCATCCAAAACACGATTAAGAATTTCCGTGAAGGACAAGATTACCTCAGCGAACATGCTGACGAAATCTCCCCTCAGGAGAAGAAGCAAATCGAGGAGAAGAACGAGAAACGACTGCACGCTATCGAAGGCTTACGCGAAGAGATCAAAGACGAAGCCGCTCACCAAAGAAAATCTTAATTCAATGAAAAGGGGCTCCGCGCCAAGACCAACTTGGATTTGCGGGGCCCTCTTACTTACTGGCTGATTAAGCTTCGTCCCAAACGGTAACTTCCTTCATTTTATCCCCAGGACGAATTTGGTCCACGTATTCCATACCCGAAATCACTTTACCGAAAACGGTATGCACTCCGTTCAAATGCGGCTGCGGCTCATAGACGATAAAGAACTGGCTGCCGCCGGTATCCTTGCCGGCATGGGCCATCGACAATACCCCGCGCTCATGCTTGGTCACGTTGGTATCTGTTTCGCATTTGATGGTGTAACCTGGGCCGCCTGTACCGTTGCCGATCGGGCAACCTCCTTGCGCGACGAACCCTGGAATCACGCGATGAAACGTAAGTCCGTTATAAAATCCGGAGTTGGCCAGCTTCTCAAAGTTCGCGACCGTTCCAGGAGCTTCCTCGGGCAGGAACTGAATTTCGACTTCTCCGCCTTTTTCCAAAACGATTTTACCTTTTTTCATATCAATGTACACACCCTTCTATATGAACGTCTGGGACAAACCTCTTACAGTTTACTAGAAAATCCGCGTACAAGCAAAACAAGGCCAAACAGGGAACGAATACACGCTCCCTCTCAGGCCTTGTTGCTTCAATCGCTCCTGCCTATTTCAGCGATGGCTGCTTCGCGATCCGTTCTGGAATCACGTCACATGCGACCAGATCCTGCAACGACTCGCGCTTCACGACAAGATCGCTGCGGCCGTCTTGCACGAACACGACCGCCGGACGACGGATCCGGTTGTAGTTGCTGGCCATCGCGTAGTTGTACGCACCGGTGCAGGATACGGCGAGCAGATCGCCGCTGTTCACCTTCGGCAGCTCTACGTCCCAAATCAACATATCGCCGCTTTCGCAGCATTTACCGGCAATCGACACGATCTCTTCATTGGCATCGTTGGCGCGGTTGGCCAGCATCGCCTCATATTTCGACCCGTACAGCGCCGGACGTGGGTTGTCCGTCATTCCGCCATCAACGGCCACGTATTTACGTACGCCAGGGATATCCTTGCTTGTACCTACCGTATACAGCGTCGTGCCAGCATCACCTACGATGCTCCGGCCCGGTTCAACCCAGATTTCCGGAAGCTGCGGATAATCAGCGAACTCCCGTTTCACTGCATCCGTAATCGCTCCAACATAATCGGACACCTTCAGCGGTGTGTCGCCTTCCGTATAACGAATGCCAAAGCCGCCGCCCAGGTTAACCACCTTGAAGATCACACCAAGCTGATCCTTCACCTGCATAGCAAAAGCCGCGACGCGCTCAACCGCCAACTGGAACCCTTCCACTTCAAAAATTTGCGAGCCGATATGCGAATGCACGCCAAGCAAATGCAGATTCAGGCTGCGGTTGGCCAAATCAACGGCTTCCAACGCCGAACCGTTGCCGATATCAAACCCGAACTTCGAGTCCGTCTGACCAGTTGAAATATATTCATGCGTATGGGCTTCCACCCCTGGTGTTACGCGCAGCAGGACATTGACCGTAACGCCTTTCTCGGCGGCAAGCGCCTGCAGCATGTGCAGCTCCGTAAAGTTGTCCGCTACGAAACAGCCAATCCCGGCGGAAATCGCCATTTCCAATTCATCTGGCGTCTTGTTGTTGCCATGAAAATGGATTCGCTGCGCAGGAAATCCCGCTTGAAGGGCCGTATACAATTCACCTTCGGAGACAACATCCAGGGACAAGCCCTCCTCCTCGGCCAGCCGGCACATCGCCATGACGCAGAATGCTTTGCTGGCATAGGCGACCTGGAAAGACAGCCCCGATGCCCGGAAAGCACCCATATATTCACGGCATCTTTGCCGCACAAGGGCTTCATCTACGATATACAGCGGCGTTCCGTAGGTTTGCTTCAGCTCGACCGTATCGCAGCCGCCGATTTCGAGATGGCCTTTTGCATTAATTTTGCTGGTACCGTGTAAATACATCTATGCAGTCCTCCACTTTCACAATTTTACACCAGTATAGCAAACAACCGGGAAACTGAAAAATGGATTTTTCGGAATATCATTTGTGTTATTTGTTAAACAAGCCTAAGCCTCACTTTTTGCCCGGCATTCGCGTGTTGTCGCGCGGTTTGTTGGAGGACGGTCTCTGCTTGGATGTCATGACCGGAACGCGGAATAATACCCCGGCCATCGCCTTTGCATTAAAAGGTATGAACGGCCACATGTAAGACGAATTATTCGAGCGGCGCAGGGTCAGCAAAACGATAAATGTGGTGATCCCGACAATCAGCCCGCCGGCGCCGAAAATCGCCACGGCCACAAGCAAAGCGAGCCGCACGACGCGATTGGCCAGTCCCAACTCATAGCTCGGCGTTGCAAACATCCCGACGGCCGCTACCGCCATATAAAGGACAACCTCGTTGACGAACAGCCCCGTCTGGACGGCGATATCACCGATCAGGATCGCAGCGATCAAGCCCATCGCTGATGCCAGCGGCGTCGGCGTGTGCACAGCCGCCATCCGCATCAGATCGACGCCGAACTCGACTAACAGGAATTGGGCGATGAGAGGGATTTTGCCCTGCTCCTGAGGCCCGATAAAGGCAAGCCCCGCCGGCTTGAACTCCGGATGAACGACGATCAGCAGCCAAATCGGCAGCAGGAAGAGCGAGGCGAAAATCCCAAAGAAGCGGACCCAACGCAGGTAAGTCCCCATGAATGGGGTCTGCCGGTTCTCCTCCGCATGCTGGCATAGATCAAAAAAGGTCGTCGGCAATATCATCACGCTGGGCGATGTATCCACAAACACGACAACCCGTCCTTCGAGCAAATGCGAAGCAACGACGTCCGGACGTTCCGAGTAGCGTACCAACGGATACGGATTCCATCCTCGGTGAATGATCGCTTCCTCCAACTGCTTATCCGCCAGAGGTATCCCGTCGATGTTAACGGCTTTGATTTTCTCACGGATCGAATCGACTTGGGTCTTATCCACGATATCATCGATGTAGGCGATACAGACATCGGTGCGGGTCCGACGGCCAACGCTGACCATCTCCAGCTTCAGTCCTGGGTCACGAAGCCGGCGGCGGACCAAGGTAATGTTGGTCACCAAGGTCTCCGTGAATCCGTCCCGCGAACCGCGGACGACGCGCTCGAGCGAAGGTTCCTCTGGGCTGCGCGTCGGGTACAACCGGGTATCCATGATCAGCGCGGTTTGCTCGCCTTCGATAAACAGCGTGCTCATGCCGGTTAACGTTTTATTGATGGCGTCGCTCAGCTTCTCCGTTTTTTCCACCTGAATATGAGGAATATAGAGCTCGAAGAAGGATCGAAGCGCTCCGGTCGTTAAATTTTCCGGCGTCAAATACGTCAGCCGTTTAATGATCTCCTGCATGACGTCGGTTCTCGCAAACCCATTGATGAAGAGCAGGCAGGTGCGTTTGCCGCCGAAGGTCATGTCGCGGAACACAACGTCAAAGCTCTCTCCCGCTCCGATGACTTCCTTCAGCGTATGTTTCGTTGTCGTCAGACTGCGGCTGATCGCATCGCTTTGCTGCCAATAGATGACCGACTCCTCAACGTTATCGGACCGCTCCGCTTCGCGTTTCCGTCTGATCGCTTCCTCTTCCGGATAATTCTCCTGCAGAAAATTTTCTTCTTCCTCAGGCACGAAGTCCGGGATCGCCTGCGGCTGATCCATTCCGCCCTGCATCGTTTCCTGCGTATCCTGCTCCATCCACATCTACCTCCGTTTCTTCAAATCACGGTCTGTAAATAAACCACTCAAACAGGGAGCCCGCCATTTTGCCAAACACCATCGCGAGCAAGAAGCCAAACAGATATCGCTGCATATGCAGCCTCTTGGCTAATATGGGAAGTACGTTCAGCACCTCGGTCAAAGCCGCCGCCAGCATCCCCACGAATACGCCGTTAAACAAACCGACGATGCCGGTAATCAGCCATGGCCCGGCCACCTTCCAGTTCCAGAAGTCCGCTACCGTGCCAATCACCGCTCCGGCGATCATCGCCCCTTCATACCAATGCACCTTATCGTAGGAATTTGTCACCTGGGCCAGGCGCGGAATCATGTCGAGCACGATAAATAAGGCGATCACGCCTCCGCCAATAGCAATGCCGCCGGCCAGGCCAAGGAAGATCGCCAACCCCGCAGCAACAGGTGACATCAGCTTCGCTTCGCCGCTGAATCGGCGCGGTGCATTTTTTTGTACTCTTCAGCAACGACGTATTGGTTCAGGTTCTCCTGGTAGAGGAACATTTCAACTTCGAGCGGGGTGGGTTCCTCGTTCCATTTTTTCTTAAACAAATGATTAAAGAATACGATCATCCCAAAACCGATACCTACGGAATAGGCCCCTTGAAATAGATAAGGATGCTCGTCCTTCTCCCCCGTGATCATCTCCACGATCCGGACCTGAACCTCGGGCATGCTGACGTCGGCGTGAAAGTTCATGATGGTCAAGGCCGCTCCAAAGAAGAGCAACAGCCATACTAAGGCAAACAGCAGCAGAGACGGCTTCTTCTCGGCTCTGATCATTTCCACGAGTACATGGGGCTCGCCAAGCAGCTCAATCCGCAGCCCGGGAAACCTCGCTTGGATCGCGGAAATGACCTGCAGCGTATCAATCACGATCAGATTCCCGTCACGTTGCTCCGGCCGGACCAACTCCAGCTCCAGCAGCTTGCCCTCCAGCTCCGGCTCTGCCAGCATACGGGCTACGTCCCGCAGCCGGATCGGCACCCCGGCGGGAAGTCCGACCTGCTTGCGCAGACGCAAATAGACGATGGACGCGGACTCATTCTCCATGCTGACCACCCTTCCACTAGCGTATTGCCCATAGTATGCCAAGCGAGGGGGGGCTTTACTCTTACTCTTGCACGCAAAAAAAAGCATGGGACGATGCTTACGCATCCGCTCCCATGCTTGATTCGATTGAGCTCTTCTGGGATTACAGCGATGCTGCCGTATCCAGAGCCACTTCCATCATTTGCTTAAACGTCGTTTGCCGTTCCTCCGCCGACGTCTCCTCGCCAGTCAGCAGATGGTCGCTGACGGTCAGAATCGTCAACGCCTTCACGCCGTATTTGGCGGCCAGGGTATAGAGGGCGGTGGTTTCCATTTCGACTCCCAGCACGCCGTATTTCATCAGCAGCTGGGTCACACTCGTATCGTCGCGATAGAACATGTCCGAGCTGAAAATGTTGCCGACATGCAGCTTCAGCCCTTTTTCCACGCCGCGCTCATAAGCCGCCTTCAGCAACTCAAAGTTAGCGATCGGCGCAAAATCGTACCCGCTGAAGACATGGCGGTTCATGCTGGAATCGGTACAGGAAGCTTGAGCCAAAATAACGTCTCGTACGTGCACATGCGGCTGCATGCCGCCGCAAGTCCCCACACGGATCAGATTTTGGACACCGTACTCCTTCAACAGCTCATTCACATAGATCGAAATCGACGGGATGCCCATACCGGTACCCTGTACCGAAATCCGTTTCCCTTGATACGTTCCGGTAAAGCCAAGCATGCCGCGCACTTCGTTATAACAGATGACGTCGCTCAAATACGTCTCGGCGATAAATTTAGCCCGGAGCGGATCTCCAGGCAGCAGGATCGTTTCGGCAATTTCTCCCGGTTTCGCTGCGATATGTACACTCATGTTCTGGTATCTCCCTTGCTTCCAATTTTGGTATTGATATCAACGCTCTTTATTATATAGGATGCGACAACCATCGTACATGGATGCAATCACCGCAGAACCGTATTGATGCATTGATGCACCTGCCTCACGATGCACATTTTTTCGCCGCTTCCCTCTCCTTCCCCCTATAATAGGGTTGACTGGTTATTCTAGGATTGGGCGAAGTCGGGTAACTTAAGAACAAAGGAGGGAACCGCTTGAAACCTCATCTTAAAGATTATTTGGACCTGGGCGTATCCATGGTTAGAACCGGCGTGTTAGGTTACGGTGGCGGACCTTCCGTCATCCCCTTGATCCGGCACGATGCCGTCAAGCGTTATCAGTGGCTTGGCGATGAAGAGTTTGGCGAAATTCTCGCCATCGCCAACGCCTTGCCCGGCCCCATCGCAACGAAGATGGCCGCCTACCTGGGCTATAAGCGTAGAGGGGTTCTGGGAGCGTTCTATGCTGTGATCATGCACATCTTCCCCAGTGTCCTGGCGATGCTCCTGCTGCTCTCAGCTGTGAATCTTCTAGCTGGGTCTCGCGTCGTGAAAGGGATGATCGCGGCTGTCTCGCCTGTGATCGCCGTTATGCTCGGAGTCATGGCTTATGAATTTGCGAAAAAAGGAATCAAAGGGCTCGGCGTCATCTCCGGTATCCTGTTCATGCTCCTGGCCCTATTGCTGCTGGTGGTCTTGCAAGTTCATCCAGCGCTCGTGATTGTGTTGTTCCTTGGCTACGGTGCCGTACATTACCGAGCGATGGCGCGCTTCCGCAGCAAGCGTAAGCGACCGGACGGGGAAGGAGATGGCCCATGATCGATTGGCTGAACTTGCTGCTTGGCTTCCTGATCGCCAATTTGCTGGGCTATGGCGGAGGCCCCTCCTCCATTCCGTTAATGTACCAGGAGATCGTGCCCCACTATCATTGGCTGTCGGATGCGGAATTTTCCAATATGCTTGCCCTCGGCAACGCCTTACCAGGCCCCATCGCCACCAAAATCGCCGCCTACGTAGGCTTTGAGGTCGGCGGTTGGATCGGCCTTGGACTTGCGCTGCTGGGCACCGTGCTGCCCTCGGCGGCCGGCCTTATCCTGCTGCTCCGCCTGCTTGCCAAATACCGCCAGTCTAGCGTCGTCAAAGGGATGACCTTGCTGGTGCAGCCGGTGATCGCCATCATGATGGTCACCCTTACCTGGCGGATGGCCAAAGAGCCCTTAGACGATATCGGCATCTGGCAGACGCTGGCGATCGCTGCTATCGCGTTCTGGGCGATGGAGCGCCGCAAAATTCATCCTGCTCTTGTCATCGTGGCCGCGTTCATTTATGGCGGATTGGTGCTCCAGCATTACGTGTAAGCGCGACCTGCATAAATGCAAAAGCCCCTCGGTTCAGCGTGCCGTTTAAGGCAAATGCTGCCCGAAGGGCTTGCCAATTCATTGCGCGATCTGGTCGCGAATGCTCTGCAATATTTTTTTCTCGAGCCTGGACACCTGAACCTGGGATATCCCAAGCCGGGTCGCCACCTCCGATTGGGTCTGGTCGCGATAGTACCTTAGGTACACGATTAGACGCTCCCGGTCGGTTAAGCCGTCGATCGCTTCATGCAGCGCCAGCTTATCAAACCAGCGCTCCTGGGTCTCATCAGCGATTTGATCCATCAGCGTAATCGGATCGCCGTCATTTTCAAATACGGTTTCGTGAATGGATGCCGGCGGTTTGTTCGCCTCCTGGGCAAACACGACATCCTCGGGAGTAACTCCCAGCTCATCGGCAACTTCCTTCACGGTTGGAAGCCGGCCTAGCAGCTTGGACAGTTCATCCCTCTTCTTGCGAACCTTGTTCGCCATCTCCTTCAACGAACGGCTGACCTTCAGCGTCCCGTCATCGCGCAGGAAACGCTGAATTTCCCCGATGATCATCGGCACCGCATACGTAGAAAACTTCACATCATAGCTGAGATCAAACTTGTCCACCGACTTCAGCAGGCCGATACAGCCGATTTGAAACAAATCCTCGGGTTCGTATCCCCGATTCATAAACCGCTGCACGACGGACCAGACAAGTCGAATGTTGCAGTTCACCAGCCGGTCTCTGGCAGCGTTGTCCCCGGATTGACTCAGGGCGATCAACCGTTTCACTTCCGTGTCGTCCAAAAACTCTCTCGAGATTTGCTTCACTTCGGCATCCATAGCTCCAACCCCTAATTGTATAAAGCTTTCTTGGATACAATCCTCTTCTTCATCCGAATGCGCGTGCCCCCGCCAATCTCGCTGGTCACATCGAATTCATCCATGAAATTTTCCATGATCGTAAAGCCCATCCCCGAGCGCTCCAGTTCCGGCTTCGACGTATAAAGCGGCTGCTTCGCCAATTCCACATCCTCGATACCGCGGCCTTGATCCTCGATAATCAAAGTCACCGTATCGCCCTCAATAGAGGCGGAAATGGTGACGATCCCTTCCGGGTTCCCGTCATATCCGTGGATGATGGCGTTGGTGACCGCTTCCGAAACCACCGTCTTCAAGTCGGTGATCTCATCCATCGTGGGATCCAGCTGGGATACGAAGGCGGCGACGGTCACCCGGGCAAACGATTCGTTTTCGGACTTCGCGGCAAACTGAAGTTTCATGAAATTCCCGGCTTGATTCGCGTTGGTATTCACAGGGCCACCTCCAGTTCCGTCAGCGCCATATCCTCGTTTTCGAAGATGGACATAATCTTAAACAATCCCGACATTTCCAGCAGTCGATATACCGGCGGGTTGACGTCGCACACGACCATCTTCCCGCCCTTTTGCTTGATCAGCTTATATCTTCCGAGGATGACGCCGATGCCGGAGCTATCCATAAACTGCAGCTCTTTGAGGCTTAACACCAGATTGCGGCAGTTTCCGCGGGCAATTTCTTCATCCATCCGCATGCGGACGTTGTCCGCCGTATGATGATCCAATTCCCCGCTCAAGCGTACAATTAATGTCTCGCGGTGTCTTACCATTTCCACATGCAAATTCACGCCTGTTCACTCTCCTCCCTAGACATGAACACAACAATTCTACGACCTCAGGCCGGATTCCTGCCGCCTGACAAAACTAGAAGAAAAGCCCTATGAATCTACAAAAAACAAGTGTGCGGCGGTTCGCTTGAACAACGTCCACCAGCCCGCTTTATCAATGTCCGCAGGGGCGGTCAGCTCGAACTCAGTTAACGTGCGGCCATCCTGGTAGACGACCAGCTTGCCGATCGTTTGGCCGGCTTTAATAGGTGCCGCAAGCTTTTCCGGTGCGATCAGCTTTTGTGTGATACTGTCTTGCTTCACGCCTTTTTTGACCAACACGTTCAGCGGTTTGGCGGCGGTCAGCTCCAGCTGAGCGCTCATCCCCTTCTGCACCTTCACTTTGCCGATCGTTTCCCCCGCTTGATAAATCGGCAGCAGCGCGTATTGCGAGAAGGCGTAATCGAACATCGCCGAGACTTCGCTGTTCCGCGTTTTTGTATTCGGCTCGCCAAGCACTACGGCGATTAAGCGCAGCCCGTCACGTTTCGCGGTAGCGGCAAGGCAGAACTTCGCTTCCGAGGTATACCCGGTCTTCAGGCCGTCTGCCCCGCTGTAGAAGCGCACGAGTTTGTTCGTGTTCACGAGCCAGAACGGCTTCTCTGTTCCTTGGCGCAAATAATCCTGGTACGCGCCGGTATACTTCGTAATCTCCTCATGCTTCAGCAGCTCTCGGCTCATGATGGCGATATCGTAAGCAGAGCTATAATGGTCCGCCACCGGCAAGCCGTTACAGTTCGCAAAATGCGTATCTTTTAACCCGAGCTGCTGCGCCCGTTCGTTCATCATTTTGACGAACGCTTTTTCCGAGCCGGCGATTTTCTCGGCAAGCGCCACGGACGCATCGTTCCCGGACGCCATGGCCACGCCCTTCAGCAGCTCAGCCACGGTCATCGTTTCTCCCGGCTCCAGGAAGATCTGCGAGCCGCCCATAGATGCCGCATATTCGCTGGCAGTCACCTTATCGGTCAGCTTCAGTGTACCGTTATCGATCGCCTCCATCGTCAGCAGCATCGTCATAATCTTGGTAATGCTGGCGGGAGGCAGTTTCTCATGACTCTTCTTCTCGTAAATCACCGTGCCGGTATCGGCATCGATCAAGACGGCGGACAGCGCATTTTCCGCCAATGCGATTTCATCATCCCCGACGTGCGGTCCGCCATGTTCTGCGCTGGTGGTGGTCGGCCACACCGATACGGCCAATACGAACGCGGCAAACCAGGTCAACATCCGTCTTTTCAAGGTTTATCCTCCTTTAAGACATAAGTCTGGATTCTGCTAACCTAGTATCGGCATGAAAGAGGAATAATATTCCTGGCACCAAAAGAAAAAACGCCTTTCGGCGTTTGATTTCTTGGCGTTACATGCCACAACCCTTTGAATAAGGGAAGTTTTAGGCCTTATTTTGTTGATATGAGGCGTTGATTCGCAAATAGAGGAACTTTTTACCCTTATTCTTCGGATGGAAGCGGAAATATCCCCGTTTGATCGTCTGCAGCCCAAAATAAGGCCATTCCATTCCTCTATTTCTCCATAAATCCTTCGTTCAGCGAAAATAAGGCCATTTTATACCGCTATTTCGTCATGCAACTTTCGGCTGTCCGGTGCAAATTCCGAACCGCTCAGAACCGCTTGATCCCGTCCGGCGTCACCAGCGCAAAAACCAGCGGCCGGCGCGGCACCTTCGTGCTGGAAATGCCGTAAGCGTTTAGAATGCGCCGCTCCGCCTCCGCGAGGCCTGCTTCATGGCTGCGGTTCAGATGCAGCACCGCCAGCGTTTCGCCCGCCTCAACCGGATCGCCGATTTTCTTGCGCAGCTCTACGCCGGCAGCCAAGTCGATGACGGATTCCTTCGTTTCCCGGCCCGCCCCAAGCATCATGGCGGCGAGGCCGATCTCCTCAGCCTGAATCGATTCAACAAATCCGCCCGCGGTCGCCTTCACGTCCACCTTCAGCTCCGCTTCCGGCAGCAGCTCTGGATGGTCGATCTGCTCCGTGTTTCCGCCTTGCGCCGCAACCATTTGCTTCAGCTTCTCCAGCGCTTGCCCGCTGTTGATCTGTTCGACCAGCATGGCTTTAGCCTCTTCCTCGCTCGACGCCTTGCCGCCGAGAATCAGCATGTGCGACGCCAGGATCAGGCAGACCTCCTCGAGATCGGCCGGGCCTTCCCCCCGCAGCGTTGCGACGGCTTCCTTGATCTCCAGCGCATTGCCGATCGCGTGACCGAGCGGTTGGTCCATGTCGCTGATCACGGCAACCGTGCGGCGGCCAACCTGCGTGCCGATATCAACCATGGCCTTGGCCAGACGGATCGAGTCCTCCAGCGTCTTCATGAACGCGCCGCTGCCGGTCTTGACGTCCAGCACAATGGCATCTGCGCCGGCGGCGATCTTCTTGCTCATGACGCTGCTGGCGATCAGCGGGATGGAATCCACCGTCGCGGTGACATCCCGCAGCGCATACAGCTTCTTGTCAGCTGGTGTCATATTGCCGCTTTGGCCGACGACCGCGAGGCCAATTTCGTTCACCTGGCGGAAAAATTGCTCCTTCGTAAGCTCTACAGAGAATCCCGAGATCGCTTCCAGCTTGTCGATCGTCCCGCCGGTATGCCCCAGCCCCCGGCCGGACATCTTCGCGACCGGCACGCCGGCAGCCGCCACGAGCGGGCCCAATACGACGGTTGTTTTATCGCCAACCCCGCCAGTCGAATGCTTGTCGACCTTAATGCCACGGATGGAGCCGAGGTCAATCGTATCCCCGGAACCGGCCATCGCCATCGTCAGGTCGGCCGTCTCCCGGGCGCTCATCCCTTGATAATAAACGGCCATCGCCCATGCGGACATTTGGTAGTCGGGGATCTGCCCCTCGCTGTACCCTTTGACCAAAAAGCCAATTTCCTCGCTCGTCAGCTCCTGGCCGTCCCTTTTTTTACGGATCAGATCTACCGCTCTCATCGCTCCCTGCCTCCGTTCTTCTTAAGCTTCGCCAATTTCCGGGATAATGGACAATACAAGGCTTAGAAACTTCTCGCGCACGCGCTCGGTCGTCTCCATAACCTCCTGGTGGGACAACGGCTGGTCCAAAATACCTGCCGCCATATTGCTGATGCAGGAAATCCCCAGCACCTCGATGCCGGCATGGCGGGCGACGATCGTTTCCGAAACGGTGGACATCCCTACCGCGTCAGCACCAAGCGTCCGCAGCATGCGGATTTCCGCAGGCGTCTCATAGGTTGGGCCCAGCAAGCCGGCATAGACGCCCTCTTGCAGAGGCACTCCTTTGTTTGCAGCGACCTTCCGTACGATCTCACGCAGACGGCGGCTGTACGCTTGGGACATGTCCGGGAAGCGCGGTCCCAGCTCCTCGTCGTTTGGACCTACCAACGGATTACGGCCTGTGAGATTCAGATGGTCGGAGATCAGCATGAGATCCCCTGGCTCATAGGACGTGTTCACCCCACCAGCCGCGTTCGTGACCAGCAGCGTTGTAACACCCAGCTCCTTCATGACCCGTACCGGGAAAGCAGTCATTTCCGGCCCGTATCCTTCGTACATGTGGAAGCGGCCTTTCATCAGCACGACCGGCGTGCCTTGCACCGTCCCGATCAACAGTTCACCCGCGTGGCCTTCTACCGTCGACTGCGGAAAGAACGGGATATCGCGGTAGCTGATGCTGACCGGCTCCTCAATATGATCAGCCAATACGCCCAATCCAGAGCCCAGAATTAATCCTACCTTTGGCGTAAGCGTCGACCGGGAACGGATATAATCCGCTGCCTCCCGGATCATGCCAATGTTTAATGTCGTCGTCATATCAAAATCCTCCTGGTTCACAAGCTATAGATGACAGTTGAACTTCTACTCTTAAACGAGTTCGTGTAAGAAGCTCTTTCCGTGCTCGGTTGCATGCACCCCGAAATTGTCGGCGATCGTCGCGGCCAAATCGGCATACGTTGCCCGGATGCCCAGGCTGCCCGGCTTTTTCAGGCTTGGCCCGTAAACAAGCAACGGCACGTATTCGCGGGTATGGTCCGTTCCGGCATGAATCGGATCGTTGCCGTGGTCGGCAGTAATGATCAGCAAGTCGTTCTCACCCACATTTTTCAACAAATCCGGTACCGCCGCATCAAACTCCTCCAACGCACGGGCGTAGCCCTGCGGGTCGCGACGATGGCCGTACAAGGAGTCGAAATCCACCAGGTTCGTGAACAGCATGCCGGTGAAATCCTGGCCGATCCGCTGCAGCGTTTCTTCGATCCCATGCTGGTTGCTCTTCGTTGGATACGAAGCGGTAATCCCTTCCCCGGAGAAAATATCGCCAATCTTCCCGATGGCTACCACTTCCTTGCCGGCATTTTTCAACGCGTTTAGTACTGTTGGTTCCGGCGGTTTTACCGCATAATCGTGGCGGTTTGGCGTGCGCTGGAAGTTGCCCGGTTGACCGATAAACGGACGGGCGATTACGCGCCCAACGGAATGCTCCGGCTCAAGCGTCAGCCGACGAGCGATTTCGCAAGCCCGGTACAGCTCCGGCAGCGGGATAATCTCTTCATGGGCCGCAATTTGAAATACGCTGTCCGCCGAGGTGTACACGATCCAGCTTCCGGTTTTCATATGCTCTTCCCCGAGCTCCACCAAAATTTCCGTACCGGAAGCCGGCTTGTTGCCGATGATTTTACGCCCCGTTTCCTGCTCGAAGCGAGCGATCAAATCACGCGGGAAGCCATTGGGATATGTTTGGAACGGAGTCTCGATCTTCAGACCCATCAGCTCCCAGTGGCCGGTCATCGTATCCTTGCCCGCAGAGATCTCAGCCATTTTACCGAAGTAAGCCAACGGCTCGTCCACTGGATCCAGATTCGGCAGCTCCGCGATATTCCCCAGTCCTAATTTTTGCAGGTTAGGCAGCTTAGTACCCGGTACGGTTTGCAAAATATGCCCCAGCGTATGCGCACCTTCGTCACCGAATTTTTTGGCGTCTGGCAGTTCGCCGATCCCCACGCTGTCGAGGACGATGACGGTCATTTTTCTAAAACGATTTCCATTTTCCATCTTCTATCACTCCTTTAATCTATGCAGCTATAGTTATCCCTTCTCAGAAGGAAAACCATTCTGACGATCCTTCGGGTCCCCTTCTTGTGCGGCTTCCGGCGCCATAGACTCCCGCATCGCCCGCGGATGAAAAGCGTCGTAGACCGTCTTCAGATTGGACCTTGAACGGCTTACATACATTTGAATCGTGGAAGCATCAGAATGCCCCAGCAGCTCCTGTACCGATCTCACGTCCGCCCCCCGCTCCAGCAGATGAACGGCGAAGGAATGGCGCAGCGTATGCGGCGTAATATCGGACGTAATCCCTGCTTCCTGGCCATACTTCTTCATCAGCTTCCAGAAGCCTTGGCGGCTAATCCGCCCGCCCCGACGGTTCGGGAAAAGAGCCGGGTTCTCCCTCTCATCCAGAATCAAATGGCTGCGTCCTTCCCTTAAATACAAATCAAGCCATTCCGCCGTGACTCCTCCAAACGGAAGAATGCGTTCCTTCCCCCGCTCCCCGGTGCAGCGGAGAAAATGAAGCTCCAGGTTCACGTCGTCCTTGTTCAGCGAGATCAGCTCGGATACGCGGATGCCGGTTGCATAGAGCAGCTCAAGCATGGCCTTGTCCCTTAAGCCTAACGGCGTGTCGGGCTTTGGGGCTTCCAGCAGCCGTTCAGTTTCCTCCACGGTGAGGGTTTGCGGCGGTTTTTTTTCGACTTTGGGCATTTCCAGCATGATGAAGGGATCCTGCTCAATCCGCCGTTCCTGCAGTAAATACCGAAAGAAAGCGCGAAGGGTGACAGACACGCGTTGAATCGTTGCCGGCGCCTTGCCGAGATCTTTCAAGTAAGCGAAATAGAGCAAGATGCCCGCACGGGTCACTTGGCGATAATCGCTGATCTGCTTCGATTGCAAATAGCTTATGTACTGCTTGAGATCCCGCGCATAGGACTCCCGCGTTGCTTCACTTAATCCCCGTTGCCCGGCCAAAAACGAAATAAAAGAGGCCGCATCCCGTTCCATGCGCTGCGCCTCCTTTCTTGGTTATCAAATGCAATATCTTCAGCCATCCGCCTTGATTACTATTTCCACATCCCTGCGAAATTTCCCTGCTCCCCCTGACAATGAACTACTCTCCATACCAGAAAAATAATTTCAGCCTCTCCGTCATGGTCTCCATCATGTTATTTCCGGGTACGCCTTCATAAAATACTTTCACCGCAGAGCCTTCGGGAACGCGGTACTTGTCCTCACGAAATAGGTAATCGTCCAGCAGTCCTAGCGCCTTATAAAAAGTATACGCAAGTGCGACAAACAGGATCAAATATTTCCCTGTTCTGAGCCATTTTCGAAGCGAGATGACCATGAGCCCCACCCTCTCTATCATTTGTGGAGGCGCCCGATTATCTGCTAGGACGCCCTATGTATTAAGTATATAGAGAGAGACTAGGGAGTATGCGGAAATGACTTCATCGGTTATGCGGCTTATGCCGCGTTTCCCCTCGTGCGAGGCAACGTAAAAAGCTCCCTACGGCAGGGCCGTAAAGAGCTCGGCTTAACGAAGTTATTTCTTATTGTCTGTTCCAGGCGAATCGTTGTTCTTGTCCTTGCATCGGTAACAAATGCCTTGAAAATCCAACCGGTGATCCAGCACCGTAAAATTGAATTCCTTCTCCAAGCGTTCCTCGAGCGGTCCAAGCCAATCCTCGCGGATTTCATCCATTGCCCCACACTGAACACAGATCAAATGGTGGTGATGATGTTTGGTCGTATCGGTACGCAAGTCGTACCGGGCTACACCGTCGCCGAAGTTGATCTTCTCCACAACGTGAAGCTCGCTGAGCAATTCCAATGTTCGATAGACCGTGGCCAGGCCGATCTCCGGCGCCTTGTCTTTGACGAGCATGAAAACATCTTCCGCACTAAGATGATCGTCTTCATTTTCGAGCAAAACGCGTACCGTGGCTTCCCGCTGGGGCGTCAATTTGTAACCGTGGGATTGTAACTGCTGTTTGATTTTTTCGATCTTTGCTTCCATGTTATCCCTCCCCAGCCTTGCCGCACATCCAATAAGTTCATGACCACTTCTTTCATTATAGGGGGAGATATTCAACAAAGTCAAACATTTTGGTAGATTGCAAAATCTTGAGGATGGCACATCACCAGGATGTCACAATTTAGTAGAACGTGCTAGGAAAAACGAATATCCCCCGTCCAGGCCAGCAGCCAGGTGCGGGGGATTTATTTTCCTACACAAGCATGAATTCACGCAATCAATGGCGTAACCCAGCTCATCATCACCGGAGTCACCCACGTTTCGAAGGAAGAGATGGCGAGTAGCACCGCAGCCATGGCCAGCGTCAGCCCTGTATACGACAGGAAAGGCCGGGTGGCTTGGCCGGGACGGCTCATTAACACACGCGAGCGAATGATGTTGAGCGAGAAGCTCACCGCTGCGACGCTGGCGATCAGCAGGGCCGGAATCACGATCAGATTGTGCGGCGCTACGGACACGAGGGCGAATAGCAGCCCCTTCCAGGTATATTGGCCAACCAGATAGCCAACTGTAAAGCCGATCAATACTCCTTTTAGAAAATCGAGAATTAAGATCCCTGGGAGTCCGATCACGGATAATCCCAATAGCCAGATCAAGCCAAGCCATTTTAAATGCAAGGCAGCGACTTGCCAGAACATCATCGGCTGAAACTCGAACCCGCCTTCATTGATCGATAGAAAGAAATCACCCAAATACCGGGAGATATCCTGTTGTTGTTCCAACGTTAATGCGTTGACCATCAGCGCGCCGAATACGACGCCCATTAAAAACAGCACGGAAACAAAAACATATAGCGGCGTTTGGTCTTTGAGTGTATGACGAATGGGGTGCAGCATCGAATTTTGCCTCCTAGCTTGTTCTATAGGGTCTTATCCTATCCCTATGAACAAGCCTGCTCGCTTATGCCTGCCGCTTGCCGGACCACCACCTGCAGATTAAGACTTTTTCACTTTGCCATAGATTCCGCCGCCTCCGGCGCTAAGTTCGAGCCTACCGCTGCGGGCCATGCCAATAAGTTGGGCCAGTTCCGCTCCCACCGCTTCAGCCAGCTCCGCCTCCGGCACATGATGCAGGATGTTCATCTCCGTGCCGAACCGCTCCAGCAGCAGCTCTAATTTCGCCGGCCCAAGGCCGGGGATAAACTCCAGGGGAACCTGGTAATGATACGGCGGACGATGAAGCGGTACGCTGGGCTCAGATCGATCTGCGATTGAGCGGATGCGGTCAAGCACACCCCGCACCAGCTTCGGGCTGCCGCAATAAGGACATCGCTCCACGTTGGCTTCTGCCTCATCGATGATATAGTTGCAGTTGCTGCAGAAGGTCCGGTGGTATTTGCCAAGGCGGGGGTTCAGCCCGTAATTCCCGGCCACTAGGCGCCCCTCCTCGCGCCGCAGCGCCTTAGCGAATTCAAGATAGCTCGCTTCCTTCAGCCGCAGCTCATTGTATTCCCGCCCGATTTTGCCCAGCGAGTGAGCGTCGGAATTGGTTAAGATCGGAAAAGGATCGAGCTCGCTGATCAATCCAGCCATCTCCGTATCGGCGCTGAGCCCCAGCTCCACCGCGCTAATTAGAGAAAGATCCAACACATCCGACATCCGGGGGGCACAGCTTCCGTAAATGCTGCGATGAGGCGTGAAAATATGGGCGGGAATGATCATACCACCGCGGGCATACACTTCCTCCTGCAGCGTGATCGCCGGAGCGTACACGCGCTGCGAGCTTAGCCCAACATTCTTCATCCTTGGCTTCAGCCAATCCGTAAAGCCACGAATCGTCTCCAGGTGCGGGAAAAAAGCAAGCAAATGCGCCGGCCCCATCCCCGGTTCACGGATTTCCAGCTCGCAGCCCAGCAAAATCGTCGTCCCCTGATAGGTGATGCCGCCATCCTTCAGTTCCTGCATCTCCCCCTGCTCCAGGCACCGGTCGATATCCTCCTGTACCCCGGGGGCATGACAGTCAATGATGCCAACAAGCCCGATGCCCTTGCGTTGCGAAGCCTCCCTGGCGATTCCAGCGAAGGTCAGATCACGGCTGCCGCTAATCTTCACCGGCTCCCCCCGCCCGGTTCGTCCGATGTGAATATGCAAATCGGCGAAAACGGTCGTAAGCGCGGCCGAGGTTGTTGTGGAGCTCGAACTCATGGTCTTGCCTCTGCCTGTGCGCGAGCATCCTTAAGCTGCCAAATATACACCGCCATAATCGTTTTGGCATCCGCAATCCGCCCTTCCGCAATCAGGCCAAGTGCCTCCTCCAGCGTCACTTCCTGAACCTCAAGGAATTCGTCAACATCCGGCGACATTTCTCCTGGACTCAACTGCTCGGCCAAATAGAGATGGATAATCTCATCTGCGAACCCCGGCGAAGTATAGAATGAGTGCAAATGCGTCAATTTATCGCAGCGATACCCGGTCTCCTCCTGCAGCTCACGGACCGCCGCTTCCGCAGGATCTTCCCCTGGTTCCAATTTGCCCGCAGGAATCTCCAATTCACACCGGCCCATCGCCTGGCGATATTGGTCCACCAGCAGCAATCGTCCCTCATGCACCGCCAGCACGGCGACCGCACCCGGATGCTTCACAATTTCACGGGTTGCCGTCGTTCCGTCCGGCAGCTTGACGGTATCAATTTGCAGGGAGATCACTCTCCCCTGAAAGACCGGCTCTGTCGAAACCGTGGTTTCCTTTAATTTATCGTTGGCTGCCATTTCTTTTTCCTCCCTTAATCGAGTCATCAACCGTTCCAACCATACATAACTTGTCCGCACCGGACATATGGTGTTATTATACCAAACCGTTCGGAAAGGAGCCCCCTTATGAAAAGCTATTTCACGGAAGACCGTGTACGCGCTCAGGGCAAAGCTTGGCAGATTCGCCTTCTGCTGTCCCAATGGAAAAAAGAATCAGGACGTGACGTAAAAATCACCGATTTGATTCATTCCTATCAAAATAGTTATTCAATTAAGGGAAATCCGGTTAATAAAAGGAGGGGGTGAATTATGCGCAGTCCTACCGGACAGCCTAAAAATATGGGAAAACTCGTAGAAATGATCCAGAACGCCGTATCCACAGGTCAGATTGACGTTGCTGAACAGCTGGCGGGGCAGATGGACAATTATTTGCTTAGCGAGCTGATCCAATCTTTATATAAAGAAGGTTATGTCGCACTAGCCAAAGAACGGCTACTGCAGATCGAACCTCGGTTGCTTCGCGAGCCCACTCCCCCCTTTTTGGAGCTAAGCCTGATTTGGGCGGAAATTTGCTACGATGAGAGACAATACGAAGAAGCCGCTCCCATCTTTGAAGCGCTTGCCGAGCGGAATCCCGATTTCGCAGCGGCTCGTTTCGGCGCAGCCTCCTGTTACTTGCAGCAGGCGATCGCCAATCTGGAGCGACGAATCCAACTGTATCACCCGCCTAAATCGGAGCAGGAGAAAATTTGCAAATATTTAGACGACTTCCACCAAGCTCTGAACTTAATTCAAGCTACAGGCTGGCATACCGAGTGGAGTCCTGCGCAGGTTCGTCACTTCCCGGCCAAACCGTCTACTCGACTGCATTAATGCGAACCAATCCGGGGAACAGCCGTCATCCTGCAAAAAAAGCCCGGTGCGAAATAGCGCACCGGGCATTCTGACATCCTTAAGGGATCAAGAAGAGGATACCGATTGACGAACGATCTCCAGCGCAAACTGCGCAGTTTTGACGAGATCGTCCTTCTTGATTCTTTCATTGGTTGTATGGATGTCCTCATAGCCGATCGCCAGATTCACCGTTGGAATCCCCAGGCTGTTAAAGATGTTCGCGTCGCTGCCGCCGCCCGTCGTAAACGTCGTTCCCGCAAGTCCGAGCGCAGCCGCCGCTTGCTTAGCGATCCGCAGAACGGGAGCCTCCTCCGGGATCCGGAACGCTCGGTACAGCACCTCACTGCGGAATTCCCCCTTGGCTCCAAAGTCGCGGCATGCGGATTCCACCGCTTCTTTCATGTCCTGCAGCTGCTTATCGACCTTCTCTTGGGACATGCTACGCGCTTCGCCATATAAAATGACGTGATCCGGAACGATGTTCGTCGCGCCGCCACCTTCAAACTTGCCGATGTTGGCGGTTGTCTCCGAGTCAATACGCCCGAGCTTCATACGAGCCAGCGCCTTGCCGGCTACCTGAATGGCACTGATGCCGTCTTCCGGATTGACCCCGGCATGGGCCGCTTTGCCGTAGATCTCGATTTCAACCCGTGCCTGCGTGGGTGCGCCAACACAAATCGTGCCCACTTCACCGCCGGTGTCAATCGCGAACCCGAACTTCGAATCGACATACTGCGCCTCCAGCGCCCGCGCTCCGCGCAGGCTCGATTCCTCGCCAGCCGAGATGACAAACTGGATTTGACCGTGCGGAATTTGCTTCTCCTGCAGGACTTGAATCAGCTCCAGCAGCACCGCCACACCCGCTTTGTCGTCCGCTCCGAGGATCGTCGTGCCGTCGCTGCGAATCCATCCGTCCTCCCCAACAACCGGTTTAATCCCCTTGCCTGGGGTGACGGTATCCATGTGGCAGGTGAACAGGAAGGGTTCAGCGAACACGCCTTCACTGGCTTTTAACGTGGCGATCAGGTTCCCGGCGCCATGTCCCGTCACTGCCTGCGAACCGTCCTCCACAACGTCCAGTCCCAATTCGCTGAATTTCCGTTTTAACACATCGGCAATTTGGCGCTCATGCTTCGTTTCGCTGTCAATCTGCACCAGCTCCAGAAATTGTCCGATGAGGCGTTCCTCGTTAATCATTGGACTTTCCCCGCTTTCTTCGATACGATAATAAGAGTGAGAATAATATACGTTTAAGTCAAAGGAGTTACCACTATGCGTAAAAATCGGATGAGATTCGTCGTATATTTGATGTTGTTTGCCATGCTGGCTTCAACGCTGATCGCTTTCCTTGAGCCCTTCTTCATTCGATAATCAGCCCGCTTTGGGGGCGGATTAGGCCTCGACCCAAGCCCCCAAACGCCCAAATACCGCGTTAAACTTCGGTACGATCTCCTTCGCGACTTGCTCAACCGTAAATGAGCGGCCGGTCACGTCTTCCAACGAGGTCACCCCGTATTCTTGAATCCCGCAAGGAATGATTCCGCGAAAGCCTTCCTCTTGAATGCCGGACTTCACATTAAAAGCAAACCCGTGACTGGTAATAAAACCTCGATGATGCCTGCATTTGTTGAACTTTACGCCAATCGCGCAAATTTTCACGTCGCCAACCCACACCCCGGTGTACTCCGGTTTACGTGAGCCTTCGATGCCAAACTCCGCCAAATAATCGATGATCACCTGCTCCAGCTGGCGCAGGTAACCATGCAAATCCAGCCCACGCCCGGCCTCTAACCGAAGCAGCGGATAGCCAACAAGCTGCCCGGGGCCATGATATGTAATATCTCCCCCGCGATCGATTTCAAACACGGCAATGCCCCGCTCCTGCAGCTGCTCAAGGCTAAGAAGCAAATGCTCAGGATGGTTCTGGGAGCCAATCGTATAGGTCGGCGGATGCTGCAACAGCAGCAGGTGTTCTCCCTGCTGCTGCGCATCCATCTCTTTAATGAGCCGTTTCTGCAAATCCCAGGCTTCCCCATATTCCATCATCGGATAATAGCGTACTGTCAAGCCTTCGTTCATCGCATTGTCGCCTCGATTCTCTCGTTACGTTCAATACACCTGCGTGTCCAAATTGTAGCTTTCCATATTTTCCTTCACCCGCTGCATAAAGCGGCCGCAAATCACTCCGTCCAAAATCCGGTGGTCCAAGGACAAGCAGAGATTGGCCATCGAACGGACGGCGATCATATCGTTGATCACAACCGGCCGCTTCACGATCGATTCAAACGTCAGGATCGCGGCTTGCGGATAATTGATAATCGGCTGCGTCAAAATCGAACCAAAGGAACCGGTATTATTCACCGTAAACGTCCCGCCCTGCATATCATCCAGCTTCAGCTTGCCGGAGCGGACCTTCGTTGCCAGCTCCTCGATTTCCCGCGCCAGGCCGGCGATATTTTTCTGATCGGCCTTCTTGATGACCGGCGTCAGCACCGAATCCTCGGTTCCAACCGCCAAGGAGATGTTGATATCGCGTTTGACGATGATCTTGTCCACCGCCCACACCGAGTTCATGATCGGATAATCCTTGATCGCTCCCACAACCGCCTTCAGCAGGAAAGCCAGGTAGGTCAGGTTGACGCCTTCCTTCTGCATAAATTCCTGCTTGATCTTGTTGCGCAGCTGCACCAGGTTGGTCACGTCGACCTCGATCATCATCCAGCCATGCGGAATTTCCGATACGCTTTGGCGCATCCGGGTTGCGATCGTGTTGCGGATCGGGGTTACGTCGATAAAATACTCGGAACGGTCGCCCCCTTCCACTTCGATGGTTGGGATCGGCGGGTTCTCCGTCAAGTGCAAGCCGGAATGGCGTACCGGTCCCGGAGCATCGTTGATTACGGCCGGGATGACGCGTTGCGGCGCCGGCGCAGCCGAAGGCGCTGCTTGCGCTGTCTGCGATGGCACGGACGGTGCTGCTGCTGGCGTCGTTGCCGGTGCTGCGGGTGTGGCAACACCCCCGCGACCGCCTTGCTCGATGTAAGCCAGCACATCCTTCCGCGTAATCCGTCCGCCAAGCCCTGTACCCGTAATTTGCCGTAGATCAATTCCGTGTTGAGCGGCCAGCGTCTGCACGGCCGGCGAATACCGGTGGCGCTGCGAGTGATCGGACTGTTCCCCCGCGCTTGCCGCACCGGCAGCCGGACGGGCAGCTTCGTTTACCGCTGGGTCGCCTGCTGGCGTATCAGTCGCATTCGCCGTCTCGATCCGGCAGATCACCGCGCCAACCTGAACCTCTTGCCCTTCCTCCGCCAGCAGCTCGCCCATCACACCTTCGACCGTCGAAGGGATTTCCGCATTTACTTTGTCCGTAATGACCTCAAGAATCGGCTCGTATTGCTCGACTGGATCCCCCGGCTTCTTCAGCCATTTCCCGATCGTAGCCGAGACGAGCGATTCGGCGAGCTGGGGTAATTGCACGTCTATCAATGTTTTATTGGATGACATTAGTATCCTCACTCCCAATCAATAAAGCGCCAATTGAAGCATCGCTTCTTTGACTTTATCTTTGCTAAGCATAAAGAACTTCTCCATCGGAGGGCTAATCGGCATCGCCGGAACGTCCGGTCCGCACAGTCTTGCAATAGGAGCATCCAACTCGAACAGGCACTCTTCAGAAATAATAGCAGAAACTTCTGCACCAATACCGCCGGTTTTATTATCCTCATGGATAATCAGAACCTTGCCCGTCTTGCGGGCCGCTTCAATAATGGCTTCGCGGTCCAGAGGCTGCAGCGTGCGCAAATCAAGAATGTGGGAGCTGATCCCTTTCTCTGCCGCCAGCTCTTCCGCAGCCTGCATGGCAAAATGCAGCGGCAAGCTGTAACCGATGATCGTAATGTCATCGCCTTCCCGCAGCACCTTCGCTTTGCCGATAGGGACGATATAATCGTCCTCCGGCACGTCTTCCTTGATCAGCTTGTAGCATTTCTTGTTCTCAAAGAACAACACCGGATCAGGGTCGCGAATCGCTGCTTTCAACAAGCCCTTGGCGTCATAAGCCGAATAAGGCGCAACGATCTTCAGCCCCGGTGTTCCAAAGAATATCGATTCCGGACATTGGGAATGGTAAAGTCCCCCAAAGATCCCGCCGCCGATTGGAGCGCGGACTACAACCGGGCAGTTCCAGTCGTTGTTGGAACGATAGCGGATTTTCGCCGCTTCGTTGATAATCTGGTTCGTTGCAGGCAGCATAAAGTCCGAATACTGCATTTCTGCGATCGGCTTCATCCCGTACATAGCTGCGCCAATCGCAACGCCGGCGATCGCCGATTCCGCAAGCGGCGTATCGATGACGCGCATTTCACCGAACTGCTCCTGCAGCCCTTTCGTTGTCGTGAACACGCCGCCCTTGACGCCGACGTCTTCCCCCAGAACAAACACGCTTTCGTCCCGCTCCATTTCTTCCTTCATGGCCAGACGAATCGCGTCGATATACTCCATCACCGGCATGATTATTGCTCCTCCCCTTCGCTGGCATATACATGCAGCAGCGTGTCTTCCGGCCGCGGGAACGGCGCGTTGTCAGCCGCTTCCACCGCTTCCTTCAGCTGTTGTTGGATATCCCGCAACAGCGCTTCGTCCTGCTCCTCGCTCCATATGCCGGTTTCGATCAGGTACGACTTCATTTTGGGGATACCGTCTTTTTTCCAATTCTCTTCCACTTCTTCCTTCGTCCGGTACGCCAGATCATTGTCCGACGTCGAGTGCGGAGACAGGCGGTACATCATCGCTTCGATCAGCGTTGGCCCTTCGCCGCGAACTGCGCGTTCCCGCGCTTCCTTCACAACTCGGTATACCTCCAGCGCATCGTTGCCATCTACGCGAACCCCCGGGAATCCATAGCCTTGAGCCCGATCCACCACGCGGCCGCCTAACTGCTTCTTCACCGGTACGGAAATGGCATATTGGTTATTTTCGCACAGGAAGATAACCGGCAGCTTCTGAACCCCAGCAAAGTTTAAACCTTCGTGAAAATCGCCCTGATTGCTGGAGCCTTCGCCAAACGTGACGTAAGAAACGATGTCCTTCTTTTGCATTTTCGCCGCCAAGGCGACGCCGACGGCATGGGGAACTTGAGTGGTTACCGGACTGGAACCGGTCACGATACGCAGCCGTTTGCTGCCGAAATGTCCCGGCATCTGACGGCCGCCGCTGTTCGGGTCACCCGCTTTGGCAAATGTCGAAAGCATCAATTCTGTCAGCGACATGCCAACGGCCAGCACAAAGCCGTAGTCCCGGTAGTAAGGCAGGAAATAGTCGCGCTCGCGATCCAGCGCAAAGGCCGCAGCAACCTGCGTGGTCTCCTGACCGATCCCAGAAACGTGGAAATTGATTTTCCCGGCCCGCTGCAGCAACAGGTTGCGCTCGTCGAATTTGCGTGCGGTCACCATATATCTGTACATCTCAATGACTTCTGCATCCGTTAGTCCGAGTTGCTTATGTTTTGGCTCGGTTTGAACTACACTTTTGGCATTCATGGGAGTTACCTCCTTTGATTGGGGCATTACATAGCTTAATATTAACACCAGGTACTAAGACTTGGAATAAGTTTATTATAATCGTTTTACAGTGAAAAAGAAAACATTCATCTTTTCGCCCGTTGCCTCAAGCGTTTAAGGAGTTCCCGTCCACGGCCAGTGCCGCTTCCCCGATAATTTCCGCCAGCGTCGGATGAGCGAAGGTCACTTGTCCAACTTCCCAAGGCGTCGCATCCAGCACCTGGGCCAGTGCCGCTTGGCTGATCAGCTCCGTCACATGCGGCCCGATCATCTGCATGCCGAGAATATCATTGGTGCGGGCATCGGCCACCATCTTCACAAATCCTTCGGTTTCGCCATGCACCAGCGCCTTCCCGATCGCCGAGAACGGAACCTTGCCGATTTTAACCTCCAGCCCTTTGGCCTTCGCTTCTTTGGCGGTGATTCCAACCGAAGCAACCTCGGGGCGGGTGTACACACAGCGCGGAATATGGCTTTCTTGATAACCGTGCGAAGCCTCCCCGGCTAAATGATGGACGGCAGTTAACCCCTCATGGCTGGCAGCATGCGCCAGTTGAAGACCGCCGATGCAGTCGCCAATGGCGTAAATATGCGGTTCCGTGGTTTGCATAAATTCATTTACCCGAATGAAGCCGCGTTCTAACCCGATGTCGGTATTTTCGAGTCCTATATTCTCCACGTTGGCCTGGCGTCCGATCGATACCAGCAGCTTGTCTGCTTCGAGGCGGATCGATTCGTCCCCTCGCTTCGCAGATATTTGTACCCGGTTATTGCCGATTTCTAAGGAACCGGGATCGACCGAAACCCCTGTGATCACTTGAATGCCGCGGCGTTGCAGCTGTTTCTGCAATTCGCGGGCAACGTCCTCGTCTTCCGCCGGCAGCAGCTGATCCGCTGCTTCCACCACGGTCACCTGCACGCCAAAATCGTTTAGTAGCGACGCCCATTCAACCCCGATGACGCCGCCTCCCACAATCAGCATCGAGCCGGGAAGCTCGGATAGCTGCAGCGCTTCATCGCTGCTAAGAATATAATTCCCGTCCGGCTCAAGCCCCGGCAGCATCCGTGGTCGAGATCCTGTGGCGATGATCAAGTTGGTTGGCACGACCGTCTCCATTTCACCATCCGGAAGTTCCACCGCAACAGCTCCGCTTTTTGGAGAGAAAATCGACGGCCCAATCACCCGCCCATTCCCTTGGATGACACGGATTTTATGTTTACGCATCAAATATAGGACCCCTTTATGCAGTTGATCCACGATGCTTTGCTTTCTTTCCTGCACTTTCGGGAATACCAGCGTCACGCCGTTAGTCTCGATGCCGTAGCTTGCGCTATCCTTCATTTGCGCGTAGAGCTCCGCACTGCGCAGCAGCGCTTTGCTTGGGATACAACCTCGATGCAGACAGGTCCCTCCCAACTTGTCCCGCTCAATAATTACAACGTCTTTCCCCAGTTGCGCGGCGCGAATGGCTGCGATATATCCGCCAGTCCCTCCGCCCAACACTGCTACATCACAAGTAATTGCCATAATCGATCTCCACCCATTCTATCAATTCAGTCACTTTCCCCTATTTTACCTTGTTTTTCCGTTATTACAAATCAAAGCCGTAAATAGACATCCCCTCAGGAAAAAGGTATGATATTTTTAACAATACATAGCCATTTCGAGAGGGAAAGGAAGATCTAGCTCATGAAGCTCAAGCTGTCCCGGTTTATCGCGATTATTTTGCTGGTGATCCCCGGCATTGCAGCGATGATCGGATTTATAAAGATCAAAGACACCTTATTTGATTATATGTCAGCACACGGCGACGATTCGTTAACTCGCGTCACGTTTGATTGGTTAAACTTCGGGCTAGGCGTTGTTTTGTTTGCAGCCGGCGCCGGATTTTTGGGCGGGTGGATCTTCTTCCGGGACCGCAAGCGGAATTACGTAGGGCCAAGATTTCGCAAAAAGGACGATGCCGCCAAAGCCGCCGTTAAAGAACCAGAACCCGCCGTGGTACAGCATGACTAACCTCAAGGTTCTTATGAAAAAACCTCTTTTGCCTTGTCTCGGCGTAAAGAGGTTTTTTAGCTTATTCGTATAACGCTTCCTTCAGTTTGGTCGACATCCGCGAGCTTTGCTGGGAATTCGCGCGAAGCAATGCCTTGCGTAATCTGACGTTTTCTGCACGAAGTTGTTCATAACGTTGAATTAGCTCCAGAAGGGCCTGCCGTTTATCTTCTTCCAAATCCGTGCCCTCCAGCAATTCCCGGTAAGCCGCCGGCTCAAGATCGTTAGTCATATGACGCTCATCCTTTCTTCTGATGGAATTATACCATAAGCTCCCGGTGCCGGATGTGCGAGGTTTCCACCTGAATGGTGGTGTGGCCGATGTGGAACGTCTTCTCCAAAGCGGTAATCGCTTCCTGCAACACGATTTGGCTCTGGCTGCCATCCTCAATCGTCAAATGACAGCTTAACGCATCCATCCCCGAAGTAATGGTCCAAATATGCAAATCATGGACTTCAACAACCCCCGAAATCCCTTCGAGACACTGCTTCACCTGACTTTGATCGATCGACGCCGGCGAGCCCTCCATCAAAATGTGCACCGATTGGGTGATGACGCCCCAGGCTCCGCGCAGGATCAACAGAGCGACGAGAACACTGATGATCGGGTCGAAAATATACCAACCAAACAACGACATCAATATCCCCGCGAAAATAGCGCCAATCGACCCCAAAGCGTCTCCAAGCACATGCAGGTAGGCGCTTTTCAGGTTTAAGTTGCCTGTGACGTCGCCTTTCTTCAGCAATACCGCCGCGCTTGCTAAATTCGCAAACAAACCGATCACCGCAATCACGATCATCGTATTACTGGACACGGTCGGCGGATCAAGCAAACGCCCGTAGGCTTCCCAAAAGATAAACCCGGCGATCACGAACAAGGCTGCCCCATTGAGCAACGCGGCCAGGATCTCCATACGGTGGTACCCGTACGTATTCCGCTTTGAGGCGGGGCGAGCGGCAAACCAAAAGGCAATCAGGCTGAGCAGCAGCGAGCTGGCGTCACTTAGCATATGACCGGAATCGGACAATAAAGCGAGGCTGTCTGTAATCAAACCGCCGCAAAATTCAAGAACGGCGATCGAAGCCGTAATGAGTAGAGCGATCCACAGCCCCTTCTTATTCCCCGAACGTGCCGCATGATGATCGTGGAAATGGCCGGCATGGCTATGGTCATGATCGTGGTGATGGTGAGCGTGATGATGTCCCATGGATCTCCCTCCTATTCGCAACAAGCGTGTTGAATCGCCTGTTTCAAGAGCGAAATCACATGCTCGTCGTCACAGCTGTAGTACACCGTATTGGCCTCCCGACGGAACTTCACCAGCCGCAAATTTCGCAGCAGACTCAGTTGGTGGGAAACCGCCGACTGCGATAAATTCAACACTTCCGACATATGCGTCACGGAACATTCTTCTTCCGACAGCAAATGAAGAAGTTTGATTCGGGTCGGATCGGACAATGCTTTAAATATCGTAGAAACCTTTTCCAGTGTATCCGGGCTCAGATCGATGTGTAACTTTTTTTCCACCTGGTCGTTCCCCTCTCGAATAACAGTATATGAACATATGCTCATATACAGGATAATCCTAAAGGGACTTTATTGTCAATCGGCAAGTGCGGATACCATCTCAGGCAAAATAAAAAACGGCCGCATCCCGGCATACACCGAGAGGGACCGCCCTTCATTTAACCCTTCTGGATCACTGCATAAGTGAACGACCAACGGCTTAATTTCTCCCGTCGTTATCACCATTCGTGTCCTCAGACTTTCAAGACACCTTATGCTCGATCCGCAGTTTATCCGCTACCATTGCGATGAACTCACTATTGGTCGGTTTGGATTTGGAGATATTGATCGTATAACCAAAAAGATGGCTGATGGAATCGATGTTGCCTCGGGTCCAAGCGACTTCAATCGCATGACGAATCGCACGCTCTACGCGGGATGGCGTCGTTTTGAATTTCTCCGCGATCGCCGGATACAGTGTTTTCGTAATGGCGCCTAAGATTTCGATGTTGTTGTACACCATCGTGATCGCTTCGCGCAGATATTGATATCCTTTAATATGCGCCGGAACTCCGATTTCATGTATGATCGATGTGATGTTCGCATCGAGGTTCTTCCCTTTGCCCAGAGGCACCACATTCGATTTGGCAAACGAAGTAGAAGGTGCACTGTTGCTTAAGGTTTGGACACCCACGAGCTGACGGATGCGGTTCGCCAACACTTCCATGTCAAAGGGTTTCAAGATGTAGTAAGAAGCTCCAAGCTGAACGGCACGCTGCGTGATGTTCTCTTGACCAAAGGCGGTCAGCATGATGATTTTAGGCTGAGGGGTTAGGTTGAGGTCGCGAATGCGCTCAAGCACACCGAGTCCGTCCAGATGGGGCATAATAATGTCCAGGATCAACACATCGGGAACTCTTGCTGCTTGATCAATCATCTCCAGTACTTCTTCCCCGTTATAGGCGATTCCTGAGACGACCATATCGTCTTGCTCCGAAATGTATTCCGCGAGCAAATTCGTAAATTCACGATTATCATCTGCCAACAACACTTCGATTTTCTGCACTGCCTACTTCCTCCTTCAGGTAATTGGATAGGTTTATTCATTGCTTCTCTTCTTACCAGAATAAGGATTCGACATGCAAAAGTAAATTCCTTCTGTCGAAAATTATTTTTATTTATTTTTTTGCATGATTGATATATAATAAATTATTTATTTACATAAAACGATCTCGTTCGGATTCATTCGACAAATGCATACAGATTCCAAGCCGGGTTTGTCGACCTTTGCTTGAGGAGTTTCACTTCCTCAAGATAAGAAAAACGTCAATCGACGTACATTCAATGTAGACAGACCGCGTTTAGCCGAAGTTTTTCTTGCGATATCAGGATGCCAATCCCCGTAGTTTATACTTTCTGGCGTGTAATATAATCAAAATATAAAGAGGAAATCCCCAGCGACTATCGAAGAAAGAAGCACCTGACAGGGAAGCTTCAATCTTACCTACCAACCACAGGAGGTTAAAGTCGCATGGGGAAATCCTCGCACATTCAAGGCCGTAAGGGAACTAAGTTCAGTCAACAGCTAAGGGGCGTTAACCTGGAGCAAGTCCTCATCGTTGCAATCGATGCGGCCAAGCTCCACCAAAAAGCCTTAATATGCAATTATTTCGGCGACATCATTGAAAAACCCTTCTTTTTCTCAGCGAATAATTCTGGTATGGAGCTGCTTTGCAAGAAGATTAATCAAGCGGTTACAGCCACAGAGGCTGTTCGCTTGTTCCTGGGTATTGAGGCAACAGGCCATTACTATGAAGACATCGTCCGCGAGATGGCGAAACGAGGGTACCACGTTCAGATCTTGAATCCGTATACCACCTTCGAGGAACGCGCCGGCGCACTGAATTGGTGCAAAACAGATGATCTTGATCTTGTGGCCATCGCCCATGCCATCAAAAGCAACAAAGCCACTGAAAACCAGCTTTTGAATGGCGTGCAGCGTCAGCTCCATGTCTTGACTCGAGCACGGCGCTCTGAGACACGGAAGCGTGCTTCCTTGCGTACAGAGATTCGAGCACTTATGGACCTCATCTGGCGCGAGTACCAAGGATATGCAGATTATTCAGCCGGTAGAGCTCGAAAAATCAAAGTATTCAGTGACTTCTGGGGGAAAGCCTCGCTCTTCTTCATGGAGCATTATCCACACCCCGCTGCTGTCCTGAAACTAGGGGAGACCGGGCTACGGAAGCTCTCGATTCAGCATAATCTCAAATTGCGAAACACCACCATCCAGAAGCTCTTGCACGTCGCTGAACAAGCGTTATCGAGAAACTTACAGGAACTTCGGCCTGAGCTTATGTTACTGAAAATGAAGCTACGTGACTTACGAACATTTGATGCCAAAATTAATGTTTTGGAACAAGAGATCGAGAACCTTCTCCTTCAGACAGACGGACGACTGCTTCTTACCGTCCCGGGCTTAGGAGTGACTACCGCGGCTGAGCTTTATGCTGAAATCGGCGATGTATCTCAGTACTCGAACGCAAACCAGTTAATTAAGAAAGCTGGCACAAACCCCATTGTTAAGCAAACAGGTGGCGGCAAAGGCTCCTACCGCAAGATTTCCAAACAGGGAAACGATCACCTTCGTTATGCGGTATATCTAGCAGGTAAGAGTCTCTGCATGCATAATAAGGACCTTAAGCCTTTCTATGATCGTCTGAAGGAAAAAGGAAAACATGAACGAGCCATCTTTGTTGCAATGGGTAATAAGATGCTCAAAGTCGCTTTCGCCATGCTGCGAGACCGTTTACCGTTTCAATCGCAGTGCTCTGATTATCACATCCTTGATGAGGTCAATAAGAAGTTGAACTTCAATTGCGTTATGCCGACACTAGCGGTGGCCTAACTAAGCAAGATCTTGGAACCGGTCTTTCTGGGACTGAGGGAAGATCGGATCACTTTCTTGGAGACCTTGGATCTCGTATGTCAGCTTTATCCACCTCGCCCTGTGAATGCGAATTGTACGTTAGCGTATACTCTGCACTCAGCCAGATTGCATCGCAGGATTGAAAAAACGAGGCTATTTCCTTTCAAGTCCGAGAAAGGCCGGTTTCAAGCATCGCTTCTCTGTCAGTTGCTAACTTTTTTGAAAATCTGGGTGGTTAGGTGTGTTTGGGTTACCCAGAAACCTAAAAATTCTACTTGACATAGTACGCTGATATCTAAAAAAATCTTAAGGCAGCGTTTAGCTCGCCTTAAGATTTTGCATCGTGTCTTTCGGGCTTTGTAAAATACCGGCATCCTGCAGCATCCATTCGATAAAGCAACCATATCCTGATTTCGGGTCGTTGACGAATACATGAGTCACAGCGCCGATGAGCTTGCCGTTCTGAAGAATCGGACTACCGCTCATGCCTTGAACGATGCCGCCGGTCTTCTCCACGAGACGCGGGTCGGTAATGCGGATAACTAATCCTTTGGTTTCCGGTACACTCTGCTTGGAAACATGGACGATCTCGACTTTAAACCGCTCTATGCGTTGACCTTCGACAACGGTCAGAATTTCTGCTGGTCCTTCCTTCACTTCTTCTGCAAAAGCGACGGGAATCGGTTTCTCATAGAGGCTATGCTCCGGGTTTTGCGACATCTTCCCGAAGATCCCAAAATTCGTATTGCGTTCGATATTGCCTAGGGTTTTCCCTTCTTTTAGAAAGTGAGCACGCTTCTCCCCGGGTTCACCGCTCTCGCTCTTGGAGATGGATGTGACGCTGGATTGCAGGATTTGCCCGCTGCCGACGACGATCGGCGTTTGGGTATTCATATCGGTAATGATGTGGCCGAGGGCTCCATAAACGCCGTGATCCGGGGCATAAAACGTCAAGGTCCCTACCCCTGCAGCAGAATCACGGATATACAAACCGAGTCTCCAAGCCCGATCCTGCTGATCATATGCCGGCTTTAAGGACGTTGTGAGTTCCCTATCGTTCCGCATATAGGTGATCTTAAGGGGCCGTTGATGTTTGCCCGCTTCGGCGGCAATTTCCGCTACTTCGCGGACATCGTGGAGCTTCATTCCGTTAATGTGGGTGATCAAATCACCGGCTTGAATTCCGGCCGCTTCGCCGGGTGAAACTTTGCTGGTATCTGTTACAACTTGATGATGCCCGACCACTAAGATCCCGGCGGATTTCACCTTGACACCGATGGTTTGTCCGCCGGGAATCACTTTAAGGTCCGGAATGACATTGACCTTGACGGTCTTTAGAGGAATTTGACCGAATAATTTCATGCGGAGGTTGGCTTCTCCACTCCGAAGCGACGAAAGCTTGAGCGGATGTCCTAATGATACTTTCATGGATGGGTTCGCCTGCCCGTTGACCATCACTACATCAGGCCGATCCACACTGACTTCAGCCTGTACGGGCAAAGCAAATGAAATTTGTGTTCCCTGACCCTGAAACAGGCGTAACTCGTCCGGCAGTACGGGAAGCCGCCCTTCAGCGGCAGACGTGCCGAGAAAACAAAAGAAGAAGGCAAGAAAAAGACCGAGCATTCGATTCCTGAGGTTCGGGTTCAATGGCTGTCACGCTCCCTTAGCTTCTTTCGCTTGACGAAACGGTGGTCGCCAATTGCGTACCTATAAGATACCCCGGGTCAGGTGTTTTATTACTGTCAATCATTGTGCCAGACTTAGTAAAACATCCTTTTGTGCCTGCGCCAGCTTCAGCATTTCTTGGGCATGATGCTGGGTCTTTTCCGTGATTTCTACCCCGCCGAGCATGCGGGCCAGTTCATTTACCCGTCCCGCTTCATCTAAGGAAGCAACGCGTGTCATGGTGCGGCCGTCTTCAACGACTTTCTCGATGAGGTACTGCCGATCCGCCATGCAAGCCACTTGCGGCAGATGAGTGATGGCGAAGACTTGGCACATCGCAGACAATCGCGACAACTTATCGGCAATCGACTGAGCCGCTCGTCCGCTGACGCCAGTATCAACTTCGTCGAAAATCAGTACAGGAACCTGTTCATGCCGGGCAAATATGCTCTTTAGTGCCAGCATCATGCGGGACAGCTCACCGCCGGATGCGATCTTGCTAAGCGGTCGGAGCGGTTCTCCGGGATTTGGCGAAATGAGGAATTCAGCATTGTCGATACCGTGTTTGCCGGGACGGATCTTCTTTCCTTCCCATTCCAATCCGTTGGCATCCTCTATGAGGCTTAACTTGACTTCGAGGGAGGTTCGACCCATTTGCAGGTCCTTTAGCTCCGTCTCGATCTGAGCGGCGAGCTCAACAGCCTTCTGCTGCCGTACAGCACTTAACTCAAAAGCCTGCTTCATCAGCCGCTCGGTTAATTTCTCCCGTTGCACCTGCAGCTGCTCCAGGCGTTCATCCTTATTCTCCAAGGCATCCACTTCCTGGCGAATCTTCTCATAATACGCAAGGATCCCTTGAATGTCATCACCGTATTTACGGCGGAGCGTCGAGATCAGGTCCAGGCGTTCCTCGACTTCTTCCAGCCGTTCAGGATTAAACTCGATCCGTTCGCGATAGTTCCGCAGGCTAAAGGACGCATCCTCCAGTTGATAATAAGCGGATTGAAGCTGCTCCAGGAGCGGAGATATTCCTTTGCTGTCATATGCGGATACTTCACTTAGCTTCGAGACAGCCTTCGCAATCGCATCCAGTCCCTGAGGGCCATACAGCAAATCATAGGCTTTCGAAATGGACTCCATCATTTTCTCGCTATGGGATAGCTTGACCTTTTCCTCCGCGAGTAATTCATCTTCACCCGGTTTTAACTCGGCTGCAGAAATTTCACTCAGCTGAAAACGGTATAAATCAAGCATTTGCAGCGCCTGTTGGCTTGTATTGCGCAGCTCGTGATATTCCTTGTCGATCCGTACGAATTCGGCGTAGGTCGCTTGGTAAGCCGCCTTCACCGGATCAACCGCCTCTGCCCCGTAGGCGTCCAGCAACTCTAAATGGCGTTCCGGTCGAAGCAGGGTTTGGTGCTCATGTTGGCCATGCAGGTTAATCAGCTTCTCCCCAACCTCACGCAGCATGGATAAATTCACGAGCTGTCCGTTAATGCGGGCTGAGCTCTTGCCTTGGACACTGATTTCCCGGCGAATAATCAGAAGCTCTCCGGGATCTCCCGCGATGCCGAATCCTTCCAGGGTTGTCCAAACCGGATGTCCTGCTGGCAGATCGAAGGAAGCCTCCATCTCGGCTTTATCACAACCATAACGGATTAAATCGGCTGACCCCCTGCCGCCGGCAATCAAGCTCAGGGCATCAATGATGATTGATTTGCCCGCCCCGGTCTCCCCTGTCAGGACATGAAAGCCGGAACCAAACGATACATCGACCGCTTCAACCACTGCCAGATTACGAATGGATAAATGAACCAACATCCGGGCAATCCTCCCCTACTCCCAACTCAATTAAGATATGTATCCCATGATCTGATCAATCAGATACCGGCTATAGTCCTCGTTGCGGCAAATCAGTAAGATCGTGTCGTCACCGCAAATTGTGCCAAGCAGATCCGGCCATTCCATATTGTCCAGCAGCACGGCTACCGAATTCGCGGTCCCCGGAAGACACTTCATGACAACCAAATTGCCGGTATAGTCGATATGCACGAAACTGTCGACCAGCGCCCGTTGCAGCTTCTGCACCGGATTATAACGCTGAGCCGTCGGCATGGAGTACTTGTACCTGCCGTCGTCCGTAGGCACCTTAATCAGCATTAATTCCTTAATGTCGCGGGAGACCGTCGCTTGAGTGACTTGATACCCCGCCTCGCGTAATGCTTCTACCAGCTCATCCTGGGTTTCGATTTCCCTGGCCGAAATGATTTCCCTTATCTTGATATGTCTATGCCCCTTCATTCTGCCCTCCATTAGCCTTGTATGGTCGTATTTAGTCGTATTTATCAGTATTTATCGGTTTAGGCGGATTCATCTTCTTCATTATCGTCCGTCGTTAGGGATATGACCTTCAGTTCCCCTTGCTCCGGATCTACGTATAACACGCCAGCGCATTCCGGATATAACAGCAGGAACGGCAACAGGTCCCGGCGCAAACCGCTACCCGTCCATTCCACCGGGCGGCGTTCCCGCGCAGTTCTAACAAGATAGAATTCCCCATTCTTGACTGCAATATAGTCAATAAAGAGACGGCTGTGCAGAAGTTCTCCGTCCACACGGAAGGTGAGCGGAACTTTCAGTTTATCGCTGACGACTTCGTACCCTGCTTCTTCCAGCATGTCCACCGCAGGGTGCTCTATAATCTCCTCATTCATCTCAAATCCGATGCCGGATCGTAAAGAAAACGGCTTGCGGACCCAGGAACGAAAACCGCGGTATAGCAAATACACGCCGATTCCCGCGATCACTACCATCAGAAGACCGTCCGAATAAGCTCCCACCGATATCACCTCATCCCTTATTTCGACGCTTCCGCGATTAGCTCCTGTCTAGAGAAGCACAAAATTTAGAAGGGAATGAGGACAACATCAAGGTTTTGATTCCATTATAGGGAACAAGCGTTCGATTTGCAAGATGCTGCAATGAAAAAAGACCCATCACTTGGATGGGCCTCCTGTAAAGGTGTTTGATGCTTCATGAACGACGCTGGCCGCCAGCTCGCGGATCCGTGTAAGCTGATCCACATCCTGCTCCTCTGCCGTACCAGCCGCAGCTTCTTCTTCCAATCTGAGATGAGCTAAAAATTCGATGTTCCCTTCCCCGCCGGTAATCGGAGAGAAGGTCAACCCGGCCACCTCATAGCCTTGCTCCACCGCAAAGCTCAGCACGGTCTCCAACACTTCCTGGTGTACTTTGGGATCGCGGACGACCCCCGATTTACCAACCTTTTCACGACCAGCCTCAAACTGCGGCTTAATGAGCGCAGCGATGTCCGCCGGCCGTTTCAACAACGCAAGAAGCGGCGGCAAAATGATTTTTAGCGAAATGAAGGAAACGTCGATACTGGCAAAATCCGGCGGAGGACCGTCCAAATCCTGCGGCGTCATATAACGGAAGTTGGTGCGTTCCTTGACGTTCACCCGCGGATCGTTGCGTAGCGACCAATCCAGCTGATTGTATCCGACGTCAATCGCGTATACATACTCAGCACCATGCTGTAAGGCGCAATCCGTAAATCCGCCGGTCGAAGATCCGATATCTAGCATCGTACGACCGGTCAGATCCAGGTTAAACTGCTTGATCGCTTTTTCCAGCTTAAGTCCGCCCCGGCTGACATAAGGATGGATCGCTCCCTTGACCGACAACACGGTATCCCGGGGAATCTTCGTCCCCGCCTTCTCGATCCGTTCCTGTCCGCCAAACACCAGTCCGGCCATGATCGCGGCTTTCGCCTTTTCTCTGCTGTCAAAATACCCCTGCTCGACGAGCAGGACGTCTACGCGTTCCTTGGAAACCGACATGCCAATCTCCCGTCAATAATTTACTTTCTTGCCTAGCGTTAAATGTGGTTCGCTCCGTAGTTTGTGTACCTCACGAACGACGTTCTCGGCGGTCAAGCCGACTTCTTCCAATTGCTCCTTGATGCTGCCGTGCTCGATAAACCGGTCGGGCACGCCCATCAATCGGATGTCCAGACCCGTGATTCCTTGCTCTGCATAGAACTCCAAGATCGCACTACCCAAGCTTCCCGCCTGCGAAGCTTCCTCCAGCACGATCATGGTCCCGCTGCTTTGCGCGAGTTGAACCAGCATCTCTCCGTCCAGCGGTTTTAAGAATCTGGCGTTCACCACCGCAGCGGACACGCCTTCCCGCTTCAGCCTTTCCGCCGCTTCTTCGGCAACCTGCACCATCGGGCCAACCGCAACGATCGTCAGGTTGTCGCCTTCCCGCAGCAGCTCCCACGTTCCGATCGGAATGGGCACCAGCTCTTTGTCCAGCGGAACCCCCGGTACGTTGATCCGCGGATAGCGGTAAGCAATCGGCCCGTCGTTATATTCCAGCGCCGTCTTCATCATGTGGCGCAATTCATTTTCATCCTTCGGCATCATTAATACGATATTTGGAATATGACGCATAAAAGCGATATCGTAAACCCCTTGGTGGGTCTCCCCGTCCGCTCCTACGAATCCAGCCCGGTCGATAGCGAACATCACGTTGGCGTTCTGGCGGCAAATATCATGCACGATCTGGTCGTAAGCCCGCTGCATGAACGTGGAATACACCGCATAGACCGGCTTCAAGCCTTCCATCGCCATGGCGGCGCACATCGTCGCGGCATGCTGCTCGGCGATACCGACGTCAATCATGCGTCCAGGAAAACGTTCGCCGAATTTCACCAATCCGGAACCGCCCGGCATCGCCGGAGTCACCGCCACAATCCGTTCGTCCTGTTCGGCCAGCTCGATCAAGGTCTGTCCGAACACCTCCGTGTACATCGGATTCCCAACAGCCTTCAGCACTTGGCCGGATTCGATTTTGTACGGCGTGATGCCATGCCATTTATGCGAATCCTGTTCAGCCGGGGTATAGCCTTTGCCCTTGGTGGTCAGAACGTGCACCAAAACTGGTCCGCTGACGTTATTGGCCTGCTTGAAGGCATCGATAAGGCCCGGCAAGTCATGGCCGTCAACCGGTCCCAGGTATTTGAATCCGAGCTCTTCAAATAAGACGCCGGATACCATCAAATACTTCAGGCTGTCCTTCACCCGCTCCACGGTTTTGGCGACTTTGCCGCCAATGGCCGGGATTTTCTTCAGCAGCTGCTCCACTTCGTCTTTGGCCCGCAGGTAATTGCGGTCTGAGCGGATTTTGGTCAAGTAGTTATGCAAAGCTCCGACATTTGGCGCGATCGACATCTCATTGTCGTTCAAGACCACCATCAAATCTTTCTTCTCATGGCCGATATGGTTCAGCGCTTCAAACGCCATCCCGCCGGTTAACGCACCGTCCCCGATGATCGCAATCACGCGGTTCGATTCGCCCTTCATATCCCGGGCCAGCGCCATCCCCATAGCCGCTGAGAGGGAGGTGCTGCTGTGCCCTGCTTCCCACACGTCATGCACGCTCTCGCTCCGCTTGACGAACCCGCATAATCCATGATGTTTACGAAGCGTGTCGAACTGGTCCTTCCGCCCGGTTAGTATTTTATGTACATAGGCTTGGTGTCCTACGTCAAAGATGAGTTTATCCTGCGGACTGTTGTAGCAATAGTGCAGGGCGATCGTCAATTCCACCACGCCCAAATTCGAAGCCAAATGCCCGCCGGTAACCGACAGCTTCTCGATCAAGAACTGGCGGATTTCCTCAGCGAGCGGCGTCAATTGCTCCAGGGACAAGTTTTTCAGATCGGCAGGCTCATGTATTTGCGAAAGCAGCACAGCCATTCCCCGCTTTCCTAAATGTATGGTTCAAAAAGCCGGCATCTAAGTCCGGCCTTTTCTTGCACATGTTGATAATAGCCTTCATTATACCATATGTCATCATGATGTCGAAATCACTTGCGGCGGATAGGTAAGTCATTTTTCCCTGATTTCGACCAACGCCTTCGATGGGAAAGTGACTAGTGATCGCGGCGAAGCAGCAGATCGGCAATTTCCAGCAGCCGCTGCGGGTTCGGAATCGCTCCGTTTTGTAACGCCTGCTTCGCCTCACTCGTCAGCCGTTCGACTTCCGCCCGGGAAGCCTCGATGCCGATAAAGTAAGGATAAGTCACCTTCTGTTGGATGACATCGCTTTGCGTTTTTTTGCCGAGCTTGCTTTCATCCCCGATCAGATCCAGGATGTCGTCCTGAATTTGAAACGCATGCCCCAGCGCCCGTCCGTACCGCTCCAAAGCCTCAAGCTGCTCTGCATTTCCCGAAGCGATATGTCCGCCCGCTCTGACCGAAAATACGATCAGATCTCCGGTTTTGTGCTCATGAATGTAGCGCAGCTGGTCGAGATCGGTCACTCCCTGCTCGCCTTGCATGTCGGCCACCTGGCCGCCCACCATGCCGCCCGGCCCGGCAAACCGCGACAATTCCTCCACGATCGCTAAAGAAGCCTCGGCCGGCACCCCTTGCTTGCGGCTCGCTTGAACCACGCTGTAAAAAGCATGCGTCAACAGCCCATCCCCGGCCAAGATGGCCATCGCTTCTCCAAACACTTTATGATTCGTTGGTTTCCCGCGACGGAAGTCATCGTTGTCCAAGGCCGGGAGATCGTCATGGATCAGCGAGTACGTATGTACCATTTCCACGGCGCAGGCGACGGGCATTGCCGCATCCCGGCTGCCGCCGAGCGCCTCCGCCGCAGCCACGACGAGCAGCGGCCGAAGCCGTTTCCCACCCGCCATCAGCGAATAATCCATCGCCCGGCTTAGCGTTTCCGGCACCTGCCATGCCGCCGGAAGGCTGGAGGACAAGCGTGTGGACACGGCTTCAGCAATCTCCTTCATGTATGCCTCTATCGATAATTGCTGCTGCAACAAGATCACCGCTCTCCTCAGAAGTCCAAACTATCGCTTAACGGCGGCTGAAACGGCTGCTTCTCTACCGCCCCGTCTTCTTCAACAATCATTTCGATCTTACGTTCCACCTGTGCCAGCTTTTGACCGCAGATTTGCGAGAGCCGCATGCCCTGCTGAAACAGATCAATCGCTTTCTCCAACGGCACGTCTCCGCGTTCCAGCTGAGACACGATGTCCTCCAGCTGGTTCATCGCATCTTCGAAATTTAGTTCCGCATGCTGCGCCTCGGCATTAAGCTTGGTTTCCTGTTCCTTCATCTTCCCCCGCTCCTTCCGGCCTCATGCCCCAAACTTGACAATCTAGTTCTCCGTCCGTCACCTTCACCGTTATCCGGTCGCCCAGTTCGACGTCCGATAACGACTTGATGATCCGTTCTCCTCGTTCATCGTAGACGAGGCTATAGCCCCGCGCCATGACTTTAAGCGGGCTTAGCGCATCCAGATGGCGAATGCCCGAGGCCAGCTGGCTGGACTTCTCCCGCAGGATGCCCTGCATCGCTTGCCGCAGCAGGCGATCCGCCTCCCGCCGCCGGCGTCCCGCGAACTGCAGCGCATCCCGTGGATGGAAGCGCAGCAGACGCTGGTGCAGGCGGTCTTGCGCCGCGCCGGCCAATTGCAGGCGCGTCTGCATGTGGCCCGTCAGCCGCGAGGACAGCCGGTCCAGCCGCTCCGCGTGCTGGAGCAGGCTGCGCCGCGGCTGCGTCAGCGCCGGCGAGCGTTGCAGCCGGCGCAGCCGTTCGCGCGCCTGCTGCAGGCGGTGCTGCAAGCTCTGCTGCAGCACCTGTTCTCGCTGGCGCAAGAGCGCGCGCAGCTCGGCCGTGTGCGGCACGGCCAGCTCGGCGGCCGCTGTGGGCGTGGCAGCTCGCAGGTCGGCGACGAAATCGGCGATAGTGAAGTCCGTCTCATGGCCCACGGCCGAGATGACGGGAATCGCCGATTCATAGATCGCCCGCGCGACCTGCTCCTCGTTGAACGCCCACAGCTCCTCGAGCGAGCCGCCGCCGCGGCCGACGATGAGCACGTCGGCCTCGCCCATCGCGTTCAGCGTTCGGATCGCTTTCACGATCGACGGCGCTGCCCCCTTGCCCTGGACAAGCACGGGGTACAGGATCACTGCTGCCTGCGGATAACGCCGCCCCAGCGTCGTTAAGATGTCGCGGACCGCCGCTCCGGTTGGCGAGGTCACCACGCCGATCGTCTTCGGGAACCGCGGCAACGGCCGTTTGCGTCCCGGCGCGAACAAGCCCTCCGCTTCGAGCTTCTGCTTCAGCTGCTCAAAGGCCAGATACAGGCTGCCTACGCCGTCCGGCTGCATATGCGTCACGTAGAATTGATACTGGCCATCCCGCTCGTAGACGGAAACATTACCGCGTGCAATCACGCGCGTGCCTTCTTTAGGTCGGAACGGCAGCCGCTGGTTATACGATGCGAACATAATGCTTTTGATCCGGCTGTCCGCATCCTTCAGCGTGAAATACATATGCCCGCTGGAATGATGCGTGAAATTGGAAATTTCACCGCGAATCCAGACGTCGGTGAGCACCTGATCCGATTCCAGCTTCATCCGGATGTAGCGGTTTAATTCCTTGACCGTCAAAATCCGTTGCTGATCCAAAGGTGCCGCCTCCTTTCCGAGAATAAGGGCAATGTATACCCTTATTTGCTTCTCGTTGTCGCTGCTGATGAAGATAAGGGAACTTTTTTCCGTTATTTTATCGCTGTTGCCCCTATATGCGGGGTTTTCCACCTATCGCCCAGCAATAAGGCCAAAAAAGTCCTCTATTTTCCCAAAATGCCATCATCAGAGCGAAATAAGAACGTTTTGTTCCCTTATTTGAACCCAGTTATTCGACAACTTTAGCTTAAGCCAGCCCTTGCAGGCGTTTGGCTGCAATCAGCGTATTTTGCATCAGCATCGTAATCGTCATCGGGCCAACGCCGCCAGGTACGGGTGTGATCGGTCCGGAAATCTCTTTAACGCTCTCAAAATCCACGTCCCCGGCCAGCTTGCCGTTTACCAGTCGGTTCATCCCGACATCAATGACCACGGCGCCTGGCTTCACGTAAGAAGCATCCACAAAGTTCGCGCGCCCGATTGCAACCACAAGAATATCCGCGAGGCGAGTCAACTCTTTCATGTTCGCCGTACGCGAATGACACATCGTTACTGTGGCGTTCTCCCGTTGCAGGAGCAAGGAAACCGGCTTGCCGACGATGTTGCTGCGGCCAATGACAACCGCATGCTTCCCGGCGATCTCCACGCCTGTGCGTTTGATGAGTTCAATCACCCCCGCCGGCGTACACGGCAGCAAGCTGTCGTCGCCGATCATCAGATTCCCGACATTCATCGGATGGAATCCGTCAACGTCTTTCTCCGGCGAAATGGCATCGATGACCGCTTTCTCATCAATATGCTTGGGCAACGGCAGTTGCACCAGAATCCCATGGATATTCGCCTGATGGTTCAGCTTGTCCACCAAAGCGAGCAGGTCCTCTTGCGGCGTTTCCGCCGGGAGGTGATGAACCTCCGAATAGTAGCCCAGCTCATGGCAGGCTTTCTCCTTGTTCCGCACATATACCTGCGAAGCCGGATCTTCCCCGACGAGCACGACCGCCAGTCCCGGCGTAAAGCCTTGCTTCGCCAGCTGTTCTACCTCTGCGCGCAAATCCTTGCGGATATCCTCCGAAATTTGTTTACCGTTAATGATTGGTGCTGTCATGCTCGTCCGCTCCTCTTCCTTAAATTAAAATTGAAAATGGAATTATCGTTTGTTCTTCAATTGATCGATGTCTTGAATCATCTTCCCAAGTACGCCGTTGACGAATTTGCCGGATTCCGGGGATCCAAAATGCTTGGCCAGCTCGATCGCTTCATTTACAGCGACTTTCCCCGGCACGTCATCGCGGAAGATCATTTCATAAGTTGCCAGACGCAACACCTGCCGGTCCACCTTGGACAAGCGGCTGATTTGCCATCCCTTCAAATAATCCTCCAGCAAGCTATCGATCGCATCCTTCCGGCTCCAGGTGCCGTTGACCAGCTCCAGCGCGAAAGCCCGTGTCGCATCTACATCCGACAGCTCGACCTCACCTTCGTTCTCTTCCATCGCTTCCGTCAGCAGCATCGTTACCGCTTCGTTCGCGTCCACCTCGTTCATTTCCATCTGGTACATGCTCTGCACCGCAATCTCTCTCGCCAAACGCCGTTTCATCTGCTTCCTCCTAACCAATTTCTACGCTTTACTCTTCCATCATGGCTTACCTTTAAGTTGCTATGCTTCAAATCCTATCTTTCAGTTCTTACCCCTAAGCATAGACCAAAACCGGCTCAAACATCACCGGACATTTAACAATTCACGACTCTCTTTAACACAAAAAAAGACCCGTAATAGGCTTACTCCACAAAAGGGGCAAGAACACGTTCCTAGCTCTTTTCCGGAGTAAGCATATCACAGGAAGCGGTAATGAGGAATTCAAAATTCAAAATCCCAATTAAAATCTCATTTAAAGGGACGCCAACGCGTGGACAGCCATTCCCAAATCGTGCCCCAAGGTAAGAGCGGGCCTCCCTCCAAGTCCTTCTGCTTACCAATCGTATACCCGATAAATAGCAGCAAGGCGCAGAACAACATATTCCAGAATCCGAAAAACAGATAGATCGGGCATAAAAACACGGCCGCCGCTATCCCGAGCAGGCGTCCTTTGTGACTCTCCCACAATTGTTTCCAGAACACCCCGCTGCTCACCCCTATTCAACCCGGCCTTTGAGAACCGGGGAATGGACCAGATTGGCAATGTACACCGATACGTAGGAAACAGGAATCCCGGTAATTTCCTCGACGCGGTCATGGACTTGTTTCTGAACTTCTTCCGTCAACGCAGGGATCGACGTCTCCCCGTCCACAAGCGCACGCACAACGATTTCAAGTCCGGATTCCGTAATCCGAATCCGCGTCTTCACTTCCTTGATGCCACGCACGCGGGAAGCGGCTTTGTAAGCCAAGTTCTCGATGGTGTCCACCGAGATCTGGATATCGCCGTATTCATTGCGTTGGTCAATCGAGGTCGCCGAGCTGCGGTCTCTGCTGACGGATATGTAAAACACACGAATGCTGATCAAGAGCAGCAGGATTGCCGCTACCCAAGTGCCGATATAGATCGGTTGCTGCTCCAGGACCTTCAATTCCAGAGGAACGGCGTCCGTGAGCACGAGAATAACGAATACGGATAGGATGGCAATGCTTAAGCTGTAAATAAACATCAAAATTCGATCTAAAATTTTGGCCACGACAGGTATTGCCTCCTTAATAAGAGGGTTGCTTCAGCTTGTCCCAGCTGAAAATTACAGTAAACCCCTGACCAAGGAAGCGGTCAAGGGGTTCATGACAAATCGTTATTTCACGCGATGGGTCGCTTCCACTTCTTCCACACGTTCGGCTGCTTTGAAAATGACGTCGTGAATATGTACGTTCACTTCAACGACATTCAGTCCCGTCATGTTTTCGATGGAGCGTTTCACATTACGCTGGATTTCCGAGGCGACTTCCGGGAGACGGTTGCCGTATTCGACGATAACGGATACGTCCACCGCAGCTTCACGTTGACCGACTTCCACCTTCACACCCTTGGAAAGGTTCTTTCTTCCCAATAGTTCGGCGATCCCGCCGGCAAATCCACCGCTCATTCCGGCAACCCCCTTCACCTCGACGGTAGCCAGTCCAGCAATCACTTCGATGACTTCGGGGGCAATTTGAATTTCACCAATATCCGTACGTTCGAATTCCGTTGGCAATGTGCTCATTCTATTCATCCACCTCTCAATAAGTATGACGCTGCTCTAACGATAGATACCGCGCACTTATTATACATACTATATCATTTTGGGTTCATTATGACAAACGCGAGGCGGCTTTCTATATCTCGTTTTCTTCCAAAAATTTGATATCAAAGTCACCTTTAATAAAGGTCGGATGCTCCAGCAGCTTCTGATGGAAAGGAATCGTGGTATGAATTCCTTCGATGACGAATTCGGACAATGCCCGTTTCATCTTCGCGATCGCTTCCTCCCGTGTCGGTCCCCAAACGATCAGTTTCGCGATCATCGAATCGTAATGGGGCGAGATCATGTACCCTGGATAAGCTCCGCTGTCGACGCGAACACCCGGTCCGCCCGGAGGCAGATAGAAACCGATTTTCCCCGGAGACGGCATAAAGTTGCGGGTAGGATCCTCCGCATTAATCCGGCATTCGATCGACCAACCGTTCAGCTTAATGTCCTCTTGGGTGAAGGATAGCGGATTACCTTCGGCCACAGAGATCATCTCTTGAATCAAATCAACGCCGGTAACCATCTCGGTAACCGGATGCTCAACCTGAATCCGCGTGTTCATTTCCATGAAATAAAACTGTCCGTCCGGACCCAGTAGGAACTCCAGCGTTCCCGCACCGGAGTAGTTCACCGCCAGCGCGGCCCGAACCGCCGCTTCTCCCATCTCTTGCCGCTTCTCTGGCGAGAGCACCGGGCATGGCGCTTCCTCGAGCAGCTTCTGCCGACGGCGCTGAACTGAGCAATCGCGTTCACCCAAGTATACAGCGTTACCGTGTTTGTCGGCGATGATTTGGATCTCCACATGCTTCATGCCGGTCAAGTATTTTTCGAGATAGACACCGGCGTTCCCAAACGCTTTTTGCGCTTCTTGCTGCGCCGTTGTAATTTGCTTAATCAGCGATTCCTCGTCCTCGGCAATCCGAATCCCTTTGCCTCCGCCGCCGGCGGTCGCTTTGATGATGACCGGATAACCGATGTCCCGAGCAACCATCACGGCTTCTTCGAGGTCCTCAATCAATCCGTCCGAGCCCGGAATGACGGGCACGTTGGCCTCTTTCATCGTTTGCTTCGCCATCGCCTTGTCCCCCATGCGGGTAATCGCTTCCGGGGAAGGGCCGATAAACGTAATATTGCAGGAGCCGCAGATTTCCGCGAAGTCGGCATTTTCGGCCAGGAACCCATACCCTGGATGAATCGCGTCGCACTCCGTCAACGTCGCTACACTCATCAAATTGGTCAGATTCAAATAGCTGTCCTTGGACGGCGTAGGTCCGATGCAATAAGCTTCGTCGGCCAAACGGACGTGCAGCGAATCCTTGTCCGCTTCGGAATAGACCGCTACGGTAGAAATCCCGAGTTCACGGCAAGCACGAATGATCCGCACAGCAATCTCGCCGCGGTTAGCAATCAATATTTTATGAAATTTCATGAGATACTCGTATCCTCCTTTGGAAAGCTAGGGTAACGGCCCTTGAAGCTGCAACATGCATGATGCGTTAAGGGCGTATTCCTTGGTTTACTCCGGCTTCACCAAAAAGAGAGGCTGACCGTATTCGACCATCTGCCCGTTCTCCACCAGGATGTCGATGATTTCGCCTTTCACTTCCGCCTCCAGTTCGTTCATCAGCTTCATCGCTTCAATGATGCAGACCGTCGTCTTCTCGCCGACTTTGTCGCCGATATTTACGTAAGGCTGAGCTTCCGGCGACGAGGCACGATAAAACGTCCCGACCATCGGCGAAACAATGGTATGTAAGTTCGCAGCAGGTGCAGCCGATGGGGCCGAGTCTGTCGCTTGAGGAGCCGATACCGTTTCTTGCGGAGCCGGAGCCGATGCGGCAGCTTGGACATTTTGCGGTACAGCGGCAACAACCTGCGGCTGCACGTGAACAACTTCACTCGCGCCGTTCTTGCGAATGGACAAGCGAGCGCCTTCATTTTCGATTTCTAGTTCATGCACGGACGTTTGGTCCAGCAGCTCGATCAATTCTTTAATTTCACTCAGCTTAAACATATCTTCACTCTCTCCTTCAGCTTTGTAGGAAAAGCCTTGGCCTTCAACCATAAGCCTTCTCGGCTCATAACTTTATGTATTATATCATAATCGATCAAAATGGAAAGAGTCCAAGTTGCCTCGGACCCTTCCCTCCTCGGTTGCTATTCGACTGTGCTATAACCTTATTGTTTTACGTATTGCACGCTGACTTTATCCTGGGATACGCCCAGTTCCTTGATCACGAGGTCCATGATGCTGACGGCTTCTTTCGCTTCCATCTTCTCGCTGATCACCACGACTTTATATTTGTCGTCCGCTTCTTGTACGACGGCATTGGCATATTGCTGTTTCAATCTTTCTTCGATGTCATAGATTTTCGCTTCTTTCTCTTCCAAAGCGCTTAATTCTTGTTGAGCCATTGCAGCTTCTTCAAGGGATTCGTTTTCGTTGATCGTTTTCATCAGCTCTTCTTGCTTCTTCACGTTATCCTGTGCACGAGCGAATTGGTAAGCGTTCAGCGTGTCCGAAGAAGAGACGCCTTGAGCTTCCAGCTGACTCAGCACATCTTCATCCGTTGTGGCTTCCTTCTGGCCGTTGTCCGCAGCTGCGGTATCTTCCGACGCCTTGCCAGCATCGGCCGTTTGCGTATCCGTGGAGGTTGCGGTATCGCCGTCTTTGGCCACATCCGTATTTTCGCTCTTGCCCTCTTCGGCGGATTGCTCGGTTTGATCGTCAATCGCTGTATCGTCCGTGATTGTGCTGCTGTTTTCACTGCCGTCCGTTGTCACTTCCGAAAGGATGACATCATCGCCGTCTGTGCTTCCATTCATGCCGTTATTTGTCGCAGTCACCTGTTGTCCGTCAGCGGTTGTCGCAGGTTGCGGTCCTTCTTCCGTAAATAAGTAGTAAGCGGATAAAATCACCATCAAGCTCAGCATGGAAACCAGCCAAATCGTTTGTCTTTTGGATTTCATATTGGATTTCCTCCTCAAAAAAATGTATTCGAACGAAACGTTTCCTTAAATTTTGATTGCTTCCTTATTGAGATTGCTTGCGCGGGACGACGGAGATCCGGTAAGCCGGTACGTTTAAGCCCTTCTCAACCGCATCGACGATCAAGCTTTTCACCGTTTTGTTCTCAGCTCCCCGGGCGACGACCAGCACGCCACGAACCTTAGGCTTGATCTTCTTGGTGACGATCGGCTGCTCGCTGCCGGAAGCCTCGTAGGTGACGATCTGTCCGTCACGGGTATATTGGGTGATATGGCGTTTTCCCCCACCCGCATCGCTTTCTTCCGTTAGCTCCTGCGAATCTTTGATGTTTCGTTGGACCACGATTTCCTCGGTCGAATCAATGGTGACCAGCACATCCACCGCACCGACGCCCACGATTTTCTCCAAAATCTCCTTGGTTTTGCCTTCGAGCGCCGTTTCGATGCTGCTGAATTCATCGTCGCCCGTGACGCCCGCAGATCCGGTTGATCCGGAAAGGTCCTGCATCATCGGCGGTTCGCGGCTCCCTTCGCCGTTGTTATCCAGCTGCTTCACGTTAACGAAGGAGTTAAACAACATGATGGCGATCCCAACCAACCCGAGGATCAACAGCCAACGAAACGTACTTGCGGTTTTTTTGCCATCCGTACCCTTGCCTAGCCATTGCTCCAGTTTCTTCAGCCATCCCGGCACTTTCTTCACCTCCCGGCGTGTTAATCATTTAGATGCTCGGCCCTAAGGACCGTGATTGCCTCTCGATCAACGCCCCAGTTCTCCTGGAGCAGCTCTTCGATTTGCGAGACCAGCCGGTCTGCCGCCGGCTCGGCATCGCCTGCGGACGTGCCGCCGATTTTGCCATCTTCCCCTGAAGGGTTCCCGTCCAACGACTCTTCAGGGGAACTGGCCATCGCCGCTTGGCTCTGCGCTTCGGATTCCTCCTCAGCGTCCCCGGTCTTGCCGGAATTGCTTGTGTTTACGCTGATTTTTATTTTTTCTACCGGTGCGATCGATACCTCCGGCCCTCTTCCGGCTGCATCGGCTTTTGCTGTTTGCTCTTCCGACTTCACCTGCGCCATGACGACCTCTACCGAGGAAATAACCGGCTCTGCGGCCAGCGGACGGATTCCGCCGGCTTCGGATTTTTCCGCGGGTTTGGTTTTCAGCTTGACGGTTACCCGTTCAACTTGCCGTCCTGTCGAGCGCTCGATTTGTTGCTTCATTTGCCTTGCCGCCTCCTCGCCTGCCCAGGCCAACGCTTCGGACTCCTGCTTTTCCCTCAGCTTCTCGCCCTGCTGTAGGATCGCTTCCGTGCTTTGAACCTGGGAATGACTCTCTAGTCCGTCCCAGCTCGTCGAGAATGCTGCCTCCAGCTGGTCTTTGGCATCGGCTGAGAAGAAACGCATGACTGGGGATATCAACGTTAGCAGGATCAGCAGGCTGACCACGAATCTGACGTAACGCTCCATCGCGCGGTTGGGCAGCAGCAAATCCATAAACACGGCGATTAACACGATGAAGATGATTTCTCTCAGCCACTCCGCCAGCCAGTCCACGCATGATCACCACCCCTTGTAATTCGTTTGGGCCCCTTTAGGACGTCTCACCTCATCATCACGGTGATGTTCCCGGCGGTCAGCATGATCGTTATCGCCAGGAAGAACATCATGCCCACCGCGGCCAGCGCTGCGAAGACATACAACATGCTCTTGCCGATCGTCTCCAGGCATGCGATGACCGGCGAATCGCCAAGCGGCTGCATCACCGCCGCAGCCAAGTTGAAGATTAGTGCCAGCGTAATGATCTTGATCGCCGGAAAGGCGCACAGAAACAGCAGAATGATCACCCCGACCAGACCGATCGAATTCTTGACGAGCAGGGAAGCGGAGATGACCGTGTCCGTTGCATCGGCGAACACTTTGCCGACAACCGGGACGAAGTTACCGGTCAGATATTTGGCCGCTCGCAGGGTGACCCCGTCCGCCACGGATCCGGCGATCCCTTTGACCGAGATGACGCCGAGAAAGACGGTGAGCAGGATCCCAAGCAAAGCCATGCTCACGGTACGCAGTAAATTGGCCAGCTGGGTGAGCTTATACTTGTCGGACAACGAGCTAACGATGTGCAGCACCGCCGAGAAGAACAATAGCGGGAATATGACCGTATGCACCGCCGTCCCCACCGCATGGACCATAAATACAACCAAAGGGTGGGTCACCGTTACCGTTACCGCATTGCCTAAGGAAGCCAGCAGCGTGAACAGCAGCGGCACCATCGCCATCATAAAGTCGATCATTCCGCTAATCGCATTCGTCGCATAGGTGATCGCCACATGAAAGCTGTTGATTGCAAGCACCAAAATCACCATATAGCAGATGGAGTAGGCAACTTTACTGACCTGCTTGCGCTCGAATGCGGTCTGCAAGGTTTCCAGAATCATACTGAATATGGAGAGCAGCACGATGGTCACTAAGATGTGTCCGTTATACAGCACCTCGTGCCACATATATCGCATCAGGCCGCTTAGCCCCGCCTTCAGACTAAAGCTCTGGTCCTGCTGCAGAAGCATATCCATAAAGGAAGGAAGCTTCTGATCCGGGAAAAACCCGCCGTACTCCTTCATCAGCTGCTGCCAATACGTTTCGACCTGATCGGTGGGAAGCTCCTTGGCTTGGCGTTGGATCCAGTTGTCCCCTTCCCCTTCGGCGGAGGCGATGACGGGCATGTACCCAAACAGCAAGACCCCTAAGACGATCAAGAGCAGCGTAGAAGCGCGCCATCGTTCAATCGTTGCTGGCATAAGTCTTTCTCCCCAATCTGATGCAATGCGCCTGCTAAGCCGGCAGCAGCTTGATGACCGTTTCGATAATAATGCTGATAATCGGAATGGCAAGCACCATGATGAGCACTTTGCCCGCCATTTCGATTTTGCTGGCGATGCTCTCCTGACCGGCATCCCGGACGATCTGTGCTCCAAACTCGGCGATGTAGGCGATCCCGATAATTTTCAGGATCGTCTTCAGATAGATCATCTGGACGCCGGACTTGTTGGCCAGATCCTCCAGCACCTCGATGATCCCGCCGATTTTTCCGATCAGGTACAGGAAGATCAGAACGCCCGTGCTTGCGGCAATCAGGAAAGCGAACATCGGCTTTTGTTCCTTGACGACCAGAACCAGCACGGTTGCGATGAGCCCGAGCCCTACAACTTGGATAATTTCCACGGAGCGCTCACCTACTGGAATAAAAAGATTGATTTGATTTCCTGAAACAGACTGTCAAGCAACCGGATGACCATGAACAGGACGACCACAAACCCGATCAGCGTCACCCAATGCGCCATGTCCTCTTTGCCCATCTGCTTCAATACCGTATGGATCATGGCAATGATGATACCGATGCCTGCAATCTGAAAGATGGCGTTCACTTCTATGTTCATTGATTTGGCACCTCACTAACGATTTCACAGGCGTCAATCAGCCGTGGAGGGAAATGGTATTCAGTAGAACAAAATGACGATGAACGCTCCGCACAAAAGCCCCAAGCTTCGATACATTTTCTCATAGCGGGCCTGTTCTTCCCGTGCTGCGGATTCCTCGCTCTCCAGCTGCCGTACGGCTGTGGCGATATGACCGAGTTGATCCTTCCGGTCGCTTGTCCCGAGCGTTAAGCTAAGCTGCCTTATGACCTCTTGCTCGGGCGCCTTCATCGCGGTATAGCTCCACAGCTTCGTTACGGCTTGTTCCAGACTCTCCTGGGCGGTTAGCGGGTGAGCGGAACTCATATGGTCCGCCGCACGAACGAAGATCGCTCGGATCGGCTCGCCGCTTTGCTCGCCGATTCTTCGGAGGGCGTCCGGAAGCGGTGTAAAGCCGTACATGATCTCCGTCTCGAGCCGCTTTAATGCGAGGATCAGCCTCCGGATTTGGCTTGGCCGTGCCGCGAATTGCCTGGCTTGCAGCCAGCCTGCCATGGTGGCAGTCAGCAGGACGAGTGCAGCTCCAAACATCTTAAGCATGCTCTTCCCTGCCTCTCCATCCGGGGGCGGCCGCCGGGATGCCGCGGCGTTTGCCGTCCCACAGCTTAAAGGCAAGTCCCTTATCCGTCCGCGCGATCACCGCATACATTTGGAAGAAGGAGCTTTCCGCCAGCCGGGACAATGCCGGGCGCGCAGCCAAATCGTCCACGCTTGAACCATGCGCCGTGGCGATGACGCGGACGCCGGCGTGCAGCGCTTCAGCCAAAGCCTCGGCATCCTCCGGTCGACCGATTTCATCGACGATGATGACATCTGGCGACATGGAGCGAATCATCATCATGATTCCTTCTGCCTTCGGGCAGCCGTCCATCACATCGGTTCGCGGACCCATGTCAAAGCCGGGCACTCCCCGCTTGCTGCCGGCGATTTCGGAGCGCTCGTCGATGACCGCAACCTTTAGCCCCGGCCAGGAGGCCTCGGGATGTCCCCAGGTTCCGCTGCTAATCTGGCGCGCTAAATCGCGAATCAGCGTCGTTTTTCCTTGCTGGGGAGGAGACAGGATTAAGGTGTGATACACCGTTTTGTGCCTGAAATCGAGTAGCCTCGGCAGGATCGGATCGGCAATGCCTCTAATTTCTCGGGCAATCCGCACGTTAAACCCGCTGATGTCCCGCAAGTGCTCCACCCTTCCTCCGCTGAGCAAGGTTCTCCCGGCTAGTCCGATACGATGGCCGCCGGCGATCGTGATAAACCCTTTGCGGAGCTCTTCCTCCATCGTATACAGCGAATGATTGGTGATCAGGTCAAGCAGCCGTTTGCCGTCCTGCTTGCCCGGTTTGTAAGCGGCGTCCGGATTCCGCGTCATCTCCCCGTCCGGCGTTAGAAAATAGTAGCGGCCACCCGTATTAATCTCCAGCGGTCGTTCCTCGCGTATGCGGATTTCTTCCAAAGCCGGAAAGATAGAAGGCGGAAGCTTCAGCAGCAAGTCCCGGAGATTGTCGGGAAATACGGTCAACCAACTCGGGTTCATAGGCTTACCCCCAAAACTCTTACTTTCATGCATGTCCATACCGCCTGGTTTGCTTTCTCTTATTTGGATTGTTTTTTGCTATATCACATGTGTATGCTTGTACTTGATCAATATGCTAGGGAACTCTATCATTTCTTCAAAATGCCGATTAAGAGACAAGTCACCCCGCACCCGATCCATGCCATCTTTCCCCACGACAATTTGTCGGCCATCCCGACAAGTCCAATGGACGTGGTGACAAGCAGAATGGTCGGGCCGACGAACGCCAGCGCCGAATTTACGGCCAGCGCCTTATCTACCCTGCCCAGCTTCAGCATAAGCAGCGCTGCTAGAATTTCGATCGTACCCGAAAAAATTCGCAAGGCCGCCATGCTTGTCACGAATTTATCAAGCATATATACCTCCTTCTTGTCCCATCTGTTCTCTTAACGATATGCCTGAAAATCTCTATTTATTAAAAAAAATCCCCCGAAGCGATTCGCTTCGAGGGATTCCTTTTTTCCCGTTCTTAAGTTGCTTGTTATGCGGATTAACGCCGCTCCTGCGGACCGCCAACAAATGCGGTGGTCTCCGCATCCAGACCATATGCCGTATGCAAGGCCTTCACGACATCGTTCAGCTTGCTTCCTTCAATCACGCAGGACACCTTAATTTCGGAGGTGCTGACCATCTCGATATTGACGCCTTGCTTGGAGATCACTTCAAACATTTGTGCCGCAACGCCCGGATGGCTGACCATCCCTGCGCCTACGATCGAAACCTTCACAAGCCCTTCCTGAGAGGTGACCTTCTCGTAAGGCAGCTCGTTACGGATCCCTTCCAACACCTTTACCGCCTTGTCGCAATCGGACAGAGCTACTGTAAAGGAGAAATCCGCTTTACCATCCGTTACGCCGCTTTGGACGATGATGTCCACGTCGATCTTGGCCTCAGCCAGAGAGCCAAACACCTTCGCCAGTACGCCGGGCACGTGCGATACGCCCAATATGCTGATTCGGGCCACGTTCTTATCATACGCGATCCCGCTGACTACCACACCTTGTTCCATATTGACTTCCTCCTTCACGACCGTACCTTCATGATTGTTAAAGCTGGAGCGGACGACGAGCCGTACATTATTGTGCTTCGCATATTCCACCGCACGGGGATGCAGGACCGCCGCGCCTAAGTTCGCGAGCTCAAGCATCTCGTCGTATGAGATTTCGTTCAGCTTGCGGGCATTCTTTACGATCCGCGGGTCGGTAGAATACACGCCGTCCACATCGGTATAAATCTCGCAATAATCCGCCTTTGTCGCCGCAGCCAAGGCAACGGCCGTCGTATCCGAACCGCCGCGCCCGAACGTCGTAATCTCCCCGTCCTCAGTCAAGCCCTGGAAGCCGGCAACGATAACGATATATCCCTCTTCCAACGACTTGAGCACCCGCTCCGGCTTAATATCGGTAATGCGTGCTTTGCCATGCTCCGCCTCCGTGCGGAAGCCCGCTTGCCAACCGGTATAAGAAACGGCCTTGGCGCCCAGCGCATCGATAGCCATCGCCATCAACGCGATCGAGATTTGCTCGCCGGTCGTCATCAGCATATCCATTTCCCGCAAAGGTGGGTCTGGATTGATCAGCTTCGCCTGATCGATCAAATCGTCCGTCGTATCGCCCATCGCGGAGACGACCACCATCACCTGATGCCCTTCCTGCTGTTTGTTCACAACACGCCGGGCGACGCGTTGTATGCGCTCCGTATCGCCTACGGAACTGCCTCCAAATTTCATCACGTATAAAGCCAAGTCAGACCCTCCCTAATGGTGCTCCAAATCGGAGCATTCAGCCCATTGAATCCAGTAACGCTTTAAACCAGTATAATACGAAAGACCCGAAGTTCGTCAATGGTTTTGCCGATATTAACAAAAATTCCTCCACCCAGGAAGGTGGAGGATGCCCGTTGGTACAAGACTCCGCCTGGAGCGGAGCCTTGACTACTGAGAGATTAAGCCCGCGAAATATATTTACCATCGCGTGTATCGATCAAGAGTACGTCGCCTTCATTAATGAAGAGCGGTACTTGAACGTTCAAGCCGGTTTCGACCTTGGCGTTTTTGGTTGCGCCGGTAGCCGTGTTCCCTTTGATTCCGGGTTCCGTTTCAATTACCTTCAGCTCGACGCTGTTCGGCAGGTTGATCCCGATAATTTCGCCTTGGTAGCTGACGATTTTTACGTTCATATTTTCTTTCAGGAAATTCAGTTCCCATTTCAGTTGATCCGACGTCAACGTAAATTGATCGTAGGTTTCATTATCCATGAACGTATGCTCTTGGCCGCTGGCATACAGATATGACACGTCGCGGTTTTCAATCATAGCCCGGCTGATCGTTTCGCCGGCACGGAACGTTTTCTCTACAATGTTGCCGTTCCGCAGATTTTTCAGCTTGGAGCGGACGAACGCTGCGCCTTTACCCGGTTTTACGTGTTGGAACTCCAGCACCGTATAAATGTCGCCGTCCACCTCGACGGTCAAGCCTGTTTTAAAATCGTTTACTGAAATCACAAAAGTACCTCCTCAAGTGGGTTAACACCTATATTAAAATTGAAAAATACCCAAAATTCAAGCTGTTCACGTAAGCTGCTGTTCCCCCACGATTGGAGTCCTTGCGAAACCACTTACTACAGCCGGGCATCCGGCCTTTCTGAAAGACCGGCGGCAACCCTATTTTAGCCTAGAGAAATAAAATCCTTCGTCGATTCCGTCAACCGGCGGATTCCGGTTTCCGTGATGACGACATCGTCCTCGATGCGGACGCCGCCGATTCCCGGCAAATAGATCCCCGGTTCAACGGTAACGACCATCCCCGGTTTTAGCACCGTGTCGCTCGCTTTGGAGACGCGCGGTGCCTCATGCACTTCCATTCCGAGGCCGTGTCCGGTGCTGTGTCCGAACTGTTCGCCGTAGCCGTAACGGGTAATCACGTCGCGCGCCAAAGCATCAGCTTCCCGTCCGGTCATCCCTGGACGAAGGAATTCCAGCGTATGCAGCTGGGCTTCCAGGACGATATCGTAAATTTCACGCAGCTTGGCGCTTGGCGTTCCCAAGGCTACCGTCCGCGTAATATCAGAGCAATACCCCTTATACAAAGCGCCGAAATCCATCGTGACCAGTTCGTTCGCCTGCATAATGCGTTCGCTGGCTCTCCCGTGCGGTAATGCGGAGCGTTCTCCCGAAGCCATAATCGTATCAAACGAAGGACCGGTGGCGCCGTTCTTCTTCATGAACGTTTCCAGTTCCAGAGCGGCATCCCACTCACTCATTCCCGGCTTCAGAACGTCGAGCATATGCAAGAAGGTCCGGTCCGCCAACTCAGCCGCTTCCTTCAGGATAGCCAATTCTTCGGCATCCTTGAAGATCCGCAGTTCTTCGACCAACCCGCTGAGCGGAACCAGCTTCACCGGCTTCAGCTCGCTTTCATACGTCCGGTAGGTGGCATACACCAACTGATCTTCTTCAAAACCAAGCCGTTCAATACCCTCTTGCTTTAGCAAGCTTTGAATGGTTCCGGTAACCGAAGCCCCGTGATCCACAATTTCGAACCCGGGCGCCTGTTCCGCAGCTTGGGTTAAATAGCGGAAGTCTGTGAGCAACCAGGCCTTCTGATGGGTAATCAGGACATAGCCGGAACTTCCCGTAAATCCCGTCAAATAGCAGCGGTTCACTTCTCCGGTGATGAGTACGGCTTCGATTTGCTGCGATGTCATCGCCTCGCGGAGCCGGGCTACACGTGTACTCGCCATAACCAACTCTCCCTTATTATAGAGGTAGTAACCTTCTTTATGATCTCTCCGTTTATTTTGCCCGCTCCAAGTGGCGTTTTAAGGCCAGTAGTCCCATTTCATATCCGTAGGATCCGAATCCAGAGATTTGACCGACAGCGATCGGCGCGATGACCGAATGGTGTCGGAACGCCTCACGGGCGTGGATATTGGACAAATGGACTTCAATCACGGGGATATTCACAGAAGTCAAGGCATCCCGAAGCGCATAACTATAATGCGTGAGTGCACCTGGATTCAACAGAATTCCATCCGTATTTCCGTAGGCGGCATGAATCCGGTCGATCAGCTCGCCCTCGTGGTTGGACTGAAAGAAGGATAACTCCAGCCCGTTTGGCGCAGCCAGTTCCTTCAGATTGTCTTCGATATCAACCAGTTTCTCGGAACCATAGACGCCGGGCTCGCGCACGCCAAGCATGTTTAAATTCGGTCCGTTCATCACCAAGATGCGGTACATGGCGGCTCCCCCTTTCCGAAAAATAACCAAAAACAATTTTAACATAGGAAGGAGTCGCTTGAGAAGCTTTAACTTTTTGATCCGCCCTCCATAGAAAGTGCCTGCTCGCGGGCTTTTTGGGGTTCACGTGCGCGCTCGTCCGTGTATTCCTCGGCCGTGGTATAACCGATGAACAGTCCCCACAGCAAATACAAACAAAACTCGCTAATGATCGTCGTCCGCGACAATTCGCGCAGCGGGGGAATCAGGTCGAGCAACGGACCCAGCACCCCAAATAAAATGCCCCACCATACGATGCCGTATAAAATCCCCGGACTTGGCCCCTTTAGCTTGCGGAACGCCAGCACATAAATCAGCGTCGCCAGAATGGATAATCCGATAAACGACAGCCAGCCCAAGTAATACCCGGCCTGACTATGCAAGAACGAGTTTTTGAAGAACGGCTCCAGCAGATAGCCGGGCAGCACCGAGGTAAAGCTCATATAAAAGAATACCCCCTTCACGCCGCCCCAAATTAATCCGGCAAACAAACCGATCTCCAGCGAGTACAGCCAGATGTTGGTGCGTTCCCGGCGTTGCTGACGCCACGGTTGAACCCGGCTTTGCATCTTCTCCTTGTCCGCTTTCATTCGCATCCTTCCTTTCCAAAGGAATATTTTCATGCGTTTTTTTGAAGATTAGTATGCACATTTCCAAAACGACTAATCCAACTAGAATTTGCCCGCAAAGTCCGTTACAATGGAATCATTACAAATCTTGATGTCTTGCCGCTAATGCCAAACCAAACTTATATATATTAGGAAGGTGAAAGTTTTGCCTGAACAATCAACACCGACGATTTACGGCGGCCAAGCCGTTATAGAAGGCGTTATGTTTGGCGGGAAATATGTCAATGTCACCGCCGTACGCCGAAAAAACGGGGAAATCAGCTTCTTGGAAGTCCCCAAGGAAGATAAGGAATGGGTCAAGAAGCTGCGCAAAATCCCGCTGATCCGCGGCATCGTCAGCATCGTTGACGCAAGCGCCAAAGGCTCCAAACACCTGAACTACTCGGCAGAGGCGATGGCCGATGACGAGATGGACCCCGAAGAACGCGCCAAACAGAAGGAAAAAGAAGAATCCGGCTTTTCTCTCACCATGCTGCTTGGGGTTGCAGTCGTGGGGATTTTGTCCTTTATCGTAGGAAAGCTCATTTTTACATTGGTGCCTGCGCTCTTGGAGCAGTACTTGTTCCAGCACGCTTTTGCCAGCCAGACGCTGCACTCGCTTATTGAAGGTGTCATTAAGATCGTTCTGCTGCTCGGGTATCTGTGGCTCATGTCCCAGACCCCTGTCATCAAACGGTTGTTCCAATACCACGGAGCGGAACATAAAGTGATCTCCGCGTATGAAGCGGGAGAAGAATTAACCCCGGCCAATGTGCAAAAATACTCTCGCCTGCATTACCGGTGCGGCAGCAGCTTTATCATCTTAACGGTGATCGTTGGCGTTATCATTTATTCCCTGCCGATATTCAGTTGGGACACGGTTTGGGAACGGATCTACATCCGGATCCTGTTGCTCCCGCTTGTGATCGGACTTTCCTTCGAAATGCTGCGGTTCACTAACGCGGTTCGCGACATTCCGGTGCTGCGGTTCCTTGGATATCCGGGGCTTTGGCTGCAGTTGTTGACAACAAAGGAACCGACCGACGATATGGTCGAAGTATCGATCGCTTCCTTTAACCGCATGCGCGAGCTGGATGCACAATTGGAACAGGTCGGCGTTATTGAGACGCCGGTGGGCACATCTTTGGATCCCTTGAAAGGATGAGTAACATGAGAAAACAAGGCATCATGTTTTGGATCATCGTCCTTCTAGTCGCGTTCTACATTATTGATGGTTTGTTTATCAGACATCAAATCGAGTGGAGCAGTATCATTGTTCCGGTGGCTGTCTTTGGCATCGTCTTCCTGCTTTATAAATACCCGCCGCGGAAATACCGGAAGGCACAGCAGCCCAAAATCAAGCCTTCCGCGCGTACGATGGCCAAAGTGGCTGCGGAACGGAAGAATCCCCGGACGGAGAAGCGCAAGACTTATCCGTTTCAAGTCATCGAAGGCAACAAAGGCAAAAACGACGACGATTTGCCGAAATATCATTAAAATGCAAAAGGACGGAACCGCTGGGGTTCCGTCCTTTCCTTTTATTTGAACGTGCTATTTGCTTGTTGGTACTTCTTAAACTGTTCTTCATATAGCTGCAGGCTCCAGTTGGCGAAAAACCGGTCCCCCGCCAGAAACCCGGATTCGAACAACAGCTGGCTTTCCTCCTCGCTAATATCAAATTGCGTAGTGCCGATGCCTAGCGTCGGAATTTTCACGGTACGATAGCGGTTGGATTGCTCAATGTACCGCTCATCATGGGCCGACAACATCGTCTCCACGATCGCCTGCAGCATCGTAAAGGGGCCGGTGATTCGATGCGGTTTATTCGTATTTTTGCCGACCATTTGAAAGCCGACCGTCGGAATAAGACGCCCGCCTTGCCGCGGTTCTTCCTGATCAAATAACCATAGCGGAAAATTACTGAGCAATCCGCCATCCACAATATGCAGAAATTGCTCGGTGAACGGCTTCCCTCTGGCCAGCTTCGGCGGCAATCGCAGCAACACCGGATCAAAGAAATACGGAATGCTGCAGCTCATACGAACCGCTCGGGCAACCTCAAACGTCGTTGGGTCGATGCCAATCTTCTCTAAATCGTCCGGCAGTATCATGATTTTCCCGCTGGTGATATCCGAGGCGATGATCGTCAGCTTCCCCCGCTCCAAATCGCCAAACGTCCGAATGCCCTTCACCAGTAAAAGTTGGCGGATCCACTCCTCCAACGCTTCCCCGGCATACAAGCCTTTTTTCAGCAAAACCCGAAGAGCGGGGCCAATTAATGCCAAATTAAAAAGGGGCGCTCTCTTCAGAAATTTGGTGAAGGACGTCGTCATAATCAGTTCTTTCATTTCGTCTGCGGTATAGCCTGCAGCAATCATTGAAGCGACAATTGAACCTGATGAGGTTCCGGCCACTCGATGAAACTGCGCTCCATGCTTTTCGGCTGCCCGGACCGCACCAGCCAACGATATCCCTTTGACTCCGCCGCCCTCAAACACTCCGTTAATCAGCATCCGGCGCCCTCCTCCCAACCCACATTCAGTTTACTGCTTATGTATGTTGGGAGAGGTGTACGTATGACTAAACAAAAAGACACATCCGTCAAGAGACGAATGTGTCGTGTACACCTAATCCTGTCAAGGCTGCACTCCATAATAAGACTGCAGCAGCGGGATCAGTCCCAGCGGGTTCTTGCGCAGGTCCTTGGCGCTAAAGAAGATGCTGCCGCTGATCTCGGGAATCTGACGGTTGTATTCGAGCTGATTGATGATTTCCTGTGCGCTGGACCAGCCGATCTCCGGCGTCCCTAGCTTATACGGCGCATGGCCGATGTACAGCTTCACGTTAGTCCCTCTTACCTCTTGGGCCCACCAGTCGGCCAGCAGGTCATAACGGACTTCCTTGCGCGTCATGCTCCAATACAGTTGTGGAGCGACGTAATTAATCCACTCGTTCTTAATCCACGTCCGAACGTCGGCATAAGTGCTATCGTACGCCGTAACACTAGCTTTCGTATCGGAGCCGGTCAAATCGTTTGACTTGTTCCGCCAAACTCCATACGGGCTGATGCCAAAAGAAACATAAGGCTTAGACGCTTCAATCCGTTGGCCTAATTTTTGCACGAACTGATTGATATTATCCCGGCGCCAGTCGCCTTTCGTTGCAATCTTCTTGGAGTTATAAGACTTAAACGTAGCGTCATCCGCGAATTTCTTTGAAGTCGTTTCTCCGGTCGGATAGAAATAATCGTCCAAATGAACTCCGTCAATATCGTACCCGTTCACGACTTCCATAATCGCACTGATGACGTGATCGCGCGCTTCCGGAATCCCCGGATTAATATACAGCTTGCCGTCGAACTTCACGATCCATTCCGGATGTTGGTTTGCGACATGATTGGCCGGAAGCTTGCTCGCATCGCTGCCTGTGCTGGCGCGGAACGGATTAAACCAGGCGTGGAATTCCATGCCGCGGCGGTGCGTCTCTTCGATCAGGAACTGCAGCGGGTCGTATCCCGGATCCTTGCCGGCGGTTCCCGTCAAATAAGAGGACCACGGCACCAAGGACGACGGATAAATCGCGTCCGCTGACGGGCGCACCTGAACGAACACTGCGTTCATTCCCATCGCCTGCACTTCGTCCAGCAGCTGTACGTATTCGGCTTTCTGGGCCTCTACCTTGCCGTACGAGCTCTTGCTCGGCCAGTCGAGATTAGAAACCGTGGATACCCAAACACCGCGCAGCCCGTTCGACGTATCAACTGCCGGCGGCTGAGGCACATCGCTTTGCGGGTCCTCCCCACCTACGCCTGGTTCCGGCTGAGTTGCTCCGGAGCCACTCAACAGGGTGATCGTACGGGTCTGCCCGTTCCAATTGACGGCAATACCAAGTTGCTCGCTGACAAAGCGCAGCGGCACCATCGTCCGGCCGGAGTTAATTTCCACGGAAGCTTCCAGGTTGATCGTACTTCCGCCGACTTGAACTGCAGAAGAACCTAACGTCAGAAAGATGGTACTGCCATCTTTTTGAATCGTTGCGGTTTTATCGGCTTGGGACCAGGCTACCCGGGCTCCCAGGTTCTCGCTGATGGCCCGAAGCGGGACCATGGTGACATTCGCCCCGGGCTTAATGTACGGCGAAGCATCGGTGGACAACACCTCACCGTCGAAAATAATCCGAATATCGGTTGCGGCTGCGGCCACCGGCGTATTCCCGGTATAAGGCCATAGGAAGAGCAACACTAGAATAGGAATAAACCATTTGCGAAATTTCATCAGTATCCTCCACATCATCGTTATGTACGGACGAACCGTGCTACTTTCTTAAACGTCACGCGGAGGTCAAGAGTTGCGCTCTTCAGGACAAAAAGAAGAAGCATCTGCCTTCACCGAAAGACAGATGCTTCTTCTACGATTCGTTGATCAGTTCCTGATGGACCTTTTCCAAGTCGCGTATCCGGTTGCTGTCCCGTTTGAAATATTCCACAAGCGTCGCAATTCGCGTGATGGAATCCCAGCTCAAATGATGTTCAATTCCTTCGACGTCTTTATAGATATTCTCGTGATCGACGCCGATCATCCCAAGAAACTCCTCCAGCAACTGATGCCGGTCTACGAGCCGTTTGCCGATTTTTTTTCCTTTATTGGTCAAAACAAGGCCCCGATATTTCTCGTAGATCAAGTATTCATCCTTGTCCAATTTCTGAATCATTTTCGTAACGGAGGAAGGATGAACCTCCAAACCTTCCGCGATATCGGACACGCGTGCGTATCCTTTCTCGTCGATCAGTTTGTAAATACGCTCCAAATAATCTTCCATACTGGGCGTTGGCATCTATCGATTCCCTCTTTTCCATGAGTTGACGCGGACAAACCTGTACGCATGTTAAACATTACTCTGTTAATGATACATGTTCTGATTGTCCGTTGGCAAGTGCACATCGGCACACTTTCCTTCGTCTCCCCCTAGAACTTCAACCATTCAGGCGTAATTTGCTGCAGCCAAATCGTGATTTGGGCCATACGGTTCGTAAACAGCAGCACGCCCATCAGCAGCATCAGCGCGCCGCCGATTTTCATCATGATGGCGGAATAGCGGAGAATCCATTTTGTCGATCCGATAAAGAAAGCCAGGACAAAAAAAGGCAAGGCAAACCCAAGCGTATAGGCGGTGATCAGTCCAATCCAGGTTCCCGGCTCCGTTACGGCTAATGCGATAATCGCCGCCAGAATCGGGCCAACGCAAGGCGACCAGCCCGCGGAGAAGCCAATGCCAAAAATAAACGAACCGATGTATCCGGCCGGCTTGAATTTCAAATTCATTTTCCGTTCCTTTAGCAGAAACTGCGGCTGGAAGATCCCCATGAGAAACAAACCCATACAAATGATCAAAATGGCGGATAATTGCCGGATCAATCCGCGATATTGATTAAAAAATTCACCAAACAGACCGGCGCCGAAACCCAGCGTATAGAACACAACGGAGAAGCCGAGGATAAACGCCAGCGTATGCGTCATCGTCCGGAAGCGAACGTCCCGTTTGCTTTGCTCCGTCTTTAATTGCTGCACGGACATCCCGGTAATATATGACAGGTAAGACGGATATAAAGGCAGGCAGCAAGGCGAAATAAAGGAAGCGACCCCCGCGCCGAAGGCAATCCCGAGATGGATGTCAGCCATAAGTACCCCCTATGTACCCTTGCGGGCTAGGCAGAGAATCCCCGTTTGCCCAGCAAAGTAAGTATCAGCATGCAGATCAGAAGCAGCACAATCGTCGCGCCCGGAGCCAAATTCCAGACACCCGCCACAATCAATCCGGCTATGACCGCGATTTCCGCAATGATCACGGAGAATACCACGGACATTTTAAAGCTTCGGGCGATGAGCAGGCTACAGGCAGCAGGAATCGTCAGCAACGCCGAAACGAGCAAGGCGCCAACGATTTTGATGGCGGTGCTGATCACCAATGCCGTCATAACCGTCAGCAGCAGGTTCAGCAGCTTCACCGGAATCCCGCTTACCGAAGCGGCATCTTCCTCAAAGGTTAGCAGGAAAAATTCCTTGAAGAAGGCAACGACAACGATCACCACCACCAGGGTGACGCCAAAAGCTACATATAAATCTGTTGTATCCAGCGTATAAATGCTGCCAAACAGATAGCTGACCACATCCGTATTGTAACCCATCCCCAGCGTAAAGAACAGGGAGGCCAGCGCAACGCCCCCGGACATGATAATGGCAATCGACAGCTCGGCGTAACCTCGATACGCTTTACGCAGCTTCTCGATGGCAAACGAGGCGACGACGGCAAAAGCGAGGCCAACCCCAACGGGATAGACCCCAAGCAAGAAACCTAAAGCCACCCCGGCGATAGTAACATGGGCCAGCGTATCACCGATCATCGAGAGACGACGCAGCACCAGAAAGATCCCGATCAAGGGTGCGGTCAATCCGATCAACAGGCCGCCAGCCAGCGCTCTTTGAAAAAAATCAGCGGATAATATCTCCAAAATAAACAACTCCTAAACCAACGAATGCTGCAGATCCGGGATCGCGCAGTCCTGCTCGTGCGAGTGGCGCACGTAAAATTTGATCGCCCCACACTGCTTGCGGGGTTCCTGGCCCAGCTTCCCTTCGATCATGCCGATATCATGGGAGACCATCAGAAACGTCATGTGATGATGGGCGTGCATATGAAAAATCAATTCAAAAAAATCGGCTTGCGTCTGAGCATCAATGCCGACGGTGGGTTCGTCCAAAACGAGCAAATCGGGTTTGTTCACGAGCGCCCGCGCCAAAAATACCCGCTGCTGTTGGCCGCCGGAAAGCTGGCCGATGCGCTTATGCTGGATATCACCGATCCGCATCACTTCCAGCGCATCATCACACTTGCGCTGTTCCTCACGGCCGATCCGGCGGAACAGCTTCTTGTTATTGTATAGGCCGGACAACACCACTTCGCGGACCGTCGCCGGAAACAGGGGATTAAAGGCGTTCTTCTGCGGCACGTAGCCGATCCGCTCCCAATCGCGGAAGCGCCGGATCGGCTCGCCGAACAAGCGAATTTCCCCTTCGGTTGGCTGCAGCAGACCGACCATCATCCGCAGCAGCGTGGTTTTCCCCGCGCCATTGGAACCGATCACGCCTACAAAATCCCGCTCGCGGACGACAAAGCTGAAGTCGGAGATCACTTGTTGTTCCTGATACGCGAAGGAAACGTGGTCAAGCTCGATTACACTGTCATGACAAACGGCATCCTGTGCCGTAGTTGCGTCGGATTTCATTTACTTAGCGTCCTTCCGGTACATATAGTTTCTTCTTATTGTAGAGCTTGGATCAGATTTTGCAAATTTTTCTCCATCAACGTAAAGTAATTATCGCCAGCTTGGGCTTGGGCTTTCGTCAGTCCTTCCACGGGATTGAGCACCAGCGTATCCACACCAGCTTCGGAAGCCAGCGTCTTGGCTAGTTTATCCGAAACGAGCTCTTCGAAAAATACATAACGAATGCCCTTCTCCTTCACCAGCTTCGACAATGCCACCAAGTCCTGAGCCCGCGGCTCAGCCTCCGGTGACAGCCCCATAATCGCATGTTGGGTTAGTCCGTAATCCCGGCACAAGTAGCCAAATGCTTGGTGGGAAACCACAATTTCCTTCTTAGGCAGCGAGGATAATTGCTCGGTGAACTTGGCATCCAATGCCTGCAGTTGACCCAGCAGTTCCTGATACCGGGCTTCATAAGCCTCCCTGTGCTCCGGATCTACCTCGATATAGCTGTTCTTGATATTCTCCGCCATGATGATCGCGGATTTCGGGCTAACCCAGGTGTGCGGGTCCACTTGATGGGCCGCCGTTTCCTCCTCATGGTCCAAGTCTGTTTCCGCTTCATGCCCGGCTTCTTCGCCATGCCCGTGACCGTCATCGCCTTCCGCTTCGATCAAATCGATCCCTTGGCTGACTTCCACGGTTTTGACTTTGGCATCTGCACCTAGGCCCTTCAGAAAGTTCGGAACCCATCCCTCCAGCCCAGCGCCGTTATACAAAAACAGCTGAGCTTTGGACGCATTTAAAATATCCTGGCTGCGCGGTGTCCAATCATGCGGCTCAACGCCGGTCGGCAGCAAATTGATGACGTTCGCTTCTTCGCCGCCAATCGTCTTGGCAAATTCATAGATCGGATAAAAGCTGGTGATCACGTTCACTTTGCCTTCTACGATCGTTCCGCTGCTTGCGTTCTTCCCGCAGCCTGCTAGAACGAACAGTAACGTAAGCCCCGCGGCTGCTAAGACGAACCCTCGCTTAAATCTATGTATAAACATCAATAACTCCCTCTCTTAATCGTAATGATTACCAACAAGGATTATAGGACCCTCCTCTTGGAATGTCAACCTCTATTATTCTTCCTTGAAGTCGTGCACAACAAACAAAACCGCCAGAGGAAGGTTCCTCTGGCGGCCTAGATCGATTGCGCGTGCTGCACAATTCATGCTTATCCGTTTTGCTTATTTCACGATGGCGCCATTTGGCATCGTATCCGGCACCGTCGCCAGCGTCAGCTGATCGCCTTGCGAAGCGGCGAGGATCATGCCTTGCGACAGCTCGCCGCGCAGCTTCACCGGCTTCAGGTTCGTCACGCAAATCACTTTGCGTCCAACCAGCTCCTCCGGCTTGTAGAACTTGGCGATGCCCGACACGACCTGGCGCTGCTCATAGCCTAGATCCAGCTGCAGCTTCAGCAGCTTGTCGGCCTTCGGCACCGGCTCGCAGGCGAGCACCTGCGCGACCCGCAGCTCTACCTTGGCGAAATCGTCGATGCCGATTTCGTCCTTCGGCTCCGGCTTCTCCACTGCCGGTGCCGGCGTCGACGCCGAAGCGGCAGCCGGGGCGGCAGCCTCAGCCGCCGGCGTACCCCCGGTCATCGAGTTCGAAATAAACTCGATTTCCTGCTCTGCGTCGAGCCGCGGGAAGATCGGCTCGCCTTTGACGAGCTTCGTTCCGGCCGGGATCAGGCCAAACGTCTTGGCGCTCTCCCAGGTCGTCAGCTCCCCGGGAGCGATGCCGAGCTGCGCCCAGATCTTCGCCGGCGCCTGTGTCAGGAACGGCTGCAACAGGATCGAGGCGATGCGCAGCGACTCGGCCAGATGCGCCATGACCGAAGCGAGCTCGCCTTTCTTCGCTTCATCTTTGGCCAGCACCCACGGCTGCGTCTCATCGATGTATTTGTTCGTTCGGCTGATAAACGCCCCAATATGGGTGAGCGCCACGGAGAACCCCATGTTCTCCATAACCTCCTCTACCTTGCGGACCGTATCCAGCGCCGCTTGCTCCAGCTCCGCATCAAACGCCGTGGCGTTTGGCTCATAAACCGGCACCTCGCCGCCAAAATATTTCTCCATCATCGCCACCGTACGGTTCAGCAGGTTGCCAAGGTCGTTGGCTAGATCGGAGTTCACCCGCTGTACGAAGCTTTCCGGCGTAAACGAACCGTCCGAACCGAACGGCACCTCACGCAGCAAATAATACCGGGTAGCATCAAGCCCGTAACGGTCGATCAGCACGTTTGGATCCACGACGTTGCCCTTGGATTTGGACATTTTCCCGCCCTTCATCAAGAGCCAGCCATGGCCAAACACCTTCTTCGGCAGCGGCAGCCCCAGCGCCATCAGCATAATCGGCCAGTAAATCGTATGGAAGCGCACGATTTCTTTCCCCACGAGATGAACGTCTGCCGGCCAATACCGCTCAAACAGCTCTTGATTGTCCGTGCCGTAACCAAGGGCCGTGATGTAGTTGGACAACGCATCGATCCACACGTACACGACATGCTTCGGATCGCCTTTGACCTTCACGCCCCAGTCGAACGTTGTGCGCGAGACGGCCAAATCCTCCAGCCCCGGCTTGATGAAGTTGTTGATCATCTCATTCTTGCGGGACTCCGGCTGAATGAAGTCCGGGTTTTCCTCATAGAACTTCAGCAAACGATCCACATACTTGCTCATCCGGAAGAAATAACACTCTTCCTTCACCAGCTCTACCGCATGGCCGCTCTCCGGGCTTTTCCCGCCGATCACTTCGCCTTTTTCATTGCGGATGACATCCACCAGCTGCGATTCCGTATAATACGTCTCGTCAGGAATGCTGTACCAGCCTTCATATTCCCCTTTGTAAATATCCCCTTGCTTCAGCAAACGGTCAAAAATCGCCTCCACGACCTGCTTATGCCGCGGCTCCGTTGTGCGGATAAAGTCATCGTAGGAAATGTCCAGCTTCTCCCACAGCTGCTTGATCCCCGCCACGATCCCGTCTACGAACTGCTGCGGGGTTTGGCCTTTTTCCTTCGCTTTCTGCTCGATCTTCTGTCCGTGCTCATCCGTCCCCGTCAAATAGCGGACATCAAAGCCGCGCAGCCGCTTGTACCGCGCCATGGCATCCCCCGCCACCGTCGTATAGGCATGGCCGATATGCAGCTTATCGCTTGGATAATAGATCGGCGACGTAATGTAAAATGTTGGTTTGTTGGACATCGCGATTCATCTCCTTTTATTTCATGACAAATACAACAAAAAAACTCCCGCCCCATATGGGGCGGGAGAGTTCTCACGCGTTACCACCCAATTTCCCCGCTCCTTCACAGGCTGCGGGCTCCGTTGGTCGAAATTCGACCGTCCGTTAACGCCAGACTCTACGCCATCTCCTTACCGAAGCGCTGCGCATAAAGCGCACGCTGCTCGGCTCAAAGACGGTTCCTCCCGGACCATATTCCAAAGACGCTCCAGACCGGTTTGCAGCTCCCCCGGCTCTCTGTGGCTGGATCCAATCCTTGTACTCATCCGTTCACTGGAAAGTATTGAGGTTGAGGTTGTTCATTTCAAACTTTATATTAAAAAAATTTCCAAACCGTGTCAAGCCGCGCTGGAGTTGGTCTCGCACAAATGCGATTAGGCTTGTCCGCCGCTCAGCGGAGGCGTGCCTTGCTCTCCCCCGCGCTTCTTCTCTACCTTAGGGGGAACCGGATCATAACCGCCCGGATGAAACGGCTGGCATTTCACGATCCGTTTGGCCGCCAGCCAAGACCCTTTCAGCGGGCCATGGACCTCAATCGCCTCCAAAGCATATGCCGAGCAGGTCGGATAAAACCTGCAGGTTGGCGGCTTGAGCGGCGAAATAAACTTGCGGTACACGTGGATCGGCGCCTGAAACGTTTTGCGGACGAGCCCCATCTCAGTGCACCTCGTGTTGCTCCGGCGCGGCATCCTGCGGCTTGCCGTCCGGCCGGCAATTTTTGCAATACCCAAATACCTCAAACTTATGCTTCACAACCTGGAACTGCTCCGGCGCATCGGTCAGCGGCATCGGGCAGAAATGAATCGGATACGTCTTCTCACATTGCAAGCAGATCATATGATGGTGATGATGCCCTTCACTGCTGCAGCTGGCTCGGAACTTCAAACCGTCCTCAAATACGACCTGCTCCAACACCCCCAGCTCCTCCATCACCCGGAGGTTCCGGTACACGGTATCAAAGCTAAGGCCGCTGTATTCCTTACCCATATATTCATAGACGTCCTTAGGGGTCAAATACCCGTCCCGCTCAGCGAACAGTTTGGCCAAGCTTTTGCGTTGGTCGGTAATCCGCAGTCCCCGGCTGGACATCACTTTTATAATCTCCTCGGTCGACAGCATGTGACATTCCTCCCGTCTGCACCTTCGTTCCATGCGTCTCTTCTAATAATGCCCCAAATTCACAGCAGCGTCAATTCGACGGGATCCAACTCCGCGAAACGTAAAAAAGCCCCTTTGCCTTAAAGAAGGCAAAAGAGCGTTAGCATCTATCTCAACTGTTCAAAATAAACCGGTTCCACTTCTGCTGCCAAGCGACGTCGGACCAAAAGGGATGATGAGGAGCGCAATTGGAGCAGAGCACCATGCCCCAAAAGCCGTGCTCCATCCCTTTTCGTATGGCGTATTCCGCAATAGCTTTGCCGATCGGACCTTCCTCAAATTGGGCGAACAGCGGCGTATAGCCGACATATCCTTCGCCTATAACAACCGGAATGTCGTGCTTCTCTGCCCAATCCGCGGTTTCCTGAAACCGTTCGTCCACCTTCTGCAGCATCGCCTGCTTATGTGCGCCGTAATGCTCATACAAGTATAAATCCCATTTCACCGGGTCGCACCAGTCATGGACGTACATCAGCTTTAGTCCGACCGGATTTTCATGCATTCGCCATTCCTCGCCGACGGGCAGCCGGTAGTCCTCAAACGGCGGAGCATCATCTCTTAGTAGAGATCGTACCAAAGCATTAGGAAATTTAATATTCGGATTACGGATCCCTGTCTCCTCCATCAACTGCTGCAATACGCCGTTAATATACATATGAAAATGGGCGACCTCCTCGTTACCCGGCACACTGTCTTTGGAATAGGGTTCGTTCAGCGTGTAGCAGCCGGTGATCCGAAGATCGGCATGCTGCTCTTGTAAATAGGCAAGCGCCTCCTCCACATAAGACTTCGTATACCGGATCAGCTTGCCAAGCTGCCGGGACGGGATACCCGCCTCCAACGCCATCTGACTCAACCGCCCAAACTCGATCTCATTATGCAATTCCACGTAAGCGATGCGGTCCCCAAGCCCAGCCGCTTTGACGAAGCGGATCAACTGATCCATCGACAAGGCCAAAGCCATAAATCGTTCCTGCGGCGGAATCGCCTGCAGCGCTTCGAATAGCTCCGGAGTTTTCAGGAAGCTTGGGCTCTGTTGATACTCCCAAGAAGATAGGATGATGAACATGTCATATTGCTTTGCCAGCGTGAACAGATTTAATAAATGCTGGTGACCATCGATTTCCGCACCACCCTTGCAATTATACCAGCGTGTCCTGACTCCCACTGAGCCAAGATTGGAGAAGGCCAATCGCCCATGGCGCGGGCCGTCCGCCTTAAACAACAGGCAGGGCATCGCGCAGATGCGAATCGTATTGTAGCCCCTTTCCACCGCCTCCTTGAAGCATTGCTCCAAATCGTGAAACGGCTCACCCGGCATCGTCATCGTATACCAGGAGAAATCCCACATCGTTATGGTCAGTTTGCGGGGAAGATGCGTGCTGATCTTGTACATTCGATTCACCTCTTAGATTAGAAGCTTGATTCCGACGGTTCCGCTTTGCCCCTTATCCCTTCACGGCCCCTGAGGTAATCCCTTTAATGAATGAGCGGCTGCCAAACAGGAAGATGATCAGAACAGGCAGTGTCGACAACCCCAGCGCCGCCATTCGGGCACCATAATCGGTCCGGTGGACAAACCCCAGCGTTGAAACAAACAGCGGGATCGTATAGTTATCGCTGTTATTGATCGTAACTAACGGCAGCAAGTAGTTGTTCCATGACCAGAGAAACACCAGCGTCGCCAACGTGGCCAGCCCCGGCTTAATTAACGGGATAACGATGTTAAAGAAGATTCGCGGCTCCGATGCCCCGTCGATCCTCGCGCATTCGATGACTTCATTTGGCACCGTGTCCTTGATAAACTGCACCATGAAAAAAGCGCCAAACGACCACGCGCTCCAAACCAGAATGACGGAGAGAAGCGTATTGCCGAACCCCAGCGTTCTCATCTCGATGACGTAGCCAATCAAGCCAACCTGGCTGGGGACCATCATCGTAATGATAATGAAATAGCGAAGAAAGCTCCTCAGCTTAAATTGGTATTTAGCTACCGCATAACCGATCATCGTAGCGGTGAAAACGCCGATAAAAACTGCGGATACCGAAACGATCATACTGTTCAAGTAAACCTGTACGAAGTTGGTCTTAAACACGGTTTTCAAGTTTTCCAGCAAATAATCGGAAGGAATCAACGGCAGGCCTTTGAAAATGTCTTCAGAATAATACGTCGACATCATCAACATCACATAAAAAGGGAACAGCGAAGCGAGGGTAACTAGGCTGAGAAACGCCCATTTTACGATCTTCATTCCTGATCCCCCTTCCCCATGGAGAGCTTATAGCTGGCGATTGAGAAAACAACGATCAGCATGAACAAGGCATAAGCGATCGTCGCACCATACCCAAAACGAACATTCATAAACGAATCGTTGACGAACTTCCAGATGATCGTCAGCGCCGCATTGTCCGGTCCGCCAACCTGGCTAGCCGTCCAGCCGCCGTACAACAGCTTCGGCTCGTCAAACAACTGCAGGCTTCCGATGATTGAAGTAACAATGAGGAACACGGAGATATTTCTAAGCAGCGGCAGCGTGATGCGGGTGAAGGTATGAAGCGCTGTTGCTCCATCCACCTTCGCTGCCTCGTAGACATCTTGGGAAATGGCCGTCATCCCCGCTAAATAGATTGCGATAAAGTAGCCCAAATTCCGCCACACGATCATAATTGCGATGATGATCCGGGACAGCCAGGGGTCCTGTAACCAGTAGATCCCGTCCTTAAGCAAGCCCATCTTTACGAATAAGGCGTTGATGATCCCTGTCTGCCAGTCAAACATAAAGGAGAAAATGAAGCCTATGGCGACAGGCGTAGTAATATAAGGCAGAAAATTCGCCGTTTGAAAAAACATACGCCCGTTGACCATGTTAAAAATGAGATAAGCCAGAAGCATGCCGGATAAGATCAGGGCCGGTAACGACATCAGCATGATGACGACCGTGTTGTAAATCGATTTGTAAAACAACGGATCTTTTGTAAACAGCGTCACATAATTGCTGAATCCGACAAACCGTTTCTCGCTGACACCGTTCCACTCGTGAAAACTGAGGAAAAACGAATATACGACCGGATAAAACTGAAACGCCAAATACAGAAGCACGAACGGAAGCGAAAACAAGTATGGCCACAGCCGAAGTCCAAGCCGCTTCCTCGGCTTGCTGTTGACGACCGTTTGGGCATTCATCATGGTTGGTCCCCCTTTCAGGAATCAGTTGGGGTGAGAAACGAGACGCTCTCACCCCGGCAATCCTCCCGATTAGTTAATCGTTGCCTCAGGGGCCTGATTTTTGACAGCTTCCTTGAATTGCTCCAGAGCGCCGTCCACACCGATGCTCGTATCCTTCATCCACAGCGGGAATAGCGAATTAAACGCCGTCTGCACAATCGAATCGTATTTCGTTTGGGTCGATCCCGTCACTTCTGGCACGATGTCGTCGTAGAACGTCAAGCTCAGGTTTTGATTAAAGAACTGATCCAGCTCGGTTCCTGCCTCAAGCCAATCGCGATGCTCTTCGAAGAAGCTTTTGATCCCCGGCATATTCCCCAGCTTCTTGTAGTTCGTTTCCATCCCTTCGGTGGACAAATAACAGAAGTAAATGTAAGCCCAGGCCGCTTCCTTGTTCTTGCTGTTCTTATAGACGCTGACAGAGGTTCCTCCGTACGTGAAGCCGCCTTCAGGCGCGGCCATCAAGCCCCAGCGCCCGATGCCGTCCGGATCATTTGCCTGCACATTCCATTTGGGACTCCACGGCGCCATCGGGTAGAAAATATTATCGCCTTTCGCAAACGACGCGTTCCATCCCGGGGTATACCCCTCATATTTGCCAAGAATCCCGGCGTCCCGCATGGCGAACAGCTTCTCGAACGGCGCCTTCATTCGCTCCGTCAGCTCAATCGTGGATCCATTAATGTATGGCTGTTCGGTTTGCCCTTTCAACACGCGGTAGGCGTCGTCGAAACTGGCGATCATCGTAACCGCACCGCCGCTTTTTTGTTTGACTTCGATCCCTTTTTGGATGAAGGCATTCCAATCCGGCAACAGCTTGGACAATTCGCTTGGATCGTCCGTGCCCAGATATTCCTTGGCCAGGTCTCGCCGGTACCCGAGTCCAGCCGGTGTAATCGATTGATCGACACCAACCAGCTCGCCTTTGGTGTTCGAGAGAAGCGGCGGCAAATAATCCAGCAGCTGGTCCTTGGAGAAGTGATAAGGAGCTTGCTCCAGATTGTCGAGCACATCGAGATCAAACAACTGCCCGCGGAAGTTCATTTCGCCCAATATGACATCAGGCACCTCAGAGCCGGATGCAATCCCGCTTTGCAGCTTTTGCATATAATCGTTATTGTTGACGACGGTGTATTTCACTTTGATATTCGGGAAGACTTTGTTGAATTCCGGCACCATCGTGGTCAGGAAGGCTTCATCCCAATCCCATACGACGATTTCTCCTTCAATGTTTGTGGGAATCCCGCCGAGTGAAGGAGCTTCCCCTTCGGCGTTGGACGAAGTCCCACCCGAATTCGACGGTGGCTCACTTGTGTTCCGATTGGCGGCAGAATCATTCTTCGCGCAACCAGCCAATACCGCCGCGATCATCATCGCCAACACCAAGAGCGTCACCCAACTCTTTTTCAGACGCTTGTTCTTCATATTTAACCCCTCCCACAGTCTGTTTGTATCCGCTTACACCGTGATCTTATCATCGCTAGCGATGGGGTTAAAATCTCACAACCCGGTTATTTTACGCATAAATCGGCTGTCTTCCGCGGTGGAGTCCCCGTCCTCGATGGTGAAAGGGAGGCGAATCCTTACTTCCGTTCCTTCGCCCGGAGAGCTCTTGATCTCGAGGCCTGCCTGCGCACCATAGTGAAAATTCAGGCGTTCGCGAATATTTGTAAGTCCGATTCCCGTGGAGGCATTCTGGATTGGCGGTACCGTTTGGGATGTGCTGATACCGATGCCGTTGTCGCGGACGGACACCTCGATAAACCGATCCGATCTCCGTGCAGAGATCCCAATCCAACCTTGCCGTTCGGAGGGGAATATCCCATGATAAAGCGCGTTTTCAATAAGCGGCTGCAGCATCATCCTTAGGACTATGCAGGGCAAAAGCTCCTCCTGAATGTCCCATTCGATTCGAAAACGTCCGGGATAACGGCAGTCCTGGATGGCAGCGTATTTATTCACCAGTTCTATTTCATCCTCCAGGGTCGTAAACCAGGCATCATCGCCGATTTTGATCGTGTTTTGCAAGAGATGGATCAACGAGGCGGTCATGTCGGCCACCTCCTTCGTCCGCCCTGCATGTGCTAAATAAATTACGGTATTTAACGTGTTATAAATAAAATGAGGGTTCATCTGCGACAACAAGAGCTGGATCTGCATGTTGCGTTTTTCCTTCTGTTCTTGCACGAGCGATTCGATCAGCGATTTCAAATCCTTCATCATCCGGTTAAATCCAAGCCCCAGCAGCTCCATTTCGTCTCCGCTTCGGATCTGCAATTCGATATTCAAATCGCCTGCGGACACTCGTTTCATCGCTCGGACCAGCTTCGAGATCGGCCGGGTCAGTTGCACGAGCAGAGGAAGCAGGATCATCATCACCACGATGAGGCTTACGGCCACAATCAGCGTGTAAAAGAGCAACAGCTTGTTAACCCGCTCGTACAAGCGTGATTTGGAGATCACCGCAACTTGTCTCCAGTCCTCCTCCACGGAATCATCAACAATTTCGATATATTTTCCCCCTTCCGAATCGGTATCGGTCCAACGAGTCTCTCCGGGGTTGCTGTCGAACAATGGAACGCCGTCCTGATTTAGTAGAAGCAGACGTTCGAAATCCTTATTGCTCTGTTCAAATAAGCTCGCCAGATCTTTTTGATTGAAATCCAGCACGAGGTAATACCGCTCGTCGCCATCGTCCTTAAAGTTCCTGTAATTTACGACATAACTGATCACCTGTTGCCGACGGTTGAGAAAAATAAAATCATGCGGATCCGAAAAACGCGATTCGCTGCGTCCCATCCGGTAATCGGCAAACCAAGCCTGATTCAGATAGTCTTTGTAGTAGCTGTCATACCCTTGGTAATTGGAAAACACCTCGCCGTCCGGCCGGATAATCATCACGTTTAACAAGCTAGAGTTCATGACGGGAAACAGCTTCAGCTTCTCTCTAACCTTATTTTTCTTGAAGTAGCTCTGCTCGTACGTATCGTTTGGATCTTTGACCATCAACGCATTCACCTCGGAATCGCTGATGATATATTCCGCGGTTTCACGTAATTGCTCCTGCATACGATTGATGAAAGAAGATGTCTGTTCCAGTTTCGTCGTATTGTCTCGGACGGCTTGTTCCCGCATGATATCCTTGACATACGAATAAGTGACCCAACTGCTGGCCAATAGTGACGAGGATAGGATCAGAGCGCATACGGCAATAATTTTGGTGCGGATCCGAGCACGCATTTTAAATCCGGATAAGTTACTCATCGTGATATTGCTTCCTTTCCGAATACTCCAGAGGATGCTGTCCGGTCACACGTTGAAACACTTTACTGAAATAATGGCTATTGCGGTAACCCACTTTTTCCGCCACCTCATACAACTTGTATTGCCCTGTCGCCAAGTAACGCTTGGCTTTCTCCATGCGAACCTCCGTTAAATAGTCCAGGATCGTACGGCCGGTTTCGTTTTTGAAGCAATGCCGCAAATGATCGCCGCTGATTGCGAGATGCGCGGCAATTTTTTCGGTGCTTAAATCTTTGGCATAATGCCGGTTAATGTATTGGATCGCTTTCCTGACCTTCGCTGAATAGACGTCCCTGTGCTCGTCCTCCATCGCGGCTCGGAACTGGTTTTTAAACCAACGCGCAATGCCGGACACCGAAGTCCAATCATCAGAACCCTCAATCTCCCTGTACGGTTCATCGCGAAAAGCAGACCTTCCCTTGCTCATGCGAAGCCGATCCAGCTCCTTGGACAATTCATTACAGAGCATCCGCAATTCCTCAAGTCGGGCCATTTTCTTGACGAGGGTAAACATGGCGTCGATCTCCTCTTCGACTTCGGCAAGGCGATGCTCCTCCGTATAATGACGTAGTCGGTGGATCCACGCTTCCCAATCTGTCTCTTGGCTATCCGCTGCTGAGATGGTGCCTTCCTTTTCTTCGGAATACATCAGCACGCTGTCCATCCCAGTAAAAATACGCAGATCCAGCGCTCTATCCGCCCACGCCGCGGCAGCGAACAGCCCCGTTGCCTCCTGAAACACGGACGAGCACGCGACGGATACCGTTCCCCCTATAGAAGAAACATGCTCGGAATACGCTTGTTTCAAATGCGCGCTCCACTGAAAAAGTTCCTCATGCAGCTGCCTTCGGCTGACCATGCCGTCAAATCCAAGCAAAACGCCGATCCGGGTTCCCTCCGCCGCAATGGTAAACGTCTCAATCCAACGATATTTCGTTCCGTCCTCGACCCCCCATGGCATCTGAATCCCCGTATCTCGTGTGACCATAGGTCGACCCACTGCCGGATAAGGGGTATCGAACTCTAAAGCGATGTACACATACTGGGATCCAAACGAGGCCATATAGTTAGCAAGCGCTTTCAATTCTTCGTTTGAAAGTTCTTTTCCTGCCTTCGCCTGCTCAAGCAATGTCTTGCTCATTTTTCTTTGGATTGCCTTATCCTTATCGATGGTATCCCGGAGCTTCTCCAGTTCCAGCGTTAAGGTCTCCGGCGTTAATTCGTGCTTGACCCAGTAATCATGTACGCCAATCCGCAGTGACTGTTTTACGTATTCGAATTCCTTATAGGAGGTAAGAATCACGATCTTGGCTTGACTCCCGGCTTCCGCCAGCCTCTCGCTCAGGATCAAGCCATCCATGCCAGGCATCCGAATATCCACAAAAATCAGATCCGGTTTCAGCTTGGCCGCCAATTCCAACCCTTTCCGCGGATGAACGGTTTCTCCGGCTACGGTAAACCCTAGGCCTTCCCAATGGACCAAACGCTTCAAGTGCTCGATGGCCAAAATCTCATCGTCGACAATCATCACCTTCAGGTGGTTCATAATTACCCCCTCCTTTTCCTTGCTTTCTTTCAACTTACAGGAGAAAGCGAATTCGCACAATTGATTTCATGCGCAACTTGATGGAGGATCTACTGATTTTGGACGCAAAAAAAGCACGGCGCTCTCGCGCCGTGCTTTAAAGTACATTTCTGTTTATTCGCTCTTCTTCTCCGGCAATTGCTGGAACAGCAGGTTGACGGACAAGTTGCTGCCCGGAGCTGCCGTGAAGACCAGATCTACAGTTTGCTCGCGCTCACCGGTGCGGAACAATACCGCATTCTCGTTAGGCGCACTAAGTGAGCCGGAGGATGGTAAGCTGACAATATTTCCGTTGACCATAATTCCGCCCATATAATGGCCGCCGCGCGGGTTAAACGTGATCAGCGTGTTAGGCGCAACCCGATACAGCTTCACCTTGTAGAGAACGCCGAAGTTTCCGGCATTCATGCGATACTCTCCGGTTGGACCATCGTATCCGATCAGGAATGGATCGCTGGAGTTGTCGCCGATGAGCAACCGGGACGGCGTATTGCCGATCAGCTCGGTCACTTCAATATTGCGAGTGGCTTCCATATAAGTGCCGCGGTTATGGATATCAGGCTTTAAGACACTGAGATAAGGCAACGTCTTAAATGGATCTTGATCCTGATCAACCATCATGACGGTATAATTTAAGGTATGATCGCTATACAAATCCGCAAACAGGGAGATGACATCCCCTTGCTTCATCGCCGTAGCGCTCAGCTCATTCAGGATAATCTTGCTTTCTCCAGGAGCAAACCAAGTATCCTTATATTTGCTGCCGGTTTGCATTGATTCGTAATAGCGCATGACCGAAGCCTTCCCCGCAGCTGTTGCATAACTGCTTGGACCGCCAAATCCAAGGTTGCTTTGAGTCAAACGCGTCGTTTCGCTATTGTTGTTCGTGGCGATGACGTACATTTTCACCGGTTTCCCGGTCGAATTGGCGTGGTGGATCATGAAGCGCGTATTCCCAATCGCCGATTCCTTATACAGAATCCCTTTGGAATACACCGTTTCCGGGCTGTTGCTGCGGATCAACGTGACCGCATCGGAAGTGAAGGCGTATCGGATTCGCTCCCAGCTTGGCACCTGGGTCCCGTCAAACGTATATTCTTCCCCGACCGGAATAAACAGCTTATTAAATTCGTCCCGCGTGTAGAGCGTCTCGTTCGTAATCGTAATCGTCTTCTCCACGGTCGAGTACAAGCCAAATTTATTGACAACCTTCAGGCGGATCGTCATCTGGCCCGGGGTGAAGAACGCCATCTCTTTATTTTCCCAAATGCGCTCGGTGATGCCCACTTCATCCGTACTGAGGTCGGTATACGTGATCAATTCACCCATTTTGTAGGTGTCTTTGTCTGTCGTAAAATTCGCTACCGGCGGTGTATGCGGCTTGTCTACATGAATCGTCAGCGTAAACGGATTACTCCACTGGCCGCTGGAATCCTGCACCCGGTAAGTTACGGTGTAATCCCCCGGCGTCATGAAGACATCCTGGCGTCCAATCCATTCCTCGTTCACGATCGGTAGCCCGATTGGCGAAGTCGCATTGGTGATATATTGAACCTGTGTTTCCCCGGCGATGACTTCTTTGTTGCCGATGCTAAACGAAGCGACCGGCAGCGTGTTCAAATTCACGATCACCCGTTTGCCAACCGCATCATAGGAATACGAGATGTTTAACGCCTTCGTGATCGCCGTTAACGGCACCATGAAGTTGTTTTGCGCAGAATAGGATTTCCCCCGCATCGTCTGCGTCACACCGTTAACCTTATAATAAGTCGTATTCAGCTTAAACCGCAGCTCGTCGTTGCCTCGTTTAATGATCGTTTCTTTCGTTGTATTGTCAAAAGACAGCTGGAATCCTGCACGCTCCACAATGGCCCGGATAGATATGTAAGATACGCCGTCTTTCACTTCCATCGGATAACCGGCAAGGTATTCCTTCCCGTTCTGATACATCTTCTTGCTGTTCACCATCAGAATCAGTTGGCCGGAGTTGCTTTGGCTCTGCATGCTTGGGTCTGCAGGCGTCGTCACCGGACTTGTTGGCGGTACCGTTTCATCTCCGGTTTCCGTCCCTTCCTGACCCTCTTCTGGAACCGTCTCTCCTGTCGTTCCATCGTTTGTTCCTTGATCTGCAGGCAGATCGCCAGGCTGCACCACATCGGTTGTTGTCCCGTTCACTTCTAACTGTTGTGTTCCGGTCTGTGGTTCCAGACCGTTTCCTTGCCCGATTTCCTCCGCGCTGGCTGGAAGCACCATAGCCACTTGCGATGCGACCAACATCGTGGTGATCAACAATCTCTTAAATTTCATGCCTTAACTCCCTTACTCTCCCATTTTGTGTTACTCCCTTTAACTCACACTGTATTAAACGCATGGATAAAAGAAAAGTTGCTGACAAATCAAAACAATATATTAGCAAACTCCGTCGTTCGTTGCCCGATTTTATTATTTTTTGACAAATCTCCGTAAGAAAAACGTCTGTCGACGTACATTCAAAGTAGACAGACCGCGTTTAGCGGAAGTTTTTATTGCGATATCAGGATGCCAATGCCCCGAAGTTTATACTTTCTGATATCTTAAAAAACGCCCGGAAATCACTCCCGGGCGCTCCTATGAAATTTGGATTAATCCTGGTTTAAGCTGACGGGCAATACTCCCTGCGGCTGCAGCTCACCGACCAGAACCTTGGCCGCGACATCCAACGAAAACGGACGATTTTCATATAAGCAGAGATAGGTCTCGATCTCAGGAAACGCGTTGAAGTCGTAAGGATTCCGCGTAGATACGACGATCAGACGTTTGCCCGACAGCTGCTGGAGGCGCTGGACGAGCTTCTGCTGACCTTCAGGGATCCCCCCCTCTGCTGTGTAGGTCGCCACAACGATTTGGCTGACCTCTTGACTTTGTTCCAGTACCGCAGCAATCTCTTCGTCGCTGGGCTGCGTTCCAATCACCGTCATGACGACCTGGCCATGAAGCGGCCGCAGCGCATCCGCCAGCGTATATTGATGCACCGCCGGCTCATCGACCTCAGTGCGGTGCCGCAGCTCCGGCCAGACGACCAGCACCGGCTGATCGCTCTGCAGCGGCAAGCGGCCCGCTCCCTTCACGAGCGTCACGCTGCGCTCTGCCGCATGGCGCAGCAGCGCGGCGCTCTCCGCCTCCGGCGTCAGCGGCGCTGCCGTCGCGGTCGCGGCGGCTACCGCCTGCGCCGCACTGCCGATCCGCTTCGCCTTGAGCGCCAAGATGCGCTCGAGCGAGCGGTCAATACGCGCCTCGCTGATCCGGCCGCTCCGCACCGCTTCGGCTACCCGCTCGATCGCCGCACGCTGGTCGGCCAGCGTATGGCTCACGAGCACGAGGTCTGCGCCGGCTTCGATCGCCTGGACCGCCCCTTCGGCGATGCCATAATGCCCCGCGATCGCCTGCATCTCCAGGCAATCGGTGACGATCAGCCCGCCGAAGCCCAGCTCTTCCCGCAGCAGGCCGGTCAGCACCCGGTGCGACAACGTTGCCGGCGTCCCCTCCGGCTCAAACGCCGGAAAGATCACATGCGCCGTCATAATTGCATCAACGCCCGCCGCAATCGCCTCCCGGAACGGGACCAGCTCGACCTGGTGCAGCCGCTCCTTCCCGTGCGGGACACTGGCTAAGCCGCGGTGGGAATCCACGGCCGTATCCCCGTGGCCGGGGAAATGCTTCACCGTCGCGATCACGTCTTCGGCCTGATATCCGCGAACCGCCGCGGCTCCATGCACGGCCACCCGGTCCGGCTGCTCCCCAAACGAGCGGACGCCAATCACGGGATTGGCCGGATTGTTGTTGACGTCGACGCACGGCGCAAAGTTAAAGTTGATGCCCAGCTGCAGCATCTCCTTGGCCGCCAGTCGCGCCACTTCCTCCGTCAACGCCGGATCATTGGCCGCCCCCAGCGCCATATTGCCGGGAATCCGGCTCATCCCTTCATGATCCAGCCGGGCTACCATCCCGCCTTCCTGATCAATCGAGATAAACAACGGAAGCTCCGGTTTGCTGCGCGGCAAGCCTTGCAAGCTTCGTGACAGCTCGGCAAGCTGCTCCACCGAAGCGATATTCCGGCGGAAATAAACTACACCCCCCACATGATACTGCTGCACCAGCGTCCGAATCTGTTCGTCCGGCACCAAGCTATGGAACCCACAAATAAATAACTGTCCGATCTTCTCCTCCAACGTCCATGCTGATAAATCCACGAGCCGTCCTCCTTGCCGCTTATCCATTAGTTTTAAGATACGTTTGATTCCTTCTGCCGGTAATCCGACGGCGTCATGCCGGTATACTTCTGAAAGACCTTCGTGAAATATCGCCGTTCCTGATAGCCGATTGAACTGCCGATTTGTGCGATCGAACGCTCACTGGTACGCAGCAGGCATTTCGCCATTTCCATTCGCTGTTTGGTCAAATACTCTACAAACGTTTCGCCAAAATGGTTCTTAAAGAGTAAGCAGAAATAACTGCTGCTAATGCCGAGATAGTCGGCGATGTCCTCGATCCCAAAGTCGCGGCCGAGATGGTTCTGAATATAATTTTGCGCGGACATCATTAGCAGCTCCGTAGATTTCTTCGCGGACAGGGAGCTGCGCGCATGCTCGATGAGCGAAACGATGATCGACAGCAGCTCTTTCAAGCTCATCGGCTCCCGCAGCCGCTTCCATAGCCCTTCTTCCTGCTCCCTTGGGAGCATGTGCAGCTCGCGCATCTCGCGCAGCAAATGGATGAGCAAATAATGCATCAGCTTCTCCGCCGCACACGCCTGCCGTTCATCCAGACCGCCGATGTACGATTTCAATTCCCCGGCGATGCGATCCAAGACCTCGGTGCTCCCGTTGCGCAATCCGGTTCCAAGCTGCTCGATCCAGCCCCATTGCACTTCCACCGCGTCCTTATCCGGGGCGAAATCGTCTGTTGGCAGCGCGTCAGCCTTCACGAACCCTTCCTGCGCTGCTCCCAGAATCAACCGATGCTGCAAGCGATGGTACACAAGCGATAATTCCTGCAAACCATGTAGCCCTGCCGCCATGCACATCCGAACGGGAAGTTCCTCCTTGCTGCGGATGAGCTGTCGGATCCGCTCAAAGCCCGGCATCAGCGTCTCCTCGTCAACCGTCCGATCCGCTGAAGGGGACGGGAACACGAGGCACCATTCCCCCTCCCGGATCTGCAGCACAGTTAAGCTTGGCAAAACTTCGCCAAATACATCCTTCAGCGCATGCTTGATGTGCAGATTCCACGCTTTTCGTTCATGGAGCGTCCAGGCGATGGATCGGTGCGAATAACCTTCCAGATCCAAGAGCAGCATGGCGTAACGCCGCTTCGCTTCACCGGCGTCCTCGTCGTCCCACAACAGCCCTTCCGCATCTGTCTCCTGTCCGAGCAATGAATGTAATAGGAAGTTTTCATTGGCCAGATCAACCACCTGGTTCATCCGCTGCTCCTTGTTCAGGTTTTTGCGCTTCTCGCGAATCTGTTTGGCGATCCCCCGAACCGTCTCCTCCAGCTCAAAATAATTGATCGGCTTGCAAATATAATCCTTCACGCCGTAACGTATTGCAGTTCGAGCATACTCAAATTCCTGATACCCGGTCAACAGCAAAATTTCGCAAGGAATCTCCCGCTCCCGGAGCTCCTGCAGCAGTTGAATGCCGTCCATCACCGGCATGCGGATATCGCTTAAGATCAAGTCGGGACGATGCTGCGAAGCCATCTCTAACGCTTCCTTACCGTTCTTGGCCAACAAAACAACTTCAAACCCCATTTCCTCCCAAGGCAAAACCTTCGACAAGTTCGTGAGTATATGAATTTCGTCGTCAACCAGCAACGCTTTTAATTTCATCGTGATCCCCCGCCTCATATCTTGGTATCACACATTGAATCGTCGTCCCGTACCCGGGCTGCGAGCAAATAAACAATCCGTATCTGCTGCCATACTGAAATCTTAGCCGATCCGACACGCTGCGAAGCCCCAAGCCCCGGCGTTCATGATTCGGATATGGCGCCATGGAACGATACGCCGGATCGTCCAAATCCGCGTATTGGATCTTCGCCAGCTGCTCATTGGTCATCCCAATTCCGTTATCTTCAACCCTTAGCAGAATGCGGTCTTGCTCCATTCTCCCCGTGACCGTGATCCTGCCTTTATAATCGATGCCCTCAAACCCGTGCTGAATGCTGTTCTCCACGAGCGGCTGCAGCGTTAATTTCAACAGCAGACAGTTCATCATTTCGTCCGGAATATCAATCGAATACTCAAACAACTCCTCGAAACGGAACTTCTGAATTTCCAAATAGCTGCGCATATGCTCGATTTCGAGGCTCAGCTTGATCTCTTCCTTGTCTTGAATACTGATCCGCAAAATATTCGCCAGCCGCAGCACCATTTCGCTGACCTTACGCCCTTCGTTTTGGACGGCAAGCACGTTAATCGATTCCAACGTATTAAACAGGAAATGCGGCTTAATCTGAGCCTGCAGGACGCGCAGCTCGGCGTTGGCCTTCAGCCGTTGCTCCCGTTTCACTTGCTCAAACAGCTCATTGATTTTATCCATCTGGTTATTGAAGCCCTTCTGCAGCAGAAGCAGCTCATCGTCGCCTTTCTCATCTACCCGAGCTTTCAGGTCACCGCTTTCCACCTTGCGCATGAACCTGACAATCACACCAATCGTTCCTGTGATCCGGTTCATAAAGATCAAGTTAAATAACATCGCCGTCAGCACGCACACACAAATAATGGCAACAAACCATTTGGCAAAGGTCGTCACCTCCTGCGACAAATAGCTCCAGGAAGTAACCGAAACTAGACTCCACGGATAATCCTGCAATTTATAAATGGAGATAACGCTCTCTTGGTTGTTAAATTTACCTTTAAAGCTCCGATACCCCTCGCCGCTCTCCCATTTCAATTTTTTTGGCAGGTACGCTTCGATTTGCTGTCCATCCAACTCCAATTGATAATCGTATAGAATCAGGCCTTTGTCATTCACCAGCATAAACCGGGTATCGCGCATCTGACTGCCCAGCTTCAGGTTCTGAAAAATCTTCTCGAACTCCCAGTTCTTGATCTGCACCACCAGCACGCCAACCCGCTCCAGATTGCTAAGCTCCTTAATCAGGCGGATTTGCGTAAACACGTTGTCCGATCCGGTTAATTCCGGATATTCGTGGGGAGCGATCCATTTCGGTTGGCCGTTAAGGGCCATCACTTCGTTATATAAAGGATGCTCCTTAAATTTTTCGTAGGGCAGCGTCTCGAAATTTTCCTTATTAAATATCGCGATGACATTGGATTGCCGGCCCCCATGGATGTTGTACAAAAACGCGTAGTCAATGGCCGGATGGCTATACAGCAGGGAACGGAAATTTCGCTGATTGGCGTTCAGCTCCAGTTGGGTCGTGGCCGTCAAATCCTGGGTATCCGGGTCCTTGGCTGATAAAGCGGCCTGAAACACCCCTTTGGAGATGCCATTATCCGTGACGTTATTCATCTCCTGAAAGACGTTCTTAATGCTGTAGCTGATCGCCTTCAGTGAATATTCCGCCTGCTGGCTGTATTTCTTCTCAATCGAGTTAAACGTAATCCAAAACGTGATAATGCCTAACACAAACAATGGAATGATGACTAAACCCAAAAAGGCGGTAAACAGCTTAATGCGCAAATTCATCGGCGGCAGCTCCCAATTGGTAAGACTATCCCTATTCTAACACGCCACGATCTAACCCTTAACGCTGCCGGCCGTAACGCCTTCAATTATTTTTTCCTGAAGCACCGCATAGATGATCATGACCGGCAGCACGCTGAACACGATGCCAGCTGACATCTGCGCGTAGTTGGTGTTGTACGCATCGCGGAATCCAACCATCCCGACCGGGAGCGTACGAAGTTCTTCTTTGGATAGAAAATAGTTCGCCAGCAAAAACTCGTTCCAGTTGCCGAGGAAATTGATGATAAACACCGTCACGATCGCCGGTACTGTCAGGGGCAGCATCACGCGAAAGAACATCCCCGCTGAGCCTAAACCGTCCATGACAGCTGCTTCTTCAATTTCACCAGGGATCGAGCGCATAAACGCCGCCAGAATGATGACCGAAAACGGAATCGCGTTCGCCACATAAGGCAAAATCAACGCCATATGCGTGTCGAGCACGTTCAGGTTGCGCATCATGCCGTAGATCGGCAGCAGCAACGAGTTGTTGGGGATCAGCATCCCCAGCAGGATCAGCTGGAACACGACCGCGCTGATCCGATTGTACCGCATGCGCGTTACGGCAAAGGCCAGCATCGCAGCAAACAGGATCGACAAGCACGCCGATAATACACCGATATATAAGCTATTGAAAAAAAACGTGCTGATCTTGGCGTTCACCCAAGCATTCATGTAATTGTCAAAAATAATCGACGACGGCAACCCAAACGGATTGGAGGCGATCGCTTGGTTATCGGTTTTGACCGAAGAGAACAACACGAACAGAAACGGATACAAAATGATGAGTAGATACGCCATCAGGAACAGATGCGGGATCGTCTTTTTCAGCACTCTCATCAGTATTCAATCCTTTCTGTGCGTCGAACGACAAGAATTTGGTACAAGGCGGTAATAATGATCGTAAAGGCAAAGATCAGTACGGCGATGGCGTTGCCAAACCCGTGGCGGAAGCTGGTGATCGCGTAACGGATCATGTACGTCGCCATGACGTCCGTCGAGCCGGCCGGCCCGCCCTTGGTCATGACCAGCACAATATCGGCCGCTTTCATGGCGCCAGCCACCGACAGCATCACGACGACGCTAATGATCGGCATGATCAGCGGAATGGTGATTCGGATCGCCCGTTGGATGCCGCCCGCTCCATCAATCGCCGCCGCTTCGTCCAACTCGCGCGGGATCGCCAGGATCGCCGCCAGGACCATTACGATGTAGAACCCCGTCCACTGCCAAGCATTCGTAATCAGGATGGAGAGCATCGCCCAATTTTTGTCGGACAGCCAGTACACCGGGGGAATGCCAAAGATCCCAAGCACTTGGTTCATCAACCCGAAATCCGGGTTATAAATGAACCCCCACAAAATACCGATCACGGCAGTGGACATGATCGACGGCATAAAGACCGCGGTCTTATACAGTCCCTTGAGCTTCTTGACGTTTGCGATTAAGAGGGAGAAAAAAACGATCAGCGGAACTTGGATCAGACAGGAGAACAGAATGAAATATACATTGTTCCGCACCGATTTCCAGAACGCTTGATCCTTAAACGCCATCTCGTAATTATCCAAACCGATATAGGTCATATGCTTGGAAATACCGTTCCAGCTGGTAAAGCTGTTGTTGATGGCGGTAAAGATTGGATAGATGAAAAAGGCAAGAAACAAGATCAATGCCGGGAGAACAAATAAGCTGTAAATCAGAGGACTTCTGAGCGCTTTATTCATGCCTATACCTCCGTAGTTGGAAGCAAGGGCGTCCCCAGAACCGCTGCCGGCGGGTGACGCCCTTGTTCGATGATCAGTCTTAAGAATTAACGATTATTCCGCTGCGGCATTGGCTGCATCTTGCGCTGCCTGCACATTTTCCAGCATCTTCGCCGGCTCGATTTCGCCGCCGATGATTTGTTGAATGCCCATGCTCAGCGCCGTATTCACTTCCGCTTGCACGAGCGCGTCAAACGCCGGGAAGGAAGTGCCGATTTCACTTACCGCTCTAAAAATATCCTGCATCAGCGGGTCGTCGGACGCCGTCTTCATTTGCTCCAAATCCATCTTCATGGCCGGAAGTACGCCGTCTTCTTTCAAGCCGCGCAGCTGCATTTCTTCCGTCCACATGTTCTTAATGAACTCCTTAACGGCCGCCAGCTTCCGCGGATCCTCCGCCACCGCACTGGAGAAGCCGTAACCGTTGTTGGCATCCTGCATGACGACGACCGGATCCCCTTCATTCAACGGCGGCATATTGAAGAAGCCGATTTTACCCACCATATCGCCGGCTTGAGCCGGATCGCGGAAGACGGAGTTCGCCCAGGAGCCGTCCATCATCATGATAGCCTCGCCCGTAATAACCTGGTTTCTCATATCCGCGTATTCAAAGCCCAGTTCGCCTTTCTTAAAGTAACCTTTTTGAACCCATTCCTGATGTTTGGCAATCGCCTTAACCATATTCTCGTCCGTCCATTTCGTTGCGCCTGTCTTGAAGCCGTAAGTGATCTCCGGACCGGCAAAATAGGACCACAGGTTATTGGTCGTCATCAGCGGAATCCAAGCATCCTTGGAGGACTGAGCAAACGGGATTTTGCCGTCCGCCTTGATTTTCTCAGCGATTTGCTCCAGCTCCCCAAGCGTCTTCGGCACACTCAGCCCTTTGGATTCAAAGTACTCTTTATTATAGAAATACCCTTCGATGGAACCCCCGATTGGCAAGCCGTATACTTTGCCGTCAAGGGTAAACGGATCCAGTGTCGTAAATTTATCTTTAATGCCCAATTCTTCGATGATCGGTGTCAAATCCAGCATCAGGCCTTCCTTGGCATATAGCTGGGCATCCGGACTGCCAAATACGTCGAAGATTTCCGGCGGTTTGCCCGCGGCCATTTCGCCCCGCAGCTTCTCTTTGCGGTTCACTTCGGAGTCCACCGCATCCAGCTTGATGGTTAAGCCCGGTACAGCAGCTTCCGTCTTCTTGACGACGTCCTCCAGCATCGCCAGGCGGAACTTCTTGGATTCCCCAACCTGGGTGTGGCGGATCGTGATTTCAAACGGATCGTTGTTCGTTTCCGTTTCGGTCCCCGCATTTGACGTGCCCTGACTTTCATTCGACGGGGCAGCATTGTTTCCGTTGTTGCCGGATTTGCCGCAGCCGGCGAGCAGCGCGGATGCAACAAACACAAGAGACAGCAGCAGCACCAAACTCTTCCTCATGTTAGATAGACCCTCCTCAAACTCGTTTATGTGATACACCCTCATTATAGAAAGCGTCACCACCTTTGATAAGGAGGACATTTTTCTATTAAGGGGATAATATCCTCTAAAAACCAAAATGAAAACGGTTAAACCTAACGTATATCGAGAGGTTTAACCGTTTGGAATTGAGATATTGGATTTTAGCGTGAGAATATATGACATAGATTTCACGGTTTGGCTGGTACTTGCTGCTCGCCTTCACGAATCAACCGATAAGCTCGTTCGATCTCTTCATCCGTTGGCGAAGGTACGCCTTCCAGCGGATAAGCCCAACCGAGCTCCTGCCATTTGTACACGCCCATTTGGTGGTAAGGAAGAATTTCGAATTTCTCCACGCCCTTCAGGCTGCCGATAAATCTCCCAAGCTCCAGTAAATCCTGCTCATCGTCGTGGATGCCGGGCACATACACGTGACGAATCCACATTTTCCGATCATGATCCGACAGCCAGCGGGCCATCTTCAACATTCGATCGTTGGGTTTGCCCGTCAGCTTGATATGCTTCTCGTTGTCGATATGCTTCAGATCCAGCAGGACCAGATCCGTTACATCCAGCAGATCGCGAATTTTATCCCCTTCATTATAGCCGTTCGTATCCAGCGTCGTATGAAGGTTCCAGCGTTTCTTCACTTCCCGGAACAATTCCGTGACAAACGGCGCCTGCAGCGTCGCTTCGCCGCCGGATACCGTCAGTCCGCCGCCCGATGTACGGTAATAGTTCAAATACGGCTCGATCTCGGCCAGAACTTCCTCGACGGTCATCTCCTTGCCTTCCGTCAAGCTCCAGGTGTCCGGGTTATGGCAATATTGGCACTGCAGCAAGCAGCCTTGCATAAAGAGGACGAAACGAATCCCCGGTCCATCTACGGTTCCGAACGTTTCTAACGAATGTATGCGACCTTTAAGCATCTTCGTCACCCTTTCCCTAATTCGCCTCCGATAAAGGAATGAGGAGAAAGGCGATCCAAGCCCAACTCCCCATTTTATCGTTCAGCTTCAATTGTTGCTGCCCGTCAGCAGGTTATTACATTTTGCCGTGGAAGGTCCGGTTGATGACATCTAGTTGTTGTTCACGGGTCAACTTGATGAAGTTCACCGCATAACCCGATACACGGATTGTTAATTGCGGATAGTTTTCCGGATGTTCCATTGCGTCCAGCAGTTGTTCGCGGTCAAAGACGTTTACGTTCAAGTGATGCGCTTTGCTGCCGAAGTACCCGTCCATCATCGATACGAGGTTCGATTTCCGGGTTTCCGTGTCTTTACCCAAGGCCTTCGGCACGATCGAGAACGTATTCGAGATGCCGTCCAAGCTGTGCTCATATGGCAGCTTCGCTACCGAGCTCAGGGAAGCTAACGCCCCTTTCTTGTCGCGGCCGTGCATCGGGTTCGCCCCTGGTGCGAACGGTTCGCCGGCTTTACGTCCGTCCGGCGTGCTGCCTGTTTTCTTACCATATACAACGTTCGACGTAATTGTCAATACCGATTGGGTTGGCAGCGAGTTGCGGTACGTTTTATGCTTGCGGATCATGCCCATAAACGTTTCAACCAGCTCTACCGCAATTTGGTCAACGCGGTCGTCGTTGTTCCCGTAGCAAGGGAACTCGCCTTCGATTTCGAAGTCTACGGCAATGCCGTTTTCGTTGCGGATCGGTTTCACTTTGGCATATTTGATCGCACTGAGCGAGTCAGCCGCTACGGACAAGCCGGCGATACCGCAAGCCATCGTGCGGAGAATGTCGCGGTCGTGCAGCGCCATCTCGATCCGTTCGTAGCAGTATTTATCGTGCATGTAGTGGATCACGTTCAAGGTGTTCACGTACAGCTTAGCCAGCCATTCCATCATCGGGATAAAGCGTTTCTTCACTTCGTCATAGTCGAGGTATTCCGAAGTGATGGCCGGATATTCCGGACCAACTTGGACGCCGGATTTTTCATCCTTACCGCCGTTGATCGCATACAGCAGAGCTTTCGCCAAGTTTGCGCGAGCGCCGAAGAACTGCATTTGTTTCCCGATTCTCATCGCGGAGACGCAGCATGCGATACCGTAATCGTCACCGTAAATCGGACGCATCAGATCGTCGTTTTCATATTGAATCGAGCTCGTCTCGATCGATACCTTCGCGCAGTATTTCTTGAAGGCGTCAGGCAGTTGCTCCGACCAGAGCACGGTCAGGTTTGGTTCTGGAGCCGGCCCCAGGTTGTACAGCGTATGCAGGAAGCGGAAGCTGTTCTTGGTTACGAGCGTCTTGCCGTTTACGGACATCCCGCCGATCGATTCCGTTACCCAAGTTGGGTCGCCGCTGAACAGTTCGTTGTACTCTGGCGTTCTCAGGAATTTCACGATCCGCAGCTTCATGACGAAATGGTCAACCAATTCTTGAGCTGCTTCTTCGGTTAATGTTCCTTCGGCCAGATCGCGTTCGATGTAAATATCGAGGAACGAAGATACGCGTCCGAGGGACATTGCCGCACCGTCTTGTTCTTTGACCGCTGCCAGATAACCGAAGTACAACCATTGGAAAGCTTCCTTCGCATTGTTCGCCGGTCTGGAAATGTCGAATCCGTACATTTCGCCGAGCTGTTTCAATTCGCCTAAAGCGCGAATTTGTTCAGAAATTTCTTCCCGAAGCCGGATCACATCTTCATCGATGACATCTACTTCAAGAGATTTCAATTCTTGTTGTTTTTGCTTGATCAAGAAGTCTACGCCGTACAGGGCAACGCGGCGGTAGTCCCCGATGATCCGACCGCGGCCGTATGCGTCAGGAAGACCTGTGATGATCCCAGCCTTACGGGCGGCTCTCATTTCCGATGTATAAGCATCAAATACCCCTTGGTTATGGGTTTTGCGAATCGTTGTAAACAGATTTACGATCTCAGCTGGCAGATCAAAGCCATAAGCTTTGCACGCATTGATGACCATGTTGATCCCGCCGAATGGATGGATCGTGCGTTGGAAAGGGGCTGAGCCCTGAACGCCTACGATTTGTTCCTTCTCTTTATCCAAATATCCAGGAGCATGGGAAGTGATCGTGGATGGCGTGTTCACGTCTACATCCAGGACCCCGCCGGCTTCCCGTTCTTTCACGGACAGCTGCGATACGATATCCCACAACGCTTTCGTGTTCGCCGAAGCGCCTTTCAAGAAGGACTCATTACCTTCATAAGGATTCACGTTTGATTGGATAAAATCGCGCGTATCCACTTCCTTCATCCATTTCCCAGGTTTGAAGCCTCTCCATGCGTTTTGCGCCTTGGTTTCTGTTACTTCTCTTTCGATCACCGACATCTTGATTCCCTCCATTTTTATATGTGGTCGCGGTTGAAGGTCTATCCCGCGCCTCATGATCCCTAAAATTTGTGATACTTTTCACAACTTAGACAATTATGGTGCCCGGCCCCGAAGGACCGGGTTCCACTCCGTTAACAAACTTCTGAGGGATCATTTATATTGTAATCATAGCTCTTCCTATCCAAAAAGATTGTGACAAATATCACAATAAGTGATATTTGTCACCATTTTTACACGCCTGTTCACTTATTCTTCAAATCTTCCATAGAAGGCGTCGCGATAAATCTCAGCCAGCTCGCTGACCAGCGGCAGCTTCGGATTCGCAGTCGTACATTGGTCTTCGAAGGCACGGTCCGCCAGGTAATCGACGCGCGATTCGAAATCCTTCGCATCGAAGCCAAGCGCTTGGAACGATTCCGGAATGCCCAGCTTCTTGTTCAGATCGCGCACCGCTTTGATCAAGCTCTTCACGCCTTCTTCCGTCGTGCGAGCCGGCAGACCCAGAATGCGGGCGATTTCCGCATAACGTTCATCGGCAACGAAGTTTCTGTATTTCGGCCATGCCGCGAATTTCGTTGGTTTCTTCGCATTGTAGCGGATGACGTGCGGCATCAGAATCGCATTGGTACGTCCATGGGCCGTACCGTATTGACCGCCCCATTTATGCGCCAAGCTGTGGTTGATGCCAAGGAATGCGTTGGCGAACGCCATCCCTGCGAGCGTCGAAGCATTGTGCATTTTCTCGCGGGCCAGCTTGTCGCCGGTCAGCGCCGATTTCTCCAGGTATTGGAATACCAGCTGGATCGCTTTGATCGCCAGACCGTCCGTGTAGTCGTTAGCCATGACCGAGACGTAAGCTTCGATCGCATGCGTCAGTACGTCCATACCGGTATCTGCAACAGCCACTTTCGGCAAGCTGTAGACGAACTCAGGGTCAATGATCGCAACGTCCGGCGTCAGCTCGTAATCCGCCAACGGGTATTTCGTGTTGCCGTTGATTTTATCGGTAATAACCGAGAACGAGGTAACTTCGGAACCGGTACCCGATGTCGTTGGAATGGCCACGAATTTCGCTTTTTGGCCAAGACGCGGATATTTGTAGATCCGTTTGCGGATATCCATGAATTTTTGCTTCAGATTGTGGAAGTCGGTATCCGGATATTCATAGAACAGCCACATGCCTTTCGCCGCGTCCATCGGCGAACCGCCGCCCAGGGCGATAATGCAGTCCGGTTGGAACTTCGCCATCAGCTCAGTACCGCGTTGTACGGTCGTGGTCGATGGATCCGGTTCAACGTCCGAGAACACTTCGATGGCTACCGGCGTTTGGCGTTGACGCAGGAAATGTTCGACTCTTTCCACGTAGCCGAGCTTCACCATCATCGGGTCAGTAACGATCATGACGCGGGAGATGTCCGGCATCTTCGCCAAGTATTGCGTCGAGTTTTTCTCGAAGTAAATTTTGCTAGGCACTTTAAACCATTGCATGTTCACGGTACGATGATTCACCCTTTTCACGTTGATCAGATTCACGGCCGTGACGTTCGACGAAGTCGAGTTGCGTCCGTACGATCCGCAGCCCAGCGTCAGCGACGGCAGGTTTGTGTTGTAGATGTCGCCGATACCGCCTTGCGAAGAAGGTTGGTTCACCAGGATCCGGCAAGTTGGCATCCGATCGGAGAATTGTTGAATCACTTCCTCATTGTTCGAGTGGATTACCGAGGAGTGACCCATGCCGCCGAATTGCACAACTTCCAGCGCACGTTTAATGCCTTCCTCTGCATTCTTCACTTTGTAGCAAGCAAGTACAGGACTCAACTTCTCTGCGGACAATGGGAATTTCGGACCAACGCCTTCGATCTCGGCAACGAGAATTTTCGTTCCGGCCGGGACGTCGATGCCGCACATTTCCGCGATTTTTACGGCCGATTGACCAACGATCGCAGGGTTCACCGCACATTTCTCCGCGTTGATGGCTCCTGCGGTCAGCTTGGCAGCTTCTTCTTTATTTACAAAATAGCAGCCGTTGGCGATCATTTTCTTCTTCACTTGGTCGAAGATCGGTTCTTCGATAATCACCGCTTGTTCGGATGCGCAAATCATACCGTTGTCAAACGTTTTGGACAGGATCAGGTCGTTGACCGCTTGATCCAGATCGGCGCTCTTCTCAATGAAGCAAGGAACGTTACCAGGGCCTACGCCGAGGGCCGGCTTACCGCAGCTATAAGCTGCTTTAACCATCGCGGAACCGCCGGTAGCCAGAATGCAAGCGACATCCGGGTGATTCATCAGCGCGTTCGTGCGGTCCATGGATGGATTTTCGATCCATTGGATACAGTCCGCAGGTGCCCCGTGTTTAACAGCGGCTTCAAGCAATATTTTAGCGGCTTCCGTGCTGCAGGCTTGCGCGGATGGATGGAAGCCGAAGATGATCGGGTTGCGAGTTTTGATGGCGATCAGAGATTTAAAGATGGTGGTCGACGTTGGGTTCGTGACCGGGGTAATCCCCATGATGATCCCAACCGGCTCGGCGATTTTTTGGAAGCTCTCGTAAGGATTGTCTTCGATGACGCCTACTGTTTTTTGGTACTTAATGCTGTTCCAGATATACTCGGTTGCAAACATGTTCTTGATGATTTTATCTTCGTATACGCCGCGTCCCGTTTCCTCGATCGCCATTTTCGCCAGATGCATATGCTTGTCGAGCCCAGCCAAAGCCATCGCTTGCACGATCTTATCGATCTGCTCCTGATCCATGCTCATGAATGCTTCGGAAGCTTTCTTGGCTTTGTCGATCAACGTTTGAATATACTCTTGCGCGGTTGGCTGAGCTTTAGCAGCTACTTCGTTTTTAACAGCCATCTCTCTCATCCTCCTAAATTTTGATTTAGGGATTGCTTGCAGATGGTGGTCCTAAATCTTATTTGTGAAAAAATTCACTTGCAAGCGAATCCTTATGAAGCTTGTGCGCTTCTCTTTATGTCTTGATCATAGCACAGGCTTTTGATTTTGTATAGTGAAATTTTTCACATACTTTAAAAAAGTTGAAAGTTTTCACTTGTCACGATAAGTTTTTCATATATACTTTACATTGTGTACATAGTATCACCTTTAAATACTTACCGATCGCCAGTTTATTATTTTGCACCGTTTTTAGTGAGAACGTACTGTTCGACATAGTGAAATTTCTCACAATGTTCACTTTTTCGGGCTTTACAGCCCCCAAAAACTAAAAAAAACGGGTTATAATTAATTTAAAATTTTCAGAAAAATTTGGAGCACAAAGGGGAAATCGATGATGAGTGAAATTGTGAATGCCACCCTGCCCCGCGGCAATACGAGCTGTTTTTCAGAGCAAAACTTCAATCGCCTTCTCGTTACGATGAAAGACAAATCTTATCCCGAGGGGACACATTTGTTCTGGGAAGGTGACTATTCCGATAAACTGTTCTACATCAAGCGCGGCCGTGTGAAGTTGACGAAATCGACGGATGAGGGCAAAGAATTGATCCTCTACATGTATGGTGTCGGCGATATGGTTGGGCAAGCCGATCCGTTCTTCAGCTCGAAGCATAGCTTTACCGCCGAAGTCATCGAAGACTGTGAAATCGGCATTATCGAGCAGAAGGACCTGGAAATCATGATCTGTCAGCATTGCGATTTCGCCATCGATTTCATGAAATGGATGGGCATCCATCACCGTTTGACGCAAACCAAATTCCGCGATCTGATGATGTACGGCAAACCGGGCGCTTTGTGCTCGACCTTGATTCGCTTGAGCAATACGTACGGTGAGCCGCACGGAGACGCCATTCTGATCAATAAGAAGATCACCCATACTGACTTGTCCAACATGATCGGGGCAACGCGCGAAAGCGTCAACCGGATGCTGAGCGACCTGCGCAAGAAGGATGCGCTGGACTATGAGAACGGGATGATCGTGATCAAAGATCTGGTCATGCTGCAAGATATTTGCCACTGCGAGCTGTGCCCGAACGAAATCTGCCGCATTTAACCGCCTAGTACTCCCCCCATATTCGGCGTTAGTTCTAGCGATTTGAACCGTCCCTTGAGTGCAGGGCGGTTTTTTTGCTTTCTATTAACGTGAAAAAAAAATCCCCCAATCCTCTTCGCTACCCATTGAGGTTGGGGGATAATTTGCATCTATACTTTCTTGCGCACGGGCGAAATGAACCAAAAGCCATGCCGACGAAAACCGCGCCGCCCACCATATTGCCCAGCGTGACCGGCACCATGTTGTGCAGCCAGCCGGCGAACGTCACCGTATCCGGATGTTTTGGCAGCAGCAACGACAAGCTGAGCAGCGTCAGGGCGAGTCCGAAGGACATCCCCATCAGCATAGTCTGATACGGCGATTTGGCCGCCGCCAAATCGGCAAGATCAGCGAGTTGGAGCCGGTAGCAATCAGCACTTTATCGTACGGGACACGCAGACCGTTTCGGCAACCGAGGACTTTGTGATTACATTCACATTAAAAATTTTAACATACTTCTGTCATAACTTTTTTCAATTTTCTATTGAAAAAAAATCCGCTCTCCCGGATCATCACCAGAATTGCGGATTCCCTAAGCTAATCGTACTTCTAACGCGTCATCAAGGTAATCTCCACGTAGTCCTGCGGCTTTAATTTCATGTCCAGCCCATTATCCAGCAGCTTCTTCCCATTCACCTTCAGGACCCACTGCTCGTCCTGCTGGGACGTATAGCCGCCGACGGAGATGATCGATTTATGGTTGGGGTTAAACTGAACCATTCCGCTGCGCTTCAAGAGGTCTCGAACGGTGGTATTATCGCTGTATTTATGAACAAAATATTGCTTCTGGCTGCCCCCGTCGATAATCAACAGCAAAGACGCCAGCGGAGGGATCGCTTCATAGCTGTCCACCGTCTTGACGTATACCAACAGCTTGTCGCCCATTTGCAGCTCCTGATCCCAGTTCGTAGGGGCGAGTTCCTTATCATTCAGCCGGGTTCCCCATTCCAATGCCGAATCCAGCGACACTTCCCCAACCGATTGAATGGCCGACCGATCCTCTGTAAATTTGACGATCCCGCTGCTCGCCAAGGCATGACGTACCGTTAGCCCGTCGATATAATCAAAATGCAGGTTGCGCGTCACATCAGGGATAAAGGTGCCTCCGTCGATCGTTAATGTAATGTCGTGGGGATGTTCTACTTCGGTTTCCTGTGTTTCCACCGGTGCCGGTTGTTCGGTAATTTGGCCGCGGGCGCACGCCGACGCGATTATGATTATAGCCAGTCCTGCCATACATCCAACGAACCATCGCCATCTCATGTACATAGCCGCCCTGCCTTTCTCCACATCATTGTCCCAACTTCGGCATGATCCTATTCCTTCATCCTAAGCATACCGGACAAGGCGCAGGTTCTCAAATTTCGGGCATCCCCTGATTTTGCAAAAATAAAAGACCTCCCGTAAATAGGAGGCCTGTCGTATGTTCAGATGTCTTACTTAAGTACGTCGTGATCAACGTAGCGTTCGCCGTTCATTTCGCTGATCAGCTCAATCGCTACCTTCGCGCCGTCGCCGGCGGTAATGATCGTATGCACGCTTACCCCGGTAACTGTTCCCGCTGCCCATACGCGCGGAATGCTCGTACGGCCTTGGCCATCCGTAGCAATCACCGTCTTAATTCGAGGTTCGCGGCCTTCCTTCAACTCCAAGCCGATAGCGCTTGCAAGGTCGGTTAACGCGCCGGTGGCCAATATGATATGAGACGCTTCATAACTGCGGCCGGATTCGGTCTTCACCGTAACCGTTGAACCACCGTTCGTATCGATGTCAGTTACTTTCTCTTCAATGAACTTCGCGCCGAATTTCTCCGCTTGCTCCCGGCCGATCTTCAGCAAATCGGGTCCGGAAATGTCCTTCGCACCGTAATGATTCTCGATCCATGCCCGCTTGGTCATGCTGGTGTTGCTGTCCAGAACGAGCGTTTCTTTACCGGCCTTCGCCAAGAAAAGTGCTGCACTGGCTCCTGCAGGTCCTGCTCCAATAACAATTACATCAGCCACACGTACACCTACTTTCTATTATATTCCATGCCGCCCGCTCGCCGGTAACGGCATGTTTGTTGTTTACTTAATCCACTCTTCCGCCCAGGACTGCACTTGTTCCATAACGGGACGAAGCGCCCGGCCTTTCTCCGTTAATTCATATTCAATCCGAACCGGCGTCTCGGGATAGACATGGCGAACCAGGATTCCTTCACATTCCAGATCCTTCATCCGCTCGGATAACATTTTATCGCTCATGGAAGGAATCTGATTGGAAATATCCTTAAATCGCTTGGGACCGCTCATCAGCGTTTTGATGATCAGACCGTTCCAACGTTTGCCTAAAAACGAAAATGCCGATTCAAACCGCGGACACATCGCCTGGGAATGCTCATCCATAAAATTCACCTCGTTATCATCGCCGACCTAAAGGCTGAAAGCTTACAATTTGTTAGTATATATCATAATAGCATATTTATCGAAGGAAAGTAAGGGGGATGACCGATCATTTAAAAAAACGACCGCCCAGGCGGCGGCCGCTAATATAGTATATTACGTTGGTTGTAACTTATACCCACCACATTTCGGCGGCAGAATCCTCCACCAGCACCTGCTGAAGGTTGCGTACCGCCTTCGTAAACCCTTCGTCGATCGACATCAGGCCGTCTTCATGCTCGATGCTGACGACATAGTCGTAGCCGTACAAGCGAAGGGCGCTGATGATGTCCGCCCAGGTTTTCAAATCATGGCCATAACCAACCGTACGGAACTGCCAAGCCCGGTCCTGCATCATGGTATAAGGCTGCATATCCGTAAGTCCGTAACGGTTCACGTTCACCGGATCAATCGTCGTGTCCTTGGCGTGGAAATGGTGAATCGCACCAGCCCGGCCAAGGATCGAAATCGCCTGCACCGGATCAATCCCCTGCCACCACATATGGCTCGGGTCCAAATTGGCGCCGATAGCTTCCCCGGCCGCTTCGCGCAGGCGAAGCAGCGTGGCCGGCGTATGCACGGAGAAACCGCCGTGCAGCTCCAAACCGATTTTCACATGATGCTCTGCGGCATAACGGCCCATTTCCGACCAGTACGGAATCACCTTATTGTTCCACTGCCAATCGAGGATTTCCTGGTAATCGTTCGGCCACGGTGCGACCGGCCAATTCGGGTATCTCGCATCCTCATGATCACCGGGACAGCCGGAAAACGTATTAACAACCGGCACCTCCAGCAGTTCAGCCAATTGGACGGTCTTGACGAAGGCGTCATGGAACTCTTGCGCCACCGCCTTTTGCGGATGCAGAGGATTTCCGTGGCAGCTCAGCGCACTGATCGTTAATCCGCGCGATTCCACCGCCCGCTTGAACTCCTCCCGCGCTTGTTTATTCTCCAGCAGTACATCGGGATTACAATGCGCGTTGCCAGGATAACCGCCAGTCCCGATCTCTACGGCTTTTAACCCCTGGGCGGCTGCCTTATCCAACGCCTGCTCCAACGGGAGCCCTCCGAACAATACGAGAAATACGCCTAATTTCATTCCCGGTCCCCTCCCGTGATTAATCAAAATAAACGGTCTTACCTGTTCTCGCCGACTCGTAAATCGCTTCCAAAATTTCCGTGACGACCAGCGCTTGCTCCGGCTTCACCAGCGGTTCCTTATCCTCGAGAATCGCCTGCACCCAAGCTCTTGCTTCACGCGTTGCCTCGGTTTCCTGTTTGCCCTCAAAGAAGGCAACGCCGCCCGAACCCAAATCAATCTTCGTTTCATACAGGCGACTCATTTTCTCGCCGTTGATGCGCAGGCCGTTGGTCATGTCCGCGCCGCCTTCCGTCCCGCACAGCAGCGTCTTCGCTTCGCCGATATCCACGATGTTCAGCGCCCAGCTCGATTCAAGAATGATCGTCGCGCCGTTCTTCATCGTAATGAAGCCAAATGCAGAGTCCTCCACTTTAAATTCCTCCGGATTCCAAGGCCCAAACGCATTTGCTGCATTCTCGCGGCTGCCGAGTTTATGGAAGACGGAACCGGTGACGCTCTTCGGCTCGTAGTTGTTCATCAGCCACAAGGTCAGGTCTAGGGCATGGGTCCCGATATCGATCAACGGACCGCCGCCTTGCTTCTCCTCGTCGAGGAAGACGCCCCATGTCGGCACTGCCCGGCGACGAAGCGCCAGCGCCTTGCCAAGATAAATGTCGCCGAGCTCACCTTTTTCGCAAATCTCCTTCAAATACAAGCTGTCGCTGCGGAACCGGTTTTGGTAGGCGATTGTCAGCTTCTTGCCCGTACGCTTCGCTGCATCCAGCATTTGACGAGCCTGCTCTGCCGTCTTAGCCATCGGCTTCTCACACATGACATGGCGACCGGATTCCAACGAATCAATCGTAATTTCGGCGTGGGAATCGTTTGGCGTGCACACATGCACAACTTCAGCATCGCTTTCCTCTAACAGCTGGCGATAATCGGTATACACCTTGGCGTTCTCCCCGCCGTATTGCGCTGCGGCTTTGGCTGCGCGCTCCTCGATAATATCGCAAAATGCGACCATCTCCACCTCAGGCTGCTGGGCCAGGCTTGGCAAATGTTTTCCATTCGCAATCCCGCCGCAGCCGATAATGGCTACTTTCAACGTTTTAGACATGAAGTTTACCTCCTTTTTGCGCATAGTCACGTACCCATTCCATGCTTGTCTGAATGCTCGTGAGCGAATCTCCGGCGCAATGATCCTGCTCGACGATTAACCATTCCACCCCCGCAGCAATCGCAGCATCGCCGATTTCCGTGATGGCAATCTCCCCGCGGCCAAGCTCAACCGTATCCGGCGAACCGTCCGCCTTCTTGACCACGTCCTTCCAGTGCACCAGCGGAAGCCGCCCCGTATATGTAGCGATATAATCCAGCGGATTCGCTCCAGCAAAGGCGACCCAGCAGGAATCAAGCTCAACCTGCAACAGGTGTTCAGGCACTTGCTCGTAGATGGCGTCAAGCACCGGCTTGCCGTCGTGCTGTAACGTCAGCTCAAAATCATGATTATGATAGCAAAGCACCAAATCTTCCTCTTTGCACTTTTCACCGAATTTTTTCAAATCTTCGATGATTTCCGACCAACGGTTGCGGTCTTCCTCTGCCAAATAAGGAACGATGATATAGCGGCTGCCAATCGCTTTATTAAACGCCAATTCCTCGTCGATCGCTTCCTTCAACCGGGTATATGGGGTATGCGCACCAATCGCCGTTAATCCCGTCTCCCGCAAAATCTCCTGTACTTGCTCTGCCGTGCGCCCGTAAAATCCGGCAAACTCGACCCCTTGATAGCCAAGCTCTGCCACTTTGCGCAAAGTTCCTTCAAAATCCCGTTCCAAATGATCTCTTACCGTATACAACTGCAAACCAAGCTTCGTCATGATTTCATTCTCCTCTTCATCATAGTAAGTCCGATTAGAGCTCTACAGGGCTCAACAGGATATGCCGACCTTCCTTCGAGGACCGGGCAACCGCATGCATCGCCTCCAGGACATGATAAGCCAGTTTGCCGCTGGCTCGATGCTCCCGGCCTTCCTGTATCGCTTGCACCATTTCCTCAATACCGCGTCCCCGCTCGTTATCTCCGCTGGCAAACACCGGCGGCAGCGTCTCCCAAGTCTCTTCCCCGGCCCGACGCAGCTTCACCTCACCGGTAAACCAGTTCGGATCAGGGACTTCCAGCGTACCTTCGGTGCCGTAAATCTCAATCCGCGGCAGCATGCTGCCGCCCCGCACGTCAAAGCTGGTCACCAGCGTACCGATCGCCCCTCCCACAAAATCCAGCGTTGCGCTGTAATGGGTTGGCGTATGAACGGGAATCGGGGTGCCCGCTTTGGGACCGGACCCGATCGTCCGCTCCGGAATCTGGCTTCCCGCCGAACCGCTGATCCGGCGAATCGGTCCAAGTAATTGGACCAGCGCCGTCAGATAGTACGGCCCCATGTCGAACATCGGCCCGCCGCCTTCTGCATAGAAGAACTCCGGATTCGGATGCCAGCTCTCCGGCCCGCCGCTTACCATAAACGCGCTGGCTGCCACCGGACGGCCGATCAGCCCGTCTTGAATCGCCTTGCGGGCCGTTTCCAGTCCGGCGCCAAGGAAGGTATCGGGGGCACAGCCGACGCGAAGATGGCGTGCAGCGGCCAGCTCCAGCATTCGACTGGCATCCTCCAAGTGGATGGCCAGCGGCTTCTCCACGTAGACATGCTTGCCGTGCTCCAGAGCCGCAATGTTAATCGCCGCATGGGACGAAGGCACCGTGAGATTCAGAATCAGGTCGATCTTAGGATGCCGCAACATTTCTTCAACTGTGAATACGTTTTCAATTCCGAATTCCTCGGCCCGCTCGCGCGCCTTCTCCGGAAACTGGTCGGCCAGCGCCACAACCTTCAGCCTGTCGCTCTTCGCCAAATGACGGAGGTAAGCCGGACTGATGTTGCCGCAGCCGATAATGCCAATCTGGATGTCTGTCATTTTGGTCACTCCTGCCAAGCAGATGTTTGTCAATTTGATGCGCTACCCATGTACCATGGTATTTCAAATTGCTCCAATGTAAAATGAATAATATGATTGAAACATGAACAATCTGGTCATTTTTTTCGAGAACCCTGTGGAGGACACCGATGAACAAAGAGGTAAACCTGCAAATTTTACATGCCGGCTATTCGTTGCACCGCAAGCCGTTCCACACGACCCAGCCGAACGGGCACGAAAATTATCTGATCCGCCTGCAGACGTTAGGCAAATGCCGTACGCGGTTAAACGGGCGGCTGGAGTTGCTTGAGCCTGGGGATTTGCTGCTGTTTGCCCCCGGGGACCCTTACGAGCTGAAAATCGAAGCCGAAACGAACGGAACAGGCGAACCGGTGGTTTCCAGCGGAGATTACCATATTTTTTTGTCCGGGGAATGGATCGAGTCCTGGTGGAACCGCCGGCCGCTTCCGCACCGCTTGAAGGTTCCCCTGTCCGAAGGGATGGTTGGGGCCTTCCGGCAGATTATGCTGGAGCAGCGCCGCATCTCCAACCCGATGCCGGAAATCTCCGAGTACTACTTGAAGATTCTGTGCCTGGAGATCGAACGGAATTTGCTCGAGCAGCCGCAGCCCACCTATCCTACCTATCTTGCCCACCGTCTGAAAAATTATATCGAAGAAAACGCCTCCTCCCCATTTAAGCTGGAGGACGCTGCAGCCCACGTCGGCATCAGCGTGTCGCGGGCGGTGCATCTGTTCAAGCAGGCCTTTGGCACCAGCATGATTCAATACACGCTGGAGGTGCGGCTGAACATGGCGCGCGAGCGGATTATTTTCAGCCCTCTGTCGCTGGAGCACGTTGCGGAAAGCTCCGGTTTCCCCAGCTACAACTACTTTCATAAAGTGTTCCGCAAGCGGTTTGGCATGTCGCCTAAGCAGTTTCGTTTATCTGCCCGGGAGAACAACACTTAACTCCGGAGCCAAAAAATCGCAAAAAAACAACGCCGCGACGGGCCAAATGATCAGCCACCTGCGGCGTTGTTTGCATGCGTTTTTCCTTTAACTTCCGTTTGTCTGCGGCATCGCTTTCGCTTGGTGAAGCCGCGCTTTGCGCTTCTTCATGAATTTGCCCAGCAGCACGACAGCGGCGATGATGAGCAGCTCGAAGCCGTATTTAATCCAAGGGCTGGCGAACCAGTCATGAATCAGCGGTTCTTCGACGATCATCTTGGATGCTGTCCAAGCCAGCACGGCTGCCCCAATCGTAATGACGATCGGAAAGCGTTCAGTCAGCTTCAAAATCATCGTGCTGCCCCAAACCATAATCGGTACGGATACGGCCAGACCGATAATGACCAGCATGGTGTCCCCGTGCGCCGCGCCAGCTACCGCAAGCACGTTGTCGAGGCCCATCATGGCATCGGCGATGATGATCGTGCGGATGGCCGCCCACATCTGGTTTCCGGCCTTGATCTCATGACTTTTCTCCTCAATCAGCAGTTTATAAGCAATCCAGACTAATGCAAGCCCCCCGGCAAGTCGTAAACCCGGGATGTTGAGCAGCTGCACGACGAGCAGTGTCATGATCACCCGGATCAGAATCGCCCCCAGGGTCCCCCATACGATAACTTTCTTCTGATCCTGTTGCGGCACATTGCGGGCGGCAAGCCCAATGACGATCGCGTTATCCCCGGCTAAGACGAGGTCGATCAGGACGATGGATAATAAGGCCATCCAAAATTCCGGTGACAGTAAGTCCATGTTCTCTCCCCTTTCTAAATGTTCCATGCAACGGATCTATTTTTTCTGGATAACGGCCTCGCCATTCACGTCAATTGCCGCTGGCCTGCAAAGGCTGCGAGACGGTACAATCGGACGTTCGATATGGCTGGGACTACGGGAAGATCCCACCGTTCCAAAAAAATACGCCGTGTCCGTATTGGGCACGACGCATTTACGCATCAAAAAAGACCTTTACCCAATACTCGCTACGGGCAAAGGTCTCGCTAACAACTCTTCGTTGCCAATAAAGCCGGGGTATGTATAACTCCCGTAATGACGACTTTATTGTAACAGCTACTCCCCTTTGGGAACCATGCATGTTTTATTGAGTTATATTATAGCACGCACTTTACGAGAGAACCAGCCTTTTATGCTATCATTTTGGCTTTGTGCCAAAACAAGTTATAATAGTGATGAAATGGAGGGATCCCAAATGAGTCCATCATCAAATTCCAATCTCAAATTAGCCACGTTTGCCGGAGGCTGCTTCTGGTGCATGGTATCACCATTCGAGGAACTGCCCGGCGTTCACGGCATTATTTCTGGATATACCGGCGGTCATACGGTGAACCCTACATACGAGGAGGTTTGCGCCGGGAATACCGGGCATTACGAAGCCGTGCAAATTACGTACGACCCGGACATCTTTCCTTACCGCAAGCTGCTGGAGTTGTATTGGCAGCAAATTGATCCAACGGACGAAGGCGGCCAATTCCATGACCGCGGCGATTCGTACCGGACCGCGATATTTTATCATGATGAGCAGCAGCGTCTGGAAGCGGAAGCTTCCAAGCAAGAGCTTGCGCAAAGCGGCCGCTTCGATAAACCGATTGTCACCCCGATTCTGCCGGCAGCCCCATTCTATCCTGCCGAGGAGTATCATCAGCAATACCATAAGAAGAATCCGGGACACTACCGGCTGTATCGCAAAGGCTCCGGCCGCGAGGATTTCCTGGAGCGCCACTGGTCCGGCCCTGCCGATCGGGAAGAGCTGAAGCGCAAGCTGACGCCGATCCAATATGAGGTCACGCAAAATAATGCGACCGAGCGTCCTTTTACCGGAGAGTATTGGGACCATGAGGAAGAAGGCATTTACGTCGATGTCGTTTCCGGCGAGCCGTTGTTCAGCTCCCGTGACAAATACGATGCCGGCTGCGGTTGGCCGAGCTTTACCCGCCCGATCCGGAGCTACCACATCAAGGAGAGAACCGATACCAGCCATTTTATGATTCGCACTGAAGTGCGCAGCCGGCTGGGTGATTCCCATCTGGGCCACGTCTTCGAGGACGGCCCAGAACCAACGGGACTCCGCTATTGCATCAATTCCGCAGCGCTCCGCTTCGTGCCGAAGGCCGATCTGGAGAAGGAAGGGTACGGCGAATATCTGTATCTGTTTGAAGACGCGCCAAAATCGCAAAAGTAAATACCCCAACAAGAAACAGGCAGCCCCTCTCGGCCGCCTGTTTCTTGTTATTTATAGAAGAATCGCTATTGCTCGCTTTGATCGATTCCAGTCTTCTTCCGGGCGCGAAACCGCCGTACCTTCATCAGGTTGCCGCACGTCTTGTCTTCGCAGTATTTCTTCGTCCGGTTGCGCGTGTCATCGTAAAAAAACCAGCGGCAATCGGGGTTATCGCACATGCGAATCCTTGACGTTTCCCCGTTAAGCAGCGTTTCACCGAAGCTGGCGGCAATCTCTGCCCGCACATGGCGCCAGTCCTCCGTCACTGGAACATATTGCAGCCGGATGTCTCCCGGTTCTCCGGACAACCTGCGGGTAACCAGATCCTGCGCCAAATGTTTATTGAGCACCTGCCAATCCGCCTCCTCCATCTTACCGCCTCCCGCCAGTTTGACCGTTAAGGCATGCAGGCGTTCCCGAAAATGACGCATGGCCAAGACCTCTTCCGCCGGCATCGGCACAGGAGCAGTCAATTGCCATTGATTAAGGAACCACTGCTGCCAGTTCAGCTTCTCCAGCCGATCTTCGCTGCGTCCGCTTCCCCGCCAGTCATGCCACTCGCTGTTCAAAAAATCACTCCATAATGTTTCCACTTCGAAGCCCCCAAATCCGTAACGACCTAATCAATAAATAAATGGTTACATTTCTCATTTCTTCTGCTACAATATCATTGTAACCCTTGAAATCGTAATTAGCCAGTTACAATGATAAGGAGGAAATGGAATGAGCATTACCCCCGTCGATTTACTCGTTGTGCAAAAGGACAATACTTGGGATGTCGAGGAATGGATCGTGCCGTTGTCGACAGCATTGGAGGGATTGACCGCCGAGCAAGCTGCTTGGGCTCCTCCGGGAGGCGGAAATACGATCTGGCAAACCGTCAATCACATCAATTATTATAACGGGCGGATCCTCAGCCGCTTAAGAGGAATCAATCCGGGCCCGGCCTTAGAAAAAAACGAAGACACCTTCGCCGGAACCGGCGGGACCTCGGATGAAGCGGCATGGGCCGACGTTCTGGCCGAAACGAAACGAATCCAACAGGAATTGCGCGAGGCGATCGCTTCTTTAACCGATGAAGCCCTAGGGGCACCATACGCCAATACGGGCGAATCGTTCGGACGCGAGCTCTCCCGCTGGTTGCTGCATGATGCCTACCACGCCGGACAAATCGTGCTGATCCGCCGGCAGCAGGGATCCTGGAGATCCTAATAAATCTTGAAAAAAAAACGGCCCGAGCCTTAAGCTCGAGCCGTTTTCTCTTTGATTGGGTGGTAAGGCAGCCGCATCGGCGACAGTTGTCCCTGACCGTAATGGACGGTCCAGGTGATCACTTTGCCGGCGATCAGCACTGCCAATATGGTAAACATCGTTTCTTTGAATGGTAAATATAACAATGAGACCGTCAGCACGACCGCATCCATGATAATAAACATCGTACCGATCTTAATGCCGGACCACTGGCTTAGCAGCATGGACAAGATATCGTCCCCGCCGCTCGCTCCGCCGGCCCGCAGTACAAGTCCCGCCCCGAAACCGGTGAGAAGACCCGACAATAATGCGGCCAACGGCAGATTGCCGTGCAGGTTCATCGTCAGCGGCGAGAATTGCTCGCACAGCTCATAAACCAGCGAAAACGTCAGTGATGCCACCACCGTATTCATCACGAACCGATGGCCCTTCAGCCACCAAGCAAGCACCACGATCGGCAAATCGAGTGCGATCATGGTTAAGGCCGGAGGCAGGTTAAACAAGTATTTGCCAAGCAACGCCAGGCCAACAAATCCGCCTTCCGACAGTCCGTTCTGAAAATTGATGTGGTAATACGTAAACGCCAATAAACTAGACCCTGCTAACATCATTAATAACCGAGTACCGTACGTTTGCCATCTTGCTTTTGTCCTCATTTGGAATCCCTCTTATCGTAGTTTGGTTGACCATCCGGCAACACCCTACGGAGTGAGTCCATGAGGAGTTCATCCTTCGCATGATTTCACGCTTCTTTCGTAGGTTTGTCGCCGAAATACCGACTAGCTACGAAAGGAGCTAAGTATAAGAGAGATCACAACGTTTCCAAATCGTCCTTTGGGATTTCGTCCTTCGGGGACACATGGTATCCTGATCCTTTCTGTTAGAATTTCTTCTATTCATATTATATCACAAAACGAATCATGACTCCACGGGACAGACGACAAGCTATTTTATTTTCTGCGAACAATGTGATAGATGTCATTGCATTTTAGTAGCAGTTCACACTTTGGCAATTTTCGATGTGACGAAAGTCACCTTTTTACGATTCAAGGCTTCCTATACTGAGGTGGAACGAAAAATCAAGGAAAGAGGGTTCACCGATGCTTGATTCAAAAACGATCGAAGTCATTAAATCCACTGTGCCGGTTCTCGAAGTTCATGGACAAACGATTACGAAAACCTTCTATCAGACCATGTTCAAAAATCATCCCGAGCTGCTGAACGTGTTTAACCATGCCAACCAACGTCAAGGCAAACAGCCTACCGCGCTGGCCAATGCGGTGTATGCCGCCGCGGCGCACATCGACCGCCTGGAAGAGATTCTTCCTGTCGTTCGCGGCATTGCCCAGAAGCACCGCGCGCTAGGAATCCAGCCGGATCAATACCCGATTGTCGGCGAGAACCTGCTCGCCGCCATCAAGACGGTGCTGGGTGACGCCGCCACCGAAGAAATCCTCGATGCTTGGGCCAAGGCGTATGGCGTCATTGCGGACGTATTTATCAGCGTAGAAGCGGAGATGTACCGCGAAGTCGAGCAGAAAGAAGGCGGTTGGCGCGGATTCCGCCGCTTCATCGTTGACCGGAAGATTAAGGAGAGCGACGTGATCACCTCCTTTTATCTGAAGCCGGAGGACGGCCAAGCGATTGCCGCCTATGAGCCGGGGCAATACATTACCGTCCGTGTAAAACCGGAAGGCCAGGAGTTTACCCATCTGCGCCATTACAGCCTGTCCACGGCACCGGGCAAGCCGTATTATCGGATTTCAGTGAAGCGGGAAGATGCTGCGGAGGACCGCCCAGCGGGCATTGTCTCGACCTATCTGCATACCCAGATCGAAGAAGGCGATGTGCTCGAACTTAGCGCGCCGGCCGGCGATTTCACATTGAATCCATCGTCGAACCTGCCGCTCGTGTTGCTCAGCGGCGGCGTTGGTCTTACGCCGATGGTCAGCATGTTGGAAGCAGCGCTGCAAGGCGAAAACAAACGCGATATCGTCTATGTCCACGCCGCTCGCAACGCGAAGCACCATGCGATGAAGGAGCATATTGCCGAGCTCGCACGGATCAACGACAATCTGCGTGCCTACACCGTATATGAAACGTCAGAAGCCGGCGAAGGCTGCGACAAAACCGGCTATATCGATCTGCCTTGGCTGAAGACGATTACGACAGCTGACAGCGACTTTTACTTCTGCGGCCCGGTTCCCTTCATGAAGGCGGTTCGCCGCGCCTTGAAGGAATGGGGCGTGCCGGAAGAGCGGATTCACTTTGAATTTTTTGGACCGGCTGGCACCCTGGACGAATAAGCGGCTTACCAAAAGCGCGGATAACCGGAGCAATCCCGGTTATCCGCGCTTTTGTTCGTAAAGCCGTTTCTTATGACCGTTCGTGACCATGGCTGCGCAGCAACCGGTTCACCGTCTCTCGCCGTACGCCGATCAGCTGTCCGATCTCTTCTTGAGTCAAATAATCGGTCAAAGGTACGCCATGAGCATGCTGTCCCAGCCATTTCGTCAGCAGCTCCAGCCGTTCGGCCGGCGTCCCAATCGTCAAATGGTCAAGCCTCTCCTGCATGAACCGAACCTTCTCCTGCAGCAGCTGCGCGACCTCCAGCGGCTTCTTCGGATCCTCCTGAAGCTCGCGATACCATACCTGCGCAGGGATCGCTTCAACCTCGCTGCGCATGAGAGCGATCGCCGTCCCGTGCACCTCTTTCGGGGTAATCAAGGAATGATGCGGTACCGTTTCCCCCGGGTACAAAATATTAAACAAAACCATGTTCCCGTTCGGGTGCAGACGCGTTACCTTAAACAGCCCGCTCTTAATATGGTATAGAAAAGAACCATCGTCCCCTTGACGGAACAAGATTTCGCCTTTATGCAGGATCATGCCAATCTCTCCATTTCCACAACTGCCAATTAACTTTATTATAGCAAAAACAGAGAAGACTGTCCTAACCAAGATCAAAACAAAGGCTGCCCCGTCTATATCTTCCGTATTACGGCCCGCGGAGTTTACGATGCCAAGCCTCGTAGCTGTGAACGGCAATCCCGGCAAACGAGCCGTGCCTTTTTCCCAGCTCCTCCAACCTTTTCATCTCCCGGTCTAGCGAAGCAAGCGGCTGATCATGGAAGGAAACGCCGGGCCCTTCCCGGCTCTCGCCCAGCTCGACGCCCACCCAGACCCGTTTCTTTTGCCGATCCGCTTCATTCAGCGTACGCTGCGAGATTTCATAGATGCGACCTGCGGCATCCCGGTAGGCCATAATTGCCAAATAATCGAACTGATCTACCATCCAATCGCCCAGCGGCAGCTGCAAGGCCCCGCTCGGGTGGTCGATCCGATCCAGCCAGAACGGAACGGCCGCACCGATCGCAAGATCGTTATATCTCGCCTCTTCGGTCCAGACGCGGACGCCCTCCATCCACTGCTCTACCACGGCTTCTTGATCCTTCTGCCATCGGTCCAGCAGGTAGGGCTCAACGTCCAGTTGGACGCCGGCAAACCGCTCCTCCGGCTTCCCTTCCCGGTTGAAGTCGATCACCCATTTCAGAAACGCCTCGGCTTCATCCCGGTGCTCCCGCAGCGCCCACTCCGGATGACCGCTTAAGGCATGCACCTGGATGCCTGCTTGGGCGGCAGCACGGATGAAGCTGCGGTAACTGTCCTGCTCCACCCCGCTGCCAATTTGCAAGAAGATCGTGTCCACACCCTGCCCGCGGACAAAGTTCAGCAGCTCACCCGGTTGCTGTTCGATAACCTTCGTCTCCCAAATCCAGGTCGCCTTCGCATGTGAACCCGATGGCCGGATAAAGGCCAATAACATAAGCAAAGCCATCAACAGCATCCCGCCAAGCGCAAGCAGGGCCGGCCGCTTGCTTCCCGACAACGCCCGAAGGCGGACGAAGATCGGTTTTTTGAGCATCAATCCTCGTATCCTTAACCTACGATCAGCGCTGGGGACTCTTCCTTGATATGCGCAACGGAGTGGCCGATCTTATACACATGCGGCAGCGGATAATCGCGGAACGCATTGCGCGTATCCACGATCGGCACGCCGAGGTGAGCGATTCCTTCATAATCGAAGTTGCTGTGATTCGTCACCAAGACGATGCAGTCGTAGGCTTTGAATTTATCGAGATCGTATTCGACGCTGTGCACCACGCCGCCGGATTTTTCACGGAAGCTTGTCGCATACGGGTCGTAATAGTCCACCTTGGCGCCGCTGTCCTTAAACAGCTCGTACACGGACAATCCCGGCGATTCGCGCAGGTCGGCGATATCGGGCTTGTACGCCATGCCAAGGATCAAGATGCGGGATTTCTTAATCGATTTGGCGTATTCGTTCATGATTTTGGACGTTTTATTCACGACATAATAAGGCATGTTGTCGTTGGTCGACTGCGCCAGCTCGATGAATTGGCTGTAGAACCGGAAGCCCTTCGCTTTCCAGCTCAGGTACATCGGATCCAGCGGGATGCAGTGGCCGCCGATGCCTGGTCCCGGATAGAACGGCATAAAGCCGAACGGCTTGGTCTTCGCCGCGTCGATGACTTCCCAAATGTCGATGCCCATGCGATCGCACATCATGGCCATTTCATTCACAAAAGCGATATTCACGCTGCGGAACGTGTTCTCCAGCAGCTTGGACATTTCCGCCACTTTAGGCGAGGACACAGGAACAACCGTTTGGACATATTGGGAATACAGTGCCGTCCCCAAATCCAAGCAAGCCTTGGTGGTTCCTCCGATGACTTTCGGCGTGTTGTAGGTATTAAATTTCGGATTGGACGGATCGACCCGCTCCGGCGAGAAGCAGAGGAAGAAGTCCTCGCCAACCGTATAGTCCAGCTTCTCCAGCTCGCGCTGAATCAGCTCTTCCGTCGTCCCCGGATAAGTTGTGCTTTCCAGCGTAATCAGCATGCCTTTTTTCATATACCGCTTCAACTGATCCACCACGGTGACGATATAGGAGGTATCGGGATCCTGATTTTCGCTCAGCGGCGTCGGCACGCAGATGCTGACCGCGTTAATTTCGGACAGTACCGCGTAATCCGTGGTTGCCTGGAATCGCCCTGTAGCCATCACTTCGGCCAGCGTTTCGGACGGGATATCGTGAATATACGATTCTCCGCGGTGGATTTTCTCGATTTTTGATGTATCCAGATCGATGCCCACCACTCGGAATCCTTGCTTCACCATTTCCACTGCCAGCGGCAAGCCGACATAACCTAAACCCACTACGCCCAGTACGGCGGTCTTCGATTCAATCGCATTCATCAGCTTCTGGTAATGATTGTTCACAGGTTTCTACCTCCATTATGTTCTCTGTATTGGAATCAGATATTATTGGATGCAACGGCGAATTCGCGCGTCGAGTTCAACCGGGGAGAACGGCTTGGTGATATAATCGTCTACCCCGTTTTGGAAGCATAAGCTGATCGTTTTCTCGACCCGCTGCTCCGTAAGCACAACGATTTTAGGCATTTGCTCGTTGCCGACTTTCTGAATTTGATGGATATACGGCAGTCCATCGATACCGTACAGATTCAGCTCCGTCAGCACCAGATCCGGTTTCCAATCGGCGATCAAGTCCAGGGCGGTTAAGCCGTTATCGGCTGTCATCGTTTCATAGCCCTGCATATTCAGCCGGATTTGAAGGAATTCGCGTACCGCCGGATCTCCTTCGACGATGAGAATTCGGCTTTTGACGAGCAGCATATCGGCCTTGGTAAAAATATAAATATCATCGGAGTAGTTCTGCTTGGCTTTTTCCTCGATTTGACTCAGCACCTGCGGGGTAATCGCTGCCCGCGAAGTGAAGCTGGCCAGCGCCATCCGCGGACGATAGTCGGCAATGCGCTCCTGCAGCTGCTGCTTCAGGCGCAAGCCTTGATAGTGAACGGCATCCAGCGTCAGGCCTGGCAGCAGCACCGCCACGCTTCCTGGCTCATCCCCGCTCCATACATCAAACTGAAGTCCAGGTTCAGACTCCAAAATTCCCCGCACCTGGGATGCCACGTAAAAGGGGCCGCCTGCGGAATAAATGAATAACACCCCGTTCACCTCGCTGGCTGTTTCCCTCACGCGTTGCCCCATGCCGGCGTATAAGCCGGATTGTTCCGTTTGGTTATGCAGTGCTGTCAGGTTTGACATCATTCATTCCCGCCTTTCTTCTTCCGTAAGTTTATCCTTAAGTTTGGTTACTTCTTGGATCCAAGCCTTCCTTTGCCCTATCATCTCCTTTCCGGCAACCGCCGCAAAGCGGGGGAGGGGAGCTCCCTGATCACTAGGCTGACTTGGCCGGCTTGGCCGCTTTGGCAGCCGAATCTCCCTTGTCCTGCCAGCTTTGACGGGTCATCGTCCCCCAGGAGTTGTTATTGCGCATAAACTGGATATGTCCCTGGATGCGCCACAATCCCCCGAGCTGCGCGTAACCGAAAAACTTTAGCGCCGAGAACAACAACAGCTTGCACAAATCCGACAGCTTGTCGAATCGTTTGAACGCCAGTTCCTCCAGTAAGAGCGCCCCGATACTGAGCACGTAACCGCTGAGGAAGTTGATCAGCCAGAAGATCGCAAGAATCCGCCAGTGCGTCATGTCCATCAGCGTGTACCCAATCAGGGCGAGCAGCCCCGTGATTTTAAAATAAGGGTTCAGCGCTTCAAAAATAATGTTGTACGGCATCGTCAGAAGCCCCATCACCTTGTATCTCGGATTAAAGGCCATGTCGTAGTTCTCGATCATGTTCTTCAGGTTCCCGCGGCCCCAACGCTTGCGCTGGTTCGACAGAATCCGGTACGTGTCCGGCGCCTGCGTCCAGCACACCGCCTCCGGACAGAACGCGATGCGGTACTTCAGCTTGTTCTCCAGCATGTAGCGATGAAGCTTGATGATGATGTTCATATCCTCGCCGGGATACCCGCCGCGATAACCGCCGACGGCAATAACGTAATCCTTGCGGAACAGGCCAAACGCTCCCGAGACGATGATCAGCCCATTGATGGAGCTCCAGCCGATCCGGCCGCCGAGGAACGCCTTCAAGTATTCCGTGGCCTGGAACATCGGCCAGATTTTGCGAGGCAGCGAAACCTCTTTCACTGCCCCGTTCTCAATCACGCAGCCGTTGGCAATCCGCACGTCGCCGCCGATGGCCACCGTTTCCTCCGGATTTTCCATATACATCCGGGCCATCCGGATCAACGCGTCCTTCTCCAGCAACGAGTCGGCATCAATCGAAGAAATGAGCGGATAATGCGCCAGGTTGATGCCGGCATTCAGCGAATCGGCTTTACCGCCGTTCGGTTTGTCGATGACGTACAGATGCGGGTACTTCGGATTGTGGTACACCGCCGTAATCGGTTGGCAGTCGATCGTGTGACGAACGTCTGGATTCGGGAGCGGCATCAGCTCAAATTCTTCCCGCAGCACGCCCAGCGTGTTATCCTTCGACCCGTCGTTAATGACGATGACCTCATAGGTCGGATAATTGAGGGTCAGCAGGCATTGCACATTCTCGATGACCGTGAGCTCCTCGTTAAAGGCTGGCACCAGCAGCGAGACCGGCGGTACCAGCTCGGAGCCGGACAGCGTGTTGTATTTCGAATAGGCCGCCCGGCGGAAGATCGTCAGAATTTGGCGGAACGAGAACGTCATAATCGAAAAATAAATCAAGTTAACCGACATGACGTAATACGTCGCAAACAGACCATAAATCAGCAAAATATCTCTAAGCAGTGGTCTCCCTCCTCTCAAGCGCAAACGCATAACGCCCCAGCGCCGGGACTTGCCCCGGCATTTCTTGTCCACGCATCGCAGCCATCGCCACCTTCACCAGATCCGGGTTATCCTCCTTCATCAACTGAAGCAGAAGCCGGCTGGTGTCAAGCCGCGTTTCCATCAGAATATCAGCGGCGAGGTGGTGAATCGGCTTGCCGTGGCGCATCAGATAGATCAGCATGTCTCTGAGCTGCTGCTCATACTCCGCGCTCTTGGCAATCGAGCGGGCGATCACGATGCTCAGCGGGCTGTATTTCTGATGCTTCAGCATCTCCAGCAGCCGCGGCACCGCCTCTGCCGCCCGCATCCCGCCAAGCCGGTAGGCGGCGGCAATACGCCGACCGTAAAACAAGCTGTCGAGCAGCTTCAGGTCCTGCTGGACAAAGCCGGCGTTGTAACATAATGCGATCAGCTTCTGCTGCAGATCGCCCTTAAATTGTTCGATCCATTCGGTTACCCGCTGTTGGATCACCCGTCGTTCCAGCTCAGTCAGCTTGCCCGGCGGCAGCGGAAGCTCCTCGGCATCGCCCAAATGAGCCTGAAGGAACAGGAAATAGTCCTGATGCTTCTGCAAGTATTCCTTCGTTTTGCGCTGAATGCGCAAATGCCGGATCTTCAAGTAAAACAAGAGCAGTATGCCTATGCCGATCAGCCCCAGGCATACATAAATAAAGGCAATTGCCAGGCCAAGATGCTGACCCGCCATCTTCATTTCCTCCTCTCGGCACCTGGTTATTCTCCCGTGGTCCGGCGGTCTGGCAAGCTGCGGTAGAACGCCTGCAGGGCGTAATAACCAGACTTGAGCCGCTCGGTGTACTGCACGGTTTCCCATGGCTGCCATACATATTTCGGGAACGTGTCCAAAGAGACATTCTCCCCACTGTCACCGCTATCCGTCCCCGATTCACTCCGCTCCCCGATCCAAGGCACGAAGGTGATGCCGTCCGTCTCGGTCGTCGAGAAAGCGCGGTCCTCCTTCAAAGGCCGGTAGTCGATGACTTGTCGCGAGCTGGGATCCGCGAAGCCCAGCAGCATCCAAGGGATGCGCAGTTCTACCTCATTGCCGCTGTACTGCCAAGAAGCAAGTGAGTTGAAATCACCGCTCCCCGGGTCGGTTGTGCCGCGAATCAGCTGACCGACGGTCATGTCCTGAAACGGATGGGCCGATCGGGTATCAGGAGGCGTCATGGTCAAGCTGACCGCCAGCTTCCAGGGTTGAAACTGCACGGTTTGTTCCTCGGTGGGATCGTCCAGCATCCAATACCCGTACCGCCCATAAAGCCGGCGGTGGAAATCGTAGCTTGGCGCCACCCGCACTTCGGTCTCCTCATCGCTCCCGATATTTACGATCGCCTCGAGGCCATCGTTTAACCGCAGCCCCGGCATCTCCGACACCGGCTGGTTGCCGCCAGGTTGCGTATTCGCACCCAGCCGGATCAACCGCTTAGCAGGGGCGAACGGCTCGCTGAGCCGCAGCCCGACATAAACGTAAGCTTCATCGTGCGTTACCTGCAGCCGGTCGATTCCAGCCGCTGGTTGATCCCAGGCTTGGACCTCTCCCTCCGGCAGCGCGTCCCAATTGTCCAGCTTGCCATCGATGATGAGGTCGTCTTCTTTCCCGGGGCCCATGGCCAACAGGCCAAATTGTTTTTCGTTGGTGAGCACATTCAGCCAAAAGGCGCGCCGATCCTCTGGGATCTCAAAGCGCATCGTATTCCACGTCTTCTTAAACCATTCGTCCTGCCACATGAACAAGATCGCGCCGGCATACCCGGTATCGTAAATATCCTTCGTCAGGGAGACGTTGATTTCGCCTTGCTCTTGTTCGTTGTGGCCCCCCTGGTTCCGCCCCCCTCGGCCGAGGTGGGAAACGCCCAGCGAAGACGGGACGCCATATTCGGTAATCATTACCGGGATGTCCTTATAGTAAGCTTTGAGCTCCTGTAAGTAAGCTTTATAGGTGTTGAAATCCCCATTCCCGTCCGGAATCGTCTCGAGCGTCTTATCCAGATGGAAAAAGTCGGGATAATACGGATACGCATGATAGGCAGCGAAATATCCCGCTTCCCATTTCACCGGCTGAATATGGGTTGCATCCACGCTGACCAGATCCTCCTCGAACAGCGGTTCGCCAGGATGCTCCAGCACGTCCGTGGTCACCCAATTCGTAAACGTGATCGGATGCTCCCACCCGTAAGTTCGCTCCTTCCGGGCCGTGTCGTCCACCAGTTCCGCGAGCCAGCTCTCAAACGGTGTGGCCTCCTCGGTCGCCGCAAAATACTGCCCTTGATACGGCGTAATATCAGCGTGCTTGCGGTTCGTATTGTCCACCATTTCCGGGTCCCATTCGGTGCCGATATGCCAGGCCATCAAATAAGGACCGGCATTGGCAGTATATTTGCCGCCCGACGTTCCCGGTTGCTTGGGCGCCTTCAAATCACCGTATACGGCTTTGACCGCTTTTTCGATCTCCCGATGAAAGGCTTCCTTGATCCCCGGAATATAAGCGTCCTGCTGCTCGATGAGCTGCTCTTCCGGCGACCAGATCCCTTGAATGAAATAAAGGGGATCCTTCCCTTTGTCCCGGTTGTATTTGACTAGCGCCTTGTAGAACACCGGGTTGTGCACCGTATAAATGCGAATGACGTTTGCGCCCATATCGTCAATTTGTTGGAACCAGCGCAAGTAGTCGTCTTCCGTGATCGGAAATTCCCCAGGAAAATGTCCCGGTACCGTCGCCCCCAGGTTGACGCCTTTGACGAACATTTCCTCCCAGCGGCTCTCGCCGTCATAGGCTAGAAATTTGTCGCCTTCGGTGCGGAACTTCAGCTCGGTTCCGTCCTCTGCCGCATAGCTGTAATGGGGCGGCGGCCAGTTTAATACGACCAGCACCACGCAGCCTGCGATCAAGAGGCCTGCCAGAACGAGCCCGATCGCTAATCGTTTTTTCGCTAATGTCGTCATCGGATTTACCCTTAGTTCACCTCGCTGTTCTTCTTCTCGTGCAAGTTCCGAAAAGATCGAAGCCCCTGCCGTGCCCGGCCTCTCCTATGAGGCAGCGATCTTACGTACTGCCGCTTTCTATGCAGCTATGCAGGTGATGATCCAGTATGGCCGATTCGCACCTCCGCTTCTCAAAATCACTTTTAATCATGAACCAAGCGGACCTGTCGTGTAACTAGGCTGATGGGAGTGTTTTACAGTTGGGTCTGTTTTCCGGGGGGATACGGATTTTCGGCATACTTGCCCGGTTGGGTCATTTCGTGATAATAGACGTGCAAAATTCATCTAGGTTTCGCTCAATTTTTACACCCTTTTCCATAATGGTTACAAAATTGATACCAAAGTCTTGTCCGAAAATCGCGTCATTCTGCGGTTTTTCGCGATTTGCTTCCGTTACAGCCCATCGCAAAAAAAGCTTCCCAGGTCCCAGCTTGGGACTAGCGTTTTTCCAGCATCCCGGGTGACGCTTTTACGTCATGCCATCCTGCCTTGGTCGGCGACTTCTTTCCTAAAAAATGACGTTTTCCCGCCCACTTCCATTTCAGAAGCAAGCAAATTGATTTCACCTGGCGTTAACAAAAAAAGCTCCCGACCTGCCAGCGGCAGATCAGCAGCTTCTTTGGTTTTACCTTGGTTTTGCACAAATTTACCCGCCGTTAATCCGGCGAATCGGCCGCGGCCCCATCATGCCCGCGAACGCGATCCATTCCGGTCCGGACTCGGTCTGAAGGCGCGCCCGCCGTGCGCCGGGATTGACTCGCGTCACGGTTCCTAGGACCTCTCGCCCTTGCCATTCCCTATGAATCTTATGGTTTGACAGCTTTAATGACTGCCGAGACGATATAGTCTTCTACCTTCGACCCAGGAACCCAATCTTTAATAAACGTCCGGGATTCCTCTTTTGGCTCGACTGCGATACCCTTAAATCCACTTTGTGCAAGCATCGTTTTTAGTTCGTCAACCGACGAAGCTCCGGATATGCACCCTGAATATAAAACATCCAGGTCGTTTTTGATTTCCGCCGGAAGCTCTGCCGTTGTGACAACATCGGAAATGGCCAGACGCCCGCCGGATCGCAGGACACGGAATGCTTCGTCAAAGACTTGCTGTTTATCCGGCGAAAGATTGATGACGCAGTTGGAAATGATCACATCCACCGTTTGATCCGGGACCGGTAAATGCTCGATCTCCCCTAGCCGAAAATCCGTGTTCGTGAATCCTCCTTTGACGGCGTTGCTGCGAGCGCGACTCACCATTTCCGGCGTCATATCGACCCCGATCACATAGCCGGTGTCCCCAACCTGTCGAGACGCCAGAAAACAATCGAAACCGCCGCCGCTGCCAAGATCCAATACGACTTCTCCCGGTTTCAGCTCCGCGATGGCTTGCGGATTGCCGCAACCTAAGCCAAGGTTCGCGCCGGCCGGAACCGCCGTTAATTCTTCAGTAGAATAGCCCAGCTGCGAAGATACGCCATTAGCCGATCCGCAGCAGCTTGAAGCTGGTGAACAGCACGAGCCCGACTCCACTTCTTGCAAGGCGATTTCCTTATACCGGCTGCGTACATTTTGGCGAATTTGATCATTCTTTAATTGATTCATGAATCCTCTCTCCTTCATTTTAAATATTTGCAAATTGCAAGTATTATAGAAAAAAGACACCCTCAAAAAGGGGCTGAACAGCATTGGCTGGATTTCGCCATCGCTTCGTTTAATAGTTTGATCGAGCGTATGACCGTATCTTTTTCAAAATCGTTCATGTGTGAAAAGATTTCGTTGAAATAGTCATTCATTTGCCGGTCAATCGCCCCCGCAACATATTTGCCTTCCGTCGTTAAGGAAAGAAGATGCACCCTCCGGTCGTTTGGATCGGGCGTTTTCTTGACTAAATTCATCTTGATTAACGATTGGACCTGTCTGCTAAATGTCGTGATATCTGTCCCTAATGTCTCTGCTACTTGCTGAATAGAAGGCTTATGCTGACGATCAATTTCGTAAAGGATATGGCTTTGAATGACGGAGATGTCACAGCCGCCGGCAGAACAGCAGTTTTTATTCAGAAAGCCAAAGCGACGAGTCATGATTTGAAATAATTCACGTACATTTTCCACATTTTCCACGGTGCCTCACCTCTCATGAAACAGTTATACCGCATTTATTTGCAATTTGCAAGTATTAACTTTACCTTTATCTCAGGAAATGGGTTATGAGGAGGGCGTAAATTTCGGTATTGACTTTTTTTAATACAAATAACAATATGGTTATATGGTTTTAATATGGGGTGATAATCATGACAATGGAATTTGAAAAGATAGCGGATATTCTGAAAGCTCTAGCCGATCCGACAAGGTTGAAAATCCTCTCTTTGCTCCGTATTCGCGATTGCTGCGTGTGTGAACTGGTTCCCATCTTTAACATTTCCCAGCCAGCCATTTCTAAACATGTAAGCCGTCTAAAAACGGCTGAATTGGTCCGCGAAACGCGAAAGGGGCAATGGGTGTTCTATTCGATCAACGAGAAGCGGTTAGAGGAAATTGGTTATGCTCTGTCCCATTTGCCTGATCTGTCCGAGGAGCTGCGGAAATTGGAGCAACGAGGAATGACAGTTACATGCGAGTAAAGGGAGTGTACAGTAATTGAGTAAACAAAAGAAAAAGCGACTCTCATTTCTGGATCGCTATTTGACGTTATGGATTTTTATTGCGATGGCGATAGGAATTGGCTTGGGTTACGTATTTCCTAACTTTGTCGCCGGTTTGAATGAATTTCAAGTTGGAACCACGTCGATACCGATTGCACTTGGCCTTATTTTAATGATGTATCCGCCGCTGGCGAAAGTACGATACGAAGAAATCGGCCGTGTCTTTCGAAATGGCAAAGTGTTATCCATTTCATTGATTCAAAATTGGCTTATCGGCCCGATCTTAATGTTTTTCTTGGCTATAATTTTTCTCCAAGGTTATCCAGAATATATGGTCGGCCTGATCATGATCGGTTTAGCCCGCTGTATTGCAATGGTTATCGTCTGGAATGATTTGTGCAGAGGGGATGCCGAGTACGCGGCGGGACTCGTTGCTTTCAACTCGATCTTTCAAGTTTTGTTTTACTCCGTCTACACCTATATCTTTGTTACGATTTTGCCGGGATGGTTCGGGTTGGAGGGCGTCGTTGTTGATATTACGATGGTCGAAGTCGCCAAGAGCGTGTTTATTTATTTAGGGATACCGTTTGTAGCCGGAATGATTACTCGCTATTCGCTTGTAAAAGCAAAAGGGCGATCCTGGTACGAAACGGTCTTTATTCCAAAAATCAGTCCCATCACACTTATCGCATTGCTGTTTACGATTATCGTCATGTTCTCACTGAAAGGCGAGATGATCATCCAATTGCCTTCGGATGTCGTGAGGATCGCGATTCCGCTATTAATTTATTTTGTCGTTATGTTCCTGATTTCGTTCTTCATGGGCAAAAAAGCCGGAGCTGACTATCCAGTGACTTCTACACTGGCATTTACCGCCTCGGGAAATAATTTTGAGTTGGCAATCGCTGTTGCCGTTGGGGTCTTTGGAATTCATTCCGGCGCTGCATTTGCGGCCGTGATCGGACCTCTTGTAGAAGTCCCTGTGATGATTGCGTTGGTCAACGTCGCGCTCCGATTTCAGCGAAAGTACTTTTCAAAGGAAGCTGCTTAACATAAACAGGAGGTATCATCATGTCAGATAACAAAAAACTCGTTTATTTTCTTTGCACAGGAAACTCTTGCCGCAGCCAAATGGCGGATGGTTGGTTGAAGGCGCTCGGTAATGATCGGTACGAAGTAAAAAGCGCCGGGTTGGAGGCACATGGGCTGAATCCTCGTGCCGTCCAGGTGATGAAGGAAGCTGGCGTCGATATTAGCGGTCATACATCGGATGTTATCGATCCGGAGATTTTGAATCGGGCTGACTATGTGATTACGTTATGCGGCCATGCAGACGAACATTGTCCGGTGATTTCGAATAAAAACGTCGTGAAGTGGCATTGGGGCTTCGATGATCCAGCCAAGGCAACCGGCACCGAGGAAGAAATCATAAGCCAATTTCGAGCAGTTCGGGACGCGATTAAGTCGCGTGTCGAAAAGTTTCTTGCTGAAGACTGCTAATCTGTCAACATTATCCTAACTTTGCATATTTCAATAAAAAGAGCTATCCCGGAAGCCGTCTACGACGACTTTTAAGGATAGCTCTTCAGGCATTCTTTATTTCATATCATTTCCACATACCATCAATAATGTCCGATAGCTTGATCCAACGAAAATCATTTCCATCAGTGATTCTGATGTTTTTTTGTTGCAGATCGATCTTCGTCACGACTCCGGTTATTTCCGCTCGATTCAATTCGCCAAATAATACTAAAGTGATCTCTTTCCTGAGCTGCATGGATTCAGCAATGAGCATGGAGATCCGTTCCATCTCTTGATCATCTAATTGCGGCCGTGTATTCTTTCGCAAATTCTGCTGGTGCATGAGATAAGCCTCCTTGTGCTCTGGGAGCATCATTCTGGACGATTCGAACAAGCCGTTTCCTTTCAATTTTTTGCTCATTTATAATGTCCTCCAATTTTTTGCGCACGATCCCGCGCTTGGCCCGACGCTTTTAAAGAAGAGGCCCTCATAATCGCGGTGCTTCCGTATTTCTCTTTAATTCGGTCCGTGGTTCTTTCCAACGCTAACTTTACTTCGCGGTTACTGAATAAAGTAAGCTGATATTCCTGGTCGCTTACCAACTGACTTAAAGTGACCCCAATTTTTCGAATGGGTAAACCGTCCCAATGTCGTTTAAATAGTTTTTTCGCTGCATGGAACACCTCATCCGTGAGGTTCGTCGGGTCGGGTAATTTCATTTGTCTGTAGAAGCCGGAAGGGTGATCAAAATCCGCTCCTTGACACCCTACCGAAACCACCCAGCCCATATAGCCTTTCATTCGAGCTCGTTGACATACTAACTCTGAGAGCTCTAATAGGGGAACCATGATATCGTCAAACTCCCAATAATCGTAGGGAAGGGTCATTTGATGGCCGATGGCTTTTTGCAAATCGTGTGTACTTGGCGTTACCGGGGAATGATCCTTGCCGTTGGCAATGAGCCACAGAACTTCCCCGTTCACTCCCCATTTGGCTCTTAATTTGGTCAGGGGAGTCTGGGCCAGCTGGCCAATGGTATATATCCCCATTTTCATTAAATGCCGGCGCATCCGGGAGCCCACCATAAACATCTGATGAATCGGCAACGGCCAAAGCACTTCTTGCAGATCTTTCACAGGCAAGTGAAAAATCCCCGAAGCATTACGTTTGGCGAAATTATCGCAGGCCATTTTGGAGAGCACCTTATTTTCACTAATTCCAATGCGTACACGAACGCCCGTCTCCTTCATGACTTTATCCTGAATGCTCCTCGCAATCTCATCAGGACCGCCAAAAAGCTGTAAGCTTCCCGTGACATCCAAATACTGTTCATCTATGCTGTACGGCTCTACCAAGTCCGTGTAGGATTGATAAATTTCTGTAATTTGCAAGGATACCCTGATGTATTCCTCCATACGGGGACGAATGACCACGAGATCCGGGCATTTTGCAAGTGCCTCTCCCAGCCTTTCTGCTGTAGTAATCCCATGCTGCTTGGCAAGGGGACACGCGGCGAGAATGATCCCGGAGCGACGGGCGGGGTCTCCTGCAACCACAACAGGTTTGTCTTCATACTCGGGGTGGGCCGCTTTCTCAACACTTGCGTAAAAGGATTGACAATCTGCCAGCATTACGACTCGGCTTTTGTTATCGCTTTTCATAGGCCGCTCCTTAAGTCGACGTTCAGATACTTACTCAAATATTTATTTAGCTCCGCTTTCACCAAGCTCCAAAGCACGGAGAACCTATGTTGATAGCCCCTGCACAAATAACGGGCTTCAATGCCCAATTCAGTACGTTGTTGCTCGAACACTTTTATTCCTCTGTCGCGCATTTTTTTCCGAAGCAACGTCAAGTCTGCAGTGATCAAATCTTGGGCAGTTCGTAAAGCTCTTACGTATACAACGTCCATCTTTAGCTTTACTGTCCCCAATGCTTTCATGTCCCTTTCCAACACATTCAAAAGAACAGGGAGTAAAATGTATTCTTTGACCAACTGGAGATCTTCTTCTGTCTCCAAGGGCGCTGGGGGCATACCTTTCATGAGAACATCCCCTCTTTCCTCACATCGATCCCCAGATAGGCGCAAAGCCGGCGGATCAGTTCCGCCTTGACCAATCCCCACAGCATGGAGAACTCGTACGTATACCCCCGGCATAAATAGCGGGCTTCAATCCCAAGCTTCGTCCGCCGCTCTTCGAACACCTTCAGTCCATGCTCACGCATGCCTTGGCGCACCCGGGCCAGGTCGGCGACCGCAGCGTTCTGCAGCAAGCGGATCAGCCCCTTATATACCTGCGGCAGCTTCAACGAAGCGGATGCCAGCGCGCGCTGGTCTCGTTCCAGTACATCAAGCAGCAGAGGAAGCAGCACGTATTGCTTGATCATCTCCGCCTCCTCCTGCGTTTGCCAAGGAATAGGGCTCATGCGGCTCCCTTCTTCATGCTGTCTGTCATATGCTCACCCTCTAATCAGAACGTTTGTTCCTATTATATTCATAATACGAACAAACATTCCCTTTCGCAACAGGTTTATGTTGGATAATTCGGCAGAGCGAAAGCATGCAAAAAAGGCGGATCCCTTGTCCCTTCGGACTTTGGGAATCCGCCTTCCTTTCCTGTTGGCTGCTTATTGAGCTGTTAAAATCAGCGGCCCGTCCGCCGTCAGCGCGATCGTATGCTCGAATTGGGCCGACAATTTGCCGTCCGCTGTACGCGCCGTCCAGCCGTCATCGTCGATCACGATGCGGAAAGTGCCTTCATTGATCATCGGCTCGATCGTAAACACCATGCCTTCCTTGAGCCGAATGCCCTTACCCGCTACGCCGACATGCTCGTAGTTGGGCTCCTCATGCAGGCTGCGTCCGATCCCGTGACCGAGCAGATCGCGTACGACGGAATAACCGTTCGCCTCCGCATGCTTCTGGATCGCCGAAGTCACATCGCCCAGCCGGTTGCCTGGAATCGCTTGGGCGATCCCCAGCTCCAGACATTCCTTCGTCACCCGCATCAGCTTTTCCGCCTCAGGACTCACCTGACCTACCGCATAACACCAGCACGAATCGCCAAACCAGCCGTCCGCCTCCGCAACGATGTCCAGCTTGAGCAGATCGCCGTTCTGCAGCGGCCGGTCCGAAGGGAACCCGTGGGCCACCACATCGTTCACCGATGCGCAGGTTTCGGCCGGGAACCCGTTGTACCCTTTCGTAAACTGCTTGCCGCCCAGCTTCGTAATATGCCGGACTACAAAATCATTAATTTCCTTTGTCGTGACCCCGGGTTGAATCATTTTGGCGACCTCCCGGTGACAATCCGCAACAATCTGATTCGCCCGTTTCATCTCTTCAATTTCCCGCGGCGATTTCAATATAATCATTCAGCTCTCACTCCTTCGAGGGTCCATCGGGTTCGCTCCGACAGCCGATACAATAGCAGACGCGCAATGTCTGCCGCTTCGTGGTCCAGCGTGCCTTGGCGCAGCGGAGAGCCGGCGCAGCCGGCCAGCGCAGCCAGCAACAATTCCGCCTGACGGACGCCCTCTCCCCCAGCGCCTTGTCCCGCCGCTAAGCTCGCAGTCGCAGCGGTCTCTCCGGAACCCGGCGGCAAACCGCGCTCCAGCACCGCGGCGAACGGCAGCAACACCTCGCGGCGGAACGTCTCCGCAAGCGGCAGTGCCCGGGCTTCCGGCAGCAGCTGGAAGCCATCCGCCGCCAGCTTATACAACAGATAAACGCCGTGATCCTTGGCCCACAGCTTCAGCAGCCGGGTACCTGCCGCAACAAGGGAATCGGCGGCCGCTTCCTGCTCCTCCGTCCTCAGGTCGATCCATTCCCCGGCCCGGTCCATCGCCGTCCACAGCACGTCATGCAGCAGATCCCCTTTATTACTGTAATAGTGGTAGACCGTGCCGTAACCAAGCCCGGCCTTGGTCGCCACGTCCCGAATCTCTAACGTCAGGCCTTTCTCAAGAAACACATCGGCGGCCGCGACACGAATTTGAGCAAGCCGGCGCAGCCTGATCTCTTCATTTTGTTCCTTCGTACGCGGGGTCATCCGCCACAACCTCCTTTTATTTTTGACCTACTCTCATGTCAATATAAAACAAAACATGGAGATTGGCAAGCAGAAATGACTCCCGGCGCTTTGTGCCCCGCTCATGTATCGTTTAGCTTATCTCGCCTGGCCCCGGATCATCCCTCCGAGAAAATAGCAAAAGGCCGCCGGGGTACCGGTCCCCAGGGCCTTATCACCCGTCCCGCCGCATCTCTGCGCGCTTGCTCTAGCGGAACATTCCCCATAAGCGCAGCAAGTGAAGCGTATTCCGCGGGTCGATTCGCTGATCGATGACGAATTGGACGATTTGCTCTTCCTGAACGCCGCTCAATCTTTCGCCAAGCACAGAAGCGGCCGTTCTAACGAGCCTGCGCACCTTAACGCGATCCTGCAAATCCGCGCGGGTGAGGCCGTCGACGACCTGTTTCATCCGCTCTTTGATCGCCGGATTTTTCATTTTCAACTTCACCCGTTCGACCAGCTGCGGACTGATTCCATACTGATAATAGCTGGGCATCGTGACTAGCACCTCCTGTCCCGTCATTTCCGGACTTCAACCCTAATATATGACGGTAAGGCTGTCCATAGTGCCTGAAAATCCAAAAGCACGCGGGAAAGCCGCTAGTTCTGTTTGAGGAACGCCGTTGCCTCATGGGTTTGACTCAACCTGAGGATCGTCTCTTCGTATTGCGTCGAGGCGTACGCGAAGAACAAAATATCGATCATGACCAATTGTGCCAACCGCGAGCTGGACGCCCCGCTACGCAGGGTCGCTTCCGGCGCCTGCGGCGTGTACAGCATCAAATCGGCCAGCTCGGCTACTTTATGATTGCCGAAACGGGACAAGCCGATGGTGCGCACGCCGTACTTTTGGGCAACCCGGAACAATTGCAGCACTTCCTTGGTGTTCCCGCTGTAAGAGATGCCCATAAACAAGGCCCCCGGCGGAGCGCTGGCCAGCGCGGCCGCAATTAGATGCTCGTCCTGCAGAGCGAACGCTTGCTTCCCCAGGCGCAGCCACTTTTGTGCGGCATCCGCTGCGACGATCGCCGAAGCGCCTACCCCGTACATATGGATGACGGAAGCCTCTCGGAAGCTGTCCACCACCTGCTCGATCAGTTCGGGCTGCAGGTGAAGCATCATATCTTGAATGGCTTGGAGACTGTTGGAGACCGTCTTTTGAATGACGTTTTGAATCGTCTCCCCGCGTTCGATGTCATAATAGCCTGGTCTTTGCGGTTTGGCATTATCGACCGACAAACGCATTTTCAAATCAGGAAATCCGCTCAGCCCCAGCGAACGGCATAGCCGGGTAATCGCCGCCGCACTGGTCCCCGCTTTATCGGCGACCGCATGGATACTTAAGCCGGAGACTTCCGCCGAAGCCGTCAAAATATATTGGGCCGCCTTTCTTTCCGATTCAGGCAGTTGTTCCAGCATGGCCTCCATTTGCGTAAGTACGCTTCCCGTCGTCACGGTCATCCCCTCCGTATTCCCAATCCGTCTGATGCTATTTCCATTCCCATAAAACGCAAAAGAAACGCGGCGGCCTGGTTAAAGGCAGCCAAACGTTTCTCTGCTGGCTTGTATTATCTATTATGCTCTATAAGCATCTGCTTTGTAAAACCAAAGAAATACGTGAGCAAGAATCCGGCGACATAGGAGACGATCAACCCGGCCAAGTAACCGAGAATCGTCATGCCGATTCCCATTGGGCCTTGAATCAGCGGGATCAGGACGAGGCCGGAAGGTCCAATCGCCACCGAGCCGATGAAGTTCCCCGTCATCGCGAACAAACCAAGCACAGCCCCGCCAAACCCACCGCCAAGACAAGCGGTTACAAACGGCCGGCCCAGAGGCAAGCTGACCCCGTAAATGAGCGGTTCGCCGATGCCAAGAAATCCGACGGGCAACGCCCCTTTGATCATGTTGCGCATTCTCGCGTTATGCTTCAGCTTGATATAAATGGCGATCGCCGAGCCGACTTGCCCCGCCCCCGCCATGGCCAGGATCGGCAGCAACGCCGTGTATCCGACCTGCGAAATCAATTCGGCATGAATCGGAATGAGCGCCTGGTGCAAGCCGAACATGACCAGCGGCAGGAACAGCGCAGCGAGAACGAAGCCGGACAGCGGTCCGCCATGGGCCAACAGCCAAGTTGTTACCTGTCCGATGCCTTGAGAGATAATACCGCTGACCGGCATCAGGAAGAACACGGTAACCAAGCCTGCAAGCAACAGCGCAATGGTAGGAGTTACGATGATATCAATCGCTGCCGGCATCCGTTTACGAATCCATTTTTCCAACACAGAGATCAGCCCTGCGGCCAAAATCGCCCCGATGATTCCGCCCTGCCCCGCATTCAGCTTAATTTCACCAAACAGGGGATAGGTATAAGAGATATTCGCCACCGCCGGTGCAACGATGATCGCGGCCACGGCACCGCCAAGCGCGGGCGTTCCCCCGAACTCTTTCGCGGCATTCCCCCCGGCAAAGATCGTCAAATACCCGAAGAAGGCCGAGCCAATGACACTAATAATCGGTTGGAGCGTAAGCAGCCAGTCCGCCCCGTTGCCGGAAGTAATCAGGTTATTGATCAAGCCGGCGATACCGTTGATAATCCCGGCCCCTACCAACGCGGGAATCAGTGGAATAAAGATGTTGCCGATTTTTCGCAAGAAATTTTTGAAAGGCGTGTTGTTCTTCTTTTTGAGCTCTGCCTTGATCTCCGAGCCCTCGCGGAGCGTCGCCGTTTGGCCGCCAGCTGCTGCTCCTTGGCCGCCATGCCCCTCTTCTTTCAGAAGTTTGCCAAATTCTTCCGCCACACTATTCACAACACCCGGTCCGAGGATTACTTGATACGTCTCATCATCAACCGCACCAAGTACGCCCTCGATCTGTTTGAGCCCGATTTCGTCAATTTGGCTACGGTCCCGGACCGACACCCGCAACCGGGTCATGCAGTTCGTAAATTGCTCCACATTGTCAGAACCGCCGATGGATTCCAAGATCCGTTTCGCCATAGTTTCATATTTGCTCATTGGGAAGCCTCCTGCTCTCTATAGGATGGTCTTACTTGTTTCTTCAACGTATTGCAGACGCAGACTTCGCAGCCTTACCGATAAACCCTTGGTTCTCCTCCAATTTCTCCAAGGCTACCTCATACGAACATCCTGTCAAAATCATCAGGATCGCTGGTTTCGCTTTCCCTTCGGCAAGGCGCAAGGTGTTCTCAGCGGTTGATGCATCGCAGCCAGTTGCCTCCATCACAATCCGCTTCGCCCGATCGGCCAGCTTCTCATTGGTGGGCTGAACATCAACCATCAAATTGCCGTAAACCTTACCTAAGCCGATCATCGACGCGGTAGACAGCATATTGCAGACCAGCTTTTGCGAGGTTCCCGCTTTAAGCCGCGTCGACCCAGTCAGCACCTCGGGACCGTTCTCGATCTCAATCGCGATGTCAGAAATGGTGCTGATCACCGCATTCTTGTTGCAGCTGATACTAATCGTCTTTGCACCAACTTGCTTGGCGTATTCCAATCCGCCGATGACATAAGGCGTACGACCGCTCGCGGCGATTCCGACGACCGCATCCTTGGCGGTAAGCCCGAGGTTTTGCAGATCCGTCCGACCGAGCTCGGCCCGATCCTCCGCTCCCTCAACGGCCTTGATAAAAGCGTTGCTGCCGCCTGCGATCAGCCCAACCACCTGGTCCGGGGAAGTACCAAATGTCGGCGGACACTCCACCGCATCCAGCAAACCGATCCGTCCGCTTGTGCCAGCCCCCATATAAATCAGCCGGCCCCCTTTTTTGAGCGACTCCGTAATGGCAGTCACGGCCTGGGCGATTTTGGGAATTTCCTTTTTAACCGCTCCGGCTACTTTCGCGTCCTCTTCGTTCATCACCGTAAGCAGCTCGGTCACTTCCATTTCATCCAAGCGCATCGTTCGCTCGTTTCTCGCCTCGGTTGTCAGATTTTCCAGCATATAAGATACACTCCTTTGTTTGCGTCAATCCTAGTTGTAAGTGCTTTCGACATGATTATAATCTATTTGATATTTTATTTCAATATATTACTTTTTTATTGAAATAAAATATCAAATCGTGTTACTTCCTGTTTTTTTAAGTTATCAGAAAGTATAAACTTCGGGGCATTGGCATCCTGATATCGCAAGAAAAACTTCCGCTTAAACGCGGTCTGTCAACTTTGAATGTACATCGATAGACGTTTTTCTTATGATGTATTTTGTGCAAAAAAATAACCGTCCGCGGATCCCGCGAACGGTTTGATGCTTGCTTGCCGTATCAATTTAATCGATCAGCTCACCTTGAAAAACCTGCTCCCGCCGCAGATATTCCCGCAGCGGTCCGTACTCGGGCGAAGTCCAGAACGCTTCGCCCGCAACCAGCCGGGCGGCATCGTCCCGCGCCGCCTCCAGCACCGCGTAGTCGCTGACCATGTCCGCGACGCGAAAATCCGGCACGCCGCTTTGCTTCGTGCCGAAGAAATCCCCGGGACCCCTAAGCTCCAGGTCCCGCCGGGCCACCTCGAAGCCGTCGTCCGTATCGGTCATGACCTTCATCCGCTCCTGACCTACCTCCGACTTCGGATCGGCGATGAGCACGCAATACGACGCGTGCTCCCCCCGGCCTACACGCCCGCGCAGCTGGTGGAGCTGGGACAAGCCGAACCGGTCGGCGTCCATTACGATCATCAGCGTGGCGTTGGGCACGTCGACGCCGACCTCAACGACGGTCGTCGAGACGAGCAGCTGCACCTCGTTCTCGTAGAACGCGCGCATCACTTCGTCCTTCTCCGCCGCCGTCATCCGCCCGTGCAGCAGCCCGACCTTCATGTTCGGGAACGCCTGCTGCATCGACACGTACAAGTCGATCGCGTTCTGCACGTCCAGCTTGTCCGACTCCTCGATCAGCGGGCAGATGACGTAGGCTTGCCGGCCTTGCGACACCTCCCGCTCAATAAAGCCAAGCACGCGGTCCATCATGCTGTGCTTCACCCAATAGGTCGTGATCGGCTTGCGCCCCTTCGGACGCTCCGACAAGGTGGATACGTCCATATCGCCAAAGGCGGTAATCGCCAGCGTGCGCGGAATCGGCGTCGCCGTCATCGTCAGCACATCCGGGTTAAAGCCTTTGCGCCGCAAAATGCTGCGCTGATTCACGCCAAACCGGTGCTGCTCATCGGTAATCACCAGGCTCAGCGACCGAAAAAACACGTCCTCCTGGATCAACGCATGCGTACCAACCACGATGTCGGTGAGCCCCATTTGCAGCGAGCCAAGCAAATCCTTGCGTTTGCGCCCCGTCACACTGCCGGTCAACAGACCGACCGTGATGCCAAACGGCTCAAACAGCCGGGACAGTGAGCGCATATGCTGCTCGGCCAAAATTTCCGTCGGCACCATAAAGGCGCCCTGGTGCCCGGACTTCACCGCCGCGTACAAGGCGATGGCGGCGATTACCGTCTTGCCGGAACCGACGTCGCCTTGCAGCAGCCGGTTCATGCAATAGGGTGAGCGCATATCCTTTAGAATTTCCAGCTCCACCTTCTTCTGGGCATCGGTCAGCTCAAACGGCAGGCTACGCACAAATTCCCGAATCGTGGCGTTATCAACCACATGCGCTACCCCGTCCATCCGCTCGTGGTTCATCGCTCGATACGCCTGCAGCTTGAGTTGGAACAAGAACAGCTCCTCGTACACCATGCGGCGCCGCGCCTGCTGTCCCTCCTCGCTGTCCTGCGGCTGGTGCAGCCGCAAAATCGCCGTCTTGCGGGGCATCAGCCCATATTTGCGAAGCAGTTCGGGCGGCAGGATCTCCGGGATCATCTCCCCGTATTGCTGCAACGCTTGTCCAATCGTCTTACGCATCCATTGCTGCGTAATTTTGCCGCCTACGGAATAGACCGGCTGCAAACTGCCGCTGCGGAGCGTCCCGCGGTCGGGGAACTCCGACTCCGACACCGTCAGCTGACTGCGGCGCATGTCCCATTTGCCGGTCAGGATAATCTCCCGTCCCGTCGTCAGCTGATCCTTGAGGAAATGACGGTTGAACCATGTCGCCGTAAACATCCAGTCATCGGCGATCATTTTGCAGGTCAGGCGGGATTTCCGCCCGTACCGTTGCAGTACCGGAAGACCCATGATTTGGGCCTGCACCGTCACCTTATCCCCATCCTTCACTTCCGTCAAGGAGCGCAGCCGGTAATCCTCGTACCGGAACGGATAATATTCAATCAAATCATTCACCGTAAAGATGCCAAAGGCGTGAAGCTCTTCTTGTTTAAGAGCGCTCACGCCGCTGACTTGCTTTACGGGGATGTGATGTAAATCCAACTTCATCCCCTCACTTTATAGAGGTAGTTCAAAAACGCATCTTCGGATCACGTAGTTCAGACGCAACCCGGACAGCAGCCTAACGGAACTGAGAGACGTTATTTATCCTTTTTGCAGCGATTACTGTGGCTAACGGAACGGAAAGACCTTATTTGGAGCTTTAGCAGCTTATGATCAGCCTTTCGAGCCAAATAAGGTCTCTGAGTTCCGTTACACCGGGAAATCGCCGGGAAATGGTCAAATAAGGGCCCTCAGTTCCGTTAAAATCGTCCAGAGCCACGGCCACGGACCACAGCCACAACCACAGCCACAGCCGCACCCACACCGCAACTTCCAAACATCACTTCGCCGGCCAAATAAACGTCGCCACGGTCCCCGGACCTACGTGCGTGCCAACCACGGCACCGATGCTGTTGCGGACAACCTCATGCAGCGTAAAGTGCTGCCGCAGCAGAGCCAGGATCTCCTCGGAGCCTTCCGGATTCACGCAATCGCAAACGGCCACGTTAATGTCCTTCACCCCGGCAAAATCATTCACAAACAACTCGATGACGCGGGCCATAGCCTTCTTGCGGCCTCGGACTTTATCGACAGCGTAAATCACGCCCTCCTGGTCCACCGACAAGATCGGCTTAATGTTCAGCAGGTTGCCCAGAATGGCTGCGGCTTTACCGATCCGTCCGCCTTTTTGCAAGTATTCCAGCGTATCGACGAGAAAATATAACCGACGCGCCTTCCCGAGCCGCTCAACCTCAGCTCGAATTTCCTCGACCGAAGCCCCTTGCTTCGCCATCCGCGCGGCATGCACAACCTGAAGGCCAAAACCGTACGTCGCACACAGCGAGTCAATGACCGTGACATCGACCGGATGCCCCAGCTCTTCTTCCAGCATCTCCTTCGCCAGCACTGCGGATTGATAAGTTCCGCTCATCCCGGAGGAGATATGGATCGAAATGATCGGTGATCCGGGATAGGCAGCAAGCAAGTTGCGGTAAACCTCCACATACTGAGACGGCGAGGTCTGCGAAGTGGTAGGCAGTTCCTTCGATTTGCTCAATTTATCGTAGAACTCTTCCGCGGTGATGTCGATGCCTTCGAGATAAGATTGGTCCCCGAAGGCCAGCCGCATCGGTACGATATGAATGCCGTATTCCGAAACGGTCGCCTGCGGGATATCCGCCGTACTGTCGGCAATAATGATAGCCTGATTCATAAGCATCTTCATCCTCTCATGGGGATTAGGATTCTACCGAAAACAGATAATAATAAATCGGTTGCCCGCCGTTATGGACCTCTACCTCGACGTCGGGATACTCCTCATGAATCCAGGCCACCAGCGCATTCGTCATCTCTTCGTCAGCTTCTTCACCGGCCAGCACCGTCACGATTTCATCGCCGCCAGTGAGCATCTTGGCTAATAAGCCCTGACTCGTTTCCAGCAAGCCCTCTTCGGTGGCCACGATTTTAGAATCTGCAATACCGATATAATGACCTGCCGTAATCTCCAAATCATCAAACATCGTGTCGCGGACCGCATACGTCACTTGGCCCGTCTTCACGTGTTGCACCGCGTTCTGCATATTATCCGCGTTGGCTTCCACGCTTTCTTCTTCTTGGAAAGCAAACGCTGCGGCAATCCCCTGAGGAATGCTTTTGCTTGGGATAACCGTCACGCTGCGCTCCCCTTCAAGCAAATCACGTGCCTGCTGCGCAGCCAGAATAATATTCGAGTTATTCGGCAGGACAAACACGTGCTGAGCCGAAATCGATTGGATCGCCTTCACGAAATCTTCAGTGCTTGGGTTCATCGTCTGCCCGCCGGACAGGACGACATCCACACCTAAGCTCTTGAAAATTTCCGAAATTCCCTGACCGGAAGCAACGGCGATAAAGCCATAAGGCGCCAGCTCATCCGCAGGAATCCCTGCCGGATCCACCGGTTGGGCCGGTTCTGCCGGAATTTCGGCGAACAGCTCCGGCATCGGCGGCGCGGCATCCATCCCTGCAATCAACAGATCCCGGTGCTGCTCACGCATGTTCAAGATATGAATTTGTGTAATTTCACCGTAACGCAGCGCCAGATTCAGCACGTCGCCCGGCGTTTTCGAATGGACATGGACTTTGATAATCTCGTCGTCAGCGATCACGATAATCGAATCCCCATTGACCGAAAGCGCTTTCCGGAACTGATCCTCGTCAAAAACAGCATCCTTGATTTCACCGATTTTTCGATTAATGAAAAATTCCATGTCATAGAGGTATTCGATATCCTCTGTTTCGAGCTTGGCCTGTGCCGAAGCTGGAGCATGCACCGGTACGGCCGTTTGAGCACGCTGCTCTGGTTTGGCAACTGGTGCGGGGGCTTGTCCCAATGTCGCAGCGGCTTCACTGCTGGCGCCGCCTTGCAGCCATTGTAAAAATCCTTCATAAATATAAACAAGTCCTTGACCGCCCGAATCCACGACGCCAACCTGTTTCAATACCGGCAACAGCTCCGGCGTATTCGCGAGCGCTTCCTTCGCTTTGGCCAGCACCTCGCTCATCAATTCCGTGATATCCGTTGTTCTGCGCGAATAATAGACGGCATGCTTAGCTGCTTCCTTGGCTACCGTCAGAATCGTGCCCTCCACCGGTTTGACGACCGCTTTATAAGCGGTATCTACCCCGCTTTGCAGCGCAGCGGCAAATTGGGCTGCATTCATCTCTTCCAATGATGCAGCAGAACGGCTAAAGCCACGGAACAGTTGGGACAAAATCACGCCGGAATTCCCGCGCGCGCCCATCAACAGGCCCTTGGATAAAGTGGCTGCTCTGCTGCCCAAACCTCCGGTTCCGTGATCTTTCAATTCCGTTACGCCGGCGGTCATCGTCAAATTCATATTCGTTCCGGTGTCCCCATCGGGTACCGGGAATACGTTCAGGGAATTGACGTGCTCAGCATGCTCTGTCAGCCGCTTTGCGCCTGCCAATACCATAGCGGTGAAATCTGTTCCAGTTAAAGAACGCTTACTCAATGAAAATTCCCCTTCCTAGCTTGATACGCGTACACCTTGGACTACGATATTCACCTGATCCACTTCGAGTCCAACGATTTCACTTAGTACGTATTTCACTTTGAGCTGTATGTTGTGTGCGACCTCGGAAATTTTCGTGCCATAACTGACTATAATATAAAGATAAATAGCTAATCGATGATTATCCAGGTTCACTTCCACACCCCGGGCCAAATTCTCGCGCCCCAGCAATTCGGCAATGCCGTCCTTCAACTGCTTTCGGCTTGCCATTCCAACCAGTCCATAACACTCCATGGCGGCCGATCCGGCGATCACCTTAATGGCTTCCTCCGAAATATCGATTCGTCCATATTTGGTCGTAAGATTTACAGCCACGCCTATCTCACTCCTTCCATAGAAATTATTATGGACTAAACTATATTGTACTATAAGACCAGAGAGAAATAAATAAAAGAGTCGAACGTCAATAGCTGTTGACGGAGCTTTTTTTACTGTGATATAATATTTAAGTATTGTCAATAACCGTGATATTGTATTGTTAGTGTTATTTTCAAGACAGGTGTATCTGGAACAGGAGGTGTAATGAATGGCTCGCAAATGTTATGTGACTGGCAAGAAGCCAGGCAGCGGTAACCATGTATCTCACGCAAACAATCGCAATCGGCGCTCTTGGGGCGTAAACGTGCAGAAGGTCCGGATCTTGGTAGACGGCAAACCGAAACGCGTATACGTTAGCACTCGGGCTTTGAAATCCGGTAAAGTGACCCGCGTGTAACAGACGGGACGAATTATAGACAAAAAGCACCTTTTCCTATGGAGGTGCTTTTTTACTGCGCTTTTTCCCTTGAAGTCAGCGGCCCAAGCAATCCTTGATGGCGGGAACCGCCAGGCGCGCTCTTCCGCTGCTTGGGGCGGGTTCTCAGGCCCCGCCCGCTAGTTCTTGTGAAACGTGTTCAGTACCGCCTTAACGAATCCTCCCAAAAACTTAGGCAGCTTGAATGTGTAAAATTTCATCGTTCACCCTCCCCATCGTGCTCATGCCTTCACCCATATTCTATGTTTGATGTCATTTACTCGTGTATTCCCGCCACAAAAAAAAAGGCTACATGAGAACCTTCGCTCATGTAACCAATGTATGCGCATCTTGAAGCGCCTATGCCAATCCGGCCAGGCTCTCGCGGATTTCTGCCATCGCAGCACGCCGGTCAGCTTGGCCAAACACCGCATTGCCGGCAACCAGCACATCCGCTCCCGCTTCTACAACCAGCGGCGCCGTCGCAGCGGCGATCCCGCCGTCCACTTCAATCCGCAAATCGTTTAAGCCCAGCTCATCCTTCCAGGCCTTCAGCTGCCGAATTTTGCGCAGCGTTCCCGGAATAAACGCCTGTCCGCCAAAGCCGGGATTTACCGTCATCACAAGTACGAGATCGACGTCCTCCAGCACCTCGCGAACGGCCGAAGCCGGTGTGGCTGGATTAATCGCCACGCCCGCCTTAACCCCTTGCTCCTTAATCAGGTGCAGCACCCGGTGCAGATGCACGCAAGCTTCCGCATGTACGGTGATAAGATGCGCGCCCGCTTTGGCAAAGGCCGGGATATATTCCTCGGGCTTCTCGATCATCAGATGGACGTCCAGCGGCAGCTTGGTCTGCGGAGCAATCGCTTGCAGCACCAGCGGACCAAACGTCAGGTTCGGGACGAAATGGCCGTCCATCACGTCCACATGCAGCCAGTCAGCGCCTCCCCGCTCTACGTCAGCGACCTCCTCGCCCAGCTTGGCGAAATTCGCCGACAAAATCGACGGCGCGATATAGATGTTGTTGCTCATGACGTCAATACCTCCGCTTCTTGTCCTTCATCTCTTCATAGAACTGTACATAATGCTCATAACGGCTGGCGGCGATTTCTCCATTGTCCGCAGCCTCTCTGACCTTGCAGCCCGGCTCATGCAAATGGCTGCAGCCGCGGAATTTACAGCCCTCCGCGTAATCGGCAAATTCCCGGAAGCAGCTGGATAACTCCTCGATCCCTAACTCGAGAAAATCCAGCTGGCTAAAGCCCGGGGTGTCAGCCACGTAACCGCCGTTCTCCAGCTCAATCAGCTCGACATGCCGCGTCGTATGACGTCCCCGGCCCAGCTTGAGGCTGATTTCACTTGTCTCCAGCGATAACCCGAGCATCGCGTTAAGCAACGAGGATTTTCCGACCCCCGACTGCCCCGAGAAGACGCTGATCTCCCCAGCCAAACGGGATTTTACCTCCTCGGTTCCCATCCCGGTCACGGAGCTGGTGACAATGACCTCATAGCCGATTGATTCATACATTGCTTTGACCTGGCGAATGATTTCGGGAGTTTCTTCCGCCCCGTCCTCCTCCAGCAAATCCTCCTTGGTGAGGCAGATCAATGCTTGCAGACCAGCGTGCTCGATATGCACCAGAAACTTGTCCAGCAGCTGCAAATTGAGATCCGGCTCCCGCAGGGAGAACAGCAGCACCGCCAGCTTGGCGTTGGCGATCGGCGGACGGATCAGCTCGGTTTCCCTTGGCAGGATTTCGTCCACGGTGCCTTCCCCGTTTTCGGTGGGGGAATAGACCACCCTGTCGCCTACCAAGGGAGTAATGCCTTTCTTCTTAAAAATCCCTCGTCCGCGGCACTGGATATAAGCATCCGCTGCCCCGTCCTGTGCCGTCGCCGGCTTCACGTAGTAATATCCGCTTAATGCCTTCACAATCAAGCCTTCAGGCATATCCGCCGGCCTCGCTTTCATATCGGTCTGACTTAATTGCCATTGCCATGTTTGTTTCGTTTACCCGCCTTTCCTTTACCTTGGGCTGCGCCTTGCTCATTCTGGAGCGAAGCCAGCTTACCGGATAAGATCATGCCGGTATCGGGTGGATTATCACCCGAGTTCATGTCCATTGTGTCCTCATCTTCCGTACCGCCTTGATCCGGGAATTGCGGCACAGGTACAGTTCCTTGCTTCGCATCGATGTACGAGATCGGGTAAGTATCCAGCAAGACGCCGTCGCGCGTTACTGTCACGTAACCGTTCTTGTTCGGCGCCAGAACCAGGTCAACCGACAGGTATTGCGGTTTGCCTACCTTTTGCGTGCCCCATTCGCGCCCTTCTCCACGAGCATCCCCATACACGATCGTATATTTGCTGATTTGGCCTTCCTGTGCAGGTGCAGCCGGTACTTGGAACGTATAGTTGATCGCTTCCTGCGGATAACCGGTGCTGATAAACAACGTCACTTTCGAGCCTGGCACCACCAGGTCGTCCGGGGCATAAGGCCACTGTTTCGTTACTCTGCCCGCCTCGACCTCAAAGCTCGATTCCTCTTTGATTCCGTCTTCAGCCAGCACCAGCCCTGCGTCTCGGATCAATTTTTCCGCTTCCGCTTGCGTCTTGTTCACGAGGTCCGGCATTTTCACCTCAGACGGTCCCTTGCTGACCTTCAGCACGATCGTATCCGTCTCGGGATCAAATTCCTCTCCGGCTTCCGGCGATTGGCTGATGATCATGCCTGGCTCAATCTCGCTGTTGTTTTCCTCCACTTTCCGCACGCGGGCCTCGTCTACGCCAAGCTCTTTCAGCTGCTGCAGCGCATCATCATAGTTTCCCGTTAATGCCGGCATTTTTGCCAGCGGCTTCTCCGTGCTCACCTTCAAGTCGATGACTGAGCCTTCCTTGACCATCGTCCCCTCCGGCTTGCTCTGCTCATAGACGATCCCCTCGTCCACGCCTTCTTTGTATTCCCGGGTGATCTCCCCAACGGCAATCCCTTTATCGGTCAGGGTCTGAATCGCCTGTTCCTCGTGCAGATTAAGCACGTTTGGCACCGCGACTTCTGGGACGGTCACCAATTTCGTCACGTACCAGGCAACGCCGGCCAAGGCAAGCAGGACGACCAGCGTCAGGCTGACCCAAAGCGCCGGCTTGCTCCAAGCCTTTTTCTTAGGAGCGCTCTCCCGTTCCTCCACCATCGCCGCTCCGCTGTCGCGGGACAGTTTGGACGGCCCTGCCGCCACACCTTGAGGTTGATGCTGCGGACGGATCGCCGGAATGATTCGCGTGCTGTCTTCGTCATGATCATCTATAAAGGCCAATTTCGATTCCATTCTTCGTTCCGGCAACAAGCAGGTTTCCAGGTCGCGCAGCATCTCTTTGGCAGACTGGTAGCGTTCGTTCGGATTTTTCCGCATCGATTTCAAGATGATGTTCTCCACACTTTGCGGAATCATCGGATTCACCATACGCGGCTCATCGAATTGCTCCTGCAAATGCTTTAATGCTACGCTGATTGGGCTTTCACCAAGGAACGGCAACCGACCGGTCAGCATCTGGTACAACACGATCCCCAGCGAGTACAGGTCGGATTTCTCCCCAGTGGCTACGCCTTTCGCATGCTCCGGCGAGAAATAATGCACCGAGCCCACCACTGAGCCGGTTTGCGTAATGGTCGCCGACGTGACGGCACGGGCAATCCCGAAATCGGTCACTTTGACGCGTCCGTTTCGTCCAATCAATATGTTATGAGGTTTGATATCCCGGTGAATAATTTGGTTATGATGGGCGTGGTCCAGCGCATCGGCGATTTGCGACGCAATGCGAACGGCTTCTTCAACCTGCAGCGGGGCCCGCTCCTTAATAATTTCGTTGAGATTCTGCCCTTCAACGTATTCCATCACGATGTAATGGATCTCATCATCTTGTCCAACGTCATACACGCTGACGATATTCGGGTGCGACAAGGATGCAGCAGACTGCGCCTCCCGGCGGAAACGCCGGATAAATTCCTCGTCGTTCACAAATTGTTGACGCAGCACTTTGATGGCCACGTAGCGGTTCAGCAGCAGGTCCTGCGCTTTGTAGACAAGCGCCATGCCCCCTCCGCCGATCCTCTCGATAATTTGATAACGACCGCCCAATTCGTGTCCGATCATGAATTCCACTCCTTTTTGCCCGACCCGGCATCCTCATGTTGTTCCAGCAGGGCAACGCTAATGTTATCGTCGCCTCCTGCGCTTAGCGCCAGCTGGAGCAATCGGTCGGCCCGGCCCTGTAACCCAAGATCTTCTGAGCCAAGCGTCAGAGCCATTTGTTCCGGTGTCACGTAGTTGCTGAGCCCGTCGCTGCAGAGCAGCAAAATATCCCCCGGCTCCAGCGATACCCGGTTCATGTCGACCTCGACTTGCTCATCGGTTCCCAGCGCGCGGGTCACGACATTCCGATGCGGATGCACCGTTGCCTCCTCAGCGCTGATCTGATTGTTCTTGAGCAGCTCGTTGACCAGCGAGTGGTCATCCGTCAATTGGATGAGCTGGCCCTGCCGGAAATGGTAGGCCCGGCTGTCGCCGATATGAGCGATTACGCCGTCGCGGCCTGCAAAGATCCCAGCGACAACCGTGGTGCCCATACTATGGTATTCCACATGCTCTGACGCTTTGCGGAATACGGCTTCGTTGGCGTGAAGAATCGCCTTCTTCAATTCTTCCCCGCAAGCCTCCACCGACAATCCTGTCGGCAGCGCCCCCAAATCCTCGGTAATGGTCTCAACCGCCATGCGGCTGGCAATGTCTCCAGCCTGATGGCCGCCCATTCCGTCCGCGACAATCGCCAGCGTGTATCCCGATTCCAGCTGGTCCACCCATGTGCAGTCCTCATTGACGGAACGGACTCGTCCCACATCACTTACAAAAACACAATTCATCATATTCGCTCACCTCGCACCAGACTCCATGTGCTTCGCCCGCAGTTGTCCGCAGGCAGCGGCAATATCATGGCCTTGCTCCCGGCGGATCGTCACATTGATGCCTTTATCCGCCAGTATGCGCTGAAACTTAAAAATATCGTTACGCGACGTTCTCACGTATTTGCGCTCCGGCACATAGTTGACCGGAATCAAATTGACGTGGCAAAGCATATCCTTGATCACGTCGGCCAGTTCCTCCGCATGCTCCGGCTGGTCATTCACCCCGCCGATCAGCGCGTACTCGAACGTAATGCGGCGGCCGGTTTTGGCGATGTAGTAGCGGAGCGCCTCCATCACGTCGTCAAACGGAAAGCGCCGGTTGACCGGCATCAACTTCGAGCGGAGCGCATCATTTGGCGCATGGATCGAGATCGCCAAGTTAATTTGCGTGTTCTCGTCCGCAAACCGGTAAATGTTCGGGACAATCCCGCTCGTTGATACAGTAATATGCCGTTGTCCGATGTTCAAGCCCTTTTCATGGATCATAATCCGTAAAAATTTCATCGTGGCATCATAGTTTTCAAATGGCTCGCCGGTCCCCATGATCACGATGCTGCTGACGCGTTCGCCTTTGGCGTCCAGAATCTTTTGCGCCTGCACGACCTGGGCGACGATTTCTCCCGGCGTCAGATTCCGCTTCAGCCCCCCTAATGTCGAGGCACAAAACGTACAGCCGACCTTGCAGCCGACCTGGGTGGTCACGCAGATGCTGTTGCCGTAGTTATGCTTCATAATGACCGTTTCAATAGCATGATCATCATGCAGCCCGAACAGGAACTTCACCGTTCCGTCCTTGGATTCCAGCTTCGTAATCTCCTGCAGCGTAACGAACGCAAATTCGTCAGCCAGCTTCTGCCGAAGCGCCTTGGACAGGTTGGTCATCTCATCGAAGGAGCTGACGCGTTTCACGTACAGCCAATCGAAGATCTGTCCGCCGCGAAACGCAGGTTCTCCCTGCGATACGGCCCATTCCTGTAATTCTTCCAACGTATAATCATATATAAAAGGTTTCATTTTCACACACCTGTCCATATCTATTTTGAAAAGTTGCCCACTCATTCTTCCCATTTTATCATAAATTGACTTCCGACTAAAGTCGACCTTCCCGCCGCAGCGGCGCAAAAAGGCCAAGCCCGCCGTTTCGAGCGGCTGCTTGACCTTGTCATGTCAATCCTTCTCTATCAACTTCCTACGGAGTCGAGCAATATAAAATCCGTCCGAATGGGCGTCCTGAGGCAAAATCTGCAGCCCAGCCTCGACCCGCCCAGCGGCAGCTGCCAAAGCACCGCGCTCCTTCCAGCTGATCGGCTCATCCGCCAGCTCGAATTCCGGATGGCGGCTCAGGAAGGAGGCGACCATCTCGGCATTTTCGCGCGGTTCAATCGTGCAAGTGCTGTAGACGAGCAAGCCGCCCGGCTTCAGCAGCCCGCTCACCGAGTCGAGCAAAGTCCGCTGGACGCCGGCGATCTCCGTCACGTCCTCCGGCTTCTTCGCCCACTTCAAATCCGGCTTGCGGCGGATCACGCCAAGTCCGGAACAAGGAACGTCCAGCAAAATCCGGTCGAAGGAAGCTGCCTTCAGCCGCTCCGCGAGTTGCAGGGCGTCGCCCGATAACGTATCCACGTTGTCCAGCCCTAGCCGCTTGGCATGGTCCTCGATCAGCTTCGCCTTGTGCGGATGGATGTCGTTCGCCAGCACCCGGCCGCGGCCCTCCATGATCTCAGCGATATGGCATGTCTTGCCGCCGGGCGCAGCGCAGCAGTCCAGTACATTCATCCCCGGCTGCGGATCCAACGCTTCGGCAACGAGCATAGAGCTTTCGTCCTGTACGGAAATCAAGCCTTCCCGGTACCAGGAGGTCAGCGCCATATTGCCGCCGCTGTGGACCACAATGCCGTCCGGCGAGATCGGCGAGGCCGAGGCTCGCAGCCCTTGCTCTTCCATGAGGCGCAGCACCTCGTCCCGGCTCGCTTTCGTGCGATTAACCCGAACGCTGACCGAAGGCGGCTCATTGTTGGCACGGCAAATCGCTTCTGCGGCAGATTCGCCGTATTGCTGGATCCAGAGCGCGACCATCCATTCCGGATGGGAATGCTCCAGGGCGATGCGCTGCACAGGGTCCAGCCCCTCCGGCAAACGCAGCTCCTCTTTGCGGCGCAGCACGTTGCGAAGCACACCGTTCACCATGCCGGAAATCCCCTGATGTCCCTTGCGTTTCGCCAGGTTCACCGCTTCGTTCACGGCCGCATGCGGAGGGATCCGGTCCAGATATTGCAGCTGATAGAAGCTGAGCCGGAGCAGATTTCGCACCCAAGGCGCTAATTTCGCCAGCCCCTTCGTCACAAACTGCTCGAGAAAATAATCGATCGTGTTAAGCCGCTGAATGGTGCCGTAGACCAGCTCGGTTGCAAGACCTGCATCCGGTCCGGTTAATCCGGACCTTTGCAGCGCCCCGTTGAGCAGCAGATTGCTGTAGGCGCCCTCCTGCTCAACGGCGGTCAGCACCTGCAGCGCTACGCTGCGGGCCGACGCAGCCGCCTGATTTCGGCCCCGCCCGCAGGATGAAGGCGTGCCAGACGGCTGAACCGAACCCTGGCCGCGGCTGGCTTGTCCAGCTGCTTTCGCACCGGTTCCAGGTCCCTTGCCTCCGCCCGAGCCTAAACCCGGCCGCTTTCCTGCGCCGCTCATGACAAGACCGTCCCGACTTGCATCACGCCGCCGCGAATGAAATCGCTGGCCTCCATCGCCTTCTTGCCTGCGGGCTGAACCCGAGTCAGCCATACCGCGCCGTCCCCGGTTTTCACTTTGATGCCCTGTGACGAAAGCTCAAGCACCGTCCCCGGCGCTGGTTCAGACGTCGACGCGGCCCCGCCCGCAGAAGTTCCTGCCTCCGCAGGCTTGGCCACCGCCCAAACCTTAAATACCTCACCGTTCCAAGTCGTAAACCCGCCGGCAAAAGGCACCAGCCCCCGCACGCGATCATAAATTTGCCGCGAGGTCGCGCTCCAATCGATGCGCTCATCCTCCCGTGTCAGATTTGGTGCATAAGTCGCTTCCGCATCGTTCTGCGGAATCCGCTCCGCCTTACCCTCAAGGATCAGCGGAAGCTGCTCCAGCAGCAGCCGCGCCCCGGCTTCGCTCAGCTTCTCGAACAACGTCCCCGACGTATCCTCATCGTCGATCGGCACCACCGTCTTGGCGATCATATCGCCGGTGTCAAGCCCCTCGGCCATGTACATCAAGGTGATGCCCGTTTCTTTCTCGCCGCCCATAATCGCCCGTTGGATCGGTGCCCCGCCGCGGTATTTCGGCAGCAGCGAGCCGTGCACGTTCAGGCAGCCGTACTTCGGCAGGTCCAGCACGCCCTTCGGCAGAATTTGCCCGTACGCCGCAGTGACGATCAAATCGGGCTGCAAAGCGGCGACCTCGGCCACCGCCTCCGGCGCACGCATCCGCGCCGGCTGCAGCACGGGAAGCCCATGACGCAAAGCGGCTTCCTTGACCGGCGTTGGCGTCAGCACTTTTTTGCGCCCCTGCGGCCGATCCGGCTGCGTGACCACGCCTACGACGTTGTACCCTTCGCGCAGCAGTCCTTCCAGCGAAGGCACCGCAAACGCTGGCGTCCCCATAAATACGATATTCATCGGGCGCTGTTCACTCCTTCTCTTCACCCTCAGGGGTAATCTCGTACACTCTTTCCGCAATGTCCGTATACAATACGCCGTTCAGATGGTCGATTTCATGCTGGAACGCGCGCGCCAGCAGCTCGGAGCCCGTATAAGTCACTTCGTTGCCATTGCGGTCCAGCCCTTTGACGGTGACGGTCATGGCACGGCGAACATCTCCGCGATACCCCGGAATGCTGAGGCAGCCTTCCGGTCCGAATTGCTCGCCTTCCTTGGACACGATCTCGGGATTGATCAGCTCAATCAGCCCGTGCTCATCGCCGACATCAACCACGATCACCCGCTTGAGGATGCCGATTTGCGGTGCAGCCAGACCTACGCCCTCCGCGTCGTACATCGTATCCGCCATATCCGTCAACAGTTTTTGAATATTAGGCGTAATCTTCTTCACTTCTTTAGCTACCTGATGTAGCACTTCATCCGGTTCCTTAACAATAATCCGAATCGCCATGATGGCACTCCCTTTCCCGTCTTCACTTTCATAGTTTCTTTTGCTCTTTCCCTATTTTATCCCAAATATATGCTAGCGGATGAAAAATGGATCATTTCTTCCGTGCTTACATCAGCATTTGCGGATCGACATCGATACTGATCTGAAGCAATGCATCGCGCCATTGGTCCAGCGTCGCCGCTGCTGTCTCCTGGACCAGGCTCACCGCATCAAGGTCGCCGCGGTATTTCACCATGCACTGGATCCGATAGCGGTTCTTGATACGCGGGATCGGCGAAGCTACCGGGCCAAGAATGTCCAGCGCCGCCGGCACGAACCGGTCCAGGCTGCCGAACCATCCCTGGCGCTGGGCTTTCGCCCGCAGGTCGCCGGCAAAATTCTCAGCCATCCGCAGCAGCAGCGGCAGCTTCTCATGCGACAGCGTAACCAGGATCAGCCGGCTGTACGGCGGATAATGCATCGTCTTACGCGTCTTCAGCTCCTCGCGGACAAACGATAAATAATCGTGGCCGCTGGCGTGTACGATCGAATAATGCTCCGGCATGTAAGACTGGATAAATACCTCTCCGGGCAGCTGGTGCCGCCCTGCGCGGCCGGCAACCTGCGTGAGCAGCTGGAACGTTTTCTCCGCCGAACGGAAATCCGGGAAATTCAGCGCCGTATCCGCCGCGATTACGCCAACCAGCGTCACGTCAGGAAAATCCAGCCCCTTTGCTACCATCTGCGTGCCTAGCAGTACATCGCCTTTTTTCTCGCGGAACGCCTGCAACAGCTTCTCATGGGCGCCTTTTTCGCTAGTCGTGTCAACGTCCATGCGAATAACGCGGATGCCAGGAAACAGCTTGGCCAGCTCCCCTTCCACCCGCTGGGTTCCAGTACCGAAATAACGGATATGCTCGCTGCCGCATTCCGGGCAAACAGACGGTGCGGCTTCCGCATAACCGCAATAATGACAACGCAGGTTGTTTGACTTCTGATGATAGGTCAACGAGATGTCGCAATTCGGACAACTCGCCACATATCCGCAGGTCCGGCACATCACAAACGTCGAATACCCACGCCGGTTCAGCAACAACACGGTTTGCTCGCCGCGCTCCAGGCGGGCGGCAATGCCTTGATGCAGCGCGCGGCTGAACATCGAGCGGTTGCCTTCCTTCAGCTCCTCGCGCATATCGACGATCTGAACGCCGGGCAGCCGGCTGCCAGCCGGACGCTGCTTCATCTCCAGCAGGATCGGGGCAAACTCCCCGAACTCGCCGCCTCCGGAACGCGCCGCGTGGTAGCTTTCCAGCGACGGCGTGGCCGAACCTAGAATCACGGCGGCCCCATGCTGGCGGGCCCGTCTCACCGCCACATCGCGGGCATGGTATTTTGGCGTTTCCTCCTGCTTGTAGGAGGTTTCATGCTCTTCGTCCATCACAATCAGACCAAGCCGGCTGAACGGGGCGAAGATGGCCGAGCGCGCGCCAATCGCCACTTCCACGCGGCCTTCGCGGATTTTGCGCCATTCGTCGTACCGTTCGCCGGTGGACAGGCGGCTGTGCAGTACCGCCACCTTCGCGCCAAAGCGCCCCTTAAACCGTTCAACCATTTGCGGGGTCAGCGAAATTTCCGGCACGAGCACGATCGCCTGACGACCCGAAGCGATGCAGCGTTCGATCGTCTGCAAGTACACCTCGGTTTTGCCGCTGCCCGTCACGCCGTGCAGCAAGAACACTTCATGCCGCTGGGCGTCCAGCGTTTCCGCGAGACGGCGGTACACCAGCTCCTGCTCCGGCGTGCGCGGCAGCGGCTCGCTGCGTTGGAAGCGCCGGCCTTGGTATGGATCGCGGAACACCTCGACATCCTCGATGACGGCAAAGCCCTTCTCCGCCAGCTTCTTCACGGTACCGGCGGTCACCTGCAGCGTCGACAGGACATCTTGAAGCGACTGCGGCAACCCAACCTCCAGCAAGTATTGCAGCACTTCCTTTTGCCGGCGCGCCTGCGGGCCAAACGACGCGAGCGCCCCCTGCGCCGCCTGACCGCTGACAGCGGCAGCAACGGTTTTGACCGTCTTCTTGCGCACCTTGTCCTTGATCGCCTGGCTTTCCGTCAGCACGCCCCGGGCCAGCATATCTTTGATGAGGCCAGCAGCCTCCGGATATTTGGTCCCAAGCTGATTCATCGTGACGGTATCGGAGGCCCGGACGAAACGTAAAATTTCCTCTTCCTTAGGCGTGAGCAAATGTGGGAACGTAAAGGCATGGTTTTCGCCTTCTGCCCGTCCATCCGCCCCGGTCAATGCCCCTTCTTCAGCTGCGTCATCCGCCACACGAATATACCGCTCGGCCTTGCCCTTCAGTGCCGCTGGAATCATCGCTTGCAGCGCTGCAATCAGACTGCAGGCATATTTGCGGCTCATCCACTCCGCCAATTCCACCAGGTCCGGCGGCAGCGGCGGCATCATGTCAAGCAATTCCTGAATCGGCTTCATCCGCGCCGGGTCCATCTCCGGCTGCTCATGTAAGGACACGACAAAGCCCTGAACCGTACGGCGCCCGAACGGAACACCTACCCGGCTGCCCACCTCGATCCAGCCGGCCATCGATTCAGGGATTAAATAGTCAAAAGGCCGGTCGGTTTCCCGGCTCGGCACATCAACAATCACTTTGGCCATACGGTAGGTCATCGGTCATTTCCCGCCAACCGTTCGGCAGCCAGCTCCATAATCTGCAACGCCACCTCATCCTTGGTCATCTGCGGCACAGATCGAACTAAGCCGGATGCGTCGTAGATGTTCACGATGTTGGTTTCGGAACCAAATCCCGCTCCCTGCACGGTCACATCGTTAGCAACCAGAAGATCGCAGTTTTTGCGCTTCAGCTTATCCATGGCGTGCTGCTCCACATTTTCCGTTTCGGCGGCAAAGCCGATCAGGAACTGCGTTGTTTTTTGCTTGCCTAGGGTCTCCAGGATATCGATGTTTTTTACGAGCTCCAGCACAAGCGAATCCCCGGTTTTTTTGATCTTCTGTACGGCCGCTTCCTTTGGCCGGTAATCCGCTACGGCGGCGGCCTTAACGAGGATGTCGGTATTCGCCCATGCCGCCTGCACCGCCTCAAACATGTCTTGAGCCGACTGTACGCGGGTAACCGGAATGCCGACCGGAGGCTCCACCTGCGTATGCCCAGCGATCAGCACGACCTCGGCACCAAGGCGCTGCGCCGCTTTGGCGATGGCGAAGCCCATTTTTCCCGAGGAATCGTTGGTGATATAGCGAACCGGGTCAATTCGTTCCACGGTCCCTCCCGCGGTGACGACGACTTTTTTGCCGGCCAAAGGCTTCTGCGCGATGCGAGCTTCCCGTGCAAAATAATCCTTCACCACCCGGACGATCGTCTCCGGCTCCTCCATCCGTCCTTTCCCGACATATCCGCACGCCAGGAGGCCTTCGCCGGGCTCGATCATCATGACGCCGCGCGCCGTCAGCTCCGCCATATTGCGGACAACCGCCGGGTGCTCGTACATGTGCACATTCATCGCCGGTGCCAGCATAATCGGCGCCTGGGTCGCCAGCAGCGTCGTCGAGAGCATCTCATCTGCGATCCCCGCCGCCATTTTGCCGATGATGTTTGCGGTGGCCGGAGCGACCAGCACCAGATCAGCCCAATCCGCTAAATTAATATGTGCGATGGATTCGGCGTGTTTTTCGTCAAAGGTATCGGTGTATACGAAATTTTTCGATAACGCCTGCATCGTCAGCTCTGTGATAAATTTGGTTGCAGATTGGGTCATAATGACGCGGACCTCCGCGCCTTCCTTCACCAGCTTGCTGCACAAGGATGCCGCTTTAAACGCGGCAATGCCGCCGGTCACGCCTAATAAAACCTTCTTGCCGGTTAACATCGCTACCCCTCGCTTTCCCCAAACGAAAAAAATAACAACCTCGCGGTTGTCGTAAAAAGAAGCCCGGAGGCCTTTCGTATATGCTTTGTTCTCTGAGTTAGTCTGGAATTAGTCTTTGTTGATCTCTTCCGACACTACGTCATCTTGTTTCAGCTTAATGTAGTCCCCGTAGATCTCTTCGAGGGCAATGCCCACTGGCTTGTGCGACTTCGGTTGCTTCAGTTCGCTCTTCTCGCCTTCGCGCAGCTGTCTCGCGCGCCGGGAAGCCGCAACAACCAAAGAGTATTTGCTGCCGACTTTTCCAAGCATCTTGTCAATCGATGGATACAGCATGTTCAAAAACACCTCTTCTTATTTGGACTCATCGCCATATGAAGCGTTAGCTAGCACGACTTTCGGATTCTGCAATGCTCAGCGATGATAATGGATTGTATTCTCTGGCAAGCTAAATCGATCTCGTCATTGACGACGGCGTAATCATAATTCTCCATCAGTCCGATCTCATGGGCCGCCACGCTCATGCGGTGATCGATCGTCGCCTGGTTCTCCGTTCCCCGACCTTGAATCCGGCCTTTCAGCTCATCAAGCGACGGGGGAAGCAGGAACACGAACACGCCCTCAGGGAATTTCTCCTTAACCTTGAGCGCCCCCTGAACTTCGATTTCCAAAATGATATCTTTCCCGCCAGCCAGCGTCTCCTCCACGAAATCGCGGGGAGTCCCGTAAAAATTGCCTACGTACTCCGCATACTCCAGAAGCTGATCGTTCTCGATCATTTCCTGGAATTGCTCACGGGTTTTGAAAAAATAATTGACGCCGTTCTCTTCCCCCGCCCGGGGTTGCCGTGTGGTGGCCGAGACGGAATAAACCAGCTCCGGCATCCGCTTGCGCAGCTCAGTGCATACTGTTCCTTTGCCAACGCCAGACGGTCCGGATAATACGATAAGTAACCCTTTAGACATAGCTCTCTCCATTTTATTCGTCGTTGTCTTCTTCCTTGGTGGACAAACGATGAGCGACGGTCTCTGGCTGTACCGCCGATAATATCACATGATCGCTGTCCGTGATGATCACCGCGCGCGTACGCCGCCCGTATGTAGCATCGATCAGCATGTGGCGATCTCTCGCCTCCTGAATGATCCGCTTGATCGGCGCAGACTCGGGGCTGACGATCGATATGATCCGGTTGGCCGATACGATATTACCGAAGCCGATGTTAATAAGTTTAATTGCCATATTCAGGTAGTTCCCCCTAATTTGCTTGACTCACCCGGCGCCGGGTAGATGGCTTACTCGAGATTCGCCGCCTGCTCGCGGATCTTCTCTAACTCGGCCTTCAACTCGACAACCAGGTTGACTAGAGCCAAATGATTGGCTTTAGATCCAATCGTATTGGTTTCCCGGTTCATTTCCTGTATGAGAAAATCCAGCTTGCGCCCTACCGGTTCATAAGCTTGAAGCAGACTGCGGCACTGTTCGAAGTGGCTCTTCAGCCGAATCAGCTCCTCATCGATGTTAGACCGGTCTGCAAACACGGCCACTTCCATCGCAAATCGCTGCTCGTCGTAGTTCCCCTCCAACAGTTCGGCTAGCCGATTTTTCAGACGGCTCCGGTACTCTTTCACGACTTCCGGAGCCAACCGAACCATTTCGCCGTGGATCGCTTCCAGCCGCTGCAGTCGCTCACCCAAATCGGCGGCCAAATGCTTCCCTTCCCGTTCCCGCATACCTAAAAGCCCAATCAGCGCTTCCTCCAAGCCTTCGGTCAGCACCTGTTCCCATCCGGGATCAGCACTGCCGGCCGGGGCTGCTTCCTCGGGCGTCGTCAAGGCATCCGGCAGGGATAGCAAATCTCTGGCGCTTAGCTTCGCGTCGACACCATAGTGCTTGGCGAGCTCACCCGCTGCCTTTAGGTACGCTTCGACGACCGGACGGTTTAATACGTAAGGAAGGGTGCCGGATTCATCGCGTTCTTTACTGATGTATACATCAATGCGTCCCCGTTTGATATGGCGCTGAACCAGGCGCCTTAGTCCGTCTTCGTAGCACGTCCATTCCCGCGGCATCCGCAGAACAACCTCAGCATACCGATGGTTGACGGACTTGATTTCAAATTGGACGACGTAACCGCCATACGATCTGACGGCCCCACCGTACCCAGTCATACTGTGCGACATAGGCATCACATCCGTTACCCTATTGTAATTGATTATGACAACCGAGACAAGTGGGCCGAGTCCCGTTTGGACTTCTCGCGAATATAATTCGTTAAAGCGACATTCATTTCATAGAACATAAACGGCGTCATGAGATAAATTCCGTTAAAATGCTCCATCGCCGTGTCGAGCAGCTCTTTGGCGATCTCGACGCCCATCGCCCGCCCCTCTTCGCCTTGCAGTCCTTCCATCCGCTTGCGGACTTCATCCGACAGCTGGATTCCGGGCACCTCATTATGCAAATATTCGGCGTTTTTGCCGCTGGCCAGCGGCATAATGCCGATGAAGATCGGCACGTCCAAATGCGCCGTCGCCTGCTTGATCGCCACGATCAGCTCCGGATCGTATACTGGCTGGGTCATGATGTAATCGGCGCCGGAAGCGATCTTCTTCTCCAATCGCTCCACCGCTTTGTGCAAATGCTTCACATTCGGATTAAACGCAGCGCCTACGACGAATTTGGCTTTTTGCTTCAAAGGCTTCCCGGAAAAAGAAATCCCTTCGTTCAGCTGCTTGATCATGCGAATGATCTCAAACGACGTCAAGTCGTACACAGAACTCGCTCCCGGCAGATCGCCAAAGCGGGCAGGGTCGCCCGTCACAGCGAGCACGTGGTCGATGCCCAGCGCATCGAAGCCCATCATATGCGATTGTGTGCCGATGAGATTGCGGTCCCGGCAGGCGATATGCACCAGCGGTCTCAAGCCGAGCTGAGATTGGACGAGATGTCCAAGCGCCATGTTGCTCATCCGCGTTACGGCCAGCGAGTTATCTGCCAGCGTGAGCGCATCGATGCCCGCCTCTTTCAAAGCGGCTGCGCCCTCCATGAATTTCCCGATATCCAGGTCGCGTGGCGGGTCCAGCTCAACGATGACGGTATGCCGCTCTTTCACGAGCTCGGTCAAGCTCGGAAGCTTGCGATTCTCCCCGCCGCCGGAAACAGCACCCGTTTCGCTGGAGCCCGCAGGCACCGCATTCGGCTGCTCGTTGAGCGATACGCTAGCGGATAGATGCGGTTCAGGCAGCTTCCGTTCCTTCGCCAGCGGCTGAGCGGCATACCCTTCCAAGGCCTTCGCCATGGCGGCGATATGCTCCGGCGTCGTACCGCAGCAGCCTCCGATCAATCTCGCCCCCAAATCGGCAAAAGCACGGGCGCACTCCCCAAAATAATCGGGAGTCGCTCCATATACATATTCTCCATCGATATAGTCCGCCAAACCTGCATTTGGGAAAACGGACATCGGCACGTTGAGCGGCCCCTCCACGTCGTCCATGACACCCATGATTCCTTTTGGACCGGAATGGCAGTTGAAGCCAACCACGTCTGCCCCTTCTTCAACCAGCGCTCCAAACGCCTGCGGAATCGTAAATCCGTCCAGCGTGCGTCCGATTTGATCGACGGCGAACTGGCAAATGACCGGAACATCCGTCAGCTTGCGGGCTTGTCCCAAAGCGATCCGCATTTCCCCAAGGTCGTAAAACGTCTCGAACAGCAGCGCATCCACCCCTTCGCTCAGCAAGGCAGCAATTTGCTGCTCGAAGTATTTCCCGAGCTCTTGGACGGTGACGTTCGCCCGCTTGCCGCCGCGGATGGAACCAACCGCTCCCGCGACATACGCACGTTCGCCCGCCGCTTGCTTGGCGATCCGTACCGCAGCCCGGTTGATGTCCTCCACCTTGGCCTCCAGTCCGAATTTGGACAATTTATAGTAATTCGCCGAAAACGTATTGGTTTCCAGCAGCCGTGCCCCGGCATCGAGATAACGGCGATGGATGTCGCCGATCACGTCGGGGCGCAGCAAATTAAATTCTTCATAAGAAATGCCGACCGGAAAACCCAACTGGTACAAATACGTCCCCATGGCCCCGTCGCCGACGATAATTTCGCGCTCCAAAGTCGTACGCAAATCCGGTTTCATGCTTCTGCCCCCTGACTGCCGTGATGTTATATCGCTGTATGAATCAATCCCGGCGCAAACTATTATCATATTAATTTATCATAAATCGCTCCGATTGATAAGGTATCGTTCCCGAATATCGCTGGCAGTTATCGTAAAAAAAGCCGGGTCCCCGATCAGGGATCCCGGCAATCGTTCCATCCTAATTTAATGAACCTCTTATATTTCGACGCTGCCTTTGTACACCGCTTCGGCCGGCCCCGTCATGTATACATGATTGTCGCGTTCATCCCATTCGATAAACAGGTCTCCGCCCTTGAGTCCAATCCAGGCGGCACGATCCGTCAATCCGTTCAGTACGGAGGATACCAGTGTGGCGCAAGCACCAGTACCGCAAGCCAGCGTTGGGCCCGCCCCGCGTTCCCATACGCGCATCTCCACCCGCTGGCGGTTCGTCACGGTGGCGAACTCTACGTTGATCTTGCGCGGGAAGTACGGATGTACCTCCAGCTTTGGTCCCCATGTCGTCACATCGAAATTCGGCGCATCATCCACATAGATGACGCAATGCGGATTGCCCATAGAGACGGCCGTAAACTTAAATTCCTGGCCGTTCGTCTCAATCGGCTGGCTCACCACCGGATTCTGATTCAGCGTCGTTGGGATCGTCAGGCCGTCCAGGATCGGTTCGCCCATGTCGACCCGCACCGTTTTGACCACACCGTCCTCGACCTGCAAGGTCACTTGCTGAACGCCTGCTCCCAACGTTTCAATCGTTACGCTGTCTTTATCCACCAGACGGTTGTCGTAGACGTATTTGGCTACGCAGCGAATCGCGTTGCCGCATTGTTCAGCTTCCGTGCCGTCTGAATTAATGATCCGCATTTTGAAATCCGCTTTGTCCGACGGGAGAATAAACACCAATCCGTCTCCGCCGACGCCAAAATATCGGTCACACCACCGAATCGCCAGTTCAGATACGTTATCCGGCAGCTGTTGTTCACCATAAAATACGAGAAAGTCGTTACCTAGTCCATGCATTTTTGTAAATTCCATGCTAACCCCACTCCTGCATCGTTGGATGATAGGGTTAGTCTAGCTTTTGCCAGGTTCAAAAGCTATTGATTTTATGCACGAATATTTGTACTTTTCGCGGTGACAAAGGGACGCGGCCCGCTGCTGCGCCGTTTCCGATTGCCTGACCAGACGCTGCCCGCGCCCATCAGGAAGGTCGGAATGCCAGCGGCCACCAGGGTGATCGCCCACTCCCGCGTGCCAAGCGGTACCGTTTTGAAGATCGGCTGCAGCGGTTCAATGTACATTACGCCAAGCAGCAACACAATCGACGACAGGACAGCGGCAACCAGATATTTATTTTGCAAAATATTACGGTGAAAAATCGACCGCGAGCTGCGGCAATCGAACACATGGATCAGCTGCGCCATGACCAGGGTGGCAAAGGCGACCGATTGCGCTTTGACCAGTTGGGCCGGATCCGATGGCGCATAGCGCAGCGTCAACCAAAACGCGCCCAGCGTGCATACGCCGATCAGCACTCCGCGGCTGATGATTTTCCAACCTAACCGGCGGGCAAAAATGTTTTCGTTTGCGCCGCGCGGCTTGTGCTCCATCAAGTCTTTTTCCGGTTGATCGACGCCCAGTGCCATCGCCGGCAAACCATCGGTCACCAGGTTGACCCACAAAATTTGGATCGGCAGCAGCGGCAGCGGCAAGCCCGCCAGCATGGCGAAGAACATCGTCAGGATTTCGCCGACATTGGAGGCCAGCAAATAACGGATGAATTTACGGATGTTCTCGTAAATGCTGCGTCCTTCCTCGATTGCGGCAACGATTGACGTAAAGTTATCGTCGTTGAGGATCAGCGAGGACGCTTCTTTGGAGACGTCCGTGCCCGTCATGCCCATGGCGATGCCGATATCAGCGGCTTTGATCGCCGGCGCGTCGTTTACCCCATCGCCGGTCATCGCCACCACATGCCCGTTCCGCTGCAGTGCCTTCACGATCCGCAGCTTATGCTCCGGCGACACCCGGGAATAGACGTAGATGTTGTCTACCTGCTTCTCCAGCTCCTCATCGCTCAGCGCCTCCAGCTGCTGGCCCGACATCGAGGTACCGCCCCGCGGCAAAATCCCCAGATCGGCAGCGATCGCTTCGGCGGTCAGCCCATGGTCGCCGGTGATCATCACCGTTTTGATGCCTGCGCGGCGGCAGACGGTAATCGCGTCCCGCGCTTCGCGGCGCGGCGGGTCGATCATACCGGTCAGACCCACGAAGATCAGCTGCGATTCCACTTGATCTTCATGCTCCGCCCCTTCGGTTGGCTTCAAGTCGCGGTAGGCCAACCCAAGCACGCGGAGTGCACTGCGGGCCATTTGTTCGTTGGCCGCTTGCACTTTCTGCCGGAATGTGCCCGTGAAAGGCACCACTTTGCCATCCCACAGGATATAGGAGCAGCGCTCGAGCAGCATATCCGGTGCTCCTTTGACGAGCGCCATTTTGCCGCCTTGATGGGAGACGATGACGGACATCCGCTTCCGCTTGGAATCAAAAGGAAACTCCAGATCGCGGACATACGTTCCGCTTAAGGCTGCCGGCGTCATGCCCATTTTGGACGCCAGCGTCACCAGCGCCCCCTCGGTTGGATCGCCCTTCAGCTTCCAGACCGATCCGCCTGCAGCGGCGTCCTCCTTCGTCTTGCGGCGGCCGCGCTTCTCCGGATCGTCGTCATAGATGACCGCATTGCTGCACAACGCGCTGATCTGCAGCATCCGGCGCAAGCTTTGGTCATTGCGCAAATCGACGGGCACGCCTTGGTCCAGAATATTGCCAACCGGCTCGTAGCCTTCGCCCGTCACTTCCAGCGATCTGCCTTCCAGCCACAACCGGGTTACGGTCATTTTGTTTTGGGTTAGCGTACCGGTCTTGTCCGAACAGATGACCGTAGCGCAGCCCAGCGTCTCCACCGACGGTAGCTTGCGAACGATTGCTTTGCGTTTGATCATGCGCTGCACACCCAGCGCCAACGCAATCGTCACGATGGCCGGCAGACCTTCCGGTATAGCAGCAACGGCAAGACTCACTCCGGCAAAGAACATGCTGGCGGCCGGCTGCCCTTGCAGAATCCCCAGGAGCACCACAACGACGGTCAAGCCAAGCGCCATATAAATCAAAATTTTGCCGAGCTGCTCCAGACGCCGTTGCAGCGGGGTTTCCTGGACCTCGGTATTTTGAATCAAATCGGCGATTTTCCCCATCTCGGTGTCCATGCCCGTGCGGATCACGATCCCCCGGCCCGTACCGCGGGTGATCATCGTGCCCATGAAGCCGATGTTCTTCTGGTCTCCCAGCGGAACGTCACTTTCACTCAGCACCCCCGCATGTTTGCCCACCGGATGCGATTCGCCGGTCAAAGCGGATTCTTCCACGTCCAGGCTGTTCGTAGATAACCACCGGATGTCAGCTGGAATCCGGTCCCCGCTTTCCAGCAGGACGATATCCCCTGGAACAAGCTCTCTGGCTGGAATGTTCTTGACGACGCCTTGGCGCAGCACATTGGCATGGGGCGCGGACAGCTCTTTTAATGCCCGCAGGGAACGCTCCGCACGGAATTCTTGGATGAATCCAAGCACCCCGTTCAGAATGATGATGGCGATGATTGTGACGGCATCCAGATACTCGCCGAGAAAACCGGAAATCAGCGTGGCACCCATCAGCACCAGCATCATAAAATCCTTGAACTGGTTCAGGAACAGCAGAATCGGGGAGATGCGCTCTCCTTCCTGCAGTTCGTTCCAGCCAAATTCCTCGCGTCTCTTCTGCGCTTCTTCATCGGTCAGGCCCTGTTCACGCGTGACGCCGAAGTGTTGCAGAAGCGCATCACTGCTCCACTGGTGCCAGTTTTTTTGTTCCATCCTCCTTAATTCCCCTTCCGTTTATTATGCAGTATCGGCGTGAAGGCTTTTCCACCTAGGGTAAATGTATTCTAGCCAGTCCCAAATTATCACAGGGGAGCCCTTAAGTTTTTGCCCGAAGTATGGCATCATAGAGGAGGGCTTTCTCGTGAAGCCGCCGCTTTCATACAAAAGTTTCAGAACAGGAGATTATCATAAAATGGCACTCGACGGCATCGTAACCCGAGCGATCGTACACGAATTGCAAACCTGCATCGGCGGTCGCATCAATAAAATACATCAGCCCGCGGAAAGCGACCTCGTCTTTCACCTGCGCACGCAGGCCGGCAATAAGCGGCTCCTACTGTCGGCGAATCCGACGTACCCGCGGGTTCATTTTACGGAAGCCTCGTTTCCGAATCCGCTGGAGGCGCCGATGTTCTGCATGCTGCTGCGCAAGCACTGCGAGGGTGGGACTATCGAAGCGGTGACGCAGGTCAGCATGGAGCGGATCATCCATATCGACGTCCGCACGCGCGATGAGCTCGGCGATTTGTCTATCAAGCGGATCATCATCGAATTGATGGGACGGCACAGCAACATCATCCTGGTGGACCCGGCCACCGGTACCCAGTTGGACGGAATTCATCACGTGACGCCGGCCATTTCCGGCTATCGGATCGTCATGCCCGGCTTCGCCTATACAGCGCCGCCGGAGCAGCACAAGCTTCATCCGCTCGAAGCGGATCGTGCGGCTTTTATGGCCGCCTGGCAAGCGGCAACAGCCGAAGGCAAAGGCACCGGCAGCGGCTGGCTGGTCGATGCCTTCGCCGGGCTGAGCCCGCTGATCGCCGGCGAAATCTATGCCCGCACCGGGGTCAGCGGCGTTGCAGCGGAGATCGGGCTGAATCCGGAGGAAGCGGAGCGGTTATGGTTAGCTTTTGACGGATTGATGGAGGAGGTTCGCAGCCAGAAGTATGCCCCCATGACCGGCGAAAACGCCAAAGGGAAAAGCATCTTCTCCGCCATTCGGCTCACAAGCGCCCACGGGGAGATTCGAACCTATCCTTCGATCAGCGAATGCATGGAGGACTATTACGGGGATAAAGCGCTGCGGGATACGGTCAAGCAGAAAACGAACGACCTGCTGCGCTTCCTGCAAAACGAGCGGAACAAGAACATAAAGAAGCTAACTAACCTGAAGAAAGATCTGAGCGAAGCCGAAGATGCCGAACGTTACCGCATCTGGGGCGAGCTGCTGCTGCCTTCGCTGCATACGATCCGCAAAGGCGACACCAGCGTTGAGTTGGTCAACTACTACGATGAAGCGCAGGGAATGGAGACCATCCCGCTGGATCCGCTGCTGACCCCTTCGGAGAACGCCCAGCGGTACTTTAAGAAGTACAACAAATTCAAAAACAGCCTCGCCGTCATCGAGGAACAGATGAAGCTGGCTAAAGAGGAAATTGCTTACCTCGATGGCTTGCTGCAGCAGTTGAACGATGCGACGTTAAGCGATATCGACGAGATCCGCGAGGAGTTGACCCAGCAGGGATATTTGCGGGACCGGGCCAAACGGGGCAAGAAGAAGAAAAAGAACGACCGTCCGACGTTGCACGTCTATACTTCGTCGGAGGGCATCGAAATTTACGTGGGCAAAAACAATCTGCAAAACGAATACGTCACCAACCGGCTCGGCAAACCCAACGATACCTGGCTCCATACGAAAGATATCCCGGGCTCACACGTGCTAATCCGAAGCGACTCATATGGCGATGCGACGTTAAACGAAGCTGCGCAGCTTGCCGCCTATTTCAGCCAGGCGAAGCAATCAAGCAGCGTCCCGGTGGACTGCACCCTCATCCGCTACGTCCGCAAACCAAACGGCGCCAAGCCTGGCTTCGTCATTTACGATCACCAGCGGACGTTGTACGTCACGCCAGATGAGCAGCTCATTAAATCGTTGCCGAACACAGTGAAGAACGGCTGATGATTGTTGGCAAAGTCTCAAATGTAAAAGTGCAGTTGAACCCCATCCAAAACCGCCGAATTGAATCAATCAGATGCAAAAGTACAGTAGATTCTCAGCTTCACCTGGGGATTTGCACGGATTCACGCCTAACGGACTGCACTTTTACATTTGCCCAATAAAAAACGGTGCTCCAAAAGGGATCATAGATTCATTGACCCTTTGGACCACCGTTTTTTCAGTTTTTCTCAGCCCGTCTGGCCGCCTCCGCCGCCTGTTTCAACCGTTCCACCGTACCCGGCGGTGCCGTGCGTCCACCCAAATCACCGTGAAAAACAACACCCTGCCGCACGCCGTGATAATCGGATCCCCCGGTCACGATAAGCCCGTACTGCTCGGCCATGGCGGCATAACGGATCTCCTCCTCCGCCCCGTGGTCAGAGTGGTACACTTCTATCCCGTCCGGCTTCCCACGCTCCAGGATCGACCGCACCAGCTCGTCGTCCCCGTACAAGCCCGGATGCGCTAACACCGCCGCGCCGCCTCCCTCATGAATCCACGTGATCGCCTCCTCCGGCGATATACGCGGCAGAGAAGCATATCCTGGTTTGCCTTCGGACAAATACCGATCAAAGGCCACGCGCATATCCGACACGTACCCCTTGCGGACGAGAACATCGGCGATATGAGGCCGGCCCAAGCTTTCACCCGGACGCAGCGGCCGGGCCACCCCAGCCTTCACTTCCTCCATCGTAATCTCAAGGCCTAATTGCTGCAGCTTCGCGATAATTAGGGTATTTCGCTCCTCCCGAACCGACCGAAGCCGGGCCAAGCGCTCCAGAAGGTGTTCATCCTCGAAATTCAGGAAGTACCCCAACACATGGATGTCTTTGCCCCCGGCGCGGGTGCTGATTTCGATGCCGGGGACAACGTCCACGCCAAGCTCCTTCCCGGCCAGCAAAGCCTCCTCAATCCCGGCAACGGTATCGTGATCTGTGATGGCCAAGCCCGTCAGCCCTTTCTCCTTGGCCAGCCTTACGTTTTCCGCCGGCTTATTCATCCCGTCCGAAGCTTGGGTATGTGAATGAAGGTCGTAACGTTCGTTTGCCATATGTGGTTCCATGTTATCCCATCCTTCATTTTCGCAATGTCTTTTACGTAGTTTGCGGATATTCCCGCAGGAAAGTCAAAAACGTCACCGCTGTGACCGGCAACAGCGTCGATTTCAAGTGGATCGAATAAAACATCCGTTTAAAAGACAACCCTTCAATATCCAGCACCTCCAGCAGTCCCAGCGCCTGCTCATGCTTAACGGAAGAAGGTGAAATAATCGTGATGCCAATCCCGGCCTCGACCGCCGATTTTACCGCCCCCGTGCTGCCGAGTTCCATAACAGTACGAATTTGATTGATGTCAACACCGCATCTCCGCAGTTCATCCTCCATCACCTGACGAGTGCCAGAGCCTTTTTCCCGCAGTACAAAAGGGTAATGAATCGCTTCCTCCACCGTTACAGACCTTCTCCCCGACAACGGGTGGCCTGCGGGAACAATTAGCTTGAGCTCATCCTCCATGACAGGCTCGGATACCAAGTCCGGATGTTGAACCGGCGCTTCAACTAACCCGAAACTCAGCTGGTGATTCAGGATCTCCTCGATGATTTGCGTCGTGTTGATCACCTTCATCACGATTGAGATATGAGGGTATCGCTGTCCAAACGGCCCAAGGAGCCGAGGGAGGACGTATTCCCCGATCGTCAAGCTGGAGCCGAGCTGCAGCCGCCCCTCCAGCATCGATGTATGCCGCGACATGGCCTGCTCTGTTTCACGAATTAACTCCACGCTCTGGCGAGCAAACGGCAGCAAAGTTTGGCCGGCTTCCGTTAATTCGATCTTTTTCGTAGAACGGATCAGTAGCTTCGTGCCGAAGTAATCTTCCAGCGATTGGATTTGCATCGTAACCGCAGGCTGAGTCATGTGCAGTGCCTGGGCTGCAGCCGAGAAGCTGCCACGCTGCGCCACCGTATAGAAAATATGAAGCTGGTGATAGTTTAACGCCATCGTCCGGCACTCCCCTTTCTTTCCATTGCAAAGCTCTCCATTAACAATAGCATGCCCGGGCCAACTACATAAAGTGCTAGTCCCATGAATTGTTGCCCTATCAAAAAACGCCTGCCCTACATCCGATGGCTCTTATCACTTCTGTGCCCTTTATGTGCCCGCATATGGTCTTGTTCGCGCCTCTTTTGCACCATTATCCCTTTCGCTCAGAAATTAGGAATTGTGGAAGGAGGTTTTCTAAATGAGACAGTCCCAGAAAGCTGACCCTTCAGGATTAATTGGGGTCAATTGAGTAAGTTGATTTTTTGGGAGTTTTTTCTTGTGTACAGAACATATGTTTGGTATAATTTAAAAAGAGAACATTAGTTCGTAATTTTGGAGTTGGGAAGATTCACATTGGAGGGATCCGACATGGAGTTAGGTATGAATAAAGAGCTGCTTCAACCTATCAGCAGCCGTTTTCAAAGTGAGGCCGACTGTATCGAGGCGATCATCGCTATGAAGTGGCCAGACGGCTTCGTCTGCCCGCGCTGCGCTTATACCAAATGCACCCGTCTGTCCTCCCGACGACTTCCTTTGTTTGAGTGCAGAAGATGCAGCTATCAAGCCTCGCCTTTGGTGGGTACGATTTTTGAAAGAACCCATCTGCCTTTGGTGAAATGGTTTCAAGCTATGGAGCTGTTCCTGCTTCCCGACGGTATCTCAGCGCTGCGGTTGAGTCAGGTGATCCAAGTTACCTACAAGACCGCGTGGCTCATGCTGCACAAAATCCGCCATACCCTCGGTGAATGTGATGCCCGGGAGCTGCTCTCTGGAGAGGTGAAGGTGAACCGCGATCAGTATGGGACGGATCCCAACCGCTTTCATCCAGCTTCTCAACCTTATGCCACCGCAGTCGTCGCCGGCTGCACGGTCACGGAGTCTGGTGAGCCCGAGCGTGTGAAGATTCAACTGATACCGCATAAAAGAGGAGGCGAGCAATGGGCTACCCGGCACGATCTCGCTACGTTCATCAACAAGCATGTAGACGTCCATACCTCAACCAAGCGGTGGTTCCCTTTCGTTTATCGGATGTATCTGCCCTTACGGAAAGTCGTGAGAGAAGCACGGGACTCTATCAGACGCACGTATGTCGCCTTGGGAATAACACATTTGCAGGCGTATTTGAATGAGTACACCGTACGCCGTTACCTGCGCATGTCCTTTTCCGAGGAAGAAATGCGCCAGAACATGCTGCAGATGTGCCTGTCCATTCCAGCAATCTCGTACCGCCAGCTAATCGTAATCCGCCGGATCTCAACCATTGCAGATGCGGCTTAATCGAGATGCTTATCAACATATCTATATTTTTCGCAATAAACCACCCGATCCGCTTTTTTGCAACGTATTTTTAACTTTATCAACTTCAGAGCATTTCCTGTTCCCAGTTTCTCTTCCTCCATGACCTGACGCAACGGGATAATCGTTAAAAAGGGGCGGAGAAACTACGTTATCCTGCCACTGCCACCCCCGCACTGGGAAGGACGTGAGGGCCATGAGGGACGCCAGGGGTGCAGGAGACGGGAAGGATGCGAGGAACGGAGGAGCGGTGTATTTGAGTTGCAGAAAAATCGGTGAAATCGTATTTGACACAACAGGCTAAAATGTCAAAAGAAGCAGACCGGTTAACGGCATGCTTCTTTCCAAATCGTTCTACGTCTTCTTTCTCATCTTCGGCTTCGGCCTAGTTTCTGTCTTGGCCTACTCCCGCAGCTCCTAGCGGTGCTTGCGGCTGTTCTTCATCAGCGTCATTCGCCGGGAATGGCGAAGCCAGGAATAATAAGATTTCAAATCGCGCAATTCAATGGTTTCCGACATCCGTCCAAGAAAGGTAACGATGATCATGCGGTGCATCGGGCGTCCGGCAAGGTCGAACTCTCCGGGAATTTCCGCAAATTCAGCCACCATCACGAGATCGTCATCAATTAAATAGACGTCCTCTTCCTTGCGATAATATGGCGTTATGCGTCCCTGCTTTAAACATTCCCAAGCCCATCCGGCAATCTGTTCAACCCCGACATTATCCCGATCAATTCTGTCCTGGTATCGGAGCTTGGCATGGTTCGTTACTACGATATCGGCAACTCTCTTGTCCCCTAGTTGAATATAGAAGGATTCATAGGTTCTCCAGCGTTCCGTTGCCTTGTCTCTCATGCCGCACCTCTCATTGTATAGGTCTTTGTAAATAGATAAGTAAGTGATTTGCCAATAATTAGGTCTTTTTAACTAAGCTCTTTTACCTATTATATTACATCATTCCCTAATTTTCTACAAGATTCAAGTGTTTTTTGTCAAAAATAAGGTCTCTAGAACTATAAATCCATAGGAGACAGTATAAACACAAAAAAGCCGCGCAACGAGTAGCTCGCTGCGCGGCTTTGGCATTCGAATCGCTTGGTCTAACCTTCGGTTAGAGTCCGTAGAAGCGGGTTTTGTCCGGGACGTCCTTACTGTATTCGGTTTTAATTTCCCCACGGTAAGACCGCTCAATTTTGCGAACATAGGATAACTTACGGATATTCCGCATCGTCTCTTCCGCCCGATCGGCATTCACATACATAACCACATAATGCATGCGGCGGGATAGATAATGCACGCTTCCGTATTTTTCTAAGTTCCTTGCCGCTTTCAAGTCGCTTACCCATATGATATATCCTGTACGCTCCGGAAACATGACTTTCCCCTCCCGTGGCTTAACTACCTGGAACTTCCGGAAACCAATCTTCCGGAATGATCGGCTGCTTATGCTCTTAGCCGCAGCTGCAACTTCCACCGGCGCCGCATCCGCCTTTCGGATTCGGATCATTGCTTGGCACCTTGATCGTATCGGAAACGGCATAAGCGATCATTTCCGACATCTGGTGGAGGATATCGTCGAGTTCGTTCTCAGCGGCTTTAAACTTCCGAACCGCCTCGAAGCGCTCTAATTCCCGCTCCACCTCGGCCACTTTATCCTTGGCCTCGTGATAATTCGGATGGAAATGTCCAAAGCGCTCGGTTTCCCGGAACAGTTCCTTCTGAGCTTCCAGCTTCTTGACCCATGCCTGAATCTCACTATCTTCTTCCACGCGCTTTTTCCAATACAAATATTCGGAAACGGCGGCGGATTGATTTATCATATCGCCCAATTCATAGGCGTTGATCAGCACTTCGGCCATGTCGACCGTATTCTTCGCGATTACGCTCATGAATTTCATCTCGCTTTTGTGGTTATTGTTCCACCCAACAGGTAGACGTCACTATCATACCACAATCCTTTAGCGAGCAGAAGAGGTTCATCCTTCCTAAGCTCTCATTTGCGTAAGCCTGTTGGGAGAATTAGGCGGATCGCCTGCCAATCTCGGGGTGACAGCAGCACTTCCTCTCCTGGAGTCTCTTTTCCCTGTGCCTCAGATGAGGGTAGCTTACGCACTCTGACTTGCCAATCCGTTTCACTTTCCACGACTGCCAGCGGCACGCAAACAACGCTCTCTCCTCCGATCTGCAGCATCAGCTTGGCAGACCAGGCCAAAGCCCGTTCGATCAGTTCACGGGCGGTCGAGGCGTGATAACGCCGCAATTCCTTCCACCACATGACAGGGATCTCCGACAAACCCGGGAACAGCTCGTCTACTTCTGGCGGACGGGTTTCCGGCTCATAAAAGTGCAGATCCGCTCCTTTATAAATCCAGCCTTGGCCCTTCTGCCCGCTCGGCCCCTCATCATTTGACCAGGTGATTTCCATTTCCGTAAGCTTCGGAAGAATCGGTTCATTGGGGGCTGGAGTGCCCCGGTGAACCGGAGCCAATCGCTCACTTTCTAGAATCTTGATCACTTCCGCCTCGCTGTCCGTCGTTACGAGAAAATGAAGCGGACCAATCCGCTCCAGCTTGCCGGCCAGCGATGGCAAATCTGCAATGCGATCCGCGGCTTCCGTATCCGCACAGCTGAGCAGCTTCACTTCGGTGAGCGTGGTACGGCCGATTTCCCGCCCCCATTGGAGCAAGCCGTCGCGAACAGACGCTGGTACACCGGCAGAATGCTCCTCCAGCAGCTGCAGGATCTCCTGCGGCGTACGACCCAACTTGCATGCCTGCTCCAGGCCCGCACGCGTCAAACGGTAGACGCTCATTACGCCTGACGAGGCCAGTTCAGCGCAAGCCTCCAGCTCAAACCGGACCGTAAACGGTACGTCTGGCGGAACCAGCAGCTCGAAATCAGGCTGCACGATCAGCTTCCCTTTCGCCGATGGGGAAGCCGTCGGCGAAGAAGCGTCCCGTTCAATCAGCCAACGGAACATCCGGCCATCCTCCGGATGGCGGCCAAGCTCCATCCAGCCACAGCCGCACAAAGCTTCAAGCCATCCTTCGATCCAAGCGGCGCGCTCCGGTGACAGATCGCCGCTCTCCCCCCCCAGCAGCCCCTGGTCTTGGAGCGAACCCAGCAGTTCCTCCACCGAATACCACGCGCCGGGTTTTAAATCCGGTGCCGTTAGTCGCAAGGCGACATGCTGCAGTCCAACGTCAGCCGGAACATAGCGCTGCAGCTCGCGCATTAGAACGAAGTTCATCGCCGGCACATCCAAGGACAACCATGCCGCCATTCCCGGGACATCCGCCCGCCAAACCGCCCTCTCCTTGGCGATCAGCCCTAGCGCCAGCAGCAGATCCATCACAACCGCAAGTGCGGGAGAATATACGTCCGGATGCGGATAGTTGAGCTGCAGACCTGCGATGTCTTCCGCTTTCAGCGCAATTCGGTCTTCCAACTTGCTGTGTTCCTTCTGGTGAATCGTCCCTTTCGCCGTCATCCGCAGTCCATTGCCGGCAATCCAGGTCAAAGCGCGGAACAAATCCAACGCCAATCCAGGTTTGGCCTCCCGTTCAAGTTCCACGCGCACCGGGTTCTGCTCCCGCAGCTCCGCGTACCCCCATATCTTCCACATCTCTAGCTGGCGGTCTAGCGGGATGTAAAACAGCTTCTCTCCCCAAGCCTTGCGTACCGCAGCGATTTCTCCAGAGCGCAGGAGCACCGGCAATGCAGCGCGAATGTCGGCTCCGCTCAAGCTGCCAGCCGCGGCGGCGTTAGCTTGTTCCAGCCGAAACGGCTGTCCTGCATAACGCCGAAACAGGAGCCGGAGCGCCTCCATCTCCGCTTCGTTTAATGGCTCCCTAACTGGCCCATCTATCAAAGAATCTTCGTAAGCTGGCATTTCCGACCGCCTGCTCATGCTTCGATCCCCTCCTGCTCGCGCCGCACGGCATACTCATAACCCTGCTCCAGCAAAAACAATTGCCGCCGGAGGGCAAATTCCTGTTCGCGGGTGTTCTCCGACACGAGGGTATAAAAATAAGCCCTGCCGCCGTCTCGCTTCGGCCGCAGAATCCGTCCGAGACGCTGCGCCTCCTCTTGACGCGAACCAAAGCTGCCGGAGATTTGAATCGCCACCGACGCATCCGGCAAATCTACCGCAAAATTGGCTACTTTGGACACGGCCAGAACCGGAATTTCCCCTTCGCGGAACGCCTGAAACAATCTGCTCCGTTCCGCCTGCGGCGTACTCCCGGTAATGAGCGGAACGTGGAGTTCCGCGGCGATGCCTTGCAGCTGATCCAAATATTGCCCGATAATCAGTACCTGACGGTCCCGATGCCGGTCCAGCAATCGCCGTACGATCTCGTTCTTATACGGGTTCTCCGCGGCGATTCGAAACTTCTCCCGCCCTTCCGCCCGGGCGTATTGATTCTGTTGTGGCTCGGGCATCGCCACCCGGATCTCCTGGCAATCAACCTGCGCGATAAAACCGCTCTCTTCAAGCGTTCTCCATGGGACATCATACCGTTTGGGTCCGATCAAGGAGAAGACGTCCCGCTCGCAACCGTCCTCGCGAATCAGGGTGGCGGTCAGCCCAAGCCGACGGGTCGCCTGAATATCGGCGGTTGCCCGGAAAATCGGCGCCGGAAGAAGATGAACTTCATCGTAAATGATTAATCCCCAATCCCGTTCTTGGAACAGGGACATATGCTTGAAGCCCTCCTCTTTGCGGGCTCGATGGGTCAATATTTGATAGGTCGAAACCGTCACCGGTTTGACTTGTTTTTTCTCTCCTGAATATTCTCCAACCGCTTCCGGCGGCAAAGTCGTTTTCGAAATCATTTCGGAAATCCATTGACGTACCGAAGTCACATTGGAGGTTAAAATCAGCGTCTCGCACTGGAACCGTTCCATGGCGGCCAGTCCAACTACGGTCTTTCCCGCTCCGCAGGGAAGTACGACAACACCGCTTCCGCCTTCACCAGCCATGCCGGCAAATGCAGCGACCGCTTCCTGTTGGTACGGTCTGAGCCGAAACGGCCTTCCTCCTTCCAGTTCCTCCCGGAGAGCAAACTTCAGGTTGCGGCCTTGGTGGTAGCCTGCTTCGTCCAGGACAGGATAACCCAGCCGGGCAAGTTCTCGTTTTAAGCTGCCGCGCCATGCGGCCGGCAGATGGAGATGGCGCTTGTCCACCAGGCTCCAAGTCCCCGCCGGTAAATCCAGTTGTCGGGATAACTGCTCCAGAAAACCCTCTTCTTCGGTTCCAACGTACTCCAGTTCCAATCGGTCCGATTCACCTGGAACCGGACGCAGCTTCAGCTGCCCGAACCTTCCCATCCAGTTGCGGATGTCTTCAGCCGCGCCGCTCGGCAGTCCATATCGGGCCATAGACTGAAGTTCTTCCAGCACTCGATCCGCATCGATCCCGCAGGAAGCGGCATGCCATAATGTGAGCGGAGTAATTCGATATGTATGATAATAAGCCGGGCTCTTCACCAACTCGGCATAATGGGACAACTGTTCCCGCGCCGTTTCGAAGCCGGGATGCTCCTTCTCCAGCAGCACCGTTAAATCTCGCTGAACGATACATGCTCCCGTTTCTATCATCGGTTATGCCCTCCTTTAGATCAGCCTCTTGCAACCAGCAAAAAGAGAAGTCCGCCGCCAAGGCTGCGAACCTCTCCCGCTTACTTTCTCTTCGTCATTAATGTACCTGCTCCGAGATTTCGGACAGAGCCTCCCCGGCATTGTCGGCAAAAATATTACGTACCGCCAAATCGCCAAGCGATACGATCCCGATCAAGCGATCCCCTTCGCATACCGGGAGCCGGCGGATTTGCTGCTCGGCCATCAGTTCTGCGGCCTCGTCCACCGACATGTCGCGGGAAGCGGTTTTGATCCCTTTGGTCATCACTTCGGAGACTGCCGTCGAGCCGGGACGCTTCTCGGCGATACCGCGGATCACCAAATCCCGGTCTGTGATGACGCCAATCAGCTTATCTCCGCCTTCAACTACCGGAATGAAACCCGTGTCGTGTTCTTTCATTTTAACCGCTACTTCGTAAACATTATCCTGCGGCGTCACAGTAACGACGTTTTGGGTCATAATCTCGCTAACTTTTCTCAACATAAATCCCTCCTTTGAACATAGCGTGCCAAAGTAGGAATCCGATTATGCGTGTTCGTCCTGATAGGATTCCGCCATCGCCGCCAGCAGCCCCGCCGCATGCAGCATGGCGTCTTCGTCGATATCGAATTTGGGATGATGGTGCGGATACATTGCGCCCTTGCCGGGATTTCCCGCGCCAACAAACATGAAACAGCCCGGAACCCATTGCAAATAGTAGGCAAAATCCTCCGCCGGCATGATCTTCGGCGACAGCTCGGCCCGCAGTCCGAACACCCCCGGAGCCACCTTCGTAAAACGATGGTATTCACCTTCATCGTTCACCAAGCTCGGGTAGCCCATCATATAGTTGATTTGCGCCTTCGCACCGTATGCTTCCGCCGTGCTTTGGGCCAACACATGAATCCGCTCGCGGATGAGCTCCCGCGTCTCCTCGCGGAAGCAGCGGACCGTGCCGGACAATCTGCAGCGGTCGGCGATGATGTTCTGCGCCGTGCCGCCCTGGATCGAGCCGATCGTCACAACGGCCGGGTCCAGCGGATCCACCGAGCGGCTCACCACGCTTTGCAGCTGCAGCACAAGCGCCGAAGCGGCCACCACGCTGTCCACCGTTTTATGCGGCATGCCACCATGCCCCCCGCGTCCCTGCACATCGATGAAGAACTCGTCGGTCGAAGCCATCAACGGTCCCGGTGCGCTCGCCACCGTGCCGACCGGAATCGGCGTCCACAGGTGCACTCCGTAAATAACGTCCACGCCGTCCAGCGCACCTTCCTCGATCATCGATTTCGCCCCTCCCGGGCAAACCTCTTCCGCCGGCTGGAAGATCAGACGGATCTCCCCGCGAAGCTTCGCTTTGGTGCGGCTGTAGTACTCCGCCAGTGCCAGCAGCGTTGCCGTGTGGCCGTCGTGACCGCAGGCGTGCATCACGCCGGGGTGCTGAGAGGCGTACTCGCACGTTTTTTCGTCCTGGATTGGCAACGCGTCCATATCAGCCCGAAGCGCCACCGTTTTGCCGGGAAGCTCTCCCCGGATGCGGGCTACAAGGCCAAACCCGCCGACATTAGTTGTCGTTTCGATCCCCAGCTCCCGCAACTTATCGGCGACCAGCGTTGAAGTCTCCTTTTCCATGAAGGAAAGCTCCGGATAGCGGTGAAAATGACGCCGCCGCTCCACCATGGATGGAAACAAATCGCTTAACAGCTTCTCCTCCATCGTCCCACTCCTCTTTCCACGATCTCGTTTAGCTTATTGTAGCAGAAAACGGGTGACTCGTTCAGATTTACCTTAAGGAAAGCCGCCGATTTGCGAGGTTTTCCCATGCTTGCACAACCGATGGAAACATAATATCATGGGGATAAGTGTGATAACTTTGATGAAAAAAGTTCACATTTGAATCGATCCGTGAACTTTGGACCAATATTTTGAAGGGGGCACTCTTTACAATGATCGTAGAAAATACCGGATTGGACGGACTGCAAAGCGATTTGGCTTACTTAGACGAAGCTGCGGAGAAGGTAGGCTTCATCCGTTGGCAATGGGAATATTACCGCGCTACATACGATTATAAAATTGAATATAATAACAGCGACTATTACCTCCGCATCAATACACGGGTGGTAGAAGGCAAACTGGAACGTCCAGACACGGTACTGGCAATCGAAGCGGTCTATATGGGGCGGGCCACTTTTCCGCACGGCTTGGAGTATGAATCGGAGATTCCTGCGATGGTCATGAAGACCGCCAATCATAAGTTGACGGAATTAAAGGAACTTCTTGAGGCCTAATCGGTAACGCGATGAAAGAAGGCACAGAGAAACCAAGACGCGGAGCCCCCGATTTTCAGTTGCTCATCTTAACCTTGCTGATGGCCGGTTTCGGAATCGTTATGGTGTTCAGCTCCAGCTCCAGCATCACGCTGGTTGATGCCAAATTTGGTTATGACCCGATGTATTTTACGAAACGGCAGATTATATTCGCCTTAATCGGGTTAGTCGGCATGTTCGTGACGATGAATATCCCTTACGAGAAATATAAGAAGCTGTTTATCCCTGTGTTCATCCTGGCCATCATTATGCTGCTGCTTGTACCATTTATCGGCGGACGCATCAATGGCGCGACCAGCTGGTTCACGATTGGTACGCTCGGGATTCAACCGACGGAGCTTGCTAAAATCACGACGATCTTGTACCTGTCGGCCCTCATCTCCAAGAAAGGCGAGCGGTTCCGGGATCTAAGAACCGGGTATATCCCGGTCATGGTCATCGTTGGTTTTGTCGCCGGCTTGATCATGCTCCAGCCTGACCTTGGCTCTTGTCTGATTCTTGTGGCTACCGCCGGGCTGATTATTTTCGCCGGCGGCGCGAATTTGAAGCACATTCTCGGTTCCATTGGGTTGCTCATATTAGGTGCCAGCATCGTGCTAGGCGTCGAAGCGTTGTGGGACAAGATCAATCCGCCCGATCCCACCGTCGCTGCGAGCAGCGATTATCGGATGGGCCGGATCGAAGCCTTCCTCGACCCATGGCATGATACGCAAGGAACCGGCTACAACCTGATTCAATCGCTCACCGCGATTGGCCATGGCGGACTAACCGGTACTGGATTCGGACAAGGCATTCAGAAGCTGCATTATTTGCCGAATGCGTATAACGATTTTATTTTCTCCGTCATCGGCGAAGAATTCGGGTTTATCGGTACGTTGATCTTCCTGCTGTTTTATATTTATTTCATTTGGCGCGGGCTGCTCGTGTCGCTGCGCTGCCAAAGCACGTTTGGCACGTTAGTTGGGGTTGGGATTATGGGCTTGATCGCTATCCAGGCGTTCGTTAACATCGGCGGCGTCACCAACACGATTCCGGTGACCGGCGTCACCTTGCCCTTCATTAGCTACGGCGGCTCTTCGCTGCTCGTTATGATGGTCTCGATGGGCATTGTGCTTAGCATTTCGCGCGAATCATCTCCGCCATTGAAGCAGGAACGCACCAAATCGGTGATCATCCGCGAACCAACGCCGTTCGAACTGCGCAGAGAAGCCCGGCGCGGTTTATAATTTGAAGCTAACAAAAGAAGACTACGGAGTGATGATCTCCGTAGTCTTCTTTATGCTTACTGCATATGCCAGCAATCCGGTCATTCGAGGCCGAAAGCGAAACTCAGGTATGCTGCAGAAGGTCAAGGAAGGGGCGATCAGATTTCATCGTCCTTAAACGCCACGCCCTCGACTTTCACGTTCACTTCTACAATTTTAAGTCCCGTCATGCTCTCTACCGCTTCTCGAACATTTTGCTGAAGCATCCGGCAAACTTCGTGGATCGGCGTCTCATATAACACGATAATTCGCAGGTCGATTGCCGCCTCCAATTGACCAACTTCGACCGTGACGCCCTTTTGCACATTTTTGCCGCTTAACCGTTTAGCCCAACCTTCGGAAAGCCCCCCGGACATCGCGGCAATCCCCGGTGTCTCTAGAGCAGCCATTCCGGCGATTTTGGCGACAACATCGTCTGAAATCCGAATTTGCCCGCTATCCAACTGCAGTTGTTCGGTCATGGTCATTCCTCCTTCAACCTCATTAATTTCATTGTAAATCGGAAGTCGCATTAAAGCAAATGTAGACCTTTCGATTAATTTTGAGTAAAATTGTTACATTCAGTTTATTGCCAAAAAATGACTAACTCGAGGTGTTCCATGAAAAAGTTTATTTCACCCGCATTGTTGCTGATTTTCTTTGCACTTAGCGCCATGGGGCATTACGCGCACTGGTCAGCAACGTTAGAATTTGTCATCTCCGCGATCGCCGTCATTCTTGTCGCGGGCTTTCTCGGCCGGGCAACGGAGAGCGTGGCGCATTACGCGGGTCAACGCCTGGGCGGCTTCCTAAATGCCACCTTCGGTAATGCGGCCGAATTGATTATCGCCATCATGCTGGTCCGCGAAGGGCTGTTCGACATGGTGAAGGCCAGCATTACCGGGTCCATCATCGGCAACCTGCTGCTCGTGCTGGGGCTCAGCTTGTTTGCGGGAGGCTTAAAGCACAAGGTGCAAAAATATAACGTCACGTTAGCCGGCATGAACGGCTCGCTGATGATCGTAGCGATCATCGCATTGTTCGTCCCGGCGATCTTCCTGCAAACCCACGTGCTGCACGAGGACGATCGTTTCGCGCTCAGTTTGGTTGTTGCCGGCGTTCTGATTGTCGCCTATATCCTCTGGCTGATCTTCTCCATGATCACGCACAAGAACCATCTGGCAGATATTAGCGAGAAGGACGCGGAAGAGCTTCCGCATGAACATGCCCCGGCCTGGTCCAAGGGGAAGTCGATTTTATATCTGGTGATCGCTACCGTTATGGTTGCGTTCGTCAGCGAATGGTTGGTACATACGCTTGACACGCTGACCGCCGATTTCGGTCTGAGCGAGTTGTTCGTCGGTGCCTTTGTCGTTGCGATCGTTGGTAATGCCGCCGAACACAGCGCTGCCATCATGCTGGCGATGAAGAACAAAATCGGGGCAGCCGTAGAAATCGCCGTCGGCTCTAGCTTGCAGATCGCTTTGTTCGTGGCTCCTGTGCTCATCTTCGTCAGCCATCTGTTTGGCAAGCCGATGGATATCGTATTTACCGTCATCGAGTTGGCCGCGATTGGCGTCTCGGTATTTATCGCCAAATCCATCACGCAGGACGGCCAAACCAACTGGTTTGAAGGGGTACTGCTGCTGGCGGTCTATATGATTCTCGGCGTTTCGTTTTATCTCGTATAACCCTCAACAACAAAACAAGCGTATGTCTTCGGCAACTTCCGAAGCATACGCTTGTATTATTTAGCAGCAACAGCAAATGCCTTACTGTTGTCTATTGTTCATGGCTTCATACAGCGAGGCCAAATTACGTTCCAATCTGCTGAGGATTTGTTTACCTACCGTTTCTTGAATAAGTCCGACGCGAATTGCGTAATCTACTTGTCTGGAGAATCCATACATCTGGGTATCCAGCACTTCCTCATAGAGAGGGCAATAACGTGTGGCCAAGTTCTCCATCTGTACTTCGATCAGCTTCTCAATTTTATCTGCATCTTCTTTCAGAAGATTAAGTGCCTTCAGGTTTAGTTGCTCCTGCAACTCAGATGAAGTCATGCTTCTTCCCCCCTATGTCCAAAATCGCCTACCATTCATCTCTAATCTTAATATTAGACGAAATCGAAAGCCAATACAAGAACCTGCTTAAATTAACCTATCTATGAAAAACCGCTGAGTACCGCTGTTCGCAGGCATTAAAAAACACCCCCGACCTAAGTCGGGAGTGTTTCTCATTGACATTAATCGGCAACAACTTTGACGTCCAACCCGTGTTTCGCAAACACTTCGGTTACGGCTTTCTTCGCTTCTTCCGCATCCGGTCCGTGAACGTGAAGCTCATAGCTCTTCGTATTTACGAGCGTGGTGAAGAGGCCGAGGATACTTTTTACATCGATGTACTTATTGTCCGCTTGAAGCACAATGGAAGAAGTGAACTTGCCTGCTGTTTGGGCAATTTCGACTACCGCTTCATTGTTCGTGGCCATAGGATCCCTCCGTCTTTAACATTGGAAATAACATACTTCAATCATACATTGAATCCGCTTTCCTAGCAAGGAGGATTTCTGATTACTTCAGGTTTTCCGGGTTCAATCCCTCAAGCTCAGGCAGCACAAAAATGCCATCCTTACGGATCAGTACATCGTCAAAATAAATTTCTCCGCCGCCGTAATCCGGACGCTGGATCAGCACAAGATCCCAGTGAATCGAGGAACGGTTGCCGTTATCGGCTTCCTCATAAGCTTGACCTGGGGTAAAGTGAAGGCTGCCCGCAATTTTCTCGTCGAACAAGATGTCCTTCATCGGATGCAAAATATACGGGTTGAATCCGATCGCAAACTCCCCGATATATCTAGCCCCTTCGTCCGAATCCAGGATTTCGTTCATCCGTTTCGTGTCGTTGCTCGTAGCTTCAACGATCTTACCGTTCTCGAAGCGGAATTTGATATTCTCGAACGTAACTCCGTTGTACAGCGTAGCCGTATTGTAGCTGATCGTGCCGTTTACGGAATCGCGGACCGGAGCCGTATAGACTTCACCATCCGGGATATTCCTTTGACCGGAGCACTTGACCGCCGGAATGTCTTTAATCGAGAAGGTCAGGTCGGTGCCCGGAGCAACAATCCGGACTTTGTCCGTTCTGTTCATCAGATCGGCCAAGGCATCTTGCGCCCGATCCATTTTGGCATAATCCAGGTTACATACGTCAAAATAGAAATCCTCGAACGCTTCCGTGCTCGTATTGGCCAATTGGGCCATGCTGGCGTTCGGATAACGGAGCACCACCCATTTCGTACGTTTCACCCGTTGTTCGCTATGTACAGGGTGGGAATAAAGCGAATTGTACAGTTTCATCTTATCTTCGGGTACGTCGGACAGATCGTTGACGTTAGAACCCGCACGAATGCCGATGTAACAGTCCATCATTTGCATCCGTTTTAAATCGTATTCCGCCCAGGTTTTGATGCCGTCTTCCGTGGCGTATTTCAATTGCGCACGTTGTACAGCCCGGTCAGTAATCTCAACGAAGGCGTTCCCGCCCTTCTTCCCAACCTCTTCCACGACCGCTTTCAGCAAATCACGTTCATCGCCAATCATTTCGACCAGGACGTTCTCTCCCGGTTGTACATTTACGGAATAACCAACCAGGTTTTCCGCCAGCTTCTGAATTCTAGGATCTCGCATCTGGCTTCACACTCTCCTCAATATTCGTTGTGGGATTTGGTATTACAACCCGTGCCGGCCGTCCAAACACCCCATTGGTTTAACCATTGGTTAATTCTTCTGCTATTGTAGCACGATAGGGTCGGAAAGTCAGCCTAACCTAGGATGTCACTCACGCCTACTGATAACCCTCAAACCGGTTATCGGTTCGCAGCACCTCCCGCTGCGGCACGCCTTTGGGTGACAAATAATTCAACGTCGTCTCCGAGGTCAGCCTGGAAGGTAATCCCGATTTGCGGTCAATCGTCAAATGGTAGACGACGGTCGCTTTCATTTGCTTCAGCATGACCGCTAACTGCTTGCTGCCCGTCGTCCAGATCTGCGACAACTCGTTTCGCAGCTGCTCCTTCTGTGAAGCCGGCACCTGTTCTAATTGCGCCAGCCCGGCCTCACGCGTGAGCTCCATTTCCGACAGCAAGCGATCCTTTAACCGCATGGTAGCTTCGGCTGGATCCATCTCGATCCGAAGCACCTTCGTCCCCCGTGCAGCACCGCTCTCGGAAGTGATCGTTTTCTTAGCGGCCATTCGAATCTCCTCTAGTTGTTCCAGCGGGTTCAGACGGACCACCCCTTGCAGCAGCGCATTGTGGTCATCGGATTGCACCAGCCAGTTCCCGTGCTCTAACCGGAGCTTTGCTTCCCAGCCATTCGGCTCTGCTAATCCCGCCGTTTGCAGATGGCCTGCAGGGTATCCCGCCCGCTGACCCATCGGCTCGCCTCGGATACTTAATTCCCTATGCTCTTGAAGACGTCCCGTATAACTGAAACTCTCTTCCAGCCCTTGCCCGTTTCCGCGCTGCAAGGCGGCTAAGCCGCGAAAGGTTAACGCGTCACATCCCGCCAGCCCGGACCAGGTGAAGTCAAACCACTGCTCCGGCGTCCTCGCTTCGTTGATCCCGCACGACGCCAAGATTAGCGTGACTAGCAGGCCATAGATGATCTTCCCTAACCGATATTTATACGTTGGCCTTCTCCGTGATATCCCCTTCATATGCAAGCCCCCGCCTGAAAAAATAAACCCGGTTCCCCACCGGATCATTCCTTTTGCTAGTTCTAGCAGTATCCTGCCACAGGGACGGTCACTCTATTCGCAGGTTCGACCGGCAACCCAAAAAAGAACGCTCCCGCCGTCCATATGTCCGGTCGAGAGCGTTCTATACCAATAAAGCAACCATTTACGAGGAGGGGGCGTCCTCTCTGGATCCGACTTGCGTCTGGTTCCGCCCGTTGTTCTTGGCTTTATACAGCGCCATATCCGCCTCATAGAAAAGCGACTCCACGCTAAGCTTCTCATCGCCCTTTACCCACTCAGCAATACCGCATGAGACGGTCACCGGCGGATCGGTATCCATCGCGACGCGCAGCCGAATCGTTTCTGCGATTTGGTAGCTGTTCTCAGCGCTTGCACCGGGCAGGTACACCGCCAGTTCTTCGCCTCCCCAGCGGGCGGCGATATCTGTCTTGCGGATTGAGCTCTTGACGATTGCGCACACCTGCTTCAGGATTTTATCCCCGGTTTGGTGCCCGTACGTGTCGTTGACTTGCTTAAACTGATCAATATCCACGATGATTAAGGAACCGTTCGTGTCTTTCTTCTGGAATTCCTGGATCGCATCATCGACGTAATGGCGGGCGTAAAGTCCAGTCAGCATATCGCGATTGGCCATCCGGCGTACCTCCGCATGCAGCGACGCGTTGGCGATTGCAAGACCGATGTGTGAGGATAAGACCTGAAGCAGCTTGTAATTATCATAAGAAAAAAAGCGGGTCTTGCGGTGCGCCAGCATGATTACCCCGTTCACTTCTCCCCGGACGAACAAAGGTGCGGTGATCAGCGAGCGGGAGTTCGTCTCCTCCATAAATCTCGAGGATACCTTCCCATAGGCTTGAAAGTCCGACAGAATGATCGGCTCCTGCGTGGAATATACCAGCCCGCTGAATCCATAGTTTTTCGGAAAATGCTCCTTCGACAGCCCCGGAACATTGCTGGACACAATCTCGAACGTTTCTGTCTCTTTGTTTAATTGGGAAATACAGCAATACTCCGCCTGAAAAATCGATAGCAACTCTTCGGTTGCAAATTGGAAAACTTCCTTGAGCCGCAGACTTTGATTCAGCCGTTTCGTTAATTCATTGATCAGCCTCAGCTCGTTGATCAGCAAATTCGATTGTTCATACAGCTTCGCGTTCTCAAATGCCGTGCCGGCCGTATCGGCCAGCATGCCGATCAGCTGCAAATCCACATCATCGATCTCCTCACGCTGGATGCGCAAGTGGAAAACCCCGTACACCCCTTGTTTGCCACTGAGAGGTACGGCGATTTCCAAATTTCTTTCGCCTTCTCCCTTCGGATCCACGGTTTCCCTGACCTGCATTCTGCCCTCCATGAAAGCCCTCACGAGCAGCTCATCGCCTTGTCCAAGCAATTGAAACGATTTAACCCGCGGATCGAGACTTACATGATCCTGAGACATAAGCAACTCCAGACGGGCATTCGGATACATGCCGGACACCCGCTCGAACACCTCGGTCAGGACCGAATCCACGTCGATCTTATCATGAAGCTTCTGCACCATTTGAAAAAGCTTAGAGCGGCGCTGCTCCTCCCGCTTGGCTTGCTGCTGGATGCGGACCAAATCCGTAATGAACATTCCCTCAAAGCAACGATAAAAACAGGTTTGAAACAGCCGGGCCGCCATCTTGGCTAACAAGATCGCCTCTGAAGTGCAGCTCTCACGCATGAGACAGCCAAACACCGCAAACAACTCGCCATGAATGCGTGTATACACCGGTACAGCCGCATAAACTCCGTCGGCCTTCTGGGCTGCGATGGCTTTGCGCTCATACAAGCTCTGCTTGATGACCTCTTCCATTCCGCTAGGCCAGGAACGTTCCAGCGGTTGCCGCGGGTTCAACGAATCGGCAAGCAGCTTCTCGCCGCGGCTGCCGGCAAGGAAGAAATCAGCCTCGCCGAGTTCCGGCATATCGCTGATCTGTTTGCGCCATTCCGCAAATCCCTGTTGTAATATGGAATCGATGTAGGGAAAATCGTGGGCGTTAATATCTAGCTGCCGCAGCCAATCGGTATAATCGTTGACATCATCAAGCCGCGGCAGGCCGGAAGCGTTATTCAGGTTCAGCATCGGCTGACCCAAGGATTGATCGGCCATAAAAAAGCTCCTTTATATGCTGCGTTGGAATTGTAACCCTTCTGCGATAAATATTAAACGGACAAGCTCTTGTCCTGAAGTTCAAGCTTGTCCATCTCCGCCATATCCGATCTTGTCTGATATCTCTATTTTACTATCTTCCTTAGGGTTTTGCATTATAAATCCTAAGGTTTAAGGTATTTTTTTGGGACTAAAGCCCTATCGACAAAAATCCACCCATCTCTACAAAATCACTTATTGACTTTATAACCTCAATTCATATAATATATATTGTTGATGAAGACTGGATAGAGTCTTACTTAGGGCGTAACGCATGCGAGCACCCTCTCGGTTTTTGTTGCTGACGGGACAGCGGCTGAACTTTCCTGTCAGGGAGCGTATCATTATCTATCCTTCGCTCAACCAAACAAAACCCGCGCAAGTAGAACCCTAGACGAAATTTAACTAACAAAGGAGTCTACCTATACAATGGCACGTTACACAGGTCCTAAATTTAAACTCAGCCGCCGTCTTGGCATTTCCTTGAGCGGCACTGGCAAAGATTTGAAACGTCCGTTCCCTCCGGGGCAACACGGTCCTAACCAACGCAGAAAAGTAAGTAACTACGGAGCACAATTGCTCGAGAAACAAAAACTGCGCCACATGTACGGTTTGGGTGAGAAGCAATTCCGCACCCTGTTCGAGAAAGCGCAGCACATGCCTGGTATCGCGGGCGAAACGTTTATGATCTTGCTTGAAAGCCGTTTGGACAACCTTGTTTACCGTCTGGGCTTCGCGAACTCCCGTGCTGGTGCACGTCAGCTCGTATCCCACGGTCACGTAACGGTTAACGGCAAGAAAGTAGACATCGCTTCTTACCGCGTAAACGTTGGCGACGTAATCGGCCTTCGTGAAAGAAGCCGTGGTCTCTCTTCCGTGAAGGAAGCTCTGGAGAACCGTACGCATGTTCCGGCTTACCTGGAATTCAACGACACGACTCTGGAAGGCAAATACATCCGTTTGCCAGAACGTTCCGAGCTGTCGCAAGACATCGACGAGAAGCAAATCGTCGAGTTCTACAACCGTTAAGATTCGGAAGCAAACCGACCCAAGTTGTTCTCAACTTGGGTCGGTTTTTTTGTGCCTACCTTTGGCTATTTGGTCATAATGCTGTAATCCGTACACAATTGACTTTCCACCAGTCACTTACATACGGTCACTAACGTTTGGAACAGCTCATTTTGTAAGCGATCATCTTCGATCAGGTGCAAGCGTTCAATATGCTGCTTCGGAAAAATCAATAAATGCCCCTTGGTAGCCGGATATAGATCGAAAATACACAGAACATGTATTGACTCGTGTAGAACCACAGCTTCTCGGGTTTCTAATACATTGCAAAGTATACAATCAACCATCATTAGACCCTTTCTCTGACTAAAAGAGGAACAGTAAGTTCTGTTCCTCTTTTAGCTGATTATGCATGATTATATGCAAAAATTGGCGAGGGATCTTTATATAGTCCATTCCTCTTATTTTACCGACAACTTGGCAAATTTGCGTTTACCGACCTGGATGATCTCTCCGCCCGCCAGCTCTACTTCCGCATTCGGGTCGCTGATCTTCTCTTCGTTCAGCTTAACCGCACCCTGCTGGATGCTGCGTCTTGCCTCCCCATTTGATGCGGCGAACCCTAGCAACGTCAGCAACTTGATCAGACGGATTTTCCCATTGTCCAGCTCAGCGGCAGGAATTTCTTTCTCCTCGATATCCTCCGGCAGCGCACGTTGCTGGAACACCGTTACGAAATGCTCCTGCGCTGCATCGGCAGCTTCTTGACCATGGTACATCCGGACGAGCGTATGGGCCAGTTTCATCTTGGCGTCGCGCGGATGCACGGCTCCCGATTTGAGGCCTTCGGTGAGTTCAGCCAATTCTTCGAGGGACAGGTCAGTCACCAGCTCAAAATACTTCGTCATCAGCTCGTCCGGCACAGACATCGCTTTACCGTAGATTTCGTTTGGCGCTTCATCGATGCCGATGTAGTTGCCAAGGCTTTTACTCATCTTCTGCACGCCGTCCAAGCCTTCGATGATTGGGGTCATGATCGCGACTTGCGTGTCTTTGCCATATTCTTTCTGCAAGGTCCGGCCCATGAGCAAGTTAAACTTCTGGTCCGTTCCCCCCAGCTCGATATCGCTTTCCAGCGCCACCGAATCCATGCCTTGCATCAGCGGGTAGAAAAACTCGTGGATGCTAATCGGCTGACCGCTTGTATACCTCTTCGTAAAATCGTCGCGTTCCAGCATACGTGCCACGGTCACCTTCGCGGACAGCTTCACGACGTCGGCAAACGTCATCGGTGCCAGCCATTCCGAGTTAAAGTTAACTTGCGTTTTTTCCGGGTCCAGAATTTTAAAGATTTGCTGGCGGTACGTTTCCGCATTCCGTTGTACGTCTTCTTCGGTTAATTGTTTGCGGGTTTCCGATTTGCCGGTCGGATCGCCGATCCGCCCCGTAAAGTCGCCGATGATCAGCTGCACCTGATGGCCGAGCTCCTGAAACTGCCGCAGCTTCTGCATAACCACCGTATGGCCGATATGAATGTCCGGCGCGGAAGGGTCCAGCCCCAGTTTAACTTTCAGCGGCTTGCCGGTCACAACCGACTGGATCACTTTTTGCTTCAGCTCATCCTCCGGCACGATCTCCACAACACCGCGGGAAATCACCTGAAGTTGGCGTTCCACCTCGGCTTGCTGGGCCGCGCTTAATTCTTCCCATTTCATTGCTCTTCTTTCCCTCCATATTCGTTAGTCCTGCTTAGAAAACGGAACGCAAAAAAGCTCCTTCTCATCCCAAGGGACGAGAAGGAGCACTCGCGTTACCACCCTAATTAAAACCGTTTGCGGATCCTGCGGCGGATTGCCAGACGAACCGATGACGGTTTTCACTTCATTCACATAACGGGATTTCCCGGTACCGGACTACTGGCGCATTCTACGCGCGTTCCCCCGGACGGCTCCAGACGGTAATTCAAAAGGGATCCGCCCATTCGGTTCGCAGCAACCACCGATTCTCTGAGCGACGGGATTCCGCCTTCTACTGAGTCTTTCTAAGCCTTTGACGATTTGCAATTTAAAATATTATATAACACAGATGCATTCCCAAAGTCAAATCTACGAAAGCTAGGTCATGAGCAGGAACTAGGCTCCATCACACGCCAAAATACGCTGAAAAAACATCCAAATCCCCTTTTTTATGCTATAATGTTGCTGTTTATAAAGGAGGATCATGCATGGATCATGAGAACGACAAGAACTCCGGCAAGCTGCGGCGCAATAACCGGAGCGAAAAAAACTCAAAACCCGCCCGGAAGCGCAAAAAAGGCAGATTAGCCTGGGCGATTGTGGGTTGGCTCGTTCTGTTTGGATTTGCCGGCGTTCTGTTTGCCGGTGGAGCCGTATTCGGATACGTATCCTCCATCGTTAAGGACGATCCGGTACGGTCGCGTGCCGACATTCAAGCAAAAATCAATCATAATGAAATGACAGGTTTCGCCTATTTCCGTGACGGCCAGCCGATTGGCCAGCTTCGCTCGGAAGAGGATCGCCGTCCTGTCACCTATAAGGAAATCCCGCAAATCGTGCTCGATGCTGTGATCGCCATCGAAGACAACCACTTTGAGGAACACATCGGGATCGACTTTAAAGGGACGTTGCGAGCGGTTAAGCAGCGGGTGCTTAAAGAGGACGTGCAGACCGGCGGCAGTACGCTGACCCAGCAGCTGGCGCGACGCGTGTTCCTGAACCTGGATAAGACCGAAGACCGGAAGGTTAAGGAAATGCTGCTGGCACTTCGGCTGGAGCGTTTTTTATCCAAGGAAGAAATCATTACGGCTTATTTGAATAAGGTTCCCTTCGGCAACGGTTCGAATGGGTACCAGGTTTACGGCATCAAAGCCGCAGCCAAAGGTCTCTTTAACGTCAGCAATCTGTCGGATTTGAATATCGCGCAAGCGGCCTATTTGGCTGGTCTGCCTCAGCTTCCCTCCACCTATTCCGCTTTTAACGGGAAAGGGGAATTTAACGAGGAGGCATTCGGGCGGGCGGTCAAACGCCAGCAGCTGGTGCTGCAGCGCATGCTTGAGGAGAACAAAATTACGCAAGCGCAATATGAAGAAGCGATGGCTTTCGATATTAAAGGATCGCTGGCCAAGCCAACGAAGAAGGCTTATGACACCTACCCGTATCTGATGCTGGAGACGGAACGGCAAGGCGCGATCGTCCTTGCGATGCTCAACAATCCGGAGATGACCAAAGAGGAGGTTGCCGCCAACTCGGCCATCCTCGAGGAAGCTCGGCAGGAGCTGCTGACCGGGGGATACCGGGTGTACACGACCATCGACAAGAAGGTCTACAACGCCATGCACAAGGTATCGGAGAACGCGGACAATTTCTCTCCGTACAGTGAGAAGAAGGGCCTGGAGCAGGTCGCCTCGATGATGATCGACAACAAGACCGGCGCGATCCTCGGCATGATCGAAGGGCGCGACTTCTACACGGAGCAAATGAACTATGCGACGCAAATGAAACGGCAGCCGGGTTCTACGATGAAGCCTATCGCCGCTTATTTGCCGGCCCTCGAAGCCGGGTTAGTTCAGCCTGCCTCGATCATTGATGATTCGCCGATTATTTTGAAGGACTACCAAAAAGGCTTCCACATTCCTGTAAACTCCAGCGGCGGCTATAAAGGGCTTGTGACCGCGCGGACAGCTTTGAATGAGTCGCGGAATATCCCCGCGCTTAAGGTGTTTAACAATATCGTTGGCATCGACAAAGCTTGGGACTTTACCAAGAAGCTGGGCATCACTACGTTGGAAGATGAAGACTACAACGCGCAAACCGGCGTGCTTGGCGGCTTGAAATACGGTGTCACCGTTGAAGAACTGACCAATGCGTACAGTGCCATCGCTAACGGAGGGCAGTTTACCGACGCTTATATGATCGAGAAGATTACCGATGCGAAAGGTAACATCGTCTACAAGCATGAGGTTAAGCCGCAGCGGGTCTTCTCCGAGCAAACGGCTTACCTGATGACCGATATGCTTCGCACCGTCATTACGGACGGCACCGGTAAATCGATCAAAAGCGACTTCAAGAAATATGGCAAAATCCCGGTTGTCGGCAAGACCGGAACAACGCAAAACTACGCCGACGTCTGGTTTATGGGTTACTCGCCGGACGTCACACTGGGAGTATGGATCGGGTATCGCGAACCGGTGAACACGTTGTCGGAAGCCGGTAAATCCCGGGCGCGCAAAATTTGGGCGCTCGTTATGAACGAAGTCACCGAGAGCAGACCGGAATTGTTTGCGGCCAAAGCGTTCACGAAACCGGACGGTATCGTAACGAAAACAGTATCCGGCTATAGCGGGAAGTTGCCAACGCAGTTAACACAACAGGCCGGGAAGCTGGTTACGGATATTTTTAATGCTAAATACGTACCAACCGAACCGGACGACGTGCTGATTCGAGCTAAGTACGTGACGTACGAAGGCATCAACTACGTGCCGCTCGAAACGACGCCTTCGGATATGCTGCGTGAGAAGGTTGTGGTGAAGCGCGAAACGCCGATCGAAGTGCTCAAGGAACAGCTGGAGCAGGCGTTCGCCGGAATGTCCGGCAGCCACAAACCGCTGAGCTTCTATCTGCCGAAGGATGCCGGGGAAGATGCGCCTTACAAACCAGATCCTCGCGTCGATGACGGTCAGGCGCCTGCGCCTCCGGCGAATGTCGCCTTGTCTGCAGGCAGCGGAGCAGCTACGATTACGTTTAGCGAAAATACGGAAAAAGACGTGGTCGGCTACCGGTTGTACCGTGCAGACGACGGCGTGACGTTCCAGTATACCGGGAAAGCAGCGCTGGTTGGAGATCCGGCGGTCATTACAGACGATCGATCCGTTGGCTTCACCACCGCGTACTACGTCACGGCCGTTGACGTGGCCGGCAAGGAATCGGCGCCAAGTGCGATCGTCAACGTCTTTGGCGGCGGCGTATTCCCGGGCGGCGGCTCGACGCCGGATACGCAAAACGAGACGCCGGGCGGTAACGACGGCGGCATCATCGGCGACAATGGCAACAACGGTCCGCTTCCTGCATCACCAGCTAACGTGAGCGTGAAGAAGGACGACCGCGGATTCACGGTGAGCTGGGACGCGAACGGTGCTCTCGACCTGGTGACGAGCTACAACGTCTACGTGTCCGATGCCCAAGGCGGCACCTACACGAAGGTCGCTTCCACCTCGGACCCGCACTTCTCGTTCAAGACCGACTCCAGCTCCGTCTGGATCCAGGTCACCGCCGTCAACGTGCTGGGCGAATCCCCGCCGTCGGCGCCGGTGCAGTATAGTAAGTAATGCAAAAGCAGCAGGTGTGGGCCTGCTGCTTTTTTGGTGCTGCTTTTTTATTCTGCTCTTTCTTGTGTGATCTTGTGCTCGTGGGTGCTCCTATTTCATCGAACCGTGAAACGATGTTTCCTTAAGGCTGTCCGTATAAATATATATGATTTTTCGAACATAATTCGCTGCAAACTACCCATTTGGCGGAAATATATTCGATTTTTCACATAAAATCTCAAAGTTCGGGCTTCAAGGGAGCGATTATATATGAAATTTCATATAGAATGGGCCAAATCCGCCATATTTGAGCGAATATATTCGATTTTTCATATATAATTCCGTTTCGGCGAAATACTCACACCCCCATTCCACACGACAAATTGGGATAATAACAATCCTTTATTATTTGTGGGAAACAAGGGAACACCTCCTAGACTTCTCGCTCTTCCCAACCTAATGGAGGAATAAAGTAAGCATCGTACTGCTCTTTCGCCAAGTCCGTTAACTTCTCCTTCCACTGCCAGTACTCATCCAGATAACTTTCCCCCTTCCCCATTCGCCAAAATAAGCTGGTTGGATCCTCTTCCGGAAAAGCCACCCAAGGAGGTAATATAAACAATGCTTCTTCTGAGCCGGATAATTTTTCGCGAGTTTCCATCAGGTTTTTGCCGAGCCAATTTGCCCCAGACTCATCGCCGTTGTCACCCCAAAAGCGGTCATTCCTCGTATGTTCAATTAGCAAGCAATCTCCCGTAGATACTAGCAATCCCCTCAGTTCAGGATGCTGTTGGAATTTCGCCTCCACTGCTTGTCGCATGATTTCCAACTTCACTTGCTCCCAATCACTTAGAAGCGGCCGGGATCGATCTCTCCCCATCTGTGCAGCTTGAAAAGGGGTTTCCGCTTGTCTAATCGCTTCCTCATGTTCACTCCCCGCAAACTTCTGTGCCTGAAAAATAATGCTCCGACGTTGGCCAGACCTTATCATTTATCTCAATTGGATAAAGAGCAAAGTTGGTAAATTGTCCATAGGGACGATTTGTTTCGTAAAATCGGATCACTTTCTGATCCGCACGGACTTTCAACAACTCATTTCGGATGGACTCCGCCTTTTTTAACATTTCCTGTGCAATCCTTTGGATGTCATCCCTGTCTTCACCTCATCTCTCCGGCAAAGAATGTACTGGGGTGAATATCGATGGTTGTCAGCCTTCGTGCCCCTATTCTGATTCAATTTTCCAATTGAACATATCTTTAAAATCTTCGAAGCAGCTTGGACAAACCCAATAGTATTTGTCTTCCGTTGCGTAACCTTTATCACATTCCTCAGGGAATTTTTTCCAACAAAACTCACAATGGTCATGATCCCATGATTGATTCATAAGTAGGTAATTTTGAAATACCATCTTCTTACCCAATAAGTACTTTGCTTGGTTTCTTAAGCGCCAATCGTTCTGATGGCTCACTATGATCATCACTTTCCTCATGTATAGGTGAATATTTGCATCACCCACTTTGGATAATTCTCCGTATCAAGGCTTACCATGAAAAAGTGTCTTAGCTATTTTATGAAATCTTTAATGATTACCCTCTACTATGCTCTTAAAAATTTTCGGCGGAATCGTATAATCCAGATTAATGGTATGAATGCTCTTTTGATAACGGGATATAAAGCCTTCAACATAACGGAATAATTCCTCAAAATAGCCCTCCACACTTGGATTGATACGGGTTTCATTCCAACTAAGGTGATACAAGCCCCAATCAAACAAACGTCTTACTTCTGTCTCAAGCTTAGTCGACACAACTTCCGTTCCTCTTCCACCTGGAACTTTTAGTTTTAGAATTATGCTATCCAATTTCATGAGCATTCTAATAAGCTCTAGTGCATCCTCGGCGTACACATATACATTTTGTATTAAGGCATCGGGCCATTTCGTCATCAGATCTGCTCTCACATTTGGAGGAAGGTTTAAATAATATTCCTGATTTTTATTCCAATACACCTTTCTAATAACAAGAGGTGACTCCTTCCCGCTCTCATCAAGAAAGTTACGGTATTCGGAAAAAAACGACCATGAAATGATACTGTCTGCGGTCCATACTCTGCATCTTAACACCTGTTCCAAGGTTTTCTCTTCAGATAATTCATTCTCTTTACAGTACATAAAGATAGGTTCTTCCGTTAAATAATGCACCATAGCTTCTTGTCTTAACAAAAATAGCGGAGTGATTTTGGAACACACTTCTTCACTATGAATGGAATTACAGCTTCCTTTCACACTTTGACTCAAATTATGACTTCCCCCTTGGAATTGATACACTTGCATTTTGTAGATGATATTATTTATGAAAAGAAAAATGAATACACTTTGCATAACACTGGTCTGTTTCTTCTCTTTTGTCTAATTACGGACAATAGTATACTTCTTCCATGTTTACTTCATCACCTCTTGTATAACTGTCATATCGTCATCGTACTGGATAAGTTCGCGATGTTGGCGCCATGAAGTTAGTAAGTAATGAAAAAGCAGCAGGTGTACTCCCGCTACTTTTTTGTGTGATCCTGAGCATTTCATAAGCCACTAAGTCCACATCATATCGATCCGCATCAACAAATTTAGTTAATAGCAAGCCTTATAGGCTTAGGTTGAACCAAGTCATTACACCACGAAAACGATGTTTCCATAAAGGCTGTCCGTGTTGATCCAAACACCAGATGTACGATTCTGGCTTTCTTTTCTTGACTTCAGTATACAGATATACCTGATTTCTTTGATCCAATATCGGATTAAATCAACAACTCATTTCGGATGGACTCCGCCTTTTTTAACATTTCCTGTGCAATTCTTTGGATGTCGTCCATGTCTTTACCTCATCACTCTGATTAGCAAAGTACTTAGGAAGTGCGTGATGACAGCTACAGTAGGTAATTAGTACAAGAGCAGCAGGTTATGTCCCTGCTGCTCTTTCCCAGGGTGCTTTGAGAATATCGATGGTTGTCCGTTGTCGTGCCCCTATTCTGATTTAACTTTCCAATTGAACATATCTTTAAAATCTTCGAAGCAGCTTGGACAAACCCAATAGTATTTGTCTTCCGTTGCGTAACCTCTATCACATTCCTCGGGGAATTTTTCCAACAGAACTCACAATGGTTATGATCCCATGATTGATTCATAAAAAGGTAATTTTGAAATAACATCTTCTTACCCAATAAGTACTTTGTTTGGTTTCTTAAGCGCCAATCGTTTGGTTCAATCATTGTGATCACGTTCCGTTTCATTTGTTACCACAGATCCAACGGATTAAGTTCTCATCAGCCAATTCTGGATTGTTAAGGCCAACTGTGGTCATTTTGATTGTGCGAGTAATTCCTTGGCAATTTCGGGTATGTCGTATTCAATGAGATCTTTATTTTTTAGTTGAGCGAGCCTGTAAAGTTCCTCTTTTAAACTAGAGATAATCCCGGTGTCAAGTTTCCTAATTAAGTGCCACAAAATATTTTGTATCCAGTCGTAATCATTAGATTCTAATATGTCTTTTAATGATGGAATTAAGTCTTGGCCTAGTGGAATTAACAATTCATCAATAATTAAGGGGGCTACAGGCCAGTTTATATCCTTAGTCCATTCTAATATTTCCGGTAAAATCAACTTTAGTTCAGCCTTAGATAAAGTTTTTAGTAATTTAATCGAATCGTAATCACTTTTGTCTTTAGGTAAATAATTTGCAACATCCATTTATTAGTACATCCTCTTTCTTATAAATATTGTTTTTTTCACTACTTTAATCTTACTGAAATGCTCTGTAGTATTTTAGTTAAGTAGTAGGGTTCACTACCATTGTTTTTTACTGCGTCTCTTGAAGACATCCAAATTTGATGTTCAATTGGATCTTTAGCAAGAATCAGTATATGATTAGGGTTTTTGGGATCACTCTTTACAGTAAATACTCCTGTCTTTTTAACCAACTCTATAGAAGTAACAGTGAAACTTTTCCAATCTTTACTTGCTTGTTTAAAATAAGATAGCCCGTTTGCATCTATTACTGGCCTTGGTGTCAAGTTTACATCACCGCCATTTCCACTCCTAAAAATTAGAGAATGTTTATCATTATTAGTTTTAGTAGAAGAAGAGGTGGCTTCCAACCCTAATATAGTCGCTAATCCTGCTGCTTGGATAACCTTACTTAGTAAAGATGATGTATTACCGCTTATCGGCAATGCGACTTCATTTTTAATTATGGTAATAAAATTATTGGTTTCTTTAGAAATCGAGTTAGCATAGTTAACTGCAGCCTGCTTTTGATTGTTATAGATATTAATAATTTCCGAATACGACTTTCCTTTATTTGCATAATATAATGAATCCGGTACGTATTTGTTATTATTTGCTGGATTACTACATTGCCCTGCATGCGAATATGTTTTTCCATTCACTACTGATTCACACCAATAGCCGGTTGGATCAATATTATTCAACGGAGTAATCTATTTTTAACGAGGTAATAACCTCAGTTGTTTACGAAATTAGACCGACGAATCGGTAGTAAATATCAATGCGCTGAACACGCTTGCCGTTTATCTTCTCGGCATCATACACAACAACCTTGTCAATCAGTGCATTTAAAATCGGTTTCGTTAATTCCTTCATATCCGTGTACTCTCGTACCAGTTCCAAAAATCGAGTCGTATTTTCCTGCTTGCTCTCTGCCTGGTTAAGCTGATCATCCAGCAGCTTGAGCCGCTCCTTCAATTGAACTTGCTCTGCTGTAAAATCTCGCGACAACTCCACATACTGCTCGTCCGTGATTTTTCCTAAAGCATTATCCTCATACAGCTTTCGCTGAATCGTTTGCAGCTCGCTTTCCCGGCTGTTCAGCCTGACGCGCTCCTTCATGGCGGCTCGCCATTGCTTTTTTTGCTGGTTTTGGCTCACCGCGGCAAGCTTCTCCGCAAAGGCTCTTTCCTTCTCTTTGGCGGTCTGCGCATGTCGCTGGATGTCGGCCAATATAATCTCGTAGATGTCCACATAGCTGATGTAATGGAAGCTGCAATACGCTTTGCCGCGCGTCCGCGACTGATTACAGGCGAAGCTGCCACGTCCACCCTTACCGCCGCTGGTTTTGCTGCTGCCGCCGCGAGCAAAGGACAAGCCTTGGCCGCAGGTCGAGCATTTAAGCAAGCCCGCGAAGATTTGATGCTCGCCCTCTTTAGTCGGACGCTTCCTCACCCGAATGACCTTTTGTGCTAATGCAAAGGTTTCCTCGTCAATCAGTGGTTCATGCGTATTCCGAACCTCAATCCATTCCTCCTCGGGTACGGCGACCACTCGCTTTTTCTTGAAGGAGGGCTTGGTTGCCTTATGGCTCACCATATGCCCCAGATGCGCCTTGTTCTGGAGAATAGCCTTGACGGTCGTAGCGCCCCAATCATACGGATGCTGTGTATTGGCGACCTTCAGATAACGTTGATGCTGCTCCGCCAAATAGGCGCGAGGAGTGAGAACACGATCTGCCCGCAGCAGTCTGCCGATTTTAAAGGGACTGTGACCTTCCACCGCCAATCGGAAAATGCGTTGCACAATCGCGGCTGTATGTTCGTCGGGAATCAGCTTATGCTTGTTCTGCTCGTCCTTGCGGTAGCCGTAGGGGGCAAAGGCTCCTGTGTAATCGCCGTTTAAAGCCCGCTGGCGATAGCCGCTCTTGACCTTCCGGCTTGTGTCGCGGACGAACCATTCATTGAACAGATTCCGCAGCTCCATGAAATCGTCTTCGCCCTTGGCGGTGTCAATGTTCTCGCTGACGGCAATAAAGCGTACCTGATGCTCCGGGAAAAACACCTGAATGCACAAGCTCGTTTCTATCTGGTTGCGGCCCAAACGGCTCAAATCCTTCACCAGCACAATATCAATGCCGCCGTTTTCAATATCCCGCTTCATTCGCTGGAAGTCGGGGCGATCAAAATTGGTGCCGCTCCAGCCATCGTCCGTGTACACCTCAACTACTTCAAAGCCTTGCTCCTTCGCGTAACGCCGGAGCAAAATTCGTTGATTTTCAATGCTCATGCTTTCGCCACTCTGTTCATCGTCCCGGCTCAAACGGCAGTAAATCGCGGTTCGGGTTTGCTGTTGTTTCTTCATTCTCCGTCCTTTCCCAGCAACAAATCGGCTGATTTCAGTATACCGGATTTTGGAAGGTTGAGGTAGGGTGTCCCGCGTCTATGAGAAAAGGGAATCGCGAGGATTCCCTTCCGGATTCATCGGCTTCTGAACGCTTCTTCCTCCCACGTTCGCAAAACAAGCCGTTCAATTTTATCACCGAGCGTTTCATTGCCGATAAAGTGACATTGCACGATATACAAGCTTTTCCCCAACTGCATCTCGTGTATCGGATCGCGGTCGCGGTCTGCCTGAGCCGATGGCAAAGGAAGCTTCTCTTCGTTCATCCGCATCTCTCCCTTCCGTAAATCCCCCAAACACAGCTCACCTCGTGCGTTCAATGTGAGGCTTGATGGCGGGTGTCAGTTGGTGAGCATATTCCGGATAACGCAGCCGTATCGCTTCAAAAAAGTAGGGAGCAGCTTCGCAATCAAACAGCTCATACGGAGTTGAATATCGTTCCTCGCCCGCTTGGCTCCAGCCGTTCCAAAGATTGAACGCCAAACGACAGATACGGAGAGAACCTCCGGTTTGCCAGGAAGCAGACAGGCCTTCCGGTTTGATGCCGCCATCGGAAAAGTCGAACAATTCCTGAATATGGGCGCGGGTGTCCTTCGACAGTCCCAGCGTGTAAAACAAAGCGCGATGGTAGCTGTCGGTACAACGACGTTCGGCTAACATCCGGTAGTAAAAAGCTTCATGCCGGTCGTCACGAAAGACGGGAGACTTCATGTTCTCGCTCTCCTCTCCAAAATAAAACGGTTAGTCGGAGGGCTTCCTCAAACAAAGCCCTCTACTAACCGTTTCATTTTCGCGCCTAAATCGGACACCTCTGTGCCGATTACCTTAAAAAAAGCAGAGATCTCAGCCTTGCGTGAGCCGAGCTCCCGTTTTGACGGCTTGATACACATTCAACAGACGATTAGTTCCCTGGATTTTTCAAGCATCGTCGGGCTTGGAAGACTGTCATGCACGGCTTGCTCATTCAATTCCCGGCGAACGCTTTCGATACGCGCCAGAAGTTCTTCGACTCCTTTCACCATGATGTCCCCCTTCGCCGACCACATCGTTCTGGCTCACCCCGGCATGAGTAAAGGCGTGTATAGAAAATTCTAGTGTATAGCACACTGAAAGTAAATAGCGGATTATCCACTGAACTATACTCATCCTGAGGTGAGTGCTTGTGATCTATGAACGAATACGAAACATGCGTGAAGATAAGGATTTATCACAGGATCAGCTATGCGCGCATCTGAATTGCAAACAGCGGACGTACAGCGATTACGAACGGGGAAAGCTCGATATTCCGACAGCGCTCTTAATCGCATTAGCCGACTTCCATCAAACCAGTGTCGATTATTTGCTTGGCCGCACCGATCAAAAAACGCCTTACCCGCCCCGTGCGAAGAAACGCTCTTGACTCCGGCAGCCCTTCCTATTGTTCCCGGCGTGTATTCCTATGGCAACTTAGGACAGCGTCCTAAGTTGCAGCAAGCACTGAATTTGGTCTCCCAAATTCGCTTGTTGAGGGCTGCGCCCCCAAGCCCCCAGCGATGGGCGACGATCCTCACTATCGAATCTTAACGTATTGGATAGTTTTGAACGGAGTCAAACAGCAATGAATGAATGGAGCGATGAGTCGCGGCTAGCGAGAGGGGTATTAGGGGCTTGGCCCCTAACAAGTGAATTTGGCGGCCAGCCAAATTCAGTGCTTGCTACAATTTCGGACAGCGTCCGAAATTGCCATCCGGGCACCTGCCGGGAAAAAGAATGAGGGAAGCGTCAAGCGACGATTCTTTCGATTGTCATCCGTCATTGCGACTGGTTGACCTGAAAGCTTCCTCTGCTTTTTACGCTTCCCTCAATGAAAGGCGCAGAAAATAACACTAGAAACCGAATATTGAACCTGGCCAATGTACACAGTAGCAAAATCCTAAGAAAAATGCGACTCTTCCCGGTAGATCCGGATTAAGTGTCGCATTTTTTCGCCTACCACACCAAAAACTGTAAGTTCTTTAGTAGCATCGCGAAGGGACCAGCCGAAACGAAGATTATCGAGTGAGTCAGTCCCCAAGTACGCACAGAGACGCTTTCAAGACCACTATAAACGTGGGGATGAAAGCGTCTTTGCGGTATCCGTATTCACGTGAGAATAGGAACTTCAAAATCTTTATATACATAAAAGTAGGTGAGTTGGTTTATGAAAACCCGAAATTGCATTAAAGAGGTACGTCAGATACCCGCACGCTAATTTTCCCACTGACTGTACCATCGGCAGTATTATAATCCACATAAAAAACATGTCCACTTGCATGAGTAACATTAATAGTCAAAGAACTACTTCCACTAACTGTTCCAGTATAGATATTATGTTTCGTACCAGAGTCATCGTATGATAAATAAACATTTAGCGTTTGAGATTGAGAATTGGAAATATACACTCTAGCGTAGTCGTATCCAGATGCCTGAGACCAAGAATTTCCACCATTATTGAGATTAGCATTATCTAAAGCTAAGAAGTCGGTAAATGGTATGATTTCAGGAAGAGATTCGTCAACGACAGTTGCAGATGGCGGTGGAGAATCAGCAAAAACTGAAACGGACGACAACGACATTAGTGCAACTACTACGGCAAGAATCAAAAAACTCTTTCTGAAGCTTTTCATTTCCTCCATTTTTTAATTTATTACCATATAAACCTTTTAAAGTTATATATGGAGTATGATTACTATACCATACGCACTCCAAGTAAATATTTGGATAATGCATGGACTAAAAACTGTTTACATCGGCCTAGCCATAGTAAAGTTTGGAAGCAAAAAAAACAATCCTTACACCCAGGAAAATTTAGCATAGATTGGTGTTCATATAAGATGGTACTCATCCTTATTTCGCCACGATAAAGTTTGGTAGATTTTTTTCAAGATACTTCATTCTTTCCGAATAATCTTGTTCCGCATGAGTTTTCGAAAGTATCTTGTTCGACACTAACAAGTCATAAAATGATTTCAGCATTTGGGCCGATATAGCAGAAGTAATCATCATTCTTTGACCATCAATCAGAACAGAAGATACTTTTTCAGGCTGCACAAGTTCAATCTGTACCCCGTTCCTGTCAATTATGAAATACATCTCCTTCACATCTTCATACACCAAATGTTTTACTTCTGCCCCGTTTGCCAAGCGAATCTGAACTTCTTCCATTGAATAGCCCGGAATCGGATCGTTTATCAGCAGCCATTTTGCAAATTCTTTTGCATCGACTTCTTCTGTATCGTATTTATCCCAAACCTCGCCTTTATCTCTGCTTATCTGTATTGTGTTATCCATCTTAACCCGTACATATATTTCGTTGTCCATGTAAACTGCGCGATACTCTGAAGCCATCAGGTTGTCTATCAGCTTCGGTACATCATGCTTTTTATTAAACGTTAAGTCGTGCGGCATCAAATTTGTAGTGGTGGCATTTTGAGATAATGCCGGCACTATTTCGGTAGTGATGGCACCTTGTGATAATGCAGGTACTGCTTCGGCTGCAGGATTGTCGCCCCCCGTAGCAGCTTCCGTTTTGTCCGATGCTGAAGTCGCAAAGATGATAACGATACCTGCTGCAAGTCCAAAAGCGAGCAGCATCGTGGTGATCGTGATTTTTTTAGTTTTCATGATCGATATTATCCTTTCTTCAGTTGAGTTTTTGGAAAAGCTGCTAATCATCAGCGACAAACCGATTTTCTTTTCTTCCAAACGTACAAGTGCTCTAGCATAAGTAGATTTCGTGATTTCTCCCAATTTTCTTATGACTGTTTCATCACAGAACAGCTCGATATCGCGGTTGGCAAGTACATACATGGCCCATACCAAAGGGTTGAACCAATGGACACATACGCTAGTGGCAAGAATCCATTTTTTTAGTGTGTCGAATCGCTTGATGTGCGTAAATTCGTGGGTCAGGATAAGCGCAAGTTGTTTCTCATCGTCATAATCTAAATTTTTCGGCAAGAGTACAACCGGCCGAAAAATACCGTATGTTAGCGGAGTTGAAATATGATCTAGTTGCCTGATTTGAACATCTCGCCATAACAAATTTGAATGCTGCCATTTTCTTATAAAATCGTTTCTAATAGGTACAGCCATTTTGTAGATTTTGCGATACCTTAAATGCGGAATGATAAAGAATAAAGCACATAACGTAAACCCAACTAACCACATCCATACCAAAGGCGACATTTGTGAAGCCGTCTTCAATGGCATAATCGACGCGGTCAGAGACTCTGTAATTGGCGGCATGATTACCGTAGTTCCATTATTAAATGTTGAACTTTCTGGCGTGGTAATTAATTTGGGCGATGTAAACATTCCGCTCACATGTTCCACTGCCGTAAAAATACTAAATTGCGATTGAACTGAAACAGGTACAAGCAATTGAACTGATGCCACCCCCCAAAGAATCATAAAGGTCATTTTGGGCAGCTTGTGAATAAGCAAAAAACGCAAGAAAATAACTGCAAGGATAAAGACGGAAGCCGAGATACTTATTTGAAGTAACGACATTCCCTCACCTCATTCCATGCTATCAATAAGACGTTTCAAACGGTTGATTTCTTCTGTCGACAGCCGTTTCTGTCCCAACAATGAAGCAATCAGTCTGTCGGGGGCGCCATCGTACATTTTATTTATCAGTTCCGTTGTTTCGTGTTCTTGCGCCTGCTCTCGTGTAACAACCGCATGGCAAACGAAATTAGGCTCATGCCGCTCGATCGCCCCTTTGTCAAGGCATCTCTTGATGATGGTATACGTTGTTGTTTTACTCCAACCTACTTTTTCTTTTGCAATTTCAGCAATTCTCTTTGCGGGGGTATCGCCTTCTTTCCACAAGATTTCCATAATATTAAGCTCGCTATCGAATAGTTTCATAACCAACTGAAAACACCCCGTTTATATTTATTCTACTGCTGTAGAATTCCATATCTAAATTCTACTGCAATAGAATCAGTTTGTCGATATAGTTTTACAATTTTCTTCCATCAATGCTTTCTTCTCCATGTAGCCCCTCTTGATTGCTTTTGAATTTTATTGTTCAAACGAAAAAGACACCTGTTTGAGAAAAGCCACCTTCAGAATTTGAAGGTGGCTTTTCAAGCCGATTTATTGCTAATTCCCATGTTTTTAAGTTCACCTCGTAAAAAACAGAATACCGGTTTATTCTCAACATACGTATACAAATTCAAGCTCAGCGGATTTGTTACGCTGCCTTCATACGTATCCTTACTTATAAACCGTCCTGTCGCAGGGTCATAGTACCTTGCCCGCAGGTAGTACAGTCCAGTTTCCTCATCCTGCATTTCTCCAGCGTACTTGAAGGCGTTCTGGATTTGTTCTTCCTGATGGAGGATATTTCCCCACTCATCATATTGGTAACTGTTAACCGTGTTGCCTGCTTCGTCAACGATTTGCACCACGTCACCGTGGCCGTTGTAAACATAATAATACTTTTTGTTTGTTACAGCATCTCGTTTGGCCAACAGACGGTCCGGACCCCAAACATAGTTCGCCAAAGCCTGATTGTTACCATTTGCTTCTGTTATCACCTTACCACTGTTATTGTAAGCATACCGAACTTTTTCTGTCACAGGTGGAGGAGTTTGACCAGAAGCATCTGCAGGTTCTCTTGACGTCGTGGTCTTAGATAACCGAAGCCCTTGCATCTCATACTCAAATTCGGTTGTAACATTTTCTTTGGTTACACTTTTCAGCTGATCCCAGACATTAAAGGTGTAGGTCTGCTCATTAGTGTCTTCAATAAGACTGTCACCTTGCAAGGTTTTGCGGTTTCCGCGTGCATCGTACGCATATACGATCATTTGGCCAGACGGGCGTTTGACTTGGGTTAACCGATCCAACTTGTCGTACTGGTAAGTGGTTGTCCCGGTCGAATCCGTCACAGATATGATATTTCCATTTGCATCGTAAGCATACTGGAATTCAGACAACAAAGTGGCGCCTTTTTTGTTCGTTACTTTGAGCAGTCTACCAATTCCATCATAGGTGTAATCAGTGATTAAATAGCTACCATCCGAGAGTCTAGGATAAGTGACTCGCTTCAGTTTACCGTCCGGTTCATAGGTATACTGCGCATTGGCATTTTCCGCGGCTGTGACTTGATAAGAACCGTTAGTTTGAACACGATTGATCCTGGTCTTATCGTAGCTGTAATGCGTAAAGTAATCAAACGCGTCAGCGACGTTTTTTAGACGATTCGCATCGTCGTATTCGTGGCGAACGATGGTAACCACACCGTCATACACGTTGGCTTTGTAGGTCTGAGAACCATAGAAGTTGTAACTGTTGTATATGGTCATGAAATTCGATCCGCTGCGTTGTTCTTCCTGCCGTGAAGGTCCAAACAGCGTAAATTGATATATATTCTTGAGTGTGGTCGAACCCGCGACTTTCGCAATGTTTCGGCCGATATCGTCATAAAGATAGTTGATCAAGTTGTTGTTCGCGTCCTTGCGGAGCGTAATCTGCCCCAGTTTATTACGGGAAAAGGCATCCTGATTGGCAGCCGGATCAGTACTCGTTTTCAGGAATCCCGTCTCGTCATAAGCTTTGGTCGTTGTCCAATTTCTCGTGCCGTCGGTCTGTGTGGTTGATTGCAATTGCCCCAGTTTGTTGTATGCATAGCTGGTGGTTTGATTTAATGCATCTTGCACCGCAGTCAACCGGCTAAGCTTGTCATATTGATAACGGGTCGTATTGCGATTCGGATCTGTATACGTCGTTACATTGCCCAAGTGATCATAAGCTAAATCCTCTTGGACTACGCTTGTCGTACGATTTGGCCAGTTAGGAAATGCCTTTAATGTTATCTCACGCCCCCATTGGTCGGTGTAAGACTCAAGTACATTCCGCTTCAAAGTATCCTGAGGGTTACTGCGGAAGGCAGCGAGATCGCTGGCAGCAACCAAATAGGACGTCGTTTTCCGGTCAATCAGGTCGTAATCGCTTCGATACAAGTTACCGAACGGGTCAATCGCTTCAAAGGCACGTCCCCATGGATCATAGTCTGCCGTCGATACATTGCCGACGGTGTCGATCACGTATTCTGGCCGGGCCATAATATCATAGTGGTATTGGGCCAGAACTAACTCGCGCATCGTATAGTTGTCAAGTTGACCGATTAATACGGCATTTCCGAACCCATCGTAAAATTCGTGTTTAATGTTTTCATAATTAACCGCGTTATCATTTAAGCGTGTCGACCTCGTATAAGAATCGATCCGAGTCGTGATCAGGTATTTATTTTCATCGTCAAAATATTCCGGGCTGTTATCTACAGTTTGATCATGGTATTCGATGACGTCTTCAATCTGATAACGCTCACCGTTTTGATTGTTATTCACCGGATAAATCGTTTTGGTCAAACGCCCATACACATCATATTGATATTGCGTCGTTTTGTTATCTGCGTTTGTTTCTGAAGTCATGAGTCCAAGTAAAACGTTATATGTTCGTTGAACTGCTGTTTCGGTAATTTGCCCAGAATCATTGGTATAATAGGATTTTATTGAAGTCGGAAATAATTGATATGAACCGCTCTGACTGTAATAAGCGACAGTTCTTGCTGTTTTACCATTTTCCAATGGGATTAAAGTTTCCAAGGTTCTACCGTCAGCAGCCTGCGTGAAATTATAGGTTGTGACTTCGCCATTTGCATTTTGCTCCGTTTTTAGGCGGCCCTGAGCATCATACGTATAAAGTTCGGTTAATACCGTACCGGCATCTTTATAGTATTGGATCTTGGTTGGTAGTTTGAAATTGGCATCATACTCATAGGTCGTCGTGTGTTGTGTGACCATTGCAGCATCATTAAGCTGAGTCGCCGTTAACGGACGCGTTTCGCTCTGTAGGTCGCCCCAACTATAATATTTATAGGTTTGGTACAGCTTGTTCTCCCGGGTTCCACTGGTTGTTTTTGTTTCAACTTTCGTTGGCTTATACTTGAATGCTGTATCATAGGATTGAACAGTTTCGGTGATTTTCTCTCCGTTTGATGCTGTATGCTCGGTCATCAAGAGCTGCTTCTTCCCGTTAAACGTAGTTCTAATTTTCAAGCCATCCTGATTCAACGACTCTGAACCGAAACGATAGCTCTCCGGGATAACCTCTTCGACTTTATAAGTTGGGTAACCGGTGACATCACCGAAATACGTGTAATCCAATTTATTATACAACCCTTGAGCATAGATCCCTTTACTTGGGTCATCATAGTTATAACGGTTCAAGCCATCAAATCTAGATGTAACTTGAAATGCTTGATATGCCCCTTCCCCACCCCAGTTCCGGGTAATAACCTGATATTCATAGAAGGATGTAGAATGAGGGTACATCGCATACTGCAGCAAATAAACTGCAGTCCCCGCCTCTGAACCGCCTAATGATTTACTTATCGCACTGAATTTTTCAGAAGCCAAATAGTAGTTGTAGTAAGTGTTATAACCATTTAAGTCCGTAACTCGATACAAGTAAGGTTCATAACGTTTACCTATCAATGTCCCGTTTTCAAAAATGCTGACTTCTTCCCTCTTCTTGGCATAAGTGATTGTTTTCTTCTCCGTCGTGGAGGGATGGCTAACGGTTATCGTGATGTTCTCGGTCATATTCTGCTTGTCGAAATTAGGATCACTCAAGTTACTCTGATAAGCAAAATCAATATTGCGTCCAATCGAATCCACGATTTTCGATATTACTGGGTAATTTTTTCCGTTCATCAAGCGATTGACATGTGTGAATTTAATCTCGTTTCCAAAACGATCCTTAATTCCTAATAGTCTTCCATCAGAGCCAAAGTAGGTTTTCTTTTTGTTCTGATCCACAAGCACATAAGTTGAAGTCATTTGACCGTTCGTATAAGTTGAGTCTCTTAAAAGCTCAACATCAGTACGACCGTAGTCCTCCAGTTTGCCTTTATTACTGGCGTCAAACTTCACAACATAGGCTGCACCAGTACCATCATGGTAATGAATATATGACCCCTCGATTTGCAAAGAAGGGAATGCCATCGACCAACCTCCGCCTAAGTCGTAACGTTGTCGGCTATAGGAGTTTTCATCAGGATAAATTTTCGTTGTGGTCGTATACGAGTTCTGCACATACTGAACCGTTTTATACTCGATGTTATAGTCAATGTATCTTCTACCGCTGTCCGGTTGATTTTTCAAATAATGATCTGCAACGTTATACGCTGAGGTTTGATCGGCATAATAACCCGGAAAATACGTTGCGTATTTATTTGTCGCGATATCCCAATAGAGCAGCGTTACATAATAACCTGCTCCGGAACCGACGGTTTGGGACGAACCGGAAGTAACGGTTACTCGCTTTGTACCCACTTCGGCCTGACTGGAGTTGTACAATCGTCCCAAAGTTAAATCCAGGCCATCCTTCCCAGGAAGAGTTAAGTCAATCTCAGAGAGCGTAAGAGTTCCAGTCGCTGGATCAATGGTTTCGCTGACGCCGCTGCGGTCAGCTAGATTTGGTTTATTCGATTCATTGACTAGTTTTGGGGTTACAAGCCCGTTAAGCACCTTTTCCAGTTGCTTATTATCGATTTGGGCATGAACGCTGGGGGCACTTGCTTGCGAGCCAATAATAAAAATCAAAATAGCCACTACAATATTCTTGAAGCATGATATGGCTTGTCTCATCAAAATACCCCTACTCCTTCCCTGCCAAAGCTTGTTTACTAGCCTCTTTCGCAGCTTGTAACTGACGGAGAAGCTCCGTTTCAGAAATGCCTGTTTCCTTGGATAATGAACGAATTCGCTCAAGGGTATCCGTATCTACAGAAGATGTTATTGTCTTAGCATTATTGGTTTGCATCAGTTGTTTTTCCGATTTCGATTGATAACTGGCGACAGCTTTTTCCCCTCCGGTTTTGTAGGCACCAAGCAACTCAGCCACTGTTCCTTTTCCGGTGTCGTATGCAATGAGCAAATTCAGGATATCCTTATCTTTTAATTTTTCCTTTTTGAATTGCGCATACGGTTGAGGATGAGCTTTTGCTAACTCGTTAAGTTGCTTCTGCTCCATCTCCTGTACCAAAATCACCTCTAACTCATCCCAATCTAGTCCGCTGTCTGCTTTGCGTTTCGCCAGTGCCATCGGATCTATGAGCTGCTTATTCGCTAACTCATCTAATCGATACAAATCTTCAATTGCGTATCCCTCCGAAAGGAGTTGTTCCATCTGATCTTGAGTTACTTGATAAAGATCTTTGGCATCAACATCCACCGCCAACGACTTCGTTATACTTGGGTTAACCTTGGGCTGAATTTCCACACTTTCATACACAACTTGTTCTTCACTTTGGAAATTCTCAAATGGGGATAGATCGTTATTAAGCTCCACTGTGATTGACGGTTCTTGATTCGGTACCTGAACGATGTGTTCAGTAGACGGTCCCCCGTGAAGAGCTTGATTCCATTGTTCTACGACCTCCTCGGCAAAGCCGATCGTTCCCGGGCCAATTAAGGAGGCCATTAACCCCGCGCAAAGCGGCAGTGCTAGCCATTTACGATTTGCTTTGTTCATCTTCATCCTTCTTTCACCCCTTTATGGATTTAACTGCGTTTTTACCGTCGTACGTTTGAGCAAATTCCCGTTTCGGTCGTAATCATATTGAGTTTGATAGCGATAGAGCCCTTGCTCATATTCCGTCCGGACTAGCCGGTTCGCATCGTCATAGGTGTATTGTTTAAGGGGGGAAATACTCCAACGCAATCGGTAAGGGTCAGAGCTAATCGGCATTCCATCCGCCACTGAAACCTTGAGATATATCACAGAATTCTGAACCAAATAAACCGAAAGATCGGTGTCTTGGCCATTAACAATCTGCTTAACGGCTAGTGGTTGCAAATTTGCATCGAACAGGTCCAGTCTGTACTTAGTTCCGTTAGGCGCTAACAATGTCAAGAAATAAGTATTGCTTTGTCCAACCGATAATTTATAAAAATCTCGATCAGTAGAGCTTGAGATATACGATTCATAGAGCTGGGAAACATTCATGACGGTTGCTGTTTCCGGTGCATCGTTTGGTTCATAGGTATCAAGTGCCGATACAGAAAGGTACATCGCGTCAAGACCCAAAGAATAACCAGCACTATTTGCATTTTTATCTGTCACTTCAAAACGTATCGTATGTTCCGCTTTATCATCTAATCTGATCGGTAAAGTTACTACCGAATCCGTACGTTCCTCAATTTCATATAAATCCAAAGTCTGCGTTACAGGCTCGCCATCAATCAGGATCTTGATGATTCCACCTTCCGAAGACTTCTCCATTCTTAGCTCTAGATCGTAAATTCCTTGTGTTGCAGTGAATGGAAACTCCACAAAGTCACCTAATTGATCGGCAGGATAGTTAGCAAGCAAACCCGCACTAAATTGGCTGTTTTCCAACAAATTTAGGGCTTCGCCAGTATTGGTTACAGCTGGCATATTTTCAAATTCGTACACCACTTTTCCTGAGAGTGTGCTTACAATGATACTTTCACTAAAATCAGATACAGCTGAGTCCTCAGCAACCGTCCTCATTTTGAGCGAATAGCTAGTACCAGGTGTTAACCTAGTCAAGGTATAAAAAGTCTCGTTTCCAGGAACAGAAGCAGCTAATACGTCATTCATGTAAATTTCATAGGTTACACTTGTGGTGGTAGGCACATCTGTCGAAACTTTCCAAGACAAATTGATCGTTGTATCCGATTGGACATCTGATCTAAGCTGAGTGGGTGGACTTAGTGGTATAGCTACAGGCTGAAGGGTTGAAGCTGATAAGGCCTCGCTATAATCTGATAAGGAATTGTCCTGCCCCTGCGCCCTAATCTTAAAGATGTAAGTTGTTGCTGGAGCCAACCCGGTGACTGTAAAGTTGTATTGATCACCGGTAGCTGTCCCTACTAACTGGTCGTTACAAAAAATCTCATAGAGTTTAATTGTTTCGGAGATTGAGACGATCTGCCATTCCAAATGAATCTCTGTATCCGAAATCGTTCGTGCGTGAAGTAGGGTAGGTGTTGGGATTGTTGTAGTTTCTGGGAGCGGATCTTGTGGATTTATGTCTGGTTGTGCTTCTTGAGGGTTTTGAGTCGGGTTTTGTTGAGGAAACTCGGGCGCGTTTTCGGTCTGAGGATTGGATTCGAGTCGCTCCTCACCTAATGGCAGCTCCTGCGTACCCGTCTCTTTCACTGAAATTGCTTTCTGGCTTTTTGCTGCTATAGTAGTAATTTGTCGTACTTTTGACTTGTCCGCAAATACGCTGGTGGACGATAGCGTCAATAGAACGAAAACTAAAACAACAGCTATTCTCCTAGCAAATACTGACAAATAACATCACCCTTTCTGTAATATATTTCCTATAATATCATATTATATTTTATTTAGAATACTATTCTTCCATTGGGTTATAGTGTATATTAAATAATTTGGGATAATTTCACTATTTAATAAATATTTTGTATTTCAATTGTTAAAATATTTGCATTTGTAGGAAACAAAACTCGTCAAAATATATATGATTTTTCGAACATAATTCGCTGCAAACTACCCATTTGGCGGAAATATATTCGATTTTTCACATAAAATCTCAAAGTTCGGGCTGCAAGGGAGCAATTATATATGAAATTTCATATAGAATGGGCCAAATCCGCCATATTTGAGCGAATATATTCGATTTTTCATATATAATTCCGTTTCGGCGGCAGAGCCGCGCCCCCAGCCCAGCCCAACCCAAAGGCGTATACCCCTCTCCTCAAATCATAACCACCCGTCCAACGGGTAATTTGCTCTTGGGGTATAACCCCTTGTTGCCAAACTGCGCCTAAAGGCGGCGCTAGCCTGCTCTTTTTTGTATTCCTGCGCTCTTCGACGTCCTATTTCATTTCATAGGCCACTAAGTCCACATTCAAATCGATCCGCATCGACGAATTTGGTGAAGCGCAAGCCTTCTAGGCTCAGGTTGAACCAAGTCATTGCACCGCGAAAACGATGTCTCCATACGCTTGGCGTCAGCAGGATCTGACTGATCCCGCTTAACGATTCAACATTAACAAAGTCCTATTGACATGATCATAATATAAATGAAATATAGTATTGTAGCCATTTATTGTTTTTACAGGAGGCACCTATTGTGAGCCAAAAAAATCCTCGAATGATTCAATCCGTCCAGCGCGCCCTGGATATCATCAACTGCTTTGATTCCCTGCACGTCCAACTGTCGCTAACGGAGATCAGTCAGAAGCTGAATCTGAACATCAGCACGGTACACGGCCTGATTAATACGTTAATCGCATACTCATATATCGATAAAAATCCGGACAATGGCAAATACAGACTGGGGCTGGAGTTTTTGCTCAAGGCGAATCTGGTATCACAGAGTCTGGATTTGAAGGAGATTGGACATCCTTATTTAACCGACCTGACAAAAAAATATCACGAAACCTCTCATTTATATATATACCAGCATGAGCAGATTTTTTGCGTGGATAAAGTCGAATCGCCCAACAATTACTTCATCATCAGTTCCAGAGCCGGCCATAAGCTGCCCCTCCATGCTTCTGCCTCAGGGAAAGTGTTCCTGGCCTACATGTCCGAGGCTGAACTTCAAAATTTCCTGAGCAATAACAAACTGACAGCGCTCACCGACCATACCATTACGGACAAAAAAAAGCTCCTCAGCAACCTGCAACAAATTCGGGAGCAAGGCTTCGGAATTGAGAATGAAGAGATTGAAACAGGCGCTTACAGTATCGCCGCTCCGATCCGGGATGCCTCACACCGCATCGTCGGCACGATCAGTGTAGTGGGCTCGATCACACGAATCAAGGGGCAGGAGAGCGAGATTCGAGCCGACCTGCTAGAAGCCGCAGCTGCGATCTCCGGCCAATTCGGGTACCGTGTTCATTCTTTTACAGAATAAATAGCATACACGCGCAGAAGCAGCCACGGTGCGCCGATCAGAATCGGTGGCGGCCGCTTCATACGCCTGTCGGCTCTCTGCTAATCCTCTCAAGATATTCCACCAATACCCTTGCGATTTCTCGCATTCCGGATACATCAGCCAGAGACTCGGCGTCCGGATTATAATTGGTGTTTGTGTTTATGTCATACGTTATCGGTTTTGCCTACCGCGTCGGTAATACATTCAATTCCGGCGAAGCTGATCCCGTTCTGCTCCAGGAGCGCTTCATACTTGGCAATCAGCGGGCTGGATCCCTCGATTACCTCGAACTTCGTTCTTTCAGTCGCGCAAGCAGTGCGTCATCTATGGCATGGGCATTGCGCTGATTCCTAAAATCGCCGTCAAGGATCAGCTTATTCAGCATGCACTATCCAGCTTCTCCGTTGCTCGGGGAGAGCTGCAGCCATTTTATTCACAGATTGTATTATCCAAGAACAAACATATCACCGCACCGATCAACGATCTCACCTCGCTGCTGACGGTACATGAGTTTGCGGCCGGCTAAAGGCGGTTAACATTGAAAAAGACCTTCCGGCCAGACTGGTCAAAAGGTCTTGATGGTACGGCAGAATAGAGAATCTACTTCGCGAGAAGCAGCAAAGCATGATACAGCACCTCGGCTCCCAGCCCGCAATCCTCCTTGGAGCTCCACTCCTGCGGATGATGACTGATTCCATTCCGGGAACGCACAAAGATCATCCCAAGCGGCCATAGGCCGCTAAACTGCATCCCGTCATGGCCGGCGCCGCTGACCAGCTCCGGCAGAGGGTCCGGCAGCCCGGCAAGCTTCCCGGCAGCAGCGATCGCTTCCTTTACCTCCGGAGAGCTCGGAGCCGGCGCGACTCTTTGCAGCAACTCAAGGGTGAGCTCCGTGCCATGCTTTCGGCACACTTCGCCCGCGTAATCCCGGATGCGGCCTTCCAGCATATCCCGCTCGGCCTCTTCCACGTCCCGCAAATCCAGCGAGAACTGTACTTGCCCCGGTATAACATTGACGCCTCCGGGCAGGGTCTGAATTTTGCCAATCGTGGCCACGGCATTCGGAAATTTCCGGGTCTCTGTATAGATGTAGCTCATGAGCTCTGTTGCCGACTGCAGCGGATCTCTGCGCAGGTTCATCGGCCTCGCGCCCGCGTGACCGGCCTGGCCTTTGATCGTGAACTGCTGCCACAACGGTCCGGCAATTCCGGTTACGAGGCCGACAGGCTGACCGATACTCTCCAGCACGACCCCCTGTTCAATATGAAGCTCGACGTATGCCTTGACCTGATCCGGCTCTCTAGCCGCCTCTTGCACCCGCTCAGGCGCCAGGCCGGCCGACCTCATCGCCTCGGCAATCGTAATGCCGTCCGCATCCGCATGTCTCAAATTTTCGGGACGCAGGGTGCCGGCGACAGCGCGGCTGCCGATCATGCCGAACCCGAATCGGGAGCCTTCCTCATCGGTGAAGGCGATCACCTCAATCGGATGTGCGGTAGCGATGCCCTGCTCCTGCATCGTCTGAAGCGCCTCTATGGCGGCCAGCACGCCCAAAGGACCGTCAAACTTGCCCCCGGACGGCACCGTATCGATATGTGATCCTGTCAGCACAACAGGCGCTGCCGGGTCGCTTCCTTCCCGCCGTCCGATCAGATTGCCTGCCGCATCCTCGCGCACGGCAAGGCCCGCTTCCTTCATATAGCGTGCAACCTGTTCCTTGGCCGCACGCTCCTCGGCGGTAAACGAAAAGCGGGTGACTCCCCCGCTCTCCTGCGCGCCGATCTCGCCAAGCTCCATCAGCCGCTTCCACAGGCGTCCGGCATTAATGATCATCGCCCTCGCCTCCGGCCTTTTCCTTCTTATCGGCGTCTGTATTGTTCTCGTTGTCTGCTTCATTCATTTTAAATCGGAAATGGCAGTGCCCGTCCTTGAGCAAATATTTATCATGCTCCACTTCAAAATTCGGATTATATCCTCTCGCAATGGCCGGATCGATCATTTGGCAGTACAGAATGCCGTACTCCTCCATGCCGTCCTTCTTCCACTGGTCGCCAAACGCGCAGCGGGTAAAGTTCTGCTCGATCTCTAGGGGATGGTACTCCGTCACATATTCAAACAGGTCGCTGCGTCCCATATCGTAATTCGGCAGGTAGCTGTGAATGTCATTAGGCTGTCCGGCCGCAGCCGCACGCCGGGCGATATCTCTGCCCCGCTCCTCACCGAATGTGCGAACCCCTTCGCGAATGGCGTCTTTGCCCTCTTCGCCGAAGCGGTCAACAACCGCCTTCGAGAGATGAGCAAACAGTTTCGCCATAATAGTATACGGATCTACCGGCTCCAGACTTTCATCATGATCAATTGTCGTATTGGATTGCTTGTCTGTCGATTGTTGTCCCATTATGAATACCTCCCAGGTTCAAAAGTGTGTCGGTGTCTCTACCTTCTACCTTAGCCTTAGCACCATTATCCCTTATGATCAGGTTGCAGGCCAAGCTCTGTCTTTTCACTTCTCCTGGCGCCCCTGTCTTTGATACTCGTGTCTCATCTTTGATTCTCGTGTCTCATTCCCGGCGCGCCATTGATCTCGCATCTTGGAGAGCTGCTTCCATATGCAAAGAAATGTCCTTCTTCCGAGTTTGTCGGTCTCCTTGTTGCCTGATCAAACGGGATATTGTGCAAAGCATACAGCAATAGCGATTATTTATGTCCTACAAAGGCTCAAGCTGACTTAGGTGCTGATAAAAGTTAAGTTATATAGTTGCAAGCTTAATGCTTCGTCGACCCCAAGTACACGGATTTGACAACATCGTTGTCTCTCAAGTTCTCGGCGGCGCCGTGCACGACGATACGCCCCGTTTCCATCACGTACCCCCGATGAGCCGTTGCCAGCGCCATGCGGGCATTCTGCTCGACCAGCAGGATGGACACGCCCTCTTCGTTAATTTGCCGGATGGCGGCAAAAATCTCCTTCACGACCAGCGGAGCCAGCCCCATGGACGGCTCATCCAGCAGCAGCAGCTTCGGTCTGGCCATCAATGCGCGGGCAATGGCTAGCATCTGCTGCTCGCCGCCGCTCATCGTCCCGGCCAGCTGCTTCTGCCGTTCCTCCAGCCGCGGAAACAGCCCGTACATTTTATGAATATCGGCGGCAATCTCGGCCTTGTCACGACGAACATAAGCGCCAAGCCGCAAATTCTCCAGCACGGTCAGATCAGGAAAAACGCCGCGTCCCTCGGGAACCTGGGAAATGCCCAGCTCCACAATGCGGTGGGGCTCCAGCTTGGTGATATCCCGGTCTTCAAACCGGATGCTTCCCTCCGCGCTTTTGATCAGGCCGGAAATGCTGCGCAGCGTCGTTGTTTTGCCGGAACCGTTCGTTCCGATCAGCGCTACAATTTCCCCGCTGTACATATCCAGATTGAGCCCCTTCACCGCCTGTATAACGCCATAATTCACCGTCAGCCCCTGGATTTCCAGCAGCTTGGGACCCTCCTGGCCTGCCTGTAGACTCTTCGTCACGCCTCCTCGACCTCCCCGCCCAGATATGCTTCGATGACATTCGGGTCGTTCTGAATCTGCGCCGGATTGCCCTCCGCAATCTTCACCCCATAGTTCAGAACAACGATGCGGTCGGAAATGTCCATCACCAGGCCCATGTCATGCTCAATCAGTATAATCTCGATGCTGTACTGGCTGGACAGCCGCTTGATTTTCTGAATCAGCTCGGTCTTCTCGACAGCGTTCATTCCGGCCGCCGGCTCATCCAGCAACAGCACCTCGCAGCCAGTCGCGAGCGCGCGGGCGATTTCAAGCAGACGCTGCTCGCCGTACGGCAGACCGCCTGCCAGTACATCCAGCTTGTGCTCCAGGCCAACCATGCCCAGCTTCTCCACACAGTCCTGCACGATTGCCGCACGCCTGCGCTGGAGCGACGCCTGGGATTTGAAAATGGCCGAGAACATCCCCTCTTTATTGCACTCGGCATGGGCGACCAGCACATTCTCCAGCACGGTCATGTTCTTAATGAGTCTCGTATTCTGAAAAGTTCTCGCTAGGCCAAGCTCTACTCTGCGGTAAGGCTTGAGCTTGTTAATGACGGTATCCTTGTAGCGAATCGTGCCGGAGGTCGGGCGATAGATGCCCGTAAGCAGATTGAACAGGGTCGTTTTTCCCGCCCCGTTCGGGCCGATAATCGATAAAATCTCGCCGCGGCGTACCTCCAGGTTAATGTCGCTCAAAGCCGTCAGGCCTCCGAAATTCACCGACACGTTGTTCAGTTCGAGTACCTTCTCCATCATTTGTTCCCAACCTTCTTCACGTTTCCGTAAAAGTTACGTTTCCGGTATTGCTCGCCCCAGAATCCCGAAGGCTTGAATATCATCATTAGCACGATGGCCAGGCCAAGCAGAATCATTCGATAATCGCTCACATATCTCAAGATTTCGGGTGCCGCCACCAGAATGACCGCACCAAGCACAGAGCCCGGCAGACTTGCAGCTCCCCCTAATATGACCATCGCAAGGATATTCACAGAATCCAAATACCGGAATGCATCTGGACTGACATACGAAATATAGGTCGCCCAAAATGCACCGGCGGCACCGGCGAAAAATCCCCCGACGGTAAAGGCCATCAGCTTGTAATAATTCGGACGGATGCCGACCGATTGAGCCAGCGTTTCATCTTCGCGTACCGTCAGCAGGCTGAGGCCGACGCCCGAATGCACCAGTCTATGGATGACAACATAAGTGATCAGCACCAGCAGCAGAATCAAGTAGTAAAACTCCAGCTTGTCCCTGAACACAAAGCCGAAGAGCGAAGGCGCCGGAATGCCCGGCAGGCCCATCGGGCCACGGGTCAGATCGACCCAGCCGACAAAAATAAGCCGGACAATTTCTCCGAAGCCGAGGGTCACGATCCCTAAATAGTCCCCCCGCAGCCGGATGACAGGACTGCCAAGCAAGAAGCCGAACAGCCCGGCAATGGCAGCCGAGGCGGGAAGCGCGATCCAGAAGGACAGATGGAAATGCAGCATCAGCAGCGCAGCGGCATACGCGCCGATCCCGTAGAAGGCCGCATGCCCAAGCGCAAACTGCCCCGCATACCCGATAATGACGTTAAGGCTCAAGGACAGCATGGAAAAAATACCGATCATAATGACAACATGCAGCAAATAATCATTGACCAGCTGAAGCACAATCGGAAGGACAATGGCCAGCACAGCCGCGGCGGCCATGGCCGCTTTCTTGTTCATACCTATCACCTATACCTTGTTGATCTCTTTGCTGCCAAGGATGCCCGAAGGTCTGATCAGCAGTACAATGATCAAAATTGAAAATGAGATAACGCTCTTGTATTGGGTCGAAATATAAGCGCCGCCGAGCGTTTCGACGAGACCAAGCAGCACGCCGCCCAGCATCGCGCCCGGGATGTTCCCGATCCCGCCGAGCACCGCCGCCGTAAATGCGTTAATCCCCGCCATATATCCCATCGTCGGATAGACCGCATTGTAATAAATGCCGACCATAATGCCGGCACACGCTGCCAGCGAGGAGCCGATGGCAAAGGCAAGGCTGATCATCCGGTTCGTGTTGATGCCCATGAGCGCGGCGTTGGTCAGGCTCATCGAGGTCGCCCGCATCGCGGTCCCTGTTTTCGTCCGGGTTACGAACAGCTGCAGACCCAGCATCAGCAAGAAGGAGAGCAGCAATATCAAGATTTGAATTTCAGAAAATGTGATGCTCCCGAACGTGTAAGTCTGGCTACCAAAAGTGGTCGGGAAAGGATGCATTTCCGTCCCCCACAATTTCTGCGCCAGGCTGACCAGGAGCGTGGACACGCCAAGAGCACTGATCAGCGGCACGATCCGGTCCGCCAGACGCAGCGGCCGATAGGCGAGCCGCTCGATAAGCATGCCAATCCCCGCCGTAACGGCAGCGGATAGCAAAAATGCGAGATATAAAGGAAGCTGGAATTCCTGCATAAAAAAGAGGCCCAGAAAACTGCCGATCATAAAGATGTCGCCATGCGCAAAGTTAACAATTTTCAGTATGCCGTACACCATCGTATATCCGAGAGCGATCAAGGCATAGATGACGCCGATGGTCAGCCCATTGGTCAATTGCTGGAGGAACATGCGTAACACCCCTTCAAAGCCGAGGAACAGGAAAACGAGCTTTCCTGTTCCAGGTTCACGTAATGACTATTATTTATAAAGTTCAAATTTGCCGTCCTGAATCGTCAGACGGGATGGCTCTGTAATCACATCACCGTTCTCATCAAAACTGATAACGCCTGTAGCGCTGCTGTAATCTTTCAGTGTTTCCAGATAAGACTTGATCGCTTCGCGATCGGTGCCCTGTTCCTGAATCGCCTTGATAATGACCGAGGTTGCTACGTACGAGTATGCAGCATACGTATCCGGCTTGCTGTTGTACTTGGCCTGGTATTCCTCGTCAAAGCGGGTCGCTTCAGCATTGTCGCCGCCCGGATAGAAGAATCCGATCAGCTTGAAGCCCTCCACCGATTCCTTGCCCAGATCTAGCAGCGCTTCGGAATACAAGCTGTCGACGCCGATGAAATCAGCGTTCAGGTTCAGCTTCTGTGCCTGCTGGGCGATCAGCGCCGCTTCATTATAGAAGCCGCCGATAAAGATCGCGTCCGGCTGCTTCTCCCGGATCTTGGTCAGGACGGTGCTGAAATCCTTGTCGCCCGGATTGTAAGCTTCGGCAGCTACAACCTCAACGCCGTTCTCTGGCGCGGATTGCTGGTAAACGTCCAGCAGCCCGAGTCCGAAGTCGGATTGCTCGTAGATGAGAGCTACCTTGCTGTAGCCCAGTTCCTTCGACCAGCCGGCCAGGTAATCAGCCTGGAATGCATCGGTCGTAATGACGCGGAAGGTGTATTCCCCGGCATTCGTCACAGCCGGCGCGCTGGAAGATGGCGATACTTGAACGATTTTATTCTTGTTGTATACCGGAGCTGTTGCCAGCGTCGCCGAGCTGTTGAAATGGCCGACCACGCCCAGAATGCTCTTGTCGGTTACAAATTTATTGGCGACGTTCACCGCTTCGTTCGAATCTCCCTTGTCATCCTGAACCACAATTTCGACTTGCTTGCCGTCAATGCCGCCAGCCTCATTGATCTGTGCAGCTGCCAGCTCGGCGCCGTTCTTGAATGCTGTTCCATATTGGGCCTGCGTGCCTGAGATCGGTGCTGCTAGACCGATCCGGATCGTATCCCTGTTAGCTTGGGAATCGTCGCTTGCTCCACATCCGCTCAGCAGCCCTGCTGCCAAGCCGGTGATCGCAAGTGCGGATAAAAATCGTTTCATTGTAATCCCCCTTAAAGATGAATTAATCCTATGAGTTAAGTATGGCTTTATTATAATGAATCGTTTTGAAATTGCAACACAAATTTTTGTATAGTCATATAAGTTTCGATAATGTCAAATAATACAGCGGGCTGCAAATGCCCTTAGTGCCATATTGAATGATCTGGATGATTGTAGTCTCGGGCTGCTGCTGCTCAGCCTTCTTTCCAGCCAGCTCGACAATGCTTCGCTGATCGTAACAGCCGGTTGGCTTCTGTTCGCAGGAATCGTGCTCTTCTCTGGGAGCTTGTATTCATAAGCTTGACCGGCATCCGGAAACTGGGGGCCATTACGCCGCTTGGCGGCCTCTGCTTTCTCACGGGTTGGCTGCTGGTGGTCATACAGGCATTCCAGGGACATGATTTCGTCCATAAACTGCTGAACATTACTTCGGATCCCGGCAACGGTATGGTAGAACACATTGTTAATCACATCGGATTTCAGCCATTTTCATAGACCTTCAACAAGGTTGAGTAAAGGTGTATGTCGATTTCGTATAGCTCAGCTCTTGACGATGCATCATTTTCGAGACACCACGAAGCGAATAGATATAACCAAATTTCAATTGATCGTCGTATCCGATTGGACTTCTGATCTAAGCTGAGTGGGTGGAGTCAGTGGTGTAACTGCTTGCTGAAGTGATGAAGATGATAAGGCCTCGCTATAATCTGAAAAGGAATTGTCCTGCCCCTGCGCCCTGATCATAAATGCGTATGTAGTTGCCGGTGCCAACCCCGTTGCCGTAAATTTGCTTTGGTCACCGGAAACGATCCCGACCAACTGGTCGTTGCAATAAATCTCGTAGAATTTAATCGTTTCGGGGGTTGAGATGATCTGCCATCCAAATGAATCTATGTAGGAGAAATTTACTATTGAATAAATATTTTGCAATTCAATTATTAAACACCAGCATTTGTAGGAAACAAAACTCGTCAAAATATATATGATTTTTCGAACATAATTCACTGCAAACCACTCGATTGGCGGAAATATATTCGATTTTTCATATAAAATCTCAAGTTTTGGGCTTCAAGAGGGCGATTCTATATGAAATTTCATATAGATTGGGCCAAATCAGCCATATTTGAGCGAATATATTCGATTTTTCATATATATTTCTGTTTCGTCGAGAGAGGTCGCGCCCCCAACCGAACCCAACCCAAGAGCGAATCCCCTCTCCTTCTCAAACACAAAAGTCCCCTCAAGCCTCAGCTTGAAGGGACTTTCTATTTCTATCCTTAATCCTCAATCGTCGACAAATCGCCGGCTGGGAGGTTGAGCTCCCAGGCTTTGAGCACGCGGCGCATGATCTTGCCGGAGCGGGTCTTGGGCAGTTTGTCTTTGAATTCGATTTCGCGCGGAGCGGCGTGGGCGGACAGCCCTTCCTTGACGAATTTGACGATTTCCGCCTTCAGTTCCTCGGACGGTGTGAAGCCCTCGCGCAGCGAGATAAACGCCTTGATGATCTCTCCGCGCACCGGATCCGGCTTGCCGATAACCCCTGCTTCCGCTACAGCTGGGTGCTCAACGAGCTTGCTCTCGACCTCAAACGGACCAATCCGTTCGCCGGAGGAGTTGATCACGTCGTCGATCCGGCCCTGGAACCAGAAGTACCCGTCCTCGTCCATGTAGGCCGTATCGCCGGAAATATACCAGCCCGGGATGCGGAAATACTCCTCATACTTCGGCGCGTTGTTCCAGATGAGCCGCATCACCGACGGCCATGGGGTGCGAATCGCCAGGTTCCCCATCCGATACGGCGGCAACTCCTTCCCATTATCGTCGATAATCGCCGCCTGAATGCCCGGCACCGGTCTGCCCATAGACCCCGGTTTGATTGGCATCGACGGATAGTTGCAGATGAGCTGGCCGCCCGTTTCCGTCATCCACCAGGTGTCGTGGATGCGCCGGTTGTACACCTTCATCCCCCAGCGAACAACTTCTGGATTTAACGGCTCACCGACCGACAATACGTGACGCAGCGACGACAGATCATATTGCTTAATGATATCCTGTCCTGCACCCATCAGCATCCGGAACGCAGTAGGCGCGCTGTACCAAACGGTGACTTTGTACTTCTGAATCGTTTCGTACCAATCCGCCGGGCTGAAGCGACCGCCGCGCACGACGTTGGTCACCCCATGCAGCCACGGGGCAAAAATACCGTAAGATGTGCCGGTTACCCATCCAGGGTCCGCCGTACACCAGTAAATGTCGTCTTCTTTCAGGTCCAACACGACATTGCCGGTATGATAATGCTGAATCATTGCGTTATGCACATGGTAAACGCCTTTAGGTTTGCCGGTTGAACCCGACGTATAATGCAAAATTAAGCCATCTTCGCGGTTCACCCACTCGATTTCAGCCTCAGGGGATGCGGCTTCCATCTCCGCCTTATAATCTACAATACCGTCCCCAGCCTTCACATCGTCGCCTACAACGATGATCGTCCGCAGCGTCGGCAGCTCTTCACGCTTCACCCGCGGCAGCAACGCCGACGTCGTGACGAGCACAACCGCGCCGCTGTCCTCCAAGCGATCCTTGACCGCCGTTTCCATAAACGCCTCAAACAACGGACCAACAACCGCACCAACTTTAAGCGTGCCCAATACACTCACATAGAGCTCCGGCGTCCGCGGCATAAAGACGAAGACCCGATCCCCCTTCGTGATTCCGTATTTGCGCAGCACGTTAGCAAATCGGTTCGTCAGCCCCTGCATGTCCTCGTACGTATACGACTCCTCGCGTGTCGGATCGCTGAACAACAGCGCTACGCGCGAGCCCTTGCCCGCATCGACATGGCGGTCGATCGCCTCGTAAGCCATGTTGACTTTGCCAGTGACGTACCAGGAGAACTTCTTCTCGACATCCTCCCACTTAAAGTTCTTATACGCCTCTTCGTAGTTGCCCATATTGGACGACGGAACGCCCGATGAAATGACTTCCCCTTGCAGTTGACTCATCGTTTCATCCTCCCTTAATCTTTGGAAATCTCCAAGCAATAGATCAAAGTTTATGAAAACGGATACATAGCAACGTAAGTTGAAAGCTTTGTTCAGCGTCATGGGTGAGGGCATCCGTTTTGATCGAAAAAGCAACGACAGAACTTAAACGATTGAGGTGGTTTTCGAGGACAACGATCACATCAGCGGACTGAAAATGTGAAAATTTTATGTCGGAGAACATTATAGCACACGTTTTCGCGCACAGGCTACACTTTTCATTTTTTCTTTTTTCTGTTATAAGTGAGGGGAACGAGCAAAGGAGGCGGTTCCATGGAACATAAAAAAACGTATATCCGCCACACCCTGCCCCATCAGCAACGTGAGATTGTTGTGGAAGGACCCGTATCCCCTTCCCATCTCCAAACCTTAAAAATGCATCCCGATCTGGACGCATTCCGCAAGCCTGCAGATCAACATGCCGCGCTGGTGGAAATTGCCGGACTTCCAGAGGGACGTATCATCCTGGCCCGGGAGGATTCGACCATTGTAGGATACGTCACCTTTCACTATCCCGACGAGATGGAGAGGTGGTCCCAGGGCAATATGCCCGACCTGATCGAGCTGGGAGCCATCGAAGTGGCCGACGACTATCGGTCGCTCGGAATCGGATCGAAAATGATCCGCACGGCATTTGAAGACGAACAGATGGAGAAATACATCGTCTTTACGACCGAATATTATTGGCATTGGGATTTGAAAAACAGCGGGCTATCCGTATGGGAATACCGCAGCATGATGGAACGGCTGATGAAGACGGTCGACATGGTCTGGTATGCTACCGACGACCCGGAAATTTGCTCCCATCCGGCTAACTGCCTGATGGTGCGGATCGGTAAGGAGGTTCCTTTGTCCTCCGAGGAGCAGTTTGACCGGATTCGTTTTCAGCAGCGTTTCATGTACTGACAGTTAAAAAGGAAGGCGTGATGAATCCATGCCTGGAAGCGCTTTATTTGTCCACCATGAACAGGCGATGAACTACCGGTTTCACGACGGCCATCCGTTCCATCCGATCCGGCTGGAATTGACGATGGACTTGCTGCAGGAGCTGGGCGCGCTAACGCCGCAGCAAATGCACCTGTCGCGCCCGGCAACCGACGAGGAATTGCTATGGATCCATCAGCCGGCGTACGTTGAAGCGGTTAAGCAGCTGAGCCGCCCGAATCCTGAGGCGGACTGGATCACGCGCGGCGAGCAGTTCGGGCTGTTGGACGAGGATACGCCGTATTTTCCCGGCATGCATGAAGCGGCAACCTGGGTCGTCGGAGGAACGATTACAGCCGTAGAGACCGTGCTCTCCGGCTCCACAACCCACGCCCTGCACCTCGGCGGCGGCCTGCATCACGCCCTGTCGGCTAAAGCCGCCGGCTTCTGCGTCTACAACGATGCTGCAGTGGCTATTGACTATGCCCGCCGCAAGTACGGCGCACGCGTCCTGTACGTCGATACGGACGTCCACCACGGAGACGGGGTGCAGTGGAGCTTCTATTCAGACCCCGATGTTTGCACTTATTCCATCCATGAGACGGGAAAATATTTATTCCCAGGCACCGGCTTCCTGCCGGAGCGCGGCGAGCATCAAGGCTATGGCGCCTGCATGAATCTGCCGCTCCAGCCTTATACGGAAGATGCCTCCTGGATGGAATGCTTCGAGGAGTCGATCCGGCGATTAGCCGCGCATTTCCGGCCGGATGTGATCGTCAGCCTGCACGGCTGCGACGCCCACGCGCTGGACCCGCTGTCGCATATGCACTGTAGCATGGCGATCTACCGCGATATGCCGGCGATCCTGCACGAGCTGGCCCATACGTATTGCGAGGGACGCTGGGTTGCGATGGGCGGCGGCGGTTATGATTTATGGCGGGTCGTCCCGCGGGCGTGGAGCTTGCTGTGGCTGGAGATGAGCGATCATCCGTTGATCGCTTCCCTGCGCCGCAACCCGCTGCTTCCGCTGCCGCAAGCCTGGATCGACCGCTGGCAGCCGCAGACCCCGTTCCAGCTTCCTGCCGCTTGGCTTGACGACCTGTCCCATTGGGAGGGCATCCCCCGCCGGGCGGAAATTACAGCAAAAAACCGCGAGAGTCTCGCGGTCGCTTTACAGGATTATCCCTAATACTCAGGTGGGGCTGGCTGAACCCCGCCTGAGTTTTTATTTTTTCAGCTCACCCACATGCTGGACCATGTCATTGAGAATAGCAAACGAACGCTGGGCCGCCAGCGCGGTAAACTCAGCAAAATTCACATCCGCAGAGCCGTCCGCCTTGTCCGAAATGGAGCGGAGTACAATAAACGGCACCCCGTTCCGTTGGCATACCTGGGCGAGCGCCGCCCCTTCCATTTCGACGCAAGCGCCGTCCAGCTCCCCGTATAGAACCGAGCTAACAAATTCCGGATCCGCGATAAACTGGTCGCCGGACAGCACCCGTCCGACCCGATATTGATGGTCCGTGCACTGTCGGGCGCAGGCCTGATCTGCCAAGCGGATGAGCCCGGGGTCAGCCGGAAAGTCGGAGACGTCCTGGTACGGCGTAATGCCGCGCGCAAAGCCCAGCGGCCGCACGTCCATATCGTGCTGCTGGCAAGTTGAAGAGATGACGATGTCACCTACGTTCAGCTCGGGATGCACTGCTCCAGCCACCCCGGTAAACCAGATCGTATCCGCTCCAAAACGGTCGATCAGGACTTGCGTTGTGGCTGCGGCATTCACTTTGCCGACGCCGGATTTACACACCACCACGTCCTGCCCATGGAGTACGCCCTTGACGAAACGTGCCCCAGCCGCGTCAACCGCCTCCTGGTGCTCCACCTTTTCGAGCAGCAACGCAATTTCTTCATCCATGGCCCCCATCAGGCCAATCGTATTGTACATGGTTCATTACTCCCTCCGATACTCCCGTTCATCCGTGCGGACAAGTTGTATCGCCCTGTATTTCCTCAAAATGCTCAAAAAAGCTCCTTATGCAAGGAGCTTTTTGTCCGTTGTTAACCTTTTTCATATATATCTATGTGTTACATATCTCTCTAAGCCGAAACACCTATAGCAACCGAAGCCTTACAGGTGGCTAACAGACAAGCGTAAGATCGTCTCGTGCGGCAAAATCACCCGAGGGTTCTCAACCGTTTCCTTCTTCATCAGCTTCGTCAGTAAACGCATCGCTACCGCACCAAGGTCGTACATCGGCTGAGCGACCGTCGTCAGCTGAGGACGCACCATCGAAGCCATACGGATGTTATCCACGCTGATGATCGAGAAATCATCCGGCACCTTCAAGCCTTCGTCCTGAATGCTGTGGATGGCGCCAATCGCCATTTCATCCGTTGCGGCGAAGATCGCTGTCGGCCGTTTCTTCAGCCCCAGGAAATACTTCATCGCTTCCACGCCGGATTCATAACGATAGTTGCCGATCCGCACCAGATCCTCTTGGTACCGAATGCCCGCTGTTTCCAACGCACGCTTGTACCCCTGGAATCTGGCATAGCCGTTCGCCGGATCCTGCAACGTTCCGCTAATCATCGCGATTTCGCGGTGCCCATGGCGGATCAGCGTGCTAACTGCGTCAAACGCTGCGGCTTCATGATCAATATCCACGGATGGATATTGGCCGTTCTCGTCACTCGTTGCGCACAGCACAATGGGTACCGCAGACGTCTGGAACGCTTGAATATGCTCCTCCGTTACGGTTCCGCCCATGAACAGGAGCCCGTCCACTTGCTTCTCGAGCAAGGTGTTGATGACGCGAATCTCCTTCTCTTTCCGTTTGTCGGCATTACACAAAATAATGTTATAGTGATACATGTTCGCAATATCTTCGATGCCCCGAGCGATTTCTGCAAAAATCGAATTCGAAATATCGGGGATAACCACGCCTACAGTGGTGGTCTTCTTGCTGGCAAGCCCCCTGGCTACGGCATTGGGCCGGTAGCCTAACCGTTCTATCGCTTCGTAAACCTTTTTCCGGGTCTGCGGTTTCACATTCGGATTGTTATTGACAACCCGGGAAACCGTGGCCATCGAGACGCCTGCTTCACGTGCCACATCATAAATGGTAACCGTCACATTCTTCTCTCCATTGCCAATAGATTTTCACTCATTCATCCGGTAAAGATCCAGAGCTTCAATTAAATTTATGATACGACAAAATACTACTTAATGCAATGATAACGCTTCACTCAGCGCAAAATCTCTTCCAACGCCGACTTCGTGATCTTGGAATGGGACGTGTGCCAAACGGCTTGTCCATCTTTAATCAGGATCGCTTGTGGGGATTCATGCTTGACGCCAAGCCGCTCGGCTGCCTCGTTAGATACGTCTCGGTTCTCGATGACGTAAATCAGCCCGTATGTAACGTCTTCGCGCGGAGTCCCGTTTAAATAAGCCTCCGCTTCCTTATGCGCCCCGGCACTGATCGGGCAGCGGGTACTGTGCTTGAATAGCAACAACGGCTGGTTTGAGGAGCGTTCCAAAGCATCGTTCAGCTCCTGGATCGATTGTATTCTCATCCATTTGGACATGACAACTCATCCCTTTTTGTTCGAATAAGAATCTCCAGATGTTCTGTTGATATCTTAACAAAAAGAGAAATGAAAATACAACTTTTATTTACAAAATGATTTGCAAAAATCGAGTAAAATCGTCAATTAGCCTTGGAAAGTTGTCGATTCTTGACATATTTAGACAATTGGGATAGACGTTTGGAGATTTCGTTCATCCAGTCCAGATCGCCCAGGTTCTTGGCTCCGCCGTACAGATCCAGCAGCATGTTGATTCGTTCTTCGCATTGCTGCTCCAGCAGACCTTCAAAGGATTCGTTATCCGTCCCGTCCCACTGACGATAGATGCTGAAGATCAAGTCAGCCAGCTCGTTCCGCTCGGTAAAATAAATGCGGCCGCTCGGCGGCTCCTTCTTGAGCTCGGTCAGCAGGTCCGTCAAATTCGACTTCACCTCGGGAAGCACCTCGTAGAAGTCGCAGTCTTCACACTCGTAAATTGGAACGCGCTCGATTTCATAGATTCCTTCAAAAATGACCAGCCTGAAGCCCAGGTTCATCATTTTCCCGCACTGACAGTGCTTACGCACAGTACCACCTCATCTTAGTCCTCTGCATTTTTAGTTCCGATGATTTTGTTAGATATAAGTAAGCCCTTCGTATCGGAGCCTCCGCTGCCTTAGATTGCTAGAATATTCCACACCGCTCTTTGCAGCTCGTGACTTTTGACGTGCACCGATAGACGTTTTTGATAGGATATGGTTCTTATTCGACCCGTCTGCGAGAATCTCCTTCTGTTAGCAAAAAGTACTTTAAATTGCCATATTTGGAAGGCTTTCAGAAGCCGCCGGGCATAGGAATAGTCATCATTTTTGATACAATTAAAATATTGAATCGAATTTTCGTCAAGTACCATAAAAGACAGGAGGAGTTGGATTTGAGATTAATTGGCAAAAAGATCGTTGCCTTAGTAGATGAAGAGTTCGAGGATTTGGAGCTATGGTACCCTATTTACCGCGTTCGCGAAGAGGGAGCGGAGGTGCATTTGGCCGGCCCGGTGAAAGGCAAAAAATACATCGGCAAATATGGCGTCCCCGCCGAAGCGGAATTTGCCTTCGAGGAAATCGATGCCAGCGCATATGACGGGATTCTTGTCCCCGGCGGCTGGGCGCCGGACAAGCTTCGCCGCTACGACAAGGTGCTCCAGCTCGTCCGCGAGCTGCACCAAGCGAAGAAGCCGATCGGGCAAATCTGCCACGCCGGCTGGGTGCTCATCTCCGCCGGGATCTTGAAAGGCGTGACCGTAACGTCCACGCCAGGCATCCGCGACGATATGCGAAACGCTGGCGCGATTTGGGTCGACGAGCCCGTCGTCGTGGACGGACACATCATCTCAGCGCGCCGCCCGCCGGACTTGCCGGCTTACGGCAAAGCGTTCGTGGATGCGGTGGTGAGGCAGCGGTAACGGTGTGTGTGAGGCAGTGAGTGAGCGGGTGCGGTGTGAGGTAGAAGCGTGTGGTGCGGTGCGGTGTGCGGTGACGGCGTACGGGAGCCACGTGCGCTAACGGTGCGCCGAAGTGGCGTGTAGATGCCGTGTGTGGAACGGCGTGCGGTGCGGTGAGCGGTAGTGGCGTGCGGCAGTGATGTGCCGCTCCCCGCCGGCACCCTACTATGGTTAAGCAGTTGGGAGCTGTGGCACCAAGCACGGAGCAGCAGCTAGTGGCGGAAGGATACTGCAACTAACCTTCGCCTGCAACTAACCTTCGCCTGCTTCCGCCAAGTGTAAAAGTGCAGTCTAATCCCTTCGAACTTCCCGAATTTCGAGATTCAAATGCAAAAGTGCAGTTCAGATCGGCTTAAAAGCTCATATTAGGCCCGATTTCCTCAATATCTACTGCACTTTTGCATTTCAACTAGCCGTTCGGGGCATGTTCGACAAAAACCGCCTGCACTTTTACATCTCAGCGAGGGAAGTTAGTGCGGAGTGAGTGCGAAGCTAGTGCAAACAAGCGAATCGAGCGCGAAACGAGCACGATGCGAGCAGAGCCAGCGCAAAGCGAGCGAAGCCATCGCCGAAGCGAGCGCGAAGCATTGCAGCGCAACCGCACGCCAAGGCGCAGCATAAACAAAACAAGGCCGTCCCTGGTGTCGATCCTGACCCGAAGGGACGGCCTGTATTGTTTATTTGCCCAAACGCTCTTGCTCCAGCTCGTGCGCGTAGCGGACCAGCTCGGCTTCGACCTGATCGCTGGTCGGTAAGCGGTAGCAGGCTGCGCCCACTTCTTTGCTCTCCCGCGAATCGGAGTTCAAGATGCGGTGCTTCACCCGCAGCAGCGCCTGCGGCGACATGCTTAGATCGGTGACGCCAAGGTACAACCATAACGGCACCGCTTTCTCGTCCCCGGCCATTTCGCCGCAGACGCTCACGGTGATCCCGGCATCCTTGGCCGCTTGTACCGTTTGACGCAGCAGTCGCAAGACGGCCGGATGGAACGGATGATACATGTGGGCGATCTGCTCGTTCATCCGGTCAACGGCGAGCACGTACTGTACCAGATCGTTGGTGCCGATACTGAAGAAGTCCACCTCTTGGGCCAGCAGATCGGCAATCGCCGCCGCGGCCGGAATTTCAATCATAATGCCGACCTGAATATCGGGGTCGTAAGCGATTCCTCGCCGGGTTAAATCCTGCTTGGCTTCCTCCAGGATCGCATTCGCCTTGCGGATTTCCTCCAGCGAGGAGATCATCGGATACAGGATTTTCATTTTGCCGTAAGCGCTGGCGCGCAAAATAGCGGCAAGTTGAGTTTGAAACAGCTCGCGGCTATCCAAACTGATGCGGATTCCGCGATAACCCAGCACCGGGTTCTCCTCTTCCTGCAGCTCGAAATATTCCAGCTGCTTGTCGCCGCCGATGTCGAGCGTCCGGATGACGACCGGATGCGGACCTGCCTTCTCCGCGACCTGCCGGTACACTTCAAATTGCTCATCTTCCCCAGGGAAAGTGGACCGGTCCATATATAAAAATTCCGTGCGGAACAAGCCAACGCCTTCCGCGCCGTGCTTTAAAGCCAGCTCCAAGTCCTTCACGGAGCTGATATTGCCGGCGAGCCGCATGCGTACGCCGTCCTTGGTCACCGCTTCCACTGCAGCCAGCAGCTGCAGCTGTTCTTTGCGGCGGCGCTGCTTCTCCGCCAGCTCCGTATACCGGGCGATGATCTCCGGCTCTGGATTCAGATATACGCATCCTTCGTCGCCGTCGATCACCAGCAGATCGCCCGTTTGTAACGGCTCGGTCAGCTTGTTCTCCAGCCCCGACACAAGCGGAATGCCAAGGGCCCGCGCCATGATCGCCGAGTGCGACGTTTTCCCGCCGGCCATCGTGACCATACCCAAGACGTTGTCCGGGTTCAAATGGACCAATTGGGAGGGGGAAAGCTCCTTCGCCACCAAAATATACGGCTGCGTATCCGCCGGCAAGGTGATGTCCGGCGTCCCCAGCAGATGCTTCAGCAGGCGATTGCCGACATCCTTGATGTCGAGCGCCCGTTCTTTCATATATTCGTCATCCAGCAGGTCAAACATCGTGACAAAATGATCGATCGCTTCCTTGACGGCGACCTCCGCCGCCTTGTATTGGCGTTCGATAATCCCCTGGATCTCGCTCATAAATACGGGATCCTCCAGGATCGCCAGATGGGCATCAAAGATACCGGATTCCTCCGCACCCACCGTCTCCTTAATCTCGTTCTTCATCACTTCGATTTCGGTTTTGGACGTGCGAATACCTTCGTACAACCGCTCGAATTCCTTGGCGAGATCCACCTTCTCCATTCGGCGATCCGGTACGTCCCATTCCCAGGCGGGCAGCACAAAAGCTTTGCCGATGGCGACTCCCCCTGCTGCTCCGATCCCCTGTATCATGTAGTGACCCCCTAGTCCTGCTTGTAAGTTCCTAACCCAAGGCACTGTTCATTCTTGAACTTTCTCTATAGGATGCCCTCTATCTATTTCATTATGGTAATCCTAGCCCCTTAAATTTGTCAAAGAAAAAACGCGCAGCCCAAAAAGGGCCCTCCGAACTCGGACGGGTCCTCTTGGATAGGCTTAGCTTAACTGCGTTTTCCGATCAGAATGCTATCTTCGACCTTGATGCAGCGGTCCATAATGACGGTCAGTCCGCCTTTCGAGGCGATCTCATAAGCTTCTTCGCTGAAGATCCCCAGCTGCAGCCAAAGTACGCGGGCCCCGATCTTCACTGCTTCCTCCGCGACCGGCGGCGTCTGCTCACTGCGGCGGAATACGTTGACAATATCAACCGGCTCCGGGATATCCGACAAGCTCGGGTATACCTTCTCCCCCAGAATTTCACCGCTGACCATCGGATTCACCGGGATAATGCGGTAACCATTCTGCTGTAATGCTTGAGCAACCATATACGAAGTCCGGTCAGGTTTGTCTGACAGACCCACGACGGCAATGTTACCGGCGTTTAACAGAATCTCCTTGATTTCCTCACGGCTTGGATTCGCAAATGCCATTTTGGCCATCCTCCTTTGTCGGCGCCGGCCCAGCCAGCGCCTTGCCTCTTAGTTCAAGTTTATTCTACCCGTTCGATAGATGCACCAAGCGAAGTGATGTGATCAAAAAATTGCGGATACGATTTCGCCACATGATGCGCATCCTTAATCACCAGCGGCTCCCGGCAGCGAAGGCCTACGACGGTCAACGCCATAATGACGCGATGGTCATAATGCGCATTGATTGTCACGCCGCCTTCGAGGCCTGACGGACGCCCGTGTACGATAATTTCCGACTGGCGTTCTTCGACGTTCGCGCCGGCTTTTTTCAACTCGGTCAAAAAGTCGGTGATCCGGTCGCATTCCTTGTAGCGTAAATTTTCCACGTTATAGAAACGGGACGTCCCATCGGCGAACACCGCAGCCGCTACCATCGCCAGCACAGCGTCGGTTGCCGCGTCGCCGTCAAATTCCACCGGCCGCAGACGGCCATTCCCTTGAACGTGCACCGTACCGTCCTGATGCGTCAGCGGCACGTCCATCATCTGCAGCACGTCCACCACGGCACGCTCGCCCTGCTTGCTGTGCTCCGCCAGCCGGTGAACCTTCACGTCCGACTTCGTCACGGCTGCCGCAGCCAAAATCGCCGCCGAGCCGGGATAGTCGCCCTGCACGGTATACGTCTTCGCCTGATAGCTTTGCCGTCCTGGCACGCGGAAATGCATATAATCGTCGCTGGCATGGATCACGATCCCGGCTTGCTCCAGCACTTCCAGCGTTTGCCCTACAACGACCTTCGATTTCAGATCGTTGAGCACCTCGATTTCGCTGTCTTCATCAAGCAGCGGCGTCAGGAACAGCAAAGCGCTCAGGTACTGCGAGCTGACCGATCCGGATACGCGGATCTTCCCTCCCTTCGGCGCGCCGCCGCGAATGGTAATCGGCAATTTCCCTTCGTTATGGCTAACTTCCACTCCAAGCTGCCCCAAGGCGTCGATCAGGTCATCATGCGGCCGTTTGCCCAGCGAATCCGGATACGTGTTCACGAACGTCACCTCCGGGCAGAGCGACGCGATTGCCATCAGGAAACGGAGTACCGCCCCGGCATTCCCAACGTTCAGCTCCTTGACGTCCTTCGGCCGCCGTCCAAAGCCGGTGATGACGATCTTCTCCTCGTCCTCTTCCAGCACCGCGCCCAAATCGGCGATGCAGCGTCGCATGGCGTCGCTGTCCTCGCTGTGCGCCGGGTAATAAACCGTGCTTGTCCCTTCCGCCAAAGCCGCAACCAGCAGGTAACGGGTTGTATAGTTTTTGGAGGATAATGCTCCGATTTCGCCCTTTAACTCCGGCGTAGGCCTAACGATAACGTCCATAGTGTTCACATTCCCCTTTGTTGTGATTAATCAAGAACCGCGGTAATGCGTTAAAATTTCAGCCGCCACTTGCTCCGCGCTTTTCCCCGAAGTGTCTACGGTCAGATGGGCAAAAGCATAAGCATCCTTCCGTTCCTCCAGCAGCGCGGTGATCCGCTCCTTCGCGCCTCCGGCCAAGAGTGGCCGGCCCGGATCCTCCCCGACCCGCACGAGAATCTCGTCGGCCGTCGCTTGAAGCGCCACCACCAGACCGCCGTCCCGCATCGCCAGGCGATTCTCCTCGCGCAGTACCGCACCGCCGCCGGTGGCCAGCACAATCCCTTGCTCCTGCAGCGTTCTCCGCAGCGCCGCGGTCTCAAGATCACGGAAATAAGCTTCTCCTTCGGCCGCAAAAATATCCGGAATCGACCGCCCGGCCTCCATGGCAATCCGCTGATCGAGATCAACGAGCTTTAAGCCGGTTTCGGCGGCCAGCAGGGAGCCGACGGTTGTCTTCCCCGTTCCCATCATGCCGATGAGCACGATGTTATGATGCAACATTTTATCACCTGCTTGCTCTGCATAGATCCTCAAGGCACTCGCTCAGAGTAAACTTTTTCATATCATAACACAGGCTGTCCTATTTTCACCATGAAAAAAGAAGCCGGAAGGAACGCTTTCGTCCCTCCGGCCTCGGGTTGAACCTAACCTGTAGTTTAGAACCATTGATGGTGGAAGACGCCTTCCTTGTCCACGCGTTTGAACGTGTGCGCGCCGAAGTAATCGCGTTGCGCTTGCAGCAGGTTCGCCGGCAGGCGTTCCGTACGGTAGCTGTCATAGTAGGACAGCGCGCTGGCAAAGCCAGGAACCGGAATTCCGTACGCCACGGCGGTGGAAACCACGTTGCGCCATGCGTCCTGATAGCTTTCCACGATATTTTTGAAGTAAGGGTCGAGCAGCAGGTTCTTCAGCGCCGGGTCACGGTCATACGCTTCCTTGATGTTATGCAGGAACTGGGAGCGAATGATGCAGCCGCCGCGGAAGATCATTGCGATGTTGCCATATTTCAAATCCCAGCCGTATTCTTCGGAAGCGGCGCGCATTTGCGCAAACCCTTGGGCATACGAAACGATCTTCGAAGCGAACAGCGCTTTGCGCACGTTCTCGATAAATTCCTTCTTGTCGCCGCTGAACGCCGGTTTCGCTGGTCCGCTCAGGATTTTGCTGGCGGCTACGCGCTCTTCTTTCATCGCCGAGAGGAAACGGGAGAATACCGATTCGGTGATCATCGAGAGCGGTACGCCAAGGTCGAGGGCGCTTTGGCTTGTCCATTTTCCAGTACCTTTTTGACCGGCAGCATCCAGAATCACGTCGACCATCGGTTTGCCGGTTTCTTCATCGTATTGAGAGAAGATGTCGGCGGTAATTTCGATCAGATAGCTGTCCAGCTCGCCTTTGTTCCATTCGCTGAAAATTTCGTGCAGTTCCTTGGCATCCACGCCCAGCACGTCTTTCAACAGATGATAAGCTTCGCAGATCAGCTGCATATCGCCGTATTCAATGCCGTTATGCACCATTTTTACGTAATGGCCGGCTCCGTCCGGACCAATATATGTACAGCAAGGATCGCCGTTTACTTTTGCGGAAATCGCCGTCAAAATCGGTTCAACCAGCTTATAAGCGGATTCTTGTCCACCCGGCATGATCGCAGGCCCTTTCAAAGCGCCTTCTTCACCGCCGGATACCCCGGTGCCGATGAAGCGGAATCCTTTGGCTTCCAGCTCTTTGCTGCGGCGTTGCGTATCTGGGAAGTGCGCATTGCCCCCGTCGATGATGATGTCGCCTTGATCCAGGTAAGGCAGCAGCTGTTCAATCGTAGCATCGGTCGCCGGACCAGCTTGTACCATAATTAAAATTTTACGCGGCGATTCCAACGAGTTCACGAACTCTTCAACGGAAAACGTGCCGACGAGGTTTTTCCCCTTGCCCTCGTTGTTAAGCAGGTCATGTGTCTTCTCAGGGGAACGGTTATATACGGACACAGTAAAGCCCCGGCTTTCAATATTCAGGGCCAAGTTCTTGCCCATGACGGCCAAGCCGATGACGCCGATTTGTTGTTTTGACATGGTCTCCATCCTTTGCACACTATTTTTTTCAATATTATCATTTTAACTCTTTTGTGTACAGAAGTGAACCCTGGCCGTTAGCCCAAAAAACAACCCCCAACGCCGTGGGAGCCAAGGGCTTGCCATTCGATTTTAGGTTGTGGGTACTCCTTTAGGATGAGCCGTTTCCATCATTACCATTCAAGCTGCATTAGTTCCATTCTCAGCTTGCGCAGCCGCTCTTTGCAGGCGTCCGAGGCTTCGGTGTCCCCCTGTTGGATGGCCTCGAACAACCGCTCCAGCTCGGCGTCCAGCTCCTTCTGCAGCTGTGCCAGCCGTTCCTCTGCCGCTTCGGATGCGAACACTTCAGCCATTTGCGCCATGTCGACGATGGGCCCTTTTTGAAAAATAACCCGATGCTCCATCCCCGAGATTTCCACCAGACGAATCACTTCTCCAAATAAAATGTTCTCGACTAAGATCTGACGATCCTTAATCCGTTTGACCACCGCATGACCGCGCAGGTCGCCGATCAGCTTCTCCAGCCATTCCGCCAGCTTGACATCCCGGATGACATAATCGCCTACCAGCTTGTATCCTTTGGCGAGACGCTGAAACCGCAGCTTGGTCAGCTTGCGTCCGGTGCGAACGGAGATGATGAAGAGCGATTCGTTTTCGCTCCAATATAAAGAATACCCGTCTTGGATCAAGTCGCGGATCAATTGTTGTATGTGCCGGCGGTCGAATCGGAGTTCCAGGTTGCAGTATTCCACTTCGTAACTTTTGTTCACGGCACTCCCTCCTAACGGTTTACCATATCTTATACTTCATCTTATGTAATGGAACTTGGTTTATTGATTATTTTTGCCTCGTTCAGGCCGGAGTTGCCGCGGAAAATATGATATACTAGTACCGTTGCACATCGAACCTAATCAGATCCATGCCGAAAGTTGGAGGTACTGCACGATGGCCTTTGAAGGATTTACGACACAAGATTTCGACGCCCTTACCGTCCCGGGTCTGGAGTCCCGAATGGAAGCGATTATTAGTCACATTAGACCTAAATTGGAGACGCTGGGTGCGGAGATGGCCCCCTACCTGTCCGCTTTATGCGGAGAAGAGATGTTCCCGCATGTGGCCAAGCATGCCCGCCGGACGGTGAACCCGCCGAATGACACGTGGGTCGCCTGGGCGGCCAGCAAGCGCGGGTATAAAGCGTTGCCGCATTTTCAGGTCGGGATGTTCTCCACGCACCTGTTTATCATTTTCGCCGTCATTTATGAGAGTCCCAATAAGGCCGTGTTTGCCAATTATTTGGACAAGCATGCGGCGCAAATTAAGAAGACGATCCCGGACGGGTTCTACTGGTCCCTGGATCATATGAGCCCGGACGGCACACCGCACCGGGAAGCGGATACCAAGCAGCTGAAGGCCTGGGCCGAGAAGCTGAAGACGATCAAGAAGTCCGAAGCCCTGTGCGGATTGCGGCTGGAGCGGAACGACCCGATCGTATCCGACGGAACCAAGCTGATCCGCACGGTTGAAGAGACGTTCCAAACGCTGTTGCCTTTGTATAAAGGCGCGTTTTGAGCTTGGAGCAGAAGTAACCTAACGGACACCAGAGACGCTAATGACTGTCCTAAGCGACTTCCCGTTGGCTAACGGACTGAGGAGGCCTTATTCAAGGAATAAGCAGCAATCCGGCTGCCCATGTCCCTGGATAAGGCCTCTGGTGTCCGTTACAGCGGGAAATGACCGGGAAATCGGCCAATAAGGTCACTACGGTCCGTTACACACATGGATGGCCTGCCTTCTGGCTTGCACTTCAAGCCTCCCTGACCTTATGGGTTGGGGGAGGCTTTTTGCGTGCGGACGAGGCCGAGGTGCAGGAAGAAGAGCAGCGCCATCGTGACCGCGCTGGCTAGGAACGGTGCGGCCGGGCCAAGCAGGTCCCACATTTTACCGGAGATGATCGGCCCGACAACCATGCCGGAGCCCTGGATCGTCAGAAACAGGCCCCAGATCGTCCCTTTTTCCCCGCTTGGGATCATTTGCGCGATCATCGTATTCCATGTCGGGAGGATTAACGCATAGCTGCATCCAATTAGGATCACGAACGACCAGACCAGGGCGACCTCCCGCGTCATCGCAAACAGGCCGATCGAGAGCGCCGCCAGGGCGAAGCCGATATGCAGAAACCAACGCGTCCCCATCTTGTCGACCAGCTTGCCCACGGGGATCAACCCCAGGACGGTAATCCCGCCGCCGATGACCAGCATGGCGCTGAACGTCTCCGGCGACAAGCCCAGCTCCGTCCGGACGTACAGCGTGATGACCGGCGTCAGCAGACCGACGGCGAATGATTGCAGGAACAGCGCCGGGTATAACAGCGGACTGACGTGTAAATGCGTGCGGATATGGTGAATCGAAGCACGCAGTTGACGCCACATCCCTCCGATCTTGGCGGAGGGGGAATGGCCGGGGACGGCAGCTTTGGCCGTGCCCGCGGCGGTGGAGCCGCCCGATTTTCCCGGCAACATCAACGACACCAGCAAGACCAGCGCCAGGCATCCGAGCAGGAACCAAAAGATCGGCTGATACGAATCATTTAAGAAAAAGTTGATCAGAACAGGCCCCAACCCGGTTCCACCAAGGCTGGAAATTTGGATGACGCCCATCGCCGTCGCGAAGTTGTTATTCTCCTCCGTGACCGCAGTGATGCCCATCAAGACGCAGGGCCAGAGCGGCGCAGTCCCGATGCCGAGGAGCGCGCAGCCAAGCACGAGAAACCCCATGGAGGGAAGGAACGCGATCATCGCTACAGCGCCTAGGGTGATGAACAAACCCAAGCTCATCGTCCGGCGAAAGCCGATCCGTTCGATCAGCCAGCCTGCCGGGCTGCGAAACAGATTATCCCCGATATACTGCATCGAAAAAGACAACCCGATCGCAAACGCGCTTAGCTTCAGCACATCCCCCATATAGACCGGCAGGATGGATACGATGAGCGCCCCCTTGACGAACTCCACCAAAAACATGATAAGCCACAGGCTGGCGAACGTGGGATTCAGCAGTTTTTTCCTTGCGATGCCGCTCGTCAGTTCCACGAAAAAGCCCCCTCTCCTGGTTTCCGATCACCGGTTCTCTTACATTTTGTCCTTTTTTGTCGGCAAATTAACCCATGTTCCGTCAATATTGCGTAAAAACCAGCGGGTTTTGCTTGCATTCCAGACGCATTTTGCTATACTCAAGCTTGTTTGAAAATTATGTAGATGAAAGGCAGGGATGGCCCGTATGGATCATCAAAGCACGCCGCTCTTCACTGCTCTCAAAAAGCACGCGGCCGGCAATCCCGTTCAGTTTCACATTCCTGGGCACAAGAAAGGGCTCGGCACCGATAAAGAATTCCGAGAGTTCATCGGCGATAACGCCTTGTCTATCGACTTGATCAACATCGCCCCGCTAGATGACTTGCACCAGCCAACAGGCGTCATTCAAGAGGCGCAGAAGCTGGCCGCCGACGCCTTTGGCGCGGACTACACCTTCTTCTCGGTACAAGGGACCAGCGGAGCCATCATGACCATGATTCTATCTGTTTGCTCTCCGGGAGATAAAATTATCGTCCCGAGAAATATCCATAAATCCGTGATGTCGGCCATTATCTTCGCCGGAGCGAAGCCGGTGTTTGTCTCGCCGGCGCAAGACCCGAATTTGGGCATCGACCACGGGATCACAACGTCCTCGGTCCGCCGCGCGCTGCAGCGTCATCCCGACGCCAAGGCGGTGGTGGTAATCAACCCGACGTATTTTGGCGTTTGCGCCAACCTGAAGGAAATCGTCGATTTAGCCCATAGCTTCCATGTACCGGTGCTGGTGGATGAAGCGCATGGGGTGCATATTCATTTCCATGAGAAGCTGCCGATGTCCGCAATGCAAGCGGGCGCCGATATGGCAGCGACCAGCGTACACAAGCTGGGCGGCTCGATGACGCAAAGCTCGATTCTGAACCTGAACACGAAGAACGGGTACGTGAATCCGCAGCGCGTGCAAACGATCATCAGTATGTTGACAACGACGTCCACTTCCTATCTGCTGTTGGCTTCCCTGGATACAGCGCGCCGCAATTTGGCGCTGCACGGACGGGAAATGGCTGAACGGGCGATGGAGCTGGCCGAATATGTCCGGTCGGAAATTAACCAAATCGAAGGCTTGTACTGCTTCGGGCGGGAGATTTTAGGCGGAGAAGCAACTTATGATCATGATCCGACCAAACTGACGATCCACGTTCGCCACTTGGGGATTACCGGCTATGAGACGGAAAACTGGCTGCGCAAGCACTACAACATCGAAGTGGAGCTTAGCGACATGTACAACATCCTGTGCCTGATTACCCCAGGGGATACACAGGAGACGGCCGATATTTTGCTGACCGCGCTGCGGGAGCTGTCTAAAACCTATTATAAGGAAAATAACGCAAATGAGCTGATCGTCAAGGTCCCGGAAATCCCGCATTTGTCGTTGATCCCGCGGGATGCGTTCTATGCGGATACCGAGGTCATTCCGTTTAAGGAATCGGCTGGCCGGATCATTGCCGAATTTATTTATGTGTACCCGCCGGGGATTCCGATTTTGCTTCCGGGTGAGGTCATTTCCCAGGACAACATCGACTACATCCTCGATCATGTCGAGGTCGGCTTGCCGGTGAAAGGGCCGGAGGATCGGTATATCGACAAGGTTAAGGTGATTGTTGAAGCGGATCCGATTTTTTAGTCCAAAATCGAGTAGGATGGGGACTATCCCCATCCTTACCCAATGTACGGAAATGGCCGCAAGGCCTATTTGAGTGCCATTGTTGACGGATATGACAACTCTGTTGTTTCATGGGTGCTCAGCCATTCCAATAACAATAAGCTTGTTATGAATACGGTAAAGAAAGCTTTTAAAAGAAACCCGAATGCTATGCCGCTCTTGCACAGTGATCGCGGCTTTCAATATACTTCGCTGGAATACAAACAACTTCAAAAGAGATACAAGTTTACAACAAGTATGTCCCGTGTAAGTCGATGTTTGGACAACCAACCCATTGAACGATTCTGGGGTACTTTTAAAGCAGAAAGCTTTTATCTGGAAAAGTACGATACGTATAACAGTCTCCTTCGTAGTGTAAGAACTTATATCCATTATTACAATAATTTTCGATGCACCGAACGACTATACGGCTTATCCCCTAACGAATATCGACGAGCAGCTTAACTAGTTTCCCCTGAAAAAGTCAGGGTGTTTTGAGCATAATTAAAAGGAATTCAGCACCTCAAAATGGAAATTGTTATTGACGAGATAACAAAGTTCCACACCCCGAGGGAAGAATTCCTTTGCTATAGGAGTTCAACAGAAGCCCTCGGGAATCCTTCCAAGAGGTGAAGAAAATGTTGAAACTTCGAGACGAGCAATTGACCATCTGGGATGCCATTCTCCCGGAATCTGTTAGAAAGTTGCCGGTCGAGCTTGCAATCATAGATCAATTACTGGACGACGACCGTTTTCTTCAACCGTTTACTGAGTTGCACCCGAAAGGCAAGAAAAGCGGCCGTCCTACGCTTGCAATTGAAAAGTACATCCGTCTTATGGTCCTGAAGCATAAATACAATTTGGGCTACGAGTCACTCGTGAAGGAAGTCGGTGACAGCATCACATGGCGAATGTTCTGCCGGTTTGCCATCGACGAACCGATGCCCGACCCGTCTACGCTCATCTATGCCCGCAAACGCTACGGCGACAAGATCGTCGAAGACATCAATGCCGCACTCGTAAAGCAGTGTGAGGAAAAAGCCGTTCTGAAAACCCGCAAATTGCGCACGGATACGACGGTTGTGGAATCCGACATCCATCACCCGACAGACGCTACGCTGTTGCAAGATGGCGTAAAAGTCATCACTCGAACGATTCAGAAAATCCGGAAAGTCGCCTCCCACACTGTTCAAGGCTTTGAAGATCGTACGGCAGAAATCAAGGAAAAGATTCTGTCCATCGCGAAAGTTCTACGTCGCCGCACCCGTGAATCTTGGGAAGAAGTTGACCGGATCACTGGGAGCGTAATCGAAGTAGCCGAGAACGTTGTGAACAAGGCGCAAGCCGTTATCGAGAAACTGCAAGACAAGGGCAAAGCTGCTCTTCGACAAAGTAAAACCAAACTGACCGAGGCGGTCACGCTAACCGGCAAGTTGTTGGAACAAGCCAAACAGGTCGTTTCCGGCAATCGAATCATCGCAGATCGGATCGTCAGTTTCTTTGACCCGGAAGCAAGACCGATTAAGAAAGGTAAGCTGGCCAAAGGAACTGAGTTCGGCTACAAGGTGCGAATCGACGAGACGGAAAGCGGCTTTGTGACCGGCTACGCTGTCTACGAGGGGAACCCCTCGGATGATGAACTGCTCGTTCCCGCTGTACAGGCGCATATCAAGCAATTCGGCAAAGCGCCGCAAGCTGTAGCGACCGACCGCGGTTTCTCAAGCAAGAAGAACGAAACGGCCATTACCGAACTTGGTGTGAAGCGAGCTAGCTTGCCGCGAAAGGGCAAAAAAGGCATTGCCCGATCCGAGTACGAAAACGAATTATGGTTCAAAGACTTGCAGCGTTACCGTGCAGCTGGAGAAGCGAAGATTAGTCTTCTCAAGCGGAAGTACGGTTTGAACCGCAGCAGGTATCGGGGCTTTGTCGGCTCAAAATGCTGGGTCGGCTTCGGGATTCTGACCCACAACCTGCAAAGAGCGGCAAAAATGCTCCAAAACTAACATGGAAACCGATCATTAGGGAAAGTTCCCCCTCACAACCCAGCCAGCAACCCGAAACTATTTTTGAAAATCGACTTTTTCAGGAGCAACTAACTAAGAAAATAATCCCCTCAGTCTTGATAACCGAGGGGATATTGAATACTGATGATTTTGTTTTTTAGTCTGTCTACTTGACAGGGAGCACTTCAGATTCCTGGCTGGCCTAAGAGAGCATACAAAGCGCTCATTCTCAATAAATTATTTTTTACTATCTACTATATTGTTTAACTATTTTACCGTCCTTTTTTGATATTAAAAAAGTAGCTATCGGCACAGATGCTTGATCAAAAAAGATTACTTTGTAGCATCGTATATGTTTACCTTCCTCAGTAACAGTATAAACTTCATTTGTTTCTACAAAATATTCTGTTTCTAAAACAGTATATTTCTCTTGAAATTCATTGAGGGCTATATCATTAGCTGTTTCTAGTGTGATGGTATTTGAACAACCTGCAAGTAAAATCGGAAATGCCAATAAGCAAAATAGAAGTCGCTGCATAAAATTAAACTCCATTAACAACTGACATACTGATATTTCCCCAATTGTTATAGTACATTTGATTGCGAGCATTTTCTAAACTGGTTGCTGCATTTTTGCTATACTGTAATCTCGAATAAGTACCATATGCTGTTGAAGTTAACCCTGCAAATAGAGATAATGCTCCACCATAATTGAGGACGATTGTAATCCACCCTGCCGGACCTGTTCCCCAACCAACTACTAGCAACACGAAAGAGGATAATGCCGAGGCCCAGCCTAATACCTCATAAAAAGTATTTGATTCCATATAATCAACTACATTTGTTTCGTAATCATCAATGTATGATCGAAAAGTATTGAAAGCAGAGGCGTTTTTGCTATCTCCTATAGTCGTACCTACATATTTAATGTACTTTTGACTTTGTGCAGACAAAGCTTGTGCTACAAAATTACCATTAGTGAACTCGTAGTTGTAGTAATTGTCATATGCGCCTGCTCTGTCTAATGCTTGAATCTTCATTTCATTTTTTAACTTATCAATTTTCATTTTCAAATCTAAAAATTGTTGCCTTGTAAAACCCTGAACTTGCTCATATTTCACATCTACTAACAATTTACTTTTTTCTTCAATATTCTTTTCTATTGCTAGAGCTTCAGTTGAGTTAATTTCAATGGGGCCGTTCTGTGATTTATCCCTAGTTCGATTTACTGAAATAGTTGTCAATTCATTTTTGTTAAATCTCAGTTCTCCTGTCTTCTGTTCTGCAAGCCCTGTCCGATAGTCATTAGAAAATTCTTGTTTTAATATTAAACTATATTGGTAGTTATCATTTACATCATAATAATCTTCAACCGCTGAAATTTTTGTACTAATAAAATTTACTGAATTCGTTATTTCTGTTATGGATTCGACCCTCTTATATCCAGTCTTTTCATAAATATGAAATTCATTTGGATCCTCTGAGTAGGTATCAATAACAAATGCTTCAGTAGTAATGTGTTTCTTCTCTTCTGTTGATTCGGCATGAACGCCGGAAAATGAAGAAACGAAAAAAGAACAAATACAAGCGGGATAATAACGTGCCTACTTTTCCTCATAATAATACCTCCCTAATTTATATCCATATATAATGGGATGACCTAATATATGGTAATTTTACTATACCTTAAATTTGGAAATATTGGAATAATTATTTTAATTTTTTGTTCTTTTTTGATCAAAGTGGTATGTGCTCTTGGGGTAAAACCTTCTGTTACCAAACTGCATCTAAACTCTACCCTTGCATCAAGTGACTCTATATAATCTCCACTCCTTTGATTTTCATAACCCCTTCAAAATTTCGATCGTCTCCCTTCACTTGATCATGATCTCTTTTCGTCTATACTTCGGGTTTTGAACGCAGCCCGAACATCTCAATGATCTTGTTTTTCACAATCCCCAGATCTCTCTCCCGCATAAGTGGGTAGTTTTTTGCTTCAAAGGTGTCGTAAAAACTCATCAACCTAGAACTATACAAAAAGCCCCCCGCTTCCGGGGAGCTCTTAGCTTCTATACCAGGTGATCCGCCGCAAATTAGGCTTCATCCATTTGGGCGACAAGCTCGTTGTAAGCTTCTTCTACCTGTTTCCATTCCTGTTCGTCTTCGATATTGTAAAGCACCATTTCTTCGTTCTCTTCTTCCATGCGGAGAATGATGCCGTCCGCTTCCGGATTGTTGCGCTCGAGCAGCAATGCGTACACTTTCTCGCCAACGTCGAACGTCTCGACAAGAACCATCTCTACGTCGTTCCCTTCTTCGTCGGTCAGCGTCAACACAAACTCTTCATGCTCATGATCATGGTCATGATCGTGGCCGCAGCCGCATGCTTCGCCGTGTTCGTGATTGTGGTCGCTCATGAAATTACCTCACTTTAAGTATGTTTTAATGGACTGAAGAAGGGTCTCCCGCTTCGTTCCTCCCGTATCGTAACACTTTTGGTGGGGACAGGTCAATTTTCGTGAGCGGATGCCCGTGTTGTGCTCGGTTGTGCGGTTATTTCAGAACGTTAATGCTTTTCTCCGCAACGAGCACGAAATCTGATCCGTTAGACGGTTTCATGTAGAACCCTACGATGTAGCGGCCCGATGTCTTGAAATCATACGTGTAGTCCTTGGTCCGGAACCAGAAGTTATCGCGCTGCTCTTTGATTTCATCCGTCTGGATCTCCTTGGACGTCCCGTCCGGGGCCGTGATGGACACCCGCACTGCCGAGATGTTCGTGCGTAAATTATCAATTTGAGAGAAAACGTTAAACTTCAGCTTCCCCGTCTTCTTCACATCGCCAAACACATTGTCATCCGCGAATAGAAACATATGGACATTGGGTTTATAATAATTCACCGTTTTGGTGCTGTCATTAAATTCAACTAAACCTTCGAGATTGCGTACGGGTACATAGGTTTTGCCGTCTATAATATATCCGCCGTCTTCCAGCTCGCGGCCGTTCAGCATCAGCTTCACCTTGGTGCTCGCGGCGTCGGCAAAGAGCAGGGAACCTCCCATAAGAGAGAATGCCACCACCAGTAATGCAACTCTTCTCCATTTCATGAATGTTGACCCTCCATTTGATTCCTGTTGATGTATAGTTATACTCGCTGGTTCCGGTCAAGTTGCGGTGTTGATGGGAAATGACGGCATTTTTTTATAGAGCGAGCCTAACCTTTTGTTTCGGCTGGAAATTGTGTACAGTTAAAGAGGTGATCCATACTTGACCTAAGGGGGAATGCCTGATGGCTTTACGACTACAAATGCTGGGGACGGGCGGAGCGTTTGCCAAAAAATATTTTAATAACAACGCGCTCCTCTATGCCGGTGACTTCACCCTGCTCATCGATTGCGGAATCACCGCCCCCCTGGCGCTGCACACGATCGGCAAGTCGGTGGAGGAGATCGATGCCGTGCTGATTACCCATATCCATGGCGATCATGTTGGAGGCTTGGAAGAGCTGGCTTTTCGCCGGAAATTTGGTTCTGGACGGAAACCCATCCTGTATATTGCTGAAAATTTGGTGGAGCCGCTATGGGAAAATACGCTGAAAGGCGGGTTAAGCCAAGACGGTGTAATCCACTCGCTAAACGACGTGTTTGACGTGCGTCTATTAAAGGAAAGCGAGCCTGCACAGCTTGCCCCTGAGTTAAAAGTGGAGCTCATCCGAACGCCGCATATCCCGGGTAAACCCAGCTATTCGCTTTATATCAATGAGGAGATTTTTTACAGTGCGGATATGACGTTCGAGCCGGAGCTCTTAATGAGGCTTGTTCGTGAGCGGGGGTGCCGCCGAATTTTTCACGAGGTCCAACTTACCGGGAAAGGTGAAGTTCATACGACGCTGCAGGAGTTATTGTCCCTGCCAACCGAGATCCAAAGCCAAATCCTGCTGATGCATTATAGCGATGATATGGAATCCTTCCGAGGCGCTACGGGGAACATGGACTTTCTGCGTCAGCACGAAGTCTATACGCTGTAACAAAACAACCCTGCGGGTATGCTTACCTGCAGGGTTCTTTTTCTAAATATAGGATATGGATCAACGTTATTCGAAGCTAGGCAAGTTATCCAAGTTGTTGGACGGATCTCCATCAGCATCGCCGCGGATATACATCTCTCCGTCCCGTCCCTTAAACACATTGACGCCGGCGATCGCACCTGCCTTCACTTCCTGCAGGGCTTGCTGGTAATCCAGCACGCGGCCGCTGGACGTCTTGAACGCGACCAAATTCCCGTCACCGTTCTTCCGCACGGCAATAAACGTTTCTCTGGTATTCAGGGCCATCGGCTAGCTCATCTCCTCTTCATTAAGATTAGATCTAGCTTGCCCCAAAACCTCCAAACCTATGACCTTTACGATTTTAACGACTTGACCATCCGGACGTGCGGAATACCGGCGTCATCAAACGGTTCAGTCGAGATTGTCTCATAGCCGAGTTTAGCATAGAACCCTTCGGCATGGCATTGAGCATCCAGCACCGACTTCGTGAGACCGAGCTCCCGTGCCAGCTCCTCTAAGGCGAGCAGCAGGATTTTGCCTACGCCTTTCGAGCGGTACGGCTCACGTACGGCGATCCGCTGCATTTTGGCGGCATTGTCTTTATAGTAAATCAATCTGCCTGTCGCAACATAGTCCCCTTCCAATTCGATCAGCACATGATGTACATCCGGGCCAATCTGGTCATACTCATCAATTTCCAATTCAACGGGGACCTTCTGTTCCTCGACGAACACCTCTTTGCGGATGTCCAGGCATTTCTGTAATTGCTCCTCATGATCGACATGAATGATTGTTGCAGCCGACACTTCGTTCCCCTCCCACCATTGCTTGTCTGTTGGATCATCTAAACTGCATCATTATACAAAAAAATCATTTTCATGTATAGTTGTCTCATGGACATCGATGGAAAGGAGCTGGCTTAGGGGTATGGTCATGGGCGTAACAATCGCCGCTGCGGTCGTCATCGCGGTTTTGCTGATTGCCTCCATGTTTTACACGACGAAGAAAGGCTACTCCCGCAAATGGGACGAGGAAGACTAAAGCATTTATTCCGTGGAATACACATCCTCTACAATCGTAGGCGAATACACGCCGTCCGACACGGATGGCCCAAACGGCCAAGGGAATGCGCCGGCCTGCCGGCTTAGGGTCTCCGCGTTTGGCGCCATGCGGCAGGCGCTGGTCAGGGCCAGCAGCAAGACGGCCCCCGCGACGGCAACCCAAAGGGACCGCGGCCGTTTCGTCTCGCTCTTCGGCGACGAGATTTGATCATTGCTGTTGTTATGATGGTTAAGGCCAATATGGCGGTGATGGTGGTTCCAACGCATGTTCACTTCTTCCTTTCGTTACGTGGTGCCTGTCTGTCTGATATATGCGTGTCATGGATGTATGCAGTGCTGACTGTATGCGCGTCTTGAATGAAATGCAGCGTCGTGACGTCATGCGCCTTACCACTCGGACACGCATTCCTCCACCATTGTTGACAGAGGACAGACACCTTATACTCTAGGAAAGTGTTGACAAGAACCCCACCGCCTGATAAGATAATTTTTGTCTTCACTATAAGTTTGATCTGCTAGCTCAGCTGGGAGAGCACCATCTTGACAGGGTGGGGGTCAGTGGTTCGAGCCCACTGCAGATCATAGAGAAAATCCCTTAAAGCATAAGCTTTAAGGGATTTTTTATTTTCTCTTTTGTCAGATTAAGATGGCCTCCGATTCGAAGATAATATAGTATATAACTGGTATTTACTGTATAATAGGGAATAGCCAAAGGGGTGGTCCTTTTGAAAAAAATCATGTACGTTTGTTTGATCGTTGTTCTTCTGATGCTAGCTGGCGGTTGCGGAACTGGGGCAAAGAACAATGATATCTCACCCATTGCTGAGGATGTCGAGCAAACTCCCGGGACTTCGCCAGGCTTATCCATAAGAGATGGTGTAGCCGTATGGGACCCAGGCTCAGAGTGTTGCAAATCTTTTGAAGATACCTTGAATGAAGTGCCATTTGAGGTTTCTATTCCAAAAGTTCCTTTTCCGATTACCCATCAGTCTGCCGATATCGTCCCAGCTAACTTTGACTTGATCCAATTGACCTTTGCTAATGAAGAGCGAGGAGAGCAACTGATACTGGCTGTTTCAAATTCGCAGGTAAAGTCCAAACCGGATGGTAAAAAGGGGCCAAAATTAAGTGATGGCACACAAACCTGGATCCAAAGCACACCAAGCTTAAGCGGGCTCTATTGGAGAAAGCAAGGATTAACCTATGCCTTAGGATCGAACAAGGTGGAAGATGGTAACTTTGTTCCTTTGTACAGTATTTCTGAACTCGTTCAGATTGCTAACTCTATTGTCCAACCTCCCCACCTCTAACGGACCGTACCGACCTTATTTGTTCATTTCCCGGAGATTTCCCGAGCTAACGGACTCAAGTGACCTTATTGGGCAAAAATACTCATCGATTCAACGCAACAGACCCGAATAAGGTCTCTGAGGTCCGTTAAAACGGGTAGGCTTGCGTCCGAACCCAAATAACGGCTCTGGTGTCCGTTAGCGCAGCCGAGATGCCAGCTAGCAGCTATCAGCAAACCGCAAACACGCTACCTTCTACCATCTACCAGCCAACATCAAACAGCTAGCATCTACCAGCTATCAAATATCCGCAAGCAGCAAACGGCCTCTTGCTTCTTGCCTTTGTTCCGTCGCGCCATAGCACCGCACAAAAAACACCCGCCCCTAAAGGTGCGCGTTCTCGTTAAAGTATGTTACTGTTCACCATACGTCCACCCGATTTCCAATCACCTGCTACCCCCGCGGATACTCCACCCGAAACTGTGCGGACTCCATCCATTCGCCGCGGGTAAAGTCCCGACCGCGTACGAGGACATGGTCGCGATAAACTTCGACGTAGAAGCCTTGGCTGCCGTCCTTGTGTTCGTCTTCGTCGGTCCACAGGTCGGCGACCGAAGCGGCATTGAACATCACCGGCCCTCGCCCTCCACACCATAAGAAGTGTGAGAGGCATCCAACTCCCAATGGGTATGCCCCGTAAAGAGAATCGCCTGCGGGTGACGGGCCAGCACGGCACGGAGATCCGCATCCTGCACAACGCCGTACCAGCGCTGCGCTTCGTAGGAGCCGGCGACCGTGTTAAGCAGCGGCTGATGCAGGAAGACGAAAACCGGGCGGTCTGCCGCAGCGTTTTCCCCTAACTTGTCATCGAGCCAAGCCAGCTGCTTCTCCGACAACGAGCTAAACAACTCCAGCCCTTCTTCCGTTCCAAGAAAAATAAAATGATACCCATCAATCCAATGATCATGATAAATGCCCTCCGCCCCGGTACCGCGCAAAAATTGTCCCAAACGCGCCTCCCAGTTCTCCAATGCGACATCATGGTTGCCCATCGTCACATATAGCGGAGGCACTGCTCCGCCAAACCGATGCCAATTTCGGTTCCACGCTTCGTATTCATCCGGAAATCCGTGATCCGTCACGTCTCCCGCATGCATGATGCCAACGCTTCCCGTGCCATTTGCCGCGATATCTTGCAGCGCCCGCTCCAAGTTGACGTTATGCGTATGCTGCTCATCTGCTCGAACATGCGTGTCGGTAATAACCCTGAAACGAAAGCAAAAGCTCCTCGTCCCGCCGTCCTTCCCCTGCCTGCTGCTCATTGCGATCAACCATTCCCTTAGCCTCCCTTACCACTCATATTCAATCCGACAACACCGAGGACAATCACGCCAATCCACAGGATCGAAGATAGCGACAATTTCTCTGGGACAGGATGACTCCCGCCAAAGAAATCAGCACGATGTCCACCCCTAACCATACCGCATAAACGGTACTTACCTTAATATACTACGACATCCTGTTTTCGAGGATCGGCCGTAAGAGCAAAAGCAACATGAGCTATGCCGTGCGTTCGAAACGAGCTGGAAACTCCCGAAGAGGAACGCAAACGGTGCCTGGAGGATTTGCACAAGCTCAAGGTTCACCCTTCCATGGATAAAAGCACCGCCAACCAGCCAAACTAAACGGACAGCGCCGACAGGAAGCTGCGAGTTTCCCCGGACGGACAAGCGCTCAAGTATAGTTGATGGAGGCACGTAGAACCGATGGTCAAAATCAAACTGGGAGCAGCGCTCACCATCGCCCTTGCCGCTGCGCTGCTCGCCCCTGCAACAGAGGCATCCTCCCCGGTTCATGGCAAGCAAAGAAGCTATTATGAGGAACGCGGGGACATTGTGTGGGAAGTGCCGACGCAAGAAAAATACATCGCCTTAACCTTTGATGACGGACCGGATGAGCAGCAAACTCCGAAAATTCTCGAGCTTCTAGAGAAGTATCATGCGAAGGCGACCTTCTTTGTTGTGGGCGACCGGGTGAATCGATTCCCCGAAATCGTCAAAATGGAACAAGCCGCGGGCCATGAAATCGGCAACCATTCCTATCACCATCCTTCCTTTCATCGGCTGGCGCTACCGGCCTTGAAGGAAGAAATGGCCATGACCCAGGAAGCCGTATTCGAGACCACCGGACGTAAACCGGTCCTCTTCCGCCCCCCGGGCGGATATTATAATGATGCCATTGTCGAGCTAACCAAACATAACAACCTGCAGATGATCCTCTGGTCCTGGCATCAGGATACGAAGGACTGGACGTCACCCGGCGTACGCAGAATCGTGCGCAAGGTGCTGGACAACGCCCGCAACGGTGATATTATCCTGATGCATGATTACGTGTATAACAGCACGCAGACGATCGAAGCGTTAAAGGTCATTTTGCCGGAACTGCAAAGCCGGGGTTATCGCTTCGTTACCGTATCCGAACTGCTGACGCATAAAGTTACGCCGGATCATCATATTAAGGTTGACCACTAGACTTCATTGGAAAGGAGCAACACAGATGGATAAGGAGCAGAATACCCTGCCTTCTGGGGAAGGCTCCGGCGTGGATCCGATTCCCGTTCCGAAACACCCTACCTCGGCCACCGAGAAGCTCGAAGATTTGGTTGGCGAGATGATGGAGGAATGGACGGAAACCTTTACGGGTGAGGCGGAAGAAAAGAATCAGAGCAAGGATCAAGCCAAATAAGTGAAATCCACCAAACATGCAGCAAGACGGGGCTTCAGCCCGCCTTGCTGTTTTATATTAAAATTTATTTTCTCAATTTTTGATATTTGTGATTTAAATCACATATATAGTGAAATAAATCACATATAATAAAGACATCAAAGATGATCATCCGAAAAACAAAAAACCAACGATAAATAAAAGGAGTGGTTCTTATGTTTAACAATTTCCTGAGAACAAACAAAGTGGCGATGTGGCTCCTGACCGTTATCCGCGTCTACCTGGGCTACCAATGGATCGAAGCCGGCTATCATAAAATCACCGGAGGCTTCGATGCCGCAGGCTTCCTGACCGGAGCGATCGCGAACAGCACTGGCGACCATCCGGCCGTACAAGGCTGGTGGGCAGCCTTCCTGGAACACTTTGCCTTGCCGAATGTCGGACTCTTTAACTTCCTGGTGCCTTACGGTGAATTCCTGGTTGGCCTGGGGCTGATCCTCGGTACCTTCACCACCTTCGCTGCACTGATGGGCTTCGTGATGAACGCCGCGTTCCTCTTCTCGGGTACGGTAAGCACCAACGCGCAAATGTTGATCCTTGAAGTACTGATTCTCGTCGCTGCAGCTAACGCTGGTAAAATCGGCCTCGACTACTACGTGATGCCTTACCTCCGCAAGTTGTTCCACAAAAAAGGCGATGCCGGAACGCAAGCCCCGACGCCTAAGCAACCGCTGAACATTAAACACACGGCGTAAGCGCCGCACAATCGGGTAGGAGGCTACCCATTAATTGGGCAGCCGACCTCCCACACCACCGTACGTACCGTTCGGTATACGGCGGTTCCATTAGGAATGCGCAGTAACTTGTCGATAATAATCAGAAAAGAAAAGGAATCCGAGGTTCTTCAGCCTATTGTTACCGAGGGACTTCGAGAGGATTGGGCTATTGGAGATTCTCCAATAGCCCTTTCTTGTGTTTGCGTATTCCCACGCCTTCTGTTCATGAATTCCGAGCGATATAAGCCTTTCGAGTTTCGTCCTCACTCGTTTCCATTGCTTCCAGAAGACCATTCGGATACGCCTTCTCATCCATTTATCAGTGGTTTGGAGTAGTTGTTTCATGTCAGCAAGCTTGAAATAATTTACCCATCCCATGATGTAACGCCTAAGCTTCAGCGCCCGGTCGGTGTTGCCCATTCCGTTGCTTCTCGACGTTAGCTCTTTCACTTTAGCTTTCATCTTGGATACGGATTTGGGATGGATTCTGACCCGCGTTTCCCCTTTGCTCTGGTAGAATGAGAAGCCAAGAAATTTAACTTTTGTCGCATCGTCCACGATCGTTTTCTCCCGGTTTACCTTGAGAAACAACTTCTTCTCGATGTAAGGGAGAATTTTCGTCAGGGTACGCTCCGCACTCCTCCTGCTCCGGCAGAATATGAGCATATCGTCTGCGTATCGCACGAATCGATGTCCTCTTGCTTCCAGTTCCTTGTCCAATTCATTCAGCATGATATTGCTGAGAATCGGACTTAGGTTCCCTCCCTGCGGTACGCCGATTTCCGTGTCCTCAAACTTATGCTTCACGACGACTCCCGCCCGGAGATACTTATGGATGAGCGAGATCACTCGTCCGTCTTTGATCGTTCTTGAAAGCACTTCGATGAGCTTGCTTTGGTTGACGGTGTCAAAGTATTTCTCCAAGTCCATATCCACCACGTAACGATATCCCTCTTGCACGTATTGTTGGCTTCGTTTCATCGCGTGGTGTGCGCTCCGTTTGGGTCGGAATCCGTAGCTGTTGTCTGAAAACTGCCTCTCATAAATTGGCGTAAGCACTTGGGCGATTGCCTGCTGGATGACTCGGTCAACCACTGTTGGAATGCCAAGGTTTCTCTTCTTTCCGTTCTCTTTGGGAATCTCTACCCTTCGAACGGGATTCGGGCGGTACTTGCCGCCCAAGATCAGTTGCTTGATGGTCTCGCCATTGTCTCTGAGATATTGTAGAAGTTCATCTACTCCCATCCCGTCGATTCCGTGCGATCCCTTGTTCGCTTTGACTCTCTTGAATGCTTCGTTCAAGTTGTCCCTGCTAACGATTTTCTCAAGCAACCGGTCCTTCGACTCGGTTGCGTTGGTGTCGTCGGTTTCGGTTATCCTCGCAGGACTGTGCACTCCCGCATATCCTTCGTGTTCCGCACTATTCTTTTGCAGAGAGTCTTCCGTTGGAAGTTGGCTGCCCTTGGCTCCTGTTTCGGTAACTTTCATTGACTTCACCTCCTAAGGTTCAGCCCTTCCCTCGAACCGTCGACTGTTCGCAGTACTATGGCGTCTGCTGACTTCTCATGATAAATCTTGTTTCAACCGTGATTCGAAGTGCATCTCCTCACGTCCATGAGACCTCCCACGGTAAGACGATTCACTTTCCTTCCATATACCCACATCATTTACATTGGTACGTCCGTGTAGTTAATTGGACTTCGTCTTGTTTAGCAGACTCATCCCGTATCCTATGCCTGATGATGTTCGTGTTCCTTGGGCCGGAAGTTTGCCTCCAGCTTCCTTTGGATTCCACCTCGCGGTGGACACCCTTGCTCTTGGCTAGTGGTTGGTAACTACAAACCCCCACAGTGGACTTTCACCACCTAGTTAATCGCCATGCGTGGCACACTATAAAGAAGAAAGCCCGCCATCCGGCGGGCTTTCTTCTCTATTCATTATATTCTGTTTCGGCCCACGGCCCCCCAAGCACACAGCTCGGCGATCACCGCACCCGCGAGAAAGCCGCCTACAATGTCACTGGCATAATGCACGCCCAAGTACAAGCGGCTGACCCCAATCAGCAAAATGATCAGCAGCACCACCACCGCCCAAATGCGATTCCCCACCCTACCGGAACGAAGCAGCAGCAACGCGATCACCCCGAAGAAAGCGGCGGAGATCATCGCATTTCCGCTGGGAAAGCTGTACCCGTCCGGTACAACGAGGCTGTCCCACATGTCAGGTCGTTCCCGGGTGTATAGAGCTTTCAACACTTTGTTCAGCAGCCACCCGCCTGCCAGGCTGATCGTCAGCCAAAAGGCATAACGTCCGTTCCGCAGAACCAGCAATGTCCAAATGAGGGCAATCCCCAGCACCACAACAAAACCGGTGGTTGTTCCCAACTCGGAGATCGCTTTGACCGCCGGAGTGATGCTGTCATTGCGCAGCCCATAGAAAAAGTCCCCGATACTGCGGTCAATCGAACGTAATCCCTCCGTATGTAGCAGCCCGCCCAGCACCACAAACAAGGCAGCAAGCAGGACTGGCAAAAGCCATTTTTTCATCAAAAGTTCCCCTCTCACCTGCATTCACCTGAACCAGATCATTGTACTGGGAACCGGAGGTCCCGGCAACCCTTATTTCCAATTTCATGCTTCCACGGCTTCGCAAGGAAAGAATATCCGCTAGACCCGCATTAATATACTTACTATACTTATATATTGACTAAGTCGAGAGCCTTGGACTACAATGCAGTAGAATTCATCATAGAATAGATAGGTGATTCAAATAATGGAACAATACGCTTATCGCGTATTATTATTTTATAAATTTGTCCGGATCGAGGATCCTGCCGCCTTCACTGCCGAGCATCTGCAATACTGCAAAGAGCTGGGGATCAAGGGACGCATCCTGATCGCCGCCGAAGAACATCACGGCTTCTGTTCGGAGGCGTGCCGGGAAGCCGCTCTCGTCGTCCCGCAAAGCTAAGACCGCCGGAACTTATCACCCGAGAGGGAGTGTCACGCATGAATGCCAAAAGAGACCTTTCCACCCGCGAGCGGATTCTTCATTTAATGAAAACCGCCGGACCTCTGAGTGCCAAAGAGCTTACGACAGAACTGCAGATCACGGAAATGGCGGTGCGCCGCCATCTCGGCACGATGGAACGCGACGGGCTGATCGAATCGAAAATGATTCGGCAGACGGCAGGACGGCCCACTGCTGTGTATGGGTTAACCGAGCTGGCTGAGGGGCTTTTTCCCAAGAGATATCATTCGCTTACGCTGGATCTGCTGGACGAACTGGCTGAGGAGAGCGGCGAAGACATGGTAGACCGCCTGTTCGATCGCCGTAAGGAGAAGCTGAGCCGTAAATATATGTCCGAGATGCAAGGGAAATCGCTGACTGAAAAAGTACGCACGCTCTCGGAGATTCAAAACGACAATGGATATATGACCGAGCTTCAAGAAACCGATCACGGCGAGTATGTCCTGATGGAGCATAACTGCCCGATCTCGCAAATCGCGAACCGCTACAATCATGCCTGCGACTGCGAGCTGAAATTGTTTGAGTCGCTGCTGGATGCCGATGTCGAACGCACGGAATGCTTGGCCCAACAAGGGAGAAAATGTGTGTATGTGATCCGCCAGCGCGAACGCTGAGGAGATCCGCCTATAGAAAAAAGCAGCCTCATGGCTGCTTTTTTTGGTTATATATCATAGACGGCTAACTCGTCCTCAATGGCTTGCTTCACGAGCTGGATACACTCCTCCGTCGTCTTGGCGGAGACGCGTTTGCCGTTCACCAGTGCATACGGTCTAAGCTTACATAACCCGCATAAACTAAGACAGTCCTGCCGCATCACGGCAATTTCGGGGTATTCTTCTTCCAGCTTCTCCAGCTCAAGCGCGCTCATCAGGTTGCTGTCGCACACCTCAACGATAACGATGCCCAACCCCATGACGTCTTTTCACCCCAAACTTGTAGGCTAATGATGCTTGAACCCTCATTATGAAATTCACGAACTGATTTGTCAATGGCTGCGAACGATTTAACATACTTAATATACATCTATGTTGACTAAGTCGGAGTGCGGATTTATAATTAGTTTTGTCGGAATTACTACTACATATTGGAGAAGAAAGGATGGATTTAGAAATGGCACATCAATTACCTGCATTGCCTTACCCGAACAACGCGCTTGAACCTCATATCGATGAAACAACGATGATGATTCACCATGATCGTCACCATAATACGTATGTAACGAACCTGAACGCAGCTCTGGAATCCGCTCCAGAATTGCAATCCAAATCCGTTGAAGAATTGATCAGCGATCTGGACAGCGTTCCTGAAAGCATCCGCACTGCTGTTCGCAACAACGGCGGCGGCCATGCGAACCACTCCCTGTTCTGGGAAACGATCGGCCCGAACGGCGGCGGCCAACCTTCCGGCAAGCTGGCTGAAGCGATCAACAACGAGCTGGGCGGCTTTGACAAATTCAAAGAAGAATTCACGAAAGCAGCTACCACTCGCTTCGGCAGCGGTTGGGCGTTCCTGGCTGTAGATGCTAACGGCAAATTGTCCGTTTACAGCTTGCCGAACCAAGACTCCCCGCTGATGGAAGGCAAAACGCCAATCCTTGGCCTGGACGTATGGGAGCATGCTTACTACCTGAAATATCAAAACAAACGTCCTGACTACATCGCCGCTTTCTTTAACGTCATCAACTGGCCTGCAGTTGAGAAACGTTACGAAGCAGCACTGAACAAATAAGTCAGCGTGTTGGCGTAACGCCTGCACGAACGCGAAAGGGTGTCCACTGGACCGGTGAACCGGCTCTGTGGACACCCTTTTTTTTCATCTAGCCTAGGCCCCTATCCTCTCCGAGCAACAGACTCCCGGACAACCAACGTGGGCGGGATTTGCCAGTGAATCTTCTCGCGGGAACGCCCAAGGTCTGACAGGAGCAAGCTAATTGCGGCATCACACATGCGCTCCTTCTCCACCCGCATCGTCGTCACATTTAAACCCTCGCTGTTGACATAGGGCAAATCGTCAAATCCGGCGATGGAGACATCCTCCGGCAATCGCTTGTTTCGCGTCTTCAAGAGACCGGCCAGCAAATAAGCAATACGATCATTCCCGCAAAAAAACGCCGTCGGCCACTCCCCTAACCCATCCAGAAAATTCGCGATTTCTGCCGCGGTGTAATCATAGCCCTTGGACGTCGTCAAGCAGGCCGCCTCCCGAATGATCAACCCCTGCTCCTTCATCGCTTTCTCAAACCCAAACCAGCGCTCCTCATGACTGGTCGACAGGTTCGTCGGCCCGATAAACCCGATGTCCCGGTGGCCGGCTTCAATTAAGTGTGAGACCGCTGTATAGGCCCCCTCCTGATTGTCCGAGGTGACGGCCGGACAAGGCAGATCGTGGTAGTAGGAATCCATCAGCACCAGCGGCGTGTCCAGCTCCCAAATGCGCTTCGCATACGCCCGGTCCACAATCCCAAACAGAATCACTCCCCGGTACGGAATAACGGTGAACGGTCCCGGCAGCAAACGCGCGGCTTCCATCTCCCGATCAAGCGGGGTGATGACAGCGTTGAGTCCTTTTTTGCGCGCGCTTCGTTCCAATCCCCAAATCATATCGTGAAAAAACTGAAAATGATCATTATCCTGATAGCTCATGATCCGTTCAGGAACGAGCACCAAAATATTCGCTTGTCCGCTCTCTTGGTGCGCGTAAGGTCCGTACCCCAGCTCACGCGCGGTTTCCTGCACGCGGCGGCGCATCTCCTCGCTGACGCCCTTTTTGTTCATTAGCGCCAATGACACCGCATTTTTAGAAATTTGCAGACGGTCAGCGATATCCTGCATCGAGACTTTCTTTTTACGGCCCATTCTTTTCATTCCTTTCGAATCGTGCTACACTTAACCTACATGGTACTTTACAAATATTTATTTTGTCAAGTTTGTCAAGTTGTGAATCTTCAGTTCCACAGGAGGAATGAACTTTGAGTTATGCAATTGGTATCGACATCGGGGGCACGAAGACGGCCATCGGGTTGATTGGCACGGACGGTGAAGTGCGGACGAAGGTATCGCTGCCAACCGATCAGACGGTGGGGCCAGAGGTGATGGTCGACCGGATGGCCGCTGCAATCCAAGATATCCTCACCGCCCAAGGCATCGCAGAGTCCGAGCTTTTAGGCATCGGCGTTGGAGCTCCCGGCCCATTAAACACGAAGGAAGGGAAAATCGCCGAACCGCCGAATTTGCGGGGCTGGTGGAACTTCCCGATCGTCGACTCACTGAAGCGCTACTTCAGTCTGCCGATTCGGCTGGAGAACGACGCTACCGCTGCGGCCCTTGCGGAAAAATGGCTTGGCGCTGCCAAGGATGCCGAGCACTTCGTATTCATCACGATCAGCACGGGCATCGGCGCCGGGATCTACTCCCACGGCAAGCTCATCACTGGAGCAAGCGGGAATGCCGGCGATGTCGGCCATATCGTCGTGGATCCATCCGTTGGTACCTGCGTGTGCGGGCAGAAGGGCTGCTGGGAATTTGTCGCCTCCGGCACCGCGGTCGCAAGACAAGCCTCTGAGCTGCTTGGCCGTGAGGTTTCTTCTAAAGAAGCTTTTGATTTGGCGGCGGCTGGGCAACCTGTGATTCAGGAGCTTGTAGCCAAAGTCTTCGAAAATATCGGCGTTGGCTGTGTCACCTTAATTAATACGTTTGATCCGGAGAAGCTGGTCATCGGTGGCGGCGTCTCCCAGGTTGGCGATCCGTTGTTTAACGCGGTGCGCGACTACGTGTCCAAGTATGCGCTGAACCCTTCGGGACGGCAAACCCCTATCGTTCCCGCCGCGCTTCATCAGGACGCCGGCTTGATCGGCGCCGCTGCCTTAATCCATATTCCATACTGATCTATAGAGACAAAAGGAGTCCGATAACGATGAATGAACCGATTTTTTTGCAGCCGATTTTCCAAGAACGCATTTGGGGCGGCACCAAGCTAAGAGATTTGTTTGGCTATGACATCCCGAATGACCATACCGGCGAATGCTGGGCCGTATCCGCTCACCCGAACGGACAGAGCGTAGTGAAGAACGGACCGTACCAAGGCATGAAGCTGGGGGAATTGTGGACCTCCCATCCGGAGCTGTTCCGTTCCTCGTCCAAGGTGTTCCCGCTGCTGACGAAAATTCTCGACGCCTCCGACGACCTGTCGGTACAGGTCCATCCAGATGACGAGTACGCCGGCAAACACGAGAACGGGGAGCTGGGCAAAACCGAATGCTGGTACATCGTAGATGCCGAACCCGGTGCTGTAATCATTTACGGACATGAAGCCAAAACAAAAGAAGAGCTCGTCTCGATGATCGAAAACGGCGAGTGGGATCGCTTCCTGACGAAAGTGCCGGTTAAACCGGGTGACTTCTTCTATGTTCCAAGCGGAACGCTGCACGCGCTGGGTAAAGGGATCGTCGTGCTCGAAACGCAACAGAGCTCGGATACCACCTACCGGGTATACGACTATGATCGCCGCGACAAAGACGGTAACACCCGTGAGCTGCATCTGGAGAAAGCGATTGACGTTACCACCGTTCCGCAAGCGTATGTACCGGTAACCTATGAAACTAAACAAAAAGACGGTCTGGCAATCACCTCATTCGTCTCCAACTCCTTCTTTACGGTGGAAAAATGGAACGTATCTGGCAATGCTGAGGTTGCGCCAAACGAGAAATATACGATCTTTAGTGTACTCGCTGGCAGTGGAACGCTGACAGCTGGTGAACACCGCTACGATTTGGTGAAAGGCGACCATTTCATCCTGCCAGCAAATTTCGGACCTTACCGTTTCAGCGGTGAACTGGAATTCATCATGTCCCATGAGTAATTAAAAAGGACCGAGATGCCATCTAAACTGGTCCCCATAGACTAGACACTTTGAAAAAAGGGGTTTAGGCTGTGGGGATTTATACTTGTACTAACATCCAGGACGGAGGACATCATGATTAAAAAACTTTTCACCGAATCGGAAAAAGAACATTAGATTTAGCCACGGATACAATTGAGCAATTTGCTTATCTCTAGAAGTACTGTCAATTAAAATTAACCGTTACATCCATTACTACAACATTTATAGATATCAATGGGAACGAAAAAAGATGACCCCTGTGTAATACAGTAATCATCTTGATCTAAAAATGCTCGATACTCTATGCATCTTTATATTTAAATTATAATCTCGTTCCGTATACTTCACTATCCTTACTGCTAATATCTTCACTGCCCATACTGTTCAAAATTTTAAGGAAAACAGGCTTCCAACCTACTCTCCTGTGCTAGCCCAATCTGCATTCAGATGTAACTCGCGGTATTTTCCCGGTGTGATCCCTTCCTTCTTACGGAAGGTTGCCACGAAGTGGCTGACATCATTAAAGCCCGTTTGCTCGGCCACCTCGCGAAGGGCACGATTAGGATGCTGCAGCATGATCTTCTTCGCTTCACGCAGACGCAACTGAATAAGATATGAGTAGGGGCTCATATCAAAAGCCTGCTGAAACAGTTCATGCAGCGCGTTCATGCCAATATGGGCATGTTCTGCAATCTCCTGCAAGCCGATGTTATCAGCTAAATGCTGTTCCATCCAATGGACGATGGGTTGCAGCTTGTTGTAGTATTGTGACAACGACGGGCGGTTATTCAGCATACCGAATTCGCGCAACTGCATCAAGAAATAATAAAGATCTGTAGATACCTCAATCTCGCTATGGGATTCCGCCTGATCGATACGCCGGAACAAGTCGTTGAACAACGCGCCAAAGGACTGCTCCTCCCCCTCCTCGTAGAAGGTCGAGGCATTCATGTTCAAGGACTCCATAATCGACGCCGCGGACGCTCCGCCAAATGTAATATAGATGGTCGACCAACGATCCGACACCGGATAATAGCTATGCGGGGTAAACGGTTTCAATAATACACCCTTTCCTTTGGTGAGCGAAACCGCCTCACCGAGCAATTCAAAGCGACCCTCGCCCTCCAATGTGTGAAGCCAGTGATAATAAGGATAACCTTCAGGGCGTTGAAAAACACGCTCCCATGCGCTATAACCGATCGACTCCAAAAATAAAGGAAGCGAACGCTCGATCGACGAAAACACATAGCGAATGTTCTCATCTCCCCAGTCCAAAAGCTTCACCACCCCTGCATTGTTACCTTTATTATGTAGGATGGCTTGCTTTCCTTTCAACATCATTTTCGGGTCATTCTTCCAAAAATGCATCTAGAGAATTCAGCTTGTTGCCGCTATAGTCAAACAGCGTCAAATTGGACCAGTTGTTTTCATGCCCGACTGACCAGGTTGGCTTGGACGGAATCCAGCAAGGTTCCCAATAATAAAGCCCCAAACCAAGCCCATCAGGCACCTGTTTAATGCGTCGGATCAATTCCTCCAGCCACTTTTTTTGCCCTTCTACCGTCGGCGGAAAACCGGGATACACCCATTCTTCCTTATTAAAGATCAGCGGCTGCTCGTCCGGCGACATCATCGTCCATGGATAAGCCACTTCTACCACGACAATCGGCTTCCGGTAACGCCCAGCCAAATCATACAGATTGTCCGTGAATTCCTCCAGAGTGCCATGCCACCATGAATAATAAGAGAGACCGATAATATCATAATCCGTGTTGAACTCCGCTAGCTTGTCAAAAAAGAAACGGCTGCCCGCATTATCGCCGCCGCGGTCGATATGGATCATAACAGGAATCGGCTGCCCCTCCTTGGGAACAGCCCGCACGCCGCGAACACCAGCAGCGATCAGCGCGGCCAGCTTCTCCCATTGCTGCGGCGTATTGTACTCGCCATCGACGCGCCCCTCATCCCAGATCATGCCGTTGGTAATTTCATTTCCCACCTGCACCATATCCGGCAATGCCCCTTCAGCCTCTAACTCTTTTAAGAAGGAAGCCGTAAACTCCTCCACCTGCTTTACAAGCTCCGGAAAGCTCAAGCCGACCCAAGACTTCGGCATATGTTGCTTGGAGGGATCTGCCCAATAATCGGAATAATGGAAGTCCAGCAAAAAATGCAGCCCTTTCTCCTTGATTCGCTTCGCCATCTTGATCGTTTTTCGCGGATTGCAGTAATCGAACTCCGGATTGTTCCACAGGCGCAAGCGGGCGGAGTTCACTCCGCTGTCCTTTAAAATATCCAACACATCGCGCTTTCGGCCATGTTCATAAAACGCGCCGCCCTCACTTTCAATTTCATCGACAAAAGAAATGTCCGCACCTTTAATAAATTCTATGCTCATTTTCATCCACTCCTTATCTCTTTGCCGTTAACCTTTGGTACCGCCGGCAGCGAGTCCTGATATAAAATACTTTTGCAAAAACAAGTAAATCCCGGCAATCGGAACGGCGATTAATATCGCTCCAGCTGTAAAGACCGTGAAATTACTAGAGTATTTTTCGGTGACAAAATGGTACAAGCCGACCGCCAACGTATATTTGCTCTTATCATGCAGAATGATCGATGGCAAAATAAAATCGAAAATCGGCAGCATAAAGTTAGTCAACGCCACAATCGCTAAAATCGGTGTAATTAAGGGCAGCAAAATCTTGATGAACACACGGATCGGCCCAGCCCCGTCGATCTTCGCCGCATCGTCCAACTCCCGAGAAATCGTGTCTAAATATCCCTTCACCAACCACGCATTAAAAGGAATCTGACCGCCAACATAGATCATAATCAGCCCAATCAAGGTGTCTAACAACCCGATCAAATTTAAAAAGATATAGAGCGCAACCATCGCCATCATAACCGGAAACATCTGCAGCAGCAGGAACACGTACATGCCGCTTTTTCTGCCGACAAACTCAAATCTCGACAAGGCATACGCTGTCATTGATGTAAACAGGATGGACAATAGGCTGCTAATTGTTGAAACATAGAGTGTATTTTTGTACCAGATGAGATAATTGCTCTCCGGGCTGGTGAACAACCAGCGGTAATGCTCCAGCGTCGGCTCCTTGGGGATAATGCTAGACGAATACAAGCTGGTGCCGGCGTTAAAGGACAGGCCGATGGCCCACGCAAGCGGATAGCAGATCACGATCGTCATCAACCCGATGACCAGATAGATCGCTGTTACTTCCAACCGGGATTTCATGCGCCTGCTCATGAATGATCACGCTCCTCTTTAAACGACTTGGTTCTTCTGAATTGGAAGAAAGCGAAGGCGATCACAATTATCCCGATAATCAGGGAGATGGCTGCCGCCATGTTGTAGTTGTTCGTCGTAAAAGTGAGCTTATACACCCAGGAAATCAAGATATCCGTACCGCCGGCCGTCTGCCCGCGAACCGCAGGTCCCCCGCCATTAAACAAATAAATGATATTGAAATTGTTAAAGTTGGACGTGTACTGAATGATTAATAATGGTGTTGTGGCAAACAGCACATGCGGCAAGGTAATATAACGGAATTTCTGCCAGCGCGTACCGCCGTCCACATCGGCAGCCTCGTAGGTATCATGGGAGATGCTCTGCAGCACACCCGTAAATAACGCAAACAAAAACGGAAAACCTAGCCACACCTGAATACTGATCAGGGCAATCTTCGTAAACAACGGATCGGTCAGCCACGGGACTGGAGCGATATTGAACCGGGCTAGGATCGTACGATTGATCGCACCGAATTGATCGTTAAACAACGCGGAAAAAATCATGATCGTCACAAAGTTGGGAATGGCCCACGGCAAAATGAGAATCGTGCGGATCAAACGCTTGAAGCGAATGCGCTTGTCGTTTACCAGCACCGCCAAAAATAATCCCAGGCCAATCTGCAGCGTTGTTGAAACAATCGTCCAGACCAATGTCCAGGACAGCACCTTAAGAAATGACTGGTTCCATATCGGCACCGTTACGAGGTTGATAAAATTGTCAAACCCTACCCAATCGACCAAATTTCGCGGCGGAGAATGGTACAGATCATAGTTGGTGAACGCCAGCGAAATTGCAAACAACAGCGGAAAAACAACGACAAAAATTAATAGAATAAATCCGGGTACGGACAAAATATAAGGAATGCTGTTCATGTACGCTTGCTTTATCGTTTCACGCTGCTTCGGGCGCTGCCAGCCTCTGGCGATTTGCTCTGCCTGCCTTTTGGCGTCCCTGACGTTAAGAACATAAATTACCGCAGCAATCCCGAGCATGAGGAGCGACAGCAGTCCATACACCAGCAGAAAGATCGAATGGTCCACCTTCGGGATCGTCCCCAACGTGACGATCCCCCAGAGACCCAATCCAATAAAATCAGAGAAGGTAATAATAAATGCGAGTTCAATCAGGATAAGTATAATTCCTTTGATATAGCTGCGATTGTACAGCTGCCCCAGGCCAGCAAACAGAATGGACAACACCATCGCCAGCCAGGGCCGGTGCTTCTGATGTATCCCTGGTGTTGGATGCCCTAATGGTACAGCATTTTGCTCTCTCATGGATGATTCCTCCAAAGTACGATATCGTCACTGACCCGTCGCCTTGATTTGGGCCGCGATCTGCTCTGTAACTTCATCTAATACAGACGGCGGATCCTCCCCTTGCACGATAAAATCAACGGCACTGTCCATGTTCCAGACAGCACTCATCTCCGGAATGTTCGGCATCGCTATCCCGCTTTCAATCTGCTGCACGAATCCGCTATACAACGGATCGCCAATATTTTGTTGTGCATCTGGCCGGGCCGGTATTTCCCCCGTGTTCTCGTAATACACTTCCGAACTGTCCGAATTGGTCAGGAAAAGCGCAAGCTGCTTCGCCCAGGACGGATGCTCGGAATAGGCGGAAATAAACCAAGACTTCACCCCAACGAAGGAAGGCGCAGACTTTCCGTTCACTGTCGGAATGGATGCTGTCCCGAGCTGATCTCCCAGCTTATCGGAGTAGGTCTTCATTGCCCATAACCCGTTGATAACCATACCGGCCTTACCCTCCAGAAACAGCGTATCCATCACATCACTGGTCATCGTTACCGGAATACCCGTGCGCTTGATAAAGTCGGCAAAGGCGGTCATGCCCTGTACCGAGCCTTCATTGTTCAAACCAAGATCAGCCGGATCATACTTGCCATCCTTCTCGCCAAAAATATATCCGCCATAATTCGTAATAAACGGAATCACGTAATAAAAATCCGGTACCATCAGAAACGAATACTGATCCTTGGTGGGATCTGTCAACGCAGCGGATAGCTCGGCAACATCCTCCAGGGCAGCTGGCACCTGATCGATCAGCGCCTTATTGTAGTACACCGCATAGGTTTCAATCGAGATCGGGAGGCCATAGATTTGTCCCTCGTACTGTACCGCATTCAGGGCCGCCTCGCTGTACTGCGCACGCTCCTGTTCCGAAAGCTCCACTGGATCAGCCAAACCTTGCACGACAATATCACCTAAACGATCCTGCGGCTGATAGAACAGGTCAGGTCCATTCCCCGCAGGAGCGGCCAAGGCCAGCTTTTGCACCTGCTCGGAGCCGCTGACAGGCACGACTTCCACCGGAAGTCCCGTCTTCGCCGTAAACTCGCCTGCAAGCTGCTCCACCGCTGTCACATGCTTGGCATCGTCATTCGACCATATGATCAATTTATCCGGTTTTTCGTCCTCCCCGCTTCCCTGCTCTTGTACGGCAATCCCTCCATTGCCCCCTCCGTTATTGTCCTCATTGCCGTTTAGCTGCCCCGTCCTGTCGGGTGCACAAGCCGAAAACGCCAGCATGATCATACAAATTAACGAGAATACCATTGTTTTTCTCATTCTCATGTTCATTTCCCCCTTCTCTTCACCTGCTAACGAATCAACCATCAATTTAAATATAAAACGCTTTCAGATTGGTTTATATATAATAAATCTTTGCTACCCGTATAAAAATTCTCCCTCTCCATAGCAAAAAAAAAGCAGATCCAGCAAGACAAAGGCTCGCTGAGGCTGCTTCGAACCGCTGGCGTCAGTTCGTTTTATACAGCTTGACGTGGTCAAGATTCATCCAGTTGTTCGCGTTGGCCTTAGAATAGACGCCGATTTCAATTCGGCCATTAGTGACTTGAATATTCTCGATTTTCACCTTTACCCATTTTTCCGGACTCACGGGAAGATCCACATTACGCTCTGATCCGCCATAGTTCTTGGCATACAGCTGAACCGTATCTTGCCCTCCGCTGTTAAGCACCCAGGCTGACAAAGTATAGGTGCCGTTGGACAATCCAGTGATATTCTGATAGGTGGACGCTTCATACGCGGTGTCGAGCCAGTGCGTAAGTTTGTAGCTACCGGTAACGCCATTGTTCTCGACCTTGATGGCTTGATATGATGCGGTATTGGCCGCCCAGCGGTTCCAAGCTGTTGGCGTCGTTGTCCAGCCATCCGCTTCAAAACTCGGGTTGGATACAAGGTTCACCGGGGTGCTTTCAGTAAATACAGAAACCGTTGATAACAGATTGCCGGAAAAATCGAACAACGTCTGGTTGTCCCACGGATTGGACAATAACCCGGTATCATTATTGTACAGCTTGCCTGCCTCACTTCCCCAATGAGCCCCTTCTACCGGCAACCATGTCGGCTCCCACCAGAAAATACCGCGGCCATGATTGTTCGGCACGTCTTGTACAATTTCTTTCAGATCCCGCAAATATGCCGTCTGGCCCGCAACCGATGCCGGATAGCCGCCAACTTCTTCTTCTGTCGTATAAAAAGAGTTGCCCAGACCATCGCCATCATCCAACGTAAATCCATACGCCGTTTCGACGATCATCACATCCTTATTGTAGCGGTTGCTAATGGCATTCAAATTGTAAGCCAGTTCCCCCATCGTTCCATGCCAGAACGGATAATAGGTTAAACCGATAATGTCGTAATCGACATTTTGCTCTTCGATTTTATCAAACCACCAGGTATACAAGTTGTTGTCGCCTCCATGGTCCAGATGCAGTACGATCTCGATATCCTCGCCCGCTGCCAGAGCCGCATGAATCCCATTAATGGCCGAGGTTAACAATTCGCCAAGTTGGGTAAAATCATCGATCCCCCCACCGACTTTACCGTCATCCCACAGAATACCGCTGCTGGCTTCATTACCGACCTGCACCATATCCGGCAGCGCGTCCGCAGCTTTCATCTGCGTGATGACGCTGTTGGTATAATCGTAGACAGCCGTGAGCAATTGGCTGTAGGTTAAATTTTGCCACGCTTTCGGTTTATTTTGCTTTCCCGGATCGGCCCAGAAATCGCTTAAATGGAAATTGAGCAAGACATCCATACCCAGAGCCTTAGCTCGCTGAGCAAGCGATATCGTCGTCGCCAGATCATTTGTTCCGCCGCCGTACGGATTGCCATCACTATCGTAAGGATCAACCCAGAGACGCAATCGGACTGCATTCATCCCATGATCGCTCAAAATCTCCAATGCATCCTTCTCTACCCCATTATCGTAGAACTTTCCACCCCGTTGCTCCACCTCATGGAGCATGGATACATCCCCGCCCATAATAAAACTGCTTGAAGCTTTCGCCTTCGGTGCCGGAATAATTGCAGGCACAATCAGCACAAATACAGAAGCCAAAGCGATAATCTTCAACCACGCCCTCATTTACCTTGCAACTCCTTTTTATATAATAATTTCTATATCTAAATTATAAAGCGCTTACATATCGGCTTATATATAATAAAACTTTCACAGCTATATAAAAATGTTCACTTTAAAATGATACTTTATATGTAAAAAGACACCTAGACGAGGGAACTGTTGGGATAACGCACCGTAGTAATCATGCATTAGTCGCAATTGCTTAACTCTAGAAGAACTATCAATTGAAATTAATCGTTACATCCATTACTACAACATTTACAGATATCAATGGGAACGAAAAAAGATGACCCCTGCCCAATACAGGAATCATCTTCTGTCTGCAGCTTGACTCTTTTTTCAAAGTGTCCTTGACAAAGGGGCCAGTTCATTCTCATAAAATGGCATCTCTGTCCTTTTATGTTTGCGGCGATGCGGTTTAAACTTGTGCTGCATACCGCTCGCTTAAAATCCGAACATGATGCTCCGCATGCCCGGCGATGATATAGGCGAAGGCACGGGCAGAGGCTGGAAAGTCAGCTACGTTCCCCATGCGGGCCCATGCTTCGTCATCCAGCTGACGAACCAGCGCCAACGTGGATTCCCGTACGATCTCGAAGCCCTTTACGATCTCCTCCATCGACTGACGGTCAAACCCGGCATGACGGGCGAACAATTCCTCGTCGAAGCCTGGAAGCGGCGTCGTATCGCCGCGGGCAATCCGCAGCAAACGGTATTGCATCACCCGTTCCGTATCCGCGATATGGCCGATCACTTCTTTGACGCTCCATTTCCCTTCGGCATATCGGTAATTCGCTTGCTCTTCGCTAATACCAGCCCACTTCTCTCTCAGCCGCTTCGGCTGCTCCTCAAGAAAAGCAACCAACTCCCCCTCAGGTGCCATCTGAATGTAAGGTTCAAAATGCGGTGCGTATTCTCCTGTCTGCGGACGAATCAGCATCTTCAACATTCCTCCTTAATGTTCATAATCAACCCTACTCCTCATCTTCCCATACTTCATCCATCAATGCGCGAATATGCCGGCTTCGCTCTTCCGTTTCCCGCAGGTTGGGAACCCATATCGTGCCGTTCCATTCCACGACATCTCCTGCTTTGACCTTGGGATCCACCTGGGAACGCGGCACATTGCGGAGCTTGCCGTCTGATTCCAAAATGCATAAATCGCCTTCAAAGCCTTCCACGATGTGGCTCATCTCCATCCTACCTTTCCGTCGTGATCCGGTAGCCCTCACCGTCGCTGGCGAACTCCACCGTACCTTGAAGATCGTTGCGATAGACTTCTGCCTGCTGCTTGGACAGTCGATCCAGAATCGTCTTCGTCGGATGCCCGTAAGAATTCTCTCCCACCTGAATCACCGCGTATTTCGGCTTCACTGCGTTCAGAAACTTGGCCGTCGTTGACGATTTCGAGCCATGATGCCCAACCAGCAGAACGTCAGCGCGCAGATTCACGCCGGATTCCAGCATCTCCCGTTCACTTTCGGATTCAGCATCTCCGGTTAATAGAAAGGAAGTGCGGCCGTAAGTCACCTTCACAACGGCGCTCATGTTGTTATTGTCGTCGGTAACGGTCACCGGGGCGATCATGCTCACCTTCACCTGCTCGTCCCAGTACAGCTCCAGTCCTGCTTTGGCGGTCTTCACCTTCAGCCCTTTGCTTCGAATTGAGTTCAGCAAAGACTCATACGTCTTCGTATTGGACTGGATCCTCGGCATATAGATCTCGCCAATGTCCAAACGATCGATCACCCGGTCCAACCCGCCGATATGATCGGCATCCGGATGCGTTCCAATCACGACATCCAAGCGGGTCACGCCATAAGACCGCAAGTAGTCCAGCATCGCCTGCTCCTGGTCATTGTTCCCCGCATCGATCAGCATCGTATGCCCGGAGGGGCTGATCAACAGCTGCGACGCGCCTTGCCCCACATCCAGAAAAATCACGCGAAGCTGCCCCTCCCCTTCCACTGCGGGGGCAACGGAGGTGTTCTCCGCCAGTCTTCCCGCGACTTCTTCCCAGTTCGCCGGGCTGCAGCCTGTAAGAAGTATGCTTAACCACACCAAAAATACGCCAACAACTGCCCAACATGTCTTCTGCCTAATCATTGATGTTAATCCTTCCCAGAACATTTGTTCTAATTATAGAGGATGATCCAGCCTAAAATCAATCAAAATTAAGTAAATTGTGCAAATAAAAATTAGCTCACCTATAAAAAAGGAGCCTGCCTTCTCAAAGGCAGACTCTAGTCAATCATGTTCTATCTTATTTCACCGAAACGCTGATAGATACCTTCTTGCCGCCATACTCGGCTTTGATGGAAGCGGAGCCCTTGGCGATCGCCTGAATCTGACCAGCCGACACTTTAGCAACGTTCGCCTTGGAGGTGGTCCATTTCGCGCTGCCCGTTACCGTGGCGACTTTGCCGTTATCGTAGGTTGCCGTAAGAACGAGGGTTTTGGCCGCACCAGGAGCCAGCTGCAGCTTCTTCTCGCTAACCTCCAGCTTCACCAGCTTCGGAACCACGTTCACTTTCACGGTAACGACATTGCCTTGGTAAGAACCAGTGATCGTCGCGGTCCCCTCAGCGACAGCCTTCACCGAAGAGGACGACACCGTAGCGACGTTCACATCGGAGGAGACCCAGCCCATTTTGGAGGACAGGGTGACTTTCTTGCCGTCTGCATAATACCCCGTCACCTTGATCGATTTCGATTTCTTGATGTTAAGATCGATCGTTTGCGGCTCTACAACAATCTTGGTGATTTTCGGTTCAATGGAGACCGATACATTGATGGTCTTATTCTCGAAAGTTCCTTTCAGCGTGGCCGAGCCTTTGCTGAGACCTTTCAGCTTCTTCCCATCCGCTGTCGACTTCAGCACTGCATTGGAGCCGGTAACGGTCCATTCCACGCCGGCCGGGTTCGTTTGCTCCACGCCGTTCTCATAGACCACCGTGATTTCCGGCAGCGCGTTTTCCTCGCCGATGACGAGGTCCATTGAAGTTTGCGTGGCAAGCAGAGTCAGAACCTTTTCCTTTACATTAACTTTAACCTTCACTTCGGTTCCGCGAATTGGGAAGTCCGCGTTCGGAGTCAGTCCTGTTCCGGCTTCCGTGAGTTTCCCGGTCAACGTAACTTCAGCAGAAACTACCGAGTCATCCAGATCCTTCGTTACGATCTTTCCATCCTCTACTACAGCGATATCCTCTTGGCTCGAAGTCCAAGTGATGGCATCGCTGAGATCGATGGATTCTCCGTCCAGCTTCGCACCGGTCACCTTCGGCAAGCTCGCCGAGCCTCCTACATAGACATCCAGTTGCTCTTTCTCGACTTTGAGCTCGGTCACCGTAGGAAGTACCGTGACTTTGAAGCTCTTGCTCACGCCTTGATAGCTGGCTTTAATCGTAGTTGATCCCGCCGCTTTGGCCGTAACAACACCGGTGTCACTTACAGTAGCAACTAATTTATTGGAAGAAGTCCATTCCGCATTATTGCTGACGTCTTGAGTTTCGTTCGCTTTCACTCTCACCCCGGCCTCCACCGCCAGCGTTTCCCCGATAAACATCGTCTGATCGCCGGACGGCGTCAGCAGGATCGCTTCATACGGAGCTCGTACATAAATGTCGACTTTGGCTTGCTCGCCGTAATAGGTTGCCGTAATCGTCGCTTTCCCCGTCGATACGATCTTAACTGTTCCGTCTTCCACCGTGGCTACGCTGGTATCCGAAGAGGTCCAGGCGGCTTTATCCGTAACGTCGTTTGTCGTATCCGGGTTGCTCTTCAGCACCGTTTTAACCTTAAGCTCCACTTCCTTATCGGCCATGATCAGCTCAAGGTCTTCTTTTTCCTTAATCTCCGTGTCGGTCGTTCCAACCGTCTTGTATAATTTCAAGCCGGAGTACGGCGACGTCACCTTCGCTTTGAAAGAAGCCGTCAGGCCGGCATATTTAGCCGTAATCGTCGCTTCCCCTGTACCGGTTAACGTAATTTTCCCCTTCTCAATGGTCAGTACACTCGCATTGGAGGAAGTCCAATCCGCCTCTTCCGTGACATCCTTAGGTTCAATGGACTCGTTGTCCACCTTCGCCTTGGCGGTAACAGTCAGATCGGATTCAGGAGTGTCCAGACTATATTTTCCGTCTAATTTGTAGTCCAATGTTAATGCGGTGTAGGTGTCTGTAACTTTAATCGTAATGGACGAAACCGACCCGACTTCGGTAGTTGGGTTTTTATATTCCGCCGTGATGATCGCAGTACCGCTCTTCAGCGCAGTGACTAAACCGCCGGCACTAACCTTGGCTACGGTATCATCTCCGGACGTCCAAGTTACGGTAGAGGTCACATCCTTGGTGCCGCCTCCTTCCAAGCCAGCAGTTACTTTAAGCTGCTTGGTTTTACCAACGCCGAGTTCAACGGTCGTACCTGCTCCATCAATATTAATCTCCTTGATGTCCCCGGTTGCTGCAAATGCGCCCGTTGGAGCAAGCACCGAAAGGAGGAGCGTCAAGACGAGCATCCAATACGTCATCTTCCTGTTAGCAATCATTGATTCCTCTCCTTTATTCTCATTGCTAATGTACCGGAACCTTTTTCCAGTCCTCTCCCATTTTATATCGACATTTAGTAGATATTTCGTAACGTTTTTCGTCAAAATAATCCATTTGTCCTATAAAAAATAGAGCGCATTCGTCAATCGAATGCGCTCTATCTTAATTAGATGCCGAGGACCGGGCTCGAACCGGTACGGTAGTCACCTACCGCAGGATTTTAAGTCCTGTGCGTCTGCCAATTCCGCCACCCCGGCTTGTTCAAAAATTCCGTATTTATGATTATATACAGAATTTCAATCAATATCAACCCAAAATTCAAGCCGCCTTTATCCGATAAACTATTCAGTTAGGAAATATGGTAAGTTAAGGTTAGTAGTGCGGAAGATCGGCTCGAATTTCAGGAAAGGTGAGGTTAGCATTCATGCACGAATTGAAGATGGCGGTTACGCTGGGCCATCAAGTGGTCATCCAACTGCATGACGGACAAATGATGACCGGACTGCCGAAGTGGGGTTCAGCGCCCGACAAAGTACATCTGCGCACAACAGAAGGGGCCGTCTGGGTGAAGCTCGACGAAATCCAACACGTGACGCGAATTATTCCATTTGGAAAATCTTTTTAATTAAATCTGCAACCTTTTCCAAAACCCTTGTCTAGGCCGGAGAAAGCTTTGCTGCCGCAGGGTCCTTTAAAGATGTAAATCATTTTGTCGCCAAAGACAGCATTTCTGTCCTGCAAACCAAAGACAGCTTCCTGCCGGACGACCAATTGACCACTAGCCAAGGCGTTCAGCTGATCGTCAACCTGCTGGGGTTAAAGTCCGAAGCTCCTGTGAACGCGAGCGATTATTTTGTTCATGTCAAGAATGATGCCTGGTATGCCCCTGCGTTCTCGATTGCTCAAAATAACGGGTTTGATCTTGACGCCAACGTGAATCCGGACAAGCCTATAACGCGCGAGGAGTTTACCCATCAGCTGATTTTGGCGATGGAGAAACATGGCGATTTGCCGATGATCAATATTGACGGAGACCAGCTCACCGTTTCTTATCAAGGTACGGTTCAACTTGCGCTCGTGCTCGGGATCGCCACGCTGGATGAGAGTAATCAATTCCATCCGGGAGATTTGATTACCCGCGCGGAAGCGGCGCTCTTGACCTATAATGCGGTGGAGTACTTAGTCGCTCACCCTGCTCCGACACCGGACAGCAAATAATCTCCTTTGCGATGAAACCTAGAAGGGCCGCCATGCGCGGTCCTTTTTGATCCTCCACCAAAACTTAAAATTTTAATAAAATTCACTGAATCGACAGATTTTTGCAATTTATTTCAGAATTTAGGGAGGATTTACAAAAACGGACATAGAAAATATAGTTACCGCTTTAATTTGGTGCAGAACAGTGGCAGTACACGGAAGATGTTGGACGGTCACCAGTCGAAAGCGGACGGATGGCATCGATACCTCGACCTGGGAGTTGTTCGACATGGAACTCATCCTCAAAATTGAAGAGCTCCGGATGGAATTAAACCATCTCGCCCGAAGTAAACGTCTTGCCGATCGAGAAATGATCATGGTCAGTCAGCAACTAGACAAATTGCTGAATGAGTACCATCGATTGATGATCCAGAAGCAAGTCAAATGATCTGAGGGGGCCGTGGCAACGGCTCCTTTCTTCTGCCCAGAAACTGGAACTTTCGATAAAGATCACTCGTATTTTCTACTATAATAAATAATAATGTTCGCGCACAGGAGGAGGAAGTTCTATCATTCAGCGACCAAAGATTGTCCATGACGGCAAAGAGCTTGGGCAAGCTTTTTTTCACCTCATGATTTGGAGAGGCTTGAATCTTATTACCCTTGGAAAAGTCTCGTTTATTCGCAAAAAAAATTGCCTACTATAAAACGCTCAATAGGAATCTTCGAAACCTTGATTTTAATTGAATCATAACCACCCGTTGGACGGGTGGTTTGCTATATTTCGATCAAGTCTTTCCTCACTTGATTATAGATCTCTTTCCGTCTATACTTCGGGGTGAACACGATATGGTATTTGCACATCCACTTCGTGTGAGCTAAACTATAGCTCTTGTTTGCCATCTAAGACCATTCCTTTCTTGAATTGAGCCTGAACATCTCAATTTTTTGGGAATGGTCTTGTTGGTCAAACCTTCGTTCCCTCCACCCGCATAGCGGGTGGTTTTTTGTTTCGCACGCTTCGCGTACTCAACTGGCTAAAGCCGTAATAAAAGAGCCTGCGGGGTTCGCAGACTCATGGTATAATATGGCTTGTACAACTGAACTTGGGTGGGAAGTATCGCCTCCGGATCGGAGGTGATGCCAATGAATTTTTCGTTATCAGAAGTGATTATGCTCGGGATGTTTCTTCTCGCACTACTCACCTATCTGAATAAACGAAAATAACCCGCCCAGGTTAGCGCCGAGGGAACGGGTTATTTTCAGCTTGTTCTGGAGGTTTCCCACCCAAGTGTTGTACAGGGAGTCGGCTGGCACCGGCTCCTATTTCTATTTTTATCTTAACATATCGTATCATATACCTCAATTACATGTGATACGAAAATGGAGCAGCACAAGTGCTTTTTAACATTTCGTTTCACCGTCCTTCTAACTCAATTCTACGAGCATCCAAGGCTTCTTTAGCCATCACCGAAAAATTACTTTGATTATTGTCAAAAATGGAATACAGGAATTTAAAATCATCAAGATTCATTTCTCTAAGTATTCGCTCCCACCACTTTTCAAATTACATGATCGAGGCCGACTAACCCCCAAATCAACAGATCGATTATCGGACAACTCTATCAATACCAAACAAAGCAAAAACCCCTTGCGCGGCAAGGGGTTTCGCACTTATGGGCCCTACAGGACTCGAACCTGTGACCAATCGGTTATGAGCCGACCGCTCTAACCAACTGAGCTAAGGGCCCGGGAGAACTTGGGATTGCGGGGGCAGGATTTGAACCTGCGGCCTTCGGGTTATGAGCCCGACGAGCTACCGGGCTGCTCCACCCCGCGTCAATAAATTGGCGACAATCAATAATATACACGATTCTCGCAGGGCACGTCAAGCCTAAGATTATGGAATAAATCGCACGCCATATTTGCCTTTGCGCGAGCGGAAAATTTCGATTTGCCGCATATCATCAAAACCGTAAATCCAACCGTCTTGCTCCAACCGTCGGGCGAGACATCCCGCTTGGAATTTCGTTCGATACAATTTATTGAAGTATACCCAACGCATGACTGTTTCGTCCATCCTTTCGTAAATTAGAGCAAATTGTTCATGTCTATAGAATGCCCAACCTTAACAAAAAAAGCCGCCGGATTTCGTCCGGCGGGCTTATATATATTTGGTAATTTTTTGTGCTCAATGCAAACCGCGATTTATCCTTTATATACGGCTCCTCCTGCTGCAGCCCCTTCCTCAGGAACAAATGGCGTACCATCCTCCTGGAATTGGGTTTTTGGATTGTTTTTAATCTCCTGCAGCATCTTGTTGCCCTTCTCTTCCCATTCCTTGAGCGCTTCCGCCGGCGTTTTCTTGTTCTCCAGTACCTCTTGGAAGAACTTACGTCCGCTGTCGGTCACGCTGTAAAGCCCTGGTTTTTCGCTCATCAGCTTATCTTGCTTCGGATCCGTTGGCGGCGTCGGCTTCAGCAAATAGAACGCTTGAATATTGTAGTCCAAGCCCATTTTCGGTTGGATGTACGATTTGCGGGCCAGCATTTCATAGGAGTTGCTCCGGGATTTCAGTTTTGCCCAATCCTCACCGTTAATGAATTTAATGAAGTCCCAAGCGGTTTCGGCATTTGGAGCGGCACTGTTGATCGCAAACGTATTGCTCAACCAAATACTTCCCCCGACACCCGGCTTTTCAGGATGGACCGGAACGGTTACGACGTCCCAATCTACAGGGGTAAAGTTTTTAATTTTCGAAGCGTTGTTGTTGGCGTCCGTAATTTCATTTACATAGTAGTTCTCACCGATCGCCATAGCTACTTTACCGGAGAGGAACAGGTCGCTGGTTACAGGGTTCCACTCGCCGTCCATCATCCCGCTGTTACTGTCCGGAATGATTTTATCCTTCGCCAGCTTGCTGATGGTTTCCCATACCTTCGTCCATTGCGGGGTATTGACCGTCATCGTTTCCGCTTTATCATCAAAGGTTTTGAGCTGCAGCGAGTTGACATAGTTGCTCTGCATATCCCAGAACGGATCGCTTCCGAGGTACCGGCTAAACGCGAAACCGTAAACCCGGTCTTTCCCTTCCCCTTTCGCCACACGGCGAGCCAAATTGAAGATATCGTCCCAGGTCATATTATCGGTAGGCGGTTCTACCCCAGCATCCGTAAAGAGCTTCTTGTTATAGAACAAGGCGGAGGAGGAGAACGAAGGCGTTAACGCGTACAGGCTGCCTTCTCCAAGATCCTTGATCCCGTCAATGACTGCCGGTACGAAGTCTGACGTATCGAACTTATCCTCCTGAATCATCGGATCAAGTTGTTTGACCATATTTTCCTTGATCAGCTGATTCAATACGGAAGTATCGGTTACCACGACATCCACCGGATTGCTGCCGGTCATAATTTTCTTCATGCTTTCCAGGTAGTCCGGCTGAACATATGGCTGTGAGTAGTCCTGGTAACGGTATTGACTTTGGTCGATGGCCGGTACAACCTCGATGCGAACATTGTGCGTGAACTCATACACATCGGTATACTGCTGGCGGAAATAAGAATCGTCATATCCCCCGTAAAGCACGCCGATGCGCAGCACTTTCTCCTGCTCAGGGTCTGCCGCTTTGCTGCCGTTACAGCCAGCCAACAGGCCAAGCGCCAGCGTGGCAGCCAGCGATACGGACAATAATTTCTTGAACCTCATGATGGATCCCCCTCCAATGATTTAGGTGCTGTAATAATGATTTTCTCTCCGTCAAACTCCATGCTCGCCCGTCCGTTGATCCCGACGGATTCCAGATATTCCTTCGGAACCTGTAAGCGTCCGACGCGGTCAACCACAACAAAGGCTTCGTGAACCTCCTGCAATCCCCCGCCTAGCTCTGCTGCCGCCAAATCCAGATTCGGATTACGCTTCAGGAATTCGGTGCTCGTTAAGCCGTCGCGGATGGCGACCACGCGGTCCACCTTCCCGGCCAGGTTCAAATCGTGCGTGACGATCACGACCGTGATGCCGAGTTCCCGGTTCACTTGCCGAAAGATCTGCATGATCTGATCAGAGGTGGCCGTGTCTACCGACCCCGTTGGTTCGTCAGCCAGCAGGAGCTTCGGGCGATTTGACAAAGAGATTGCGATCGCAACCCGCTGCTGCTCCCCGCCGGAGAGTTGATGCAGCTTGTTATGCATCCGATCCTTTAAGCCAACCCGCTCCAGCAGCTCTTTTGCATAAGCCCGGTCCAGCTTACCAGTGAGCAGCATCGGCATCTCCACGTTCTCCAGCGCGGTTAAATAGGGCAGCAGGTTGCGGGCGTTGTTCTGCCAAACAAAGCCAACGGTGTTGCGTTTATATTCCACCAGTTGGTCATCGCGGATCTTCAGCAGATCCCAGCCCCCAACGGTAACCTGACCAGCTGACGGGCGATCCAGCCCGCCCAGAATATTCAGCAGCGTTGATTTGCCGCTGCCGCTGTTGCCGATGATCGCCATCATCTCGCCTTGTTCAACGGTTAAGTTTAAGCCTTGGAGCGCCACAACTTCGATATCTTCGGATTTGAAAATCTTGACGAGTCCTTCGCAATGAATCATCTCTTAGCGCTCCTCTCCCATTTTTACCGCCTGATGCACGCGCAGGCGCCGGATTTGCCAGAGTAGCAGGCCGGCTCCCATCAGGAGCATCACGAACACAACGACATAAAGCTGAAGCGTGTCTTGGTTATCGAATACGATTCGGAACGGCGGAACTTGCGTTGTGACATTATCCGCAGTTTGCAGGAACGGCAAGTATAGCTTGCCGGCAATCTTCCCGATCACGATCCCGAGCACGATGGATAAGCCTGCTGTCAAGATCTGTTCGGCCAGCAGCATAAACGTCAGCTGCTTGCGGGATAAGCCCATCGCCCGCAAGATCCCGAACTGGACGACCCGGCCCGATAAGTTGAAAAACCAGTACAACACGTATCCGATCAACGAAACGATAACCGAGACGAGGAAGCCGAGGCTTAAGATTCCAAATACGCCTCCCCGGGTTGGGTGCTTGCTTTGGGCCGCCAATTCACTGCGGACATCATCAACCGAATAAAGCTCAATTCCTTCCTCCGCCAGCTTCGGAATCAGCGGGGCGACTTTGGCCCCCGGCTTCATCTTCAGCCAGACTTCATAAGGAATAAGCGGAACTTGATCGTAGATATAGTCCAAATTCGCAATGATAAACGGCGTTTGATCCGGATATTGACTTGGCCAATACGGGATAATCCCGTATACGGCAAATTCCACCGCTTGCTCACCCAAGGCGACCGTGAACACGTCTCCCGGCTTCAGCTTGTATTTCTCCGCCAAGTTCGACGGGACTAAAGCTGCACTTTCGTTCATCCCGAGAAAGTTCAAATAATTGTAGGGATGCGTGGGGAACAGGTCGTTCCGGAACCAGGCCACTTTGGCGAAATCGACATTGTCGATCCCCATTACATTCCCTTGGCCTGCCGAACGGCCGGAGATGATGATGTTCCCCTTCGTTTGGAGCACACGTGCCGCATGCTCGACGCCATCCAGCCTCCGAAAGATCTCAAACGGGGGCTCGGAATAGATCAGTTTGGACGGGGGTGGATTTTGCCCGCCGCCGCCCGGACCGCCGCCAGGTACTCCACCCGGGTTCCCGCCGCCGCCCGGAGCTCCCGAGCCGCCGCCTTGACCTTGGCCGGAGCCTCCTTGTGAAGGACGGGTGATTTCCGGCGTGCCTTCCCATACTGTTCGCATAATCACATCCGCTCCATATTTATAGAGCGTCCGCTCCGTCGAATTCAGATCGATCGTCCGAGCAGCTGAAGCGTTATATACACCAAGCCCCAGCGTCAGAACGAGCAGAATCATCAGCGGATAATAGGAAGAAGACGACCTGGACAGTTGCGTCAAACTTAAATAGTAAGGAACCGGCAACCACTTTTTGCCGATCCAGCCGATCAGCTTCAATAACCACGGGAACACCCGCAGGAAAAACAGTCCGATGGAGAAAATCGCCAGCGCCGGTACGAAGAAGAGGAACGGTTGAACCTGCAGCTCATCCGTCGTCATCCCCGTCTGGAACGTCAGCATCTGCCGCTCATTAAACAGGTAGTACCCATAACCCGAAATCACCATCAAGACGATATCGATAAACCAGCGTTGCCAAAAGGGCGCCCGATCGGAGCGCGCTTGCTTCTGCTTCGCCTTGACAATCGAGGAACGGGCGAAGGAAATCGCCGGCAGCAGCGTCGACAAGATCGCGATCACAACCGCCACCGCCCCCAACACCAAGGCGTCGGCATTAAATCCTACCGGAATGGACTTGCGGTTCACGAACGTCAGGAAGCCGTCCGCCGAGCCGATGCTCTTTGACATAAACCAGCCGAGCAAAGGGCCTGCAATCAGTGCAACCACACCAAGGATCAGGCTCTCAAATAAATAGATGAAAATAATCTGCTTCGTAGAAGCACCGCGGCTGCGCAGAACAGCGATGTCACTTTGCTGCTTGTCGAGCGCCTGACGAGCGTTCATCACGATGAAATAGAACACCATGGCAATCATCGGTGCCGCCAGGGTAAACAGCAGCGTCTGCATTTGCAGGCTCTGCTTGCGGAAGTCGTTCAGCAGACTGCCGAAGGAGACATCCACCTTCGTATCTTTCAGCTTCTGGTATAACTCCACGTTCAGCCGCTCCAGCGTATCCGACAGCGGTGACAGCTGACTCGTCTTGATCTCACCAAGATCAAAAGCGTAATACCAGCTGGAGCTATGCAGCGGAATCGACAATCGATTCAGCAGTCCTTCATTAAAGGCTTGATCCGAGATGTAGAAACTGTTCATCATCCCTTCAAAGCCTTGGTACCAATACGGATCATTCTCATTCTCCGGCTGGAAGGTGCCAACAATCTTCACCTTAAGCGTCACATCCACGCCGCTGTACACCGGATACTCCATCACATCGCCAACGTGCAGATCCTGACGGTACATCGCTTCCTCCAGCATCAGAGCCTCAAGCGTATCGCCATCCCCCTGATCCGAAAACAACCGGCCGCCGGATATTGTCACATGATCCTGTAAACCGCTCATGGACACGATGGACATCGTCCGCGTACGGCTCGCGTCAACCTTGGTTGGATCCTCCGGAAACACCTCCGTACTGCGGATGGATCTGGTGTTCACGTAAGCGTCAAACGGGAAGCCGATTTGCTCCGGCACCTCGTCGACAATGTATTGATTGACGGCGGATAGTGCACCCAAATCCGTCTTGGTACCGCCCGGCGCCTGGTAGCTCATGATCAACGAACCTGCGGGCAGCCCTTCGCTCTCCGCTTTCAGGGTGGTCGCAACGACCCGCTTCAGCGAACCGTCGGAATACATCGGAATGCTGACCGTAAACGAGACAGCGACGATGAGGCCCAAGAGTGTACTTAACGTCAGCCATTTCGTGTTCCACATTTTGCGGAACAACAAGCGTAATAAAGGAAGTCCCATTAACGACCCACTACTTTCTGCCCCGGCGTGAGTCCTTTAACAATTTCCACGTCGGTCGAGGTTTGCAAACCTACCTCAACATCGGCTTCACGTTTCGAACCGTCTTCCTCTACAACCTGGACGTAAGTACGCGAGCCGATCGTCCGCAGGGCGGAAATCGGAATTAACACTGCGTGTTCCTTGCGTTCCGTTACAATGGACACGCTAAGCGGCCGTCCACGTTCAAGCCCCTCCGGCCATTTGTCCAGTTCCACGATCAGGTACTTATCGATCGTATCTCTCTCTGGAGGGGTGCCGCTTCCGCCGCCGTTATCGTTGTCGGACGATCCGGTATCCACCGGCATCACCTTCACTTTACCGTCGAACACACCCATCGCATTAATATCAACCTTGGCTTTCATGCCAACGGCAATCTTCGCTAAATCCTCCTTGGCAAACTGAGCTGCCACTACCAACGAGGACGTGTCGGACAGCACGGCTACCGTATCATATGCTTTGATAGCGGCGCCTTTCTGGGCGGAGACGGAAATGATCGATCCGGAGAACGGCGCACGGAGTGTGCCGTCGGCGATCGTTTTCTCCAAATCCTCCAGCTCTTGGCGCTGTTCCTCAAAGACGATGGCGGCCTCCTCAAATTCGATCGGGTCCTTCTCGTCCTTCGTGCGCAGCAGCTCCTTCATGGAGATTTCCTGCTTGCGGAACTCCAGCTTCTTCTTCCGCAATTCCTTCTGCAAATCTTCGACATCCAGCTGAATGAGGGCATCGCCTTTCTTGACTTTGTCGCCCGCCTTTACCAGCACTTCCTTCACGTGAAGATTATCCTCTGTGAAAAATAACGGCTCCTCGCGCTGGCTCATGATCTTCCCGACCGCGCTGACGCTAAGCTCGATCGTCTCCGTGCGCACCTCGTACTCCGGCTTCTTCGAGATTGTCGGCGGCGTGATCACCGGCAGGTCCTCCTCCGCCTCTTCGTCCGGCAGCAAGGCGCAGCCTGTGGACGCAATTAACGTCAGGGACAGGGCGAATACCCCAAGCGTTCGAACCAGCCTCATCCCCCCTTTTTTATTCGATAAATCTGCCATCCACCATTTCGTAAACATGGTCCGCTACCTCCAGGATTGTAGGATCGTGAGTGGTCATACAGATCGTCACGCGTTCGGTCTGTATGATGTTCTTGAATACTGCCATGACTTGTGCTCCCATTTGCGAATCGAGGTTGGCCGTTGGTTCATCCGCCAACAACAGCTTTGGGCGATGGGCGATCGCTTTGGCGATGGCCACCCGCTGCTGTTCGCCCCCGGATAATTCGAACGGGCGGTGAAACATCCGTTTCCCGAGCCCGACGAGCTCCAGGCAATGCTTAACGCGCGGCTTCCATTCCTGAGGCGGAACTCCTGCCATACGCAGCGACAGTTCGACATTCTCCCAGGCAGACAGCAGCGGAAGCAAAGCATAGGCTTGGAAAATAAAGCCGATCTGATTCCGGCGCAGCAATGTACGCTTATCGTCGTTCAGCTCATGAAGCGGCTGGCCGCGGAACCAGATTTCACCGGAAGTCGGCTGATCCAATCCGCCAAGCATGTTGAGCAACGTCGTTTTGCCCGAGCCGGAGCGGCCTTTGAGCATCACCAGCTGGCCTGAAAGCACTTCCATGTCAATTCCCTTCAATACCTGGATTTCTCCTCCGCCCACCGGGAATGATCGGTGAACGTCTTTGACCGACAGAATCGGTCCGGTCTCCCTCTCTGCCTCCTCCTCGTGCACATCTTGGGCTGCAATAACCTCGGCATCTGCTTCTGCTAAGGCCGTCTTCTCCACGGCAGCGGCGGTCTCCCCCTCCGCACTTTCCGGTACCGGAGAATCAGCTCCGGGCTGAACTTCGACTTTTTCTTTTTTGCGAAGCCATCGCATCATTGTGTATCGGTCTCCCATTTCCCTAATTTGTGCTTCTCCTCTTCTTCCTTTTCTTGGATTTCTTGGTCTAGTTGGCCTTGTCTAGCAATACATTCACGTCTTGCATTATAAACGAATTAGGATGGCAAAAAGTTACAAGGTCATTAACGAAATCGTTAAATTTTTACCATATTTTTCGCACTGATGAATGGTTACAATTCTGTTAGAATTAAGGAGATTTCTACTAATTTCGGCAAGGAGAACTACTTCATGAAAAAAAAGATTCCCATCCTGCTCGCGGTAACGCTCTTATTCACCAATGCCGTTCTTCGGCAAGAGCCGGCCGCTGCCGATCTCCCCTTTAACGATATTTCAAACAGCTATGCGAAAGACGCAATCCTCCGCTTAAACGCGAACAATGTGATGAAAGGAACCTCAGGTTCAGAATTTTCTCCAACCCGCTCCATCACCCGGGCCGAGTTTATGACCACGTTGACGCGAATCTTTAAGGTGGAAGCGGCCAAATCCGCTGTTCCCGCCTATCGCGATGTACCAAGAAGCGCCTGGTACTACGGCACGATCCAAGCAGCCACGGAGCTTGGGCTTACCAACGGCTTGGGAGACGGGATCTTTAAGCCAAACCAGCCGTTAACCCGGCAGGAAGCCGCTTCATGGATCGTCCGCGCATTAAAACAAAACGCTGCCGGGAATTCGTCCTCCGGTTACAAGGATGAAGCGATGATCGCGACTTGGGCCAAGCCTTCGGTCAGCTCGATTACCGAGCTTGGTTTGATGCAGGGCAGCGACGGATTATTTCATCCAACACAGCCGATTACCCGACAGGAGACCGCCGTTATCCTGGATCGCCTGCTGCAGGACACCCGATGGACCGATGCGCTCGCGGCTAACGCGAACGAGGCAATCAAGCTTGGTTGGCAATTCGGTCAATCGACCGAGGCCTACAAGAAAGCGGTGCTGAAATCGAACGTGAATGTGCTGGTTCCTCGGTGGTTTTTTCTCGAAAGTACCGGCAAATTATCCGACTCCAGCGTCCCGTCCCTCGTAACCTGGGCAAAAAATAACGGCAAACAGGTTTGGGCCATGGTCGGAAACCGATTTGATCAGGAAACGACACATAAGCTTCTGGCTTCCAGCTCGCTTTCTTCCGAAGCGATCCAAACCTTGAAGTCCTACGTTCAAAAATACGGGCTGCATGGCATCAACGTCGATTTCGAAAATGTCGCAGCTTCCGATCGAAGCTTGTATACGGCCTTTATCGCCAAACTGGCACAGGAGCTTCATTCCGTCTCTGCCGTCTTGTCCGTAGATTTACCGCCGGATCTCGACACCGACTGGTCGGACGCTTACAATTACACGGAACTGGCGAAGAGCGCCGATTACCTTGTGATTATGGCCTACGACGAGCACTGGGGCGGATCTGCCGCCGGTTCCATCGCATCGCTTGGCTGGGTGGAGAACCACCTTCAAAAGCTGCTCGCCCAAATCCCCTCCGACCAACTCATTATGGGGATGCCGCTGTATACGCGGGATTGGAGCCTAAGCAGCACTGGAGCTACGTTGTCTTCCGAGGACATCACCCTCGCGGATCAAAATAACCGGATCAACCAATACGGCCTGAAGCCGAAATGGAACGACACGTTGGGCCAGTACACCATGGAGTATCGCAAGAACGGCACGATCCACAAAATTTGGCTGGAGGATGCCCGTTCCCTTTCGGAGAAGCTGAGGTTAGGCGCGAAGTTGGGAGTGGCCGGTTATGCTTACTGGCACATCGGCGGCGAATCGCCGGACATCTGGACGAGTCTGAAAAACGCGGAGAAATACGCAGGATATTCGTTTAAGTAACAAGCAATCATATGTAAATCATACGTTAAAGAAATGACCACCTTTGAGACAGAGCGATGCTGCTTCTCTTGGGTGGTCTTTTGGTGAAGGGCTATTGTTTAGACAAAAAAACAGCCCCTGCTGGAGAGCCCTGCAAAAGTCAACCTAAAATCTGTAAAAAAACAAACCCCGTGCCACGTAGGTACTGGATTTGTTATATAATAAAAAGAAACCGAGAGAGATGGGACCATTGCTACAGTCTGCCAAACAAATGACGGCATCTTTCCATGCCGAACTATACAAACTCATTCCCGAAGACCATCAATTGCGTAAAATTCATGAAGTCATCGACTTCTCTTTCATTCATGAACTAGTTCGTTCTTCTTACTCTGAATATTATGGGAGACCGGCTAACGAGCCAGAGCTCCTGTTTCGTTTGCTGTTTTTGCAGGTTCTTACAATCTGTCCGACGAACGGATGATCCAAGAAGCGCAGGTAAACCTTGCTTATGCGGCAAAACGCCTATTCCGTGTCGTAGTCAAAAAGCATCCGAAGCTCGAAAAGAAACTCCCGCGGCTACCGGAGCTGAAGAAAGATCAGGAGGATGCGGATTTCGTGATTTGCCCGGCAGGTGAGCACAGTATTCGTAAAGCTGTACAAGGAAGCAAGAAAAGTGGCGAAAGCCGTTCACTTGTCTTTTACTTCGATACGGAGAGGTGCAAGACTTGCCCGCTTAGAGAAGGTTGCTTGAAACCGGGAGCGAAAAGCAAGACCTATTCCATTCGGATGGTGGCAGAGCACTTCAAGGAACAAATCGAATTTGAGAACAGTGATACGTTTAAAGAACGCATTCGCCGCCGACCGATCATTGAACATAAGAATGCCGAACTGAAAAGATTTCATGGGATGACCAAGGTCAAATACCGTGGTCTATTTCGCATGCGAATACAAGCCGTACTTACCGCTTTCGTGGTAAACGTGAAGCGAATGGTAAAGCTGAAAGAACAAATGCAGCCCGCCTCTTAAGGGAGAACGGACTGCATTTATTTGTTTTATGCCACATCTTAGTCGGAAGCCCCAGCGTCTTATGCCCTCAACCCAAAATGAGGGTGTTTTGCAGGGCTCTTCTGCTGGAGGTTGCTAACATACACTATGCATTTCCGAAGGAAGCCGGGTCTTGCCGCCAGGACTTTAATAGCTCCAGGTCTTCCGGCTGAATATCCCCGCGCTGTACGGCCACATCCATCAATGCCGTATAGTTGGATAAGGTTTGCAGCGGGATGTCGGCTTCAGCAAACGCCTGCACCGCTTTGTCGAGCTGATAGCTGAAGATCGCCAGCACGGCCAACGGTTCTGCACCCGCATCACGCACCGCCTGCGCCGCTTTGATCGAGCTGCCGCCGGTAGAGATCAAATCCTCGATGACGACGACCTTCTGCCCTGGCTTAATCAGGCCTTCGATTTGATTCTCCTTGCCATGTCCTTTCGCCTTATCGCGAATATAGGCCATCGGCAGCCCCAGCTTCTGCGCCGTAAACGCGGCATGCGGAATGCCGGCCGTAGCCGTTCCAGCGATCACCTCGGCCTCCGGATAGTCTTTACGGATCAGCGCGGCAAACGATTCAGCGATCAGATCGCGGATATGAGGATAGGACATCGTGAGACGGTTGTCGCAATAAATTGGCGATTTGATCCCGGAGGTCCAAGTAAACGGCTGATGCGGACGAAGCGCAACGGCTCCGATCTCCAGCAGGCTGCTGGCAATTTGCGCTTCGACGGATGGGGTATTTGTCATGCTACATCATCTCCTTAATGATCGTCTCCGCGGCTTCACGCGGGTTGGGGGCGGCGATGATCGGGCGGGCAACGACGATATAGTCCGTGCCTTGCGCCATCGCTTCGCCAGGGGTTAACGTGCGCGTTTGATCGCCTTTGGGGCTGTTCGCCGGACGAATCCCCGGTGTCACCGTCAGGAAGGCTTGTCCGCACTTCTCCTTAATTGCTGTAACCTCCAGCGGGGAGGCGACCACACCGTCCAAACCGGCTGAACGGGCCAGGTCCGCGTAATGCACGACAGAGGCTTCGACTTCGCCCGGGATGCCGATCTGCTCATTCATCACTTGCTTGCTGGTGCTCGTCAGCTGCGTAACCGCGATGATCTTCGGCATCGCCAGCGACGGGTCGGCTTCCAACGCCGCCAACGCTCCTTCTTTCGCCGCCTTCATCATATCGAGCCCTCCGGCAGCATGCACGTTAAACAGATCTACGCCGAGCTTGGTGACGCTGTTGGCACCACCTCTTACGGTGTTGGGAATATCATGCATTTTAACATCGAGAAAAACGGAGTATCCCCGCTGCTTTAATTCCCGGATCAGCTCCGGACCCGCCGCGTAGAATAGCTGCAGCCCCACCTTCATGAAGCAAGGGATGCCTTCCAGCTCCTTCAGCAGCTTCCGCGCCTGCTCCGCATCAGGGACATCGAGGCCCACGATCAGCTTCCCGGCCGCTTCTTCAAACGAACGCAAATCCGCTCTCCTCCATTCATGCTTGCGGCTCCGAAGCATCCTGCTTCCGAGCCGCCTTTTTCTTTGTCCTCTAACAGACCTGAGAGACCTTATTTATCCATTTCCCGGCTATTTCCCGCTGTAACGGACTCCATGGACTTTATTCAGCCCTCATGGAGCCACTCAGCTGCGATTTAAGCGAAATAAGGTCTCCTCGGTCCGTTAGAAATCACCATACGCTTAAAATCAGGTCAATAACACCTCTGGTGTCCGTTAGCGCCTGCGATTAAAGCGCGGGCATCGCTTGGGAAGAGAAGTTGATCGTCTCCAACATCTCCAGCAGCGCCCGAACCGTATCCAGCGAGGTCATGCAGACAACGCCGTTCTCCACCGCTTCCCGGCGAATCCGGAAGCCATCGCGCTCCGGCTCTTTGCCCTTCGTCAAGGTGTTGATTACGAAGTGAGCTTCTCCGTTCCGGATCAGATCGAGGATGTTCGGCACCCCTTCGGACAGCTTGTAAACCGTCGTCACATGAATCCCCGCCTCGATCAGCGCAGAAGCTGTACCGTCGGTAGCAATGATCTTGTACCCCAGGCGGTAGAAGCCGCGCAACAGCTCAACCGCTTCTTGCTTATCCTTGTCGGCTACCGTAGCGATAATCGCCCCGGTCGAAGGAATCTTCATTCCCGCGCCGATCAAGCCTTTATACAGCGCCTTGGCGTATTGCGGATCGCGGCCCATGACCTCGCCGGTCGATTTCATTTCCGGCCCCAGCGTCGGCTCAACGCGGCGCAGCTTCGCGAAGGAGAATACCGGCACCTTCACCGCAACCTGATGGCTTTCCGGCCACAGGCCATTGGAGTAGCCCAAGTCGCTTAGCTTCGTACCGAGAATACATTGAGTTGCCACGTTTGCCATTGGAATGTTTGTCACTTTGCTCAGGAACGGTACCGTACGCGAAGAGCGCGGGTTCACCTCGATGACAAACACTTCGTTGTTGTAGATCACGAACTGGATGTTCACCAGACCCACCGTCTTCAGCTCGCGGGCGATTTTGACCGTGATCTCAACGATCTTCTCCTTCAGCTCTGCCGACAGATGCTGCGGTGGATACACGGCAATCGAGTCCCCGGAGTGAACCCCGGCACGTTCGATATGCTCCATGATCCCCGGGATCAGCACCGTCTCCCCATCGCTGATAGCGTCGACCTCTACCTCTTTACCTAGCATATAGCGGTCGATCAGGACCGGATGCTGCGGATTGATGTTCACCGCTTCTTCCATGTAGCGCAGCAATTCCTGGTCGGAGTAGACGATTTCCATCGCCCGGCCGCCCAGTACATACGAAGGTCTAACCAGTACCGGATAACCGAGCGCTTGAGCGGTTCCAACCGCTTCTTCTACAGAGGTTACCGTGCTGCCCTTCGGCTGAGCGATGCCTAGCTTCGACAGGAGCGCTTCGAACTTCTTGCGATCCTCCGCTTCGTCGATGCTTTCCAGCGAGGTTCCGAGGATGCGAACGCCTGCCGCTTGCAGCGGCGCCGCCAAGTTGATCGCCGTTTGGCCGCCGAACTGAACGATAACGCCCACCGGCTTCTCCTCTTCGATGACGTTCATGACATCCTCGAAGAACAGCGGTTCAAAGTAGAGGCGATCCGACGTGTTAAAGTCCGTGGATACCGTCTCCGGGTTGTTGTTGATGATTACCGCTTCGTAGCCGGCTTTTTGAATCGCCCAAACCGCGTGTACCGTCGAGTAGTCAAACTCGATGCCTTGCCCGATACGAATCGGTCCGGAGCCAAGCACCACGATCTTCTCTTTGTCCGTTTGAACGACTTCGTTCTCCGTTTCATAGGTCGAGTAGTAGTAAGGCGTAGAGGCTTCAAATTCAGCCGCGCACGTATCTACCATTTTGTAAACCGGCTTCAGTCCATGCTCCTTGCGGAAGCTCCTCACTTCAGCCTCCGTCAGGTGCGTGCCTGTCGGCTGTCCGGCGGCACGCAGTTCGGCAATCGCCCGGTCAGTAAACCCTAAGCGCTTCGCTTCATACAGCGTTTCATAGGAAAAGAACTCTTCTCCCGCAATCCGTTTCTCGAATTCCACCAAACGCTCGATTTTATCAAGGAACCACCAGTCGATTCCGGTCAGATCATGAATGAGCTGCAGCTTGTAGCCGCGGCGGAACGCTTCGGCAATCAGGAACAGTCGCTCGTCGTCCGCTTTGATCAAGCGATTTCTCAGCGTTTCATCGTCGATCTTCTCCACGCCTTTCAGATAGAGGCGATGCGTGCCGATCTCAAGCGAACGGACCGCTTTATGAATCGACTCTTCGAAGGTCCGGCCAATCGCCATGACTTCGCCGGTCGCTTTCATCTGCGTGCCCAGCTTGCGGTTGGCGTGAACGAATTTATCAAACGGCCAGCGCGGGATTTTGCTGACGATGTAGTCCAGCGTCGGCTCGAAGCAGGCGTATGTCTGCCCCGTAACCGGGTTGATGATTTCGTCCAGCGTGTAGCCCAGCGCGATTTTGGCTGCCATTTTCGCGATCGGATAACCCGTCGCTTTAGACGCGAGCGCCGACGAACGGCTGACCCGCGGATTTACTTCGATGACGTAGTATTGGAAGCTTTGCGGATCCAGTGCGAACTGCACGTTACAGCCGCCTTCGATGTTCAGCGCGCGGATAATCTTCAGCGAAGCCGAACGGAGCATTTGATACTCGCGGTCAGACAGCGTTTGGCTTGGCGCAACGACGATACTGTCCCCGGTATGTACGCCCACCGGGTCGAAGTTCTCCATGTTGCAGACAACGATACAGTTGTCGTTCGCATCGCGCATCACTTCGTATTCGATTTCCTTCATGCCGGCGATCGATTTCTCGATCAAGCATTGGCCGATCGGGCTGTAACGAATCCCCGACGCTACCGTCTCGCGCAGCTCCTCTTCCGTAGCGCAGATCCCGCCGCCGGTACCGCCCAGCGTATACGCCGGACGAACGATTACCGGATAGCCAATTTCGTTTGCGAATTCCAGCGCTTCTTCCACCGAGGTGATGATCGCGCTTTCCGGCACCGGCTGCTCCAGCTCGCGCATCAGCTCGCGGAACAGGTCGCGGTCTTCCGCTTTCTCAATCGAGGTCAGCTGTGTGCCAAGGAGCTTCACATTCTCGCGCTCCAGCACGCCTGCGCGGGCCAGCTCCACCGCCATGTTCAGACCGGTTTGCCCGCCGAGCGTGGGCAGCAAGCCGTCCGGCCGCTCCTGGCGAATGATTTGGGTGACGAATTCCAGCGTGATCGGTTCAATATAAACCTTGTCGGCCATGTTGGTGTCGGTCATGATCGTCGCCGGGTTGCTGTTGATCAGCACCACCTCGACGCCCTCTTCCTTCAGCGCTTGGCAAGCTTGCGTTCCGGCGTAATCGAACTCAGCCGCCTGACCGATAACGATCGGTCCGGAACCGATGACGAGAATTTTCTTAAGGTCTTTGTTGATCGGCATTGATTTACAGTTCTCCTTTCGCAGCGGCCATCAGTTCGGCTTGGCGAGGCTTTTGCGGATTTTGCCGCTTGTGCTCGCGGATCATCTCGATGAATCGGTCGAACAGGTAGCTGTTATCGTACGGTCCCGGTGCCGCCTCTGGGTGGTATTGCACAGAGAAGGCCGGGTATTTCTTATGCTTCAAGCCTTCGATGGTTTTGTCATTGTTGTTGATATGCGTCACTTCCAGCTCCGTCCCCGCGATGGACGCTTCGTTGACGGTGTATCCATGGTTTTGCGACGTGATGTAGCAGCGGCCGGTGGCCAGCTCTTTCACCGGGTGGTTCCCGCCGCGATGGCCAAATTTCAGCTTTTCCGTATCGGCGCCGCAGGCGAGGGCAAACAGCTGGTGACCCAGGCAAATGCCGAAGATCGGGTATTCGCCAAGCAGCTCGGAAATCATCTTCACCGCATGCGGCACGTCTTTCGGGTCCCCCGGTCCGTTCGACAGCTGGATCCCGTCTGGATGCAGGCGGCGGATTTCATCCGCGGTCGTATCATGCGGGACGATCACCACGTCGCAGTCGCGTTTGTTCAGCTCGCGCAGAATGCCGCTTTTCGCGCCGAAGTCGACCAGCACGATGCGTTCCTTCGAGCCGGGACTGCTGTACACGTGCTTCGTCGAGGTTTGCGCCACTTGATTGCGCAGCTCGGCGATGCTGGTCGCCAGCATCATTTCTTTTAATTCCTCCACCGATTTATTTGAGGTCGTCAAAATCCCTCTCATCGTCCCCTGATGGCGGATAAGTCGCGTCAGCATGCGCGTATCGATGTCGGCAATGCCGGGAATTCCGTATTCCTTCAGCAGGTCACCCAAATTGTACTGTGCCCGCCAGTTGCTTGGGGTCGGTTCATAGCGGCGAACGACAAAGCCGTGGATCGACGGCGTAATCGATTCAAAGTCATCGCGCGAAATGCCGTAGTTCCCGATCAGCGGATACGTCATCGTAACGATTTGTCCGCAATAGGAAGGATCCGACAGCACCTCTTGGTACCCCGTAATTCCCGTATTAAAAACGACCTCGCCGGTTTTGTCTCCTTCCGCTCCGAATGAGGTTCCGGTAAACAACGTGCCGTCCTCCAACAATAGTCTTGCCTGCATCCTGAAGCACTCCTTTATCCATAAGCTTAACTACTATTTTCTTATCCGCCCGTTAACGGGTCAGTTCTCGTTCATCGTTCCATACCAGTCTTCCTCGGACGATCGTTGCGACCGGCCAGCCCTTCAGCTTCCAACCGGCAAACGGGGTGTTGCGTCCCTTTGAGGCGAAGTCCTCAGGATCAACCGTCCGTTCCGCCTCCAGATCAACGATCGTCAGATCCGCTGGAGCTCCTGGAACCAAACGTCCGGCTTCCAGGCCAAACACCCGCGCCGGATCCGCAGTCATCCGCTGCACCAGCATCTCCAGACTCCAGCGGCCAGTTGCCACAAACTTCGTATACAGCAGCGGGAAGGCCGTCTCAAAACCAACGATGCCAAACGGTGCCAGCTGCATGCCTTTCGCTTTTTCCTCTTCGCTGTGCGGAGCATGGTCCGTTACGATGATGTCGATCGTGCCGTCCTCCAGCGCGGCGATGCAGGCTTCCACATCTCGGCGGGAACGCAGCGGCGGGTTCATTTTCCAGTTGGCATCCAATCCGGGGATATCCTCCTCCGACAAAACCAGATGGTGCGGACACACCTCCGCGGTGACGTTGATGCCAAGCTGCTTCGCCTGACGAATCAGCCGAATCGACTGCTCCGTGCTGACGTGGCACACATGGTAGTGAACCCCGGTCGCTTCCGCCAGCAAAATATCCCGCCCGACATGAATCGCCTCCGATTCGTTCGGGATCCCTTTCAGTCCGTGCTTGCGGGCGAATTCCCCTTCAGCCACCGGCGCACCTTCCACCAGTGAATTGTCTTCGCAGTGGGCAATCACCGGCATCCCAAGCGCAGCGGCCTGCCGCATCGCATCCTTCATCATTTGCGCGCTTTGCACGCCCACGCCGTCATCGGTGAAGCCGATAGCACCGGCCTCTTTCAAAGCGGCAAAGTCCGTCAGCTCGCGGCCCAGCTCGCTTTTGGTGATCGCCGCATAAGGCAGCACGTTCACCAGCCCGGCTTCCTCAGCCTTCTGCTTCACATAGCGGACTGTGTCCGGATTGTCGGTCACCGGCCGAGTGTTCGGCATGCAAGCGATGGTGGTGAATCCCCCTTTCGCTGCCGAACGCGAACCGCTTTCGATCGTTTCTTTATGTTCATACCCCGGTTCCCGCAAATGGACGTGCATATCGATAAATCCCGGAGTGACCAGTCTGCCTCCTGCATCGATCACCTGCGTCCCTTCCTCGGCGACCGGCTGCTCAATGGGTCCGGTTTTCTCGATGTTCGAGATCACTCCGTTTTCGATGACGATTTGAGCGAATTCTTGTTCTCCTTGTTCGTTTAAGATCTTGGCATTCATTACGACAAGCCGCATTCTGTTTTCTCCCCCCGCTGATTTTGAAGTACGATCCGAAAAATAACGTCCATCGCCCGTCGCCTAAGCTTCCAGGCACTCTACCTATTTGCTACAGCAAAGCGCGTTCCAGAACCGCCATGCGGATTGGAACCCCGTTTTGCATCTGCTTGAAGATGCGGGATTGCGGGTGCTCCACCACCGCATCGTCGATCTCAACGCCCCGGTTCACTGGTGCCGGGTGCATGATCAGCGCGTGCGGCGCAAGGCTCGCGGCCCGCTCCTCCGTCAAGCCGTAATGCAGTCGATATTCTTCGGCCGACTTAATCAGCCCGCCAACATGGCGTTCCAGCTGCACTCGCAGCATCATCACCACATCGGCGCAAAGCGCTTCGTCCATCGGAACGTAAGGCGCATACGCGCTGAGCTCCGGTGCTTGCATATTGTCCGGCGCGCACAGCTTCACTTCGGCGCCGAATTTTTGCAGCGCCCACAGATTCGAACGTGCAACCCGGCTATGCTTGATATCCCCGATGATCGATACCTTCAGCCCGCCGAGTTCCCCGAAGTGCTGCCTCATCGTATATAGATCCAGCAGCGCTTGCGTCGGATGCTCATTGTTGCCGTCTCCGGCATTCACCAGCGGTACCGATACCCGCTTCGCCAACTCCTCCAGCACACCGATCGGCTTCAACCGGATCACCCCGGCGTCAATCCCCATCGATTCCAACGTGCGAACCGTGTCGTAAATCGACTCGCCTTTCTCTACGCTGGAGGCGGCTGCCGCGAAGTTCAGCACCTGGGCACCCAGCCGTTTCTCTGCCATCTCAAACGAGAAGCGGGTGCGCGTACTGTTTTCGAAAAACATATTCGCAACAAAGTGCTCCTTCAGCACCGGAATCATCTTCTCTTCCTTGGCATCCCAATAGGCGGCCCGGTCGAGAATCGAGGAAATTTCCGCTGTGCTTAAATCCTTCAGCCCGAGGAGGCTGCGTTCTTTCAGTGCGGTTGCGGTCAGCGCCATCTTAGTTCCCCTCCCGTGCATGCAGGATGCGAACCAGATCGGTGCCGTCATGCTCGGTCAAGAGCACTTCGATTTCTTCCGATCGCGAGGTTGGAACGTTCTTGCCAACGTAATCAGCCCGGATCGGCAACTCCCGGTGTCCCCGGTCGGCGAGCACCGCCAACTGGATCGACTCCGGACGGCCGCAATCCATGATCGCGTCCATGGCAGCCCGAATCGTCCGTCCCGTGTAGAGGACATCGTCGAACAGGATCACTTTCTTGCCTTGAATCGATACCGGGAACGTGGCCTTGGCAGCCCCTTGGGCAGCATCCACTTTGTCGTCGCGATAGTTCGTTACGTCAAGCTCGCCCCATGGAATGGCGGTTCCTTCGATGCTCTCCAAGCGTTCAGCCAGCCGTTTCGCGAGGTAGACCCCTCTTGTTTTGATGCCGGCCAATACACAACCCTCGATGCCTTTGTTACGTTCCAATATTTCATGTGCAATTCTTGTCAGTGCCCTCCGAATCGCGGTTTCGTCCATAATGATATGACTTTCGTTGCTCACAGCTGCGACCTCCTTAGGGATAGGGTCACCTTGCATCGGTCCGTGATAGGCGCATAAAAAAACTCCTTGCCCGATATCCAGGCAAGGAGTCTTCAGCCATAGTTAACCTATGACTATCATGTAGGATTTGGGTATAGAGAACCGACTTAAATAAGCGCAGTTCGCCCATTTCCCCACTCACGTTACCTTGCCAGCCTCACGGGACTGAATTAAAGGTGCTTATGGTTTACATGAATTATGACAGAATGAAAATAGCCTGTCAAGACACCCTGCCTAGTTTGTAACCTCCCGATACTGAGGTTGATTCTTCCCCCGTGTGAAGCCTGCTGTGATGCGGTTGTTAATAATTATACATTCAATGTAATATTTATTCAACAGTTAGTTTTCCCGGCTTATCCTTGATCTGAAGCCGTTTAACCCGTGTGCTCTCCCCGCCAGATCCCTGCATAAATTTCCTAACATGTTGAATATTTAACCGGGATGTTTGGGGAATGGTGGGCAGCAAGATCACTAATAGTGCATGGTACTTGCTGTGTAACGCTGATCAGAAGCGCTATTTGGCGAAAAAGGGGCCCCATGGAAACGTAACGCTTAGGAGAGAGCTTATTTACGATTTTTGAGTACAAATGAGGTGGGTTTAGCCTAAATAAGACTGCTGGTAAGCGTTAAAATGAAAATTTGGCACTTTTCTCCGAAATAAGCATTCTGGCAGGCGTTAGAATAAAAGCGGACTCCGAACCTACACCCTTACCAGTATGTAATCGATTGGTAATAGCCAGTATCTGCAGCATCTCTTGTAGCAAGGCACCCAAACCCATCGTCAGCACCAGCTCAGGCACAGTTTGTTCAGAGAAATATGCTGTAACGCTTACCAGAAGCGCTATTTGGGGAAAAATTCGGGCATTCTGCGGCGTAACGCTTACAGGAGAGCTTATTTGCGATATTTCATCGTAAAAGAGGCTGTTTTTGCCTCAATAAGGCTGCTGGTAAGCGTTAAAAGTAAAACTTTGCGCTTTTCGCACAAATAAGCACTCTAGCAAGCGTTAGAGCACAAGTGGAATCTGCCCCTTCATTCTGACAAGCGTTAGAGCACAAATGGCACATCGGTAGCTGCATGGCAGCAACCGTTGCATAATCAAAAAACGCCCCTTGGGATCAACCCAAGAGGCATCAAAAAAGTCGTGATGGTCAATGTCAATTAATTCTTCTTAGAAAATAAACTTCAAATCGCCAAGGCGACGTTTGATTTCAGAAATGACGCGGCGTTCTTCTTCTTCCCCGTCGGCGATAAACGTCACGGAGAAGCGCACGTAATGGCCGGCATCGTCCCACGGCACCGTCGAAATCAGCTTCTCGCGGATCAAGAACTGTGAGAAGTCTTCCGCCGTTTCAAACGTTGGTCCGCCTTCCACGCCCTTCGGCGCTTCAACATAGAGGAAGAACGAACCCTTCGGCTTCTTCGCCTTAAAGCCCAAGTCATTCAGAGCATTCACCAGCAGCTCGTGGCGGCGCGAATATTTCTCGGCGATGCGCTCCGTGATTTCTGGATGAGCCAGCCCGTAAGCGGCCGCCTTCTGAATGGCGATAAATTGGCCAGAATCGTTGTTGTCCTTCACGTCGCTGAACGCTTTAATGATCAGCGGGTTGCCAGCAACAAACCCAATTCTCCATCCGGTCATGTTGTACGACTTGGACAAGGAGTGCAACTCGACCCCTACGTCCTTTGCTCCCGGTACCGACAAGAAGCTCAGCGGCTTCAAACCGTCATACGTCAATGCAGCATACGGTGCATCGTGTACGATCACGACATGATATTTCTTCGCCCAGTCCACGACTTTGGCAAAAAACTCCTTCGTCGCGCTCGCGCCCGTCGGGTTGTTCGGGTAGTTCAAGTACATCAGCTTGGCCTTACGTGCGACCTCTTCTGGAATCGCGTCCAAATCCGGCAGGAAATCATTCTCCTCCGTCAACGGCACGGTATACACCTCGCCGCCCAAATACTTCGTATGGGTCCCGATAATCGGGTAGCCCGGCACGGTCATAATCGTGATATCTCCAGGATTGATGAAGCAAGAAGGGAGCATAGCGATCGCTGGCTTGGAGCCGATCGAGTGCACTACTTCCGTAACCGGATCGATATCTTCAACGCCAAAAACATCATGAAGATACTTCGCCGCCGCTTCCTTGAACTCGGCGATGCCGTTGTCGGCGTACCCGCGGTTCTCGCGTTTTGCCGCTTCCTCCGCCAGTTTGGCCACAATGCCGGCATCCGCCATATCATCAGGTTCGCCGACGCCCATGTCGATCAGTTCAACATCGGGAAAATCCTTCTTCGCTGCCGCTTTCGCCCGTTTGATTTTCTCGAATTTATAAATAGCGGTATCTTTGCCGTAGTTCGCCCCGCCAATGCGCTCTGCAAATTGTTGTTGAATATAAGTTTCCTGTCCATTCAGCGTACTCATCGTAAACGTCCATCTCCTTCGTATTCATAAAAAAATCCATCCTCAAATGATTCGAACTCGCACTTTAAATATGCAGGAATTCGGCCCATTTAGAGAATGGATTAATCACCTGATCGTTTGTACTTTTTGATCAAGCTGTCTCCTGGAGGTGAACATTCTATAGGTTAAATCACCAAATCTAAGCAATGGCTTAGCGATTTCTCAGCGATTGCAGCACATCTTCCATATCCGCCGGAATCGGTGCACTAAATTCCAAATACCGCCCATCTTCCGGATGCTCAAAACCGAGCACAGCAGCGTGCAGCGCTTGTCCATCCATTTTGATCCCTTTACTGCGTCCATACAGCGGATCTCCCACCAACGGATGGCCGATAAACTTCATATGCACACGGATTTGATGCGTACGTCCCGTTTCCAGCTTGAGCTCAAGCAGCGTATAATCACCAAATCGCTCCACCACATGAAAATGCGTAACCGCATGCTTGCTGTTCCGTTCAATTACTGTATACATCTTGCGATCATGGGGATCGCGGCCAATCGGCGCATCTACTGTGCCTTGGTCATGGCTAACGTTGCCGTGAACCAAAGCATAATATTTCCGCGTCACCGTATGCGCCTTCAGTTGAGCGGCCAGCGAGGCGTGTGCTTTATCATTCTTCGCTGCCATAATGAGGCCTGAGGTGTCCTTATCGATCCGATGCACGATCCCAGGCCGAAGCTCGCCATTGATTCCCGACAGATCCTTGCAGTAAAACATCAAGGCGTTCACCAGCGTGCCGGAAGTATGTCCCGGTGCCGGGTGCACGACCATGCCGCGCGGCTTGTTAACGACGATCACATCGCTGTCTTCATAATAAATATCCAGCGGTATGTCTTCCGGTACAATTTCCGTAGGCTCTGCCTCCGGAATCACCAGTACGATGCGGTCGCCTTCGGCCAGCTTGTAATTGGCTTTCACCGACGCCCCATTTACAACCAAGTTCCCCGCTTCAATCCACAGCTGAATCTGGCTGCGAGAGAACTCTTCGCCCAGCTGCGTTTTTGCAAATTTATCGATTCGCTCTTTCGCGTCAGCCGGTCCGGCCACCCACTCAAGCTTCTCTTCTTCAAAATCCTCTAGCGTTTGATCCAAACTCATACGTTTTCCTCATGCTCCTGTGGTGTTGCGGCTTGCTTCTCCCGGCGAAGCTCCAGCAGCGAATCCAAAATGATCAGTGCCACGCCAATAACGATGCAAGAATCCGCAACGTTAAAAATCGGGAACGTGTACGAACCGAAATTAAACATCAGAAAATCAACGACTTCCCCACTGACGGCACGATCGAGAAAATTGCCGATGGCTCCGCCAAGTACCAGAGACAACGCTACCGGCAGCATTTTGTTGGGTTGATTTTTTATTTTAAGCAAATACCAGATGATCCCAAGCACCACAACCGTAGTCACCACAATAAAAAACCAGCGTTGATCCTGCAAAATGCCAAACGCCGCGCCGCGGTTCCGATGGGAGGTAATCAAGAAAAAGTTGCCGATCACCGGGATTTGTTCCCCGATCGTCATTCCGGTTGCAATCCAATATTTCGTGCCTTGATCCACCAGAAAAACGATTAATGCAATCAAAAAGTATACCACGCGGTCCGTCACCTCGTTTTTCATTTCCCGCTCGCAACAAGCGGCAGGATATTCCTCTTCTAAGCCTTGTATATTGTAGCACAGCCGGAAATGGCCCGTCCATGCGCGAAAGGATTTTCCTTAGGTATTTCGTCATGGTTCTGCACAAAATACCGCTAGGAGAGACGTTACAAATCACCGCTCTAGATGCAGGAAGGAAGGAGCAACCACATGCCGCATTTAACGAAAGCCCAGCTCGCGGAGCTTACCGCGAAACTGCAGGAAACCAAGTCTGCTTTAACCGAGCAATTATCGGACAATGATCATTATGGAATGAATGAATCGATGCGCGATAATACCAATGAGCTGAGCCAGATCGATAATCACCCCGGAGACCTCGGATCCGAAGTCTTCGAACGGGGCAAAGATTTGGCCCTGACCGAGCATCATGAAATGCATCTGGCCCGGGTTGAGGATGCACTTGAACGAATCGAGGATGGCAGCTACGGCTACTGCGCAACGTGCGGCAAGCCGATCAGCTACGAACGGCTCCGCGCCATCCCGGAAACAGCGTATTGTAAAGATCACAGTCCGCAATCGTTCGTATCCGCCAAACGGCCGATCGAGGAAATCTTCTTATCTCCGCCGTTTGGCCGCACGAGCTTGGATGAACGCGAGGATCAGAATGGCTTTGACGGGGAGGATGCTTGGCAAATCGTTGAGAGCTATGGAACCTCGAATTCACCGGCGATGGCCGAGGATCGGGAAATCGATGATTATAACGATATGGAAATCGAAGCCTCCGATGAGCTCGATGGATTTGTGGAGCCTTACGAATCCTTTGTTGCCACAGATATCTATGGCAAGAATGTTTGCTTTTACCGCAACGGCGTTTACCGGAAACATATGAGTGCCACGGAGCATTTGGACAGCGAGGATTCGCTCGGAACCGGACCTAATACGTATTAAGCTCCATCTGTCTTTGCACAATCCGCACGATGTCCGCGATATAATCGCCGATGATCGGTAAGTTCAGTGCCCCCAAGAGCTGCAGGACGTAGATGATCGTTGCCGCAAAAAAAGTAAACCCAATCGCGATTCCCACCCCGCGGGCAATTCCGGACAACAGGCTTAGCCAAACCATGCGCCACGGGCGGTTCAGCAGTTGGATGTACTCGGTGATCCGCGATTTCTCTAACTGCCGGGTCCACTTCAAGGTCAGACGGTATACGGCGTTCATCTGCTCCTCCGGCGTATTCGGCAAAGGTTCTGCAGCCTCAGGTGCCGCAGGTGTCTCTGGTTCAGGCCTCGGTTTTCGACGAATCATGAACAACCCATCCTTTGCTCCCCAGTGTATCCCAAAACACAAACGAGCCCGTCCCCCTATTCGGGAGAGCGCAGGCTCGTTTGCTTCAATTACTAATATTATGACCTTCCTGGAAAAGCTCCATTCAGGCGAATCTGCCATTTCCCCTTAACGGTTAAGCATCAATCGAAATGGCGATCGTTTTACTGCCGAGATCCACCGTTTCTGCCGGGCCTTGCGGCTTGCCGAAGGCGACGTCCGTGATCAAGACGTTCTCACGCAGCACATGTTCAAACGCGGTGATGGCCGCTTTTAATTCATCGTCAACATCCAAGGTGAGGTGTACCCGTTTCTCGATCGGCAGATCGAGCTTCTTACGGGTATCCTGCACCGCGCGGACGACTTCACGCACCCAGCCTTCTTGTTCCAGCTCCGGCGTGATGTCCGTGTTAAGCGCAACGGTTATGCCGTAACCGGAAGCGGAAGCGTAGCCCGGCTTTGCTTGTTTCTCAACGAGCAATTCGTCCGCAGTAACCGTCAGCTCTTCGCCTTCCGGCGAGGTCACGGTAAATTGACCTTGCTCCACGATGGCGCGGGTTTGCTCCGGTGCGAGATTCTTCAGGTAGCCTTGCAGGAAGCCGATGTTTTTGCCGTATTTCTTGCCGGCCACCTTCAGGTTCATCTTCAGCGTGAAATCAACGAACCCGCTGTCGCTCGTTTCGATCTCGATCGCTTTGACGTTGATCTCTTCCTTGATGATGTCTTCGTATTCACTCACCGCAAACTCCCGGTCCATGGAGACGATCAGGCTGGACAACGGCTGACGCGTTTTGATGCCGCTCTCGTTGCGGACGTTGCGGGCCAGCTCAACGATTTGCCGTGCGCTCTCCATGTCTTGTTCCAGCGCCAGATCGATCAGCGATTCATCCGCTTGCGGATAATCGGCCAGGTGGACGCTTTCCCCGCCGCCCAGGTTGGTGAAAATATCCTCGGCGATCAACGGCGCAAACGGAGCGATCACCTTGGAGATCGTGAGCAACACGTGAGTCAGCGTTTGGTAAGCGGACAATTTGTCTTCGTTCAGGCCGCTGCCCCAGAACCGGTCGCGGGAGCGGCGGATATACCAGTTACTGAGCTCATCGATAAACCCTTCGATCGCTTGCGAGGAGTTCACGAAGTCGTTAACCGCCAGGCCTTTGTCTACCACCTGAATCAAGCTGTTCAGACGGGACAGAATCCAGCGGTCCAGCTTATTCTCGGAAGGACGGTAAGCGTGCTCCTCCGGTTTGTAGCCGTCGATGCCGGCGTAGAGCGTCAGGAACGCATGGGTGTTCACCAGCGTATCCACGACTTTGGATTTGGCTTCAGCTACGATGCCTTTGGAGAACCGTTTGCTGTTCCAAGGCGCACTGTCGGACAAGAGTGCCCAACGGAATGCGTCCGTGCCAAACTCGTTGATGATTTCCCAAGGATCGATGACATTGCCTTTGGATTTGGACATCTTCTGCCCGTTTTCGTCCAGCACGTGGCCGGTGGCGATGACGGCTTTGTACGGCGCTTTGCCGGTGAACAAGGTAGACACGGCCAGCAAGCTGTAGAACCAGCCGCGCGTTTGGTCGATCCCTTCGCAGATCATGTCCGCCGGGAATTGCTCCGCGAACGTCTCTTGGTTCTCAAACGGATAATGATGCTGGGCAAACGGCATCGAACCGCTGTCGAACCAAACGTCGATGACTTCGCTCGTCCGTTCCATCACGCCGCCTTCGCAATGCGGGCAATGCACCTTCACTTCGTCGACATATGGCTTATGCAGCTCCAGATCCTCACTGACATGGCCTACTGCATGCTCACGCAGCTCGGCGATGCTGTGCGGTGCGAACTGCCCGCCGCAATCCGGACAAACCCATACGTTCAGCGGAGTACCCCAATAGCGGTTCCGGCTGATGTTCCAGTCGACCAGCTCTTCGAGGAACTTCCCGAAGCGGCCTTCACGGACATGCCCTGGATACCAATCCACAGAATTGTTGTTGGCGATCAGCTGATCCTTCACTGCCGTTGTTTCGATAAACCAGCTCTCCATCGCATAGTAGAGCAGCGGCGATTTACAACGCCAGCAGAACGGATAGCTGTGCTCGTATTTCTCTTTGCTGTACAGCGTTCCTTGCTCGGACAGCATCTTCACGATGTCGAGGTCGCAGTCCTTGACGAAGCGGCCGGCAAAATCAGTCACCACATCCGTATAACGACCTTGGCCGTTCACGACGCTGACGAAGGTGATGCCGTTCTCGCGGCAAGTACGATAGTCGTCTTCCCCGTGAGCCGGTGCCATGTGAACGATCCCTGTACCGCTGGCATCGGTAACAAACGAAGCGCCAACGATCACGTTGATGTTCTCCGCCTTGATATAGGTGAACGGCGGCGTATAGGTTTTGCCTACGAATTCCGAACCTTTATGCGTCGACAATACCGTGTAATCGCCTTTCATGACTTTTTCAACGAGGTTCTTCGCAACGATATATACGCCGTCTTCCTGCTGCACTCTAGCGTATTCCATGTCCGGATTCACAGCCAATGCCACGTGGGACGGCAGCGTCCAAGGCGTGGTCGTCCATGCCAGCACATATTCGCCGGTGTCGTTCAGCTTAAATTTCGCTGTGGCGCTGAGATCCTTCACGTCCTCATATCCTTGCGCCACTTCGTGGGAGCTGAGCGATGTTTGGCAGCAAGGGCAATACGGGCTGACGCGATGACCGCGGTACAGCAAGCCTTTGTCGTGGATCGTTGCCAGGATGTTCCACACGCTTTCGATGTAGCTGTTATTCAGGGTGATGTACGGATCGTCGAGATCCACCCAGTACGCAATCGCTTCGGTAAATTCGCGCCATTGCTTTTCGTAGCCAAACACGCTGTCTTTACATTTTTTCACGAATTCCTCAATGCCGTATTTCTCGATTTCCTGCTTGCCGGAGATGCCAAGCTCCTTCTCCACGCCCAGCTCTACCGGCAATCCGTGCGTATCCCAGCCCGCTTTGCGGACTACGCGATAGCCTTTCATCGTTTGATAGCGGCCAATGAAGTCCTTGATAACGCGGCCCAGCACGTGCCCGATATGCGGCAATCCGTTAGCCGTAGGCGGTCCTTCAAAAAAGACGTAGTTCGGCCGGCCCGCCCGATTTTCGATACTCTTTTTAAACGTATTTTCTCGGCTCCATTTGTCCAGAATCCGCAGGTCGCGCGCCCGCGCATTTTCTTTGACGTCAACCTTCTTCATGTTTCTCTTCCTTTCTTTAATCAGCCTGAAAAATAACAAAGCCCCGTCCCTAGAAGGGACGAGGCATTAGCTCGCGTTACCACCCTTGTTTCATGCGCTTGGCTCGCAGCCGCCCGTAAGGACGAGACCACAAATAGGCATGACACCTTGATCCCATACGCTTCATATGGGGTCGGTATAACGGCCGACAGCCGGCAAAGCTTACTACATCGGATTTTGATCACGAAGCAGATCAAGTAGCTAATTCGACATCGAATCTTGAATTCAGCCGAGTCTTCCGTTGCTCACGTAGGTCTTCCTACGCTCCGCTACTCAGCCTCTAGCTTCATCCAACCTTCTCGGTGCTGAAAATCCGATTTAGAAGAGTTCAGCCTTGCTTCTCCGGGAGGATCTTCCGTCCGTGCATTGAACGTTGGCTTTCAGCAGGATGCCAACTCTCTGGGGAACAAACATCACGGCGTACTGGTCCCATCATCGAATGATTCGTTATGCAAGTACAATATGTAAATAGTTATATCGTATTTGCCTTCCTCATGTCAACATCCTGCCCTCAACCTGGGTTTCCGCCCTGAAGACAAGTCATGATTGCCCTGGAAATGTCCGTTCTCCCCCTCCATTGTACATTTTCCCCCTCCTCTGTTCCTTCGATGCCTCTTTTATAATGAAAGGGATTACAATTCATGTGAGAAGGAGCGAGCATACCGATGGAGACCCTCTGGCAAGGAAAATGGATCTGGCATTCCGGTGAATCCAGCCCGCGCAACGAGTGGCGTTGTTTCCGCAAAACATTTGCGTGGACTGCAGCCCATAGCGGGCGAGCCGCGATCAAACTTACGGCGGACTCCAGATACGTACTGTACGTAAACGGGCAGCGGATTGGGCAAGGCCCTCCGCGCTCCTGGCCGTTTCGGCTGGCTTATGACGAATACGACATCGGCCATTTGCTGAGACCGGGACAAACGAACGTCATCGCCATCATGGTGATGCATTTTGGGATCAGCAACTTCTATTATTTACGGGGACGCGGCGGATTGCTGGCCCAGTTGGAGCTTGGTGACAGCTCTCCAGCCCAATTAACAGACATACCCACTCCAGCCGCTAACTCCTCTAGGCCGCAAATCCTAGCAGCAACAGACGATACGTGGTTAACCGCTGTCCATTCAGGCCATGGCCGGCGTTCCCCGCGAATGTCCTGTCAGCATGCTTTTGCCGAGAAAATCGACGCCCGGCTGTGGGACGACAACTGGATCCAACCGGATTACCAGCCCGGTCCCGAGTGGCAACCGGCCACGGTGATCGGTCCGGCGGGCTGCGAGCCTTGGGGAATGCCGGTGCCGAGGGACATTCCTTATTTGACGGAGGAACCCGTATATCCCCGGCGCATTGAACGCCTGAGCAAGGTTAAGCCCGTTCAATATACGGCGGCCATCGACCTGCGCAATCAATTTTTTCAAGAGAGCACCGATACGGCGAACCCGGCCGAATTCCTTGGATTCCTCGCTACCGTTGTTCGCTGTCATCAGAAATGCACGGTTACGCTGGGGCTCATCGATGTTGGCGGGACTTTTCGGGGCTGCAGCCTGGACGGGGTTTGGTACGATGAGAAGTCACTGACGGGTGAAGCCCCCGAACGCTTCCTCCGCCTTGAGCTTGAGCCGGGAGAGCATTTTTTGCTGATCGATGTCAGCGGAGGGACGCACGGAGGCGGGCATCATTTTGCGGTGGATGCGGAGGTGCCGCTGGAGTTCTTATCGCCTCTCTCGTTCATTCAGGCAAACCCAAACGCTCAAGAAGGCGATTCGTCCGCATTTGTAACCCTCGGCCCCTTCGACGGCGGAATCCGTTACGACCATAAACCGAGTCCTCCGATGAATCAAGCGCATCCCGATTATTTGCGGGCCCGAGGGATTGCTGATGCAGCAGGTCTTGTGCCGTTTGCGAATTGGCTCCGTCCTGTGCCCAAAGCGCTGGTCAGCGAGGAGGATGTCTTTATCCTCTCCGTGTGGAAAAGGCATGAAGCTCCCCTGTCCATTCCAAATACGCTGCAACAAGCGGTGATTCCTAGCCTCGAGCTGGCAGAGGTCCCCTGGTATCCCGACGCGGATACCGAATTCGTGATCGACTTTGGCAAAGAGCTGTCGGGTTATTTAGAGTTCGAAGTCGAAGCACCGGAGGGAGCGATCCTCGATTTTTACGGATTCGAGTTTATGCATGAAGGTCGACGCCAGGATACCTATGGATTGGACCATACGCTTCGTTACATCTGTGCCGGGGGACGACATCGGTATACGTCTCCGGTGCGACGAGGTCTGCGTTACTGTCAGGTTACCGTACGAAACGCAGCGGTTCCTGTGCGCCTCCGGTACATTCGAATGCTGCAAAGCAATTATCCGATTGCCGAGATCGGGCAGTTCCAGTCATCGGATCCACGCCTAAATGACATTTGGCAAATCAGTCAACATACGACCCGGCTGTGCATGGAGGATACCTTCGTTGATTGTCCGATGTACGAGCAGACCTTCTGGGTTGGTGATGCCCGGAATGAAGCGCTGATCAACTATTATTTATTTGGGGCAGACCGGATCGTCGAACGTTGTCTTCGGTTGGTTCCCGGCTCCAAGTTTCAGACTCCGTTTTACGCCGACCAGGTTCCCAGCGGATGGAACAGCGTCATCCCGAACTGGACGTTCTTCTGGATTATCGCCTGCTTGGAACTGTATCGCTATAATGGGGACAAATCCTTTGCTGCGGATATTTTCCCCCACATCGAATACACCCTCAAGCATTATTTAGAGCGGCTGGATGAGCGGGGATTGCTATGGATCCGCAGCTGGAACCTGCTCGATTGGGCTCCGCTGGACCAGCCGAACGACGGCATCGTTTCGCACCAGAACATGTTCCTAGTGAAAGCGCTGATGTCCACCGCCGCTTTGGCCTCGGCCCTGGGCAATGACGAAGCCAAAGTGTTCTATACGGATCAGGCGAACCGCTTGGCGGCCACCATCAACAAGCATTTATGGTCGGAAGAACATCAAGCTTATCTCGATTGCATCCATACGGACGGGCGGCGCTCTGACATCTTCAGCATTCAAACGCAAGTCGTGGCCCTGCTGTGCGGCATTCCTGAACAGGCTAAGGACGAGAGCGTTCCGTTAAAAGAAGACCAAGGCTCCAACTCTGCAGCCGCTCATACAGTTGAAGCATCGCTCGCGGAGCGCCGGCTTGCTTCCGTTGAAAGACATATTCTGCATCCGCCCAGCTCCTTCGTGCAAATCGGCAGCCCGTTTATGTCCTTCTTCTATTACGAGGCACTCGCTAAGCTTGGCAAATGGGATGTGATGCTCGAGGATATGCGTGGCGGTTATGGGCAAATGATCGATTGGGGAGCAACAACCTGCTGGGAGATGTATCCAAACTTCACGGAAAACCGAGCAAAAGCCGACCTTCTGACCCGGAGTCATTGCCATGCCTGGTCTGCAGGTCCCGCTTATTTCCTAGGCGCTTACGTCCTCGGCGTACGCAGCCTGGAGCCCGGGTGGAGCCGGGTGCTCGTGGCACCACAGCCTTGCGGCGGATTGACCTGGGCGCGCGGCACCGTTCCCGTTCCGGGTAGCGGCAGAATCGATGTCTCCTGGCGTCTGGAATCCCCGGCAGCCGTTGCAGCGGAGGAAGGTCAAGCGCAACCCGGCCTGCCCCGGATGCATTTGCGGATCGTTTCCCCAGAGGACATCGATATCGAGGTTCAATCCCCAAGCGAGGTTGAAGTCGTGATTGAGCATATTCGTGTGGCTTCCGGTTCCAGTCCTTCAGTATAGGCAACGTAGTATCTTGCATCTTGCCTCTTCCCCGGCTTAGCGCATTCGAAATTGACCCTTGCCGAGGCTGACCCTATAATAGGGGCAACTGCAGCGAAGGAGGGATCACGGTTGTCTTTATACCGAGGGGAGAAGGTACTGGATGGGGCTGAATTTTTTACGGATTCCTTACCTTTTTACTTTAACCGGGTCGAGGAAACATTTGATCTGCAGATGCATAGCCATCGTTTCGTGGAGATTGTGCTTGTGGATGAAGGAGAAGGGTTTCATTTTATCGATGAGGACGTTGTGCGCGTCACCAAAAACGATGTGTTTCTGCTCCCCGCCGGAACGAGGCATGTGTTTCGCCCCGGACATGCGGGATCTCGCCGTCCGCTGATCGTATACAACTGCTTATATGAGCCGGGCAAGCTGCTATCTTGCCTGGAACACCTGCCCGGCTTTCACGAGTTAATCCGCTCCAGGCCGTATTTGTTCGAGGGAGCTGCGCCCCCCTCTCCGGGATGGCTGCACTTGAGAGATGGAGGAAGTCCGTGGAATATCTGGTTTCGGGGCGCCTACCGTGAGTTTACAGAACGAAAGCCGGGCTATCTCCTTCAACTGTACGGCCGGTTTATCGAGCTGGCCGTCATGCTGGAACGTCATCTGGAGCGCCTTGGGTCCAGCTCTGCCGCGGAACCGGAAAATCGGATGATGGAGGAAGTCCTGCGCCGGATCGATACGGACTACGCTTCACGATTGTCTGCCCGGAGTTTTGCTGCAGCAACCCATCTCAGCGAACGCCATTTTCATCGATTGTTCCGGCAATACGCCGGTTGTACCTTTCACGATTATGTCCGGAACAAAAGAATGGAGAGAAGCCGCGAGCTGCTGGCCTCCACCCGGCTCCCTGTGATGGAGATTATGAGGAGTGTGGGTTACGCAGATAAGAAGCATTTTCTGTCCCTCTTTAAGCAATCGACCGGCGTCTCACCCACCGAATACCGACGGCAAGCCAGCCTGAATCATCCTCTTGAAGGCAAATAAGAAAAACGCCTATCGACGTACATTCAAAGTAGACAGACCGCGTTTAGCGGAAGTTTTTCTTGCGATATCAGGATGCCAATGCCCCGAAGTTTATACTTTCTGATATCTTAAAAAAACGCCATTTGGCGCTCCCTCATGGAAGCCAAATGGCGTTTGTTGTGATTAGTACAATTCCTGTACTTCTTGACCTTTCTCAGGGACACGTTCGCGGCTCTCCAGCGTATCCCAGGTTTCGCTGCTAAGCAAATCCAACTGGGCTTCCACCAGCGTACGGAAACGAGCGCGGTAAATGGAAGCCTGCTTCTTGAGCTCTTCCACTTCCATCGCGATTTTGCGCGATTTGGCCAGCGATTCGTTGACGATCCGGTCGGCATTCTTCTCCGCTTCCTTCACGATCAACTGGGCTTCCTTCTTCGCGTTGTTCTTCACTTCATCGGCCGCTTCCTGTGCAACGATAATGGTCTTGCTAAGAGTTTCCTCGATATTCGCGAAATGATCCAATTTCTCTTGCAAAGTCAACAGTTGGTTATGAAGCTCCTTGTTCTCCCGGATCACGATCTCATAGTCTTTAATGACTTGGTCGAGAAACTCGTTAACTTCATCTTCGTCATAACCGCGCAAACGTCTGGAAAACTCTTTGTTATGTATATCCAGCGGCGTTAATGGCATGATCCTCACCTCCTAGAAATTTCGAAACTCCCCGTGAAGCGATAGTTCCATCAGGTAATGGTCCCGTTGTTGAACTCGCACCTCAGCGGGAAGACGTGTCCAATTCAATCACGAGATACATTCAAGAACCAGTTCGAACTATCATATTCGACAAGAATCCACCATCTCCTGCAAAACGCCTTATACAAATTTACCGATTTTGACACGATGTCTGCCTTTCTTGGTCAGACCGCCTGCTTCCAGCACCTTAAACCGCCCGAAGCCCTGCAGTGCGACGACATCGCCAACCTTCAACGGTGTGGAGGGGTCCTCCTCCGTTCTCCAGTTCACTCGGCAGCGGCCGGCTTTGATCGGAAGCAGCACTTTGTTGCGGCTTAAGCGAAATACATCGCTGGCGATCCCATCCAGCCGCAATGAAGCCACCGTTAGCTCCATCGGTTCCAGCTCTTTCTCCATCGTCCGCAGTTCGCTGAGGTTCAGCACATCGGTCATGACGTTGACGCGATGCACTTGATGGAGGTTCATTTGCAGAAACGGCGCAATCTCTTCCGCAACGATGACGTGACATCCGTCCTCGCGAACATGGATGTCGCCGATTTTATCGCGTTTGAGTCCTAATCCCAAAATCGCCCCTAAATAATCGCCATGCTGCAGGGTGAGAAATTTCTGGTCTCCTGAGGTGATATCGAGCACTTTCAGTCCCATCGGCTCTTGGCCTAGATCCCAGTAATCCGGAGCAATTAATGCCCGCCGCCGTTCCGCGCCTTCATAACCGCCGTCCAGCCGAATTTGCGTGTCTGGATGACGATTCGCCAGGGTCTCCAGAATATAACACTGCCGCGGATCCAAGAAGTCGCTGAGCTTGACCTCATGATAATCCCCGGCATTCACGACCCATTCCCAGGCTCGGTCGACAAACGGCCGTTCCTCCGGTTTAAAATGCTCATAAATATCGGCTTTCATCATTAGTACCCAAAGATATAGTGGAGAACACTACTTAATCCGAAGAAAGCCAATCGGAGGACAAACAAGGCAATAATCGGGGAGATGTCGATCATCCCCATGATCGGTGGAATAAACCGCCGGAAAGGAGCCAAATAAGGTTCAACCAGCTTGCCGAGCAGCTCGCCGATAAAGCTATCGCGGGCGTTAGGCACCCATGACATCAAAATGTAAACCAGGATCATATAAAAATAAATGTTGTATAGCAACATCACGATGGAATCAATATAGCCTGCCAAAGCTGTCATCACCTCATTCTGTTATAATCGGAATCCTCCGTTAAAATCTCTGTAATGGATCCCTGAATCTCGACGGTATCCGGCGTGCAGAGAAAAATATTCGATCCAATTTTGGATATGCTTCCGCTAAGCGCATAAATCGTTCCGCTTAAGAAATCGATAATGCGCATAGCTTGATCATTGCGAACCCGCTGCAAATTGATGACGACCGATCGATGGGAACGAAGATGGTCTGCGATTTCCTGCGCTTCTTCATAGGAGCGAGGTTCATAGAGGATCACCTTGACATTCTTCTGGGAGTGAATGCTGACCACGTTGCTTCCTCTCTGATTTTTACGGGATTCAAAGCTTGGGGTTTCAATTTCCGTGTCTTCTTGACCAGAAAACCGTTCGCGCTCCACAATCTCTTCTTCTTCCTGCAAGCCCAGAAAGTTCATGAACCGGTTCATTACTCCCATTACGACAATTCCCCTTTCCCCACTAACAGCGTTCCGAGGCGAACCCATGTCGCCCCTTCCTCAATCGCCACTTCAAAATCTCCCGACATGCCCATCGACAATTCCGTCAACGGCTCCGCCGTCACCGATTGAGCGTTCAGTTGATCACGCAGCTCGCGCAGCTTGCGGAAGACTGGTCTTGTCCGCTCTGCATCCTCCTCGATGGGAGCCATGGTCATGAGACCCACCACGCGGACATGCTTCAAATCAGCGATTTCCTTCAAAAAATCAGCAGCGGCCTCGGGTGCAATCCCTTGCTTGGACGCCTCGCCGGAGACGTTCACCTGCAAAAATGCGGTAACGCTCGTTCCCATCGCAGAGGCTCGTTTCTCCAATTCACGGGCCAGCGACAGCCGGTCCAACGAATGAATATATTGAAATCTTCCAATGACGTCCTTGACCTTATTGCTCTGCAGGTGGCCGATAAAATGCCAGGTCCCTTGCCCTCCGAGCGCTTCCCATTTCGGAACGGCGATTTGCGGGCGATTCTCGCCGATATGCACGATTCCTGCCTCCAGCACTTCGCGCGTAGCTTCAACCGATACATATTTGGTTACGGCGACGACATGGACCTCCTCGCGCTTCCTGCCGCTTCGCTCGCAGGCTGCCTTAATCTGCTCTTCCACGTGCTGTATCCGTTCCTTCAGCGACACGGGAAGGATCACCTCTCTTTTATGCCAATCCAGCTTGCCATTCTCCCTGTAACGCCATTTTGCGCCCGGTAAGAGTAAAAATACTCCGGATGACAGCTTGTACACCACGTTGTACATTCGATATGAGTCGGCAATATTCCTGCTTTAATCATAATGATTCGATTCATTTCTTTCAAGTTCAGCATTGTTTTTCCTGCACGGGGAGATGCGGAAGCATAATGCTGCTCCTCGCCTGGTAGGGCCTCACGAACCTTCTCCATCACCACTTCGTCCACCTCATAGCAGCATTCCCCAATGCTGGGGCCAATCGCCGCCCGGATCTCGCTGCGCTGGCTGCCGAACTCGCGCTCCATCGTTTGGATCATTTCCGCAGCGATCAGACGGACGGTGCCTTTCCAGCCGGCGTGGGCCAAGCCAACGACGCCTCTCACGGGATCAGCGAAATAAAGGGGAACACAATCGGCATAAAACGAGGTGAGCAGCACGCCCGGCACGTTCGTCACCAGCCCGTCCGTTTCCTGGAAAGCGCTGCTGCGGTCCAGGTATCCTTTGCCGCGATCTTCGGCACGAACCACGGCGACGGCGTTGGCGTGAACCTGCTCCCCGCAGGTCCATGCCTCAGGGGCAAACCCCAACGCTTCAGCTAACCGGCGCCGGTTCTCAAGCACGTGCTGAGGATCATCGCCAACGTGGAGAGCCAAATTTAAGGCATCATACGGCGGTTCGCTGACTCCGCCTGACCGTCCGGTAAATCCGGCGCTGATTCCCGGAAAAATATTCGCCCACGGAGCCAGCTCGAGCCGTTCCGGTTGTTGGTCTTTAGCATTCCTTACAAACGGTTCCATCATCCATCTCCTTATAGGAATTAAAATTTAACGGACCTAAACGACCTTATTTATCAAAAAAGCCGCCTAATTTTTTTGTAACGGACCGGAGAGTCGTTATTAGCTTGAAATCGCAGGAAATCATGCCCAGTTCAGCCGAATAAGGTCTTTAGGGTCCGCTACATTTTGTTTCCGGCAGAAATCGCCAGAATAACGTCTCTGAGGTCCGTTATAATTCAAGACACTGTATTTCCTTCAAGTCTACCACAAATCGGCACTACACCGCTTGTGGATTCTAGCTCCGCCGTTCCGCCCGTCCGTCTCGGTCGATATACACCGTCGTATCGTAGGTCGTCTGTGTTCTTGGTTCTCGGAGTTCCTCCATTTTAACTAACACGACATCAGATCCGATTTTCACGATATTTTTCCATGGGATGATCAGATCGCTCCCTCCGCCAAACAACCCCATAAATTTAGCCCCGACAGGCACAACAATCGCCTCAATAACCCCCTGCCTCAAGTCCAGTTCCAGGTCGCTGATATGCCCGAGCCGTTTCCCGTCCACGACGTTGATGACGTCCTTCGTCTGAAAATCGGATATTTTCATACTCGCCCTTACCACATTGTCCATGGTTCTACCGCCCCCGTCCCGTCTAATTACTCCGTCCCTTTACTATATGAGCGCGGGATTCGGAGCATGCGCCTTGGCCACAGGAAAAGAGACGTCCAAACAACACACAAAAAAACTCCGTAGCGAAATCGGCAGGAGCCCAAATAAAAAAGGTCCCCGCAGGGACCGGATTTACGACTTCACATGCTTCTGCATTTGTAAAATAGCGGATTTCTCGAGCCTGGACACTTGGGCTTGGGAGATCCCGATCTCATCGGCGACCTCCATTTGCGTTTTGCCTTCAAAGAAACGCATGGACAAGATCATCTTCTCACGGTTGCCCAACCGCTGCATCGCTTCGCGTAAGGCGATTTCCTCGATCCAGGATACGTCCTTGTTCTTGTCATCGCTGATTTGGTCCATCACGTAGATGGGATCCCCGCCGTCATGGTAGATCGGCTCGAACAAGGAAACCGGGTCCTGGATGGCGTCGAGGGCAAAGACGACGTCCTCCTTCGGTAAGCCCAAAGCCTCAGAGATTTCAAAAATCGTAGGTTCACGGGAGTTCTGATTGGTCAGGTTGTCCCGCATTTGAAGCGCCTTGTAGGCGATATCTCGCAAGCTTCGGGAGACGCGGATCGGGTTGTTGTCCCGCAGGTAACGCCGAATTTCCCCAATGATCATCGGCACAGCGTAAGTGGAGAATTTGACGTTCTGCGATAAATCGAAATTATCGATGGCTTTCATGAGTCCGATGCAGCCAACCTGGAATAGGTCGTCCACATACTCCCCCCGATTGTTGAACCGCTGGATGACGCTCAGCACGAGTCTCAGATTGCCATTTACTAACTTTTCTCTGGCTGATCTTACGTGGTCCTGCTGCAACGAGTGGAACAATTCACGCATTTCCGCATTGGTTAGAACGGGCAATTTTGCGGTATCGACACCGCAAATTTCGACTTTGTTTCGGGTCATCGTGTCTTACCTCCCAAGGAGAAACTAATGAACAGTATCTCCCGGGACTGCATTTTTATTCCGCCGTCATCTTCCAGGTCGAAGCGAAAACACTTAAGTCGACTTCTGTCGAAATAATTGGAAATTGGGAAAATTGCGCTTCCATCAGGCCATTACACCATCTTGTTAAATTCCTTGCGCAGCCGTTTAATGATCCGTTTCTCCAGACGCGAGATGTACGATTGCGAAATCCCCAGCAGGTCAGCTACATCCTTCTGTGTCTTCTCATCGCCGTCAACGAGCCCGAACCGAAGCTCCATAATCATCCGTTCGCGCTCGGTTAATTTATCCAGCGCTTTGTGCAGCAGCTTGCGGTCGACCTGCTCCTCGATGTTACGATAGATTGTATCGTTCTCCGTGCCGAGCACGTCGGAGAGAAGCAGCTCGTTGCCGTCCCAATCGATGTTCAGCGGCTCATCAAAGCTGACCTCGGTGCGGATTTTGCTGTTCCGACGCAGGTACATCAGAATTTCGTTTTCAATACAACGGGATGCGTAGGTCGCCAGCTTGATCTTTTTCTCCGGGTCAAACGTGTTGACCGCTTTAATCAAGCCAATCGCGCCGATGGACACCAGATCCTCGATATTAATTCCCGTGTTCTCGAACTTTCTAGCGATATATACGACCAGCCTCAGGTTGCGCTCGATCAGCATCGCCCGGATGGCGGAGTCGCCGCTGGGCAGCCGCTGCAGCAAGTATTCCTCCTCTTCGCGCGTTAATGGCGGAGGGAGCGCTTCGCTGCCGCCGATATAATAGATTTCTTCACTCTTTAATCCAAAAAGAAACAGCAGCCGGTAATACTGCAGCTGCAGCATCATTTTCCACTTTACATGCATCGCTTTGTATCCTCCTAAGTTACGTTCCCGTTTTACTGATGGTGTCCATGCTTTCATTCGCCTCTGCTGTCTCTACCAGTGCGGGATGAATAATCGCTTGGTAAGTGCCTTCCGTCGATAACCGCCCTCCATCCAAGCCGATCAGCACCCGGGACGTCCGGTGTTCCTGGCCTTCCAGACGGACCGTTACCTCGTCAGGCTTCAGCGCCAGCATGAACTGGGTTCCTTTGTTGATCCCGCGATACGGAACCAAACGCAGCCGCTCCGGCCATGGAAAATCCCCCGCTTCCGTCAGCTCCAAGATGAGGTTGTCCGCACGCTCGTCAGCCAGCTTTCCCCGATACGACGGGGGGAGAACCCGCTCCCAAAGCGCAGCTTCCATCACCGTCACCGGCAGCCGGCTCAGGGGATCGGATAACTGGTTGCCCGTATCGATCAACCCCGTGCACGTAATCACCGTATCGCCAACACGCACCTCCAACTCGGCCAAGAACGAGCGAATCCGCTCCTGACGCTGACGTGCATCGATCACCCGCTTAAACCAATACAAGACGGCAAAGAAGCATACCAGAATAAACAACGCTCCGATTTTCAAGGAAAACGAAAGCCCGCCGGAAGCCGAATACCATATCCCGCTCCAGATTTCTCCGGAGTCTTGCAGCAAATAATGTACACCTAGAATCCCGCCGGCCGCTGCAAAATTGACGATATAAAAAGCTCCCATATTCCGTAAGTAGTTTTGTAAACTTCCAAATCCGAACGCAACCCACAGCATCACGACAGAGAATAGAAATTTCACCAGAAACGTGTACAGAAATGAGAGCTCCGGCAAAAACATCATGACGACGTACATCGCCCCAACCACCGCCGACAAGGCCAGCCGCCAGAGAACGACTTTTTGCTTCCGCATCCAAGCCGTGACCAGGAGCAAGCTTGCATCGATCAATAGGTTCATCAAAAATATGAGATCGATATAGACAACCAACGGCATTCACCTGCCTGGGTAGATGGTTATCAGTATAAAGAGAACGAGCGATAAAGTCTGTCTAAAATTGAAAGTAGAATGCCACTATTTTTGTCGACATCGCTGAAGAGATTCGCAGGACTGGAGGAGAGAAAAAAAGACCTTGGCCCATACTCGGGTCAAGGTCTCGGGGAAGACGTTTAATAGCTCCTAACCTATTCGTTGTTGTTCCGCGAACGGTTACGAAGAAACGTCGGAATATCCAGTTGGTCGCCGCTAGGCTGGTTGCCGAACGGTCTCAGCGTGGAGGTCGATCGGGTTTCCTGCGGCTCCGGAGCACCAGGGGCAGACACTGCCGGCTTGCGGCTAGGCATCGGCTTGTTCTCGAACCCCGTGGCGATCACGGTAACTTTGATCTCTTCTTTCATATTCTCATCGATGATTGCACCGAAAATCATGTTCACTTCTGGGTCAGAAGCGGCAATCACGATCTCTGCTGCTTCATTAACTTCATACAACGACAGGTTGGCCCCGCCGGTAATGTTCATAATGACGCCGCGTGCCCCTTCGATTGAAGTCTCCAAGAGCGGACTCATGATTGCTTTGCGTGCAGCTTCGGCAGCACGGTTCTCACCGGTTGCAAGACCAATACCCATCAGAGCGGATCCGCGCTCAGTCATGATCGTCTTCACGTCGGCAAAGTCGAGGTTGATCAGACCCGGCACGGCAATCAAGTCAGAAATGCCTTGCACGGCTTGACGCAGGACGTTGTCCGCTTCGCGGAACGCTTCCAGCATCGGCGTCTTCTTATCCACAATCTCAAGCAAGCGATCGTTCGGAATGACGATCAGCGTGTCTACCTTTTCCTTCAATGCTTCAATGCCCATCTCCGCTTGCGTGGAGCGCTTGCGGCCTTCAAACGTAAACGGACGGGTCACGACGCCAACCGTCAACGCGCCGCATTCTCTGGCGATCTCGGCGATAACCGGCGCTGCACCAGTTCCCGTACCGCCGCCCATACCGGCAGTAACAAACACCATGTCGGCGCCTTTCAACGTATTGGCAATCAAATCGCGGGATTCCTCTGCCGCTTTCTTACCCACCTCCGGATTGGCTCCGGCGCCGAGACCGCGGGTCAGCTTGTCCCCGATTTGCAATTTATGTTCGGACTTGGCCAAATGCAGCGCTTGAGCGTCCGTGTTGACCGTAATAAATTCCACGCCCTGCACGCCGTTCTCGATCATTCGGTTAACCGCGTTGCTTCCGCCGCCGCCAACCCCGATCACCTTGATTTGTGCCAAGCTCTCCATTTCGAAATCAAATTCCAACATACTCTTCCATCTCCCCCTCAATATGCATGGATCGCCCATGCATCATTCCTGAACCACTATATAAATTCGCTAAACAAGTTCTTGAGTCGTTCCATCAATCCGCTCTTCCGAACGGTTTCCTGCGGTGCCGGAGCCTTGCTCCGGTTCGCGTTCTTCTTCGGGCTGGAAGCGCTGCGGATCCGCATGTTTCTGACCACCTTATGCAGAATTCCCACCCCGCCGGTGTAAGAAGGATCACGAACGCCGATGAAATCAGGCACAGCAATTCGAACCGAAGCTTCCAGCTCCTGCTGGGCAATCTTGAGCAATCCCGGCATGGACACCGTACCGCCGATCAGGATATATCCCCCCGGCTGCTCGCTGTAGCCAAGACGCTTGACTTCCTGGCGGATCAACTGAAAAATCTCCTGTACGCGCGGCTCCGCAATCGCGGCTAAATCCTCCTGCGTAAACTCCTTGTCCACATTGCTTCCGATCCGTGTCACCTTAAAGGTTACATCCGACGCCGCGTCCTCGATTGAAGCGCAGCCGTATTTCAACTTCGCCTTCTCCGCATGATCCGTTAACGTCCGAAGACCGTAGGCAATGTCGTTCGTTATAAATTCTCCCCCAATCGGAAGCGTGGATGTCGCAACGATCGTGCCGCTTTCAAATACAGCGATCGTCGTGGAACCCGCACCGATGTCTACCAGGACGGATCCCATCGTTTTTTCGTCTTTAGACAACGCCAATTGACCGGCAGCAAGCGACAGCAATATCAGATCCCGAACCTTAAGGCCGGCCTTCTCCACACAGCGAAGCAGATTGTGAATCGCCGTCTTGGAGCCGGTGACGATCGTCGCTTCCACTTCCAGCCGAACGCCAATCATCCCGCGCGGGTCCGAAATCCCTTCCAGTCCGTCCACGATATATTGCTTGGCCACCACATCGATAATTTCTCGTTCCGGCGGCAGGGCGATCACCTCGGCCGCCTTCAGGACCCGCTCGATGTCTTCTTCACCGATTTCCCGGTCTTCATTTTGTACGGCTACAACCCCGTGGCTCGTTTGGAGTCCGATGTGATTTCCCGAAATGCCGACATACACTTCAGATATTTGAATATCTACCATCCGTTCTGCATGATCCACAGCGCTGCGGATCGATTGCACCGTTTGGTCAATATCTACAATCGCGCCTTTTCGAATTCCTTCCGAGTCGGCAGATCCAACCCCAATAATATTAAAGGTTCCATTATTAATTTCCCCAATAATAGCACGAACTTTGGATGTACCGATGTCCAAACTAACAATGATGTCATTGTTGCTCAAGCCCCTGGCACCTCCTATTTCCCCATCAAAATATACTTGCAAAATATACTTGCCGTGTTAGATGCACTATCTACTAATTCAACGCCACTTAACCTTTCCCTCTTTTTTCTACAAATTTTTTGGCTTCCAACTTTTTACATCTCATAGACAGGAAGTAACCTGACTGTGGCAGAGACCCTGCCCCTATCTGAAAAATTAGAAGAAAAAAGAGGGAGAACGCCAACTAGCCCATAAAATGTATTTTATCATTGTTTTTCAATCATGAGTAGTATCATTTTGTCCATCGTCTCCGTCCTCCGTCGTGGAGTAAGGAACATAAGAATCCGCGTCCAGCATCGTCAGCTTTCCAGGATCCTGTGTTTGCAGAATTTCGTTCATGTATTCCGCCTTTTTGGCTAGGAGGGAAGTGGCTGAAATGATTTCGAATTTGGACCGGGTATACAGCTTAATTCGGTCCGGATAAGACAACGTTGGTGAAGGTACGATCTCCGAAATGTCTGCGGTCAGCTCGTCCGGAATTTGCGACAGCGTTTGGCAAAGTTTGACCAAGCCCTCGTCATCGTCCTTCCAACCGGTTAATATCGGCTTGTCCACCGGCATCGCCCCGTCCTTCAGGTCGATGCGCGTTCCGTTGGCGAGCAAGCCTCGCAGCTTCCCGTCCTCTGACAGCACATACGCTGCAATCGGATATTCCTCGATATGGATCGTTACGCTGCCGGGAAACGTTTTGTCTACCTCAGCTTGCTTCACCGAAGGAATCTCTTCCAGCTTGCGGGCGATATGATCGGCACTGACCGCAAAAAACGGCGAACCCACCTGAAGCCCTGTGGCGCCCAACAGCTCCATCTCCGTCGTATACGTATTGCCTTCAAACGTAATGACAGAAATTTTGCTCAGAGTTGAACGGAAAAATAGAACGCATAATAACGCGAGGAACAGCAAGATAAGTATGGTTTTGATTTTTCGTCCGCTTTTCTTCTTGGGCGCAGGTTCTTTTAGAACGGGTACATTCGCTTTTGGCATGTCATTTCTCCGCAACTTTCTGAATAAGTATTACAAAGCTTATTATCCCCTCCAGGGGAGGGGACAAAAGTTTAGGGCTATACTACGAAGGTTTCGCGAATCAGCATCACATTGACCTAGGCCAGATCCAGCTGACGCAAGGCTGGAGATTCACGGCGTACCGAGCCTCCAAGCCGTTGGAACATCGTTTCGATCCGATCATAACCACGGTCGATATGATGAACCTGCTCCACCACGGTTTGACCCTGGGCCGCCAAGCCGGCGATCACCAGCGCCGCCCCTGCACGCAGGTCGGTTGCTTCCACGGTCGCGCCGTAAAGCCGGGGCACCCCGCGAATAAACGCGGAATTCAGGTCCACCGTAATGTCGGCTCCCATGCGAACCAGCTCGCCCACATGCTTGAACCGGCCTTCGAACACGGTTTCTTTCATCACGCTCATTCCGTCCGCCAAGGATAACAGTACCATCACTTGGGACTGCAAATCGGTAGGAAACGAAGGATAAGGTGAGGTCACAATCCGTTCCACCGCTTTCGGACGGCCTGCACTGCTCAACGTTATTATATCATCGCTCACTCCGATTTGAACACCGGCCCGCTTGAGCACGTGCAGCAGCGAAACCAGATGCGAAGGGTTGCTGTGGGTTAGCGTTACGCTGCCGCGGGTGGCGGCAACGGCAATTAAAGCAGTACCCGCAACGATACGGTCCGGGATAATCTCGTAATCGCAAGGGAAGAGGCGTTTCACTCCTCTGATCGTAATCGTGTCGGTACCAGCGCCGATGATGCTGGCGCCCATGGCATTCAAGAAGTTTTGCAAATCCTGAATCTCCGGCTCCCGTGCTGCGTTCGTAATCATGGTTGTGCCTTCAGCCAACGCTGCCGCCATCATGATGTTCTCCGTTGCACCCACGCTGGGGAAATCCAGATGGATGTCGGTACCAACCAGCTTGCTGGCTCTGCACCATATTTGCTGATCGTGCTCTTCAATCTTCGCTCCTAAAGCTTCAAGTCCCTTCAAGTGCAGATCGATTTTCCGTTCCCCGATCGCACAGCCTCCCGGCTGATAGATGCATACTTCCCCAAACCGGGCAAGCAGCGGCCCCATCAAAAAGATGGAGGAGCGCATCTGTTTCATCAAATCCTCAGGAACATGGCTGGAATCTGCTCCCGAGGTATCGACAGTCACCGTATCTCCCAAATGGACGGCTTTACAGCCCAGTCGACCGAGAATGCCTAACATGACATCAATATCGAGCAGGCGGGGGACATTTCGAAGTTGCACCTTACCTTCCGCCAGCAGCGATGCGGCCAGAATCGGCAGTGCGGCATTTTTCGCTCCATGGATACGAATGGTTCCTGATAGGGGTTTCCCGCCTTCGATCACCAATTTGTCCAATGTATCACCTCCGAGTTTACCGTTCACCCACGAAGAAGACCTCCGGCACCAGCGCCACCCCAAATTGATCTTGGACGGCTGCCTTGACTTGCTCCATGAGCGCAAGAACGTCCTCTGCTGTCGCTTGCCCGGTATTGACGATGAAATTGGCATGCAGCGTGGACACTTCAGCCCCGCCGACCTTCATCCCTTTGAGACCCGCCGCTTCGATCAACCTGGCGGCATGATCGCCGGGCGGATTGCGAAATACGCTGCCTGCACAAGGCTGCGAGAGCGGCTGCGTTTTACGGCGGCGGTCCTTGTACGCCGCCATGGCCGCCGCGACCTCCAGCCGGTCACCCGCGGCAAGCGAAAAACGTGCCTGAGCCACGATCCCTCGCTGTTCATGCAGGACGGAATGCCGGTAGGCAAACTTCATATCCTCCGCTGTGTATGTGACCAATTCACCCGTCTCCAGAACAATGTCAGCGGATTTAAATATACGTGACACATCGGACCCGTGGGCACCGGCATTCATGTAGACGGCGCCGCCGACCGTACCCGGGATCCCCCCGGCGAATTCCAGCCCGGTTAACCCCTCTTTGCCCGCCATGATGCTGAGCCGGACGGTGGATGCGCCTCCTCCGGCGCTGACTTCCGTACCGTCGAAAACAATCTGCTCGAACTCACCACCCAGCCGGATGACGCAGCCTCGGATGCCTTTGTCGGAAACCAGCAGATTGGAGCCTTTTCCGATCATCATCCACGGGATTCCTTCTGCGTGGAGCAAGCGCATCAGCTCCGCAAGCTGCCGGGTCGTTTGTGGAACGGCCATCGCATCCGCCGGACCGCCGATTTTCCAAGTCGTGTACTTCGACATTGGCTCATTCGGCAACACCTCCAAGGCCTCCAGCCTGGTCAATTGTGATATCCACTGCTGCATCGTATAACCCTCCTTGACTTGAATGGCGGATACCTTCGGCGGTATTTCGCCGGGTGCCACTGTTCCATATCGGCAGCCGATGACTGCCGGAGCCCGGGTCCTGCAGGGTGATCATCTTGCCCCGCTTGGTTGTCACGATTTATAGAGTATCTTATGCCTCCCTCACGGAGAGTGTGACAATCGCCCAGCCCTCGGCACAAGGCCTTACGCCGCCCATGAACAGCGCCTTATTGGTGTTTGACGAGCCTCCGCATCTCTTCCACGATAAGATGAGCGGAATCCGGTTTGCCCAAGGCACGGGAAGCGGTCGACATCGCGCTGTGCCGACGCAAATCGCTCATCACGCGCTCGATGGACGCATACAGGCTGCGTCCCGTCAGCTCCGACTCCAAAATCACTTCGGCGGCACCGGCGCTCTCCAGCGCGCGGGCATTTTTCTCTTGATGATTGTTCGTCACGTTAGGGGATGGAATCAGAATCGCGGGGATCCCCAGCGCCGTAATTTCCGCCAAAAAAGAAGCCCCAGCACGGTTCACGATCAGCGAGGTGCAGGCCAGAACCTCCGGCATGTTATGCACATAAGGAAGCACCTGCAGATTGGCGGGCAACTCGCCCAATTTCGCCGAAATCGCCTCCACCGTCGAGGCATAATAGCGGTCTCCGGTGACGTACACAAATTTTAAGTGTTCGGACTGTTTAAGCAGCGGAGCCATTTCAACCATCGCTTGATTGATGGCTCGAGCTCCCTGACTGCCGCCGACCACAAGGACAACCGAGCTGCTAGGCGGCAAACCAAGGGATTCAAAGCCCTTTTGTTTATCGGCTGCAAATACGGTTGTCGCCCGCGGATTTCCCGTGTAAATGACGTTTCGAGCTGCGGGGAACGCCTTTTCCGATCCCTCGAAGCTGACGGCAACCGTCGATGCGTATTTGCTCAGGAAGCGGTTCGTTAAGCCCGGAATGGCGTTCTGTTCATGAATGATGCTGGGAATGCCCAGCTTGGCCGCAGCGTACACCACCGGACCGCAGACATATCCGCCGGTTCCGATGACGACATCGGGCTTAAATTGTTTTAACAGTTTCTTGGAAGTTTGCACTCCCTTGAGAAAACGCATGACCGTTTTCACATTATCGAATGACAGCTTCCGACGGAAGCCGGTAATCTCAATCGCTTCAAACGGAATTCCTTGCTGCGGAACAATCGAGCTTTCAAGCCCGCGCTTGCCTCCAATGTACAGAAATTCGGAGCCGGGAAATTCCTTGGCGCATTGGCTGGCGACGGCCAGAGCCGGGTAAATATGCCCCCCGGTTCCGCCGCCGCTTAGTACGACGCGCATATTCTCACCTCGCATAACGGGATAAATTCAGTAGAATGCCCAGCGCGGTCAGCATCAGCGTCAGCGAAGATCCTCCGTAACTGATCAGCGGCAGCGTAATGCCGGTGACCGGCATCAGGCCGATGACAACGCCGATGTTGATCACGACCTGCACGCCAACCATGCCAACGATCCCAACGGCAAGCAAGCTGCCAAACAGATCGTCGATGGTCATGGCAACGCGCATACCGCGCCATACTAAAATTAAAAACAATAACAGAACCAAAAGTCCGCCGATAAAACCTAATTCCTCTGCTAGGATCGAGAAGATAAAGTCGGTTTGCGGCTCCGGCACGTAGCTGTATTTTTGCCGGCTCATCCCCAGTCCCAAGCCCGCCAATCCGCCGGGTCCAATCGCATACAGCGACTGGATGATCTGATATCCTGCGCCCAGCGGGTCCGACCAGGGATCAAGGAAGGCGGTGATCCGCTTCAGCCGGTAAGGCGCTGCCAGGATCAAGCCGACGAAGCCCAGCGCTCCCACGGCCGCCAGGCCGGCTAAATGCCGAATGCGTGCACCTGCGGTAAACACGATCAACAGGGAAGCGCCCAGCATGACCGTCCCCGTCCCCAAATCGGGCTGAAGCATGATTAAGCCGAAGGCAAGTCCGATAATCCCAAGCGGCGGCAGCAGGCCTTTCGTAAAATTCGTGATCTTGTAATCTTCCTTACTCAGCCAATAGGATAGAAACAAGATCATGCCAAGCTTCATAAACTCGGAGGGTTGAATCCCAAACGAGCTGATGCCCAGCCAGCTGCGCGCCCCGCCGCGCACGACCCCGATACCGGGAATCAGCACGATCACGAGCAGGATGAAGCATAGAACCAGCCCGATTTTGGCGTATTTCCGCAGCAGACGGTAATCTACATTCATCATCAGGAACATCGCGATTAACCCAAGTACAGCAAAGAGCAGCTGCCTCTTGACGAAATAGAAAGAATCGCCGTAATCATGGAAAGCGAGTACGGAACCCGCGCTGTATACCATTACGATTCCGATCGCCAGCAATCCGAGAATGCTGGCCGCCAGCCAAAAATCCGGCGCCGTACGGCTCTTGCCCATCGTGGATGCCACCTCTTAACCGAAAGTAGGGGCTTTTCCACCCCCCTACTTAAAGGGTATGCACCGCCTCTTTAAAAATGCGTCCACGCTCCTCATAGGAAGGGAACATATCCCAGCTGGCACAGGCTGGCGAGAGCAGAACGATATCTCCCGGCTCCGCCAGGCTTGCAGCCTCCTTCAGCGCAGCACGCAGCGTATCTGCGGCGCTGTCCACAGTATCGACCAGCACGATGTGCGATAGACCCGCCAGCTCAGCGACTCTAGCAATTTTTTCTTTCGTTTGCCCCATCGCCACAACGGCTTTCACCTTCTCTTTGAAAACCGGCAGCAGCTCCATATAATCCGAGCCGCGGTCCAAACCGCCGGCGATCAGCACGATGGGTGCCTGCAGCGCGCCGAGGGCCATGACCGTCGCTTTGGAATTGGTCGCTTTGGAGTTGTTATAGTAAACGACGCCTTGCTTCTCGTCCACATACTCCAAACGATGCTCCACACCGTGGAACGTTCGCAGTGGCTCCGCAAGCGCTTCTGGTGCGGCACCCGCCGCAATCGCCGCCGCAACCGCCGCCAGCGCGTTCTCGATGTTAAAGCGGCCCGGCAAGGCGATGTCGGCAATGTCGATGATGACACGCACCTCGCCATCAGCCCCCCGATACATGATGCGGCGGGCCAGCCCGTCTTCAACGTCCGGAATGTATGCCGGCTCGACGTAAACACCCTCCGACTGCAACTCCTCGGTCATGGAGAAAGGGATCAGCTTCGCTTTTATGTAAGGCACAAGCTCCCGGCACACGGGGTCGTCCCAATTGAGGACGGCGCGGTCCGTTTCCCGTTGATTCGCAAACAGCTTGGCTTTCGACGAGATGTAATCATCCATTGTCCCATGATAATCCAGGTGCGTCTCCGCCACGTTCAGCAAGCAGGCTACCTCCGGGCGGAACGCCCGGGTCCCCTTCAGCTGAAAGCTGCTGAGCTCGGCGACCAGCCAATTGCCTTCATCCGCCTCCTCAGCGGCCTCGCACAGCGGGATGCCGATATTGCCAGCGACAATCGGTCTCATGCCGGCAGCCTCCAGCATGTTGCCGATCCACGTTGTCGTGGTCGTTTTACCGTTGGATCCGGTGATCCCGAGAATGGGAGCCGGGCTGATCAAATAAGCGACCTCCACCTCCGTCACAACCTCGATGCCAAGCTCAATCGCCCTGGCCACGGGAGGCGCGGTATACGGGATTCCGGGGTTTTTAACGACCAGCGAAACGCCCTCATGAATGAGATCGTCCGGGTGACCTCCGCATACAACAGAAATTCCCAAAGCCTCCAATTCGGATGCTTCGGGACACTGTTCTCGTTCTTTTTTATCGTTGACCGTGATGACGGCGCCATAATGATGCAGGGTTTTGGCGACCTGAACGCCGCTTCTCGCCAAACCGAGAACGACAACCTGACGTCCCCGGTATTCTTCTGGATGATTCATCTTCATTACAACCCCTTGTTCAAGTAAAGTCCTATGACCGCCAGCACCAGTCCAACCGCCCAGAAGGTGACGTCAACGCGCCATTCCGACCATCCGGACAACTCGAAATGATGGTGAATCGGGCTCATTTTAAATACCCGTTTGCCGCGTGTCTTAAACGAAATGACCTGGATGACGACGGACAACATTTCGATGACGAAAATTCCGCCGATGACCAGGAACAACAGCTCGGTTTTGGTGACGATCGCAATCGCTCCAATCGCCCCGCCGATGCCCAGCGAACCGGTATCGCCCATGAACACCTTGGCCGGATGAGCGTTAAATACCAGAAAGCCCAGCACGGCACCGATCATGGCTGCCGCACAAACCGCGGCAGGAAGCGAAGTCACCTGCATGGCGATCACCGCAAACGCCCCCAGTGCAATCGCGCTGACGCCAGACAGCAAGCCGTCCACGCCATCGGTAAAATTCACGGCGTTGGTCACCGCCATCATCATAATGACGATAAACGGATAATAGAACCACGGGCCCCAGTCAAACGCAATGTCCGTCCCCGGGATAACGATCGCTGTGCTATGGCCCTCCGAGATGAGCAAGGCACACATGATTCCGGCGAACAGCAGCTGTCCAATCAATTTCTGTCTGGGTGTGAGACCCAAAGACCGATTAAATACAATTTTGATATAGTCGTCGAGAAATCCGACCAGTCCAAAGCCAAGCGTGGCGACCAGAAGCACGTAGAAGTCGGTATTCACAACGGAAAATTTCAAGAAAGCTAACGTAAACGCCAATAGGATAATGATGCCGCCCATCGTTGGCGTTCCCGCCTTTTTCAAATGGCTTTGCGGCCCTTCGCCGCGGATTTGCTGGCCGAATTTGAGTCTTCTCAGCAGCGGAATGATCAGCGGAGCCGAGATGACCTCCAGAATAAAAGATACGCCGATCGTTAGCAAGATAAGTCCAAAATCCATGGGATCCCCCCCTTTCGCCGGTATTAGTGTGTCAGCTCGCTAGTTTTGATCGCTTCGACGACTTCTTCGAGTTTCATGCCTCGGGAAGCCTTAACCAAGACGACGTCCTGCGGATGCAGCAACGAAACCAGCTTGCGGATCAGTTCAGACTTATCAGTATATGCATGAATGAAATTCGGGTCCAACTGTTTCTTCGCCCCTTCGGCGATGTGGCGGGAAAGCGGACCGCAGGTGAACAGCTGATCCACCGTACCTGGTGTCAACATCTCCCCGATTTCGCGATGGTAATCTGCCTCGGAATCGCCCAGCTCCAGCATATCGCCGAGCACGGCGATTTTCTTCCGATACCCTTTCATATGCTCCAAAACGCCAAGGGCCGCTTTCATCGAAGTGGGGCTGGCGTTGTACGCGTCGTTCAGGATCGTAATGCCGCTCCGTCCGGTAATAACCTCAATCCGCATTCCGGTCAGCTCCACTTTGCTGAAGCCCTCGCGGATCGCTGCTTCGCCCACCCCGTAATGACGGGCAACCGTGATCGCCGCAAGCGCATTGGATACGTTATGCTCGCCGAGAAGCGGCAGTTCCAGCGGATCGCCTTCACTGCCATGCGGCGTAAACAACGTTTGATGGTCCGTAAACAGGATCCCCGTGGGATACTGGTCATTCTCCGGACGCAGCCCAAACGTTGCCGTTTGCAGTCCTTCCGGCTTCACCGTAGACGGCTCGGCCAACACTTTAGGGATGAGAGGTTCGTCCCCATTGTAGATGAACAGTCCTCCCGGCTTCATGCCCGCTAGAATTTCCAGCTTGGCTCTTGCGATCTCTTCCCGCGAACCCAGCTGCAGCAAGTGGGATTCGCCAATGTTGGTGACAACCGCCGTTTCCGGTTCACCGATCTTCGAAAGCAGTTCGATTTCCCCACGGCCGCTCATCCCCATCTCCAGTACGGCGATTTCCGTATCTTCCGGCATGGCCAAGATCGTTAACGGAAGGCCGATATGGTTGTTGAAATTCCCTTTGGTTTTATGCACTTTATAAGTCGTAGACAAAAGAGCGTAAACCAAGTCTTTGGTCGTCGTTTTCCCGTTGCTTCCGGTGATCCCGACGACTTTAGCTCCGGTTTCGGTCAAGTATGATTTGGCCAGCGCCTGCAGCGCAATTAGCGTATCGTCCACGAGTACGGCCGGGCCTGGCGGCGTTCCCTTCGAGAGTGCCCACAGGCAAGCGCCTGCTCCCGCCTGCAGGCAGTCCGAGGCGAAATCATGGCCGTCGAACCGTTCTCCCGCCAGCGGCACAAACAGGCAGCCTTTCGTTATTTGCCGGGAGTCCGTCACAACGCCTTGCACCACGATGCCGGCATCGCCCGCTTCCCGAATCTGTCCGCCGCACATCGCGGCAATTTCCGCTAAGTTTCTTTTGATCACTTTGCCAAACCCCTTATCGCTTCTTTTGCAACGATTCGATCGTCAAAATCGAGCACCTTGGAGCCTATCAATTGATAGGTCTCATGGCCTTTCCCCGCAATCAATACTACATCCTCACGGCTTGCCATTTCAATAGCCTTCCCGATGGCCTCGCGGCGGTCGACGATCAGCTCATAACGCGCCTGATCCACGCCGTCCTCAACGAGTCCCTGTTCGATGTCCCGTAAGATGGCTTGCGGGTCTTCCGTGCGAGGATTATCAGAGGTCACCAGTACGTAATCTGCATACTTCGCGGCGATTTGGCCCATAATCGGACGTTTCTTCCGGTCCCGATCCCCGCCGCAGCCGAAGACGCAAATCACTCGGCCTTTCGCGAATTCATTCACCGTCCGCAGCACATTCTCCAATCCGTCCGGGGTATGGGCGTAATCCACAATCACGGCGAAATCCTGACCTTCATCCACCGCTTCCACCCGGCCCTCAACGCCTTTCACCGATTCCAGGCTGGCCTTGATCTGCTCTAGCGGTATGCCTTCCAAGAGCGTCGCCGAGATGGCTGCCAGCGCGTTGTACACATTAAACTTCCCTACCATCCGCAAGGAGATATCTGCGCTCCCGCGGAACGTATCCACGTGGAAGGACGTCCCCCGTGCGGTAATCGAGATGTTTGAGGCTCTAACGTCGGCATCTTGCTCCACGCCATACGTAATCACCTCAGCCGCCGTCTGCTTGGCAAAATAAGCGCTCGCCGGGTCGTCAACATTCAGCACGGCATAGCTGCGCTCCTCTGGATTTTCCGCATACGTATTGCCCAGTCGGGAGAAAAACAATCCTTTGGCCCAGCGGTATTCGTCCATTGTCTTATGATAATCCAGATGATCCTGGGTCAAGTTCGTAAAAACGGCCGTCCGGAAGCGGGTTCCTTTCACGCGCCCTTGCGCCAGCGCATGAGAGGACACTTCCATTACACAATACTCACCGCCGCCTTCAGCCATGTCATGCAAATATTGCTGCAGCTCCAGCGACTCCGGCGTTGTCCCGGACATCGGATACGTCTGCCCGGCGAACCGGCGTTGGATCGTGCCGATCAATCCCGTTTCCCTGCCTTGATCTTGCAAAATCCGCTCGATCAGATAAGTGGTGGTCGTCTTGCCGTTCGTGCCGGTCACGCCGATGACTTTCAGCCGCGAGCTTGGCGCGCCGAAGAATACGCCTCCGAGCACAGCCATCGCCTGCCGGCTGTCCTTGACTTTAAGCTGCGGCAAGGCAACATCGTCCAGCCACCGTTCTACTACAAGTGCCGCGGCACCTTGTTCTTCCGCCTGCCGGGCATAATCGTGACCATCCACCGTATGGCCGGGAAGGCAAATAAATAGATCCCCCGGCTGTACCTTGCGCGAATCGATCGCAATCCCCGTACAGGACGTTTCCCCATCCCCTCGTATCTGCGATGTCATAAAATACGTTGCTAGTTTCTTAAGCAGCATAGGTTACCCCTCCGTCTTTCAACTGCGTGTTGTACCGCTACACACTCATACTATATTATCACCAAATTTAACTAAGTTCAGGATTATTATTCACTTGTGATCGAGTTATGATCATGCTGTTGCTCTGCCTCCGCTTCTGTCCCCATGTAGATGCGGATCGTCGATCCTTTCTCTACCCGGGCCCCCGCTTTCGGAGCTTGGTTGATCACCACATTGCCGGTGCCGGATCTCGCCAGGTTGAAGTTCATGTTCAAATCCTCGTAGATTTCCTGGGTCGTGTGGCCGATCAGATCAGGTACCGTTACGATTGGCGTCTCTCCGTATTTATACTTCTTGTTGACCTGCTGCTCGCGAGGCGGAACCTTCATATATTCCAGTGCATCCTCCATGATGTTGCGTACGATCGGAGCGGCCACCACGCCGCCGAATTGAATGCCTTGCGGGTTATCCACCGCCGTGTATACGACGATTTGCGGGTCGTCTGCCGGAGCGAAGCCGATAAACGAAACGATATGTTCATTTTGCGAGTAACGCCCGTTCACAACCTTTTGCGCTGTCCCGGTTTTGCCGCCAACCCGATACCCGTCGATAAACGCGTTCCCGCCGGTTCCGTTAGCGACGACGCTTTCCAGCGCCATGCGGATCTGCTTGGAGGTCTCTTCCGAAATGACCTGCCGCACCAGCTGCGGCTTGTTCTCCGAAACCACCTCGCCCGTCTCCGGATTCGTCCACGCTTTGGCTACATAAGGTTTATACAGCTTGCCGCCGTTGATCGCCGCGGATACCGCCGTAATCTGCTGGATCGGAGTCACCGAAACGCCTTGACCAAACGAGGTCGTCGCCAGTTCCACCGGCCCTACTTGCGAGAGCTTAAACAGAATCCCGTTCTCTTCCCCGTTCAGGTCGATGCCGGTTTTGCTGCCGAAGCCGAAATTTTTGATGTATTGGAACAGCGTTTCTTTCCCCAGCCGTTGACCTAAGGCGACAAACCCGGGGTTGCAGGAGTTTTCTACGACCTGAAGGAACGTTTGGCTGCCGTGGCCGCCTTTCTTCCAGCAGCGCAGGGTTGCCCCGCCCACCTTGACGTAACCCGGATCAAAAAAACGCTCATTCAGCAAATCCACCTTTTTCTCTTCCAATGCCGCAGCCAATGTAATGATTTTGAAGGTGGAACCTGGTTCGTACGTCATCCAGATTGGTAAATTCCGGTTATACACTTCTGCATCATATTCTTGGTAGGCTTCCGGCTCATACCCCGGCCGGGCAGCCATGCCAAGGATTTCTCCCGTCTTCGGGTTCATCGCAATTGTCAGCGCTGAATCAGCCTGCAGCCGGTCCATCGCCTGATCCAACTCCCGCTCGATGATGCTCTGGATCGTCTTATCGATCGTCAGCGTCAGATTCAGGCCGTCCTTCGGCTCCACGTATTTCTCCGACGAACCTGGCATCAAGCGCCCGCCGGCATCGGACAAATAAGACACGCTTCCGTTCATGCCGCTGAGCAGGTTGTCGTATTTGCTTTCCACGCCGGTAAGGCCTTGGTTGTAGCCGCCGGTGAAGCCCAGGATATGTGCTGCCAATCCCCCGAAGGGGTAGTAGCGCTTATTGTCTTCGGCAACAACAATACCCGGAAGAGCCAAATCACGAATTTGCTGCGCTTTTTCCATCGTAATTTTGCGTCCGCCGGGTTGCAGCCTGACTATGGATTGTCTCTTGGTGATCGTCTTCAGTACCGATTCCTCGGTCATCCCAAGCAGCGGCGCCAGGCTCTTGGCCGTCTGCTCCGGATTTTTGATCTGCACCGGAATGGCCATCACCGTTGGCGTCGTAATATTATAAGCAAGCACCGTGCCGTTGCGGTCGCTGATTTCGCCGCGCTTCGCCGAATACGGGATGTTCCGGCGCCAGGAATCCTCCGCTTTGGCGGACAATTCAGCGCCTTTCCCGATTTGAACGTAGGCAAGACGCACGGCCAGCGCCGCAAACAGCAAACACAACACCATTAACAGCCAGAATAATCTTCGTCGTACAGTAAATCTGGATACTTTCACAGGTCGCCCCCCTTACCCATCCTGACATCATCATGATTGCACTCATCACATGACTATTCAGGACAACCAGGGGTTAGAACAAGCTATGGCGAGTCCGAGGTCTCCTTCTCTCCGGCATCGTTCCCTTGATCGCCGCTGGTTGAGGCATCCTCCACCTGCTCATCGTTGGACGAAGTTTCCTCCTTATCCGGCGGTTCCAGGGTAAGGATTACACGTCTGCCGCCGTTCTCGTTGACAACCTCCTGTGAGACGACGTAGCCTTCCCCATTCGCCGTAACCGGGATTTGAAGGACCGATAGTAACTCCAAGGCATCGCGCAGCGATTCGCCTTGCAGGTTTGGCACATTGATGTCCGATCCCTTCTCCGTAAGCAAGTAAACGAATTGCCCGGATTTGAGCGTCGTTCCCGCCTTCGGGAATTGGGAGATAATCGTATCCCCTTTCCCATATGTTGCATAGGAAATGCGACTTGCCGACAGTTTGTCCTTGGCTTGTTGAACTGGCAACCCGCCGACATCCGGAACTTTTGGTCCCGAAGCCGCTGTCTTCGAGGAGTTACCGGACGCGCTGCCTTCGATTTTTTTCGGAACTCCCATATACTGCAGCGTTTGATTTACGATCTGCTTAAACACCGGAGCGGCGGCGGCCCCCCCGCCCAGTTCCGAGTCCTTGGGTTCGTCGATCAAGACGATAACCGCGATCTTCGGATCATCCACCGGCGCATAGCCGATAAATGAAACGACCTGTTTCGTGTAATCATATTGGCCGTTAACTACCTTTACTGCAGTCCCCGTCTTACCGGCAACCCGATACCCTTCGATGTAGGCGTGACGTCCCGTCCCGATCTTTTGGTCCGAGACCACCTGCTCCAAATAAGTTCCAACTTCTTTCGCTTTGTCGGGAGAGATCACCTGCTGAAGCACTTTAGGTTTGGTTTCCACCGTCTCCCCGGTTTGCGGATCGGTGATGGACTTGACGATATGCGGCTCCATCAGCTTGCCGCCATTCGCGATGGCCGATACCGCCACAATTTGCTGCAACGGCGTCACAAGCAGCTTCCCGTGGCCGTATGACATCGCCGCAAAGTCAGCCTGCTGCACCGGATCCACGATCCCTTTGGATTCCCCCGGCAGCTCGATGCCCGTTTTTTTCCCGAATCCGAATTGATCGACGTACGTCTTCAGACGTTCCGGACCCAGCATCTCGTAACCCAGCTTGACGAAAGCGACGTTACTGGAGCGTTTCACGCCTTCCAGATACGTGATCTCGCCCCAGCCGGAACGCTTCAAGTCGTGAATCGTTTGCCCCGGCACCCGGATGCTGCCGGATTTGTATGTAGCATTTGGATTAAATAAGCCTTCCTGTACCGCCCCGGCCAAGGTCACGATTTTAAATGTGGAACCTGGCTCGTAAACGGATTTGATCGCGTGGTTATAGAAATTTTTCTGATCGACATCCGCCCAATATTCATTGGGGTTATAGGTCGGCATATTCGCCATGCCAAGGATTTCCATCGTCTTCGGATCGGCCGCAATCACCGTCATACTGATCGGCTGCAGCTGATCGTACGCTTCCTTCATCGCCTGCTCGATGTAGTACTGGATCGTGTAGTCAATCGTCAGCTTCAGGTTGTCTCCGTTCTTCGGCGGGTTATAAATTTCGCTGGCTTTCGGAATCTCAATTCCCCGGCCGTCCCGCTTGTACTCGAGCGAACCGTCAACGCCCTTGAGCTGCTCATCGAAGTAGGCTTCAATACCGGATACGGCTTTGCCTTCGCGGTCGATGTATCCCAAGACGTGGGAAGCCAAGCTTTGATTCGGATAATACCGCTTCTGATCCTTGATCAAGTAAATGCCGACGTCCTGCAGTTTGCTATGCTTTTCCTTCAGCTCGTCGATCAATGCCTGCACCTGATTCTTCAGGTCTTGATCAATCTTCCAGCCCTCGTTCCGAACCTCGCGTTGCGTATAGTACTCGCCGGACTCTTTTTTGGCACTGACGATTTTCCGGAGTTCACTTTCATCTTTACCGAGGACCTTGCCAAGCCCTTCAACTACCTCGTCCTGAAGGCCGTACTTGTTAATCAGTTCGGGATTGACGGCCACCGTGTAAGCCGGAGCATCCACCGCCAGGACATCGCCATTCCGATCCGTGATCGTTCCTCTCGTTGCGGGCAGCAACTTTTTGGTTGACCACAGCTCCTCCGCATGCGCCTGCCAAAAGTCCGCTTGCACGACCTGCAGCCAAAACGCTCTACCGATCAATACAGCAAAAAAGAGGGTAATACATCCCCCTATCAGCAGTGTTCGAAGCTTTATTCGCTTGATCATGGCAAAACCTCTTTAGACATTATTTCTTGGCCGTTTCAACGCCATCTGCCGGTACATTCACATGAAAGCCTTCTACCTCCGGCTGAACATAACCGAGCTCCTTCGCCTTCTCCGGAATTTGCTCCTCCAGCTTTTCCTTTTGAATGCTTAGTTCCTTCACTTCCGCGTTGATCGCTTGAATGTCCGTATTCAAATTAAACATTTGGCGCTTAATGTTGTAAAGTGACACATTTTGCCATAACAACCCGCCCATCACGGCTACGCAAAAAATAACCGTCATCATATACAGCAACTTCTCACGAACCGGCAACGGCGAACGGCGGGTCACCACCTTCGTTGTTTCCCGATAACGCTGCGGTTGATAGCTGCGTTCCGCTTGCTTCTCCTTGACTGCCAGATTCCCACGCGTATATGCCATTTACGATACCTCCACACCGGTTTGCAATTTCTCCGCCACGCGTAATTTCGCGGAACGGGCCCTCGGATTGTCAGCCAACTCCTGCTCCGACGGAACGATTGGTTTCCGGTTGATTAATTTAAGTGATCCTTTGCCGCCGCACACGCACATCGGAAAATCGGGCGGGCAAGTACATTTCTCCACATAGCTGGCAAAGATTTGCTTACAGATTCGGTCCTCCAACGAGTGGAAGGTGATGACCGAAACCCGTCCTTCCGGCGCCAAACAACGGATGGCCGCATGCAGCCCTTCTTCGAATGCGCCCAGCTCATCGTTAACCGCGATGCGCAATGCCTGAAAGCTGCGCTTGGCTGGGTGGCCCCCCGTACGCCTTGCAGCCGCCGGGATGCCCTCCTTGATCAGCTCGACGAGCTGCCCCGTCGTTTCGATCGGCTCCTGTGCTCGCCGGTCTGCAATGACCTTGGCGATCCGCCTGGAAAATTTCTCCTCGCCGTATTGGAACAAAATACGAGCAATTTCGCGTTCCGGCCACGTATTTACGATCTCCCGAGCCGTCAATGCGGCCGATTGATCCATCCGCATATCGAGCGGCGCGTCCGCGTTATAGCTAAACCCCCGCTCCCCTTCGTCAAACTGAGGGGAGGAAACACCGAGGTCGAACAATACGCCGTCCACCTGGGGAACCCCGTTTAGCTGCGGCACCCCTTCGATCTCCCGCAGTTTTTGCTCGATGTAGCGGAAATTGCTTTTTACCAAAGTTAACTTGTCCGCATAGGCTGCGAGCCGCTCCTTGGCATTGTCCAGCGCCCAGTCGTCCTGGTCGAAAGCGATCAGCCTTCCCCCTGGACCTAGCTTGGATAAGATGACGGAGCTGTGGCCGCCGCCTCCCAGCGTACAATCCACATAAATGCCGTCCGGCTTGATGCGCAGCCCTTCTGTCGCTTCTTCTTTGAGTACCGTGATGTGATGAAACAAGACTTACGCCCCCAAACCTGAATTCATTTGACTAGCTTAAAGAATAACTCCTTCTAAAGATCGAAGTTGAAATCCACCAGCTTCTCAGCAATTTCGTTAAACGTATCTTCCGACTGCTGGAAGTATTGCTCCCACGTGTCTTTGCTCCAAATTTCCACGCGATTCGACACGCCTAAAACAACGCAATCCTTCTCCAGCTTGGCATACTGCCGTAAATTACTTGGCAAGTTTACCCTTCCCTGTTTATCCCATTCACATTCGGTTGCACCCGAGAAAAAGAAGCGGGTAAACGCACGGGCGTCGGATTTCATCAGTGGCAAAGCCTTCAGCTTCTGTTCCAGCACTTCCCATTCCTGCATCGGATAAACGAAAAGACACTGGTCCAAGCCGCGGGTAACCACGAAAGAGCTGCCGAGGAGTTCACGAAACTTAGCCGGAATAATAATCCGGCCTTTATCGTCAATGCTATGTTGGAACTCCCCCATAAACATTGGTGACTCACTCCTTACCTCTTTCCCCCACTTTGCACCACTTTACACCACTGTGATATGTAACTATTCCACACTGAACGAGAAAATCCTTCTCTGGTTCAAAATTTTTTTGACAGGCGGTTGGTGGGAAGGAGGTATTACTTTAGGGCTGCAACCGCGGTTGACGCTTCGTTCGGCGCTAAATAAGCAGCAAAAAGGACTATCCCGGCAGATTTGATCTGCCTCAGATAGTCCTTTATTGGTGTGTTAACAGTAAAAAGTACCTTTATTTTATTGAACAATCCGCAGTTTCAGCGAATTAACAGGATTTTGTACCGTTATTTTCGGTGAAATCACCCGACTTCGCCCAATCCGGCAAAATTAGCGGTAGGATTTACCGTTAATCATCGTCTAGCGGCGGATAAGTAACAATTAGCGGTACGATTTACCGTTAATTATCGTCTCCCGGCGAACACGCATCAATTTACAGCGGCGTAGCGTTTCACCGTAACGCCTGTCCACCGGCGATCGAGCTGTAATCACCGCTGCGACGAATTAATGCTCCTGCCAGCTATCCAGGTAAGCGCGTTGCTCAGCGGACAGCGTATCGATGTTCACGCCGAGGCTTTCCAGTTTGAAGCGGGCCACTTGCTCGTCCAGCTCATAAGGGACGTTAACAACCGTTTTCCCGATTTCCTTATAACGGTCATTCACGTATTTCAAGGACAACGCCTGCAGCGCAAACGTCATGTCCATAATTTCGGCCGGATGTCCGTCGCCGGCGGCCAAGTTCACCAGACGGCCTTCGGCGAGCAGGTACATTTTGCGTCCGTCCTTCAACTGATATTCCTCAATGTTCTTGCGCACGGTGCGAACCGAAACCGAACGCTCCGCAAGCTCAGGCTTGTTGACTTCCACGTCGAAGTGGCCGGCATTGGACAGAATCGCGCCGTCCTTCATCACATCATAATGCTCGCCGCGAATCACGTCGCGGTTGCCGGTCACAGTGACGAAGAAATCGCCGATCTTCGCCGCTTCCAGCATCGGCATCACTTGGAAGCCGTCCATCACGGCTTCCACCGCTTTGATCGCGTCAACTTCGGTAACAACGACGTTAGCGCCAAGGCCTTTGGCCCGCATCGCCACGCCTTTGCCGCACCAGCCGTAGCCGACAACCACGACGGTTTTCCCAGCAACGACCAGATTCGTCGTCCGGTTAATTCCGTCCCACACCGATTGGCCGGTGCCGTAGCGGTTGTCGAACAAGTATTTGCAATAAGCATCATTTACTGCAACCATTGGGAATTTCAGCTGGCCTTCCTTGTCCATCGCTTTCAGGCGCAAAATCCCGGTGGTCGTCTCTTCAGCGCCGCCCCGCACATTCTCCAGCAAATCCTGACGTTCCGAGTGCAAGATCGTAACCAAATCACCGCCATCGTCGATGATAAGATCCGGCTTCGTCTCCAGCGCTTTAATTAACAACGCCTTATATTCTTCCGGTTCAGGATTATATTTGGCATAAACGGTGATGCCATCTTCAACGAGTGCAGCACAAACATCGTCCTGCGTCGACAGCGGATTGCTGCCGGTAATCGTCACTTCCGCCCCACCGGCTTGGATAACTTTAGCCAAGTAGGCCGTTTTGGCTTCCAAATGAAGCGAGATGGTCACTTTCAGTCCTTTAAAAGGCTGCTCCGCCTCAAATTGCTTCCGAATCCGGTTCAGCACCGGCATGTGGGCTTCCACCCAATCGATCTTCAAATGCCCCTCCGGCGCAAGCTTCAAGTCGGTAATGATGCTGTTCTGAATCGCTAACGAACTCATAAATGTCTCCTCCTATAAATAGATGATTCGATGTTTGCCAGTTAACTCATAAGGGATATTCATCAGGCCTTCGATCCAATCCGTCCCATATCGATTTAATGCATCAAAGAGATTGTAAACTCTCTCCTGCGGCTTGCTTAGAGGGAATAGCGAGAGTTGAATCCGGTCGAAATGGCGTAAGCCGGTCTCATGAATTTTCTCCAACGCATCCTTCGCCTTGCCGCGCAAATACTCGATTTGGCCGATGATCTTGTCTCGGTTCACCGCCCCGAGTCTGGACAAATCGCTTTGAACTCCTGCCAGCTCCTCAATGAGCGGATTGTATAGCTCTCCAAACGCAGCGATGACCTCATCAAACCGCTTGTCGACCGGCATCCGCTCCTGCGCCGCAAGCCAAGCTTCACGTCTGCGGCGGAAGCCTTCGGCATCCTTCACATCATCCCAGCTGAGCTGATATTTCTGCATATACTTTTGCACGGTTCGATCTACCACCGTAAAAGCTTCCCGTGCCAGCAGCAGTGGCATTTTCAGCCCAAGCTTATGAAACGCCTTGCGCGTCAGCCCCCAGTAAGCAATTTCGCCGGGGCCGAGAACCGAGCCAAGGACGGGAAGCAAACTGTCCTGCATCAAGGGGCGAGTTAACACATTATTGCTGAACCGCTCCGGATGCTCCCGCAGCTCGGCGAGCAGCTCGTCAGCCGTAAAGGAGACTTTGCCCTTGCGGTCTTCGAAGCGCCCTTCCTGTTTAAACAACAGCAGCCGTTCATGTTCATTAATATAGAACAAATTCGCTCCATTTTCGGCCACTTCAGCCGAAGGTTCAAATCCCAAGCCCGCCAAATCCCGTACCGTTTCGTGGTAAGCCGATTCCAGCTCATCATTGTGGCGAATCATTTGCTCAAACACCGGTACTTCCAGCCGGCGCAACTCAGGATCTGACGAGTCCAGCAGCACCAGTCCGTATTTTCCAAACAAAGCTCCCATCAGCTTGGCAAAAGCGGCCGTCAAGTTATCCGCATCCGCTGACGAGCTTCGTGCCAAGTCCAGGAGCGCCGCCTTATGCTCGCTGTCGGGCAACAGCTGCTCCAGCTCTGAAATGGCCTTGTCCCACGCCTCGGACGTCACCTTCGTGAAGCTGACCGGCAGCCGGTCCATGCTGCCGCGGTGCATGCGAATCCGACGCACCTGTAAATCCGGCGCCAACACATAGGTGTGATTGACCTCATCCCAGTCGTGATCCTCGCCGGCAATCCAGAACACCGGCACCACCGGACGATTTAACCGGGCCGAAGCGGCCTTCGCCGCTTTGAGGATGGTCACGGCTTTATAGATCACGAGCAGCGGCCCGGTGAATAACCCGCTTTGCTGCCCGCCGACAATCACCGCCGTCCCCGGCTGCTCGAGTTGATCGATCGCCTGTTCAACGGCCGGGGACGGGTTATATTGTCTGTTATATTCACGAAGTCGGGCAGCGACTGCCTTCCGACTTATGCGCGTATGCTCTGATTGATCAAGCCATGCGACTCGTTCAGCCCAGCTGTTGGCCTCCGCCGGGTCGCTCTCATACAATTGCTGAACCGTAGCAAACTGATTGACGTATACTTCAGCCAGCGGCCCCACAAATGAAAGTTGCTCTTGAACGACATTCATCAGTTTGCGTCCTCCTGTCTGCATCAAAACCTTCCTTGATTGTAACGGATGTCCTACCGCTCCGTCAAAGAAATCCTTACTTTTGCTAAACCTCTAACTTTCCGTAATGATCAGGCGCAAAAAAAAACTCCCGCAACCGTCATGAACGGCTGCGGGAGTTCGCAGAATCGATCAACCTTTTTTCGGCATGGAGACGAAATGTCCTTTAGACACTTCAACCAGCTCGGAGTTCTCCAAGTCGTACAAACCTCCGCTGGCAACCCCTTCTTTGCCGATTGGACCGCTGGTGGTATCCTCCAGAACAATCCGTTTCTTGTTAGCTTCAATTTCCGGATCCGGGATCGGAATCGCGGACAGGAGCGTTTTTGTATAAGGGTGCATCGGGTTGGCATACAACTCTTCGCTGTCTGCCAGCTCCACGATCCGGCCCAGATACATCACGGCCACACGGTCACTGATATGCTTCACCATGGACAAGTCGTGCGCGATAAACAGATACGTTAATCCGAGACGGTCCTGAAGATCCTCAAGCAGGTTGACAACCTGTGCCTGAATGGATACGTCCAGCGCCGAAATCGGTTCGTCACAGATGATGAACTTCGGATTCACCGCCAGCGCACGGGCAATCCCGATCCGTTGGCGCTGACCGCCGGAGAATTCGTGCGGATAACGGGTTGCATGGTCCGGGTTCAAACCAACCATATCCAGCAATTCTTCAACCCGTTTCTTGCGTTCTGCTTTAGATCCGGCCAAACCGTGAATATCCAGCGCTTCCCCGATGATATCCGTAACGGTAAACCGCGGATTCAGCGATGCATACGGATCCTGGAAGATCATCTGCATGTCGCGGCGCATCGCTTTCATTTTCTTCGGCGGCAATTTGCTGATGTCCACGCCGTTGAAGCGAACGCTGCCAGCCGTCGGCTCGTACAAACGAAGAATCGTACGGCCCGCGGTCGATTTACCGCAGCCCGATTCGCCAACGAGGCCAAGCGTTTCGCCTTCGGCAATCGAGAAGCTGATGTCGTTGACCGCCTTCAGTACGTTACCGCCGCCAACGTTAAAGTATTTTTTCAAGCCTTCAACTTCAATTAGAGTTTTGCCTTTGCTCATGACGACTGTACCTCCTTGGCCATCGGATGAAGATCCCAGCAGCGGGCTGTATGCGTTTCGCTAAATACAGTCGCGCCTGGGTCGATGCGTTCGCAAATCTTCATCGCTTGGTCGCAACGAGCGGCGAATGGGCAACCAATCGGCGGCTTGATCAAATCCGGCGGTGTACCGATAATCGGAATCAGCGGTTCGCCCTTCTTCTGATCCAAACGCGGCATCGAACGCAGCAAACCTTTGGTGTATGGATGCTGCGGGTTTTTGAAGATCTCCCACTTCGTTCCGGTCTCCACCACTTCACCGGCATACATGACGATGACGCGATCACACATGCCGGCTACGACGCCAAGGTCATGGGTGATCAAAATGATGGAGGTGCCCAGCCGGGATTGCATCTCTTTCATGACGTCCATGATTTGAGCCTGAATCGTCACGTCGAGCGCCGTTGTTGGTTCGTCAGCGATCAACAGCGCAGGCCGGCAGGCAAGTGCGATGGCGATCATGGCGCGTTGCCGCATCCCCCCGGAGAATTCGTGTGGATATTGGTTAAAGCGGGCTTCTGCATTTTTGATGCCTACAAGCTTAAGCATCTCGATAGCCTGTTTCTTCGCTTCGCCCGCTGACATTTTCTGATGTTTGATTAATACTTCAGTGATTTGTCGGCCTACTTTGATCGTAGGATTCAAGGAGGTCATCGGGTCCTGAAATATCATGCCAATATCTTTCCCGCGGATCGATTCCATTTGCTTGTCGCTTTTCTTCAAAAGGTCTTGCCCTTGGAAAATAATTTCACCTTGCTTAATGATGGAAGGAGGAGACGGAATCAGGCGCATAATCGTTTGGGCCGTGACGCTCTTGCCGCTGCCGGATTCGCCGACGATCGCAACCGTTTCACCTTTCCCCACTTCAAAGTTCATGCCGCGGACGGCCTTCACTTCTCCACCTTTGACTTGGAAGGAAACATGCAAATCTTTAACTTGTAAAATCGGCTCCATCATTCCACCTCCTACTTCTTCAGTTTAGGGTCAAGCGCATCGCGAAGACCGTCACCAAAAATATTAAACGCCAGCATGATGATACTGATCAAAATGGCTGGGAACAGCATCCGCCACGGGTAATACAACCAGCCGGTCAAGGCATCATTGATCATCGAACCGAGCGAAGCAACCGGAGCTTGAACGCCCAAGCCAAGGAAGCTAAGGAACGCTTCGGCGAAAATCGCGTTAGGTACAGACAATGTCACCGTAACGATGATAGGTCCAACCGCATTTGGCAACAGGTGGCGGAACAACAAGCGTCCGTGGCCTGCGCCCATCGAACGGGAAGCCAACACGTATTCGCGGTTCTTCAACTGCATAATTTCACCGCGGACAATCCACGACATGTTAATCCAGCCGGTAATTGTTAAAGCAAGGATAATCGTTCCCAAGCTCGGCTCCATCACGACCAGCAACAGAATCGTAACGAGCAGATAAGGGATGGAGTACAAAATCTCTGAAAACTTACTCATAATTTCATCGACGCGGCCGCCAAAGTAACCCATGATTCCGCCGTAAATGACGCCAATCAAAAGGTCGATACACGCTGCCGCCAGACCAACGATCAGGGAAATGCGCGCCCCCATCCAAGTTCGGATAAACATATCGCGGCCAAGGTCGTCCGTACCAAACCAGTGCGTGGCCGATGGCGCTTTGTTCGTATTTAAAAGGTCGTTTGAATAATAGTTGTAGCCGTAGATTTTACCGACGATAACCGGAGCGATAATCGCAGCCAACGTTACCAGCGCCAAGAAGATCAAAGCCGTCATCGCCAGCTTATTGCTGCGCAATCTTTGCCATGCATCTCGCCAAGCTGAGATACTTTCGCGTTGAATGACTTCGGCTTCTTTCTCGTCCGCGCCGATTTTGCGGAAATCGTCCGCCGTCAGGTCGACCGGAGTCGGCATCACTTTGATTGGATTCGTATCCATGCGCATTATCCCTCCTTCCCTTTCGAAAGCTTAATTCTCGGATCCACTAGCACGTAGAGGATGTCCGTGATAAACCGGGCCAACATCAGCAATACGCCGTAAAAAATCGTAATCCCCATAATCAGCGGATAATCGCGGACGCTGATCGCTTGCACGAACTGTTTTCCGATACCGCCAATCCCGAAGAGCTGCTCGATAACCACAGAACCGGTTACGATGTTTGCCGTCATCGGTCCCATATAGGTGATTACCGGCATAATCCCGTTACGGATCACGTGACGGAACAGAATTGCCATCCAGCCCAGGCCTTTCGCCTTAGCCGTTTTGATGTAATCTGCATGCAATACTTCCAGCATGCTTGAACGGGTCAAACGGGCGATAAACGCGATCGGCTGCGCCGTGAGGGCCGCTACCGGCAACACATAATACATCGGACCTTTAAAGCCCATCGTCGGCAGCCAGTGCAGCTTCGAAGCAAATACGTACTGCAGCAAAGAAGCCACGACGAAGCTAGGTACCGCGATGCCCAGCACCGCTAACACCATCGCCACATTGTCGATCAATTTGCGATGATACAGCGCTGCCAACATACCAAGCAGTACCCCAAGGACTAACGCGACGATAATCGCAACAATCCCCAGCTTCAAAGACGCCGAAAACGTTTGACTAATGATGTGAGATACATCCTGGTTGATCTGCTTCATGGAAATTCCCAAATCGCCCTGAGCAATTTCACCCAAATATTTCAGATATTGCTGGTAAACGGGCTTATCGAGTCCTAACTGTTCTATAAGACGCTCCTTAATTGCCGGAGGCACCTGTTTCTCGGAAGTAAGCGGATTCCCCGGAATCGCCTGCATCAGGAAAAAGGTAGCTGAGATCAAAATAAACAGCGAAATTAACATGTAAAAAAACTTACTGGCAATATAGCGCACCATGCCCGTTCACACCTCCTTCTTTTAAATTTCGACACATATCGATTTTAGGTGAAAAGAAACACTTTGTCTATTCCATATATTTGTATAAGGACGCAATGCTTGGAAGAAGAGGGCACACAAAAAAAACGGGATATATATGGAATACCCACATATATATCCCGAGATTTCTATGCGATTAACAATGACTTATTTACGATCATCCGTAATATAAGCGCGGCTGTAATCGATCGCACCGCTGTAGTCGAGAACTACACCTTTCAACCACGGTTTCGTAGCCGAAACGTTCGTGTAGTAGTAGATCGGCATCAAGACTTGGTTGTCCTTGATCAGGATTTCTTCGGCTTTTGCGAAGTTCGCGTCACGAAGTGCCATATCTTCGCTATTTTTCGCTTCTTTGATCAGCTTGTCGTATTCTTCGTTCGAGAAGCCGGTGTCGTTGTTACCGCCACCTGTTACCCACATATCCATGAATGTCATCGGATCGTTGTAGTCTGCACTCCAACCAGCACGAGCTACTTGGTAGTTCAGGTTTTGACGGTTTTCGATGAATACGGCCCATTCTTGGTTTTCCGTTTTCACGTCAACGCCCAGGTTTTTCTTCCACATATCCGCAACTGCCAAAGCGATTTTCTTGTGCCCTTCACTGGAGTTGTAAGTCAATGTGATCTCAGGCAATTTCGTATAGCCTTCTTCTTTCATACCTTGTTCCAGAAGCTTCTTCGCTTCTTCCACGTTTTCTGTGAAGTAGTCGTCTTTGTGTTCATTACGATATTCGTCATTCAGACCTTTGATACCCGGAGGTACGAAGCCGAATGCCGGAACTTGACCACCCAGCGTTACGTTGTCAACGATCGCTTGACGATCGATAGCCATCGCAAACGCTTTGCGGATATTCACGTTATCAAACGGTTTAGCCGTTACGTTAAATTCATAGTAGTACGTACTTGCAATCCCTTTGATCTCCAATTCGTCTTTCAATTGATCTTTCAGGATCGGAATTTGGTCGGTTGGGATTTCGCCGTTAGGCGCACCTGCGCGATCCAATTCGTTGTTTTGGTAAGAAGCCAACTCAGTTGCGCCGCTGTTAACCAGAGACATGGTGATTTTGTTCAGCTTGATGTTAGCTTTATCCCAATAGTTTTCGTTCTTCGTTACTTCGATCGATTGGCCTTTCACCCAGTTGGTCAGCGTGAACGCGCCGTTAACGATCATTTTGCTTTGGTCAACCGCCCATTTCGGATCATCCTTAACGGATTGGTGAACCGGATAGAACGTATAGAAGGAAGTCAGACCAAGGAAGTAAGGAGTTGGAGCAACCAGTTCCACTTCCAGCGTATAGTCGTCAACTGCTTTTACGCCGACTTGGCTGAAATCCGTGATGGTTCCTTCGTTATATTCTTGAGCATTTTTCAGGTAGTACAATTGATAAGCATAAGGTGCAGCCGGATCTGTGTTCGGGCTCAGGACACGTTCCCAAGCGAATACGAAATCGTTCGCCGTAACAGGGTCGCCATTGCTCCATTTAGCGTCTTTACGCAGGTGGAACGTATATTTCGTCCCGTCGATGTCCCAGCTTTCAGCTGCAGCGGGGATAACTTGACCAGATTCGTCCTGGCGTGTAAGACCTTCGTACATCAACTTCAGAACGGTGTTAGCTTGGCTGTCTTGAGCTTGAGCCGGGTCGAAAGTTGGTGGCTCGGCGCTCAGGTTAATTCTCAGCGTTTGATCTGCGGCCAACTTCTCTCCGCCGCTGTTGCCACTGTCGGAAGCTGTATTGCCTCCATTCGCTGCGCCATTATTAGCAGCGCCATTGTTTCCGTTGTTCGAACCGCATGCGGCTAGCAATGTGCCGACTGCAAGAACGAGCGTCAGAAGAAGCAAAAGACTCTTACTCTTCTTCATCTAGCAATATCCCCCTTAAAATGGTTTGGTATATGTTTTTAGATTATACAACCAGCGGTCAAAAAAATCCAACATAAAATTCAAGATTTTTCGCGTTAATTGCTAAAATTCGCGCTAGACTTTAACAAAATAGTCCAATATACAATATTGACATTTGATTTTCTTAACAATTAACCAAGAATGTCATCCCTTTATTCGGTATTGGGAAGGCAACCCTAGTTTGACCTAAGCGGCGGTGATATATGTAATAAAGCTGATTAAAAACAATAAAACGTATGCTAATCCGGTTGCCGCAAACGCCAAACGCCACACCACACGCAGCAGCTTGCGGGCGTCGACCCTTCCCTTCAGGCGAGTCTGCGCCCCGCCAATCAATCCGCTAACAACCAATAGAATTAATACGATCAGATAGAAGCCAAAGGTCGAATGGAACACATTATTAAACAACGCAGAGACCGACAAGATCAGAAACAGCGTCGTTACGTCCATGGCCAGCTTCAGCGCTCTTTTCTTATCCCGCTTGACATAATAATGAATGAAATAAACGAGCCCAAATGGAATGACCGGTATCATAGCCAACACGATCAAGGAAGAGACCAACGCTTCCAAAGCCTCACCTCCGCATCAATTTTGGTTACAGAAAAAATCAATTCATAAAAGTAAGTAACTATATTTTTATATCCATGTCAGATTATAATGCTCGGACCAATCGCCAAACCATCTCGTGTCCGGGAACCGCGATTCCTTTGCTGCGCGCCATCTCGACCAATTTCCCATTAATATGATCAATCTCCGTTGGCATGCCCTGCTGCACGTCCTTTAGCATGGAAGAGATATTCGTTGAGGTCGACCGGCAAACCGCAGCGATTTGATCAAACATGTCGGCATCGTAAGGGATTCCGTAAGCCTCATAAACGCGTAATCCTTCATCGCAAAGTTGCCGGAGCAGGCGAATTCGTTCGTCGTTCTCCAGCAGTTGGCCGTTATTCAGCCGCCACAAAGCCGTTAAGGGGTTGATCGCCGCATTGATTAGCAGCTTCCTGTAGATTTCTCTCCCGATGTCTTTCGACAAAAGGGCTGTAAATCCTGCCTTCTCCAGCATTTTCACGAAACTTTCTGCTGGAGACTCCAGATCGGCCATACCGCCGTTCGCGCCAATTTGCGTTATCCCCTGACCTGCACGGTTCACGCTGGATTCGTTCAGCCGTTTTGCGCCTTCCGTCGTAATTGCCGCATAAAGCGGAACCCCTGGCAGCGCATTGCCGATCAGCTCTAGGTGCCCTATGCCATTTTGAAAGCATACGACCTTCGTCTTCGGACCCACAATTCGACTGAGAAAAGTCAGCAGATTAGCATCGATATGGCGTTGTTTCGTGGTTAACAACAGCCATTCGGCCGTATCGCTCGCTCTGTCCCTACTGCCTTCTCCCACGGGATAAGCTTCGAGCCGCTGGCCATCCACAACGGTTGCGGTCCCGTCGGCTTCGGCAAGCCGAATCCCTTCTTTCTTTAGCTTTGCGGCCTGCTCAGGGGTTCTTGTCCAAAAACGCACCGGCACGCCGGACGCCGCCAGCTTACCGCCAAACAACAGCCCCAATGCACCGGCGCCGATGATGTCAACCTTCATGAAGCTTCACGACCTTTCCTTTCTTCTAATCCCTTTATACCAAACTCCCCCCTAACAACACAAAAATCCCGCCATTTTGGCGAGATTTTGCGATAGGTTTCAGTTATTCGATCCGTTCTAAATTTCCGTTCGCGTCCATCTTGAATCTGGATTTGTTTTCCTCGTCTTCTTCGTTTAAAAAAGCTAACCGTCTAGCCCGGTCCATGATCTGAATCAACGCCTTATAATCGTCGTTCACGACCCGGTAATCGGTCTGTACCTCATTGACCTGTGCCGACAACTTCTCGTTTTCCTCGCGAAGCTTAGCAATCTCCTCTTCTTTCTCTCTAAGCTCCTTCTCCAACGCTTTCATTTGACGATTGGTTTCCTGAATCGTGTTTTTCCACCCGCGCAAAAAGCGGATCACCGCATCGATGGAAATCGTCTCCTCCGACACCCCATCTCCGCGATAACCGTTGTCGTCCACATCGACGGAAGTAAGCGAGGCCATGCCGGAACCGGCCGTTAGCGAGTTTTGCTTTTTCATATAATTACGCTTCTGTCTTTGTGCTTTCGCGATGCTGATGGCCGCTTCGTACTTCTTGCGAACGCAGCTGTTCCATCGGAAACCGCAGGCCGCCGCCGTTCTGCCTATCCGTTCTCCGACCTCTTCGAAAGCGTTTAATTGGGTGCTGCCCTCCCGTATATGCCGAAGGGTAACCTCGGCCAGAATCAAATCATCTTCTGGGCTCCATGCATCTTGTCTCACAGCTGTCATGCTATAAAAACCTCCTAACGACATCCTAATCTAACCGTCATCCAACCGGCGGTCTCCGGCAGGCGTAAGGGTAAAATGCTTCTTACTCCATTTCTATGCCTCTCATAGAGTTCATAGAATCTATTTGATACTAAAATGTATTTCCAAAATCCAGCTCCTCCATACATGACGTTTCACGAAATGAATAACAAGAGCAGGCGCCGCCAACACTACTGTTAGGTTTGTCACAACAACACCTGCGTAATTTGGCTAAATCATGACTTTTCGTTTACACTTTTCAGCCTAACGGGTATAATGGGGAAAGGAATGGAAGCTCGTTGATACATAAGAAAGGGGGATTACCTCGTGGCACGCATGTTCCGCGTCCTTGGCTTCTTCACATTGGCTATTGGGCTTATGGCCTTTGCGGGCGATCTGACGGAAATGGCTTTGCTGTTCTTCTTGCAAACCGCCTTTTTCGTCCTTTTCGGCTATCTGAAGCTTACCGAGAGAACCTATATCCTGCTGTTCTGGGGATATATGATCGTCGCATTTACCGGTTTCAGCTACTGGACGGTCTTCAAAATGGGTTTACCCCTCTAATCCCGAATCTCATAAATGTTCCAAAAAGGCGTTTCGGCTATGTGCTGGAACGCCTTTTTTCGTGAGTTCTGCTATTTCCGGGCCTGTTATCATATATATAGGACAACTACAGATGGGAGAGGATCGTTGTTGAAGATACGCATCATATCGCTCTGTCTATTGCTGTTGCTGGCGGCTCTTCAGTTTGCCCGTTTGTCGGCCGCCGCTGCTCCGCTGACTGCCGAAGAACAACAGATCCTGGAACAAAGCTTGTCCATTCAGGAAATCGACCGGGAAATCGAGCGGATCGAATCCCGCCAGCAAGAGACGGAAATGGACCTTCGCGAGCTGCAAGAGCAATTAACCGAAAAAAACGAACAAATCCGTATCAGCCGCGAACAAGCTGGCTTAAGACTACGCGCGTATTATATGGGGGAACGGGAAAATCTGCTGTACGCATTGCTAAGCGTGAACAGCCTCAAAGATTTTTTTACCGTATTGGATTATTATCAACTCATTATGGATCGGGATCGTACCATATTAAACCAATACAAGTCGGAATATGCTGAACTGACGAAGACCAAGCAGAAGCTGGAAGCCACGTCCACCGAACTCGACCGCATGAAAGAGGAGCTGCAGCTCCAGCGCACCCGGGTTGCCGCGCTTCGGCAAAGCGTCGACGAATCCCTTGGCCTCAGTGCCGATCCCGAGAAGCTCAAGGCGTTAATTCAAGAGTTGACCGCCTATTGGGAGAGCGTTGGGCTGTATGAGCTCCGCAGATATTTTCAGGCACTCAGCTCCGCCATGTCGCAATTCTCCGACTTTTTGAAGCAGAACGAGAGCAGTTTGATCGCTGAAAAAGGGGGATACCGTTTGGAAATCCACGAGGATGATCTGAATGCGTTCCTCTATGGCAAGAGCGAGTTGCTCAAGGATATGAGCTTTCAATTCAAAACGGACAAGATCATCGCGCGCGGCAGCCGGGAAGGCCTGGAGCTCGAAGTCGAGGGTCATTATACGGTGGAGCAGGAGCCGGAGAACGCGATTGTTTTCCATGTGGACCGCCTGCTGTTTAATGGGTTGGCCCTCCCGGATACGACGCGGGCCGAGCTGGAGCGGGATTTCGACCTTGGCTTTTATCCGAAAAAAATTGTCCCCTTCGTGGAAGCCACTGAGGCGGTGATCTCCGAGGGGACGTTAACGGTGAAATTGAAGTTGGCGTTGTAAGCGCTGGTGATGCTTTACCGACTAAGCTCAGCCAACCGTCCGCGATATTGCTTGCCCGTGATCGCTCCGCTTAAATAATCGGAGGTGAGCGGCGCGAAGCGCTCGAGCTGTTCCGGCAGCGACGGACTCGCCGGCAGCACAATTCCGGATCCGGCAGCCAGCGTGGCGGGGATCCAAGTGGGGAGCTGATTTCGGGCGGCTTCGTAATAAACGGTTTTGAGAACAGGAAGATGCCCGGTTGTTTCATACCAACGCGCTTGATTATAAAGGGAGGTCATTTCTGAAATCCACAATCCGGCCGCATCGGGATGATCCGTTTGCGAAGAAACGGCATAACTTCGGCCTAGGATCCAGGTTGACGCTAGATTCGGCTGGAACTCCGGCATCCAGATTTTCGAGCGGGGATGACGATGCTTCTCGGCTTCCGTCGCCGTGGTGATCATCATCGCCAGTTCGCCGTCACTCAGCTTGCTCCACGAATCCGATCGGGCCAAGCCCGAATCCAAGAGCGCGGGGCGCAGCGATTCCAGCTGTTGCAGGGCGTACGTCATATTGCCCTCCACTGTATAGAATTGCCCGGAACCGGCCGGCTTCCAGCCTCCGCCGACTTGCCACAGCAAAGTCGCTGCCGCATAGGGATCACGGTAATCCAATCCTAACAGGTAGGGCTGGGAATGTTGTTTTTTGAAGGTGGAGACTAAGACGTTCCAATCGTCCGCTGTAGCCGGCGGGCGTTCCAGTCCAAGCTGCTTCAGTTTGTCCTCATGATAAACCAGCACATAGGGATCCACATCCAGCGGAACTCCCCAGACGTAACCGTTCCACTCGTTTGGAATTAAGGAAGCGCTTAACACTTCGCCTGACAAGGAACCAGAGAAATAGCCCTCCGTGGGCAGCAGATAACCGTCCGCTGCAAAACGGCGAATCCAGACATTGTCCAAGAGCAGGACGTCCGGCGATTCCCCGAGCTTCATCAGCTGGCGCTGGTACGCAGCATAACTCTCCTCTAACGGCACATTCACCAAATCAACCTCCACCGGATGGCTCACCGTAAACTGCCGGTTCATCTCCTCCAGGCGACGGAAGTCAGTCTCATTCATCTGCACGGCCACCTGAATGTGGCCGGTCTCCTCCTTGGTTTGCGCTTCAGGCGGCGTAACCGGCTGAGCCTCCCCGCCGTCTTCTTGGCGAACTAGCGTCATTTCTTCGCTAGGCGACAGATTAATTAAAGCGAGCAGGAGGATTGCAAAAAGCACCCAATGATTTTTTCGCTTCACGCCTGTCCTTCCTCTCCACAATTTAGGAGCGCACGTCACGTCAATAACCTTCTGATACTCCGTATTGTAGCAAATCGCCGGATGAATTGTCCCGTAAAAAAATGTATATGTGTATGGCGGTGGGGTGCTTGGACTTTAACTCTCCTGTAATGTATGCGATTCCTGCAAAAATGCAGTTTTTTGAGGTGAAATCGCCGCTTTGTGCAAAATGCCTGCAAAAGTGCAGGCTTTTTGCGCCGAATTGCCCCATTTGTCCGAAATCGTGAAAAATAACTGTACTTTTGCAGGCTTTGGCCGAGAAATCGGGATTTAGCCGAAAAAAACTGCACTTTTGCAGGTTTCCCCCCTTCGAGCAAAAGCGTGCAAACGAGCAAAAAAGCCCGGCGAATTAAGATAAACCGATTCGCCGGGCTTTTACTATTATTTTCCTCGCGACGGACGAGCGGTATGCTCTCGGTCAGCAACTTCCTGTTCCAGGAAGGCAAGTAACGAGCCTGAGGAAGTTTACGTCCGCATTTGGGAGCCGGTTCTCCTCCTTCTACCTCATCAGGGACAACCGGCGGACAAGAGCGGGCCGAGGGCGTTACTTGCTTCCGTTGACCTGGCTATCACTGTATCCGCCACAGTTGGCCAAGGCCAAGTCCAGTCTGAGCTCGCCCTTCTACAACAAATCCGCCGCCAGCTGAGCCAGCTTGGAGCGTTCGCCCTTCTCCAGGGTGATATGCCCGCTGATGCCCTGGTCGCGGAAGCGTTCGACCAAAATGGTTAATCCGTTGCTGGAAGCGTCCAGATACGGATGGTCGATCTGCTCCGGATCGCCAACCAGCACGATCTTGCTGCCTTCCCCGACGCGCGACACGATCGTCTTCACCTCATGGCGCGACAGGTTTTGCGCCTCGTCCACGATGATGAACTGCCCGGGGATCGAGCGGCCGCGAATGTACGTAAGGGCCTCCACCTGAATGCTGCCAAGCCCCATCAAGATTTTCTCGATGTCGCCGGATTTCTTCGTATCAAACAGGTACTCCAGGTTATCATAGATCGGCTGCATCCAAGGCCGCAGCTTTTCTTCTTTTTCCCCGGGCAGGTATCCGATATCCTTCCCCATCGGGACAACGGGCCGGGCAATCAGCAGCTTTTTGTATTTGTGCTCATCCTCGACCTTCAGCAGACCGGCGGCTAACGCAAGCAACGTCTTACCGGTGCCGGCTTTACCGGTGATCGTAACGAGCGGAATATCATCGTTAAGCAAGAGCTCCAATGCCATGCGCTGCTGGGCGTTTCGAGCGCTAATCCCCCAGACCGGCTCATTACTAAGATACAGCGGCTCCAAGCGGGTGGCATCTTCGTTCACTTTCAGCAAAGCGGATTTGCCAGTCCCCATCTCATCTTTTAATATCACAAACTCATGCGGGTAAAGGGAATAATTAGCCCCAAGCGGTTTAATTGGCAAAAAGCGATACGTATAAAATTCATCAATCACCGACGGATGAACCTTGATGGTTGAATAACCTCCGTATAGGTCGCTGGGGCCTACGGTCCGGTCCGACAAATAATCTTCGGCATGGAGTCCCAGAACGTCGGCTTTGATTCGGACCAGCACATCCTTGCTGACCAGAATGACCGGCCGCGGCGTTTCCATCTCCGCCTGCTCCAGGTGATAGTTCAGGGCTACCGCGAGAATCCGGTTGTCGTTGGTGACTTCCCCGAACTTTTCCTGAACCTTGACGAAGCTGCGGTGATTTAACTCGACCTTAATTCGCCCGCCGCCCTCCAGCGGTACGCCATCATGCAAATGGCCCGTTGACCGCAAGCCATCCAGCAAGCGAGAGACGCCCCGCGCATTCCGGCCGATCTCGTCGGCATTGCGCTTTTTGCTGTCGATTTCCTCCAGCACGACAGCCGGAATGACCACATCATGTTCGTCAAAGGCAAATACGGCACCCGGATCATGCAATAATACATTCGTATCCAATACAAAGATCTTCTTCATCATTATCCCCTCCACCGCGGTCATTGCAGCCTTATGAGCATACATATTTTTTGGCGTCCCGGGAACTCTATAACCGATATTAGAACCGGTATCGAGAGATCAATTCCGAAAGGACGGATTGAACATGCGATTATGGCTGTGTTTGTTACTGACGGCTACCCTGCTTACAAGTTGCGGAACTCGTTCTGAAAAGGCATCACCCTCTCCAAATCATCAAACAGGGAATGCGCCCCAGGCACAAAGCGTGAATCCTTATGCCACCAACGCCAACGACAAAGAGGTCATGTCAGACCGTGACAGACAAGTTTATTTGGAAGAACTGGTGAAAAAAGTCCCTGGCGTGAAAGGCGCGCATTGTGTCATTATGGGCAAAACCGCCATCGTTGGTATCGATGTGGATAGCCGCCTCGAACGTGCAAGGGTAGGGAGCATTAAATATACGGTAGCTGAAGCGCTTCGAAAAGATCCGCACGGAGCCGGCGCCATCGTCACCGCGGATATCGACTTAAATCAACGACTTGCCGAGATCGGCAAGAAAATCCGCGAAGGTCGGCCGGTTTCCGGCTTCGCCACCGAGCTGGCTGACATTATCGGACGGATCGTCCCTCAGATTCCGAACGATACCCGGCCGCCGGAAGGCAATCCGAAGCAAATGCAAATCGCCCCTGACGGCGGAGCAACGCGGCAAAATCTGCGTTAAGTTTGTCCCAAGAAGGGAAAAAAGCCTAGCGATCAACTCGCTAGGCTTTCTTCATGGCTTCAAACACTTGACGATCCAGCATGTCCGCAGCACGCTGGTCATAAACTTTGGCATATTCCGGCGGTGACACCAGCTGCGCGCCATAAAACAGCGCGTTTCGCACCGCATCGATCTCGATGTCGAAGCAGCACATATTAAACGGCACCCCGTCCAATGGATCCTGTACAACGGTAGCTCGGCCATTGATGGCGTAAATCGTATCCTGGCCAAACACTGTGACCGTCGCCCGCGGATTGGCCTTCAAATTGCCGACCAGTCTGGAGCGATGATCCAGCGCCAGCCGCAGCTTCGAAGGATCCACGGCATACACCCAAGAAATGGCGCTGGACGTAGGGCCGCCGGATTCCTGATCCACCGTGTTCAACAGTACATACGTTTCGGACTGGAGAAGGGAATAAAGTGAATCAGATAATTGAGTTACGACTTCGGACATTAGACCAGCCCTCCTGTACAGTGTTACATCGGATTTCTGCTCAATACGCTTCAGCTATCCTTAAGTCAATTGTATTATAGCATGCGGCAAAACTTGCATTCAATCGTCAGTTCACCTGTCCGTCGTCCGTCTCCCCGCTATTTGCCTGCGCGGAACTTGCCTTCCCGGCGAGCTGATCCTTCAGCGCCTGCTTGGCCGCTTCCAGTTCATCCTGGTGCAAGTAGACGTACGGGCTCTTCCAATCCCCGGTCACTGGCACGAATGCCACATTCTCCTTAGAAATGTTCCAATACGCTTGAATGATATTTTTCATTTGCTGCGATTCCAGGTCGGTCTCCATATTCTTTCCGACGGATTCGATCACTTTGCCGGCCCCCATGACACCGTTCAGCGACTTCGCTTGGTCGATCAGGGCGTGCAGCACTTCATTCTGCCGGCGGTTACGGTCGAAATCATCCGAACCCTTCGTCTGCGGCTTGCAGTTCGATTTGCGGTAGCGCACGTAGCCTAACGCATCTTCCCCGTTCAGGTGCTGCTCGCCTTTCTTCAGGTTGATGTTCGTACCGTCCGCCGTATCGCGGTAACACATGTCGGCATCCACATTGACGTCAACGCCGCCCAGCGCATCCACCACATCGCGGAACCCTTGGAAATTCAGCACCGTCACATAATCGATATTGATACCAAAAAACTTGCCCATCATCGTTTTCATTTCCTGTGTGGCGGGAATCCCTGTTTTCTTCTCAGCCGCCAGGAAGTTCGGATAGTACGCGTTGAGCTTGTTCGTCTTATATCCGTCCAATTCCAGCTTGGTATCGCGCGGAAGAGAGACGACCGTTGCCGATTTGGTATCGGGATTCATCGCGATGACCATCATCACGTCACTCAGATGGGTGCCGGTCTGCGGACGGTAATCCGTCCCAAGCAACAGCATCGTAATCGGCTTCACCTTGGCGGATTTCTCAGGTGCTACTTTGTCTGGAGTCCCCGTTGCATCGATCACCTGATCCGCGGTATAGAATAAATACCCTGCATAAAGGCCAACCCCGATTACCCCGAGGATGAGGAGCGTCAGGACGGTTTTGAAGAACCGTTTCAGGCCGCCGGATTTTCTTTTTCGAGTGGAGCCCGCTTTTGCACCTTTTGTCGATCCTCTTTGGCTTTGCCCCCGTGGAGGTAAGCCGCTGCGGTTAGAACTCATGAACTTAAACACCTTATTTCTGTAAAAATGTTGTCGCATTCATTAAGACGTACCGAGCTTCGGAAAAGTTACCGGTTAGAAAGCGGAGGCAAATTATGCCGATTTATCGCTTGACGGCGAACCCGTCTTGTTCTCCTTGTTCCGTCGACCCTCGACAAAATAACGAATCCGCACCATCAGCATCAAAACGACAGCCACCAGCAAACATTGAATGATCGGCAGCTTGTCAATTTGGAAGATGAGCAGCAGGAAGGAGCCCAGCGCCATAAGGAGGTACAGAATAATCTCTTTAAACAGCGGCAGCTTCTGCTGTGCACGGAACACTTTATTGTAAACATAAATGATCAGCACGAAGATCAGCACGTAGGAAATGATCGGATGGCTGGCAAACCAAGCCTGCATAACGAACCCCTCCTTCAAATGGCAACCTTATTCCTAATTATAGGTTGGCTTCCGCCATTTTGCGATGTTTTTCTGCCCGTTCCCGTTCGCTCTTGTTCAAAATCTTCTTACGCAGGCGAACCGATTTTGGCGTAATTTCACAATATTCGTCGTCATTCAAATATTCCAGCGCTTGTTCCAACGAGAAGAGCCGCGGCGTCTTCATCTTCACCGTTTCGTCCTTCGTGGCGGAGCGCACGTTTGTCAGTTGTTTTTCCTTACAAATATTCACCACAATATCGTTATCGCGGGTATGCTCCCCGACGATCATGCCTTCATAAACTTCCGTTCCCGGTTCCACGAACAGAATCCCGCGATCCTCAATGGACAAGATCCCGTAGAGGGTGGAAACGCCGTTTTCACTGGAAACAAGCACGCCTTCATGACGTCCGCCAACCTGTCCGCCAACGAATGGACCATAGCTGTCGAACGCGTGATTCATAACGCCGTAACCGCGAGTCAACGTAAGGAAATGCGTCCGATACCCGATCAGGCCGCGGGCTGGAATCAAGAACTCCAAGCGAACCTGGCCGTTACCGTTGTTAACCATATTCACCATTTCCGCTTTGCGGGAACCCAAGCTTTCCATGACTGCGCCCATGCTTTCTTCCGGCACGTCGATCAGCAGGCGTTCGATCGGTTCCATTTTCACGCCGTCGATTTCCCGTACGATGACCTCAGGCTTAGATACCTGCAGCTCGTACCCTTCACGGCGCATGTTCTCGATCAGAATGCCCAGGTGAAGCTCACCACGGCCAGATACGATAAATGCGTCCGGGCTGTCCGTCTCATCCACGCGCAAGGAAACGTCAGTTTCCAGCTCTTTAAACAGGCGCTCGCGCAGTTTACGGGAAGTCACCCATTTGCCTTCGCGTCCTGCAAACGGGCTGTTATTAACGAGGAACGTCATTTGCAGCGTTGGTTCATCGATCTTCAAGACCGGCAAGGCTTCCGGGTGATTTGGATCGGCGATCGTTTCCCCGATATTGATGTCCTTGATCCCGGCAACAGCGACGATGTCCCCGGCTCCGGCTTCTTCGATTTCCACGCGGCGCAGGCCCTGGAAGCCAAACAGCTTCTCGATACGAGCGGTCTTCTTGCCGCCGTCGCGCGTCATCACCGCCACAGATTGACCTTGGCGAATCACGCCGCGGTTCACACGGCCGATGGCGATCCGGCCCAAGTATTCGTTATAGTCCATCAACGTCACGAGGAATTGCAGCGGCTCGTCAACGTTCTCCGTAGGCGCCGGAATATGGTCGATGATCGTTTCGTAAAGCGCCAGCATATTGTCATCCTGCTTCTCTGGATCCAAGCTGGATGTACCGTTTAACGCGGAGGCGTAAACGACCGGGAAGTCCAGCTGATCCTCACTGGCTTCCAACTCGATAAACAGATCCAGCACCTCATCGATCACTTCGGCCGGACGTGCAGCCGGGCGGTCGATTTTGTTCACCACGACGATTGGCGTCAGGTGATGCTCCAGCGCTTTACGAAGCACGAATTTCGTCTGCGGCATGCAACCTTCGTAAGCATCAACTACGAGCAGCACGCCGTCGACCATTTTCATAATCCGTTCCACTTCCCCGCCGAAGTCGGCGTGTCCCGGAGTATCTACGATATTAATCAAATAGTCCTTGTACGTAATGGCAGTATTTTTCGCCAAAATGGTAATCCCGCGTTCCCGCTCCAAATCGTTGGAGTCCATGGCCCGCTCTTGCACCGCTTCGTTCTCCCGGAAAATCCCGGATTGCTGCAGCAGCTTGTCGACGAGCGTCGTTTTCCCGTGGTCAACGTGGGCAATAATCGCAATATTGCGAATTTGTTTTCTATCATGCATAGGTTTGTCTCCAGATCCTTTCGTCTCTATAGATTATTGAGATGGTTTTATAAAATACAATTTGCACTTCGAACAGGAATTAGTTTACAAGACCAAGTGCAGCCTCATCCACCACAAAACAAAGCGTCGACTTAAATGCCGACGCTTGACATATCCCTTATATTATACGTGAAATCTTGAAATTTTCAAGAACTATCCCTGTGACTCACCAAGATCTCCGGCGGTTGCCCCGGCCAGCGATCAACCAAATCCCGGCAACGATCAGAACAATAGCTAAGAAATAAACGATCGTCGAAGCAAACAACGTCCAGCCAAGCAAGAGGAGTGATATCGCTCCCAATATCATGGCGGCGATGAATATTCCGTTCTGGCGCTGAGGCGCGAAATAACCATATTCAAACAAACCGACGGCAACGCCTAGGAAGAAGATCGGCCAGGTGTATTTCAATGTTTGCCATCCGCCGATGACCCCGGTAAAAAATACGAGGCTGTATACGACCAGAATGGCTCCGGGAAGCAGCAGTTCCGCAGGGCCTTTCCGCCAGAAATGCCATACGTGAAGCAAGATCCCAGGGATCAGCAGCAGCAGCGGCCAAAGCGCTCTTCCAAGAAAGCTGAAAAACCCTAATTTACCGAGCAGGATAATCACTCCGGCAGCGAGGATCAAGACGCCTGTCATGAGTTTGTTGTTGTCGGACATATCCATCACACACCTTCCAGAAGACAATGAGGGACAAGACGTTGCAAATTACGACATCCCCTTCACTTCCAGTTTATATGAATTCTGCCCAAAAAACCACTCGGCCTAAGGCGGGGGCCTGATGTTTTTTTCGGATGGTGTGGATGGAACTGCTGAGTGCGGTTAACCGCGCCCGGCGTTACATTTTCGCAGCCAGCCGAACATAATAACGACCGCGGCGGTTCCCGCCGGTACGACTCGTGCCAATGCGGGAGCGGCCGCCGCAAGCGCCGGTCCAAGCTGCGGATCCTGCAGCAGCATTTCTCCGGCAGTGTATCCGAGGATGCCTGCACCGGCATAAACGAGGAGCGGCAGACGCTGCAGCCAATCGGCGATCAGGTTGCTGCCCCAGACCACGATCGGAATGCTGATGGCGATCCCGATCACAAGAATCGACACATCGCCCTCTGCCAGCGCGGCGATCGCCAGTACATTATCCAAGCTCATAATAAAATCGGCGGCAAGAATCGTCTGCACCGCCTTCCACAATGAGCTTGCGCCCGCCACGCGGGAGTGTTCCTCCTGCGGCAGCAGCAGCTTTACGGCAATAGCAGCCAGCAGTACGCCGCCTGCCGCATGAATAAACGGGATTTTCAACAGTAACACGGCTACCCAGGTCAAGACGCAGCGCAGCAGTACGGCTCCCAGCGCTCCCCACCATACCGCCCGCTTACGTTGTTTAAGCGGCAAATTCTTGCTCGCCATAGCTATAACAACGGCGTTATCGCCGCTGAGTACGAGATTGATGATTAATATTTCCGATAACAGCAGCAAATGTTCCAAGCTTATCCCTCCCCCCTACAACTTGTATGAGGGATGTAGCCAAGCTATGCCACTTTAAAAAACAACTCTGGACAAATGAATCCTTTTAGAGATTTAATACGTATATACGTCTATAGAGGAAGTGACATAACGTGGACTTATTTAGCGCTGCTTTTTTTCTCGCCCTGATCAATATCATTTTTATCGATCTCATTTTGGCGGGTGATAATGCAATCGTCATCGGGATGGCGGCAAGAAAACTGCCCCACTCGGTCCAGAAGAAAGCCATTTTATACGGTACCATCGGTGCCGTGGTACTAAGGATCGCCGCAACGCTGATCGTCGTATGGCTGTTGCAAATCCCCTGGCTGCTGGCGGTAGGCGGATTGATGCTGGTCTTTATCGCCTACAAGGTGCTGGCGGATGAAGGCGGCCATGACAACATCGAAGCGAAGGATAAGCTATGGCCGGCGATCCGTACGATTATCATTGCCGACGCCGCCATGGGACTCGACAATGTCATCGCCGTAGCGGGGGCGTCCAAGCAGCACATGGTGCTGGTGGTGATCGGCCTGCTGATCAGCGTCCCGATCGTTGTTTGGGGTAGTACCTTGTTTATTAAACTGTTGGACAAGTTCCCTTGGATCGCATATCTTGGCGCTGCAGTACTTGCCTACACAGCCGCCAATATGATTACGGAGGAACGCCATTTCGCGCATTTCTTCGAGGAGAACCCGTCTCTTCGTTATCTGCTGATCGCCATTGTGATCGCCGGCGTGCTGTTGGCGGGTTACATGAAGAAGCGCCAGCAGCGCAAAGAAACCGAAGGAGCTCAGACCCATCCGGCAACCCGGTAGAAAAAAGCAAAACCCGCATGCGGCCATTTGAATTTGGCCCGGGCGGGTTTTCTCTTTAGGGTTAGAACCAACTTTCCTGAACGACGTTGTCCTCCGCGTTATCCCGTCGCTTGATGCTGCGCCCGGGGCGGATAAAGATCGTTTCCGTATCCTCTACGGCTTTGTCAATCATCTCATCCAAATTCTCCAACGAACGCTCAACGTTCTCCAGGACCCTCAGATTCGGGTTGGTTGCTGGAGATTTCGGAACAAATAACGTGCAACAATCTTCATAAGGCAAAATCGACAAGTCGTACGTGCCAATCTGCTGCGCCATCGCAATGATATCCACCTTGTCGGTCATCACCAAAGGCCGCAGGATCGGGAGATTGGTTACGCGTCCGATCGCATTCATGCTGGACAACGTTTGGCTGGCTACCTGGCCCAAGCTGTCTCCGGTGACTAGAGCCAAGGCGCCATTCCGTTCCGCCAGCTTCGTGGCAATGCGCAGCATCGCTCTTCGCATCATCGTGATGATCAAGTTATCCTGACCAGTCTGTGCCAGCTTGGTTTGAATTTCGGTAAACGGCACAAGGTGCAGCTTGATGAAGCCGGAATATTGAGCTAACACGTTGGCTAAATCAATGACCTTTTGCTCCGCTTTTTTACTGGTAAATGGATAGCTGTGGAAATGAACGCATTCGATTTCCAATCCGCGTCGCAGCGCCGACCAACCGGCAACAGGGCTGTCGATCCCTCCGGACAACAGCAGCATGGCTTTGCCGTTTGAACCGAGCGGGAACCCTCCCGCTCCCGGTATCACTTCGCAGAACAGATACGTGCCCTGCTCCCGAATCTCTACGCGCAGCTCCAGTTCAGGATGATGGACATCCACCCGAAGCTCGGGGCAGGCGTTCAGGATCGGGTTGCTGACCAGCTTGTTCATTTCCTGCGACGAGTGGGGGAACGGCTTCCATATCCGGCGGGCGGTAACTTTAAACTTCGTTCCCGGGGCTGGCCCCAGCTCCTTAATGAAATCGACCGCGGTCTGAAGGATATCCTCCAGACGGGACGGTACAACCTTGATGGGAGACATCGAAGTGACGCCAAACACGTTCTTCAGCGCCGCGATCATCGGTTCAAGCGGCTCTCCGTTTATGGCAATAAAGATTCTTCCGTATTCTTTGATGACTTCCGCCCGGGGGAAGTCATGCATCAGCGCTTTGACATGGTTGTGGATCACTTTCTCGAAGCGCGAGCGGTTTCGCCCCTTGAGGGTAATTTCTCCAAAACGGAGCAGCAACATATCATATTCCATTTTAACATTTCTCTCCTATCGTAAAACCTGCAGCCGCTTAACACATTGCTTTAACGCGGCGAGCAGGGCGTCAATGTCTCGTTCTTCATGTTCTTCGCCCAGACTGATCCGAATGCCGGACGAGGCCACTTCCTTGGATTTGCCCATGGCCAGCAGGATGCGGCTCGGTTCACTTCGCTTGGAAGAACAAGCCGAGCGGGTGGATACGAAAAATCCTTCTTCCTCCAGCATGTGCAGCAACGCTTCGGCTTTCATCCCCGGATAAGAAAAATGCACGATGTGCGGCGCTCCTTGCGCCGGGGAATTGATCGTCAGCTCTGGCAGCTCTGCAAGCCCATGCATTAGACGCTCACGTAAGCCATACAGCTTGGCTGCCCGAGTCTCGCGGCCTTCCTTCGCCAGACGCAACGCCTTGGCGAAAGCCACGATATAAGGGATGTTCTCCGTACCTGAACGGTAGCCCCCCTCCTGTCCGCCGCCTGCCAGCAGCGGCGCAAGCCGGAGCCCCTCACGGACGTACAGCAGACCAACTCCTTTGGGTCCTCTTAGTTTGTGCGCAGACAGGCTGTATAAATCAATTCCGCTGTCAGCCAAGGACAAGGGCAGCTTTCCAAAGCCCTGAACGCCGTCCACATGGAACAGCACCCGAGGCGCAACCGCTTTAAGCATCCGGCCGATTTCCCCCACCGGCTGTACGGTCCCGGTTTCATTGTTGACATGCATGACCGACACCAGTACGGTGTCTGGACGCAACGCTTCCCGCACCTGTTCGACAGTCACGCCTCCATCCTCGTCAACCGGAAGAATGGTCGTCTCCCAGCCCCAAGTGGCCAACTGCTTGACACTCTCGAACACGGAGGGATGCTCCGTTGCCGTCGTGATCAAATGCTTGCCCCGCTCAGTAAACTGAAGGGCGACCCCTTTAATGGCCATATTGTTGCTTTCTGTCGCCCCGCCGGTAAACACGATTTCCCGCGACTGAACTCCCAGAGCAGCGGCGCTTACCTCTCTCGCTTTGTCCAGCAGCTTCGCACTCTCTTCGCCCAGCCGGTGTAACGAAGACGGGTTCCCATAGTGCCGTGCCATAACTTCTGCAACAGTCTTGGTGACGTCCTCGTAGGGCGGGGTCGTCGCCGCATGGTCGAAATAGATCATTATTTTCACCTTCATCTCAAAAAAGATCAAATGAAAAACGCGTATACCCGAAATCACCGCGATCGGAGCGTTTTCCCTTTGATCTTTCGAATCATGTACTACTCAATTTTTATAACCAATTAAGCCTCGTATTTCGCTTGCGCTCGCATAATCTTGGCAATATAGCCCTGCGTCTCCTGCGGCAGCAAATGGAACTTCTCCATCAGTTGCTCATCGTTGCTGATTCCCAGCCGCTGCAGTCTGCCCGGTCCGGCATTGTAGGCCGCAAGAGCCGTTTTGATATCCCCGCCGTAACGGTGGATTTGATAAGACAAATATTTGGTGCCTCCGTCGATATTCTGCGCCGGATCAAACGGATCGCTGACCCCCAGCCCTTTCGCCGTAGCGTCCATCAACTGCATCAGACCTTTGGCACCGGCGGACGATACCGCCTGCGGATTAAAGGACGACTCCGTGGCAATCACCGCTTTGATCAGGCTTTCCGGCACTCCATATCGCGCACTAGCCTGGGCAATCAAAGACTGCAAATCGGCTATACCCTCCGACTCCTGCCCCGGGACATCCCCTACCGTCTCTGCCGCAGCGGCCGTCAAGTAATTGGGAAGCATCTCTGCGAAGACTCCGTCCAACGATTCCCCAGAGTCAATACCAGCAGAATACAGATACCCTTGAAGCGACGCTAACAAAGATTGAGTATCGGCATTGGATTCGGTCTCAGGTGACGATTTCTCGCCCTGTTCCGCCAACATCAACTCCTGAAGCAATATATCAAACAACGAGCCGTCCGTATCACCGGTTACCCGCTCAGATGACGATTGTTGCAAGTTTAATGGGTTTAAAGACTGAAGCTGAATCAGCTGTTCCACCGTTCGCGGATCGATTTGCATGCGTTATAAGCTCCTTATCGAGGAATAACTAGTTCAATGCCTATATTTTACACGCAATCCGCGACTCATACCACCCTTTTTCGATAAAAGCTGCAGAAAAGAAAAGGCCAACGCCCTAAAGATGACGTTAGCCGATTGATATGACGGTCATGATTCCATCGCCACCAGCAGCCCCATCGGACGACTGTTAGCGGGTAAACGGCATCAGTACAAAGTAGCTTAACGTGGATACGAGCCCTAGGCCGATCGCCCAAGCTCCGGATGTTTTGTTGCCTTGGCTGTAGGCATAGAAGCCCATAACCGCAGCCAGCGGACCTAGAATAATCGACCATAAGAACAACGAGGCGATCCCTAAACCAACGCCGACGTAACCTACGGTACGTCCCGCCGTATTGGCGTTATCCGCAAGTTCGTTCCGGGAGGCATCGTGAGGTTCTTCGGATCTTTCACTGCGGACCACGTTACCGCTGAACGTCCCGGCCGGCGTGACCTCGGCCGCATACTCCTCACGGTGCTCACGATTTACTTTACGCGGATAGTCGGTGCGGCTCTTTTCGGCCGATTTTTTGTGGGGTTTGTCTGCTTTGGTATCCGTCATCTGAAGCACCTCCTTGAAATGTGTTTTCCTTACGACGATTTGGACTTAGGTTTAAACGTATGGCAGCAAGTGGAAGCGGACGATGAAGCGGTATCTCGGTGTTCCGTATCAAACGTTTCGCCAGCGAACTCTGCCGAATAACGGCTCTTCGCATGCTGATCGACATCGATCATAATGACGTCGGCATTGCACACGTTTTTCTCTCCCCAATAGGTGCAGTTGGATACGCTACATTTAACTATGGGTTTTTCCCCATTTGGCATATTGATCACCTCGCGTATCATTTTCTCCCCGGCCTGATTCCCTTATGCGCCGCACAATTAGCAAATCGTTCCCAAAAATAAAAAGATGCCGTGATCGCGGCATCTTGTCGTTTCATTTCATCCATCATTTATTTGGCGGAACGGTTTAATCGTAATTGGGTTAAATAATCGCTTTCATAATAATTTAGATCGTCCCGCAATTCCTCAAAAATCCCCGTGATATCCAGCACGATGTCGCGCGCCGCGCGAACCGGCTTCTTACGGAATCGAATGGCATCCTGCCCGGTATAAGCGTATCTGCCATCTTCGGAATAGCTTTCATTTTTAGGATAGAAGAAGTTATTAACGCAGTCATGGTACACATGGTATAGCACTTTCTCAGCAGCTTCGTCGTCAAAGGTTCCGCGACGGAGGGCAACGCCCAGCTTCTCGTAGCAAACCTCACTGAACACAAGCAGGTGACGCAGATCTGACAAAAATCCTTGGTAAAACAATACTCTGTCTTCGTCTTGGCCTTCCATAAGCTGCGGCAGAGAATGTTGGTTCAAGAACGTTTCAAGCTTCTCCACCGCTTGTTTTAATTTCTCTCGAGTGGTTTCACACAGCTGCCTGATGTTATTGGCTTGTGGCATGCGAACAATTCTCCTTCACCTGTAATGATCGGTATAGTCATTATCGAAATTATCGTAACACAATTTTACAGAATACGGTATCCCTCAAGAATAAAATCAGAGACATCACCTCACGCTATGGCTATGGACATTGGACACATGTTAAAGTCCAGCGGTATGATGTCAAGCTGTTGATTTAATCGAATTGGAAATTTCCCGTGCCTGTTGAGCGCGGAGTCACGAAAAAAGGGCGCATCAAACCAAACCCAGCCAAAAACCATGTCAGATACCAGATTTTTACTGGGAATTCGTGAAGGACTAAGGCAAAGGAGGCGTTAATCCTTGGCGCTATTCACCTTCCTTCGAGGCGTGTAGAGTTGGCCGCTGCGTAGCAGCACATCGACCAGACGCACGAGTTTTCTTGCCGTTAAGACGAGGGCGCGTTTGTGTTGATTCTTGGGCACTTCGTGATACTTCTTCCGGTAATATTCACCGAATTCTTCATCGCGCATCCTAACCGAGTTGGCAGCTTCAACGAGGTAGTAGCGCAGGAATCGGTTGCCGGATTTGATGCGGGCGGTGTCCTCCGCCTCGAAGACGCCGGACTGGTGCCTGCGCCACGTCAGACCCGCGTACTTGGCGACGGCGGCTTGATCCTTGAACCGTTCAATATCGCCGAGTTCGCCGAGCAGACCGGCTGCATAGACTTTGCCGATGCCGGGCACTGACAGCAAGCACTGAGCGCCTTGAATGCCGTCGAGGACCCGCTCGATCGCTTTGTCGAGATCCTTGAGCTGCTTCTGGATGCTGCGGATGGATTCGATGGAGGTGCCGAGCACCAGGTCAATCGAATCCTCCACGACCTTGGACAGCCGATAGGAGGCGCGGGCAGCTTGCTGAATGCAGCGGGCGACCCGCTCGGGATCGGGGAAACGATTGCGTCCCTTGTCCCGCAGATAGTCGGCCAGATCGGCCACGTCCATCTCGGCGATGTCATCGAGGCTGAACTTCTCGGAGAGCATCTCCATGAGCGCATGGCCAAACACGGAGCTGTCGACCTCGGTTGTAAACGCATTGCACTTGTAGAACAGGTTCTGCAAGAAGTACTGCTTCTCGCGAGCCAAGTTATGGACCAAGTGGAAACGCATGCGCGTGAGGCGTTGAAGGGCGACATACTGCTCCTGCATGACGATGGTGGTCGTCAGGCGGCCGAAGCGCAGGCGATCCGCAATGACCCAGGCGTCGAGCCGGTCGGTCTTGTCCATATCCGCATAGGCTTCTCTGAACTTGCTGATGAGCTTGGGGTTCAAGGTGAACACCTTGGCCTTGCGCTCTCGAAGCGCTGGATCCTGATGCAGGTACATGGCAGGGTGCCAGCTGTAGACGGAAGTGGCTTCCAAGCCGATGTGAATCTCGGTGACGGCCAACTTGTTCGCTGCAGCGACGATTTGGTCACGCAAGTGCGAGGCGCCATTCAAATTGTTTTTGACGGTGAGTGTCTCAAGCTTGTCACCGTCAGCGTTCATGAAACACGCTTCGAGCTCTTGCGAGCTCACGTCAATACCGACAAAAAGCTTCAAGTGAAATTCCTCCTTTCGCTAGGGATTCAGGGAATGGACGCTCCGGGATGCCTCCGGCGCACGCGCAGATCTATCACCCTCGCGTATGAGGACACACTTCGGGCCATGAGCTGCCCCGGATCTGCTAAAACCGGGCATGGGATGCCGAAGGGAACAGCCAGCGGGTAAGAAGCTCAGACGCGTACCGGAGAAACAGACTTAAGGAGTAGACGATGCTACTGGAGGCAGAAGGATTTCCCCGAATGGACCCTACGTTCCATTGTCCAGAGGCATACCGGAAAGTCCAGTCCCTGATGGAATTTTCAAAGAACAAGCTGGAAATTTGGAGGCTGTTTTCCATCCCCCGGGGGGATGGAAATGAACCTAAAAGAGCTTTTTAAAGATACTATACGAGGAGGTTAACTGATGAACTGGCGCAGATGGACCGCTTTGGGGTTAACGGGTGCTGCGGCGGTAGCTGCGGTTTCGCTTCTTCTCCCATCCGCGGACAATGACAAGACAACTCCACGGAAATCCGTAACTCAGCTAACCGTGCCAAAGCCGGCGGAGGAGCAGAAATTAAAGCAAAGCATGCTGAAACGGGATATGACCGCAACCGAACGGTTATCTCGGATGGACGCTCGGGGGCATCTTCGTTCGCTTGCGGCAAGCTCTCCCGGCAGCATAGGTGACAAGCTGCAAGATGCCGCGCAGAAATTGCAGAAGGATCATAAGCATTTTCAGGCGATCCTCTGGTACGATGCCACAAAAGGGCAAACCCGGCAGTTTCGGCGGGAGGATTTTAAACCGGATCCGGCTGTAAGTAAGCAGCTCAACACCTATTTGGGTTACGCGAAAAAAGCGTTAAGCAAATCAAGCAGTTATGAATCGCCTTCCTTCCCAGAGAAGCAGCCGAAATATTTCATTGCTGCAGAGCCGGTGAAGGGCAAAAAGCAAGGGATTATCGCAGTAATGGATATCGGAATCTTAGGGCGGGTGCAGGATCACCAGCATAAAAACCTGCGTTTGATTCCTTATCCGAAGGAAGGCAAATTCAAGGTAGAATCGGTGCATGCGGACACGCTGAAAGACATTACGGTGAAGACGGGGCATGACAACGAAAAAGCAAGCCATTACTACGAGAACGAAATCGTTGTAATGTTCCACAGCAAGCCAACAGACGAGCAAATAAAGCAGATTTTGGCCGACATCTCCGGCAAACCGCCGCGGAAGCTGAACAGCACCTACATCTTCCGTTCGGACACGATGAGCATGAATCAGCTGAAGCAATATTTTCAAAATAAATGGCAGCCAAAGTATATCGAGCCGCATTATCTCTATCTGACCAATGAAAACGGCGACAGCATTTGGGACGATCCGGAGAGCTACTATTACAAAGACGATAAGGTAGCTGGCACCGAAGATAATCCCGAGATTCCAAACGATTTGCTGTTCTCCGAATACCAATGGAATCTGCCGATTATCGAGACGAACCGCGGCTGGAAATTGTCGAAGGGCAGCAACGACGTGATCGTAGGGGTCGTGGATACCGGCGTGGATCTGACGCACCCTGATCTGCAGGGCCGATTGCTGAAGGGCTACAACGTGATCGAACCGGACAAGGAGCCTACCGATGATGTTGGGCATGGCACGCATGTGGCGGGCATCATTTCCGCCAATGTGAACAATGGCGAAGGGATCGCCGGCATGATGTGGGGCGGCAAAATATTGCCGGTGAAGGCGCTAGACAAATCCGGTTCAGGCACAACGTATTCGGTGGCCCAGGGCATCATTTGGGCGACGGACCACGGCGCTAAAGTGATTAATATGAGCCTTGGCAACTACGCCGATGCCCAGTTTTTGCATGAAGCGATCAAGTACGCATATGAGCGGGATGTGGTGCTGATTGCGGCTACAGGGAACGATAATACCGAACGTCCAGGGTACCCTGCCGCTTATCCTGAAGTGTTGTCCGTGTCGGCAACCGACTATAACATGCAGAAAGCTTCCTTCTCCAATTACGGCGATTACATCGACGTGATGGCCCCAGGTGAAAGCATCGCCAGCACCTATCCGGATAATCAGTATGCCGCGTTATCCGGGACATCGATGGCGAGCCCGCACGTCGCAGCTCTCGCTGCTCTGATCCGATCGGTGAATCCAGACCTGAAGAACACCGAGGTCATGGACATTATCCGGAAGAACGTCATCGATCTTGGTGAAAAAGGTCGGGACAAATATTACGGGTACGGGCAGATCGACGTCTATGCCGCGTTGCAGGCTGCTGGTGGCAGTGCAGCTCCGCTGCAGTTCTGGCCGCAGTCAGTCCAACGTAAAATGGAGCGTGCGGTGGATCGCGTCAAATAACTTCCTAAACCAAAAGCCTCCGCATCGCTGGAAGTTCATCCAAGCGATGCGGAGGCTTTGACATTGATATAAGTCATGTTCCCTTTAGTGATGAAAGTTTGCCATAAGCCGGGTTCTGTACTCGTTGCGGTATAACGGGAACCACCCTCCCGCCTTGAGTGACAATCATCTATCTAGGCCGCACATTACTGAGCGGCTCCAGCAACCAACCCGGACGCGCCTCGGGCAAAGGCCGCTTCACAAAGAAGCTGCGTCCCATTAGGTCTTGCTCCAGGTGGGGTTTACCAGGAACGAAGTCGCCAGCGTTCCTCGGGGTCTCTTACACCTCGGTTCCATCCTTGCCTGTGACCCCTCCACGAAGTGGAGAAGTCCATCGGCGGTCCATTTCTGTGGCACTATCCTTCAGCTCGCGCTGACTGGACGTTATCCAGCACCCTGCCCTGTGGAGCCCGGACTTTCCTCCCGCGGCTTTGCAGCCGCCGGCGATTGTCTGTCAAACTTTCGTAAGGCAACACTAGTTAGTATACAGACATTGCCGTCCGCTGACAAGAGCGCTTTTCCGGTAAGGCTGACGTTTCCTGCCAGCTTTGGAGACGGATATTCGTAGGTCCCAGACGCCATTTTACATAAATCGAAACGGCTCGGTGTTGACCTGGGAAGCATGTACCCGGGTTGCATATTTGTCTTCGCTTAATTTTTCAGTCAGCCAAGCAGCAACGCGAGGCTTCATGATCTTCTCCGCATTATGCCCCGGGTCGACGATCGCAACCCCAGCCATCCAGGCATCCTGTGCGGTATGGTAATCTACGTCCCCGGTGACGAGCACGTCCGCCCCGCGGAATTGGGCATTTTTCCAATACCGTCCGCCTGAACCGCCCAAGACTGCAGCTTTGCGAATCGGCCGGTCCAAATCCCCGACAACTCGAACCATCGGCACGTCCAGTCGCTCTTTGACGCGCTGCACGAAGTCCCGGAGCGTAACAGGCTCCGTTAGCTTCCCAACCCGTCCAAGTCCAAAAGTGCGCCCCTTCAAATCCATAGGATACAGATCATAGGCTACCTCTTCATACGGATGCTGCTTCAGCATCGCTTGAATGACCTTGTTGCGCAGGCTCTGCGGCACAACGGTTTCGATGCGTACCTCCTCGACCCGCTCCAGCTTGCCTTGGCTGCCGATATACGGGGCGGTCCCTTCTCCCGGCTTAAACGTGCCGAAGCCTTCGAGGTTGAAGCTGCAGTGGCTGTAGTTACCGATGTGGCCTGCCCCTGCGTTCAACATCGCCTGAAGCACCGGCTCGTGGTGATCCTTGGGCACAAATACGACCAGTTTATACAGGTTGTCCGTATGCACATCTTCAAGCGAACCGGCGCTTTCGATGCCCAGTGCTTCCGCCATCCAGTCGTTCATCCCGCCGTCCGTGACGTCGAGGTTCGTATGCGCGATATATACCGCGATATCGTTTTTGATCAGCTTCTCGTACACCTTGCCCATCGGCGTGTCGCTCTGCAAATGAGCCAGCGGACGATAAATGATGGCATGATGGGCGACAATCAGATCCGCCTCTAAGGCAATTGCCTCGTCTACAACCTCCTCATTCACGTCCAATGCTACGAGCACGCCCCGAATTTCCTTCTGCAGGCTGCCTAGTTGGAGGCCAATTTTGTCCCCCTCCATCGCCACATGCTTAGGAGCCAACTGCTCCATGTATTGCACTACTGTTTGTCCTTTGGCAAACATGCCAGCACCTCCTTTAACTGCTCCGATAACCGGGTAAGCTCCGCTTCCTTCTGACGGGATGCCTCCAGCGTTGAGGAAGCCACCGACCGGCGGATCCCCTCCAGCTTACGAAGCTCTGATTCCCATTTCCTGAAAAAGACTTCATTGGGGGCCGCGGTTAATCGAGGCCCCATCATGAGCAGGAGCTCGCGAGTCAAGCTGACCCGGCCTCCCGCCAGCTGGCGTTCACGGTACAGCTCAGCGTTCCGGACCTCGGCATCCGGCTGGGCTTCGGCCATCAGCACTTCGTAAATTTTGCCGTCCTCCTCCAAGATCGCCTCTTCGGCCAAATACCAATCGTGCTCGAGCAACCAGCGGCGGACAAATTCTCCGCCAACGTTCGGCTGCAGCACGAGCCGCTTGACACCGGCCAGCTTCGCTTGGCCGGCATCGAGAATGGAGGAGATCAGCGCCCCGCCCATCCCGGCGATGGTGATCACGTCAACTTCGCCGGGTGCAATCACGGCGAGTCCGTCCCCTTTGCGGACAGAGATCCGCGCCGTCTCCCCGGCTTCAGCCACCTGACGGCGTGCCGCTTCCAGCGGGCCGTCGTTCACTTCGCCGGCGACGGCGAAGACCGCTTGTCCGCTGCGCACGGCAGCCACGGGCAGCAGCGCGTGGTCTGAACCGATATCGGCAAACCGGCATCCGGCCGGAAGCCAGTCGGCAATAAGCTGCAATCTAGCTGACAATTTCATGTCGTTATCCACACCACCCATTTTTTCCTTAATTCACAACAATAGCAGATATGCCACATAGCGATCGATAATAAAGTGCCAGGGCATCACATACCGCGGAAAGCAGCTCCACAGCGATTTGCAATGCCCAGGGAAAAACGGTAAAATAAAAAACAATAAAGAAAAAGAAGGAAATTATTCCAAAAGAAAGGGACGACGCTTAACGGACATCAGAGCCGTTATCGACCTGCTTCCGGGTCTACGTCCATAAAGCGCCGCTGTAACAAAAATGACCTTGCTGCTTGGCTGCAGAAGGTCAAGATTGCAGGCGATGACGCCTATTCGAGGAAGTCCTTCAACCGCTTGCTGCGGCTAGGATGGCGCAGCTTACGGAGCGCTTTCGCTTCGATTTGCCGGATACGCTCCCGCGTTACGCCGAAGACTTTCCCCACTTCCTCAAGGGTTCTTGTACGTCCGTCGTCCAGTCCAAACCGTAAACGGAGCACGTTCTCTTCGCGTTCAGTGAGCGTGTCCAGTACATCCTCCAGCTGTTCTTTCAGCAGCTCGTAAGCCGCTGCGTCGGCTGGCGCCAAGGCTTCCTGGTCTTCGATAAAGTCGCCAAGATGGGAGTCGTCCTCTTCCCCGATCGGCGTTTCCAGCGAAACCGGCTCTTGGGCGATCTTCATGATCTCCCGGACCTTCTCCACGCTAAGATCCATCTCCGCAGCGATTTCTTCCGGAGCAGGTTCGCGTCCCAGCTCTTGCAGCAGCTGCCGGGATACCCGAATCAGCTTGTTGATCGTTTCGACCATATGAACCGGAATCCGAATCGTTCGGGCCTGGTCGGCAATCGCACGGGTAATGGCCTGACGGATCCACCAGGTGGCATAGGTACTGAATTTGAAGCCTTTCTTGTGGTCGAATTTCTCCACGGCTTTAATCAAGCCCATATTTCCTTCTTGGATCAAGTCCAAGAACAGCATGCCGCGACCAACATAACGTTTGGCGATGCTGACAACCAACCGCAGGTTGGCTTCAGCCAAGCGCCGCTTTGCCTCTTCGTCCCCGTTTTCGATCCGTTTGGCCAGCTCCATTTCGTCGTCCGCCGACAGCAGCGGTACACGTCCGATTTCCTTCAGATACATCCGAACTGGATCGTTAATCTTGATTCCCGGAGGAAGCGAGAGGTCGTCGTCATAATTAAAATCATCGTCATGCGAGTCGTCTCCATCGCCGCGGCTCCGATGATCATCGTCGCCGTCACCGGTAATGTCGATGCCGAGATCGGCCAATTGTTCAAAAAACTCGTCCATTTGCTCGGGATCCTGATCGAATGGCGAAAGCTTCTCCATAATTTCTTTATAAGTTAAGGATGATCTTTTCTTCCCTTGTTCGATCAATTGATCCCTTACCTGATCCAAGGTGAGTTCCGTTTCTAGTTCAGTATGTTGTTCATTCGTCATTTCTGGCTCCCTCCTCCCTAGAAACATCATCGAAAGTCCGTTCGTCTTACTGTCTCTCTAGGGCAATAATCTCACTTGCAATTTGCGCCGCACGCAAATAGTCACCGGCCCGTTCGGCCGAAACCATTTCCTCTTTCTTACGTTTGATCTGCTCCAGCAGCGGCACCTTCTGAATTTCACGGATACAATCGTCCAGCTCCTGTGTTGTCCATTCGGCCGGTGTATCCATCATCGCGATCGAGATGACCGTCTGCTCTAGCCGCTCATCTTGAAGTGAGGAAATGAAACGGCTGGCATCCGGGGGTTTCCCTTGCGCGTAATAGGCGTATAGATAAGCGGCAATCGCCACATGATCTTCGATGTTAAAGTTCGTCCCAAGGCGTTCGCCTACATAGCGGGACACCTCTTCGTCCTGCAGCATGAATGAAAGCAGTCTCCGTTCCGCCACATGAAAAGCGGGCAGCAACGTCGGCATGGATGCCTGCCCTTTTTTATGCCTACCATTATTCCACCTTTCGGGCTTATTATCCCCGGCATTTGCCTTTTTTTGCATAGCCGTTCTCAGCTCGTTACACTCTTGCTTCAAGCTGTCGAAGGACACCTGCAATTCGGCGGAGAGCTCCTTCAAATAAATTTCGCGTTCGCTTGGGGAGGAGAGCGCCGCAATAATCGGCATCGCCTCTTTGATATAAGCGATCTTTCCGTCTTCTTCTAGCAGTATATGGTTTTTTCTCAGATATATAAGCCTAAATTTAACGGAAGATACCGCACCATCCAAAACTTGATGGCGGAACCGTTCGGCTCCGTACTTTTGGATAAATTCATCAGGGTCCAGCCCTTCGCTGAGCATTGCGATTTTTACCTGGGAGAATCCTGCGCCTTCGAGGATCGGGATGCTCTTTAAGGCTGCAGCCTGACCGGCGGAGTCTCCGTCATAGCAGACCAATACCTCATCGGCAAGGCTCCGCATGATCGCCGCATGGTGTTCCGTCAAAGCGGTCCCCATGGTGGCGACACCGTTGTGAACTCCGGCTTCCCATGCGCTGATGACATCGCCGTAACCCTCAAACAGGACGATTTGGCCCGTCTTGCGGATCTCGTTCTTGGCTTGATGCAAATTGTAAAGAACACGGCTCTTCGTAAACAGCTTACTTTCCGGCGAATTTAAGTATTTCGGTTGCCCGTCGCCGAGCACTCTGCCCGCAAACGCAATCACTTTGCCGTTTCGGTTGTGCAATGGGAAGATGACCCGGTCGCGGAAGCGATCCACGTAACCGGAACCGTCCTGCTTCGATGACAGCAATCCACCCTTCTCCATCGTTTCCAGATTAAATGATCTCTTGTCCAAAAACTGGACGAGCGTATCCCATCTGGCGGGTGCGTAACCAATCTGGAACGTATCGATGGCCTTGTCGGTAAAGCCGCGGGATTTCAAATATTCCATCGCCGGCTTTCCGTATTCGGTGTTCTTGAGCAAATAATGATAAAGCTTGGAGGACCACTCATGGGCCTGCAGCAGCTCTTCCAACTCCCGGTTACGCGGGGTATCGGCGTAACCTCTGCCCTTATCCTCGTAAGGGATATGCGCCTCGTCCGCCATGATTCTGACAGCTTCGGGAAAGGTTAATCCTTCGATTTCCATCCTGAATTTGATGGCATTTCCGCCTTTGCCGCAACCATAGCAATGGAAAATTTGGCGTTCGGGTGTGACTGTAAACGACGGGGTCTTCTCCGAATGGAACGGGCATAACCCCTTCAAATACTTCCCCTGCTTCGTTAGATGAACGTGCTTGCTGACCGTATCGACGATATCGTGCTGACGCAGAACCGCCTCGATGACTTCCTCCGGAATGCCACGCCCGGTACTCATCCAAATCACCTTCATCTTTCACGCGTGAGTATCGCTCAAAATGTCAAAAGCACCGACATTTTGCTGCTCTCGGGTGACACGTAAATAGTAATTCGCTAAAACTATACATTCTCCTGCAAACGAATCAAAAGTTTTGACAAAGCGTCCGTAAACCGCTCACGGTCCTCGATGGTAAAAGGCTTGGGGCCCTTGGCGCGGTGCCCTGCCCGCCTTGCTTTCGCATGGTGATGACGGCGTTCGAGCAAATAGTCGATATTTCCCGGATGGTAGATATCGCCGCGTGGAGATATCCCGTGACAATCTCTCGCAATGATCAATGCCGCCAGCCCGTAGTCCTGGGTCACAACGATATCGCCCTTCTCTACATGAGCGGCGATATACATATCCGCGCTTTGTCCGCTGCGATCAACCTGGACAACCGTCACTCCCGGCTCCGGCTGCAGAACATGATCATATGAGGCCACCATGATCACAGGTACACCAAATCTGCCGGCCGTTTCGACAATTTCAGCCTTGACCGGACAGGAATCCCCATCGACGACGATCCGCATCCACCACGCCTCCATGTATTACAATATAACCTCGAAATGCCTGAATCTAAACAAGACCGTGCCGAAACTCATCGATATGTGCCGAATAGCGATGGATGGCTGACGGCAAGCCCTTCGCTTGCCGTCAGCCACACTTTTGCTTCATTGCCTTCTATTATGCCCAAACCAGTTTGCCGAAATCGGCAAAGGCTTTGAGATCTTCATCAATAGCCGCCAGCAATGCCAACCGGTTCGTCCGGATCGCATCGTCCTCGGCCATAACCATGACGGCATCAAAGAAAACCGTAATCGCATCTTTTAACCCGCCGATCAGCTCCAGCGCACCAAACGCGTCGCGGGAAGCCAGCGTTTCCCGGTATTTATCCGAGATCGAACGCCATGCCTCATACAGCGCTTGCTCCGCCGGTTCGCTTAGCAGATCGGAGCGAACCTTCTCTCCGGTGGCTTTGGCCGCCAGGTTGCTGACCCGTCCAAACGATTCAACAGTTGCTTTGAACTCTTCCTTCGTATCCACCGCTTCCATTAACGCCTTGCCGCGAGCTACCGTGGAGACGACATCATCATAACCTGCCGACAGAACGGCATCCACGACGTCGTAGCGTAGGTTTTCGTCCGAAAGCGTCTTTCTGACACGCAAGCCAAAGAAATCCATCAGATCCTTCATGATTTCATCTTCGCTGCGTTTCAGCCCGCGGAATTGCTGATGCGTTTCCAGCGCCAGCTTGAAAATGTCAGTGAGCGAAACAGACAGCTTATGCTCCACAATGATCTGCACGATGCCGGCAGCCTGACGGCGCAGCCCGTACGGATCCTGAGAGCCGGTTGGAATGATCCCAATCGAGAAGCATCCAACAATCGTGTCGATTTTGTCAGCGATGCTGACGATCGAGCCAACGGTCGAAGCGGGTACGGCATCATCGGCAAATCGCGGCTGGTAATGCTCAAAGATCCCTTTCGCCACCACTTCCGGTTCGCCGGCTTTACGGGCATAATCTTCACCCATAACCCCTTGCAATTCAGGGAACTCGTAAACCATCTGGGTAACCAGGTCAAACTTACAAATTTCAGCCGTACGCGCAGCAGCTTCGGCCGTTCCGGTATCCGTCCTCAGCATCGCCGACAGCTTCTCCGTATTGCGACGGATGCGGCGCACTTTGTCCCCGATCGTGCCAAGCTCCTCATGGAACACGATGCTCTCCAGTTTAGACAACGCGTCCTTGATCGCCAGCTTCTGGTCTTCCTCATAGAAAAATTTCGCGTCGGACAAGCGGGCACGAAGCACCTTCTCGTTACCGCGGGCAATCACGTCCAGCGACGTGTTGTTCCCGTTACGCACTGTGACGAAGTAAGGAAGCAGGTTGCCTTGCGCATTCAGCACCGGGAAGTAGCGCTGATGCTCACGCATCGAGGTAATAAGCACTTCCTGCGGAATGTTCAGGAACGACTCCTCAAACGTACCATACAGCACCGTTGGCGTCTCGACCAAGAACAATACTTCCTCCAGCAAATCTTCCTTCACGGCGATATGCCAGCCTTTTTCTTTGGCCAAGGCTTCGATTTGGTTCTGAATCAAGGCTTGACGTTCATTGACGTCCGCGATCACGTGCTGGCTGCGCAGCGTTTCCACATAGGCTGCAGGCTCTTCGATCACCGTTTCCGTTCCAAGGAACCGGTGTCCCCGCGTAACATTGCCGGACTTCACCCCGGCGATTTCCAGCTCGATAACGTCTTTGCCGAACAACGCAACCAGCCAGCGAATCGGGCGAACGAACTTAAAGTCGTAATTCCCCCAACGCATGTTCTTCGGAAAATTCATCGCCTGCAAAATGCCCAGCAATCCCTCGGCAAGAAGACTGGACGTCTCTACGCCCATCCGGCTTTTGCTGACATAAACATACTCCGTGCCGCCAACCTCACGGAACGTAAACTGTTCCGGGCTGGCACCCTGGCTGCGGGCAAAGCCAAGCGCCGCTTTACTCCACTGTCCGTTTTCATCCAGGGCGATTTTACGCGAAGGCCCTTTAACCTCCTCATGCACGTCCTCTTGCTTCTCTGCCACGTCTTTGACGAGAACGGCCAATCGGCGAGGGGTCGCATAAGCTTCGACTGCTCCGTGCTGTATGACCGATTCCTCCAGCCATTTCACCGTCCGCTCCTTTAATTGCTCCATCGCAGCGCGGATAAACCGGGCCGGCATTTCTTCAAGTCCAATTTCAAACAGCAGGTCCTTAGCCACGTGCAGCACCCCCTTTCTGAAGCATCGGGAATCCAAGCTTCTCGCGTTCCTCCAAGTAAGTTGCGGCAACCTGACGGGCCAAATTCCGCACCCGCGTAATATACCCTGTCCGTTCGGTGACGCTGATCGCGCCGCGGGCATCCAGCAGGTTAAACGTATGCGAGCATTTCAACACATAATCGTAAGCCGGGTACACCAAATGCTGCTCCATCGCTTTGTTAGCTTCTTGCTCGTACATATTAAACAGCGTAAACAGCATTTTCACGTCAGAGATTTCAAACGTGTATTTGGAATGCTCATATTCGGCCTGATGGAAAACATCACCGTAAGTCGTGCCATCCACCCATTCGAGCTCAAACACGTTCTCCTTGTCTTGAATGTAGGAGGCCAGACGCTCCATCCCATAAGTGATTTCTACGGCTACCGGATTCGTTTCGATCCCGCCGACTTGCTGGAAGTAAGTAAACTGCGTGACTTCCATGCCGTCTAGCCAAACTTCCCAGCCGAGGCCCCATGCGCCCAAGCCCGGATGCTCCCAGTTGTCTTCGACAAACCGGATGTCATGCTCCAGCGGATTGATGCCCAGCCGTTTCAAACTTTCCAAGTAAATCTCCTGGATATTATCCGGCGATGGCTTCATGATCACCTGGAACTGATGGTGCTGGTACAGCCGGTTCGGGTTCTCCCCGTAACGCCCGTCCGCTGGACGCCGGGAAGGCTCCACGTAAGCCACATTCCACGGCTCAGGGCCAATCGAACGCAGGAAAGTCATCGGGTTCAGCGTACCGGCCCCTTTTTCCACGTCATACGGCTGCACGACGATGCAATTCTGTTCTGCCCAGAACTGCTGCAGCGTCAAAATCATTTGTTGAAAGTTGATACTCATGGCGAACCTCATCTCCTAACCTTCAGGTTTGTTCAGCAAGCATGGGCTAGAAGGGAGAAATAAAAAGCCCCCGCCTCTACGCCTGCTGTCAGACGTAGGGACGAGAGCTGTAAGAGGCCATTTCCTCATACTTATAAGTTCCCGCGGTTCCACCCTACTTGATTTGCCGCGGCCTCCTATCGGTGACCATTGCCGGCAAATCCGCTTTTCACGATCGGTTTGTGCTCCCGGGCTGCCGCTTCACAAGACCGTCTATCCGGGCTCCCACCCTCCCCGGTCGCTTGTTCCTCTCCTGATCCACCAACATCGACTCAGAAAAAGGAGTTCATAGACTTCTTCTTGTTACTCTTCCCGTTCAACGCACAAGTCTCCCTCTTGAAAATGACACTTCGAGGGAGAAATTCTTTTATATATTAACTAATTTTATCGCGTTCGTCAAATTTCATACTTGTCCAGTTGATCGAGAAAATGGCGTGATTTCAGCTTCATCCCAAGCTGCATATCCATGAAGGCGCGCATCACGGTCTTTAGCTCCCGTTTCGTCTCGTCCTTGACCTCTACGTTTCCGAGCCGGCGCAGGTCCATTTTTTCAAATAACATGAGCAATTTAAGCACTCCCGGTGTGACCTGCATCGCGGCCGGATCTTGGTGACGGCAGGATCGGCAGAGCCTCCCGCCTAGCCGCGGGCTGACATACGGTGAATCGTCAACTCGCCCGCAGGAAACGCAGCTTTCAAACGAAGGACCGTAGCCTGCAGCCTGCAAGATTTTCATTTCGAACAGGTGGGTGACGATCTGCGGGTCCTTGCCCGACGATAAACCATCCAGGCAAGCTTTCAGTTGAGTGAACCAGAAGCTGCCCACCTCTTCATCCTGCAGCGTCTTGTCCAACAGCTCGCAGGCATACGAAGCGTAAGCCGCGAGAAATAGGTCCTCACGCAAAGAAAAGTGAGACTCAATCATCTCACCCTGGTTTAAGGTGCCCAAACCGCCGTTTTGGCGGAAGAACACATATTCTCCATGTGTAAAAGGCTGAGTCAGGGCCCCGTGGCGGCTCTTCACCTTCTTGGCGCCGCGCACCAGTACCCCGATTTTGCCGCTCGTTTCGGTACATAATGTAATAATTTTATTGCCTTCCCCATAATCCATGCTGCGGATGACGATTCCTTCCACCCTGTAGAGCATTTCGTTTCCCCCAAACTCGCCTCTCCCGCCAGATCCGTACTACTCGGCTTCTGCCTCTAGAATCAGCTCTTCGGCAGCCGCAGCCTCCTCCTCATACGCGCTGCTGGCTTCTTTATAAAGCAAGTAAGCATCGACATCTCCAGTCATCGCAAAATACTTCCACGAAAAATCTCGCATTCGTATTCACCCTTTCTTCGGAAATGACGCCTGCATCTACAAAGAATAGGATGTGCGCATGAACGGGATCTATGCGTTGCAATAACTCCCAGTATAAAGCTAGAACTAAACGTTACGCCTTAAGCGTCCTTATGGAACCCGAGGTCCTTCAAGATCCGTTCTTGGTTACGCCAGTCTTTCTTCACCTTCACCCATAACTCAAGAAAGATCTTCGATCCAAGCAGGTTCTCGATATCTTGCCGGGCCAGCTTACCTACTTCCTTCAGCAGCGCCCCCTGCTTGCCGATAATGATCCCCTTCTGGGAATCACGCTCGACGAAAATGACCGCGGAAATGTACACCACGCCGTTCTCCTGCACGCGCATATCTTCAATCGTGACAGCGATCGAGTGCGGCACTTCCTCGCGGGTGAGATGCAAGATTTTCTCACGGATCAGCTCGGCGCAGACAAATTGCTCCGGATGGTCCGTGACCTGATCCTCCGGATAATACTGCGGTCCTTCCGGCAGGTATTTGCCGATCTGCTCCAGCAGCCGGTTTACGTTGTTCCCCAGCATTGCGGAAATCGGCACGATTTCGCTGAATGGATAAAGCTTGCTGTACTCTTCAATCAACGGCAGCAGCTGCTCCGGCTCAACGCGGTCGATTTTGTTCAGCACCAGAATGACCGGCGTCCGTACATCCTTTAGCCGTTCGATGATAAAGCGGTCGCCGCCGCCCAATCCTTCCGCGGCATCAACGAGGAACAACACGGCCTCGACTTCGCCAAGCGTGTTGAGCGCCGTCGTATTCATATAGTCGCCAAGCTTGGATTGGCGTTTATGAATCCCCGGCGTATCCAGAAATACGATCTGCATCTCTTCCGAGGTATAGACGCCGTGGATTTTATTCCGCGTCGTTTGCGGTTTATCGGACATAATGGCGATCTTTTGCCCGATGATATGGTTCATCAGCGTGGATTTACCCACGTTTGGGCGTCCCACAATCGCCACAAAACCGGATTTGAATTTTGCTTTTGCCATATATTGAGTTCCTTTCGTGTGACCTGATCCGTTTTTCTGACGGGATCGGTCTGTGTTGGTTCTGTGAGTTCGTGTTGTGTGAGAATCTGTGGTGGTTCGCTTTGGTTTCGCGGTGTGCTGTGTCCCCTAGCGTTTGGTTCGGTTCATCGACCGTTTGGTCCGCGTTCCCGGTCCGTGTCTCCAACCGTTCGTAACGGAACGTAATGACCTTATTTGCCCATTTCCCGGCGATTTCCCGCTTTAACGGAACTCAGAGCCCTTATCGGCACTCACGACGTCCATTTTCCGTGAAAAGTCCGAAATAACGTCTCCTGGTTCCGTTAGAATTCCAAATCGCCTCTATACAGCAAAATAACGTCTCTCAGTTCCATTAGAGATACTGCAAGGAGCGTTCGATCGCGGTTGGAGTAACGTCAGGATCGGAAAGCCCAGCTGAATCCAAGATTCGACGTCGAATCCGCATCAGCGCGCCGCTTCGTGATCCGAAGCCGCCTTTTTGAACTACTTCTGCTCCTCCAGATGGGAGGGGCCGAAGGCGTAGGGGAGCAACTCCCGTACCGTCGTCTGACGGATGTCGCCCTTCAGATTGCCCAGGATGACAGGCATGTCCGGCCCGCACAGTTCCAGCAGCACCTGGCGGCAGACCCCGCAAGGCGCAACCGGTTCCTCTGTGTCGGCAACCACGGCGATAGCTTGGAACGTCCCGGGTCGATGCCCATCGGCAATCGCCCGAAACATCGCGGTACGCTCCGCGCAGTTCCCAGGGGAGTAAGCCGCATTCTCGACATTGCAACCGTGGTGAACCTGTCCTTTGCTATCGAGCAGAGCTGCCCCAACGCCGAATCCCGAATACGGAATATAAGCCGCTTTGCGGGCTTCGATCGCTTCTTTCATCAATTGACCGTAATCCATAACCATATCATCTCCTTCAACCAAAGCAAAAATAAGTTACGGGCTCCAATCTTACAGCAGCCCCAGACAACGCATCAATGGCTCGTAAAAAATCAATATCCCGATCACTAAGGCAAAAACCGCAGCGACCAGTACAGCCCCGGCTGCAGCATCCTTGGCGATCTTGCCAAGACGATGCCACTCAGGGGCTGCGAGATCTACAACGGCTTCAATCGCCGTATTCACGAGCTCAAGAGAAATAACCAAGGCGATGACGAGCAGCAATAAGGCCACGTCTCTCGCGGGAAGGGATAACGCAATCGCCGCGGCAATCACAATGACCGCCGCGACGCAATGGAACCGCACATGACGCTGAGTCCTTAGCGAAGTAGCGATTCCCTCCAACGCGTATCGAAAAGATGAACTCCAGCGGCGCGACGGCTTCATTAGCGAACAAGCCCCACCTCGGCGAGCGCCGCTTCTTGTTTGCCCATCATTTCCGCTTCGCTAACCGCGTCTTGATGATCGTAACCTAGCAGGTGCAGGAACCCGTGCACAAACAGAAATCCGATTTCCCGCTCCAGCGAATGACCGTACTCCTCACTTTGCGCTTTGGCCCGTTCCACGGAGATGATGATATCTCCAAGCATTTCGGTCATATCGTCCAGCTCTTCGTCTTCTTCCAGCTCATAGACGATTTCCGGCTCTTCCTCCAGCGATTCGTTCATCGCAAACGACAACACATCGGTCGGCCGGTCGATGCCGCGATAATCGCGGTTTAATTCGTGGATCGCCTCATCGTCCACGAACGTGAGCGCCACTTCGCCTTCCGTGATACCTTCCGCTTGTCCAGCGATCTGCAGCACCCGCTCCAAGAGATCGATCAGCTCCTGACTGATCTCCATTTTATCCTGCTCATTGCTCCAAGCCAGCTGTAGGCCCATTTACGTTTTGCCCCCTGTCCTTCTCCTCGTTCTCTTTACTCTTCTTGACTTCCTCCGGATATTCAATCCGCGAATGGAAGATGCCCATTACCGTTTCCTTCAGCGTTTGGGCGATGATATCGAGCTCCCGCATCGTCAGATCACATTCGTTAAACTGGTGATCATCCAAGCGGCTCTTAATAATTTTCTCGATCATGGACTCAACCTGCTCCACCGTTGGTTTGCGCAGGGAGCGTACGGCCGCCTCAACACTGTCGGCAATCCCGACCACAGCGGCCTCCTTCGATTGAGCCTTAGGCCCCGGATAGCGGAAATCATCCTCCGTGAAATCCGGTTCAACGCCTTGTTCCTCCGCCAATCGCAGCGCCTTGTGGTAGAAATAATGCAAAAACGTCGTTCCATGATGCTGCTCGGCAATATCCCGGATCGGCTTCGGCAGCTTATATTCCTTTTGCATCTCCACCCCATCCCGGGCATGGGCGATAATAATCGATTTGCTTAACTTCGGATCGATAAAGTCGTGTGGATTTTCCATGTTGTTCTGATTTTCGATAAAATAGCTCGGCCGCTTCGTCTTCCCGATATCGTGATAATACGAACCGACGCGGCACAGCAGTCCGTTGGCACCAATCGCTTCGGCTGCCGCCTCCGACAGATTGCCCACCATTACACTGTGATGGTAAGTCCCCGGCGTTTCCGTCAACAGCTTGCGCAGCAGCGGGTGGTTGGGGTTCGACAGCTCCACCAGCTTAAGCGCCGAGAGGATGCCGAAGGTGACCTCGAAGAACGGCATCAAGCCGATGACCAAAATCGTTGTCAACAATCCCCCAGCAACGGAAAATCCAAGCGCATATAACGTGCTGGTTTGCGTCCAGTCCTGATTATCAATCAGCTGCAGGGCAAAGATCGACAGCGCGCCAAACAAGCAGATCATAATCCCCGCCTTGAGCAGTGTAGAGCGCTGGCTGGCCCGGTGAATCGCGAAAATCGCAGCAAACGAAGTCACCAAAGCGAAGAACCCAAACTGAAAATCAAACATTTCGCTTTGCCGCTGATTTAAAATGATGCTAGCCAGAACGCTAAACAAAAAGGAGCAGAGATAAGCGAGCGGCAAATCCAGTAACAGCGTAATCAGCATCGCACCGGTGGCAATCGGGGCTAAATACCCGATAAAAGCCTGCTGTTCACTCTGCAGAATGTTGATGACATGCATCGAAGCAATCGTGATAAAAATAATTAGCAGCAGCATAACGAACTGCGCGTTGTTGTATTTGAACCGGCTGGCGCCTTCCGATTGACGAATAAACATAATCAGCCCGGTCGCCATCAGCAAAGACAGCAAAACGAGCCCCAGTTGCGGTGAATAATCGACCTCATCCTTGAGAAGGCCGTTCTTCTCCAGCAGGGTGTACATTTCCTGGGTAATTCTTTCGCCCTTATGGACGAGCACATCCCCTTGCTTAATATATACCGTAGGCGTATTCTCGCGCGCTTCCACCTTCGCCGCCTTCGTTGCTTCTTCATCATAAAACTTATTAGCGGTGATGGACAGACGGGCAAGCTCCTGCACAACCTCGCGTGCAGTCCTTTTGCTTAGCGAGCTTGTGCTGACCATTTCCGCGACTTTTGCCCGTGCGGTTTGCGCTTCAACGATCGGATCCGCCGTCAGCCGGGCCACAATATCCGCAGCAACCGGCTTCATCGCGTTGATATCCTCTGCCGTTAAGCGAGGGATCTTGATAAACGTCTCTTCCGAAATGTGATATTGCTGTTCATCAATGCGCTGGGTCACTTCCTCAAACAAGGTCGCCGAATAAACGCTGGAATTCCGATTGTTCATGATGAAGTTCTGCACATAATCCTTAACGCGCTGCGGCAGCTCCTCGCGATAGATCTTAATCTTATCTTCTTCCGAAACCTGGTCGTCCTGGTTCAAGCGGAAGATCCGGTCAAGCATTTGCGCGACTAATGTTTCGTTGCGGAGCGGCAGGATAGTGTAGACCTGTCCCACCTTCTCGGCAGCCTCCTCCTGCGCTTTCAGCGTCGCCTTGGTATCGGGAATGTCCATCGGCGCCAAGATTTCCTTCTCGCTCGGCAAACCTACCGCAATGTCATACGTTTCGGGCAACAATTTGGGCGCCAAGCTGACGTAGAACATAACGACAAGCAGCGCGAACAGAACATAACGCACGCTGGTGCTATGCTTCCATCCTGCAAATCTGAATTGTAACGCGCTTTTCTTTTGCTGATCGTCATTTGTCATATTAGACAGCCCTCCTGAACATGGTAAACCCTAACAACGTCTGGGAAGCTTACCCTTGGTTTTCGGCAGCGCGGTCGTACGCCATAATAATCTTCTGGACCAGCGAATGACGAACGACGTCGGACTCGGCAAATTGGACGAATCCGATCTCTTCGATTCCGCTCAAAATCGCCTTCGCTTCGACCAAACCGGATTTCTTCCCTTTGGGAAGGTCGATTTGCGTCACGTCCCCGGTAATTACCATTTTAGAACCAAAGCCTAGCCGAGTCAGGAACATCTTCATTTGCTCCGGCGTCGTATTTTGGGCTTCGTCCAAAATAATAAAGGAATCATCCAGCGTCCGGCCCCGCATATAGGCAAGCGGCGCGATCTCGATTAACCCGCGCTCCAGCGCCTTAGCGGTCTGCTCCGGTCCCATAACATCGTACAATGCATCATACAGGGGACGCAGATAAGGATCCACCTTCTCCTGGAGATCCCCAGGCAAGAATCCCAGGCTTTCCCCTGCTTCGACCGCCGGACGAGTCAAAATAATCCGTTTGACCGAGCCTTCCTTGAGCGCGCTAATCGCGAGGACAACGGCCAAATACGTTTTGCCTGTCCCGGCAGGGCCGACGCCAAAGACGACGTCCCGTTTCTTAATCGTCGTAACGTAGTGCTTCTGCCCGATCGTCTTCACCCGAATCGGCTTGCCGCGATAAGTAATGGCAATTTCACCTTTATATAAATCAAGCAGCTGATCCGCGCGGAAATCCTTAGCCAAATCGACGGCATATAACACGTCCCGTTCGGTCAAGATATATCCGTTCCGAATCAGTTCTAGCAAAACTTCAAACAACTGCTCTACCTTCTCCGCCTCACGTTGTTCCCCGCGGATGGTAATTTCCGATTCTCGCAAAACAATGCTTGCTGGTAAATGCTGTTCAATTAATTTCAGGAACGAATCCTGAGGGCCAAACAAAGAGAGTCCTTCAGCCGCACTGTGAAGCGGTAATTTGATGTTCACCAGTTGTTCCGACAAATAGCCTCATTCTCCTTGATCTTGTACTATCGGCACTTCTTCCGAAATGTTCTGTTCTACTTCGAAATGCACTTTTATATAAACTTTACCATTGTCCGCCTTCTCATGCAAAATTTTTTGATCCAGAATGACGCTATCCGTGCCGTATTTCGCCAGAATATCGCGCTTCGCTCGCTCAATTCCCTCCTGTTTTGCTTGTTCCTCCGTCCGTTTCAGTTCAAGCTCCGTCGTTTCCATCACCTTCTCGGTCATCCAGCCAATCGGGAGCTTCCAACCGCGCCATGTCAACGGATCCTGATCGGTCATCGTCTCTGATTGTGCATAAGTCACTTTGCCATAACCGGTTAACTGAATCGCAGTATTGCCAAAATATAAATACCCCCGTTGCTTGCGCTCTCCCGTGTAAACCTTCTGCTTATATACCAGCGGTACCTGGATGTTATACTCGTGCCAGACAATACCACGGATCTTCGCCACGGGCACGACCAGCTTGCCGCCTTGGAATCCCGACACCAGCACTTGTCCTTTCTTCACCCGATCGTTTTTCCTGACCTCCGGCTGACCTTTTTCCACATAAATATGTGTGATCACCGCGTCATGCTTGCTGATCAAATGGCTTGGGCTGACCAGTTTCTGGTCCTTTGGTTTGGTCGCCTCCACCACTTGGATCGTGATTTTTGTCCCCGTACGGGTAACCCCAACCCAGGACGTGCCCGGCAGCTTGCGGGTGAGTTCGGCAGACAGCTTGTCCTGCTCAGGCAAACGAAAAATCCATTGAAACGGATAAATGCCCTCTTGTCTAGCCGCTTGAAGAATATCTTGGGAGGCAATCTCCTTGTTCCCTACTACCTCGACATCCCAGACCAGCGAAGATAAGCAAAAAATCGCCGCAACAAATAAAGCGAATCCGGCGATAAACCCCTTCCTCTTCCATACGCGGCCTAACACAAACGGGAGCCCGGAGCGTCCCTGAACCGACATTCGGCAGCCTGTCCGTTTCAAGAGCGGCCGCAGCCGAAAGAAGTCGGGCAGCGCGATCTTCATGTTCATTTGCCCTCCGGGCAAGGGTTGGACATCCCAAATGTCGATGCCCTGGTGAGATATCTCATTCACAAGCTGTTCGATCGATCCTCCGCGGACCGTGATGGTAACGATGCCTCTCAGCTGGTTTAAGGCCGGTGATTTCACGCTTCATTCCCCCGTTCCACGATATTTAATGCCGAAGATCCGCCCTTCCACGACCACTTCTTCGGGCATGATGGCTTTAATAACCAAGCCGCTTCCCTCGACTTCCAGCGTTCCTTCACTCAGCGCCAAATGCAGCGCTTCGGGAGAGAAGTGGACCACGCCCCGATGATTTTCTATATACAGCTGCTGACCTCCAATTAAGGTGAGCCTCGGCAAATCGAATACAAGGTCACTGGGCAGGTCGAGCGCATCGACCGTCCATTTGCGAATTTTGCGGACAAACCGGCTCATATGAGACAATCCTCCTTCCCCTACTGTACAAATTATGCGGCCCTGCTTGGATTTATGAGAATGGAAAAGGAGAAGTAAAAGCCAAGGTTGCTTAGGCCGGCAACCTTGGCTTTCATGGGGGGGATATATAATCGGATAGGAGGCTACCCATGAATTGAGTAGCCGACCTTCCACACCGTACGTACCGTTCGGCATACGGCGGTTCAACCGCTTGACACGTTTGTCCTGGGTTTGCTTATCGCCCATGCCGGGCGCACATGAAAAAACACCTTCTACGAATACATCGTAAAAGGTGTTTGTCTCTCGAAGTTATGGCAAAAGCTGTTGAACCGTCTGGTTTACGAGCTTACCGTCTGCCCGGCCTTTTACCTTGGGCATCAGTGCACTCATCACTTTCCCGAGATCGGCTTTCGAAGAAGCACCGGTTTCCTGGATGGTCTGCTGTACAATGACTTTAATTTCTTCTTCGCTTAGCTGTTCGGGAAGGTACTCAGCAAGGATCTCCGCTTCCGCTTTCACTTGCTCGGCAAGATCGTCACGACCCGCTTTCTCAAATTCTTGGAGGGCATCTTTGCGCTGTTTGATTTCACGACTTAGGATATCAAGCACTTCATTATCGTTCAAAGTTCTTTTCAAATCTATCTCAAGATTCTTGATCGTAGCACGAACCATTCGAATGGTGGAGAGCTTGAACTTGTCTTGACTCTTCATCGCTTGCTTCATATCTTCGTTCAATCGCTCGCTAAGATTCATCGCTGATTAAATCCTCCTAAAACTTTCTCTTACGAGCAGCCTCGGACTTTTTCTTGCGCTTTACGCTTGGCTTTTCATAATGCTTACGTTTCTTCACCTCAGCCAATACTCCATCTTTCGCGATGGAACGTTTAAAGCGACGAAGTGCAGCATCAATTGTCTCGTTTTTGCGAACTTTAGTTTCAGACACCAGTTTTCCCTCCCTCCGACCAGACCGTCCAAGAGCATAACACGGTTCATCAAACTTCATTATAGGGGAAAGAGAAATAGGGTGTCAACCTGAGCACCGGCTTTTTTCTCTTCCAAATTCTAAAAGGAGTTTTAGAGCGCGTGAGAGCTAGAGGATTGCACCAACGCGCCCAGCTTGGCGCCTCCAATCAGATGGTAATGCAGATGCGCGACCGCTTGTCCGCTGTCGGGTCCGCAGTTGTTGATCAGCCGGTACCCGCTCTCTGCAACGCCTAGCTTCTTCGCGGTTTCTTGCGCAACACGGTGCATCTCGCCGATCAGAGCAAAATCTTCGGGAGCCACGTCATTCATGGAAGCGATATGCTTCTTAGGAATGATCAGCACATGTACCGGTGCAGCGGGTTGAATATCGTGGAAAACAAGAACGCGATCATCCTCATACACCTTGTTCGACGGGATCGTCCCCTCGACGATTTTACAAAACAAACAGTTGTCCATCGGAAAGCCTCCTAAACAGATTCTGTGATAGGTTTCATTTTACCGAAAATAGGCAAAAAAAAGAAGCACCCTGCCGCCTCACAGAATGAGTTGGCTTTACGCACGGACGTATTGGACGGAAAAAGCAACGACTCTTTCTGTCACCAATACGTCCGGCGGGGTGCTTGCAAATAGGATGTCGGCTAACTGTAGTATAACAGCAGGTTGATACTGTTACTGTGATGTACATCACCGGCGAATGAATATTTTAAATGAAATTACGCGTATCGTTGTTCCGTGCGATCTTATAGGCTGCCAGCAGGAAGAAAACCAGGGCAAACGCGGCAAGTACAGACAGGTTAAACCAGATCTGAGCAAAGCCTACGCCTTGCTGCAGCGTTTCAATCGACTGCAACACCCAGTGCTGCGGCATGAACTCGGAGATCCGCCGCACCGCTTCCGGCATGATCTCGCTTGGGAAGAAGCAGCCCGCGAGCAAGCAGGACGGCGTCACGATAATATTTTGCAGAGCGCTGGAGATGCCGCTGTTCTTAGAGAACACGACGATCACGAGCGACAGGCCGATCGATACGAGCGCAAACAGCATCAGAAGCAGCGCCATCCGCCCAAACGGAATCCCAGTATCGATGTGGAACACGACCTCCAGGAAAAACAGGGTGACCACAATCTGTACCGCCATCACCACGAAATTGACGATCAAGTTAGAAATCACAAAATGCTTGGCGTTGATCGGAGAGGAAATCACACGGAAGAAGGTGCGGTCCTCCCGGCTTTTCAGAATCAACTCCGACAAATTCACGGCTGACATCATCATCAGCATAACCAGGAAGCCAATCGTTTGATACGTCATCGCATGCTTTTGCTCTACAGAGCTGTCAGCCGACTGGACGGTGAACGTAATCCCGGAGTGCTGATAATCTTCGTAAAGCTTGGCAAACTTCGCTTCGTCTCCCTGAGCAACCCGGGTAAGGGCAGCCAGATTACCGGTGTAATTGTAGAGCATCGCTTTCATGTAGGCGGTGACCTGAGCGCCTTTGACCGATTGAATTCCGATATGGTCGGGCTCCCCGGCAAGGATGCTTTGCGAATAGCCGGCCCCCAGCACCAGACCGCTGTCCAGCTTCCCGGCTGCCAGTTGTTCGCGAAGCCCTTGCTCCGTTACTTCCGTCAACTGAATCTGATCCAGCCCTTCCAGAAACCGGATCGTATCCACCGCGATCGGTTCATTCCCGTCATGATTCACAACGCCGACCCGCAGTCCGGCACTTTCGCTGTTGCCATAAATCATGAGCGATAATAAGACTCCAGCCAGCGGCAGGGCTACATATAGAATGAGATTACTGCGTTTACGAAACGTCTTCCGCAAAGTTTGGGAAGTCAACCACCAAATGTCCTTGAGCATGTTACAGCCCCTCCTTGCGCCGCATCATCCAGGCTGCCGCTGCCAACAGAACGACGCCTAAACTTAAATTTAGAGCTACAACCGGCCACATCGCCGAAACTTGATTGTTATAAATGATTTGCGTAATCGCTACGTTCGCCCATCGAACCGGTGACAATTTGGCAGCCGCCCCCATCGGGCCGAGTTCTCCCATAGGAAAGTACGCTCCGCCTAAGAACGCTGCGACTTGAGTAAAAATCAAGATCACTCCTTGCGTTGCCGCCTCTTTCAGCACATAGCTTACTGCGAGCCCCAGACTGACGGCCATGATCACTTCCGAGCCTAACACGGCCAGCACCGCACCCGGATGCTCTCCCCAATAAGCCTTAAAGACATATTTACTAAAGAGAATCAGGAGGATCACGCACAGCAGGTTAATGACCACGTTGCCGAGTACCTTGCCGGCAAAAATCTCGCCTTTGGCAATCGGAGACGCCGCAAGCCGGATGCTGGTCCCCTGCCGAATCTCCCCGGTGATCAGCCGGCTGGCGGACAGCGAGCCCCACAAAGCGATCATGGTGGTCATCGCCAGCGCGTAATAATCAAGCGATCCGGGCTGACGGTCGGCTGCAATCGAGGTTTCTTTGATGTAATCCTGGTTATTCACCGCTCCCGCCGCCATCGCTCCTTCCGATTGGCCAGGAGCGTTCTTCTCAATAGCCATTATCGCGTTATATTGCTGGGCAAAGGCCGTCAGCATCCCTTGCACGACATTGCCCTGAATGGCATCCCGACCGCTTAAGTAGAGCAACACGCCTTGGCCGCTCAGTTCTACGTACTCATCGTAATGGTCGGCTTCGACCTCTTTCCGGGCATCTGCCCCCGGAGCCAGCGTCTCGAACGTTAGTCCCATACCGGCCGTTTCTTGGGCAAAAGCCTTGAAGGCTTGTGTTAAAGCCGGATTGTCACCGTTATCCTTCACCAACACGCGAATATCCCCTACCTGGGCGGTGCTGTCAAAAGCGTTCGACAGGGCTGTACCCAGAATTAACATCAGCACAATCGGAAAAGCGAGCATAAACACCAGCGTCCAACGGTTGCGCGCCTCCTGCTTAAGCTCCTTAAGTGCAATCGATAATGTATTCATTCCTCAGATCTCCTCCCAAAGCGATCGGTTTGCGACCGCTGCTCTAGTCCCGCAAGTTGCGTCCGGTCAGCGTCAAGAACACCGTTTCCAGATTTGGCTCCTGCTCCTCAACGGAACGAATGACAGCCCCGCCGTCGATTAACTGCTTCAGGATGCCGCTAAGGTTATCCACCGACAAGTCGCTATGAATACGAATTTCGGATTCCTGTGCCGTTACTGTCCTTACCCCGGGCAACCGCCGGATCAGCCCCAGGAACGCTTCGCCATCCTGTTTCAGTTCAATGCGCACTTCCTTCACATCGGTGATCGTGGCGATCAGCTGCTCTTTGGTACCGTCCGCGATAATTTTGCCATGATCGATAATGGCGATCCGGGAGCAGATTTCTTCAACTTCCTCCATGTAATGGCTGGTATAAATGATCGTGCAGCCCATTTCGTTCAGCTTCCGGACGGAGGTGAGAATGTAGTTGCGCGACTGCGGATCAATGCCAACCGTAGGTTCGTCCATGATGATCAGCTTCGGCCGATGGGCAATGGCGCAAGCGATATTCAGCCGCCGCTTCATCCCGCCGGAGAAGTTCTTCGGAAAGCTCTTCGCCTTATCCTCCAACCCAACAAAATGAAGCGCTTCCTCAACCCGCTCCTTCAGTTCTGCTCCCCGCAAGCCGTACAATCCGGCGAAAAACTTCACGTTTTCATAAGCGGTCATATCCTGGTAAATCGCCAAATCCTGCGGAACAATGCCTAGGTTCATTTTGGCGAAGCGGTTGTGCTTGCTGATGTCTTTATCCAAAATGCGGATCTCCCCGCTCGTCGGACGCAGCAGCGAAGCGGCCAGATTGATCGTTGTGCTTTTGCCGGCGCCGTTGGATCCAAGAAATCCGAAGATCTCCCCTTCCCGCACGGATAAGGACATATTGTCAACTGCGATAAAGTCGCCGAATTTTTTCGTGAGTCCGCGAATCTCTAAAACGTTCATTGCAACCTCTCCATTCTGCTTCGTTCTTGACCTTATTGTAGAAAAAAAGGATGCCCTTATGTCAGTGCATAAGTTCATCCTTTGCGCATGAGAAAATTCATATTGTCTTAGGGGCGGACCCATGCCAATGAAGTTCTTCATGATTCGGGAGGTGCGTAGGGAATTAAGGTGGTCACCTTGAATCCCTGCGTGCCGTCTGCGATCACCGTGCCGTTCACCGCAGCCGCGCGCTCTTCCATACCGATCAAGCCCATTCCTTTGACGATCTTGGCTTGCCCTCGGCCATTGTCCGTTACGACGGCTTGAATCCATTTGCCGAGAACCCGCACTTCGACCTGTACGGAGGTAGCTCCACTGTATTTGGCCGTATTGGTCAGCGCCTCCGTCACGTTGTCATAAATGATTTTCCAATAAAGCGGTGTAATCTTCTCCAGATCTCCGCTATGGACGACCAGGGTCTGCAGTCCGGAACGGTTGCCAAAGGCTTCTACGGCGCTTTTCAACCGATGGATCCCTAACTGCTCCACCGGAGGCTTCATGTTCTTCAGCGTTTGCCGGATACGTTCAATCGATTCCTGGGCAATGCCAATCGCATTCTGCAGCAGCTTCTCCGCCCCTGGCGGGTCGGTATGCAGCACACGCTTGGCGGCCTCCATCTGGATCAGCGCCCCAGTCATGGAGTGGCCAACGCCATCATGAATTTCCTGGGAGAGACGGTTTCGTTCTTCCAGCTTATACGTGTATTCCGAAGCCCGAATGAAGTCCTCATTGTCGTTCAGCCGCTTCCGCAGCTTATCCTGAGTCAAACGCAGCTTGTCGAGCTGCTCCTCCTGCCGGCTTAACCTCATCAGCAGGCGGCGGACATGATGCCTGTTAAGCAAGCTGATGATCACGATAAACGCGTATACCGCTGCCAGCGTCCCTTTCAGGAAGAGCAGCGGTACTGCAAGCAGCGCCGCAGCAACGATGAGCGTGCTCTTTCCCTTTGCCATTTCATAGGTGGTTGGCGGCAGCAGCAGCACGAACTCGGGAGAGACGTAAACCGCGCAACAGGCGCAGTAGATCAGCATCGCTCCGTACAGCGCATTTCGATACGCCAATTTGGGAAGCAGAAGCGCCGTGAGGTCCAAGGCCAAATAAAGTAAAACGATCAAGATCAGCCAGGGGGACGGGGAAGCTTCCCTCGCATAGATCAAAGCAATGGCCAGGCCCAGCACGAGCCACTTGTTGCCGATGCTCCACCGTTCCATAAGCTAGCGGACCCTCCCGGTCAAGTAATAAATGGCGATTTGCGTGCGGTGCTCCAGCCCGGTTTTGTTCAGGATCGAGGTGATGTAGTTGGCTACGGTTCCCTCTGATATAAAAATTTCCTTCGCGATTTCCTTGTTGGACAAGCCCTTGGCAATTCGGGACATGACCTCCAGCTCCCGTTCGGTGAACCGCTCCAGATCGCTTGGCGACAGGCCGGTGCCTACCGGAGTTGAAGCTGCAGCAGGAGTCACCGGCGATGCAGTCGCATTCGCTTGCGCGCTCACCGATTCCGGCGGAGGCGGCACCTCCGCTTCCTTCGAAGCTCCGCCAGAGGCAAGCGTCTGCTTGAGCTTGTCCAGCACAACGTCCTGCAAGACGTTGTGGCCGTAATACACGCTTTTGATCGCGTCGCGAATGCGTTCCGGGTCGTTATTTTTCAGCAAATATCCTTTCGCGCCAAAACGGATCGCGTCCATGACGTATTCATCGTCGTCGAAGGTGGTCAGGATCAGCGGCTTCGCCAGCCCTTCCTCCGTCAGCAGCCGGGTCGCTTCCACCCCGTTCATATTTGGCATCCGCACGTCCAGCAACGCAATGTCTACCGGGTTGGACCGGCAGTACTCGACCGCCTTTTGTCCGTCCTCCACGGTCTCCGCCACCTCGAATTCCTCAAAGCTGTTTAAAATAATTCGCATTCCCTCACGGATAAACGAGTTATCGTCTGCGATCAGCACCCGTATCTTCATACCGCTCCTCCGTTTCGTCTCCTTACTCGGCGGCGTTGCCACAAGGCCCGCCTTGCGCTTTCTTTCTAAATTTGTGAAGGCTACAGCCGTTCCAGCTTAATCCGGGAACCGGCCCCGCCGCTTTCCGCCGGAATCACCACCAGCTTGCGGGCCAACCGGGTCTGCAACTCGGCAACGTGGCTGATAATCCCCACCGAGAGATGGTCGTGATGCAGGTGCTCCAGTGAGGTGATGACCGTATCCAACAGCTCGGGATCCAGCGTCCCAAAGCCTTCGTCCAGGAAAAAGAATTGCAGCGGATATTGGCCGCGAAGCTGAATCTGCGCTGACAAGGCCAGCGCCAGCGCCAGGGAAGCCAGGAAGGTCTCCCCGCCGGACAACGTCGCCACCGGGCGCTTCACGCCGCCGCTCGCATCGTCGCGGATGACAAAGCCGCCGCCGGAGTCGGTCTCCAGCGCATACCGCTGCTTCGTCAGGAACCGCAGACGTTGGGAAGCCGCATGGCTGACATTCATCAGCTGCTCCTCCGCGACATACTCAACGAACGCGTTCCCGCGCAGCGCTGATTGCAGCTTGGCGAGCAAGCCGGCTTCATGCTCCAGCTGGCTGCGGACCTGCTCCAGCTCCTGCCAGCGGACATGGCGAACCTGCAGGTCCTCCCAGTCCCGCTCGGCCCGGGCTTTTTGCTGCAAGGCCGCTTCATCTTGCTCTTTCGCCGCGGCGAATGCCGCTCTACTTTGCTGCCATTCCTCGTCGCCGACCGTTTGTCCCGACAGCTTGGCGTCCAGCTCACTTAGGCTAATCACGAGCTCCTGCTCCCGGCTGCGGTGTTGCTGCACCGTCTCCGCGATCGATTCCGCTTCTCCCGGGGCAAGCAGGTTATTCAATACGGAAGCTTCTTCCTCAAAAGGCGACGCCTCCAGCGCTTGAAGCCAGCGGGCCGCAAGCTCCGCCTCCTGCTCCCGGGCCGATGCGGCCGCTTGAGCAGCCAGCGCTTCCGCTTTGGCGAGCTCATGGCTTCGGGCCGCTGTTTCCGTCTGCATTGCTCGGCTGCGCTCCGCCTGCTCACGAAGGGCCGCCAGCTTCTCCCGTGCTTCGGTTAGCAGCTCATCAACCGGACGTTCCCCGGCCACGGCGTGCAATCTCTCCTGTTTCTCCCGCAGGAGATCCTGTTTCCCTTGCTCCTGTACTTCCCATTGGACCAGCGTTTTGTCCAGCTCGATCATTTCGCCGGTCAATGCCTGCAGCTTGGCCGTTTTCTCCTCGATAAACGGCACGCTGACGGCCAGCCGGCCCCGCAAATCTTCGGCCAGCCGATCCTTGGCGGCATACGTCTCCATTTGCCGGGCGGCTTCCTCTGGCGAGAGGTCCGGGTAAAGCTCGGCCCACTCGCGCTGCTTGGCCGCGAGGGCCTCGCGGTGCTGCGCGCTGCGGGCGGCCGCCTGCTTCAGCTGGCCGGAGGCCGCGGCTTCCGCCGCTTCGGCGGCGGCACGCTGCGGCTGCAAGGCCGCCAGCGCGCTTTGCGCTGCGCGGCCGTCCCGCTGCAGCGCCTCCAGCCGGCGGCGGCAAGCGGCGTGCCGCTCGGCCAGCGCCGCGGCCTGGCGCTGCAGGGCCGCGAGGCCGGCGGGCGCGGCTGCGTGCGGCGCGGCGAGCGCAGCCGCTGTGGCGGCGGCTTCGGCGCTGGCGGCGGCTTCGCCCGCAGCAAGCGCGCCTGGCGCAGAAGCAGGCTCGCCGCTGTAGCCGAAGGCGCCGTCCTGGGCCAGCGCCTGCAGCAGCGCGCTGCACACGTCGCGGTCGCGGGCGACGGCGAACTGCAGCTCGCGGGCCTCCGCGATCAGGGCGGCGAGCGTCTCAAGCTCCGCCTCCTCGCCGGCGCCCCCGTCGTCATCGCCCTCGGCCGGAGCCGGATGATGCGCGGAGCCGCACACCGGGCACGGTTCGCCGCTGTGTAGCTGCTCGGCTAACCGTGCCGCCCACAGATGACGTTCACGGGCTTTCAGCGCCTGACGCAGCGAGTGTTCGTATCCGGTGAGCTCAGCAGCATGTTGCTGCAACTCCTTCTCCACTGCCGTCAGCTCCAAAGCGGTTTCCGCGAGCTGTCCGGCAAGCGCTTGGCCGGATTGCTGTACCTCGGCAATCTCCCTCGCGATTTGCTCCAGCTTGCCTGCAGCCTGCTGCAAGCTCGTACGCGCAGCCGCTTCCTCGGTCTCCGCTTGCGCAAGCTGCTCCTGCAACGCGGCCAGCTGCTGGGCCAGCCGTACGGCAGCTTGCGCTTGATGACGCTCCTCGGCCTTAACTTCCGTGTCCTTCAGCTGCTGCTCCAGCTCGCGCTGGCGCGTCTGCGCCTTGGCCAGCAGCTGCTCCTCCTTCGCCGTCTGCTCGGCGAGGTGCTGCTTACGCTGCGCGCCCTCCGCGCGCTGCGCCGCGAGCCGCTGCAGCTCGGCGCTAAGGCGCGCGGCCTCTTCCTGCAGGCTGCGCGCCTGCTCCAGCTGCTCGAGCCGCACGAGCAACGCCGGCTCCTCGCGGCCGAGCGCCGCCGCTGCGGCTTCGGCAGCAGCGCCGGCCTCGGCGGCCGCCGAAGCCGCGGCCCGGGCGGCCTGCTCGGCCTCGGCCGCTTGCTGCGCGCGGACGGCGGCGGCGCGCTGCGCCTCTTGCCAGGCCGTCAGCACCGGCCTGAGCGCCTCGGCGGCGCTCCCGCGCGCCAGCTTCGCCTCCAGCGCGGCGATCTCGCCGCCTTGCGCGCGCAGCGCCTCCAGCTGCGCCGCACGCTCGGCGCGCTCCACCGCCAGCTCGCGCACTTTGGCGAGCTGGTCGTAGCGCTGCTGCGCGAGCAGCAGCTCGCGGCGCCGCTGGGCGGCGAGCGCTGCGGCTTCGCGCACCGCTGCCGCCGCTTGCTCCAGCGCCTCGGCGGAGGCATTGCCGAGCCCTTGCTGCTCGGCAGCGACCTCAGCGCGACGCTGCTCGTTCACTCTGACCTTGCGGGTCAGCTTCTGCCCGAGCAGGTCGCCGTATTTCTCCAAGTGGAACAGGCGCTGCAGCATCGCCCGTCGGTCCGCCCCCTTCAGGGACAAAAACTCGGCGAATTTCCCCTGCGGTAATACGACCGCGCGGGTGAAATCGTCCATCTTGAGGCCCAGCTTCTGTTCCACGCAGCGCGTCACGTCAGCGAGCTTGTCGGCGATCACTTTTTCCTCATCATCCGGCAGAATTTCGATAAACCGGCTGATCGTATTGCTGACCGACAGCTCGCCCTGGCGCTTAAACCGCCGCTCCACCCGGTAACGCTCCGTCCCGGCAGCAGAGGTCAGCTCGAACGTAAACGCGACGAACAGCGCGTCTTCCAAATGGTTCATAATCCCTTGGGTTCCGCCGGATGCACGGCCGACCTTGCCATAAAGGGCCAGCGTGATCGCATCCAGAATCGTCGACTTCCCGCTGCCTGTCGGCCCAAAAATGCCAAACAACCCTGTCTCGCACAGCTCGGTAAAATCGATCGTCTGCATCTCACGGTAGCTTTGCAGCCCGGCTAATTTCAGCGTAATCGGCTTCATCGGCTTACTCCCTCCATCGCTCCATCCGCATCCGCACCTTCGTCCTCTTCTTCGGAGACGAGCGACATAAACAGCTCGACCAACTCGGCCTCCGGCTCGGCTCCGCCGGTTTGCCGCTGATAAAACTTGCGGAACAGCTCATGCACCGGCACACTCTCCCGGGAGGCCAGCTCCTCCTGCAGCTCCCGTCCCGGATATACCGGCCGGATATGGACGATCCCGTCATGGGCTTTGCGCAGCGCCTGGATGTCGCCCAGCGACATCGCTTCGCTCAGACTGATTTCGAGGTCGATAAACGCATTCGCGTCCCTCCCCTCCTCCAGCCAGCGGTACGCTTCTGCCAGTCCGCCCCGGCAGCTCCAGCGCACCAGCGGCCGCCCGCTGCTCAGGTACAGCTCCTCCAAGATCGGCTCCTTCCCGGGCGCCACGTCCAGGAGCATCACCGATTTGGCTTGTCCTGCCTCAGAAAAAGAATACGCCAGCGGCGACCCGCTATACCGGGTCAATCCGCCTCCCTTCACCGCCTGCGGCCGATGCAGGTGGCCCAGCGCCGTATATTGCGCGCCGATGTCCAGCGCCGACGGGTCCACGGTATATGCGCCGCCAACCTGAATCGGCCGTTCAGAGTCAGACTCCACGCCGCCAAGCACATAGATATGGCTCATCGCGAGGTTCACCGTGTCCAGGCGAAACGCACCGGCCAGCTGGCGCATCAGCAGCCCTACCTTGGCGCTGTAGGCAAGCCGCAGCTCGGATTCATCCGCGTCGCCGGCCAGCAGCTCGGACAGCCGGGCTTCGGAAGGATAGGGCAGCGCGGCGATGACCGCCGTCTCCCCGGTGCGCGGCACGGGAACGGTGATCGCCTCCGGCACCGGCAGCCCCACCAGCGAAATGCCCCGGCGCGCAACCAGCGGCGATACCGCGGCCACCCGCTCCGGCTGGTCATGGTTCCCGGCGATCACCGCCAGATGACAGCCGGTCTCCGTCAGCCGCGCCGCCGCCTCATAGAACATCGCTTCCGCCGCAGCCGGCGGGTTCACACTGTCATAGACGTCGCCCGCCATCAGGACGAGATCAACCTGCTGCTCCTTAACCATCTGCACCAGCTCGTCCAGAAACGCCTCCTGCTCTGCGAGCCGGCTGCGTCCCTCCAGCGTGCGCCCCAAATGCCAATCGCCCGTATGTAAAATGCGCATCCGTTTCTCCCCCTTGATTCCGGCCAAGTACGCCGGCGTTCAAAACATCCCTTTTTTCATAAAGCCGTAAAACCTGCAATTCTATCCATACTCATTTTAGATTACAGTCTCACCGCTTGGCCGCCGTCGAAGAAATACAACCACTTCTCATCCACGGTCGAACCGGTGATCTCCTCAACCGCCTTGGCGTACAGCTCCAGCTGGAACCGGTACGATTCCGCCAGGGCCGCAGCGCCGCCGCGATGCTCCAGCACCCGGTCGCTTTTGTAATCGAGCAGGTACACTTTGCCGCCTGCAGCGAACAGGCAGTCCACGATCCCCTGGATCAGCACCGTTTCCCCATCCAGCTCCCGGATTGCGTCGCCTGCTGTGCCGTCTTGCATGGCTTCCAAGCCCCCCAGCTGCGGCGAGGCTTCCGCTGCAGGCAGCCCGTAGCTGAACGGCATCTCACGTTTCAACCAGTCCGCCTGCCGCAGCAGTTCGCCAAGCGGGCTCTGCAGCAATCTGGCGATGCTATCCACCTCGATGGCCGCAGCCTGCTCAGCGGTCATAATCTTCCGCTCGATCAACCGGGCGAGCGTCGCTTGGACGACCGCGATTCCCGGCTCTGCGTCAAACGGCAGATGCTGCATCAGCGTATGGTAGGCCACCCCGCGTTCGGTTGGGGTCAGCTTGCGCTGCTCCATGAACCGTGGCCGCCGCAGATGCAGCTTGAAATCCGGCTGCTCTTCCGCCTCCGCCTGCTCCCGCTCGCGCAATAGCTCCGCTTCGGCGAAGACGTCGCGCACCGGCTCCTCCTGCAGCATCAGCAGCGCCTTCATCTCCGTCACCGAGGTTTTGGCCGCGATTCGGCTTGCTGCCGCATAAGGATACGTCCAGCTGAGCCGGGACTCCACCATAGCTCTCATCTCAGCGGCCTCGGTACCGTCCGCATCCTCTGCAAGGACCGCTGTCGGCTGCCCGGACAGCAGCGCCTTGATTTGCGCCGTGTCCACCGCCGCAGCCTCTGCAGTTGCTGCCGCTTCTGTTTCCGCTCCTCCGTTCTGTCCCGCCGAGCGGGCGGAAAGAAACGCGATGTGCCAGTCAGAAGGGCTGTCCGCTAACACGGCAGGGCCAACCTCCGGCAGCCCGGCAAACTGTCGCAGCTCGCGCGCGCTTGGATGGCGAATCAACGCCGGGCCGATCCAGTCGAGATAGCAGCGGCCGCGCGCCAGCAAGTAATCTGGCAGCTGCTGTTCACTTGCCTCAAGTGCACCGCCCCAAGCTTCGACGGACTTGGTGAGATTTTTGACCGAGGAGACGAGCACGAGCTTGTCCTTCGGGCGGGTGAGCGCCACGTACAAGACGCGCATCTCCTCCGCCAGCAGCTCCATTTGCGCCCGCCGCCGGATCGCCAGGTTCGGCAGCGTCGGGTAGCTGACGCGCGTGTTCGCGTCGACGTACTTCGGACCAAAACCCAGCTCCTTATGCATCAGAAACGGCGCGTTCAGATCCTGCCGGTTAAATTGCTTGGACAGTCCGGCGACGAACACAACTGGAAACTCCAAGCCTTTACTCTTGTGGATCGTCATGATCCGAACGCCGTCGCCCTGTTCCCCGGCATCCCCCGGAGCTCCAAGGTCTCCGCCGTTCTCGCGCAACCGTGTGACGTAACGCAAGAAGCGGAACAACCCGGGCGCAGAAGACGATACCTCGTATTGTCTCGCCCGATCCAGCAGCGCCTGCAGGTTGCTCTGACGCTGGGTTCCGCCCGGCAAGCCGCCAACCCATTCCAGATAACCGGTTTCCCGGTAAATCTCTCGGATCAGGTCGCCCAGCTGTCCAACCCGCGCCATGCTCCGCCAAGCTTCCAGCTGCCGTAAGAAAGCCTGCAGCTTCAGCGCCAAAGCATCATTGGCCGAAGGTTCAATTTGCCCCGTCTCCGGGTGATACACCGAGGCTTCCCCGGCGTCGCCTCCCCTGCTGTCGCTCAAAGCCGACTCCGCATTCCCTGCGGCTGCCCGTGCGAGCACCGCCTCATAGTAACGGCCGCTTGGAGAAGCAAGGCGAATGTCCGCCAGCTCCTCCTCGGAGAAATCGTACAGCGGAGAACGCAGCACCGCCGCCAGCGGAATATCCTGCAGCGGATTATCGATCACCTGCAGGAGCGACAGCATCGTCTCGACCTCGGACGCCTGAAAATACCCCTGGCTCAGTTCCCCGTACGCCGGGATTCCTTCCATCCGAAGCTCCTCGATCATCGCCGGCGCCCAGGTCAGCGTTGAGCGCAGCAAAATCACCATGTCCCGGAAAGCGACCGGGCGCATCGCCTGCAGCTGTTTGTCGTAGATGCGCAGCGGTTCGCCGCCTTCGCCCAGCATGCCGCGAATGCGGGCCGCGATCGCACGGGCTTCCAGCCGCACCGCTTCAATCAGCGCCGCCTCATCTTCCTCATCCCCGCCGTCGCCGTCCGTCCATTCGTTGTCCCCGCGTTCGGACGAATCTGAACCGCCGCTTGAGCCGTTGTCGCGATCGATCAGCAAGAGCTCGGGCCGATAATCCTCCGCCCCCTCCGGCGGAAAACCTTCTCCATACACCAGTTCCGCTCGTGTATCGTACGAAATTTCCGCCACGCTTTCGTTCATGATTTGCCGGAACAGCAAATTCACCGCATCAACGACCTCACGCCGGCTGCGGAAGTTCCGCGCTAAATCGATGCGCAGCCCGGCTCCGTCAAAATCGTCGCCATAGGTCCGATATTTCTCCAGGAACAGCCCCGGTTCAGCCAAGCGGAAACGATAGATGCTCTGCTTCACGTCGCCGACCATAAACCGGTTGCCCGGGTTCTCCCGGGAGATCAACCGTACGATCGTTTCCTGCACCGTATTGGTGTCCTGATATTCGTCCAGCAGCACCTCATCGAATTGCCGGCGGTATTCCAAGGCAGCATCGGACGGCCGAAGCTCGCCCGGCTCCGAATCCGGATGCCGCAGGATCTGCAAGCAATAATGCTCCAGGTCGGAGAAATCGAGCCAGCCCTTGGACACTTTTTGCAGCCGGTAACGTTCCCCAAATTCGCTTACGAGCTCGGACAACGCGCCAAGCAGCGGAGCCATGTCATGCATCTCCCGCAAAAACGCCTCCGGCGGCCGGCCATAGAGTTGCGTGCGCAAATCGGTCACCGTCTTCTTCGCTTCCTCCCGCAGCGCCTTAACCCGCTCCTGCACCTCCGGATCGGTCTGGTCTTTCTTGACCGGCTTCAGCTTGCCGAAGTTCACAGCCTGAAAGGCGTCATACAACGAAGCCCAAGCTCCGCCTGCCACCGCTTCCTGCAGCGAGCGGACCACGTTCAGATCGTCCTCCAGCGTGACGGCGTACGGCTCCGGCCCTCCTGGAGACAACGCCAGCGCCTTCGCTTGAGTCAGCAAGCTGATCGCGCCTCCCAGCGCCAACTTCGTATCGGCCAATAGGCTTTGGACCCATGCGCTCTTCTCTAAGGCATCGAGATCCGGAGCCATAAAAGCTGAGGATGCTTCCTGAAGCCAATGATCCGGCCAAGGATGGCTGCGCGAGAAGTCGTAAAGCCGCTGCACCAGCGTAAAGACCGCCGTATCGCTGCGCTCTCCGCCAAACAGATCTACCAGCTTCAAAAACGGGCTGTCCTCCGGTTCGCTGCCGTATTTGTCCTCAAGCAGCTCCTCCAGCACCTCTTGACGCAGCAGCGCCGTCTCGCTTTCCGAGGCGATCCGAAAGCCCGGATCTAACGGGATCAGCGTGTAATAGCGTTGGATCACTTCCATACAAAACGAGTGGAGCGTCGTGATCGAAGCACGCCCCAACATGGCCAACTGATGGTTTAGGTACTCGTTGCCCGGGTCCTTGGCCAGTTCCTTCTCCAGCGCTTCCGTGATCCGCCCCCGCATCTCCGCGGCGGCGGCTTTGGTGAACGTGGCCACCAGCAGCCGGTCCACGCTCAGCGGTTGTTCGCGGTCCGTCAGCTTGCGGATAATCCGCTCGACGAGCACCGCCGTCTTGCCGGACCCGGCGGCCGCCGCCACCAGCATGTCGCCGCCGGACAGAGCGATCGCCCGCCATTGGTCGTCGCTCCAATAACTGCCGGCCGGTTTGGGTTTCATCGGGATGGTCATGAAGGATTCGCCTCCTTTCCGCGCTCCTGTCCAAGGAGCTGCCAAATTTCGTTTTTGCCCGGTTTGCCGAGGACGTGGTATGCATTGCCGTCCAGCGCTTCCTCAAAGCGGCACACCGGTTTGTAGGGACAAAACGTACAAGCCGTTTCCAGCCCAAGCCGATATGGGGCAATCTGCACGTCACCGTCGGTGATGCGCGTGCCGATCTCCGTAATCGTCCGCCGCACAGAACCCAGCAGCGTATCCCACTGCTCCGGCGTCGCAACCGAGGCGCTGCTATAAAAGCCGCCGTCCGCCTTGATCGCCACCGGGATGATATCGGAATAGCCTTTTTCCAGCTGAGCGTCCATCTTCGCGATCACATCCCGGTCTGCCAGCAGCAGGCCCTTCATCTTGAATCGCTTTAACAGCTCCTGCTGCGCCTGCTCCGCGCTCATGCCGTTGCTGCTCTGCAGCAGCGGGTTATGCACGTGGAAATACAGCGTGCCCGCAGGGAGCGCAGGCTGGCCAAGCCAGGCTTCCGCCGAGGACAACAAGACGTCCAGATACGTGAGCATTTGCAGCGATAAGCCGTAATACACCTCATGCAGCTTCAGGTCGGTCTGGCTTGACTTGTAGTCGATGACCCGCAAGAGCAGGCCTTGCTCCCCTTCCGCCATGTCCACACGATCAATCCGGCCGACAATTTCCATAACGCAGCCGTTCGGTAACTCAAACGTCAGCGGAGGCAAGGGCCGCCCTGGTCCAAAATCCAACTCCAGTCCAACCGGTTCAAAGCTGCCCCGGCGCGCTTGCTCGCCAAGGATCAACGAAGCACGGCCGACGATAGCTTTCAGCTTGCGGGAAATATAACCGTAGCGCTTGGAGCTTAACAGGATTTCTCCCTGCAGCTTGGGCGCCAGTTCATCAACGGCCGAATTGGCCGCCTGAATCGCCTCCTCCGGCGTGAGGCTCCCCCAGCTGCGGTTTTGCGCCTTAAAAGTGATCGCCATCTGACTGAGCGCAGCGTGAAACAACTGTCCGATGTCCGGCGCTTGCAGCCGGTAAAGCTGGCGTTCCTTCAGCTTCAGCCCATGCGAAGCGAAGTGCGCAAACGGACAAGCCGAGAACTGCTCCATTCGCGACACGCTTGTCCGCAGCCGCTTGCCGTAAAGCCGTCGGCTCGTTGCCGGCGTCAAACCGCGCACCCGGTTACGATAATCCAGTGAGGTCAGCAGGCGCGCCGCTTTGCTCTCCCATTCCGGCCGGGTCTTGTACCATTCCAGCACACGCCACCATAGCGGTGAAATGGACTCTCCCGCCTTCCACAGCCGCAGCTGGCCGATTAAGGCGTTCAGCGCCGGGCCCGGACGGGAGACGAATTCAAGCTGCGACGCCATCGGATCGGCAGAACTGCTTGCAGGTCCTGGTGTTAACAGCAGCGGCCGCTCCGTTAGTCCCGGGAAAATCCGCTTCACATGCCGGATCACCTCCGACGGCAAAAGCGCACCGCCCTCTCCGTCGGCAGCAGGGTAGCTCAACCACAGAGAACGGCTTGCCCCAGACAACGCTTCGTAAATGAGGAAGCGCTCATCCAGCAGCTTGCGGGCCAGCCCCGGAGCCAGCTCCAAGCCAAGCTCCGCCAGTCGCTCCCGCTCCTGCTCGCTGAGCACACCCTCCTCCTGCAGATTGGCCGGCATGATCCCTTCGTTGATGCCAAGCAGGAACAGATGCTTGACTTGCCCCGAACGCGTCCGCTCCGTACTCCCGATCAGCACCTGGTCGAGCGAAGGCGGCACAAGCGACACCTTCAGCTCCTTGAGCCCGGTCTCCAGCACGCCGGCAAACAGCTCCAGCTCCAAAGGCTCGTCCCCCATCATTTCCACGATCTGGTCGAGCACGTCCAATACCGCGCTCCATAGTTGGCGATGCTCCATCGCCTGACGCGGCTTGCCTTCGCGCACCATCCGATGCGCCAGCACATCCAGACGCTGGGCGGCCTCCACCCGCTCCAGCAGATGGAATACTGCGGCACACATGTCTGCCGCGTTCTTCGCCTTGCGGATCTCTTTCTCAAACGCTGACAAAGGGCCGGCGACCGCAGCGCGGCACCGCTCCAGCAGCTGCAGCTGCTCCATGGCTTTAACGGATGCCGCCGTTTGATCCTCCTGCTCCAGCGACAGGCTTGGCGCCGACTTCCAAGGACGGCCGTCAAACCAACGGTAACCTTGAATCCCGCTCGCCAGAGCATAATTCTCCAGCACATCCATATGCTCGCGCGTCAGGCTGCCGTCCAGCGGCAGAAGAAATTCGCTTTTCACGCAGCGAAATACGTCTTCGTATCTCCAAAACCCGAGTACCACGTCCAACGCGGCCCGGATAAATTCGATCATCGGATGATACAGCATACTTGCTTTCTGGTCAAGAAAATAAGGGATCCCGTATGCTTCCATCGTCGGAGCAAGCAGTTCTTCATAATCCCCTAAGTTGCGCACCAGCAGCGCCATGTCCCGCCAACGCACGCCTTCTTCCCTGGCGAGGCGAACCATCTCGCGCGCCGCGCCTTCAACCTCAGCCCGCCGGCTGGCAGCCCGGTGCAAAGATAGGGCCTGTTCCAAATCCTGAGGCGGCTCGGACTTCGGCCACGGCGAACGCCGCTCGTACGCAGACTCCAGGTACGAAAGCGTCTCGCTCTCCCGAAACCGCGGAAACGGACGGGCCTCCAACAGCTCTGCCGGCAGAACTTCAATTCCCTCTTCTGCGGCCAGTCGGCTCAGCTTAACGAAGGCGGATGCAGGGGTATAAAACAGGTTTAGTTCATGCGGCAGATTTCCATTGCTGTATACCCGGTCCAACGTCAGCGAGACGGTGACGGAAGCCGCCGTCTTCAGCAGTGCGAGGATCGCTGTATATTCCTGCGGCGTAAACGTATGAAACCCGTCAATCCAAATTTCCGCCCCGCGCAAATAAGCCGACTTGCTAGCCCCCTGCGCCAGCTTGACGACATGGTCCTCGTTGTCGATGTACAAGCGGGACAGCTCTTCGTCATACTCCGCAAACAAAAGGCTAAGATCGTGCATTTTATCCTTTAATAAAGGGGATTCCCCTTCGGTCTGCTCCAGGAGTTGATAATGCTCCCGCAGAGCTGAGAAATCCACGTTGTATTTCTTCATTTCCGTGTATAGTCCGGCTATCCGGTCAATTAATCCGAGCTGGTCTCCGCCGTGTCCAAACAGCTTCAACTCGCCTTTGCGGCGGCGCATGAGCTTATATAGCAGCATTTTTTTGCCTTCATCATCGATCGGCACCAGCGCCGCACCGCCGGTTTCCTGCATGACGCGCAGCGCCAAACGGCGAAAGCCAAGCACCTGGGTGCGTACCGTACCGCGCAAGCCCGGGGCCGTGGCGATCCGCTGCTCGATCTGAAACGTGCCTTGCTCCGGGGTTAAAATAATCAGCGGCGGACCGATCGGCTGCTCGCGCAGCTTGGCGGTCACCCGGTCGAGAATGAGGCTGGTTTTGCCGCTGCCGGAGCGGCCGAGTATGAACTGTAAAGACATGGAAGTACCTCCTACGACGGACAATTCGTTAAGTTCCAGTATAGCATAAATACGATCAAACATTCGTATCTTCTTCAAGCATAAGAAAAACGTCAATCGACGTACATTCAATGTAGACAGACCGCGTTTAGCGGAAGTTTTTCTTGCGATATCAGGATGTCAATCCCCCGAAGCTTATACTTTCTGATACCTTAAAAAAGCCCCGTACCGCGAAAGCTCGCGAAACGAGGCTGTTTATCCGTTATATCCAATTTTACAACGCGTGTTTGCTGCGCACTTCGAAAATGGCAAATTTCAGGTAATGTCCTTCGTCCACCCCAAGGATTTGCGGATGATCCTTGCCGGCTGCCCGCCATTCCACAAGGCGCAGCACTTTGCCTGCATCCTCCGCGGCCTCGAGGATCGTCTCCAGGAACAGATCCGGTCGCATATGGTAGGAACAGCTGGCCGTTACCAGATAGCCGCCTTCATTCACCAGCTTCATGCCGTGCAGGTTAATATCTTTATAACCGCGAACGGCACCTTTAACCGCCGCTTTCGTCTTGGCAAACGCCGGGGGATCGAGGATCACGACGTCCCAAGTCCGCCCGCCGCCGGCCGTCAGCGGCACGGAAGTGTCCACCTTGGCGTCTTGGGCCGCACGGCGCGCCCGTTCCTCCAAGCCTTTCACCTGACTGCGCAAATAATCAAACGCATCAGCCACGACAAATTCGACGCGATCGGTGAACCCGTTCAGCTCCACGTTCCGCTTCGCGCTTTCGATCGCATGCTCGGAGATGTCAAGGCAGGTCACCTTTTTGGCTCCGTATTTGCAGGCATGTAAGGTGAAGCTTCCGGTATGCGAGAAGCATTCCAGCACGGTGGCTCCGTCCCAGTACGGGAAAGTGACTTCTTTGCCGTTCCGGTTGACCGGCGCTAGCCGCACGCCGCCGTCTTCCGTCGGCAGTTCCTGCAGCGTGATGCCGCTGCGTCCGCCCCAACCGGTCATCAGCGGCTTGATGGACGCCCGGTTCTCCCGCTGGTCGAAGAAATAGCCCGTTTTTTGCCCCTGCTCAATATCCACCTCGATCTTGAGCCCGTTCTCCGACACGATGACATGGCGCGGCGGCTGGCCAAAGATCGGCCCTTTCACCTGCTCCAAGCCCTCCATTTCCCGGACGGCTACATCGCTGCGTTCATAGATGCCAACGGGATGCAGCACTTCCGACAACGCCTCCACAATCTGCTCCCGACAGCGGTCCATACCCAGTGTAAGCAGCTGTACAACCAGTACGTCACCAAACTTGTCCACGATCAGCCCCGGCAAAAAGTCGGCCTCTCCGTACACGAAGCGGTAAGCATCCTCCTTCACGAACCGTTCCCGATGCTTCAAGCATTCCTGAAACCGCCGGACAAAAAAGGCCGTGTCCATCGCTTCCAACGGCGTATACGACACAACGCGGACGGTAATTTGCGAAGCCGGGTTGTAATACCCGGTGGCCATGTAACGGTTCCGGTGGTCAACGACCTCAACCAATCCGCCCGGTTCCACGTTCCCTTCCAAACGCTCGATTTCATTTTTGAAGATCCAAGGATGCCCTTTTTCCAACCGTTTCTTGCGGCTGCGCTGCAATATGACCCTTGCCACTTAATCCTTCACTCCTCATTAAAAATATGACCCACTGCGCCTAAAGCACCCCTGCGGCCGGGACGGTACGTCAGCTTGGCTGGCATGGAAGTTGTCCGACCGTCATATATGTAACTTGTACGATTGTCGCTTGTCTGCATTTTACAGATGATCCGGGAAGGGAGGCTGCCAATATGTTTCATGAGATCTTGTTTCCAGTGACGTTTGGCTTCGCCCTGTTCCTGTTCGGCATGAAGGTGATGGAGGCTGCCCTGCACGCATGGGCGGGTCCCCGGCTGATCGGTTTCCTTCACCGGACGACGCGGACGCCTTGGACCGGCCTGCTGTCGAGCACCTTCATCACGGCCGTCTTACAGAGCAGCACTGCCGTGACGGTAATGACGATTGGCCTGGTTAATGCCCGCCTGTTGTCCTATGCGCGAACGCTGGGCATTATTCTGGGAGGCAATATCGGAACCTGCCTGACCACGGAGCTGCTTGCCCTTAATATAGCCAAGCTGGGCGTCCCCATGCTGATCGTTTCGTTAACGTTATGGGCGGCCGCTGTGCTGGGAGGCGAAATGCTGCCGGACGATATCAAACGCCGCATGCCATGGTTGTTGCCCTTGCAGTTTGCCACACTGGCCTTAGCCGGCTTCAGCCTGGTGATGATCGCCATCCGCTTTATGCAGTTGATCGGTCCGGCGCTGGAAGAACGCGGCGTGATCTCCTGGCTGCTGGAGCATGCCACCGGCAGCCTGCTGTGGGGCGCCTTCGCCGGCGCCATCCTGACGGCGATCATTCATAGCAGCGCCGCAGTCGTCGCCATGACGATGGGACTCGCCGCCAGCGGTGCCTTGCCGGTGGAATTCGGCATTGCCATGGTTATCGGATCCAACGTTGGCACCTGCGTCACGGCGGTGATCGCCGCCATCGGCGGCACCCGATCCGGCCGATTCGTCGCTTGGTCGCACGTGGCGCTCAACGTGCTGGGGGCAGTGTTGTTCTTGCCGCTGGTTCCGCTGTTGCAAGCGGCGGCAGCCTGGTTAACCAGCGATCTTTCAGCGCAAATCGCACACACGCAGACGATTTTTAACGTCGTCTGCTCCTTGCTGGCGTTGCCTTTCTGCTATTTGCCCATCTGGTCCAAACTGGATCGGCCCGAGGACCTGGATCATCTCGCCGGCCCCCTCCTCCCGAATACGAAAGCGTCTAAATAGCCGTAAAAATGCAGTTATTTCCCCCGATATTCTCCCATCTCTTAAATATCGCAGAAAATAACTGCACCGTATTAGTTCTCCGGCTCGATACCAAGCATTTGCAACGCCTTCTCTAAGATGAAGTCGTTGTTGTCATATCCCGCCTTGCGTTGCTGACGCCAAGCCTCCTGCGGCTCATACCAGGACACGCTGCGGATCTCCTCAAGCTGAGGACGGAGGGCTCCGCTTTGCCATTCAACCAAGTAATAATGGACTTCTTTATCCACGTTCCCCAGCTTGGGATGATGGTAAGTATACGCGATGATATCAATCAATTTACTGATCCGGCCCACAATGCCGGTTTCTTCCAAAATTTCGCGCAGCGCCGTTTGTTCCACGGTTTCTCCCGGTTCCCGCTTTCCTTTCGGAAACGATATCTTGCCATAACGATCGGTAATCAGTTGCACTTGCAGCCGTCCGTCTTGGATGCGGTAAACGACGCCTCCAGCAGAGATTTCTTTGAATGGCATTCTGGCTGTACCTCCCTTTATTTTACCCAAGCCTCCCTTACCGTAAAAGAGGGCCCTAAGGGTTCGCAGCCCTTAGGCATCCCGCAAACGGGACAAACGCGGGAGTGACTGAGGCGCTCCTGCTCGCTGTTCCCTCCGGGAAAATGCTGCCTTCGGCGCTGGGCGAGAAATTATTGACACCTGGTGTTATTTGTTAATTATAGGAGCATCGCACTCATACTTCCAATTTGCCCGTATGTAACAACAAGGATTTCACCCCCGACAGGGTGAAATCCTTGGCCTATGCCCGGTGTCGGGCGACAGTATTATGCTAAAGCTTGCGCGGCATCGTCCAGGACTCGGACTAACTGGCCTTCGCAGGTGTTCGCATCCGCTTGGGTCAGCTTCACGCGGCAGATTTTGCCGGTCAAGTCCGGTGTGCCCGGGAAGCGGATTTGCAGGTAGTTGTCGCTGAAGCCAGTCACATAGCCGTCTCCGGCTGTGCCTTTCTCATCCTTCTCTGGAATGACATCCAGCACCTGGCCAACGAATTTCTCCGCATAAGCAAGCTGCATTTGCTCGGACAAGTCGATCAGTTCATGCACGCGAGCATGCTTCACTTCCTCGTCGACCTGGTCCTCCATCCGCGCTGCCGGCGTACCGCTCCGCTTGGAATAAGGGAACACGTGCATTTCCGAGAAACCGATGCGTTTGATCGCTTCGAAGCCTTCGCGGAACAGCTCGTCCGTTTCCCCAGGGAAGCCGACAATAACGTCCGTGGTAATCGCAACATCCGGCATGAAATCACGGATCATTTTGATTTTATGCTCGAACTCTTCAATCGTGTACTTTCTTCTCATGCGCTTCAGCACTTCATTGCTGCCCGCTTGCAGCGGGATGTGGAAGTGGCGGCACATCTTCGAGGAGTTCTTCAACACATCCAGCATCCGGTCATCGATCTGGCTTGCTTCAATCGAACTGATACGGATGCGTCCCAGCCCTTCTACTTTATCCAAGTCCCACAGCAGGTCGGACAAACGGTAGTTCTCCAGATCATCACCGTAGCCGCCCGTATGGATGCCGGTCAGGACGATTTCCTTGTAGCCCGCAGCGACCAGTTGACGCGCTTGCTGAATCACGCTTTGCGGGTCACGGCTGCGCGACAGTCCGCGCGACCAAGGGATAATACAGAAGGTGCAGAAGTTGTTGCAGCCCTCTTGGATTTTCAGATAAGCGCGGGTATGATCGGCGAAGCTTGGCACGTCCAGCTCTTCGAACTCCCGGGTCTTCATAATGTTGCGCACGGCGTTAATCGGCTTACGTTGCTCTTGGAGTTGCTTGACGTAAGGGATAATTTTGTCCCGGTCTTGCGTTCCGATGACCAGATCCACGCCGGGAATATCCAGAATCTCCGCAGGCGACGTCTGCGCGTAGCAGCCGGTTACCGCGATGATCGCGTCTGGGTTGCGGCGCACCGCCCGCCGAATGATCTGACGGCTCTTCTTGTCACCGGTATTCGTAACCGTACAAGTATTAATCAAGTAAACGTCGGCGGCTGATTGCTCAAAATCAACCTGTTCATAGCCTTCGTTTTTAAATAGTTGCCAAATGGCTTCGGTATCATAGAAATTAACTTTACAGCCCAAGGTGTAAAAGGCGACAGTAGGCATCGCTCATTCCCCCCCCATTTCTCCGGATTCATACATGATGCAGGTCAGGGCGGCCATCGCAGCCGTCTCGGTGCGCAGAATGCGCCGGCCTAAACCAACGGATACCGCTCCCGCAGCTTCGGCTTCCTCCACTTCCGCTTCAGTAAAGCCGCCTTCCGGTCCAACGACAACAGCGACCTTCACCGTTCTCTCGGGCGTCAGCCCGGTGACGAAAGGCTTAAGCACGTCCCGCAGCTGCCGACCGTCCTCTTTTTCATAGCATAAACATACCAAATCGTAGTTCTTAAGCTCTACAAGCAGCTTGTCCCACTTGACTGGAAGCTCAACCGCCGGGATTTTGCTGCGATGCGCTTGCTCGGCGGCTTCCTTGGCGATTTTCTGCCAGCGGGTGAGCCGCTTCTCCTCCTTCTTGCTGTCATACTGTACGATCGTACGTTCTGATAAAAAAGGAAGGAAAGAAGCCGCGCCGATTTCCGTGCACTTCTGAATGACGGTTTCCATCTTGTCGCCTTTCGGCAAGCTTTGGGCTACAGTCACTTGAAACCACGGTTCTCCCGACGCCGCCAGCTCCTCTATAATAGCCGCAGTCACTTGCTGCGGCTCTATGATCGTAATCTCCGCGAGGACTTCCCGGGATATCCCGTCGCTCACGATCAGCTTATCGCCGGGTTTGGAACGCATCACCCTGCCGATATGACGGGCATCCTCACCGGCAATCGTCACTTCCCGATCGCCAAATTGCGCGGGATCCACAAAATATCGCTGCATGCCATCATCCTCACCGTTCCACAAGGTCAAAATCACCAAACTACATCATACAACTTTTGAACTTCCGTTTCCAGTCCTTCTCCCCAGCCTAAACCCCAGACAATGTCAGGAAAAGATGGGCAAACTGGTAATAGATTGTTTCCGCTGCATTATATAACGGCAGAATCGTATACTGCTGCATCCCCGGGACGATTAGGATCACTAAGAAGATCAGCACCGACCACTGCTCGTATTGCTGCAATTTGCCCAGCATGCGGCGCGGCACGACATCCTCCAAAATTCGATAGCCATCCAGCGGCGGTAAAGGAATCAGGTTAAATAAAAATAAGAAAAAGTTCATGACCGTAAATAGATTAAAGAAAATGAGAACGGCTTGAAACAACTTCTCGTTCGTAATTGCATCCAGTACGCCAAAACGAGCCAGCATCACGTAAACAAGCGTCCCCAGGACGCCCAGCAGCAAGTTGCTGAGCGGCCCGGCAACGGATACAATCACACCCATCAGGCGCGGTTTGCTGAAATTGTCCCGGTTCACCGGAACCGGCCGAGCCCAACCGAACCCGGCAAGCAGGAGCAGGATAATGCCCAATAGATCAAAATGAACTGCCGGGTTCAACGTCACGCGACCCAGCAGCTTGGCTGTCGGGTCCCCAAATTTGTTCGCAAAATAGGCATGAGAAAATTCATGCAGCGTAAAGGCGATCACCAGCGTGATCAAATAAAAGGGGAGCTGTTCCAACGGAACCCGCAATATTCGGTCTAGTAAATCCATATATAGTTACCTCTTTCTCGTCACAAAAGCGACCCAATCTTCTTCCCGGGCCGTCCGTTCCAGTTCGAAACCCGCGGCAATCAGCGCTTCTTGTACGGCTTGTTCTTTATTCTTATAAATCCCCGAGGCGATATAATAACCGCCGGGTGCCAATGCTTGATAGACATCCTCGATAAACAGCAAAATGATCTCTGCCAAAATGTTAGCCACGACCACCCGTACCGGCAGCTTGATCTCTACACCCGTGCTGCCTTCTCCTTTCAGAACGGATAACAGGTCGCTTTCCACGACTTGGATCCGGTCCTCAAGACCATTCAGACGCGTGTTCTCCTTCGCACTAGATACGGCTACCGGATCCAGATCCAGCGCCAACACCTTGGAGGCACCAAGCCGACATGCTCCGATGGCCAGAATCCCTGAACCTGTGCCGACATCAATCACTTCGTCCCCTTCTTGGATAATGCTCTCAAGCGTGAGTAAGCAAAGGGATGTTGTTGGATGCGTACCTGTACCAAACGCCATACCAGGGTCCAGCTCGATAATTTGCTCGTTCGGCGAAACTGGTACATATTCCTCCCACGTTGGTTTGATCGTCAGTCTCTCAGAGACCCGCAGCGGCTTGAAATATTGCTTCCAATTGTTCGCCCAATCGTCCTCACTGACATCCCGCACGGAGATCTCCGCAACCCCAGGATCGATATCAAAGCTCTTAAGTTCCTCGATGCGTGCGCGGACTTCCGCAATCACTTCGTCGATATCCAGTCCTTCCGGAAAATACCCGCTGATTTTCGCTTCTCCTTCAGGAATGTCATTAGGGGGAATTTCAAACCATTGTCCCAGTGAAGTATCCCGAGGTTTATCGTTATCGACGTGCTCTTCAATGGTTACCCCGCCTGCGCCTGCTTCATGCAGGAAGTTGGAAACCATCTCCACCGCTTCTTCCGTCGTATGTATAGTTATTTCTTTCCAAATCATCGTATGATTTCCTCCTTGACTTACATGCATAAAATTAATTGTACTATAGATTCAGGAACGTGACAAAACAAAACAGGGAACCATTCGGGTCCCCCGTCTGCTGCTTACGATTACAGCTTGTATTGTCCCTGCTGGCGTGCGTCCGCCCGTTCGCTGCGCTCCAGCGCTTCCCAATCCTCTTGATCAGCCCTCTCTTCGGAAAACTCCACATCCGTGTAATGTACGATCGGCAGATTTTTTCCTTTGGCAGAGATCCGCTTGGTTCGCCGATCCTCCTGGCTTTGACTCATCTCTCGCTTCAACTCCTTTCCATGTATTCTCCGATTGGCATGATTGGAGTCATCCTTCTTAACGATTAAATCAAGCCGCCCGCTTCTTCAATGATGCGCAGCGCCTGATGATGAATCGATTCGTCAACGACAGCGGTCAGTAAAATATCATGGCCGGTCGGCCCGCCTTGTCCCCCATGGCTAAGTCCGCTGGCTGCCGGATCCGCTGCTGCCAATATCCCCGCTGATTGGTTGGTCATCGACGCATCCTGGGTGACAGCCGCCAGGTTGGAGATGCTTCCCGTCACCGGGTTCATCGGATTGTAGCCCTCGCCGGCATAACGGCTGAATCGATCAATCGATATCTCTTCCACCCGCAGCGCATTTAATTTGCGGGCAACCCCTTCGGCCTGTTCCGGGCTTTTGAAATAGGCCAAAATGTTCTTTTCAGCCATCCTTCCTCCCTGCCTTTCGTTTTACACTTCAATGAAGCTGCACGCTCGCAGCCCATTATTCGGTAGGATGTAATTTTGGCCATGGCTTTATACAAATTTTGTTCGTTTACCGACCTGAATTGATTTAAATTTGAAACGTTTCCTTGGCTTGTCCGTATTACTCGATGGGGAAGCGAACATACTTATCTTACAATCATAGGAGGAGTTTATAGACGATGTTAAAAAGAATAATGCTTCTGATGATGGTCTTCACCGTCTTCTTCACCTTCACCGCCCCTGACTTTGCTGACGCCAGACGCGGCGGATTCAAATCCGGCCCTCGGTCGTACAATCCAACCCCGAAGAAGCCGTCGCAAAGCGAATATCAGAATACGACGGGCAATCGCACCGGAACCCAAACGGGAACTCCGACAACAAACCGCGGATTCTTTAGCGGCGGCAGCTTTATGCGCGGCATGATGATCGGCGGGCTTGCGGGTCTGCTGTTCGGCGGCCTATTCAGCAGTATGGGCTTCTTCGGCAATCTGCTGGGATTAGCCGTAAATCTGTTGGCAATCTATGTGATCATTGCCGCCGCAATGGCTCTGTACCGCCGATTCAAAAAGCAGCCGCGCCACGACGATTATCGCAACGGAGGCCGTTATTAAGCCATGATCCTCGGTATGGACGAAATTATTAACGCGATTTGCCTGCATACGGCCGAACGGAGGGGCGTCCGCCCCACCGATGTGACGGTCGAGCTCAGCTGGGACGAGGATACCGGCTATACCGGTGAAGTATGGGTGAACGGCCGCAGTTGGTATATCGTTGAATCGAACATCATGGAGGCGATCATGGTGTACGTACATCGGGAATACGGAATGCGGGTCTTCCGGGAAGATATCCGGCTGATGCTGGAGGATGAAATCTTGGCGGAGATTCGGACGGAAGGTTGATTTTTCAATACAAAAACAAAAGCGCGAACTAGGGAATTATTTCTCCTTAGCTCGCGCTTTTATGTTGGAGCGATTAGTCTCCGCGAAACGCCCGTTTCATTCGGTCAAAAAACGATTGCTCATGCTCATGCGTCTGCTCGCCGTCCAACGAAGCAAATTGGCGCAGCAGCTCCTTCTGCTCTTCGCTGAGCTTGCTTGGCGTCACAACGACCACTTTAACATGCTGGTCGCCTTGACCGATTCCACGCAGGCGCGGCACCCCTTTCCCTTTCAAGCGGAAGTAGGTTCCGGTTTGCGTTCCTGCCGGAATTTTCAGCTTCACTTTCTCTGTCAGCGTAGGAATTTCGATTTCATCCCCCAGCGCAGCTTGGGCGAACGTCAACGGAACCTCACAATAGATATCGTCGCCCTCGCGGTAGAAGAAATCATGCGGTTTCACGCGGATCACGATGTACAAATCGCCGGCTGGACCGCCGCGCAACCCGCTTTCACCTTCACCGGACATCCGCAGTTGAGCTCCATCGTCAACCCCTGCCGGAATGCGGACATGAATTTTACGCTGCTTCTTTACCTTGCCGCTGCCTGCGCAGGTCGGACATTTCTCCTTTATGATTTGCCCTCTTCCGCCGCAGTTCGTACAAGTACGCCGGTTCACCATACGGCCAAACGGTGTATTTTGAACGACTTCCTGTTGCCCGGTGCCATGGCACACGGAACAGGTGACCGGTTTGGTCCCTGGTTTCGCTCCCGTTCCAAAGCAGGTATCGCAGCTTTCAGTACGCGGAATGGTGATGTCCGTTTCTTTCCCGAACACCGCTTCCTTAAATTCGATCGTCATCGTGTATTGCAAATCGTTACCGCGCTGCGGCGCATTCGGATCACGCCGGCTGCCGCCGCCGAAGAACATATCGAAGATATCCCCGAAGCCGCCAAAATCCGCGTCAGAGAAGCCGCCGCCCATCCCCTGATTCGGATCCATATGGCCATATTGGTCATAACGCGACCGTTTCGCTGGATCACTTAAGACGTCATAGGCTTCCTTGACTTCTTTGAATTTCGCTTCCGCATCCGCCGCTTTATTGACGTCCGGGTGATATTGCCGGGCCAGCTTGCGGTAAGCTTTTTTGATTTCGTCTTCAGTTGCGTTTTTACTGAGGCCCAGCACCTCGTAGTAATCGCGCTTCTCTGCCATCCTTCCACCCCCATCGGTCATCTTTTAATCACGAAGTAAATCTATTCAATAACCCTTATCAGCAAAAGGAAAGTCAAAGTGCGGTAGCAGCCCGCACTTTGACCTTCCCGGATGCCAAAGTCTATTCACCAGACTCAAACTGCTCTGTGAGCCATCTTAGCTTTATTTCTTATCTTCGTCAACCACTTCGTAGTCAGCGTCAACGACGTTATCGCGGTTTTGGCCGCCGGCAGCTTCAGCGTTGCCTTGCGCACCTGCCGCTTGCGAAGCTTGCTCATACAGCTTCACGGACAACTGCTGAACAACCTCGGTCAATTTCTCCGATGCCGCTTTGATTTGCTCCAGATTGTCGCTTTCCAGCACTTTCTTCAGCTCTTCTTTAGCGGCGTTTGCTTTCTCAACTTCAGTTGCGTCAACTTTGTCGCCCAGATCTTTCAACGTTTTGTCAACGCTGTAGATCAGTTGGTCAGCGTTGTTTTTCGCTTCAACCAGCGCTTTGCGTTTTTTATCTTCTTCCGCATGCAGCTCGGCGTCCTTCATCATCCGTTCGATTTCTTCATCGCTCAAGCCGCTGGAGGAAGTAATCGTGATTTTTTGGCTCTTACCGGTCCCTTTATCGGTTGCCGATACGTTAACAATCCCGTTCGCGTCAATGTCGAAGGTAACTTCGATTTGCGGTACCCCGCGTGGTGCAGGCGGAATATCACCCAGGATAAAGCGGCCCAACGTTTTGTTGCCGGCTGCCATTTCCCGTTCCCCTTGCAGGACGTGGATCTCAACGCTTGGCTGATTATCGGCGAAGGTCGAGAAGATTTGCGACTTGCTCGTCGGAATCGTTGTATTCCGTTCGATCATCTTCGTGAATACGCCGCCAGCCGTTTCGATCCCCAGCGAAAGCGGAGTAACGTCAAGCAGGACAACGTCTTTGACATCGCCAGTCAATACGCCGGCTTGCACCGCAGCACCAAGCGCAACGACTTCGTCCGGGTTTACGCCTTTATGCGGCTCTTTGCCCGTCAGTTTCTTGATCGCTTCTTGTACGGCAGGAATCCGCGTAGAACCACCGACAAGCACGACTTTATCGATGTCAGCCGGAGTAAGGCCAGCATCGCTCAAAGCACGGCGAGTTGGTCCAAGGGTGCGTTCAACAAGATCCGCAGTCAACTCTTCGAATTTCGCGCGGGTCAGGTTCACTTCAAGGTGTTGCGGCACGCCGTCAACTACCGTGATGAATGGCAGAGAAATCGTCGTCGTCAGCACGCCGGACAGTTCTTTTTTCGCTTTTTCCGCGGCATCTTTCAAACGTTGTACCGCTGCTTTGTCCTTGCTCAAGTCAATGCCTTGATCTTTCTTGAACTCGGCAACGAGGTAGTCGATGATCTTCTGGTCGAAGTCGTCGCCGCCCAGATGGTTGTCCCCGCTGGTCGCTTTAACTTCGAAGAAGCCGTCGCCCAGCTCGAGGATCGATACGTCAAAGGTACCGCCGCCAAGGTCATATACGAGAATCGTTTGATCTTCAGCTTTATCCAGACCGTAAGCCAGTGCAGCTGCCGTTGGTTCGTTCACGATCCGCAATACTTCCAAACCGGCGATTTTCCCGGCATCCTTCGTCGCTTGACGCTGACTATCGTTAAAATATGCCGGAACCGTGATAACCGCTTGGGTGACCGGTTGTCCCAAATACGCTTCGGCGTCAGCTTTCAGCTTCTGCAAAATGATCGCAGAAATTTCTTGCGGCGTATATTCTTTGCCGTCGATGACTTCTTTATGGTTCGTCCCCATATGACGTTTGATCGAAATGATCGTCCGATCCGGATTGGTGATCGCTTGGCGTTTCGCCGTTTCGCCGACGATCCGTTCGCCGTCTTTCTTAAAACCTACGACGGAAGGGGTTGTGCGCGCACCTTCCGGGTTAGGAATGACGACCGCTTCGCCGCCCTCCATCACCGCAACGCAGGAGTTCGTTGTACCAAGGTCAATACCGATTACTTTGCTCATTACGTTATGTCCTCCTTAATAGGTTGAATCGTCTTTTGGATTCGTTGTTAGCTGCTATATTAGCCGCTGACTTTGACCATCGCCGGGCGCAGCACCTTATCTTTCAGCATATAGCCTTTCTGCACAACTTCCACGACGATGCCCTCTTCATGCTCCTCGGATTCCACCTGCATAATCGCCTGATGGAATTCAGGATTAAACGGCTGGCCCTCCGCTTCCATCGGAGTGAGGCCTTCCGCCTTCAAGACGCCTTCCAGTTGGCGGAAGATCATTTCCACCCCTTTGACATATGAGGCGGCGTCCGAGATGTCTCCGGTTGTGTTAAGCGCCCGTTCAAAGTTGTCAATCACCGGAAGCAGCTCGGTAATCAGCTTGGCGGATGCGTATTTGCCCAGTTCTTCCTTTTCCTTCACCGTACGGCGCCGGAAATTATCGAAATCCGCCTGAGCACGCAGCAAGCGCTGCTGAAATTCCTCGTTCTCCGCACGCAGCTTCTCCAGCTCCGCAGTCACATCTGCGTTATTCGCTTCGTTGACAGCCTCAGCTGCACCCTCTCCACCGGCAGCGTCCTGAGTATCCTGCGGCTCTTGAGCCGCTACTTCATCCTGCCTCTCTTCGGATTCCGGGGTGTTTTGCAAGTCCTCTTTCACGTTATCGTTCATATTCGTTTCTTCCTCTACAGTGTGATTGTTGTCCTGAATCGGCTGTGATTCCTTCAAGATGCTCACCTCCTTAACATGCAGCTAGACCCGCAGATCATGCATGTTATTGCATCCGGCTCAGAAAATTGCTTAGGTCCTTCGACAAAATTTCCAAAATCCGGATCACTCGGGCATATTCCATCCGTGTAGGTCCCAAAATGCCGATCGTACCAACCGCTTCGCCTTCAACTTGATAGGTTGCCGTGATGAGGCTGCAGTTGGCAAAGGCTTCATGCCCGTTTTCGGTGCCGATTCGCACTTGAATGCCAGACCCGGATGCGGAAGAGATCATTTTCGTCAAGGTTGGGGTCTCTTCCAGTACATCCAGAATCCCTTTGACCTTCTCGACATCGCGGAATTCCGGCTGTGTCAGCATGTTCGTCGCCCCGCTCAGGAAGAGGCGTTGCCCCTCTGTGCCCGGGTCAAGCGCTTGATCCAGCACCTTCATCAGATCTTCAAAATGCTCAATATGCCGCTGCATCTCTTGAGCAATCTCGTTATACAAGGCAGTCTTGAGCTTATAGATCGGCACCCCAGCAAGTTTGCGGTTCAACAGGTTGACCACCCGCTCCATTTCGGATACGGATACGTCCGGCGGAATCGCGACGGTCTTGTTCTCCACTTGTCCTGTATTCGTCACGACGATCGCCACCGCCTTCGTTTCGTTTAACGGCAATAGCTGGAAGTGACGCAAAGACGTATGAAAAACTTCCGGCCCCAGCAGGATGGAAGTGTAATTGGTCATTTGGGATAGAATGGTCCCAGCATGTTGAATCACTTGTTCAGTTTCGTTTAGCTTTTCTGCGAAGAATGCTTTTAACGTCGTTACTTCTTCATTCGATAGTAAGTTCAACGGCGTCAGGTGATCCACATAGTAGCGGTAGCCTTTATGAGAAGGAATCCGCCCCGCCGACGTATGCGGCTGCTCCAAAAAACCGAGCTCTTCCAAGTCGGCCATTTCGTTCCGGATCGTTGCCGGACTGTACCCGACATCGCCCCGTTTCGAAATGCTTCGGGATCCCACAGGCTCCGCCGAGCGAATATAGTCATCAACAATAGCGGTCAATATCATTCTTTGGCGTTCCGTCAACATGGCAATCCCTCCCGGATAAACTCGATTTTTCCGAATCGTTAGCACTCAATGTCATAGAGTGCTAATCACTAATACAAAAATACCAAACCGACCTGACGATTGTCAAGTCAGTCCAGTATCTTGAGAACGGCGATTTCATCGCAGCAATGCTGCTTTGCACAATTGACGCAGTCGGTCCATACTTTCTCCGGAAAGATCTCTTTATTCACGACTGTAAAGCCATTTTTAATAAAAAAGGAAACCTCATAGGTGAGCGCCATCACTTTGGGGATCGCTTGTCTCCGGGCCTCTTCCACCAGTTGCTCGACCAGCATGGAACCAAGCCCCTTCCCCTTGTGGCCTTCGGCGATCCCAAGGGAACGGATTTCAACCAGTTCCTCCCCCAGCTTGCACAGCGAACCGCAGCCGACGACCTCGCCATCCACTTCCGCCACGACGAAATCCTGGATCTGACGCTCCAACACCGCCCGTGAACGCGGCAGCATAATGCCTCGCCGGGCATACCCTTCAATGATGTTATATAATGGCTCGACATCCGCTAAATTCGCCTGTCTGCACACGGCTACCGCTGGCATGCTGATTCCCCCTCGATCACAAATAATATGAATAAATATACATTATACGGTATAAAACTTCAAGAGAAATGTTTCATGGCCATGTCATTTTTCCAAGTATATTCAGCGACATGTAAAAAAGCAGCTTTGCTACTTCATTAAAGAAGCGCAAGCTGCTTGTTGGATAAGTCACTAATCCGTTAAGACGCCGATAAATTCGGCAAACACTTCGTTTCCGAACAACACGCCTTGCTTGCTGAGCCGATAGCCTTCACCGTCGCTATGAGGCTCCAACAGGCCGGCGCTTAACATCTTCGTAAGCTGCCGGGCAAATACATCGTCCAGCTCTTCGCCAAATTGTCTCCGGAAATCCGCCTTACGGATGCCGTCCAGCATCCGAAGTCCAACCATAACGAAGTCCTCCATCGCCTCTTCCCGGGACACGCCAAATTGCTCCAAGCGAGGCAATCCTGTCTTCGCCGCTTCCACATAAGGGTTCACGCCCTTAATGTTCACGTGACGCGTGCGGCCGACATACCCGTGGGCGCCGGCGCCCAAACCGTAATAATCCTCGTTCTTCCAGTACGTGATGTTGTGCCGGCTGGCGAAGCCGGGTTTGGCAAAATTGCTGATCTCGTATTGCTTGTAACCGGCTTGTTCCATTCGCTCCATTAACAGCAGGTACATGTTCAGTTCCTCCTCTTCGCTTGGAAGCGGGAGCTGATTTTTGTGGTACAACGTATGGAACAACGTGTTCTCCTCAACCTTCAGGCTGTAAATCGAATAATGCGGCAGCCCAAGCTCCAATGCCCGTGAGACGCTGTAGTCCAGCATCTCAACCGTTTGGTTGGGCAGACCAAACATCAAATCGATGGACAGATTATCTAGCCCAACAGCTCTAGCATTCTCCAAGCTCCGGTAGACATCATCGGTGTTATGGATCCGGCCGATGCCGCTCAGAAGCTCATTCTGGAATGCCTGCACGCCAAAGCTGACCCGGTTGACGCCGCCGTCTTTCATGACGGTCAACTTGTCGCGGTCCGTCGTGCCCGGGTTCGCTTCCATCGTAAATTCGATATCGCTGGCCCAATACGGGAAATGACGTCTGACTGATGCCAGGAAAAACTCCATCTCCTGCGGAGTCAGCACGGTAGGCGTCCCGCCGCCCACAAATATGCTGCGGATTTCGCCCGGCGGAGTTTGCTGGACCGTCAGCTCCATCTCCCGATCCAAGGCGCGCAGATAGTCCATCACCGGCTGATCTTTTAATACGTAGGAGTTGAAATCACAATAGAAGCACTTGTTGGTGCAAAACGGGATATGAATATATACCGCATGCGGTGCGCCGGATGGTCCGGATGATGTCACGCCGCTTGCCGCAGGGTTTTGGATCGGCATTCCCTGCCCCGGATGCTTCATCGTTTGGTCCATGGTCATGCCCTCCTCCAAGTTTCTCTTAAATAATAGTAGAAAGGAAAGCCTGACGGCTTTCCTTCGTCAACCAACCTGCTTCTTAATTGTCGTCGATCTTCAGCACCGCCATGAACGCTTCCTGCGGCACCTCGACGCTGCCGACCTGCTTCATCCGCTTCTTGCCTTCCTTTTGCTTCTCCAGCAATTTCCGTTTCCGCGAGATGTCGCCGCCGTAACACTTGGCAAGGACGTTCTTGCGCATCGCCTTTACGGTTTCGCGGGCGATGACCTTCGTTCCGATCGAAGCCTGAATCGGTACCTCGAACATTTGGCGCGGAATCAGCTCGCGCAGCTTCTCGCAGATGATCCGGCCGCGGTGATATGCGCGATCGCGGTGCACGATAAAGGACAAGGCGTCCACCTGCTCGCCGTTCAGCAGGATATCCATCTTCACGAGATTGGATCTGCGGTAGCCGGACAGCTCGTAATCAAACGAAGCATAGCCTTTGGTGCTCGATTTTAACTGATCAAAGAAGTCGTATACAATCTCCGACAACGGAACCTGGTACGTAATCGTCACGCGCGTCGTGTCGAGGTATTCCATATTGACGAACTCGCCGCGTTTGCTTTGGCACAGCTCCATCACGGTTCCGACATAATCGTTGGGCACAATGATCGACGCTTTGACGTAAGGCTCCTCGACATAGTCGATTTTGCCGACCTCCGGATAGTTCGACGGGTTGTCGATGGAAATCGTCTCGCCGTTCGTCAGCGTTACTTTGTAGATAACGCTTGGTGCTGTCGTAATCAGCGGAATGTTAAATTCCCGTTCAATCCGCTCCTGGATCACGTCCATGTGCAGCAGTCCCAAGAAACCGCAGCGGAAGCCGAAGCCCAGCGCGCTTGAAGTTTCAGGTTCGAAGCTCAGCGAAGCGTCGTTCAGCTGCAGCTTCTCCAGCGCTTCACGCAGGTCGTTGTAATCCGACGTTTCGATCGGGTACAAGCCGCAGTACACCATCGGGTTGATCTTCCGGTAACCCGGCAGCGGCTCTGGTGTCGGATTCTTCGCGTCCGTCACCGTATCCCCGACACGGGTATCGCCAACCGTCTTGATCCCGGCGACGATAAAGCCAACATCGCCGACGTTAAGCTCGTCCACAATCGTCATCCGCGGTTTGAACGCGCCGACTTCGATGACCTCAAAGGTTTTGTCCGTCGCCATCATTTTGATTTTCGAACCGGCTTTGATCTTGCCGTCAATGACGCGCACATAAACGATAACGCCTTTGTAAGGGTCATAGTGGGAGTCGAAGATCAGCGCCTTCAGCGGTTTATCCGGATCTCCCGTCGGTGCCGGCACCTTCTGAACGACCTGTTCCAAAATCTCCTTAATCCCGATTCCGGCCTTGGCGGAAGCATGCACCGCTTCGCTGGCATCCAGGCCGATGACATCTTCAATCTCCTGCTTTACCCGGTCAGGATCTGCGCTCGGCAAGTCGATTTTGTTGATGACCGGCAAAATCTCCAGGTTGTTATCCAGCGCCAGATAAACGTTGGCCAACGTCTGCGCCTCAATCCCCTGGGCTGCGTCCACGACCAGCAATGCGCCTTCGCAAGCCGCCAAGCTGCGGGAAACCTCATAGGTGAAGTCGACGTGCCCTGGAGTATCGATGAGGTTCAGCACATACTCCTCGCCGTCGTCAGCACGGTAGTTCAGGCGGACCGCCTGAAGCTTGATCGTAATTCCGCGCTCCCGTTCCAAGTCCATCTGGTCAAGAACCTGATCCTGCATTTCCCGGGAGGTCAGCGCCCCGGTATACTCCAGAATCCGGTCGGCCAAAGTCGATTTGCCATGGTCTATATGTGCAATAATACAGAAATTGCGAATTTTCGCTTGTCTAGCCCTAATATCTGTCATCCTTACCCCCACCACAAATCATCGAAGTAATGCAATCAATTTATTATAGCAGTTGAAGGGGCAAGCAGCAATCACGGCCAGCGATTTTCCGTTTACAGCTTCAACCTCTCCAGAAGAACCCGGTCGCCTCCGTCCCGCTACATTCTACCGATTTCTGCGTCATCGCCAACTTCCTCATGCGTCGCCTTGACATAATCCACGATTTCCTGAACCGTCGTATAGGCGATCCCAACATAGGTATCTGCAGCGCCGTAGTAAATGGCGATACGGCCTGTGGCAGCATCGGTCAAAGCGGCGCAAGGGAACACGACGTTCGGGACGAAGCCGCGCTCCTCATACCATTCCTCCGGCGTTAATACATACGTACTGGAGCGATATTTCACGCGGGACGGTTCCTCTCGGTCAAGAATGACCGCACCCATGCTGTAAACAAGGCCATTGCACGTCCCGGTGACGCCATGGTAGAACATCAGCCAACCTTCGGTCGTTTCGATTGGAGCGGGACCGCCGCCGATTTTCACCGACTGCCACCAGCCTTGCCCGCCCTTGGTCATCACATGGCGATGTTTGCCCCAATAGACGAAATCCGGGCTTTCGCTAAGGAAGATGTCGCCAAACGGAGTATGCCCGCTGTCGCTGGGACGGGACAACATCACGAAGTTGCCTCCGATTTTCTTCGGGAACAACACGCCGTTGCGGTTAAATGGTAAGAACGGATTCTCCAAACGGACAAACGTCTTAAAGTCTTGGGTTTTGGCCACCCCAATCGAAGCGCCGTAGAAGTCCGTGCACCAAATAATATAGTAGGTATCCTCCACCTTCACCAACCGGGGATCATAGGCATATTGAGGTTGGAACGGCTTCCCTTCCTCATCCACAAAAGGAATACGCTCCTCGTCGATCTTCCATTCATAGCCGTCTTCGCTCCAGCCTGTATGCAGGTGAGGACGGCCGTTAATCGTTTCGGCGCGAAACACGCCAACAAAGCGGCCATCGTAAGGAACAACTGCGCTGTTGAAGATGCGCGCGATGCCTTTGGCCGGATTCCTCTTCACGACCGGATTGTCATTATGTCTCCATACGGGTCCTGCCGCATGCTCCGGTTTATCTTGCCAAGGAATGTTCGGCAGGTTCTCTCCAATGATTTTCACTGTGCTCATGAGGTTACCCCTTCCAAATCAACTCAAATAAGTGCGTTTATTTAACGGAGCCTTGGGCAAATCCGTTATAGATGTATTTCTGCAGCGCCACAAAAGCAATCAGGATCGGCACAATCGTTATCATGATCCCGGCGCAGATCACTTCCCATTGCGAACCGTAAGGGCCTTTAAACTTAAACAGCGCGGTCGAGATCACCTGCAGGTCCTCGCTTGGCATATACAGGAACGGCGTGTAGAAATCGTTATAGATATTCACGCCTTTGACGATAATGACCGTCACGATGGCTGGGGCGAGCAGCGGCAAAATAATGCGCCAGTAAATCGTGAAATAGGACGCGCCGTCCAGCATCGCGGATTCGTCCAGCGATTCGGAAATCGAATCGAGGAATTGCATGAAAATATACACGGCGATAATGTCAGTGCCTAAGTAAAGCAAAATCGGAGCAAATCGTGTATCCACCAAGTGGAAGAAGTTGATGATTCGGAATGTCGCCACCTGGGTCGTCACGCTTGGGATCAAGGTCGCCAGCAAGAAGGCCCCCATCAACAGCTTGTTGCCGCGAAATTTGAAGCGGTTTAGGACATAAGCGATCATGGAGCCGATCAAGGTCGCGCCAAGAATTGAGATGACTACGATAATGACGGTGTTTCCGAAGCCAAGCAGCATTTTTCCATTAATAAAAGCCTTGGAGTAGTTGGCGAAATTCAGCCAGTTCTCCGGCGGCGTCAAGGGGCTGGTCGAACCGTATTCCTTGTTCGTTTTAAAGGAAGCGAACAGCACCACCACGATCGGAACGAGCGCGGCGAAAGCGCCCAGCAGCAAGCTGACATATTTAATGAAGGCCGCGGCTACGTATTTCAGTCTATACATGGCTTACTTCTCCTCCTTGATCAACAAGCGCTGCAGCAAGGTGACAATGATCACGATAAACAGCAGGACAACCGCCATGGCGGAGGCAAGGCCAAGCTTGTTATATTTAAACGCGGTGGTCACCGTTTGGATGACAAACGTATTACTTCCGTTGGAGCCGCCGGTCATAATGTACGGAATATCGAAGGCGCTGATTGCACCGCTGATGGCGAGGATCAGGTTGAGCTGCACAATTTTCATGATGCTGGGAATGATGATATGGCGGAACTGATGCCAACGGTTGGCCCCGTCGATCTCGGCCGCTTCGTAAATATCGGAACCAATCGACGAAATCGCGCCCAGGAAAATGATGAAGTTAAAGCCCATGTATCTCCACACGGATGCGCCCGCCAGCGAAATATTAATGATGTTCGGGTTCTTCAACCATCCCTGCGTGTAAGCGCCAAGCCCCACCGATTGCATCAAGGTATCCAGCGTACCGTCCGGACGGAAGAAGAACAGGAAGATAAACCCGATCGCTACCCCGTTTAAGAGGTAAGGAAAGAACAGGACGCCTTTAAAGAAGTTTTTGAATCGCACCTTAAAGCTAAGTATCGTTGCAAAATAAAGAGCAATTGCCATTTGAACAAAGGTCGCGCAAAAATAATACAAGCTGACCTTAAAGACGGTGAAATATTTGGAGTCGGTAAAGATCGTCTTGTAGTTCTCAAACCCTACGTAATCATAATGCTTGCTGTAGCCGTTCCAGTTGGTGAAGCTGTATTTGAACATATTAAAAACCGGCAAGTAGGCGAAAGTGAACAACAAGGCGACCGGGATCAGCGAGAAGGCGAAAATGATCACTTTCCGCTGGGTTTTGTAGCTTAAATTTTTGAACACCACTCACACCTCCAAAAATCCTGCAAAATGCCTATCTCTGTCTCTCCTTGGCTAAAATCACAAGGGAAACGCGCATCCGGCACGTTCCCCCTGCAACTTTGTCCTCCCCTGTGACCGGTGTTATTTCACGAATTTGGCGCGGGATTTCACCCAAGCGTCGTTGAGATCCTTCATGATGTCGTCATAGGATTCGTTCAGGTTACCGATCGCGGCTTCCATGATCCGTTTCTTGAATTCCGGCTGCCACAAGCCGATTTCCGCGTCTTTGTCGATTTTGTCCACCAGGCCCTCTTGCCCCGGTTTTGCAGGAGTCTGCAGTTCGAACTTCACGTCAGTTCCTTCGAATTGCTTCAGCGATTCCGGAAGAGGAGCGCCGACCACCGGGCTCATGCCGCCGGCTTGTTCCGTGGGATATCCGGATTTGTTGATGAACCAGTCCACCCAAGCTCTTGCCGCCTCTTTGTGCTTGCTGTGCTTGCTGATGCCCAGCGTATAGTCGTCGGCAAGCGGCATAATGATTTCCTTAGCATTCGTTGGGAAAGGCATGTAAGCGATGTCATCCGGATTCTCAGCTAAGCCTTGAACCTGCCCGATCGCCCAGGAGCCCAGCACCATCGCACCGATTTTGCCATTGGCCATGTCGGCTTTGGAAGCTTCCCAGTTCGTCGTTGTCGGGTCATCTTCAATCAAACCTTGTTTGGCGGTGTCGTACATCACCTTGTACAGTTCATAGTGCGGCTGTCCAGGAACGAAGTTGTCATCGGTGTTCGGCTGGATCACATTGACATAGTCGACGTCGCCGGCAACGGTAGTTAATACAGCTTCCCATTGCGTCAAAGGCCAGCTGTCTGCATAGTTGCTGTACAGAGGAATCGCGTCGCCTTTTTCTTTGATTTTGTGCAAAGCGGCCAAAAACTCGTCCGGTGTTCTCGGCGTCGTCGTTACGCCGGCGTCGTTAAATACTTTCTTGTTGTAGAGGATCCCGGAAAAGTTAACAGCGATCGGAATCCCGTAAACTTTGCCATCAACGGTTCTTTCCTCCAGGCCGATATACTGCTTGCTCATCTCTTCCAACGTACCCAGCGGTTCAAAAAACTCCGGCGTATCCGCCAGCGGAATGCTGGTTGGCAGCAACAGAACATCACCGTAATCGTCAGAGTTCATCCGCACTGTGATTTGTCCTTCATAATCGGAAAGCGCTTGGAAGTTTACTTTCACGTTCGGGTATTCCTTATTAAATTCGGCGGCATAATCCTTGAATACGGTGTCGACGATGTCTGTTCGTTGCGTAATGACGGTAATCTCTCCCGAGATGTCCCTTCCCGCCGTCTGTTCCGTGCCGGAGTTCGCGGTTCCGGCATTTCCGGCTGCATTGTTCTGTGCCGCGTTATTACGGTTGTTCCCTCCACAGCCAGCCAACAGAGTCAAAACAAGCATCAAGGCCAGCAAACCGATGAAAGCTTTGTTCTTTTTCACATCCGTTTCCCCTTTCAATTTATAAATTAAGTTATCGATAAACTAACTAAGATTCTATAATGTATACGTTTACTCGTCAATGACTAAATCCATTTATTTTCAGTTAATAAAGTAATGTATTAAGTTATTGCTTATGAATGATAAGTTTAATTTTTCGCTCATCTTCCTATTTACCAACAGAATCGGTATACTGGATTTTAGATCGATTGGCTCTGGATGATAGATTGAACGGGATGGTGAATATAAGTTCATGAAACGCAACATAACGATGAAAGATATCGCCGACAAGCTGGGCGTCAGCAGCGTTACGGTATCTAAAGCGCTGAATGACAAGGAAGGCGTCAGCGACAGCCTGAAGCTGAAGATCAAGAAGGTGGCCAGTGAGATGGGCTACCGCTTTAACTCGGCGGCCAAATCGATCAAGGACGGGCTTTCTTATAATATTGGCGTGATGATTCCGCAGCGTTTTACGGGTCTTAGAGAGTCCTTCTATTTGCAGGTTTATCAGCAGATCGCCATTCAGTTGGACCACTATGGCTATTTCGGAATCTTAAATATCTTAAGCAGCGAAGATGAGGAACAGCTCAATTTCCCGCGGGTATACAGTGAAAATAAGGTGGATGGCATCATCATTTTGGGGCAGGTCAGCAAGAAGTACATCGAAACGGTGCAAAATATGGAGCTGCCGAAGCTGTTTCTCGACTTTTATGACGAGCATGCCGCGATCGATTCAATCGTTACCGATAACTTTTACGGCGCTTACGAGATCACGAACTATCTGATCCGATGCGGCCACCGCGAGATCGCTTATGTTGGCAACGTCTATTCCACCAGCAGTATCCAAGACCGCTTCCTGGGTTACTACAAATCGCTGCTGGAGCACGGGTTGAAGTTTAACGAGCGTTATCTGATCAATGACCGTGATGAACACGGTACCTATATTGATATCGAGCTTCCGGAGCAAATGCCTACCGCGTTCGTCTGCAACTGCGACCAAGTCGCCTATCTTTTGGGCGAGCGCCTCACCAGCATGGGTTACCGTATCCCGGATGACTGTTCGATTGTCGGGTTCGACAACGACGTATACGCCACGCTGGCAAATCCGCCGCTAACTACGGTTGAGGTGGATATTGAGCAGATGGCCCGATCCGCCGTCAAGGCGATTATGGATAAAGTGTCCAACCCCCATCGCCGCATCGGCCGCATGCTGGTGCAAGGCAAGATCATCTACCGGGATTCCGTTAAGAACCTTAATACCGAACCCGCCGAGTAATCGGCGGTTTTTTGCTTCTTTAGGACAACTTCACGCTAACAAATTCAAAATAAAAAAGGTTGAATCCACCGTTTAGCCGTTATATAGTTATGTCATAATTAGTATTTTGTTATCTTAATTTATATAACAAATAATAACAAATTTTAAATTTTCGAGATCGTGGGGTGAAGTGCAAGTATGCAATCGCTCGAACCTTATATTGCCGGAATGACTTGGGGGTTTATGGGCGTCAGGGGGACCTGGGGCAACGAGGCCGCAGCTCATTCCATGGAAATGATGGCGAAGGTGACCCGCAGTAACTGGACGGCCATTGCTTTTGCCGCACTGCAAGCAACAGCCTTCTCCACGGATATCCCCTTCTGGGAGGCGCCGACGGTGACCGACGAGGAAGTCCGATGGGCCATTCGTAAGGCGCATTCGCTGGGGTTGAAGGTATGTCTGAAGCCGATCGTGAACTGCGCGGACGGAACTTGGCGAGCGCACATTAATTTTTTTGATCGAGACGTCCCTTGTGAACCAAAATGGTCTGACTGGTTTGCCTCGTATCGCGCATATCTCCTTCATTTCGCGCAAATCGCCGAGGAAACCGGGTGCGAGATGTTCTGTATCGGCTGCGAAATGGTGCAAACCGACCGGCGGGAAGCGGAATGGCGCGCTTTGATCGCCGACATTCGCCAGGTTTACCACGGACCGCTGACGTATAACTGCGACAAATATCAAGAGGACAATGTGATGTGGTGGGATGCCCTGGATGTGATCAGTTCCAGCGGCTACTACCCGATCGGAGACTGGGATCGTCAGCTGGATCGAATTGAAAGCGTTGTCCGGAGATACGGTAAGCCGTTTTTGTTTATGGAAGCCGGCTGCCCGAGCCGCACCGGGTCGGCGAACGTCCCAAATGACTGGACGCTGCAGGGTGCAGTGAATGAGGCAGAACAGGCGGAATATTACCGCACGATGCTGGAGAAATGCGGAGAACGCGATTGGGTCCGCGGCTTGATGCTGTGGGATTGGCCGGCGCGGCTGTACGATCGGAGCCAGGCTGCAACAAATGATGGTTACTGCATTTATGGCAAGGAAGCGGAGACGGTCGTAGCTGAAGCTTATGCCGCCAAGCTGAACGCGATCGAGCGATAAGGAGGTTTTTTACGTGGAAACCCATGATTGGAAGGTACAGCTGCAGCAGGAGCTGCAAGGCAACATTCTCCCGTTTTGGATCGAACATACAATCGATTGGCAGCATGGCGGCTTTGTCGGATACATCGATGAGCAGCTCAACAAGCACCCCGAGGCCGATAAAGGGCTGGTGCTGCACGCCCGCATTCTATGGACCTTCGCTTCGGCCTATCGTCGATTTCCCGATCCCAAATACCTGGAAATCGCCGAGCGGGCTTATGATTACCTGAAGACGCATTTTGTGGACCCTCAGTACGGCGGTTTCTATTGGATGGTGGATGTCCAAGGACGGCCGGTTCAAGACAAAAAGCAGGTCTACGGGCAAGCGTTTGTCATTTACGCTTTGACTGAATATTATCGCGCAACCTCCAGCGAAGAGGCATTGGAGCAAGCGGTCAACCTCTACCGCCTGCTGGAGCAGCACAGCTATGATCCGGTTCATAAAGGCTATGTTGAGGCTCAGTCCCGCGACTGGAAACCCACCGGGGATTTAAGTCTCAGCAACAAAGATTTAAACGAAAAGAAATCGATGAATACGCACCTGCACGTGCTGGAGGCGTACACCAATTTGTACCGGGTATGGAAATCCTCTGAGCTGCGGGGCAGCTTGTCCGAGCTGATCGAAGTGACGCTAGAGCAAATCATCGATCCGAAAACTGCCCACTTCCTGCTGTTCTTCGATGACGGCTGGCAGGTCAGAGGACATCATGTCTCGTATGGCCATGATATCGAGGGCAGCTGGCTGCTCGTCGAGGCAGCCGAGGTGCTGGGTGAGCCCGCTCTGCTGCAGCGCGTGAAGGAAACCGCCTTAAAGATGGCCGAGGCTGTGTATGCGGAAGGCGTTGACCGGGACGGCGGGATATGGAACGAAGCCGATCCAAACGGCCTGACTGACAATAACAAAGACTGGTGGCCGCAGGCGGAAGCGATGGTTGGTTTCTACAATGCGTACCAACTGACCGGAGACCCCAAGTACCGGGCGGCTGCAGCAAATTCCTGGAGCTTTATTCAAACGTATCTGGTGGATCGTAAACACGGCGAATGGTTCTGGGGCGTGGATCGAGGCGGCGCACCGTTGCCGGGCGAACCAAAGGTCAGCCCTTGGAAATGCCCTTATCATAACAGCCGCGCGTGTCTGGAAATGCTGGAGCGTCTGGAACGTGAGAAGTAATTTGATGGATCGGAGGAATTGAGAATGAGCCTATTTGACGAAAGAAAACAGCAGCTGACCGAACGTTACGAACAGCTGATTGCGCGCCGCAACGAGAAAATGCCCTATGGCAACGGGGTGTACGACCGCTACCGCTATCCGGTCTTGACGGCGGAGCATGCGCCGCTCATTTGGAGATACGATTTCAATCCGGCGACGAATCCGTATTTCTCTGAACGCCTTGGCGTCAACGGCGTGTTTAATCCGGGAGCCATCGAGCTGAATGGAAAATTTTATCTGATCGCCCGCGTTGAAGGCGTAGACCGCAAATCGTTCTTCGCTGTAGCCGAGAGCGATAACGGCATCGACGGCTTCCGTTTCTGGGATAAGCCGGTGGTTATGCCCGAAACCGAAGATCCGGACGTCAACGTCTACGACATGCGGGTCGTGCGGCATGAAGACGGCTGGATTTACGGACTGTTCTGTACGGAGCGGAAAGACCCCCATGCGCCGCGGGGAGATCTGTCGAGCGCCGTAGCCCAGTGCGGCATCGCCCGCACGAAGGATCTCGTCACTTGGGAGCGGTTAGCCGACCTGAAAACGAAATCTCCGCAGCAGCGCAATGTGGTGCTGCACCCCGAGTTCGTAGACGGGAAATACGCGTTCTACACCCGTCCGCAGGACAGCTTCATCGACGCCGGCTCCGGCGGCGGCATCGGCTGGGGGTTGTCTGATTCGATCGAGCAGGCGGTCATCGACGAGGAAATCATCGTTGACGACCGCAAGTACCATACGATCAAAGAGGTCAAGAACGGCCAAGGTCCCGCCCCGATCAAAACGGATAAAGGCTGGCTGCACATCGCCCATGGCGTGCGGGGAACGGCGGCCGGGCTCCGCTACGTGCTGTACGCCTTCCTCTCCGACTTGCAGGAGCCGCAGCGGGTGACGCATCGGCCGGGCGGCCATCTGATCGCACCGGAAGGCGAGGAGCGTGTCGGCGATGTGTCCAACGTCGTGTTCTGTAACGGCGTCATCGCCCGCGACAACGGCGACGTCTTCATCTATTACGCTTCCTCTGATACGCGCATCCACGTCGCCACAACGACGGTCGACCGGCTGCTGGACTACGTGCTGAACACGCCGGAGGATCCGCTGCGCTCCTATGCCTGCGTACAGCAACGAATCGATTTGATCGAGCGGAATATCCAATTTCTGAACAAGTAAAACAAGCGAGCTGCCAGGAGTTCATCTCTTGGCAGCTCGTTTGTTTGAGTTGACTTCTTTACTCGGCCTTTCGATGCGGCTCGGCGGTGGAATCCCGGTATACCGTCTCGACGGAGATCATGATTTTCTCCCGCGGCGCGTCCGGTTGGGCCAGTCGTTCCAGCAGCTTCCTCACCGCCCGCTGGCCAAGGTTCTCCTTCGGCACGTTAATGGTGGTAATGGCCGGAGTGTACCGGGCCGCATCGTCGATATTGTCAAACCCGCTGACCGTGATATCCCCGGGCACGTGAAGGCCAATCTCACTCAGGACGGAGCAGGCATGCATCGCGATGGAGTCGTTCGCACACACAAGCGCGGTCGGGAGCGTCCCTTCCGCTTTCTGCCCCTCCAGCCATCCGCGCAGCACGTCGCCGTAAGCCCCGGTGTCGACACCTTCCAGCTCCAGCATCGGATCCTCCAGGGACTGCGGTGTCAAGCCGTTCTCCTCCAAGGCGCTGCGGAAGCCAATCCAGCGGTCCCGAAAGCTGCGGGAAAACGTTAAATTGCCTAAGAAATGCAGCTTCCGATGCCCCAGGCCGATCAGGTGATTGGTCAAACGGGCCATCCCATCAACGTTGTTAGCGAAGACCGTGTCGCTTGGAATCAGCGGGTCCTCATGATCGACCAGCACGATCGGCAGCCCGATCCGGTGTACCTCCAGCAGGAATGGGGTGGCGATCTGCCCCACCCCGATCATCCCCAGAATCCCGTCAGGATTCAGGATGCTCATGAAGTTGTCACCGCGAGGTTCGGATACGATAATCATCCCCAGCTCCTGCGCCTCCAGCTCCCGGGAGATGCCTTCCAGCAGTCTACCCCAATACAGCGATTCCTTGTTCTGAAACCGGATATTTGGCATCAGCACCAGCACTGACTGCTTGCCGGCCGGTGCCGGCAGCGCGGTTCCCGTAGGGATGACGTTCTTCACATAACCGTTCTTCTGATTAAAATACCCAAGCTGGGAGGCAGCTTGAATGACCCGCTCCCGGGTCTGCTCGCTGACCCCTCCCTTGCCGGACAAAGCTTTGGATACAACGAATTTCGAGACGCCTAGATGGTCGGCGATTTGCTGCATCGTAATTTTTTTCAAGGACTCTAACCTCCGAAATAACGTATAACGAACGGGTTCATAACAATATAACAACAGTATAACAAACTCGCCATTCGTTATAAATCGTTATTTCATTCGCCTGGACCAAACCAGGAGGCCACCCAATGAATGCTCTTCTGCGACGCCTGCTGCAATAGGTGAGCCGCTTTGTCGGCAAATCGGTCGATGGCCGGCGGCGAGGGTGGCGGCATCAGCAGGTCAGCTGGCGTCTGCAGCGCCTGACCGCCCCCCGTCGTGTTTGGCACATCGGTCCCGGATGGGGAGGTTCCGTAGCCGGGAACCTGGGTATAACCGCCTGTCGTTCCTTGCGGCGCGGCATTGCCTTGACCGGTTGTCCAAATGGGGGGGGATCCGGCGGTCCAACCGTTGTTGTTCTGCTGCAATTGCTGCTGTAATTGCTGTTGCGATTGTTGCGGCTGCTGCGATTGCGGATAGGGATAGATCATGGATTGTCCGTTCATGCCTGCAGTCGTCCCTCCGGTTTGAAATCCGGGGCCGAGGATCGAGCTGGTTCCGCTTTCGGCAAGCTGCATCCCCAGCGTCACCCCAGTCGCCAGCAATAAACCGTATACCAATGTTTTTCGCAGCATTTTAGCCATGTCCATCCCCCATTCAAATCAAGATTTCTTGTTTTTGCTGTTCGTTCCTTTGTTCACGCTGTCCGAAGACTTATTGGAACTGCCCGCGCCTTTGTTCGTGGTGCCAGCGGACTTGTCCGTGCTCTTTGCGCTGCCGCTAGCGATGCCGTTCGTACTGCTCTTCGACAGCTTGCCTGCTTTCTCCGCGTCCTGACTTTCCCAATACAGATCGGCCAAAATTCCGGCCAGCACCTTGGCGGTACGCTCCAGCTCTTCCTGGCTGTTGTCGATGCCGCCGATTTCGATCAGCACGCTGTTCGGCGACAGCGACTGGTTATATTCCCCGTTGCCTTGGGAAGACGTCTTCCCCCAGATGCCTCTGGAAATCCCGGGATACGCCTTCTCCAACCGTTCATGGATGGAGCTGGCGAATTTCTCATTCTCGCGCCAATTCTTGTTCCCGTGTCCGATAATGAAGTATACCTGGGCATAATTCACACCGTTGATGGTTGTTGTCGTTTTGTCGTGGCGCTGCGAGTCGCGGTGAATATCGATAAAATATTGCAGCTGACCGTTTTCAGCCATCGCTTGTTTGACAGTCTCTCGTGAATATTTATATGAGTAGTTGTAGTTGTAATTGCTCACCTTGGCCGCATAATTTTCGTACGTGTGTAAGGTTGCGACCCCTCTGCGTTCCAGCTCTTTCGCCAAGGCCTCTCCAACTAAGCCTACGTTCTTCTTATCCTCCGCCGAGCTCGGATTATCTACATTCGTGCCAAGCACGGGATTAAAAGATTCTTGCGGATGGGAATGATAGATCATCACGATATTTTTATTGCCCGGCTTGATGGAAGGCTCCTCCTGATCCCCGGACGTGCCGTCCGTCTTCCCCGGTTCCACTGCTGGCGGCTGTGCTGTGTCCGAATTGTCGCCGTCCTTCCCGAGATCCGCGTTACTTCCGTCATCGGGGATATCCGGTTCCGGGTGATCCGGCGCACTTCCGTCGGCTCCTGCGCCTGGCCGGTAGTCCTCCGGAGCCTGGGCCGTCCCGTTGCCGGAGCCGGTGCGCAGCAGGATCGGACTGTCAGCGCCAAGCCCTGGGACTTCCCGGGCTACCAAGCTCTTTGGATCGGACGGATTCACGTCCGTCAACAGCTGAAAGACGAAGTTCGTCACCTGCCGCCCGGAAATCGCCGGGGTCTGCTTCTCGCTAGCCACATGCGGCAGCTCCATGCCAACCATATCCATGAAGAATCCGCTGGACAGCGAGGCCGCCAGTCCTTTCATCGAGGAGACAGGAGAGGTGTTCAGCTGTTTCTCAGCGATCCCCAGCACCCCCAGCATGACGAAGAAGATCACCGACATGACCGACAGCAGCAAAAAGGTGCGTCCCATCGCCAACACATGAAGCAGATTCCTTCTCATTTTCCCTAGATTCCAAGCCTTGAATTTCATATGCATGTCCTCCTCCAGCCGCTTTCAAACTATATTCCAAATCTATGAACCTAGTTGAAAGGCTAGAACCTCAAATTCTCACACAAAAAAAGAAATCCGCTAGATTCGCGGATTTCCTAGAGATTTTAGGAGAAGGTACTAGAAGCGGCGTAGCTCATTAATGCGTGTAGGACGCCACGTTATCCGGAGTAACTGCCTCATGCAGCGAGATGTTGAGTCCGCTTGCAATGACGTTGGCGACGTCCTCGATGAATTCATCAATTTCCTTCGGCGTGACGATCAAATCATGGCCGAGCGGTTCAAGCACCTCTTTGACGAGACCCAGACGCTCGTTTTCGCTCAGGTCGTTCAGCATGCCCATGATCTGCTTGGTCGGAGCTTTTCCGTCGTCGCTTTCCTGGTTAAAATGATTTTTCATCAAATCCAATACATTATTTACGATCGTCGATGCGTAGCACACCGTTGGAACGCCGATGGCGATACAAGGCACGCCCAAAATTTCCTTGGTCAGCCCCCGCCGCTTATTGCCGATCCCTGAGCCGGGATGTATGCCGATATCGGCGATCTGGATCGTGGTATTCACCCGCTCCAACGAGCGCGAAGCCAGCGCATCGATGGCGATGATGAGATCGGGTTTTGTCCGATCCACGATCCCCTGCACCACTTCGCTGGATTCAATACCGGTAATGCCAAGCACCCCGGGGGCAATCGCGCTAACCTCGCGGTAACCTGGCGCTACCTGGTCCGGTGTCAGCTCAAAATAATGGCGGGTGACCATCACATTTTCCACCACCAGCGGTCCAAGCGCATCCGGCGTGACGTTCCAGTTGCCGAGGCCAACGATCAACGTCTTCGCCTCCGGTCCAACCCCGATTTTATTTAAAAATGCAGTAAACTCCTTGGCGAACGCCGCAGCCACCTTCTCCTGCAGCTCGGTATCCTGATTGCGGAGACCGGGAACCTCCAGCGTCACATAATGCCCCTGGATTCGTCCAATTTGCCGCGAGGCTGCCTCATCGGTCACATCCAGACGGGTAATCTTGATCCCGTCCTGTTCCTCGACCTGCTCATTGAGCCCAGGGACCGGGCCGCCATGGATCGTCTCCGCCATTTCCTTTGATTCAACGGCCAAGTCAGTGCGTACGGAATATTCGCGCAAGTCCAAGTTCATGCCATAAGACCTCCATTTCCTCTGATTGCCTTTATTGTGCGGGAGAGGGAATGGGTTTATACATCCCTTCTGCGAGGCTGAAAAACTTGCGCGAAATCGAGAGATTCGGTATGATGAATTTATTGCTTTTTGCTATCTTGCGTGATAAAATATTTTAAGTTGTGAATCATCTGGGTTGATATATGCTTTACAGGAGGTGAATGCAATGCCTAACATTAAATCCGCAATCAAACGCGTAAAAACGAGCGACAAACGCCGCGCGTTGAACGCTTCGCAAAAATCCGCCCTGCGTACGGCTGTGAAGACAGTTGACACCGCTCTGGCGAACAACGAAGTTGAAGCAGCTAAAGCTGCTTTCGTGGCTGCTACCAAAAAATTGGACAAAGCCGTTACGAAAGGTCTGATCCACAAAAATGCAGCTGCCCGTAAGAAATCCCGCTTGGCTAAAAAATTAAACGAACTTACGTCCCAAGCGTAAGTCTCGTTAAATGATACGAAGCTCAAAAAGACCTGAACGATAAATCGTTCAGGTCTTTTTGGTTATTGTTTAGGTCGGGCTTGTACCTCAAGCCGCCAGTTTTAGCAGGAACAGCTCCAGCCCCAGGACTTTGTCGATCTGCCCGCTCTTCATCCGGTAGTCCAGTTCGGCCAGCTCGGACAAAATCGCCTTCAGGCGGCCGGTCTCAAACTTCCGGGCCTGGTCGCCGGCCAGCTTGACGACGTACGGATGCAGGCTCAGCTGGGAGGCAATTTGCTGCTGCGAATAGCTTTGGCGGGCGAGCTCCTTCACCTGCAGCATAATCCGGAACTGGCGGGCGATCAGCGCCGCAATTTTAATCGGTTCCTCACGTTGCTTCAGCAGCTCGTAGAAAATGCCCAGCGCCTGCTCCAGCCGAATCGCGGCGATATGCTCCACCATCACGAACACGTTCTGCTCTGTGCTGCGCGCCACCAGCTGCTCCACCGCAGCAGTATCGATCATGCCGCCGGCTCCGGCGTACAAGCAGAGCTTGTCCATTTCCGCAGCCAATACAGCCATCTGCACACCGCTTGCCGCAATTAATGCTTCCGCGGCATCCCGTCCAATTCGGCAACCTCGCTTCTCTACCTCTTGCACAACCCACTGAACAAGCTCGCCGCCGCCAAGCGGCAAAAAGGACAACACCGTACCCGCCGCCTTGATCGCTTTGACAACCTTCTTTCGCTCGTCCAGCTTTTCACCGTTCACGACAAACACAACGACGCTATGTTCTGCCGGGTTGCCGATATACGTCAGCAGCGCCTCGACTTTATGCTCAATCTTGCCGCCTTCCTTGCCGCCTGCTACAAGCAGGGTGGAGTCGCGTACAACGATCAGCTTGCGCTCCACGAGAAAAGGCATCGTCTCCGCCTCCTCGACCACCACCTCAATCGGCGTCTCCGCCAAATCAAAGGTCGCGATGGCAAAATCCTTCTGATCCGGATCCACCAGCTGATCCTGGAGCAAACTAACAAACTCCTGAATTTGATACTTCTCCGTACCGTAACATACGTACAACGGGGAGACCCGCCCCTGCTTAATGTCTTTTATCGCTTGTTTTTGCTTTGCGTCCATCCGGTATCTCCCTTTCGACTTTGTTGCCTTCTTCCATCATACTTCGATTTCACGCATTCGTCCAAGCTCTGTTTATTGTTGTTCAGTCGAAATACCGTCAAGTTACTTGAGGTCACAGCAAGGGGAAACGTGCGCGGTTGTTATTAGACGGGGATGCGGCGGAAAATGTTCAGTTGCATGACAGGGGTTGTACTGTTCCAGCTCCGATGTACCGCGAAATGGGCCTAAGGTTGGCCTAAAGTAACGTAACGGACCGTACAGCCCTTATTTGTACATTTCCCGGCTATTTCCCGCTGTAACGGACACCTGAGACCTTATTGGGCACTTCCAGCACCCTTTTAGCTGGATTTGTCCAGAATAAGGTCTCCTCGGTCCGTTAGAATCGGTAAGCCTACGATATGTGAAAATAGCGGCTCTGGAGTCCGCTAGCCTACGGGGATACCAGGAACCGAGCTCGCAAGGCCCGGCTGAATTCAAGATTCGACGTCGAGAACACTTCCCCGAGACACTTCGTGATCCCAAGATGATTTTTTAAACTACCTCTTCCAATGAAGGTTTAAAAAGTCAGGTTGGGAGCACCGAGAAGGTTGGATGAAGCTTAGGGACTGAGTAGCGGAGCGTAGCCGGAGGCTACGTGAGCAACGGAAGGCCCGGCTGAATTCAAGATTCGACGTCGAAAACACTTCCCTGAGACACTTCGTGATCCCAAGATGACTTTTTAAACAACCGCTTATAATGCAACAGAGGGACCTCTGCCTCTTGGCGAAAGATCCCTCTGTCCCGGAACATCTATATAAACGCGGGCTAAAGAGCTCTAGAAACTCTCCCGCCAGCGGTCATACGACGATCAGGGGTTTAATCCGTTATCTCTACTATATATATAACCTATTCCATATCTCCTGAAAAGGTGACTGCCGCATGTTCAAAAAACCGCCCAAATTCGTCCGTCTTTTGCACTTATTTTAGGGCTGTGTTCCTTTTGCAGCATCCGTGGCCGCCTTCTCGGCATCGATGGTATGAACCGCAGGGGTTCCCTCGATTTCTGTCTCGTACGTAAATACATGGCCTGCTTCCGACCACGACCCGTCAACCCAATTCCCATCGATCACCTGATCAGCCACCAGTTTCCGTTCCTCGGCTTCGAGACGATATACATACAGGTGTCCGTCCTTGAACTCGGCTTCAAATGCGCCATCTGGAGAAGTCCAGATATTAAAGCTCGCGATGCCAAACTTCTCTCTGAGATCATCGATGAGCATTTGCTGATCTGCGATCGGATATTCCAGATTGTCCGGAGCTTGCGTATCGCCCGCAGGGTCCGAATTTCCCGCTTCTGGCGATGTTGGCTCCTGCACAGGAGCCTTGTCACTGCCGCCATTTGGAACCGAAGGGCTGCCGGACGAATGGTTCTTCCCTTGATTTGGCTCGCTTGGAGCTTTGTCGCCTGCACCGGGGTTGCCCGGCGTCACCGCTGGAGAACCGGTATCCGGTGTATTCCCGGGAGCAATTCGATCTTGGGCGCCTCCGGTATTCGAGTCTTCAGTCGGAGGAACCACATCTTTGGACACTGGAGTGTCCAAATCTCCGGTCTCAGGCTCACCGGTATTGGTGTCGTCACTGAACAGCCGAGCGTTGCCCGCGGCATCGTCCGCCGAGTTGGCTGCCGAGGATTGCTCATTCGCCGATTCCAACGCGGTGTCCATGGCGATCTCGGCATCGGATACAGTGCGCGGTTCGTATTGATAAATGAATACGCCCAATATCAATACCGCCGCCACACCAAGCGCCCCATACCGGTAAATCCGGCTCCGACGCATTCCTGCTCCCGCATCAGGACGACGAAGACTGCGTCGGCTCGGCAGCATGCCACCTTGACCGGCATCCGCATCGCGTTTCACCGCTGTCATCGGCAGCACGATTTCCTCCGCAGCACTGCCGCCTTCACGGCGGGCCCGGTCGATCTCATCCAACTGCGGAAGGATCGCGTCCACGAGGCTATAGTTCGGAACTACCTTCGGCAGCTCCTCCAATTGCGCAGACAGCTTGCGAAGCAGCGCAAACGTTTCGGCGCACTCTTCACAACTGCGCATATGCTCAAAGAGAAGAGAGGTCTCCTCTTCATTTAAGTCATGGTCTAGATAACGATGCATCCATTCCACCGCCTCTGGGCACTTCATCCTGATACACCACCTTTCTGATAATCTTGGAGTAAGTGTTGCAGCTGTTGCCTTGCCCTAAATAAATAGGATTTCACCGTATTCAGCGGCAAATTCAAGCTGTCAGCAATTTCGTTATACGAAAAATCTTGCAAATACCTCAGCACAACCACCGACCGATGGTGATCCGGCAATTGTTCAATCGCGCTTCGGATGTCCTCGGCCAAGTAGCCCGACATCACTTCCCGTTCTACGCTATCATTCCCCTGAAACACCATTTCGTGCTCTTCGATCGATACGGTTGGCTTATTTCTGCGAAATTTGTCGATACAGATGTTGGTCACAATCCGCTGAACCCAGGTTTTGAACTGCGCTTTTTCTTCATAGGAACCGATTTTCGTATAAATGCGAATGAGCGCTTCCTGAGCAGCATCATGTGCATCCTGTTCATTGTTTAAAATATAATAGGCCGTCCGGTACACATGGCTTTCAATTTCTCGCAATAGGGTGATTAGAGCGTCGCGATCGCCCGTTTGAGCGGCTCTGATGAGTCCCTGCTCTACCACTAAGGCTCCCCCTTCCTTGCATCCTTACAGACGCTAATGTCCGACAAGATGTTGCAATGTTGTTACTATTTTTAAAAAATATTTTAGAAGTCCACCCTCTAAGCAATCTGACCTAAGGATACCAGAAAAAAAAGGCCCCGTCATCCTTACAAACAGCGAAAAGGCCTGATTCTATGGGATTGGAAGCAGCTTATATCTAACCTCGATTCTTCCCTCTCGAACTCTCATTTGGACCTCGCCTTGGTTGTCGGTTCGATAGATTCGAATCTGTTGAGCGTTCAACCGATCAATGACCGTAGGATGCGGGTGGCCATACAGGTTTGAAGCGCCAACCGAAATAACTGCCGCTTCCGGTTGCCAATATTCTAGCCAAGCTGCAGAGGTAGAGGTTTTGCTGCCGTGGTGGGCGACTTTCATGACATCGATCGAAGAGGGATTCGGCGTTGTCGTTCGCAAAGCGGTCAGCGTTTCAAGCCCAAGTACCTCCTTCTCCGCCGCCTCATCCATATCACCTGTAAATAAAAAGGAAGCTCCATTCATATCTAAACGAAAGACGATCGAGCGGTGATTTTGTTCTTTCACGAAGGGGATTGGGTTAAGCGCCTCCTCAGGCATCAGGGGATAAAGCACCTCCAAGAGGGTGGCGTCATCCGGTTGCAGCTTCATGCCGCGGCTTGCCGAATACACCGGAATACGCTGGGTCAGCGCCGTTTCCATCAAGCTCGTCATCGTCTTGGACTCGGCCAGGCTGCCATTGATCAACAGCGCCTCCACGGGAATGGAATCAAGCACCGCCTGCAGTCCGCCGATATGATCCTGGTCCCCGTGCGTTAAAATAACCGCATCCAAGCGGTGGATCCCGCGCTTCTTGAGCAGCGGAACCACCGTTTTGGCCCCGACCTCGAAAGGTTCACGCCGCTCCCGCCACGCATCCTTCGCTTTGCGAAACGATACCGTCCCGCCGCCGTCCACCAAAATATGCTTGCCAGATGGCGTTGTGATCAGGGCACAATCACCTTGGCCGACATCGATGAACTCGATATAGCCGGTCCCTTGGCTGTATGCCGGTTGATATCCAGTGATCAGCAGCAGCCCTAGGCCCATGGCTACGCCCAAACGCAGAAGATCCATTCGTTTCGTCCATACCCATCGGCTAAGCGCGTCTGCGATCGGCCCCAATCCGTGACCCTGTTGGGCCCAGGCGGTTCTAACAGCTGTCAATCTCCCAAGAAACCCTAGCCGAGCCCGGAATCCAGGCACGTCCTGAGGCCACTCACTCCAGCTGAGATGAGCGAAAGCTGCCTCTCGTTTAGCTGGATTCAAAGGAACGGTTTCGTCATCCCGCCCACTGACAGCTAAGGCCTCGGCGGCAAAGCGCTCACGGCGATGTCCCCAATACACCAGCAGATAGCACCCGGCATAAAAAGCCGCGATCCAAAGCAGCGATGGCGATTTCCAATAGGTCATAAAGCCGCTGCGCGCACTTAGCCAGTTTGTTGCTGCAAACGTTGCCTCGTTCAGCCAACGTACCGGAAGAGCCGCCCAGGCGCCCAGCTTGATCGATAACAACCCTAACAGCAACGCCCCTGTTCCCAGCGGAAGCGCTAAGGTACCAATCAACGGAACCAGCAGCAAATTGGCCGGAATCGATAGGAAAGAGAACTGATTAAAATAGAAAATGGTCAGCGGAAAAGATACCAGCTGCGCCGCCAACGTGATCGCCACCGCATTCCCGATCTTACCAGGCAGCCATCTCAGGTACGGAGTTAAGCGCGGGACGAACACGATCAGCCCCGCCGTCACAGCGAACGAGAGCTGAAAGCTCACGTTCAGCAAATAATACGGCTCCCAGATCAACATCAGCATCGCAACGGCGGCCAATACATTCAGGCTGTCTTTTAGCAGCCCGCGCCTTAGCAAATACAGCCCCAGCATCGTCATCAGCCCGGACCGGATGACCGATGGGGAGAAACCGGTAAGCAGCATGTATCCCGGAACGAACATCATTGCAACCGTGATTGCCGTCTCCCGCGTCACCCGGCACAGGCGAAGTAATCCGAACACAAGCGCCACGTTAATCGCGACATGGCTGCCGGAGATGGCCAGGATATGCGTAAGTCCCAGCTGTGTAAACTCCGCATATTTGTCCGGCTCCAGCTCATCCTGCAGCCCAATCAGCAGCCCCTTCATATAACCGGCTTGCCAGCCCGGAAACAACCCCTCAATACGCTCACCAAGACGTTCGCGCAGCGCATCGATATATCCCAAGGCTGCGGCGACGCCTCGGGTCGGCTGTCCCGCCTTCAGGGACGATACACCCGATGCTTTGACCAGCCAATGGATCCGCTGCAAATGTAAATACCGGCGGTAATCAAACGCGCCAAAATTGCGGGCAGGCTGCGGTGACTCCAACGTTCCGTTTAGCGTAATCCGAAGCCCGCGACGCCAGGTGGCCGCCGTACGCTGTTCGCTTTGCGACGCCAGCCGCAGCTGGACGGCTACCTTTTCTCCTCGGGGAATCTCCTGCATCACCGATGCTTTCCCCTCTGGAGACTTTAGCGATAGGCGGTCGGCCTTCAGCGTAAAATCAGCCCGATCCCCGTCAACCCTTAGCGTGGACACGATCGTTCCCTCCAGACGGACGGGTTGACCGTCAAGTGGCTGCGCCCCCTCCTTTATAGGGCGTGTACCCGTTCTCGCTTCTTTTTCTACATTCACACCAGCCACCATCGGCCCGATCCGGCTCACATTTCCCGCTTCGTTATACAGCCAATAGCCGCCTCCAAGCAAAAAAGCCAGCCCTGCCAAGGCGAGACTCCGCCACGACTGACGCCAAATGATGGCGATAGCCGTACATACCAACGATAATCCCAGCCCAAACAGCCAAAAACGCCAGCCGGCATAAGCTGCCGCCAAGCCGCTGCCAGCCATCCAACCGCAGGCGATCGCGATTAACGGCCTCCGGTTCATGGACATCCCCTCCCAAGTCCACCTAAACAAAAAACACCCCACCCGCCCTAAGGCGAATGAGGTGCTTCCACATTCGATGATCAATCGTAAGATTTCAATTATTCTTCCACGTGCGCAATCGTTTCCTGCGGCGGTTGATAGCCTTCCAGACGGCGGAAGGTGATGCCTTTTTGCGCCATCATGGCCGTCACTTTGCCGGTATCCTTCGGATAGGGCCGATGGAACACGATCTCCGTAATGCCGCTGTTGGCCAGCATATTGGCACAAGTCCAGCATGGCTCGTCCGTGACGTAAACACTGGAACCTTCCCGGTCGATCCGGTCGGTGAACAACAGCAGATTCTGCTCGGCATGAATGGTGCGGACGCAGCGCTGCTTCTTCACCATTTTCTCCTGTCCGTCCTCCACCACCAGCTCGTATTCTTCCGCAATCATACAGCCGGCCTCCGAGCAGTCCGGAACGCCGGAAGGGGCTCCGTTATATGCCGTACCCAGCAACTTCTTGCCCTGAACGAGCACAGCGCCGACATGACGTCGGTTACACCGCGACCGCGTCGATACCATATAAGCGATATCCATAAAATACGTATCCCAATCTTTGCGTTTGTCCGGATTCATATTCCATCATCACCCTCGCAAGTCATCTTTCGATCACAAGCCTTACAGCCCGATATAAGGCTTCATTTTCTCCAGCATTTTGTCTCCGATGCCTTTCACCTGAGTCAACTCTTCAATGGAGGTAAAAGGGCCGTGCGCATTCCGGTAATCGAGGATAGCTTGGGCTTTCTTCTCGCCGATCCCGGGGATTTCCTGCAGCTCGGCCAATCCGGCGCGATTAATGCTGATCTTTCCCGTATCCGTTGATTTCCCGGCTTCTTCCTTAAAGGCTGCAACTCCGCTGTTCGATTCGGCCCCGGCACTAGGCCCTGCGTTCTGACCTGCTGCATCCGCGTTCGTTACCGTCTCTCCTGAACCGCCGCCTGGCTCTGTTTTCCCGGCTGCGCCGTTCCCAGTCACCTCTTCGCCAGGCTTGTCCACCGCTGACGCAGTTTCTGCGGGCTTAGAGGCCTTATCGCCGCCTGGATCCGCAGCCGAGCCTTCTGTGGCCAGTGCGGCCTTAACCTCGGCATTGATCGGCCTCCAGCCTTCGATGCCTGCAGGTGGGCGGCTGCCCGTAGCCAGCAGCATCAATCCGGCGCCAATCGCAGCCGAAACGATGGCCGTCAATACGAGTTCCCTCCGCATATCGTAACTCCACTCCTCTTTCAACATCTTAAAAGAATCTGCCAATAGTCATGAAGATCCAATCAAGCTGCATACAATCTATACAAGTGAAGTAGAAACGGCAAAAGTAGGATCGCAATAACGTAAGACTAACCGCCTCAATACCACAACAAGTGAACGAGTGCAATCACTTTAACGTTTTACCAATACAGTGCGCGAAGCACGGAAAGGGGAAGCCGGATGAAAGTCGCCTTCATCGGAACCGGAGCCATGGGAAGCCTGCTCATTGACGCGTTTTTGCGTTCCGGCGCGCTGCTCCCGCAAAATATTTGTGCCAGCAACCGCTCTCCCTCGAAAGCGAAACGGCTGGCCCAGCGCCATCCCGGACTGCGGGCGTACAGCAGCAATGCCGAAGCCGCCCAGGGAAGCAAAATCGTCTTCTTGTGCATAAAACCCCTGGATTACCCCGATGTCATCGCGGAAATCCGGGACGTGCTCGATGAGAAACAGATCGTCGTGTCGATCACGAGCCCCGTTCAAATTGAAACCTTAGAAGCTGCCATTCCCTCAAAAATCGCCAAAATCATTCCCAGCATCACGCATTCCGTTCACAGCGGCGCTTCGCTCTGCATCTACGGCGGGCGGATTCGCCCCGAAGACCGTCTGCTCCTGGAGCAGCTGATGTCCTCAATCAGCACGCCAATCACTCTCAAAGAGAGCGAAACTCGAATCGCTTCCGATTTATCCAGCTGCGGGCCGGCTTTCGTTGCTCATATGCTGCAGCTTTGGGCCGAGTCTGCCGCTGAATTAACCGGTATCGGTTATGCGGAGGCGATTGCGCTCGGCTCGGAAATGCTGCTAGGCACCGGCAAGCTGCTGACCGAAGGCGGCCTGAACCCCGAGCAACTGATCGAACGGGTTGCCGTCCCCGGAGGAGTGACCGCTGAAGGCATCGCTGTGCTGGATTCCAGCCTGCGCGAGGTTTTTGCCCGCCTGATCGATACGACTCATCGCAAATACGACGACGATATCAGCAAGCTGCATGCGCTGTTTCATCCGGCCATTCCGGATGCCCTGCCGTCGTCTTCGGATCATGCTCCGTCATGTCCGGAAAGGGAAGCCCCCTTTGCCGGCGTCAAACCGCCGGACGGATCGGGGGCCGCCTCCATTTCCTGAACAAACCTACGCCCTCACGAAGGGAAGCGGCTTATCCGACGACGATATTCACCAGCTTGCCTGGCACCGCAATCACTTTGCGAATCGTCTTCCCAGCCACAGCCTGCTGAACGTTCGGCAGGCTTAAGCTATGTTCTTGCATAGCTGCTTGATCCAGGTCTTTGGAAATTTTCGTGCGTTCTACGATTTTTCCGTTCACTTGCACGACGATTTCAACTTCGGATTCTACTGTCCAAGCCTCATCGTACGTTGGCCATGGTTCATACGTAATCGTATCGGTATGGCCAAGGCGTTCCCACAGCTCTTCCGCCAAATGCGGTGCCAGCGGGGACAGCATCTGCACGAAGTTTTCCGCTGCCGCTTTCGGCACAGCATCCGTTTTGTAAGCCTCGTTAACGAAAATCATCAACTGGCTGATCGCGGTGTTAAAGCGCAGGTTTTCAAAATCCTCCGTCACTTTCTTAATCGTCTTGTGCCAAGTGCGTTTAAATTCGTCGCTGCCGCCGTCCGCTGTAATTTTCGGATTCAGGCTGCCGTCTTCAGCAACAAACAGACGCCATACGCGGGACAGGAAGCGGTGAATGCCCTCCACGCCGCTTTCATTCCATGGCTTCGTTGCTTCCAACGGTCCCATGAACATTTCATAAACGCGCAACGTATCCGCCCCGTATTGGTTAACGATTTCGTCCGGATTGATGACGTTGCCGCGGGATTTACTCATCTTCTCATTGTTGGTGCCAAGGATCATCCCTTGGTTTACCAGTTTTTGGAACGGCTCTTTGGTCGTAACCACTCCGAGATCATACAGCACCTTATGCCAGAAGCGGGCGTAGAGCAGGTGAAGCACTGCATGCTCAGCCCCACCGATGTACAGGTCAACCGGCAGCCATTCCTGCTGCTTCTCCTTCGAGCACAGCTCCTTGTCGTTGTGCGGGTCGATATAACGCAGATAATACCAGCAGCTTCCGGCCCATTGCGGCATCGTATTCGTTTCGCGGCGAGCTGGCAGCCCCGTTTCCGGATCTACCGTGTTCACCCATTCGGTCACGTTCGCCAGCGGCGATTCCCCGGTACCCGACGGTTTGATGGCATCCACATCCGGCAGAACCAGCGGCAGCTGATCTTCCGGTACCGGCTTCATCGTGCCGTCTTCCAGATGCAGAATCGGGATCGGCTCACCCCAATACCGCTGACGGCTGAACAGCCAGTCGCGCAGGCGGTAAGTCACTTTGCCGCGGCCTTTGCCGTTTTCCTCCAGCCAGGAGATCATTTTCTTGATTGCTGCCTCTTTGCCCAGACCGTTCAGGAAGCCGGAGTTCACATGGGCTCCGTCGCCCGTGTAAGCCTCTTTCGACAGATCGCCGCCTTCGACCACCTCGATGATCGGCAGATCATACTGTTTGGCGAATTCATAGTCGCGCTCATCATGCCCCGGTACGGCCATGATCGCACCGGTTCCGTAACCCGCCAGCACGTAGTCGGCAATCCAGATCGGCAGCTTCTCGCCATTGACCGGATTGATCGCGTATGCACCGGTGAACACCCCGGTTTTCTCCTTAGCAAGGTCGGTACGTTCCAGATCGCTCTTCCGCGCAGCTTGGTCTTGGTAAGCTTCAACCGCTTCGCGTTGAGCATCGGTCGTGATTTTCTTGACCAGTTCATGTTCTGGCGCAAGCACGGCATAAGTAGCCCCAAACAGCGTATCCGGGCGTGTGGTAAAGACCGTCAGAGATGCGTCATGTCCATCAATCTCGAAGACGACCTCGGCGCCTTCGGATTTCCCAATCCAGTTGCGCTGCATATCCTTGATGCTTTCCGACCAGTCCAGCTCCTCCAGGTCTTCCAGCAGTCGTTCGGCATATTCGGTAATTTTCAGCACCCATTGGCGCATCGGCTTGCGGATGACCGGATGGCCGCCGCGTTCGCTCTTGCCATCAATGACCTCTTCGTTCGCCAGCACCGTTCCCAATGCCGGGCACCAGTTCACCGGAACTTCGGCCACATAGGCCAGACCTTTTTTATACAGCTGGATAAAAATCCACTGCGTCCATTTATAATAATTCGGATCCGTCGTACTGATCTCGCGGTCCCAATCGTAGGAGAAGCCCAGTGACTTGATTTGGCGCCGGAAATTGTTGATGTTCTTCACCGTGATATCACGCGGATGTTCGCCCGTATCGAGCGCATGCTGCTCCGCCGGCAGCCCGAAAGCATCCCAGCCCATCGGATGCAGAACGTTATATCCGCGCATCCGTTTAAAGCGGGAGACGATATCCGTGGCCGTATAGCCTTCCGGATGGCCTACATGGAGGCCTGCTCCCGATGGATAAGGGAACATGTCAAGGGCATAAAACTTCGGTTTCCCCGACTCTTCCCGTGTTTTGAAAGTGTGATGCTCATCCCAGTAGGCCTGCCATTTCGGTTCGATGGCCTGGGGACGGTAAACGTCATGGGGCACGTTATAGTCCGCCATAATTCAAAATCCTCCTTGAAACAACAATTTGATATGCGGGATCAAAGTCAATAACCGACTGATTGAACTCCCTAAAATTAAAAACCTCCCGACCCGTAGCGTTATGATCGCTAGGGACGAGAGGAGATTTCCCGTGGTACCACCCTAGTTAGCGTCGGACATGCTTTGTCCTAGCTCCCTTTGCACCCTTAACGCGGGCAAGACGATGATGATTTGCGCATCATAACTCCAAGGCGAGTTCATCTGCATTCCCCAACCGGCTTGCACCAAACGCCGGCTCTCTGGATGGCGAAATCCAAATTACTATTCCTCTTCAAAGTTCCACACTATAGAATTGGATTATCAATTATTATATAAAATAATGCCACATATCGTCAACGTTGGTTCCTATTCCTTGCGTTCAAAATTTTTTCATCCGTTACCCTCTTTACAGTTTCGTCTAAAAGTGTATAATGTATTAATGTTTCCCCCAAATTATTAATATTGCTGACGAGACGTGGCTCAGCTTGGTAGAGCGCTTGCTTCGGGAGCAAGAGGTCGCAGGTTCAAATCCTGTCGTCTCGATTCTTATGACACCAATATCGCGGTCTTATGGCCGCGATTTTTTTATTGCGTTTTTAAGGCTGAAAGATCATTAACCAACCTCATGCACAACCCCTGAACGGTGAAGTTACTAAAACTGACCCCGTCCTCGCTTTCTAATACGATCCTAAGGAGCTGCCCCGCATTTATCTTCTGCCATGGAGTAGCAAATGACGTATTCCTATGCTCATGAATGAAGTCTTCGTGCATTTTTTTCTCATCTTCATTAAAGATGCTCTTAAGAACTTCCGGATGATCCACTTCAAAGCAAGCCACAATCCGATCAAATTTAACCTGAGCGTCGTTTCTAAGTTCCTCAAAGTTCGAAACGGGGATCTTCTTGGCTGAGTAGGTTTGAATAAGGAAATTCTCAACTTCTTGAAGAGAAGACTTCGTTGATTTATTTGGGGGGAGTTTGTTCATAGAGATCGGCTCCTAAACTCAATTTAAAAAAATGAATGCTCTTCAACGCGGTTCCAAGTATACTAATGTTAAAGGGTAACCCATAGGGAGGGATTACAGTGAATATGTGGGAGAAACAAGAGAAAGAAAAGTTTAAAGAGTATCAACGTAAGCCTTTCATCAATTTTGCGGATTCGATGAATCGTGCTGAAATCGGAGATTGGGACGCTTTAGCAAAAGGCGGCTTTTGGACCACTCTCGTCATCATCGTAGGACTCCTTCTTTTCTTCTCCTTTAGATTCTAACAGGCCAAAAACTGCTAGTGCACTCCTTTTTTACTGTATAAAAACAATCCTTGAAACAATTTCCGATACTTAACGTATTGTGTTTTAAGGTTAGTAATGGGAGTCTTTTTATTTTTATTTGTCCTTCTTGCTTTACTAAATATCTTTTTCCCGCGAATCTCTTGGTATATGAGCTATGGCTGGAAGAGGGCTCTGATCCACTAAAAGCCTTTGATTTTCATCAATCTCATCCAGCAACCCTTCTTTTTCATACTAGCGGATGTAGAGTCCGCCCCAGCGGGTTCACGGTTGCTTGGTGCCGGCGACGAAGGCATTCAGCTTCGCGAAATCGCTGCTGTCATCGGGCGGCAATTAAACGTGCCTGTGGTCAGCATCACACCGGAAGAGGCTGATGCCCATTTCGGTTTTCTTGGTGCCATCAGGACACTATTTTGCTTAAAAAAGCAGGGATGCCCCAGAAGCCTTTAACGGCTCTTGGGACATCCCCTTTCTACCTGTTCGTTAGAAAATCGTAGGCACCATACCCACGTTACGATATTTTAAGCTCCGCTTTCGTCTGGAAACGACCCCGCTCCTTAATCGGAAGCGGTAATCCCAGCTTCTGCAGCTCAGCGTATATCCAATCCGCGTGGTACTCATAGACGGTTTCGATCTTGTACTGCTGCTCTTCACTACGGTTTCCTACCTCTGCTGAGTCGCTCCGTTCATGATCGGCCTCGACCAGCAACAGTCGATGCTCGGCAAGCAGCTGCTGCAAAATCACCAAATGCTCATAGATATGGCGATAGGATTCAATTTCTTTGCCGATGTGCTCCATCGATTCGCTGAGATCTCGAGTCAGATGGAATTCCTCTTTGCAAAGCTGATAATATTTCTCCAGGCAACTTAGCTCCGCACGAAAACTCTCCAAATCGACGACTTCCCGGCACGTCGTGATCTGCCCGAATAAATCGGCCATCCGCTTAGCGACGGCTTTCCGCGCCTTTTCCAAATCGGCCTCATGCTTAGGGGGGAAGACGACCAAATTGACGATCACAGCAACAGCAATACCAACCAGTGTGTCCGTGATCCGGTTAATCCCATAAAAAATCGGACTTTCACCCGGCTGAAGATTTAACATAATGGCTAAAAAAACGATACACCCGATGGATATCGACTTATTCCATTTCAGCAAATTGCAGACATAGATCACGACGATGACGCCTAACGCGCAATACACCGCGTTCCCAGGCTCAATCATGGCGAAACCTGCACCCACGATCGCCCCAACAAACGTCCCCATCGTCCGATGTTTCCCGGCCGTAAATGAGTTGGTGACCGAATTTTCCATGGAAATGATCGTTGCGATCGCGGCGTAAAAAGGATACTCCAGGCGCAATAACGCTGCAACGATCACACACAAACAGATGGCTAGCCCTGTCTTGAGATTGCGTAAACCAATCGTCCATTTCAATCTCATCACTCCCCAATCAAGCTCCGACCGTATTATAGAGGATGTTTTTAATTCGCTTCAATTTAATTAAACATCACAAAACGGCTATTTTTGCGATAAATCGTGACATTTTCATGAAAACTTCTTGGAAACGGCTTAAAGCAGGCAGCTTAACACCAATCCAATTCAACGGTTGTAATTATCTGGATCCCCGTGTATAGTAAACATGACAATTCTAAATCGATCGACACTAGGGGAGCCGCAAGGCTGAGATGAATCGAAAGATTCGGACCCTTTGAACCTGAACGGGTTAAGACCTGCGTAGGGAAGTGGAGAGTAAAGCATACATGAACCGGAAAATAGGTCTATTTAGGCTTATACATTCTGTTGCTGAACTTAGCCCCCTCCTTACGGAGGGGGCTTTTTTGCATTGGATTTCTAACCTGAGAGGGGATGAATATGACGAGCCAAAAATTAACGCTAACCGCACCCGAACTGCATCTGATCTCCATCTCTCCCATCCACGTATCCGAACTGCTCAGGGTATCCCTCAAGGCCCTTCCCTACTTGGATTACATTCATGTGCGGGATAAGCAGCTCACCGCGAAAGGTCAGCTGGAGATCATTCAACAAATGTTCGAATCAGGCATTCCGCTGAACAAAATTGTCGTGAACGATCGGCTGGACGTGGCCTTGGCCGCGCGGGCAGTGAATGTCCACTTAGCCGGCCATAGTCTTCCGGTGGACTCCGCTCGTCCGTTAGCCAGCGGGATGCGCTTGGGCAGGTCGGTTCATTCGGTGGAAGAAACAGTGCAGGCCGCCGTAGATGGAGCGGATTATTGCCTGTTCGGACATGTGTACGATACCTCCAGCAAACCCGGACTTCCCGGCAGAGGGCTGGCGGCATTAACTGCTACGGCGAAGGCTTGCCCGGTTCCGATGATCGCCATTGGAGGCATCCGACCGGATCAAGCGGGAGAGATCATCCGCTGCGGCGCTCAAGGGATTGCCGTCATGACAAGGTTGTTTCATGCACCGGACCCGGCAGAAGAAGCCCAAGCTTACCGCAAGGCGATGCAAGCAGCTTGGCTGGAAAGGAGGTGAACCACGTGCAGGTTCGTCTGAATGGGAAAGAGACGACGATCAACGAAAGCTGTGTCACACTGGCCGATTTATTAGCAGAGCCCCCATGGAAGGACCGAAAGCTGTTGGTTGAACTAAACGGTACAGTTGTACGAAAGGAAGACTATGACGTGACCCCGTTATCGGATGGGGATCGTATTGAGCTAGTCCATTTTGTTGGGGGAGGTTGATCCTATGCAGGACTTATTCCATATAGGCGGCAAGGCGTTGTCCAGCCGTCTCTTTATCGGTACTGGCAAATATAACCGCAACACCTTAATTCCCGAAGTGATCGAACGTTCAGGAGCAGAAGTCATCACTGTCGCTTTAAGAAGAGTGAATCCCGATTGGGAGGAGGAAAATCTGCTGCATCATATTCCTCCACATATGACGCTGCTGCCGAACACTTCCGGTGCCCGCAACGCAGAAGAAGCAATCCGCATCGCAAGGCTGGCCAGAGCGGCGGATATGGGCAATTGGATTAAACTGGAGGTCATCCAGGATCAACGTTATTTGCTGCCAGACAACGTGGAAACCATTAAAGCAACCGAGGTATTGGCCGCAGAAGGGTTCGTTGTCCTTCCTTATATGAGCCCGGATTTGTCGGCTGCTCTCCGGCTAAGGGATGCAGGAGCCGCTGCCGTCATGCCGCTCGGTTCACCGATTGGCAGTAACCGCGGTCTGCGGACGAAGGAACTGATTCAGATCCTGATCGAGGAAGCAGGCCTGCCGGTGATCGTTGACGCCGGCATCGGTAAGCCGTCTGAGGCGGCGGAAGCGATGGAAATGGGAGCGGCGGCGGTCCTCTTGAACACAGCGATTGCGACCGCCCGTGATCCGCTGGGGATGGCCGAAGCGTTCCGCGCAGCCGTAGTGGCCGGCAGACTAGCTCATTTGGCCGGGCTGGGACCGGTGGAGCAAAACGCGGTAGCCTCTTCCCCGCTAACCGGATTTCTGGATGAAGTGGAGGCCTAAGGGATGAGCTTCTATGACAAAATCCAATCCTGGGAAGGCTTCCCCTTTCCACAGCGGCTTCAAGGTTACAGCGATGCAGATGTAAGGCGGGCGCTTAGCAAGCCTAAGCTTGATGCGGAGGATCTGCTAGCCTTGCTGTCACCAGCGGCTGATCGACATTTGGAGGAGATGGCCCAACGGGCACAGCAGATCACCCAAAGCCAGTTCGGGAACGTAATCCAATTGTTTACCCCGATGTATGTGTCCGATTATTGTGTGAACCACTGTGAGTATTGCAGCTTTAGTTCGATCTATGATTTTCCGCGAAAAAAATTAGACATGCAAGAGGTCGAACGGGAAGCTGAAGCGATTGCGGCAACCGGGATCCGTCATATCCTGCTGTTAACCGGTGAATCCCGCAAAGATTCCCCGGTCGAATACTTAAGAGACTGCGTGAAGGTGCTGCGCAATTATTTTTCATCCATCGGCATTGAGGTGAACCCGCTGTCTGTCTCCGAATATCAGGAGCTAGCTGCGGCAGGCGTAGACAGCCTGACGGTATTCCAAGAGGTCTACCACCGGGAAACCTATGCCAAGCTCCATATCAAAGGCCCCAAGCGCAATTATCGAAATCGGCTGGATGCCCCGGAACGCGGATGTGCTGCAGGTTACCGGGCCGTGAATATCGGGGCATTACTTGGCTTGTACGATTGGAGACAGGAAGCCTTCTTTGCCGCCATGCACGCGGATTATTTGCAAACCAAGTATCCAGGTTGTGAGATCAGCTTATCGATTCCGCGCTTCCGCCCTTTTCTCGGAGATTACGAACCGGATGCCCAGGTGACCGATCGGGCTTTGGTACAGGTGATGCTCGTCTACCGTCTCTTTCTGCCGCGGGCCGGGATCACCTTATCCAGCCGGGAGCCTGCCCGATTACGCGACAGGCTGGTTCACCTTGGCGTTACCAAGATGTCAGCCGGCGTATCCACGGCAGTTGGGGGCCATTCCCAAGGCGGAGGCACCCCGCAGTTTCAAATATCCGATGAGCGTAGCGTAGCCGAAATCCGGGAAATGCTCTATCAAAACGGACTGCAGCCTGTGTTTAAAGACTGGGATATCTTAGTCCCAACTGAAAGCTAGGGCGAACATCAATCGAGCCGGACCCTCCCTAATATCTAGGGAAATGTCCGGCTCATCTACTTATCCTATCAATGGAATAATGAAACGATCCATTCTGTCAGCGGTTTCCACATCTTTGGGTATTCCTGGTTGATCAAAGCCCTCACCTGTTCGGCCTGAACGTGGGTAAATTCGCCGTCTGGGATCGCCATTGAATAAGTTCCGCGTACAGCATCACCAATGGCGATGTGCCCGCTGGCATAACCTCCGACGGCAATCCTCGATGCGATCGCTAGGCCGCCAAAGGAATACACGCCCACGGCGAATCCGCCAAAAGCCAACACACCAACAGCGGCCCCTCCAGCTGCGATGAAACCGGCCGCAAAGCCGCCCAACGCCAGAATCAAGGCTAAGGCAATCGCAGCCAGACTTATCACCCCCGCCGCCAACACACCCAGACTTAAACCGCCAAGCGCAATGAGCCCCAGGGAGACAGCGCCGATGGAAATATTGCCGATCGCGATGATCCCTTTGGCCACGTACATCCCGCGCCCCACATTGATGTGCAGAAGCGGTACGCCAAACCAGGTTCTTTCACTTTTATATTCATAGTGATATCGATAGCGGAACATCGCCGATCCATTTGATTCCGGAGGAAGCTCCCTTTTTTCCGTTGGCACTCCCCGGACCAAATGATCCATGCTAACCTCAAACAATTCGCATAATGCGATCAGTTTATCCGTTTCCGGGTATGACTGACCCGACTCCCACTTCGAAACCGCTTGGCGTGATACGCCGATCGCTTCCGCCAGTTTTTCCTGGGACATTCCTTTTTGTCTCCGATAGTTCTGCAGCTTATCTGCAAAATCCATATTCTTCATCACCCCGCCTCCATCATAGCTGCTCCTCCGTCACCGATCGACCAAGCGAAGTTGGCAATCTGTCAACTACAGGTTGCGAATCGCTAAATACCAGCTTTATTGCTCGGGAAATAGTCGATTTTCCTAAGTATAAACGAGCCGGGAAATCGGTTCCGTGATATTTTCAGCAGCACATGGAAACAGGAAGCTTAACGAAGAGGCAACCGCCGGAACGCCAATAAAATAAGCAGCAGCATCCCAATATATCCAAACATGGGGTACAGGTATGTTAATAAGGAAGCAAAACCAGCCTGGCTAATCACAAAGCAAGCAACTAAGATGATCAGCATGGTCATGTTTTTGGGCACCTGATAGAGGCTTTGCAGCTGTCGCGTGACGCCAAAGACATTGCCGATCAGGGTCGTAAATATCTCGCCATAGAGCACTAACAGAAACAGCACATGCAGAAACGGGCCGAGGTCGCGGACGATGACCGCCATCGGAATCTCGTAACTAAGCATTTCAGGCATCCGGGAATTCAAAGCAATATGGTAAATCAACAGCATAGAGCCAAGCCCGATACCACCCCAAAAGCCGCCCCATTTTAATGTACTCTCCTCCTGAACCTCGCTCCCCAGCGGAATCAACACAGCCTGGATAAAAGCAAAGTTGAGGGCAGCATACACAAATGGGCTCAGCACCCACTTGTAACTTTCCAGTTGTTGCAGCTGGAAGCCGTTGATCCCGAACAGACCTTCCGGCTCAATCGCGCGGAACGCAATCAAGCTCGTAAATAGAAGAATCATCGGCACAACCAGCACATTCACAACCACGATACCGTTCATCCCCTTTGTCATCACCAGATAGCTCAAGACGATACTCACGATGATCCCGAGTTGATAAGGCAGCTGAAGCTGCTCGGCAAAGATCGAACCGGTACCGGATAGCATTACGGCGGTAACCCCCAGCAGGATCAGCAGGGTCAGGAAGTTGGCAACCTTGCCGAACAGGCGGCCAAACAGATGATCATTAAATTCCTGGTAAGAAAATGCTTGTATTCGATGGGCATAGATCATCATTTTCGTCCCCAACCACATGAAGAGCAACGTCGAAATGATAATCCCTGCGGCGCCAACCGAGCCATAAAGGGTAAAAAATTGCATAATCGATTGTCCCGAAGCAAAACCGGCGCCGACCACCGTACCGATGTAGGTAACGGCAATTTGAAATATTTTGACCCATCGATCATTCATATTGCCACCTTCATTTCCATTTTTTGAATTCTCCCAATTTCATCCTATGTCCAAGCTCTTCCATCTATTCTTGAAACAAAAAAGAGGAATCTCCCGCCAAAATGCAGTACATTTAGGAGGGAATGTGATTTTAACGACACGGAGGGATCTAAAAGTGAAATCGTTCTATCAAAATTGGAAATTGGATCCCGAGCTTCCGATGGATATCTACCAGAGCACGAACATTACGTTTTATCCTCATTTCCATGCTGAAATCGAGTTTATTTATGTCCTCTCCGGCACCATCCGGATTGGGGTTAATGAAGAAATCCGCCTGCTTCGGCAAGGCGACATGGTTATCTGCGGCAGCAACGATATCCACTATTTTGACAGCCGAGAGTTGGAGTCGGAAATTATCATTCTGATCTGCAAACCGGAGTGGATCACGATGACAAAAAGCTGGCCGTCCGACTTTCGCTTCGCCTCACCTTTTATTCCGGCAGGTACTCCGGGGCTCGAAACAGTGAAAACGATCCTGGACGAGCTAATTCGGGAAAAAGACGAAAAGAAACCTGGCTATCCCCTGCTGCTGAAAGCCGGCATCTTAAAGCTGTGCGGCAGTCTGCAAAGGGCGGTGGACACGCTGCCGATGGACCGTACCACCAAGGAGAAGTACGAGTCCCGCCGGGCGCGGATGCAGCAAATTTTGTCCTATATCGAGGACCATTACCGGGAGGAATTAAACGTGAAGGTGATGGCGAAACGTTTTTCCATGGAGCCCTCCCATTTCAGCCGTTCCTTCAAAGCCGCCATCGGCATGAATTTCAAAACTTATCTCAACACGGTTCGCGTCCTAAGCGCCGAACATCAGCTGCTGACCAGCGATCTCAGTATTATGGAAATCGCTCTGGAGTGCGGCTTCAGCAGCATTCGTACGTTTAACCGCGTGTTTAAGGAGCTGCGGGGCACTGTCCCTTCCAGCCTGCGCCCATCCCGATAGCTGAACGGGTACCTGCAGAGAATGGGAAAACGCATATTTTGTCCATACATACGCATAAACTGGCGAGAGATCGCAAGGAAATCTAATTATAATGGGGTTGAAAAAGTAAAATTTAAAAAAACTTTTGACTACACCCGCGAAACGGAGGAATTCGATGAACCCGCTGCGAGTTGGAATGATCGGTTACAAGTTTATGGGCAAAGCCCACAGCAACGCCTATCGGGCGCTGCCGATGTTTTTCCCCGACGCTTTAAAGCCGGAGATGGCTGTATTATGCGGCCGTAACGAAGAAGCGGTGCAAGAGGCGGCCAATCGTCTGGGCTGGCGCGAAACGACCACGGATTGGCGAGCGCTCGTCGCCAGAGACGATATCGACCTGATCGACATCAATGCCCCCAGCGACGCCCATAAGGAAATCGCACTTGCGGCAGCTCAGGCGGGAAAGCATATTTTTTGCGAGAAACCGTTAGCGCTTACATTGCAGGATGCCCGGGAGATGCTTGCTGCGGCCGAAGCTGCCGGCGTCGCTCATATGGTTGGCTTCAACTACCGCTTCTCGCCGGCTGTCCGGTTGGCTAAGGAGCTGGTACAGAGCGGCCGGCTTGGCCGGATCTACCATTTCCGGGCCTGGTTCCTGCAGGATTGGGTCATGGACCCGTCCTTCCCGCTGGTTTGGCGGCTGCAGAAGGACATTGCTGGATCGGGGGCGCATGGAGATCTAGGGGCCCATCTGATCGATCTGGCCCACTATCTGGTTGGAGACATCCAGGAAGTGATCGGCATGAGCGAGACGTTTATCAAGGAACGGCCGCTCGCTGAGAATATGACCGGCCTTAGCGCCAAAAGCAGCGCAGATGCGCCGAAGGGGCCGGTCACGGTCGATGACGCCACGCTGTTCCTGGCCCGGTTCACCAACGGCGCGCTAGGCAGCTTTGAGGCAACGCGGTTTGCCGCCGGCCACCGCTCGACCAATGCTTTTGAAATCAACGGCAGCCTGGGCAGCGTGAAATTCGACTTCGAGCGGATGAATGAGCTTGAGGTGTACTTCACCTCCGACGACGCCGATGTCCAGGGCTTCCGGCGCGTACTTGCCACCGATCCGGCCCACGCTTATGCCGAAGCTTGGTGGCCGCCGGGGCACACGATCGGGTTCGAGCATACGTTTACGCACGAGGTGCTGGAGCTGACTTCGGCCATTCGCGAAGGCCGTGGGCCTGTGCCGAGCTTCCGTGAAGGCGTTCAATGCCAGGCCGTGCTGGAAGCGGTGGAACGCTCGATTGCGGAGCGGCGCTGGGTCGGCATTTCCGAAATGTGATAGGCACCGGGTCATGGGGGTGTGGCCGTTTAGGCCGCGCCGGATTGCAGGTGGGTCCGCGGGTATTGCGGAATGCGGCACATTCTGCTGGGGTCCACGGAATGCGACCCGTTCCGCGGGGTGACCTGCGGAATCGGTCCCCATCCGGCATCCCACATCCGGTGTTCCCCATCCAGCGGCCTAACGGACCACAGCGACCTTATTCGTCTATTTCCCGGCTATTTCCCGCTGTAACGGACTCCAATGACCTTATGGAGCGATTGTGGCGAACGTTCAGCTGCTTTTTCCCGAAATAAGGTCTCCTCAGTCCGTTAGAATTCGCAGATGTACAAGCGTAAGTCGATAACGTCTCTGGTGTCCGTTAGCTTTTTAAACAATTTATCAGGAGAGAAGGAATCGAGAAATGAAAAAAGCATTAATCGTCTGGGGCGGCTGGGACGGACATGAGCCGGAGCAGGTTGCTGGCATCTTCGCTGGCGTTTTGCGAGAGCACGCCTTTGAGGTGGAGGTCTCCGATACGCTGGAGGCTTTTGCCGATGCAGAAAAGCTCCTGGGTCTTGATCTGATTGTCCCGGTGTGGACGATGGGAACGATCGCTCAAGAGTTGGTTAATAACGTATCCGCGGCGGTACAGGCCGGAACCGGATTGGCTGGCTGCCACGGAGGGATGTGTGATTCGTTCCGCAACAATGTCGATTGGCAATTTATGACCGGCGGACAATGGGTGGCCCATCCGGGTAATGACGGAGTCGAGTACAAGGTAGAGATTATCGCCAATTCCAGCCCGCTGGTGGAGGGGATCGAAGACTTTTACGTCAAAACGGAGCAGTATTACCTGCATGTCGATCCTGCCGTTGAAGTGCTGGCCACCACCCGCTTCCCGGTCGTTGACGGGCCTCATCGCCTGAATAAGCCGGTGGATATGCCGGTTGTCTGGACCAAACGCTGGGGGGTTGGACGAGTGTACTATAACTCGCTGGGACATCACGCCGACATCGTCGACCTGCCTCCGGTGAAGGAAATGATGACCCGCGGGATGCTGTGGGCGGCGGAAGGCAAACGGCTTGCCGTCGAGTCTCTAGGTGAAAATGCGCTGAGTCACAGCAATTATACGGGCATGGGGGACAGCCAATAATGGACAAAATCAAAGTAGGAATTATCGGCTGCGGCAAAATCAGCGGTATCTACATGGAAAATTGCGCAAAGTTCGAGGCGCTCGAACTCGTAGCCTGCGCCGATCTCGACCTGAACCGGGCGCAGGAGCAGGCCAAGCAATATAACGTCCCCCGTGCTTGCACGGTCGACGAGCTGCTGCAGGATCCTGACATCCAGATCGTGATAAATCTGACGATTCCGGCGGCCCATGCCGAGGTTTGCCTGAAAGCGCTGGAAGCCGGCAAACATGTATACGTGGAGAAGCCGCTGGCTGTGACCCGCGAGGAAGGCTTGGCCGTTCTCGCAGCGGCCCGCGAGCGCGAGCTGATGGTTGGCAGCGCGCCGGAAACGTTCTTTGGTGCCGGAATCCAAACGGCACTGAAGCTCATCCAGGACGGGGCGATCGGCCGGCCGGTCTCGGCAGCGGCGTTTATGATGAGCCGCGGCCATGAGTTTTGGCATCCGGACCCGGAATTTTATTACGCCAAAGGCGGCGGCCCGATGTTTGATATGGGCCCCTACTATTTGACCGCACTCATCCAGCTGCTGGGTCCTATTAAGCGGATCGCCGGTATGACCGGCAAAGCGCTGGAGCAGCGCACAATCACCAGCGAGAAAAAGTACGGGCAAAAGATTCAGGTCGAAGTCCCGACCCATGTCACGGGCACGCTGGAGTTTGCGCAAGGCGCTATTGCTACGCTCACGACCAGCTTTGATATTTTTGGCGGCAGTACGTTACCGCCGATCGAAATCCACGGGACGGAAGGCACCTTGCTCGTTCCCGATCCTAACTCCTTTGGCGGCCCGGTGAAGCTCCGCCGGATCGGCGAGGAAGCCTGGACCGAGGTGCCGCTCCTGCCCGGCTACGCCGAGAACAGCCGCGGCATCGGCCCGGCCGATATGGCCAGCGCTTTACTGCACGGGCGTCCGCACCGCGCCACCGGCGAGCTTGCCTACCATGTGCTTGAGGCCATGTGGGGCTTCCACGATGCTTCCGATGCGGGAAGCTACTATGAAATGCAGAGCACTTGCACCCCGCCGGCAGCGTTGCCGCTGGATCTAAAGCCGTATCGGCTCGACTAACCGGACACCGGCACTAAGCCAAAACGAAACGCCAAGAAACCCCGACCAGATCAAGTTCGGGGTTTCTTTTTTTTGCGAATAGTCCAATCTCTGCACCCCATATCGTTGTTGAACAGCGATGATGGAGAGGAATGGGGAGAACGATGGCTGAGCGAATACAACAACCCTTTATTTTTGTGTCGATCCGGGCATCAACAACGATTCGTAATTTCATTATTCTGGATCTGATCACCGGAAATCGGGTTGTACTACCTGATCAAGCTGGCGACCGCCAGCGTGCTGCTGGGCTCAATGGGAAGCGCCGTGGGAACAGAGGTCATGAAGCGGATTCCCGTGATGAGGCTGTTCCAAATGAATCGCAGCATCATGCCTGTAAAAAAAGGCTGACCGCCGACTCACCGGCGATCCGCCTTTTTTCATCCGGCGGGTTCCACCCCGCCGAGTATTACAACACCGCCGACGTACCGCCGTCGATGTTGACCGCTGTGCCCGTCACATATGACGCCGCTTCGGACACCAGGAAGGCGATGACCTTCGCCGCCTCCTCCGCCTGACCGATTCGGCCTAGCGGGATGCCATGGCGAGGATCCGTTGCAAATTGCTCCCAAGTGAGCTCGGGCGCGGTTTGACGCCATTTCCGTTCGATTTGGTCGCTGCGGACAAGCCCGATGCACACCGCGTTCACGCGGATTCGGTCGGCCGCCAAATCCTTGCTCATCGCCTTCGTTAACGCCAACCCCGCTGCCCGGCTGACCGATGTTGGCAATGAGGAAGCCCCAGGTGTTTTGCCGCCTATGGCAGTGACGTTCAGAATCGCTCCGCCCCCCGCTTTACGCAGATGGGGGAGCGCTGCCCGGGAGAAATTCACCGCGCCAAGCAGCTTCAGGTCCAAGTCCGCGCCCCAAGCTTCGGCCTCCACCTTCTCAAACGGGGCCGCCGCCGAGGTGCCTGCATTATTTACGAGAATATCGAGTCCGCCAAAATGCTTGGCCGCCTGCTCGACAACCCGGCGGGCGTCATCGCCCGAAGTGACGTCGGCGACAAGGACAAGCGGTTCCGTCCCCGTCTTCTCGCGGATGGCTGCAGCCGCTTCCTGCAGCGGCCCTTCGTTCCGCGCCACGATGGCGACCTGGGCGCCTTCCGCAGCCAACGTGAGGGCGGTTGCCAGCCCAATGCCTTTGCTGCCGCCGGTAATGATTGCCCGTTTCCCTCTCAATCCAAGATCCACGCGAATCCCTCCTCGACGATATTTTTATGATCAACGTGTATTGATTAGGATCATCCTTTGGCCTTCAGATACTCCGCTTTATAAGCAGCGGCTTTCTGGGCGATCAACGACAGATCGTTGCGTTTCACCGCTTCGTTTGTCAAATCCGAGCCGATCCCCACAGCGACCGCGCCCGCTTGGATCCATTCGCCGAGGTTCGCCAGCGAGACCCCGCCGGTTGGCATAATATTTGCCTGCGGCAACGGCCCTTTGATCGCCTTGATCATCGACGGGTCGTACAAATTGCCCGGGAACAGCTTCACGATGTCCGCCCCCAGCTCCAGCGCCTCCTGGATTTCCTTGATCGTCATACATCCAGGCATGACCGGGATCCGGTACCGGTTACACAGCATCACCGTGTCACGATTCAAGGAAGGCCCAACGACGAACTGAGCGCCGCTTAAGATCGCAGCCCGCGCCGTTTCGGGATCCAGCACCGTGCCCACGCCGATGATCGCATAACGGGATTCGTCCTGGGCGTCCCAGCTGTATTTACGCACCAATTCCTCGATCGCCCGCAAAGCAAACGGAACCGTCATCGTCACTTCGATGACCTTAATCCCGCCGGCAATGGCCTGCTCGGCCATTTGTACGACTTCCTCCGGGGTTTCTCCGCGCAGGACGGCGACAACGCCTTCCTGTACGATTTTTTGCACAAGCTGCAGCTTCTTCATTCCCTAACCCTCTTTCTCCTAATCGTTGTACTTTTTGCCCCTTACAATGAAAAAGAATACGACTCCAAATCCACACGCTCGCCGTTTACCCATCGATCCCCTGGAAGCCCGGGACCTTTGACGCTTAGAGTAAGCTGGACTCCCTCGGCATAGGTGGTATAGGAGGCATCGATCCGACCGGTCCTATCGTCGGCTGTGAAGCGTGGGGCGTGGGACTTCATAGTTAATACGAAATCGTCTAGACCCGCGATTCCCCGCTCGCCTGCTTCCGGAAGGCCCATCGCTTCCACCACAACACCAACGTAGCGGCCTTCCGCCTCGACCTGGAGATAGCCGTCCCGCTCCCGCACCTGATAATCACTCGACACATATACGGCAAAAAACGTCTCTTCAACCTTTCCGAATATACCATTCGCTGTAAATCGCCATTCTCCTTCCGGAAGCACGCCATTGACCTGCCCAGGCACACCCTCCGGCAGCGGGTAGACCGCCACCACGACGTTGTGATAATACAACACTTCCGTCCATTCGCTCTGATGGCGCGGGTCGTAGCCGCTAAGATCATACCCTTTGCCGGGATGGAAAAAATACAGCTGATTTCCTTTCTCCCCGCGGACCGGCAAGCTGTACAGCCAACGTAGCTGCTCATTGTCGAATTCCTCGACTCTCTCCCACAGCCCACCTGCCGCGAAGTGGTTGGTCAGATAGGCATAGGAATGCAGCCGCTGCTTGACGCCGCCGATCTCCTTGAGGATGGCCGCCTTGGACTCGGCAGGCTTACTTCGCTCCAATGCCCGCAGCCGAGCTGACGCAGGAGCTTCATAGAATAGAAGCCCGGCATACTCGGTGCGCGGCATCGCTTCCGGCAGCTCGAAATCGCCGAATTGCACATAATCGTGCAGCACGTTCGCATCCCGCGGCGCATCATGCAGCCAACCGCGGGCATGGGCACCAACCCATGCTCCCTTGAAATAATAGGTGGCCCGAAGGGTCCATAGATGATTTAACATCTCAGACAGCTCGGCCTTTACCTCCGCATCGCCCATCAGCGCCCAAGCGCAGGTGAACGCCTGAACCCAGTGCCAAAACCACGGCAACGCGCCGTATTCGGCCATACCCTCAAGCCGTAAACGGGCCAACGTTTGCCGTAAGCATTCCCTGCCGTCCGCGAACAATGTCGCATCTCCGTAACGCTGCCCCAAGATCAGCTTCGCGGCCGTATACTTCGCCTCATGATGGTTGTATTCCCGTAAAGGTTTGCGATAGAAGCCGCTGCGATAGACATGCGACAACGCGTCCTCGAAGCGGGCGGCCAACTCCGGGCTCAGCTCTTCCCCATAGCTGTGCATGAAATACGCCATCAAGCTGCCCATGAGCTCAACCGGGAGCACATGCGGCTTGGCCCGCTCCGGTGTCGGATCCAATCCGAGCGGCCAGTGTCCATATGTCGGGCTGGACGTCTCCTGGTCCTGCAGCTGAAGCACGCGCAGCAGCACCCGCTCTGCCAGCCGCCGGCCTTCCGTCCGATCAAACGGCGGCGTTTCGTCCGGATCTACGGCGGCAGCAAATAAATAGGAGGCGTAATAATAGTTGTCCCGGATATCGCCATGAAACCACAGTCCGCTGTCCAGAAGCGGCTGCCGCCAGGCGGTTGCTGCGGCTTTTCGGACGATTGTCTTCATTCGAGCTTGATACAGACTCATCAAAACGTACCCCTTCCCCCACATCCTACCATGGTTCCCTCAGCTGCTTAAAGCCGGTGAATCCACGATTTCCTACGGTAAACTTCCGAATTCCGGCATCTTCATCCTAGATGGAGCAATATGGTGTGCCCTCTTGCCAAATGAACCTAAATGGATTAATCTGAACGTATATGAACATTATACACCAAAATGAACGTGTAAAGGAGAGATTTTACATGGAACGTCGTTACGCTTCGCATCCCCAAGAGGTCAAGCAATTTGATACCGACCGTTTACGCAAGGAATTCCACATTCCTACCTTGTTTACGCCGGATCGATTGGAGCTGGTGCTCACGCACGAAGACCGGCTGATTATCGGCGGCGCGGCTCCGGTGCAGCAGGATGTCAAACTGGAAACGGATCTCAAGGAGCTAGGCGTCTCCTACTTCCTCGAACGGCGCGAGCTTGGAGCCATTAATGTTGGCGGACCGGGATCCATTATTGTCGACGGAACGGAATACGAGCTGAACAACAAGGATTGCTTGTACGTCGGCAAGGGCTCGCGTGAAGTGATTTTCCGAAGCAAGGATGCCTCGAAGCCAGCGAAGTTCTATTTGAATTCGGCACCGGCCCACAAGGAATTCCCTACGGCAAAAACAACGCTGGCAGAAGCGGAATCCGGAGCGCTTGGTTCGATCGAAAATTCCAATGAGCGCACGATTCACCGGTTCATCCACGAGAACGGCATTCAAAGCTCCCAACTCGTGATGGGGATGACTCAGCTCAAGACCGGCAACATGTGGAATACGATGCCTGCCCATGTCCATCCGCGCCGGATGGAGGCTTATATGTACTTCGATCTGGCAGAGGACGCTGTCGTCTTCCACCTGATGGGCGAGCCCAACGAAACCCGGCATATCGTTGTGCGTAACGAGCAAGCTGTCATCTCGCCGAGCTGGTCGATTCACAGCGGGGTAGGAACCAGCAATTATACGTTTATTTGGGGCATGGCCGGCGACAACAAAGCTTATGCGGACATGGACGCCGTTCCGATGAAAGACTTGAGATAAGAAAGAGTGAAAGCTTGCATGAATCCAATTCGACGTTATGAAAAAATTATGGAGGTTCTGCTGACGCAAAAGGAAGTGACGGTGGCAGAATTAAGCGAAAGCTTGGGCGTGACCGGCAAGACGATCCGGGAGGATCTCGCCAAGCTGGAGGAGCAAGGGCTGCTGGTGCGCGTACACGGCGGAGCAATGCTCGCCCAAAGCGACCAGTACGGCATTTTGCCGTCCAAAGAGCCGCTGACCAAGCATGCGGAGGAGAAAAGGGACATCGCCCGCCTCGCCCTCAATCACATTCAAGAGGGTGATATCCTCGCACTGGACGGGGGCAGCACGACGCTGGAGATCGCCCGGCGGTTAGAGAATCGCCCGCTTACCGTTGTCACGAACGACGTGTATATCATCAGCGAGCTGGCGGCCAAAGACCAGATTCGTCTGGTCGTCCCCGGAGGCTACCGCGTCCGCAACATGCTGGCCGGTCCCGAATCGGCGGCGTACGTGCGTCAGTTGAATATCCAGAAAGCCTTTATCTCGGCAACCGGCATCCATCCGGAACACGGACTGTCGATTTATACCGGTGATTTGATCGACTTCAAGCGGGCTTTGATCGAAACGTCCCGCGAGGCGATCGCCGTCTTAAACCATCAAAAGTTCGGGCAGACGGCGCTCCGCACCTTCGCCTCGCTGAGCGAGATCTCGCGTATCCTCACCGATCGGGGCCTACCCGCAGAGTCCGCGCTACCGTATGAACGTGCCGGCGTAACGATCGAATACGCAACCAAATAAACGAAAGCGGATTGATGGGAGGAGCGTACACTTATGAAATTATTTGATTTAACGGGCAAAACTGCCCTCGTCACCGGAGCCTCCGGCGGACTGGGCCAGGGGATTGCGGTCGGACTGGCCGAAGCCGGGGCCGACGTCGTATGCGTCTCTCGCACCAGCAGTGCTGAAACGGTCAGCCAAATTACAGCCTTAGGCCGGAAAACGACGGAAATCGTTGTCGACCTCAGCGAGCATGACAAGCTGCAGGAAACCTTTGATGAAGCGCTCCAATTAACGGGGGCGGTCGACATTCTGGTAAACAACGCCGGAATTATTCGCCGGACACCAGCGAAGGATCACAGCGAAAAGGATTGGATCGACGTCATCCAACTGAACTTGAACACCGTGTTCTTGCTCTCGCAGATCGCCGGACGCCATATGATTGAACGCGGCAGCGGCAAAATCATTAATATCTGCTCGATGCTCTCCTACCAAGGCGGGATCAACGTGCCCGGCTATACGGCCAGCAAGCATGGGGTCGCCGGCTTAACGAAGGCATTCGCCAACGAATGGGCTTCCTATGGCGTACAGGTGAATGGCATCGCACCCGGCTACATGGTAACGGACAATACCGCGCAAATCCGGGCCGACGAGAACCGGAGGGCTTCGATCACGGATCGGATTCCTGCCGGGCGTTGGGGAACGCCGGAGGATCTAAAAGGGCCGGCCGTCTTCCTCGCCTCCGCCGCCTCAGACTATATGAACGGCCATATCCTTTGCGTTGATGGAGGATGGATGGCGCGGTAATATCATCGAATTTCGCCTGCCTTATTGGCAGGCTTTTTCTATGATGGGGCATTTCGTAATCTTGCTTTTCCTTTCGCTTCCCGTGGCGCCGTGATCTTGATCAAGGTATACTAGGGCTGGGGGTGAAGCCATGACAATCCATACCGGGTCCCGGACTTACCAGACCGCAAACGATGCCCAGTGGCAAGCGATTCTCGCCAATGATGCTGCACAGGACGGCCAATTCTTCTACGCGGTGGTCAGCACGGGCATCTTCTGCCGCCCGTCCTGTAAATCAAGGCCGCCTAAGCGGGAGAACGTTCTCGTCTTTGCTACTGCGGAGCAAGCGCGTGCTGCCCATTTCCGCCCCTGCAAACGCTGCAAGCCGGAAGGACAGCGGTTGCCAGATCAGGAATGGGTCGAACAGATCGCGGACTATATCAACCGCCACTACCAAGACAAGCTCACCCTGGAGACGTTGGCTGAAGCGTGCCACGGCAGCCCGTACCATCTGCAACGAACGTTCAAACGGGTCATGCGAATGACGCCAACGGAATACCTGGTGCGACGGCGAATCGATGAGGCGAAGCACGCTTTGGCTGAATCTGAATCGCAGCGGACCGTTGCTGAGATCGCCCAAGAAGTGGGGATTGGCAGCGCCGCCTATTTGATCACCCTGTTCAAGAAAATCACCGGCATCACGCCTAACGAATACCGCAAAATGCAAACGGAGGTGTAAGCTCCATGACAATCGTTCAGTCCCCGCCGTTATACTGGTCACAGCTCCAGGAACCTGCTTGGAGCCTATATCTCGCCGCTACCGAACAAGGCCTGGCGTTCGTTGGCTCATCCGGCGGTTCTTTTGAGGAGCTGACCGCCTGGGCGGGCCAACGTTTCCCCGGCCGTCTGCTTGCGCAAGATGACCGCCAGCTGGCTCCCTATGCTTCCGAGCTGGCGGCCTATTTTCGCGGTGAACTCCAACGTTTTACCCTCCCTTTCGACTTGCACGGAACTCCGTTCCAGCAAGACGTCTGGCAGGCGTTATGCTCGATTCCGTTCGGGCAAACCCGCTCTTACTCCGACATTGCTGAGTCGATCGGTAAACCCGCTGCCGTCCGTGCAGTAGGCACGGCGATTGGGGCGAATCCGCTGCTTATCACGATTCCATGCCATCGCGTGATCGGCAAGAACGGGGCGCTTACCGGCTACCGCGGCGGCCTGGAGATGAAGATGCGGCTGCTGGAGCTGGAACATGCCGCTTTAGGCGGAGGCGGGCGGTGAATCCCAACGGCCACCCGCGGGTAGCTGCCGCCTATATGACGCCCAAGACACTGCTTAATATAGGGACCGGATTCCTGTCCCACTACTCTCATTCGCTGAGGCTGGGCATCCGCTCGATCTATGAACAGCTGGGCCTCGAATCCTGGTATTCACCGGACGCCTACCGAATCGTGTATGAGCGCCTGCTGCAAGTTTTTCCCGATCATCAAGTATTTCTTAGTCAGGAGGGGTTCGCCCCATAAGTAAGCAAAACCGCCGGAGACGAGGCTCCCGCGGTTTTATCATTACCTAAGAAAATGATCACGTTAACATTAAAGCCCAAACGACAACCGTTCACAGCAAAGGATCCAGCCCTTTACCGCTCCACATGCCCTTTGCCGGACAAGAGACGTTCAATCTCCGCCGCACTTGGCAACCCTTCCCAGTCACCAACAGCCTGAATGACCTGAGCGCCAACCAGATTCCCCAGGCGAACGGCCTCAATCATGCTGTACCCGCGTACGACTCCAGCCAGAAATCCGGCGCAAAATCCGTCGCCCGCTCCCACCGTATCAATCACCTGTTCCACTTTAAAATACGGCACCGGGTTCAGCTGCCCTTGCTCCAGCACGTAGGTGCAGTCGTCTCCGCCTTTGATGATACTGATCGCAGACAACTCCTGCAGCTTGCCGATGATCGTATCCATCGAATTTGTCTCGTACAACAGCTTTAACTCATCCAGTCCCGGCAGGAAATAATCCGCTTTCATCGCCAGCGGCAGCAAAACCTTACGCGCGTCCTCAATGCTCCACAGCTTCAATCGCAAGTTCGGATCGAAGCTCACCTTCACCCCATGCCGCTTGGCGATATCCACCGCCGCATGGGCCGTTTCCACGCAAGAAGCGCTAAGCGCCGGCGTAATGCCCGTCAGATGCAGGACCTTGGCTCCGGCGATGTACGATTCGTCCAGATGCTCCGGTCGCATGAAGCTGGCCGCAGATAACTTGCGGTAGTAATAGACCGAGCTTTTGCCCGCCACGTTCTCCCGTACCATCATGCCCGTAGGGGCTTCATCCGTCAACATCGCACGGGATACGTCAACGCCTTCGCCGCGGATCGCCTTCAGGATACGCCGGCCAAACGGATCGTCCCCCAGGCGGCCGCACCATCCGGAAGTTTGGCCCAGCCGTGCCAATCCGATCGCTACATTGGACTCCGCTCCCCCAAACGATGGAGAGAGAGCGCTTGCATATTCGAGCCCTTTGCCCCCTTCCGCGATCAATAAAGCCATGCTTTCGCCAAAGGTGACCACCTCGGGGCTTCCCGGGTTCGGACGAGATTCACTTAACTGCTGCATGTTCAGATTCACACCTTCTTTTGGAGTCAATTTACTACCATTATCTCATGTCCGGACTCGGAAAACTATCAAAAAAAAGCCAATCCATCGATTCGGGTTGCCCCGGATGAATCGGCTATGTCCTAGCAAAACTGGACCTTATGTTGTTGTGCCTTATTAGCCCCCTACCCCGTTCTCGTAAGCTGTAATAGGGCTGTTGTGACTGATGCTGCCGAATACTCCCGTACCTAAACTAATGATCAGAGCGAACATCATTGCCCACTTCCGCAACCTTCAACACCTCCCCCATCAAAGATTCGTACTGCTGGAGTTGCTCTTGCGTCGCGAAGCTTCGATGCTGCTCAAATAGCGGGACCATTTTCATAAAAAGTTCCTTGTTATTCAGAGAAACCGCATATTTGAGCGCGTAAATCAACTTCTCCAAGCCTTCCTCGATCTCCTGTTTTCGCAGCAGATAAATCGCCAGCTGATAGTTTAGGTCCAAGAACCGGTCTTTATTTACAGCGGAAACATAGTGATTGGGATAAAGGCTATATAAATCCGTATTCACCGGAAACACTTTTAATACGTCGTCGATCACAAAACCGTTAATATTGGCGGCTTCGACAATGATTCTCAGACTGGGCAGCACTTCATGCGGATGCTCTTTAAGCATCTGGATATATTCCGGAAGAATCGTTTCATTCCCATTTAAAATCTCCAGATTGTAGCGGTTCGCTTTGGCCCAGACCTTAAATTTCTCCACTTCTTTTAAGCCCGTCTCATCAAGGCCTTCAAACCAGCTCAAATCCGCGTATTCGGCTACACACTTCAGCGCTTCCTCATACCTGCCCAGATGCTCCAATGCCGCGCCTTTCAGCAAATACCCTTGGCCAAAGTAAACCACCAGATGCCGCTCGCAGCGCAGCTCCCTATCCTGATGGGCGGAGGACGCCTTCCAGCTCGTTTCATAGATTCGCCGGGCCAGCGTTTGCAGCTCCTCGGCAAATCTTACGACGTAAGTCCATTTTTGCAGCGAGTAATAGGTGTTCGCTAATTGCAGCAGCCCATCGAGCTGAAGATCCTCGGGGAGCCGGTTGCGGTAGGGCTCGAACCAGGTGGCGGTCCGCAGGTTGGATTCTGCGTCTTCCCCCAAATTCATCCGGAACAGGCGGTATTGGCTGATCGCCAGCCGTTCCGAATGCTGGTATTTCTCGTATTCGCAGACCGATTGGTAGAAGAGCCTTGCGGCGTCGCGGCGGCCTTCTTCGTAAAGCTCCTCCCCCATATCAAAAATCATCGGAAGATAGGATAAGTCCTCAGTCAGGCGGGACAACACCTGCTCGATGCAATCCAATTCGCCAATCTCCGCGCAGCGATGCAGAAACGCTTTTAACCTTCGTCGGTTGGGATGGTCTGAATCAATACATTCCTCCACATATAAAGGGTAATACGACCCGATCGGCTGTTCGAGCGCTTCGGTGATCAGGTCCAACTGCCCGATAGAGATCGGTTTAGGGGGATTTCCATTCAAGATGGCGCTGAGCGTCCCCCGATTGATTCCCGAACGGCGAGAAAAGCTGTGCAAGGAATATCCTTTCCTTTCCAGCTGATGGTTGATCACGGAACGAATCGTGGGTTCCTTCGTCATGGGATCTCCCTCCTTTGCGGTCTCCTATATTTTTACACATTATACGGAACTCCGAACAACCGGTCAAATAAAAGAGAGGAGCCTCCCGTTATCGGGAAGCTCCCACTCTGATGCTAAACTTCCAAGATGGAAGGCATAATATGCGGCGTCCGGCCCACTTCTTTGGCAAAATACCGCCGAAGCTGCTGCTGCGTCGCTCGCAGCCAGGCGTTATGATCGTAAGGCTCCTTCTCGCCAAGGCGGTTCAAGTTCCGCTTCAGCATCGCCTCCGCCCGCCGCAGCAGCGGTCTGGCGTCCTGCATATAAACGAAGCCGCGCGAGACGATGTCCGGTCCGGCCAAAATTTGCCGCGTCTTGCGGTCGACCGTCATGACGACGATCACGATCCCTTCCTGGGCCAGCTCCATCCGCTCCAACAACAGGGTGTCTTCATGGGTAGGACGCATTTCCCCGTTACTGATGAGCACTTGCCCCGAAGGAATGGTGCGCCCGCGTTTCGCCCGGTTCCGGTACACCGACAACGTATCCCCGATGTTCATGATGAAGATGCGATCCTCAGGAATACCTGTTTGCAGCGCCAGATCACGATGGCTGAGCAGCATCCGGTACTCACCGTGGATCGGGATAAAATACTTAGGACGAATAAAGCTGAGCATCAGCTTCAGGTCCTCCCGGCAACCATGCCCGGACGTATGGATGTCGAAAATCGAGCCGTAAATGACGTTTGCGCCTGCCCGAAGCAGCAGGTCGATGCTGCGGTTGATATTTTGCGCGTTGCCAGGAATCGGCGAGGACGAGTAAATCACCGTATCCCCCGGATAAACCTGCACATTCCGATGTGCACCCGAAGCAATCCGGCTGAGCGCAGCGTTGGGTTCGCCTTGGCTGCCGGTGCAGACAATGAGGACCTGCTCCTCAGGGTAACGGTCGATGTGCTTCACATCGATCAGCATCCCTTCCGGAACGCGGATGTAGCCCAAATCCTGACCGATAGCGAACACTTTCTCCATACTGCGGCCGATAACCGCGATTTTGCGGTTTACGATCGCGGCCGCTTCCACCACTTGTTGAAGCCGATGCACGTTCGAGGCGAAGGTGGCAAATAAGATCCGCCCCCGGCAGCCGCGGAACGACTCCAGGATGGCGTCACCAACCCGACGCTCGGAAGGGGTAAAGCCTTCCTTCTCGCTGTTGGTGCTGTCGGCGAGCAACGCCAATACGCCTTCTCCCCCGACGCTGGCCATCTTAAACAGATCCGCCGGACGGTCCTCCGGGGTGAAATCGAATTTGAAATCGCCGGTATGAACGATCGATCCGTACGGGGTATCTACTACAATGCCAAAAGCATCGGGAATGCTGTGTGTCGTCCGGAAGAAATGCACAGCCAAATGCTTAAATGCATACCGGTCATTTTCATGGAACACATGCAGCTCCGCTTGCCCAAGCAACCGATGCTCCTCCAATTTGGCCTTCACCAAGCCAATCGTCAACGGGCCCCCATAAATAGGCAGCTGCAGTTGACGTAACACATACGGGATCGCACCGATATGATCCTCATGACCGTGGGTCAGGAAAAGCCCTTTCATTTTATGCTTGTTCTCAATCAGATAACTGATGTCCGGAATGATGCAATCAATGCCCGTCAAACGGGAATCCGGGAATTTAAGCCCCGCGTCAATCAAAATGATTTCGTCTCTGAACTCGATGCCATACATATTTTTTCCGATTTCCCCGATCCCGCCGAGTGAAAAGATCCGGACAGGTGGAGGTGACGGCTTCGAACGCCGATTTGTCTTAACTGATTTAGTTGCTGCTACATTCATTAGGTCGATAATCCTCTCTGAAGAGTTCGTTCAATGGGTTCATAAGAATTATACTGAATTATGAGCACAATAACTATTTAATTTTTACAATTCTCCACTGAACCAGATGAATTTACTGCAGAACCTTCACGAAAAGAGGAATTTTGCATAAAAAAGGAAGACAACAAAAAAAGAGCCGTGCATCAACACCGGCTCCTTTGGCAGTGGCTCCATCAACGGATTATACACTTTTCTTTAACTTGCTGATTAATTCCTCATATGTATCGATGACTTGCGGCGTTGCAAAGTTCCTGTATCGTTCGAATAGCTCTACATATTTAACCATGACAGCTCGGTGTGAATTGTTTAATTGATTGAACTGTTCCAAGCTTTTAAGTAAGTAACGAAACCCCTCCGGGTACTTACCTCGGCGGAGATCATAATCGGCTAATTCGATATAAAGTTGGGAGATCCGATCAAGAATAAACTGCGGGCTGTACATTCCCGTAGTCAAGGGCTGATGATCTAAAGCAGCCAAATCTTCTTTAAACCGTTCAAGGATATGTTCAATCGAGAAGTCATGCCGATTGGCGTTTTTAACCAGATTGAAGATCATGAGGATCTTGTCCGCTTGTCTGTTTTCGGAGTAGGTGACATATTCATCGAGTACCGTAATATCCCCGGAGGAAAGCCGGGTTATAAGAGCGTTTGCATAGGCCCATTCACGAAACAGGTTCCGCCAATGTAACGTTTCCGGATCGTTTTCCCGCACCCAACTTAGATCATGATAGCGTTGGATATAAAGTAAGGCTTGGTCATATTCCCCCCGCAAATTATGTACACTCCCAAGCAGCAAATAGGAATACGCCAAATAGTAAAACAAAGGTCTAGTTGTCTTTCGTTGCAAGATCTTTCGCTTCTGTTCCGAAAAGTAATACACTTTGGCCTTGTGCTCCAATCGTTGAGCAATACTCTCCACCCTATCCCATCGGTTTAAGGCACGATAGGTATTGGCCAGATCCCTTAACGCATCGAGTTGACTCGCTTCATCCAGTCGCTCAATATACGGTTCGAACTGGATCGCTGACTGATAGTTTTGATCCTGATTCGTCCCTTGACCGATCAGGAATAAACGATATTGGCAAAGGGCCAACCGTTCGGAGTGCTGCTTGCGCTCGGTCATCGCCACATTTTCGTATAAGATCCCCGCTGCTTCATATTCGCCCTTCTCGTACAATTCTTCGGCCAAATCAAATAAAAGTTGAGCATAAAGCGGGTTGTCCAGCAATAATCCAACGATTTCCCGAATGCGATCAAACTGGCCCAACTCCGCGCAGTTATGAATTAGTGGTTTTACTCTTCGCCAATCCGGATCCTTCTCGTGCAGATACTCGCTGATATAAGTCTTATAGAAATGGCCTCTCGGAAATCCCAGCACCATGGTGATCCGTTCTAATTGATCTACAGCCAGCGGACGGTTTCCGTTCAGAATGGAGCTTAACGTCCCTGGGTTCAGTTCAAGCTGCTTGGCCAATTGAGTGAGATTTAGCTGGTGTCGCACCATATATTCTTCTATTGCAGCGACAATAGTGGCACGCGGTTTCAAAGGAATCCCCCTCTATTTTGCAAAAAAAACTATTCATCCATGATTTTAGGGGATTATGTCTAATTCGAATAAAATGGAAATATCTGCAACCCTGATTTGTTCAAAAAGACCACTCCTCACAACCTTCAATATGAAAAAATCAACCATCCCAAAGGAATGGTTCAACTTTCTATTTTCAAAATAATATTCCACTCGAATTTTGTCAATAATATGCAATAAAGAACTTATGAATTCTTTTTGATAAAATATTGAACTTTGAATACTCTGCAGTTTGCCCCTCCGCTTGGACTAAACTTAATACGAGAGGTGGCCTCTATGGATGTAGCAAAGCAGGTCGGAAAAAATGTCAGATACTATCGCAAGCTCAAAGGGCTTACGCAGGAACAACTGGCCGAGTCGACGGAAACGTACGGTTCCTACATCGGACGGTTGGAACGCGGGGAGCAAAACGTTCAGCTCGAAACGCTGCATAAAATTGCGGATGCCCTGCAGATCAGCGTATATGCTCTATTTCGCAATCCAGGGTACGACGAGCTCCAGGACCAAACTTGGATTTGGCAGATCGTGCAGCTGCTGCAGGAACAGCCAGCCGAGGAACAAGCGCGTGCGTACCGTGTGCTGAAGGAAATGTTTCGTCAAAAATAAAAGGGTTTAAAACGGAATCGATCCGCTTTAAACCCTTTATTTATGTTCGTCTTAGTCCCACAATCCGCTGCGCTCCACGACCTCCAGCCACCGTTTGGCGATGACATCGTGGCCTGCAGCCGTCGGATGGACGCCGTCCCAGATCCAGTAAGCGGCCTCGGCTTTTTCCGTCGCCGCATCAAACGCATCCTGCAAAGGAACATGCACCGTACCAAACTCTTCAGCCAATTGACGAACGGTATCCTGGTACCGTTTGATCAGGCGCTCCCATTCGGTCCATTTTTCCGCCGTAGCTCCGGTTTTCAAAATAAACGGCTCGCATAACACCAGCTTGGTGTTCGGCAATACTTCCTTCGTCTCCTCCAGCAAGTGACGATACGCCCGTTCGAAACGATCCGTTGCCCCGCTAGGTTCGCCGCTCATTTGCCGCCAGGCGTCGTTAACGCCGATCAGCAGACTAATCACGTCCGGCTTCAGACTGATCGCATCCTCGTTCCATCTTGCGTAAAGGTCGGAGACCCGATCCCCGCTCACGCCCCGGTTAATGAATTTTGGCTGCAAATGCGCGTATTCATGACCTAGCTTCGCGGCGATGATGTAGGCATAGCTGTGGCCCAAAATATGATTCAAATCCGTGCCGCGATCCCGATTTCCGTCTGTAATGGAATCCCCCTGAAACAATACGGTCAACTGCTTTTTCATGCGTTTCCCCTCTTTCCTTCCATGATCTCCGTTTCCCATTATAGCTTTGAGAGACAGCGATCCTCCATGGAGAAATTAGTGCAAAAATACAGTTTTCTTCTCGAACTTTAGCCGATTTTTGATTAATCCGTACAAAACCTGCACGTTTACATTTATTTTGCGAATCAAGCGGATAATCCCCAATAAAATTGCACTTTTGCAGGTATTGCACTTAGGACAACGATGGGCAGCCACAGCCTGAGCCGTCTACTTCACCGCCACAAAAAAGAGCCTAGCCGCATCTTCTACCGCCTCGACCCACTCGAAATCAGCATAGATGTAGACCTCGCGGAAGCCGCAGCGCAGCAGCTCGCTTTTCATCCATGCCGGGTCGTACGCCCGCTGGATATGCGTCTCTTCGAACCGGCGGTACAATTCCGGTCCCTGCTCCTCTTCCCGGGCGAAGATCGTCAAATGATGCTCGATTTCGTTGCGATGCGCGTTTCGCTCGCAAGTCCAGATATACGACACACTCGGCTCGTCCCAAACAAACGGCTGCTCTTCCTCGTACCGGATCAACGTGTGGGGATGGTGCACATCAAACAGGAACGTCCCTCCGGGCTTCAGCCCTTCGTAGGTCCGGCGGAAGGTCCGAATGATGTCTTCTTCTTCCAGCAAATAGTTCAAGCAATCGCAAAAAGAAATGACGGCGTCGACCGGCTCCGGCACGGACCACTCCGTCATATCCTGCTGCACCCAGCGCACGCTGCCCTCGCGGAGTAACCGGGCGCCTTGGGGCGTGGTTTCCATTTTGCGGCGGGCCACCGCCAGCATGTCGGCGGACAAATCGATGCCGATTACCTCGAACCCGGCATTCACCAACGGAATTGTAATGCTGCCGGTCCCGCAACCGAGATCCACGACCGTCTTTGGCATTCCGTACCGTTCCCAAGCCGTGCGGGCAAACCGGATCCAGTCCGGGTAAGGCATGTCCTCCATCAATTCGTCGTACACGTAAGCAAATTTCCGATAAGATGCCATGGGCTTGCTTGTCACCGCCTTCTGTCTAGTTGCTGCTGTTGCTTAAGCTTCCGGCTGCCCGTGATCGTCCGTGCCGGCAACTGGAGACTGCACCAAATAGGTCCAGTTCTCTTTCTGGACAACCTTACCTTCCTTCATCAGCTTGCCGAGCGCCCGCTTGAACGCGGACTTGCTGATGGCAAACCGCTGCTTGATCAGGTCCGGCGGCGTCGCGTCGGAATACGGCATGCTTCCGCCCGGACGACTCTCCAAATACGCGAGAATGCGCTCCGCATCCTGGCCCATGCCGATTTCCTTGCGCGGCGCCATCGACAGGTTCACGCGCCCGTCCTCACGGATATGGGCCACCCGCACCTGGACGCGCTCGCCCAGGCGCAGCAAGCGGCTGCGTTCCGAGGCGTGGATCAAGCCAATCGCCCCGAACCCCAGCACGCCGCCTTGGACGACCACAAACGTCCCCATTTGCAGCGGCTTGTAGACGATGGCATCGAGCCATTGGTTTTTCCACGAGGTTGGAGCATGGAAAGCAAGGGGAGCCAGATCCTGCTCGCCAGCCAGCTTCGCTTTGAGACGGCCCTGCTTGTCGTGCTCCATGATGACGTACACCTGGTCGCCCACTTGCGGATGAAGCTCCTTCATCTCGGGCAGCTCACGGATCGGCAGCAGCAGCTGACGGCCCAACCCCATCTCCAGGAAGCAGCCGAGCCGCGGATGCACGTCAGCCACCTCAAGCAGCGCCAGCTCGCCTAGCGTGAGATACGGCTTCTTCATCGTGGCCGCCAAACGGTCCTCCGTATCGTAGAACAGAAACACCTCCACCGTTTCCCCCGGCTTCACCTGGCGTGTCAGCTCGGAGTAATGGAGCAGCACATCTTGCCCGCCTGCACTTAGAAAATACCCGTACGGCGATACCTCGCGATCGATCGGTAAAGAGACGATGGTTCCCGCGACCAGGCTCATACCGTCTCCACGACCTTGGCATCCGACCAAAGCCGCTCAATATTGTAATATTCGCGCTCATCGCGATGGAACACGTGCACGACAACGTCCCCCAGATCCATCAGCACCCAGCGGGCGGAATCCAAGCCTTCGATGCCTCGAATATTGGCGCCAACCTCATGCGCTCTTTTGCGAATCTCGGTGGCAATCGCCTGCACCTGCGTATCCGAGTTCCCGTGGCAGATCACAAAATAGTCCGCAATCAAGGAAATCCCTTTCAAGTCTAGCGCCACGATGTTCATTGCTTTTTTATCGTCTGCAGCTTGCACCGCCAAGTTCATCAATTCATTGGAACTAATCGCCATTCATTCAGCCTCCTTAGATTTTTGTCGGTTTACGATCAAATCGTTACGTGCTAATACCGTCAAAGGAAAGATCGGCTTCCCCTTCTCCAGTAAAAAAGATATCGTCGAGTCAAAGCCCGCGATCAGCGCATCCTCCAAACTTGTTTCCGCCAGCTCGCGAATCCTCTCCACGCCCGGGAACTCGCGCCCCGGCTCGATGTAATCTGCCAGACATACGATTTTGTCCAGCAGCGTCATGCCAACCCGGCCGGAGGTGTGGTAACGGATCGCGTCCAGCACCTCTTCATCCTCTATCCCGTAATCCCGCCTGGAGATGAATGCCCCGACCTCAGCATGCAGCAGCTGCTTGTCGTGATTCAGCAGCTCGGCGTTTAAACCGTTGTCGCGGATGACCGCTTCCTGCTCCTCAATCGGCCAAAACTTGGCCAAGTCATGCAGCAGAGCGGCTAAATCCGCTTTGACCGGATCGGCTCCATACCTCTTGGCCAGAATGACCGCGCTCTCCATCACGCCTTCAACATGCTTCCAGCGTTTGGCGGGCATCCCCGCCGAAACGGAGGCGATCAGTTCTTCACGGCTGTAACCCATACAATCCGCTCCTTGTCATATATTCATACACGGCATCCGGTACCATATATCTGACCGAACGTCCGGCGGATAAGCGGCTGCGGATCAGGCTCGAGGAAATATCAACAAGCGGCATCTCCGCAAGCTGCACCGCCTCCTGAATAAACGGAGGCAGCGCGTCCAGTTCCAGAAAGCTTCCGGGGCGCTGCAGCCCGATAAACGAAATCATCCCGGCCAAATCCTCAATCCCTTCCCATTTCGGAAGGTAATTCACCATATCGGCCCCGATAATAAAATAAAACTCCAGATCGGGATGCAGTGCACGCAGCTCCCGGATCGTATCCACCGTGTAGGACACGCCGCCGCGGCGCAGCTCGATATCCAGCGGCTTAAAGGCGGGATTGCTGTCTATCGCCGCCTCGACCATCTCCAGCCGCTGCTGGCCGCTCACGCCGGCCTGATGCTTATGCGGAGGGATATGGGAGGGCATGAACCAAACCTCTTCCAGATGGTATTGTTCTCTGGCCGCCTCCGCCGCCAACAGATGGCCGAGGTGTATCGGGTCAAACGCCCCGCCCATAATTCCGACTTTTTTCATGTTGCGTTGCCTCCAATAACCTTTGAATGCAGCTCGTTTCAAGGCAGCTCGATTTGCTTATATTCACGAGACTCCTTATATAAAATAATCGTCCGGCCGATCAGCTGTACCAGCTCAGCGCCGGCGCCTTGCGCCAGCTCCTCGGCGATTTCCTGCGGATCGTCCAGATTATTGTTCAGTACAGAGATTTTGATGAGCTCCCGGCGCTCCAGCGCTTCCGAGATTTGCTTAATCATATGCTCGTTGGTGCCGCCTTTGCCAACTTGAAAAATCGGCTGCAGCCCATGCGCTAAACTGCGCAGGTAACGTTTTTGTTTTCCTGTTAACATGTCGTATTCAAGACCCCTTAACATTCAATTATGCGACAACTTGCGTTATTGATTCATGCTCTCCAAGACCGCTGCCCGCATCGCACCCACCGGCGCAATCAGGCCAGTCCAACGTTCAAACGCGTAAGCGCCCTGGTAAATGAACATCCCCAGCCCGCTGTGAATCGTGCAGCCTTTCGCCTCAGCTTGCACCAGCAGCTCGGTCTTTAGCGGATTGTAGATCAGATCGCTGACCACGATCCCCTCCGGGATGAGCCGCGCATCCAACGGACAATCGCTCACGTGCGGATGCATGCCAACGGAGGTGGTGTTAATGATGAGGTCCACTTCCGGCAGCACCTCAGCCAGCTCATCCATGCCGCAGCCGGTTAAGCTGCCGAGCCCGGACCATTCGGCGGCCAGCTCCTGCGCTTTCTCCCCGGTGCGGTTGGCGATTGTCACCCGCCCCGGCTCCTCCTGCAGCAGCGCGTACACAATGCCCCGGGCTGCGCCGCCGCAGCCCAGCACCAGCACGCGTTTGCCCTTCAGCTCAGGGGCAGCCTCCTCCTTCAGCGAGCGGATATACCCGATACCATCGGTGTTGTACCCGGTGAGCACGCCGTCGTCGTTCACGATCGTGTTCACCGCCCCGATCAGCCGCGCGCTTTCGTCGATGTGGTCCAAGTAGTTCATCACTTCCACCTTATGCGGAACCGTGACATTGATGCCTCGGAACCCCAACGCGCGAATGCCCCGGATTGCTTCCTCCAACCGGTTCCCTTTGACGTGGAACGGCAGGTAAGCACCAGTAAGCCCGCACGCCTGCAAGGCGGCGGTGTGCATCACCGGCGATTTGGAATGCTGAATCGGATCGCCGATGACGCCGAGCAGCAGCGGTTGTCTAGCGCTTCCGTAGTCCCTTGCCTGTGTCTCTCCCCATTTTTCGTGATTCGCCTGCTCTCGCTCTCCCATCGGTTCTCCTCCCGCTCGCCGGACTTTCCGAATAATAAAGGTCCAAATGGGCCTTATTTACTCTAAAGTCCGTTTCTACTCAAAAATAGCGGTAAATTATGGCCTTATTCCACCTGAAAAACGCCGCAATCGCCCCTACTTCGGGCCACGCTCCAAAAATAACACCCATAATGACCGCTATTTTGCTCAATCCTTGCGTTTTCCATCAAATAGCGCCTTTTTTTACCCTTATCTGTGCTGCATGGCAAGACGCTAGCCAGCAAGGCCAGCCAGCGTCCACACCATCAAACCCTTAAATCAACGACGGCCGAACGAGCACCTTCACGCCTTTAGGCACATGCATCGCGACGACCGCACCCGCATCGTTGTTAATTTTGATCCAGCCTAAGCCGGAAATAAACACATCGCTCCGGCTGCCCTTCGGAATCCGGAATTCATGGCGCGTCCATTCCGGCAACGCTTCAATATGCTCCTTGCTCGGCGGTGACAGTAATTCCCCGGCATGTTCCGTGAACAACTCATCCGCCCGGGCAAGCTTCGTACGGTGAATCGGCACCCGGATGTTGACGAAACAAGTGAACGACTGGCGCTCCCCTTGAATGAAATCAAACCGGCCAAAGCCGCCAAAAAAGAGCGTCTGTCCCTCATTCAGCTGGTATACCGCCGGCTTAAGCGGCTTGTCCGGCATGATGACGCCCAAATCGGATGGGGCTACCAGCTCGCTGTAGCGGGACGGATACACAATCCCCGGCGTATCAATGATCGCCCGGCCGTCATCCAGCGGGATGTGCACCATGTCGAGCGTCGTGCCTGGATAACGCGAAACGGTCAACTCCTGATCCAGATCGCTGTAATCCCGAATCAACCGGTTGATCAGCGTTGATTTGCCAACATTCGTTGCGCCAACGACATACACGTCTCGATCGCCGCGCCGTGCCGCCACCGCATCCAGCAGCCGGTCGAAGCCGCTGTTTTGCTTGGCGCTGCACAGAACGACGTCTTCGATCTTCAGCCCCAAGTCCTTGGCTTCCTTCTGCACCCAGTTACGGACTTTGTTCCAGTTCGTTACTTTCGGCAGCAGGTCGGTCTTGTTTACCGCCAGCAGCACCGGATTGTTCCCAACAAACCGCTGCAAGCCAGTAATCACGCTGCCATGAAAATCGAACAGATCCACGATATGAATGACCAACGCTTCCTTACTGCCGATCTGCGACAGCAACCGCAGGAACTCGTCCTGCTCCACCGTAACGGATGAAGATTCATTATAGTTCTTGATCCGGAAACAGCGTTGGCATATCACCGGTTCTTTCGATAAAGCTTGCTCCGGGACGTACCCCGGCTTACTTGAATCCTGCGTTTGCAGCACAGCACCGCACCCGCTGCAACGAAGAGCGCCTTCTGCGCCCCGTACTTCCGTCATCTCCTCTTGTCCTCCTCGAGCCATAATCCAACCTTGCCCAGCCGCCGCTTCACGATTCGTTCCAGCATGCGATTAATTTTCGTGCCGAACCTTTCATCCTGAACGGAAATCGGGAGCACGAGCACAGTAAACAACCCTTGCCGGTTCCCGCCAAAGACGTCGGTCATCATTTGGTCGCCTACCACGATCGTCTCCTTCGGGCCAAGCCCCATCATTTCCATCGCTCGGTGAAAAGCTGCGCCGGACGGTTTTCTGGCTGCGTGCACAAACTCAATATTTAACGGGTTGGCGAATACCGACACCCGATCCAAATTATTGTTTGACACAATCACGAGTTTAAACCCGCATTTCTTCACTTTCTCAAACCATTCGATCAGTTCGGGAGTGGCCAGCGGCGCTTTGGCTCCGACCAGGGTGTTGTCGAGGTCGGTGATGATACCGCGGTAGCCTTGGGCATAGAGTCCTTCCAGATCGATATCGAATACGCTGTCCACGCGCATATTCGGTATAAACTTCTCAAACAAATACGTTCACCTCGGTTTCATACGACAAACTATACCATATTATTCCCCCGACATGCTTCTATTTTAAAAAAGAAAACGCCTCCCGCGCAAGCACGGGGGCGTTAACGTTGACAGAGTATATAAGTTTACGATCGGATCATTGACCAAGGGACCGTTTAGGGCCAGGCGGCCAAGCCTGCCTCCAACCGTGACCGCCAACCAATTTGGTTGCCTTTCGCGACAGCTCCCGCGCGGTGCGCCAATCGGCGGCAGCCGGACTCGGGCTGTACATCGCCTGCTCGTATAAGAGCAGCAACGGATCCAGCGCCTCCGCGAGCTGCGGTCGTTCAAGCTTCCAGCGCCCAAACGCTTCCCGCAGCGTTTCCTGGTCGCCGCGGGTGAAGCCTCTTCGCCGCATCCGTCTTACGAGTCGCAGCGTTTCGTAAATCGTCTTCTCCCCCGGCGTCAGCGGGCGGCCCAGCCGCAGCCGGAGCCAGAGGAAATACAACTCCGAGCGCAGTTGATATAAAGTCCAAAGCAATAAGACACTGACGGCCGAAACGAAAATCCGTTGCATGACCACCGGATCCAGCTTGGAGAAGAAGCTTTCTTCGGCTGCAACCACTTCCGTATCGGTGTTCGTATCCACCGTAAGCGTATCTTCGCTCTCCTCCGGCGCCTCCATAATCGGAGAGACGAAGCCCGGCGTCGCCTCAAACGGAATCCAGCCGTAATCGCCGAAATACAATTCCGCCCAAGAGTGGGCATCCGCATTGCTCACATTGTACGCTCGGCCCAGCTCCGGGTTGCGCATCATCATCTCGTCGCTTGGCTGACTGCCGGGAGCGTACCCTTTAACCCAACGTGCGGGGATGCCCAGCGAGCGGGCCATCACAACCATCGCCGTCGAATAGTAGTCGCAGTACCCCTGCCGGATTTCAAACAGGAAGCTGTCGACGAAATCGTCGCTGCGTCTGCGGGTCAAATCCGGCTTGTTCGTATATTCGTAGTTTTGCCGAAGGTATTGCTGCAACAAATCCATTTTCGCGTAGGGTGTCTCGCCTTCTGCGGTAATTTCCTCGGCCAGGTCTTTCACCCGCTGCGGCAGGTTGCTGGGGAGTTGCAAATATTCCTCCGGCGCACCTTCCGGATACAACGCATCGTAACTGACCTGCTCCAACTCCTTCAGTGGGATCAGCGGAATATTGGCAACCACCTTATATTTCCGCGGATAATCCGGCAAATCCCCGGGATCGCGGTAGCCGTTCCAGAACAGCTCCGCCTGTTTGCCGGCCCAGCGCATATCCGCCTGCTGGCGTTCGTCCAGCAATTCGATGCTTTCGATGGCATAACCGCCGAACAAGACCGGGTACACCTTATCGGTACTCATCGTCACGATCTGTTCTACCCGCATCGTTTCCACCTTGCCCGGCTGATCGTGCATGAGCGGGTCGGCGTCCGGTCCGCCGCGATAACGTTCCGTATCCCGGCCTTCCTGCTCCAGGTCAGCCCATCCCTTCCCTGAGTAGATGCGCCGGGTTTCACCGCGCCAATAAGATCTCACCGGCGTTTCGATGGACATAACCGGGCTGTAGCTGAATTCGAATCCGTCGCCTAGCGTTTTGTCATCGCGGCTGTAGCCGGAGACGACCTCCTCTTGTACGGCAGACGGGCTATCCCCCAACGCGCTGGTCAGGGCTGAGGGACCGCCGCCGCCTCCCCCGCTGCGCTTGATCCAAGCCGTATACGGATCGGTCAGCGTAGGCGACACCGACGGCATGCTGATTCCGATCAGCAGCACGCAGGCAAAGACGATAAAGATGTTCACGGCGATCTTAAACGGGCTTTGCCGCAACCGTTGCCAGCCATGCGGATATTTCCGGCGATACTCGTAGAAATGAGCGCTCACCAGCCAGCCGAGACCGGCGAATACAATCCAGGCTACGTTTTGCCATAAATAATAACGTGTAAAAGAGTCCAAAATCGTAAACGCAACCAGATGGACGGCCAAAAACGCCAAAATTCTCAGACGAGTCACGACCAGCCGCAGCGCCGCCTCAAGCAGCACCCAGGCGATTAAGGAAAACCAGATATACGGCGTAAAGGTTAACGCCATGCCGCGAATCTGATCGGGAAAAAACGGGCCAAACGGAACGTAAACCCCGTAACTGGTCAGGATGAACCTCCAAATCAACAGCAGCGCGATGATCTTGATCGTCCATTTCCACGCCGCCTGCACCGGAAGCAGCCATTCAATCAGAGCCATCATAATGATTGTGACCGTCACCAAAGTGGTCGTGACCGAAAACCACAGCGGCTCCGTAAAATCAATCCATTGCATGGCAATGATCACGATCCACAACAGGGTTAAGCTCTGATAAGACTTCGGAAGCTGAGAATTTGCCGTAAGTTTCACAGCTTCGCACCCCCCATCGCTGCGGGAAGCTCGCGCAGAGAGGAGACGTAAATGCCGCGAAGTCCCCGCTCCTGCAGGGTCGCCTGCCATGCGGAACGTTTAACGGTTTGATATGTGTTAGGCGCGCCTGCGGCCACAGCCTCATCCCCGATTTGGATATGATATGGGATCATCTGCCGCGATTTGGCTAACCTAAGCATAGCCAGCACCTTGTCGTCCGCCAGCGGACTGATTAGGATAAAGAACGCGCCCGGCTGAAACAAATCCGGCTTCGCTTCTAAGCGATCCTTGTAGTTGCCGAATCCGTCCGCATCGATATCTACGAGATGGTGCAGCATCTGCTGCCGCTCCAGATAACCTTCTGCCGGCGGGAAGTAACGGAGGGTCTTGCCCATGGTGCACAGCCCCATGCTGATCCGTTCTCTAGCCCCAAATTCCAGCAGCGACGCGGCCGTCGATACGGCCAATTCGAACTGCGGAGGGCGGAAATATCCGCTCGTATGGGCGTCCAGCACCAGAACCATTTTCGGCAGCGATTCATGCTCGAACTCCTTGGACTTCCAGGTCCCCGTCTTCGCGGTAGCGCTCCAATGAATCCGCGAAATCCGATCCCCGTACACATAATCGCGCACCCCGTTGATTTGAGTCGATTCCCGGCGCGACAGTGCAACGGCCGTCTCCGGACCGGCAAGACGCGAATTGCGGCTGTACAGCTCCCAGTGCGGAATAAACGCCGTTCGGGGAAGGATGCGAAACTCCCCGCCAGTCTGAAAGACGCTGGTATGCTCCATGAGACCAAAAATATCCTCAGCACTGCAATTCGTACCGGCAAATGCGTATTTCCCGCGCTCGAGGGGCGGCGTTTTGTACACCAGCTCGGATCGGGAGCTGAAATAAGGCACAATGCTGTCCTCGAACATCCAGCTGTCCCCGTTATGGCGCCGCAGCGTTTCCCTGACGACGATGTAAGGCAGCGGCAAAAATGCCGGAAGCTGCAGCTGCAGCTTCACCACCACCTGATCCCCGGCTTGAAGCAACCCGCCCCGTTCTCCAGAGAGCGAAAGCGTCCGCGAGCCCGTGATCCGTTTGACGCCGCCAAACCCTCCAATCGCCCAGTAGAAGCTCAGCACCGAAACCATCATAAATAACATCAGCGAGGTTTTCCCGCCTTGAAACAAGACATACAACAGGCAGACCAGCCAAACGGACGCCACCCTCCAGAACTTCCGGGAGGTGAGGCCCGCTTTAACGCCTTCAACCAGCGCGCGCATCGGTTACCGTCCTATGGCGACCGGTACGTGGACCTGCCGGAGAATTTGCTGCAGCACCTCGCTGACGTTCCGGTGCCCCAGGCGGGACTCGGGACGCAGCAGAATCCGGTGCTCCAGCACGAATGGCGCGAGCGTCTTAATATCGTCGGGCAGCACATAATCCCGCTCCTCCAGGAAAGCATAGGCCTTGGCTGCGGCCATAAAGGCGAGCGAAGCGCGCGGCGACGCGCCCAGCAACACTTCTTCATGCTCCCGTGTCCGGCGAACGATCTCCAGCAAGTAATCGGCAAGCGGTTCGCTGATATGCACGCGCTGAACCTCACGTTGGATGGCGGCAATCTCCTCCATCGTTGTAACCGATTCCAACTGATCTGCCGGCTGGCCTTGACTATGGGAGCGCAGCATCGCTTTCTCCGTGTCGGCGTCGGGATAACCGATCCCAATTTTCATCATAAAGCGGTCCAACTGAGCTTCCGGCAGCAGATAAGTGCCTTCAAAGTCAATCGGATTCTGCGTAGCGCAGAGCATAAAAGGATGAGGAAGCGGGTAGGTCACGCCATCGGCAGTGACGCTTCGCTCCTCCATGACTTCCAGCAAGGCGGATTGCGTCTTTGTAGTTGCCCGGTTGATTTCATCCGCCAGCAAAATATGCGTCATCACCGGACCTGGCCGGAATACGAAACGTTCTTCATGAGGATGGAAAACCGATACCCCCGTAATGTCGCTGGGCAAAATATCTGGATTACATTGTATCCGCCGGTAGTCTCCGCTCATCGACTTGGCCAGCGCCTTCACGAGCTGCGTCTTACCTGTACCGGGTACGTCCTCGATTAACACATGGCCGCCGGCCAGCAGCGCCGAAAGCAGCAGCTTGATTTCAAAAGACTTTCCTAAAATACACGACTCCAGGTTGTTCTTTACGGCGTTCAAAGTTTGCATCGATTGCTCATGTACGGGCACGCATTTTCCCTCCCAAATAAGACCTGTATATATCTACCTATTTTACATGAAGATAGATAGGGAGTACACTGTTCCCGCAAAAAGCAATGCGTTTTCCAAAAATTTTAACCTTTTGGCCGGGCAACAAGTGCCGCAAGGAAGGAGAAAATGATCGCCGCCGAGATCCCCGCACTAGTCACGTCGAAGATCCCGGTAATAACCCCGATCCAGCCGTCCCGCTGCAGTTCGGTTAATGCCCCGTGCACCAGCGAGTTGCCGAAGCTTGTAATCGGTACGGAAGCTCCCGCTCCGGCGAACTTCACCAGCGGGTCATACCAGCCAATCGCATCCATCACTGCACCGGCGACGACCAGCGAACTCATTGTGTGCGCCGGGGTGAGCTTTAGCACGTCAAACATCAGTTGGCCGATAACACAGATCAATCCGCCAACGACAAATGCCCAAAAAAATATCATTTTTCGTTAACCTCCTGTTCCAGGGCAACCGCGTGCGCGATGCAGGGAATGCTCTCGCCTTGCTGATAGGACAGCGGAGACAAGAGGGCACCCGTAGCAACGACCAGCACCCGGCCTAGTTCCCGGTTCTTTAATTTTCTTAGAATGTGGCCATAGGTGACGACGGCGGAACAGCCGCAGCCGCTGCCTCCGGCATTCACATACGTTTGTTTGTTACGGTCATAAATCATCAATCCGCAATCGTCAAATTTCGTTTTGTCCATCGAGACGCCGTCTTTTTCAAGTAAATCCTTGGCGATGGCATGTCCCACCGAAGCTAAGTCTCCGGTGACGATCAAATCATAATCCTCGGGCCCCCGGCCCGTATCGCGGAAGTGGGAAACCAGCGTATCCACAGCGGCCGGCGCCATGGCCGCTCCCATGTTAAACGGATCCTTAACACCGAGATCCTGGATCCGGCCGATCGTGGCATGGGTAATGCGCGGACCGCTCCCCTCCTTCGATACAACCGCACAGCCTGCGCCCGTAATCGTATATTGGGCGGTGGCCGGTTTTTGCGAACCGTATTCGGTTGGATAGCGGAACTGCTTCTCCACAGTACAGTTATGGCTGGCCGTACCGGCCATCACATATTTTGCCCCGCCGGCGTCAGCCAGAAATGCGGCTAAGGCAAGACTCTCCATGGAGGTCGAGCAGGCACCGAACACCCCAAGATACGGAGCCGCAATCGTCCGGGCCGCAAACGTCGCGGTAATAATCTGGTTCATCAAATCGCCGCTGATGAAGAAGGACAGATCCTCCCGGTTAATGCCGGCATGGACCAAGGCAAGGGACCCAGCGTGCTCCAACAGCTTGCGCTCCGCTCTTTCCCACGTCTTCTCGTCAATCTCCAAATTGTCGTAGACGAAATCAAACGTGTGGGACAACGGCCCCTCCCCTTCTTCAGGCCCTACAACGGTCGCCGCTCCGATAACGGCCGGCTTGGAGCGAAATTCCCAGGTTTGCGCGCCGATCAGCATCGGTTAATGCACTCCTCCCAAGCCGAAGATCACATGAATCACGCCTACAATAAAAGCGGCTACAACGCCAAACACGATCACCGACCCCGCCAGCTTAAACATATTGGCCCCTACGCCGAGAACAAGCCCCTCCGCTCGGGATTCAATGGCTGAGGAGCACATGGAGTTGGCAAACCCTGTCACAGGTACAGCCGTGCCGGCTCCAGCCCATTGGGCGATTTTGTCGTACACGCCAAACGAGGTCAGTACAACGGAGATGAAAATCAGGACCGCGACCGTAGGACTCGCTGCTTCCCGCGCGGACATGTCGGCAAAAGTCATAAACAGCTGTTGGATACATTGGCCAATAAAGCAGATGAACCCGCCGACCAGAAACGCCCTTACGCAGTTGCGCAAAACGTTGGTTTTCGGCTTATGCTGGTCGGCAACCTGCTGGTACTCTTCCTCCGTCAGCAGCAGGTTGTTCAGCTTCACCCGAGCTCCCGGCTTGTTTTTCGCTTTTGCAGGCAAACGGCATTCCTCCTTATTTTCCTAACTTGCACGGTATACTCATTATTTGTCATCCGGCGGCTTGTTATGTTTGGAAAATGATCCATGGATTTCGGCTTCAAACTGCTCAATTACAACACAAAGAAGCCCGCAGGAATCAAGTTCCGGCGGACTTGCATCAGGTGGGGCAAGGGAATTGCATCCTGTTATTATAAATATAGAAGGACGATCACTAACAGGATAAAGAGCAGACAGATCACCAGCCAATCCTTGGCATACCGTTCCATTAAGCTTAGCCTCCTCATTCGCCCATCGACTGCTGCTTCTGCAGTATATGCTGCGCTCGGATGGCGGGTGCTCGCCAGAGTTACGACAGCACAAGAAATCCGGGCAATCCAATCGCCATGGACAATCGAAAAAAGGTAGTTCATACTAGGGTAGGAAGGTTATCTGAGATGGATTCTAAGATATCTAGATGCTGTAAATCGGGCCTTTGGAACCCGTATCTTTAGAAAAAGGAGAAGCAAGCAATGAATGAAAAAACGCGCGAGCTATTTAAAGAACTGACGGAGTTTCCAGCGGCTCCTGGATTTGAACGAGAACTGCGGGCCCTCGTCAAACAGAAAATGTCGGCCTACACGCAGGAATTCGTGCAGGATAACCTTGGCGGGCTGTTCGGGGTCTTGCGCGGAGATGAGCAAGGACCTCGGGTGATGGTGGCCGGGCATTTCGACGAAGTGGGCTTCATGACCACCGGGATCAGCGACAACGGAATGGTGTCGTTCCAACCGCTGGGGGGCTGGTGGAGCCAGGCCGTATTGGCCCAACGCCTGCAGATCATTACGCCGAACGGCCCCATCGTCGGCGTAGTGGGATCGATCCCAACCCACCTGCTGGATGAGGCGCAGCGTAACAAGCCGGTAGACCTCAAATCGATGTACTTGGATATCGGCGCGGACAGCCGTGAGGAAGCCGAAGCCGCAGGGGTGCAGATCGGCCAGCAAATCGTACCGATTTGCAAGTTCACCCCTCTCGTCAATCCGAAGAAAATTATGGCGAAAGCCTGGGATAACCGCTATGGCGTTGGTTTGGCCATTGAGCTGCTTGAAGCGCTGCACGGAGAGAAGCTGCCGAATGTACTGTATGCCGGGGCGAATGTGCAGGAAGAAGTGGGCCTTAGAGGGGCTCGGACGGCAGCGAACCTCATTAAGCCGGACATCTTCTTCGCTTTGGATGCCAGCGCCGCCAACGATATGACCGGCGACAAAAAAGCGTTTGGCCGGCTGGGCGAAGGCGCGCTGCTGCGCATCCTCGACCCAACGATGATCACTCATCGCGGCTTGGTCGAATATATCCGTGATACGGCAGATACGCACAAGATTAAGTACCAATATTTCGTGTCGCCGGGCGGCACGGATGCCGGACAAGTGCATCTCAGCGGCACCGGCGTCCCGTCGAGCGTGATCGGCATTTGCTCCCGCTACATCCACACGTCCTCCTCGATCATCCACACGGATGATTACGCTGCAGCGAAGGAGCTGTTGATCCGCCTCGTGCGCGGACTGGATCGGACTACGCTGAACACAATTTTGGAGAACAGCTGAACCTCTCCGATTTGCAAAAACCGCAAGGCCTGACTTAAACGGCCTTGCGGTTTTTTTATGGTCTTTATTTTTTCCCTTCCAAAATGACAACGCCTCGGCCAGAGACTTGAACCGTCCCCGATACTTCCGTTTGCGCCAACAGGTCCTTATAAGCTTCGGACCCAATCTCCACCTCGGCGGCCCCTTCGTTATGGTTCAGCAGGAACAAGAAAGCTTTCCCATCCTTCACGCGGCGTGCTACTTCAACGCCTTCTGGCGCATCCAGCAGCGGCTGGATCCCTTTCTCCTCGCAGAGGTTCTTCAGGAATCCTTGCAAGAAGGCGGCGTCCGGGCTGCTTGCCACATAATACGCGCGACCTTTGCCGAACGAGTTGACCGTCACAACCGGCATCCCCTGATAGAAATCGGAGCCATATTCCGCCAGCACTTCCGCGCCTTCGGCGTGAATTAAATCGCACAAGAGGCCGCATTCGTATTGCCCGGACAATGCACCCCAAGCTTCTTTCATCACGATTTGGTTCGTGCGGCCTGGCAGCAAGGCATCGATTTCCTCTGCCCAAATGCCTAGTACAGAGCGCAGCTCGCCTGGATAACCGCCAAGCGTCACCAGATCGTTCTCGTTCACGATGCCACTGAAGAAGGTGGTGACAAACGTACCTCCGCCGGCTACGAACTCCTCCACTTTTTTCGCAAAGCCCGGCTTCACCATATACATCACCGGGGCAATCAGGATTTCGTATTTGCTGAAATCCTCCTCCACTGACACCATGTCGCTCTCTACATGCATTTGGAACAACGTATCGTAATATTTGTGCACTTCATTGACGTAGTTTAAGGCTACGGATGGGCCGCTGGAAAGCTCGATCGCCCAACGGTTCTCCCAGTCATAGACGATGCCGATCTTGGCTTCCGTCCGCGCATCCAACAGCGTATCGCCCAGTTGATCTAGCTCTCGGCCCAGCTCCGCTACTTCACGGAAGACCCGGGTGTGCTCGTGGCCCACGTGCTCAATAACCGCCCCATGGTATTTCTCGCACGCCCCAATCGAGCGGCGCAGCTGGAAGAACATCACCGTGTCGGCGCCGCGAGCTACGGCCTGATAGCTCCAAAGGCGCATCACGCCAGGGCGCTTCAGCGAGTTGTACGGCTGCCAGTTTTGCTGGCTTGGCGTCTGTTCCATCAGCATAAACGGAGCGCCGCTCTTCAACCCGCGCATCAAGTCATGAGCCATCGCCGTGAAGCTGACCGGCGTATCCAAGGACGGGTAGTTATCCCAAGAAACAATGTCCATAGATTTCGCCCATTTAAAGTAATCCAGCTCCGGATAAAAGCCCATCAAGTTGGTGGTTACCGGTACGTTAGGCGTATGCTTCTTGATTTCGTCGTATTCCAGCTTGTAGCACTCCAGCAGCGAATCGGACTGGAAGCGCCGGTAATCCAGCGAAATTCCTTGGAAGTTCGTGCGGTTGCCCCCCCATTCCTCACTGAGTTCGTTAGGCACCACAATCTCTTCCCAATCATAAAACGTGTGGCCCCAGAATCGCGTATTCCATACCCGGTTGAGCTCATCCAGCGTTTTGTAACGTTCCCGCAGCCAGACGCGGAAGGCCGCCGCACAGTTGTCGCAATAGCAGTAGCCGCCGTATTCATTGGACACGTGCCAGATTAACAGCCCCGGATGATCCTTGTATCGTTCTGCCAGCTTGCCGGCCAGACGGGCAGCGTATTTGCGATAGGTCGGCGAATTGGGGCAAGAGTTATGACGTCCGCCAAACCGGCGTTTCCGTCCCTGCACGTCAACGCGCAGCACGTCCGGATATTTGCGAGCCATCCACGCCGGGTGAGCCCCGGTGCTGGTCGCCAGGCAGACATACACGCCGCTTTTGTACAAGCGGTCAATCGTTTCGTCCAATTGTGCAAAGTCATACGTTTCCTCGCTTGGTTGAATCAGCGCCCAGGAAAAAACGTTGACCGTCGCCACATCAATCCCAGCCAGATTAAACATCCGCTCGTCCTCTTTCCAGACGTCTGGTCCCCACTGCTCTGGATTGTAGTCGCCGCCGTACCAAATCTTCGGCAGTTTCTCGTTGATCACCATATCCACATCCTTTTGCGATATATAACTTCTAAGTCCATTGTAAGGTTGAAATTTCCCGCTTTATATATAATAATTTCGAATTGTAATATAATAATATGGATCAAACTTAGGAGGCAATTCGCACGATGAGTTCACGGGCCTTTACCCGTTTTGTTTTTTCCCCGGCTGCCACACCGAATCTTCCCTTGCTCCTCGAAAGCGTCGGCTATAATCCAAATCAGGAAAAAATCGTCCGCCCGGACGGCTACCCTTATTACCATTGGCTGCATACCGCCGAGGGCGAGGGAGAGCTAACGTTCGGCAGCGGTACGTTCCTGCTTCAGCCAGGTAGCGGGATGCTGTTGCCGCCAGGTATGCCTCACGCTTATCAGGCCAAGCGGAGCTCGACATGGGAGACCTATTACCTCACCTTTGGCGGAGCGGCTGCCGGATCGATATTGGCTGCGTTTGGCATCCGGGAGGCCGTCCTGTTCCGCTGGGAACCGGAGGCCCCCATATCCCCGTTGCTCGGCCACTTGCTGAACCGGCTGGACAGCATTCAGGACCCGTTTGGCCTGGAGACCTCAACCGAGGTGTACCGGTTCCTCGCTGTCCTGAGCCAATTCGGCCAAGTAAGCAGCAGCGCTGTCCCGCGAATCATGGAGAAGCTGGGACCGTTGCTCGCCTGGATGGAGCGGGAATACGGCAATCCTAACGTGGGGCTGGATACGTTGGCGGAAGTAGCCGGAATGTCCGGGCGACATCTCAGCAAGCTGTTCCAGCAATCATTTGGCATCGCCCCGTACAGTTACCTCACGCAAATGCGCATCCATAAGGCGAAGGAGCATCTGGCCAGCGAACCCGGCGTCACCGTCGCTGCGATCGCCGGCAAAACGGGCTTTCGCGATGCCAGCCACTTCGTCGCCACGTTCCGCAAGCACACAGGCATGACGCCCCAGCAGTTCCGCAGGCTGCATTAGGGAACGTTCAAGTCCGGGGCGGTACGGCGCATTCGTCTAACAAAGCCTAACCCAAAAGGGGAGGGCTTTTTTTCGTGGAAAACTGCACTTTTGCATTCATTTGACGCCGAGCGCCCCCCCGCGAGAAATTCGGGGCTTTTCCTTCTAGCCTACGAGGTACGTCGCCCCCGCCTCCGTCAGGAAGCTTTCGCCTTCCTGCACGGTGCGGCCGTCCGGCAAGCGGACGGTCAGGCCCTGCAGCCCGCGCAGGGTACAGTGGCTGCCGGACGTTGACGTGATGCGGGCCGACGTTAAGCGGCCGTTCTCCCACGTCATGTCGACGGTGAACCCGCCGCGGGCCCTTAGGCCGCTGGCCTGCCCGCTCGTCCAGGCCGCAGGCAGGGCCGGAAGCAGATCGATGCCGCCCATATGGCTTTGCAGCAGCATCTCGGCGATGCCGGCTGCCCCGCCAAAGTTACCGTCGATCTGGAACGGCGGATGATCGTCGAACAGGTTCGGATAAGTGGAACGTGACAGCAGCGTGTTCACGAACCGATGAGCGGTTTCCCCGTCGCCCAGCCGGGCATATAGGTTGATCAGCCATGCGCAGCTCCAACCAGTATGGCCTCCGCCATTCTGGTTGCGCGCCTCCAGCGTGCGGCGGACGGCTTCTGCCAGCTCCGGCGTCTGCCGCACCGTGATCGCATTGCCCGGGTAGAAGCCAACCAAGTGTGACACATGCCGATGTCCCGGCTCGGCTTCTGCAAACGGCTCGCTCCACTCCTGCAGCCGGCCGTCCGGGCCGATCTGCGGTTCAGCCATACGCGTGAGCGTATCGGCCAGCTCTTGTCGCCACGCCTCGTCAACCTTAAGAATTTCTGCGGCCCGAATCGTATGCTCCAACAGTTCACGGATCAAGAACAGATCCATCGTACTGCCCGCAGACACGCTGCAAGGCTCACCGCCATCCGGTGTCAGGAACTTGTTCTCCGGTGAAGTTGATGGGGCTGTAACCAGCTGTCCGTCCGGTCCGGGCACCAGCCAATCCTGGCAGAACTCGGCGGCTCCCTTCATCAGCGGATACGCCGTCTCCCGCAGAAACTGCTCGTCCAGCCCAAATTCGTAATGCTCCCATAAATGGCGGCACAGCCACACGCCGCCCATCGGCCAGAACGCCCAGCTGGCCTCGCCGTCCGATGGCGTGGATTGGCGCCATAAATCCACATTGTGATGAGCGACCCAGCCCCGGGCGCCGTAATGAATCCGCGCCGTTCGGGCTCCGGTTACGCTAAGATCACGGATCAGCTCGAACAACGGCTCATGGCAATCGGCCAGCCCCGCCACCTCTGCGTGCCAATAATTCATTTGCGTATTGATGTTGGTCGTATACCCGCAGTTCCACGGCGGCTGCACATGCGGATTCCAGATGCCCTGCAGATGAGCAGCCTCCGTCCCCGGCCGGGAGCTGGCCATCAGCAAATATCGGCCGTAGTGAAAATACAACGACTCCAGCCCAAGGTCCGACTCTCCGCGGCGATAAGCCTCAAGCCGCTCGTCGGTCGGACGGGCTGCCCGCTCGGCGGCCTCCTCCGCGCGGCCCAGCCGCAGCTCAACGCGGCCGAACAGCCGGCGGTGATCCGCCTCATGGCGCTGACGCAGCTGCTCATAGCCAAGCGCTGCGGCCGCATCCAGCGCCGCCTGGCATCGCTCCGCCGGGTCGATGCCGCCGCTTCCCGGCGCCTGATCATAGCCGGCGTAATCCGTGGCGGCTGCCAGCAGCAGCGTCACCGCCTTCGCCCCGCTCACCGTCAGCCGGCCTGAGGCATCTGCCTGCACCGTGCCGCCGCCCTCCGGCAGCGCCAAGAGCTGGGCCTCAAAGGTGAGGCCCAAGCCGTCCTCGTATAAGACCGACTGCGGATGGTCCCCGCGATAATTGTCGGCAATATGGCTGGGGGCCTGGCCTCTCATGCAGATCCGTGCCGTTTCCGCCGGCCCGCCGAAGGCTTGATGCCGAAGAAGTGAGTCCAACGAAGCGGCCATATTCACAGGTTCACTCCCCAGCGCCGTAATGCGGAGAACCATCACCTGATCAACCGCACTGATGAATACCTCGCGGCGATATTCCGCCCCCCCGATCCGATAAGTCGTCGTTGCGATCCCGGTCGCCAGATCCAATTCCCGTCGGAATCCCTGCAGCTCATTCCCATCGGCCTCCGTCGCCGAATCTCCCTGCTCTAGCCACAAATCCCCAAGCGGCTGGTAGGATTCCGTGCGTCGGCCTAGCATTTTCGCATCGATCAGTTTCTCGGCCTCTTTGTATTTGCCGGCGAAGATCAGTTCCCGGGCCGGTCCAAGGTGACGCAGCGCATCGTAGTTTTGCGGGTCCCGGGGGAATCCCGACCATAACGTATCTTCATTCAGCGCAATCCGCTCGCGATGAATCCCGCCGAAGACCATCCCGCCGATTCGCCCGTTTCCAACGGGAAGAGCTTCCTCCCAGCGAGAAGCGGGGCGATCATACCATAGCTTCCACTCCGTTTGCTCCGAATAGTTCAGTTTCCTCATCCTCCTGAATGATGTATATAATGGCTAACTGGCGCAAAAAGGCCCGAAAACACACGGGCCTTTTTGCAATCCTATTTAGATTGTTAATGCTAAGCTACAATTACAATTTCTTACCGGTAAACAATTCGACTCTCTTCTTAACCAATTCCGTATACTCGGCTTCCATCTTCTTCGCGCCGGCTTTGTCCAGCTCTTCAAGGAAAGCGTCATAAATCTTGTCGAAATCGGCTTCCTTCGCCAGAATCGCTTCCGGAATCCGCTTACGGATGATATCCTGCGTTTTTTGGTAAATCACTTGGTAATCGCCGTCCGTAGGAACAGGCATGTTGTACAGAGCGCCCCAATCCTTCGCAGGGAATGCATCTTCACCTGGGAACAGGTCTTTCCAAGTTGTTGCATTGTAAGCTTTCAACGTTTCTTTTTCAGCTTCGGTGTAGCCTGCCACGATTTGCTCAGGGAAGTTCGTGGTGTAGTAGTTGCCCGAAGGATCTTTCACGCCGTCACCATAGTTCGCACCGAAGATGCGGTACAAGCTGATGCCGGATTCCTTCGTGAAGTTCGTGCTGTCATTTACTTTACGTTCTTGAATGTCGGCTGGAATGACGCGTTGGCCGTTCTCATCAACCGTATAGTGTTTACCTTCTACGCCCCAGTTTCTCAAAACCTGACCTTCGTCAGAAGACAGCCAATCGATAAATTTGATGGCGCGAACCGGATCTTTACATGCTGTGGTGATGCTGATTCCGTAGCCGTCAACGCCTGCTTGTTGGAAGGAATGATCTTCATATTCCTCCGTCAAAGTAACCGGGAAGTGCGCGTAAGTGTACTCGTCTTTACCAGCTGTTTTCAACGCGTTTTCTGCATCCTGATATCCCCACTCTTGGTCGATCAGGCCAAGCACGCGGCCGCTGGCAATTTTCGCTTTGTATTGGTCTTCTTTTTGCACGAATGTATCTTTATCCAGGAGGCCTTCGTTATACATGTGATTCAGCCAACGGAAGTATTCCTTCTCTTCCGGACGTTTGTAATGCAGCATCGCCTCATAAGTTTCCGGATTGACATAATATTCGCCGTCGTCCGGTGCACCTGTTGTCAGGAACGCCGGGTTCGTTACCGTAATCATGATTCTCCAGTCATCGGCGCTCAGTGTCAGCGGAATGGTTGGCTGACCGTCTGTAGTCGGGTGTTTCTCTACATACTGCTTCAGCACGTTTTCAAAATCCTTAACCGTACGAATCTTCGGATATCCCAGCTCTTTCAAAACGCGTTGCTGGATTTCGAAGCCTCCGCCAGCGTCGAAGTACTGCTGATCCACGCCGCCATTCGTGAAGATGGAATAAATCGCAGGATCATCGTTGCTGTATTTCAGACGGTTCATATTTTCGCTGAAAATTTTCTTCAGGTTTGGTGCATGCTCTTCAATAAGCGGAGCCAAGTCGATAATGAGACCGGCATCCACCAGCTTGCTCAATTCCCCTTTGGCAAAAATTAGATCCGGAACGTCACCGCTTGCGGCCATCAGCGCGATTTTGTTTTCGCCGCCGCCGGCACCTACGTCAAACTCGGCTTCAAGCGTTACACCGGTTTTCTCTGTAATCACTTTGCCTACATCGTCCTGCATGTTGTTCCAGTTCGGGCTGGCATCCGCACCAAAGAAGGTAAAGGTGATCGGGCTGTTATCTGCGGACGCTTCCGCATTGCTTCCCGCGTTGCCGGTATTGCTGCTGTTGGCAGCATTGTTACCGTTACTTCCGCAACCCGCAACCAACACCGTACTCGCGAGCAAGATCGCCGCGAATGCTTTAGGGCTTTTCCACTTCATTTCTACGTTCCCCCTCGTCATCTTGATCAAACTTGTATTGTATGAACAGGCTTTCGCCTGCTGATACCTGAGTTGCTTCCCTCATTCCCGGTGTTACCCAAAAAAGTAAAGGCTTTCATCTTTGATTGAAAAAGAAATTACTCCCACCCGCCGAGTGCCGCCCCGCCGCTGATGCAGCTTGCGGCGGAGGCGGATTTGGCGGCGTTAATCCATCGGGCTTACCGCCCGGCAGGCTCTAGGGTTAAGCCTTGACGGCGCCCAGCGTCATCCCATCTACGAAGTAACGCTGCAAGAACGGATAAACGATCAAGATCGGTACCGTTACAACGATAGTGATCGCCATTTTGATGGATTCCGGCGATACCTGAGCCATCTGATTCGCCATATCGTTGGCGTTGATCATTCTTGCGCCTTGGTTGGTGCTTTGTAAAATTTTCATCAACTCATATTGAAGCGTCGTCAAATGCGCTTTGTTCCCGTTGTACAGATAAGTGTCGAACCAAGAGTTCCATTGGCCTACCGCCAGGAACAAGGCGATGGTCGCCAGTACCGGCTTACAGAGCGGCAGAATCACTTTGTAGTAAATCGTGAAGTCGTTGGCTCCGTCCAGCTTGGCAGATTCCTGCAATGCATACGGCAACCCGTCGATAAAGGAACGGATAACGAACACGTTAAACGCGCTGACAACGCCCGGTAAGATGTAAATCCAGAACGTGCCGATCAAATCGAGATGGCGCATCAGCATGTAGGTTGGAACCAAACCGCCGGAGAAGTACATCGTCAACGCCAGGAAGGTGGATACAAACTTCCGGGATTTGAAATCCGGCCGGCTTAGCGTATAGGCCAGCATTGAGGCGCTGATCAAGCCAAGCACGGTCCCAAGAACCGTCCGGTAAATCGTAATTTTAAAGCCGGTAATCAGGCTGGAATAATTAAAGATCGTTTTATAGTTCTCCAAAGTGAATTCCCGCGGCCAGATGTAAATGCCGCCTCGAACCGTATCGGTGGAATCATTAAAGGAGATCGCCAACACGTTCAGGAAAGGATACAACGTGATGACCAAAATGACGCTCATGAGAATGATGTTGCAAATGTTGAAGATTTTATCGCCCCGCGTATCATTAAAGCCTCTGCTTGAACTTGCCATCGCCCTTCTCCCTCCCTTTACATGATGCTCTCTTTTGTGGTTTTCTTCATGATTCCGTTGGCCGTAAGCAGCAGGATGATGCTGACCACGGACGTGAACATACTGATGGCTGTACCATAGGAGAAACGGCTGATATTGATACCGTAGTTCAGTGCGTACAAGTCCAACACTTCGGAATAGTCGGTGACGAGCGAGTTGCTCAGCTGGAACTGCTTCTCGAACCCGATGCCGATCAAATGGCCGATCGACATAATCAGCAGTACCGAAATCGTCGTCCGGATCCCCGGCAGCGTAATGTTCCAAATTTGCCGGAAACGTCCGGCTCCATCGACCCGTGCCGCTTCGTACAGCTCTTTATCGATGCCGGTGATCGCTGCCAAATAAATGATGGCGTTCCAACCGGTTTCTTTCCATACGTCGGAAGCGGTTACAATTCCCCAAAACCATTTCCCTTGGGCCATGAATTGGATGGGTTCGTCAATGATATGCAAGGAAACTAAAATCTCGTTGACGATCCCGCCGTCGATCGAGAGCATTTTCGTCACGATCCCGGCGACGACTACCCAAGATACAAAGTGCGGAAGGTAGGAAATCGTCTGAACCGTCCGTTTGAAATATTTGCCGCGCAGCTCGTTCAACAACACCGCAAAGGTGATCGGAATCACGAATCCCGCGACCAGCCCCATAAAGCTCATCGCCAGCGTATTACGGAGGACCAGGTAGAACCGTTCATCCTGGAACAAATCCACGAAGTTTTTAAATCCAACCCATTTTTGCTCCGAGAAGGATTTCGCCGGCTTATAGTTTTGGAAAGCCATCGTCCATCCCCACACCGGCAGGTAGTTGAATACAAACAACCAGATCACGAATGGCATGGACATTAAATATAAGTACTTTTGCTGCAAAATGCTCCGCCAGATACCGGTCTTCCGCTTCTTCTGCGGCTTAGGGGTTGCGCTTACATTTCTGGTTTCAGGCTGAGTTGACAGCGTTTCCATCTCGATTTCTCCCCCCTTGTCTGCTATAGCTTTATGATAAGGGAGGAGCGGCCGACGAAATACCCGAGAGATTTCAAACAAAACCATATAAAAATTAGAGATTGCCTCCCGCCGGGATCGTAAAGCTGATCTTCGTACCCACTCCATACTCGCTGACGATCTGTAATCCATGTTCTTCCCCATAGGAGAGGACAAGCCTTTGATGCACGTTACGCAGCCCGATGCGCCCCTGTTCCGGTTCCTTCGTACCGGAGATAAAGCGCATGACCTCATCAAGCCGCTCCTGGGTCATACCCATTCCGTTATCCTGTACCGACACCCGGACTAATCCTTCGTCCCTTTGGATATTCACCTCCACATGGACGCCTTCTTCCTTGTCCTCTACCCCGTGCACGACAGCGTTCTCGACGAGCGGCTGAATGATCAGCGGCGGCACCCGAATAGAGCTGGCTGCGGGATCAATGGACAAGGTATAAGTTAGCCGGTCCTCATAACGAAACTTCTGAATTTCCAAATAGGAGCTGACCATTTCCAGCTCTTCCTTCAGCGGTGTGCTTTCCCGGCCGACCTCCAAATTTTTGCGCATCATCTTGCCCAGCAACCGGACCACGTTGGCAATTTCCTTGTCCCCTTTGAGATGAGCGTTCATCCGGATGGACTCTAAAGCGTTAAACAAAAAATGCGGATTAATCTGGCTGGCCATCATCTTCAGCTTAATCTCGCGTTGGGCTAGCTCCAGGGCATTGTTTTGTTCTGTTTTCTCCACGACCTGGTCCATCAGCCGGCGGATGCTGTCCACCATGTAGTTGAACTGCCGGGACAACTGTCCGATCTCATCATTCCCGTCGATCCGCGACACGACGTTCAGGTCCCCTAAGGCCAGACGGTTTAAGTGCCGGCTCAATCGCAGCATCCGGTTGGTCGTCAGGAACGATACGGTGTATACGAACACCAGCGCGATCAGCAATACGAGAAGGATAATCAGCAATCCGACAAGGCTTACGGTATTTGCGTCCTTAACAATCGGCTTCGTCGCAAACACGGAAATAAACTTCAGACCGTTCATGCTGGATTCCGGGATCAAGGTGTCGATGACGAGATAGGATGGAACTCCTTGGATATCTACCCGAAACGTCCCCTTTTGCTGGGTTCGCAAGTCGATGCCGTAATCCAAATCCTCCAGCGTTTTACCGACGATCGCCGGGTTATTGGCGGCCACAACATAACCTAAATCATCGGTGATCAGCGTCTCAAAAGGCTCTTGCTGCAGCATCCGGTTCAGTTCCTCCTGGTTCATGATGACCATGAGTACACCGCTTTTCTTTGTTCCTTTAAAAGAGATCTGCCGAACGAGACTCAGCCGCTTGACCGGAACCTCCTGATTGTCGTTGATGTAGAACCACCCGATGTCTTTGCTCTTCATCGCTTGCTGGTACCAATACATGCCCTCGATTTCCTCGTTCACCGGGATTAATTCCAGGTTGTTGATCAAGGTAGGATTATCGTAATAGAAGCGAATCCCCGAGACTTCACGATAGGTTCTGTCATAAGCGCGAAAATCATTATAATTGAGATACGCTTTGGTCAGCTCTAACACATTGGGATACGTGGTGCTAACGATCTTCTCCAGCCCTTCGTCGAGCATAAAAATATCGGAGATATCCATAGGCACACGAAGCATTGCAGCGGTTCGGGTTTTTACCTTTTCGACGTTGTTGGTGGTTTGAGCGATCGCCCGTTCCATGGCTTGATTACGAAAGTAAGCGGTTACGGCTACGCCGACAATCAGGACAGGAATCATGACCACGACGATATAGGAAATGAGCAGCTTATGCTTCAGCCGCAAATTATTGGTGATGCGAATCAGTTTGCTTAACAATCGGATCACCTCTCACCTAAATGGAAATATCCCCTTCGTCAAAGGGAAAGGGGATATTTCAGTTTCCCCGGGCACGTACCGTGCGCCGGGGATGCCTGTCACATATTAAATTAAGATGCGATTAAGGTCTAGGACCAATTATTTCAAGGTGATTTGCAGTTCGGTTTTCCCTGTGAAAGCATCAACTTTTACTGCACCATTGCTGGACAACGCTGCACCTTGCACCGACTCCGCTTCGCCCATGCCGTGCAATGTTACGTAGAACGGTTTGCCGGCGCCTTCTGCAGTCAGCTTCACAAGCTTACCTTCGCGAACGACCGTAACTTGGAGTTCAGCTTCGCCTTTGGTGTTCCGTACCGTGCGGGATACGGTTGCCCCGTCTTCGATCGTATACAAGCCAAGCTCAACTTCATTCGCATAGTCGTAATCCGGACGAACGTCGTTTGCCCCCGTCGCCAGAATCGAGTTCGGACGAACGAACAGCGGCAAGCTGAAGAAATCATATTTCTCTTTGCGCCATTTGCCGCCTTCCACCGTCTGTCCCGACAGCAAATGCGTCCACTGGCCATCCGGCAGGTAGTAAGTTACGTCGCCTTGTTCGCTGAACACCGGCGCTACTAGCAGCGAGTCGCCCAGCATATATTGACGGTCCAATGTTTCGGCGGCCGGATCGTCCGGAAATTCCAGGAACATCGCCCGCATCGTTGGCACGCCTTGCTGCGTCGCTTGAACCGCAATGTCGAACATATACGGCATCAAACGGCATTTCAGCTTGGTGAAGAACCGGGTTACGTCCACCGCCTCGTCGTCATATGCCCAAGGCACGCGGTACGAACTGCTGCCGTGCAGACGGCTGTGGCTGGACAGCAAGCCAAAGGCCAGCCAACGCTTGAACACATGCGCCGGAGCCGTGTTCTCAAATCCGCCGATATCGTGGCTCCAGAAGCCGAAGCCGGCGAGACCCAGCGACAAGCCGCCGCGAAGGCTTTCCGCCATCGACTCATAATCGGCGTAGCAGTCGCCGCCCCAGTGAACCGGGAACTTCTGACCGCCGACGGTTGCCGAACGGGCGAATAAGGCGGCTTCATTTTTGCCCAGCTTCTCTTCCAGCACTTCAAAAACAACTTTGTTGTACAGGTACGTGTAGTAATTGTGCATTTTCACTGGATCGGAGCCATCGTGATACACGACATCCGTCGGAATCCGTTCGCCGAAGTCGGTCTTGAAGCAGTCGACACCCATATCGACCAGCTCCCGCAGATATCCGGCAAACCATTCGCAAGCCGCCGGATTCGTGAAGTCCACCAGCGCCATGCCCGGTTGCCACAAGTTCCATTGCCATACGTCGCCGTTTGGTTTTTTCACCAGGTAGCCGTTCTTCTTGCCTTCCTCAAACAGACGGGAACGCTGCCCAATATACGGGTTGATCCAAACGCAGATTTTCAGCCCTTTCTCCTTCAGGCGCTTCAGCATGCCCACCGGATCCGGAAAGACGCGCTCGTCCCATTTGAAGTCCGTCCAGTGGAATTCGCGCATCCAGAAGCAGTCGAAGTGGAAGACGTGCAGCGGCAAGTCGCGCTCCGCCATGCCGTCCACGAAGGAGTTAACGGTCGCCTCGTCATAATCGGTCGTAAACGAGGTCGTCAGCCACAAGCCAAAGCTCCACGCCGGAGGAAGCGAAGGCTTGCCAGTCAAATCGGTATACTTGTTCAGCACATCCTTTGGCTTCGGACCGTCGATCACGAAATACTCAATCGATTCGCCGGGAACACTAAATTGTACTTTTTTGACTTTTTCCGATGCGACTTCAAACGAAACCGCGCCCGGATCATTTACAAACACACCATATCCTTTATTCGTCACGTAAAAAGGAATGTTCTTATAGGACTGCTCAGAGCTCGTCCCGCCGTCCTTGTTCCAGATGTCAACAACTTGACCGTTCTTGAGGAACGAGGTGAAGCGTTCGCCCAAACCGTACACCCATTCGCCGACGCGCAGGTCAAGCTCTTCGCGCATATAAGTGTTGCCACCCTTTTCGGTTATATGCGCCATCGATTTGTAGCCGCTGCCGGTAATCCGATCGTTGCCGCGGAAGAAATCCACGGACCATTGCGGGCCTTTGTTGATGCGGACGCTAAGGCTGCCGCTTTTCAACTCGGCATAGTGCTCGTTCACAGTAATCTCGGCATGGTCGCCGCCCTTCGCCAATTCAAAATGCGGACCATGGTCCACCGTCCCGGCAAAATGGATCAGCTTCACGCCAATGACCCCCGGCAACGGGGAATGGAACTGCATCGTCAGCAATGTCGTATTAATCATATCGCCCCGGCCGCGAAGCGGTGTCGTGGAGGCGGAGGCAATTAAAGTATGATCTTTTACTTGAAAATCATAGGCCTGTACCGCGGTGGAAAGCGTAAACTCTTCGCGAATCAGCCAGTTACCATCGGTAAACTTCATGGGTGGAATACCGCCTTTCTCGTCGCATTGTTTTTCTTATGAAAACGCTCTATACTTGCATTATACTGATACCACTAATATAAAACTAACATTATCAAGCCGAAATATAACACTATTTTGATGAGGTGACCTGTATGGATCAAGCGCTCCGCCGCTCCCTGAAGGAGAGCAAGAGTCACGGCAACGAGCGGCAGCCGTTCGGAACCTATTGGTACCGCTACGGGCCCGGTGAACATGTGATCGACTGCCATTGGCATGATGAAGCCGAGTTCTTCTATTGCCTTGAAGGCGAAACGCTGTTTCAGGTCGATACAGATTACTTCCCGGTTCGGGCTGGGGAAGCGGTGTTTATCGACGGCGGAGACATTCATGCCGCCCATGCGCATGGTGAGCAGGGCTGCGCGTTCTTCTCCCTCGTGTTTGATACGCAGCTGCTGGCCAGCGTACACTATGATGCGGTCCAGGAGAATCTGGTGCTGCCCTTGCAGGAACGAAAGGCGACGTTTCCCCGCCATATCCGGCGCGACACAGCGGCAGACGTTGCTCTTCTGGAGCATATTGTGGCGTTGATGCGCAGCTGCAGCACCGAATCGCCCGGCTATGAAGGCGCCGTCAAAGGGCATCTCTTCTTGATGCTGGCGGAGATCGCGGCCACCGGCCGGGCCGTCAACCGTTCCCATAGCAGCAGCCGCAGCGAGTCGTCCAAGATTGACCGGCTCAAGACGGTCATCCAGCATATCCAGCACAACTACAGCCATCCGATCCGGCTGGCAGAGCTGGCCGCGCTGATTCCGATGAGCGAAGGCCAGTTTTGCCGCTTCTTCAAGTCGATGACCCGGCAGACGCCGATGGATTACATCAATTCGTACCGGATCCGCCAGGCCGCCGAGCTGCTGCGCGATCCGGAACGTAAAATCTCCGATATCGCACTGGAGGTTGGCTTCGACAACATCAGCTACTTCATCCGCGTGTTCCGTAAAGCGATGAACTGCTCGCCGTCGGAATTCCGCAAGCGGCTGCAGGCTTCGGTCGAGGTCTAGGTTCGCTGATTGCGGTTGATTCAATAAGTAATCACAGGAAGTAGCCGTAGGTTTAGCCCAGCCGGAACCAGCTGATTTGCGTTTCACCTTGCAAATGCAGGTACACATCCTGCCGGCCCGACAAGCTTGCCGCGGCTTCTGCGGTGACCGTTGTCCAAGCTTGGCGACCGCCGGTAGGCAGGATCTTGCAGGTGATCACCGACTCGCCATCCGGAGAATCCAGCGTTACGGCGATTTCACCGCCCTTCAGATTCCCCGATACCCGGGCTTCAAATCGGGATGCTCCTTCGCCTAGTTCGACATCACGGAAGGCAATCCACCCGCGTTCGCTTTTCAGCCGGATGCATTCGCCGCCTTCACGGCATTCATCGAGGAAAACTTGCTCGTAGTCGTCATAGTTGACCGCGCGGACTGGTTCACGCAGCGAGCGCGGAGGCACGGTTTCGCCGTCAACCTGAAGCGTTGCCGTCAAGGCGATCTCGTCCGAGGAAGGGCCAACCATCACCGTATATTCGCCCGACTCCACGCAATAGCGATCTCGGGTCACGTCCCAGAACGCCAGCTCTTCTGCTTTCAGCGTAAAGGTCACCCGCTGCGTCTCATCCGGCTGCAAATGCAGGCGGGTAAAGCCCTTCAACGTCTTCAGCGGCCGCGGCACGCGCGATTGCCCGATTCGCACGTACAGTTGCGGCACTTCGTCCCCGGCTATGTTCCCGGCATTACGCACATCAAACGAAATCTGAACCTCGCCATCCTGACCTATCGCGGCCCGATCCAGTGCAAGATCGCTATATTCAAACGTCGTATAGCTAAGCCCATGACCAAACGGATACAGCACCTCGCCGTCAAAATATTGATAAGTCCGTTTGCCCTTAATAATGTCGTAATCCATAATGTCCGGCAGTTGGTCCACCGATTGGTACCAGGTCATATTCAACCGCCCCGCCGGATTATAGTCGCCGAACAGCACGTCAGTCACGGCATGGCCCAGCTCTTGGGCGGAATGAGAGGTAAACAGGATCGACGGTACATGCGCGTTCTCCCAGTTCACTGCAAACGGATAGCTGCCGACGATGACGACCACCGTATTAGGATTCACCGCTCTTACGGCTTGAATTAATGCTTGCTGCGCCGGCGGAAGCACGATGTCCACCCGGTCGATCGTTTCCTTCGCATTGATGAACGGGTTGTTGCCCACGAAGACAACCGCCGTCTCCGCCGATTTGGCAGCCTGTACGGCTTGCTCGATCCCGCTCTCCACAATTTCCACGATCCATTGTTCTCCTGGAAGGCGACTATCCACCTTCACGGCATTATCAAAAACATTCTCACCCACAGCAATCAACCCGCCGCGTTCGTTCAAGACGATCGGCCGTCCGTTCCACGCCTTCAACTCGACCTTGCCGCTCAAAGCCGGGCGGAAGTCGAACACTTCCTTGACAAACCAGCCGCTTGCTTCGTTCGCCGTCGCCGTCAGCAATCCCGATTCGGTCTCCGTCACGAACTTGCCGTTCTCCACCGACCGCAGCGTGATGGAGCCCCAGCCCCAATCGTTACGCTCAAAAACGGACGCATCGGCCGCATTCTCGCCGGTCGCCTCCAGAACGGCTTCCGCTCCTTCGCCAGACGTGATCCGGACATATTTACCGGTCAAGGCCGAGCGCAGGCGAATCCGATCCAGGCCAGTTCCGAACAGGACGGGGCGATCGCCCATTTTCTTCTTAATGCCCTGAAGCGGGGTGATGCGGTACGGCGGCGTGCCGCTGTACCAGTCGGTATAGGCTTCATTGGCCAGCGGCCCGACAACCGCGACAGAACCTAACGTTTGCGGTAAAGGCAGTAAGCCTTCGTTCTTCAGCAGTACGATCGCTTCGCGGGAAGCCTTTAGCGCCAAGGCCGCATGCTCCGGTGCGCACAGCTTCTCTTCCGGCACGCGGCTGTACGGGTTCCGCTCCTCCGGATCAAATTCACCCAACCGGAAGCGAACGCGGAAGGCATTCCGTAGCGCACGGTCCAAGTCCGATTCAGCCAGCAATCCTTGCTCCAGCGCATTCCGCAGCGCCTGGAACATAATCGGCTGCTCATCCGTCATGCTGTCGATGCCTGCCTTGATGCTCCCTGCAACCGCTTCGGCATAAGACTCCACATATTTGTGATCCAGCACCGTGCCCATGACGTCGCCGGCGTCGCCGACAACAAACCCGTCCATCTCCCATTCGCCTTTGACGATCTCGTTGACTTCCGAATTCAGGTTGCAAGGCGTACCGTTGATCCCGTTGTAAGCCGTCATCATCGAACCTGCGCGACCTTCCCGGAACGCCCGCTCAAACGCTTTCAAATAATACTCCCGTTTGTTGCGCGGATCGATGCTCACCGATTCACTGCCACGACCGATTTCATTGTTATTTGCGTAAAAATGCTTCAGCGTGGCTACCGCCTTGTAATAAAACGGATGATCGCCTTGCAGCCCCTTCACCAGTTCGGTCGTTAACGCTCCCGTGAGATGCGGATCTTCGCCGTAGGCTTCCTCTGTCCGGCCCCAACGCGGATCGCGCTCCATATCTACGGTTGGCGCCCAGATCGTCAAGCCGTTCACTTCCGGATTCCGCTGAAAATACACGCGGGCCTCATCCCCAATCACCGAGCCGATTTGGCGCATCAACTCGGGATTCCAGGTGCAGGCTAGTCCGGTGTTTTGCGGGAAGGACGTGGCTTCCCCCAACCAAGCTACGCCGTGCGCGCCTTCCGTACCATGCTTGTATTTTTTGACGCCAAGCCGCGGCACTTCCGTTTGGAATTGGCACATCAGCTCAATTTTCTCATCCAATGTAAATCGGCTAACCAAGTCGTCCACCCGCTCCGCCAGCGGCAGATCAGGGTTCTGAAAAGGATATTGGTACGTGTTGTCCGTCATACAATTACCTCGCTCTCCTACATTTCATTGTAAGCGCTTAAGAATTTGTCACTGCTTATACCATCAGGTCTACCACCCTATCATAGTCCGCGTCTTCTTTCAGCGATACACGGAATATTAGATCATTTTTCATATAAAAATATCGCATGGCCGGCACGTCCTATCGCCAGCATGGCCTCATCGCCGGTAAGGCCCCATCGTCATCCACCCTTCTCCAGCAGCCCCATAGGCTATTTCGCGCCCTTCTTTCTGCGATTATCCCTTTCGTTCAGAACGGGGGGGGTCGAGGAAGGGAATCTTCCAGCTGCACCTCTTTTCACGAATATCCCTTTTATTCAGAATGGGGAGATCGAGGAAGAGATCTTCTAGCAGCCTTTTTGCACGATTATCCCTTTGGTTCAGAACTGGGAAATCCATAGGAGGGATAGAAATGAGGTGGCTCATGGAGCTGATCATTCCGTTTTTTACGAAGATAAGATGGTTTATTTGGGATATTTTTCTTGATTTACGAACAGGTGTTTGGTATAATGATAACAAAGAGAACATATGTACGCATTTGTTGAGTTAGAGGGATTTAAATTGGAGGGATCGGGCATGGGTTTTTATACGAATGCAGAGCTTCAATCTATCAGCAGCCGTTTTCGAAGTGAGTCCGACTGTATCGAGGCGATCATCGCTATGAAGTGGCCAAACGGCTTCGTCTGCCCGCGCTGCGCTTATACCGAGTGCACCCGTCTGTCCTCCCGACGCCTTCCGTTGTTTGAGTGCAGAAAATGCGGCTATCAAGCCTCACCTTTGCTCGGCACCATTTTTGAAAGAACCCATCTGCCTTTGGTGAAGTGGTTCCAAGCCATGGAGCTGTTTCTGCTTCCCGACGGTATCTCGGCGCTGCGGTTGAGTCAGGTGATCCAAGTTACCTACAAGACCGCTTGGCTCATGCTGCACAAAATCCGCCATACCCTCGGTGAATGTGATGCCCGGAATCTGCTCTCTGGAGACGTGAAGGTAAACTGCGATCAGTATGCGTATGATTCGTCGCGTTATCATCCGGCTGCTCAGCCATATGCCACCGCGGTTGTAGCCGGCTGCACGGTCACGGAATATGGCGAGCCGGAGCGGGTGAAGATCCAGCTGATATCGCATAAAAGAGGACAACGTGCCGACCGGCATGATCTCGCCGCGTTCATCCATGATCATATTGAAGTCCATACCTCCACCGTTCAGTCGTTCCATTTGGCTTATCGGCTGTATTTGCCCTTGCGGAAAGAAGTAAGAGCCACATGGAACTCGCTTAAGCGCACATATATTGCCTTGGGGCTAACACATTTGCAGGCGTATTTGAATGAGTACACCGTCCGCCGTTACCTGCGCATGACCTTTTCCGAGGAAGAGATGCGCCGGAACCTGTTGCAGATGTGCCTGTCCATTCCAGCGATCCCATACCGTCAGTTAATCGCCCGACAACAAAAATACCCGTCCATTGCAGCAGCGGCTTAATCCACTGCTGAACGAACGGGCTGCTAGGCGTACAGACGTACGAGAATGGTCATTTTCGGGACAGGCTGGCTTATGGATCAGTTGGTGTAGGACTCTTATTTTTTCATCCGAGCGTTTCAGTTTCAGTTTAAATTCTCTCTTTTCTATTTTCTCTTTCTCCACTCCCTGATTCAACGGGATAATCGTCAGAAGAGCGCCGCCGATGGACTATATGCCCCGATAGCAAAGGGCCAATACACACATCAGTGCCCCTTCAAAAAGGAGCCGTATGGAGTAGCATCAGGCATGGTTCATCTGCTTGCGATATGCGGAAGGTGAGGTACCGACATATTTGCGGAATTTGCTGTGAAAATAATCGACATTGGTGTATCCGACCTTTTCGGCCACCTGATAGACCTTCAGGCCTTCCTCTAAATAGTGTTTAGCTTTCTCGATCCGCACCTTGTCGAGGTACGTGTTAAAGTATTCTCCGGTCGTGTTCTTGAACAATTTGCCTAAATATGCGCTGTTATAGTTGAAGATGCCGGAGAGCGTCTCCAATTTGAGGTTTTCGTTATAGTTCCGGTGAATCAGATCCAACATAATTTTGACTTCGCGGTGTTTCCCGTCTTCGCCGAGCTGGTTCATGATCTGCTGCAGCAGATGCTCTGCCTGCCCGTTTAGCTCCAGAATGGAGTAGGCTTTTTGGATTTTCGAGTACCCGTCGGAAAACTCTTTGCTGCGATTTTGCAGCTCCGGCGACTGCTTCAGCGCCTTACTGAAAATCGTGGTCAGCAGCTCCACATAACGGTTCTTGATTTCGTTCTCCATCGCACCTTCAGCCTTATACGCTTCGCCCAGCTGATGCAGCAGAGATTTTACGGCATCGCGATTACCGATATCTACCGCATAAAAGAGCTGCTCGCCCAGCTCTTCGGTCGTAAGCTCCGGTCCCGCACTCGCACCAGCCCCCGCATCCGTTCTGGCAGACAGGCTGTCCGGCGTTAAGATCGTTCCCTGATCAAGGAAGAAATGGCGGCGGACCAAATCACATGCCGTCCGGTACGATTCCCGAATCTCCGCCATGCATCCCACCTTCTCGCCAAGCGCCACGGAATAGCGGATGCCTAAATCGGACAGCTCGGCAGCAAGCTCGCGATAGATCCCCGCAAGCTCCACGGAGAGAAGCGGCTCCTTGAGCAGGACGCCAAACTTCGAGTGGATCGCAAACACCCAGCCGCGGCCAGGCTCCTCGAACTGCCGGACCAATGCTTTGCGGATCAGAGCGTTAATTTGGGCATCAGCGTCCCCTTCCATTTGCGGGGCAAGCAGCAAAATTTGAAACACCTTGCCGCTGATACCTACTTCATGAGCCCGCTCGCATAGCGGAGTAGGGTCCTCTTCGTCTTCGCCGGTCAGCACGGACTGGATCAACGCTTCCCGGTTCCACTCCGTTGTGACGTGCTTCCACTGCTCGGATGCTTTCTCTTCGTCGATCGTCAGCTTGATTCTCCAAAGATAATCCTTGAGTTCATCTTCATCTACCGGCTTCAGCAAATAACCATCCGCCCGGTATGTCATCGCCTTCTTGGCATAACTAAAATCCGCGTAACCGCTAAGAATCAAAATATGCAAATTCGGATCTTGCGTGCGGAGCTTCTCGATCAATTGCAACCCGTCCATCCCCGGCATGCGGATATCGGCCACGACCAGATCGGGATGATATTGCTGATACTTTTCCAGCGCTTCATTCCCGTTGGCCGCCGTATCCACAACTTCGTAGTCATAGGCTCCCCATTCGATAAAGGTCCGCAGACCCTCCCTAAGTTTCGGTTCGTCGTCAACAATCAGCACTTTAATCATTTTGCATTCCTCCGGCCGGAAAAAATTTTGTTTTCCCCAGCATTAGATAAAGCGTTTTCAATGTAATTATAGGTTAATTTTCGAACAGCTCACAAACATTATTCTGTTCATTTATTGCACTATTTTGATGCCTCGCCAAAAAAAGCTGCCCTACCTCATCCCTAGATGAGTGGTAGAGCAGCCATTCTGCTTCGTCGTGCCGCTAGGAACTCGCGCCGGAGTAATGCACGCTGGAGTAACGCGCACCGGGGTAACGCGCGCCGGGAGTAGTCCAAACCTATGGATTCGTGCGGACCGAGTCGGGTACCGGCACTCCGAAGTTTGGCGTGCCATCCTCGTTCCATTCCAGAATTTGGGCCCGGGTATGCCGGTTCGGATCGTACAGCGGATCACCGTCAATCTCCTTGTAATTCCGGGCATGATAGACCAATACGTCCCGCCCGTCCTCCGAGACGGTAAAACTATTATGACCTGGTCCATACTGTCCCGCCGCTTCATTGGTCGCAAACACCGGAAGCGGCGATTTTGACCAGGAGCTAGGGTCCAGCAAATCTGCCGATTCGTCCGCGGTGAGCAGGCCCATACAATAATGATGGTCGGTGGCGCTGGCCGAATAGCTGATGAATATACGCCCGTTCCGCTTCAGTACGGCCGGTCCCTCGTTTACTTTGAAGCCGATCGTTTCCCAATCGTATTCCGGCGTGGAGATCATGACCTGCTCCCCGGTCAACGTCCAAGGGTTGCTCATCCGGGAGATGTAGAGGTTGGAGTTGCCTTCGATACCTGGGTCCTTCTGCGCCCAAACGTAATACCGTTCCCCCCGGTGCTCGAACGTCGTCGCATCCAATGCAAACGACTCCCACCGCGTACGGACTTGCCCTTTCTCCTCCCATACGCCTTCAAGCGGATTGGCGGAGGTGTTCTCCAGCACGTACATTCGGTGATCAAACAATCCTTCGTTCGTCTCGGTCGTTCGCGCGGCGGCAAAATAGATATACCATTTTCCGTCGATAAAATGGATTTCCGGAGCCCAAATATTGGCGCTCAGCGGGCCGGTATCATATTTGCGCCAGGCCACCACCGGCTTGGCATCCCCCAATCCTTGCAGCGTCTTGGACCGGCGAATTTCGATCCGGTCATACTCAGGTACCGAAGCCGTAAAGTAATAATACCTGTCCTGATGCTTATAAACCCATGGATCCGCCCGTTGCTCTACGATTGGATTTCGATATTCCTGCGTGTTCTTCATCTTGGTTTCTCCTTCTCTTTCTGTCATCTCGTTACGCTCTGGCCTTCCTCATACAGCTTGCGGACCACCGCTTCTGGAATCGGCACGTCGTAAACCCGGAGTTCATCCATCTTCCCTTGGAAAGGGGGATCCCACCAATTCACCCCTAGGCTGAACATACCTTGATTGTTCGTGAAGATATCCGGGAATCCCGTTCCCGTAAACTTCAGTTCCCCGTCAACGTACACCTTCACGTTCCCGGCATCGACGGTAAAGGCTACGTGATGCCACGCTCCCGCCGAGATCCGCGAACCCGTTGTCCCGTCATACCAGGCTTCACCGGACCACAGCATCGTGTTATGATCCCAGGAATCCGGCACGAGGCTGATCCAGCTTGTATTGGATTTCGCCCCAAAGAAGCTGGTCGTAAATTGGGTAAATTGCTGCGGATGCAACCAGAGGGAAACCGAATAACGGTTCCCTTGAATCAGACCGTCATCCAGCCGAATGCCGGATTTCCCATCAAACTCGGCAGCCAACCCCTGGACTCCATCCGTAAAAGTGATCGCTCCGCCTTCGGTATCAAGCTTTGCCCCGGTCACCGCTCCATCGCCAAACCGTCCTTCGACCTCCGATAAATTCCCCTCAAACGATAGTGGGCTCGCAGTCCATAGTTAAGATCAATCGGAGCAACGACGATCTCAAACGTCTTGACGGCTTTCGCTTTCCCCTTCGTGATCGTTGCGGTTAACGTAGCGGGAGCATCGGCTTCTCCCGCATCGGGCGGGTGGATGACCCCGCTCTCTGAAATGACGCCTGGATCGGAGGTGGACCAGACGATTTGAGCCCCATGCGTCCCTTCCAATGGCAATGTCAGGTTGTTCATGACTTTGCTGGTATCGCCGAGCGTTAAGGCTTCCTGCACCGCCTTAACGACCTGGCGGTCGTTCATCTCCGGCTGCTGAATGCCCCAAATGGCGGTGCCTTCGCGAGAGATGGCCGTAAAGGTCATCGTCTCCCGCCCTTGGTTCTCGTCCCAGCCTTTGACGAATACGCCGTGGTAAGTTACTCCCTCAAGGGTCAGCTCCGCTCCATAGGAGCCGTTTAGCTTCCAGGTTCCGGTTATCGAACCCGAAATCGTATGGTCTTTGTTCAAAGTAAGGTGGACCGAAGTAGGGACCTCACCGGAATAGCCAAGCCCATGATTCACGAACTGATAGTCGCCGACCACCTTGGAGGCCGTCACTTTCTGCAGGGATTCCCCGGCGTAACGCGTCGGTGCCATGACCAGCCACCCGTTTTGGTTCATAAACAGCTGGTGCACCCTGACTTCGTGAACCTCTCCCCGTTGCGGGAAGCGAGTATGGAACACCGAGAAATATCGCTTCGTCTTCTCGTCATAAAATAGCGAGTTATGCCCTGGCGAAGCATAACCGTAACCGATTCCCGTGCCGGGATCGCCTATTTTGCGGTCGAACAGGAAATTGCCGACCATTTTGATGCCGTACGGCGCGTTATCCGTATCGCTGGGCAGCACGGCATTTTGTCCGGCCGCATCGAGATAAGGGCCGTCTGGACGTTTCGCCCGGAACTGCCGCAGGTTGTAGCCGCCGTTCGCCCCCAGCCAACCATAGGAAACGTTCAAATAGTAGTATCCCGAAGTTTTATCGTATAAAATGTAGGGCCCTTCGCCGGACTTCGTATAGCCTCCGGCAATTTTGGTGCCGAAATAGCGGTCTACAAGGCGTCCGTCAGCCGTTGTGCCGTCTTTGCCAGGATATTTCACCTGACCGGTGACCGGATCCAACTCGACGATGAAGATTCCGCCGGACCAGGAGCCGTACGTCATCCACAGCTTGCCGTCCTTATCGAAGAACAAAGCGGCGTCAATTGCGTTCGGATACATGGCATTATTATAGGAACCGTCGCTGTTAAACCAATTCGGATTGGCCTCCTTCAGCCTTCCCTGGTCCACCAGCTGCTTGAGGTTCGTATTCGTCCACTTCTTATCGACCCGGCTGTTCTCGTCATACGCCGTCTCCTTCGTAAACCCGGAGTAAATAACCGTGTCCACGTAGGTGTAGGGGCCTTCGATATTTTTGGATACCGCATAACCAATCGCGGAGCGGATATAGGTGGACGAAGCGCTGTAATACATCATATAAGCGCCCCTCGTTCCGTCCGCATTCCGGTATTTCTCATTCCAGATCACGCCCGGCGCCCAGACCGCATACCCGCCTTTACTGTCGGCATCGTCCTCTCCCGCCCAAGCGAACGAACCGGCCAGATTTTGAGACAGATCGCCGTAGATCACGTTCCCCGGGGTTTGATAGCCGTTGGTAAACGTCGTCCAATTCATCAAATCGGTTGATTTGGCGGCTTCGATATGCGACCCAAAGACATAATAGGTCGAGCCGGCCTTGACGATGTTCGGATCGTGGACCGAGACATTGGTAAACGCGGGCGGTCGCTTTTTCCCCGAGGCCCCTCCCGCACTCTCGCTTTCCGTTGCCCCGCGTTTCCCGGCATCCGTATCGCCGCTGCTCGCCCACCCTTCGGCAGGGATGAGCATCGTGAAGATCAAGAGTAAACCCAGGCACTTAACCATACTTTTCAACGGACTTCCCTCCTTCATAAGGTTTAGGTTATGATTTGATGATCAAGGTTACCAGTGACATGGCCGGCATTTTCACGTGCAGCGTGTCACCGGCTACGTGAACGTCCCGGAGCGGAACCGGCGTAACCACATCCGGTTGCTCAAACGTATTGTGCGCATTCATCGTTGCAGCCGTTAACAAAGTTCCCGAAACCGAAGCCCATTCCGCGTGATTTCCTCGCAACTCGAGACTGACCTCCGCAGCCTGTCTCGGATCGATATGAACCAAGCTGATCTGAATGTCGCCTTGGGCGTTCTTCGAGGCGGACACCGACAGGGCCGGAAGTGTGTCGTCGCCATTCGCCGAATCAACCAGCGATGACTCGGTCGACAACAGCTCTGCTCCTTGATGGACCTTGAACATATCAAACGCATGATACGTCGGCGTTAGGATCATCCGCTCACCTTCTGTTAAAATCATCGCTTGCAGGACGTTGACGGTCTGGGCGATGTTCGTCATCTGCACCCGGTCGGCGTGATGATGAAAGATGTTGAAGTGAAGCCCGGCCACCAGTGCGTCACGGATCGTGTTTTGCTGATACAGAAATCCCGGATTCGTGCCCGGCTCAACGTCGTACCAAGTACCCCACTCGTCGATAATCAAGCCGATACGCTTCTCGGGATCGTACCGATCCATGATCGTACTGTGCTTCGCAATTAATTCGTCCATGTGCAGCGCTTTTTTCATGGTCACGAACCACTCGTCCTCTGAAAAATCCAGCGCCGAACCCTTCCCCAGCCAGAAATCACCGGGAATCGTGTAATAATGCAGGCTTAACCCGTCCATGAGCCCGCCGGCCTGTTGCATCAGCACTTCGGTCCAGCGATAATCGTCCACATTGGCCCCGCCGGCGATTTTATATATCCGGTTATCCCCATAATTGCGGACGTAGGTTTGATAGCGGCGATACAGATCGGCGTAATATTCCGGACGCATGTGGCCGCCGCATCCCCAATTCTCATTTCCGATGCCAAAATAGGTCAGCTTCCACGGCGCGCTTCTGCCATTCTCCTTACGCCAGTTCGCCATCGGGGATTCGCCGTCAAATGTCATATACTCGACCCATTCGGACATTTCTTGAACCGTGCCGCTCCCCACATTCCCGCAAATATACGGCTCGCATTCCAGCAGCTCGCATAGCAGCATAAATTCATGCGTCCCGAAGTGATTGTTCTCGATAACGCCACCCCAATGGGTGTTGACCATCCGCTTGCGGGCTTCCCTCGGGCCTACGCCGTCCTTCCAGTGATACTCATCCGCAAAACATCCGCCGGGCCAACGAAGCACCGGAACCTTGATCCGCTTCAACGCCTCCAGCACATCGTTACGTATCCCTTGCGTGTTGGGAATCGGGGAATCTTCTCCGACCCAAATCCCCTCATAGATGCATCTGCCCAAATGCTCGGCAAAATGACCGTAAATATTTTTGTTGATGACCGCTTTCGTCACGTCCGTTTGAATGATCACTTTGTTGTTCACGGTTTTTCCTCCACCCTAAATTCATTTATCCTTTAATGCCTGAATTCAGATTGATCGATTGAATAAAGTATTTTTGCGCAAAAACAAACAGCAGCAGCGTTGGAATGATGGCCAACATGGCCGAACCCATAAGCTGTCCGATCATGCGATAGTTGCCGTAGATATCCTGAAGCAGCAGCAGTCCCGCAGTCACCGGCATTTTGTCCACGTCGGTATAGACGATGACCGGCCAGAGGAAGTCGTTCCAGGAGCCGACAAACGAGAACAGGCCGCAAACGATGAGGATCGGCTTGATAAGCGGCAGGATGATGTACGAGTAGATCCGAAAATCTCCGGCCCCGTCAACCCGAGCGGATTCATCCAGGTCGGTCGGAATCCCTTTCAGAAACTGCCTGACCAGAAAGATGTTGCCCATACCCGCCAAACCCGGAATAATCATCGCCCATGCGGTATTCACCCAGCCGAAAATATCGATGATTTTGTAAGAGGGGATAATGTTGACGACTCCCGGAAAGAAGGAAATGCCCAGCAATGTAAAAAACAGCGTGTCTCTGCCTTTAAAGTTCATTCGAGCATACCCGTAACCCGTGATGGAGATGATCACGATCACGAGGAACGTATGTGTCACCGCAATGAATACGGAGTTCGTCAGCCAGCGCAGGATCGGAGCCGTGGACGTATTCTCCAGAATCGTCACGTAATTGTCCAGGATCCATTCCACGGGAAGCAAACGGAAGCCCGTTGACACCACTTCAGATTGGGAGCGGAAGGAAGTCGAAATTCCAAATAACACGGGAATGACCCAAATGACGCACAGGAGGATCAAATACAGGTATGCGATATACTTCGATATGCTGATTTTCTTCGACATCTTGATTTACACCTTACCTCTCGTTTCCATAATCCATCACAGGATGCGTCAATTGGCGTTTCGGTTCATGACGTAATACTGCAGCGCCGAAATAACCAAAATGACCATGCCTAGCAGCACCGCCATCGCGGATGCCATGCCGGCAATCGATTCGCCATGACCAAACGCTAATTGACGGATGTACATCATGAGAACATGCGTCGATTGCCGCGGTCCGCCATCCGTCATCATTAAAGGTTGGCCAAAGACGTTAAAGGCCCCGGCAGTGGTCATGACAAAGGTATAAATGAGCGGAAAACGGATCGACGGCAAGGTGATGCTGAAGAATCGCCGGGTCGCGCCGGCTCCGTCGATCTCGGCGGCTTCGTACAAGTCTTTGGATACCCCGGCAATCGAGGCGCGGTAAATAATCATGTTCCCGCCAACCCCGCCCCATACGGTGATCACAAAAATAATGATCCAAGCATAAGGCTGCGTCGCCGCCCAAGCGACCTGCGAATGGAAGATGTTCCCCGTAATCCCCAGCTGTTTGTTAAAGATAAGCAGCCAGATCAAAGCGGCAGCGGAAATGGAAATCAAGCCCGGAATGTAAATAATGGACTGGATGATGCCCTTCAATTTGACCTTCTTATGCTCCAAGGCGACGGCCACCGACAATGGGATGACGATCAACAGCGGAACGCTGATCACGACAAAAATGAGGGTATTCCGAAGCCCGTTTACGAATTGGGTGTGGAAGGTCGAGGTTTCATCAAATAGGATCGTTTTGTAGTTAGCCCATCCGACCCAGGTCGGATCGTTCATCAAGTTCCACTGAGTAAACGAAGCATATATCCCGTATACGGTCGGAATCAGAATGAAGATCAGGAACAAAACCAGGTGCGGACCCACAAAGAAAAACGGCGCAAAGGATTTCTTGTTCATCGCCTTTCCATATCTCCTTTTGGAAAAATCATGTGCCAGACGCATCGTTCCGGCACATGATTTCTTTCTGTTTATCTAGAACGCAGGCTCAGCTCGCACTGCCCGTAGTGCTCTCGGCAATCTTGTCCTCGACGAACTTCTGCATCGTCTGCAGCGTATCATCCAGATCGACGTTGCCGCGAACGATATCCGCGCAATAGGTATCAACCGCTTCGGCGATGTAAGGGTAATATTCGTAGGTATAAATATAAAGGGACTGGGTCTCCTTCTCATTGGAGGTGAAGAAGGATTGCATATATTGCTGATATTCCGGACTTTCGATCACTTGTTTACTCGCCACGATTTGACCTGCTTTCGCCCATTCCAAGGAGTTCGCGCGGATGAATTCCAGGAAAGCGCCGATGCCGGCTTCTTTCTCATCCGATCGATCCTCGTTTTTCAGCATCGCAAACAGGTGGGACGAAGCGCGGTTCGTGAACTTGTCCGGCGTCGGAGAATAGATGTTCGTCACCCCGAAGTTTAGACCCTCGACCGCAGCATGGGCCGTAGAACTCCAAGTACCGTCCGTCGAGAACAAGACGTTGCCGGATTGGAACATTAAGTAGCCGTCTTCGCCAAATGGGGTCATCAACCCGGCATCGGCAATTTTCTTCACCTCTTCGAAGGCTTGTCTCATCACCGGCGTATTCACAGCCGGCTTGCCGTTTTCTTGGATGTCTCCTCCCAGGTTTTGCACTTGAGCTAAAATCACCCAGCCGAGCAGCGCATCATTGACAACGTAATCACCATCCTCCAGCTTGCCTTGAAGCGACAGCATTTCGTCGATGGTAACCACGTCGTCGTCCAAGAAGGATTCCGCGTTGTACTTCTTGAGCAGATCCTTGTTGTAATACATCGTGTTGCTATGAATGTCGAGCGGAACGGTATACTGCGTGCCATCGATGTTCCCCGTCGCCCAAGCCTGCGGAAGGTAGTTCTCCTCCTTAATTTCCGGCTGCGCGGCAATCGCACCGCCGATAGGTTCCAGCACGCCTTGCTTCACAAAGCCGGGAACACGGTCCGCGTGGATGATCGCCAAATCAGGAACCCCTTTGCCAGAGTTGAGCACCGTGGAAATTTTGGTATACATGTCTGCGGTAATCACATGCTTCACTTTGAACTCGGGATTGGTAGCGTTGTAATTCTTGACCAATTGATCCATGTAAGCTCCGTCATCGCCGGTTAACGGCGTCCAGAAAGTAATCGTCTTCTTGTCCGAGCCGCTGCTGCATCCAGATAGTACTGTCACGCTTAAAAGAACTAAAACCAAAGATAAATACAACCACTTCGTTTTCATGTTTCTTCCCCCGTTTTGAATAATTAATATGATATGAAATCGGCCGGCGCTGAAGCCGTCCGCAAACGTCCGCAGCGCAGGGCCGTTCTATCCTTTCACCGCTCCTGCCGTCATCCCGTCAATAAAGTATTTTTGGAAGGCAACAAACAAGATGAAGATCGGAATGATGGAGAAAAAGGAACCAACAATCAGCAAATCATAGTTGTTCCCGTAAGGGGTTAGCAGCGTCTTGAGCCCAATCGGCAACGTGTATTTATTGGCATCGCTGAGCACCATAAACGGCCACAGGAAGTTGTTCCAGCTGTTCATACCGTTGAGAATGGCCATCGCGGCAAAAGAAGGCTTCATCACCGGCAAGATGATCCGCACGTAGATTCCGTACTCACTCGCTCCGTCGACGCGTCCCGCGGCGATAATTTCCCGGGGAATTCCCCGCAAATACTGCCGGAAGAAGAAGATCGTCGCCGCGCTGGCGATCCCCGGCAGAATAATGGCCGAATACGAGTTCATCAGCCCGATATCGTACGTTAACGTATACAGCGGCAGGAGCAGAATCTCGAACGGAACCATCATGATCAGCAGGACGCAGATGAACAGGGTATTTTTCCCTTTAAATTCATAAGCCGAAAACCCGTACGCCACCGTAGCACTGACCAGCAGCGTCACCGTGACTTGGACGACCGTCAGCAGCAGCGAATTGAAAAACCATAAGAAATAGGAATGATTGCCCGTAAATAAGTAAACGAAGTTATCCAAGCTCATGACCGATAAATCAAACTTCAGGTTCAGCCCGTACCGGATCAAATCCTCCCCAGGCTTAAAGGAAGCCAGCGTAACGGCATAAAACGGCAGAAGCACCAGCACGCACAGGAAGGCGAAAAACACGAACAAAACGATTTTGATCAGCAAGCCGCGCTTCGATTTCGTCATGCTTCCTCCTCCTTCTTAAACATGCCGGTAAAGGCCAACTGCGTCAGGTTAATCACCATCGTAATGACGAGAAGCACGATGCCGACGGCGGCCGCATACCCCAGATTGTTCTTCTCGATCCCTTGACGGTATAAGTAGCCCACGATGGTCAAGCCGATATTTTTCGGAGAATTGTTGCCGTTCCAGAGCATCATACTTTCGATAAACATCGCCAGACCGGCATAGATGCTGATCGTTAAGACATATATCGTCGTTGGCTTCAACAGCGGCATCGTGATCTTCGTAAATCGCTGGATGGGAGAGGCGCCATCGATTGAAGCGGCTTCGTAGTATTCGTCGGGAATATTTTTGAGTCCAGATAAGAAGTAAAGCATGTTTACCCCGGTCCATCTCCAGGTCGCCAGCGCCAATAAGGCGATAAAGCCGGTCGTTTGTCCTTTCAGGAATTTGATCGGCTCCACGCCAAACAAGCCCAAGAAGCTGTTGATGAGCGACCCTTCCATTTCACCGAACATCAGTCGGAAGATCGTCCCGGCCACCACCACCGACGTCAGCGCCGGGAAGAAAAACGAGGACTTGAAAAATTCCCTCGCCCACATGAACTTGTTGTTGATCAAAACGGCAAACAACATCGGAAACGGGATCAGGATCACCAAGGTTAAGACCATGTAGATGGCGCTGTTTGTCACTGCCTTGAGGAAGACCCCGTCGCCCATCAATTTCTCGTAGTTGTCTATGCCAATCCACGCTGCTTCCTGACCCAGGGTCACTTTCTGGAAGCTCATCCCAAAGGAGCTGATCAGCGGATACACCCAAAAGATGAGGAAAACGAGCACGAACGGCAACACAAATACGTAAGGAGCAACCTTTTGCGAGTAAAGGAATTTTTTAACCATCGCCCTACCCCTTTTTAAACAGAGCTACTCCCGAAGGAGTAGCTCCTGCTTATTTCGATTACTTCAGCTCCTGCTCGATTTGCGCTTGCGCATCATCCAGAGCTTGCTTGATATCCTTCCCGTCTTCAAAAATCTCGTTTAACGTCACCGTGCAAAGCACGTTGTTGATCGTCGGCGACGCCGAGGTGGATTTAATCAATCGGATTTCGTCCTTGATGTCGTTCAGCACGTCAAATGGATTATTAATGAAGTATTGGACAAACTGGTTGTCCGGGTTATGAGTAACGTCCTTCATCTCCCAAACGTCCATGTTGACCGGGTCAAAGCCCAGCGTATTCCAGATTTCAATATTGGCATCCTCCGACAATTTGGCGAATGCGAGGAAATCCTTGGCCAGCTCGATGTCTTTGGCCGTTTTGGTCACGACCGTCCCGGTTCCGCCGCCGCCGACCGAACGCGGCATCCCTTCTTTGATGACCGGAATCGGGGCGATCGCGATTTTGCCGGAGAGGTCCTTCATATAGTTCGTGTATCTCGACATTTGCCACAGCGGCATGAAAGCGGTCGCATAGTTGCCCGCATTAAACTCTCCGTACGCTTCCTCCGTATCGGGCTGCCCGCCGGCGATGGTGGCGATGACATGGTTGTCTTGCAGGTCTTTCAGCAGGGTGAGCGCCTTCACTACGGGCTCCGAGTTAACGATCGGGTTCCCGGCGTCATCGGTGAAATCTGCACCTTGCTGTGCCAGCAGCTGGGAAAGCTGCCATGTTGCACTCGTATCGGCGGTGCCCATGTACTTGCCCGTTTTCTCATACACTTGAATTCCGGCTTTTTTGAAATCTTCCCAGGTCACAATCGACTTGTAATCCACTCCGGCTTCTTCTAAAATTTCCGTGTTGTAGAACGCCACCGAGGCGCCAACGTGGGTCGGGATACCGTAATTCACGCCGTCCTTGCTGTAGAGGTCGATTCTGGACTTGACGATCGTGTCCCGGTACGGGTCGATGACGTCATTTAATTCAACCAGCTGCGGCGTCCCGGCCAAGAAGTCCGGGAATTTGCCCAGCTCGATATCGGCGATGTCCGGCGCACCAACGCCCGTCTGCACGGCGATCGATAATTTGTTGTGCATGTCGTCGTATGGCATCACCGTGACGTTCAGCTTGATTTGCCGATCCGGATTGGCGGCGTTCCATTTCTCCAGCATTTTCTCAAAATGTTGTCCATGCAGTTCCACGAACGTCCAATAGGAAAGCTCTATCGCGTCTTCCCCCGCGCCGCCGTCCAACACAGAGGTTTCACCCCCCGCCGTGGTTGACGTCTTGCCGCAGCCCCACAGCCATGTGGCCATCGTTAACACGAACAGCACAATCCAAACCTTTTTCTTCATCCTTGACCCTCCCTGACAAAATAAAATCTACACACTCCACTTACAGTCGGTTATCTCCCACTTCTCTAGTAGAACCGATGGTCAATCGATGACCCGAAGAAGCGCTCACCGGTTGTGCATAGCTAGGTGTTGTCATCGTCTCAAAGGGTGAATGAAGCAGTTGCTTCCCAGAAGCGTCGGTTTCCTTAAGCTCTCGCTTGACCCAGGCGAATCACGTTCCAGGAAGCTTTAGCTAAACAGGCTTTCACATAACCGTCCTGGCATACCGCATTTCCTCCGGTGTGAGGCTTCACATTTTCCTGGTCCGCCGTATTTACGGCCTTCAGGTCTTCGTGCTCCAGCACAAGGTGCTCGATCACACGGTAGCCTTCGAACCCGCGAATATCGCAATCCAGCTCAAGAGCTTCCTCCAAATGGCGGTTCACCGCAAAAATCGTCAACGTCTCGTCTGCTTCGTTATATACAACCGCGCTGTCCAAATACGGAACATCGGTATAATCCTTAGCGTCGTATACCGGGGAGTCGACAACCGGCTGCAGCGAAACGCCCCGTCCAAAGAGCGATGCATGCATGTAAGGATAATAGATCGTCTGCTTCCAGGACCGCCCGCCATTCTCCGTCATGATCGGGGCGATGACGTTCACCAATTGGGCCATGCAGGCCATCTTCACCCGATCGGCGTGGCGCAGGAACGTAATCAGCATGCTTCCGACCAGCAAAGCGTCCTCGAAGTTATAGACATCCTCCAGCTGCGGCGGCGCAATTCCCCAAGGCTCCAGCTTGGCGTCGGCATCGTTGGAATGGTACCAAACGTTCCACTCGTCGAAGCTGAGGTACATCGTTTTTTTGCTGCGTTTCTTCGCTTTGACATAATCGCAGGTGGAAATCACCGTACGAATGAAGTGGTCCATATCCATCGAACGGGCGAGGAAGTTCGCCGTATCGTTGTCCCGGTTGCCATAGTATTGATGCAGGGAGATATAGTCGGCCACCTCGTAGGTATGCTCCAGCGTTACCGCTTCCCATTCCGGGAACGTTGGCATCGACGAGCTGGAGCTGCCGCAGGACACCAGCTCGATATCGGGATCGACCAGTCGCATCGCCTTTGCCGTCTCATAGGCGAGCCGGCCGTATTCCTGCGGCGTCTTCTGTCCGATTTGCCAAGGACCGTCCATCTCATTGCCCAGACACCAGGTCCGGATCTTATGGGGCTGCTCGTAACCATGGCTGCGACGCAAATCGCTCCAGTAGCTGCCCCCCGGATGGTTGCAGTATTCCAGCAGGTTGCGGGCCGCATCAACGCCGCGGGTCCCCAGATTCACCGCCATCATCACTTCGGCACCAACCTCTTTGGCCCATCCGGCAAACTCGTTCGTGCCTACCCAATTCGGTTCAACCGTCCTCCAGGCCAACTCCAAGCGTTTCGGCCTCGATTCAACCGGACCAACCCCATCCTCCCAGTTATACCCGGAAACGAAATTCCCGCCGGGATACCGGATGATCGGGACGCCCAGCTGTTTAACCAGCTCCTTTACGTCGTTTCGGAATCCATGTTGATCTGCTTCCGGATGCGAAGGCTCATAAATCCCCCCGTAGACTGCCCGGCCCAAATGTTCAATAAAGGAGCCGTAAATGCGCCGATCTACTTCCGCAATTTTAAAGGCTTTGTCGATGACCATCGTTGCTCGCGGTGCTGTTGATGACATGTTGACCACCTTCCGTTTTAGTAAATATTAAATTATTTCGAATAACCTTGAATGAATCCGTTTACAGGTATAAAATAACATATGAAATTGGGGTTGTAAATATATTTATCTAAAACATTTTATTCTTATATAAAATTAACGAGGCAAACGATTCCAACCCCCGTGAAAATGCTGAAAAACCGCCTGAAAATTCAATGGAATAATGAAATTTAGTTTAAAATATTTTAAAATTAAGCGTGCGTTTACTACAAATTTAATCTATTTTCTGAACCTGATTTACATTTTTTGATTTGATGCTTTATTAAACGACTGAGTTAGTTTATAATTATCTAAAATAAAACTACCCACTATTTATTGGAAGAAGGTTCGAATATCCGATGATCTATATTAAGGATTTGATGAGCGGGATCGACATTTTTAAAGCGTTAAGCTCGGAGATCAGGATTCAAATCCTCGAACTGCTGGCCAAAAATCAGGCCTTAAACCTCAACGACCTGGCTACCAAGCTGGGCTTAAGCAACGGGGCGATTACGATGCACATCAAGAAGCTGGAGGAAAGCGGCCTGATCGAAATCAATACTTCTGTTGGCAAGCATGGCATTCAGAAGATTTGTTATTTGAACAAAGACAAGCTGATGGTCGACCTCCGGAGCAAGGATGTCGACAATTTATACGAAGTGGAAATCCAGGTGGGCCATTACAGCAATTATCATGCGGTCCCTACCTGCGGTTTGGCTACGAAGGACAGCATCATCGGCGATTTCGACGATCCGCGTTACTTCGCCGATCCGCAGCGAATCGACTCGGAGATTATTTGGTTGTCCGAGGGCTTCCTGGAATACCGCATCCCGAATTACCTGAAGCCAAACCAGACGTTCCGGGAAATTCAATTCTCGATGGAGCTGGGCTCCGAGGCGCCCGGGTATTGCGATAACTATCCGTCTGACATCTATTTTTACTTGAACGGTGTCGAAATCGGTTTCTGGACGAGTCCGGGGGATTTCGGTGACGCACGCGGCACGTTTAATCCGGATTGGTGGCCGCCGCACTTGAACCAGTACGGGATGCTGAAGCTGATCCGCATTAACAATGAGGGCAGCTTTATCGACGGATGCCGCATCTCCGACGTTACGCTGGAACAGATCAAGCTGGATTACAAAAGCGAGCTGACGTTCCGCATCGCCGTCACCGACAAGCCGATCAACAAGCGCGGCCTGACCATCTACGGCAAGAACTTCGGCAATTACAGCCAGGACCTGCTGGCTCGGGTGCTGTATGATGTGAAGGAGCAATAGCAACAATCCAAAAAATCAGCCTCCAGGTTATCGTTAGGTCCTGAAGGCTGATTTTTTTCATAATGAATATCTTCTTACATCGTTTGCCCGTTGTCGATGGTGAGGCTCTGTCCTGTCATCGAAGGCTGCTCCAGAACCGACGAGATGAGTGCGGCGATCTCCTCCGGCGCAGCGATTCGGTCCAAAGGCAGTTGGGAAGTTAGCGACCGCCTCTGCTCCTCTCATCCGCCCCACCAACGCGTGCTGACTGCTCCAGGAGCTACACCGGTCACGCGTACATCCGGCACCAAAGCATGGGCCAGCGATTTGGTCAAACCGTTCACCGCCGCCTTGGATACCGCATACGGGAGCGAGGAGCCTTTGCCCGTGATTCCTGCGATGCTGCCCACGTTTACGATCGCCCATGGCAATATACCGGGTGATGCTGGCGTTATTGACCAGGTAATCGATCGTTCCAAATTGCTTGACGATTTGGGCGACCATAGAGATGACCCTCGTTGCTTGAGACGTCGGCTCGGATCGCGATCGCCCGGCCGCCAAATTGCTGAATAGCTTGCACGGTCTCTTGGGTCTCCGCCTCCGAACGGGAATAATTGACGGCAACAATCACCCCGCGTTCGGCCAGCAGCGTCGCTGTCGCCCGGCCGATCCCCGTACCCCCCCCGGTAATAAGAACAACCTTGTTATGGTAACTCATGCTTCCATCTCCTCCTGCATGCGAAGTACACTCGATTTGTTTTCTTGAGCCGGTTGGCTGTTAATGCTCCCCTGCCAATTCACCAAGAATACCCCCACACAGGTTAAAGCTCCGCCAAGATAGACGTACCACGAGATCTGTTCGCCAAGCAGCAGCCAGCTGAAAATGACGCTAAAGATCGGCACAAGGAACAGGAATGAGCTGGTTTTGCCTGGATCGCTATGGCTGAGCAAATAAAACCAGATCGTAAATTGAATAATGGAACAAAATAGGACGAGCCAAAGAACCACAGACGCCGACGTAAGGTTCAGCTCAAAGCTTGGTTTCTCCCCTGCAAAGCTGAAGATCAGCATCACGCCGCCGAGCAGCATTTGGTAGGCGGCCAGCACTCTTTTGTCAAACGCCGGACCGATGTGATTAATGATCAACGTGGCAACCGTGAAGCTGGCTGCTCCCGCCAAGGCAAAGACCATGCCGGGGTTTACGCTCAAGTGTATCCCAAAGGTGATGACAACGCCGATAAACCCAATTACCACGCCAAACCATTGCCTTACGCGATAGGCTGTACCCATCAAAGCCCCCCAAAGGATAAGCATCAGCGGGCTGGTGCTTGAGATGATCGCCGACTCCCCAGAGGTGATCCAACGCATACTGTAGGCGGTGAAGCCCATCACCCCAACCGATTGGAACAAACCGAGCAGCAAAATTTGCAGCCAAGACTTCGCACCTCTCGGTTGAGGTCTTTTGGCGCTGAATACGGCGAGCAATCCCCCGGCGAACAAAAAGCGGAGCCCCATCAGCATGAGCGGGGTGGTATGCATCATCCCCAGCTTGGCAGCGGGATACGCCGTCCCCATCAAAAAAGTCGTCAGCAACAGCAAACCTGTATATTTGTAAATATTCATGAAGTCGTTTCCTCCTTAGGCGTCAGTTTCATGATTTGTATTGTGTCGGAGGTTTTTAATTATGTATAATGATTGATAAAGATATCTGATATCATTATTAGTGATTACAGAGCACCAAAAAGTCCAGCGGTATGATGTCAAGCTGTTGATTTAATCGAATTGGAAATTTCCCGTGCCTGTTGAGCGCGGAGTCACGAAAAAAGGGCGCATCAAACCAAACCCAGCCAAAAACCATGTCAGATACCAGATTTTTACTGGGAATTCGTGAAGGACTAAGGCAAAGGAGGCGTTAATCCTTGGCGCTATTCACCTTCCTTCGAGGCGTGTAGAGTTGGCCGCTGCGTAGCAGCACATCGACCAGACGCACGAGTTTTCTTGCCGTTAAGACGAGGGCGCGTTTGTGTTGATTCTTGGGCACTTCGTGATACTTCTTCCGGTAATATTCACCGAATTCTTCATCGCGCATCCTAACCGAGTTGGCAGCTTCAACGAGGTAGTAGCGCAGGAATCGGTTGCCGGATTTGATGCGGGCGGTGTCCTCCGCCTCGAAGACGCCGGACTGGTGCCTGCGCCACGTCAGACCCGCGTACTTGGCGACGGCGGCTTGATCCTTGAACCGTTCAATATCGCCGAGTTCGCCGAGCAGACCGGCTGCATAGACTTTGCCGATGCCGGGCACTGACAGCAAGCACTGAGCGCCTTGAATGCCGTCGAGGACCCGCTCGATCGCTTTGTCGAGATCCTTGAGCTGCTTCTGGATGCTGCGGATGGATTCGATGGAGGTGCCGAGCACCAGGTCAATCGAATCCTCCACGACCTTGGACAGCCGATAGGAGGCGCGGGCAGCTTGCTGAATGCAGCGGGCGACCCGCTCGGGATCGGGGAAACGATTGCGTCCCTTGTCCCGCAGATAGTCGGCCAGATCGGCCACGTCCATCTCGGCGATGTCATCGAGGCTGAACTTCTCGGAGAGCATCTCCATGAGCGCATGGCCAAACACGGAGCTGTCGACCTCGGTTGTAAACGCATTGCACTTGTAGAACAGGTTCTGCAAGAAGTACTGCTTCTCGCGAGCCAAGTTATGGACCAAGTGGAAACGCATGCGCGTGAGGCGTTGAAGGGCGACATACTGCTCCTGCATGACGATGGTGGTCGTCAGGCGGCCGAAGCGCAGGCGATCCGCAATGACCCAGGCGTCGAGCCGGTCGGTCTTGTCCATATCCGCATAGGCTTCTCTGAACTTGCTGATGAGCTTGGGGTTCAAGGTGAACACCTTGGCCTTGCGCTCTCGAAGCGCTGGATCCTGATGCAGGTACATGGCAGGGTGCCAGCTGTAGACGGAAGTGGCTTCCAAGCCGATGTGAATCTCGGTGACGGCCAACTTGTCCGCTGCAGCGACGATTTGGTCACGCAAGTGCGAGGCGCCATTCAAATTGTTTTTGACGGTGAGTGTCTCAAGCTTGTCACCGTCAGCGTTCATGAAACACGCTTCGAGCTCTTGCGAGCTCACGTCAATACCGACAAAAAGCTTCAAGTGAAATTCCTCCTTTCGCTAGGGATTCAGGGAATGGACGCTCCGGGATGCCTCCGGCGCACGCGCAGATCTATCACCCTCGCGTATGAGGACACACTTCGGGCCATGAGCTGCCCCGGATCTGCTAAAACCGGGCATGGGATGCCGAAGGGAACAGCCAGCGGGTAAGAAGCTCAGACGCGTACCGGAGAAACAGACTTAAGGAGTAGACGATGCTACTGGAGGCAGAAGGATTTCCCCGAATGGACCCTACGTTCCATTGTCCAGAGGCATACCGGAAAGTCCAGTCCCTGATGGAATTTTCAAAGAACAAGCTGGAAATTTGGAGGCTGTTTTCCATCCCCCGGGGGGATGGAAATGAACCTAAAAGAGCTTTTTAAAGATACTATACGAGGAGGCTCCACGCATGGACAGTGCGGAATTGCGTATATTTCAGGCCGTTGCTCGGGACGGGGCGATCACGAAAGCTGCCGCCCGGCTTGGCTATGTGCAGTCCAATGTGACGGCCCGTATCAAGCAGCTGGAGACGGAGCTGGGGACCGATTTGTTTTACCGGCACAACCGGGGGATCACCTTAACTTCCAGCGGCAAGATGCTGTTAAATTACGCTGACAAAATCATCGGTTTGCTGGACGAAGCGGCGTCGGCACTCTCCTTCACCGGCGAGCCTAGCGGCCCGCTGCTGATCGGCTCGACGCAGACGACGGCGGCGGTGCGTATGCCTAAGCTGCTAAGCCAGTATTACGAAAAGTATCCGAAGGTGGAGTTAATGTTGCTGACAGATATGTCCGATCGCCTGTTGGAGAAGGTGCTGCAGTACGAACTGGATGTCGCCTTCGGGAGCTTCCGATCCACGCATGATGAACTCACCCGTCTTCCTGTCTTCGACGAGGAGGTTGTGGTTATTTCTCCGCCGGGCATCGAGAGCTTGGATGAAGCCTTATCGAAGCCAAGCTTGGTTTACAACCGCGGCTGCACCTTCCGCGAACAGCTCGAAGACATGAAGAAAGCCCACGGCAGAACCAACGTAGCCACGATGGAGTTCGGCACGCTGGAAGCGATCCTTGGCGGCGTATCCGCCGGTCTTGGCATTTCGCTGTTGCCGCGGACGGTCGCCGAGCAGAAGGCGCAGGAAGGCGCCGTGCGGATTCACGAGGTTCCCGAGGCGATACGCCGCATGAAAACCGAGATCATTTACCGCAAAAACTCCCAACCAACCAGCGCGCTCCGCGCTTTGATTGAGTTGCTGGGGGCGCAGGAGAAGTTAGTTTCTTAAGTGGAAGGGGCGCGTGGCGCGTCCTATCAAGGTAATCACGGCGGTGCGGTGATCATGGCGGTGATCGCGGTGATGGGGTGAAATAGCGGTATAAAATGGCCTTATTTTGCCTGCGTCTCTGGATTTGCTGATGAATAAGGCCATTTTGGGGCCTTATTTTGGGAGTGTGGCTCGGTTCTCCCCCATTTCAGGGGGGATCCGGCTGGATAAGGGAAATTTTTGGCGTTATTCTGGCCAAAAATTCGGATTTTTGAAGAATAGCGGAATAATTTACCGCTATTCACAGGACGAGCCGGCTGGAGCTCCGATAAAGTGGAGCTCCAGCCGGCTCGTTTAACGCGGCCGCGGCTCGCCCGGCCGCGGCTTGGTTCGCGCGCTAGGCCTGCTCCGCCTCGTTGAGCGCCCGCAGCAGCGTGCGGCGGTCGCGCACGCGGTGGGCTTCGCGCAGGCTGCGCGCGAACAGCTCCTCGCCGATGCCCAGCTCGGCGAGGGTCGACGGCCCGCCGGCCTTGCGCAGCAGGCCGCGGAGCTCGGCTTCGCCGGGCAGGTCCCGCAGCCAGGCGCGGACCTGCTCCCGGTGCTCCCGGAGCGCCGCAGGCTCGGCGCCCGGGAGCATCCCTTCGCCCGCGGCGTGGTACACGCGGGCGATCTCGGCGCAGGCAACGCCAACTTTGGCACCGTGCAGCAGCGCTCGCCGACCCTGGCGCAGGTACTCCATCTCCCAGTAATGGGAGAGATGGTGCTCTGCGCCGGAGGCGGGGTGCGACTGCCCGAACAGCAGCATGGCGATGCCCGATTCGATCAGCGCCGTCATCAAGGCGCGGATCCCTTCTTCCGTGCGCGCGCCGATGGCCTCGGCGTGCGACACGCAGCTGCGCAGCGCGCGCTCGGTAATCGCCGCCGCCTGTTCGTCATAAGGTTCCCCCGCCGTCAGACGGGAGAACTTCCAGTCGAACAGGCTGGTGTATTTACCGAGCATATCGCCAAAGCCCGCAGCAACCAACCGCTGCGGGGCCGCCATGAGAATATCGAGGTCAGCAAAAATCGCCACCGGCGGCACAGCCGGCACCGTCTTTTTGACCCCGTGTACAATCAGCGGCGCGCCTGCAGAGGTGAACCCGTCCACGGACGGCGCGGTCGGCACCGACACAAACGGCTTGCCGGTCTTGTGGGCGGCAAACCGGACGATGTCGTGGATCGTCCCGGAGCCCACCGCAAGGAGCACATCCGTCTCGTCAGGACGGATCTCCAGCAACAGCTGAACAATCGCGATCTCGTCGGCGACCACATCGCCTTGCGCGTCCGGTTGAATGAGGACAACGCGCGTATTCACGCCCTCCGCTTCCAGCAAACCCATGAGCTGCTCTCCCGCCGCCGCATACGTATGATCGTCCGCCACCAGCAGGACATGGCGATAACCCTGTTCCCGCAAGTAAGGAGCAACCTTCCGGATCACCCCTCGGTCTAGTTCAATCACCTTCAACTGCTCCAACTGTCTGTCTTGCAGCACGTTATCCCCTCCCTTGACCATCCATCAACTTCCTGCAATTTTCTGAAAACTTCTTTAGGACCCTACGATTTGCCGCATTTCCCCGTAAAGCGAAAAAATTGCCCTATCCCTTTCCTCGCGACACCCCATGACACCCCATTCCAGCTCGAATCGGCGCCCATGGACTTAGGGCAAGAGGGTATTCGATCCTTTACCTTCTGCATAAACAACAGGTGGGCGAGGCGCACAGTCCTTGACAGGCCAGCCACTCCTTCGCCCCGCTTACTCCCACTCTTACTCCGCCGCTTGCTTGATTCGTTTCAGCCGCTTCATCACGTCGTTTTCGCCGCGGCCGAAGTAGTCGTGCAGCTGGCTGTATTCCTGATACAGCTTCTCGTACACTTCCACGTGTGCCGGGATCGGCTTGAACGTTTCCTCTTTGACGCGGGCCATTTTCACGGCGGCATCTAGGATCGAATCGTAGCCGCCCGCTTCCGCGCCTGCAGCTACTGCTGCGAACATCGCCGCGCCGAGGGCCGGTGTCTGCTTGGAATCTGCCACAAAAATCTCACGGTTCGTCACATCCGCATAGATCTGCATCAGCAGGCGGTTTTTCTGCGGCAATCCGCCGCAGGCATACAACGCGTCAACTTGCACGCCGTTTTGAACAAACGCGTCGATAATTTTGCGCGTGCCAAAAGCCGTTGCCTCGAGCAATGCCCGATAAATCTCCTGCGGTTTGGTCAGCAGCGTCATCCCCAGGATCATCCCGGTCAAATCCGTATCCACCAGCACAGACCGGTTGCCGTTCCACCAATCGAGCGCGAGCAGGCCCGTTTGCCCCGGTTGATACGCAGCGGCTTCCCGCTCCAACCATTGGTGCACAGTCAATCCTTCCTTCTCCGCCGCCTCCTTCACGTACGCCGGCAACGCTTCTTCAACATACCATTCAAAAATATCCCCCACAGCCGACTGCCCGGCTTCATAGCCGTACAAGCCCGGAATGATTCCGTCCTCGACCACGCCGCACATGCCTTCAACCTGCTTTTCTTCCGTCCCCAGCAGCATGTGGCAAATCGAGGTCCCCATCGCCATAACCAGCTTGCCCGGCGAGACAACACCGACAGCTGGCACGGCTGCATGCGCGTCCACGTTGCCCACCGCCACGGCGATGCCTGGCGTCAGGCCCATCATCTCGGCCATCTCCGGCAGCAGTCCGCCTGCATTCGTCCCCAGCGGAATCACGTCGCCGCGCAGTTTTGTATCCGTCAGATCCTCCAGCCGAGGATCCAGAGCTTTAAAATACTCCTTACTCGGATACCCGTCCTGCTTATGCCAAATCGCTTTGTAGCCCGCCGTACAGCTGTTGCGGACGATGTTGCCGGTCATTTGCGCGATGACCCAGTCGGTCGCTTCCAGAAATAGATCCGCTTTCTCGTAGATCTCCGGCGCTTCATCGAGGATTTGCCATACCTTCGCAATCATCCATTCGGACGAGATCTTCCCCCCGTACCGCGCCAAAAACGCTTCTCCCCGCTCCGCCGCAATCGCGTTGATCTTATCTGCCTCCGGCTGAGCCGCATGGTGCTTCCACAGCTTCACCCAGCTATGCGGGTTATCGGCCAGCGCCGGATCGAAGCTCAGCGGCTGGCCTTGCGCATCCACCGGCAGCATCGTGCAGGCGGTAAAATCAATGCCAATCCCGATCACATCCGCCGGATCGATTCCCGATTCCTGGAGCACCGCAGGCACCGAGCGCCGCAGCACCTCCAGATAATCGCCGGGATGCTGCAAAGCCCAATCATGCTCCAGCTTAATCCCAGATCCGGGCAACCGCTCATCAATGACATGGTGCGGATATGGCGTCACATGGTCGGCAACCTCGCGGCCGTCCGACAAATCCACCAGCACGGCGCGGCCGGACTGCGTGCCGTAGTCGATGCCAATCGTGTATTTTTTCCCCTTGCTCATCTTGATCCCTCCCTGCTACTCTCCATTATTTCTGCCCATAATAGGCATTGGCTCCATGCTTCCGCAAAAAATGCCGGTCCAACAGCGCCTGATCCATCGCCGGCGTATTCGGATTGATCTGCTCCATCCGGGCGGCGATCTTCGCCACCTCTTCCAGCACAACCGCGTTATGGACCGCATGATGCGCATCCTTGCCCCAGACAAACGGCGCGTGCGAATGCACAAGCACCCCCGGCACCTGGTTCGGATCCAGCCCCAGCTCTTTAAACCGCTCTACGATCACATGGCCTGTTTCCAACTCGTAAGCGCCTTCAATTTCGGCTCGTGTCATCGGCCGCGTTACCGGGATCTCACCGTAAAAATAATCCGCATGCGTCGTTCCATACGCCGGTAACGCCCGCCCTGCCTGGGCCCAGCTGGTTCCCCACGGCGAATGCGTATGCACAACCCCGCCGATGTCAGGAAATTCGCGATATAACACCCGGTGCGTTGGCGTATCGGAGGACGGGCGCAGATTCCCTTCCACCACGTTGCCGTCCAGGTCGACCACGACCATATGCTCCGGCTTTAATTCCTCATACGGCACGCCGCTGGGTTTAATGACAAACAATCCGCTTTCCCGGTCGATCCCGCTGACGTTTCCCCACGTAAACGTGACCAGTCCATACTTCGGAAGCTCCAAATTGGCTTCCCACACCTGCTGTTTTAAGGCTTCCAACATCGCAAGCTTCGTCCCCTTTCCTTATCCCATGTCATCCAACATAACAAAAGGTACGTACAAGTTACCAAGCACCTGTTTCAACCGAAGCGGCACCGCCCCGCCAAACTTCAGCAGGACGGTGACACCGCCAAGTTGTCTAGTTCCCGTTCGTTCTCTCGTTCCAGTTTATTTCAAAACCGTTCGTTCCAGCACCGAATCCCGTTCAATCAGCTCCGGTTCAAACACCGTATCGCCCGGCGTTTCCCCCCGCTCGATCATCCCGATCAGCTGGCGGGCGGCAAGCTCGCCCATCGCCGTTTTGGGGTGGGTCAGCGTCGTCAGCTTCGTGCCCGAGGCCGCCGCCAGGCTGGAATCGTCAAAGCCGATGACGGACAAATCCTCCGGAATCCGTAAGCCGCACGCGGCGGCAGCGTCCATCAGCCGCACCGCTAACTCGTCGTTGTAGCACACCCATGCCGTTGGCCGCCGATCCTCCGATTTTTGCAGCAGCTCCAGCGCTTTTTGATAGATATAGTCGCCTTTTTGCTCCGTCGTAAACGTCACCACATGCTGCGGCGACACCGCAATCCCAAAGTCCCGATGGGCCGACAGGAACCCCTTCAGCCGGTTGACGCCCTGCAGGTCATCCCTTTTGAAAAATCCGGCGATCTGCCGGTGCCCTTTTTCCAGCAAGTACAGCGCCGCTTTCCGGCCTCCCGCCTCGTCGTTCACCTTCAGGCACGGACATTCGAGCTCGGGGTATCTCGCGTTGATCATCAAATACGGAATCCCCTTCTCCTGTAACTCCAAAAAATACCCCAAATTCGGGTTCCCCTCCGCGCTCTTCGTCGGCTCGATGATCAGTCCGCTGAGCGGTTGGCTCGTCATGAGCTGCAGGCTATCCCTTTCCTTCTCCTTCGTGTTGTCCGTGCTGGACAGCAGCAGCCGATACCCATGCTGGCGCAGCTCCGCCTCCGCTCCTCGAACGATATGAGGAAAAATATAATCGGAAATATACGTCGTCATAATGCCGATCGTCTTCACCGCTTCGCCCTCCCGCCGTCCGGGATGCCGGACAAACGTGCCTTTGCCCTGGATGCGCTCCAGCCAGCCTTCTTTCTCCAGTTCGCCAAACGTCTGCCGAACCGTCTGCCGGCTTAAGCCAAACTGCTCGGCAATCTCGTTCTCCGACGGAACCTGTTTTCCGGGCTGAAGCTTTCCTTGCTCGAGCCAAGACAATAATTCGTTTTTCAGCTGCATATATTTCGGAATTTTCCGGTCGTTCATGTTTCGTCCACCCTTCACCAATGCCACCGTTCTCTTTACTACCCGTTATTGTAACATAGGCCGGGCGAACGCAGAGGGCTGTTTCCACACCTTATCCAAAAGCAAGCCTGATTCACGTCACGCAGCTGCGACTCGCGTAACTGCCACTGCGATTAGCGCAACCGGTAAGCCGCATCGCTCCAGCGCAGCTCGTTCTTGAAGCGCGGTACCGAGGTATCCTTGTCGATGATCACCGCTTCAATGCCGGCCATTTCCGCCCAGTCGGACAGGTTCTCGGCCGTAATCGCGTATGACAGCACCGTATGATGCGCCCCGCCGGCCAAAATCCACGCTTCCGCCGATTCGCGCAGCGAAGGCTGCGGCTTCCACAATACGCGGGCCACCGGCAGCTTCGGCATCGGCTTCTCCACCTTCACGCCGTCCACCACGTTGACCAGCAACCGGAAGCGATGGCCCAGATCAACAAGCGAAGCGTTAACCGCCGGACCCGCCTGGCCGTCGAACACCATCCGCGCCGGATCGGCTTTACCCCCGATGCCCAGCGGGTGCACTTCAATCGTCGGCTTCGTCGCCGCAATCGTCGGGCACACCTCCAGCATGTGCGCGCCCAGAATCATGTGATTGCCCGGCTCAAAATGATACGTGTAATCCTCCATAAACGAGGTGCTTTTGTTGTTTGCCAGCACTTTGAGCACACGAGTCAGAGCTGCGGTTTTCCAGTCGCCTTCGCCGCCAAAGCCGTAGCCGGCTTCCATCAGCCGCTGCACGGCCAGACCCGGGAGCTGCTTGAGCCCGTGCAGATCCTCAAACGTCGTCGTAAACGCGCCAAAGCCGCCTTGCTCCAGGAACCGTTTCATGGCGACTTCAAGCTTCGCCTGATATGCGATGGAGTCGCGAATCGGCCCGCTGCTTAAACCAGCTTGCGTAATGGTGTACTGCTCGGCATACTCTTTCAGCAGCGCTTCGGCTTCCGCATCGGTAACTTCGTTTAGCACCTGCACCAGATCGCCAACGCCATACCCGTTCACCGACCAACCGAATTTGATTTGCGCTTCGACCTTGTCACCTTCGGTCACCGCCACTTCGCGCATGTTATCGCCAAAGCGCGCTACCTTCAGCTGCCGGCTCTCAGCATAAGCGACCGCCGTCCGCATCCAGCCCGCCAGCGACGCACGGACTTCCTCGTCCTCCCAATGCCCGACCACGATTTTGCGATTGATCCCAAGCCGGGCACCGATATGCCCATACTCGCGGTCACCGTGGGCTGATTGGTTCAGGTTCATGAAGTCCATATCGATCGTTTCCCACGGAATATCGCGGTTAAACTGCGTATGGAAGTGCAGCAGCGGTTTTTGCAGTTGGGACAAGCCGGCGATCCACATTTTAGCTGGCGAGAACGTGTGCATCCAAGTGATAATCCCCGCACAAGTCTCGTCGCCATTGGCGGCCAGAATCAGCTTATAGATCTCGTCCGGCGTCGTGACGATCGGTTTAAACACCACCGGGAACCCAATCGCCGGGTCTTTGTCCAGTTGTTCTGCGATAATGCGGGAGTGGCCCGCTACCTCTTCCAGCGTTTCAGGGCCGTATAAATGCTGGCTTCCAGTCACGAACCAAAAAGAATGCGGTTTCAATTTCATGCCAAAGCGCCTCCTTATGAAAAATGATTGCTCATTAACTTGTACATACCATATTAGATTTTCCGACATTAATTCACTAATTGTACGTACAAGTTGAATTACCCTCATTGTACTTCCCTCTGCTTCAATTGACAATAGGGTTCACGAAATTGATATTCGCAAAACACCATCAAGCGCTAGCTAAGATGAACGTAAACAAAAGACAGCCCTCCAAATTGCTACATCTCGTAGGTTAAAATGGATAGTGATAAACCAAACCATTTCAGAGCTACATAGCAAAGGAGAGCTGATACTATGCAGTCTACCACAAAATTCGTCGGTTTAGATGTATCCAAAGAAAAAATTTCGGTTGCAATTGCGGACGCTGGTGGGCAGTCCTCCCGCTATTACGGGAGCATCCCCATACACCGGCAGCGCTGCGCAAACTCATCAAAGAACTGGGGCCGGCACAAAACGGACCTAAAAGACCTTATTTGCCCATTACCCGGATATTTCCCGTTGTAACGGACTCCATGGACTTTATTCAGCCTCACGGAGCCCATATAGCTGCTATTTATGCGAAATAAGGGCCCCTCGGTCCGTTAAATTGAAAAATCCTTCAAATTGGCTTGAATAACGTCCCCTGTGTCCGTTACCATCAAGTTCCTTTCGAGGCAGCCTCATCACGCACAAAAACAGCCCCCATGCAACGGGAGTCCGTTTTCGTTCTCTGTACATTTCTACTTTAGTTCTCTCCTCTATTCTAACTCCCTATCACTATCCTACTTGTTCACCACTTACAGCTCCGTTTATTATCCTTTGCCCCTAGCTTCTGCTCTTCCACCCGTTAGCTCAAAATCCCCGGCTGCGGGGTCACGCCAAACGCGGCGGCCAGGTCGCGCAGCTGAGCGTCGGTGATCTTTTGCAGCACCGGGCGGTCGCCAAGCAGCATGTAGATCTGCGCAGCCTTCTCCACTGTCTCGATCAAGCCAAACGCTTCGTCGATCGTCGTACCAGTGCCAAAAATCCCGTGCTGCGGCCAAATCACGACTCGGTGCTCGCGCATCTTCTCGGCCGTCGCCCGCCCGATGTCCGGGCTGCCGGGCACCATCCACGGCACGATCCCGATACCGTCGGGGAACACCACGAGACATTCCGTGCACATTTCCCACAGCGTTTTCGTCAGCTTTTTCTCGTCCAGCTCATGGACAAACGTCATCGCCAGCGCATGAGTGGCGTGGCAGTGCATGATGACCCGGTGCGCCGGATCCACCTTCAAGCGCTCGATATGGCTCATAAAATGCGCCGGCAACTCGCTAGTGGGTACCGCCCCGTCACGCAGCCCCCACAGCACCTCGACTTGGTCGCCGTCCTCAGCCACTCGCAGCACGCCCAAGTTCGCCTCCGGATCGGAGATCACATTTTTGAAATACTTGCCCGAGCCCGTCACGATAAAATATCGTCCCGCCAGCTCCTTCACCGGAAACGTCAGCGGCAGCTTTCGACGCTCCGAAGCAGAGGCGGTTCCTATATATTTTTCTACCTCCGCCTCATGGAGCAGATAGCTGATGTTGCCTCCGTTGCGCTCATCCCAGCCCAGCCGCCACATATGGTACGTGATTTCCGCCATCTCCCGGATAAACGGGACTTCCAATCCCGGGATCCGCCAACCTTTCTCCACTTCCGATAACATCGTACTCACAGTAGGTTCCTCTCCTTACTCAAGTATATAATGCTTAAAAAATGCGGGTGCTTTCGTTACCGCGCCGCCAGCACCTTCGTCTCGTAGTCTTTCACGTCTGCCAGCCACGCCTCCCGCACCGGCACACCTTGCGAAGCGCAGAAGTAATCCCAAATCGCTCCGTACGGATACGATTTAAACTCTTCGACCAACGCCAGCCGGGACGTGTAGTCGCCGTCCAGTTCCAGCCGCTTCAATGTGTCAATCGGCTCCAGCATCGCTCGCAGCAGCGCTTTTTGGGTGTTGCGCGTTCCGATGACCCAAGCCGCGATATGATTGATGCTGCCATCGAAGAAATCGAGACCGATATGTGTGCGATCCAGCAGCTCCCCGCGCACCAACTCGCGGGCGATTTCCAGCAGCTCGTCGTCCATCGTCACAACGTGATCGCTGTCCCAGCGCACCGGACGGCTGACGTGCAACAGCAGTGCGCGGCCAAACAACAGCCAGGAGGACAGCTTGTTGGAGATCGTCTCCGTCGGATGGAAATGGCCGGCGTCGAAGCAGACCGCCTTGCCCCGGGACAACGCATAGCCCATGTAAAATTCATGCGAGCCAACGACATAACTTTCCGAGCCGATGCCAAACAGTTTGCTCTCCACCGCGTCAATGTTGTACTTTTCGTCGATCTGCTCGGCAAAAACTTCATCAAGCGCCTCCATCAAACGGGCCCGCGGCGTAAGCCGATCCACCGGCGAATCCTTGAAGCCGTCCGGGATCCAGACGTTGGTGACGCAAGGCTGCCCAAGCGCCCGCCCAAACGATTCAGCGATTTTGCGCGACGCCTTGCAGTGGTCGATCCAAAACTTGCGAATTTCCGGGTCCGGATGGCTGAGCGTAAACCCGTCCTTGGCTTTTTCGTGCGAGAAACAGGTCGGGTTAAAATCCAGCCCCAGCCCCCGCTCCTTCGCCCAATCGACCCAACCGGCAAAATGCCTCGGCTCCAGCGCGTCCAGCTCAACCGGTTCATCCGTATCCGCGTAAATCGCGTGAAGGTTGACCTTATGTTGACCCGGAATCAAGCGAAGCGCTTGGTCCAAGTCTTGACGCAGTTCATCCGGCGTCCGCGCACGGCCTGGATAACTGCCGGTAACCGCCAGGCCGCCGCCCAGCTCCTGATCCTTATGAAGGAATCCCTTAACGTCATCCCCCTGCCAGCAATGCAGCGAAATTTTGATTTGAGCCAGCCGGGCCAGCGCGGCGTCGACGTCAATTCCATGGCGCTCATACAGCTTTTTCGCCTCGTTGTAGCTGGTTTGAATCGCGTTGTCCATGTTTGCTCCTCCTTTGGCATAACTAATCTATCTATCCGCCCAATACTCTAATCGTCGATCCAATCGTCACCGCGCCAGCAAATCCGCGAACCGTTTTTGTGCCTCTGCAATCTCACCGGCATGAGTCCCCCGAGGAACATACGTCCGAATCGGAAAAGACCGCCGAATCAGCTCACGCCCCTCGCCGATATCGCGAATCGCGCCGCTGCTGATCATCTGCACCAGCAGATTCCCCAGCGCCGTGGACTCCGTTGGCCCGGCTTCTACCGGAATGCCCGCCACGTCCGCGGTCCATTGGCACAGCAGCTCATTGTTGGCGCCGCCGCCGACGATGTGCAGCGTTTCTGGCTTTTGTCCGGTCAGCCGTTCAAGTTCCCGCAGGTAAACATCGTACGATAAGGCCAAGCTGTCAAAAATACACCTCGCCACCTCACCCGGCATATCCGGAACGGGCTGACTCGTCTCCTTGCAATACTGCCGGATTTCTTCGGTCATCTGCGCAGGATTTAGGAAACGGTCATCGTTGCAGTTGATCAAGGAACGGAACGGCGTCACGGCCTCGGCCAGTTCCACCAATTCCGCATAGCTGTGCTGTTTTCCGTAATCCTTGCGGACCTCTTGGATCAGCCACATGCCCATGATATTTTTCAAAAAACGGTACGTGCCGTACGCGCCCCATTCATTCGTATAATTGCGCTCCATCGCTTCCGGCGTTGCCAGCGGCGTCTGCCGCTCTACCCCGATCAGCGACCAGGTCCCGCTGCTGAGATATGCCCACGAATCGCCGCTGGCTGGAACGCCCAGCACGGCGGAAGCCGTATCATGCGTTGCCGCCACGATCAGCTCGCATTCGGGCAGCCCATACTCCCGGACCAGCTCCGATTTGATTGACCCCAGCCGTGTCCCGGGCTCCGTCAGAGCCGGAAACTTCGACCGGGACAGCCCCAGCAGCGCGAGCAATTCCGGGTCGTAGTCGCGGGTTTGCAGATTCAACAAAGCGGTAGTTGAGGCGTTGGTCATCTCGCTGATCCGCTTCCCGGACAACAAATAATAGAGATAATCCGGCACAAGCAAGATGTGCTTGGCCTTCGCCAGCTCCTCACAATCGTGCGCATATAACTGATACAGCGTATTAAAGGCCAAATGCTGAATCCCGGTTTTCTCATAGATCCGTGAAAACGGGATAACCGCGTGTAGCTGGGGGACCGCCTCGATCGTCCGGGCATCACGATAAGCGTACACCTCGCCGATCCGCTCTCCTTCCCCGTCCAGCAGCGCATAATCCACCGCCCACGTATCGATGCCCAGCGTGCAACGGCCGATTCCGAGTTTTTTCGCCTGTTGCAGACCGCGGAGAATTTCCCGGTACAAATGGTCGATATCCCAATAACAATGCCCGTCACGCTCAGAAAACCCGTTATCAAACCGGTGGATTTCCTGCAGCAACAATTGTCCGTCCTGCAGGGTTCCCCTTACCAGCCTCCCGCTGGAGGCGCCGATATCCACGGCAACGTAATCTCTCATCGCTAAGCGCACCTCGCTCTGGAATGCTGCCTGTTCCTAATTTCATCCTATGTCTGTTTTCTTTTGAAGTCAACGCAAACAAAGAAATATTATGTTGTTTTTCTTTTGTTTTTGTCTATTCCGTGAAGAAACTCCATTCGCCGCACCTGCCCGCTTCCTCAAGACCGGTTGCCAAGCGCCCCTTTTTCTCGCTATGATGGGAAGGAATCAAGGCTCTCGCGTCTTGACAATAAGAACGGATCCCGAGGTGAACGCCATGCTGGCGGCAGAACGCAAGCAAAAAATCATCGACCTGCTGTATCAGGACAAGCGTGTTCTGGTGTCCGAACTCAGCCGGATGTTCGAAGTAACGGAGGAGACCATCCGCCGTGACTTGGAAAAGCTCGAGAAAGAAGGAATCGCGACCCGTTCCTACGGCGGTGCGATGCTCAACCGGCATACGAACGAAGATTTGCCGTATACGACGCGGAACACGCTGAACGTGGAGATCAAGCGGGCTATCGCGCTGAAGGCCATCGATCTGGTGAACGACGGTGACACGCTGATGGTGGATCCCAGCTCGACTTGCTTTGAATTTTTGAAGACGCTGCATTCGAAGAACAACATCACCGTCATCACCAATTCTGTCAGCGTCCTCCACGAATTTGCCAGCGCGAACCTGAACATCATCTCCACCGGCGGTTCGCTGCGCGCCCGTTCCCTGTCGCTGGTCGGTCCCGCCGCCCAGGAAACGGTGCAGAAATACAACGTTGACACCGCGGTGATCAGCTGCAAAGGCATGACGCCGGACAAAGGCATCTCCGATTCCAATGAGCCGGAATGCGAGTTGAAGAAGCATATGCTTCGCCATGCCGACAAAGTGATTTTGCTGGCGGACCATACGAAGTTTGACAAAAATGCCTTCATCAAGCTGGCCGATTGGGAGCAGATCGATTATTTAATCACCGACCAGCGCCCTTCGGATGCTTGGCTGGAGATGCTGCAAAGCAAGAACATCGAAGTCCTGTATTAGCGCACGATGTCCTCTCTCGGCTTAACCAACCAGCAGGGCGAACACGATGCCCGGGCCGTGCACCCCAATCGTGAGATCGTTTTCAATATCCGCTGAACGGCTGGGGCCGGAGATGAAGTGGATGCCGGCCGGCAGGGCTTCTCGCCCGGCCGCATCAAACGTCTCCAGCACCTCGCCCAGGCGGGTTTTTAGCCGCTCTACGGGGACGATGGCGAACAGCGCTGTCGGCAGCAAGCTGACCGAGCGCCCTTTCTCCGCCGCGGACTGAACGACCAGCGAACCGGTGTAAGCGACGGCATAGTCCGCCGCCACGATGCCGAAGTCCGCCTCTGCGGCCCGAGCGATCCACGCCTCGGAACGATGCCCGTTCCACACGGACACCCGGGCCCCTTCGGCGGCAAGCGCCTCATCCAGCCCGAGCTCCGTGAGTAACGGATCGTCCTGGCGCAGGACATAACGGGCGCTAAGCTCTTGCGCTTTGGCCGTGATAAACGCCTTGGCCGCCTTAAGATCGGGAAGCCGTGCAACATGCCCCCCGGCTGCCGTAAAATTCTCCTCAAAGCGCGCAGCTCGCTCCTCCAGACTCCATTCCAGCTCGCGCCAATACGTTGGCGCTCCCTGAAACGGATGCACCGGTGCCTCCTGCTGCCGCGGCCGTTTCAGCTTCCCGGCAATCCGATTCATAAACTGCTCCTGCTTCTGCCGCGCTTCCGCTTCCTTTGTTTTCAGCCATTCGTTATATTCGTGATCCATCATTGGTTTGACCTTCTTTCCCCCGCTTTTGCAGTGCCGCTTTCATCCGTTCCTGTGCTGCCTGGGCGGTCACGGTGTGGGCAACGGAAGCCCGCAGCTCATGCTGAAGCGTATCCCAGCGCTCGCGGAACGGCTGGTTCGCCAGGCTTGGCGCAACACGATATCGGTTCCACCCCTTAAGCGGACCGATGCGCGCCGGGATTTCCCCGTTGCGTACGACAAGCCGTTGGGCAACTCTCCCCGCCTTAAGTGCCCGATGATACCGTTTGGCGCTGGACGTCACCGCGGCGAAGCCCTTCATCCCCGCCGTCTCCAGCTTGTTGCCATAACCTTGCTCAACCTTGCGCCGCCGCAAGTAAACGAGCATGTCGTGCAACGGGATTTTGACCGGGCACGCTTCATAACAAGCGCCGCACAAGCTGGAGGCCGAAGCGATATCGTCCCATTCCGCTACGTTTTTGTTGAGCGCCGGCGTCAGCACCGCTCCGATCGGGCCGCTGTACGTTCCGCCGTAGGCATAGCCGCCGATATGGCGATAGACCGGACAAGCATTCAGGCAAGCGCCGCAGCGGATGCAGTTGAGCAGCTCTTGAAACTCCGGATCGCCCAGCTGCTCGGACCGGCCGTTGTCGAGGATGATGATATGCATCTCCTCCGGACCGTCTCCATCCGCCGCACGGCGTGGGCCGGTGATGCCGGACATGTAGACCGTCAGCTTCTGACCGGTGGCCGATCGCGGCAGCAGTGTGGCCATCACCTCAAGGTCGCTCCAGGAGGGGATGATGCGCTCCATGCCCATAAACGTGATTTGCGTTTTGGGCACGGTCGACACCATGCGGGCATTGCCTTCGTTCTCGAACAGCACGATCGATCCCGTTTCAGCGATGGCGAAGTTACATCCGGTCATGCCAATGTCCGCGGAGAGAAACTTCTCCCGCAGCTTCCGGCGCACAAACCCGGCAAGTACACTCGTCTCCGGCGGCAGCTCTTCCCCAGCCTCGCGGGATAGCAGTTCGGCGATCTGGTAACGGTTTTTGTGAATCGCTGGGATGATGATATGCGAAGGTGCCTCCCCCGCAAGCTGAATGATATACTCCCCCAGGTCGGTTTCAACCGCCTCGATGCCCGCTTCCTCCAGCGTCCGGTTGATGTGCAGCTCTTCGCTGACCATTGATTTCGACTTCACGACCGAGCGGGCCGTTTTGCGGACGGCAATCTCCAAAGCGATCCGCACCGCTTCCTCCCCCGTTTCGGCAAAATGAACATGGGCTCCGTTCGCCCGGGCCTGCTCAGCAAACCGATTCAAGTAATAATCGAGATGCGCGATCGTATGCAGGCGAATTTGCCGCCCCCGTTCCCGCCATTCCTCCCAGTTGCCATGGTCCTCCGCCGCTTTGCGTTTCCCGTCCCGTAGACGCTCCGTTGTAAAGCGCACCGCTTTGCGCAAAAATTCGTTGTTGAGCGCCAGCTCTGCACGTTCCTTAACGGTACTCATGCCCCGCTCACCCCCTCGTACAGCAGCTCGGCCAGGTGCATGACCCGTACCGGCTGGCGGCGGTAACGCAAATGACCGGCGATGTTCATCAGGCAGGCCATATCCAGACCGGTCAGCACCTCGGCGGACGTTTCAAGCACGTGATCCGCCTTTTCCGCTACCATCGCTCCGGAAATATCCGCCATCTTCACCGCAAACGTTCCGCCGAACCCGCAGCAATCCTCCGCAAACGGGAGCGGGACGAGCTCCAGGCCCTTGACGTTTTGCAGCAGCGCCATCGGCTCCTCTTTGATGCCAAGCAGCCGGCTGCCGTGACAGGACGGATGATACGTGACCTTATGCGGAAACGCCGCCCCAAGATCGGTAACGCCCAGCACCTGGACGAGGAACTGGGTAAATTCATACGACTTCGCTTTCAGTTCCTCAGCCATCGCCAGCCGCACCGGGTCGTGCTCGAACAACTTCGGGTAATGATGGATCATCCCGATACACGAGCCGGAAGGTCCAATCACAAAATCGCTGTCCGCAAAAGCCTCCAGCAGCGTAGCCGCCGACCGCCGCGCTTCATCCCAATACCCGCTGTTAAACGCCGGCTGGCCGCAGCAAGTCTGACCTTGTGGGAATTCCAACCGGACCCCCACCCGGGCCAACAAACGGGCCATTGCTTCCGCAATACGCGGGTACACCGCATCGCCGATGCAGGTGGCGAACATCGATACTTTGATGTCCGTCTTAGCCGCTGCCGTTATCGTGTCCGCTTGATTCCTCCGCTCCATCCTCGCACCTCCCATGGTTTGATCTCCAACTCAGAAGCGAATCTTCACTCGCAAAGATTTCTGCCTTACCTTACAAAAGCTGCCGGAACGCCGCCGTCAATCGTCAGCATGCAGCCGGTTGTTTTCGCCGCCTTGGACGATGCAAAAAAGGCAACCCCTTCTGCGATATCCCGCGGATAAATATTGACCAGCAGCGTCGTGCGCTTGCGGTAATACTCCTCCAGTTGATCCGGCTCAATTCCATAAGCGGCAGCCCGTTCGTTCCGCCAATTGGAATTCCAAATCGCGGAGCCTTGCAAAATCGCATCCGGCAAAATCGTATTCACCCGAATGCCCAACTCCCCGCCTTCTGCCGCAATACAACGGGCTAAATGAGCCTCCAGTGCCTTGGCGGAGCTGTAGGCTGTGACGTTTTTGCCGGCATAAACAGAGTTTTTGGAGCCGATAAACACCATGCTTCCGCCAAGCCCCTGCTCCTTCATCAGCTTGAACGCTTCCCGCGCGACAAGAAAATACCCTGTTCCAAGCACCGACATATTCAAATTCCATTCCAGCAGCGACGTTTCGGTGAACGGACTGGACGTGGCCAAACCGGCATTGTTGACGATAATATCGACGCCGCCATAGGTCAAAGCCGTTTCGGCATAAGCAGCCGCGACCTGCTCCTCCTGCGTCACGTCCATTTTCACCGCCAGCGCCTGGTTCTCCCCGTATTTGGCGTTGATTTCGGCCGCAACCTTCTGCGCCCCTTCCAGATTGAGATCCGCCAGCACGACATGAGCCCCTTCTTCCGCCAGTCGCCGTGCCGTTTCACTTCCGATGCCGCCAGCGCCTCCAGTGATAAACGCAACCTTGCGCGAAAATTCGGCTTCCAACGGAGCCAGCGACAATTTGTACAGCTCGAGCGGCCAATATTCAACGTTGTAGGATTCGTTTTCGCTGAGGGATACGAACCGGCCAATCGCCGTCGCGCCTTTCATCACCGCGATCGCCCGATGATACAACGCCCCGCTGAGCTTGGAGTTCACCCAACTTTTTCCAGTGTTTAACATACCGATGCCAGGAATCAAAATCACACGCGGCGCTGCATCGAACATCACGTCATTCGCCTGCTTGTTGCGTTCAAAATAAGCCTGGTACTGCGCTTTGTACTCCGCGGTGCCTGCCTTCAGCTTCTCCTTCAAACCGGCGACATCGGCGGCATCCGGCTTCCAGTCGATGAACAAAGGCACCACCTTGGTATGCACCAAGTGATCGGGACAAGCGGCGCCAACCTGCGATAGCTCGCCTGCATCCCGACTGCAAACGAATTCGAGCACATCCGCCTCATCATCAAACGTCACGATGACCGGCTTCTCCCCACTGGCCAGCCCCCGAACCAGCGGCATGATCTCGGCAGCAATCGCCCGGCGTTGTTCAGCTTCCAACGGCTTGGCAGATTGCCCGCCAAATACGCGGCCTTCCTCGGCTTGAGCAGCGCTTTTTGCTTCAATATACGCTTCCGCTTCATTGATAATGGCTATCGTTTTGGCGTAGCACTCCTCCTGCGTTTCACCCCAGGTCACCAATCCATGCTTCTCCATCAGTACCAGCTCCGCATGGGGGTTGGCCAACACACCTTCGGCGATCATTTTGGACAACGTGAACCCTGGACGGATGTAGGGAACCCAGACGAAACGGTTGCCATAGATTTCCCGGGCAATGTCTTGGCCGTTGTCGGAGCAGCACAAGCTGATAATCGCATCCGGATGCGTATGGTCCACATGCTTAAACGGCAAAAATGCATGCAGCAGCGTTTCAATCGATGCCCGAGGGTGCTTGGCGTCGATCATGCAATTCGCCAGATAAGCCACCATCTCTTCATCTGTCATTTCCTCCCGCTCAAACAGCGGACGGATATCGTCCATGCGCAATCCGGTGAAATTGCCCGCTTTCATCGTCGCCAGATCCGAGCCGCTGCCCTTCACCCACATGACCTCGACGTCCCTGCCGCGGAAGTCCTTTTCGATTGTTTTGCTTGACGTGTTGCCGCCGCCCCAGTTGCATACCCGGCGATCTGCACCAAGCAGATTCGAACGGTAGACGAGCTGCTCCAAACCCGAGGATAAAACCGATGCTTTAGATGAGTCCCATAAGTGCTGTACCATAATCCCTTCGATTACCTCCATTTTGTTTTGTTTGGTTTTTTCTTTATTTTTGTTTGTTTTAATTTTAAACGATTTGGGTTGTTTTGGGTATAGCGCTTTCAAAAAAATTAACTTTGTTCTCTGCCTCTGTTGTCCCCCCATAGCCCCCTCTTTTGCACCATTATCCCTCTCGCTCAGGAGCTCTGGATTTCAGGGTCTCGGGAGGCTCAGTTTCCGAGAAGGAATCGTTGTTGGCCGCGAGGAACGGAGAATCGGCAGTAGATGACGGGGAACGTGGTATGGGCAACGGACAACGAGCAGCGGGTAACAGGCAACGAGCAATGGGCAACCAGCAGGGGGAAACGGGGAATGGGGAACGGAGCCCTGAGTTCTTCACCTGTCTAAACGGGATAATCGTTAAAAAGACCGGCAGCGAGTACCTCCTCCCCCACCCTCTCCCATCAAAAAAAAGAACTGATCCCCATAAGCAACTGAAGTGCTATAGGATCAGTTCTTCTTTCAACTTATTTTGCTTTTGCCGCCCACTTGGCCCCGCCCCGCAGCAGCTTTGCCACTTCTGGATGCTGGAACGAAGGCAGATGATGCCCCGGCATCAGGAACACCACTTTGCCAAGTCCATAAGAATGCGCCCAAGCCGCCGGCCATTCCTGGCCCTCATGGCGGTATGTGAGCAGCACCTTTTTGGCACAAAACGGATCAAATTCGAAGCGGTAAGGCTCCTCTGCCAGCGTAAACGGCTCGATTCCCTCCACAACCGGATGGCTTGCATTCCCAAAGTCAGCTGCCACCCCAAACTCCAGCTCTGTGTAAGGCGGATGCTCCGTAAATTTAGCGCCGATCAGTTGAGCCAGCTCCGGGCGCACCTGCAGCGAAATTCCGTTGTGCACGACAAGCAGACCGCCGCCGTTCGCTACGTAAGTGAGCAGTCCCGCCGCCTGCTCTGCGCTAACCGCCTCCTCCCAGCGGTCGGTGTACGAGATACAGAGGTCGTAGTTCTCCAGCGCGTCTCCAGCCAACTGGTCGTAGTCCAGGCTGACCGTCAGCTCGAAATCCTCCTTCAGGATCTGCTGTAACCGTTCCTGCACGGCATTTAGCGGATGATACGGCGCATCCGCGTTATTCCCGATCACCAAGGCTTGTTTCCGCACATGGCTCATCTCTTGTCTCCCCCTCCTTTTTTACCAAGCGTAAGCTTGAGGTGCTGCACCGCCTGGGCCTGGGAAAATTTCATCCAATCGCTTCATCACCGCTTCATCCAGCTTGATATCTACCACCCGGAGCGTATCTTGGAACTGTTCGAATGTACGCGGTCCGATGATCGGTGCAGTCATGGCCGGATGCGCCAGCGTCCAAGCCAACGCCACGTTCGCTTCGCTTTCGCCCAGTTCCCGGCAAAGCGCCGAAAACGCCTCAAGCTGCGAACGGAACTTCTCATAGCGGTTGTCGTTGGCCGTGCGCGAACCCTCCAGCTTCTTCGCTGCGTTGCCGCCCAGCAAGCCGCCTTCAAGCGGGCTCCAGGCCACGACGCCAATCCCGAGATGCTCCGCCGCCGGCAGCACCTCCAGCTCCGGTAATCGGCAGAGCAAATTATATTTATGCTGCTCCGAGACCAGGCCAAGCATATGGCGATTCTTCGCCTCATATTGCGCCTTCACCAAGTCCCAACCGGCAAAGTTGCTGGACCCGACATAACCGATTTTTCCTTGGACAATCGCAATTTGGAACGCTTCCCACAGTTCATCCCAGGATACGTTACGGTCAATGTGATGCATTTGGTACAGCTCGATATGGTCGGTTTGCAGCCGGCGCAGCGAGCCTTCCAGATGTCGGCGGATTTTGTAGGAAGACAACCCTGCCGGACTATTTGGACCATCCAAAGGATCGCTCATATCGCCATGGACTTTTGTCGCCAGCACGACTTTTTCCCGGCGTCCTCCCCCTTGGGCGAACCAGCGGCCAATGATTTCTTCAGTCTTTCCGGCGTTCTTGCCCCATCCGTAAATGTTGGCCGTATCGAAGAAGTTCACTCCCGCGTCCAGCGCCGCATCCATGATTCGGAACGCTTCCTTCTCGTCGGTGTTCACTCCGAAGTTCATCGTGCCCAGGCACAGCTTGCTTACTTTTAAACCGGAACGACCCAAATACGTATATTCCATTGCTGATTCCTCCATTTTTATAGAATAAGTTCACGAACGAAAAAAAGGCTCTAAACCTACCACGGCAAAACGTGTCCATCCACATCGAGGAATACGGGCTTCTCAAGAGGTTTGTCCTCCCGTTCCATCGCCTCGCGGATGATGCCCCACAGTTTGCCAGCGGATTGCTCCGGTGTGAGGGGAGCCGCGGCATCCTTCTCGCCGCGCATAAAGGTCTGCACCCAACCGGGATGCAGCACCAGCACTTGTCCTCCTTGCGCCTTTATGCCGTTGTGTACGACGTTCGAGTGCATATTCACCGCCGCCTTCGACATCGTATAAGCGAACCATCTGTCTCTGTAGCACTGGCCAACGCTGCCTGCTTCCGAGGAGATATTGGCGATCGTGCGACCGTTGCTGTTCAGGATCAGCCCGATTAATGCATTTGTCATACGCAGGCTTCCGAGCGCGTTCACGTTATATACCTGCAGCATTTCTTCAAAGTTCAGTTCGCCAAGCACCGTCGTTTCAATATCGCCCAAGATCGCCGCATTATTGATCAGCAGGTCGAGCGATTCCGTATGCTCCTTCACTTTGGCTGCTGCTGCCTGTACGCTGGCATCGCTGCCCACGTCCAGATCCACGAGGGTCAACTGTTCTCCGTACGCTGAAGCCAGCTCCGGCAACGCCTGTTCCTTGTGGTTAAATCTCCCGGCAAAGACTTGGTGCCCTTCCTCCAGCAGTTTGCGCACCAATTCCAGTCCGATGCCGTAATCAGCGCCGGTCACCAATGCCGTATACCTCATTGCCATCCACTCCTCTCCTTCGAAGCCCGCCCGTTCTTCCTGACAAGGCCGCAATCTCTTTTATTGTAAACGCTTTTATCCAACGATAAAAGAGGGCATGCCTTTCGGCAGCCCCCTGCGAGTATGAGCTTTACAATGTGACAACGCCTTTTTTCAGAATTAGGTTAGCGTATAACGCCTTCTCCCCGGTAGAGACGATCGCATACGCCTGTTTGGCCCGTTCGTAAAAAGCGAACCGCTCGACCTCTTCAAACGGCTGAGCCGCTGGATGGTGACGGCTTACGATCCTTCGGTACTCCTCCCAGATTGGTGTTTCCACCGGATCACCGGGCATCACCGCCATCAATGCGACCGGATGGTCCACGTAACTGTCGAGCGGGAACAACGGCAGGATCGCTTCCAGCAAATCGGGGATTCCGTGGCCGTCGCAACGGATCAATCGCTGGGCATGGCTTGCGGCTGGAAAATTGCCGTCAGCAAGCACAATCTCGTCCGAATGCCCCATCTCCATTAATATTTTTAGCAGTTCCGGCGAAAGCAGGCTGGATATGCCCTTTAACATGGGATCGACCTCCCCAGTCGTTCGAATCGCTCGTAAGCGGCAGCCCAGAGGGCTGTGCGCTTCTCGTTCTCCGGCTCTGTCTCTTGCTTCGGCTCATACACTTGAAACGGGAATGAAGCCTTCACCAATTCCAGGCCTTCTTGCAGGTCTTTAAGCCAGCCGCCGGTCCGCAGCTGGACCAGCAGGTTGCCGATCGCGCTGGCCTCCACCGGTCCCGCCCATACCGGACGGCCGATCGCCTCCGCAGTTAAGCGGCAGAGCAGTTCGTTTTGAATGCCGCCGCCCACCATATGCAGCCCGGCAAATCGAGAGCCGGTCAGCTCCTCGGCCTGCTCCAGCACCTGGCGGTAGCGGAGTGCCAGGCTCTCGAGGATGCAGCGGGCGAAGGCCCCCGGCGAATCCGGCACCGGCTGGCCGGTTTCCCGGCAATACGCCCGGATCTCTTCCGGCATGTCAGCCGGATTCATAAACCGCAGATCATCCGGATCGATCAAGCTGCGCAGCGGCTTGGCCCGTTCCGCCAATTCCACCAACTCGGCGAAGGTATAGGCTTCGCCGGCCTGCTCCCATTTGCGTTTACATTCCTGGAGGATCCATAGGCCCATGATGTTTTTGAGCAAATGGTAGGTGCCGTCTACGCCGCCCTCGTTGGAAAATTGCCGCTCCAGCACCGCCGGCGTCAGCAAGGGCTTCGCCATTTGCGTCCCCAACAGCGACCAGGTGCCGCTGACAAGGTAGGCGAACGCCGGCGAATCTGCCGGTACCGCCGCCGCTGCGGACTCCGTGTCGTGCGAGGCGACAGCGATTGTTTTGATCGGCGGCACATCAAGCTCGGCGCACACCTCCGCCGTCAGTTCCCCGATCACGGTCCCTGGGGGAACCGGATCGGGGAAGATCGTGCTTGGAATGCCCAGCTGCTCCATCAACGCGGAGTTCCACGCGCCCCGCCCCGGGTCGAACAGCCCCGTCGTGGTCGCCATCGTAAATTCGCAGACCCGCCGACCGGTCAGGAAATAGCTCAGCAGATCCGGCGTCAACAGCAGCGTTTCGGCCAAGTCGAGCTTGGGGGAGCCGGCTTTTTTCATGGCATATAGCTGATATAACGTGTTAAAAGGCATAAACTGCAGTCCGCTTTCGCGGAACAATCGCTCCGCACCAACCAGGGCGGATACCTCTTCGACCAACCCTTCGGTTTGACGATCCCGATAGTGGTATGGGATGCCTAACAGCTCGCCGTTTCGATCCAACAGGCCAAAATCGACGCCCCAGGTGTCGATGGCACAGCTCTCCGGCCGATATCCGGCCTGGAACGCTTTGCGAATGCCGGTTTTGATCTCCCGCAGCAGCATCGGCGTATCCCAATGCAGGTGCCCGCCGATCTGAACCGGAACGTTCGGGAAACGGTGGATCTCGGTGATGTGCAACTTCCGAACGCCGGGCGCATCAGCAGTGGCACCAGTAGAGTTATCCGGGCTTTCGGAACGGATTTCGCCAATGAATGCCCGGCCGCTGCTCGCGCCCAAGTCAAACGCGAGGACGCAAGGAACGTGTTGTTGTTCCGATGACATGCGTTTTCACCGTCCGATCACTTCATTTTTTGAAGCAGCGCAATCCGGTAGTCTTCGCTTTCAAGTGCGGCGATATCTGCGACCTCCTGATCCGTTAACGGGACAAGCGTTCCCGCCGCTTTCGCGCTTAAGTAAATTTTCGCGCTCTCCTCCACAACCTGGGTCCGGTAGTAGGCCTCCCGCAAATTTCGGCCTGTCGTCACCAGCCCATGGTTCCCCAGCAAAATCGAGCTCGCCTCATTCACCTTCTCGGCGACTGCGTTCGCCAGCAATTCCGTGGTTGGGATCAAATAAGGGATAAATGCCGTTCGGCCAACCAATGCGGCCTGGTCCGGGAACATGATCGGCAACTCCCGCTCAATCAGCGTAAAAGCGATGCAATGGGCCGGGTGCGTATGCACCATCGCTCCCATGTCAGGCTTTTGGCGGTAGCCGTAAAGATGCATCAGCACCTCGGACGACGGGCGCAGGCCGATATCGGTCACCTCCCCGGTTGGGATATCCACTTCGATCCACTGCTCAGGCTCGATCTCCTCCAGCGCGAAGCCGCTGGGCGACAAGTACATCTTGTCGCCGGCCCGGGCGCTGATGTTGCCGCCCGGCCCTACAACCAACCCGCTCGCTACGATTTTGCGGGCATATTTGCACAGTTCTTGGCGCGTTTCCATGTTTTGCATTGCGTTGTTCTCCTTTTTTTATGATGCTTGTATCTTGTATGCCGAGTAATGGTTTATTTGTATAACGGCCCAAACGCAGCACATGCCCGGAAGTCGGCGCTCTCCGCATCCTCGGTCCCGAACAGGCCCCAAACCCTTGGGCGAAACACCTTCTCCTTCGGCACGTTATGCATGCTGACCGGAATGCGCAGGATCGAGGCCAGCGTAATCAAGTCGGCGCCGATATGGCCATAGCTGATGACGCCGTGGTTTGCGCCCCAGTGGTCCATGACGTCGTAGACGCTGGTAAACGCGCCGCTGCCGGTCAGATTGGGTGCAAACCAGGTTGACGGCCACGTCGGGTCGGTCCGCTTGTCGAGCGTGTCATGCACATGCTCCGGCAGGTCCACCGAATAGCCCTCGGCGATTTGCAGCACCGGGCCAAGCCCTTTGACCAAGTTGAGCCGGGTCATCGTCATCGGCATGCCGCCGCGAGTCAAGTAGTCGGTGGAGAAACCGCCGCCCCGGAAATACTCCAGCGAAGCCGGCCGGAATTGCGTGGCCTGCAGCATGCGCCCGACCTCTTCCTCGCTGATCTCCCAGAACGGCTTGATGACAGGAGCGCCGTCTTTTATTTGCTCGCCGGTGCCGTCAAGCGCCGCCGAACCGGAGTTGATAAGGTGCAGGATGCCGAATGCTGCCCGGCCCTCCAGCTTATAGCCGGTCACCCGCTCCACGGATGCCGGGCTCCAGTACGTCCGCACATCGGCAAAAATTTGCGCCGTATTCGTCAGCAAATAGCCGAACAGCATGCCAACGCCGTTGAGGCTGTCATTTTCGGTTGCCACAATATATGGCGCACGCGTACCGTTCCAATCAAACGACGAGTTGAGAATCGTCTCCATGAAATCGCCGTTCGGGAAATGATCCGTCCACTGGCGTTGCCCCTGGAAGCCGGAGGCGATCGCATGATGGCCTTGCGCTTCCTCCTCGTAGCCCAATTCTGCGAGGCGCGGGTTGCCGATCATCAGGTCGCGCGTGATCAGCGTCATTTTGACGACCGTCTCCCATTCCAGGTCTTTCCGCTCCCGCGAGGTTTGCAAATGGGCCGGGTTATTGTCCGGACCTTCTTGGCAGTTCTGCTTCACCCAAGCCAGCGCCACTTGGTATTCCTCGGGATCGTAAATCCCTTCCTCCATCCGCCGTGTGAACTCGGTCATGTCGATATACTCGTTGCGCATCCCCAGATATTCCTGGAAAAAGGCATCGTTCACCATCGAACCGGCGATCCCCATCGACACCGAGCCCATCGACAGATACGCCCGATCACGCATCATCGCGGCCGCCAGTCCGCTGCGGGCAAAACGCAGCAGCTTCTCTTGCACGTCGGCTGGAATCCGGTCATCGCCTTCATCCTGCACATCCTCGCCGTAGATGCCAAAGGCCGGGAGCCCTTTTTGCGCATGGGCGGATAATACGGCGGCCAAATACACCGCTCCCGGTCGGCCAGTGCCGTTAAAGCCCCATACCGCCTTCGGGATCTGCGGATCGGTATCCATCGTTTCCGTGCCATAGCACCAGCACGGCGTTACGGTGATGGACACCCCGACCTCCGCCGCCTTGAATTTCTTCGCTGCTGCCGCCGCTTCGGCCACGCCGCCGATGCAGGTATCGGCAATCACGCATTCTACCGGTTGTCCGTTCGGATAACGGAGCTCCGCCTCTAGCAGCCGAGCCACCGCCTTGGCCAAGTTCATCGTTTGCTCCTCCAGGGATTCGCGTACCCCTCTTCGTCTGCCGTCAATCGTCGGACGAATGCCGATCTTCGGGAAACCGTCCCGCCATCTGTAACCGTTTTCAACCATAGCCAACCTGCCTCCTTGGACAATGAATTATAGTCCCATTCTATAGTTCACTCCGCCCGTTCGAGAACCTACTATTTTGCCCTCTTGCCCGCACAACATCGCAAAAAAGTGAACCTTCCCGCGTATCCGCATCTGCCTATTCCTAGAAAATCCTCCCATCCTGCCTCACATCCGCTATAATGGAGCTATCCAATGTTCGGGAGGAACCCATCGTGCCGAAAATCGAAATTCCTTATCGCAAAAGCGACCGTTTTCGTTTCAAAAAAACGCCCGAATTACTCTACGCCGGCCAGGTCGTCGACGAGCGCCGCTTCTACGCGCCGCCGCAGATCCACGACTATTGCGAGATCCTTTATATCGTCGAAGGCCGCGGGGAATTCCGCATCGGCGGCACAATCTATGAAGTGCATCCCGGGGATGTCGCTGTCTATAATGCGGGCGTCCCGCATGAAGAGCGTTCAATCAGCACTGAACCGTTTAAGGTCATTTACTGCGGCGTTGGCAACGTGCATATCGACGGCGTACCACCGGGACAGCTGCTGCCTGCCTCCGTCGACCCGGTCATCCCGTGCGAGAAATACGCCTACAAGGTGGAGAGCTACCTGTCAGAAATGCTCCAGGAATGCGACTCCCAAGTGCTCGGATACGAAACGCTTAGCAATAACCTGCTCATGTCGCTGATCACGCTTCTGTACCGGATCGTGGACGTGAAGCATCCGTTTGATCCGCTGAAGGACAAGAACGAAATTACCGTCCGCACCAAGCAGTTCATCGATAAGAACTACACCCGCAGCATCACGCTCAAAGAGATCGCCGATACCCTCTACGTGAGCCAGCACTATTTATCTCATCTCTTTAAAAAAGAACTCGGCGATTCCCCCGTCAACTACCTCATTAACCGCCGGATTGAAGAGGCCAAGCGCCTGCTCCGGGAAACCAATGCGCCGATTCACGAAGTCGCCGCCCGAGTGGGTTACGGGAACGACAAATATTTCTCCATGCTGTTCAAGAAGGTGACCGGCCAATCCCCCAGCACTTTCCGGGAAATGAAATAAAGCCTTGCAGCGATGGGCTGCAAGGCTTATTTTTCCAGTTTCAATGGGTGACCTCCAGTTTGAATGCCATATGCGAGACGGCCTCTGGCGATGCCGGGCGATAGGGATAAATGATTTCCACGCAGCCGTCCCGTTCCCGGACGATCGGCTGCGGAGCCGCAGCTTCCACATGGAGCGACAATCCGGGGAAAGATCAGGCCGAGGAGGTCACGCCCGCTGCGGTCACCGAAGGGCCGCACACCTCGAAATAGACATCAAGCGCCTTGCCGGTCTCCAAGGTCACCGAGGCGGTCAATTTGCCCAGCGAGGCTTCCGCATCAACGTAATAGCCGCGCAGATGGGTGTTCCAGCTGCTCTCCGGCTCCCGGCGGATCAACCGTAACGAGTAGCGGCCTCCATCATCGCTCCGCCAGTGCATCGTCGCCGGATGCAGTTGGCCGTTCGTATTCCGGCTGCCCGAACACGCGCCGATCATCAGGTTTCGCCCCAGCCATGCGGTTGCCGTGCACACGAAGCGGTTCTCGCCAGGTTTATCCCTTTCGCACAGCTCGCGATATTGCCGGATCACCATCCGCTCCTCCGGCTCACCAATCAGCTTCGGCTTTACATGCTCCGGCACATCCACGCCAACCAGCGCGATCATCGGATCATGCCCCGTCTCACAATTGACCGCGGCCAGATGCTTCAACCGCTCGCCAAACGCCAGGTACAAGAACACTCCCATCGAGCTGTGGGCGGTCATCTCCATCTCGTAGGCACGGGCATAGGGGCCAGCCATATTTTCCAAGCCCGGGTGATAAAATAACGCAATCGTCTCCCACAAAGCCTGTTCAATCGTATGTCCTATCGCTTTGAAACGATCGGTTCGAGCAAATTTACGGATTAAGCCGAGCACGGTGAGGTCGACTCCGTAATAGGTGGTCGAATTAAACTCCGCGAGAGTGTTGAATTCGGCGAATTCCTCAAGGAACCGATCGGCTTCATGGTCAGCATGACGAATCCACGCTTCATTGCCATAACGATACCCGTAATAATGGGTGATAAACAGATGCATCAGCTCGATGTTCGTATTCATCGGCACCGCATCCGACAGCCTGCGGTCGATGGAGCCGGTGACGGCTTTGATCATCGCTTCATCCATGCGCCGGACCAGCTCCCGGGGGAGCCAGGGCTCGAAATGCTCCAAAATCACCGCAAACGCGCAGGCGATAAACTCCCGCCAGTTCGGGTCATAGCTCCTCCAGACTGGGGGAATGACCCGATCGGCGGCCCTCGCCAAGGCTTCCTCCACGTCCTTCCTTCTTACGTTTTTTCTCCCCTCGCATTCTGCGCCAAGCTCCTCGGCCAGATGATCAGAGATCTTCTCCAACATGCTTGTAACGTAGTACGCGAAGCCCGGCCCGAAGCGCTTCCACGGATAACCGCCCCGGGGAGGGTCCGCAGCCTGCGGGGAGGTTTTAAACGTGCCGTGAAAAATTTCGTCCGGCGCATCGAATTGCAGGTTCAACACCTCATCCAAAACGGCGCAGGCACGTTCCACATCTCCTTCACCGTTCCGGATCAACAAACCGACAGCGTAGTGCGCACTGCCGCGGGTCGAATGCCACTCGCTCCGCCCGTCCTCCGCATTTCGCAGCATGTGTTTTGCCTCGTCATAATGACGATCCATCTCCTCCATCGCCTGCTTCACCAAAAACACTTGCTCCGGTGTCATTTGCTCCAGCATGCTGCTCGCCATCTTTCATCTTCCTTCCTTGCTAGACCTCAGGGCCTTCAACCGCAACACTTCCACAGCAGCCAGCATCATAATGCCGATGCCGTGATTGTCGTTTCGAACCGTCCGCAGATCCTCCATATAATAATCCGGAGAGAAGGAATACCGGGAACCGCTGCAAACGCCATGTACATTGCCCTGGCGGTCAATCACCTGCGCGGCGAGCCCTCTCCAGCCTTTAAGCGCCGCCTCGATGTAAGGCCCCTCACGATCAAGCCAACCGAAGCGGACGCCACGTGAAAAGGCATAAACGAACATCGCGGTACAGGAAGCCTCCAAATACGCATCTGGCCGATTGAGGACCTGGTGCCATAACCCGGAATCGGATTGAAGTGCGGCAATGCCTTGGCTTAATTCACGGAACATCGTCAGCAGCTCCTCCCGATCCTCATGCGTTTCGGGCAGCCGCTCCAGCAGCTCGCTTAACGAAAACAGTACCCAGCCATTCCCCCGCCCCCAAGGGATTAGGGTTGGTTGGCCGTATTTAAAATCATAAACATGGGACATGACCTGCTGATCGCTCATATACAAATAACGCTTAAACCGTAAAAACTGCTTCGCCGCTTCATTGATGGCGTCAGCCTCACCCGTCACCATCGAATAACGGGTGAGAAACGGGGCGCTCATATACAAATCGTCCGCCCACATCGTATCGGCCGAATATTCTCCTTCACAACGCCGGTAAAAAGCTCCGTCCTCCCGCCGCTCCAGCCGATGCAGCATAAAATCGGCGATCGTGTCCGCAATCTTGCGGAACTCGGCCTGCTCCGCTCCATCCAGATAAGCCTCCAGCATCGCGGATCCAAAGGATCCGCAATTATCGAGCATCCGCAGCAACACGAGCTGATGGTTGATCCCCGGAAAACCGTACTCCTCCCGGTCCCATAACGAGTATTCATACATTTCTGTGCAACTGGAAATATGGGAGAGTGCATACTGCCGGATGTCCGGGCGGTTCAATTCCTTCGCCGTGCGAAGCAAACCGTACATCGTCACGCCCAGCGGATAATCCCAGCGTCCGAAATTAGTTGCCCCTTCGGTCGTCCACTTATTGCTTAACATCGCATTCTCGTAAAAAGGCCGGACGCGCGTCTCCGGAGCATCCACCGCCCAGTAAATACAGCCGCCTAAGCCGTCCAACGGTTTCTTGAGCGTACGGACCTCTTGCGGCTTTAGCATCCTTTCCGCCGGAAGGGGGCCCAGGTACAACCACGTGCCAGGATTTCCATGAACCTTCACCGGTTCAGTGAAAGCCAGCGGCTTCCCACCGGCTTCCGCTGCCAGCTCGAAGCCCCAGCCTTCTTTTGCGTTTTCCGTTCGCACCACGATCTGCCGAACTCCCGGCTGAACCTCGGTTTGAACATGGAACGGTCCGCCGCCCGTAACCGTGGTGGCAAGACTATCATCCACCCAGATGTGCGTCGTTCCCCGAACGGTTCCGCTCAGCTCGATGCGATCGGCGGAGGCCGGGATACGGACCGAGCTCCAGGCATAAGCCGCTGCAGGCTGAGCCGGATTGCCACAGATTCGTTCCAGATTCGGCAGTCCTTGTGATTGTTCCGGCCATTTTACTGCCGGAAACCATTTCAACCCAGTCGCCGCTTCAGATCCTTGCCAATCCGGATAAGCCTGGCCTTGGTCGCTTCCACCGAAGCAGGCCGTCTTCACCGGCTCGGAATACACCCAGCCAGCACTCCCCTGCCGGTCGGCAAACGGGGCTAAGACCTGCAGAATCCGTACCTTCGCTTCATCGGCCCCGAACCGGCAGCCGAAGCCGGAGGGAGTTTTTCGCGCCTCGATCAGCAGTGTGTTCCAGCCCGAGGTGAATACGAGCGGCACCTTAATTCGCGCCTTGGGGTCGAGTTCGTCAACAACCGTAGAACGGTATTCCAACTTCTCGTTTACGAACAGCCGCACCGGCCCCAACGGCTCCAAGACACCGTCGATCGCCCGCTCCCCGTCACTCCAGACCAGCCCGTACGCATAGACGTAATCACCATCCTCCGCATGCGGAAGCTTGGCGGGAAAGTCCATGTCATACAAGCCCTCTGCCGTCTGCAAAATTCCCGTTTTGGAGAAAGTGCGCAGCGCAAACGGGATCGGCGGATTCGCCCCGATATACCTTGCGGCGATCACTTCCAAAATCCGTTCGTCTTCGTCACCGAACCAATAATAGGAACTCTCCCGATCCTCGATATATTCGCCCAAGTTGATGTCTCCTTCCCTTCTATCCATAGCCATGTCTTTGTTTAGTGTGACAGCTTGAGTTCAAACGTCCGGTCATAAGGCGTCAACAGGTTGACGACGAGTGCCCGGCAATTGACGGGAACTCCGGTGTTATTTAGCCCCGCGGCCTTATGCTCCATCACGCCGCCATTTAGCTCAATCCAATCCTCACCGGATGATAAGCGGACCTTGCCTTGCTTCCAGAACAACATGCCGTTTTCCGCTTGTTCCACCGCCTCGCCGCCCGTCATCTCGGTTTCCTGGCCAAAGAGGAACGTAAGCTGCGTCAAAATCGGCTCCTCGCGAGCGCATTGAACGCGAAGGCTCCATCCCTCCGCGGTCTCCAAGACCTCGACTTCGACCCGATGCTGCTGCTCATGGGTAACTTCCCGCCGATGATGGGGCAGCAAATACCAGGGACTCACCGGCCCTCTAGCCGTTTCGGGCAAGAGCTCCTTCGCAACAGGGGCATAGTATCCCTTTCGTTCCGTTGCAGTTAAACGGTAGCCTGACTTTGCCCTTAGCCCTCGCTCCTGCTCATTCTCCTGCGCCTTACCTTGTCCCTGCACGTTCCTCTGCTCCTGTATCTCCTCAGCCGCCTGCTTCTTCAACAGTCCCTCCCCTTGCTTCTGCGACTGCTCCTGGCTTTTTCCCTGCTCTAGCTCCAGTTCCTCCATCTGCTCCAGTTTCACGTACCCTGGCGCAAACGCAGATGCAAGCTGCACCGCCAGCAGCCGCACGTTGCCGTGTCGCAAGGCAAAGAAGGAATTCGCTTCCGCCATCACGGTTGCACTCGTTTTCCCGTGACGATGCCGAGCGATCGGCGCGCCGAAATCGGGATGCAGCTTGCTGTGATAAATACGCCCGTGATGCCCGGCCGCCTCCATACCGCTTAAATAGTGTTCACGCGGAAAACTGCGGTTGAGAACGACCCGATAGTCTTCCGGCAAAGGGACAGGCGGGACCGCCGGCTGACGGAGCTCAGGATAACGAAGCAATCCCAGAAGCGCATGGTTCGGCAAGCCGCCCGGATGCCTTAGCGAACGGCCGGCCAACTCGGCGATGGCCTCGAAGAGCGGGTCTTTGTCGCGGTACGCGAGCCATTTGGCGGCGAGGAAATACCCGCTTAAATCAAACGGACTGCCAAAATCCTGGCGTCCGGAATAATCCGTGACCACCTCTCCATCCGGGTGGATCAAGTACGCCATCATCCGCAGGTTGCGGCGGACCGGTTCGAGCAGCTCGGGAAGCTCCAATTGCTCGGCGGCAAAAATCAAGACGATGTCGCTGACCGCGTTATAGATCCCGTTGCTGCGCTCGGTCCACTCGCCGTCCTGCGTGCAGTCGATTCCTTCCGCGAGCCACGCTTCCGCCCGCTCCTTCAGCTCCGACCGTCCGGTCAGCTTGTACATGAACCCTAACGCCGAGCACAATACCCACCGATGATTTGGCGTATGGCATCCGCCCGTCAGGAGCACCGGAATCGTCCGCTCCAGGAAGAGGCGAATATCCTCTGCCGCTTTACGAAGCGGGGCATATTCGGCCGCATGAGTACATAGCAGCTCATAGACCTGCGCAAGTCCGCTCACCACAAAAGCGGTGTCGGGCGGCGAATGCAGATTGGTCCAGGGCGGCGAAATCGAGCCGTCGGCATGCTGCGACCGCAGCATAAACTGCGCCGCCAGCTCCAAACGCTTTAGCAGCGTCTCCTCGTGATAAAACCGAGAATCCTCGTTCACCAGAGCGCATGCCCAGATGGCCATATCCTTTGGCGTTCCGCCGTGGCTCGGCCAGGCGATCCCGTTTGCCGGGTCGATCACCCCGCCATAAAATCGGCTGGCCGGATCAAGAACCTGCTGCTCCACCGCCGCTTGCGCAAACTCGTCGTTCATGGACACCAGCTTGTCGTAGATTTCCATTTCCAACCCACCTCCCCCTTCCGCGCTGCCACAGCATCGTAAGATCTAACCGTTCCCGTTACCCCTTCACCGCGCCAAGCATAACGCCGCTGACGAAATAACGCTGCAGCCACGGGTATACGAGCAGGATGGGGATCGTCGCGAACATCACGCTCGCGGACTTCAAGCCTTCCGAAACGAGCTTCGTCACCGCACCAGCGCCTTCCGCCGCCAGCAGATCGGAAATCATGTTGTTTTGGATCATCTGATACAGCTTTAATTGCAGCGGGTACAACTCCGGGCTGTTAATGTACATCAACGTATCCTGAAATCCGTTCCAACGTCCAACTGCATAGAACAAGCTCAGCGTCGCAATCACCGGAAGCGACAGCGGCAGGATGATATGGATCAGGGTGCGAAAATGGCTGCTGCCATCGATCTCCGCCGATTCCTCCAAACCTTCCGGAATGTTGTTAAAGAAAGTGATCAGGATGATCAAGTAAAATGGATTAATGAGTCCTGGAAGCACCAGCGCCCAGATCGAATCCAACAGGTTCAAGCTGCGAACCAAAATATATTCCGGGATGATCCCCCCGCTGAAGAACATCGTGATCACGACGACCGTCATAAAGAATCTACGGCCTCTCAGCTTCCGCTTGGACAACGGGTATCCGGCGGCAATCGTCATCAGCATGCAAAGCAGCGTATACAAAACCGTCAACAGCACCGTAAATCCCAAAGAGCGGATCATCGACGGATCGGTGAATACTTGTTTGTAGGAATCAAACGTCAGTTCAACCGGGAGCAAGCTGACCTTCCCGGACAGAATCGGCCCTGCTGAGCTTAAAGAAACGGCGAGAATATGAATAAATGGAGCAAGACACAGCAACGTGGCGACAGCAATCACGACAAAATTGACAACATCGAACACACGATTAGCGGTTTGTTCTTTCACGTCCGTCCGCTCCTTTCATCAACGTGCATACCTCCTAAACCTCCCTATACTTCCTATATGATCCCTTCATCGGTAAGCTTCTTGGAAATATGGTTGGCCGACAGCACCATCACCAGCCCAACAACGGCCTGGAACAAGCCAACTACCGTGGCGATCGTGTACTGTCCAGACTGCAGCCCAACGCGGTAAACGAACGTACTGAGTACATCGGAATACTCGCGAACGGCAAGATTGCCGATCACATATGGCCGATCAAAGCCAATCGTAATCAAATGGCCCAAGTTAATGATTAGCAGCATCACGATGGTGGATTTTAATCCGGGAAGTGTGATATGCCAGATTCGTTTCAATCTACCGGCTCCATCAATGCTGGCCGCTTCGAACAGCTCTTTGTTGATGCCCGTGAGCGCCGCCAAATAGATGATCGTCCCCCAGCCTGCACTTTGCCACATGCCGATAAGCAAATAAGTCACCAGCCAGATATTCTTCTCCGTAAGAAAAGGAACCGCCTCAAATCCCATCGAGGTGATCACATTGTTGATCAACCCGGACTGCGTCCCGAACACCTGCGCGGCAATCCCGCCAATGATCACCCAGGAGATAAAATGCGGGATGTAAAGAATCGTTTGCGACAGCTTTTTAAACCATTGAATCTGCATTTCGTAGAGCAGTATGGCCAGAATGAGCGGGGCCGGGAAAGAAACGAGCAAATCCAAGAAATTCAGCATCAGCGTATTGCGAAGCGTCAGATAGAAGTCCCGCATCCCAAACACTTCCCGGAACGCCTCAAACCCAATCCATTTGCTGCCCCCGATCCCTTGGAAGAAGTTAAAATCCTTAAATGCAATCTGAATCCCGTACATCGGGCCATATCGGAAAATCACAAAATAAGCGAGCGGCAGCGCAAGCAACGCGTATAACTGCCAATATCTGCGGATATAAACTTTCCAGCTCACAGCGGTCCCCTCCCTGATGCGTTAGGCTGCCTGCGGGGTGAGGCACACCCCATCCCCGCAATGACCCAACTTGATTTATTTGGATTGCATTTCTTTGTAGACAGCTGTGCGCTCATCAAGGATCGCTTGGCCTCCGCTGGCCATGTAGTCCTTCATCATCGTTTCGTATACGCTTTCAAATTGCTCCGGCTTTGCCATCGTCACCTTCACGAGCATTTCGTGGAACTTCTCCTGCAACGTGGTCCCGTATTTCGTCTGCGCTTCAATCGGTTTACTCATCACGACCGGCTTAATCAGATCCGTATTGGCGATCGCTTGAGCCTCCGCAACATCCTTCTGATATCTTGTCGGGAATTGCATCGCCCGAGCTTTCAGGTTTAATTCATCGCTGCCCAGCTGCTTGCCGTTGGAGATAATCGCCATATCGCCGCTGTTATACAAGCGGTTTAACGCTTCCTCGGTTTGATTCTCTATAGCAACCGGAACACCGTCGACCATGGTGTAGTTCTCGCCTTCGATGCCGTTTTGCATATGGAACAGGTGGTCATCCGAAGCCATCCACTCCAAATATTTGATCGCTTCCACGGCACGTTCGCTTGATTTCGGAATCATAATGTACATGCCGTTCGGGTTGTACATCGGTTTGGCATGCTTGCCTTCAGAGTTCGTGAAGACGTCTACCGACTTGAGAATGGCGCCGGGAACGTTTTTCTGGAGTGTGGCGTAGGAGCCGTTTTCATAGAATGGATTCACATCGTCCTCGCTGAAAAAACCAACTTTCCCCGAGGATACGTCCTCGCCTAGTTTTTTCTTGTCCGTATCCAGCGCGAAGTCCTTGCTGATTAAGCCTTCATTGTAGAGTTTATTCATAAATTGCAGGCCGTTCTTAAAGCCTGGCAGCAGCGTCGGATAATCATTGGAGCCCAGCGTTTGGGTCAAGGTATAGGTTTGTTCTTCGGTTAATGGTTCGATAAAGGACCAGAGAAGGGGTTCATATTGAGCGTTGGCTACGGTCATGGCCATTGGGATGACTTGACCGCCCGTTTCTCCGGGATCCTTCTCCTTAAAGGCCTTCAGCACATTGTATAACTCCTCTGTGGTTTGAGGTACGGGCAGTCCCAGCTTATCAAGCCAATCCTGACGGATGAAGGAAGCATATTTGCCCAGCTGCGTACGTTTGGCAGGAACTGCATATTGCGTGCCTTCATACCGGCCGTATTGCAAGATTTCTTCGCCGAGGAAAGCCGTTAAATTAGGGGCATATTGTTCAAGAAGCGGAGCCAGATCGGTCAAGCCGCCCTGGGAGGCATAACGATTAAACGTGTTGGTGTCATACGTGAACACAATGTCCGGTACGTCGCTGCCGCTCGCCATCAGGACGTTCAGCTTCTCGACTTCTTCGGAACGGGGAATCGGTACAAATTCTACATCGATGTTATTCGGATCTCCGAAGCTCTCCTGTACGTATCTCGTCAAGTAGTTATCGGTAATCGTTGATCCGGCCGGCGAGTTACCCCGATCGAACACCTCAACCTTCAGCGTGACCCTCTTGCCGTTCGATTCGCCCGATTGCGAAGCACCGCTGGGATCATTGGATTTCGAATTCGACGAAGACGAACAGGCTGTAAACAACAAGGAAGTAATCAAAATAACCGTAGTGATAGCCAACCCTGATCTTTTTTTGTTCCTCATCTTTCTTCATCCCCTCTTCGAATAGATGTATCCTCTGATCGGAAGACGCAAGACGTGAATTCGCGGATTCGCACTTTTTCACTGCGGCTGCCGCCCCCGTCCAGATTGACCCAAGTATGCCATGGCTCGGATGGGGCAGCAATAAACTAGTTTCGGGCGGATAAACCGCCATCCAAATATCCAGATTACGGAAAAATAAAGCAAATTCCCGCAATAAACTTATTTCGCTATATCTCGGAATGCCGGGACTTCGCAGGTTTGAGCTTGAGCCTTCTGTAATCGCCTGGCGTCACGCCAACAACCCTTTTGAATACGCGTCCGAAGGTAATCGAGTTCGCATACCCTACGCGAGTGGAGATGTTTTGGATCGTCTCGTCGGTCTCGGCCAGCAGCTCCTGAGCCCGCTCCATGCGCAGCTGAACGATAAAGTCAACAAATTTCATGTTGAATTCTTCCTTAAACAAATAGCTCGCGTACTTCGCCGAAATATGAAAACGATCGCTGATATGTTTTAAGGAGAGATCCGGGTTTTCAAAGTTCTCCTCGATATAGGTTTTGAGCTCGCCCACCATCGCACGGTGGTTTTTGGTTTCGCTGTGTGCCACATATAAACGGTACAGCCCGGTTAAGTAATCAGAATATAACGATTTTATCTGTTCTAGGGTGCCGGCCATTTTCACGTCATTTTGCAGTTTCTCCATCTCTGGGCCGTGAAAATAGTCGCGAAGCTCTCCGGAAAGGGACGCCAACTCGTACCCCAGCATATCGATCAGCATCTGCAGCAGCATCCGGATATCCTCGTCCTTCAGGCAATCGCTTGCCATCTGCTCGAACCACTGATCCAGACGCATACGCCATTCGCCGTCCAAGTGCCGGATATCGCGCACCAGCTCGGAAATCATCATCACATCCTTATGCCATCTGCGGTCGGCAGGCTGCGGCAGATCTTCACTCAGGAGGATCGCCTCCTGACCAAACGACAGCTTGTGCTGTAAGACGTCAAGCGCCGCTTTGTAGGATCGGTCGATTCGTTGCCAATCGCGCTCGACATGACCGGCACAGAATCGCAAGGAAAAGCGCAGATGCTGCTCGACCCAGGCCTTCCCTTTGTCCGCAAACCCGCGGATGGCCTGCGCCGCCGATTCATGGGTTTGGTCAACGCCCACGATCATGCCCAATCGATCCTCAGTGATCCATTCCGCCCAGCCGTAGAGCCCATCGATTTGCGCCAGCTCCTGGAGAACGTTTGTGAGTGCAAACTTGAGAGTATGCTGATCCCGTTCGGAGAACGAGCTGCGAAAGTCAGGGTAGTTGCTAATTTCCACGAGGACAAATGCCAATTGGAGCGGCTCCTCCTTCGGCTGCACGCCCAGCTTCTTCAGACGATCCCCCAGCATGTCCGGGGTCTCGCCTTGCATCAGGTCATAAAACAGCTGGCGGCGGCTAATCAACAGATTCTCGCGCTGCTGCTTCTCGTAATCCGCGGCTTGCCGAATTAAATCCTCCAGCGCCTGGTCGATCATGGACAGCTCATCCATTTTTAATCCAAGCTCGTCCTCACGCTGCCGCAGTGATTCGATGCGGCCTACCATCGCTCGGATCGGTTGATAATTTTTTCGGGTAATAAAAATCAAATACACCAGGGCGGCAACCACCGTCCCAATCCCAAGCACAACCCAGATATAAGAGATAAAGGAGACCCACGTAAACAGCTGCCCGGCGGCAAGGCCGCTCTCGAACTGCCATCCGAGCACCTCCGATGTTACCCGATTCACAACGCGGCTCTTCTCTCCCTGCGGCATGTCGGCGGAACGCGTGGAGAACAGCAGCTCGCCGGACGCATCGCGAACATCCAGAAAGGAGACTTCGCTATCATTCATGGAGCGGATCATTCGCTCAATTGCATACATATCGAGATTAATGACGACCAGCCCATCATCACCGAAAGGAAGAGGCTCTCGCTTGTAACTGGAAATCACCCGCTTCCCCTGATCCGAGCTGAACTCCCGGTAGCTGCGGATCGGCGACCAGCTACGATCCTCCAGCTTCGTTAAGGCTGCTTCGACGAAAGCGCGGTCGGCAAACGTATCTAAATCCATCAGCCCGCTGCGCGTTAGCACTTTTCGATCTTTTATCCGGAAAATATAAATGGATTCGATCAGGCTGTCCCGAGAAGCCATTTCGCGGATGCTGGCCGCTACATCCAAGATAATCTGGCTGTCTTGTTCGGTCAGCGCCACGTTTAGGAAATCCTCGTACCGTTTGTTTTTTTCGACTTCCTCCAGCACGTCCATTTCGATGCCTTTCAGCGAGCTGGTCAGCCGCCCTACCACATAATCCGTTGTGATCCGGTCGGCCTTGACCGTCTGCTTGTACGAGATATCGCTAACGATAATCACGAAGATAAAAAACAACACCGCCACCGTGATCAAAAAGATGGGAAAGTACGATAACAGCATCCGTCGGTACCAATTTCCTCTCATTTCACCACTCCCACATCGAATGCATTTTCGTCGTTTCATGAAAGAAAGCGCTTTCTTAAGTATTGTATGGACAGCCATTGGCGAAGTCAACGAATAGATGGAAGTAGGGAGGATTTTTTGTTGAAGGCAGGGCGGTTGTCGAGGGGGTATAGGTGGGTTTCGGGTTGCCTTTTGCATCATTATCCCTTTTGTTAAGGGAGCAGGTTGGGTAAGGCAATATGAAGGATATGTAGCTGCGGAGTTAGGAGATGCAGAGGTACAGAAGTGCGGAGAAATGGAAGCACGGAAGCATCGGAGGTATGGAGGTATGGGGGTATGCCAGGTATGGAGGTACCAACTGACGGATCAAACGGGATAATGGTGTAAAAGGCGCCAAAAACAGGAGGGAGCCAGAAATTAATACAGCGCGAGCATCCTGACTGACACCTTGGACTCTCGCGCTGTGGCTTATGAACTTTGTACTCGCGTTATCAAACCGTCACAGTTAAATCGGCTGAAAGGGCGGCTTGGCTGCTGCCACCAACTATTACCGTGACTTTACATGGAACCGTTGCAAAACGCATCTCCCGGGTCCAAATCCCCAGCTCTTCCCGCCCCAGGCTAAATTCAACAGTGCGGCTTTCCCCCGGGGCGAGCTCGATTTTGGTGAAACCTTTTAGTTCGGCGATTCGCCGGGTGATCCCCGATTCCCGAGCTCGAATGTACAGCTGGACGGTTTCTGCACCGCTTCGTGCTCCCGTATTTTTGACCTCCACCTGCACCATGACCCGCTCCCCGTTCTCAAGCGCAGTCGTCGAGACGGCAGTCCTGGATAAAGACAGCTTGGCATAAATAAACTGCGTATAGCTCAGGCCATAGCCAAATGGATACAGCGGTGCAGAAGGCATATCGACGTAATTTCGGATCCGTCCTGGATCCTTTTGGTTGTAATATATCGGAAGTTGGGCGGAGGATCGCGGCAACGTCACCGGCAGTTTCCCGCTTGGGTTCACCTTCCCAAATAGGATCTCGGCGATCGCCCGGCCGCCTTCCGTTCCGGGATACCATGCGCAGAGGACTGCATCGCACAGTTCAACAACCTCGCCAAGCGCATGCGGCCTGCCTTGAATGATGACGGCGACGACGGGAGTGCCCGTGGCGGCAACTGCCTCGGCGAGCTCCAGCTGGACCCCGCCGAGTGACAGATCGGCCAGGTCTACGCCTTCGCCGCAATCCATCTCAGACGGGCTGCCCTCCTTGACGATCGCAGCTCCGTTGTCTTCGAACTCGCCCCCGAACTCTCGGGCGCTGCTCCCGCCGAGCACAAGAATCGCCAGATCCGCCTCCTTCGCAGCAGCCACCGCTTCCGCGAACCCGGCCTTGGAGCGATCGCGAATCCCGCAACCCAAGGCGTATACGATGTCGACACCTTGCGGTGCACACGCACGGATGCCCTGAAGCACCGTCGTGCCGGTCCCCTCACGTTGGACGCTTGTATAGTCGCCCAGTTGGTTGTACAAGCGATCGGCGTTCGGACCAATCACCGCAATCCGACGCGGCTGGCCAACGATCGGCAACTGATCTCTTTCGTTCTTCAGCAGCACGACCGACTCACGGGCAACCTGCAGATTAATCTTCTGGAAATCCGGACACCCCACCACGGAAATTGCCCGTAACTCCGGCACGTATGGTTTGTCAAACAGGCCCAGCCGAAATTTCAGCCTCAGGACGCGCGCTACCGCCCGGTCGATATCCGCTTCCAAAACCAGCCCTTGACGAACCGCCTCCTCCAACGTGGTAAAAGCGGTATCCCATAGGCTAAGATCTACACCGGACGACAGCGCCAGCGCCGCTGCGGACTCGTGGCTGCCGGTAAGCGCCAGCAACCGGTCCACCGCGCAGCCATCCGCCATCACCAGGCCTTCGAAGCCCCATTCCTCTCGCAGGATGCCTGTCAACAAATCGCGGTTGGCATGACAGGGCACACCATCGATTTCGTTATAGGCCGCCATAAAGCCAGCAGCTCCGGCGAGCGCACCTGCCCGTGCCGCTGGAAGGTGGATTTCCCGCAGTTCTCGCGGCCCGATGGCCGCCGGACCTGCGTTACGCCCGCCCTGAGCTGCCCCCTGGGCGCATAAATGCTTCAGGACGACCGCAATGCGGTTCGGTGCATCCAGCCTGAGCGGGTCTTCGCCCTGCATTCCGCGTACCGCGGCTTCCGTAAAGCGGGCAGCCAAATAGGGGTCCTCGCCGAAGCATTCCTCGGAACGCCCCCAACGCGGTTCCTGCAAAATATCAAGCGCCGAGACCAACCCGACGTGCGCCCCGCGGCTGCGGATTTCCGCCGCCACCCGAGCGTAGGCCTGTACCATCAGCTCCGGATTCCAGGTGGCTCCGGCAGCGAGATTCACCGGCAGCAGCGTTCCGTCCAACGCCTGGTGGCCATGCGGACACTCTTCCGTCAACAGGACGGGAATGCCCAACCGGGTATGCTCCAACACATACCGCTGCACCATGTTCGCTACCTTCGCGCTGTCCGCCGCTGCAATTCCGTTCGCGTAATTCACGCCAGACCAAGGATCGCTGCGGAATAAGCCGTACAGCGCGCCCATCCCGCCGCCTCGGGCCACTTCGTCCTTAAAAGCATCGGTCAGCTCAAACGCATCTCCTTGACGGTTGTAGGCGTCCCAGCCGTACATCCGCTGATTCAGCTGTCCAACCTTTTCCCGGAGCGTCATCCGGGCCAATAAATCCGCTACCCGTTCTTCTATCGGAGCGGACGACAGCTTATAAATTTCCATCCGTATTCCCCCCGGCTCCAGACATTTCCCTGCTGACACGCAGACCGCGGTATTCCTTCGGTGTCATGCCCGTATAGGTTTTAAACACGGACACGAAATACTTATACTCTTTATAGCCGACCTTGTCCGCGATCTCGAATACCTTATCTTGCGTCGTGGCAAGCAGATGCTTGGCTTGATCAATCCGCATCTCGTTCATGTATTCCGTAAACCCTTTTCCCGTGCTTTGCTTAAAAATATAACTGAAATAGCTCGGTGTGATTTTCAGCCAAGCCGCAACTTCGGAAGCCTTAAGATCCGTGCGGTAACGTTCGATGATGTACTTTTTCGCTTTTTCAACGATCCAATAAGACTTGTCGATTCCGTTCTGATCGATTAATCGCTGCAGCTCCTCCATATCCTCGATCACTACCGTTTCCAGTCCGGCATAGGAGTTATATATATTCGGGTCCGGCTGCCCCCGGCGGGCGTAGTCCAACCCGGTCATCCCGCTTTTGCGCAAGCGCTGGCGGAGCAGGGCAAACAATTCCTCATACAGGTTCCAAGCCTCCGGCAGAAGATAACCCGATTCCCGGAAAAAATGGAACATGTCCTCCACCAATCGGTGAACTTCTTCCCGAACCTGCTTGAATAACGCGGATACGAGACACTGCACTGCCTCTCCACTATCGAAGGCTGGCAACGACCGCTCGGACATCACAGCCTCTCCATAACTGGGCGTCAGGACTTGTCGGCCGTCCAATACATGGAACGTCAGCAGGCGTAACGCTTCGGCACAGCGAACTGCGGTCTCCCCCAAATCCTCGTACACGGTGGAAATCCCGCCATAAATTTGCTCCCCTGTTCCAAGGCTGATCGAACCAATAGCTTTTGCCACCCACTCATCCCACACGACGGGTTCGATGCGACTCTCCGCTGCCAGTAAGGTCATCAGCAGGTTTTCATGGTCGAAGACGGATACGGCATGGAATGGACTGCCTTCCAGAGCACGTTGCAAACCGTGTAGCCAAGCCTCTTGAACGGCTGCGTATCTCTCCGCCTCCATATTGGCGAAATGTTCGTGGAATTCAGCTAGCTGAGTCGCTGCAATGCGGAATTGTGCGCCGTTCAGCGAAGCCGGAGGCTCCTGGCCGAACGCCATCCCGTGCCGGGCCATGCCCGACAGCCACAACTCGATCTCCCGCGTCTTCTCTTCCTTGCCGCCGGTGCGGATGGCGGCAACGATTTTTTTCACGACAGAGCTCAATTCTTCAATATCTACCGGCTTCAGCAAGTAGTCGCCTACGCCGACCCGGATCGCCTGGCGCGCATATTCGAAATCTTCATAACCACTGATAATGACGATTTGCACCTCAGGATAGCGTTGCCGTACCTGCTTCGCCAGTTCCAGCCCATCCATGCCGTCCATGCGGATGTCGGACAGCACCAGCTGGGCTCCGTACTCTTCAATGAGCCGCAGCGCTTCGAATCCATCATACGCCTCACCTACGACTTCCACGCCTAGCTGCGACCAATCGATCGTATAACGCAACCCCTCGCAAATGACAGCTTCATCGTCCACAATCAGCATTTTCACAAGTTTACCTGCATTAGCAGGTGCTACATTCATGACTCGAACATTAGGATTCATAGGGCTCACCTCCCGGATGGCCGGGCTCGGCAATAGGGAAACGAAGCCGTACCCACGTGCCTGCGGCCGAAGTATCGACAATTTCCAAACCGTACTCCTGTCCGTAAAAAATCGTTAGTCTTTCATGGATGTTTAGCAAGGCCCCTTCCCGGGTTCCGCCGGCTCCTCGCCGCTCCAGCGCGTTTCGGATCGCCTCAGCTTTACCGGGATCCATTCCCTTGCCGTTATCGATGACGTCCACCCAAATTTCGCCTTGACGGGCGTAACAGCGTACGTTTACCTCGCCATACGGCTTGCTGCGGTCCAGGCCGTGCTTGATGAAATTCTCCACTAATGGCTGTAGCGTAGCCTTCAACGTTACGGCGTCCTCTATGCCCGCCTCGATAAATAGGGAATACTTCAGCTTCTTCTCACCTAACCTGCGCTGCTGCAGGTACAAATAAGATTGGGCAAATTCCAGTTCTTTGCGCAGCGTGGTTTGGTAGCTTCCATTATTCATGCTGGAGCGAAAAAATTTCGACAGCATTTCGATCAGTTGGCTCGATTTCGATGCCCGCTCCAAACGTGCCGTCCAACGAATCATATCCAGCGTATTGTACAAAAAATGCGGATCCATCTGGTTTTGCAGGAGCTTCAGCTCGGATTCCCGCTCCCTTAACTCCAGCTTGTATTTATGCTCAATCAGTTGTTGGATCGTGGCGACCATCTCGTTAAACTTGCGGTTTAGTTCGGAGATCTCGTCATTGGAATTGACCGGAACCCGGGCGTTAAAGTCCCCGTAGGTGACTTTGCTGGTTTCTTTTTTCAACCGCAAAATGGGGCGAATGATCGTGTAATGGAAGCCGATCAACGCGGTTAAGCCCAGCATCATAATCGCCGCCAGGATGACCAGCATCGTCACTTTAATGCCGCGGAACTCCTCAGAAACCTTCGCTTCGGGAATCATGGCGACCAGTGTCCAATCCGTGTTCTCCATACTTTTATATAAAGTTAAATAACGTTGACCTTTCACCTCGCAGGTCAGATCTCCCTTTCCGGAGGACGACAGCTTGTCCAGCAACGACGCATCCGGGTGAAGGGCTTCCGGCAACGGTTGAGTCGTCCCTAAAATCACCTGGCCTTCTGGGCCAACGATAAAGACGCTCCCAGCACCGTCCTTAAAGATCCCTTTCTCCAGCAAGCCCACTATGCTCGCTTCATCCAGACGAATAATCAACCTTCCCAGCGGTAGGGTGATTTGACTGTAGGAGTTGAGAATGCGGAACATCGACAACACCCGAACCTCGCCGTTCCAATCGCTATGCAACGTATACCCTTCGGTCCAGGTAATCCCGCCTTTTCGAGCTTTGGCGGCCTCCTCCCATTTCGATTCGTCGCCACGAAACGGCTCGCCCATTTCAATCGAACTGCCGTTAAACCCGTGAATCTCAATGGAACGAATATACCCCTTCGACATCAGCTGAAACGTCAGGAAATCCTCAATGTTCCGCTTCAGTACCGCTTGTTGTTCACTGCTTAGCGGAGGGGAGGTGCGCAGGAAGTTACGCATATCCGGACTTAAAATCAAATAGTTGGCGATATCCTCCACCATTTTGGTCTGCTCGCCAAGCTGGCCAGCGACATTATCAAGGTTCCGCTTCGTGGAATTGATGAACTGATCCCGCAGCACCTCGTTAAATTGAATTTGCACGACCACGCCAACGCCAAACGTCGGCAAAATCACGAAGATGAGGAAAATGACAAGCGCCTTTCGCTTTAAGCCAAAGCTGCCGAGAAACCTTTTGTAGCTTGCCATCGCACTCGCCTCCGTCCGGTCATGATGCCTATGAGAACCTCGGTTACCCTTTGACAGCCCCTGCCGTCATGCCGGTAACCAGTTGTTTTTGCAGTAATAAATAGAAGATAATGATCGGAATCAGCGCCATCGTCAGCGCTGCCATTTGCAACGTAAGACTCGCCGTTTCGATGCCGACGAAGTTGGCCAAGCCAAGCGGCAGCGTCTTGAGCTCCGACGAGCTGATTAATACCAATGCGAACAAATATTCATTCCAGTTATAGATAAAGTTGAGGATGATAACGGTAGCCATTGCAGGTCTTGTAATGGGGAGGATGATCGACCAGAAGATTCGGAAAATACCCGCGCCATCCATGACGCCCGATTCCTCCAGGTCTTTGGGGAATCCCCGCATGAAGCCCTCCAGAATAATGATCGTTAAAGATAGGTGGAACGCCGTATACGGCAAAATCAACGATAAATGTGTATCCAACAAGTGCAATTTCTGCATGATCAGAAAAATCGGAATCAATGTTGCATGAATCGGCACGAGCATGCCAAGCAGAAATACGCCGTAAGTGATGCCGCGCAGTCGAAATTGAAACCGCGATAGGAAATAGGAGGCCAAGGCTCCTAAAAATACGGTGACTGCTAATGAAGCAAAGGTAACAAACAGACTGTTTAGAAAATACACATTCATATTCGCGACTTGCCACGCTTCCGCGTAGTTGGAAAAATGCAAGGCTTCCGGCAGCGAAAACGGGCTGGCTGCGTATTCCTGTTCATTTTTGAAAGAGTTAACGACCATCCAGAACAGCGGGACTATATTCATGATAGCGAATAGACTTAAAAAAGTGTATGCCAAAATTCGGAAGCCTACAGACTTCATGCTCATGGCCATTCCCTCCTTTCCTTAGGCATCTTTTTCTCGGCCTAGGCGATTGACGATCGAGATTACGATCAAGCTGAACAGCAGGATTAAGATCGCTACTGCGCTGCCGTATCCGTAGCGCATATTCATAAAGGCGCTGTTGTACATATGGATGGTCATGACCTCGGTTTGGTGCGCCGGACCGCCGCCCGTCAAGATCTGAATCAAGTCGAAAACGCGGAAGGAGTTACTGATGCTATAGACAACCCCAACCATCAGCGTACTGCGAATCATCGGGATCGTAATACGGAAGGTGCGTTTCAGCCCGGTGGCCCCATCCAGCTCGGCAGCTTCGTTGACCTCATCGGGAATGTTTTGCAATGCGGCCAGAAAAATAACCATATATAGTCCACAGTTCTGCCAGATATACGCAAGGCTGATCGACAGCATGGACCAACGATCGTCACCAAGCCAGTTCTGCTTCCAGCTATCGAGACCCACGATGCCCAGCAGGTTATTTAACATCCCGTATTCCGTGTTATAAACCATGCCCCAAATCAAGGACACCATGACAGAGGAGATGACGACGGGCATAAAGCCTACCGTTCGAAAGAACCCGGAGCCCTTCAGGCCGCGGTTCAGCAACAGTGCGAGCAATAACCCAAGCGGGATTTGGCCGATCAGGCCGGTCACCATAATGATGACGTTATTTTTGACGGACAGCCAGAAGATGTCGTCACCCAGAATCTTCACGAAATTATCCAGACCAACGAACTTCATCGATCCGATGCCGTTCCAGTCCATTAACGAGTAGTACAGCGACACGCCAATCGGTACAATGGCGATCCCCAGATAGATGACCAGGGCAGGTAATAAACCAATAAATATGGCCAGCTTCGCACCTCGTAACGTTTGCATCAGGGGTTCCCTCCTTTATGTCGTAATGTAGATTCAACACCGATGAATGAAGAAAACCCGGGGATCGGGTTTTCTATCACGCATCGATATTGAAGGATCAATTTCAAGAGATCAATTTCGGTAGTTATCCATCGCTTCCTGAACTTCCTTCGCCAGCTCTTCCGGTGTGCCGCGGCCTACGGTCAACGCTTGCAGTCCGTTTTGCAAGACGTCTACTACCTGCGTAGGAATGACACTGTCGAACACCGGCGCGGTTCCGTTACCGGTCAGCGCCAGCATTTCCTTCAGATACGGGCTGGCGTCATCAGGAATTTCCACCTTCGCTGGCACGACAACCCCGTTGCGGATCAGTTCTTTATACAAATCTTCGTTGACGAAAAACTTCAAGAACTCTTCAGCAGCCGCTTTCTTCTTCTCATCTAGGCCGCTCTTAATTGCAATGCCGTATTGCACAATACCTGCGCTCTTCTTCAGATCGCCTTTACCGCCTTCGACACTTGGGAACAAGGCGATGCCAAATTTATCTCCCTCTTCGTTGTTAATCCGCACTCTTGCGTCAACGGTAGCGGAGGAAATATGCATCGCTGCTTTCCCTTGGATCAAGTAGTCCTGGCCTTGAACGGAATCCATGTTGTTGGCATCCGTATTAAAGGCGCCCAGTTTACTCAACTCGTCAATGACCGAAAGAGCTTTTACGAACTCGGGATCGGTAAATTTCGCTTTGCCTTCAAGCACGGCCGGGAGGAAATCACTTCCGGTGAACCGGTCGCCAATGATCGAAATGTAGGACGATTGCAGCGGCCACTGTTCTTTATTGCCGAGAGATATCGGGGTGATGCCCGCGGCTTTCAGTTTTTTCACTACATCGATGAATTTATCGTAGGTGTCAGGGAATTGATCATAGCCGACTTGTTTAAGCATCTCTTTATTGTAGTAAATGATATCTACGAAGTTTTGTTTGGTTGGGATCGCATATTGTTGTCCGTCCACGTTAAATCCGGAAAGTGCGGCTTCTGGCAAAATTGAACCCCAGTTGTCCATGAGATCGTTGATCGGCTGAAGCAGATTACCGGCAACAAGCGGTGTCAAGTCCGCTCCCGGCCAAACGACGTTGATGTCGGACAGGTTGTTGGCGGCTGCCAGCGTGCGCAGCTTGGTCTTATATTGGGCGGATGGAACGCCATCCTGCTTGATCACGATGTTCGGGTGCGTCTTCTCGAACTCGGCGATCCGCGCTTTGTAGACTTCGTTGTCCACGTTCGGGGAAGTCCAAGGATGCATCATGTTCAAAGTAATTGTTTCCGCTTCGTTTGCTCCGCCGGCGTTGCCGGTGCTGTTACCGCCTGACGCGTTTTCTTTGCCGCAGGCCGCCGCGAACAGCGTCAGCACCGCAACCAAACCGAGCAATACCCATTTCTTGCCTCTGTTTGTTTTGCCCATAATCAACCCTCTTCTCTTGTTATTTTTGATGACTTCCATAAACATAACAGGAGATGAACGCTTTTATTTCGACACCTGTTATATGACTTATTATAAAAGCCAACTCCGATCGACTATATCCCATAAATTTTCGATTATATCCGAAATATTTAGCCGATTTTTAAAGGATATCCTGTCAAACTCGTAAATTCATGTCATATTTTTTCACATAATTTATGGGAAGCGTTTGCAAGTCTTACTCTTTGAAAAACCGCTTTAGTGCGGTTATTCAAAGGCAACCTTTAGTCTTGCGGCTCATTCAGAATATAATCCACGAGTTCATCCAACGGCACTGTCGCCAGCGCGATCGCGGTATCCGTTACCCCGTAGTAGATGTAGAGCAACCCGTCTTTGACGACATTCCCCGTCGGGAAAATGACGTTTGGAATCTGGTAGCCGAATTTTTCGTAGTACGTTTCCGGCTCCATGATGAAGTTTTTCGTGCGGGCGATGATCTTCTCCGGGTTCTCCAGATCCAGCAGCATAGCCCCCACGCGGTAAACCACCTCGTCGTCCACGCCGTGATAGAGCACGAGCCATCCGCGATCCGTCCGCACCGGCGGCGTCGATCCTCCGATTTTGCGCGATTCCCAAGCCATGTTCTCCGCTTTCGCCAGCAGCTTCGGCTCTTCCCAATGGATTAAATCCTCGGAGTAGGTGATCCACATCGCCGCTTTTTCCGTGCCGTACGCTTCGCCTACGTATTCCTCCGGCCGCCGCAGCAGCACGAACTTGCCGTTAATCTTCTCGGGGAACAGGATGTTGTCGCGGTCATTGATGTCCAGCGGCGTCGTGTCGGCGACGAATTCCCAGTCGATCAGGTTCTTGGAGGCAAGGATGGATGAACGCGTCAACCAATGGCCTTCCTGCTCGCCCCATCCGTCCGGGTATTTCGGAATCGAACGCTCTGGAACGCCTCGTCCCGTCGGATAGTAGCTCATTGCACATGGACGCAGCGCATAGTTCATATAAAACGTATCGTCGATTTTAACGATCCGCGGGTCCTGCACGCTGCCGTACGGGAACCCCAGCATGTCCGGCGTAACGATGGGCTCGTCCTTTACGTGGGTGAAATGGACACCGTCTTCGCTTTCCAACAACCCCAGGTAGTTTTTGCACGGTGTCAGCGATCCCGCCGTCCGTTCGATCATATAAAATTTGCCGTTATCGATGATCACCGCCGGGTTGAATACGGTTACTTTTCTCCATTCAAAACCGCCCGGTACCACGATTGGATTTTCCGGATGTCTCGTGATCTTCATCTGCGCTCCTCCTCCTAAACCCCTATAACAATCTAGATATAAAAATCTGTATTGTTATTATAGCCCCGGCGTTCTGGCGGAAATATCCCATAAACTTTCGAAAACATCTGAATAATTTCTGATCATTTTTTTCGCATAAAAAATCCCCAGGTCGTTGCATTTAGAGCAACAATCTGGGGTCTGATGTTCATTCGAGCAACCGCGTTATGCGTCATAATCAACGATGTAACTTTGCAGCTCCGTATTATAGTAGCCGATGCTATATTCGGCCAGTCTTCCTTGGACATCCCGCGAATAACGCGAACGCTTGAGCACGGGCACCCCGTCGGCTAACCGCAAAAACTGCTTTGCCTCGGCTGGCGGAAGCGACACCGCGAACTCGTCCCTCAGCTTGTCCAGCGATACGCCCCACTCCTCCAGAACTTCATAGAGCGAATGGTCGCGGAAATCTTCAAGCTCCGGTTCCGAGGGTTCTTTCCAAGGGGCGGCCAAATAATGCTCGTAAAAAATATACGGCTCACCGTCGAGATAATACGCACGTTCCAGCTTCAAGCAACGCTCCCCGAACAGCTGGTGAAGCTCGGAGCCCGCCTCGTTGCGCACCGTCTCAGCGCGAAGCCACTCCTTGCGGATCTGATGGCTTTCCTCCACCAGAATCTCCGTGAAGTGCTTCCATTTCGACCACTTGGAGGCGGCTTTATTGCGGATCACTTTGGTGCCTTTGCCGCTGCCCTTCTCCAGATAGCCTTCCTGGACGAGCTCCTGAATCGCACCGCGGACGGTGATTTTACTGACAGCAAACTCCTGCTCCAGCTGAGGCTCAGAAGGGATATTCGAACCTAGCGGGTATACGCCGTGTAAGATACGTTCCTTCAAGATGTTTTTGATTTGTAAATATAACGGTCTATCTTTGCGGGACAACATCACGAACCTGTTCCCTACCTTTCCACATCGCCAGCGGCGGATTGCTCCATCGCCCGAAGGATTTCGGCCTCCGTCGCCATCGGGGTATCGCCCGGCACGGTATGGGCCAGCATGCCCGCTGCCGCCGCAAACCGGACAGTCTTCTCCAGGGCAAAGCCCTCCAACTCCCCATGGATAATCCCGCTCGCAAAAGCGTCTCCTGCCCCTATTCTATCATAGACGGAGAACGTGAGCTGATCAGAGAACGCAAAACGTTCCCCCTTGTACAGAAATCCGCGCAGCGAATGCGTATTGTTGCGGTGGATTTGGCGGTGCGTTCCGGCAATTACGGAAATGCCATAGTTTGCTGCCACGGCCGGAATCAGCTCCTTCAGCTGCTCCTCCCGGTCCTGTTGGTCCGTGGCCATTCCCAAGGTCAGCAGTGCATCCTTTTCATTCATCATCACGATGTCCGCCAACCGCAGCATCGCTTCATAATGCGGTTTCGCCTGGGCATATCCGCCTTCTCCCCAAAGGGACGGCCGGTAGTTGCAATCAAAAATCACCTTGCCCCCCTGCCGCTTAACCGCTTCGGCGAGCGCCTTCATGTGGGATCGTACGCCGTCGTTCATTGCCAGCGTAATCCCGTCGAAATGGATCGCCTCCATGCTGGCGGCGATGTTTTCGAAATCGTAGGTTCCTTCCGGCGCGGTGTTAAAGCTACTGTCCAACCGGTTCGAGTATGTGACGCGGCTGGGACGCACACCAAAGCCGTTCTCCAATAAGTACATGCCTACGTACTTGCCTCCCCGGACAACGTGGGCGGTGTCAATGCCCAGCTTGCGTAGATAGGCGACGGCGGCATCGCCCAGCGGATTATCCGGCAACCGCGTAACCAGTGCACCAACATGCCCATAGCGGGATAAGGCCGACACCACATTTACTCCGGTACCTGAAAAAGAATACTTCAACGTATCCGCCTGCGCTAACGTCTCGTACCCCGGGACCTGCAGACGCATCATCACTTCACCGAAGGCTGCTATGCGGCGGTTAGGCATAAGCATCCGCCAGCTGTTTCATGATTTTGGTCAGCTGCAGCACGTCTTCGGTGCGGGTGTAACCGGTCTCCTTGTCGATGATCGAGGTATATACGTGCGGAATGACCTGCGGTACGCCGGATTCCAAGGCAATGCGCAGGATCGGCTCGAAATTGTCCAGGTCGATTCCACCGGTCGGCTCCAGCGCAAAATTTTCCTTCGCACAAGCAGCCGCCACCGCGCGAAGCTCTTCTTCGCGGCTTAAGCCTTGCATCGGGAAATATTTGAGCGCGTTGCCGCCCATATCACGCACCAGCGCGATCGCCGCTTCAACCGGAACGATCGCCGGCTTCTCCTGGGCGGCGCTGGCCGGGCCGGTGGAGATGTTCACGTATCCCGGTTGCCCTGTCGGGGATACCAGGCTGTTGATCCAGCTGTCTTGCCCGCCAAGATTCGCCCGGGTCGCCCCAACAGCCGGGAACACCTGATTGATGTGGCTGCCGGCATAACGCTTGGCGATCTCGGCAACGACTGCCGCTTGGCGATTATCGCCGGCGCCAAGGCCAATCGACACCGCATCGTCGATTTCCCGGCCGTAAGCTTTCATCGCCGTTACGGCTTCCTCAACAGTAGGGTAGTCCTTGGAAAGGACCCCAACGAGAACATGACCTTCCGCGGCTTCGAACACTGCCTTGGCGTTCGCAATATCTTTAGCTAGTACGTTGAGGGCTACCCGATTTTTATAAAAACGTTTTGCGATTTGCGACATCTTAACGTCCTCCTGCCAATTCGCGAATTTTTGCGGCAATGATCTGGATATCGTCCCCCATCAGCGGGCGAGGATCGATATCAAAATACCCTTGTCTAACTCCATAATCCCGGGTGTAAATGGCAATTTCGCCGGTTTGCAGCGCATGTACCATCTCCTTCGCCGTCATTCCGGCTTGCTGCGGGTCGACCTGCACCCGGGCCCGGTAAATCGCTCGCCCGGCTTCGTCCTGCACGATGGAGACCCGGATTCCCGGGAGCTCACTCAACGGCATCAAGGTCTGCAAAGCCTCTTTCTCGCGCTCGCTGTTGTCTGGTTTGACGGCGTATTCGTCCAGAGCTTGCAGCAGACCAAAGGTCGTTTCCTTGCCCACCTTCATGCTCCGACCAATGCCGTGCAGCTGTACCTTCACCCATTCGATGTACGTGCGTTTTCCGGCAACGATACCGGAGGTCGGGCCCTCGATCGCCTTGGAGCCGCTGTAAATGGCCAAGTCGGAGAACTTCACGTATTTTTGCAGATCCTCCTCCGCCGCTGCGTCGACGATCATCGGTATTTGATTCCGTTTCGCGACCTCCCACGCCTCTTCGACGGAGATCATGTTCTTCTGCACGGCGTGGTGCGATTTCACATATAGAATCGCCGCGGTTCTGTCGCCGATCGCGTCTTCGATATGCTCGGCCCGCCCTTCGTTAGCGTAGCCAACCTCAACCAGCTTGCCGCCGCCGAGGTACACCATCGTTTCCACGGGAGCGCCGTACTGCACGTTGTGGCCCTTCAGCATAATGATTTCGTTACGGGGGATTTCCTCCTGATGCAGACGTAAGCTTTTACGCCGGTCGCCCTGCGTCACAATCGCCGCTATCGACAAAGCGATGCCGCTGGAGGCCGAGTTTACGACCACCGCCGCCTCCGATCCCACGTGCTTAGCGACATAGTCTCCCGCCTTGTCAACGAGGTCGGCGATTTCGACGTAGCTTTGGCCGCCGCGCTTCATCGCTTCCATCACCGTGTCACTTGGCGCGGATACACCAAGGATGCTCATCCGCCCGCTGGCGTTGATCACGCGCTTAAGCCCGTACTTTGCATTCAATGAATTTTCCATGGACGATCACTCCTTTAGCTTCGATACGGCGGTTCGAGACGCGCCGTTCTCCTTCCGAATCAACGAGTTCCACAGGTTCTTCCTTAACGGCAAACAACGTTAAATGGGCCGGGTCCCCGACCTGTATACGGCCAAGCTCTTCTCGGCCCAGCCATTGTGCGGCACGAGTGGTTACCGCAGCAATAACTTCTTCAAGCGGATAACCGAGATAGAGGAATTTGCTTAACACATTGGCCATACTGTACACCGGACCGTTCAGCCGGTTCCCCCGGTAGATGTCGGTGCTGATCGTGTCGGGGTGGATCCCTTGTCGCTTCGCCGCCTCGGCCACCCGAAACGAGAAGCTCGCCGTGCCATGGCCCACATCAAGATGCACCCCTCGGCCGATCGCCTCGGTTAACACCGGGAGCGGTTCGCCCGCTTCGTCAAACAAATTGTTCGCTTTACCGTTGAGATAATGGGTAATGATATCTTTTCGTTGCAACAGCGGAATGACCTCCCTGATATCGGGCGGCGCCGATCCGATATGCACCATAAGCGGCATTCCTGTCTCAAGCGACAGCTCCCGCGAGATGCGCAGCGGAGTGACCTCGTTTTCGCGGACTACGCTTTGGCTGATTCGCGCTTTCAGGCCAACGATGGAGTCGCGATAATCGGCGAGCGCGGCCTTCAGGAGCTCACGGTCGATCCAAGCTAATTCAGACAGCTCGTCGATGCGTTTCAGACCGATCCGCGAGATGTTCAAAAAAGCCAGCAAATTGGTCTCCGCCCGCTTGCCGCTGGCCACAAGATCGCCAATCCGGTCCGCGCCGCAGCTGCCAGCGTCCACGATCGTCGTGACGCCTTGCTTCACGCCGATCTCATCAATTTCATCGCCATACGGGTCGAATTCCGGAAACGCGTGGACATGCATATCGATCCAACCGCTGGACACGTATAGGTCGGTCCCATCCCATTCCCGATCGCCGCGAGCCTGACCGGCTCCAGTGATCTCAGCGATGATGCCGTCCTCGATAACGATGTCGATCTCTTCCCCGTTAACTCTTTTGAGATGGCGGTAAACGACTCTTTCCTTCATCATAGCTCGCCTCTTTTTAATGGATCGTTGTCATGCCTGCCTCCGATTGGATTTAGCATAACACGGAATTTCGCTCTTGAGAATATAACGTTATAATGTTTTGCTGTTGCATTTCTCTTACGCTTAATTTAATCTTAACCTCCCGGGAATCCAGGAAATATCCCATGAAATTACGATAATATCCGAAAAAGTTGTAAATTTACACTGTGCATTAAGCAAAAAAACCCCCGTATCACTTTGCAAGTGACCGGGGGATTCTAGTAATTCGCAGCTTTTATACTAACTCTACCAAATATGGTATAATAGTCCTGACAACAGAAGGCTTAAATGGGTGGTCGGCTAGTCTCCCCGATGGGAGGTGATGCCTGTGGAGGTTAAAGACGCACTGTCTCTGATAATCCAATTCGGAGCGCTATTAATAGCACTCATCGGTTTGGTCATTACGATCGTAGCTACGTCAAACCAAAACAAAAAGAAATAGACCCCCCATTTGTGGTAGGTAAGGGTCTATTCCTTTTACCAACTACAGCCGACCGCTCTTCAAAGCGGCTGTTGTTAGAGTGAAGATGTTCCCGCATCTTCACTCTTTATTTTATGGAGATTATTTGCTTTCATTCTATCACAAAGAAAAACGTATTGACAATGCACCTACCAACCATCCTGATTTGAAAAATGCAAAATAAGGGCCGCTCGCAAAGCGAACGGCCCAAAATATAGGAGGCTCAGGAGGCAGTATGCCGCCCTTTTGCCACAGGTACACAAGCTAATATGTTATCGATCCGAAAAGCCCGAGGGGCATGGGAAGTCAGGCATGTCGCCCGAACCAAACCGCCCCGCACATCATGAACTTCGATCCGCCGCTGCGTGATCTTGCCTGTACGGTCAACGTAGATGATTTCTACGGTTCGACCGATGTATTTTTTCACCAGGATCATCTCCATATAAGAACATTTGTTTGTATTATATGCAAACAAATGTTCTTTATTCAAGTGGAAATGCCCTCCAAGCAAGATCACGCTGCTCTATGACCGTAAGCCCTTCATTTGTCCTTCGTTCTTCCCTGGCGATTGTTCCCGAGTTCAAACAACCCGGTGGCCGACAAACCCGCCAAACCGCCCGCCCAGAGTCGCAGCACCAGCTCCATTTCCGTAAATGGGTACGCCGCTGCTCCGACCAGTACGCCGATGATCACGCCGATGAAAGGGATTAGATTTTTGGGCAGGTTGAAGGTCGTTTTCACGAGTTGCACCAAAGCTAATACAAATACGGACAAGACCGAGGCAAACGCCAATACATTGGTTAAAATCTCGTTTTGCATAACGATGACTTCCCTCCTTCTTATTGCTCCGGGATGCCCGCAGCCCGGCGCAGGTAATTCGCAAGATTGTGAAAATGCTGCGCCCGTGCCATATTTCCTTCGTCCCGTGCCTTAAACCAAGCCGGCGATAGCCAGCGGAAGATGATTTCCTGTGCATTGCTTTTTGGCAGCGGAATCAGTGGGCCGGGAGTGGACGAAGAAGCTAGCGGAATCCCTGAGGCCACCCGAAGATTGTTCGCCAAATTGTGAAAATGCGTCATGCCAACCTGGTCCCCCTTGGCACGCGAAGCAAACCATGCGGGGGAAACATAGTTATCGATCAACGACTGGGCGATGGAAGCGGGCAATGGCGTAAACGACGTATTCGAGTTTGACGTCGGGCTAGGCGTACGCATGGTCTTGAGTTCGGCTGAGATATCGTCCAGCAATCGGTTCATCGTTTTCCCGCCTGTAGCCAGAGCTTTGTCGGGATCCTGTCTTCGCGCCGGGTCAAGTTGCCTGTGAGATGGAATAAAGACGTAAGGGTTCTTGTTCCATTTGTAACAGCAATAAGCCAAATACCAGACATACCGCTTGTACGCTTCCGTAAATTTTATGCGCCCGCCGTAGCAAAATTCCACCCCGATGGCCGCATCGTTGGCATCATAGCCAAATAAATCATTGTCCGTCTTCACGTTGTACAGCACGTGCCAGGCTTTCTCCGCAGGATCGGGGCCGGTACCTGTCGGGATAATTTCAAGGATTTTTGTATCATCAATAAACACATGGGCCGAGGCCGTGCGATCCTTCAGCGAGTTGAAATAGGCATAGTGGTTGTCCGCCGTTGCCCCCGGATTCCCTGTGTCATGCGCCACAAAAAACTCCGGGGTTCCCGTCGTCAACCTCGTCCCTGGCCGGACATTAGGCCGCTTTGCAATGTATCGCCTTTCAATTCGGTACTTTTGTGTATCCATAAGCGATTTCACCCCTTCCATTTATGCTATTCCGCAAGGTGCCCCCTTCGCTTGTGCACTTGTGAGTACGATTCTAGGATTTTCATCATAAAACAAAAGAGCCTGCGATATTTAGCAGACTCTGGTATAATTTGGCATGAATTTGGACGGGAGAGTAGCGCCTCCGGATCGGATGTGATGCATATGAAGTTTTCTAACTAAAATAACCCGCCCAGGTTAGCGCCAAGGTGCGGGTTATTCTCTGATGTACATTTGGAGGTTTCCCACCCAAGTGTTGTACCGGGGAGGCTGTGGCGCAGCCTCCTTGTTTCTATTGTTATCTTAGCATACTCTTCCATATACCTCAATAATTCACAAGAGCTTTATTCCTCTAGCCGATCGATTCGCTTATGGGCTTGTTTCGCCGATTCCTCGACGCGCGTCAGCCGCTCGGAGAAGGCTTCAAATCGCTGGCCTTGCAGCTTTTGTTCAATTTTCATGTCGTCTACGCCCCGCTTGATGTACTCTACATCCGCCCGTTGCACAGCCTCCGCTTCAGCCGACTCCTCAGCCTCCCGTCTCGCCGCCTTTGCACGCCCCGCCCACCCCAACGCAATCCCGCTCACCGCCGCCAGCACGGAGGTTACCGCGGTGATGATCGTAATGTCCATGATTACACCTTCTTTCGGGGAAAATGAAGAGCCCTCGGGGGACCGAGGGCAGAAAAAACTATAAAGACTATTTAATGTTCGAGTTTTTGTTGCATAGTTTGATCCGATTAGGCACTTGGATTAAAAATTAATGTCCATGCGGACCATCCGCCTGATCCTTGCAGTTGGTATCGTCTATAGATTTTATTCGAGTAGATTATATGATACTCTTGCCAGGCGTATGAATCTGTCGTTGTTCGGGTAGTTATTAATGTTCCGCCGATACCCTCCGGAAATCCCCTACCCGCTGCAGTAGCATTCGATACATGCAAATATGTTATTGCGCGATCTGGATAACTTGTGATTGGGGTTGAAGACGTTTCTGTTGACCCGGTTTTGTATATAATTTGCAAATTGCCGCTGTTACTTGCCGTAATTAATTCATTTTCGTAATTATACGTATCTTGAGTAATACCCAGTTTTGATTGCATAATTTTCCACATCAACATATGTCCAGATGCTAGTGGATGTGAGCCGCCATCAGACTGTAATAATTGATTCAGCGGTGCTCGTGTTTCTGCGGAATACTTTAAAAACTCCCTGTAAAACGAAAAATGAGGCCATTTATTTTCGATGCAGACCTTGGTTGTTACCCGGTCTATCACATCCATCGTGATATTTCTGCCCGAAACGATATTACCCGAGGAATCAAAATCGTTTAGCGTAGGAGATGGGGAAATTACAAAAAGATGGTTGCAAGTTGTCTCCACATATTGCAAAAATTCAGTTAAGGCCATTTCAAACTCTTGCGCATCGGCTACAGCACTGCGATCGTTAGTACCCAAGATGACAAACACAACGTCATTGTCTGTACCAACCCATTGATCCCTATACGTCACGCCTTCCTCGCTCACCGACCAGCCACCAACACCAGCATTGAAAAAATCAACATTTGGAAATTTTCCCTCAATATACTTACGGAATAAGTTAACCCATCCTGGAGGCGTTTTTAGCGGTTCTCTTTTTACTACGCCACCTTGGTCAACAATTACTCTCCCGTCTGGGTCTTCTCCCGCTCCTGGCACGTTAAGACCAACCGCTATAGAGTCGCCAATTACCCTAATCTTTGTTATCTGTCCTGCTTCTAGTGACGAAATAAACCAGTTTCCCAAAACATTGAAATTCTGCTCAACATCCGCCAAATGTGAAGCAACACTATCACTTACCAACTTCACTGCCTTTTCAGTCGCTGCCACATCCTCCCGAGTACCATCGGTTGCATTCGAAAGCTGCACCTTCCCCTTCACTGTTAACGAAGCATCAGGGATATCAATCTCTCCTATGGCCGCATCAATCTTATCCCAGTTATCATTCAACATTGTTTGAATATTAAAGGTTTCGTTTCCGTCGGCTATAGGATCTTTCTTAAGCAAATTGAGATTCGGTGTGTTAGTTGCCAACCGGATCACCTCCTGCAAATTTGTTTAATGGGATTTGTTCCAGTTCATGAAGCGTCAATACTCCGTGAACATCACGAATCAACATGTAGTTAAACTCAAACTCCATTTTTAAATGTGCTGGCTTCAACTCCTCAATGGCCGCTTTCAGATCATCCAGGTTCGGCGGAATGCCCACGGTATCCACAAACTTCACCGTAAACCTCCACTCCCCCGGCTGAAAAGAAACCTCCACCCTTCCCCGGTCATACGCCTCGGCCACATTTTTCACCAATCGCCCGGAGAACTTCCCGCTGCCACTCAGCTTGGATTCGACGACGGCACGGCGTTGGTCCAGCGATTTACTTAAGTCAGTCGCGATACCAAGCTCGCTCTCCCAGCGGTCCAGGCCCCAAGTCGCCGTGCGCACAAAGAACTGCTGAAAAGTCTCGTCCAGCGCCGCGAACAGCAGGTCCATCTCCGCACCTTTGGCGTTCATATCCGCCTGCATAACCCGGGAAGTCTCGTAATAGCCCGGAAGATAGGAGAACATCTCACGCCCTCGGGGGCTGGTCAGCAAAGACTCCTTCGTACTCGCACGTAAAGCTTCTCCCTTCTCCCACCGCATCGGTTCACTCATACACATCCACCGTCCCCAATACGGCAACCTGGCCCGTATAGATCTCCAGATTGGTGTCTGCGTTGCCATTCACCGTCAACTCGGCATAGTCGATGATCGGCGGAATGTCCAGCAGAATCGCAGCGATCCGCGTAAACCGAACCAACGGGTCAACAAAAGCCAGCTGCTTTAAATACGCCCGCACGCCATCCTCGATTTTTTTCTTCACTTCAGCCATTGTCACGCCGCTGGCCAGCGTCAGCTTCACGCGAATATCGATCGGCACCTCCTCGGCAGCCATCACCGTAACAATCGCTCCCGCAGGTGCCACACCTTCGCCTTGCCCATCCTGCGTCGGATCAATATATGCCTGTGCCGCCGCAACGATCTCCTCGTTCGCCGCCCGCTTGTCCGCATCCAGCAAGTAGATCCCCACCGTGCCAGGACCTTGCCACAACGGTTCCACCTGTGCTCCGCCCACGCCAGGCACTTCACCGGCCCACTTCAAATATTGCGCCTTGTTTCCACTTGTCCCCTGATTACGTACCTGTGAAAAAAAACGCTCCAGCAGCAACTCATCCGACTCGATGTCGGCTCCACCCCGCGTAGCCTCCGGGTTCGTAACCGCCGTCAAACCACTAACGGGCGTAGCCATCACCTGGATGACGCCCGCCGGTACAACCCCCGCTCGGCCAGGAACCAACGCTCGAATTGGGGCCGTCCCCACTCCGTTCTCATCCAACGTCACGGCTGCCGTCGTTTCATATTCCATCGACGCCTCCGCCGAATACTCATCCGCCGGCGTCGCCACAATCGTCCCCGCAGGAACTGTCTTCCCCGGCTCCCCAGTAAACTGCACCATACCAGTCGCTGCCACCGCCGGCCGCCGTGTAACGCCATGCTCCGCCGCCCGGAGATCGAGATACTCCCCATACGTCGTGCTCGCAAATCCCCGCGCCAGCAATTGTTGTGCCCACGTCGCAGCCTCCGCCAGCATGAAGGCCACCGGCGCTTCCGCATCCCAAATAAAAGAACCCTCGGATTTATCCATATCCGAAGGTACCCGTTCCAGCATTCGCTGCATAATCCGCTCTTCCGTCTGATCCTGCAAATAAAGCGGCAATTCCGCCATCACGTCACACTCCCTTCCACTAACAACTCATCTTCCCTCACGTTTTTGACCCGGCACGTAAATCGACACCCATCCTCCCGCCAATCAAAAACAAACCCGTCCACGCTCAGCGTCCGCGGGTCCACCATCAGCGTCTCCGTCGCGATCCGCCGGATTTCGCTTTCCTGAACGGCCCGGCTATAGCCTTGGCCGATCAGCTCCTCAAACTCCTGACCATACGCACGGGAGTAGATCACATGTCGATATCGCGGGGTACGGATCGCTTTTTCACACCACACCTTCCAGGCGGCGATCTCGTCGGCAGGGGCGATTTTTCCCGTAGGCGTCATCACGAACTCCCCGGCATCAAAATCAAATCGCCAGCTCCGGCCAAACGTCACCGTATCCGCAACCGCTTCCTGCTCGTCCAGTCCCGGAACCAACCACGAATCCGCCACCGCCTCCGGAAAAAGATTAGCCATTCCCGCTCACCACCCTGCATAGCACAATTGCATCATTCCCGCCGTTTAGCGGCAGTGCCAGCACGCGATCGCCGGGTTGAATTTGTAGCGACAGCACCGTGTCTTTCGTTTCCGGTGGCATAAATGTAAACTCCCCTTGGCCCTCAACGCTGCCTCCTCCGCCGTCTTTTAACCCGCGGACCTCTCCGGTCATCTTCAACTCCGGGAGCTTCAGGATGCCTGGGAACTCTGCAACATAGTATTCTTGAATTTCATGCTTAAAACTGTCCAGCTTCAGTCCCGTGCCCGTCACGGTCCCAAGCTCTGCCGTCGCACCGGTTAGCACTTCGGCAGCTTTTCTTGCTGCATTTTCCCGCAGTGAAACGGCCAACGCCGCATAAGGATCATTGCTCAAGAAAATACCTCCTTCTCACGTCGTCCATCGTCGCGAGCTCCAGCGTCATATGCCCGGGATCCCCCAGTTCATGCGACACGGAAGTCACAATCAGGTTCAGCCCGTTAAAAATCACCTTATCCCCCGCCCGGATCGTATTTAAATCGATGCAAGTAACGGTATAAGACTGCCTTAGGCCCGTTAGCATGGACTCGGCATATTTTTTGGCGGCACCGGCGGTTTTGACGTTCTCATCCTGCACGATCCGTTGCAGCACGCCGTATTTGGCAGTCTCTCCGCTCGCTACGGCCAACACCTTGGAAGGTGCACTATCGCCACGGTTCTCGGTCCCGATGACCTTCACTCGTGTCACCGAGCCTTCCAGTGTACGATTTTGCGTGGCTTCCTCCAGTTGCTCCAGCTTCCAAACCACGTCATTGCTGCCGATCTTGAACAAGGTTAATCCAGCTGGTGTCATTCGCGGCACGTACATGTCCCCGCCAGCCTTCACCGTCTCCTTCAGATCCGACAAGATCATGTTGTAAAGGGTTTGCGGACGATAGAAGGCTTTTTTCAGCTTGGTTTTTGTATCTGGTACCTTATCAAGTGGAATGCCCCAGTCTGCCGCGTATTTCTGAAGACGCTGGGCTGCTGTTCCCCCTGCCGGAAAAAGATACTCATCCTCCGATTTCGCCAAATAAATCGTCCGATCATACACCGTCACCGTCATGTGCTTCGTCTGCCTCAAGGTGCTGGAGCAATCCCACACCACGCCCGGATGCAGCAACGGAACCATCTTGCCCCCAGCAGCAATGCCGCTGCCCGAACCGTTATACGGCACGCCGCTGATCCGAATCTCCTGCCCCGGTTCAATCCCCGGAAAAGAAGCCGAAATCCTCAGCCCAATCGTGCCCTGATACGAAATTTGAGCGAGTGAATCCTTGAGCGAGATGCTCTCAACCAATTCCCGCAAGTAGTATTTGTTTTGCAGCACCACTTCGTAACTCACTGCGGCATCACCAGCTTTTGACCGGGCTTAATTCGGTTCGGGTCTTTGCCGATCATTTTTTGGTTGGCATTATAGATCTGCTGCCACTTCGAGCTGTCACCAAGCTCCAGCTTTGCGATTTTGGACAAGGTGTCACCTGATTTAACGACATAGGTTTTTGCGGGCTTTTTCGTGTCCGGCCGGGTGGATTTGGCTGTCGAAGCTGCTCCGCCGGCATCCGCCTGAGTGTGCACCTTCATCTCCCGCCAAGTCCGAGCGGTTAAATCAAAATACACGTCCCCCGGCTCCCCACCCCGAAAGGTACTGTTATGAGCCGCGATGGTCACAAGCACGTTTACGGCCGTATCGGTAATGATCATGCGAACCGGCGACTTGCTGTTCATCATGGTCGTGAGCCGGTTCATCGCCTCCTGCGGATCGGGGAGGTTTTGATAGTTGCAATACCCCGGATCATAAGCCGCCGGAAAAAAAGAAGAGAAGGCGATCTCCTTCACCCTCTCTCCAGCCGGAAAGTCATATTCCCCCAGCGATACGATATTCACCGTCTCCACACCTTTGCTCCGGGAGATCGTAATCTCCTCCGGGTTCACGGGAAACACGAAATTTTGTCCCGTACCGTCAATTAAGTGAATCTCCATACGTCCCTGCTCCCCTCCCCTACTTCAGATTTTGCATCGCAAACCGCACTTCGTTGGCGATTTTCCAGCCGGCGGTTTCGGCCAACTTTTGATAGTCCAGCTTTTCTTTGTTAACCGTTAAATTGATCGAACCCTCTGACAGGGAAACATTGACTGGGGTTGGGGCTTGTTTGTAACCAGCTCCACCGATTTTTGACTTCACTTCTTCCGGCAATTGGTAGTAGTTTGGTACTGGAGTGCCCATAACCTTGGGAACGTTCACGTTAGTCCCCGGGCGTGTAACTCCCTGTACGCTGGGAGCCATGACTCGATTGGAATACACTAGGGGTTTTGTTTTTTTCTTCCCATAAAGTACATCAAATATATACCCCCCCAATAGTTCACCTAATGAATCACCTGCAGCAGCGCCAAGGGCAGGAAAAAGCAGCGTGCCCCAACCGCCAGTTACCGGAGCAGTAAATGTTCCGAGAGCTGCACCTCCAGCGCCCAGTAGCCCCCCTAAAATAGCAGACGTAACTTTCTGAGTTTTTTCCCTGCCAGGCTTAGCTGAAAAGATCTCATAGCCGTCCATAAGAAGCCCCGCATAGCCTCCTATTTTTTTTACAAAAGGAGTTACTCTTTTACCCCAGAACTGCGCACCTTTTGTACCTGCCGCCGAGAGTTGGTCCAATTTCTTCGGTGAGATTTTCGTCTCAAGTTGCGATCGCCAACCTGGCCATTTTTCTAGCCAATACTTCTTTACGGAGTTTGCGGCTTGTGTAAGCTTACTTTCAAGCGCTTCTTTGTATCGGTCTTTGAATATTTCATTAATGACTTTACCGCCGAATTCTAAAACCGACTTTATCGAATTGATTATATTAGGATGATCTTCTCTAAGAGCAGAGATGGGTTCAAATGCTTTGCCCATTCCAGAAAAGACTTTTTGCGTAACTTTAACAGGTCCCCAATTGCCTCTCATTGAATTTTCAGCAATTGTTATAGGGTTCAGCATCGATAAAATATTATCAACGATTGAATGACGAGGCCTATCTGCCAAGCGGTTAGATAGATAATCATACGCGTCTAGCATAGGAAAGACCGGCAAACTTAAAAGCGGGGGATTTGCTCTTTTCCAGATTCTTGAGCCTCCACTATTTAAGCCCTTACCTCCACTCGCCTCATCTATTCCAATGCCTAGACTCTCAATGATCTTACTTTTTATTCCTTCTCCCAACGCTTCTCCAATCGCCGCAGATACCCGTCCCAGCGTGCTCTTCCCATCAGACTTCATCCACTTTGAAAAAGAATCACCAACCACGGTTTCCCAGTTCACACCTGTGATAGAAACTTGCCACGGTTCGGCCGCTAGTGAAGCGAGAGAAGCTCGAAGCCTCAGCGCTGTGGTAGTGACGCGATCGCTCAATTGCGCCGTTGGCTTCACCGTCGTCCGGTGCAGACGTTCCAGTGCTTCCTCGGCCTTTCGGGCTGCGGATGTTAAGCGATCGTCCAAGGTGAGAATGGGCTTGATGCGGGTTTTGCTGAGCAGCGCCGCTCGGCGCTGAGTTTGCTGCAGCAGCTTGTCCAGACTGCGAAGCTTTTTCGCGGTTCGATCAACGTCACGGTCGTCGGTCTTGATTTCAAGCTTGTCATTGTCATCTCTAGCCATAGGTCGTCTTGCCTCCTTTCTTTCGGATTTAAGCGGGCAGGAACCATCCCACGAAAAAATAACAGGATTTCCTACCGTTATTTTTGGGAAAATCCCGCTTTCACGCAAATTAACTGGAAATCCTACTGTTATTTCGCCCGTTTTTCCCGAGTAGGGCACTAGCGTTGCATTAAGACTTCTTTCTGCTTTGATTCAGACAAATACAGAACAACGATATAGTATATACAAACCGGATTAGTATATATTTTACAGACGCACTTTGCTTAAATTTGAAAAAGTTTAGAGGGGATTAGACCCGCACGTTACCCATTTTTTAAAATTTAAGTATTTAGTTCAATACTTCTACAATGATTCGTGGCTTCATCGATTTGTTCGCCTGCTTGGGGGGCCGACCGTTTCGCTTCGTTCGTCCTTTTGAGCTCCGTGTGGGCTTTTTGAATAAGGCTTCATGCAGCCTAGTCCATGACCGATCGGCATAGAGTCGAATCAATCGAAGTAACTGCCAAACGGTTTGCTTGCACTCTAGCTTCAGGCGTAGCAACAGGCACAGAGCATAGGATATCAACGCGATATACATCTGGTTCCAGATGGCTTCTGCGGTGTACCCATGAGGCTTCACTAAACGGAGGTGTTGCTTAATCCATTTAAAGAATAGCTCGATTTGCCAACGATGCCGATATACATCTGCAATTTGGTGCACGGACAAATCCATGCGACTTGTCACAAGGCGATATAAACGACCTTGCTGATCCTGAAACTCAATGAGTCGCAACTTCATTTGCTGCCCTGGCAGAGTTACATCCGCATCCCGAATGAAATCTCCCCGCTTGGGAAGAGCCCGTTCCTTGAGGATCGTCAATCGGGTATTATCCTTAACCCGAGCCACAAACTTCATCCCTTGGTCCACCCAGGCTTGAAAATGCTTGTGCACCTGATAGCCTCGGTCCATCACATAGGTCACTTCTTTATCGACCGTAAAGTTTGGGGCAACTTCGTGGTCTGCGACATCTTTGGTTGAGGCGATGATTTTATCTGGAACCATCGTCTTCGCGTCGACGACTAGAAGTGAAGTGTGCATTTTCACGCCGTGATTGGATGCAGAGCAGTAAGCCCATTTGGAAAGAATCGCTGGCAAGGTGATTTGAGTAGAATCCATGATCGCGAGCTTTCCGATCTTAGTCGTGATTCCTGGCTTACTCTCCGTTAGTTGTTGGATTTGTCTCGTTACTTGCATGAAAAGCAGGTGAAGGTTCTCTAGGGGAAGCTTCTTCATTTTCCGCGAGAGTTGGGATGGGCTTATGCTTTCAAGTCCACCAAGTATCGCTTGAAAATCTTCATTGGCTTCAAGATGCTCGGACATTTCAGCATAAGACTCTCGTTGCTGTAACTGGGCTTCAATGAACAGCAGTAGGGAAGAACCGACAAAAAGCTTGCGAGCACGATAATCCAAAACGCTATCTCGGGAAGAATTAATATTTAACATTTGTAGACATTGACATATGACACTTAAATTTGTACTGTTATCCATAGAAATCTCCTTTTGTTGAGAGGTTGATGGATAACCTTTGGATCAACTCAACATTAGGGGATTTCTTTATTTTTGTACATGAAAACCAGCCTATAATTTGCAAATTTAGTAAATTGTTGATTTGAAATATCGTTTGAAAAGTTAATGCAACGCTAGTGCGAGTAGGGCTGAATTCCATAAAATTAACGGTAAGAATTCCAGTTAATCGCCTTCTACACCCACCAAGTCAATAAACTAACGGTACTTTTTACAGTTAGTCTCATCAAACCACCATACTGACGCGGGTAGAGCCTAGCTCGAAGGCTCCAAGACCAGAGCCTCAGCACCCCACAGTACCGCACAGCACCTCACAACATCTCCAACTCACGTTCCGAAAAAGCCCGCAGCAGCAAGCGCTCTCCCTTCGGGAGTGACCAGTATTCCCCGGGGCGAAGATGATGCCGCGTCCACATGTGGAACAGCAGCGTCGTCATGCCGCCGGAGCTGATTAGTTTTTTACGTCATCGATGTCGACCCCAAACCCGGAGATCTCCAGCACTTTATCGCCTACGGCGTCGAGCTCCCCGGCCAGCAGCAATCGGCGGATCGCCTCTTCCCCGCCGGACAGCTTCAACCGGCTGGTCAGGCGCGGGTCGTCCCAGCCGCTCAACTTCACACTTTGCGGCTCCCCGCCGTGATCTCCGCCGCTGTCGGCTTTTTTCACTACTTCCAGCATCGATGTGGCTTCTTTGATCAACGCCGCGTTAAACAACTCGCTGTCGATCTTCTCGGTCACCTGCCCTTTGGTCGTCTTGCGCACCGTACAACGTTCGCGGATCGCGTCCACTTTGCTGGACGTCAGGCCGCGCAGCGTCACACGCAGTCCCAATCGCCCGATAAATACAGTTTCTTCCGGTAAATTCGTCACTGTTTCAAAGAGCCCGTCCAAAATTTCCTGTTCGCGAACCGGATCCAAAGCTGAATATTCACTCATGCTCGCTTCCTCCTTCGGATGATAATCCAAATACAAATGTGTCTCTTGAGCAATAGCGGTACAAATGGGCGTTACTCCACACAAAATCGGGCTCCAACGAAAAATAAGACCATTTCATGGCCTTATGAACACGAAATCAGCGCAAACCAGGCGTCCAACGACATCAAATCGCAAATTAGAGCCAAAAAAGTCCGCTATTTCACCCATTATGCGCAAATAAACGGAAATAACGCCCAAAATGTCCGCTAATTCCAGGCCAATTGGGCCGCTGAGAGTTCGAAAGGGAGTACCGTACCCCGTAGCTGCCTAGGTACACACGTCAGGGTGCCTCTACCCTAAGTAAGCAACGACACCTGCCATACGCCCCTCATACGCCACCCATACGGCCCACGGCCCTTTAAGACGCCACAATCGGGTCCAACAACTCGTACGACTCGAACGTAAACGGCGTTTCCTCCGTCACTTCTTCGCCGGCGGTCCAGTTGGCCAGGACGATTTTGTCGACCATGCAGTTGTTCAACTGGATGCGTTCAAAGCCGTAGGCTTCCGGATCGTCAAGCTTATGAATGATCGAAAATTTCTGAAAGCCGCGCGTGATCATATCCGACGTGACCTTGTAGCCGCTCATCGTGCCGGTGCCTTTTTTGCGTCCCAGCTTGTACACCGTATAATCGGTGCCCACGAGGTTCAGCTTCTTTTTCTCTGCCTCAACGCTGGCTTCCAGGTGATTCAGATTCGACTGCCATACCCCTTCGATAAAAATCTGGCCAAACGTCCCCATAATCACGCGGCCGGGATCAAGAAATTGTGCCATTAGTTAGCTCCTCCTCAATTTTGAAAAATCGAATTATTGCACATAAAACGTGCCAAAAATTTGTTCCATCACATCGGTATCATCCGCCGTCCAAGCCAGGAACACCTGGTCGTCTTCCGGCGTAAATTGCGGCGCGTTGCCATAAAAACGCGGATCCAGCGTCACATCAAACCCGGTCGCCTCGATCACGTTCTCGGCGGCCAACGTTTGCAGATACTGCTTCCCTGCGCCAATCAGCGCCAGGCGGCCTTCCTCGGTGTTGTTCACCTTGCCGATATAGGCATCCTCGGCGGTCCGCTGCAGGTCCGCATTGATTTGGTCCATGACGCGAATCTTGCGGATCTTCTTCCAGCCTTTGTTCTGCCCTTCGCGCAGCGTGACAAGGCTGTTCACGCCACGCAGCGCCTTCACCCGGCGGCCGTCGTGCACGAGCAGGAACACGCCGCCTTGCACCGCCTGCTCCTGCTCGGAGCGGGTCCAGCGCCGTGTCACGTCGTCGAACGGCGCGGCCGCGTACGTCGTCGACGCCTTCAGCGGCTGGCCGGCGATCAAGCCCGCGACCCAGGCGGCCACCTGCGCCGACGAATACGCCCGGCCGTTCAGCACCGCGCCGGTTCCAACGTTCACGACGCCCTCGTGATCGATGGCAGCGCTGCGCGCCACCGCTTTGCTAATGGCGTCGGCGGCGGTATCGGCGGCGGCGGATCCGCCCAGCACGGCGATGACGCCTTTGCCTTCACTGCGCACGCGCTTCACCCAAGCGGCAACGCTGGTCTGCAAAGCCGCATCCGACACGCCGTCAAGCGTTAGCACGTGGAAGTCCTGCGTCTCAAACGCAGACAAAGCCGAAGCGTACTCGGCGTTCGTGAGGTCCGCGATCCCACTGTCCCCGCCGGTTAAGGCCACCCCGGTGACGTCCGCCAGCGTGCCGCCCCCCAATGCTTCAGCAGCGATCCAAGTATTAGTCGGATCACCGTTGATGGCTGCGGCCGCTTGAACTACCGAACCTTCCCCCAACGGGAACGTGCGCAGCAAAGCCGTGCCTTCATGGAGCTTCAATTCCTTGCTGCCCGGAATCGACAGACTCGGGCTAACCGAGACGATGAAGTTATTGCCGCGCTTGCCGGGATATTTCGCTTTCACCCGCAGCACTGCGGCACCCGACTCATCCTGAAGCGTTACCGACGCCTCCGTTGCGGAAGCCCCGGCCAGACGGTAAGCCAGCAGTTTTTTCGGACCACCCAGCAAAGCGAGATAGAGCGTACTGTATGCCGTTGCCCCCTCCGATTCGTCCTCCTGGAACAACTCCCGGATCGCAGCCTCACTACCAACTTCCACAAATTGTCCAACCGGCCCCCAGTGGGCTTTAACCGGGGCAACCACAACGCCGCGCGCCCCCGCCTGGATGGCGTTCACCGCCGCGCTGACGAAATTCATATACAACCCGGGCAACACCGGTTGATCCGTTACATTCCATGTTCCTCCTGCCATGACTTACAGCACCTTCTTTCTCAAAAATTGATCAACGAGCCGTTTCGCCTCGTAAATTTGAAGTAATTTGCTTTCCCTTCCCAACGTCGCCCCGGCCAGAATTTCCGGCTTGACGCCAAGCAACGTCTCGGAACAGGCCATCAGTTCCTCCACACGGTAACCCTTAGAGCCGTCCGCCGCAGCTAAAGCCGATGCGGTTTCAGGACTCCTTGATTTTTTTCTTGCCACACCAATTCACCTCATTTTCGATTGATAAAAAACGGATTGCATCAGCGGCGCTTCCACAACCGGTTTCGACGTGCGCTGAAGCAACGTGACGGTCAGCGGCCCTTGTACCGCCGGACTCCCTGAGGTTTCCTCCGGCTGCAAGCTCAGCTTCGGATCAACAATTCGCAGATATCGCTTAGCCGCGGGATCCAGAGGGATTTTCACCGCTGTTCCCAGCGCTTCTAGCAGCCGCAGTAGCGCAGCATGTTCCTGGTTCGCATCTTCCGCCAATAGAAAAGCCGTCATCCGCTTTTGAATCTCATAAGACGAGGGGCCCAACGCCCGTACGTCCATGCCGATCATCCGCCACATCACACCCGGAGCAGTCACATCCTGCGGCCACATTCCGCAGTAGGCTTTCCACTCGGAGCCCAGCACCATTAACGACCAATTCGCTAATCCTGTCATCCAAGGATCACTTGTGATTGGCACCGATTCCGGAGCTAAAGTCATCTCATCTTCTGCTATGGCAATCACCTCCCTTCCAGCATGAAATCGCCGTGTATACAGCGCGGCATGCTGCAAAACTGCTTGGTTCCCTCGAGCCGCCCCCAGATGCACCCCTGGCAACACAAAGGCTGCACCCATTCGGGCTCAGATGGATGCGGCGGCGTTTTGTTCTGATGTTGCATCTCGCCCCCCTCCTTTCCAAAGCAAAAAACCGCTGACATGCTCAGCGGTTCTCATCGTGCTATCGATGATTTGGTTAACCTTAACCTGATCTTCCACGCTACCAATGTAACACGGGGAAAACCAAGCGAACGGACAGTTGACGGACACCCACCGGACAGGTATCGGACAACGTTGATTTTTCTTATAACAACAGAAAAAAAGCCGGCTTTCAGCCGACCCCGTGTTTTGCCGTTTGCGGTTCTTCTTTATAGACCTCAAGCTTTAGAGCCGCCGCCAGAAGGCGGATGGCGCTGGCTTTGATGCGACGGTAGGTCCGGTCACTGATGCCCATCTCGCCGCAGCTGATAAAATCGTACTCACCCTTCTGATCCAAATAACTGCGTCGTATCACCTCTCGCTGCTCCTCCGATAACCTCTCCATGGCAAGGTCCAGCAGCTCTGATTTGCGAATCAGCTCCGCCTCCTTATCCACGTTCCCGATCGCAATTCGTTCCGTTGGTTGACTTACAACATGGGTCGCACCATGAAACTGCGGCTCATATCGTGCGGTGATGAACGCTTCCTTACGAATCCATCCAACCTGCCGGTATCGTCTGACTTCTTCCAGCCACTTTTCCACCGCAGCTCGGGTTGCTGCTTCGTCCACCGGCAATGAATCGAATAAAGCATGATACACATGAATGCGTCTTCTCCCCATCTGAATCCCCTCCTATAGTATATTGCCATTTTGGCAAGTTATATCATTTCCCTCCGGCTAATCAATTAGCTTGTCCAAGTCTAGAACAGCCTGCAAACTTTGAACAAAGCCCCTTCAACCTCCTCTTTTTTACCAATTTGGTAACCGTAACCTGATTATATGTTGCCATTTTGGTAATGTCAAGCCTCACAATTACCATTTTGGTAATATAAATAAATCCCATTCTTACCATCTCGCTTTACCAATTTGGCAACTTGTGCTACACTAAATGAAACGGTTAGGAAGAGGAGTAACCATGCAAACGCTAGGCGAACGGATCAAATATCTTCGTGAACTACGTCAGCTCACGCAAAAAGACCTCGCCTCCCAAGCCGAAATTTCGGTCGTTCAGCTGTCCCGGTATGAGACAAACGACCGCAAGCCGGATCCGGAGGTGCTGCGTAATATCGTTGACGCTCTGGATACCAGCGCCGATTATTTGCTGGGCCGGACCAACGACCCGTCTCCTGCAGCGGAGAAAGGCATGAGCTTGTCTTTTTTCGGAGGACCTGAAGCGTATACGGCGGATGAAATCGCCATGATGGAGGCAGCCCTCAAAGCGTATCGGGAGCAGAAGAAGAAGCTGCTGGACGGAGACGAGGCTAAAGGCTAAATCATTCGAAGATAAATAACTACATATAAAGTCTACAAGACAAGTACAACGGCCCTGATCCTAAGGGCCCTTATTTCGGATCTTAGACCGAACATACATTCTTATTCAAGAGGTGACTTGAATGTTGTACGCCTATTATCGTGAGACCCATCTGGAGCAGTGGATGAATACAAAATATCTGAACCACGGGATATCGTCCCCCGCCGATCTCGACATCGACCGCATCGCTGAAGCCTTTGGGATCGGATTGGTTTACGGGAATCACCCGTCCTTTTCGGACAACGAGGAGAATGTGATCTTCCTGAACAAAATGATGAAGTCGGATCAGGCCCGGGTCGTCTTCTTCCATGAACTTTGCCATGTGCTGCGCCATGCCGGAGATCAGCGGAGGATGACCGAACTGTTCATGCATGCCCAAGAGACCGAGGCCGAGCAGTTTGTGCTGTATGCCGCCATTCCTTTCTTTATGTTCGCTAAGCTGCCGGTGCCGGATCATCGCAGCGAAGCGATTGTCTACATCGCCGAACAGTTCCAGGTCCCCCTGGAGCTGGCGGAGCAGCGGCTGGACCAAATCCAACGGCGGGTGCTGCAAGGCAGCCTCATCGCAGCAGCCCAGGAGGCAACCCGCCGCCAGCGCGAAGCGGAGCAGAATTGGTCGCCGGAAACCCGGCGGGTGCTGTCCCAGCTGGAACGACAAATCGGTGGTCGAGGAGGGCGATAGGGATGCGGATTGCGGCGTATTGCGATTTTTACACCGATTCCATCCGTCCGTTGCAGTTGATTGTGGATATTCAGCCGGGGGACGTGGATTGGTCGGAGACGCTGTACCTCCCGGTTTCGGGACCATTTGAGCCGTTTACGTCCGAGGACTTTGGCGATCTGCCCTGCGTATCTGTCCTGCTGGAGGATCTGGTTCGTCCCAAGCAGGAACCGTCGGAATATACCACAGTCTGCGAGCCGGGCACGACGACCTCCGTTCCATCGCGAAGGGTGCTTGGCATCCGTCTACCGCAAATCGCTGCCCGCTGCGGCGATCCCTCTGATATCCAGCGCCTGGTCTTGCAGATGGACGACGCCACGGAAGTCCTGGGTTATGAGCGAGGTTGATTGGGGCGGTCGTATTTTACCACCGGCCACTTTTGTTTGCGAAGCGCGTCCATCAGCAGCGGCCCCACATTCAGATTGCTCTGCACCAGCTCCCGCGGCGTCAGCGCCATCCATTGATTAAGCGATATATCGGCAAACCGGTCACTGCGGAACATTTCCAAGAACCAGATGCTGCGGTCACCGGTATTTTGAATGTAGTGGCCATAGGCAAACGGAACATACCCCACATCCCCTGCTCTAACGTTAAATGTCCGGGCGGCGCCGTTACCAGCAAATACGGTCATCCGTCCTTTCCCGGACAAATAATACTGCCATTCGTCGTTGTTCGGGTGCCAATGCAGCTCCCTCATCGCGCCGGGCTTGATTTCCACAAGGGCGGCCGCAATCGTCTTGGAGATGGGAAAATTTCTGGAATCCGCAATTCGCACGGTCCCGCCCGGCGTTTGGATCGGCTTCTGGGCCAGCAGGCTATGCTTGAAGCTGACAGGAATTTCTCCGTAAGGCGATTCGATCCTTTGCGTGTCGATTGGCCCCGGGACACGGTCCTGATAGATATACACCTGCTCTTTGGGGATGCGGTCAAACGCTTTACGAGGTACGCCAAAATTCGCGGAAAGCACCTCTTTCGGCGTATGGGCAAACCAGTCCGAGATGGACAACGTATTTAAGTCGGAGAAATTACCGTCATCAAATACTAGCAGAAACTCGCAGCCTTCCTCCAGCCCTTGAATCGAATGAGGAATCCCCGGTGGAAAATACCACAAATCCCCCACGCCCATATCGGCGATAAAGTTCCGTCCGTCCTGATCCACCGCCGTGATCCGTGCCCTTCCTGAGATCATAAACGACCATTCCGCCTGTTGATGCCAATGCAGCTCCCGCACTCCCCCCGGCGTCAGACGCATATTGACCCCCGCCAGCGTCGTAGCGATCGGCAGCTCCCGAACCGTAATTTCCCGGGACCATCCCCCATGGTTCAACTGCATATGCGTATCTGAAAAAGAGAACTTCAGATTCGGAATCAATCCGTTATCGGTCACCGGAGGTACCAGCATATCGGGGTTTTCGCGATCCCGCATCACGTCCCGGGGGCCGGTATCGGTGGCTCCGCTGCCATCATCTCGGATCGGCTGGGGGATCGACGATATCCCGGCAGCTTGGTTTTCCGGCTGTCTTGAATCGGATGAATCCAAATGATCCGACATTCACATCACTCCTCGTTCTGGACATGCTATTGTTAATTTTTACCAATTCATATTTACACAGTGATCCTATTCCTGAATTAGCAAAAATATGTTGTGATTCATTCCCACATTTCCCATAAAATCCGACGATTTCGGAGAAAATAACTTCAAGAGCTTGATAGTTGCCCAAGCTTCTGTATAATTAAAGTTAGTAAGTTTAGTCAACAAACTAACTAGGTAAAGGGGAATCCTTGTGGAAAAACCTGTACGTCCGAATGAACCACTTGTTACACACATTTATACTGCAGACCCATCTGCCCATGTGTATGAAGGCAAGATCTATATTTATCCATCCCATGACATTGATCACGACGGTCCCGACAACGACAACGGCGACCAATACGCGATGGAGGACTACCATGTCCTCTCGCTGGACGACTTCAACTCTCCGTGCGTCGACCACGGCGAAGTGCTGCATTTGCGTGATATCCCATGGGCCAGCAAGCAATTGTGGGCTCCGGATGCAGCTTACAAGAACAATACGTATTACCTCTACTTCCCCGCACGGGACAAAGAAGGCATCTTCCGCATTGGCGTAGCCACCAGCTCTTCGCCTGCCGGACCTTTCAAGGCGGAAGAAAGCTATATTCCAGGCAGCTTCAGCATCGATCCGGCCGTGCTCGTGGATGACGACAATCGTGCATACATGTATTTCGGCGGACTTTGGGGCGGTCAGCTGGAGAAATGGCAAACCGGCACCTTCAAACCGGACGCCGAAGGACCAGCACCGGACGCTCCAGCACTGGGACCGCGATTCGCCGAGCTTAGCGATGATATGCTTACCTTCAAATCGGCACCGCAGGAAATCTCGATTGTGGATGAAGATGGCAATCCGCTGTTAGCCGGAGACGAGGATCGCCGTTATTTCGAAGGGCCGTGGGTGCACAAATACAACGGGTATTACTACCTGTCCTACTCCACCGGAACGACCCATACACTGGTTTATGCGATCAGTAAGAACCCGCAAGGTCCTTTCGTATTTAAAGGTAAAATCCTGGAGCCTGTCATCGGCTGGACCACACACCATTCGATCGTGCAATTCCAAGATAAATGGTACCTGTTCTACCATGACAGCTCGTTGTCCGGCGGCGTGAACCACAAACGCAGCGTCAAATACACCGAGTTGCATTACAATCCGGACGGCACCATCCAAACCATCGATCCATATAAATAAGCACAAAGATGGAGCGCCCATCGGCTGAAGCAAGCCGGGTGGCGCTCCTCTTTTATTTTATTTCAGCAGTTCTCCGCCTTCTGCTCTCGGCATCGCGGTGTGCTCTGTCGATGCTTCCGCAATCTCGCAGACCGGAACTTGCCATCAGCATATCCGCTGACGATACCCGCCGCTTGGGCCGCTCGGATCGCCTGCTCCGCCCAATGACCGGCGGAGTCCGAGAAGCCTGCGCCTTGCTGCCCTGCAGCCGACTTCATCAACTTCACGGCGATTGCCGTAATTTCCGCCCGTGTGACAGGCTGTTCTGGCTTGAAGCTGTCATCGGCATAGCCTTGCATCAAGCCCATTCTGGACGCTTTGGCAATCGCCTCAGCGGCCCAATGACCTGCCGGAACATCGCTGAATCTATGCGCCTCTGCCGTCTCCTTCAGATCCACCGCCTTGGCCAACATGGCGGCCATCTCCGCACGAGTGATACAGTTCTCCGGTTTGAACAGACCCCCGGGATAACCGCTGATATAGGCTTTATGCGTCGACAATGCTGCGGCCGTCTTCACCAAAGCGAAAGTGCTGAAATGTTGGATATCCTCTTGAGCGGACGGCTCCTTATCAAAGGTCGCTTCGGTGAGGTTAATCAGGTCGGGAATTTGCATTCTAAACGCATCCAGCATAAATCGGCCTGATTTTTTCACCAGCTTGATCGTGTGCAGGCTGTTGGACAATCCAGATATGCAAATCGCCAAGCTCCTTATGGGCCCACAAATCGCGGACCGAAGCGGCGCCGTCCAGACAAGATGTCGCTCCACTTCACATTCATGGATGCGCCTTTAGTTCCCAGATTAAACAAAGCTACGGTGTACGTTCCTTCCCCATTATTAGCGTACCACACCTGCTGATTGGTAGCCATTGAGACTGCATGCGCCGGACGGCCGGCTTGGTTGACGGCAATCACCTCATCGTTGGTCAACAGTTCCAGGCCATAGCTATCCAGATTGGCCAGATCATCACCGGTGTAAAATTGCGCACAGGCGATCGCCCACAGCGTTGAGGCTATCCATTAATTGAGTAGGTCGACCTTCCACATCACCGTACGCCCCGGACCGGCTGGCGGGCTTGGACGGCGGGGCGGACGATTACATGATCAAGCCTTTTGTTCCGGAAGAGGTTATCGCCCGGATTCATGCCGTACTGCGGAGCCGCCAAACTGGAATGACCCGGGATTGCCAGCGGTTGGTTTACGGCGACGAAGGCCGGGGCAATCGCTTGCGTATATGCGTTTGTCCCCACCTTCTTTGTTTACCGGGACGTCCCGCTTCGTCAGGTCGGCCTTGTGTTCAAGCGGACGTTTCGCACGGTGGCGATGGTGCTGTTCCAGATCGCCGCAAGCGATGCCTTCGGCTGGATTCTCGCTTATCTGCAAGTCCCTTCTTTGCTGACTGATCTGTTCCTTGATGTATCAGATAACCCTTATATCATTTTGTTCATGATACCTGTTCGAGGGCACGCACTTTAACGGCAATGTCGTTTTGTTCACTCAGCACAATCACCCCTGGCTGGCTACTATCTAGCGGCACGCGGTGACCCTCGTACCTTTTATATTGGGGAGCGGCTAGATCCAGAATCAATACATCCGGCTTGAAAACAGCGGTTTTACGAAGCGCCTTCTCCCCCGTCCTGCACGCTTTCCACCTGAATGGCTTCACGCTTAAGGTCGCAAACCAATGATGCGGGATAATTGGATTCATCGTAAATGATAAGTACTTTGATCATGACCTTCCCCTTATATGGTTTTTCCGGGTCCACTATAACAGGTCATGATGGGATGCGTAAGAAGGAACTTTTATCCACCTGCTTTATAAAACGAAAGTGTTGGTGCCTGACAAGGGCTTGTTATTGCATTTCTTTGTCCACCGTATGTTTTCTCCTTTATACTTATGGGATAATGGCCTTTTCGTTCCAAACTTGAAGTGGTAAGGAGGATCCCTATGGTCATGACAAGAGGAACTTATGGCTTCCGGTTCGCTGAAGATCAGGAACTCCCGCTGTGCGTATTATTTGCCGCCGGCTATGACTCGATCACGGATCCCTCTTATTATTGGGATGGATTAGAGCGAACGGACGGGCCTTTGCTCCTGTTCCAATATACCCTCTCCGGAGAAGGTGTCTTTGAGTTGGGCGAGCGATCTCACCGCGTTACCGCCGGACAAGCGTTCCTCGCCGAAATTCCGAGTTCCCATCGCTATTATTACCCGGAAGAAGCTGCAGCGCCTTGGGAGTTCTTGTTCCTGCTGTTCCGGCCGAATGTGGTTCTCCCCTTATGGCGAAGATTCCTCAGCGAAGCCGGAGAAGTTCTTCATCTTCCCGCAGACTCCGCACCGGTGCGGTTGGCGCGTATGATCGTCACCGATGCAGGGGCAGGTCGCATCACCGATCCCTTCATCGCCTCGTCTTGCGTTTATCAGTTCGTCACAGAATTAGCCAGAATGCAGGTCACGTCGCGGAAAGACAAAAAGAACTGGCCGGAGAGCGTCAAACGCGCCGCCGAGTTGATGGAGAGCAACTATGCGCAGATGATCAGCATCGATCAGCTCTCCGAGCATGTTGGCTTGTCCAAGTACCACTTGATCCGCCGGTTTTCGGACAGTACGGGACTTACGCCAGGCGCTTATCTGACCCGTGTCCGCACCGAAAAAGCGATGGACCTGCTTCGCGGTACGTCACTTAGCATTGAGACCATTGCTGAGCGGGTAGGTTACTCCAGCGGAAGCTACTTCATTAAGGCCTTCCGCCGTTTGACCGGGCTCACCCCCGGAGAGTTCCGCAGCGGGGGCGAAAGTCTGGTCTATCGCAAGCTGTTCTTCGATTAAACGCAATATTTTGCTATTCATATCGCAAAGTTACTATAGATATAGCAAAACTCCTTTAGGTAAGATGAACCTAACAAGAGCAATAAAGATCCATCCGTAAAGGAGTTTTGCAAATGAACCATCAGCAGATTGCCCCAACTCCACCGCTAGGTTGGAATAGTTGGGACTGCTACGGCGCAGCTGTGACGGAAGAAGAGATTCGGGGCAATGCGGAATACATGGCCAAGCATCTGAAAGACTTTGGTTGGAACTATATCACCGTGGATATTCAATGGTATGAACCAGGAGCCCTTTCGTCTCAATATCGGCCGTTTGTTCCGCTTGTGATGGACGGCTATTCCCGGCTGATGCCTGCCGAGAATCGCTTCCCCTCTGCGGCCGGCGGCCAAGGCTTCAAGCCGTTAGCGGATTATGTGCATAGCCTCGGGCTGCGATTCGGCATTCATATCATGCGCGGCATTCCGCGGCAAGCCGTTCACGCCGCCACACCGATCTTGGGGACGACCGCAACCGCACGTGATATTGCACATCCCAATTCGATCTGTCCCTGGAATACCGATATGTACGGTGTGGATGCCTCCAAAGAAGGGGCGCAGGCCTATTATGATTCGCTCTTTGCCTTGTATGCCTCATGGGGCGTTGATCTCGTAAAAGTGGACGATATTGCCGCTTCCCGGCTTTACGGCACCCACCAAGCCGAAATTGCATTGATCTCCGAGGCGATCAAGCGCTGCGGCCGTCCGATGGTGCTCAGCTTATCCCCCGGACCGGCTCCGGTGGAGCTTGCAGCTTTCTTCGCCGAACATGCCAACATGTGGCGCATGACGGACGATTTCTGGGACCAGTGGCCGCTGCTAAGGGACATGTTCGACCGCTGCCGGGCATGGCAGGGCGTCCCGCAAGCCGGGTCATGGCCGGACTGCGACATGCTGCCGCTGGGGCATATCGGCATCCGCTCGGTGGACGGCGGCGGGGCGGATCGCTGGACCCGGTTCACCCGCGACGAACAATTAACGATGATGTCGCTTTGGAGCATTTTCCGTTCGCCGCTGATCTTTGGCGGGGAACTCCGAGACAACGACGAATGGACCTTGTCGCTGCTGACCAACCGCGAGGTGCTGCGGATGCACCGGGAAAGCCGCGGCGCCAAAGAAGCCCTTCGGCAAGACGACCTGATCATTTGGACAGCCGACCATCCCGAAGGGTTCAACTATGCAGCTGTTTTTAATGTAGGGGAAAGCGCGCTGCCGCTGGAGCTCCCTCTGGAGCAAATCGGTTTATCCGGCATTTCTTCCGGAACCGAGCTGTGGAGCGAAGCTCCCGCGGAGCTTACGACGGCTGGGGAGCTTCGGACTACGATCCCGCCGCACGGGGTGCGGTTGTATCGGTTGGAATAGTCAGTACACCTTCTTCAACAACTCAATCATCTCATCCAAGGTCAGACCAAAGGACTTGTAATAGGACACTTCGCTAGCCAACTGTTCCATCACCATTTCGTTGCGGATGCGCTGCATCTCTTCGGGGGAAAATTCAGCGACAAAACACCCTTTGCCGGTCACCGTATGGATCAAGCCGCGCCGCTCAAGTTCTTCCCACGCCTTCTTGACGGTGATGACACTCACCCGCAGCTCATGGGCGGCTTGCCGGATGGGCGGCAGGATATAGCCGCTCTCCAGCTCCCCTTTTAGAATTTGGGCGCTGATTTGCTCGAACAGTTGCTGATAGATCGGTTTCTCCGAAGTATTGGATATCGCGATGTTCATTGGATCTCCACTTGAAGGAATCGTTTGACCGCCATCCGGTAAGCCACTGCGGTAAGCGCAATGAAAATCACGATTCCTGCGATCAGAATATAGGCTTGAACTGCCAAATGATTCGCTTCCGTCCCATAAAACATACGATTCATCCCCGAATTCGCGATCCCGATCCACTGGGTGATCCCTGCAAACAATGTAGCTGCTACAGTGGAGATCAGCAGTGCCATACCAAATTTATACGCCGTCTTGTAATACATCGGAATAAAAATCAGGTTAAAGATCGCCAGCATCACCAAACAGAGACCAAAGAATCCTAAGTTCGGCGGGAAGAAGAAGTAGGTTATATCCGAATAGAAGCGCTGACTGACCAGGCCAAAGATTAGGGCAATCACCACATGCGCTAATTCCAGTCCGGCGATCACGATAATCCGCGCTTTCACAATGTCCCGTTTCGTAACAGGCATCATCGAGGTAAACATCAAATCGTTTTGTGCTCTCAGTTGGTTAAACATATTGGGGATGGTGATCCAACAAAAATACAAAATCACTATGAAGTAAATCCAGCCAGGAACAAACATCAAAACGCCCATTAACACAGGCATGCTCAATAATAGAGGATGTACACCCAGTCGGATATCTTTTCGGATCAAATTAATCATGGTTCTGCCCCCCTTTTCTCGCATAGTAAATCATAATATCCTCTAAGCTTGGCGTGGCGGCTCGGATTCCCGAAGTCGGGTCAAAGTCATCCGCATGGATCAAGCCCGTAAAGCCAAACGAGTTCGTTTTGTAGGAAATCATCCGCTCCTTCACCTGTGCAAGCTGGCCCTCGGAACCGTTCACGAGGAGATAGGATTCTTTGAATTCATCCTTCTCCCCGCTCAGCACAATTTGCCCGTTTGAGATAAAGGTAATATAATCTGCGCACTTCTCCAAGTCGGAGGTAATATGGGTGGAGAACAGAATGCTCACCTCGCCATCAGCAATCAGCTCCTGAAAAAGATCCAGCAGGTCATCCCGTGAAGCCGGATCCAGCCCGCTGGTCGGCTCGTCGAGGATCAGCAGCTTGGCCCCATGGGACAAAGCAAGCGTCAGGCTGTATTTGACCTTCATGCCCGTTGACAGTTCGGCGATCTTTCTATTCTCATCCAAGTTAAATCTCTTCATGTAGGAGGAGTAGATTTGATCGTCCCAATTTTCATAAAACCTCTTAATGGTATCCGTCAACGTCTTAATCTTACTGCGCGTGTAAAAATCAATGCTCCCGAAAGCAAATCCTATCTCCTGCTTTAATTCCAGCTCATGTTCCGCCATGTTCTTGCCCAGAATGTAAACCTCACCGCTGTCGATCCGAGTCATATTTAAAATCGACTTGATCGTCGTCGTTTTCCCTGCACCGTTAACTCCGATAAAGCCCATGATGTATCCCTTCTCCAACTGGAAAGAAACATCCTTCAGCTCAAAGGCGGGGAATTTCTTATGAATATGTCGAACATCTAATGCCAGCATGGAATACCCCCTCTTTTTAAATTGTGTATATCGTGTATACACAATATATCACGGATGGGAGGAGGCGTCAACCGAAGGCCGCCTTTCATATGTAAAAAAACACCCGCTCAACATTGCAGTTGACGGGTGTTCAAAATCAGAGTATTCGTACAAAACTCAGAGCCCAGCGGCGCGTTGCAGCCGTTTCGCGATTTCCACCAAATCCTCTGGCGATATGCCGGGGGCGAATTCCTCCTGAATCGGCTCCAGTTCTGGAATTTCGCCGCTGTACCCCGGCAGTCCGGCAAATGCTTCCAGCCTGCCGCCGTCCGTCGGATGCTGGCCGCGCCAAATTTGGGCGATGCCGTGATAGTCATGATCGCTGAACGTATACAATCTGCGATGCTCACCAGCGGCTTCCCAAGGACGGGTCGCATCAAACTTCCGATTTTCAATTTTCGGGATGGGCAGCATTTTGGTGACATCCACTCCGGTTGCGATCTCAAGCGCCTTCGCATACGCCAACACGTGCACGCCGCCGCGCACAAGAAGATAACCGATCATTGCTCTGGCCGTCGGATGATCGGTCATTTCATAGACGCGGGCCTTATGCGTCCGTGCACCACACTCCAGGAAATAGTTATGCAGCAAGTCGAAGATCAAGTTGCCGCTGCTAACGACGTACGATCCGTTCCAAGGACGCCCCATTGAGTCATACGGCAGAGAGGTCTGAGCGGATTCAATATAGTGAGGGGAGAAACGAAGATCCTTCGTATTCCCTAACGGAGTGGAATCCGGATCCCCGGGACGAGTCGTACCTTCCAGCATTAAATTGATCGTATTCGACACCAGCTCAACGTGACCAAACTCCTCTGCCGTAATACTCGCGACGAGGTCGTAAAACGGCTTGAGCTTGCTTTTTCCCCGGAAATTAAAGGACTGAAACAAATAGTTATTTAGCGTAGACATTTCACCAAACCGTCCGCCTAACAGTTCCTGAACGACGCTGGCGCCATTCGGATCCGGGGCTTTCGGTCTGGGCAATTCAATGGCCAATCGGTTTACGCGTTTAAACATGCATGTACCTCCCCATAAGTCTCAATTACTAAAAGCCTACGGGGGATAGCTCGGATATTATGCCGGACGGGTATTGATCGTCCGAAGCTTTGGTGTGGAAGTGCCTTTTGTTTATGGCTGGAAAACCTCTTGACCGTTGAGAATCAGTCTGTAGCTGATGTCGGCCTTCAGCGAGTCCGATACAGCACAATATTTCTCTTTGCCCATTTGAATAGCTTTCCAAATTTGATAATCTGGAATGTCTCCTTCAACGCGGAAGATCAGCTCAATGGCGGTAAAGCCGGACGGATTCTGCTCTTTCCGGGTACCGTCCGCTTCGATCTCTAGTGAAGTGATCTTCTCAAGGAATGAATTCAGAATCATGGTGATGTCAATGCCGATACATCCGGCCAGTCCGGCCAGCAAAAGCTCCATGGGTGTTGCACCTGTGCCGTCGCCGCCGTATTTTGGCGTAGCGTCCATTCTTACCGGATAACCGGAATCCCCGACTGATGTAAACAAACGTTTTCCATTCCAGGTTGTCATAACCTTCATCATCATTACCTACTTTCTGTTGTTAATGCTCCTGAAGTTGATTGATAAACTTACGAGCTCTTTCGGACTCCGTATTCTGAAAAAAAACTTCCGGTTCCTGCGATTCCACAATTACACCGCCATCCATAAACACGATCCGATTGGCGACCTGACGGGCAAATTTCATTTCATGAGTGACGATGACCATCGTCATCCCATCCCGGGCCAGCTGGCGCATAACTTCCAGCACCTCTCCGACAAGCTCGGGATCAAGAGCTGAAGTAGGCTCGTCAAACAGCATGATCGCCGGCTCCATGGCTAATGCTCGGGCAATTGCCACCCGCTGCTGCTGGCCGCCGGACAGCCTCGAGGGATATTCATCCTTCTTCGCCAACAGTCCAACCCGATCCAGCAGTCGTTCGCCGATCTGTACGGCTTCTTCTTTTTTCATTTTCTTCACAGATAACAGCGATTCGATCACGTTGCCAAGCGCTGTCTTGTGCGGATATAAGTTAAACTGCTGAAAGACCATTCCCGTATGACGACGAATTTCACGGAAGGCGGCCTGTTTCTTCTTAGACGGCATGGATGCGTCCACTCGAACACCATTCACCTCAAGCGATCCGCCGTCCAGCTCCTCAAGGCCGTTCAGACATCTCAGCAGGGTGCTTTTGCCGGAACCACTTGGTCCGAGCAGCACAACGATTTCTTTGGGAGCTACATGCAGATCAATGCTTTTCAACACCTCTGCTCCGTTAAAAGACTTGGACAATCCTGTCGTTTGAATCATATTTGCTCCACCTCATGCCTCAATATACTTTGGACAACTGCTTCTCCACCGCATTCAGAATGGCCGAGAACACAGTGCTCATGATCCAATACATGGCGGCGATCCCAACGAAAAAAGGCATATAGACATAATATTGAGCGATCAGCAGCTGCGCTGAACGCAGCAACTCGGTGACCGTAATGGCCGACACCAGCGCCGTCTCTTTAAGCATTCCGATAAAAGTATTACCCATAGGAGCAATGGCCACCCGAGCTGCTTGCGGCAGAATGATTCTTCTCATCGTCATCCAGCCCGTCATGCCCGTCGCATAAGCGGCTTCCGTCTGGCCCTTCGGAATTGACTGAATCGCCCCTCTGAACGTTTCAGACAGATAGGCGCCCACGTTGATGCTCAATGCCACATAAGCGGCTGTCAGCGGACCCAGCGTAATTCCGTAATCTACAACCCCGTAATAAACGATAAAAATTTGGACAAGAAGCGGCGTACCTCGAATAACCGACACATATACGCGGGCAATTCCGCGAACCAGCCAATTCCCTTTTAGTCGCGCAATCGCAACCACCAAACCGATGATCAGTCCGAAAAACATGGATACAACCGTAACAAGCAGCGTGTAATAAGCACCTTTCAGCAAGAAAGGAAGGTTATCCCATACCAGATTCATTGTCGTTTGAATCCCCTTTTGATTCCATGGTTAAAGCGAGAAGGCCATGAAAAAATACGAATTCTTCAAGGCCTTATCCTTTTCACGATTCTTTATTCTGCCGGCGGCTCTTCGCCAAACCATTTTTGGAAGATAGTGTTATAGGTGCCATCCGCTTTCATATCGGTCAAAGCCTGATCCAGAGCGGCCAGGAATTCCGGGTTATTTTTGCGGATCGCGATACCCGCTTGGTCGGATTTGATCGCATCGCCCACCGCTTTAATTTTATAGCCGTTTTTGTCGACAATGGGTTTCAAGGCGTACAAGTTATTGATGGTGGCATCGATCCGTCCCGCATTCAAATCCTGCAGGGAAGTAATCACATCGTCATAAGTTTTGATCTCGAAGTTGCCAACCTGCGGCAGCACGTCATTCCGGAGATAGGATTCATCGTTTGTGCCGAGTCCCACGCCGATATTTTTCCCTTTAAAGTCTTCCAGCTTCGTGATCGAGTCATTATCCTCTTTTACGATGATTTTAACTTCGTTCGTAATATACGGCTGGGTAAAATCAATTTGCTGCTTGCGTTCGTCAGTAATCGTAACCTGGCTGATAATGGCATCGATTTTTCCAGCCTGCAGACTAGGAATCAGTCCAGAGAATTCCTGCGGAGCAAACTCGACTTTAACGCCGAGCCGTTTGGCTACTTCTTTCGCAACGTCAGCATCAAAACCATCGATTTCCTTGTTTTCATTCAGGAAATTGTAAGGAGCGTAAGTCCCCATAAGCCCTACCTTTATCACACCCGCTGTTTTAATTTCGTTCAATAAATCACTTCCGGTATTTGCGGAGCTTCCTCCGTTCGCCGCATTGTTGGAAGGAGCCGAGCTTGGCGCGTTATTGCCGTTATTGTTAGAACCGCAGCCAGTCAATGCCAGAACTACGAGCAATACGGCGGATAATGTTAGAAACAGCATATTTCTGGATTTCTTACTTTTCAGCATGGATGTTCTCTCCTTTTTATTTATTGGGTAGCAGAATGGGTAAAATTCCGAAACGGCAGATCATTATCCAATCAAAGCTAAACACCAAGCAAACCAAAAAATTCGAATCTGGCCGTCTCCGCGGCAAGCTGCTGAGCCGTTTTGGATTCGATCCCGCTGCCTGGCGGCGCGAACCCGAGCAACCAACGTGAAATGACGCCTTCGATCAAGCTCATAATCATCGTGGCACGGAATTCAGCATCGATGGAAGCCGGGAGCATGCCTAACTCAATCGCCCTGCGAATGTTAAGAAGAAAAGAGTTCTCCATAGCTGCTCTCGTTTCCCGGATCGCATGGCGAATCGTTTCAACCCCTTCACCTCTGCCGAAAATAAGCTCTATTAAATACCGGTTGGATTCGGCAAACCGAAACAGACTTTCCAGCAGAGCTTCGGAGGCATGTACCATGTCCTGCACCGATCCTGCTTCCCGTCGGTATCCATGACGGATGACGTCAAGCAATTTTTCCCGGCCTTCCTTCACAATTTCCAGCGCAATCGCTTCTTTGCTTTTGAAGTACCAGTAGAACGTCCCTTGAGCCACCCCCGCCTCAGCGACAATATCGGAAATTTTTGTTGCATGATAGCCATCCTTGGCAAATCGCTTCATGGCAATTTGCAGAATATGCTCTCTGCGATCACTGTTGATTTGGGCTTCTTTCTCTCCGCTCAATCTGTTCCCACCCCACATGATTGACTAGTCAGTCAGTTTGTAATTAAATCCTATAGGATTTATATGATATTGTCAACTCTTGTATTGTGGAGACAAAAAAAGCGAGTTTTGCGCAGCAACGCAAACCCGCTTTTATATAGTCATATTTCGATCAACAACAACATTATTTCTTCTTATAAAACTCATGATACAGCTTCATGAGCGCTCGCTTCTCAATTCGTGACACGTAGCTGCGGCTGATGCCGAGCTCCTTGGCGATCTCGCGCTGAGTCCGTTCTTCTCCCCCATGCTCCAGCCCGAAACGCCCTTTGATGACTTCCTGCTCCCGCGCGTCCAGGATGTCCAGGTTGCGGTAAATTTTGCTCTTTTCCATTTTGAGCTGCACCCGGTCCACCACATCATCCGCTTCCGTCCCCAAAATATCAATGAGGGTGATTTCATTTCCTTCCTTGTCGGTTCCGATTGGATCATGCAAAGAGACGTCCTTGCGTGTTTTCTTGAGCGAACGTAAATGCATCAGGATTTCGTTCTCGATACAACGGGCCGCAAAGGTCGCGAGCTTCGTCCCTTTATTCGGCCGGAAGCTCTCGATCGCCTTGATCAGACCAATCGTCCCGATCGAGATCAAATCCTCTAAATCCTCGCCGGTGTTATCGAATTTCTTGACGATATGCGCCACCAGCCGCAGGTTATGCTCAATCAGGATATTGCGAGACTCCGCATCCCCTTCCGCCATACGCTGCAGATGCTTCGTTTCCTCTTCCTCGGTCAGGGGCTGCGGAAACGCATTATTTTTGACATACGATACGAGCAACGTCAGCTGTTTAATGAATAAAGCAATTGCGGTAAACAATCCCGGCAAAGATGACACCTCCCGCAGATTCACATCACGATGAATACAACCTCGCTTCATTTTGGGTCAATTCATTGTATGTGGGCGGAGGCCCATCCGTGCCTGTACGGAGGAAAAGAAATCCCTCTTTCGAACTTCTCTCAAAGTTTATGGTATTCTTCGTCCGATACGGGTTCTAACCATTCCGGCTTGCCTGACGTAATCGCGATGTGAACAAACCAGCTGTCTTTTTTGGCACCATGCCAGTGTTTGACGCCATCATGTGTGACAATGACATCCCCTGCTTTCAAGCTTTGGGCAGGTTTGCCTTCTTCCTGGTACCAGCCTTCCCCGCCTGTAACTAGCAAAATCTGATACCCCCCGCGGTGAATATGCCAGTTATTTCGGCATCCCGGTTCAAAGGTAACATTCCCAACGCTGACATTCACATGAGGATCAGAGACTAACCCTTGAAGATAGCTTTGACCTACAAAAAATTGAGAGAATGGATTTTTATCACCTAGAGAGAATAGAACTCCATTTTTCACTTCTTCATGTTTCGCCATTGATATCCCCCGCCTAATTTTATGATAATTTCCCTCCAAATACGGGGAAGAAACTGTGCTCCCCATAGTTTTGAATCGGTTCAATATTTTTTAAGATTTCCATATCGGCATCACTGATCACAAAATCAAGCTCGGCATTATTCCGCATGTGATCCGGATTGGCCGTCTTCGGAAGAACTACAAGACCAAGTTGGATATCATATCGAAGGCAAAGCTGTGCCACCGACACCCCATACTTATCAGCGATCGCCTTGATCTCCGCATGATTAAGAACAGCGCCATGGGCGATAGGAGAATAAGCCTCAACCAGGATGTCATTTTTCTGGCAAAAATCAATCAGCTCCCATGGCGTGTTGCCCACATGAGCCAAGATCTGATTAACCATCGGTTTGATTTCACAACTCGTTAAAATATTCTCGATATCATCCTGAAGGAAGTTCGAAAGGCCGATCGCTTTCACTTTTCCAGCTTTATAAGCAGCCTCCAGCGCTTTCCATACTTCTTTGTTTTCCTCGAAGTAACGCTTCTCCCCACGAAACTCTACCCAAGGCTGCGGACTATGAATAATGAGAAGATCGATGTAATCGACGCTTAACTTGGCTAATGACTCATCAATAGACTGTGTAACTGTAAAAAAAGTCTTTGCCTCTGCGGCTACCTTGGTCGTGATGAACAGTTCCTCCCTGGCCGCGCCGCATGTACGTATGCCTTTGCCCACCCCTTCTTCATTCATATAAGCCTGAGCTGTATCGATATGGCGATATCCGAGGGATACCGCATCCTTTAATGCTCGTTCTGCTTGTTCATTATTCAGCAACCAAGTGCCAAGCCCTATATTCGGTATCTCGATTCCGTTAGATAATTTTGATGTAGCATTATACATAGTATTTCTCTCCTTTACTTATTCATCTGGGATTGAAGATTATTAACATTGATCGTTTAATCAACTCGTGTTTATAATTTTAAACAGAATGAATCAACTTACAATCGTCAATACCTTTGGGTATGTTGAATATTGAACAAAATACTGAAAATTGACGATGATCTTGGAGAGGAGATTAAGAAATGACGAAAGTGGATCGAAGGGTACAAAAAACGCAAACCGCGATCAAAAGTGCGATTCTTGAATTAATGGCTGAAAAAGACTTTGAGGACATAACCATCCGTGATATTACCGACAAAGCCAATGTGAACCGAGGCACAATTTATCTCCACTACGTTGACAAATACGACTTGCTTGACAAGATTATCGAAGAACATATTAATAATCTCCGGGATCTCTGCCAATCCGCATCCGAAATGACGTTTACAGAGGGCAACTACGTCTGGTTCGATTACTTTGCCGAACATCATTTGTTCTTTTCCACGATGTTAAATACGAAAAGTGCCGCTTATTTTCGCAGTCGATTCCTTGATTTAGTCATTCAAGAATACAGGCCGGACGTAAATGTTACCGAAGGGAAAAACCAGGGGTTAAATGAAGAAATGTTTCTTCAATTTTTTGGCGCAGCGATCGTTGGTACAGTAGAATGGTGGTTTAGGAACGGGATGCCGCTGCCCCCTCGCGTAATCGCTGAACAAACGGGGATACTGCTGGATCGGAATATCTGAGACGTAAATCGGCGACCTCTCCCCAGTGGAATACCGGGAAGTGATCGCCGCTGTATTCTACTTACCAATTCTGCGTTCTGTTAAAAATTCAACTATTTCTGGATCGTAATGTGAGAAGAATAAGCTTTGTTCTTGATCCAGTTTCGCAATTTTATCCATGTCTTCATTGGTTAGTTCAAAATTAAAGACATCGAAATTCTCAATCATCCGTTCTTTCCTAACTGTTTTAGGAATAACAACCACATTACGCTGAATGAGATAACGAAGCGCAACTTGGGCAACCGATTTCCCATATTGCACTCCAATTTCTTTTAGGGTTTCATTCGTAAAGAAATGATTTCTTCCTTCTGCAAAAGGTCCCCAGGATTCAATTTGAGTACCATATTTCTCCATAATCTTTTGGGCTTGCTTTTGTTGGTTAAAGACATGGGTTTCCACTTGGTTCACCATTGGAGTGATCTCACTAAACTTGGCAATATCAATAAACCGATCAGGATAGAAATTACTTACTCCAATCGCTTTAATGATCCCTTTCTTGTAATACTCTTCCATCGCTCGATATGTTCCATAGTAGTCGTTAAACGGTTGATGGATTAATACTAAATCGATATAGTCGGATTGAAGCTTTTGTAAAGATTCGTCGATGGATGCTTTAGCTTTCTCGTAGCCGGCATTCGAAATCCAAACCTTTGTGGTAATGAAAAATTCATCACGAGGCAGGCCGCTTTTTCGAACAGCATTCCCTACAGCTTCTTCATTTCCGTAAGCTTGAGCAGTATCGATTGAACGATACCCCACTTCAATGGCTTCGCTTACAACTCGCTCACATTCTGCAAGATCAGGGATTTGATAGACGCCAAAACCCAATATCGGCATCTTAATTCCATTGGATAAAGTCACTGTCTCCATGCATATCCTCCTTGTTGCATCAAAGAAATCTATAGTGCTCCAACTACTGGATGCGGTACATACGGTTCTTCTAAATAAGCAACTTCTTCGGGGGTTAATTTAATCGATAATGCGCCAACGGCATCTTCAAGATGGGATATTTTCGTCGCCCCTATAATGGGTGAGGTTATCGTTTCTTTTTGCAGCAACCAAGCAATTGCAATTTGTGAACGAAGAACACCGTGTTTTTCCGCCAGTTCGGCGACTCGATCTACAATGATACGGTCAGTGCTTGCAGTTGCATCGTATTTTGATTTCTGTACACTGTCGGTTTCAGATCGAAGCGTATGTTCTGACCAATCGCGTGTTAATCTGCCTGAAGCAAGCGGGCTATATGGAGTTACCCCAATTTTTTCCTCCTTACAGAGCGGCAACATCTCCCGTTCCTCTTCACGGTAGATAAGATTAAGATGATTTTGCATCGATACAAACCGGGTCCACCCGTATTTCTCTGCCACATTCAATGCCTTGAGGAACTGCCATGCGTACATTGCAGAAGCACCAATATATCTAGCTTTACCCGCTTTTATAACATCATGTAATGCCTCCATGGTTTCTTCGATAGGAGTGTGATAATCCCAACGGTGGATGATATAAAGATCTACATAATCTGTTCCTAACCGTTTAAGGCTCTTATCAATTTCACTCATAATATGTTTTCGCGAGAGTCCTCTGCCATTCGGTTTTTGGCTGTTTAAATCTTTTCCCGTAGGAAAATAAACCTTTGTCGCAATAACTACCTCGTCTCGGTTGGCAAAATCCTTAAGAGCACGACCAACAAATTCTTCACTTGTTCCGTCTGAATAAACATTGGCGGTATCAAAAAAATTGATCCCTAAATCGAGAGCTTTTTTGATAATTTGGCGACTGCTCTCTTCATCGATCACCCAGGGGTGAACCCAGCGTTCTTTCACACCAAAACCCATACATCCAAGACTCAGACGGGATACATCCAATCCTGAATTTCCAAGTTTCACGTACTCCATTTTGTTCACCTTCTTACTAAATGATTAATTACAATCCCCTGTACTCTTAATATGACTCAAATGAGATCGGGGCAGGTATCACAATCCTGCCAAATGATTGCATAATCCTCTCACAACCATTCACGAAATCGATGAATAGGATTTATAATGGAACCATCCGATTAGGCAAAGGAAGATTATAGATGTTTGATCAATTATATAGGCAAAGAGCAGAGCTCGCCGAAATGATAGAGAAGCACACTGGCCAAGACGGAACTCAAGCGACTGCTATACCTTCTTTATTTTTCTCACGATACTCCAGCCATATTGGTCCGATGTACGGAGTTCATAAACCTTCCTTGTGCATTGTCGTTCAAGGAGCGAAAGAGGTGATGCTTTCACAGGAGCGTTTCCTATATGGTCCTGCCGATTACCTGATTGCATCCGTAAAACTGCCAATTACCGGACAAGTTACGGAAGCCTCACCTAAAGTTCCTTATCTGGCCCTAAAAATTGAATTCACAGTCCATGAAATTTTAGAAGCGCTGCATGAATTCCAATTGGGTGTCGAAAAGAAAGAAAATGCGAGACGAGGAATGTATGTCAGTAAAATAGAGCCTTCTTTGCTGGACGCAGTAACAAGATTAGCTCGATTGCTGGATCATCCAGTGGATCATAAAATGCTCGCCCCTATCATTAAGAAAGAAATCATCTACAGAGTTCTCCAAGGAGAGCATGGAGCCACACTAAAACAAATCGCAATAGAAGGAAGTTCCACCAGCCAAGTTAGTGATGTGATTGAATATATCATGAATCATTTTGAACAGTCTTTTAAGATTGAAGACCTTGCAAAAATAGCAAATATGAGTGTTTCTTCCCTCCATCGCCACTTTAAAGAGGTAACGACCATGAGCCCGATTCAATTCCAAAAACAACTGAGACTGCAAGCTGCACGGAGTTTATTATTATCTGAATCCGCAGATGCAGCAGAAGTTGCTTTCCGGGTGGGTTATGATAGTCCATCGCAGTTTAGCCGTGAATACTCGCGCATGTTTGGCTTGCCGCCCAAAAAAGATATAATGCGCCTGTTAAATCACAGTGACATGATTAATGCGTAATGCCTAAGTATGATCTACTACCCCAAACAAGGAGGAGCGGGCATGAAGAACACCCGTTGCGCTGTACCAGGAACAGCCTTGGAAAAGAGCGGCTTCTATTACACGCTGTCCATTATCGGCGGAAAATATAAAATGACCATCATGTACTTACTCGCGGAGCATAAGGTTTTACGACACAATGAAATTCACCGATACCTGGAAAGCGTCTCCTATAAAACGCTAAGTGTTATGCTGAAAGAGCTTATGGCCGATGGCATTATTTCGCGCAAAGAGTACCCGCAGATTCCTCCCAAAGTGGAATATTCACTGACCGAGCGGGGACAATCCCTCATCCCGATCTTAAACATGATGTGCGATTGGGGGGAGCAGAATCGGGAGACTTATAACTTATCCAAAAACTCCAGATAGTCTTTAACGCCTTGCTCGATTTCTTCTGAACTTGAAGAATACTCCTCGCCAGGGACGATCTCTGCACCGTAAAAAGCGAAAAACGAGCGATAATCCGCACGACAATAATAGCGGAAAGTGGTCTCAAACGGTGTCAGCAACTGTTCCAACGTATAGTGGTATCGGCCGCTTTCCAGATAATCGCTCTTCCGGATCCCCGCGGTGACTGCCAAAGCTACTTTTTTCCCCTGCAGCTTGTCTCCCCCGTTCCTGCCGTAAGCCCAGCCTTGAGTCAGCACTTCGTCCAGCCAAGTTTTCAGAATGGGCGGGCATGAGAACCATTGGATCGGAAACTGCAGAACGAGATGATCGTGAGCCTCGACCAGCTTCTGCTCTTGTTCCACATCGATGATCCCATCTGGATAAGCGGAAGTTAATTCATGGACGGTATATGTTTCGGGATATTTTCGCAATTCTTCGATAAACCTCTTGTTAATGACAGACTTAGAAATGTTGGGATGCGCCACAATGATGAGTGTTTTCATGGAGAACCTCCTGTTTCTTGTTTTGAGAATCATTTTATTGGAGTTGAAAAATAAAACAAGAACGCACTTTAAAGTGGGGTACTTACCTCGAAGTAAGGGAATCCAATAAAAAAAGGACATCAGCCTGAGCTGTGTCCTCCTAGGAATTGACTAAACATATTCGTTCTGCCAGATCCTCAATCGTCTCTCGCATGGCAAGCTTTTGGCGCCAAGTTTCCGGGATCGCTTCATATCCATATCCAAAAAAAACGCAGTGCGGGAGTAAAAACACTCCCACTCTGCGGATTTGTTGACTTGCAACCGAATTACTGAGGCGCTTGATTACTCCACGTCTTGCCGCCGTCAACGGAATACAACTTCTTGCCGTTCTCCGTTTTCACCAACAATTTTACGCCTCCCCTGTGGGTGAAGACTCCTTCTGTTGGTCCCTGACGATCTCCTTCCACAGGAGCCGTTCCTCTTGAAATGGTCACTTTGTACCTCTGTCAATAGAGTAGACACAAAGAATCGAGAAAATTATGCGGCAGATCGGTACATACGTTCGCACTCATTGGGCGTAGAATACCCAATCGCGGAATGGATTCGTTTTCCATTGTAGAAGCAGGTAATATATTCAAAAATGCGTTTCTTGGCTTGCTTGCGTGTTTTGAACTTCTCCAAGTAGACAAGCTCTTTCTTGAGCACACTGTGGAACGATTCAATACACGCATTATCGTAGCAGTTCCCTTTGCGGCTCATACTGCCTTTCATCTTGTAGGTGCGCAGCCGCGCCTGGTAGTCATGGGAAGCGTACTGGCTGCCGCGATCCGAATGATGCAGAACCTCTCCGCGCGGTCGCTGCTGGCTGTGGGCGCGGTCCAGCGCCGTTAACACGAGTTCTTTCGTCATTCGCTCATCCATGTGAAATCCAACGATTTTACGACTGTACAGGTCCATGATGCTTGCCAGGTATAGCCAACCCTCATCGGTCGGGATATACGTAATATCAGCCACCCAGGCCTTGTTTGGAGCGGACGGATTAAACTCGCGGTTCAACACGTTCTCTTGGACAGGCAGGTTGTGCTTCGAGTTGGTTGTGGCCTTGTATTTCTTCACCGTGCGAGAACGTAAACCCAGCTCCTTCATGATCCGAGCGACTGTTTTCTCGGACACTCGTATGCCCTGCTTGTGCAGTTCTTTTGCTACTTTGGGGCTTCCATATAATCGACGGGATTCTAGAAAGATACGACGGATCCGCCGCTCCAGCTTGCGACGTCGCTTTTCACGTTTGCTGGCTTTTCGCTGGGTCCATTTGTAATAGCCGCTTCGGGATACTTCAAAGGCTTCGCACATCTTCGAGACTCGGCACTTGAAGCGATGATCGTGGATGAAAGTATAGATCAGCGCCGGTCTTTGGCGAAGTAGTGCATCGCCTTTTTTAAGATGTCGTTCTCCTCTTCCAGATCACGAAGGCGTTTCTGAAGATCTCTCATTGCTTTATCGTCGGCTTTCAGTTGCCCACTGCCTGGAAAGGCCTGTGCGCCGTCTTTCTTGTATTCCGCCATCCAACGATACAGAGTGTTGTCGCTGATCCCCAGTTCGCGGGCGACCTGCGCCACCACCTTTCCTTCTTCCTGGATCATCTGAATCGTTTGCAGTTTAAATTCTTTATCGTATTTTTTCGTCATGGTAGCACCTCGAATTTGGATAGATTCATTTTACCCGATTCTCGGTTCTCCATGTCTACTTTTTAGTCTATCAGCACTTTGCCGTCAGCATCAATCGTTTCGTTTACCCCATTAGGTGCTTCTTGGCTCCAGGTTTTGCCGTCGTCTTCGGAGTACCATCTCGCACCGTCTTCCGATTTAACTAACAGGGTTGTGAACGAATTGGAGGCCGAAGCCGATACCGCACCGAGGGAAGCAACAAGCGCCCCGCATACAAGCAAAGTACCTAGTTTTTTCTTGTTGTTCATCGCAGATAGAAATTTGAATTTCATCGTGGGATACCTCCATTTTTTTGATTTTTTTTATCAAGCAGCGCTGCTTACATGGATCATCGTACGGGATGAACCTTTAGCTAACCTTTGATTTGCAGAGAAATTTGCAGCAATATCTTCCATCGGTAAACCGTCCGGCCCTTAAGGTTATCTAAAGGGAAGCCATTTATAATTTCTAATGAAGAGGGTCTATGCGATGAATTGGAGGTAAGAGGATTGAGGATTTTGCTTGTGGAAGATGAGGTTTTCATTGCAGAAGCCATCGCTCAGGTATTGAAAAAAAGTGGCTACACGGTCGACTTGGCCTTTGACGGCGAAGAGGGGTTACATCACGGCCTTTCGGGAATTTACGATATTATCGTTCTGGATATTATGTTGCCCAAGATGGACGGACTCGCCGTTCTCCAGGAACTGCGGGACAACGACATCATGACCCCGATCATTTTGCTGACCGCGAGAGGGGGGACCGAGGACAAAATTCATGGGCTCGATTGCGGAGCCGATGATTATTTGGCCAAGCCGTTCCAGACGGATGAACTGCTTGCCCGCTTGCGAGCGCTTGGCCGGCGAGGAACGATATTGCATCTGGACGGACTGTTGACATGCGGCGACTTACAGCTGGATCCGCTTGCTCACATACTCCGATGCGGGGCTGATGAGGTCCAACTTCCTCCCAAGGAATCTCAAATGTTGGAACTGCTCATGCGCAGAAAGAACTTCGTCACCTCGAAAGAGATGCTAATTGAAAAAGTATGGGGCTATGAGACAGACGCGGACGAAAACCGTGTGGAGATGTACATTTCCCTCCTTCGTAAAAAGTTTGGAATGATGGGTTCAACTGTAATCATCCAAACGATTCGGGGAGCGGGATACATCCTGAAACCGTAGAGGGTGGGACTATGTTCAGTACGTTGCGGAATAAATTACTTTTTTTAAATCTGTCCATTACTTCAGGCGTCATCATTGCAGCATTCGCCTTTGTCTATTTCATTGCGTACAGCAATCTGCAGGCGGATATTCGTCAACGTCTTCATACTCAGCCTGAGACACAAATCCAAGTTGGGCCTGACAATCCAAATCAACCATCGGGACAAAACGGGAGTCCAACCACAGTAAGGCATAGGTTTGCGGATGATATCAGCACTTTTCATGTGGAAGTTGACGAAGACGGAAGGATCGTCCGTATCGAATCCGCCGTTAATTTGCCTGAAAGTGCATATCAACAGCTCGTGGAGATCGCTTGGAAGAACCAAGACGAGAATGAAATGATTAAACTGGAAGACAGAGAATGGCGGTATTCCGTCGCTCCCATCCGCGTTCAGGTCGTTGGCGAAGACGGGATTCCACAAGCCGTTAACGACCAAAACTACAGCCTCATTTTCCTGGATGTTACGGAGATGAACAGCACGCTAAATCAACTTCTTATGACCCTGCTATTCGTTGGCATCAGCACGCTGATCGTGATTTTGGGTGTGAGCTTTTACTTCGCTAACCGGGCGATCAAGCCAATCCAAGGAGCGTGGGAGAAGCAAAAGCAATTCGTAGCCGACGCCTCCCACGAACTAAAAACGCCGCTTTCGATCATCCATGCGAACTGTGACGCACTTGTCGCAAGTCAGGAAGATACCATTCAGAACCAAATGAAGTGGATTGATTACATTCGGGCCGGAACGGACCGGATGGGCAAGCTCGTCCAGGATTTGCTGATTCTTGCCAAAACCGACGATGAACGGATAACGCTGCACAAAGAACATTTTAACCTTAGTGAAGTTGTCGACACCGTCTCCCAGTCCATGGAAGCGGCAATAGCAAGCAAAAGGCTCTCCCTCACCCGTTCGATTGAGCCCGACCTGATCGTATCCGGGGACCCAGACGGTGTAAGCCAGGTGGTGGGCATCTTGCTCGACAATGCCATCAAGTATGCGAGTCCAGGCGGTTGGATTCGGCTGTCGCTGACAAGATCAGGCCGACGCATCGAATTTTCCATTACCAACAATGGGCGTGGAATTGCCAAAGAAGACCTTCCAAAGGTATTCGACCGATTCTTCCGCGCCGATCGCTCCCGCACGTATAAAGACGGCAGCTATGGCCTGGGCCTCTCCATCGCACAATCGATCATCAAACAGCATGCCAGCGTGATTAAGGTCAGAAGTGTGGAGAATCAAGCGACTACGTTTTCGTTTTCGCTTGCCAAGTGATCCGCGGAATATCTCCAAAAATTAATATGAATTATTGAATTATTTTCCTCCTTTAGCAAACAATACATCACAACTTGGTAAAGGAGGCAGAGAGTTTATGTGTAAACGGTTTTCCATGGCGGCCGAGCTGCCGGAGGTTCAGGAGCATTTTCAGATCGGACGGGTCATGTGTTATTATAAAAATCGCTTTAACATCAGCCCTACACAGCCTACGCCGGTGGTGCTTCAACAGGACGGGGAGCGGGTGCTTGACGAGTTCCGCTGGGGGCTCGTTCCTTATTGGGGCAAAGATGCGGTGAATGCCGATCTGCGAAACGTCCACCAGAATCCGACGTACCGTCGGCTGATCAGCACACAGCGTTGCGTGATCCCCTGCAATGGCTTTTATTATTGGAAAAAAGACGGCAAGAAAGAATACCCCGTGCGGGTCGTGCTGAAAAACCGCGGCATCTTTGGAGTCGCCGGCCTGTACGAAATTTGGCGGGATACGCGCGGCGAGCCGCTCCGCACCTGCACCCTTGTGATGACGGAGGCGAACCCACTGATCGGGGAGTTTGAGAACCGGATGCCGGCGATTTTGTCCCCCGAGGCTATGACCCGGTGGCTGGATGAAGAGGTTAGTGACCTCGACGCACTGGACCCCATCTTGCGGCCGCATGTAGCGGAGGAGATGCAGGCCTATCCCGTAACGCCGCTGATCGACAATGACCGGTACGATTCCGATGAATGCATCCGGGAGATGGACTTGGAGTTAGCTTGGGTGAAGCGTTAAGCGCATGGGGGCAACTTTGTTACATATACATGCAAAAAAGCTCTTGGACGATCATGTCCAGGAGCTTTTCATTTGGCTTAATTTAATTAAGTCTGCCGTCTTATCGCTCTCCTTCAGAGCTTGCCATACCTTACATGCTCTGTAAAAGATAGTGTGACCGGAATCACCTTATCGCTCCTTTTCCAGCGTTATCTTCAATAGAGAGCTTCTTGGTAAGAAATAGATGGATTAGGAGGATGTAACATGGAGAAAATCGAGGTTAACTTTGAAAAAATGTATTATGGTTTCCCGGTCATTTTAACCAGCTTTTACGATGAAAATGGGGTTGCGCACGTGACGCCGTCCTCGTCCTCTTACTCGCTGAAGGACCTGATGGTGCTGGGCTACAACAGCAAAGGATTTGCCGCACAGCATCTCAAGGCGGGAGCCGACTTCGTGGTGAACCTGCCGGATCGCTCCCTGCAGGAGGCAATAAACTATTGCGGTTCACGCTCCGGTGCAGAGGGCAGCAAATTCGCCGCAGCCGGCCTGACACCGGTAGCTTCGGAGCATGTCAATGCCCCGGCGATTAAAGAGTGTCCGATCTCCATCGCTTGCCGGGTTGTTGAAGTTGTCGAGAGCGAGGAATTCCCGGGGCTGACCCATATTTTTGGCCGAATCGTCAGCCGATCCGTCGCCAAGGAATATTTGAGCGCGGAGGGTCGTTTGCTGATCGACAAGCTGAACCCGGTGATATATGCCGGAGACGGGGTTAAGAAGGGGTTCCGGTTTTTGCAGCAGAGCTGACAGCGCAGTGATATTCTCTAGTTTCCTTACGCGAAAAAAAGCTGCTTCTTCGCTTCAATAGCGAGGGAGCAGCTTTGTTGCTTTACTGATCTAACAGCCAACGCCGCAGCACGTTCGCGTGATTATACACCGGGTCCTTGGCGGCATACAGCAAGGTGACCGGACGTTCGCGCGCGATTTCGCGGATCCGGTCCGCCAGCACGGCGCATTCCGGACTGCTGTTCAATTCGCGCAAATAGTTGGTGCTAAATTCCGCATACCGCTCCATCCGGTGCGCGAATTCCTTGCGCAGCTCCGGGCTGGGAGCGATTCCCTTCATCCATTCGTCAATCGCCGCATCGGCCTTGGTCATCCCGCGCGGCCATAGGCGATCCACGAGGATGCGGTATCCGTCCTCGGGGGCTGCCGTTTCGTAGATCCGCTTTACGCGGATCTGCTCTCCTAGCGTTGTTGCTTGGGGCAAGCCCGTTCCCGCCGCAAAACGCCGCACTTCGTCCGCTGTTGGCATACCCGCTTGAGCACCAAACTTCGTCACAGCCAGCGCGGAAGCCAGCGACGCATACTGTATGGCTTCTTCCAGACTTTGCCCCTGAACGAGAGCGACGGCCAGCGCAGCATTAAAACAATCGCCGGCCCCTGTCGTATCTACAACAGAAATGACATGTCCCGCCACGGTTCGAACCTCCCCCGCCTCAGCCAAATAGGCCGATCCATCAGCGCCCAACGTGGTCACAACTTGGGCCGCACCTCGTTCCTTGAGGCGCTGCATCGCCAGGCGGAGGAAGTCGCTGTTCACATCCGTCATGTCCAATCCTATCCCGGCGTATCTCCCCAGCTCCGTACGGTTCGGCGTTATATAGTCGATACAGCCATAAAGCTCTGCCGGAAGTTCCCGAGCCGGGGCAGGGTTTAAAATTACTTTCTTGCCCAACGACTTAGCAATTCGCGCTGCATATAACACCGTTTCCACCGGAATTTCCAGCTGGAGCAGCACGATATCGGCCTCCTTCAGCTTGTCCAAGTGCTGATCGATATCCGCCGGTGTCACCTGATCGTTAGCTCCGGGAACAACCAGAATACTGTTGTCACCATCGGCAACGTAAATTGAAGCAACACCTGTTGCCGTATCGGTCAGCCGTTTGACGCCGCTGACATCAATGCCTTCCTTGCGCAAGGCAGCCATCAGATCGTCTCCAAAAGCATCCGCCCCAACCGCACCAATCATTGAGGTGCTCGCCCCCAAACGAGCTGCGGCAACCGCCTGATTTGCCCCTTTGCCTCCCGGGATGAAGCGAACCCGGTCGCCCAGCAGAGTCTCCCCGATCTGTGGAATTTGCCGCGCCTCCACCACAATATCCATATTCAAACTGCCGATCACAGCCACCTTAGGTTGCGTCAAAGTCATAACCATCCGCCCTTAAACTTAGTTTCTGCCCTCAAGTTTATGCCAGAAGCTTGCTTTCAGCAAGTTGGAATCCAGAACAACAACCGTTGTGCAGCCCCTTTTCCACCATTATCCCCTTCAGTCAGATGGCATGCGAACTTGTAGTCTGATCGTGCGTTTTTGCATCATTATGTATCTGAATCAGGTCTACTCTCCACCTATTTTGTCCCCGCTCTCCATCGATCTCACCACCACCCGCTTCACCGCCTAACTCAGGTATTCCTGAACCAACGGGATAATGGTTAAAAAGAGGCCGCCAGAGAGCAACAACTCCAGTTAAAGGTCCAATAATCAAATAACCGGGACCCCAAGGCCCCGGTCGGCATGTGTATACTATAAAAACTGCACCCGCTTATTTAATGCGCCGGGCGGAACCATAAATGCCTGGGCCCGCTTGAACCCGACCGGTGCTCCGCGCACAATGGTCAGCGCTTTGTAGTATTCGATGAAGGGGAAGCCGGACGTTTCACCGCGCGCATAGGCGTACACGTTCATCGCTTTTACCCAGGTTTCATAGGCTTCTTCCGGGATATCCACGAACACCTCTGGCTGGAAGTCATACGGGTCCTCCCAGTTGTCGGTATAATAGAGCGGGCCGGAGTAGTGATTCGGCAGCGCCCGCTCTATCGTTTTCAGCGCCGCATAGAACCGGGCATCCTCAACGATGTAGTGCGTGTTCGCATGATCCTTATGCATCGAGCCTTTCCAGTGCGTGATGAGCAGCGTGGGCTTCACTTCGCGAATCACGTCTGCAACCTGGTATTTAACCTCTTCGTCGACCGGCAGCTCCGCATCCTTATAGGCGAGAAACCGTACGTCCGCCCCAACGATCTCGGCGAATCTGTGCGCCTCTTCGATTTTTTGCTTCGCATAATCGTCCGGGGACAGCTTGGGATGCCCCTTCTCTCCTGGCGTCAAGTGCAGGAAAGTCGCTTTATGTCCCGCCTGTACGTATTTTGCGATAACGGCCCCCGCTGTTAAATCCATATCTCCGGCATGCCCGCCGATGGCCAATATATGTTGTGGTTTATCCATTTCCATGATCCGGAATCTCCCTTCAAGTTGTAGTATTGTTGGCAATCAAAATATCCGCCACGCCTATTCTTTCAACCCAGAGTTCATCATGCCGCGGACGTAATATTTTTGCAGAATGATAAACACGATGAGGATCGGCACCGTCGAGATGACAAGTCCTGCCATCAGAAGCGGTTGGGTCAACGTCGGATCCAGGTGGTCCTTCAGCATTTGCACCCCAACGGGCAAGACCGCCAGCTCGGGATTTACTGAGTTAATGATCAATGCCCAAATGAACTCGTTCCACTGCCCAATAAATTCAAAGATCGCCAGAGTGGCTAACGCAGGCCCGGTCATCGGCAGAATGAGCCGGAAATAAATACGGAACTCCGATGCACCGTCAATACGGGCGGCTTCCAGGTACGCGTTGTTGATCGTCATAATGAACTGCCGCATCAGGAATATGCCGTACGCGCTAACCGCAAAGGGGAGAATCAAGGACAGGATCGACGTCGTCATCCCGCCTACGCCCCCGTTGCCAAAGAGATCATTACCGCCTACCAATGGAAAATGCGTCATAATATAAAAGTTCGGGATAAAGAACAGAAAGCTCGGAATCATCATCGTCGACAAAATAAACCGAAAGATCCCATCCCGTCCGCGAAACCGCAGCTTCGTGAGTGCGTACGCCGCCATCGAGCTTGTCAGCAGCACCAAAACGGTGGTGATGACGGATTTGAGCAGGCTGTTTTTGAACAACAAAGCGATGTTCAGAGATTCAAACGCCAATTTATAGTTGCCAAACTGGAACGTCTCCGGCAAAAAGCGGTAGTACAGGCTGCTATACTCCGCCGGCCCCTTAAACGAGCTAAAGATCATATCCAGGAAAGGGAACAGCATCGCGATGGAGCCGATGACGATGATTGTAAAGGAAACCCAAGGCTTTTTTCTCCGTCGCATTAGTAGCTCTCCACCCCTCCCTGTTTAAAAAACCGCATCTGGATCGCCGTAATGATCATGATGCATACAAACAACACAAACGCCATGGCGCTGGCAACTCCCCAGTTACCAAAGGAGAACGCCTGCTTATACATTTCCAAACCTGCTACGTTGGTGGCATCGCCCGGACCTCCGGTGCGCGTCATGACCATGGTTAGCGTAAACGACTGTAGTCCGCCGATAAACGAGGTGATCAATACGAAGGTGATGGATGGTTTAAGCAGCGGCAGCGTGATCCCAAGAAACACCTTCCACAAACTTCCCCCTTCCAGATCCGCAGCCTCATAGTAGTCCTCCGGGATCGCCTTGAGCCCGGCCGACAGGATCAGCATCGAACTGCCGATCCCGAGCCAGCCTCCAACGACAATGACCGACGTCAGCGCGGTGTTGGGGTCTTGCAGAAAGTTTTGCCGAGGGATGCCCACCCAGGTGAACAGCTCGTTGATCAACCCATTTGTCGGGTTGTACAAGTACAGCCAGATGTTGCCGATGGCGACAACCGTCGTGACCGATGGCAGAAAGTACAGCGTTCGCCATAGTCCCTCCCAGCGCAGACGGGTGATGAAATAGGCGACTGCCAATGCACAGACAAACGAAATCGCCACCGTACCAAACGCAAACGTAAACGTATTGGTTAAGATCGGATGCAAAAAGTTCGAATTCGCTGAAAACAATGTGCGGTAATTGGCCAAACCTACCCACCGGATCGACGCGAGGTCGAAGCCGCCCCATTCCGTAAAGCTGAGGAACAGAGAGAAGAAAAACGGGATCACCAGGAAGATCGCGTAAAACACGAACACCGGCGTCAGGAACAAATAACCAACCAAGCCTTCACGATATGCTAAACCCATCTTCTGTCTCATCGGCCGGTCCCCTTATTGTCCCAGCTTCGCCTGGATATCCCTCTGGGCATTTGCGAGCTCTTCTTCCTTCGTGGCTTTGCCTGCCCACATGTTTTCAATCTGCTTATACAAAATGTCCTGGATTTCCGAAGCGGTGGCCGGGCTTTGTTCAGGATTCGCGTATTGCAGCGCATCGGAGAACGTTTTGGCGATCGGGTCGGCGGCCAGCTTGTCTTGGATCGTTTGTGAGGCGAGATCGGTTTTGCGCGCTGGTACCGTATTAAAGCCTTCGATCAAGAAGTTTCCTTCCGGCGTCATCCCGTTCTTCACCTCAACCGAGTTAAACCACTTGAGGAACTTCCATGCGGCTTCCTGATGCTTCGACTTGGAGTTTACGCCCCAAGCCCAGGTATACGCCAAGGAGCCCTGAGTTTGACCGTCCGGTGAAGGCAGCGGGGCTGCACCTACGTCGACGAAGCTGTCTTTCATGAGCGTTTTCAAGGAACCCGCCCACCAGCCGGCCTCAATCGTCATCGCCACTTGACCGGCGCCAAACGCCTTGGTCGTCTCGAACCCGATGTCGGAGATCCCGTTACTTCCGTAAACCTTCGAATAAAGATCGATCGTTTGCTTTGCAGCCTCACTGTCGAGATTCGGCTTGCTTAAATCCTCGCTTAACAACGTGCCTCCGGCGGTAGCCAGCAGCCCCATAAATGGCTGTACCACTTTACCGGCATAACCTCGCAAGAAGCCGAACCCTTGTACCGTGGTTTTGCCGTCCTTGTCTTTTTGCTCGATGGCAGTAGCCATTTGCAGCAGTTCATCCCACGTTTTCGGCGGCTGGTCAAAGCCTGCTTCCTTCAGCAGCCGCTTGTTGTAAAACAGACCATAGGCCTGCACCTCGGTCGGATAACCGAAGATTTGCCCGTCGATCGTTGCTGCAGCCACGGCGGATTCTGGGTAATTCACTCTGATGTCAGCCGCGATATCCTCAGGTGCCGGGGCCAATACCTTATTTTTGGATAACTGTCCGCCCCATAAGGTGTACGTATGGACGATGTCAGCCACCTGACCGGCTGTCTGCTTGGTCATCATTGTGCTGAGCAGCTGGTCAAATTCGACCGGAGTCAGCTTCACTTGGATGTCGGGATTTTCTTTGTTCCATTGTTCGATGTAAGGTTTGAGGAGGTTCTCGTTTTCACCGGTATAATGCGAAAGCAAGGTGAGGGTCACTTTCGAGGAGGAACTTGCGTTGTTGCCGGAAGAACAGGCGGTCATGCCAATGGCGCAGACGATCGTTAAAAGCCAAATGAACGTTTTATTCACGCTTCTCCCTCCCAGGATAGGACTTAGGATCGTATTTGCTTGTTGCTGTTCTGTTTTTACCGCAGCACGGATGAGGTGTTTATGCGAAGGTCTTTACCATGATGTCGAAGGTTCTTGTAACCGAAAAACCTGTTTGTTTGTACAGATACCCTGCCGGGCTCTGCTCGCCGGTCCAGAGAAACCAGACTCCGTGCAGCCCATGGGCACGCATGGTGTGAAGGCAGTGATGAAGCAGAATTTTGCCGATGCCCCGGCCGCGTTGATCCGGATGAACGCCAAACGGTCCAAACCGTTCGCGAACTCCTTCGTACCCGCCAAACAAGCAGAAGCCGACAAGCCGGCCGCGCTCGCGGGCCACCATAATTTGCTCCAGCGGCAACCCCTGAAGAATGCCCTCACGGATTGCCCGAGCCCAGTCCGAATTAAACAATTCCAGATTAAAGCGGATCAATTCCGTCAAATCGGCATCCTGTGCCGTGCGAAAGGTATAACCTTCCTCCTCCCTTTGCCGCTTCAGCGCTTCGACCTCGGCCGGAGTTTCATAGCCCACCAGGCTGTAGTCCATCGCAACGGCGGAGTATTGCTTGGTAAAGCCGTTTTTTTGTAAAAATGCCGCCCCTTTCGGGTAGCCTGCTGCGTCAATGCCAGGCACGATGTAATTGGGAGCGTAGGAAGCGAAGAACAGCTTAGTGCGGCCGTGCTCGCGCAAGAAGCGTTCAGCTTCAAGCAGCAGCCGGCTGCCCACGCCCTGCCGTTCGAACTTGGGATCCACGAAGAAAAATGGAATCCAGCCGTTCTCCGGCTCCAGCTCTGTGCCGCTCATCGGAAGCAGCCGCCGCACCGCGTAGACGCAGCCGACTAACCGATCCGTCTCGTCAAAGGCGAAGCGCATGCCTTCCGGATCAAAGTTGGCGTCCAGCAGCACCAGATTCCGGAACCGCTTCGCCGTCACCGGGTCGAGGAGCAGCACGCGGTTCCAAAGCTCGACCAGCTTCGCTTCGTCGCCAGGCCGGTACCCCCGGGTTGCGATTTGTCCCATGATGGATCTCCTCCTGTTCTCTATCGTTGAACTTGTTGAACAACTTCTTCGCGGCCAACTGGCCCTGTTGCCACAGCTGCTATGCATCGGCAAACGCTGCAGCGACCGTGTTATGAAACTTGGCGCGCAAGCCGGCTACGGATCGATCCCTCCCGTAATGGACGCGATTGGTCAGCAGGACGCAGGCCAGCTCCCTTTGGGGATCGATGTAGAGGCTGGTGCCGGTGAACCCGGTGTGGCCGTAGGCCACCGGGGAGAGCAGGTCGCCGGCGGCGTCAAACGGGTCGCCGCGCAACACCCAGCCGAGGCCGCGGCGGCCGCCCGGTACGCCGTCCGTGCACGGCCGCGTCGCGGCTTCCACCGCCGCGGCCGAGAGCACCCGCCGGCCGGCGGCGGCACTGTAGCCGCGGCCGAGCCACAGCTCCGCGTACGATGCCAAATCGTCCGCGGTGGCAAACAGGCCGGCGTGCCCGCTGACGCCGGCCAGGGCCCGGGCGTTCTCGTCGTGGACGACGACGGGAACGCCCGCGGGGCCCGAGCCGACCGCCGTGCCGGGCTCGGCGGTCGAGGCGAGACGCCGGCGCATCTCCGGCGCCGGCGCCGTGAGGTAGCCGCTGGACGCGAGGCCCAGCGGCGAGAACAGCTCCGCTGACGCCAGCTCCGGCAGCGGGCGTCCCGCCACCTTGGCGATGATCTCGCCAAGCAAAATATAGCCCAGGTCGCTATACACCACCCTAGCGCCCGGGGCTGCCTCCGGCGGAGCCTGGCAAATGAAATCCACAATCTCCTCCCGGCTGAAGCCGTAAGAGTGCAGATCGTAGAATGGTGCCAGGCCCGCCGTATGCGTGAGCAGATGCCGGAGCGTCATCTGCTCTACCCCCGTCCCTGACCGCCGCTTCGCTTCCGCGGCGGCCAGGGACGGCAAGTACAACGCTGCCGGATCATCCAGCCGCAGCTGCCCGCGTTCGGCCAGCAGCAAGGTCAGCGGCAGCGTCACCACGATCTTCGTCAGCGAGGCGCAGTCGAAGATCGTCTCAAACGAGACCGGCGTCTTCCCGGTGTCGTCGTCCACGGCGTTACCGCAGGCGAAGCGAATTCGCCTGCCGCGCCGGGACACAACCGCAACTCCGCCGGGAATCTCCCCTGCGCTCACCGCTTCGCGCAGCGTATTCCCGATCCACGGAACTCGATCCGGGTCCAGTCCCATCGCTTCCGCCGCTTCCGTAGCCTCGAGCCAATTCACTTCGCTCATCTGCAACCCTCCTTGGCCTTACTTAAATCAGCTGATAGTTTTGCTCTTAGGGCAATTATAAAGACGTTGAAATTTTATTTCAATAAGAAAATATATTTTGAAATTTAATTCCGCAAAATTGTCCAATACTTCTGTTAAATCAACAATTTTCGCCACGTTTTTCTCACATCAACTTAACGCAAAAAGCCAGAGTCTTCGCATCCGAAATGCGATAACTCTGGCTTGCTGAAACAGCTAAAACTTACATAGAGAACTTCTGACTTAAGCTTGATGCGGAGCCGAGGCTTTTGCCGCTTGCACCGCACCTTCCTCGCCGCCTTCCTTGGCAGTTTGGGGTGTTGGTTCCTGGTTCGTGGACCGAAGCGGCAGCTCACGAAGGAAGAAGACCAGCACGAAGGCCACAACCAACACCAACGTACCTGTAAAGAATACGGTAGACAACGTAGTTCCCAAGGCATCACGGATGCCTTGGATCATCTGTGCAAACAGCGGCTGTGCATCAGCCGGCAAACTTGCTTGCGTTTGCTCCAGCAGCGGCTTGTTCATCAACGTCTGCGGATTAGCGAAGGCCGTCATTCGCTGAACCAATTGCGGATCCATCTGGCTCATATCCGGTGCAGACGAGGATTGCAGCGCCTCTTTCAGGTTTTTCGTCAAGTTGTTGGACATGACCGTCCCCATCACGGCGATCCCAATCGTACCGCCAAGGTTACGGAACAGCTGCGTCGATGCAGTAACAACGCCAAGCTCTTTATGCGGCACGGCATTTTGCGTGGCCAGCGAGAATACCGGCATCCCGACACCCAAGCCTAAACCAAATACGATCATACTAAGAATGGCAACCGGTACGCTGTTCATGAAGATCATGATGACCATCCCTGCGATCATGATCGGAATACCAAACAAGGCAAACTGTTTGTATTTCCCTTTCTTGGCGATTAACTGACCAGTGATGGCGCTCGCGACAACCATGACGATAGACATCGGCATCGTAACGTAGCCGGCATAAGTCGGCGAAATGCCCAACACGCCCTGTACGAAGAACGACAAGTAAATCAGGGCGCCCATCATTCCGAAGTTCATAATAAAACCGATTATATTCGAAATCGTCACCACATCGTTTTTAAACAAGTGCAGCGGCAAAATCGGATTTTTCGCCTTCGATTCCACGAACACGAAGATCAAACCAGACACGACTGTGGCCACCAGCAAACCGATGATTTGCGTCGAACCCCAAGCGTAGGTCGTTCCCGCCCAAGAGAAGGCCAACAGCAGCGGCACAATTGTTGTCGTCATAAACAACGAGCCTACATAGTCGATACTTTGAGAGCTGCCGCGTTCCATCTTTGGAAATAGCGACAAAATCATGATAAATGCTACAATGCCCAGCGGCAGGAAGATCCAGAACAGCCAGTGCCAATCCATGTGATCGACGAGGTAACCGCCCAAGGTTGGGCCAAGTACGCTCGAAAAGCCAAAAATCGCGGTCATCAGACCCATCCATTTCCCGCGCTCCCGCGGCGGGAACAAGTCACCTACAGCCGTAAAGGCCGTCGACTGGATAATCCCGGCGCCGATCCCTTGAATCCCCCGGTAAGCGATGAACTGGAACACGTCCGAAGACGTCCCCGTCATAAAAGCGCCCATCATAAAGAGCAGAATCCCAATCAACAGGAACGGCTTCCGCCCGTACATATCGGACAGCTTGCCGACCAGGACGGTAGCAATTGTGGACGTCAGCAAGTAAATATTGATCGTCCAAGTATAATAGTCCATGCCGTCCAGAATCGAAATAATTCGCGGCATGGCTGTGCTCACGATCGTCTGGTTGATGGCGGCGAAGAACATCGCGGCCATGATAGCGATCATGATCGAAACTTTGCGTTTAAGTGATAAATGTTCCATGTAGTTTCTCCATCTCCGTTATGATTTATTTTCTATATTTGCAAGCACCACGCCAAGAATTCGCCGCAAATGCTGTAAATCTTCCTCATGCAGCTGATCAAAAATCCCCTCGAGCATCTCCTTCTGCCGTTCGGTGATCTGGTTGATGATTTCCCTCCCCCGATCGGTAATCGAGATGTTTACAACCCGGCGGTCGTTCTCCCCGCGTTCGCGGTTCACATACCCCTCCGTAACCAGCCGGTCCGTAATTCCCGTGATTGCTGCCGAGGTAATCCCCAAGCTCTCTGCGATCTGCGATACGGTATGCGTACCGGAGGTGTGCAGCATGTAGAGCATTTTATATTGCGGAAAACTAAGGTTAAACTCACCCCCGCGTTTGTTCCACTCCTGCGTGATCGCCTTGAACAGCGTTCGAAACATCGAGGTGACTTCGAACAGCTCTTCTTTTTTCACCAACGTTTCTCTCCTCCTTCCTGCCTTGAGCCGTTCGATTAATTTAACAATTTAATTAATTTACTACTTAAATATTTCAGCGGTTAATAATATACTCCTTAATAAATCCCCCGTCAAGCACCCGGCTCAACGAACTTTTTGACAGCGGAAAATGCGGCCCTGGTTATCCCCCTCCACTTTTGCTGCTCAATGTGGGCTTCCCGCTCCTTTTCCCCCTTATCCCCTTTTTTCGCGCCTCTTTTACACCATTATCCCTTTCGTTCAGAAATAGGTGATTAAATCATCCGACCTTTATAGGAGATGAATTCATCCAACCTTTTTAGAGTAGATAGAACAAGATGGAGAGTTGGGATATTTTTCTTGATGACGGAACATTTGTTTGGTATAATGAGGAAAAAGAGAACGAATGTGCGTAATTGTTGAGTTAGAGGGATTTAAATTGGAGGGATCGGACATGGAATTAGGTACGAGCATGGAGCTTCAATCTATCAGTAGCCGTTTTCAAAGTGAAGCCGACTGCATCGAGGCGATCATCGCTATGAAGTGGCCAAACGGATTTGTTTGCCCGCGCTGCGCTTATACCGAATGCACCCGCCTGTCCTCCCGACGACTTCCTTTGTTTGAGTGCAGAAGATGCGGCTATCAAGCCTCGCCTTTGGTCGGCACCATTTTTGAAAGAACCCATCTGCCTTTGGTGAAGTGGTTCCAAGCCATGGAGCTGTTTCTGCTTCCCGACGGCATCTCGGCGCTGCGGTTGAGTCAGGTAATCCAAGTTACCTACAAGACCGCTTGGCTCATGCTGCACAAAATCCGCCATACCCTCGGTGAATGTGATGCCCGGGAACTGCTCTCTGGAGAGGTAAAGGTGAACCGCGATCAGTATGGGACGGACACCAACCGCTTTCATCCAGCTTCTCAACCTTATGCCACCGCAGTCGTCGCCGGCTGCACGGTCACGGAGTCTGGTGAGCCCGAGCGGGTGAAGATCCAACTGATACCGCATAAAAGAGGAAGCGAGCAATGGGCTACCCGGCGCGATCTCGCGGAGTTCATCAACAAGCATGTAGACGTCCATACCTCAACCAAGCGGTGGTTCCCTTTCGTTCATCGGATGTATCTGCCCCTACGGAGAGTCGTGAGAGAAGCAAGGGACTCTATCAGGCGCACGTATGTCGCCTTGGGGATAACGCATTTGCAGGCGTATTTGAATGAGTACACCGTCCGCCGTTACCTGCGCATGACCTTTTCCGAGGAAGAAATGCGCCAGGACCTGCTGCAGATGTGCCTGTCCATTCCAGCGATCCCTTACCGCCAGTTAATCGCACATCACCAGAACCCGTCCATTGCAGCTGCAGCTTAATGCAAGGGCTGAACAACAGGCAAGGGATAAATCTGTATTCAAATCTATATTAAAATATGTGCTCGAATCTGTATTTGGATATGTATTGTAATATATATTCATGATACATGTATATAATCTATACCAATTTCTATTACCAAATACATATCCAAATATGCAACCACATCAATATCTACATCTGCACCTTCAACAATATCTATAACTATGCATACATTTATGCCTATGCCTATATCTATATCTATATCCATATCCATGTCCATGTCTATATCTTGCCTGTGTCTGTGTCTGTGTCTGTGTCTATGTCTATGTCTATCTTTACTTCTAATTCTGTTTCTAATTCTGTTTCTGTTTATGTTTCTACTTCCGTTTGTATTACTCTTTCTTTACTCTTTCAATTTTTGCTTACTGTTACTCTTTCTCTTTCTTCAACACCTGATGCAACGGGATAATCCTTCAAAAGGGGGGATCGGATAGACGACCTACCTCCGTAACCGTAAAAAACCGCTCACCCAGCCACTAGGCCAGGGAACGGTTCTTTACTACGACTGATCCAGTCTCTATTCTTCTTCCTTAAATACCGGCTGGATCGTCAACTCGAAATCGAACGACTTCTCGGCAAAACGGTAAGGCTCTGCCAGCTGCGGGCCGCAGGAGCCGGAACCGGCGCCGCTCATTTGGTAATCGAGCGTGACGATCGTTTCGGGGCGGCGCTTGAGTTCGTACGTATGTTGCGCTGCCGTCAGGTCCTCGGCGGTGTAATGCAAAGCCTGGAACGAGAACGGCTGTGCCGCTGTGAATTTCAGTCCCATGCCTTGAATGGTGGATGCGATTGCCCAATCCGTACCGTAGCGAGAACCGGTTTCCTGCGGCATGACGTAGTTCTCGAACATGTCGTCCACCGACAGCAAATACTTGCCTTTCCGTACGCTCGCCCGTTTGTCGATGTAGCTCTCATGCGGACCGTAGCCGTAATATTCGATCTCCTCGGTCCCCTTCGGCATCGTCAGCTCGAGACCAAAGCGCGGTAAGAAAGGAAGATTCTCGCGCGCTTCGGCATGAACCTTCAGTTGGATCTCGCCCGTGACCCCAACCGTCCATACGGCGCTGCCGCGCACGAACGGTTCGAAGGTGTAGCTGGCGAGCGAGAAGTCGACGATGATTTCGACCGAAGCGTCCGGCTTTTGCTCCCAGTGACTCCCGTACACCTTCATCGCGGCATGGTCGAGTCCTGCCGCTTCCCATTCCTTGCGGATGTGCATATCGTTATCCATCGGGGCCCGCCAGATGTTAAACCGGGCCTGACTAGCGAGCAACGGTACGCCGTGCTTCGACACCTGCTTCGGCATCCCTTTCTTCAGGTCAAAGACATGCTCGAAATCAAACCCACGCACCGTGAGCAAGCCGTCCTGTTCATCCGCCGTCATAAAGGTAGCGTATTCTTCACTTTTCCGTTGCTCTTGGGCCAACGCTGCCTTGGCCCCCGGCAATTCAAATTGATAAAAGGCGATTTCGTACCCTTCCTCCGCCCAAGGTGTGTCCAGCTGCTGCCGGACCGAGCAGGTTAAGGTGAGCGGTCCCGACCCCTCCTGCGCCAGCGTCAGATCATAGGGAAGAGAGAGAATCTCCGTCTCACCCGGTGCGGCGGCTAGCGGGCCTGACCGCCCTTGCTGCAGCACTTCTCCTTCCCGCTCCAGCTTCCAACTGACCGCCAGATGTGACAGGCTGCTAAAATCATAACGGTTCAGCACGCGGAACCGGCCTTGAACCGCATCCTCCGCCTCGATCAGCACCGGCGCAATAACCTGCTTTAATTCCAGCAGCCCAGTGTGCGGCCGGCGATCCGGGAAGACCAAGCCGTCGATACAGAAGTTCCCGTCGTTTGGCTGATCACCGAAATCGCCGCCATACGCATAATAACGTTGTCCGTCCGGCGTCTCCGCGGCAATGCCGTGATCGCACCATTCCCAGACACAGCCGCCCATCAGCTTCGGATAGCGATAAATCACGTTCCAGTAATCCTGCAAATCGCCCGGTCCGTTACCCATGGCATGGCTATACTCGCAGAGGAACAGCGGTTTGGAACTGTTCTCATCGAGCGCATACCGCTCGATCTCCTTTACCGAGGGGTACATGCGGCTGTCCATATCAAGGCAGGACGTATCCGAATCGCTGTAATACCGGGGATCCGCTCCTTCGTAATGCACCGGACGTGAGGCATCCCGCGCTTTCGTCCACTCCGCCATGGCTATATGGTTGGCCCCATATCCGGATTCATTACCCATGGACCAGATGATGACGGAGGCGTGGTTTTTGTCCCGCTCGACCATGCGAACAGCCCGTTCCACGAACGCTTCCTTCCAATCCGGGTTGTTCGACAGCTTATGGAAGACACCCGCTTCGAGCTCGCCCGTTCTGGTCACGCCATGGCACTCCAGATCCGCTTCATCAATGATGTAAAACCCGTATTCATCACAGAGATCGAGAAACTTCGGGTCATTCGGATAATGCGAGGTCCGGATCGTGTTAATGTTATGCCGCTTCATGAGCTTGAGGTCTGTAATCATATGGTTCACCGGAATCGTCTGCCCCAGCTCCGGATGGGAATCGTGGCGGTTAACCCCTTTCAGCTTCACGGCGCGGCCGTTAATGCGGAAGATGCCGCCTGTGATCTCCACCTTTTTGAAGCCGACCCGAAAGCGCAGCACTTCTTGACCGGCTGTCAAAACCAGCTCGTACAGCCGGGGTTGCTCAGCGTTCCACAGCTGTGGCTGCGGCACGTCCAGCTCAATCGCCCCTTTGCCGTCGATTTGTGCCTCATGACGTCCGATCAGCTTGCCCGCCGGATCCCGCAATTCCGCTTGCACCGTCAGGCTGCCCGTCGTTTCGATCTCCGACCGCAGCTTGCCTTCGGATAGGTCGGAAGGCAGCAGCGGTTGATTAAACACGTCACGGATGTGTGTATTATCTCGGGACAGCAAATAGACATCGCGATAAATTCCGGAAAACCGCCAGACATCCTGGTCCTCCAAATAAGTGCCGGCGCACCATTTCAACACCAGCACGGCGAGACGGTTGCGGCCTGCAGCTACAAACGGCGTGAGATCAAACTCCGCCGGAATCCGGCTGCCTTGGCTGTAACCAACGAAATGACCGTTCACCCACAAGTAAAAGCAAGCGTTCACCCCTTCAAATACGATCCGCGTCTGCCTCTTCATCCACGCTTCAGGCAAATTGAAATCCCTTACATATGTACCCGCAGGATTGTCGTCCGGCACAAACGGCGGATCGTAAGGAATCGGATAGTTGACGTTCGTATAATGTAACTGATCATAGCCGTTCGTTTGCCAGCAGGAAGGCACGATCAGATCGTCCCAAGCGCTCACATCCGTTTCCGTCTCAAAGAAATGGTTGTCTACCTCGCGAACGCTGCGATGATAGCGGAATTTCCAGCTTCCGTTTAACGTTTGATAATGCGGTGAGCGCCCGCGTTTTCCCGTTCGGGCTGTCTCGACGCTCCCATACGGAATATAGGAGGCGCGGGCCGGCAGCCGGCCGATGTGCAGACACGATAAATTTTCCCATTCACGGTTCAGTTCCACCTAATTCACACTCCCCAAACGATTTGCTCTCATTATAGAGGTGGGATATAATCGGGCGGAAGCCACAAATCGGACAAACCACCAGACAAAATGGACAAATTGGAGGAACTCCCCATGGACCTGCTTCCGCTCAGAAGTAATTTAACCCCTTCCCGCAACGAGCTTCTGCCGTTATCCGTTTATACGGTTGGTACGGAAATTCAGCCTCCGCTCACGCGGATGAAGGGATTCTCGGCGCATCAGCTGTTCTTGACGATCTCCGGGACAGGGCAGTTTCGCCGGCTTTATGTTAACAAGGACAAATGGGACATTCTTCGCCCCGGCCAATTACTCTACATCCCCGCCGGCTGCGCTCATGAATATATGCCTTACGGGGAGGAGCCCTGGTTCGTCGGGTATGTCACATTGCTGGAAAACTTCGGCGAGGTGCTAAGCCATTGGGGCTTTGGGGATGCACCTCGGCTGCTGCAGCTCTCGGACGTCTCGTTATTTACGGATCGCCTGCTTGCCATCTGGCAGCTGTCCGGCAACGAGCATGACCCTTGGCGAACGACCGAGCTGCTGTATTCGTTGTTTCTAGCCATCCTCAAGGATACGTCAGGCCAAACGAGCGTAGAGGCCGATTCAGGCGTCCCAGTGGTACCGCCCGCCGCTCCCCCCGCCTCATACCGGGCGTCGGTTGTAGATGTTGCGATTCGCTTCCTGCATGACCACTTGAATCGGCCGATCACCATCGCCGGGCTGGCAGGCCACGTCGGCTACTCGCAGAAGCAGCTGACCCGGCTCTTCCGGCAAGCAATGGGGTTAACGCCGCTGCAATACCTTCATCAGATCCGGCTGAAAACAGCCCGGCACCTATTGATGGATCATCCCGACATGACGATCCGTCAAGCCGCGGCTTATGTCGGCTTAGAGCCGGTTTATTTCGCCCGGCTTTACAAGCGCGAGTTCGGCCGGCTGCCGTCGGAGGAGCTTCGCGGAAGGGAACGCGGCTGATGACCGCTCCGGGCGCGAACCCCTTCCTATGGCGCGGAATGCAGCAGATGCTGGGCGATAAATTCTGGCCACGCCGCGCGCATTTCCGCGGTTTCCATATGACCGCCGCCGGTGATGACGGTTTGCCAATGGTTGGGCTTTCCAGCGGCTCCATAGGCTTCACGTAAGCCTTGATCAAGCAGCTGTACCCCTTCAAATGGGCATAACCGGTCGTTGCGGCCAACCAGGCTGAGACGGGGGCGGGGAACGATGAGCTTTTGAATATCGAGGGTCGTAAAATGCTTCAGCAGCCCGGGCACGTAGTAATAAAACCCGTGATGTTCCAGACCGCGCCGCGCAATCAATGTTTCTGCATCAACCTGCCCGCAGAGGTCAACGATGACGCCCACCCGTTCGTCGAGCGCTGCCAGCCACCACGCCATCAGCCCACCCATGGACATGCCGATCGTGCCGATACGCGAAGGATCGATGTCTTCCCGGGTACACAGATAGTCGATCAGCCGATAATTATCGTAAATCATCATGCCCCATAACGATCGTCCGGTCCACAACATTTCTTTTACAAGCTCGCCTTCGGTCTTGCCGCTGCGCTCATGAAAGCCCCACATATCGATGCTGCATACCGCGCAGCCTAGGCCGGTCAGCACCTTGGCAAAAGACGGTTCTTGAAGATAACCGCTGCTGCGAATCAACTCCTTGCGGCCGTTCCCGTAATTTCCGCCGTGGGAGTGATTAAACACGACAAGCGGGTAAGGTCCCTCCCCTTCCTGCGGCTTAGCGAAATATGCCGGTACCTGCTCCAGCCCGTTTAAATCCAGCAGCAAGGTCTCCAGCTCATATCCGTCCAACGCCTCCCGCTTTAATAACCGGGCGGAAACCGGTCTTTCAAAGGACGGCAACTCCCCAAGCGCCTCCCATAGCTTTGATCGCTGCTCCTCAACGTGCATATCCGCTCATCCTCTCCGTTTATTTTACCGATAATTATAGCGCTTACATTTAACTTGGGGCAAATTTTATTTTCACGTGTGCATTGCTTGTTTTTCTTGACTTTTTTAGATATCTGGGAATAGAATGAAAACGTGAAAAACTTGCGAATTCCTGCGGAAGTTGAGGTTCTATGATTACGATTAAAGACATTGCCCGCGTGGCCGGTGTGTCCCACACCACGGTGTCCCGGGCGTTAAACGGGAGCCCGCTGATTAAGCCGGAGACGCGGGCGAAAATCGAAAAAATCGCCGCCGAAATGAATTATGTTCCGAATGTCAGCGCCAAAAGTCTGGTGATGAAGAAGACGTATACGATCGGTTTGTTCTTCTCCAGCATCGATCAAGGCACGTCGGCCAGCTTCCTCGTGGATGCGATTAAGGGCATTCACCATGCGCTGGATGAAAACTACAGTCTTACTGTGCACGGGATCGACGGCATCCGCCATTTGGAGGGCATTTCGCCGCACCGCTTCGATGGTATCCTAGTCATGAGCCAAAGCGATGCCGACAATGCGTTTATTTACCATGTGAAGCAGGCGGGCATCCCGCTCGTTGTCCTAAACCGCTATCTGGACGATCCCGGCATCGTGAACGTCGTTGCCAATGATCGGGAAGGGGTGCGGGAAGCGATCAACTATGCGATCGCCCAAGGCCATCGGCGGCTGGCCATCATGGAAGGCAAAGCAGGCTTTCGGTCTGCGGCTGAACGGAAGCAAGGCTTCCTGGAAAGCTTACTCGCCCATGGTCTTGCCCTTCCCGCTGAATATCAAGTTGCCGGAGATTACAGCATCGACAGCGGGTACCGGATGATGAACGCGCTGCTGGATCTGAAGGAGCCGCCAACGCTGGTGTTTTGCGCGAACGACGATATGGCGATCGGGGCGATGAACGCCTGCTTCGCCCGGGGCGTGAACGTGCCCAATCAGGTGTCGCTGATCGGGTTCGACGATATCGTGTTCGCTGGTTACACGAATCCAGCCTTGACGACCATCCGCAAGCCGGTTGCTGATATCAGCGAACTGGGAACCCGCAAGCTGATCGAGCTGATGCAACCCCCGAGTACAGAATCATCGGATAAGGAACAACCAACAGAACCACCTGGCGAGACCCTGTTCGTCCCAACGACGCTGGTGATCCGTCAGTCCGTGGCCAAGATCTCTTGATTTGAACTGTAGCGCTGAATTATGCTTATCGTCTGCAAGCCGCTATGGGTTGCTTCTGTTAGCCGCTAAGGGTTCGCTTCGTCCCGCACTTCGACAGCTTCTCAAGCTTGTCCTGGTCCTTTCCGGCAAGCCAGGCAGCTCGCCATACTCCAAAATGTTCACGTGTGCAAATACCTAACTTCTCTTAATCTCCTATCAGCATCTAAAACAAGGAGGCGAAAAAACGATGGACACACCGCAATACCCGCTCTTATCCCGAACCTTATTTCCCGATTTGCCTGCCTACCCGGAACGGATGATCCAGTTCGGCGAAGGGAATTTCATGCGTGCCTTTACCGCCTGGCAGGTGCAGCAGATGAACAAGCAAGGCCGGTTTCAAGGCAGCGTGGTGATGATCAAGCCGCAGAGCAGCCCGGTATCCGAACATTATGCGAAGCAGGATCACCTTTACACGGTTCTTATTAACGGGATCGCGGAGCAGCAAGTGGTCAACGAACACGAGATCAATCACTCCGTCAGCCGGCTGATCAGTCCTTACACCGATTATGAGCAATTTCTCGCTCTAGCGGAGCAAGATTCGCTGGAGTTCATCACCTCGAACACTACCGAGGCCGGCATCGCCTACAACCCGGAGGACCGCCTCACGGACGCGCCGCAGCGGAGCTTTCCCGGCAAGCTGACCGCCCTGCTCTACCGCCGCTATCAGCTGGGCAAAGCGGGATTTACGATCATCCCCTGTGAACTGATCGACCGCAACGGCGAGAAGCTGCGCGAGATCGTGCTGCGCTACGCCGCCGAATGGGATCTTGGCGATGGGTTCATTCAATGGCTTGAACGGGAAAACACCTTTTGCTGCAGCCTCGTGGACCGGATCGTCCCCGGATTTCCGCAGCAGAAAGCGGGGCAGCTGGAACAACAGCTTGGCTACCAAGACCGCTTGATGGTGACCGCCGAGCCTTACCTGCTGTGGGTCATCGAAGGCCCGGCCTGGCTGCCTGAACGGCTGCCGCTGTCCGAGGCGGGATTAAACGTCATCTTCACCGAGGACCTGCGTCCGTACCGCGAGCAGAAGGTTCATCTGCTGAACGGCCCCCACACGGCGATGGCCGCGTTGGGCTTACTCGCCGGTCTGACAACGGTCGAGGATGTGATGAACGACGAGGATTTGTCTGTGTTCGTTAGGGAGCTGATGGAGCAGGAGATCGTTCCGATGCTTGATTTGCCCAGATCCGGGCTGTTGTCTTATGCCGAGGCCGTGCGGGAACGCTTTATGAACCCGTTCATCCGACACGAGCTGGCTTCGATCTCGCTAAACAGCATCGCCAAATTCCAGACCCGGCTGCTGCCTGTGCTCCTTCGCTACCAGCGGGAACGGGGCGAATTGCCGAAGCGGATCACGCTAGCCTTCGCCGCCTTGCTGGTCGGTTATCGGGGCGACCGGCTTGCGCGGAAGGACAGCCCGGAGGTGCTGGCCCTCTTTGATCAGGCGTGGTCGCAGCCCGCTGAAGCGATTCCGGCCCTGTTACGGGAAACGAAGCTGTGGGGAGAAGACTTATCCAGCGTTCCCGAACTGGCCGACACCCTGGAGCAATATGTCCGGAAGCTGGACGCTTTTGGCGCCCGAGCGACATTACAATGGTTGGGAGGCGGCAGTCGATGCGACGATTAATGAAAATGAACCCGCGCGACAACGTAGCGGTGGCTTTGCGGCCAATCGCAGCTGGTGAAGATCTCCAGCTTGACAAGAAGTCCGTTCGAGCGGTGCAGGACATTCCCCAAGGCCATAAAATCGCACTCACCGCCATTCCCGCCGGTTCGTCCGTCACGAAATACGGCTATCCGATTGGCCATGCCATAACCGCGATCGCTCCAGGCGAGTGGGTGCATACGCATAACGTAAAAACGAACCTCGCCGGTGAGAAACAATACGAATATCATCCGAACCTGCACCCGGTCATTTATCCGAAGCGTTCCCTAACCTTTCAGGGATACCGTCGGGCCAACGGAAAAACCGGCATACGCAACGATCTGTACATCGTGCCTACCGTCGGCTGTGTGAACGGGATTGCGGAGCAAATGATCCGCGCCTTTAAAGCGGAGCACCCGGATCTTGGCCCCTTCGACAACATTACCGTGTTGAAGCACCCCTACGGCTGCTCGCAGCTTGGGGAAGATCATCTCATGACGCGCAGCATTCTCGCAGACGCCGTGCTTCACCCCAATGCAGGCGGCGTTCTCGTGTTTGGACTGGGCTGCGAGAATAACGTCGTATCCGAGTTCCGGGAGCGGCTAGGCGATTACGACGAGCAACGCGTCAAATTTCTTGTAGCTCAGGAGGTCGAGGATGAGCTGGAGGCTGGCCTGGCGCTGCTGGAAGAACTGGTTGAGGCGGCGCGCAACGACCGCCGGGAGCCGGTGCCGCTCAGCGAGCTGAACGTTGGGCTTAAGTGCGGCGGCTCGGACGGTTTCTCCGGCATTACGGCCAACCCGCTGCTCGGCGCTTTTTCCGATTTTCTCATTTCGCAGGGCGGCTCTACGATTCTAACAGAAGTTCCCGAGATGTTTGGGGCCGAGCAGATGCTGATGGCCCGCGCGGAGAGTCAAGAGGTGTTCGAGCAAATTGTTGCTCTCATCAACGATTTTAAGCAATATTTCCTGTCCTACGGCGAGCCTGTCTATGAAAATCCCTCGCCCGGCAATAAAGCCGGCGGCATTAGTACGCTGGAGGACAAATCGCTGGGCTGCACGCAAAAAGCCGGGACCGCCCCGGTGGTCGACGTCCTGAAATACGGCGAGAAGCTGCGCAAGAAAGGCCTTAGCCTGCTGCAGGCACCAGGAAATGACCTGGTCGCCTCCTCTGCGCTGGCCGCCGCCGACTGCCAGCTAGTCCTTTTCACGACCGGCCGCGGGACGCCGTTTGGCAGCTTCGTCCCTACCGTCAAGGTCGCCACGAACAACGAACTGTTCGCCCGGAAACAGCACTGGATGGACTTCAACGCCGGGGTCTTGCTGGATACGCCGATGGAAGAAGTGCTGGAGCAGTTTATCCATTACGTTATCGCGGTAGCCAGCGGTCAACCCACCCGGAACGAGCAGAACGAGGTCCGCGAGCTGGCTATTTTCAAAACGGGGGTCACATTGTAAGCGAATCACGCCAAAAAGCCATTGCCCAGACGTTAACGTCCAGGCAATGGCTTTTTTAGGATGGCGATACCGTCTCCTCATGGCGACGACGGTGCCGCGCTTGACGAACAGTAACAAGCAGGAGAACTAAGGAACCGAACACCAACGCAAGACAGAGGACGAAAACCATCCGATAACCGTCTGCGCCGGCTATGAACGCGCCGCCTGCTGCAGTACCGAACATCATGCCAAGATTACGCGACAACGCGAGTAAACTGCTGATTAACCCCAAGTGACCAGGATCCACGCGGCCCATCACCAGGCTCGTATTGGGCGAAGTGATCATCCCCATGGATGCACCCAGCAAAACAATCAATGTAATTAATAGAAACATCGGATACGAGGAGGAAAGAAAACCTAAAGCAACTAACGTCCCGGACATCGCCAACAATCCGGCCGTCAACAGAGGCAAGGAACCGTGCTTGTCCGACAAACTGCCAAATAACGGGGAGGCGACGATCAACGCCAGCGGATAACCCATCATCATCAATCCGGCCATCGCCGGCGGAGTGCTAAGCTCATGGCGAAGAAACACCGGCAATACGAGTTGCGCCGAAAACGCGGCCATATACGTAACGATGGTGATCCAGAGCCCGGTATTCGTCGCAGCATCGCCGAGCAGCTTGAGATCGATGAAGGGGGAGTCGCTGGTGGAGAGACTCCACATCACAAACCCGGCGGCACAACCCGCAAACAACAGCAGCAACACGACCACAGGCAGAGATCCCCATCCCCATTCCGAGCTTAGATGAATCGCTGTGACAAGGCCGGTTAACGAAGTCCCAAACAGCAGAGCTCCGGTTACATCGATGTGCCCTTGCTCCTCCGGCTGATCCTTCGGAATAAACCGCTGGGCCATCATCCAAGCCACTAACGCGGTACCGGCCAGCAGCCAGAAGCATGCCTCCCAAGATATCCATTGAATCAGTACACCGCCCAGGCTGGGGCCGATCATCGAACCGGCGGCCACGAAGGTGCTGATCATCCCTAAGGCTCTCCCTCTCTTTTCAGGAGGAAACAGAGAAACGATCAGCGCCATGTTCGTCGCCTGATACATCGAAGCGCCAAGGCCTTGCACGATACGGAAGGCAATCAGCCAGCCCAGTGACGGGGCAAGCGCGCAGCCAAGCGCCCCTAACGCGAAACCGAGATAACCCAGATTATGCACGGACCGCCGTCCCCGGATATCCCCGAGTTTCCCCATCACCGGCAGGAGTACGGAAATGACCAGCAGATAAGCCGTAACAACCCATTGCGCGGAGGCAAGACCGATCTGATAATCTCTAGCGATATCAACCAGCGCGATGTTGAACATACCGGCGGAACAGTTAGATAAAAAGGCTCCCGTACAAATGATATATTGAACCAGTGTACGGTATTTGCCGTTCATGCCCATGCCTGCACCTGCTTTACACTTGTGTCATTGTCATTGGGTTCACGGTCGTCTTCCAAGCCCGTTCCCACAAGGAAATCACTTCCCGGGTGTCCGTGACCTCACCGAAATATCCTTCGATATTTTTGATCGTCATTTCATGAGCTTGATTGGAATAAGAGGCGCAAGCATCGCGAAGCAGCACGATGTGATAATCCAGCATAAAACCGTCCCGGGCCGTCGATTCCACGCACACATTGGTGCTGACACCGGTCATGATCAGCGTTTCGATCTTCTGGCTCCGCAGGATCGAATCGAGCCGGGTATTCACAAAAGCGCTGTATCGGTGTTTGTTCACGACAACCTCACCCGGCTCGGGGGCAACTTCGTAGAAATCCGCCCCCCAGGTGCCCTTCCGGCATACCGCCATCGATTTTCCGTTAGATCGTTCTTTCCAAGCTTCGGAATCGGTCGCTTCTTCATGAAAGGTCTGGATAAACATCACCGGTACCCCGAATTCTCTGGCCGCCGCCAGCAAGCGATGTAAATTCGGCATCATGTCGGCCACGGCACCAACGTCATTACCCGCTTGGGCTAAAGCTCCCTCCGGGTGACAGTAATCATTTTGAACATCTACCACCACGATGGCTGTCCGGCTGTTCATTAGCTTCTGCTCTAAATTCACTTCGCTTCACCTTCCCTTTCCTTACTTGGATGAATTAACGAACTGCATGTCGACCAATTGGTCATAGGAGTAATCGCCCGTATAAATCCCGGTTTTGATCAGCACGTCCATGTCTTGTTTCACTGCGGCTTCCGTAATGAACCCATCCCTGCTCCATAGGCTGTCCGCATAGGCGCGGTCAAGGGAGGCCTGAATCGCATCATCGGATAACGTAGGGAACTCGGCTTTCATGTTTTTCATCGCTAGTTCTTTATCCTCTTGAACCACCTTCAGCGCCTCAATAATAGCGTCGGTGAACAACTGCACCGTTTCCGGATCTTTATCGATCGTCGATTGTTTCACGCTGAGCACGGAATAGGAGAAATCGCCGAAGTCATGGAATTTATAAAAGGGTTCGCCCCAGACGTCCTTGGAGATCCCGTCGCTAATTTGCGGCTCCGCCCCATTGCCGATATCTGCCGCTCCCTGCTGCACCATCGTCACGACCGTCGAGGCATCCGCCGGCTCAAGCAGAGTGACATCTTTCTCCGGATCCAGTCCCAAGTAGATCAGCAAATAACGGATCAGCAAATTAGGAGTACCGCCATGACGTCCGGCGTTGATCTTCTTCCCCTTAAAGAACTCCTTCAAATCCGCCTCTGAACTGCCGGCCGGAGCCAGCCCCTTCTTGGCTACCAAGTAGACGTTGGCTCGGTTAACGACGTTGACGATCGACACGATGGGATCGGAATTTTTCTTGTTTGCCAGCGCATTGGACTCTGTTCCACCGATGACGCCCCATGCGTCCCCGCTAACCACCGCCGTGACGTGAGCGCCGCCGGCAGCCTGAATCACTTCTACATCCAATCCCCGTTTCTTAAAGTAACCTTCCCGCTGAGCCAAATAGAGCGGAAGATATCCCGTGGAATGAACCGGTTCGGCGATGACGATCTTTTTGAGCTCTGTGCTCCCCTCTGCCGCTTCCGCCGTTGGCTCGCTTTTCCCTCCGCATCCTGCAAGTAAGCTGCCCGTCAAAGCCAATCCCAATAATAACGGTAACAGTCTGCTCTTTCTCATCCAACTTCCCCCTCATGAACATTTTCTAATTCCGGTTGACTGACAGGTTTCCCGCTACTTGACGCCGAAACCTTTGGACAACCCTCTTTCCAAGAGTACAACTCCCCAATACATGGCCATGGATAGCACAGACAAAACCACTACGCCAACCCACACGAGATTGATGTCAAGAATCGTCCCCGCATACATGATCATGCGTCCAACGCCTTGGCTGGAGGCGATGAATTCACCGACGATGGCCCCGGCAAGCGCCAGAGCAATGTTGATACGCAAGCTGCTGATGATCCAAGGCATCGACCATGGAATGACGACTTTGGTAAACACCTGCCAGCGTTTGGCCCCAAGCGAATACATCAGCTTCTCCATGTCCGGGTCCACGCTCTTCACCCCGCTGTAGGCGGACAAGGCAGATACCACAACCGTCATGGAAAAAGCCAGCGCCACTTTGGAGAAGAAGCCGATTCCCAGCAAAATGACGAGGACAGGCGCAAGAGCCAGCTTGGGCATCGCGTTTAATATAATCAAGTAAGGTTCGCTAATGCCGGCATAGCTCCGTGACCACCAGAAGGACAAGCCCAACAAAGCTCCGCATAATGTGCCGAACACAAAGCCCAGCACGGTTGAGCCTGATGTATAGGCGATATCCCCCAGCAGCCCGCCCTCTGCCACTTGCAGCCAGGTCGTTTGCCATATCGCGCTCGGGCTGCTCCAATAATAAGAATCCAGCCAACCGATCCGGGTAAACACCTCCCAGATGATGAACAGCAGAACCCCTACGGCCACCCTTCCCCAGCCGATCCTGCGGGCTTTCTTCCGCTCCGCTGCCTCCTCGTCATAAATCAGCGGTGCTGAATTTGAGGCAGACGGGGGCTTCAGCTTTTTTTCGGCTACCGTTACCGCCGCATCGGTGGATAGAGAATGGATCACAAAGGTCGATTTACGCACAGTTTCTTCCACACTTCATCCCTCCTAGATCGTTATTTTTTTATCCAAACGGTCAAAGCGCGAGTTCTTCCTCCGCATGTCCCGCCGATAACTGGTCAAGCAAGAGATGTTTCAGTTCCATAAAATCCGGGGACGTCATATCCTCCGTTTTGCGCGGGCGCTCCATCGTGACCGTGATTTTCGTTTTGACCCGGCCCGGCCGCGAAGAGAAGACATAAATATCGTCTGACAAGTAAATTGCTTCATCGATGTCGTGGGTGACGAACAACACCGTTTTTCCAAAGTCGGTCCAAATTTGCAACAGCCAATTTTGCATCGTTAGCCGGGTCTGTGCATCAAGCGCGCCAAACGGCTCGTCCAGTAAGATGATGTCGCGGTCGTAAAGCAACGTTCTCAGCAGCGCAGCCCGTTGCCGCATACCTCCCGACAATTCCTTGGGATAATGCTTATCAAAACCTTTGAGTCCATACTTCTCCATCAGGGGCAAAGCTCGATCCACCGCTTCCTTTCTAGGGACGCCGCGAATTTCCATCCCCAGAATGATGTTGTCTAGAATCGTCCGCCACGGCAGCAACATATCCTTTTGCAGCATGTAACCGACATATCCCGTCTTCCCCACGATATTCTCCCCGTCCGCAAGCACCTCTCCGGTAGAGGGTGGAATGAGTCCGGCAATGATGTTGAACAAGGTAGACTTGCCGCAACCGCTTGGGCCAATGATGCTGACAAACCTTCCCGCTTCAATCTTCAGGCTCGTTTCTTGCATGGCCGGGATATCTCGGCCGTTCCGGCGAAACCATTTACTAACTCCGTTAATCTCGATTTTGGGTTGCATGCTCCACGCCTCCACTCCTTGAAATTTTCATTTTTTGATATAAAAAAATCGCCAGTCAAAACCCATAGCGCCTCCTAACAATAGCGCTGCGAGTCCAAACTGACGATTGGTCGGCTCTTTCGATTAGCGAAGTTCCGACGACTCCTTCAGATAATCCTCCACGTCGCGATCCAAGACAACGATCGTACCGGAAAATTCGGTCTCTGCATCGTAATCTTTGAGTACGGCGACGATATTCAGTTGAAATTGCCGTTCGAGGGCTGCCTTAATCTCCCGCTTGAACACCTGAAACAACAAGTAATCCAGCTGCCTCGTGGATTGAGGATAAGCCTCATCCAATAGCTTTAAGACAGGCACTCGCCCGTTCAAAGAAATAATCACAATTTTGTTGCCGACGAAATCTACTTTTTGCTGTTTTACACCCACGTTAAAGATTTGCTTATTTATCGCGTTGTAAATCCTCAAAATGTCCTGCTTCCATTCGCCAGCGGTTGAGATGGCCATACTCACACCCTCCTTCATGTTAGGTATTCTATCATAACTCTTGGGTGTGATTGATTAAACTATTATTCTTGTGATTAATTATAGGCGTTCAAAAGGGATTGTCAATACATTTACGTCAAAAAAAATAACATCCATCCACTCGGATGTGATGTTATTTTACATGAGAGCTATATTTAAACGTATGGCTTAGGATGAAATGTGTCAAATTACCCGGTGAGCAAAGCCAACCTGTCAATTTGCTGGTACAACCGCTCCGCTTCGTCCGCCAAGCTGGGTTGATTCAGCCGAATTGACATCGCAAGCAGCCGGTCAGCTTTCTGCTTGAGCTGCTTAATCTCCATCATGACCGCTTCTTGATCCATCCCCGGAAAACGTTTCACGAGCGTTACTCCTTTCACCACATTTTCAAAAAACATCCATATCCCCTTTCTCCAATTTACTCCAATTTGCAGTAGTGGCCATTTCACAGAGTTTTGAAATAGGGGCATTTTTTCGCAAACTTGATCTGAATCAAGAAGAAAGGAGCAACTCGATGCTAACATAGGAGACAAGGAGCAGGGATTCCGGCGATCAAACCGGAGAAACCCAGCCAAACGATCCGGTCCACGCGACCGTTACAAGGAGGAAATCATCAAGATGGAAAAATTAGCATTAGCCCAGCTTCAGGACTTCCAAGCCGAGAAATTCTCCAAACGGATCGCCTTCAAAAAAGGCGAAAGCGTCGTGTTCGTGCTGAACTTTATGCCGGGCCAAGAGCTGCCAACCCACACGCATCCGAATACGGACGTATTTATTCTAGCCCTGCAAGGCAGCGGGTCGATCACGGTGGACGGAGCAACCTCGCCGCTGAATCAGGGTGAAGCACTGCATCTGGAAGGAGCGGAAGCCTTTTCCTACCGGAATGACGGAACGGAGCCCGCCAGCCTGTACGTTGTCTTAACCAAAGTTCCCGCACCAGAGTACGCGCAGAATATTTAAGACGCTAATTCTAATCGCGAAAAACAGACCGAAGGCAGGATCCCACATCCGCCCCGGTCTGTTTTTATTTACTTCTTGAGCAAATCTCCCAGCGAAACGGTATATCCATTGGAGACATTCTTCTTGTTCTTGAGCAGACGGATCTGCACCTTCACGCCGTCCATATCATACGGTCCGTCCCATGTTAGCCGAATCTGTCCATTTTCCTTTACCGCTCGCACATGCTCAACCTCTCCTGGTGGGGTGTGGTCACGAGGCGGCTCAGGCGTAACAGGCGGTGCCGTAAATACGGCGGGATCGCCAACGTAAACTTATCCAGGTTAAACAGCCAATCCGAGCCTTTGAAGTACAGGAAAACGATATGCTTGCCGCGTACCGGAGCGGTGACCTCCGCCGAGAACACCTTAAACTCCTGCCAGCCGCCGGTTCCCGTAACCTTCTCCATTTTCGGATTGTTTTCCTTACCCGAAAGCTAGCACATGGCAATTTCCAGACCACATAAACTGAGCACGAATTCAACAAACATGGCGTTGGACCAGGAGAACCATTCCCGCGTATACTCCGATGGATTATCCTTGTGAAACCCTTCATGCACCAGATTCGTTCCGGCATCGGTCCGCTCGAACATATCCAGAATCTCCAGCTTTTCCGATTCCTCCAGCGCGGTGATTCCCTGAATGGACAAGGCGATGTGCCAAATGTAGTCTGGCGGAGTGTGCGGGCTGCCGATGCCTTTGGCATACGTTCCTTCATAGTAGTAAGGGTTGCGGCGGCTCAGAATCATCCGGCGCGTGTTGAGATAGATCGGATCGTCTTTGCTGCAGTAATCGAGATAAGGCAGCGACAACAGGCTGGGCACGTTGGCATCGTCCATCAGATTCACGCCGCCAAGCCCGTCAACCTCGTACGCGTACACCTTCCCGAACTCCGCATCCTCGATGATGGCGTATTTTTCAATCCCCTGCCGAATGTCCTCTCGCAGCGCACGTACCTCATCGGCGAAAGCGTCATCTCCGAAAAACCGCTCATTGATCTCCAGCAAATAACCCAACACCACGATGGCAAAAAGGTTCGACGGAACGAGATAGCCGTATTTGCAGGCATCGTCGCTGGGGCGGAAGCCCGACCAGGTCATCCCCGTATAGCCGACCGGTCCCGGAAGCCGATCTGTTTCCCCGCTGTTTTCCCGGACGAACGTGTATTTTGACAGTTCCTCATGCCGCTGCTCAGTCCGCCAGGTTTGCAAAATCAACTCGGCCGCTTGCTTAAATTCCGGCGTGAAGTGGCGGGTTTCCCCGGTATTTTTCCAATAAAGATAGGCTAACTGCAGAGGATAACATAACGAATCCACCTCGTATTTACGTTCCCAAATCCAGCCGGACATCTCAGTCAAATCCGTCTGATGGCCGCGGAAATTCTCAAATTCGTTAAACGCGTTGGCATACGGGTCCCGCAGGATCGATTGGTATTGCGTTCTCAACACGCCCTCGATAATCTCGCGCAAGCCGGCATCCTGCGCCGCCGGGATCAGATACGGCCGAAGCTGGTTCACGGAATCGCGCAACCACATGGCCGGGATATCGCCGGTCAGCATAAACACCGTCCCGTCGTCGTGGCGATGGATGGTGGTTTCCAGCGTATTTTCATAACACCGTTTGAACATCTCCACGATTTTCGGGCGATGCTTCATTTTCGTCTCCACCAAGACAATAATATCGGATTGAGTCAGTTGCTCAGTCATGGTTAATCTCCTCCGTGTTGTCTCGTAGTCGTTGTGCTTATTGTGCTCGTTATGCTCGTTATGCCGTACGTTCGCTTCCGGCGGTTCTGTATGACATGTTCCTCACTTTCGCGCCTCCAGCCTTGCCGCCGCTTCCAGCAGCATCAAGCCGCTCAACTGGACGCTGAGCTGAACCGGCAAGGTCGGCGGCTCCTTCCAAGAAGGGCCGCACAGCGCCAGGTTCTCAAGCAGCCCGCTGGATCGAAGAGTCTCCGCATTGGCGAAAATAACCTCCCGCACGCGTGGACACTCTGGGTCGATCTCCAAGAGACGGTCGAGGTAGCGAATGAGGATGCCTTTGAATAACCCGGTATCGTCGATGCCTTCCGCGGGAAGCAGGCAAATATCAGGCTCGCACAGCTCCTCGAAGCAGGCGGCTGCGGTGCGCCTTGCATCCTCCAAGTAGGCTGATTCGCCGGTGTAGAAGTATAATTCCGCTCCCGCGCCAATAAAGACGCCCTGGCAATAGGTGAACCGCCAGTCCTTGTCGATTGTTCCGTCCCCAGTGCGGTTCATGCCATCCCAAACAAAGCCGGTCGCAGGGTCAACCAGATGCGCTTTGTTCCAATCGTATATCCGTTTGGCCCAAGCGAGATCGTCAGGCCGACCGAACAAGCCGTAAAGATGGGCGGCAAGAATCGCAGCAGGCGCATTGGCTGGGGTATTTTTGTAATCCAGTTGATCCTTCTTCCACGCCATCCCCCCGCCGCAATGCTCATTCCAAGCCGTTTGGATGTCCGCCCACAGCTCTTGGACCTTCTCCTCATACCACGCCTCACCGGTCGCCCGGTAAGCCCGCAGCAGCGCCAGCGCCGTCCACTCCATGTCGTCGTAATAATTATGCGTGAACGTCCCGCCGTTATAACGCTCCAGACTGCGGCAGAACTGCCTCATCCGATCGGGCAGCGCCGGGTCGCCGGTCCGCTCGTAGGCATCCACCAGCACGTCGAGGACATGGGCTTGCCACCAGTAGTAGAAATTTTCGCCGGCCCGGCCCGCCGTACGCGGATACCACTGGTCCAGGATGCCGGTCTGCTCATTCCCGTAGCAGTCGAACAGGTCGCGGTGCATGCGGTCCGCCAGTTGGGCCCAGCCTAGCTCGCGGCGATCCATCACGGCATCTCCCCTTGGGGCGCAGCATCCGACGTTAGCTCCGAGGCCGCCTGATCCGCACCCGTTTCAAGCGCTGCCGCCGCCTCCATCAGCATCACGCCGCTTAGCTGCGAGCTGAGGGACACGGCCCCCTCCGGTGCTGGACCACAGCTCCAATCCGTGCCGAACCGCGGTTGCTGCGGAGCGGCCAGCCGGCTCCAGGCGCGTTCCGCCTGAAGGGCGACGTACTCGGCAATCTCGGGATGGTCCGGGGCCGCCTGAGCCAACTGCACCAAGTAGCGGATCAGGATGCCTTTGAACAGTCCGGCATCGCCGTCCCCTTCCTCCGGCAGCAGGCCGGTCTCGCTGGAGGTAAACTCCTGGAGGACGACGCGGAACGTGCGAAGCGCCGCCTCCAGATAAGCCGTATCGCCGCTTACCCGGTACATCTCCACCGAAGCTCCAATAAAGACGCCCTGGCAATAAGTGAACCGCCAATCCTTGTCGATCGTCCCATCCCCGGTACGGTTCATACCGTCCCACACCAACCCGGTGGCCGGGTCGATAAGGTTCGCCGCCTGCCACTCATAGATCCGCTGCGCCCAAGCCCAATCGTCCGGATCGCCAAACGCTTGGTACAACCGGGCCGCCAGGATGATGGCAGGGGCGTTGGCCGGGGTGTTTTTATAGTCGAGCTGCGATTTCTGCCAGGCGATCCCGCCGCCCATTTGCTCGTTCCATCCGGTTTGGATGTCCTGCCACAGCAGCTGGGAGACCTCCTTGTAGCGCGGTTCGCCCGTGGCTTGATAGGCGCGCAGCCAAGCGAGCGCCATCCACTCCATATCGTCGTACAGCTCATTGGGCCATGCGCCGCCGTTGCGCTGAAGCAGTCCGTCGTACAGCTGCTCCAGCCGCTGGGCATATCGCCGGTCCCCCGTGCGCCGCAGTCCGTCGACCAGCACATCCACCGCATGCGCCATCCACCAGTAATGAAAAATCTCGTTGCATGCCCCGTTTTCGCAAGGCGTTTGAATATTGTACATTTGGATCTTTTCGTTCCAGAATAATTCGTCCAGCGCCGTCTGAGCCAAGTCGGCCCGTTGCTGCGTGATTTCAGTTTCCTTCGTGGTGGTCTTCATATGATCTCTCCCCTCTGTCCTAGCCCTTGATTCCACTAAACGCGATCCCCTGGATAAAATACCGCTGCAGCAGCAGGAACAGCACCAGGATCGGCAGGATCGCCACCAGCGCCCCCGCCATCATCGGCCCATAGTCCGTCTGATAATTGTATGAAAAAGCCTGCAGCCCCATCTGAATCGTCGCCTTCGACGGATCGTTCAGGACGATCATCGGCCAGAGGAAGCCGTTCCAGCCGGCCTGGAACGTAAAGATCCCGAGTGTAGCCAGCGCCGGCTTGGTCAGCGGCAAGTAAATGCGCCAGAAGATTTTGAATTCACCGCAGCCTTCGATCCGCGCCATCTCCATCATGTCATTGGGCAGGGTCAGAAAGAACTGTCGCATGAAAAATACCGCAAACGTCCCGGATGCCCCCGGCAAAATAATACCCCAAAACGAGTTCATCAGCCCGTACCCCCCGCTGCCGAACAAGTCGTTGCCGCCTGCCAGCGGGATATGGCGCAGCACGTAAACGCTGGGGATCATCGTCACGATCCCCGGCACCATCATGGAGACAAGCAGGATGCGGAAGAACGGCTGGTTCATCCGGAATTTCAGCTTGGCAAACGCAAAGCCGCTCAGCGAACCGAAGAACAGGTTACATAACACCCCAGCTGCCGCAAGAATAAAGGAATTCCAGAAATAAAGGCCAAAAGGCACGGTCGTAAACGCGTTGTAATAATGCTCGAACGTCAGGTTCGCCGTAAACCATTTAATCGGCAGGGTGAACATGTCTTCGTCTTGTTTAAACGAGGTCAGCACGCTCCAATAAAAGGGCAAAAACATAATGACCGCGATGATGCTGCCAACCGTATAAAACAGTACATTCGCTAATCGCTTCTGCATGGGTACACCGATTTGTGGACGCCGGGTACCGACGCCCGTTTTTATCGTCTCTGGATTTGTCATACGATCGGCTCCTCCGCTTTGGTGATTTTCATGCTAATGATTGAAAATACTAGGATCACCATCGCCAGCACAAACGCCTGCGCCGAGGCATACCCCATCTGCAATTGGTTAAAGCCCTGCTGATAGATCAGGTAGACCGGAGTTTTGGTGACGTTCGCCGGTCCGCCCTGCGTTAAGACAAACGCCTGGTCAAACAGCTGCAAGGCGCCGATGATGGACATGACACTGACCAGGAACGTCGTTGGGCGAAGCTGCGGCCAAGTGATGTAGCGGAAGCAGGCAAACCGCGACGCCCCGTCCAGCCGGGCCGATTCGTACAGATAGTCCGGCACGCCTTGAAGGCCGGCCAAATAGATGATCATGTTGGAGCCAACCGACTGCCAAAGCGTCATGACGATGATCGACAGCATGGCCGTCTCCGTTTGCGACACCCAAGCCGGGCCGGTGATGCCAAGGTATGCGAGCAGTCCGTTAATCATCCCGTATTCGGGATGCAGCATCCAGATCCATACGGTGGCCGCCGCGACGGCCGAGGTCAAGGTCGGCAGGTAATAAAACGTGCGGAACAGCTTGACCCCGCGTATCTTTTTGTTAAGCAGCATCGCAAACAGCAAGGAGATCAACAAATTCAGCGGTACAAAAACGATCGCGTAATAGAACACGTTTAAAAAGGTCTGCCAAAGCAGCGCATCGTCGATCAGGCGGCGGTAATTGTCCAGCCCAACCCAATCGTTGCTGCTCAGCACGTCATAGTTGGTGAAGCTGAGGTACAGGGCCATCACGACGGGGATGACCATGAATACGGCAAATAGCAGCATAGTTGGTGTAATGAACAGATAGGCCATTCGGGCCTGATGCCGTTCGAGCTTATTGACGGATGCCATTCTTTGTTCCCCTTTCAGAGGCCGGTTTTTACTTCACGACCGCATTTTCCGCAAGCAGTTTGTCGCCTTGCTCTTGGGCTTTTTTCAACGTCTCGTCGATCGATTGCTTGTTCTGAAGCAGCAGTTGCAGATTCGGAATCAGCGCGTTCTCCTCCATGACGGAGTATCCCGGATGTGTCGGACGCGTCTTTGCAAATTCCAACGTTTCCGTAAACGGCTTCCACAATGGATCTTCACTAAAGAACGGATCCTCAAGCGCCGGTTTAAAGCCTGGCAGGTTCAAGCTCGTTTTTGCCCACAGCAAAGCGTTGTCCTTGTTCGCCGTCCACCATTTGATGAACTCCCACGCCTCATCCGGGTGCTTGGAGCCTTGCGGGATGACAAGCCCGAAGCCGCCCATCACACTGCCTTTATCGCCATTCGGACCTGCCGGCGGCGGTACGATGCCGTATTCCAGATCCTTGCCATATTTGTTGTAGGTGCTCATCATCCAAGGTCCGGTGTACAGCATAGCCACTTTCCCTGTAACAAACGCGTCGGTACCTTCGCCAAGCCCTTGTTCGAAGCCGACCTTATAAACTTTGTCCTCGTTCAGCAAGCGCTGCCAAAACTCCAGAACCTGTTTGCCTTTTTCATTGTTGAAGTTGGTCTTGCCATCCTCGCTGAGCATTTGCCCGCCGGCTTGCTGCAGATACATGTTAAACAGCCCCGGATCGGCCATGGAGAAGCCTGCGGTTTCAAGCTTGCTGCCGTTCCATTTCGTCAGCGTCTTGGCTGCCTGCTCCAATTCATCCCACGTCGTTGGCGCCTCCAGCCCTGCATCGGCAAACATCTTCTTGTTGTAGAACAACGCGCGGGCATCCACTGTTAACGGCAGACCGTACAATTTATCGTTATTGGTCAGTTCCTTTAAGGACTCCTCGTAAAAATCTTCTTTATTCACCCCGTCGCGCTCCATATAGTCGTCAATGGGGCGAAGCACGTTTTTCGGAGCGTACAGCGAGGTTCTCCAGCGGTCCCAGAACAAAATATCCGGCGCACCGCCGCTCGTCGCAGCCGTCAGGAATTTCGTGACCATATCCTGCTGAAGCACGTATTTGACTTCGATCTTGTCCTGCGACTTGTTGAAGGCGTCAACCATCGTCTCAAACTGCTTCTGCCCTTCGCCGCCCCAGTCGCCCCAGAACGTCAGCTTCACTTTCTCGGTATTGCCGCCACCTCCGGTGTCACCACTACCCCCGCTGCCGCCGCCGTTTCCAGCACTGCCGCCGTTACCGCCCCCTCCACAAGCAGCCAGCATCGCACCAAACAGGACGGTCACCAGCATCACGAACACCCACTTTTTCATTTGTAAACCTCCCCTTTTCATTTCGAATAACATAGTAATTAAAGCGCTTTCAATAAGGATAGTATATTGGTATCATATCATTATGTCAATAAGCAAAAATATCGATGTTGGTTGGTATATAAAGGTATGCCAAATGACCCCCTTCAACATTTGGAGAGTACAAAAATGGCTTTCCTGTAGAAATGTCATTAATGGGGAAGGGCCTTGATCGAGAAAGTCCGTAATTAGAAAGGTCCGTAAACGGAAGACAACATCCTGCCGTAAATGACCGCACCACCAAAAGTGGCGCCTAAATGTAAAAGTACAGTTGATTTTAGAGAAAGCGTCGCTTTGGGACCCTTCAACTGTAAAAGTACAGTTAAAATCCGCCTAATTCTCCCTTTTCCACTAAATCACCTTAAACTAACTGCACTTTTATATTCCAAGGCCGGTAAAAACGAAAAAATGCCGAAGTTGAACTGCACTTTTGCAGTTGAGCTTCGGCATGTATGAGTTGAGGCGGGGCAACTTGAATCCACCGTAGGGTATTTGCGATCCACCCAGCGGGTAAGCCTTCTAGCACTTCGCCTAGGGGGGTGTCCTTATGCTACTGTAGTTCCCCCAGAGGGGGTGACACTAACACTACTGCTTGCGTCCCCACCCAGAGGGTGAGCCTAACACTACTCGCGCTCCACCTTGGAAGTGCGCCTTAAGCTACTAGGCTCCACCCTAGGAGGTAAGCCTTACGCTACTCACCCAGGGAGCAAGCCCTGCGCTACTTACGCTCCCGCTCCTCCCTTGCGGGTCCGGTGGACTCCCCGGGGACGAGCACCGCGGGCAGCTTGATTTTGTTCGCTACCGTCCGGTTCTCCATCAGGGCCAGCACGTTTTCCACGGCCAGCTTGCCCATATCTTCTTCACTTTGACGCATATGGGTGAAGGCGTAGCCCTCGCCGATGCGGAACTGCGGGCTGTCGAAGCAGATGATCGACACGTCCTCAGGAATGCGCAGGCCAAGCCGGGTCACCGCCGCTTTAGCCAGCAGCGCGATGTTGTACTCGATGGCGAAGAAGGCCGAAATCGTAGGATGGGCCTCGAGATGGCGCATGATTTTTTGAATGTCCCGTTCAATATTGTCATCGTAAAAAGAGTTCGGCAGCGTCGACGTCAAATCGCTGATCCACAGCTCCCGCTCTACAGCGATACCTCGGCCGGCATGCGCCTGCACAAATCCTTCGATCCGTTCCTCGACGGCCGACGTATCGATGGGCGGCGGAGATAACAGCGAAATGCGGGCGTGTCCGAGGTCAAACAAATGCTCCGCCGCCTCCTGCGCCGCCTTCACATTGTCGGTAATGATGGATGCCGCCGCCACGCCCTTCAGCTCCCGGTCGATCAGCACCAGCGGGAAGCGTTCGATCACCAGCTTGAGGATTTCCGCGTTGAAATACTCCCCCTGTGCCGGAAATACGATCAATCCGTCGACGCCAAGCTGCAGCAGCTTGCGAATCGTCGCTTCCTCGTTCTCCTGAACCCCAAACGTCCGCTTCAGGACAAGAAAACAATCCTGCTCCCGCGCAGCATCCTCCATCCCGTAGATCAGCCGCGTTCCGTAGCTGCCGGCAAAATCCGTCAGCACAACGCCGATCAGCTTTCCGGCAGCCTCCTTGTCCGTTCTGTTCCCACTATAGATTCCGTCCCATCGGCCATTCGCCTGTTCCTCCGCGCCTGTGCCCTCGGCTTCGGGGTCCGTCACAAACGAGCCGCGTCCCGGCTTCCGAACGATAATCCCCTCGGCAGCCAGCATTTCTAAAGCTCGCTTGCTCGTAATCCGGCTAACCTGATATTCCTCGGCCAGCTCCTTCTCCGATGGAATCCGGTCTCCCGGTTTATAACTATGATCTAGGATTTTCTGCTTTACATCATCGAAAATCTTCTCGTACATCGGTTTTGACGAGGTGGTTTCACTCATGACGTTCCTCCCACGTTCCCTCACACAAGGACATGATATATATTATAATATATCATGATATATCGCTAATGTCGAACCATGCTTGAAAAGGTTCGCAGAACCCCAAGCTTCAGTTGGAGCGAGCCAAGGCCTCCAACCCCAGGGCGAGGGCGCCGCAAAGCCCAGCCTGATTCCCTAATCCCGGCGGGACAATATAATCATCAATCCCGCTTAAAATGGCTGGCGCGTTCACATATCCGGCCAGGTTCCGCTGAACTTCCTTGCGAATCAACAGGAACAGCTGCGGTTGCTGCATCACGCCGCCGCCCATGATCACTTTTTGCGGTGAGAGCATGAGGATGGACCCGGTCACCGCCTGCGCTAAATAGTAGGCTTCGATGGCCCAGGCAGGATGGTCCGGTGCCAGCTCTTGTCCTTTTACCTTCCAACGCGCTTCAAGACTTGGCCCCGCAGCCATGCCCTCTAGACAGTCCCCATGATACGGGCATAGCCCGGGGAAGTCGTCCTCCGGATGCCGCCGCGGCAGAACATGTCCACCTTCCGGATGAATCAATCCATGGACAAGCTTACCTTCGGCCAAGACCCCGACACCGATCCCGGTCCCCACCGTATAATACACGCAGCTGTCCAGCCCCTGAGCGGCACCCCACTTTGCCTCGCCCAAGGCGGCGGCGTTCACGTCTGTATCCCAGCCATAGGGAACATCAAAAGCCGATTTTAATTTGCCAAGCACATCATATCCGTTCCAGCCCGGCTTCGGTGTTGTCGTGACATGTCCGTAAGTGGCGCTGCTTGGATTCAAGTCCAGCGGGCCAAACGAGCCGACGCCAATCGCTTCTACATTTTTATCGCGAAAATAAGCAATCACCCTTTCCAACGTTGGCTCAGGCAGCTCTGTGGGGAAGCTGATCTGGTCCTCGATGACTCCGTGCTCATTTCCGACGCCGCACACGAACTTTGTCCCGCCGGCCTCAATTGCTCCGATACGCATCAAATCTCCTCCTTTGTCATGATAGGATTTACCTCGACGAAGTGATCCCAAACGCCGTATACGATCTCCGCTACTATACCGGCGATAACTTCATCGAGGAGCAAATCGACGGATACAACGGCCCGTTTGCCATTCTGACCCTGCGCGCAGCCCGCGCTTTGAAAAAAGTTAACGACGACTTAGAAAGCCAAGGCTACCGCCTGAAAATCATCGATGCCTATCGACCGCAGAAGGCAGTGAACCATAAACTCTCAATGCGTCCTGCCTACCCTACCATTTCAACCGGTAGATCCCCTTGTTCTCCAAGCCCCGGATCAACGGCGTCCACGCTTCGGATTCCGGCGTCGTAGCCAGCGCGTCCTCTACCATCTGCAGCTTGGCGTCCAGCGCATCGATATGGTGGAGGGCGACGGCCTCCGGCGTCTGCGGCTGCACCGGGCTGCCCCATTCCCCCAAGTTGTGGTGGGACAACACCAAATGCTGCAGGGCGAGCACCTTCGGCGAATCCAGCGCGATGCCCAGGCGAATGGCCGCTTCGGTCACCCACTGCGACGCCATCGAAATATGCCCAAGCAGCTTGCCGGGCGTACTATACTCGGACACGATGCCGAGTTCAGCTACCATTTCTTCCGGCTTGGCAATATCGTGCAAAATGATGCCCGCCTTCAGCAGGTCCGGGTTCAAGAACGCGCGCTGCGCACATAGGAAATCGCCGATTTCCAGCATCCGTACCATATGGTAGGCCAAGCCGCCGAAATAAGCGTGATGATGCGTTTTGGCCGCGGGATAATGGGCCAGCTTCTCCTCCACCTTACCGACGCAAAAGCGAACGATCGCCTGAATATCCGGATCGGCAATATCGTTGATGACGGCCTGGATCGTATGGATCAGCGCTTCCGACGAAATGGGCGCAGAGCGGATAAAATCCGTGAGCCTCACGCCGTCTTCCGGCTTGGCCAACCGCATCTGCAAGATTTTCACCTGCAGCTTCTCACGGTAGGTTTGCACGATTCCCCGCACCTTCACGAGCCTCATCGGGAAAAACGTTTCCTTGTCCGTTGGCGAGGCATCCCAAAATTTGGCCGGGATTTCCCCGGTGGAATCGCACAATACGATATCTAAATAGTCTTTGGGCGGATTCGCGTTCGTCTGCTTGATCTCCAGCTCCTTCAGCAAATAAAAGCCAATAAATTCATCCTGGTTTCGTAATTGATTAATTTGCGTCACCCATATTCCTCCAAACCCATGATAGACCCATTATACTATGGGACAGCCAAAACCTCAGCGTCTTTTCATCCCCGCCTGCCCGCCTTCTAAGAACAAGAAAAGAACGCCTCCCCGTGAATCTCACAGGGCCAGCGTCCTTTTCATTTCAAATCAATGCTTATCTTCCGGCGTTCTCAAGCGCGTCCTTGACGGCCTCAATGACTTGTGCGGAAACCGCTTTTACGCCTTCGGTTTCGCCAAACGCTGCTGGACGATACCCGTATTTATGCAGGGAACCTTCGGCAGTTGGCGTTTCGATTTCCGCCTTGACGGCTTTCTCGTCGGCGGTTAATTGGTCTTCAGTCTTGATTTTGCCGTTCTCATCCAAATAGAAGACTTCCATTTTGAACGGAATGTTGTTTTGCACCGTCACCATCACGTAAACGGATTTGTCCTTGTTAATACCGGCGAAAATCCCGTTGATATAAGCCGTTTTGTAAGTCTCGCTGATTTCCGCTTTCTTATAAGCATTTTCGACGGCCGTTTTCAATGCGGTGCTGCTGCTGGTCGCCCCAGTTACAACATCCACTTGAGCCGCTTGCTCTCTCGTTCCGGCAAACAGCAGATCGCGGGTCAGGATCGGGATCGCTCTAACGACTTCAGCGTAAGCCGAAGCGCCGCGGTCCACCATATTCACACCGACGCGATACAGCTTCAGGCCAACGATAACGCCGTTGCGCAGCGTGACATCGGCGCGGTTCGTCCCTTTGTCGTAAGCGTCGCCGTAGGTCGTGTACGTGCCGTCTTTATAATTGCCTTGCGTTTTCGACGCGTTGTTCAGCAGGTCAGCGAACGCCGCTCTGGCGGCGAGGGACAGGTTTTCTTGACCTACGATCGGCGTCATGTTCGCGCCTTTTTGAGTCAAGCCTTCGGTTAACTGAGCGACAACGGTTTGTTGCTCATCCGTCAGCTTGTCGGAAGCGATCAGCTTACCGGCATCATCAAACAGGAAGACTTTTACGTTCGAAACGTGGTCTGCTTTAATGTCAGCCAAAACCAGCAATCTGGACAGGTTGTCGACACCGGCAAACGTTCCTTCAAAATACTTCGCTTTCCCCGGAACCTTCAGCGCCTTCTCGAAAGCGCGTTCTACAGCGAGGTTCCAGCTATGGCTGCTCTCGGTGGCGCCGGCAATCGCATCAACGTCATCCTTAAAGTTCTCGATGTACGAGCCGTTCGCGAGCAGTTTGGCCGTCATCGGCGCATTTGCTTTGACCACTTCGGCATAGGCCGTGTCGCCGCGGTCAATCAGGTTGGAACCCAATCTGTACAGCTTCACATCAACCAGCTTGCCGTTGCGGATGTAGACGTCGGCTCTCTCAACCCCTTTATCGCGGGCAGAACCGTAGGCGGAGTAGAATCCATCAATATATTTCGAATCGTTGTTTACCTTGGCATTTTGCTCCGCGTCCCAATATGCGTTCACAGCGGCTTTGTACTCAGCCTCCTGGCCTTTAGAACCAACGGCGCCGGTACCTTTCGCCAACAGCTCGGCTGCGATCGCTTTCACCAATGCCGCTTGCTCGCTGGTCATATTTGCTTCTTCGATGGCATTGCCGCTGGCGTCAAGCGGATATACTTTGACAGCTGTACGCTTCGTTGCATCGAAGGTCGCAAACACCATGTATTTGCCTTCCGGATCGACACCCATATGCTCGCCGACAAAATAAGTGACACCCTTTGGCTTCTCTTTCAAAGCTCTTTGGAAGGCACGGTCAACGGACAGCTTCCAGCCCTCGCTGGAACGGGTCGCTCCGGACACAACGTCCACTTTGGCGGCCTGCTCCTGCGTTTTGCCAAGCAGGTCCGCTTTCATCGTTTCGTAAGCGTTCCAGAGGCCGCTATAGTTGTTGCGAACGTCTCTGTCGATCAGCTTAGGGCTTGTTCTGAGCAGCTCAATCGCGGCGATTTTTCCGTCCTTGATCGTAACTTTGGCCCCTTCGGTCCCTTTGGAATAAGCGTTGCCGTAGGCCACATATACGCCGTCAACATACGGACTTTCCGCAGGTTTGACCGCCGAAGTTTTTGCCGGAGTTGTTTTCGTTGTTGTCTTTACAGGAGCTGTTGTCGTTTTTGTAGTTGTTTTGGTCGTAGTTTTTGTGGTTGTTTTTGTAGTAGTTTTGTTCGTCGTCGACTTGCTTGGCGTAGTTGTCTTGCTAGGTGTTGTCGTCTTGCTAGGTGTTGTCGACTTGCTTGGAGTTGTCGTCTTGCTTGGTGTCGTTGTCTTACTTGGTGTCGTTGTCTTACTTGGTGTTGTGGTTTTGCTAGGTGTTGTTTCTTTGGTTGGCGTTTCCGATTCCGATGCGGCAGACACCACGTCAATGCTGGTCAGCTTGAAACCGGACGTCCCAACCGTAAGCGACAAGGACGATAACACCAACGTCGCGCTTACTGTAAGGCTAATCAGCTTTTTCAAATGCAATCCTCTCCCTTGTGATTTTCACCGAGTTACGTAAAGCTACATAACCTGCTCGCCGTTCATGGCATGTTCTTGTTGAATTTTCGACTGTGCTCAGATCACGATTCCGATATAACGCTCTCCAAGCAATCGCGCCCCTCCCTCTTGCACGATGTCTATCCCTTGAACCGACCCGACTCTGAATTAATGTGAAGAATTTCACATAACCTGTGAAAAAAATTAGTTGGATCGGTTCCCATTAAATACTAGGTAATTTGACGCAAAAACGCTGTACGCAAAATCACATAGCCTGAAAGATATGTCACTTTGTTATGGCTTAGCTGAAGAAAACAGCCGCCGGGATGGTTCCCGACGGCTGTTATACAAGCGAGTATTCTAGCTGACTCTATTGTGTTTTAGAAGACGTTACTGCGTGTTGCCAATCGCCATCCACGTTACGATTCCGTAGTTGACGCTAGTGTCCTTCAGCTTGGATATCGTGATGACAGCCGAGCCAGGCGATTGCTCCTTCAGCGAAGTATAATACGCAGGGTGATTGGTCATCGCAACGACAACGTAGTTGGACGAAGCAAACGGCGATTCAAATTTGATCTTAACCGTCGCCTCCTCCTCATGAGGCTTCAGCAGGAACGGAACCATGCCAAATTGCATCTCCGCCGGCTGGCCTGCCAGCGTGGTTACCGGAGCAAAGTTGAGCTGCTCCACTCCAACGGAGCCCGGCTGCAAGTGGCGAGTCCCAACGGCCTCATCCGCTAGTATAGCGCTGTCGACCGCATTTGGCGCCAAATGGGCGTTCTCTACCGACGCTGGCTGCAAATGTTCCGCCCCAACCGCGCCTACAGCCAAAGCCCCTGCATCCACTGCACCGGGTTGCAGATGCCCCCGGCCGATGGAAGAAGGCTGGATGTCTTCGCCGCCGATCCCTTCCTCAGGCAGCAAACCGTGTTGCTGAATCTCGGTGGACAGATGCCAAATATTGACGGCTTCGAGAGCGATATGGTGGGCATTCACCGCAGCATCGCTTAAATGCCGGGACTCCACGCTTTCTGCTGCCAAGTTCGCACTTTGCACGGCGTCCTCGGCCAGGTGATGGCTTTGAACGGCGGCATTTGCCAATTGCTCGCTGTGCACCACGCCTTCCTGCAGATGGCGAGTGCCTACAACCGCTTCGCCCAGATGGCGTTCCGACACAACGCCTTCCGCCAAATGCTCACCTTGAACTGCTCCATGATCCAAGTGGAAGCCTTGGACCGTCCCCTCTGCCAAGTGCACGCCTTGCACGGAACCGGCTTGCAGATGACCACTACCCACCGCTTGCTCACCCAGGGCTTCGGAGCCAACCGCGCCGGATTGCAGATGCCAGCTGGTGATGGACGACGGCTTCAGATCCTCCCCGCTGATGCCTTCCGCAGGCAAGAGACCGTGTTGCTGCAGCTCAGCCGATAGATGCGAGACATTTACGGCTTCAGGGGCAAGATGCGAGCTGTCGACCACGGCCTCCCCAAGATGCTGGGAGGTGATGCTGCCTTCGGCCAAATGCCCGCTTTGCACGGCGCCTTCAGCTAGATTCCGGCTTTGGACGGACCCATTTGCCAGATGGCGGTTCAACACGGAACCTGCCTTCAGATGACCGCTGCCCACCGCTTGCTCGCTCAGCGCTTCGGAGCCAACCGCGCCGGATTGCAGATGCCAGCTGGTGATGGACGACGGCTTCAGATCCTCCCCGCTGATGCCTTCTGCAGGCAAGAGACCGTGCTGCTGCAGTTCGGCAGACAAGTGTCCGTGATTCACGGCTTCGGGAGCGATATGGGTGCCTTCCACCACGGCCTCCCCAAGATGCTGGGAGGTGATGCTGCCTTCAGCCAAATGCCCGCCTTGCACAGCGCCTTCAGCAAGATTCCGGCTTTGGACGGACCCATCTGCCAGATGGCGGTTTAACACGGAACCCGCCTTCAGGTGACCGCTGCCCACCGCCTGCTCGCCTAGAGCTATGGCATTTACCGCACCGGCTTGCAAATGCCGGCTGGTAATCGACCCGGCCTGCAAATCATCCCCGCTGATCCCATCGGCCGGCAACAGACCCTGTTGCTGCAGTTCGGCAGACAAGTGTCCGTGATTCACGGCTTCGGGAGCGATATGGGTGCCTTCCACCACGGCCTCCCCAAGGTGCCGGGACTCCACGCTCCCCTCGGCTAAATGCTCGCTTTGCACCGCGCCTGCGATCAAGTTCCGGCTTTGAATGGACCCATCTGCCAGATGGCGATTCAACACGGAACCGCTCTGTAAGTGGCCGCTGCCAACCGCCTGCTCACCCAGCGCTGTAGCGTTCACCGCACCAGCTTGCAGATGCCGGCTGGTAATCGACCCGGCCTGCAAGTCATCCCCACTGATCCCTTCGGCCGGCAACAGACCCTGCTGCTGGAGCTCTGCGGACAAGTGCTCGTAATTTACGGCTTCGGGAGCGATATAGGTGCCTTCCACCACCGCCTTTCCAAGGTGCCGTGACTCCACGCTCCCCTCGGCTAAATGCTCGCTTTGCACCGCTCCTTCGGACAGGTGCTGGCTTTGGACGGACGCCTTCGCCAGATGGCCGCTTTGCACCGCACCTGCCTGAAGATGGGAGCTGCCAACCGCCTGCTCACCCAGCGCTTTGGAGCCAACTGCGCCTGCCTGCAGGTGCTGGCTGGCGATAGCTCCCGGCTGCAGAGCCTCCCCGTCGATCCCGGCGACAGGCAGCAGCCCGCTTTGGCGCAAGGCAGGGATCATGTGGGCAGCGCTGATCGATTCCGGAGCGATGTGGTAAGATCCGATCACCGAGACTCCGAGGTGGCGGTCAGTCACGCTGCCTTTGGCCAAATGCTCGCTTTGTACCGCCCCTTCAGCCAAATGCCGGCTTTGGACAGACGCCTCCGCCAGGTGACCGCTTTGCACCGCCCCCTCCTGAAGATGGGAGCTGCCAACCGCCTGCTCACCTAACGCGTCCGTATCAACCGCACCGGCTTGCAGGTGCAGGCTGGTGATGGCGCCCGCCTGCAGATCCTTACCGCGGATCCCCGCCTCGGGAAGTAACCCGCTCTGCCGCAACTCGGCAGACAGATGTCCGGCTTCGATGGCTTCGGCGGCAATATGGCGGGAGCCCACGGCTGCGTCGCCCAGGTGGCGTCCCGTTACACTGCCTTCGGCCAAATGCTTGCTCTGTACAGCCCCAGCGGCCAGATGATCGGCTCCAACCGCGCCAGCGGACAGAGCTTCCGACCCGACGGCACCGGGGGCCAAATGCCCGGCGTCCACGGCTTGCGCCGCCAGTTTCGGACCGGTCACGCTGCTGTTCGCCAGCTTCGCAACCGTCACCGCCAGATCCCCCAGCTTATCCGTTGTCACGCTTTCCGGCGACAGCTTCAAGCTGGTGACCGCATGATCCTGGAGATGCGGCGAGAAGATGACGCCAACCCCCAGGTGCTCCTCCCGAATCGCACCGGGTGCGATCTGGCCGCGGGTGACGGAGCCCGTCGCCAAATGCCGGGTCTGCACGATACCCGATCCCAAATGGTCGGCCGTGATTTGCTGTGCACCGATGGCGGACTCCGTCACCGCGGCCGGAGCGATCGCGCGGCTCGTCACACTGTCTTTAGCCAGTTTGTCGGCCGTGACGCTTCCTGGCTGCAGATGATTCGTCGCAACCGCTCCATCCGCCAGGTGCTCCGTGGTCACCTCGGCGGACGCCAGCTTCTGCCGGGTGACCGCCGCATCGGCCAGATGCCATTCCTGCACCGCTTCCGAAGCAAGGTGACTGCTTTGCACCGCCCCTTCGGACAGGTGCTTGCCGGTAACCGCTCCCCGCGCAAGCTGCGGCGATTGCACGGCCCCTTTGGCCAAGTGCCGGGTCAATACAGCTTCGTCCGCGATTTTCCCCGGCAGCACGCTTTGATCGGCGATCTTGGACGAGGTTACCGCCTGCTCGATGATATGCGAGGTGCCCACAGACTGGTCGGCCAGCTTCGTGGAAGGGATCGATTTATCGGCAAGATGCCGCGCCTGGATGACCTTGTCAGCGATATGCTCCTGACCAATACTGCCAGGCTGAACATGTTCGCTGCCCACGGCTCCTGACGCAAGATGGTGGGATTCAATCACCATTTCACCTAAATGAGCGGAAGTAACGCTCCCTTCCTGCAGCTGCTCCGCGCCGACACTGGACCAAGCCAGCAGTTCCCGGTCGATCATACCGGGTGCCAAATGCCGCGAAGTAATGCTGTGATCCGCCAGATGGCGGCTTTCCACCGCCCCTTCCGCCAGCTTCTCTCCCGTTACGGAGTGATCGCGCAGCTTCGATGTTGTCACAGAGGCCTCTCCCAGCTTAGAGGTGTCGACCGCTCCGTTGGCCAAATGCTGCGCATTTACGGCACCGCTGCGGATTTTATCCCCCGTTACAGCTTGGTCCTGCAAGAGCTCGGACGTTACGATCCATTCCGACAGATGCCGGCTCTCCACCGCCCCTTCTGCCAGCTTCTCCCCGGTGATCACCCGATCCGCCAGCTTCTCCGGGGTGATGCTGCCGTCAACCAGCTTCTCTCCGCCGATGGAATGATCCCGGATCGCCCAGCCTTCGATCGAACCGTCAACCAAGTGGCTGCCGTTCACGGAGGAAGGAGCGATTTTGGAGGAGGTCACCGCCCGATCGGCCAGCTTGATGTTCTCCACGGCGTAATCGGCGATCCAAGCGGTGTCGATCGTCCCCCGCATGATCCGCGAAGCATCGATCGTATACGGCGCAATTTTCTCCCCGGTGACGGCCTCATCGATGAGATCGTCGGTATAAATAATGCCCCGTTCTTGGTGCGGCGCGGTTTTTTCACTCAGCAGTTCCTGCAGCGCCTGGTTTCCGTCAACGTTTCCATGCTCCGGATCTGCTCCGGGTGATGCCGTCGCGGCCTCTTTCTCTTGCTCCGGCAACGCGGGCAGTACGGGCGCTGGGCTTTCATGAAGTTCAAACCTCTTGTCCCCGGATCGCGACGATTCCTTTCGTTCCTCCAGCAGCTTAAGTTCATTGATATTCGGGTTATCTACGTAATAGAGCGATTTCTTTGGTCTACTTGATTTTGTTGATTTATGTCTCTTCAAGAGCCGCCCTCTCCTTTGCCAATATAATAATCTTTGGTATCATATGCGGGGGGTTAGGCTCTTGTCACAGCTTTTGGGCCTGATGCCGCAGCACGCTGCCTCCTGAAAAAAGATGAAATGGTTTCCCCGATTTCTACCGTTTTTAGCAGAACGGCCGCACGTTACAATAACCTTACGCGTAAGAATTCGGAAGGTACGTCGAAGCACGCCAAAGTTCACCGAAGTTCGCGGAACATCCCTTAAGCTCAAGTCTTGGAGGCAACTAGACATGAAAACCGATCTCGCCATAAACACCGCTCAGAAAGCATCCGTTAACGTTAGCCCGGCCGTCCCAGAGGCGTCAGAGGAACCTAACACGGCCATACTCCTATCTGCTGAAAAAAGCCCCACTACTGCACCAAACCTCGGCTATCGCCGCTCGTTTGCGATCATTTTGACAAGCGTCGTGCTGTTAAGCTTCGGGGGGAAGCTCTATGAAATCATCCTTCCGCTGATGATGTACGACATTACCCATTCCTCTGTGGCCATGAGCAGTATGAAAACCGCGGAGCTGCTGCCCAACTTCTTCTTCGCCATCTTCATCGGCGTCTTAGTTGACCGCGTCAACAAAAAACGCTGGATCCTCTGGATGATCGGGCTGCAGGCGATGCTGCTCCTTGCCTTTGCCGTCTTGTTCCGAAGCGGGATTCATCTGCTGCCGGTCTATTACGCCATCGGCTTCCTGCTGATGACGCTGAATTATGGATATTTTAATGCCGAAGTCAGCCTTATCAAGCTGAGTGTCCCGGCCCGGGAACTGACAAGCGCCAATGCCAAGCTGAGCTTTGCCGAAACGTTTGTTGGCATTATGGGGCCAGCGTTGTCCGGTCTGATCCTGATGTTATCCGACATCTCCGATGGATTGCTCATCACGTCGTTCTGTTACCTGATATGCATGGGGTTATTTACTAGACTAAAATTGGCGGAGAAAAAAGAAACCCCGCGGCAATCCCGATTCGCCGCGGAGTTTCTGGAGGGCTGGCGCGCCTTTTGCGTGAACAAGCCGCTCGTGTTGATGACCGTGTTCGTCGTGTTTCTAAACTGTACGTACACGGTGATCAGTACGACATCGATCTACTACGCCAAGGACGATCTGGGATTGTCCTCGTCCCTGCTAGCCGTTGTACTCTCGGCTTCAGGTGCCGGAGGTCTTGCCGGAAGCTTGCTGCTCAGTCGGTTAAGACAATCCTGGGGCCTGGGCAAGGTGTTTGGCGCATCCATCTTGCTGAACGTCATCGCTTATCTCCTTCTGTTTCTTAGCGATGGCCTCGTGATGTTTGCAGTCGCCCTTTTCCTATCCGGATTTGCCGCGACCTTGTACAGCGTGTCGGTGTACGCCTTCCGCCAAGAGCAGACGCCGGCGCCGCTGATGGGACGAATCGCCGGAATTACCGGGACCTGCTTCCGGATCGGCATGCCTATCGCCGTCTACGCTTCCGGTTGGGTCATCGCCTGGTGGGGCACAAGCGTGATCTTTATCACCTGCGCGATATGGAATCTGATCGTCCTGGCCGTTTACGTGCGAACCCGGCTGTGGAACGTTCAGTGAGCTGATACCCTTCTACAACCCATGCCGGTCCATCGCAAGCAAACATTTAGCGCTCGCGCACCCAAACCATCATTTCCCCTTCGCCGCGATTGGCCCAGGCGTAATACGGGATGAACTTAAGCGCTGCCGGTTGCTCCGTCAGACGCGGGGACGCGCTGTACAACCCGCCGTCCCAGTCCGGCCCGGTGATGCGGACCGCCTCGGTCCGCACGGTAACGATGCCGCCAAGAAGTTCGGCTTCGTATTCCGCGTGAAGCTCGGCCTCCCGCGGCAACACCAGCTCATGCAGGTTCGCGCCGTTGTCGGCCTGCTCCAGGCAATAGACGAGCGGGCCGCGCTGCAGCGCCACCTTGCCGGCGTTTCCACGTACGAGAGGATGGCTGTACATACGTGTCACCGGCATCGCCAGCTTCAGCTCCACAACATCCCCTGCACACCATTGCCGCGCCAGCCGGATGTAGCCGTCCTGAAGCAAAGCTCCCTCCAGTTCCACCACTTCTCCGTTCACCTGGAGACTCGCTTCCGGGCACCAATCCGGCAGCCGCAACGCCAGTGTAAAGCGGCCTTCTCCCTCCGGCTGCACCTCAAACCGCACGTTTCCACCCCAAGGGTAATTGGTCGTTTGCGTCAGCTTCACCTTGCCGCCGCTCGTTTGCAATTCGGCTTCCCCGCCGATATAGAGATGAGCATATACCGTATCGCCTTGCACTGTATAGATGTATTCGCCAAGCGATGCCAGCAGCCGGGCGATGTTCGGCGGACAGCAGGCGCAGCCGAACCATTCCTGACGAACCGTTTTTATATGGTCAAACTTATGATTGGCGCCCCCGCAAGCCTTCGGGTCGACTTCCAGCGGATTCACATAGAAGAAATGCTTGCCGTCCCGGGCCATTCCACCGACAACCGTGTTGTATAAAGCCCTCTCCATCACATTGGCGTATCTCGAGTCCGGCGAAATCCGCAGCATCCGCTGGGCGAAGAAGATCAACCCGATGGAAGCGCAAGTCTCCGAATACACCGTGTCATTTGGCAGGTCGTAATCAAACGAAAACGCCTCGCCCTGCGGCATGGAGCCCACCCCGCCGGTAATATACATCTGCTTGCCGACAATGTTGTCCCATAGCTTGCGGCAGGCGGCCAGCATCGACTCGTCACCGGTTAACCCCGCAACATCGGCCATCCCGGTCAACATATACAGCAGCCGCACAGCATGGCCAACCGCTGTCTCCTGCTCCCGTACCGGCAGATGCGCCTGATGGTAAGTGAGGTCAACGTGATCTGCATGCCCTGCCCAGTGCGTTTGACCGCCCCGCCGCTTGAGTTCTTCCTCGAAGAAGGAAGGCTTCTGCCCCCGTTGCTCAAGGAAATATTGGCTTAGACGCAAATATCGCTCCTGTCCGGTCACCTCGTACAGCTTGACGAGCGCCAGCTCGATTTCCTGATGGCCGTCGTACCCCGGCAACTTGCCGGGCTCCGTGCCAAACACGCTGTCGATGTAATCCGCGAACTTGATGACCACGTCGAGCAGCTTTCTTTTGCCTGTGGCCCGATAATAGGCGACTCCCGCTTCGATTAAATGTCCCGCGCAATACAGCTCATGGCATTCCGTCAAATTCGTCCAGCGCTTGCCCGGCTCCTTCAGGATATAATACGTGTTCAAATACCCGTCTTCCCGCTGCGCCAAGGCCATTGTGTCAATTAACCCGTCGGCGATCGCCGCCAGCTCCGAATTTGGATCCGCTTCCAAAATATAAGCTGCCGCTTCCAGCCATTTCGCCAAATCGCTGTCCTGGAACACCAGCCCGTAATATTCACCCTGAACTTGCCCTGCGGCAATTTGAAAATTGCGTACAGCGCCGCTAGGTTCGGCTCCTTCCACCCGATCGTTTAATGCCTCCCATTGATAAGGGACAACCACATCCTTCACTAAACGGATATAGTAACTCCAAAATTCGTCGCGGATGTTCACTCGATTCAGCGCAACCCGCTCGGAACGCGGCATTTGCCCGGCTAGCTTCATCGCAAAGCCTCCTCCTTTTTTCAAAAAATCATACTGACAAATCTCATTTTATCTCATATATTTAGAACGAAATACGAATTCTATCAACCTCAAAGTTATAATATTTCACACTCGAAACGGAGGAGAGTGCCTTGCCGAAACCAACCGACCTGGTGCAGCTGACGGCGCCGCCCTTGCCCTATTTTTTGGAATGCGGACATACCGTATATCAGCCCGGAGACGAACATCCCAACCGGCGGAATATCGGTATTTTTGATTGGATCGTCGTGGAATCTGGCACGTTATACCTCGGGGAGGCGGGGCAATCCTGGAGTCTGGGGGCCGGCCAATCGCTGCTGCTGTTGCCCGATCGGCACCATTACGCGGTGAAGCCGTGCGAAGAGCCTACGTCGTTTTACTGGCTGCATTTTCATACGGTCTGTGCCTGGCAGCAGCTTCCGGCAGAGGAAGCCGATCACCTCTATCCGGACGCGGACGAGCATTACAGCCGTTTCCTGGCTTCGCCATATTCCCTGCATCTGCCGAAAGCGTGGGACCTCCCCTCTCCCGACCAGACATTCCGCTTGTTCCGGCAGCTGCTGGAGAGCCTAGGGGAACGTCAATCCCGGGCGTTTTGGAACCGGCAGCAGCGGTTCGAGGAGCTGCTTCGTGCGATGGATCTCCGGCAGTTAGAATCACATGCCTCCCCGGTAGTGACCGTTGCGGAAAAGGCTGAAGCCTACATCAAAAGCAATTTCCGTTCGGAGCTCAACAGCGGGCAGATGGCCGATGCGCTGCATTACCACTATAACTACATCACGCGCTGCATGAAGCAGGTGTATGGCATGACGCCCAACGATTACTTGCTGCATTACCGGTTAGAGCAAGCCAAGCTGCTGCTGCTCACCACGGAGTGGCCGATTGCGGATATTGCTTCTTACGTTGGCTTCAACAGCACTCCCTATTTCTCGAACCGGTTTGCCTTCAAAAATGGCTGCTCTCCCCGCGAGTTCCGCAAGCGATATATGTCATGAGGAGGTAAAAAAAACGCCCGCTGCAGAAGCCCTGCGCGGACGGTTTAGCTTTAGTTCGTGTTAATTCGTTGCCACAACGGTGTTGATGGACGCGAACGCCAGCGGGCCAAAGCCTTCCGATGCTTCGCCATGCGGCGAATTCAGCAGAAAGGCAAATCCTTGCCCGCCTATGTTCTTGACGATATACTGCTGGGTCAGCCCCTTGCCTTGGGCGATCAAGAACAGCTCGGCATCTCGCATCGTTTCGTAGAGCTGGTCACCGGTACGCTGCTCGACTTTACCGATTTTAGACATCTCGCTTTTGGCCGACTTCGCCAGCTCCTCGATGTTGTAATCGGCAGGCAGCTTGGTAATGACCACATGATAGTCTGAGTCGTAATTCATCATTAACTTGTTGGTTTTGGCATCAAAGGAGAAGATGTCGAACATATAAAAAGCGTAGCCCTCGCCCCTCTGCAAAGTGGCGGTTCGCGTCTCTTTCATGCCTTCCAGCTCAACCTCGATCGATTTCTCAGCCGGCAGCTCCGATGTTGCACCGGAGTCCGTCGACTCTGTGGCAGGAGCCGTCCCCTGCTTCGTTTCGGCTGCGGCGTCATCCGGCACGTTGTTGTCTGTATCCGTCTGGTTCCCGTTCGTTTCACCGCTTGCATTCATCCCAGGCTCGGAACTGTTCCCGAAGCACGCGGTCAGCGAGAGCACCAGCAGAATCATCCCCAGCCAGCCGGTGGTCTTCTTCCATTTCGTTTTTAGTACATTCTTGTTGTTCACTTCGAACACCCCCGCATATACAGACGGGCCGAACCTCAAAAAAGTTGCCATCACGAGGGAGGGAAATATTGCAGGTATTATTGTTCCTCAGCAGTTTCTTTGCCCTCGCGAGCGGCCAACAAGAACAGGACGATCAGCACGAAAGCGACCAGCGCCATAAACGGAATCGTAATAAATCCGAGCCAGCCTTGGCCTAAGTAATCGACGTTGCAAGGTACGCCAATTTTGCAGGGAAGCAGCTTGGCTAACGCCGGGATTTTTTGCTCGCTGTAATGATAGATGGAGATCATGCCGCCGATGATGCTGAGCGGAAGCACGTATGGAATGATCTGACGGTCGTTCTTATACGCGGCGATCCCCAGCAAGATGACCTGCGGGTACATGAAGATCCGCTGGAACCAGCACAGCCGGCACGGCTCATAATGCAGCACTTCGCTTAGATACAAGCTGCCCGCCGTCGCGACCATCGCAACCAGCCAGGCGAGGTAGATGCCATAGTCCTTCAAAAACCCCCGCATCATCCCCATTCCTCCCTCATATTCTTATTCTCCGGCCAATTCGTTATCGATGGTCTTCTTCAGCGTCTCATAATCGCCTAGGTTGCCGGCATATTCAATACCGTTGATGAAGAACGTCGGCGTGCTGTCTACGCCCAGCTTGTCTCCTCGAGCCAACTGCGCTTGCACCTCGTCCTGGTACGTTGCTTCGGCGATATCTTTCTGCAGCAGGTCGTAATCGATAGGCAGCTCCAGTTCTTTGGCCAGATTGACCAAAAATTCAGGCGAAGCCCAACCGTTGTTCTCCTCCCCCTGGCGTTCAAAAATCGCATCGAAATACTTCCAGAACGCATCATTGCTTTGATGATACACCGATTGAGCGGCCAGCGCGGCCGTAAAGGAATCGGAGCCGATAAACGGCAGATTCATGAAATAAAAAGCGACTTTACCTTGATCTATATAATCCTTCGCCAATTCCGGCTTAATCAGTTCATTTACATGTTTACACGACGGACATTGATAATCCCCGAACTCTACAATCTTTACCGGGGCATCAGCTTGTCCTAACACAGGCAGCGCAGCATAATCAAATTCGACAGGCTTCGGTTTCGGCTGAATCGTCAACACGACGATGATCAGAATCAGAAGCAACCCCACGGTCGAAAACCAGATCAGTCGTCTCCTCTTTAATTGCTGCTGCAGCTTTTGTTGTTCGGCTTTGCGCTTGGCCAAAGCGTTCTTTGTTGTTTTCGGCGGCATGCGATCCCTTCTTTCTATTTAATAGTTCAATTTCAAAATACGTTTTATCCTGCAACCATTCTAGTTACAAAAGCAAGATTCGTCAAGTTGAACCCAGAACCTCGCAGGACCTTCCCAACGAAAAAGTGTGATGGTTCGTACTCATCAAAGATTTATGCCTCTTCAGGCCTCTTTTACACCATTATCCCTTTCCTTCAGAAATAGGGGATCAAGATAGATCCTATTTATCCAAGCCATTCTGTGTTCCCCACCCCCCTGATGCAACGGGATAATCGTTAAAAAGAGAGCCAGACACCTCTATAAAGCCGCAACCAAGAAAAAAACCGGCGCCCTAACGGCACCGGTTCAAGAGGAAACCCGTATTTCCAGTTGGAAAAGATCTTAAATTCTTACGAATCTAACAATTCTTATGCTTCGATAGAGCGAACCAGCTCGACGACTTGTTCAGCCGTCTGCATTTGCAGCGCCTTCGCCGCCAGCTGCTCCATTTCCGCTTTGGACAGCTTGGAGATTTGCGAACGAGCCGGCAGGATCGAAGTCGCGCTCATGCTGAATTCATCCAGTCCAAGCCCCAGCAACAACGGAATTGCCGTTGCATCGCCAGCCATCTCGCCGCACATTCCAGCCCATTTGCCTTCTTTGTGCGCTGCATCGATGACCATTTTGACCAAGCGTAAAATCGATGGGTTATATGGCTGATACAAGTAAGATACACGTTCGTTCATGCGATCGGCTGCCATCGTATATTGAATAAGGTCGTTGGTACCAATACTGAAGAAGTCCACTTCTTTGGCGAACTGATCGGCCAAGACCGCAGTCGAAGGAATCTCCACCATAATGCCGAGCTGAATCTCGTCGGAGACTTGAACGCCTTCGGCTTGCAGCTTCTCCTTCTCTTCCAGAAGCAGCGCCTTCGCCGCGCGGAACTCATCTAACGTTGCGATCATCGGGAACATGATGCGCAAGGTGCCGTATACGCTGGCGCGAAGCAAAGCGCGCAGCTGCGTGCGGAACAAATCCTTCTGCTCCAAGCACAGGCGAATCGCACGGAAGCCCAGGAACGGGTTCATTTCCTTCGGCAGATTCAAATAAGGCAGTTCTTTGTCGCCGCCGATATCCAACGTGCGGACAACAACCGGTTTGCCTTCCATTTTTTCCAGCACGGTCTTGTAGGCGTTGAATTGAACTTCCTCTGAAGGCAGCTCTGTGCGTCCCATGTACAGGAATTCTGTCCGGTACAAGCCCACTCCTTCACCGCCGTTCTCCAGCACGCCCGTCACGTCGTTAGGCGTACCGATGTTCGCAGCCAATTCCACGTGAACGCCGTCTTTCGACGTCGTCTGCACCTCGCGCAGCTTCTTCCATTCTTCGATCTGCACCAGGTACTTATCGCGTTTGGCTTTGTACTCGTTCAGGACATCCTCGGTCGGATTGATAATGACACTGCCGTCCAATCCGTCCACGATCACCAGATCGCCGCTGTTTACCTTATCCAGCACCTCTTTGGTACCAACAACCGCCGGGATTTCCAGCGAGCGGGCCATGATTGCCGAGTGCGACGTCCGTCCGCCGATATTCGTTGTAAAGCCTTTAACGTAATTGCGATTCAACTGTGCCGTATCCGATGGCGTCAAGTCTTCCGCAATCACGATGACTTCCTCGTTGATGTCAGCCGGGTTGACGTAGTTCAGTCCGAGCAAATGCGTGAGCACACGCTTGGTAACGTCTCGCATATCTGCTGCGCGTTCCTTGAGGTAGGCGCTTTTCATATTTTCAAACATCGAGATGAATTCATTAGCGGTTTCATTCAGAGCGTACTCCGCACTTACGTTCTCAGCCGTGATTTTATCGCGAACCGGCGTCAACAGCTCAGGGTCGTTCAAAATCAACAAATGGGATTCAAAAATCTCCGCTTTCTTCTCACCAAGCTCTTGAAGCGTGCGCTCTTTGATCGCTTCGAGCTCTTGTTGAGATTTGGCCAGAGCTTCGTCCAGGCGTGCCAATTCCGCAGCGGAATCGGAAGCATCCCGACGATGAATCGTATAGTCGGGATGTTCCAACTTGAAAGCTTTGGCGATGGCCACGCCAGCCGAAGCGGCAATGCCTTCAATCTTAAGCATTCACTTCTCCAAGCCCTTCGTTAACCATCACTTCGGTGAGCGCTTGAAGTGCTGCTTCTGCTTCTTCGCCTTCAACGATCAGCTTCAGCGAATCGCCTTGTTCCAGACCCAAGGACAGTACGCCGAGGATCGATTTCAGCGTTACTTTCTTGCCGCCGGCTTCAGCGAAGGATTCGGCCCCCTTGAATTTGTTAGCAGTGTTCACCAGAGCCGTTGCCGGGCGTGCATGAATTCCGTCTTCATCCGTAATTTTGAACATTCTTTCCATGAGTAATCCTCTCGCTTTCTGAATTATAATTTTAGAAAAAAATATATAATACGCTCCTTACCCTATTGTAAGGGAACGTGAGAACCAATGCCAAATGCACCGCCGCGATCAAACGACAGCGCATTGGAGCTTTACTTAATGGTGACGATGTCGGCTTCGCCTTTGGATAGCTTGCCGGTTTTGTTCAGCTTCACGGACGCGCCTTCCGGCAAGTTCGAGAACACGATTGGCGAAATAATGGATGGAGCATGCTCTTTCACATAATCCAGATCGACTTCCAGGATCGGTTGTCCAGCAGCGACCAGATCCCCTTCCTTCACCAGTACATTAAAGCCTTGGCCTTTCAGTTTAACGGTATTTACACCGATGTGCACCAGCACTTCCTTCCCGCCGTCCGACATAATGCCGATGGCATGCTTGCTTGGGAAGACGTTAAATACTTTCCCGTAAACCGGGGAACCAATCACCCCGTCGTGCGGAAGCACGGCAAATCCGTCGCCGGTCATTCTTTCCGAGAAGACAGGATCCGGTACATTGGAAATATCCATCAGCTCACCATTTACCGGCATGACGATATCTTCGTTGATAATCGCATCGCCGTCTTGGGCTGCTTGTTGTTCCACTTCAGCAGGTTTAACCTCTTCCGTCTTGACCGCTTCCGATTTCGCCGCAGGCCGTGGCGTCTTGCCGCTCATAATATCGGCAATTTGCGACTTGATCGTGTCGGAACGTGTTCCGAAGATCGCTTGAATATTGTTACCTACTTCAAGCACACCCGATGCGCCCAGTTTCTTGAGCTGATCCTTGCTGACATTTGCTTTATCCTTCACTTCCACCCGCAGCCGAGTGATGCAGGCATCCAAGTGAACGATGTTCTCTTGACCGCCCAGCGCGGACAAGATGTTATGCGGCAAATCGTCTTGCGAAGTTGCTCCACCAGCTCCCGCGCCTTCCTCATCGGAAACTTGATCTTCGCGGCCCGGCGTTTTCAAGTTAAACTTGCGAATCACGTAACGGAAACCGAAGTAGTAAATGACCGCCAGAATCAGACCAACGATGATGACGTTCCACCAAGGCGTCCGGTTTGGAATCACCCCGAAAATCAGGAAGTCGATCAAACCACCGGAGAAGGTCATCCCGATCTTCGTCCCCAGGATATGCATCGTCATAAAAGACAAACCTGCGAAGATCGTATGAACGGCAAACAACGCCGGTGCAACGAACAGGAACGAGAACTCCAGCGGTTCCGTAATCCCCGTCAAGAAAGAAGTTAATGCTGCCGAGCCCATAATCCCGGCCACATATTTCTTATGCTCTGGACGAGCTTCGTGGTAAATCGCCAGCGCAGCGGCAGGCAAACCAAACATCATGAACGGGAATTTACCGGTCATAAATGTACCGGCTGTAAACGGCACGCCGTCACGCAGCTGAGCCATGAAGATTGATTGGTCCCCGCGCACGAGCTGACCTGCGCTATTGATGTATTCGCCGAACTCGAACCAGAACGGCGAGTAGAAGATATGGTGCAGACCAAACGGAATTAACGCCCGTTCGACCACCCCGAAAATAAACGCGGACAACGTCCGATTTTGCTCCAACATAAAGTGGGAAGCCAAGTTTAATCCGGTTTGGATCGGTGGCCATACGACAACCATCATCAAACCGAGCAAAACTGAAGTAGCGGCCGTCATAATCGGCACGAACCGTTTCCCGGCGAAGAAGCCGAGGTAAGACGGAAGCTCAATCCGGAAGAACCGGTTATACATTGCGGCAGCCAGGATACCCACGATAATACCGCCGAATACCCCCGTTGCCAGCGTTGGAATACCAAGTACATTGGCATAGGCCGGATTGGTTCCGATCATCGACGGCACCACGCCAATGACCGTCCCCATCGTCACGTTCATGACGAGGTACCCGATAATGGCAGCCAGACCGGCAACCCCTTCACCGCCTGCCAAACCAACGGCGACGCCAACTGCAAACAGCAAGGCCAGGTTCGTAAAGACGATTTGGCCGGCGTTCATCATGACTGTAGCTACAGCATGAACAGCGTGGTTATCCAATGCGGGAACCAAATTTAGGAACTCAGGGCTGACCAGCATATTACCGATCCCGAGCAGCAGGCCTGCCGCCGGAAGAAGAGCTACCGGAAGCATCAGCGCTTTACCTACCCGCTGTAAAACCCCAAACAAACGCTTAAACATAAATACCCTCCTGTAATTACATAGTGGACTAACAAAAACAGGCATGAGCCAATATAGGTCATTTGTGCTGTACCGTGATCGCTTACGGATATAATACCCCGTAACCGTCCAATACAATCCAAAAAAACCTTTATCAACTCATGCCTGATCGAATCAGTCACACATTGTGATTATGAAGTTGTTGTTAATGCATTAGGAATTATAGCAGACCTTCTTTTTTCGCGCAAGCAAGCTATTGAAGATTTGCCGGAGCCACACGGTGTAAATGCATGGTTAAATAACTAACCTCTGCCTTATAAACCGGCAGCTTGAGCCGTTGCTCCATAACTTTTGTCAATTTATAGGCAAGCGAATACAACACAGGATACTCCTGCTTGAGCAGCTGTTCCAGCTTGTCGACTTCGCCGACTTGCTCTCCCCGCCGAATCCGCTCGATCGCGAACCGCAAATGGGTGAGCAGACGCGAATAGTCCAGCGAATTGCGGAGGATCGAGAAGCGAAGCTCCTTCTCGATGATGCCTACCAAATCGGCGATCAACTGGGCATGTCCGCGGACCTCGCTGATGTGACGGTTGGTGATGGCGCTGTTGATGTGAAGCGCAACGAAGCCAATTTCGTCTTCACCAAGATCAATACCCAGCCTCTCCTTGATCAAACGAATGGCATATTCCGCCAATTCATATTCCAGCGGATAAATTTCCTTCGTCTCGAACAAAAATGGATTATGAAACGCGATGTCCTGCTCCGCCCGTTTTATCGCAAACGCCAAGTGATCAGTTAACGCGATGTGAATATGCTCATTAAGCTCGGTTTGAGTTTTCCCGGAAATATACATAATAATTTCGCCGATGATCTCGATCAGCTGTTCATCCACCTGGTGCACGAGTTGCTTGTATTGCTCCTGCTCCTGCTGGTTCGTAAGGATAAACATCTTCTCGACGGCTTCCAGCGAAATGGAATCTCCCGTTTTTCGGTTAAATCCGATGCCTTTGCCGATGACAACGACCTCGCCATGCTCCGGATGATTTGCGATGATGACATTGTTATTCAACACTTTGGCCACGCGCAGGCTGTTCACAACACAGTAGCACCTCTTTTCCTATATTCCGAAAACGGTTAAGCCCATTATAATGGATTTTTTGGGCGCCGTCAGCCGATTCCCAGGCATTTCAAAGGCGTCCTCACTCTGATGATGAGCGGGACGCCGGTTTCTTTTTATCCTAGGACAAGATACACGGATGGAGGGCGGTTGTCAAGCCACCTTAGGCCCTACTTTTGGTCTGGGTCGGCTGCCTTCGAAGCCGCGGTTTCCAGCACAACCGGATCTGGCACCTTTCCGCCTGCTGCAGACTTGACGGAAGCCGTCTCAAGCTCCGGTGTTGCGGCGACAACTTTGCCTTTGGTCAGGCTTTGGATCAACCGATCGAGTTCGATCCCGGAGACGCTCTTGAGCATGTCAGGCGCTGTGGCCATCAGCTCGGTCACGTAGTTGCTGACGCGAGCGGCTCCCTCGCCTTTGCCGGTATCGACGACGGTCAGCTTGTCGATGGAGGACAGCGGTGCAGCGATCTTGCTTGCCAGCTCCGGCAGCATCTTCATTACGATATCGAGGATCGCCGCCTCGCCGAATTTCTGGAACGCTTCGGCCAGCTTCTCCTTCGCTTCGGCCTCGGCCAAGCCGCGCAGACGGATGATTTCAGCATCCGCCGTCCCTTTGGCCCGTTCGGCATCCGCAATCGCCAGGCCTTCTAGCCGCTTCTGTTCAGCGGAAGCTTTGGCCTGCGTTTCGATCGAGTATTGCAGCGCATCGGCTTCCCGCATCTTCCGGGCTTTTTCCGCTTCGGCGGCCTGCTCGACGGCATAACGGTCCGCATCGGCCTTTTTCTTCACTTCAGCATCATATTGCTTCTGACGGACGATAATTTCTTTGTCCTGCAGATCGATTTCCCGTTCCTTCCGCACCAGCTCGACCTTCATCTGCTCTTCGACCATCACTTGCTTAGCCCGAGCTTCCTGAATGTGATAAGCTTGGTCGGCTTCGGCTCTGGCAGTGTCCTGCTCCTTCTTGAAGGACGCTACCTTCAGTTCCTTCTCTTTCTCAGCCTCGGCGATGTTCGTATCGCGCACCAGCTCGGCCTTCTGCCCAGCTTCCTCGGCCAGCGCTTTCTGGATCCGTGCATCCCGCTGGGCTTCGGCCTCAGCGATGTCGGCGTCCCGCTTAACCGCAGCGATCCGCGGCTTCCCAAGCGCCTCCAAATAACCGTGCTTATCCCGAACGTCCTTGATCGTGAACGAAACGATCTGCAGTCCCATTTTCTTCAGATCCCGGGCTGCGACGCTTTGCACTTCCTGAGCAAACTTGTCGCGGTTGCGATAGACTTCCTCAACGGTCATCGAGCCCAGGATGGAACGCAGATGGCCTTCCAGCACTTCCTGTGCCTCGCCCTTCAGCGATTCGATGGGTTTGCCCATAAATTGTTCGGCGGCTGTTGCGACGTCTTCGATCGAGCTGCCCACTTTAATGATGGCCACGCCGTCTGCAGATACCGGCACCCCTTGCTCGGTGTAGACCTCGGGCGTCATCACGTCAAGCTTATGGGATAGCAGCGACATAAACTCGGCTTTCTGAAAGATCGGCCAGATAAATGCCCCGCCGCCGCGCACGATTTTGATTTTGCGGCCGGATTGGTCGTCGGAAATGTTTTTGCTGCCTAGAAAAGACCCCGTCACAATCATCGCCTCATCGGGGCCCACCGTTTTGTATCTTGCCCAAAACGCCAGCCCAAGCACGACAATGACTGCAATCACGATCACGGGGATCAGTAGGAAATCCGGAAAACTTTCGAACAATGACATCAGCTCCCTCTTCTTTAATTGGCATTACATCGGGTGGGGGTAAAGCTCGGAAACCTGGACGGTCCCGTCCTTCGCCGTCCCGATCACAACGACGGCTGTTCCGGCGGGAATCTCCTTCCGATCCCAGCTGGAGGCGATATGCAGCGAATTGCCGCCTACCTGCTTCACCATCACTTCGCCATACCCTTGCGCCGGAATGGGCACGGTGACTTCGCCGATTTTACCGGGCAGCTCCGATTCAGAGAATCCCGTGGAATTTTCACTGTTCTCCATCGGTTTCACATAGGCGAAATACACGGTAGCAGACAGCAGGACGGCTGCAACTATCGCTAAAACCACTACAACAGCCGTGCCAAGCCCGGTGTATCGGTCCAGCAAAATACCGGCTCCGCCAAAGGACGTGATCGCCGATGCCGTGATGATCGGCTTGAGAAAATCCGCGGACAGGAAATCAAACACGCCATCCAGCCAGCTTCCGATCAAGTCACCAAGCACGGCGCTGATGACGGCAAACAAAGCACCGCCGACGAAACAACCCCAAAACAGCGCTTCCATCCCGTTCCTCCCTCTACCCAAAATATTGTTGGACTCTACAATTAAATACGTAAATTGGTGAAATATGTTTCAAAAAAAGAAAAACCGGCCTACGACGCCAAGTCGTGAGACCGGTTATTTTAAGTAGGGATCTATGAAGCGGGGATTTACAGCGACATCCGATAAATTTCGAGCACGTCCTGTTTATCCAACACGGCAAAATTGCCAAACGAACCAAAGCGGACCGCTTTATCGGCCATAACTTCCAATTGACTGTCGTCAATGCCGTAATCCGCCAAGCGGCTTGGTGCGCCAATCGAGTTCCAGAATGACCGCAACGCTTCGATGCCCTCAAGCGCCACTGCCTCATCGCTCTTGCCGGCAGGATCGACATGGAAGACGTTGATCGCCAGACGCTTAAAGCGGGCGACATCCTGCTTCAGGTTATATTTCATCCAGTTCGGGAACAGGATGGCCAGGCCGCCGCCATGCGGAATATCGTAAACCGCCGACACAGCATGTTCGATGTTGTGAGTAGCCCAGTCCCCGGACAAGCCCATGTTCAGCACGCCGTTCAGCGCCAATGTGCCGCACAGCAGAATCGTTTCCCGGAGGTCGTAGTTTTCCAAATCCTGTACCAGCTTCGGTGCCGTTTCGATCACCGTCCGCAGCAGCCCTTCGCAGAACTCATCCTGCAGCGGAGTGTTTGGCGTTGGATGGAAATAATGCTCGAATACATGAGACATGATATCCACCATGCCGTACACCGTTTGGTCTTTCGGCAAGGAAACCGTGAACTGCGGATCAAGGATGGAGAATGCAGGATAAGCCAGCTTGCTGCTCCAACCCAGCTTCTCCTTAGTTTCTTCGTTGGAAATGACGGAGTTTCCGTTCATTTCGGAGCCAGTTGCGGCCATCGTAAGTACCGTTCCGAGCGGCAGGGCGGCTTTCGGTACGGCTTTGCGCTCTGCGAAATCCCACATATCCCCGTCGTATTTAGCCCCGACGGCAATCGCCTTCGAGCAGTCCAGCACGCTGCCGCCGCCGACGGCAAGAACCAGCTCGATGCCGTTGGATTTGCACAGCTCGACCCCGCGGTGCACCGTCGAAAGACGCGGGTTCGGCTCAACGCCCGCAAGCTCCGTCACTTCGGCGCCGATTTCCCGCAGAATGGCCGTCACTTGATCGTACAGCCCGCTGCGTTTAATGCTGCCGCCGCCGTAGACTAGCAGCACTTTTTTGCCGTAAGCCGGCACCTCGTTGCGAAGCGCCTCCAGCTGGCCTTTGCCAAAGATCAGCTTGGTTGGATTATGAAATACGAAATTGTCCATGCCTTAACTCCTCCTAAAATTTGGTTATGTAAATGGAGCGTTTCTACAATGCGCTGGTGCTATTTCTAGCCTCTTCGAACTCCCAAACTATTATACTTCTAACTGTAACAAAATAACAAACAGAAAAAGGGATCATCCCAAACCTTTATCGATTTGGAACGCCCCTTTACTTCTAAATTCGGTTATGCCTTACCGTCTGCGGTAACCAACCGATTCAACAAAGCGTTCGAAAGCCTCACAGCCTTCGGGCGTCGCTTTAAATACGCCGGCATGTCCAAGGATCTCCGCGAACTTGCGGCCAACCTCATCACGCAGCAGCGCTTCGGCCTCTTCACGACCCAACGACATGCCAACGCGTGCAACCAGTTCCTTCACCCAGTCCGCATGCACGGCCAAGCGGGCATTCGGATCGGATACAGTTTGCTCATAGAGCGCCTTATCGCCGCTCAGAATGTCAGCAACCCCCGCCAGTTCTTCCTTCAGCCGGCCCGGAAGGATGGCTACGCCCATGACTTCAATCAGGCCGATGTTCTCCTTCTTGATGTGATGCATCTCGCGGTGCGGATGGAAAATCCCTTCGGGATGCTGTTCGTCCGTCCGGTTATTGCGCAGGACGATGTCCGCTTCATACCCGCCGTCCGCGCTGCGGCGAACGATCGGCGTTACCGTGTTATGCGGCACGGATTCCCCCTCCTGCTCGGAGAAGGCCAGGACGCCAACAGATGGGTCGCTGTATTGCTTCCATTTTTCGTACAGATGATCTACCGCTTCCAACACGGCTTCCCGCTCTTGGCCGTTCACCCGCAGCACAGACATCGGCCACTTCACCCTGCCGACGGTGACGCCGGCGAAGTCCGGATGGACGTAGACAGCTTCGACTGGAGCTTTTTCCAATGGAAACGTGTGGCGTCCCCCCTGGAAATGGTCGTGCGTCAGAATCGACCCGCCGACGATCGGCAGATCCGCGTTGGAGCCGATGAAGTAATGCGGGAACAACGTCGTGAATTCCAACAGCCGCTTAAACGTATCGCGGGTCAGCTTCATCGGAATGTGATCGTGGTGGAACACGATACAATGCTCGTTGTAATAGACGTAAGGCGAGTATTGGAAAAACCACGGCTCCCCGTTCAGCGTCAGTGGAATAACTCGCAAATTCTGGCGGGCTGGATGATTCAGTCGTCCGGCATAACCAACGTTCTCGCGGCACAACTGACATTTAGGGTACACCGGAGGCGGCAGCAGCTTCGCCATCGCGATTTCCTTCGGATTCTTCTCCGGTTTGGACAGGTTAATCGTGATTTCCATGTCTCCAAACGGCGTCGGCTGCTCCCAATAGATGTTCTGACGCACCCGGTCCATCCGGATGTAATTGCTGGCTACCGACAACTTATAGAAGGCGTCGGTCGCGGCGGCAATTCCCTGCTCGCTTTCCGTTTTGCGGAAGGCGGCGATTGTTTCCGACGGGCGCGGCATGAGCAAGCCCATGATTTTCGCATCCAGCAAATCGCGGTACGTAGCGGTATCTTCTGGAATCAAGCCGATCGTAAGCCCGTAATCGATCAAGATCTCAAGCGGCTCCTGCGGTCCGGTCAGCGCCTCCTTCGCCACTTCGCCGGTGTACGGCTCATCAAAGGAGAACAGCTCCAGGAGACGATTGCGCGAATAGTCCACGTCCCACCAATCGATCAGGCCCTGCTCGAGCGCATAATTCACTAGCCGTTCAATCGCATGAAGCGCGTCTTGACGACTTCTCTCTTCTACTCCCATCCCATAACACTCCCTTAGTCGTTATAACCGTTCGGATGGCTGTTATGCCATTGCCATGCGCTTTCAATGATGCCGGGCAGCTTGTTGCGAGTCGGATTCCAGCCCAGCACGCGGCGGGCTTTATCCGAGGAAGCGATGAGCACCGCCGGATCGCCGGCGCGGCGCGGGCTGATCGCGACCGGGAAGTCGCGGCCGGTGACCTGCTTCACGGTTTCGATCACTTCCTTGACCGAGAAACCTTGCCCGTTGCCAAGGTTAAATACGTCGCTCTCTCCGCCGCCCAGCAAATGATCCACCGCGCGCAGATGGGCATCGGCCAAATCACTCACGTGGATATAGTCGCGGACACAAGTACCGTCCGCCGTGTTGTAGTCATCGCCGAACACCTGGATGGACGGACGTTGTCCCAAGGCCGCTTGAATGATCAACGGGATCAAATGGCTTTCCGGGCGATGGTCCTCGCCGATTTTGCCGCTCTCATGGGCACCAGCCGCGTTGAAGTAACGCAGGGACACGTATTTGATCCCCAACACCTGATCGAACCAAGCCATCATCCGTTCCATCGTCAGCTTCGTTTCGCCATACACGTTCGTTGGCCGGGTCGGATCACTCTCTTCAATCGGCACTTTTTCCGGTTCGCCGTAGGTTGCCGCCGTGGAGGAGAACACGATCTTGCGCACATTCGCCTGATCCATCGCATCCAACAAGCAAAGCGTCCCGTACACGTTATTGTCAAAATATTTGACCGGATCCTTCATGCTCTCCCCAACCAGAGAGTTCGCGGCAAAATGGATGACCGCTTCGATCTCGTTCTCGGCAAACAACTTGGCCAACAGCGCCTTATCGCGCAGATCTCCTTCATACAGCTTACCGCCGAGCAACGCCTCGCGATGTCCGGTCTGCAGGTTGTCGATCACGACGACCTCTCTTCCTTGCTCCAGCAGCGCCGCTACTGTATGCGAGCCGATATAACCGGCTCCCCCCGTAACCAGTATCGCCATGATGATTACTCCCCTTTCATCTCATGTACGCCGTCGCCTACGCCGCACACGTAAAATTCGCCTTCCAGCCCTGTCCGTTCCTTATAAGACCGACCAACCTCGGACACGAACCGCTCTACCGAATCCTCATGCACCAGCGATACTGTACAGCCGCCAAATCCGGCCCCGGTCATCCGGGCGCCCAATGTGCCTTCGATCTTCCGTGCTTCCTCAACCATCACGTCCAGCTCCAGGCAGCTCACCTCGTACAAGTCACGCAGCGAATCATGGGAGGCGTTCATCAGCTCGCCAAAAGCCTTCAAATCGTTGGCGCTCAGCGCATCCACCGATTTCAGCACGCGCGCGTTCTCTTCCACCACGTGTTTGGCCCGTTTATACAGCACTTCGTTCGTAAAATCTCCCCGCCACTGCTCCAACTGCTCCGGCTTCAGGTGGGCCAAGAACTCCAAGCCCGGCTCGCGTTTTTGCAAAATCTCCAGCGCAGCATCACATTCCGAACGCCGTTCGTTGTATTTGGAATCGACCAGCCCGCGGCGTTTCTTCGTATTGCCAATGACCAGCTTATACGCGCCTGTCCGGAACGGGACCAGCTTGTATTCCAAGGTGTCGCACATCAGCAGGATCGCATGGTCCTTGGCCCCGTTCGCCACCGCGAACTGGTCCATAATGCCGCTGTTTACGCCGACATATTGATTCTCAGCCCGCTGAGACAACCGGGCGATTTCCACCTTGTCGAGCTCCTTCCCTTCCATGCTCACGAACGCCAAGGCCGTTACCACTTCAATCGATGCGGAGGAGGACAAGCCCGCACCGTTCGGAATTTCGCCATGGAACAGCAGGTCATACCCGCTCGTAAGCGAGATGCCCAGCTTCTTCAGCTCCACGTAAACGCCGATCGGATAGTCGATCCATTCACCGGTTTTGCTTGTGCCGAGCTCTTCCAGTGCCAGCTCTGCCGTGTAAGGCAGGTTGCTGGAAGCAAAGGCGACTTTGCCGTCAGCGCGCTTGCGGATCGCCAGCGTCGTCCCAAATTCCAACGCCGCCGGGAACACATACCCCCCGTTGTAGTCGATATGCTCACCGATCAAGTTCACCCGTCCTGGGGCGTTAAATACGCGAATCGGCTCAGCGCTTTCCCCATATTTGAATATAAACAATTGTTCCATTTCCTGCTTTTTCATCAACGTACACCCCATCGTCATGAAATCTTTGATTCTTGTACCCAGTATAATGAAATCGCTTTGCTTTGATAATGCAACTTTGCGAGAACAATATAGATAAATGTGACTTTTCGGAGTAAAATGGGAGCGAAGTCTTATGGGGCATTATCCGTCCCCCTGGTCAAAGGAGACTATCCCATGTTCAAAGAAACCTATAGCGCGGCCGCCAACCCGGATTTGATCGAGACAGATGAGCTGCATGTTCTGTTCGCCGGCGAAAGTCAGACCCTTCCCGATCACCGGCTGGGCCCGAAAATTTATGATTATTTCCTTCTGCATTTCGTAGAGCAAGGCAAGGGCACGTTCCGGACCGAATCCGCCTCCTATGAGCTGAGCGAAGGGGATGGCTTCCTGATTCTCCCCGATCAGCTCGTCAGTTATGCTTCCGATGTGGCCGAGCCTTGGCGTTATCGTTGGATCGCCTTCACCGGAGTTAAGGCGGCGGAGCTCGTGAAGCGAGTCGGCTTCACCCCGCAGCAGCCGGTGTTCCGGCAAGGCGGGAACAGCCCGATCCCTGCCATGCTCAGCAGCGTGTTACAAGCATTCCAAACGAAAAAAAACAGCTCCCATCTGCTGTCGCTGGGGCTGCTTCATCAAATTATGGCCGAAGCTCAAGAGACGCTTGGCATGGCCTCCGCGCTGCCGTCGGGCGAATCGGGCGTTCAGCGGATCGTGAAGCAAATGATTCATTATATGGCCAGCCAATACGCGCATCCGGTCTCCATCGAACAGATGTGCGCATCCTTGGGCTATAATCGAGCTTATCTTTCGCGGATTTTCAAAAAAGAAACGGGCTTCACCCCCGTCACCTACCTGCTGAAGTTGAGAATCGATAAGTCCCGCCAACTGCTGCGCGAACGTCCCGAGCTGTCGATCGAGCAAATCGCCGCTTCTGTCGGCCTTACCGATCCGCTCTACTTCTCACGGCAGTTCCGCCGGTTTCACAACGAATCACCAAGCGAATATCGCCGGGCGGTCACCCGGAATCCCGCGAAGGAGTGAGTCTACGCAAAATTCGCGAGCCTCGTCTCACTCCGCCAAGTCCAGCTTCCGGGAAACGGCCCCCAGCACCTCGCCAATCGGCTCGGTGATCAAGAGGTCAGCCCGGTTATCATACGCGGTGGACGAGACGTTGATCAGCACCGTCCGTTCGCCGCGGAAATAGGTGACCAGATGAGCTGCGGGCTGCACCGTCAGCGAGGTTCCGCCGATCACCAGCAGGTCAGCGCCGGCGATCGCCGTTACCGTGTCCTGGATCACCTGCTCATCCAGGTTCTCCCCATACAGTACCACATCCGGCTTGATGATGCCGCCGCAGCTGCAGCGCGGCACGACGTCTTCGCTGTCCATGACGTCCTTTAACGTATAGGTACGGCCGCATTCCATGCAGGTGTTGCGGTGCACCGATCCGTGCAGCTCCAGCACGCGGCGGCTGCCCGCCTGTTGATGGAGCCCGTCGATATTTTGCGTCACCACGTCGCTTAGCTTCCCTGCTCGCTCCAACTCAGCCAAGCAGCGGTGCGCGGCGTTGGGCTGCGCCTCCGGATGGAGCATTTTCGTCTTATAGAAATCGAAAAATACGTCCGGATGCCGATCGAAGAACCTCCGGCTCAAAATCTCCTCCGGCGCATAAGGCGACGCGTTCTCTATCTGATAGATGCCTGCCGCCGAACGGAAGTCAGGGATTCCGCTTTCGGTAGATACCCCGGCCCCTCCAAAAAATACAATGTTTGAACTCTCCTCAATCCATGCTGCCAACGTGTCGATCTCTTTGCTCATCCGCTCGAACCTCCTATGGATGTATCGTCAACTCGCGATAATTGGATATAATAACGTCCGCGTCCCGCAAATAAACTGCTTCCTGGGCCTCTTCACCGTACTCCTCCGACACGCCAATGGTCATCACGACGCCTGCACGCTTTCCCATTTGCATATCGGCGTTGCTGTCGCCAATGACCACCGCTTCGCTTGGCGGTAGCCCCAGTTCACGGCAGGCGAGCAGCGCCATGTCCGGCCCCGGCTTGCCCCGGGCAACGCGATCCCGGCCAACCACGCTGGCGAACGCATCCCGGATGCCAAGCCATTCCAGATGCTCCAGCGCCTCCGAGGTTGAGTCGGAGGTGACGACCGCCAGCTTCACACCCGCCTCATGGCAACTCTGGACAAAATCGCGCAGCCCGGGCAAAGGCACCGCTTCCCGCCGCCGCTTGAGCTCCGCCATCGCCGTTGCATTTAATTCGCGAACAACGGTTGTCGCTTCGTTCCAAGGCAGCCCTGCGGCATATAACGTCGATGCCAGTAGCGCAATGATCTCTTCTTCCGTCCCCATCGCAATCGGACCGGTTTTGTCGTAACCGATCACCCGGTTTCGCTCATCCGTTTGAAGGCCTAGCAGCGCGGATTTGTTGAACCCGCCAGGCGAGCCCAACTCAGCCAGCTTCCGCTCCATCAGATCGGTTAAGACCGCGGCCCAGCTGCCCCATAGCCCCATAAAATTCAACAGCGTTCCATCTTTATCAAACAAAATGGCCTTGCAAGCTGCTTTCTGCCCGCGCACTTCGATCGTGGCCATCCTCGCTCCCCCTTCCCTACATTGTCCTTATTATACCATTTTCACAGGTGTGGGCTGCGGCGGCTCCTAAGTTCATCTCATTACTTCCTAATTATTTAATAGGTATCTTTTGGCGAATCCTTAAAATTTTAGATAAATCCGTTTCAACATGGAAAAATCCGTGGTAAATAAAACATACGTACTCCAAAATAAAATCCAAGGAGGGATTCGATGGCACGAAGCCAAAGCAAGATGACCCGGGAAGAAGCAGGACGTCTGGGAGGACTGGCCACGGCCAAAAACCACGGCAAAGCCTTTTATAAGCAAATCGGGCAAAAAGGCGGCGAAGCGACCTCGAAAACCCACAACCGCGAATTTTATCAGGAAATCGGCCAGAAGGGCGGCGAGGCGACATCCCAGAAGCATGATAAAGGCTTTTACCGGGAAATCGGCCGTAAAGGCGGGATCGCCCGCAGTAAACCCGGAATCGAAGCGTAAGTCTTAAGAAATCTCCGGAACCCCCGGAGATTTTCTTTGTTTTTTATAGACCCGATCCACACCATTCCACATGCTTTTTCCTGTGATCGATAGGTAGAAAATCATAACCACTTATGATAGACTTTAGAGAAAACCTTTAGCGGTGTAAAGCTCCAAAACTATAATGAATCATGGGAGGATCGGAGATCATGCCAGCCAAGAAAATGCGTTCTGATATGATCAAAAAAGGCTTCGACCGCGCGCCGCACCGCAGCTTGCTGCGTGCTGCAGGCGTGAAGGAAGAAGATTTCGGCAAACCGTTTATCGCGGTCTGCAACTCTTATATCGATATCGTGCCTGGACATGTGCACTTACAAGAGTTCGGTAAAATCGTTAAGGAAGCGATCCGCGAAGCGGGCGGCGTTCCGTTTGAATTCAATACCATTGGTGTAGACGACGGGATCGCGATGGGACACATTGGGATGCGTTATTCCCTGCCAAGCCGGGAAATCATCGCCGACTCGCTCGAGACTGTAGTTTCCGCGCACTGGTTCGACGGGATGGTTTGCATTCCGAACTGCGACAAAATCACGCCAGGGATGATGATGGGCGCCTTGCGCGTCAATATCCCAACCGTCTTTGTCAGCGGCGGTCCAATGAAAGCCGGCGTCGACAGCAAAGGACGCAGATTGTCCTTGACCTCCGTCTTTGAAGGCGTTGGCGCCCACCAAGCCGGACAAATCAGCGACAAGGACTTGCTCGAACTGGAACAATACGGCTGTCCGACCTGCGGTTCGTGTTCCGGTATGTTCACGGCCAACTCGATGAACTGCCTCGCTGAAGCGCTGGGCTTGGCGCTGCCGGGGAACGGCACCATCCTCGCTGTCGCCGAAGAGCGCCGCGAATTCGTCCGGAAGTCTGCGCAGCAGCTGATGAAGCTGATCGAGCTTGATCTGAAACCGCGCGACATCGTGACGAAGGAATCGATCGACAACGCTTTTGCGCTGGATATGGCTATGGGCGGCTCCACGAACACCGTCCTGCATACGCTGGCTTTGGCCCAAGAAGCAGGAATCGATTACCCGCTGGAACGGATCAATGAAGTGGCCAACCGCGTGCCGCATATTGCAAAGCTGGCTCCGGCGTCCGATATCTTTATCGAAGACGTGCATCGGGCTGGCGGCGTCAGCGCCGTGCTCAACGAGCTGCTGAAGAAGCCGGGAGCCATCTACGGCGATCAAATCACCGTTACCGGCAAAACGCTCGCCGAGAACGTCGCCGGATGCGAAATCCTCGACCACAACGTCATCCGTCCGATCGACAATCCGCATTCCGAGAAAGGCGGACTTGCTATCCTGTATGGTAACCTGGCGCCGGAAGGCTCAGTCATCAAGGTGGGAGCTGTTGACCCTTCGGTTGGCGGATATCATAAAGGCCCGGCGATCTGCTTCGACTCGCAGGAAGAAGCGCTCGAAGGGATCGCGAACGGTAAAGTCAAAGAGGGTTGCGTTGTTGTCATCCGCTATGAAGGACCAAAGGGCGGTCCAGGCATGCCTGAAATGCTGGCTCCAACGTCGCAGATCGTCGGCATGGGTCTGGGCGCGAAGGTCGGTCTGATCACCGACGGACGCTTCTCCGGCGCTTCCCGCGGAATCAGCATCGGTCATATCTCTCCTGAGGCTGCTGAAGGCGGCCCAATCGCTTTCGTTGAAGACGGCGACATCATCGAGCTGGACTTGAATAACCGCAAAATCGAGCTGCATGTCAGCGATGAAGAGCTCGCGCGCCGCAAAGCCAATTGGAAAGGCTTTGAGCCGAAGGTCAAAACCGGTTATCTGGCCCGTTATTCCAAACTGGTCACCAACGCCAGCTCCGGCGGCGTGATGAAAATTTAATTTAGCTTAACTCAAAAGGCCGTACCCGGATCATTTTAGATTCGGGTACGGCCTTTTCTTTTAGAGTTAACAAAAATAATGGATAAGAGCGATTAACGCGTAGGCAAGGATACGCTAAGCAAAGACTCCTCTTCCACGGCCTCCGGCTTCTCATCCACCGTATGGCTGCTGCGATGCGAGCCGTTCTCGGCGAACCGCTCCAACAGCACATCCATCGGCATCACGATCATCTTCGGTACCAGCTCCTGAGGTTGCTCTTTTAATCTTGAGGTACCGGCAGGGTGAATAACACTCATTAATAATTTCAAATAGATTTTCGTCGAGCTGGCAAACCAGCCCTTCGGTAAATCCTTAATTATAAACCCAAATTGCTCCGGACCCCGGTTAATCATGCTGACGCCATACAGCGCCTTAACGTCTTTTAACTCAGGATGCTCGATCACATATTTGGCAAAAAGGGGTAGTGTCTTCTCCATTTTGCGGATCATTTGAATCGCCAAATGCACGCTTGTTCTGGAGCGAGCCCCATACTCAAACAATTTTTTGTTGTCAAAATGAAGCTCCATCACTTGATCTCCAGATTCCAATGTCTTCCCATTGTTCATCGCCACCGGCTCTCCATGATAGGATCGGACTCGGAAATGAAGGAAAGGATCCTCCGGTTCGGGAGCTTTCAATTGAAAAAGGATGTGGAAGATCTTCTCCCAAACGAGCCATAAGGCTACGATACATCGCTTAAACCAGGTAATCTTCACTGGCGTTCTCCCCTTCGGCGTTGCAGTTTCAACCCGTTTGCCTTGAAGCTTGGCCTCTTCCGTCGCCTGAATCAATTCATCAATGCGGATGCTTCGCAATCCGCGGCGATCCGCTTCCGTCAGCACGCGCTCGAGCGCGATCAGCATTTCCGCCGGCGCTCCGGTGTTCGCACCTAGTGTGGCACCACAGTCGTGCAGGAGAAAGACCTCACCGCCCCGCAGCTTCTTCAGCATACGCTCCGTTAACCGGTCAGCGCCGACCTTGACCCGCCAATCGCCGAACATAGCCGACCACAGCACGATCTGTGTATTGCCGCGGTTCGCAAAATCAAACAAGTTGACAATGCCCCACGGCGGACGATAGTAATGAGAATTGAAGCCCGTCACGTCATGGATGATCTGATTCGTCTTCTGAATCTGCTTCTTGACGGCCGCCGGCCCCATGAGCCAATTGGTTTTGTGCACATAGTTGTGCGACCCTATCAAATGGCCTTCCTCATGAATCCGTTTAATCAATTCGGGGTGTCTCTCCGCATTGGAACCAACGAGGAAAAACGTTGCTTTCGCTCCGTGGCGCTTGAGCAGATCAAGCAATTGTGGAGTATATTTCGGATCGGGACCATCGTCGAACGTTAGCGCAAACGCCTTCTCGCTGATCCCGCGCTTAAATACGCGAAAACCGAAAATCCGAGTGATCAATCCGGGTATAAAAGCGTACAGCGTAGAGATATAAAATAACCATAGCAGCAAAGTCTCCATATGCTTTCCCCACTTTTCTATGATCAATGACTTTGGCATGCTCCGTGAAAAGCATAGCATCTACACTATTTTATCACAGACATCTTCAGTTTAGGCGCATTTTTTTGGGGAAGGCATAGGAAATCGGTCAACCTTCCGCAGCCAGTAAATCCATTGTTCGCCGGAACAATTCGGCGGCCAGATGCTTGGATCTTTCCGGCTGGTTTTGAACGAGGACGGCGACAGCATACTTGGGTTGATGAGTCGGTCCGTAACCGATAAACCATTGATGATTCAGCTGCTTATGATTCTTCACAACCTCAGCTGTTCCCGATTTTCCAGCCAGCGGCCATTTGGCTTTCTGCAAAGTTCGCCCGGTGCCGTCTGTGACAACCAGCCTCATCATGGACAACAGCCGTTGTGCCATTTGCGGAGTAATTTGTCCAGCGGAGGAGGGCGAAGCTTGAACCGGCAATGCGGAGAGCAGCGAACCTTCCTTATAACGGATCTCGCTGACTAAGCGGGGCGCCATAACCTGTCCGCCGTGGAGCAAAGTAACAACCAGATTGGCCGCTTGCAGTGGAGAGACAAGCACGTCCCGCTGACCAATCGCTGTCTGTGCCCGCACCCCGCCGTCCGCCGCCGCCAGATTGCTAAAGACCGCCCCGGCTTCTTCCTGATCCAGCGGCCGCAAGGAATCCCCTCCAAGGAAGGACGGATCGTGCCAGCCCACGGTGCGCCCCAGCCCCAGCTTGGCGGCTGTCCGGGCAATCGCCTCCGCACTCAGCCGTTCTCCCAGTGTGGCGAATACCACGTTACACGACCTCGCAAAGCCTTCCTCCAGCGTAAGGTTTCCATGTCCGCCTTCCTTCCAGCATGACAAGCCGTATTTTCCGTAATGCCCGCTGCAGTGGAACATCTCCCCGGGAAATGTCACCTGCTCCTCCAGCGCAGCCGCCGCAATCACCGCCTTAAAAATCGAACCCGGCACACTGGCCTTAACCGCCTTATTACTCCAGTTCTCTGCTGCCGGATCAACGTGATGCGGATCGTAGAAAGGCAGCGATACCATCGAGACGATATCGGCGGTTTTGGCGTCCAGCACGACCACTGCTCCATCCGTCACTTTCATCTCATCCGCTAACCGCTCGATTTTTTGTTGGAGGGTGTCATCAACTGTCGTTTGGATTTGCAGCGGATAGTATCGGCTAGCCTCCGCATTCACCCGCGTCCCCATCCCAACTAGCGGATCCTTGCGGCCATCAACCGTGTAGGCCGCTCTGACGCTGCCGATTCCGCGGAGCATGTTATCCAGCGTTTTCTCCAACCCCGAAGCTCCAACCTGCAGCGTTAACGCGAAGTCCGGTTGGTGCTTATCTTCTCGCAACTTACGGATGACGTCCGGCCGTTGCGTCACGAAGCCAAGCCATTGATTCCCCCGTTCGCCCGGTCCGTAACGCGTCATATACGGCAGCACCTCCAGCCCTTCCAGATGAGGCAAAGAACGGGCTATCTCTTCGCTAAGCCGAAGCGGTTCCCCCGGCTCCCCGCCAGGCTTGGGCCAGACGTAAGGGCGCTCCAACTGTTCCCACTTCCTTTGGAGTTCGGGAATCGTTGTCCCCAATACGGCCGCCAATCCGGTAAGCTGATCTGCTGCGGGCAACTTGCGGACAGGGAACAGAATTGGTGTCCAACCGACTTCGCCCGTCAGCGCCTTTCCGTTGCGATCAACAAGTTGACCTCGCCCCGGATCCAACTCAATACTCTCTTCCCGTTGCCGGACGGCGAGTTCATTGATTGTCTTGCCGCTTACGGTCACCGCCTTAAACGCTGAAGCCATCTGAATCCAAGCGATCCGCAGCGAAAATAGTCCCAGCACCGCCGCAAAGGAAAGTAACAGATAAAATATCCGTTTTTTGCGCAATAACGACATCGTTCGCCCTCCATTCTGTTCCCATTATTTCCTGGGAAAAGTCGGGCTAAACAAACACCAAGCTATCTTGATCCCCTGCAAAGTAAAAGCCCGGCTGCACCTGCATCGCAGATGAGCCGGGCTTCTCCCCGCCCCCGGAACCCTCGGAGATGGGCCAAGCTTTGATTTCCGTCGCTTAAGCCTGCTATCTATACGGTGAATTTCGACAACGACTCTTTCAAGCCAGCCGACACATTCTCCAGTTTGTTTGACAGCTGTACCAGTTGATCGCCGACCGTTTGCTGTTCGCTGGAGAGCGATGCAACCTCTTCGGACGTGGCGGACGATTGCTGTGCGACGGCACTGACGTTGCTCATCGCTTCCGACAAGACCGCTTGCGATTCGTTTAGCTGGTCGATGGAAGCCGTTACGGAATCCAGGTGACGCACGAAGCCTTCCATTTGTTGCTGCACCGATACGAAAATTTGGTTGGTTTCCTGCACCGATGCGATTTGCTCTTGGAAGATTGGGCTCGCCTCGGACAAGGTCTTCACCGTTTCATTCATCTCTTTCTGAATCGTATCTGTGATTTCGCCGACCATGGTGATCGACTGACGCGACTGATCGGCCAGTTGGCGAATTTCATCGGCAACGACCATAAATCCGCGGCCTGCAGCACCTGCGCGGGCTGCTTCAATCGTAGCATTAAGCGACAGGATATTCGTTTGCTGCGTAATGTTCTGCATGACATCAAGCACTTTCAAGACGGAGCCAGTGCTTGCTTTGAGCGAGTCGACCTTGGCGGTCAAAGCGTTGATCATTTCGACCGTCATATTGGTTTTCTCCATCAATCCGTTCAAATACTGAGTCCCTTGCTGACTGGACTTCTCCACCTGACGAGCCGAAATCTCCATCTCTTTGTTCGATTGGACAACGCGTTCCATTTGCCGGGAAATATTCTCGGTCAGCTCATTACCGCGTTCCGCTTCGTTAGCCAGGCTGGTTGCCCCGTTAGCAATTTCTTCAGTCGCCACGGCGATTTCTTTCGCAGACAACGCCGTTTTGTTCGACGCTTGTGTCAATTCAGCAGCCGTATCCAATACATCCTGTGCGGAGTTATTGGTTTGCTTAACGAGGGCTGTGATATTTTCCATCATCACATTAAAGCTTACTGCCAATTGACCAATTTCATCTTTCGATTTCGTGTTCATCCGAACGTTCAGATTCCCTTTGGAGCCTTCCTCCATCAGGTTTCTCAGCTTGCCAAGCGGATAAGCGATCATCCGAACCATCCATACCCCGATCAGAATGGCAATGATCGCAACCACGATCAGCGAGAAGATCGTAAACATCAGAATGCGATTTGCGCTCTTCGTCAGTTCAGCCGTATCGACGGTACCGATTAACTTCCAGCCGGACGACTGGGTGCTATAGGAAGCAAGGACAGCGTTGCCGTTGGCATCCTTCGTCCGGAAAGTACCCGAAGCCTCGGTGGCTTGTCCCATATCAAATTCGGACGGATTTCCTTGATCTCTTTCAACGGAAGAACCTACAACGATGTTATCTTGAGTCACCATTTGCAGCTTGGAGTTATTCCCCAGCTTAACCTCTTTCAAATAGCCGTCTAGGATTTCCAGGTTGATATCAGCAATCAGAATAAAGCGTTTCATGCTGTTAACGCTCTGTACCGAGCGAGCTAAACGGAAGACTTCCGTACCCTTACCTTTCGATGGCACTTGCATCCATAAAGTTTTAGTGGCGCTGGTCAGATCTTTAAACCAGGCTTCTTCGCGCACGGTATCCAAGAACGTGACATCGGCACTGCCCGAAGTGACGTCGTCCACAATGTTGTCAGCCGACAACATGTAAACGGCGGAAACCCCCTTCGTGGAGAAGGTCAACGTATTCAGACGTGTTCTCATTTTGTTGGTTGCCGTAAACTTGTCATAATCCGAAATGTTCGCCAACGAAGCATCCATGATTGCATTTTGCATCTCATCGTCCAAGAACATTTGCTGAAGGTTCTCCTCATACTTCTGCATGACAATATCTAGCTTCTGCGAGGTTTGAACGATGGTCTGCAGGTTGGCTTGTTCCGCATTGTCCTGAATGGTTCCCTTCGCCATTTGGGAGGACATAATCCCGATCGTCAGGACGAAAAACATGATTGCGACAAAGAAGATCAGGAACAACCGTACCCCCACTGCTTTCGCGGGGTTGAATTGTTTCGGCAGCTTGTCCAGCAAATTAGCCAGTAAAGCTTTGGTATCTCGCGTTGCTTTTCCTCCTGGCTGAACCGCCTTGGATTTCGTCCGCTCTCCCTTTTGTTTCTTTTCCTTCTTTTTGCTGTTGGTTTCTTGGTCCTCGTTCTTCGGAACCAGACTCATGTTGATCACCCACCACTCATAATAGTTGCAGACCTCAATTTTTAGGCTTGAGGTCATACATAATGCTGTTGGTTTCTCACATTTCTCGTCAGCTATTGAAAATATTCGACAATACCTGACGTTCTCCTCTATAATATCGGTTTCATATGTGGTGGATTTTAAATAATATTGACAAAAGTCACAAAAAAGGGCCTTTCGTCCTAGAAACGAACAGGCCCTAAAGCATATTGATTTTTTCCATTACTTTCTTTTACGCATCATATCGAAATAGGAAACCGGTTGGTCCACCTTCATTTGGATCCGCTGCAGCGGGTGGCGGGCGGCATCCAATTCATTGCCGTCTTCGTCGTAGATGGTCCCGACCTTCTGCTTAAAGAACGTCCCGTTTGGACCAAAAAATTCGACTTCTTGTCCCGGTTTGAAATGGTTGCGCTGCTGGATCGTTGCCATTCCCGTCGATTCGTCATACGCCATCACCAATCCGGCAAAATCATAAGGCGCCGCCTTCTCTTCCGGTTCGTAAATATGATCTTCATGATCCGGCGTATCGTAGAAAAATCCGGTATTCAGCGGCCGGTTCGCCGCTTTGTTGATTTCTTCGATCCACTCCGGCTTCAAGACGTAATTGTCCGGATCCGCCATGTAAGCATCAATCGCTTGGCGATAGACATTCACCACCGTCGCCACATAGTGGATGGACTTCATCCGCCCTTCGATTTTGAAACTGTCTACCCCGACGTCGATGAGATCAGGAATATGCTCAATCATGCACAAGTCCTTCGATCCCATCGTAAATGCATGATCGTTTTCCTCAAACATCGGTAGCTGAGTTACGCCAAGACGGAACTTCTCCAGTACCCTGTTATCGCGGGCTTCTTCCTCGGAAATCCATTCGCCATCCGCACGGGCGTCCGTGAACAGGTCGTATTTCCAACGGCAGGATTGGCAGCAACCCCCACGGTTGGAGTCACGGTCGGTAAAATGGTTGGACAACACGCAGCGTCCCGAGTACGAGGAGCACATCGCGCCATGAATAAACGCCTCGATCTCGATGTCGACATGACGTTTAATTTCCTCGATTTCCTCAAGGCTGGTCTCCCGTCCCAGTACGACCCGCGGCAAGCCTTGGTCTTTCCAGAATTGTACCGCTTGCCAGTTCACCGTCGATTGCTGAGTACTCAGGTGAACCTCCAGTTCGGGGACGACCCGCTTCGCGGTCTCTATGATCACCGGGTCGGCGACGATAATGGCAGCGATGCCTACCTCGTATAAATTACGCAAATACTCCTCGATGCCCTCCAGATCCTCATTATGGGCATAAATATTCGTGGCGACAAACACCTTGGCGCCGTACTTCTTGGCAAATTCCACGCCTTCCCGCATTTCTTCAAAGCTGAAATTATCTGCATTGGAACGAAGGCCGTATTGTTGTCCCCCGATATACACGGCATCGGCGCCGTAATGGACAGCGAATTTCAGCTTCTCAAGATTGCCTGCCGGGGCAAGCAGCTCGGGTTTCGCCAGCCGATAACGTTTTCCCGTATATTTCGGGATATGCTTCTCCGCAGTTTGCATCTTCGTTCACCTCTCATCATTTTTTGGGTTTTTAAATTTAAAATATAGGTCAAAAAAGTCGGCTTTTCAGCACCCAACTTCCTCTTAATAGACCTGTTCCTTATAAAAGAAGCCGAAGGTCAGCTCCCGCTCCGGATCTTGAATCTCGCGAATGGCCTCAAGCCAGTTCTCATCGAGCTCATAGCCGTCCGGATCGCGGAAATAAGCTTCGATGGCTTGGCGATACGAAGCAATGACCACTTCGTTATAGGATGCCGGCTTCAGCAGCGTCTCGATTTTGAAGCTGTCCACGCCAGCCGCCATCAGCAGGTGCAAATCCTCCAAGATACAAATATCGTCCGAACTCATAATATGCGTTCCGTTGATATCCTCGAAGATCGGGAACTTCTCGTCCGGCCGTTCGGCCTCGATCAGGAACAGCCCACGGCTCATCCCCAGGTTGCTGTCCGGATCAACCGGCCGCCCTTGAGACACCATGTAGCTATGCACCAAGCGCCGCTTCGAGTGATAAATATTGGTCATTCCATGCACCTGAACCTCTGCTTCGATGTTCAGCTTCGGAGGCATTGCAGTGATCTCGTCCATATTCAGCTCACGAGCGAGCACAACTCGGGAAGCTCCCTTCGTGCCCCAGTAATTGGCCGTGGCATAGTTGGTGGAGGTCATCTCCGCGTTCCAATGCAGCTTCAGCTGAGGCGCAACCGTGCGCACCGTTTGAAGCACGGCCGGGTCACCGAATTCAACGGCGTCTACGCCGCACTCCGCCAACTGCTTCACATAATCGGGCAACCCCTCCAGCATGTCATTGGTCATCAGGTTGTTCAGGCTAACATAAATTTTAGCTCCGTACTGGCGCGCTACCTGAACCGCTTCAGCGATGTCTTGGGGCGTCATATCGCCAGGGAGACGCATTCCGTAGCGGGCTTCGCCAACCAGCGCCGCGTCAGCCCCTGCCGCAAAGTAGCGCTTCAGTTCTTCCAGCGAACCGGCAGGAACTAACAATTCCGGTTTTTTACTCATGTTGATACTACCACCTTTAAAAGGTTGTTCAAAACGTTATCTACATTTTGAACTTCCACCTTATTCATTGATTGGCCATCGCCTTGCTTGTTTCGATGTTCTTTAAGTGCTCCTTGTAAGTCTTGGCGAACAGGTGCTCCCCGCTGCCGTCTTTTTTCGTCACATAAAATAGATAGTCCGAGGATTTCGGCTCAAGCACCGCTTCGATCGATTTGAGGCTAGGCGCAGCGATCGGCCCCGGAGGCAGCCCTTCATACAAATAGGTATTGTAGGGGCTGTCCACGCTTCGTAAATCCGAATTGAGCAAGCGCTCCTTGGGTTTATCCAGCACATACTGCACCGTGGCGTCAATTTCCAGCTTCATGCCGTCCTTTAGCCGATTATAGATGACTCCGGCCACCAATGGCCGTTCAGCATCAACAACCACTTCTCGCTCTACCAGCGAAGCTATCGTCATCAGCTCACTTAACGTAAGGCCGCGAGCCTGCAGCTTTTGTTCAAAATCGGGGATTTTACCGAGCCGGGTACGGGTTTCCTGCAGCATCCGAGCGATGATGTCCTGCTCGTTGCTGCCTTTTTTCAGCTCATAGGTTTCCGGGAACAAATACCCTTCCAGCCGGTACGTCAACCGCTCGTCCGTCGGGATTTGCGATAACAGCTCATCGTGAAGACCCGCTGCATCCTTCGCCAGCTGCAAGAACGCGGCTTGATCAACCAAGCCTTCCTCCGCCAGCTTGTCAGCCATTTGTTTGACCGTGAAGCCCTCGGGAATCGTAAACCGGATCATCTCGGCCTTAACCACGTCGCCGCTGTTCAGCTTGGCGATGATCTCGTCATACGTCATGCCCGGCTGCATCTCATAGACCCCGGCCTGAAACCGGCTGCCTTCCGACTTCCATTTTAAATACGAAACGAACAAAAAGGAATTTTTAATTAGTCCCTGGTTTTCCAGCAACTTTGCGATGTCGGCCGTTCCCGTTCCCGGTTCGATCGTAATCTTGACTGGCTGTTCCTTCGCTTCAACCGGGAGCATGCTTGTGTACACATAAAATCCGGCCGCCCCTGCTCCGATGATCACGATCAGCAGCAGAACAGCCAGCCATTTCAGCGCTTTCCTCAAACCGCCTTCCCCCTTAACAGCCAAAAAGAGCGGAAATCTCCCGCTCTTCCCGGACTGATCTATCGTGCTCTTGCAATGCCTTCCCGTTACTCCGGAAAGGTCAATTCATCGTACAGCTCGGATACGTTCTCCCATTCCTCGTCGTCATCAATCGTGACCAGTTCCAGCTTATCGCCGCTCGTCACGATCTTGAAAATCTCCGGCTCTTCATCCTTGGACGCGTCCTCCGGCAATAATACCGCGTAGGCCGCTCCGGCGACGTCAAACTCCTCAACGACTTGATAATAGGAGACATTGCCCGATTCGTCTTCAAGTTCCACGACTGGGCCAAATGTGTCGCGAACCCGCGACGTCATTACTGCTTGGTCTGCTGTAAATTCAGTCATTGCCATCTTCTCCATCAAACTCGTCGATAAGCGTATTAAAGGTCTCCTCAACGATTTCCCATTCTTCGTCGCTTTCGATCGTGTACAGCTTCAGGTCATCGCCGTCTTCCTCGTAACGGAACGCGTATACCTCTTCGCTCTCTTCATCTTCATTCCCATCGGAATCCAAAGGAACGACCATCATATACTTGGCGTCCGAACCGTCGACTTCGAATTTCATAATCACTTCGAACTCTTCTTCATTGCCCTCTTCATCGGGGATATAAATAATTTCCGGTTCTTCTTCATTTCCGATACGATCTTTAGACATACGCGATCACCCTCACTTTATACTCTTAGAGTCCAAATAATTTTGCAAAATCAAGCTGGCGGCCATCTTGTCGACGACACCTTTGCGTTTCTTCCGGCTGACATCCGCATCCAGCAGCGTACGCTGCGCAGAAACGGTGGTCAGCCGTTCATCCCAGAGATGCACGGGCAGATTCAGCTTAGCCCGCAGATCCTCGGCAAACGCCATGCATATTTCTCCACGGGGACCAATCGTACCGTTCATATTCTTGGGCAAACCCACAACGATCTCTTCCACCTCGTGCTGCTTCACAAGCTCGGCGATGCGCTCAAATTCGCTGCCTTCCTTGCGGCGCTCGATGGTTTCGAGCCCTTGGGCGGTCCAACCCAAGCTGTCGCTCACAGCCACTCCGATCCGCCGGTCCCCGTAGTCTAGGCCCATGATTTTCATGTATTGCTCCTTTAAATGCGGATCCACCGCTTATCCGTTCTTGAGAAGGTTCGCTGCCATCAACGGTGATTCGCCATGTAAAAGCGCACCAGCTCTTCGATCAGCTCGTCGCGTTCCTTCTTGCGAACCAAACTTCTCGCATTGTTATGACGCGGTATATAGGCCGGATCCCCCGATAACAGATATCCGACGATCTGGTTTACCGGATTATACTCCTTCTCCTGCAAAGCCTGGTAAACCGTAAGAAGAATCTCCTGCGCCGACGCTTCTAGTTCATCGCCCTTGACGTTAAATTTGACGGTTTTATCCATGGAGTCCATGATGACACCTCGCTTCTTCGACATACGCCTTTATGATCGCAGCTGTTTTCCTCTTAGCCTAATCATACTATACCATATCATGGGTTCCATAAGGAAATTTTCAGTGATATGCCCCGTCAAATTTCACCACCTTCTCAGGCTTGGGAAGCAATCCACTCCGCTGCTACTTTTAATGCTTCGTCCAGCTTGCTGGCATCCTTGCCTCCGGCCTGAGCCATATCCGGACGACCGCCGCCTCCGCCGCCGCATACCGCCGCAATTTCCTTGACGAGCTTGCCGGCATGCAATCCGCGAGCCACTTCTTCCTTCGGAACAACGACGACAAAATTTACTTTGTCTTCGTTTGGCGCGCCCAACACCAGCACGGCATCCGGCAATTTCACCTTCAGCTCGTCAGCCAGCGTGCGCAGCGCATCCATACTGCCGGCTTGCACGCGTGCAGCCAAAAGCTTGGTTTGGCCAACGCTCACCACTTGGCTCGTCAATTCGCCGGCTTCGATGACGCTCAGCTTGCTTTGCAGCGATTCGTTCTCACGACTCAATTCCTTAAGCTGCTGGAACAATCCCTCAACCCGCTTCGGCACATCGTTTACGTTGGCTTTCAACAGGCCAGCCGCTTGCTTCAGCAGGTCCAGCTGTCCATCCATAAACAGATATGCGCCGCGTCCAGTCACCGCTTCGATCCGGCGTACCCCGGAACCGATGCCGCTTTCGCTGACGATTTTGAACAGGCCGATCTCAGCCGAGTTGTTCACGTGGCAGCCGCCGCAAAGCTCCAAGCTGTAGTCGCCAACCTTGACGACGCGGACGATGTCCCCGTACTTCTCACCGAACAGCGCCATTGCCCCCATCGCTTTCGCTTCATCAATTGGCTTCAGCGAGGTCGTTACAGGCAAGGCATTCCAAATCTGTTCGTTGACGCGGCGTTCGATTTCCGCCAGTTCCTCCGGCGAGATGCTGCCGAGGTGGGAGAAGTCGAAGCGCAAGCGCTGCGGTTCAACGAGGGAGCCGGCCTGGTTCACGTGTTCGCCAAGCGTCTCCTTCAACGCCTTATGCAACAGGTGAGTTGCTGTATGGTTCTTTACTGTGTGGCTGCGTTGTTCACGGTCTACGGAAGCGGTAACTTCGGCGCCAACCCGCAGTTCACCGGTCTTCACCGTGACTTGATGCACATGCTGCCCATGAGGAGCTTTAAACAAGCCCTCCACATCGGCGCTAGCGGAGTCGCTATGAATCGTCCCTTGGTCGCTGACCTGGCCGCCGCTTTCCGCATAGAACGGCGTAGAAGCCAGAATCACTTGACCCGATTGGCCCTCGCTCAAGGAATCCACAAAAGCGTCATCAACCACAATCGCTACAATGCTAGTGGTAACTTCAAGCTCATTATATCCAACGAATTCGGTTTTAGTCGTAAAATCCGCCAAAACGCCGCCCTGCACCTTCATGCTGCCGCTATCGTGGCGGGCTGCCCGGGCGCGTTCACGCTGTTCTTCCATGGCGGCTTCAAAGCCTTCGCGATCTACGCTAAGCCCTTGCTCCGCTGCGAAATCCTCGGTCAAATCCAGCGGGAAGCCGTAAGTATCGTACAGCTTAAACGCATCAGCCCCGCTGATCTGCGTGCGGCCTTGCGCTTTCGCTTCAGCACTGATATCGGCCAGAATCGCCAAGCCATCACTCAATGTTTCATGGAAGCGTTCCTCTTCCGTGCGGATGACTTTCTCGATAAACTCACGTTTGGTAACTACATCCGGATAGTAGGTGCCCATGATGTCGCCAACCGTCTCTACCAAGCTGAACATAAAAGGTTTGTCCAATCCGATCAGCTTGCCATAACGTACCGCCCGGCGCAACAGGCGGCGGATGACATAACCGCGGCCTTCGTTCGAAGGCAGAACGCCGTCAGCTACCGCAAAGGTCACCGTACGGATATGGTCAGCAATTACCTTAAGTGCCACGTCACTGTCCTCAGCAGCGCCGTAAGTTACCCCAGCCAAGCTGGCGGTCTTTTGGATAATCGGTTGGAACAAGTCGGTATCGAAGTTGGAGTTCACGTCCTGCAAAATCGACGCAAACCGCTCAAGTCCGGCACCGGTATCGATGTTTTTATTCGGAAGCGGCGTGTAGCTGCCGTCCTTGTTGTGGTTGAATTGTGAGAACACCAGGTTCCACACTTCCAGGAACCGTTCATTCTCCCCGCCTGGATAACATTCCGGATCCGATAGATCGCCGTAAGCGTCGCCGCGGTCATAGAAAATTTCCGTACAAGGTCCGCAAGGCCCTTCCCCGATATCCCAGAAGTTATCCTCCAGCTTAATGATGCGTTCTGCAGGAATGCCGATTTTTTCATTCCACAGTTTAAATGCTTCTTCATCCTCAGGATATACGGTAACCGACAGGCGATCTGGATCAAAACCGATCCATTTCTTATCCGTCAGGAATTCCCAAGCCCAAGTAATCGCTTCTTCCTTAAAATAGTCCCCAATCGAAAAGTTCCCCAGCATCTCAAAAAACGTATGGTGCCGGCGCGTCTTCCCGACATTTTCGATATCGTTCGTGCGAATACATTTTTGCGAGTTGGCAAGGCGCGGATTTTCCGGCTTGACCCGCCCGTCGAAATACGGCTTCAGCGGCGCCATCCCTGCATTGATCCACAAGAGCGAAGGATCGTTATGCGGGACGAGTGAAGCGCTGGGTTCGATTTTATGGCCTTTGCTGGCAAAGAACTCCAGCCATTTGGAACGGATTTCACTTGCTTTCATCGTCTTGACCTCCTAAATGTTCCTCTAAAAATAAAAACGCCCCTGAAAATCAGGGACGATTGCATCGCGGTACCACCCTGGTTATCGCTTCCGATGCGGCTGGACGGGTTGTCCGCCGGCGTTCTAAAGCGATCGCCTCGTCGGTCCGATAACGGGGACCTGCCGGTGAATTTGTAGCCCACACTCCGAAATTAGCTTTCCGTCCGCGCGAGATTTCAGGTTCTCTCAGCCACCGCCTCGGCCCCCCTTGCGGGACGCCGCCTGCAGCGGAACCCTTCTCTGGCAAATCCGCTTGCCGAACGTACTTGATTTCATCAACGCTTTGAAAATTTTCACATAACATTTTAAGTATATAAGGCGAGGAACGCCGTGTCAATGCAGCTTGTCCACCTTGCGTTACATCGCTTTGCGGCGAACGTAGTAGGCATAGAAATGCTGAATAACTACCTTCACCACGGCAAAAAACGGCACCGCCAAAATCAACCCGGGCACCCCCGCCAACTCCCCGCCAATGAGAAGCGCCAAAATGATCAGCATCGGGTGCATATGTAAGCTACGTCCAACCACCTGCGGGGAAATGACGTTACTTTCGATCGTTTGGCACAGCATGTTGACGAGCAGGACCAGCAGCACCATTTTCCAAGAAATCGTTGTCGCCATAACCAAGGCCGGAGCAGCCCCGAGAAATGGGCCCAGGTAAGGGATGATGTTGCACAGAGCAACCACTCCCGCCAGCAGCAGCGCAAACGGCATACCGATTAACATATAGCCGATATAGGCGAGCACACCGATAATGACGCACACCAGCAGTTGCCCCCGGACATAGTTACCCAGAGCCATATCGATTTCCTTCAGCAGCGTGATGATCGACTTGCGCCGCGAGCGCGGCAAGTACTGCAGGATCAGCCGCTCGATCAGCTCGATGTCCTTCAGCATGTAGAAGATCAGGAACGGGATAATAAACGCATTAAACACGACGCCGATCGTTGTTCCGATATTGTCCAGGAAGCCGGAAATGGCGCTTGCCAAACGGTTTTCAAATTGATAAAACCAGTTGTTCATCCCCATGCGAATGCTCCCCGGCAAAATACCGTTGTCCCAACGATTCATCATTTGCTGGGTGTGAAGGGTAAGCTCCGGCAAATGCTCGCCCAGCTCCTCCAGCTGTTCGACGAACATCGGAATCACGTTCATGAGCACCACGGACAAGCCGGTCAGAAACACCGCATAGATCAGCAGCACGGCCATCGTCCGCGGCACCCTCCGCCCGCCAAGCATCCGAACGATCGGATTTAAGACATAAGAGATAATGATGGCGATGACAAACGGAGCGAAAACGGCCTTCAAAAATCGGTAGACGAGCGCAAACATCGGCCGCAGCTGCCACACAAAAAACAGGATCACCAGCCCCAACAACAGCCAAACGCCATATTGGAACAGCTTGCTTTGGGTGATCGGTACCAGCGGTTGCTTCTGCTCTTCCCGCTCTTCTTGCTTTTTCGGTTCCTTTTGCGCTTGCTCCATCTGCTGCTTGTGCGCTTGCTCCTTCTGCTGCTTGTGCGCTTGCTCCTTCTGTTCATTGGGTCCCATCGATGCTACGCCCCTCCCTATTTCACAGCGAATTACTCGTATAGATCAGTATTTGTCTGGGGAGGTAAATTTATGAGAGGGGGCGGCGAAGAGGCGGGGATGTGGGGTACGAGAGCTTGAAAAGAGTTGATGTTTAGTTTCTCCAGAATCATTTCCCCCTCTGGCCTTTGGTGCTCTTCTTCATCGCTCCCACCAATCCCCGGTTCTTCGCCGCCGGGGGGTGTAGCTGTGGCCCGGCAATCTGCAAGGCATGATTGTCCGGGCATGTAAGTAAGGATTGCGTGGAGCCGCTTGCTCGTAACGGACCTGAGAGACGCTATTAGGTCATTTCCCGTCCATTTCCCGATGTAACGGACCCAGTGGCCCTTAATCAGCTCGAAATGCAGTTAACAGGGGCAACTCCAGTTGAATAAGGTCTTCTCAGTCCGTTAGATTCCCGACTACCGGATCCAGAAGCGAATAAGGTCTCCTGGGTCCGTTAGACCCCCCACGGACATCCACAACCAAAAAGCCCGGATACATCTGGTGTTACCGATGCATCCGGGCTGCTGAAGCGAGCCGGAGAAGAGCTTCAAGCCTCTCATCTCATCCGTGACAAACGGCGGACAAGAGCGGCCCGAGGTCGTTATTCACATGCCCTGAATAAGCTCTTCCCCTGCTTGCCACCGCTTAGCGGCTCTTCAACTCCTCATAATGCGCCAGCACCGCTTGATGGATCGGGTGCTCGGCGTCGAGGCCGGTGTATTTGGCCAAGGTCTGCGAAGCGCCAACTTCTCGCAGCGACGCCTGCAGCTCCGCGGCTTCCGGGTCGTCCGGAACATCGAAACAGAGCGCCATCGCCATCGTCAGCGCCAGGTAGCCGTATCCAAACTCCCGTTCATACGCCTGCGTTGCCGGGGAGACCAGCCGATCGCCGGCGGACAGCTTGCGGATCGGTGAACGGCCGACCCGCGAAACCTCGTCCGTCAGCGCCGGATTGGCGAAGCGCTCCAGAATCGTATCGATATACGCCTGATGCTCGGCTGGCGAAAATCCATGTTTCGCCACAAGCACCGCCCCGGTCTCCGAGAGGACGGCGCGCACATGCTGGGCGACTTTTTGATCATTCATCGCTTCCTGAATCGTGGCATGGCCCTGCAGATATCCCATATAAGCGGCCGAGCAATGGCCGGTATTTACGGTAAACAGCTTGCGTTCGATATAAGGCTCCAACCGGTCAACATAGTGAACGCCTTCGACCCGATGGAAGCCGTCAAACATTTGCGATTGGTCAACCGCCCATTCATAAAAAGGTTCCACCACAACCTGCAGCGGGTCCTCATGCTGTTGCAACGGAACGATCCGGTCGACCGCCGCATCGGGAAACGCTACATGACGGTCCGCCCACTGCCGTGTGGCTTCATCCAACTGGGCATAGACATGCTCCTTGAGCTGGGAGCTGCCGCCGATCGCGTTCTCGCAGGCAATGATATGCAGCGGGGAAGCCGCAGCTTCGTTTTTCCGCAACACCAGCCCTTGGGCGATCGTACCGGCGATATGCTTCAGGATGGTCACACCAACCGCCGTCGTGACCAAATCGGCCTCAGCAATCGCCTGGGCAGCAGCAGCGGGATCACTCATACTGTTAATCGCCGTCACGCCTTTTACGATGACCGTCTCCTGCTGATCGCTCGCCAGGGTAACAGGGTATTCCTTACGCCGTGCCAACTCCGAAACGAGCTTCTCGTTCACATCGACAAAGCATACTTCGTAACCGGAACGGGACAACAGCAAACCGATAAATCCTCTGCCGATATTGCCTGCACCAAAATGGACCGCCTTCATCCTTCCATGCCCCCTTCAAGGATCTCCGCAATTTCTTCTTCCGTTGTGGCATTCATAATTCGTTCCAAATTGGATTCGTCCGTGAACACCATAGCGACATTGGTCAGTACTTCCATGTGATCCCCGCCGGCTGCGGCGATGCCAATCACGATAAAGGCCGGCTCATCCCCGCCGAAATCAACGCCTTCAGGGAAGCGGACAACCGACAGTCCGGTCGAGAAAATCATGCCTTTGGCTTCTTTCGTCCCGTGCGGGATCGCCAAACCTCCGCCCATATAGGTGGAGACGATCTCTTCACGCTCGATCATTTTGTCCACGTATTCTTCCGTCACATGACCCGCGTCAACCAGCAGCTTTCCGGCGAGGCGGATCGCTTCATATTTATCGCTCGCTTTTCCATTTAATATAATTTTCTCTTTAGACAATAATTTCATGATTGTTCTCTCCCTTTCCACGTTATCCTATCTTCTCTTTTGTTTACAAATTCTCAAAATAAACCAACAGCTCGGTCGCCAAAAAATTTCGGATCTCCTGACGTTCTCCGGTTTCCAGCAGCTCCACCAGCTCCGGCTTCAGCAGCAAGGCGCTGATTTCGCTCAGCACTTCCAAGCTCTCGCGCGACAGCTCCCGCGGCGCGAGCATAAATAGCAGCGCACTAACTTCTGTTCCCCCGTCCAACACCACGGGTTCTTCCAGCCGGAACAACGCCAGCGAACGGTAATTCACGAACCGGGTTCGTGTATGGAACAGCGCCAGCGAAGTCCCCGGAATCACCTGACTGGCCATTTTCTCCCGTTCCAGCAAACGGTCGGTTACAGCCTGCACATCGGATACAGTGTGCTTCGTCTGCCACTCCTCCGGCCCAAAGCTTGCGGAACCGGACGGCGGGACGAATAACCGGTTCATTTCCTCCAGCGCCACCGTAACTGTCTCCCGCAGTGAAAATCCCCTGTTATTTAGCACACGCACGTCGAATTGCTCCAGCAGGCTGACAACCTCGTTCAGAGACACCGACAGCGACCGTACCTTGTCAAAAGCCCTTGTTTTTGTGGATTCCGGCTCAGGTGTCATCTTCCGCGATTTTAATACCGTACGCTGGACGTACTCGAGCAGCCGCTCGGTGTCCTCGTCCGTTAACAACGGACTTAGCTTCACGTAACGATCCTCTGGAAGAGGCAAATCAATCGTCGAGATGATTAAGTCGTAATCGGATTCGGGAAGCCGCTTCGCCTCGTACCACGAGACATTGCCCAGCACTTCGATTTGCGGCATTTCTTTGGCAAGCCGCGTGGCCAGCAGCTTGGAGGAGCTTAGCCCGCTCGAGCAGACCAGAATCGCCCGTACGCTGAGGCCAAGCTGGTTCAGACGCTCCATGGAGGCTCCGAAATGCATCACCAGGAAGCCGATCTCTTCGTCCGGGATTTCTAAGCCGGCCACACTTTCGTTCATCGCCTCACGTACGATGCCAAACAATTCATCGTAGTCTTTACGAATGGCGCCCAACAACGGGTTGCGGATGCGGGAGCCTTCGCGGATGCGTTTGAAAGCCGGGCCCATATGCTCTAGCAGACCGCTTCGTAGCAGTCGATCCTCCTGGAACGGAATTCCGGTACGCTTAACGACGTTCTCGGTCAGCCGATACACCGTATCGACCAGCTCCATATCCGCTTGGACGAGCTCGGGTGAAGCTTCTTTGGCCCGGCTGAACAAGCCGTTCATATAAGCGATTTCCTCCGGCGGGAATGTCAGCTCGAGCTTCTCGGCCAAACGAGAAGCGAATCGGGCCGTTTCTGCCTCATCCTGCTCTCCGCCCCCGACGGGAGGTAGCTTGCGGTTCTTGCCTGCGCAACTAACCAGCCTTCCTTCCTTGATCCGATTCACTGAAACGGAGAGACGAATGAGCAGCTGCGTGTAGGCATTTTCGGACAAATGCTCCGTCCAGCTCCAATTCATCGCCCATAGCGTGTTTTCTACCGTCATCAGGTTATCCGTCCCAACGACCTCGAGCAGTCTGGCCGTGGCGGAGGAGACTTGGTTTTCCGGCGAGCCTCCAATCAAGTCGGAGTAATCCAAATGCTCAGCCGCCAGTTGGCATAACGCCGCGCGTTTCTGCTGTTCCTCGCCAAGCAACTCGACGCCGTAGCCGCGGCGGCGAACCAGTTCCAGCCCAAAGCGGCTGAACCAGGGCTCCACCTCGTCCAAATCGCTGCTGATGGTCGCTACCGTCACCTTTAGGCCATGGGCCAGCGTAAATAGCTTACACGGCTCCTGCTCCTCAAGCAAACGGCAGATCAGTAAGAGATGCCGCTCCTCGACGGAATAGTCGCTGGGCTTATCGACCAGCAGCAATCGTTTGGCCTCTTGCAGCTTCTCGCCCTCCTCGCTGCCTTCGGCATTGCTCCAGACAGAGATTCCGGTACCGGATTTACGGTGCAGGACTAAGCCGAAATAGGCTAATATTTTTTCAATCTCGTCCAGTTCCCGGTGAACCGTTCTGACGCTGACGTTGATCTCCGCTGCGATTTCCGCAGCGGTCATCCCGTGCTTGCGTCCGAGGAGGAGAACGAGGATTTGCTTTTGTCGTGCGGTCATTTTCCGCATATCAAGTCTCTCCTAATATAGACGCAAAACACCGGCGAAAATCGCCAGTGTTCTGCCCCCGCATCGTAACTGGCGTTGCTTAGCCTTTCAAACGCTCAACCAGTTCATCGTATTTGGGACTCTTCAGGAAATTATCAATGGAGATATGCTCGGCGTCCGGTTTGTTGGCGATCGCGCGATCCGTCAGCGTTTTTTGCGTAATGACGATGTCGGCGTCGCTTGGAATTTCGCTGACTGCCGAGTTCACGACCGTCACCTTCACGCCGGCGTCCTGCATTTTCTTCCTCAGAACGGATGCACCCATCGCACTGGAACCCATACCAGCGTCGCAAGCGAACACGATTTTGTTCACCGTTTGTTTCTTCACGCCGCCTGCAGCAGCAGGGGCTGCCGCCGTGTTCTTCGTACCTGCAGCTTTCATTTCTTTCACTTTCGCCGAAGCTTCTTCCAAGTCCATTTCTTCATCCGTTTGTTTACCCGTTTTGAGCAGCAGCGACGCAACAAGGAACGAAACGACTGCCGCAACAATGACCCCGCTTAACATTGGGACGTATCCGCCTTTTGGCGTCATCAGGAAGTAAGCAAAAATACTACCCGGAGAAGGAGAACCTACAAGACCTGCACCGGTCAATTGGAACGTAAACGTACCGGCAACGCCGCCAGCCATTGCAGCCAGCACCAGAATCGGTTTCATCAAAATGTACGGGAAGTAAATCTCGTGAATCCCGCCCAGGAAGTGAATCACAACCGCGCCTGGAGCCGATTGTTTCGCCATGCCGCGACCGAAGATCCAGTAAGCCAGCAGGATCCCCAGACCTGGGCCTGGGTTCGATTCGAGCATAAACAGCATCGATTTGCCAACCCGAAGTGCTTCTTCCGCAGCGATTGGCGTAATTACGCCGTGGTTGATTGCATTGTTCAGGAACAATACTTTCCCCGGTTCAATAATAAGGTTGACCAGAGGCAGCAATTTCGCGTCCACCAGGAAGTCAACGCCCGAAGACAACGCTTTGCTGATCGCGGTTACAACCGGTCCAATGCCGGAGTATGATCCCAATGCCATGAGACCGCCCAGAATCCCGATCGAGAAGTTGTTCACCAGCATTTCAAAGCCGGATTTAATTTTTCCCTCGACCAATTTGTCGAACTGCTTAATGACCCAAGCGGACAATGGACCAACGATCATCGCGCCGAGAAACATCGGGATGTCGCTGCCGATGATAACCCCCATCGTCACAATGGCTGCCGTTACCGCACCCCGTTTCCCGTGAACCATTTGCCCACCGGTGTAGCCGATGAGGAGCGGCAGCAAATATTTGATCATTGGATCGACCAGTTTGCCGAGATACTCGTTCGGAATCCATCCGGTCGGGATGAATAATGCGGTAATGAGCCCCCATGCGATAAACGCGCCGATATTCGGCATCACCATACCGCTGAGCGCACGACCGAACTGCTGAACCTTCACCCGGGCTCCGCCGGTTCCTGCAGACGGCTGTTTGGTTTGTGCTATAGCCATAAAGAGTAACCCCCTTATAAAGATGCACGGATCATCAACAGTCTTGCTTGTTGGCTTACCGTGTTTCTACCCTCATCCTAATTCAAAGCGCTTTCTAACTCAATCAAATCAAAACACGGTTTCGTCATGATTATTGTTGTCAACATTTGAAGAGTGATTCCTGCCTAAACAAAAAAAAGCCGCCCCCTTCGATATAAAAAGGGGACAGCTTGTGCATCTTCACAGCATAGCAGCAATATATTGTTACGAGGAAGCGTGCATTTGCGGGAAGTCCTGCACCATTTCCTCACCGAAGAACAGATCATCCAGAGAGCTGAGCGTTCCATCTTCTTCTACTTGATATACGGACATTTTGTCGCCGTTTACCGTCAATTCGATAAAGCAACCCCAGCAGTAGAACTGGTGGGAGCCGATTTTCCCAATATCCTTGGAATTGCAATTTGGACATTTCATCATAGAACCATCACCTATCCATCCACAAAAAATTCACGGCTTTTCAAGCAGCTGTTCGCTGCCCAGGGGCACCATGATCGCGTTTTCCCCTCGGGTCATCTCCGGCATAAATGGCAGCAGCTTGCGCCCTTCCATCAGATCGGTGAAAAACCCGTCGCTAATTTCAATTCCAGTAATTGTATTTCCCAATTCGTGTTCAAAATAAACATCCGTTACATGGCCTAGACGTATTCCGTCTTCAGTCAGGACAGGCAGTTCTTTTAATTTTCCATTTCCCGTTAAGAAGGTATTCTGTATATTCTCGGCTTCCCACTTGCGGACAGCCTGTTGATTGCAGATCATCACGGCATCTTCACCGTAAGCCACGATATCCTCCCATCGCACGGCCTTGACGCTGGAATTCCAAAACAATCGATTCTCCAGTTGGATGCCGACGATCGACCAATTGTGGTCCAGGAGGAGGTCAACGACTTTCCCGACCTTCTTGCCACGCTCCACATCATAGACGGTCAGACCGATCATTTCTTGCATTCTCATGTTGAAATGGACACTCCCTGTTTGGGCATCTCATACTAATACCGAAAAAACTAACCTCCCCTCCGCAAAAGCCGATTTGAGCCCAAAAATATGCCCATTATTTTTTTCTACGGAGACGTTCCAGGATGGTTCCAATTTTTTCGGTGATTTCGTAAATTTCTTCCCTAGTATTACCCATTCCGACGCTAAATCGAATCGCAGAACGCAAAAAACTTTCCGGAAGATGCATCGCTTCCAGCACATGGGACGGCTCCAGAGACCCCGAGGTGCATGCGGAGCCGCTGGAGGCAGCGATGCCCTCCATATCCAAATTCATCAGCATCGTCTCCGAATCCACCTCTGGGAAGCTGATGTTGATGATATGCGGCAGCCGATTCGTCGGATGGCCGTTGACATGGAAAGCCTCCCGGGTGATCCGCTGTTCCAGTGCGGACAGCAGCTCCCGGATCAGCTGCTCATCGTGAGCGACGCGCGTCTCCCGCTCCGCCGCAGCCAATTCCACGGCCTTGGCAAAGCCGGCGATGCCGGCCATATTTTCCGTGCCAGCGCGGCGCTTGCGCTCCTGCAGCCCGCCGTGTTGAATCGGCTCCAGCACCAGATCCTTACGTACATACAAAGCCCCGACGCCTTGGGGACCGTTGATTTTATGCGAAGAGAAGCTCATCAAGTCGACCGGCAAATCCCGGCAAGAGATCGACAACGCGCCCAACGCCTGCACGGCATCCACATGAAAAACGATCCCCCGCTCCCTCGCGATCGCGCCGATTTCAGCAATCGGCTGAATCGTTCCCACCTCGTTATTGCCATACATCACGCTGATCAAGATCGTATCGGGCCGGATGGCCTCCCGCACTTGCTCCGGATGCACCTGTCCATAACGATCCACAGGCAAATAGGTCACCTCAAACCCGTCCTTCTCCAAGCGCTCGCAGGAGTGCAGCACCGCATGATGCTCGATGGAGGTCGTAATAATATGACGTCCCTCCGCTTTCCGGGCAAACGCCGTGCCAAACAACGCCAGGTTATCGCTCTCCGTCCCTCCGCCGGTAAACACCAGCTCATCCGGGCGGCAACCGATGCGTGCGGCAACCGTATCCCGCGCCCCGTTCACCAAACGTTTGGCCTCCCGACCGAAATAATGAACGCTGGAGGCGTTGCCAAATTGCTCCCGCATCACCTTCAGCATCGTTTCCGCTACCTCCGGATGGATCGGCGTGGAAGCGGCATGATCTATATAAATATGCTTCATGGCTCTCACCTTGTCCCAAAAACTTTTTGATAAAACGTAAATCACCGCCCCGGAATCGGGACGGCTACCGAATTGTTCGTTGATTGTATCTTATTTCATTGTGGATGGCAAGTCGGTTCGCAGACTAAATGTAGAACATGTAATTTTCTTTGGTTCCATGTTCCTCGTAGTTCACCAGATTCTCCAGCGTCGTCGAATCCAGCACTTCAGCGATGCTGTCGCGGATGCGCAGCCACAAATCCCGTTTGGCCGGATCGTCCTCCTCGGTAAAGTCCACCGGAGAAATCGGCCCTTCCAACACACGAATGATGTCTCCCGCCGTAATTTCACTAGCTTCTTTGGAAAGAATATAACCGCCATAAGCACCGCGCACGCTCTTCACCAGACCGGCATTGCGCAGCGGCGCGATTAATTGCTCCAGGTAATGCTCGGATAATTGGTTTTTCTCGGCGATGCTTTTCAGGGAAGTTGGCCCTTCGCCGTATTTAGCGGCCAGCTCCATCATAATCGTCAATCCGTAGCGTCCTTTTGTCGAAATCTTCAAAGAAGGCACCTCTTTCAATTTTCAAATAAACTTTATATAATTAATCCTTGATCCTTAAAAAACAGTATCAGGCCATTCGCCGCGTTCTTCCGCGACATACGCGCCCAAATCCGGGGATTCCTCCCTATTCCTATCTTTACCCTGTGCTTATCGTAACATATCATATGTGTTTTGGGAAATAAAGCGACAATTGTGGTAAAATAAACGACGAGCGATTCGCCGCTCAAAGGAGTGATAATGATGGCTAAGCCTAACAGCGAAACCCGCGTCGTCGTCGGCATGTCTGGCGGCGTCGATTCCTCGGTGACGGCACTCCTGCTGAAGCAGCAGGGCTACGACGTCATCGGTATATTTATGAAGAACTGGGACGATACCGACGAGTTCGGTTACTGCACAGCCGAAGCGGACGCTGAAGACGTTCGCCGCGTCTGCGAGCAGATCGATATCCCTTACTATACCGTGAACTTCGAGAAGCAATATTACGATAAAGTATTTGCCTATTTCCTCGAAGAATATAAGCGGGGCCGGACGCCTAACCCGGACGTCATGTGTAACCGGGAAATCAAGTTTGGCGAATTCTTGAACAAAGCGCTGGACCTCGGCGCGGATTACGTGGCGACCGGGCACTATGCACGGGTCGTGGAAGAGAACAAGACGTACAAGCTGCTGCGCGGCGTTGACAGCAATAAGGATCAAACGTATTTCCTCAATGCCCTGAATCAGGAGCAGTTGTCCAAAGCGATGTTCCCGATCGGCCACCTGCCGAAGCCGGAGGTAAGACGGATCGCCGAAGAAGCTGGCCTCTATACAGCGAAGAAGAAGGACAGCACCGGCGTCTGCTTTATCGGCGAACGGAATTTCAAGGAGTTTCTGAGCAATTACTTGCCGGCCCAATCCGGCGATATGATCGACATTGTCACCGGCGAGGTCAAGGGCCGCCACGACGGCCTGATGTATTATACGCTGGGACAACGCCAAGGGTTGGGCATCGGCGGCTCCGGCACCGGTGAACCTTGGTTCGTGGCCGACAAGGATCTGGAGCGCAACATTTTGTATGTTGTGCAAGGCGACAAGCACCCGAGCCTGTACTCGACATCGCTGATCGCTTCCGGCGTCAACTGGATCGCCGGCGCTGACAAGATGCCGGAGGGGCCGTACAAATGCACCGCGAAATTCCGGTACCGTCAGCCCGATCAAGGCGTGACGCTGACGAAGCAGCCGGACGGCACTGTGCATGTCGCATTTGATGAGCCGCAAAAAGCGATCACCCCAGGCCAAGCCGTCGTGTTCTACCAAGGCGAAGAATGCCTCGGTGGCGGCACGATCGAAGCCCCGGTGAAGCTGCGGACTGAGATTCCGGCAGTACAAGCTTAAGCAACAAAGCGGGAGCCCCGCGTCAGCGTATGATGTGGGGCTCCCGTTTTTTATGCAGGGCAGGGCTCTTGCAACTTCGCTTGCGAGAGTCTTGCCTTTTGCTTTTTCTCGAAAAATGAACTGTTGTCACCTTACCTCGCCTCGCACTTACCTTCTACCTGCCGCTTCTGCGCCGCAGTTCCTGGTTATGCTTGATCTTCGCTTCGTTCCCCTGTTCCGTGGCATGGTAGAACGTCCGGCCGGACAATCGCTTCGGCAGATACTCCTGTTGTACGTAATGCCCAGGGTAATCATGCGGATACTTGTAGCCTTCGTGCCCGAGCTTTGCCGCTCCCTTGTAATGAGTGTCGCGCAAATGAAGCGGCACTTCGGCGGATTTAACCTCTTCAATCGCTGCCATGGCGTTCCCGATCGCTTCTACGACCGCGTTGGATTTTGGACTTTCGACCGCAAACAGGATCGCCTGGACAATGTTCAGCCGCGCTTCTGGCCAGCCATTGTTACGGTAAGCCTCCAAGGCGCTGACCGCCTGCACCATCGCCTGCGGGTTGGCCAGGCCAATATCCTCGCTGCTGGCGGCGATCAGCCGGCGGATAAACGTCATCGGATCCATCCCCAGCTTCTCTACGGCGTACAGGAACCAAAACACCGCCGCATCGCTGGAGCCGCGAATCGATTTATGAAACGCCGACAGCACGTCGTATTGCGTGGACTCGTCCGCTTTGACGAGCGGCCGGCGGATCGATTCCTCCGCCACTTCGAGCGTGATGTGCACCGTCCCGTCCGGTTGCGGGGGCGTAGTCATCGCCGCCAGCTCCAGGGCATTCAGCGCGCGCCGAATGTCGCCGTTCGCCATCGCAGCGATGTGCAGCAGCGCCTCTTCGTCAACCTGTAGCGGCATAAAGCCAAGCCCCTTCTCTTGGTCGGCCAAAGCCCGCCGCATCGCGATCAGCGAGTGCTCCTTCGTCAGCGGCTCCAGCTGGAACAGCGTGGAACGGCTCATAAGAGCGCCGTTAACGTAGTGGAACGGATTTTCCGTCGTCGCACCGATGAAGATGACCGTACCTTTTTCCACCGCCGGCAGTAAAGCATCTTGTCTGGAGCTGTTAAATCGATGGACCTCGTCCAGGAACAGAATCGTTTTCGTGCCGTAAAAAGCTTTGTCGTTCTGCGCTTTTTCAATTACCTCGCGCACATCCTTCACCGACGCATCCACCGCGTTTAGCCGGACGAACTCCGCCTTCGTATGATGGGAGATAATGTGGGCGAGTGTCGTTTTGCCGCAGCCGGGAGGGCCGTACAGTAAAATCGAGGAGACCTGGTCCGCTTCAATCGCCCGCCGTAACAGCTTGCCCGGGCCGACGATATGCTCTTGTCCGATATATTCATCCAGCGAGGTCGGCCGCATCCGGTCGGCCAGCAACCGCCCCGCCGGGCTTTGCTCTTGATTGAAAGAAAACAAATCCACCTTCAAGTCACTTCCTTGATCGTTAGCATGATAAACAGGATACATGGAATGATACCAAATTTATTCTAGCATACCTTACGTAAAAAACACTTATAGTTGTTCTTTCGCTTTTCCTGCGGCAGAAAATATGAGTTAATATAGATGTCGGGCCGACGAATCACGGGAAAGGGGGCTGATCGAAGTGATTTCAGTGAGTGAGGTGGCTGTCGCGTAAGCGGCACCACAATAAAACGGGGGGCTGGGAACAGCCTCCCTTATTTATGTTTGACGATACCTGTGTTAAGATAGATCCAGTTAAAACCAAATTTTGTCTTTATTTAAAGTCAAAAGTCGTTTGCTCTACACCGAGAAGGTTGGATGAAGCGGCTACCAATACTAAATTGAAAGGGGGAAGCGAGCATGTTGACTTATATCGTAACAGCAATCAAGGACGGAGCACGAAATAAGGAGGTACATGATCGTGAATTACAAAAATGGAAAGGATGTTCTTCCCCCTAGGCTGCTGAAGGAGCTCCAAACTTATATTCAGGGCGAGCTGCTATACATTCCCAAGCCGGAACGGTCAAGGGCGTTATGGGGAGAACTGAGCGGTTCCCGCCTCACCATCGCCAAGCGAAACGAAGAGATTTTTCGCTTGTACCGCGCCGGGAGCAAGGTACGGGATTTAGCCGAAAGATTTCACCTCTCCGATGAAAGCATCCGCAAAATCTTAACCAAAATGCGCAGCCTAAGACAACCCGCAACCGTGTCCGAGTAACGGCAACCTGGGAACATCCCATTACAAAATCACATCCATTATCATAAACCATAAGCCAAGACCGGCCGGTCTTGGCTTAATTTATATCGAATCAGGTATAATGGAGTCAGATCCTACTTACAGCCTATTCCAAACTGAGGTGACCCCCTTGACTCAGCAGCAGCAACCTGAGCACGTCTCCACTTCCGCGAAAGCGATAAAAATATGCGCCTATTGCGGCGAAGCCAAACCGCTGGGCGAATTCCTGCGCCGCACCGGCAAGCGCTCCGGCAAAGGCTCGCGCCGGGGCGCTTGCCGCAGCTGCCGGGCGCTGCGCAAGCGGCAGCAGGCTGCCCAGGCTCAGGCCGCGTTGCCGCAGGCCGCGGCCCCTGAGCCCGCTGGCGCAGCGCTGGCAGCGCCAGCGAAAGCGCCCGCGCCGGCGGCGCCAAGCGGCGACGGCCGCGCGAGCGAAGCCGCGGCCGGGCCAAGCGCGCCGCCGGGCGCGGAGGCCGGCGCCGCAGGCACGGCCAAGGCGGCGCGCAAACGCAAGCGCAAGCGCCGCAGCAAACAGTCCGCGGCACAGATCGCGGCCTTTCAGGACGGCGCAAGCGCCGTTAATACGGCGGCGCCGGCTGCCGCCGCGGGGCGGCACGGCGGTGAAGCCGCGCCGCCCAAGCGGCGGATCAAGCGGGCGCTGCCCGCCCCGCCGCCGAAGGTCGAGGGTCCCGACGTCCGGACCCTGCGACCGAACCGCAACGGCATGATCCGCCTGCGCGGGCGTACCGACAAAGGTCGGCGCTGGCAACAGGAGATCGACTATGATCTGGCGGTCACACTCGTGCGCGAGCATATGGCCGTCGTCGTGAACCCCTTCACCATCCGGCGTTTGTACACGAACAAAGCGTTCCGCCATTATATTTTGACGCGGGATGATTACACCTGCTTCTTCTGCGGGGAGTACGGCGATACGATCGACCACCTGCTGCCAAGAGCCAAGGGCGGTCACACGACCCCGGTAAACTGCGTCTGCGCCTGCAATCTCTGCAACCAGAGCAAAGCCGATCGGTGGCTGGACGAGTTCATGCAGGACGACGTATGATCAAAGTACACGTTTTATGTTCCATAGGGAAGAAGCGATAAGCTTATAAACCACCACATGTATCCGCAATCCGTACATTGAAGAGACCACGTTATGTGATTCTATATGAAAAACCGAATACATTTGGGCGGCTTTGAGCGATTTTGGCTAAATGTATATGAAATTTCATATACATTCGCGCCTACTGAAGGTGTTTGCCCAGAATCTATGCGAAAAACCGAATACAATTCGGTTTTTTCGCTTTTTCCGGTAAATTATATATGAAAAATCGAACACATTTCCGGACGCGTGACTTTTGCGCTTCGCCGCCCAGGAAGGTTTCCGAGTAAAGCCTGCCTGGTGTGCATGTTGCGCCCTTCACCTGAACAAAAGGGATAATGCTGCAAAAGACCACCAAAGAGCTTGCTAATCCCACATCTCCACATCCAATCCGCATGCACTTTCTCGTCCGCCTTCACCTGAACAAAAGGGATAATACCGCAAAAGGGGCAAAGGGGACAGGACCTTCCCCTATAATCAGCCGCCAACTCACGCCCCGTACCCTTACGCCTCTAAGCTCGTCCTAACGGCATTGTCCGTCGAACCCTCGCCCGGGACGTAATCCGGCAGCTCCTTGCCGTGCAGCAGCCATAGCTCGTGCAGGGCGCGGGTGCAGCCGACGTACAGGAGCTTGGCGTCCTTGGGGCCGTAATGCTCCCGGTCAACATCAGTCACGATCACCGCATCAAACTCCAGGCCCTTTGACAGGTACACCGGCAGCACCGAGATCCCACCGGCGTATTGCGTCAGCTCCCCGGTAATCAGGTTGACTTCCAGCCCACCTTGGATTAACGCGGCATGCAGCTCCTCTGCCTCCCGCATCGTTCGGGTTAATACGGCTACCGTACGGAACGAGCCGCCCAGCACCTTGTCCAACGCCTTCCGAATTAACGGCAGCCACTGCTCACTATCCGCTTCTAACAGCCGCACTGGCTCCCCGCTGCGGAATACCGGGACCGCCAGCAATTCCGTATCTACACCCCGTTCCAGGATATCGTTGGCGAATTGGATGATCTCCATCGTTGACCGGTAGCTGCGCGTTAATGCGAAATAAGCGGTCTCCTCCGGCCGGAACAAAACTTGCATTTCTTCCCAACTACGTACCCCTTTGTAGTAATGGATCCCTTGGGACAAATCTCCGAGAATCGTAAAGGAGTGCCCTTTGACAAAACGGTCCAACACATATACCTGAAACGGCGTAAAGTCCTGAGCCTCGTCGATCACGACGTGGTCGAAGGTCAGATTGCCGTCGATTTCGTGGATCAAAGTATATAAATACAAAAGGGCGGCCAAATCCTCTTCCTTGACGACGTTTTTCTTTAAGCGCGCCTGCGTCTCCTTCCAGATGCCCGGCGGTATCCGGTCGGAGACATCGGCCATTCCTTCCGTGCCGCCGCTTCTCCGGATGCCAAACAGCTCCCTGTAGAGGCTGAGCGGCGTCAGCTCCGGCCATTTTTTCGCATAGCTTTTTTCCCGTTGCTGGGCTTTTTTCTTTAGGTCCTTCAGGGCCGCCGCCGACGGCGCCTTCTTCAGTTCCATCTCGATCCAGCGATGGATCCGCGCCAGCACCCGTTCCTTGCGCCGTGCCACTGGAAAATGGCGGTATTCGCCTTCGAACCAGGCCAAGATCTCCTTACGCGGCAGCCGAGCGCCTTCCCAAGGCTCGAAATCGCCCTCAGGAACACAGGCCGACTCAAGCGTACTTACCGACGCATCGATGATCTCCTTAAACGCCATCGAGCCCTTGAAGCGTCCCGGCAGCTCTGTATCCTGCCACGTTTCCGCCCCTGTCGCTCCGCCGTCAAACCAGCGGGACAACGCCTCCGATCCATCGCTTGGGACCTCGTCCAGTCCCAGCACCTTAGCCGCCCAATCACTGAACGTGCTTTGCTGGATATCCCCGACCCCAAGCTCGGGCAGCACTTCGGATATATAGTCGATAAACATATGGTTGGGTGCAAAAATAACTAAACGTTCCGCCTTAATCTGTTCCTTATATTGATACAGCAAAAAAGCCAGCCGATGCAGCGCCACGGTCGTTTTCCCGCTGCCGGCTACGCCTTGGATAATCAGCGCCGTATTTTTCGCCGCCCGGATAATTCGGTCCTGCTCGGCCTGAATGGTCGAGACGATGTCACGCAGGCGGTTGTCCTTGTTCTCACCAAGCCGGTACACGAGGAACTCATCTGATACGGCCGGACCGTCGCTGTCGCGGTTATACGTATCCACGACCCGGTCCAGGATGCCTTTGCGGATCACGATGTTGCGCTTCAAGTACACCAAGCCTTCGATCAAGCCTTCAGGCGCTTCATACGAAGCATCGTCCCCGCCGGTAAACGAGTAGAACAAACTAGCCACAGGCGCGCGCCAATCGATGACAATGGGGTCTTTGCCATCCGGATCGCCCACCCCGACCTTGCCAATATAAAGCGGCTTTCTTCTTCCCCTGCGCTCCTCAAAATCCAGCCGGCCAAAATACGGCTCTTGAATCGACTGCTCCAGCTGCTTCCGCTGGGTTTCCCGATTCTCCTCGAGGAGCTGCTCGGTAAAGTCATGTCCGGTGTACACCGGAATCGAACGCAGCCGTTGCAGCTGCCGATCGATCTCTTCCAAGGTGCGGTCCAGCCGCGCCTTCTCTTCTTGATAGGCACTTTGAAAATCATTCATTTCAGTTACCTCCTAAGGTTTTTGTGTACTCCAGACTCAAAAGGAGTTCCATTATACCACTACCTCAGGTCAAAAGGCGAATTTTCTCAAAAAAATAAGACGCTGGTAGACTTGTCTAACAAGCCTAATCCCAGCGTCTTATTTTTTCTATGCTTTATCCGACGGGCGCTTTAAGCCTGCCTTAAACTTCTCCACGGTTTGAGCAATCCGGCTCGCTCATGTGTCTGCACGTTTGGCATCCAAGATCCACTCGATATACGCCTTCTTATGCGAAGGGGCTAACCCGCTCAGCGCTGCCGCTAGATCTTCCGGCGTTTCCGGCGGCGGTGAGGGCTGCCGCTTCGCGTTTGTTCCGAGCTTAAGCCCAGCTGCTCCACCTACCCGGCCGGCGCATCCAGCACGAGCACGCGGTCGCTGTCCGCAGGTAACCGCAGCTTCTTGACGAGCTCCGGATTCATACGCTTACGCTTACGCCTCCGCGCTCCAGCAGCTCACGCACCGCTACGCTGACCATGATCAAGCCGACCACCGGCGGCACAAACGAGTTGCTGGCCGGCGGCTGCTTCGCCTTGCGGATTTTTGCGCCGGCTGGCGCGATTTTCTCCGTGACGTCCTTGCGCGGTCGTACCGGCGGTTCAGTCGAGAAAACGACCTTAACGCCCTTCTTGATCCCGTCCTCTCGCAGCTTCGTGCGAATCACACGAGCCATGGGGTCCATATGGGTTTTCGAAATATCCGCAACCTGGAATTTCGTCGGGTCCATTTTGTTGGCAGCCCCCATGCTCGACAAGATCGGGATGCCCCGCTGCAAGCATTGCTTGATCAGGTGAATTTTGTACGTAATCGTATCCGAAGCGTCCAGTACATAATCGATATCGTACTTAAACAGCTCTTCGTAAGTTTCTTCCGTGTAGAACATATTCAGCGCAATCGCTTCGCACTCCGGGTTAATGAGCTTGATCCGTTCGCGCATCAGATCGGCTTTCTTCTGTCCGATCGTCGTCGTCAGCGCATGAATTTGCCGGTTAATGTTGGTGATATCGACAACATCCTTGTCGATCATGATAATCCGGCCGATTCCGGTTCTGGCCAGCCCTTCGACGGCCATCGCTCCTACGCCGCCGACGCCAAGCACGGCAACCGTGCTTTTCTTGAGAATATCCAGACCCTCTGCCCCGATGGCGAGTTCTGTCCGCGAAAATTGATGAAGCATGGTCAGTGTACCTCCGTTAGGTTGACATCTTAACCGATTATTTCTTTACTTCCGCCAGCTTGGGAGCCAGCTTGATGTGCAGCTGATCCAGCTGCGATCCGTCGACTTCGGAAGGCGAGTTCATCAGCAAATCGGTTGCGCTCGCCGTTTTCGGGAAGGCAATCGTCTCACGCAAGTTGGAACGGCCGGCCAGCAGCATCACCAGACGGTCGAAACCGAAGGCGATCCCGCCGTGCGGCGGCGTACCGTATTCGAAAGCATCCATCAGGTAGCCGAATTTATCTTGAGCCTCTTCCGGCGACAAGCCGATCGCTTTGAACATCTTCTCTTGCACGTCGCGTTTGTAAATCCGCATCGAACCGCCGCCAACTTCATAGCCGTTCAGCACAAGATCGTAGGCTTGCGCGAGGATTTTCCCCGGATCGGTGTCGAACAGCGGCAGATCCTCGTCGCGCGGACGGGTGAACGGATGGTGCTCGGCGACGTAGCGTTTTTGCTCTTCATCCCAGCCAAGCAGCGGGAAGTCCACGACCCAAGCAAATTTATACACACTGTCGTCGATCAGACCAAGATCGCGGCCGATTTTCAGACGCAATGCGCCGAGGACGTCAGCAACAACCTTCTTGTTATCGGCGGAGAACAGCAGCAGGTCACCTTCTTCGGCGCCGGTGCGTTCCTTAATCGCTTCGATCTCCTGCTCCGTAAAGAACTTCACGATTGGACCGCGGAACTCGCCTTCCTTCACTTGAATCCAGGCCAGACCTTTCGCGCCATAACGGGCTGCATACGGTCCAAGATCGTCGATCTCCTTACGGCTCCAAGTCCCGCATCCTTTAGCGTTCAGCACTTTGACTTCCCCGCCCTTTTCGATGACCGAAGAAAATACTTTAACGCCGCTATTCGCCACAAGATCGCTGACGTTCACCAGCTCTAAACCGAAACGGAGGTCCGGTTTGTCCGAGCCGTACTTATCCATCGCGTCAGCATAGCTAATGCGTTGGAATGGCGTAGGAATATCAATGCCTTTCGTTTCTTTGAACAGGCGTACGATCAACTTCTCCATCATCTCGAGCAGCTCGTCGCGCGATAGGAACGAAGTCTCGATGTCGACCTGGGTAAACTCCGGCTGACGATCGGCACGCAGGTCCTCATCGCGAAAGCAGCGGGCGATTTGGTAGTAACGCTCGATGCCGCTGACCATCAGCAACTGCTTGTACAGCTGAGGCGATTGCGGCAGGGCAAAAAATTCTCCCGGATGCACGCGGCTTGGCACAAGGTAATCGCGTGCCCCTTCCGGCGAGCTCTTGGTCAAGATCGGAGTTTCCACCTCAATGAAGCCTTCTCCGTCAAGGAAATCGCGGAATACCTTCGCCGCCTTGGAGCGCAGCCACAACGTTTGCTGCATTTCCGGACGGCGCAGGTCGAGGTAACGATATTTCAGACGCAGCGATTCATCCACTTCGATGCCGTCTTCAATGAAAAACGGCGGCGTTTTAGCTGCGTTCAACACTTCGATTTCGGTAATTTGCACTTCGATATCGCCGGTTGGCAGGTTCGGGTTGACCGTTTCAGGATCACGGGCTACCACTTTCCCGGTAACGGCCAGCACGTATTCGCTGCGCACGCGGTCGGCAATTTTCAGCGCTTCGCCGGAATAAGCCGGGTTAAAGACGATTTGCACAATGCCGCTGCGGTCGCGCAGATCGATGAACAGGACACCCCCCAAGTCCCGGCGGGTTTGCACCCAGCCGTTTAATGTAACGGTTTCCCCGATGTTCGCGGTGCTCAGCGCGCCGCAATGATGCGTTCGTTTCATCGTAACTCCCCTTTTCTTCGCGTTTTGTTTTTGTAGTTGTTTAGGTTACTGCAACTCATTCACCAATTCGCTTAACTTCACGGTACGCTGCTCGCCGCTGTCCATCGACTTCAGCGCGATTTCCCCGCGCTGCAGCTCATCGTCGCCGAGAATTGCGGTATAGCGCGCCTGCATCCGGTCAGCGGATTTCATTTGCGCCTTCATCTTCCGGCCCAGATAATCGCGTTCCGCAGAGAATCCCGCTTGCCGCAGCTTAAACAGCTGGGTCGTAATCTCCCTCTCCGCAGCTTCGCCTAAGGCAATCAGATACACATCCAGCGGCTTGACGGCGCCGAGCTCGATCTCTTGCTTTTCCAAAATCAGCGCGATCCGTTCGAGTCCCATCCCGAACCCGATGCCCGGTTGATCGGGACCGCCCACTTCCGCCACCAGCCCGTTATAACGGCCGCCGCCGCCAATCGTATCGATGGCGCCGATCCCTTGGGCTTTGTATTCAAAAGCGGTGTGCGTGTAGTAGTCCAACCCGCGAACAAGGCGTGGATTGATTTCATAGTCGATCTCCATCGCGCTCAGCAGCTCCTGAACCTTCGCAAAATGCGTGGTGCACTCCTCATCCAAACTATCCAGAATCGACGGCGCCCCGTCGAATTTATCCTGGTCCGTCTTACAGTCCAGCACACGCAGCGGATTGCGTTCAATCCGAGCTTGGCAGTCTTTGCACAAGCTGTCCTTCATCGGCAGCAGGAACTCCAGCAGCTTCTCGCGGTAAGCCGCCCGACTGGATGGATTGCCAACGGAGTTGATCTCCACCTTCACCCCTTGAAGACCCAGCTCACGGCAAAACTGATAACCCAGCGCCACAACCTCGGCGTCGATCGCCGGATCCGTCGCACCAAACGCCTCCACTCCAAACTGGTGGAATTGGCGTTGACGCCCTGCCTGCGGGCGCTCGTAACGGAACATCGGCCCGATATAATACAGCTTGCTGACGTCCGGTTCGCCGTACAGCTTGTTCTCCACATAGGAGCGGACAACGCCGGCCGTCCCTTCTGGACGCAGCGTCATGCTGCGATCCCCTTTATCCAGAAACGTGTACATTTCCTTCTCGACGATATCCGTCGTCTCCCCTACGCCGCGTTCAAACAGCGAGGTCTGTTCAAAGATCGGGGTCCGAATTTCCCGGTAATTAAAACGCCGGCACAAGTCCCTGGCCTTCTCCTCAATAAACTGCCATTTCTCGACGGTTCCTGGCAAGATATCCTGCGTGCCCGTCGGTTTCTGAAAAGCCATATTGTTCATCCTCCATCTCAGACTCGTAAGCCAATATAAAAAATCTCCCGTTCCTGTTTGATCCAAACAGGGACGAGAGATCGTTTCGCAATCACCCGTGGTGCCACCCACATTCCGAATGTCGACTCTCAAAAGCTGCTCCGCTTCGCACATGCGCATCAGCTTCCAAGCATCAAATTCGCTTCAAACGGTTATCGCCCGCCTACGCCGCACGTCTACTCTCGAAGTCCAAGCCATAAGCCACCTTAGATTTCGCCGCCGGTTCTCGGGGAAGTCTTTCGTTTAATCATCATCAGAATCCTTCCAGCCTGCTTCACCGCCCGCATAACGAATACGATTGATCCGTCTGCCGCGCCGAAGTCGGGGATTCCTCTCTGTGGGTGTGGGGTTAAACTACTTTGTCCCGTCATCGAATACCTATTCGTTTCAATTTACGCCATAGAAGTGACGTCAACTGTTATTTTTAGATTGTATGAAACCACCGCGCTAAAGTCAAGCCCGAGACGCGAAAAATGTCTACACAAAGAAAAAAACCTGTCACCAACGGGGTGCAGGTCCAAAAGGTATTATATTAAAAAGGGGGTCATGCCGTTATTATAAACAAGCAATGTTAAGGGAACATGTATCTAATATTACAGTTATATTACAAGAACCCATATCCCCCTACTATTCCGTTACAACATAGCCCCCATGTTCGCGCAATTTCCGCACAACCGTCTCATAATCGCTGTCCTTCACCTTTGCACTGAGTACATATTTCCATCCCTGCGGCTCGTCACCGGTCTCGATGGGAGGTTTCGATGTCATTAGCCGTTCTCCGTCTCCCACCGCTTGGCTGCGTTCACCATCTAACGTGTCGCCGGTATTGTCTTCTCCCAAAGCTACCACCGGCAGCACGCTCTGCACACCGCGTACCGTTCCGGGTACAGGAACAACTCCCGGGTTGTTTGCGCCTGATGCGCTGATCACCCCATTATTTAGAGGCAATAACGAAACCTGAAGCTCATCGTCTTCGCCCCATTCGTTCGATACATTCCCTGCTTCAACCTCATTCGTGTTGTAGGCCAGCAGGGCGATACGCGCACCTTCCACTTGATCTTCTGTATTAAAATAGGCCTGAATATGTCTGGCCATGACCGATTCCTCCTTATTCATTCAGCATCAGCTTCCGGGTCGAGGGAGCCATTCGGCAGAGGGCCTGGTCTCCTGCATCATCGGTTCAAAGCGCTCCGGTTCGGCCAGACGGGCCGTCATCCGGGCTTCGCTGCGGTGTCCCGCTGTCATGAGAGGAGAGGATTGCCAGTCTCTCGATTTCACGGATTGGTGCATGTGAGCACCTCCTTTGGTCGTCAAGCTCTTTATCACAAGGTTGTACCAAAATCGGTCCGCTTATCCTACAGAACCCGAAATCCTGCATGAAAATGAAGGGAATTTGTCCATATTGCCCCGTTCCGTTGCACAGCAAGAAAATCTGTCCGATACCTTCCTCCTAACATAAAAGCGGGGCAAGACGCAGAATTTCCGCGTCTTGCCCCACTTCCGTATCCTCGCAGTTATCCCTCGCTGCCAGGGCTGTCCACGATCAGGGTCACCGGACCCCAATTCGTCAGCTGAACGTCCATATCGGCGCCAAACATACCGGTTTCGACCGTCAACCCTTTCGCCCGAAGCAGCTCGTTAAACCGCTCGTACAGCGGCTCCGCCGTTTCCGGCCGGGCCGCCGCCATGAAGTTGGGCCGTTTGCCCTTGCGGCAATCACCGTACAAGGTAAACTGGGAGACCGACAAAATCGCCCCGCCGATCTCCGTAACCGCCAGGTTCATCTTGCCTGCTTCGTCTTCAAATATGCGTAAGCCGGAGATCTTCTCCGCCAAATAGGCGGCATCCTGCTCGGTATCCTCATGCGTCACGCCAACCAACAGCATGAGCCCCGGTCCGATCGCCCCTACCGTCTCTCCCGCTACGACCACGCGCGCCTCACGGCAACGCTGCACAACCACTCTCATCTTGGTTTGAATCCCTTCCTATCTGCTACTGCATAATCCGGTGAACCGTGTACACATCCTTCACCCGTTTGATCTTCTCCACAACGGATTGCAGATGATCGGTATTCCGAATCAGAATCGTCATATGCACCAAAGCCATTTTGTTCTTATCCGACCGCCCCGAGACGGCCGAAATATTCGTTTTGCTTTCCGACACAGCCTGCAGCACTTCGTTTAAGAAGTTACGACGGTCGTGCCCGGTAATTTCGATATCGACACTGTAATTCGCTTCGATCGAATCTTCCCATTCCACGTCGATCACACGCGCCGCCTCTTCGCCTTCTCCTCCGCTCGGGATGTTCGGACAGTCGCTGCGATGCACGGATACGCCGCGGCCGCGGGTGATGTAACCAACGATCTCGTCGCCAGGTACCGGATTGCAGCATCTAGCAAACCGCACCAGCAAATTGTCGATCCCCTTCACGACGACGCCGTTCGTTGGGCGATGCCGGCGTTCTTCCGGCGCTTTCACTTCTTTGACCTCGGTGGTCAACTCGATGTGTCCAGCCGCTTCCTCCTGCTCCTTGCGCAGCTTCTCGGTCAGCTTCGTCACGACTTGGGAGGCCGTGATCCCGCCGAACCCAATCGCCGACAGCATATCGTCGATGTCGTTGAAGGCATACTTCTTCGCCGCTTCCAACAGCTTGTCGTCGCTCATCCACAAGGAAGGCTCGAGCCCCGCCCGCTTCAGCTCGCGTTCGATCGCTTCGCGTCCTTTTTCCACGTTTTCTTCGCGCTTTTCCTTCTTGAACCATTGCTTGATCTTGCTGCGAGCATGGGAGGATTGCGCAATTTTGAGCCAGTCCTGACTAGGTCCGTACGAGTGCTTGGAGGTCAAGATCTCCACGATGTCCCCGGTTTTCAGCCGATGATCCAGCGGGACGATCCGTCCGTTCACCTTGGCCCCAATCGTACGATTGCCAACTTCCGTATGGATACGGTACGCGAAATCCAGCGGTACGGAGCCTGCCGGAAGCTCAATGACTTCCCCGGACGGCGTAAACACAAACACCAGGTCCGAGAAGAAGTCCATTTTGAGCGATTCCACGAATTCGGAAGCATCCTTGGCTTCATGTTGAAGCTCCAGGATTTCGTTAAAGAACGTAATTTTGTTCTCGAGACCGCTCGTCCCTGCGCCTTCCTTGTAGGCCCAGTGCGCGGCAATCCCGTATTCTGCCGTCCGGTGCATTTCCCAGGTGCGGATTTGAACCTCTGTAGGTTCCCCGTTAGGCCCAACGACCGTCGTATGCAACGACTGGTACATGTTCGCCTTCGGCATGGCGATATAGTCTTTAAACCGCCCCGGCATCGGCTTCCATAACGTATGGATGATCCCCAGGGTCGCGTAACAGTCCTTGATATTGTCCACGATGATACGGATGGCCAGCAGATCGTAAATTTCGTTGAACTGCTTGTTTTTCATCGTCATTTTCTTATACACGCTGTAAATATGCTTGGGTCGCCCAGACAAATCCGCTTGGATGCCCATTTCGTCCAGCTTCTCGGCGATACGGGCGATCACGTTCTTGATGTATTCCTCGCGCTCCGCCCGTTTCTTGCGCATCAAGTTGGCGATCCGGTAATATTGCTGCGGGTTCAAGTACCGCAGGGCAATATCCTCCATTTCCCATTTGATGGCGGAGATCCCAAGCCGGTTCGCGATAGGGCAGAAGATTTCCAGCGTTTCATATGCAATCCGGCGCTGACTCTCCTCGGACTGGTATTTCAAAGTCCGCATGTTATGCAGCCGGTCCGCCAATTTGATGACGATGACGCGGATGTCTTGTGCCATCGCAATGAACATTTTACGGTAGTTCTCGTTCTGCTGCTCTTCTTTGGATTGGAATTTGATCCGCTCCAGCTTGGTTAAGCCGTCAACGAGCAATGCACAATCACTGCCGAAATGCTCCTGTATCTCCTTTAAGGACACTGTCGTGTCTTCCACCACATCATGAAGCAAGGCCGCAATGACCGACAGCGCATCCATTTGCATGTTCACTACAATATCCGCTACAGCCAAAGGATGTAGGATATAAGGTTCTCCGGATTTGCGAACCTGTCCGTGATGGGCTTGATCCGCAAACTCGTACGCTTCCCGAATCCGCTTCAGATCCGGTTCCTTTATATAGGCAGACGCCTTTTCGAGTAATTGCTCTATGCCCATTGAGATCCTGTTGATTCCTTTCTATATGAAAATATACTGAAAAAACGCATACAAGAGCATAATTCGCCTCATTTTGATTTCCTATAATTATGCCTCTTGCGTTCCCTCACGTCAACTCCAGGTATTGTCTTCGCTGCACGGACAGCATCCCGGCAAGATCTGCCTGCCTTTGGGAGGGTATACCGACCAGCCGATGAAGGGATTACCTGGGAAAGAAAAACAAAAGTCAAGTATTTTTATGTTGAAAATTGTCGCCAATGTCATTATCCTATTAAGGATAGTTATCTTATGAACGTATCTATAGAGGAGTGAACTCGTTGCAACGTGAAATTCAAGTGAATGAGAAAGTCCCGTTCGGACCGGGCGTGCTGTTAAGCCTGCAGCACTTATTTGCCATGTTCGGAAGCACGGTGCTGGTGCCTAACCTGTTTGGCGTCGACCCCGGCATGATCCTGCTGATGAACGGCATCGGTACCCTGTTGTACATCCTCATCTGCAAAGGGAAAATCCCTGCTTATCTGGGTTCCAGCTTTGCCTTCATCGCACCGGTTCAGGCGGTTCTCCAGACTCATCCGGGGAACGGCTACGCTTTGGCTCTCGGCGCGTTTATCGTCACCGGCGCGATCTTCGTTCTGATTGCGCTGCTGATTAAATACGCCGGCACGAAGTGGATCGACGTCGTATTCCCACCAGCCGCTATGGGGGCTATCGTTGCCCTGATCGGCCTGGAGCTGATTCCCGTCGCAGCCGGCATGGCCGGATGGATCACCGATGGCTCGGAGGGCTGGACGCCAGATGGAACGTCCATCACGCTGTCGCTCGTGACGTTAGTCGTTACGGTACTTGGCGCTGTCTTGTTCCGCGGCTTTCCGAAGATTATTCACATCTTGATCGGGATCGTCGTTGGTTATGTTCTAGCTTTATTCATGGGTGTGGTCGACACCTCAGCGATCGAACAAGCGAAGTGGATCACCCTACCGACGGTCACAACCCCGCAATGGGATACCTCCGTCATCATCTCGATCGTGCCGGTCGCGCTGGTCGTCATCGTGGAGCATATCGGCCACCTGCTGGTGACGAGCAACATTGTGGGCAAGGACTTGTCCAAGGACCCGGGCTTGCACCGGTCGCTGATGGGGAACGGGATCTCCACGATTCTTTCCGGTTTTGTAGGCTCCACGCCGAACACGACCTATGGGGAGAACATTGGTGTCATGGCATTAACCCGCGTGTTTTCTGTGTACGTGATCGGGGGTGCGGCGATCTTTGCCATCCTGCTCTCCTTCTCCGGGAAGTTCTCGGCAATCATCGCTAATATTCCGGATCCGGTTATGGGCGGCGTATCCTTGCTGCTGTTTGGCGTTATCGCCGCCTCGGGCTTGCGGATCTTCGTGGAGCAGAAGGTGGATTTCTCCAAGCCTACCAACATGCTGCTGACCACCGTTGTTCTGGTCATCGGCCTGAGCGGCACCCAACTGACCATGGGTAACGTCGTGCTGAAGGGTATGGCCTTGGCAACGATCGTTGGCATTGTGCTTAGCCTGTTCTTCAAGCTCATTCAAGTGCTGAAGTTAAGCAACGATAACGAAGAAGCGGCCCATTAAGCTCACTCTTCTATACAAATTAGGGGCTGTTGCCATGTGATACGTGGCAGCAGCCCCTTTTGTATGGGATCTATTTTTATTCGTATTGCACGAGTGAAAAGACTTCAATTCCCGGCAGCTTCTTGCGGCCTTCCAGCTCACTTAACTCAATCAGGAAGGCAGTACCAACGACGTTACCTCCTAGTTGACGAACCAGATCCACAGAGGTTGAGATCGTTCCCCCAGTCGCTAGCAAGTCATCCGCAATCAGCACGTTTTGCCCCGGCTTTACCGCATCGCTGTGCATCGCTAACCGGTCTTTGCCGTATTCCAGGTCGTATTCCACCTCAATCGTTTTGTAAGGCAGCTTCCCACTCTTGCGGATCGGTACGAACCCGACGCCAAGCGCGTAAGCCAGCGGCGCACCCACAACGAAACCGCGGGCTTCAGGGCCGGCAATCAAATCGATCTTCAAATGAGATACCCGCTGCTTCAGTTCGTCGATCGCCTTGCGGTACATGTTACCGTCATTGAGCAACGTCGTAATATCCTTGAAGCTAATGCCCGGTTGAGGGAAATCAGGAATCACCCGGATGTACTCTTTAAAATCCAAACCAATCTCCTCCTAGTTCAAATGCGTGCAAATCATTTCTAAGTTTCAGAACAAAACATTTATGAGGCTCCCTGAATATGGGTTAGCATCCATTCCGTAATTTCCGGCACCCGGCCGTACTGCAGCATCTGTTCGATTTCAGCCAGCAGTCCCAGCTCCCGGTAACGGCTTGACGTTTCCAAGGCCTGCTTGGAAGGAGACGGATGGATCCGAATCATCCCGGATGCCCGAATAATAAATCCCAGCTCCTCGAATACCCCAAGCGCCATCTCAACCATCCGCTTTGACCAACCGGTACGCTTCACAAGCGCCGCCAACAGTTCTTCCTCAGGAAGCCCTTGGCCGGCTCCCCGATAGATCAAGCTGTACACGAGCTTGAAATGATCGCGAGAAGGCGGCTCGATGCGCTCTTGGGGCGCACGCAGCGAATGCAGCATATAGATGCGCTCCAGACCGGTAAAAGCGGATACCATCCCAGTCCAGCTCTCCGGTGCATCCGGAAGCTCCAGGACGAACAATGTCGACGCAGCGTGAATCCCAGCGGTTTGCGCGAGCTCGTTCCCAGGACGCACGCCAACGTTCTTATCATATACCCAAATCGGGGTCTCCTTCAAATCAAGGGTATGGAAAAATGCGGAACCTTCATTTACGACGACAGCCGACGCTCCCGAACCGCAGGCGGGCAGCTTATCCAGCTTCCCTCGAAGCTCTTCGAGCAGCTGCGATGGATTCCGGGAGCCGCGGTAATCAAACACCTGCAGATGAGACACCGCTAAATCCTGGATCATGAGCTGCGGCTTGCGCGAGCCGTTCCACTCGTTGACACTGGCTTCCGCAACGATATCGATCCGAGCTTCTTCCGACAGCAACGGGGCCAATTCACCTTTGCCAAACGCGACGGCTTCTACGGTTTTACCGTTTTGGCCAAGAATCAGCTTCAAGTGCTTGCCGTCTTTGCCCATCTGGCGGCATTCCAGCAGCTTTAGGCCACGAAGAAGCAGCCTGGGACAGGTGTTTGCCATGCCAAATGGAGCCAGTTGCTGGAGTTGTTCGATTGCTTGCAGCGTAATGTCTTTTAAAGAGCAAGTCAAATCGGTCTCCAGGACCGGCACGAAATGCTCCGGCGTGAGCCGCCCGGCGGCAAAAGCATTCAGCCTTCGGCCAAATTCCTCCAATCGCTCCCGGCTTAGGGACATCCCTGCAGCGGATGGATGTCCGCCAAAGTGGTCCAGCAGGTCGGCGCAATCGGTTAAGGCTTCATAGATGTCAAAGCCGGGAATTGAGCGGGCGGAGCCTTTGCACTCCCCGGTCTCGGGATGAATTCCCAACACGATGGTCGGGCGATAATACCGTTCCAGCAATTTGGAGGCGACGATCCCGACAACGCCGGCATTCCAGCCTTCGCCGGCCACCACAATCACGTCGGGCAGCCCTTCCGACTGCTCCTGGCTTTCCAGCTGCTGAAGCGCTTCTTGCACCATATCCTCGACAATTATTTGGCGCTCCTTGTTCAGCACATCCAGCTCCTCGGCGATCGCCTCGGCTTCTTCCATGTTCTCCGCCGTCAATAAGGCGACGGCGCGGTTGGCGTGGCTCATGCGGCCGCTGGCATTAATCCGCGGTGCCAACCCGAAGGCGACGGCTGTCGAAGTAACTTCCCCGCTGGACCAGCCGGAGGTTCCGAGCAATGCCGTCATGCCCGGAAATGCCGAGCGCTCCATCGATGCCAGACCGGACTTGACGATCATCCGGTTCTCTCCGGTCAGTGGCATCAGGTCAGCAATCGTCCCCAGCGCGGCCAGCTCGGTCCAAGCAATGGGGGTGTCCTCCCCCAGGAGCGCTTGGGCCAGCTTGTACGCCACCCCCACCCCGGCCAGTCCTTTAAACGGATACGTGCAGTATGGCAGCTTGGGGTTAATCAAAGCGTACGCTTCCGGTAAAACCGCCGGCGGTTCGTGGTGGTCAGTGACGATCACGTCCATGCCCACCGCATTGGCGTAGGCCACCTGCTCAACGGCGCTGATCCCCGTATCTACCGTCACGATCAGCGTAAAGCCTTTCTTGTGATAATGCTCCAGCACCGGAATATGTAGCCCATATCCCTCTTTCGTTCGATGCGGGATGTAGTAGTCATATGTAGCACCGAGATGCCTCATCAGGTAGATCATTAAAGTCGTCGATGACACCCCATCGGCGTCATAATCCCCGTATATCAAAATCCGCTCCCCATTTTCCACCGCACGGCGGATGCGCGGTACGGCTTCTTTCATGCCGCTGAGCAGCATGGGATCGTGTTGATCGGCAAGGCTTCCTCTTAAGAAGAGCTCCGCCTTCTCAGGGCTTTCCATCTCCCGCGTCACCAGCAAAGACGCCAGCAAAGGGGAAATATTCAGCTGGCCGGCCAGCCGTCTGGCAGCCTCTTCGTCATAGGGAAGCTGTGTCCAGCGATATTTGGCATGAAGCAAAAAACGTCACCTTCTTTCTTCCTGTCGGTTCTATCCCGGGGCCAGCTTACTGCAGCAAGTTCGGCAAATCACTATCAGCATCGGTATTGCTCTTATAAGGATACCCCGCCTCGTAAGGCCCGACTTGAATCCGAACGTCAGTGACATGGGAAAAGCGGTTGAGCAGCAGCATTTTGGCCCGATTGGCGATATCGTTGGCTTCCATAACGGTAAGCTTAGGATTTACGCTAATCTTGGCGGTCACGGTCACATAATGTCCGTTCTCCTGCGCTTTCAAATCATCTACTGTAATCACGCCATGCACCCGCTGTACCGTCTCGATGAAGGTAGCAGCATCCTCTTCGCGTACCTCCGTCCGAACCGGTCCGTAGATGGAGCGTCTCACCAGCCGATAGACTTGGATCATCACATGTAAGGCGACAAGGATCGCGGCAACCGGATCAAGATACGCCAGGACGGGCACATCCCAGGCTTGCCCTCCCATCGCCCCAAACACACCCGCGAGAACAACTACAGATGAGAACAACGAATGACGATGCTTCTCGACGATCAGCTGCAACTCCTGATCCGACTTCCTGCGGGAAATACGCAACTTGATTTGAAACAACGTTTCCCGCAAAGCCATCGATAGGAGCACGGCTGCCAAAACGAAAGTCTCCGGTGGAGTGGTGTCGCCCTCAACCATGTCAGTGATGGACGCAATCCACAGTTGAACGGTGCCCATCAACAAAAAAACGGAGAAGAAAATCGCCGGCAGCGGCTCAGGCGTCGCTTTGCTTGCGGACGAACCAGCCAGCCGCAAACGCCTTTTTCCCGGTACAGACAGTCTCGCGGCGACGCCAACCGCAACATCGTACGCAGAATATAATGCCCCGGCCAGCAATGTCAGACTGTCGTACAGCAGACCAACCGTCCCCAAAAACACGGCCAGGACAAGATCCCCAACGATCCCGGGCCATGCTGTCGGTGCCGGAATAACAGCTTGTTCTCGTGTCATAATCCCCCTCCTGATGCACGTAAAAGCGGACAAGTTACGAAAGCCGCGTCAGAAGACGCGGCTCTAGCTTTAATTCAGCGAATGAATGGGTGCTTCAATCAGACATTTCGGCCGTTCAGGAAGCTTTAGCCGGTTTATGCTTTTGCTTACTCTTGAGCAGGAACCAGAGCGGGCTTGCGATAAAGATAGACGAATACGCCCCAAACAACAGGCCGATCACCATCGCAAGCGAGAACATCCGGATCGACTCTCCGCCTAGAATGAGGAGGAAGAAGGCCGCCACGAACACCGTCAACGCGGTATACAAGGAACGCATAATCGTTTGCGATACGCTCACGTTCACCAGATTGATCAGGTCCTGACGAGTTTTCGTTTTGGCAAATCGCAGATTTTCGCGAATCCGGTCAAAGATAACGATCGTATCGTTAATCGAATAGCCGATAATCGTAAGTACAGCGACGATAAAGGTCAAGTCAACCTCGAGCCGGAAGATCGAGAAGACGGAAATGACCATAAAAGCGTCATGCAGCAGCGCGATGATCGCAGCCACAGCAAACCGCCATTCAAACCGGATGCCAACGTAAATAATAATCCCGATACAGGAGATCAACACGGCATAAATTGCATTGCGCGCCAGTTCTTTCGCCATTTCCGGGTCAACCGTATTCACTTCAAACGAAGCTTTATCGTCTAATTTGGCAATTTCCGCTTTCAGCTTCGCGTCATTCTCTTCACTTAATACTTGCGTAAATCGGATATTCATCCGGTCTTGTCCAGGACTGATGCTCGCTTCATTCTCCTCGATCCCCATATTTTTCAAGATCGGGCGGACTTGATCGGCCGTCAGCGGCTTGGACAGGGAAATATCCACATTAGACCCTGCTTTGAAATCTACGCTATAGTTCAAACCGAAGAACGCCAAGCAAATGATGCCGGCAATCGTCAAGACGATTGAAAGGGTGTAGAAGTATTTACTCAGATGTATATAATCCAGGTTCTTCTTAAAGCTCACGAATGTCACGCTCCTTCACACCGAAATACTTCGGTTTCAACAGCTTGCCGGCTTTGAGCAGCAGGTTCAGCAGGAAACGGGCGAGATAGATATTCGTGGCGATACTAAGTACGATTTCCACGATGAGCACCAAGGCAAAGCCTTTAACGGCCCCCGTACCATACGCATACATCACGGCCGCAACGATAATCGTCGTGATCTGCGAATCAAGCACTGTACGGAGAGAATGCTTGTCCCCTGCTTTGACCGCAGACATGATACTCTTGCCGGCCCGTATTTCCTCATGAATCCGTTCATTGGTAATAATGTTGGCGTCCACCGCCATCCCAATCCCGAGAATGATAGCCGCAATCCCTGGAAGAGTTAACGTAAAGTCTGCCCAGACGAACACGAGAATGAGCAGCCAGGTATGCACAATCAGGGTAAACGAGGCAATTAGCCCAGGCACCCGGTACATCCCGACCATGAACAGCAGAATGAAAAGAGAGCCAATCAGGCCGGCTTCAATCGTCTGATCCAGTGACTGCTTACCGAGCGTCGCGCCGACGCTTTGAGAATATTTCTCCGTCAGCTTCAACGGGAGGGCGCCAAGATTGATCTTGTCGCGCAGCTCTTTCGCCTTCTCCAAGTCGCCGCCCACACTGATTTGTGCGGACCCGTCGGTCAAAACGGCTTGAACGATCGGAGCGGAGACCAGCTCATCGTTCATATAAATCGCCAGGGGTTGTCCCAGCAAACGTTTGGTGACTTCAGCGAACTTTTCTTTGTTTTTCACTTTAATGCTGACAACCGGTTCATTCATCTGTGTGAATTCCAGTTTGGCACCATTTTCCGCGAAATCGGTTCCGATCATTTCGATCTTGTTGTATTCGTCCGCGTTCTTCTCCGTGCCGTCCTTACTGCGGAACGTCAGCGAAGCCGGCTCCTTCATCGTCTTGCGCACTGTTTCTTCATCGGTAACGCCGGCCACCTTCAAGCGGATCCGGTTCGTGCCTTCCGTCGTGACTTCCGGCTCGCTGGTTCCCAGCTTGTTCGCCCGGTCCTCCAGGCTCTTGGCCGTTTGGATTAAGGATTCCTTCGTGACCTGACCTCCGCCTTCCAACGGACTGGCTTCATATAGAATCTCAAAGCCGCCTTTCAGATCAAGGCCGAGACGTACGTTCTTTAATAGGTCGGGGGTTGTCCAAGCCATGATGCCAAACGAGACAACCACGACGGTTATGAATGTGATAATTCTTTTCATCCCGTACTTCTTTCCCCTTTCAAATTCTCAATATTCCTATTATAGCGATGGCCGAAAAACCAGTCAATTTATCTAAAATTGTCAATTCGATTAACGACCGGCACAAAAAAAGATCCCATTTAATCCAAACGGGATCCCCGAAAGGCGGACATCGTCATATAGTTCATAAACTGGGTGACTTTCAAAGAAAGAATGTCATTCACCAATTGGTACAAGGGAGGGATTCCCCCCTTCTCGTATTTATGGCTGATACATTCCCAAATGTCAGGTCCGGTCACATGCTCGTACCCGATCAGCCGGAACTCCTCGGCCTTACTGCGACACAAGCTTTCGATTGCCTCATTTAGTTGTTGGTCCGTCATTTGTTCTTCAGCCATACTTCAAGCCTCCTTCGAAAACCCGTCTTATTACATTCTACCCTAAATCTCCGAATCCTGCTTACAAGAGTTGTTTGGTTTTCGAATCTTGTGAAAAAGACAAGTCATGAACCGGGACAGGTCTGTCATATCCATGAAGTGAGAGGTTGTACGCCTCGCTTACGAGTTTATAAGGCAGCTGATTTCTATAAGCATCGCGTATGTAGGAAGTTACCAAAGTGCTGCCGGGGGAGTGGAGTTTCGATTGAATAAGCAAACCTTTATCCAAGGTACGATGATCCTGCTTGTGGCTGGGATCGTAAACCGCCTCCTGGGCTTCATTCCGCGCATCATGCTGCCCCGCGTGATCGGGGCCGAAGGCGTAGGGCTGTATCAGCTCGGTTATCCCTTTTTTCTCGTGCTCGTAACGATTATTACCGGCGGCATTCCGCTCGCTGTAGCCAAGCTGGTGGCCGAAGCAGAATCCTCGGGTCAGCCCGGGCGCTCGGTGTCGATTTTACGGACAAGCTTAGTATTTACGACGGCAGCCGGCTTTCTGTTTACGTTTCTCTGCTTGTTTGGCGCGCCATGGGTGACCCGTTACATTCTGACCGATGCCCGGGTTTATCACACTTTTATCGCAATGAGCCCGATGATCATCATCGTCTCAGTCTCTTCGGTCTTCCGCGGATATTTCCAAGGGAAGCAGGATATGATTCCCTCGGCGGTGTCGTCCATCATGGAAACGGTGGCCCGAATTATCGGCGTCCTCTGGTTCTCGTATCTCATGCTCCCGATGGGCATCGCCTATGCGGCTGCAGGAGCCATGCTTGGTGTTGTTGCCGGCGAGATCGTAGGCATGGGGGTCCTGCTCTGGCAGTATCACCGCCTGAAGCGGAGGGAGCGGCTGGGAGGCTCTACACCCGGCAATCTAGCAGTGAGCCCTGCCAATGCTGTGAACCCGAATGAGGAAACATCCGCCTCCTCCGCCTATCCGTTCCACGCCAACCTGCGCCGAATTCTGCGCATCGCCATTCCGGTTACCGGCAGCCGTCTGGTCGGCTCGCTCTCCTACCTGCTGGAGTCGATTACAACCGCGCGGAGCTTGGCGATCGCCGGCGTAGGAGTTGGCGTTGCGACCTCCCAATACGGGGCGCTGCAAGGGATGATCATCCCGCTGTTGCTGCTGCCGGGAGCGTTAACTTCGTCGCTCGCCGTCTCGCTTGTCCCTTCGCTGGCTGAAGCGCAGGCACGCGGCGACACCAGAACGATCCACCTGCGTCTCCATCAATCCTTGCGGCTTGCGCTGGTCACCGGCGCTCCGTTCGCCGCGATCATGTTCGTGTTGGCTGACCCGATCTGCCGGCTTGTGTACAACGATGGCACGATCGGAGGCATGCTCAAAATCATGGCCCCCTTCGCCCTTCTGCTGTATATCCAAACGCCGCTGCAGGCCACGCTGCAAGCGTTGGATAAGCCGGGCCGCGCACTCATTAACACACTGGTTGGGGCCATCATCAAAATCACCTTAATCTTCTATCTGGCCTCGAACCCGGCACTAGGCATCTACGGGGCAATTATCGCGATTATTATCAACTTTATCATCGTGACCGTCATGCATGCTGTCGGTGTGTCCAAATCACTGCGTTATCGTATGCCTTACCTGGATATCCTCAAGGTTGGAGCGGCGATGATCATCATGGCCGCCGCCGCGGACTATTTATATAAGAACCTCGTCCTGAGCTCTCAAATGGGCTGGCAGTTCTTGATGGCGGCCTCCCTGTCCGGATTGCTGTATTTAGCTCTAGCCGGAATCATGGGATTGTTTGATCTCCATGACCTTAAGCGGCTGCCTGTCCTAGGCAAATGGTTTCGGAAATAACGAAGGTTATTGTTTTGCGTCCATCTCATTGATATACAGCTTTCCATTATGATCGATACTGCAAAAGAACACCTGCTTGAAATCCGTTAAGCCTTTCATTTGAATCTGATTTTTCAGCCAAAAGCGGGTTTTTCCGATTTTGCGCAAGTTCTCGTCGTTTACCTTGCCATCCATAATGAGCGGCAGCGGGAGTGCTTCATATTTGATTTTTGCCGAGAGGTTGGCATCCTTCTTTTGGGAAGGCTGCTCTCCCCCTTCGGATTTGTCTTTGGGAATCACACTAAGCTGCCCGCTCGTTTCCAACACGGCAAACTCGACGTCGGCAACGCTGTCGATCTGCTGCGAGCGCAGCTGCATCATTAAATCATCTAAGTTGTATCGCTGGCGTTTCATTTCTTCCCGGTTAATTTTCCCGTTTCGGATAATGACGCTGGGCTCGCCATCAAACCACAGCCTTATTTTACGGAAGCGAAGCGACAGCAAGGCGATGGCGATTTGAATCAGCAGCAGGGTCAACATCGGTATGACTCCGTCATAAATCGGCCGATTGATATCTTCCAGGGCAAAAACGGCGATCTCTGCGATCATGATCGAGATGACCAGGTCGAAGATCGACAGCTCGCCGATTTCTCTTTTTCCCATAATCCGCATGACTCCGAATACCAAGAAATACATCAGGACGGTTCGGAAAACATGGTTTGCCACATGCTCGACCACGCCAATCCCTCCTCTGGTTACAAGTTCGCACAAAACATGGTATTGGTATTCTGACCGCCGCCTTCCCGTTCCATGCGAAAGATCACAGGTTAAAATCCGGGAGGCTTACATGAATCTTCCTAACTCAATTGGGCCAAGTAGGTCTATCCGAGTTAGCTTGACCATAAAATGTGGTAAAACGTCTGTCGAAGACATGGAAAACAGGAGGCTGACCACGATGCATTTGATCCGCCGAATTTTCGGGATGCGTATGTCCCAGCCCACCGTTGCAGGGTTGTGGTATGGATTTTTATGGATGATGATCGGCGCATTGATTCTATCTTTATTGTTGCAAGGCGAAATGGTTGAAGAGTTTGAACTGTCGATGTACACGTATCTGGTGCATGCTGTTGCCGTCTTGTTCGGGGGGATCGTCTCCGGCAAACGTGCCAAACAGAAGGGATGGTATCAAGGCGCTCTGACCGGTGCACTGTACGTGCTCATCTTGCTGCTGATCAGCTTCTTGGCTCTAGATACGTCATTGGGGCTCCGGGAATGGGGATATATCCTGCCGGGGTTTGTCATCGGTGCGATCGGCGGCATGATTGGCGTAAATCTTGGCCGCAAATAACTTAAGGTTTTACGGCGGCCTCCATTCATGGTAAGTTAGACTTAGTCCAATCGACATCATCATGAGGAGGTCGTTCTCGCACGATGGATCATTCCATGTCCGGCATCTCGTGGCTGACCGGGATTTCCGTCATCATCATGGTCTGGGTGAACACGCTCCGCTCGCCATGGCATGCCGTTACTTCCCTATTGCAGCAACTGATCAAATCAAAACATTTGCTTTGGCTTTTACTTCTGATGGTTGGCGTGTTGCTGATAAATAAGTTTGAACTGATCCTAGAAGATCATCTTCCTTTTCATACCGATTTCACACCGTGGGTATTTGGAATTGAGGGACATTTCGTTTCAACGTTTCAAAGCTTGTTTCACTCAACGACTGTAACGGTAATAACAGCTTTCTTCTATCTAGTCATCTTGCAGGCGTTAATTCTTGCATCGCTGGGAATCTATGCGTCCGATGATCGTCTGCCGTTTCTTTATGCGACCTGTTGCACTGTGATCCTCAATTATCTGGCAGCGGTCCCCTTTTATTTGCTGTTCCCGGTGAACGAGGTATGGTCGTATCCGCCGTCAGGGGCTATCTTTTATATGCTAGAGGTTTTTCCAAATTTCGAACAGGTTTACCGCCCCTTGTCCGGTCTGAATAACTGCTTTCCTAGCCTCCACACTTCGGTCTCCGTATCGATGGCTATTTTGGCGATCCGTTCAGGGAACCGGCGCTGGGGTTGGTTTGCTTCAGCTTGTTCATTGATTATAGTGTTTTCAATCTTTTATATGGGGATTCACTGGTTGACGGACATGCTTGGAGGGCTGGTACTGGCTGCTTTGGCCTCCACCATCGGCCTTGCCTGGGGCAACCGCTTGGCGAACTCCGCGCGATCCGGAAACCTTAAGCCGCATCAGACCATAAGAAAAACGTCTATCGACGTACATTCAAAGTAGACAGACCGCGTTTAGCGGAAGTTTTTCTTGCGATATCAGGATGCCAATGCCCCGAAGTTTATACTTTCTGGCGTGTAATATAATCAAAATATAAAGAGGAAATCCCCAGCGACTATCGAAGAAAGAAGCACCTGACAGGGAAGCTTCAATCTTACCTACCAACCACAGGAGGTTAAAGTCGCATGGGGAAATCCTCGCACATTCAAGGCCGTAAGGGAACTAAGTTCAGTCAACAGCTAAGGGGCGTTAACCTGGAGCAAGTCCTCATCGTTGCAATCGATGCGGCCAAGCTCCACCAAAAAGCCTTAATATGCAATTATTTCGGCGACATCATTGAAAAACCCTTCTTTTTCTCAGCGAATAATTCTGGTATGGAGCTGCTTTGCAAGAAGATTAATCAAGCGGTTACAGCCACAGAGGCTGTTCGCTTGTTCCTGGGTATTGAGGCAACAGGCCATTACTATGAAGACATCGTCCGCGAGATGGCGAAACGAGGGTACCACGTTCAGATCTTGAATCCGTATACCACCTTCGAGGAACGCGCCGGCGCACTGAATTGGTGCAAAACAGATGATCTTGATCTTGTGGCCATCGCCCATGCCATCAAAAGCAACAAAGCCACTGAAAACCAGCTTTTGAATGGCGTGCAGCGTCAGCTCCATGTCTTGACTCGAGCACGGCGCTCTGAGACACGGAAGCGTGCTTCCTTGCGTACAGAGATTCGAGCACTTATGGACCTCATCTGGCGCGAGTACCAAGGATATGCAGATTATTCAGCCGGTAGAGCTCGAAAAATCAAAGTATTCAGTGACTTCTGGGGGAAAGCCTCGCTCTTCTTCATGGAGCATTATCCACACCCCGCTGCTGTCCTGAAACTAGGGGAGACCGGGCTACGGAAGCTCTCGATTCAGCATAATCTCAAATTGCGAAACACCACCATCCAGAAGCTCTTGCACGTCGCTGAACAAGCGTTATCGAGAAACTTACAGGAACTTCGGCCTGAGCTTATGTTACTGAAAATGAAGCTACGTGACTTACGAACATTTGATGCCAAAATTAATGTTTTGGAACAAGAGATCGAGAACCTTCTCCTTCAGACAGACGGACGACTGCTTCTTACCGTCCCGGGCTTAGGAGTGACTACCGCGGCTGAGCTTTATGCTGAAATCGGCGATGTATCTCAGTACTCGAACGCAAACCAGTTAATTAAGAAAGCTGGCACAAACCCCATTGTTAAGCAAACAGGTGGCGGCAAAGGCTCCTACCGCAAGATTTCCAAACAGGGAAACGATCACCTTCGTTATGCGGTATATCTAGCAGGTAAGAGTCTCTGCATGCATAATAAGGACCTTAAGCCTTTCTATGATCGTCTGAAGGAAAAAGGAAAACATGAACGAGCCATCTTTGTTGCAATGGGTAATAAGATGCTCAAAGTCGCTTTCGCCATGCTGCGAGACCGTTTACCGTTTCAATCGCAGTGCTCTGATTATCACATCCTTGATGAGGTCAATAAGAAGTTGAACTTCAATTGCGTTATGCCGACACTAGCGGTGGCCTAACTAAGCAAGATCTTGGAACCGGTCTTTCTGGGACTGAGGGAAGATCGGATCACTTTCTTGGAGACCTTGGATCTCGTATGTCAGCTTTATCCACCTCGCCCTGTGAATGCGAATTGTACGTTAGCGTATACTCTGCACTCAGCCAGATTGCATCGCAGGATTGAAAAAACGAGGCTATTTCCTTTCAAGTCCGAGAAAGGCCGGTTTCAAGCATCGCTTCTCTGTCAGTTGCTAACTTTTTTGAAAATCTGGGTGGTTAGGTGTGTTTGGGTTACCCAGAAACCTAAAAATTCTACTTGACATAGTACGCTGATATCTTAAAAAAGAGCCTGTAGCATACAGGCTCTTCCTATTTGTGTTTGTCTGTAACGCGATTAACCTTCCGACTCTTTAATGGTGTGACTGATCGCGCTGCGGTCAAACGTCAGCTTTGTCACGTCATTCACGCGAAGCACTACCGTATCGTCGGTCAGCTCCATAATCGTTCCATGCAATCCGCCAATCGTCACGATCTTATCGCCTTTCTTCAAAGCGCTCAGCATCGAATTACGTTGCTGCTGCTTCTTCTTCTGCGGACGAATCAATAAAAAGTAGAAAACGGCGATCATGATAACAAATGGAATGATCATGGAGATAAGCGAGTTGGCGCCAGTTGTTTGTTGCGCGGCATACTGAAAGAACATGTCATTTCCCCCTTTCCAAAATCGAACTAACGCTTTTTCTTAAAATCCTTTGTCATTGCCAAACAGACCGTACTGCTCAAAAAATTCATCCCGGAAACTCAACAACCGATCTTCCATAATCGCCTGACGAACTTTACCCATCAGATTGATGAGGAAATGCAAATTATGATATGTAGTTAATCGCAGCCCAAACGTCTCGTCGGCTTTGATCAAGTGGCGGAGATACGCCCTGGAGTAATTTCGGCAGGTATAGCAGTCGCACTCGGGATCCAGCGGTCCGAAATCGTTGGCATACTGAGCGTTGCGTACGACTAAACGGCCTTGGCTGGTCATCGTCGTACCGTTGCGCGCGATCCGAGTCGGCAACACGCAATCGAACATGTCGATGCCGCGAATCGCTCCTTCAATTAAGGCATCCGGAGATCCGACTCCCATCAAATAACGGGGCTTGTCTGCCGGCAGCAGCGGAACGGTATATTCCAGCACCTCGTACATGAGCGGCTTAGGCTCGCCTACACTCAGTCCACCAATAGCATACCCCGGAAAATCTAGGGAAGTCAAATCGCGGGCGCTTTGCTTGCGCAGATCCTCGTACATGCCGCCTTGAACGATGGCAAACAGTCCTTGATCGTGCGGACGGGCATGGCTCTGCAAGCAGCGTTCCGCCCAGCGGGTCGTACGCTCCAGGGAATTTTTCACGTATTCATAATCCGCCGGATACGGCGGGCATTCGTCAAACGCCATCATGATGTCCGAGCCGAGCGCATTTTGGATTTCCATTGCCACTTCCGGAGACAGGAATAGTTTATCGCCGTTCAAGTGGGAGCGGAAATGTACGCCTTCCTCCGTGATTTTGCGCATTTCACTCAGCGAGAACACTTGAAACCCGCCGCTGTCCGTCAAAATCGCGCGGTCCCAATTCATAAATTTGTGCAGTCCGCCGGCCTCACGAATAATTTCATGTCCCGGACGCAGGAAGAGATGGTACGTATTGCTTAAGATGATTCGCGCATCCATCTCCTTCAGCTCTTCCGGACTCATCGTTTTTACTGTTGCCTGCGTACCCACCGGCATAAAGATCGGTGTTTCGAACGAGCCGTGCGGCGTATGCACGCGCCCTAACCGGGCTCCGGACTGCTTGCAGGTTTTGATATGTTCATACGTAATTGCTGCTGCCAATCTGATCAACCATCCTCTACTCAAATAAAAATGCGTTTAGTAAATAAACATGGCGTCACCGAAGCTGAAGAACCGGTACTTCAAGTTGATCGCTTCCTGGTAAGCCTGGAGGATCCGCTCGCGTCCCGCCAGCGCGCTGACCAGCATCACCAGCGTTGATTTCGGGAGATGGAAGTTCGTAAGCAGCGCATCGACCAGTCCAAACTGGTAGCCGGGATAAATAAAGATCCCTGTCCAGCCGCTGCTCTTGACGATGGGGCCGCCCTCACATTGCTTAGCCACCGTCTCCAACGTTCGTGCCGAGGTCGTCCCGACGGCAATGACCCTGCCGCCTCTCGCTTTCGTTTCATTTAAGACGTCAGCTGTTTCCTGCGGCAGCACATAATATTCTTCGTGCATGACGTGATCCTCAACCCGGTCCACCGACATCGGCCGGAACGTGCCCAACCCGACGTGCAGCGTGACGAAAGCGATCGTCACTCCTTTCGCCCGCACTTGCTCCAGCAACTCTTCGGTGAAATGCAAGCCTGCCGTTGGTGCGGCGGCTGAACCCTCATGCTTGGAATACACAGTCTGATAACGTTCGCGGTCATCCAGCTTCTCCTTAATATAAGGAGGCAACGGCATTTGGCCCAAGCGATCTAGGATTTCGTTAAAAATCCCTTCATAAGCGAACCGAAGTACGCGTTCGCCCATATCCCCTTCGGACTCGACGGTGGCTCGCAGCTCGTCCCCAAACACGATCACCGATCCGGTTTTTAATTTCTTACCGGGTTTGACCAAGGCTTCCCAGCGGTCCTCGCCCAAGTTTTTGAGCAACAGCACTTCGGCTTTGGCACCGGTCCCTTCCTTTATCCCAAACAATCGGGCGGGAATGACCCGCGTATCATTCAGCACCAGCGTATCGCCTGGCTGTAAGTAATCCAATATATCGGAAAACTTGTGATGCCGGATTTCCCCGGTCTGTTTATTTAGCGTCAGCAAGCGCGAAGCGGTGCGTTCGGCTAGCGGTGTCTGGGCGATGAGCTCCTCCGGAAGCTCGAAGTCGTATAGATCTACATTCATCGGTATATTCTCATTCCTTAACGATAGACACATTTTGATAGTAGTGTTGCAAGATTTGCCGGTAATCATACCCGGCGTCGGCCAATCCTTTGGCCCCCCATTGGGAAAGTCCCAGACCATGACCGTTTCCGCGTCCCACGAAGACGAATTGGTTCGACGTATCCACCACGCGGGCTGTTCGATCGCCGCTCATCACAACCAGCTTGCCGCTGGCTGTCGTCTTGCCTGATGCCGACTGAATCGTCGTTGCGGACATAGCTGTACCGGTACCAGTCGTTCCTCCTGCACCTTGTACAGTATAACGTCCCGTTTGCACGATATCAAACAAAGTGCTGGGCAAGCCATTCAGAGCAGAGCGATACGTATCCGGATATTTGACGTTCAGCGGCTGTCCATTGGCTTTGACCTGCGTCACGCGTCCGGATGGGCCCCGCTGGCTGACCTCCAGATTCCATATCGAAGATGGGATGTCGGATGTCGTTTTTCCCTTCAGGGACTTCACCAGTTCGTCCGAGGTATAAGGTCCGCGAATCCACGCATAGGAGCTGGATTCAGGCACCTTGACCAACACGATGGCCTGGTCGCCCGGATTCAGCTTCGCCAGGGGATCCACATCCGATTGAATGAGCGGCAGCTTCCGGACCAAGACGTTACTGGTCGTCACCGTCAGCTTCTGCAACCCTGCCGGATTCGTCCCATTGACCACCGTATTATCTTCACGGACGTATCCCGTGATCCCGCTCGACAACAGCACATAATACCACGATTTTAATGAGGCTTGCGCAGATTCGTCCCCGTCGCTGGGAACGCTGGAATAGATCGGATTCACATTCCCCCAAACCTCAACCGAATCCGCCGTCACCCCGCCGCTGTTCGACGCAAAGATGCCTTCTACAATTTGTCCGTTTGACGATACCAGCACTTCTCCTGCCGTAGCATCCACCGCTTGAACGATGCTGGCGACCTCTTTTTCCGTCCCATTGTAGACTTGGCTTAAAGTCGTATCCACCAGGCCGGCTACCTTAAACTTATTGAGCCCTGCATTATACAGCGCATAGCTGCGTGCCGCAACCGCCTGGGCCTTCAACGCCTCCTGCGGCCAAGACGATGGAACTTCACCGGCGACAACAGAATACAGGTATTGCTCTAACGGCAGCTCGTTGACGAGCGCCAGTTGGCCGTTCACTTTACTGATCTCAAAATCTCCGCGGTAGCTGCGCCCCGAACGCTCCACCACCTGGATCGGCGAATTGCCGTTATCCCGAAGCGTCAATTTGGTGCCTTCTCCGCTTAACTCATAATGGTCAACGCCTGCCGGAGCCTCCAAATTTAGCGTCACGTCCCGGTGCAGGAGTAATGCAGGGACATTTTCATTAACTGGCGCTAAGGAAAGATTCGGATGGAGTCCGGCCAGCTCGGCTTGGAGCGCGGACTGCTCGGAGGCACTTAACGCGCCGCCGATCCATACCGCATATTGCCCGGGGCCGGTCATCGCCACTACCGCCTCCGCATGCTGGGCGGACAGCGTTTGGCGAAGATTCTCGGCTTCCGCCTGACTTGCAAACGAACCGGCGGACACGTACAGAGGGCCGCGTGCTTCGGCTTTAGCGCCTTTTAAGGATGCAGACAGCGTTTGGCTGACCCGATCCGCTGCTTTTTGCGCTTCCGCTGCACTGGCGTAAGGGCCTGTATAAACGCGGTAGATTGTGCTTCCCGCTTGATTTACGGCATAAGCCACCGGACGGTCTGACGTGGCTTGCAGCTTCTTGACCGCAGCAGCGACCGTTGCCCAATCCGCAGATTCCAATGCTTTAACCTTATATCCATTGACGCTAAATCTCGTCGTAGCCCCCGCTCCCAGCTGCAGCCAAGTCTCCGGCGCCGAACTGCCCGCCAAGATTACCTCTGCCGCTGCCGCCGTTTTTAAAGTAACAGCTGGAGTTGTCGATTTATAGGTGCTGCCCAAGTCCAGGTACATCGCTACGCGGACGCGAGATGTATCCGAATCGTCAGCCGCTGCCGGCAGCTGAAAAGCCCCAGCTAACAGCAAACCCGCAACAATTCCTTTTCCCCATCGGGCTAACGAAAATGCTCGTCTCGTTCGTGTTGTACGTTTCAAACCTGCTTCTCCCCCTTTATGATGCCTTCGAGCCAAGTTCACAAATGCTAAGGTGTCTCGGGCATCGGCAGACCTAAATGCTGATAGGCTGCCGGCGTGACCACCCGTCCTCGCGGCGTCCTCTGCAGAAATCCGATCTGCAGCAGGTAAGGTTCATACACGTCCTCGATCGTCTGACTCTCTTCACCGATGGTTGCGGCGATGGTATCCAGCCCGACGGGGCCGCCGCGAAAGCTCGTAATCATCGCCCGCAGCATTTTGTGGTCGATCAAATCCAGCCCCATCGGGTCAACCTGCAGCATCTGCAGCGCTTCTTTGGCGATCTCCGTGGTAATCATACCGTCGCCCCGCACCTGCGCATAGTCGCGTACGCGCTTCAGCAAGCGGTTTGCAATCCGCGGCGTCCCCCGCGAACGAAGCGCGATTTCCGTCGCCGCATCCCCAATCATTTCGATGCCAAAAATATCCGCGCCTCGCGACACGATATAGCTAAGTTCGTCGATGTTATAGAACTCGAGGCGGCTGACGACCCCAAAACGGTCTCGTAGCGGCGCCGACAGGAGCCCTGCCCGCGTCGTAGCGCCAACGAGCGTAAAAGGCGGCAAGTCCAGCCGAACCGACCGCGCACTTGGCCCCTTGCCGATCATAATATCCAGCGCAAAATCCTCCATCGCCGGATATAGCACTTCCTCCACCGTCCGATGCAGCCGGTGAATCTCGTCGATAAACAGGACGTCGCCTTCCTGCAGATTGGTCAGCAGCGCAGCCAAATCCCCCGGCCGCTCAATGGCCGGTCCCGAGGTCGTGCGCAAATTCACGCCCAGCTCGTTGGCGATAATGTTAGCCAGCGTCGTCTTGCCGAGTCCTGGCGGTCCATAGAGCAGCACGTGATCCAGCGCTTCTTTGCGCATTTTTGCCGCTTCGATATATATTTTTAAATTTTCCTTGATCTGGTTCTGTCCGATATACTCCGCCAAATAACGCGGCCGCAGGCTTAACTCCACCGCCTGGTCCTCCAGCATTAAATTCGCGGAAATAATCCGGTCCTCCATCATGCGCTACGCTCCCCTTCCTGTCCTCATCCTCAGCCGGCGTACAGCAGCTTGAGCGCCTTCTTCATGACGGAATCTACCGCCTCGTCCGGCCCGACATCGTCCTTCAGGCGATGCCATACCTTGTCCAGCTCTGCTTCGGTATAACCCAGTGCTTTCAGGCCTTCGCGCGCCTCCGGCCATCCCGGATTACCGTCATCCCCCAAGGTCTCGCCAACATCCGCAGGCACCGGATCAAACAACGTACCTCCGACGCCCTCCAGCTTGTCCTTCAGGTCCAAAATCATCCGCTGCGCCGTCTTCTTCCCAATCCCGGGCAGCTTGGTCAAAAAGGAGACATTCTCCTGATGAATCGCCGCCACAACATGGTCCGGGCTCCCGCCGCTCAAGATCCCCAGCGCCACACGCGGGCCGATCCCGGATACCTCAATCAGCTTGCGGAACAGCTTCTGCTCCTCGCGGGTTGGGAATCCAAACAGCAGAATCGCATCTTCACGAACATGGTGATGGGTGTAGATCGTCACCGTTTCCTGTCCTTTGGCTGCAAAAGCGTACGGATTCGGACAAAACACCCGATACCCTACCCCCTGTACATCCAAGACGACGTACTCTGTTTCCAAATGGGCAATCTGGCCCCGCAAAAAATCGATCATGAACGCAATACCTCGTTTATTTTAGAGTTTAAAGTATACGAATGCGCATGGCAGATCGCCACGGATAACGCATCCGCCACGTCGTCGGGCTTCGGAATCGCTTGGAGCTTCAGGAACATGCGCGTCATCTCCTGCACCTGGCGCTTCTCCGCCTTCCCGTAACCTACGATCGCCTGCTTCACCTGCATCGGGGTGTATTCCGCAATCGGAAGCCCCTTCTGTGCCGCAGCGAGCACCAACACGCCCCTCGCTTGACTGACCGACATCGCCGTCGTAACGTTCCGATTAAAAAACAGCTTCTCGAACGCCACCGCATCCGGCTTATATTTGTCAATCAACTGAACCATCGCCTCATAGACATGCATAAGCCGTTCTTCCTCGGGCGTATGGGCCTCGGTTTGGATGCAGCCGTACTGCACCGGCGTGACCCTATTGCCTTGTTTATCGATAAATCCGAACCCGACAATCGCAATGCCAGGGTCAATTCCAAGTATCCGCAAGGCTCATCTCCCCCTATCGTTGCTATAACTCCCCCTTGATCCTCGGATGGAGCCCTGTCCTACATAAAGCGAACATATGTATTCACTTTATTATAGCAAAAGATCGGTCAAGATTGAGGAAAAACTTATTTGCAGGTGAAAAAAGTGTAATTAACGCTGGCAAAATAAAAAGAGGGACGTCCCTCCGTTATCTACGATAACTTCATGAGACACCCTCTTCTGGTTGTTCTATTATTCATTCAGCGAAAATAAGCGAGCAGCGTTTTAAGGCTGTTCCTCCTGCTGCATGACTCTCTCCGACGGTTCAATCGCGAAATCGCTGAAGGTGGACAGTACACTATTGTATTCCTCAACATCCTGAATACGAATCCCTTGCCGCAACTGCTGGATTACTTCTGCCGGCAAAGCGCTCTCCATCATTTCCACGTCGATCTGAAAAAAAGTACGAACTGCCTTTTCCTTCTTCGGCGGACCGTCAAATAACGTTAAGTTGCCATCCTTGTCCAAGCCGATGTATCCTTGCGTTTTGCAGTCTTCGGAAAGGCCATCGATTTTCTCTTCGATCCAAACGTCGCCCCCTGCGCCAAGTCTGCCTTTCCATGTAGGGTGATCCTTCATCAACTCAGCGATTTCATTGGGGGTCATAATGCCGAGAACACTGCTTTCTTCACCACAGGTGTATATTTTCGTCAGATGGACGATTCTCGATTTCCCCTCTTCCAGATCCGATAACCATTCGTTATCGGCATCCGGAGCAGCTTCTTGCCACATTCCCAGGGTTTCGATCGCCATCGGTTCACGAGCCATCAACTTCTCCATTTGATCGGATAATCGAAGCCCCATCCAGGCCATAACCGCAATCAGTGCCAAGGCGCTGGCGGTCCATATGGCGCGTCTCCATCTTCTCCATCGTTTTTTCAGATGTTTTTTGATTTGGAAGATATTCACGGTTATCCCCTTCTATCGGACTTTTGTCTCTATTTTGACCGATAGTGGGAGCCTTTATTCAATTCTCGAAAACGGCGGCATCCCATTCTTAAACATTAAAAAAGCAGCCATCCGTTAAGATGACTGCTTCCATGGATCGGGACGACACGATTCGAACATGCGACCCCCTGGTCCCAAACCAGGTGCTCTACCAAGCTGAGCTACGTCCCGTAATCAAGTGTTTTACCGATTCTAAAAAATCGGGCCACTCTTTCTATTATATCGACTTCGACATAGAAGTCAAGCATTAATATTCGATTTTATTCGTTATTATCTATTCCCCTGAAGGTACAAATGATATCAGCTTTGCAGCATTTGAGTATGGTGATATTATCGTGACTCATGATGGCAACGTTCTTTGGAATAAACTGGATTACTCTTTAACCAGCGCCGCATTCAGACGTACCGTCACTTCTTGCGAGTCGATACCTTATAAGCGTTATTCAGGTGCTATATAATAAAGACCATCATCACCCAATTGTAATAAGTAGTCGGTATCAGCTGCTGTAATCAAAACTTCATTCCCATTGTCCCTTATTTCTTTATAATAGATGTGTCCATCGTGATAATATAATACTTCACTTGCTTCATCATATTGAAAATTGTCAGTCAACCTTTCTTTATTAATCAAAGAACTCCAGTCTAGGGTTTGTCCATCCTCGATCTCAATCTTAAATATGTGGATACCTGTTATATTCGTTATTTTATAATCAGTGGCATAAACATAATAAAGGTGTTCGTCCCGCCTTTTTATATCTTCAATCCGCATACTCCCTCGACTGTCGATGATCTCGACCAGATCGTTATAGACCACAATGTGAAAACTCTCCCTACCACTGGAGCCGTAAAACTCCGGATTTTCAATGTACTGAATTACTTTTAAGGAATCAGCTTCAAAAAATGAAAAGAAATTTGATATTTCTTCTATCTCTTTAATAGAAAACTGTGGATTTTCCCTTAATCTATCAGCTAGTGTGTTCATGATCTTTGTTTTCTCTGAATCCTCTACTTCTCCTCTATCCCACCTGTTGAATAATGCTTGAAGATCTTCTTGTCCTCGCTTTGGATCAGAGTTGATATAATAAAGTACGCCTATTAAAATCAGACAACTTACAATAGCAATTAAAATTTTTTTCATTTATTATAAAAAATCCTCTCGCATGTATTTTTTGTAAACAAAACGCTGCTACCGATATCCTAATTAGATATCGGTAGAGCGTCACTGGGAAACTTATAATTATTCTTTATTCATATTCAATCATACCAGCTACTCCACCAGCCTTCAAAGACTTTCAGGAATAAATAGTTTCCGCCACCTATTGTCGGTAATAAAGAATAGTCAATTACATGTGGAGTATACGTATACAATACCCATGCTGGAAAAGTGTCCACCTGTATTTTCCCAGCATAAGTCACACCACCAGATGTTTTTGATACACCGCCATTAACAGTCAAAAACACATCTAGCTTGGAATCATGCAGCCACTTATCATACATCCACGCACTGGCAAGTTCGACCTGCTTATCAAAACCGGTGTACGTGGTAATATCCCCACTATCCGTCGCTCCATAGCCCATAGCGTAATGAAATGCTCTTCTGTTAACGTTAGTATCTGTACTGGTAACTAGACTGCTTTCTTTCTGTAGGGTAACCAGTATCACTCGAGGATTAATACCCGCATTCTTTGCTGCATCACTAATAACCTTTGAAGGTTTTACTGTTCTACCAGTATCATAAGCATTACCACTAGAATTGATAGCGTAAATCTTAATGTTATTCCTTAAAACAGAATTTTTACTTGTAAGGAAACTCTGAATTTCACTTTCAGTCATTGCGTCGTCATTGTTGTAAAGAAAATCACTTGAGGATAATAGTGAATTCATCCTTTTGCCGGCAACATAATAATCAACAACTGCAAAAGGAGTAACAGAACTATTCTCGAGACTATTAACAGTGGAACTGTCAACTAGCCCTTGGGAATATTGTTTAGCTATTTCATCTTTCAAAGTTGCTTCTGCATTGCTGAATTTTCCAAGATTTATTTGATACAGCTCTTTCTCCCGAAAGTAAGATGTCTGCAGTTGATTGTTATAAAAAATATTCTCAACAACTTGTCCATTCTTAGAATAGTCGTATACTGTTTTATACCCTGCTGTGTCAGTAACTTGAATAATTCTATCATTGTCCCATTGAATATCGTAAATTCGTCCGTCAGAATGGATTTCATTTTTAATTCGGCCGCTTTCATCATAAATCATAATGTTCTCATTAATAAGATTGGCCTTATTTTGTTTCAAATTCTTTGGTAGGGAGTCATAAACAGCAGAAATTTCATCTAATGTACTTTTTGAAAGATTCGTTTCCGATGCATAAACACCTGAATTAAGACTAAGAAATAATAAAGATGCCAAAAGACTAAATACAGTTAATGCTTTCATCTTTTTTGAGATCACTGTTTTTCACCTCTTTAAAAGTTTTCATTCCAACTAAAAACAACACATCTAACCCTACAAGAAAATCTAAATCTATCTTTTTAGACTAAGTCCCTCTTCTCTAAAAGCCTACTCTATCAACTATGTACAAAACATTTTTTTATCTTATAATAGTAACTAGGCTGTTTGCTTTGAACATAGCAAAGAGCGTGCAGAGTTGATTTCCATCGCGCCTCCAAAAGCAATATGGAAATCGACTCTTATTTATTGCAGCAAGATACCAGATATCAGATACCCTTCTGATATTCTTGATACAATCAGTCATTATTGAACATCAATAGCTGCTTCATTTAATCAAACCATTCAATATATAAACACTTCGACTTATACCTTTCTTACGCTCCTTCTAAACATTGCTTGTTTGAAGCGGAAACTCTGCGTTGTCCGCCTGTAAATGCGTACACCTGTATGACGTTGCTTACGGGGAGCAAGCGATCCTCCTCATAGTTAATTAAAAACGTTATTTATCTGCCTTATTGTAAGGTGAGCTGGCAGATTCATTGGATCAAAAACGACTCCAATCCTTTCCTTGACTTTGACGTGCTTTTCTAAATTATCTTCACCGAATATTTTTACTATACCGCTATCTTTTGGATACTACTCCCAGGATTACTTTGAATGTCGTTGATTTGCCTGCCCCGTTATCACCAATAAACAACCCGATTATTGATCCGGCCGGCACATTAAAGCTAACATCTTACAACATCGACGCAAGACAGAAACTGCAAATTAAATGTCGAAGAAGAGAGGGGGTAACTGGGTTGGCTGTACTATTGTAAAAGAAGTAAATGTGGTACTCATGATGGAGGGATTACCGCTAACCTTAAGGTATATATTGTAATTTCATACATATTATATAGTGTATTCGATTTGATTTCAATATTTTTTGTCAAACATTATTACATCAATAGAAAATATATCCATTTAAATCAAATAAATCGCAATAATAATTGCTTATGAAATTCATACTACCCATTTATAATTTCTGCTACAATTTCTGGTTCCTGGCTATCTCCGCCAATTACTGAAGAAACCAAATTTCTTTTCATTTGTATATTCAAAAGTAGACGGCTTAACCAAGTAACCGTCAATGCACAATTTCTCGTACGCTTCAGCGCTACTGCCGAACATTAACTCAAGTAAGTTATTGTGCCAGCTATATCAATTTTCACTGGGTGACTTTTGTATCGTTTCCTCCTGAGCTCTTCGATGCCATTTGGTATTGTAATTATTAAACTTAAGATCATCTCACGTTGTAACAAAAAAAGCAGATTTATTAAATCACGATTCGTGATTTAATAAATCTGCTTGTTTGATGCCGGTGAAGGGACTCGAACCCCCACGGTTTCCCTCACGATTTTGAGTCGCGCGCGTCTGCCAATTCCGCCACACCGGCAAAGGGAACGCGCCCTAAGAGATTCGAACTCCTGACCTTTTGATTCGTAGTCAAACGCTCTATCCAGCTGAGCTAAGGGCGCGTATTAAGATGGAGCGGACGACGGGAATCGAACCCGCGACCCTCGCCTTGGCAAGGCGATGCTCTACCGCTGAGCCACGTCCGCATAATAAATATGAAACTGGTGAGCCATGAAGGACTCGAACCTTCGACACCCTGATTAAAAGTCAGGTGCTCTACCAACTGAGCTAATGGCTCGTACAAGTCTTAACTAAGAAGATAAATGGCGGAGCCGACGGGATTCGAACCCGCGGTCTCCTGCGTGACAGGCAGGCATGTTAGGCCTCTACACCACGGCTCCACACGAGAATAATGCCATCCTCTTGAAGAGGATAATTGCGGGGGCAGGATTTGAACCTGCGGCCTTCGGGTTATGAGCCCGACGAGCTACCGGGCTGCTCCACCCCGCGTCAGTAATAAGAAGTATGGTGGAGGCTGAGGGGATCGAACCCCCGACCCTCTGCTTGTAAGGCAGATGCTCTCCCAGCTGAGCTAAGCCTCCAGATCTGGGATGACTAAAGAAAAGAGATGGTGACCCGTAGGGGATTCGAACCCCTGTTACCTCCGTGAAAGGGAGGTGTCTTAACCCCTTGACCAACGGGCCATATTCAAGTCCTTGCTGGCGGAGAGAGAGGGATTCGAACCCTCGAGACGCTTGTGACGCCTACACGATTTCCAATCGTGCTCCTTCGGCCAACTCGGACACCTCTCCATAAGAGTTGGTTTCCCCGGAAGAGAAGGAAATATGCAAAACATATATCCTTCCTTCCAGGATAGACTCCCCGAACAGGACTCGAACCTGTGACAACTCGATTAACAGTCGAGTGCTCTACCGACTGAGCTATCGGGGAACATTGCTTGGCAGCGTCCTACTCTCCCAGGACCCTTCGGTCCAAGTACCATCGGCGCTGGAGGGCTTAACGGTCGTGTTCGGGATGGGAACGAGTGGAACCCCTCCGCCATTGCCACCAAACAAGATTTTTGCGCTGCTTTTACTTCCGCACTTTCCGCTTCAGCAAAAGATCAAACCTTATAAAAGGCTTGCAGCTAAAAATCGGTTCAAGGTTGAATCCTTGAAAACTGGATACGAAACTAGATTTGCATTTTAGCCCCTATTCAGTTCCCGGGGTCCCCGAAAAGTACTCGGTGTACTCTCCGAAGCCTCCGCTTCACTTTTTGGGGTGAATTTTGGATAAGCCCTCGACCGATTAGTACCTGTCAGCTCCATGCCTTACGGCACTTCCACCTCAGGCCTATCAACCTTGTCGTCTTCAAGGGGTCTTACATACGGGGAAATCTCATCTTGAGGGGGGCTTCACGCTTAGATGCTTTCAGCGCTTATCCCGTCCGCACTTAGCTACCCAGCTGTGCTCCTGGCGGAACAACTGGTGCACCAGCGGTGCGTCCATCCCGGTCCTCTCGTACTAAGGACAGCTCCTCTCAAATTTCCTACGCCCACGACAGATAGGGACCGAACTGTCTCACGACGTTCTGAACCCAGCTCGCGTACCGCTTTAATGGGCGAACAGCCCAACCCTTGGGACCTACTTCAGCCCCAGGATGCGATGAGCCGACATCGAGGTGCCAAACCTCCCCGTCGATGTGGACTCTTGGGGGAGATAAGCCTGTTATCCCCAGGGTAGCTTTTATCCGTTGAGCGATGGCCCTTCCATGCGGTACCACCGGATCACTAAGCCCGACTTTCGTCCCTGCTCGACTTGTCAGTCTCGCAGTCAAGCTCCCTTCTGCCTTTGCACTCTTCGAATGATTTCCAACCATTCTGAGGGAACCTTGGGGCGCCTCCGTTACTCTTTAGGAGGCGACCGCCCCAGTCAAACTGCCCACCTGACACTGTCCCCGTACCGGATTACGGTACCAGGTTAGAACCTAGATACGATCAGGGTGGTATCCCAACGGCGCCTCCACCGAAGCTGGCGCTCCGGCTTCCTAGGCTCCCACCTATCCTGTACAAATCGTATCCAAGTCCAATATCAAGCTGCAGTAAAGCTCCATGGGGTCTTTCCGTCTTGTCGCGGGTAACCTGCATCTTCACAGGTATTAAAATTTCACCGGATCTCTCGTTGAGACAGCGCCCAAGTCGTTACGCCATTCGTGCGGGTCAGAATTTACCTGACAAGGAATTTCGCTACCTTAGGACCGTTATAGTTACGGCCGCCGTTTACTGGGGCTTCGGTTCACAGCTTCGGAGGTATTCCTCCTAACCGCTCCCCTTAACCTTCCAGCACCGGGCAGGCGTCAGCCCGTATACTTCGCCTTGCGGCTTCGCACAGACCTGTGTTTTTGCTAAACAGTCGCTTGGGCCTTTTCACTGCGGCCCCCTCGGGCTATTCACCCTACCGAGGCACCCCTTCTCCCGAAGTTACGGGGTCATTTTGCCGAGTTCCTTAACGAGAGTTCTTCCGCGCGCCTTAGAATTCTCTTCTCGCCTACCTGTGTCGGTTTGCGGTACGGGCACCTTCTCCTGGCTAGAGGCTTTTCTTGGCAGTGTGAGATCATGACCTTCGGTACTGTAAATTTTCCCTCCCCATCACAGCCTAGCCTTATCGGTGTGCGGATTTGCCTACACACCAGCCTCACTGCTTGGACGAGCATCCATCAGCTCGCGTCACTACCCTACTGCGTCACCCCATCGCTCATAACGGATTACGGTGGTACAGGAATTTCTACCTGTTGTCCTTCGACTACGCCTTTCGGCCTCGCCTTAGGTCCCGACTTACCCTGAGCGGACGAACCTTCCTCAGGAACCCTTAGGCTTTCGGCGGATCAGATTCTCACTGATCTTTTCGTTACTCATACCGGCATTCTCACTTGTATGAAGTCCAGCTGTCCTTCCGGTCAACCTTCAACCCGCATACAACGCTCCCCTACCCCAGATGCAAAGCATCTAGCCATAGCTTCGGTGGTGTGTTTAGCCCCGTTACATTTTCGGCGCAGAGTCACTCGACCAGTGAGCTATTACGCACTCTTTAAATGGTGGCTGCTTCTAAGCCAACATCCTGGTTGTCTGTGCAACTCCACATCCTTTCCCACTTAACACACACTTGGGGACCTTAGCTGATGGTCTGGGCTGTTTCCCTTTTGACAATGGATCTT